>JAEZTC010000016.1 GCA_023421675.1 Bacillota bacterium | reverse complement strand
CAATGTGCCAATGGTACCGAGCGTCTGTGGCTTGCTGGGCATGGCATCGTCCGTTTCCCTTGTGCGCACCTGAATTACATTGCCCGCCGTAAATGTCACGCCGGTGACGGGTGTGGTTTTCCACGTTGTGCCGTTATCCAAGCTGTATTCGTATGTGCTCTCCAGTCCGGTGATGGTGCCGTCTTTGACACTGTAGGTCACGCCGCTGTCAGAGAGAGTTGTCGGAGCAGTCTTGGTACTAACTGACAGCGCATCCGACGCATCGCTTGCTGCTGAAGTGTTGCCGGTGGTTACTGCTGCCTTGCGGTAGACAAGATTGTAGGGCGCACCCGAATTCAAATCGGTGAAGGTGTAACTGCCTGCGCCACTGTACCAGTCTATTCCGTTCACGCTGTATTCATACCCATCTTGTGTCGTAATGGTAAGGCTCTCGTCTGTCTTTGCCGTCACGATGGAAGCAGCAGGTGCAGAAGAGGGTTTATCTGCTTTCCAGTTGGCTGTGTAGGTTTTATTTCCTGTGCTACCTTTTAGGATACTGACGTTTGTCTGCGCTGTCTCGCCGTTGCTACCTGTCCAGCCTACGAAGGAGTAGCCCGAGCAAGTAGGGTTAGATAAAGTAATATCGTTACTTTCAATTGTATAGTTTGCGGGGTTCGCGGATGCAACAGAGCCACCATTGAGGGCGTATGATATGCTGTATGCCTTGGCTGTCCACACAGGGTAGAAATTCTTCGCTGCGTCGGTGGTGTAGCTGCCACCTAGCTCATACGCTTTTGTCCCGCCATCTGTAATCGCCCAACCTGTCTGGTCATAGCCTTCTCTTGTGAAAATCGTGCTTTTGAGGGTTAACGCTGTGCCTCCGGTTTTGGTATCGGTCTGTTGGCTGCCGATACCGTTAGCACCGGGATTATAGGTAACGGCGAAGGTGTTGAGCTTATACTCTGCACTGATGGTAACCGCCGCAGCCGGCATAGTGAAGGAGTACTTTCCGTCAGATTTGGTCAACACATGGTCGGTGCCGTCATTATACTTCACGGCGCTGAGTATATAGCCGGTGGCAGGCGTGCCCGGGGTAATTGTCACTGTTTCACCCTCCACAACAGAAGTTCCAGAGGTAATACTGCCGGTGATACTGCCGGTAGCTGAAGTTTTCGTGCTGCTAACGCCATCTCCATCGGTGATGGAGACAGGTCTTAGCTTTCCCCAAGCAGGATATAAAACCATAGCCGAGGTTGGATATATCGCTTCGTTAAGATTGTATGTCTTTGAAGTACCATTCGCGTCGGTAGACCATCCAATTTGCTTATAACCAGCACGCGTGTATAGGTAGTTGCTCCGTGTATACTGCCCACGGTCTTTGGCAGCTATATGCATCCAGTTTGTGGTAGTTTCATTCGCATATGATCCTGGTTTATAGGATACTGAATAGAATGCTAAAGTAAGCGGATACGTAGTTGCATTTGATATCGTAAACGAGCTTTGATCCACCAATAAATGAAAATCTCTTAGTCGATAGTTCAACGGACAATCTCCATTTGCGTCGCCGATAACTAGAGGATATGTTCCGTCTGGGATGTTTGAAACGTTAAAGGTTCCCGTGGGATACTCTGTGAATTCGTATACGTATGGCTTACTATCAGTACTCGCAAATAAAGTTGTATCAATATTTACAATAGCAGTAGGTGACATAGGTAGTCCATCTAAAGTCATTTTAATGGTTGGTGAATAAGCTGCCATTGCGGGCTGAGTAAAGCTCGGCAGCAGTGCCAGTACCATACATGTCGTCAGCAGAATACTTAAAAGTTTCTTTTTCATTTAATCTCTCCCTCCTGTTTTTTTGCTTGCCTGAATGGCCGGATTACACTCGCACTGTTTTGCGAATGAATCAAGAATGCCGTTCATTGACTTCTTATATCTGCACACGCCGTTTTGCGTGGGATGCGCGGTAAGAATGCCGAAATCCCCATGCTTGCAGTACCAGCATTCCCGGTTAGAGAATAGCCGGTCTGTATCCTGTTCAAAAGCATCGCAGACGTCGCCTCGCGCAATTTCAAGCTTGCTATCCGCCAGTTTAACCTCCGCGGTTCTGTTGCTATGTTCTTTCATCTTAAAAATCACTTCCTTCAAAGCTAATTTCTCAGTATAAATTATACAAAAAAGCCACGGCCGAAAACTGGCCGTGGCGTAATTGCAAGATATTTAGCGTAAATGTCGTGTTCTGTCGGATTTTCAGGCTTGCTGTGACAGGTGGAGCAAAACGCGCGTCCTGAACACACCATCTTGCGCAGTAAATTCCACCATACCGTTGTACCTTTCAGCGGCGTAGGCAATACTCTTTGTTCCGGTTCCGCCGCCGGACTTCTCAGATTTCGGGAAGCCGCCTTCAAAGACAATGTTATCTGCGCATGAGTTTTCTACCACAATATGAAGCTTTCCGGCTCCGTTATAAACGGAATAAGCAATCTTCACACTGATAAATCTCTCCATACCATCAGGGCAACGTAGGCAGCCCTCTACGGCATTCTCAAAGGAGTTGGCAAGGATACCAACCAGTGAAACCTCATCCATAGGAATACTTGTGGGAATACTTGCATCTATTTCGGTTTTAATGTCGTTATCCCTTGCACGCGTCGCCCATCTTGACAGGATGACATTCGCAGCAAGGTGTTCGCAGACACCTACAAGAGCCGCGCTTTCTGTCCTCTTCGTCTGAGCATTCAAATAGGAAACAGCTTCCTGTGTTTTTCCACTCTCCAGCATAGATAAAAGCGTGTCGTAATGATGGCGAAGATCATGGCGGTCACGCCGGGCAGCATTGACAGCATGTTTCTGCTCCTCTATCTGTTCCTCCCACATCTTGTTTTGTATAGATAGGATATTCTCCCTCTCGCGGCCCTCATATTTTTCCACAACTACAACGATTGACTGAAATATCAACCAGTAGACGCCCAGAAACACCAGATAAGAGCTTGCAACGAGATACCAGCGGTTATCCGCCTCATACCAATAGAAACGCGGAACATATAGAATAATAGTCTCCAGAACACAGAAGAAGAAAGCAGCCAGAGTGATTAAATGCCACTCTTTTCCTAGAATATCTACTAGCCTGCGGAAGCGAGAACGAAGATATTTGAAATTAAAAAATAGAAGTGCACCGAACAGTACTGTTCGGTATAGTAAATACTCCATGTGATAAATAAGCCCCGTGGCTTCTGTGGTGCATATATGCGAAAGGTAACATATTCCAAAGTATAAATTGAACTGCGTAAACATGACAAACAGTGATACCAACCATTTGTCCGTGGAGCAGATAATAATCAGAATCAGACTCAATCCGATTTCAACGGGCATAATCAGGCGTTCCGCCAGCTCCTGGCCATATACAAAAAGAATGGCACAATATGCCATGGCCACGGCAATATAAATCACAATGGTAATTGTAATCCGTTTCTTTTTCGGCGCCTTAAGCTTTATGAACGAAAAGAAAAATAGGCTCATATAAGCCGCCGTCTGTAAAAAACGTAGAATCACCAACACACCTAATAGCATTAGACTCCCCCTTTCAGCGGCTGCAGCTGTAATCCATGTACTGTCTTTTGAAATCCGCGTATTTTCGGCTGAGAATCGGGATTTTAGCACCGGTGGAGAAAACGACGTTTCTGGATGTAAGCTCAATGATATAATCCATGTTTATGATATAGGTACTGCCGCATTTGTAAAAACGCGGTTCTTCTTCAAGCAATTCATATAGCTCGGTTGAGGATTTTCGAACACTGATTGTAGAGCCGTCCGATAAGTATAATTTTTGCATATGGTTATCTGTTTCAGAGTATACGAATCTACTCAAGTCAACGCGGTGGATACCGTTGGTTGATTTGACTGTAATATAAACCTCGTCTTTTTTTGTTAACTTATCCATCACCTTGTCAAGCGCGGCAAAGAACTCCTTTTCGGAATAAGGCTTAACCAGATAATGTGCTGCATCCAGCGAAAAAGCGTCTATCGCATGGTCACGCGATGTGGTAAGAAAGATAATCTGGCACTTATCACCCATAGTTCGCAATTCCCGCGCCGCCTCGGTACCGATAATACCCGGCATATATATATCAAGCAGCAACACATCAAAGCCGCCCTTTTCCGCCACATGAGTAAGCAGTTCCAGAGGGGCGGAGAAAGATTGGATTTTTATTTCATAGTGCATATGCTCACAGGCGTATTTCTTGAGCAGACTGCCAGCACGTTCAAGCTCCTGTGGCATATCATCGCAGATGGCAATGTGTAGCATGGCAATCACCTCCTATTACAGTAGGTCAATGGGGTTTGTGGCAGACAGCTGAAACTGTCCGCCACATCATAGGAATTTATGCCCTGTTCACTTTTTGTCCCTACGACACCCCACCTAAAACCATCTTCCCTTTTTTGATAAATCACTCTCTTAACTGTGCATCAAGATTTTCCTTAAGGCCGGTTAAAATCTTACTCATGGACTTATTCACTTCTTCGTCAGTAAGAGTCCTATCTGATGCCCTGAAGCTTATTGAATAAGCAACACTCTTCATACCCTCAGGAATTTGCTTGCCTTTATAAACATCGAACAGCTTAATGCTTTCAAGAATCTTACCGCCACGCTGTTTGATAATGTCTTCAATCTGTTTTACAAGTACTTCATCCTTAATAAGCATTGCAATATCTCTTGTTACTGCAGGGAACTTCGGCAATGGCTGATATTCCGGAGTCATTGATGCATTATTAATAAGTTCCTCTATGCTTATTTCACCTATTAATGTACGTTCAGGAACTTCCGCCTTTTCAACAATATCAGGGTGCAGTTCTCCGAATATACCTGCTTTTTTGCCATTAATAATAAGTGCTGCGGTTCTTCCTGGGTGATAAATTATAGAATCCTTTTCAGGAATAATTTCATAATTTGTTATTCCAAGCATATCAAGAAGTTCTTCTACAGTTCCCTTCATGTCATAAAAATCAAGCTTACCGAACATACCTAATGTAAGTATGGGCTTCTCATAAGGCAACTCACCTGCTTCAGTGTTCTTCGGAAGGTATATGTGGGACATTTCAAAGAGCTTTCCCTCTTCTACCCTTCTGTTATAATTTGTGCTTATTACTTCGAGCATATCTGGAACGGTTGTAGTTCTCATTATGCTGTAATCCTCACCAAGAGGGTTTGAGATTACAACAGCCTTACGCAGTTCACTGTTTTCCGGAAGATTAAGCAGATTGAACACCTTGGGGCTTGTAAATGAATAAGTGTAAATTTCGGATAACCCACATGAGACCATTGTATTTTTTATAATATCCTCTATGCTCTGTTTAAAGCTCTTCTTACCTATTGTAGCAGCTTTACCCGAGAGCAGCGTTGCTTCTATGTTGTTATAGCCGTAAAATCTTGCAATTTCTTCAACAATATCGGCCTCACGTTCAACATCAGCTCTGAAGCTTGGAACAGTTACAGCCATTGTCTTTTCATCAACACTGAATTCAAGCTCCCTCAATGTTTTTACCATGTATTCAGCAGTGATTGTTGCGTTGCCAATAAGGCTGTTTATCCTGTCAGGTCTCAACTGTATGGTTCTAGCAGGCTGTTTTTCAGGATAGCAGTCTATTATACCCTTGCATACCTTTCCTGCACCTAGCATTTCAATAAGCTGTGCTGCTCTGTCTACAGCTGTTATACAATTTTCAACATCCAATCCCTTTTCAAAACGGCTTGACGCTTCTGTCCTCATTCCAAGCTTCTTAGCTGTAAGTCTTACCGAAACACCGTTAAAATTAGCTGACTCAAACAGTATTGTTTTTGTATCCTGGTTAATTTCAGAGTTTGCTCCTCCCATTACACCAGCAACAGCAACAGGTCTTTCTCCATCTGCTATAACAAGCATATCAGAATCAAGCTTTCTATCCTGATCATCAAGAGTTTTTATAATTTCTCCATCATTTGCTCTTCTTACAACAATCTTCTTTGATTTGAGGAATTCCAGGTCAAAAGCATGCATTGGCTGGCCCAACTCAAGCATTACATAGTTTGTAATATCAACTATGTTATTTATAGGACGTACACCAGCAGCTTTAAGTCTGTCTCTCATCCACCTGGGTGATGGTTCTATCTTAATATCCTTCACAACCCTTGCTGCATATCTAGGGCAAAGGTCTTTATCCCTTACTTCAACAGACGCATACTTGTTTACATCTTCACCTGCTTCTTCCTTTACTGAAACAGATAGTTTTTTAAGCGGTGTACCAATAGTAACCGCAGTTTCTCTTGCCATTCCATAAACACTCAGACAATCCGGTCTATTGGAGGTTATTTCAAAATCAATTACAGTATCGCCTATCCCAAGTACCTCTTTTACGTCTTTTCCTAACGGTAAATCTTTTTCAAGTATGAGAATCCCATTTACACCTGCTCCAGGGTAATCTTCTTCAGTAAGGTTCAATTCCTTACCGGAACACATCATCCCGCATGATTCTACTCCCCTTAATTTACCCTTTGATATTTTTATATCACCAGGGAGTGTAGAACCTACGAGTGCTACCGGAATATAGTCCCCTTCACTGATGTTTTGGGCACCCGTAACAACCTGTATTGTCTCTGCACCCACATCAACCTGTGTGATTTGGAGTTTATCAGCATTGGGATGCTTTTCAATGGAAAGTATTTTTCCAACAACCACCTTTGTAATCTCAGCTCCAAGCTCCAAAACTTCTTCAACCTTTGAACCTGACATTGTTAAAGCATCTGCAAGTTCCTTAGTTTCAACATTTATATCAACATAATCCTTAAGCCAACTTATCGGTACCTTCATAATAACTCTCCTTTCCTCATCCTTTATATTAGAACTGTCTTAAAAATCTCAGATCATTTTCATAAAGCATTCTCATATCGTCAATGTTAAATCTTCTCATTGCTACTCGTTCTGCACCTATTCCGAATGCAAAACCACTATATATTTCAGGGTCTATTCCGCATGTTTCAAGAACTTTAGGGTGAACCATACCTGCTCCAAGTATTTCAATCCAGCCTTCATTTTTACAAACCCTACAGCCTTTTCCTCCGCATGTCCAACACGACACGTCAACCTCTGCACTAGGTTCGGTAAATGGGAAGTGATGAGGTCTTAATCGTATTTTGGTATCCTCACCGAACAAGCCTTTAGCAAACATCTGGAGTGTTCCTACCAGATCACCCATTGTTATTCCCTTATCTACAACAAGGCCTTCTATTTGGTGGAATATTGGTGAGTGTGTAGCGTCAACCGCATCAGAACGGAAAACTCTGCCGGGGCATATAACCTTTATAGGTGGCTTTTGTTTTTCCATAACTCTTACCTGTACTGGAGAAGTCTGTGACCTCAAAACAATATTTTCATTTATATAGAAAGTATCCTGTACATCTCTTGCCGGGTGATTTTTAGGAATGTTCAAGGCTTCAAAATTATAATAGTCAAGTTCAACCTCGGGGCCTTCTGCTATTTCATAACCCATTCCTATGAACATATCCTTTACCTCATCAATTATCATAGTAAGTGGATGCCTTGTTCCAAGCTGCGTTCTTTTTCCAGGCATAGTAACGTCTATGACTTCTTTCTGAAGTTTTATGTTTCTTTCATTATTCATCAGGGTTTTTTTTGTTTCATCAAGTTTGTTTTCAATAAAGCCTCTGACCTCATTTGCCAACTGGCCTATTAGCGGCCTTTCCTCTGCTGACAGGCTTCCCATCCCTCTTAATACAGTTGTCAGCTCTCCCTTTTTACCAAGATACTTAACTCTGAGGTTTTCGAGTTCAGGCATTCCGTCTACTGATGCCAATTCTTTCTCAGCCTGTACTTTTATATTGTTCAATTGCTCTTTCATAAAAATCCTCCTTCTCCTGATCTATATATTAAATAAATTTGATAACCTTAAATAAAATAAAAAACCTCCGTCCAACACAAGGACGAAGGTATTCTCCGCGGTACCACCTAACTTTTTGCTATTATGCAAACTCTTAAAAACAACTCCCCCCAAGGTTCATTGTCTCTTAATTAACGGTTTCGCTCCGGCATCTCCTACTAAAGGTTCAGGATGCAGCTCCAGAGGGAACTTCAACGGTTTGTTTGTTAAAAGTGCTTTCAGCCGGGGCACTTTCTCTCTTTAAAAACTTTTCCGTCTACTTTTCTCCTTCATTGCTTTTAACTTTTTTATTTCAATTATTATACCACGATAACCCCTTTTATACAATTATTTTGAAATAAAATTAAAAATCTACATATTCTATTACCTTGTCTATAAACAATATCCATCAAGATGGTCTGTCCCAGGGAAAATTATTTAATTTAGCTTCCTATGTATGACCTCATTTCCAACCAGTCAACATTTAAAACATTGCTGTTTCCGCTTGTTACCCGCTTCCACCCCTTCACAAAATATTTCTTGTTATTTGATATTTTTACTACCGGTATATCGGAATTATATACAATATCTCCCGGTTCAAAATGTCCATATGCAGGCTTTGATTTGGATGTAGTTATTCTGGCTCCGCCTATTTTCAAACCTTTTTGGAAATCATAATACTCATCTATAACCGACCACCCTCCAAGCCAACCCCCATCATCCCTGAATACAGCATCATTGCTGAACAGCTTTGGGGTTGTTTCAATATATGTACCTATATATGTACCCATTTTAAACTCGCAGTTACTATATGCCCCGTCAACTATATTATTGATAATACATCCACCCGGACTGATATTATCAAACTTGCAGCCAATAATACTTATCCCTGAATAGCGGCCTTTTCTGAATGTAAAGCAATTATTACACACACCGTTTCCAACCAGTGTGCAATCATACCACGATATTCCCAAACTGCCAAACCCTGAGCCACCCAGTAATTCGATTAATTGCGTATCATCCTTACTAAAGTTTTCATATCTGCATGCAGAATGGACTATAGTTCTCACCATGTTGTTTCCACTCCCGATCTTTTCTGCGGAAATTTTACCTCCAAAGTAACAGCTTTCAAACGAAATGGAATCAATTGCCGGACCGTTTTTAACTTCCATACCATATTTATCAGTTTCAGGATTGCCAAAACGGCAGCTTTTAAAGTTAAATACCCCTGTATTATAGTTTGTCCCTTCAATTTTAAAGGCAGTACCATTATTAGTGCTGAAACTGCAGTTATCAAACCCGAGATGGCTGCAGTCATCGGTATAGAATGCTGTTGCATTTTCTTTTTGCAGTCCCATTACTTTGATATTCTCAAAATTCATCATACCCGGATAATTTGACCTTAATGCAGAATCTACCTTTATACCATAATCAAGAGCTTCTCCTTCACCAGCACTTATAATTGTAAAATCGGAAATTTTTACTCTTAATTTTCCCCTAATATAAATAGAGGCTCCACTTGTTCCATTTGACTTTAAAAATGTATTATTGCAGCCATCACCCTTTATGTTGAATAAATCGTTCATACTTAAGTTTGAAACAAGGTAAGTACCTGCAGGTATATATAATCCCTGATGAGTACTGGCACATATGGCAAAAGCTTCCTGGAAGGCTGTTGTATCATCATTAACTCCATCTCCTACAGCCTTGGTATTAAAATCTGTTTTAATATTTAAATAGCAATCTTGAACTCGCTGACTATTAAACATATATGCATATACAGGTACTGACATACACATTATAAGAACTCCAATAGCTATCCCGATAGAAAGTACTTGATAAAACTTTAGATTTTTCATAGAGGCTCCCTCTTTTCACCGATTAAACTATTTACCTTCCGGTATAAGCTCTCATTTCGAGCCAGTCTGCATTTTTATCATGAGAACTTCCATTTGTAACACGTTTCCAACCTTCAACAATATATTTGCTGCCCGGATCACCTGATTCTTCAGGAGGAGCAACATTATATACAAAATCGCCTGCACTATATCTGCCTGTGCTTGGCATCTTCGTTGAGGCTGAAACTTTGGAACCATTGAGTTTAAGACCGCTTTTAAAATCAGTAAAAACATCAGTGTATGTCCATCCTCCTACCCATTCGTCATTATCAACAAATATTGGTCCAGAGAAAATATTGGGTCTTGTTGAAACACACAATGCAATTTTAAGTTCACAATCTGTAAATCTGCTTGAAGTGTTGTTTATAACATAGCCTGATGAAAGAATATTATTGAATTCACAATCTACTATGTCAATAGCTTTATATGTACCGTCGGGTGCAAAACTGAAAGCATTTTTACAGGCTCCAAAGCCGACAAATGTACAACTATTCCATCTCAAACCCGAAATACTTGAATTTGCATCATTTACCACCTCAACAAGCTGTGTTTCACCTTGTGTCCTGTTTTCATAGTGACATCCATTGTGTATGACCGACGCAACGTTTGAATTCCCGCCTATTTTCTCAGCAGATTTAGTTCCTCCAAAGTAGCAGCCTTCAAAAGCAATCGAATCTATATTAGAACCGTCCATAATTTCCAATCCATACTTTCCGCTCAACTGATTACCGAATAATACTACCCTGAAATTGTATACACCTGCATTTGAAGATGTTCCGCTAATTTTAAAAGCACTCCCGTTAAGTGTATGGAAAGATGAGTTATTGCAATCAAGCATTTTTACATTGTTAACATAGCATCCTACCGTATTTTCTTTTCTCAGGTTTTTGACTTCTACATTGCTTATTTTAATGTTTTCTGAAAATGAGCCCGAACTATCCGAATCAATCTTTATGCCATAATCCAGGGCTTCAGATATACCTTTAATAATTCCGGCACTCTCTATAGTAAAATTACTTAAAGTGACACCTGATCTCCCTGACAAATCCAATGCAGCACCACTTGTTCCTATTGACTTTAATTCAGTGTAATACCGGTTTTCACCTTCAAGATTAAAAGAATCATCCATATGAAGATTTGTAAATAAGTATTTTCCATTTGGTATAAATAATGTTGTGTGGTTCAGGGAACAATAATTGAAAGCATTTTGCAAAGCTTGAGTGTCATCATTTAAGCCATCTCCAGTTGCTCCAAAATCAACTTTTGCATTTACTACAGCTTTACCTTCAAGTGAATTTGAAGTATCGTCTGAAACTCCCATGGCTAAGACAGGAATAGAAAAAATTATTCCAAGAACCAACCCCAGCAGTAATACATTAATAAATTTCTTTTTCATAACTAAATTCTCTCCTTTTTTATAAGTCCACCAATGGTCTTTTAGTATACATATGTTTAATTTATTTGTATATATAAATATTAATAATGCACAAAAAAATACCCTTCACCATGGAAGGATATTTTGTGGTAGTTTAAGTGAATGTTCGGTTTATTCAATCTAAAAATCAACATACTCTATTACCTTGTCTATAAACAATATACCGTCGAGGTGGTCTATCTCATGGCAAAGGCACTTGGCATATTCGCCATCCGCACTGATTAGTACTTCCTCACCTTTCTCATTTAAAGCCTTAACCTTTACCTTTTTCGGCCGTTTAACCTTTCCCCATCTTCCGGGAACACTCAGGCAACCCTCTAAAACCTCGTGATTTCCACTCATATCTATAATTTTAGGATTAACCAGGTTTACCAAACCATCACCCATATCAATTACAACAAGCCTTTTTAATATTCCAATCTGCGGAGCAGCAAGGCCCGCACCATTTTTTGTATTATACATGGTTTCAGCCATATCTGAAAGCAGCTTACGGATACGATCATCTACATCATCCACTTCCCTGCATGTTTTTCTCAAAACATCATCGCCAACAGTCCGAATTATTCTTAATGCCATTATGAACCTCCAAATTTAACTGATATTATAATTATATTATCTCTTATTGCAAATATCAAAGGCAATTTGTTTATATCAAATAGGTAAACATATTATTAATTTTTATGAAATTTATATACGATATCAGCTTTACTGCACACTTTGCAAATGATAAAATTACCATTACGTAAACTATCTATATTTAATTTATCCTATAAAGGAAATGGGTATATATAAATGGAAAGTTCAAAAAGTGTTTTGAAATTGCTGGGTCTTGGCGCAATCGCATTTGTAGGGCTTGGTTTGGAAGGACTTCTATTCTTCTTAATAGAACCTTTAATTTATGGCCATTTTCCTGATGATTTTTCTACTTTAGAAAACATTTCACATTGGATACTTACCTGTCTGGTTTGGGGCATAATATCGCTATTACTAATAAAAATTTCTATAAATAAATGTTCATATAATATGTTTTCATTAAGAAATTCCATGACCAAGACAAACTGGCTGATATGTGCTGTTCTTGCTGCTGTCTCAATCATCTTAAGTATTATTGACTGGGACGGATTTAAAATAATCAAGGAATTTACATATAACGGCTGGCTAAAATTTATATTCCAGTATATCTATTATATATTTGAATCTGTTCTAGTTGTCCTCATGATAGTGTTTGCTCAAAGAGCGGGTGAAATTTTCTTTGGGAAAAAGAGTATACCATGGGGTGGAATATTTACTGCACTAACCTGGGGAATGATACATGCTGCTACAAAAGGAAGTTTATCTGAAGGAATTTCTTCTTTTGCTGACGCGCTGCTTTATGGATTAGTCTATATTGGCTGCAAAAAGAATTTATATGTAGCATTTCCAATAATTCTTTTGATGTTTGTGTTTTAGAAAAACATAGGGTTCGTATCCTCCCATCATTATAACGTTATTGGATTGAATTCATCAACTCAAAAAAATATCTGGGTTCATAACTCCTATAAAGATTATACCAGGCATCTAATGTTTTTTCAGAAAATACATCTAAAGCTCTCAAGACATGTAATGAAAATTCCAACGAAGCTATTCCAGCAGTTATCAGTTTCCCGTCAGTTACGACAGTCTCATACTTATAGTACTTTTCTCCTGCATAGTCCGGGCAGATCATCTTAAGATAATTTAAGTCATTGCCTGTATGCCATCTCGATTCAAGCAGTCCTTTTCTAGCAAGACCTACTGTAGCGCCGCAAATCGCTGCTAGAACAACACCTTTCATTAAACATTGCTCTGCCTTTGCCAATATAGGCTCATGAATCTTTTCTGTCCAAGTATTTCCACCAGGTAAAATCAAAGCATCTGCGTTTTCGATGCTGCACTCGTCCACGTTAACATCTGGTAATATTTTTAAGCCCCCCATTGTAGTGACAGGAGTTTTTTCAATACCCACAGTAACAATTTTTGATGGAGCTAATCCTTTCTTAAAAAATCTACCTGAGTTCAGTTCGGCAGTTAAATATCCTATTTCCCAATCTGCCATCGTATCAAACACATAAAGATAAACAATATTATTCATTTGTATGTCCTCCATTTTGATATTTATTGAGTGTTAATCAAACATCAGTACATAATAAAGAACGATGTTTATCTCTATGATAAAATAGCTTCACTGACAACTACTGTCAGTAAAGCTATTTATAATTGATAATATTCCATTAATTCCGCTGTAACAGAAACAAGTTTTTTCTTCAAACTCTGCGGCTCAATCACTTGAATAGCCTTTCCGTAGGGTAAGAGAAAATTGGGTACATATGCATGGACTGCTCTTTCGTCAAGTAAAAAGGTTGCCTGATTCGAAGTCCTCTCTTTCAGATGATGACCTAAAAACCAATGGATGCACAGATCGTCCAACGCTTCTGCTCTACCATTGATAATTATTGAAATCATTCCATCCTTGCTTTCTGGATCAGGCAAAAGATTTTGTAAAAAAAACTCCCTGGCTGAAAAGGCTTCAGGACGCTTAAATATCCTTTGTGTTTTATTTATATGTAAAATCCGTTCAGCACGAAAGCTTCTGATTCTGTTTCGAAGATGACAAAACGCGATCGTATACCATTTATTATTCCAATAGAGCATTCCATAAGGGTCAATTACTCTTGGCCGTAGTTGTTCTTCGTGGCCTGTACGGTATTCAATTTCTACAGAATATTCGTTTGCTACAGCTCGCTCCAGTTCTTCCAATATCAATTTAACAGATGGGGCAATATCACGGTTTATCACTTCGAAACCGGCTAAGTGGCGATTGAGGATGTTTTCCTGTTCCTGGTTTGAATACATTTTTAATTTTTGTGTTGCATTGTTTAACGACTCACTGAAAGGGTATCCCGCTTCGTTGGCAAATACGGCAGCATGAAGCAGCGCTTTTTGTTCTTCAATATCGAAAAACAAAGGTGCATGGATAAAATTGTTCAGTAAACTATATCCACCTTTCTGTCCTGTATCCGACACAATCGGTACTCCACTTGCGCAGAGTGAATCAATATAACGGTACACGGTTCGAATATTTATCTCTAATTTTTCCGATATTTGCTTTGCAGTTATTTTTACACCTGAATTTAACATCCATAAAATTGCCAGCATATTATCGTTTTTTGCCATAAGCCCCCTCCCTTCATATAGATAATTGTACTATATAACCTATAATAATTGAATTAAGTTATTATATAGCATTATAAATTATCGGATTCACCAAGTGTTTTGTAAATAAAAAAGGGTTCGAATCCCTCACCCTATTAAATAAAAATAACCTCCCATAGGGAAGGTTATTTACTTTGGTGGGCAATGAGGGATATGTCTGCTACGCATACAGAAGACGTCGCCTACCGCTCGCTTCTCTCCGGTACCAGGCTCCTACATTCGCTATAAAATGTCCATTAAGGACATTTTTAATATACGCTCATGCCCTTTCGGGTTCGAATCCCTCACCCTATTAAATAAAAATAACCTCCCATAGGGAAGGTTATTTACTTTGGTGGGCAATGAGGGATTCGAACCCCCGACTTTCACCACGTCAAGATGACACTCTAGCCAGCTGAGTTAATTGCCCATATAGTAAATATATTATAAGCAACACGCTAAATATAGTCAATAATTTTTTAACTGGGTATTATTACTGCACATATAAATTCATCAAAAAATAAGGGGCGTTCTGCCCCTTTTCAATTCACTGACGACTAGTGGATAGTACTCGAATTATCTTCACTACCAAAAATATAGTTTGATCCGTTATTATTATCCCAGTGGTCTGCTCCGTCCCTGAATGCAATATTTACACTTCCCTGCTGCTTCCGGCGGGTTAGAAGTTCAAAATTCTGATAAGCAGTCTTAGTCATCAGTAATTCCTCGACTTCCTCCCAGTTACTGTTATTTCCATATCCTATGACTGCATATATATCCTCAGCACCGTTTTTTGCCAGAATACCACTGTAAGTTAATTTAACAAGATCGGGTAAATTATAAAATTCAACCCCACTATCCTGGCGGTTTACAACATTATCCTCTTCTGTATCAACGGACAAATCTGATGAAAACTCTGTTTCTTGCCCAGGAATCCGTGTGTTGTTCACGCCCAGTTTCCCCGTATTGTACGTTTTTCTGACAATGAAGTCAAAGAAACTCATCATCATCCCCCCAAACAAATGTATTAATATATGTTGAGACAACATATATTTCCTTCAATTAAAAGATGAAGTAATATTAGTACAATTAATGTATGTTTCCGGCTTTTGGATACAAACATATTAAAAAAATTACTTCATCCTTATATATTATGGTTTGTTTGAGGTATATTATTATGACAACTTTACCCTTGAAACTTATCGAAATGTAATTAATGAAAAGTATAATTATAATCCATGATTGGAACATTAATTTTCTAAGCATTATAATAAAGTCTTTAAAAAAGGTTTTAGATGAAGACTTTATTGAAATGCTCTTAACGGAAATTAGTTAAAATCATGGTGGGACCATTATTTCCCAAGCATTATAAAAAAGTCTTTAAAAAAGGTTTTAAATGAAGACTTTATTGAAATGCTCTTAACGGAAATTAGTTAAAATCAAGGAAGAACCATTATTTCCTAAGCATTATAAAAAAAGACCACATCGGGTCTTCTCTACAGGTTATTAATCTTTTCTATGAACATATAGGATTAATTTATCCTTGTCCATTGAGAAACATCTTGATTCAATTATGTATCTCTGACTTCCAAGCTTTACTTCATCAATTTTAAGAAACATTTCGGTATATATAAGTTCATTTGCTCCACCAATTTCTATTTCACCATCCGGAATGCTTTCATGTTCAATAATCTGTTTCTCGTCTGTATCATATAGAACAACCCTTATATTTTTCATCTGTGTAACACCCCCTTAATATACATTCATCTAAACTTTTCAAAAATCATTTTTTCTTTATAACTTTTATTAATATATTTATACCCAACATTAAAAACAATATTCCAAAAAACAGAGTTACCAAGCTTATCTCAAAATGATTTTTTATTTCCAAAAAGCTTCCGATAACAATTATAATTCCAACGACGCTTAAAATTGAAGATCCAATAATAATCTTTTTAGTTTTATCCATTAAAATAAAATTCCTCTATCTCGTAATGGCTCCAAATGGTAGTTTTAAAAAACATCAAATTCCAATTTAGCAGAAATTTATAGAAATTGCAATACATCAAGGTAATATTTATTGTTTATTTTTAAAAAAGTTTTCTACATAGATAAAATCCATACTCTATAAAAGATAGCATAAATATATAAGTTTTCATAAAATGTAGTATTACGATTTTGGAGGTTTGTTCATGTACAACCCAATATTATTCCCACAAATGCAACCTTTAAGATACCCATTTAATCGTCAGGCCCAGCCAGGAAAAATATTTGCTTATGCCAATATACAGGGAAGTTCGATTGCTCCGCAGATAATTGGAATAGTTACATTTACAGATGCACCGGGAGGCACCATAGTTTGCGCCAATATCCAGAACCTTCCCGAATATAGTCCTGCTCAGGACGGAAAGCCGCCTATTGGACCTTTTGGTTTTCATATCCATGAGTTTGGTAAATGCGAGCCATATGATGAGCAAAACCCGCTTTCAGCCGCAGGCGGTCACTGGAATCCTGATAACCAGCCGCATGGCAACCACGCAGGAGATTTTCCAGTACTTTTTTCAAACCACGGAATGGCTAGAACATGCTTTTTTACAGATAAATTCAAACCAGAAAGTGTTTTGGGAAGAACGGTTATAATCCATGAAAACCCTGATGACTACAGATCACAGCCGGCAGGCAATTCTGGAAGACGTATTGCATGTGGATTGATACGGCAGTATATTACATAAGAATTTTTTAAAAAATAAAAGATGAATAATAATAAGCCTACATAAGAAAAATACATTAAAGAATAAAATGATGTACAATCGGAGGACAATATGGCTGAAAACAGATATAAGGAAAAAAACATGAAAATGCCAATAGAAAGCAATGACACGGCAGCATGGGCAAACATTAATGAATTAAAACCCGTATCAAATGTGAATATCCCCGCTGAGGTTCAAGTCAGGAATGCCAAAGAATACGTTGACTCAAATCAGAAATAGTGCTCCTATAATTAAAGCGTCCCCGGATGAATGTCCTTGGGGACGCTTTAATATTTATAACATTTCTACAGAACATCATTCTCTGAAAGTTTCTTATATTTCTGATAACGTTCATTTGCATGCTGTTCAGCCATGTCAAACATTTTACCGGCAATATCCGGAAATACATTCATGAGCTGTGAATACCTGATTTCACCATGTATGAAATCCTTAAAATCATTAGTAGGCGCCTTTGAATCAAGTATAAACGGGTTTTTGCCATCTTTCCGCAGGTCTGGGTTATATCTGTAAAGCTGCCAATAACCAGCTTCTACTGCCCTTCTTTCTTCCATAATACTTGTACCCATTCCTGTTTTTATTCCATGATTAATACATGGTGAGTATGCAATTATCAACGATGGACCCTTATATTGCTCAGCTTCCTTTATTGCTTTCATTGTCTGATTCATATCGGCACCCATAGCTATTTGTGCAACGTAAACATAGCCATACGTCATTGCCATAAGCCCCAAATCCTTTTTCCTTATCTTCTTACCGGCAGCTGCAAGCTTTGCAACGCTGGCTGTAGGTGTAGACTTGGAACATTGGCCACCTGTATTGGAATAAACCTCCGTATCCATTACAAATAAATTTACATCATCACCCATTGCAAGCACATGGTCCAATCCTCCGAAGTCTATGTCATATGACCATCCGTCACCGCCTATCGCCCAAACCGATCTCTTGATTAGGAAATCTTTTCTGGTCATGATTTCTTCTATATATTTATTACCTTTATAATCATAATTCTTTAAAGCATTAAAGATTTTACGAGTGGCCTTCTTCGAAGCCTCACCGTCTTCCTTCCCATCTATCCACTCATTAAAGGCTTCAGCAACATTCTTGTCAATGGAAGAGTCGATAGCCTGTTTCATTAATTCAGCCAGTTTTTCCCTTACCTGAGTTGAGCCCAACCGCATACCAAAACCAAATTCAGCTGCATCTTCAAATAGAGGGTTGATCCATGCAGGCCCCTTGCCTTCAGCATTTGTTGTATATGCTATTGACGGCGCCGAAGCTCCCCATATTGATGAACATCCGGTAGCATTCGAAATCATCATCCTGTCACCAAAAAGCTGCGTAATAAGTCTTATATAAGGTGTTTCACCGCAGCCTGGGCAGGCACCGTTAAATTCAAGCAGCGGCCTTACAAACTGGCTTCCTTTCAATGTCATAACATCAAGCAAATCGTCTTTTGCGGTAATAGTTGTTGCAAACTCCCAATTATCAGATTCGGCGTCAATTTCCTGTTCAGCCGGTTTCATAATAAGGGCTTTGTCTTTTGCAGGACAAATATCGGCGCAGTTTGCACAGCCTGTACAATCAAGCGGCGAAATCTGAACACGGTATTGCAGGTGTTCCATACCCTTTCCCATTGCTTTAACAGTTTTGAAGGAGTCGGGTTTACGTTTGACCTCCTCCTCATCCAGAAGAAATGGTCTTACTGTCGCATGCGGGCACGCATACGAACACCTCCCGCACTGTATGCATTTGTCAAGCTGCCATTCCGGAATCATAGGTGCTATGCCACGTTTCTCATAGGCTGTCGTTCCAAGTGGGAAAGTACCGTCTTCCATTCCTATAAAGGCACTGACAGGAAGTTCATCTCCTTCATGCTTTGCCATAGGTCTTTGAATGTTCTTAACAAAATCAGGTTCATCCTTTACAGGGATATCCTCATCCCTGGCATCAGCCCAGGATTGAGGTACTTTTACCTTCACCAATGCTTCTATTGATTTATCTACCGCAGCTTGATTCATATCAACAATGTTCTGACCTTTTTTACCATACATTTTTTCAATTGAATTCTTGAGGTATTTTAGCGCATCGTCTACAGGAATAATATTTGCCAATTTGAAAAATGCAGCCTGCATTATCATATTAATTCTGTTACCTAATCCAAGTCCTGAAGCAATAGACATTGCATCAATAATATAGAAGTTAATATTGTTTTTCGCTATATACCGTTTAATACATGCAGGAATCTTTTCATCCAATTCATCTTCCTTCCATGGACAAGTAAGCACAAAAGTCCCGCCCTTTTTGAGGCCCTTTAACAGGTCATATTGGTAAACAAAGGATTTATTATGGCAGGCGATATAATCCGCATTATATACAAGATAAGGCGATCTTAACGGCTTTGGTCCAAACCTTAAATGTGAAACTGTGGTTCCTCCTGATTTCTTGCTGTCATAAGAGAAGTATCCCTGGGCATACATCTCAGTGTTATCTCCTATAATCTTTATTGCTGTTTTGTTTGCACCAACCGTTCCATCAGATCCCAAGCCCCAAATTTTGCAGCTTCTGGTACCTTCGGGAGTAGTTTCAATGATATCTTCTTCAGGCAGTGACGTATTAGTTACATCATCTACTATTCCTATTGTAAACCTATCTTTTGGTGTATCTGATTTGAGATTCTTAAACACTGATAAGATTTGGGACGGTCTTGTATCCTTTGATGATAATCCGTACCTTCCTCCAATAATAACCGGAACATTAGGGCTACCTTTAAATGCTTTAACAACATCCAAATACAATGGTTCTGCCGGTGATCCCGGCTCTTTCGTTCTGTCCAGCACGGCAATTTTTTTAACTGTCTTGGGAATTGCATCTAAAAAGTGCTTTTCAGAGAAAGGTCTGTAAAGATGTACTTTTAACGCTCCAGCCTTTTCTCCTTTAGAATTCAGGTAGTCAACAGTCTCATACAGAGTATCGCAGCATGATCCCATTGCAATAATTACATTTTCAGCATCGTTCGCTCCATAATAATCAAACAGCTTATATTTTCTCCCTGTTATTTCTCCGATATTGTCCATATACCCTTGCACAATATCAGGCAGTGCATTATAGAATGAATTTGAACTTTCCCTTTCCTGGAAGTATATATCCGGATTTTGAGTAGTTCCTCTCACAACAGGATGTTCAGGATTAAGTGCCCTGTTTCTAAAATCATCAATAGCTTTATAATCAACTAGTTTTTTAATATCCTCATAATCTATAACCCCAATTTTTTGGACTTCATGTGAAGTTCTAAAGCCATCAAAGAAATGTATAAAAGGCACCCTCGACTTGATAGCAGCTAAGTGGGCTATTACTCCGAGATCCATTGCTTCCTGCACATTTGCCGATGCAAGCAGTGCAACACCTGTCTGTCTGCATGCCATAACATCCTGATGATCTCCGTAAATCGACAACGCATGTGTCGCAATAGATCTTGCGGTAACATGCAGCACACCTGGCAGCAGTTCTCCCGCCATTTTAAACAGGTTTGGTATCATCATTAAAAGTCCCTGAGATGCAGTATATGTTGAAGCAAGGGCACCCGACTGAAGAGCTCCGTGCATTGCAGCAACTGCTCCAGCTTCTGACTGCATTTCAATTACCTTTACCTCTTGACCAAATATATTTTTCATCCCGTGAGCTGACCACTCATCAACTCCTTCAGCCATAGGCGTAGACGGAGTTATAGGAAATATTGCTGCAACCTCGGTCAATGCATACGAAGCATAAGCCGCAGCCTGGTTTCCATCCATAGTTTCTACTTTATTCATATAAGCTCTCCTTCACTAAAGATTTCTATAATTATACAAACATATTATTTCATAAAATAATTTATATAATTCACCGTATATAACAGAATTTATAAACCAGATTCTTGGATTTAATATAAAAGTTCAGTTTGGAATAATTGTTGTTATTGAACATTTGTTTGTTAGTAGTATAATATTTCCATTGTTATTATCAGTAGAAGCATTATGATATCTATGACATCAATAAAAGTAATTAAGACAGATATAGGAAAGAATAAGATGAAAGCCATAGGAGGAATAACCATTAATTGTCCAATATGTGGTAACGGAATGAAATTTGGAAAGATAGGTGCAAGAGCAGGTGGGGGATTGTTCTGGTTGCCTGATGAAGAAGAAGTAAAGTTTATTGTCAGCAATAATATAATTGAAAAGCATAATGGGATCTTATTAGTTAATTGTAATGAACCTCAGATAAGGCATGTTGCATATGTTTGCGAAGAGTGCCGAAAGATAATAATGGATTATTAACAAAAAAGATTCTGACTATTAATGTGCCAGAACCTTTTAATCTCTACATAAATTAATATTGAAGGCTAAGCTGCTCCTCAATTTTTTTCACACGTCCCTTTAATACCTTTTTCAATGCTATTCCGAAAAAGCCTTCAAGTCCCATTTCTCCTACATAAACTCCAGGCAGTAACGCATATCTAAGCCATGCTTCAATGTGTACTCTACCTGGCATAAAACCGATTTTTATAAACTGCGGAGCAGTCATAAGCCCCATACCCTTTTTCCAAACCTGCTCTCCCTTATACTCAACGAACTCAAAACCCTCAATCCTCATTATTTCCTGGACAATGTACGCACACTCATCAACTGACTTAGTTACATTTAACTCATTTACATACCTTGACATCAAATACCCCCCTAAACAAATTAGAATTATACTACACTTTCCAACAGAGTAATAATATCACACAATATAGGATGAAGTAAATTTCTTATACATGATTTACATTTCTAAAGTCAAATGCAAATGGGTATCATATCAGAATTTTCCTTTATCCTATTACATATGTAATAAGTTGAATTAAAATCATTTATCATACCATCATGACCGACACTGAGGACATGATACATATTAAATATTTAGTTCAACTTATATGGTTATATTTATTAAATAATGTTGAAAATATTAATAATAAAAAAAGAACGGCTTTTATGCTTAAAAAACATAAATACCGTTCTTTTATTAAGTAAATATTATAATCTTGCAACTCCGCTGTCTCTTGCAGCCTGAGCAACAGCTTCTGCAACCACTTTACCTACTCTTGGATCAAATGGAGCAGGAATTACGTATTCAGCTGATAATTCAGAATCTGAAACAAGTGATGCAATAGCTTTTGCTGCAGCAATCTTCATAGCATCATTTATATCGCTTGCTCTTACATCAAGAGCGCCTCTGAACAAACCTGGGAATGCGAGCACGTTATTGATCTGATTTGCAAAGTCTGAACGGCCTGTTCCAACAACAGCAGCGCCTGCTTCCTTAGCTTCATCAGGCATTATTTCAGGAACAGGGTTTGCCATAGCAAATATCATAGGATCCTTAGCCATAGTCTTAACCATTTCCTTAGTAAGCATTCCTGCAGCTGAAACTCCGATAAATACATCAGCACCAACTACAACGTCTTTCAGTGATCCCATTTTCTTGTGAAGGTTTGAAATCTTAGCCATTTCAGCCTTTTCAGCATTCAGGTTATCTCTGCCTTCGTAGATAGCACCCTGTCTGTCGCAGAGAATTACCTTCTTTAAGCCCAATGACATTAAAAGTTTTGTAATTGCAATTCCGGCTGCACCAGAACCGTTAACTACAACTTCTATATCTTCAATCTTCTTCTTTGTCAACTTTAAAGCATTCAGCATTGCAGCAACTGTTACAATTGCTGTTCCATGCTGGTCATCATGGAATATCGGAATATCGCATTCTTCTTTAAGTCTTCTTTCAATTTCAAAACACCTAGGAGCTGAAATATCTTCCAGGTTAACGCCGCCAAAGCTTCCAGCAAGAAGCTTAACAGTATTAACAATTTCATCAACATCTTTTGATCTTATACAGAGCGGGAAAGCATCTACATTACCAAAAGTCTTAAACAGTACGCATTTTCCTTCCATAACAGGCATACCTGCTTCCGGTCCTATATCTCCGAGACCGAGAACTGCTGTACCGTCTGTGATAACTGCTACAAGATTCCATCTTCTTGTATATTCATAAGACAGGTTAACATCTTTCTGAATGGCGAGACATGGTTCTGCAACCCCAGGTGTATATGCAAGAGACAAGTCTCTTTTATTTGCAACAGGTGCCCTGCTTATAACCTCTATTTTCCCTTTCCATTCTCCGTGAATTTTAAGTGATTCTTCTCCAATTGTCATTATCTTGACTCCTTCCGCAAATTAATCATAATATGGCACTTATTTTAACATATTCAGATTAATTTGTATATTTTTAAAATCAATAGTTATTAACGAAATAGTTAGATTTTTAACAATTAACAGTTAAAAGCTGATAATCTCATTAATATATGATATTTTAGCTTGACCAAACTGAATCAATATTATTAAGTAAAAAATATTTTCTTTTATCATTGTCCATCTTCATATATAATAACTTAGGTAACACAGATAATTATTTATTGTAATATGTTTGGAGGTGTTTTGGGTTTGAAAAACATACCCCTTTTTAAAGTACGAACAATACACAATCTCAAGGATATGATAAATTCAAGCGTTGAAAATTATGGCGATAAAGCTGCCTTTCTTGTAAAAAGAAAAAACATAGAAGGTTATGTACCGGTATCCTACAAACAATTCAAAAAAGATATAGATGCTTTAGGTACAGCGCTTTCAAGCCTGGGGCTAAAAGGTAAAAGAATAGCCCTTATAGGTGAAAACAGATATGAATGGGCAGTTACATATCTTTCAGTTGTAAACGGCCTGGGTGTTATAGTTCCACTTGATAAGGAGCTTCCCAGCAACGAAATTGAAAGCCTTCTTGTACGTTCAAAAGCTGATGCAATAGTATTTTCATCAACTAACGTTGAACAGATAAAAGCCTTCAGCAATGATTTAAAATCAGTGAAATATTATATAAATATGGACTTGAACCAAGGTACCGAAAACATCCTATCCTTCAATAGTTTAATTGAAAAAGGAAACCAGCTTTTAGAGCAGGGTGATAAAACCTTTATAAACGCAGAAATAGACGAAGAAGTAATGAATATGCTGCTGTTTACCTCAGGTACCACCGAAACCTCCAAAGCTGTAATGCTTTCACACCGGAATATTGCAAAAAACCTTATGGCGATGTGTTCCATGACTTATATAGATGATAAGGATATTTTCCTCTCTGTTCTTCCCATGCATCACACTTATGAATGCACCTGCGGCTTTTTGTGCCCGATGTATCGTGGTTCTACAGTTGCTTTTTGTGAAGGTCTGAGACATATTCCAAAAAATCTTCAGGAATCCAAAGCAACAATGCTTCTTGGAGTTCCCCTTATATTTGAAGCCATGTACAAGCGCATTTGGGATCAGGCCGCCAAAAACGGTATTGACGGCAAGCTTAGATTTGCAATAAAACTCAGCAATTTTCTTAAGATATTCGGCATTGACATTACCAAAAAACTTTTTGCCAAGGTTCATGAGAACTTTGGAAATCCAAGACTGTACATAAGCGGTGCTGCAGGTATTGAACCCAGCGTTGCAAAAGGCTTCAGAGACCTTGGAATTCTCTTTTTACAGGGCTATGGCTTAACAGAATGTGCACCTATTGCAGCTTTAAACAGGAACATTGATTACAAGGATGATGCTGCGGGGCTTCCCCTGCCAGGTTTGGAAGTAATTATCGATAGTCCCGATGAAGAAGGT
This sequence comes from Bacillota bacterium, assembly GCA_023421675.1. Lineage (GTDB taxonomy): Bacteria > Bacillota > Clostridia > Acetivibrionales > JANLFN01 > JAEZTC01. The sequence continues at coordinate 276,411 of JAEZTC010000016.1, read as the reverse complement.
ATAGGAGAAATACTTGTTAAGGGACCCAATGTCATGCTTGGATACTATGAAAATGAAGAAGCTACTAAAAAAGCATTTCAGGACGGTTGGTACCGCACTGGTGACCTTGGGTTTATAGATAGGGATAAGTTTGTGCATATAACAGGAAGAAAAAAAAATGTAATTGTTACTAAAAACGGCAAGAACATTTTCCCCGAGGAAATAGAATCGCTGCTTAATAAAAGTAAATATATCAAAGAATCAATGGTTTACGGCCAAGCGGATGAGGAAAGTGGTGAAACGCTTGTTGCAGCGGTAATTGTACCTGACATGGATGTAATTAGCGAAGAATACAAGGATAAGCAGCTAACAGAGGAAGAGATTCGCAACATAATACAGCAGGAAATAAAAGCTGTAAATAAAAGCCTGACACTATATAAATATATAAGGAACTTCCAGATAAGGGAGAATGAATTCATAAAAACAACGACTAAAAAAATTAAAAGATATCTTGAAAAAAATCCCGGTAAATAAACCGGGATTTTTATTATCATTTTATAAAGCCTATTCTGTTCAAAGGCCAGATGCGTAAAGATGCTTTGCCGATTACCTGGTCCTTTGGGACAAATTTATTATTCCAGAACCTGCTGTCCAAAGAATCATTTCTATTGTCGCCCAGAACAAAATAATGATTCTTTGGAACCTTGTAAGGCCCGTATTCTATTTCACTCATGGGTTCACTAATATAAGGCTCGTCCAATGGTTCTCCATTAATGTAAACTGTGCAGTTTTTAATCAGTATTTCTTCTCCCTCCAGCCCTATTACTCTTTTAACATATCTTTCTGAAGGATTGTCAGGCAACCAGAACACTATTATATCCTTTCTTTTTATTGGATTAAACTCAAATGAAATCTTATTCACATAAAACCATTCATTAACCTTAATAGTTGGTGTCATAGAACCTGTTGGAACTTTCATGGGTTCAAATAAAAAAAACCTTAAAAGCATTGCAGCAATAAATGCTGAAAGTACTACCACTGTCAGACTTAAAATGTCTTTTCTTTTTTTCAGTTCACTCTCTGTTACCATACAACTCTCCAATATAATATATTGGAAGTATGATCCATATTATAAACATTTAATCAAATTTCTAGGCACTAAAAAAGCAGGCTTTCAAGCCTGCTTATAACTTCTTTTTACTTATGCTTTCTTTTTTGTTTCCTTAACGGTGGTTTTTTTAGAAGTTTTCTTTTCTGCAGCTTTCTCTGTTTTTGAAGTTTTTGTTGTTTTGGTTTTCTTATCCTCAGCCGCAGTTTCCTTCTCAGTCTTTGCTGCCCTTGGCTTTGTTACCTTAAAAGTATAATTATTACCAGAATTATTATCCCAGTTTTCCGCACTATCTTTAAATGCAATATTCAAGCTTCCTGCGTTACCTACAACCAATGATGCCTTAAATATCCCGTTATCATATTCCATAGGGATAAATTCCTTGTTCTCCCAATTATCGCCGTATCCAATATGCATAGTAACCGAATCGGCTCCGCTATTTGGTAAAAGCCCATTATATGTAACACTAACGGTATCTCCTACCTTTAATGCAGCTTTTGATATCATAATCCCATTATCAGTATAATGTGTTTTATTTGCACCCATAAATACTCACCCCGTTTTATTTTTATTTTAAAATAATCTTTTTTAGTAATTTAATTACAGATAAATACTATTTATTATAACATATAAATACTGGAAATCAAATTAACATTTGGCAACATTAGAAGGGTATTAGGAAATCATTAATTTCAATATCTGTAAAGTCAATATTCTCATTATGACAAAGCATATTGAATTCACATACACTACAGTGTTTTTTTTCTGCTCGGTCAAGCTCCGAATATTTATACTCTTTTATTTGACAAGCCATTTCTTTGAGTTGCTCTCCAAATTCCTTATGCATAGTATCGTTATAGTCTATTTTCCCAAGTATATGAGGAATTTCAGGCTGCCAGTAATTCATACTGATACTTCCTGCAAACCCGCGATAGATATAGTCCATACATTCTTTTAAGATAAAAAGATATACCTTAGTCTGCAGGCTGTCACTGTATTGATTTGTTTTTTTGCCTGCAAAATGCTTTGCCTCATGAGTTTTCCAATCCCATATTTCAACCCTGTCACTTTGAAAGGACAAAAGATCAAAGGTTGCTTCAAGCCTCAAATTGCTATCTGAGGTATAAGCTTTATACTCTGGAAGGTAAATAACTTTGCTGTTCAAAGGAAAACTCTCTTTTAAACGGCTTAACCAATGTAAAAGTATTGGATCTTCATTTTTTAAAAAATCCTCACTATCGCTTATACAGGAAAAATATCTGTAAGCCAGGAGATGGAAGTTCTTCCCGTTTTCAATTCGTTTAACAGATTTTGCATCATAGGAATTACTCCATCTTATATTTTCAATATACTTTTTTCTAAATTTCAATGGACAATCTTTAAATGTTCTTAATGATTGCTGGGTAAAAATAAAATTTTCTTCAATAGAAGCCTTCATCTGTTATCTCCTATCGTCATTTATTTGATCCTTCTGTCTTAATGTATCAATATAGTTTTTAAGCTCCATTAAGTACCTGGAAGGAAGCACCTCGTTTTTCCTATTTGCATTTGCATGATGTCCGGATAGGAATAGATACCTCTTTGCACGCGTAATTCCAACATATAAAAGCCGTGCTCTTTCGGATATGTTTTCGAGCTTGGCCATAAGCACTGAATCCTCAAGTCTTTTGCTGCCATTTACAAGCTTTAGTTCTGATTTTATAACTGCCATAGGATTTCTGAACTCAGGCTTCAGATACCACTGTTCACCTTTGAATTTATCAGTCAGATTAACCGGAAAGTCTTCGTATGTAAGGCCGGTAAGAAAAACCACATCCCACTCAAGTCCTTTTGCCTTATGATAAGTCGAAAGCGTTACAACCCCGGGCTTGGGCTCATAGCCCTCCAATTCACTCATAACACCTGCAAAATAGCTGAACCTGTTCCTGCCCTTCAGTAGCTCCTCTCCAAGTCCTTCAACTGTCATACCTTCCGAATTAAATAGATATCTTGCTTCTGTAGCTATCTTATGGGCGATGGCAGTATCTTCCCTGTCAAAATCCAATTTTTCAGCGATTAAAAGTATGAGCCTTTCAATTTCATATAAGGGTAACTCAACAAGCTCCCTAATCAGCTTAAAGCCTTCTGAAACCTCTTTCCAAAGCTTTGTCCCAAAAACCTGCGGCTCTTCCACAAATGCTTGCTTAACATTGAAAAGGAATTGTTCAACAGGCCGGGACTGGATAATCTTGATGATTTCATCCACGGTTTTTTCATTTTTATCAGTAACCTGCTCCATAAAGCATTCGCTCACCATTATAGCAAATCGGTAGGAATCGTGAGGCTTTGTCATAAATGACAATATACTTCCTATCTTTTTAAAGGCTCTGTTCCGTGAGCCGGATTTATCAAGCAGTTCATACGGAATACCTGTTGTTTCAATCACGTTCGCTGCATATGTAATTTTAAAGGAAGTCGGAATAAGTATTGCAGCAGAAAGTTCAGGGTGCTCCCTTAACATCCTGCCGGCGGTTTCAATCACATTTGCAGCTTCATCCTCCCAGGATTTGAACACCGCGCAATTAAGTCCGCAGCCATTGACAACAGGGTTTGGTCTTTCGTCATCGACAGGCACAGGTTCTATTAATTGTTCTATCAAGCTTTCCCTACATTGGTAAACGGGATGGTTTTCCCTCACATTTTTCATGAAGTAGTTTGCAAGGTTAATTATATCAACACTGCTCCTGCTTGATTGGGTTATTTTGAATACCTTGGTTTCAGGCAGAGAACAAAAACTGTTGAACAACTGCGAATCACTTCGTGAAAAGCTTCCGCATATTGCCTGATTGCTGTCTCCAACCCTTAACAGATTACCGTTTGCAATCATTGTCAGTATGTCGTTCTGTATTTGGTTGGAGTCCTGGGCTTCATCCTCGCATACATAGCTGTATCTTCTGCGGTAGCATTCAAGCAATGCACTATCCGTCTCAAGAATTTTCTTTGCATTGTAAAGCATATCGTCAAAATCAAGAACTCCCTCTATTTTAAGCTTTGAATCATAGATTTCATAAACCTCGGCAGCACATTTTAATAAAGAATGCCTGTCCAGGCCTCTCGTATTTTCTACAGCTTCTTTGGTACCTATTCCACTGCACTTAAAGGCTCCTACAGCTTCCAGCATTACTCTTCCGAATTCCCTGCTCCACCAGTTGTCAAGTACCGATATCCTCGACGAATCACTCATATTCTGACTTTCAACGTAGAACTCATAACGTTCTCTATTTCGTGCTTTCCATTGATTTATTGAATCAGTTATAAGCCCGTTTCGCTTTGTATCATCAATTACCTCAAAGTCATCACTGATTAAGGCTATATCCGGCTTGTCCTTAATAATTTGAAGGCAAAGCCCGTGAATAGTTGTAACAAAATAATCCTTACCGCCTATTATCCCTTTGACCTCAAGTGCTGCTGCAATACGCTTTTTAAAATTGTTAACCGCACTGTTCATATATGTCACAATCAAAATCTTACTGGGCTTATTATAGCCCTGAGCGATGATTTCCGATGCCCATATTGCAAGGCAGTGGGTTTTACCTCCACCGGGGATTGCAGGAACTGCGCAAAAGCCTTTTCTGTATTGTTCAACAAGCTCTTTCTGACCTTTTCTTAATCCCATTGTCTACCTCCGGTTGCCTCATCAAAGTAGTCAGCTAACAAGCCCTGATTTTCAAAACCATTCGCAGACAGAAGTGATTCGACTGTAATTACCTGTGACCTGCAATGTTGAAGTAGTTCGCAAACTGTATCAGCAAGGCGTTTTAAGCCTTTTTCCTCTTCCATTTCCTCGGTATATACTTCTGCCGGATTCCACGACCTGCTTAAAACGTTAAAGTTTGAAAGCTCTTTTATACTTCTTGGACTCCAGTTCTCGCTTGCAAGGCTAAGAATCACAATAATTTCAGGATTATAACCGTTTGCTAAAAACGCAGTGGGCGTTGCAAGAAGAATGCTGTCCTCCGAATCATCCTCATTGAAGGTTGCTAGACCTCTTACAGGAATCCCTGTTTTAAGAAATTCTATAAATTCCTTATCTGAATTCCGGTCAAATATCATCATGGTAGCTGAAAAACTCCTGGCCCCGTCAACAAGCCTCTGCACCTGTCTTATATCGTTAGCATTGATATCCAGACCAAGCATAAGCTCCATAAAGGCTTTCTGAAAAAATGAATAAACTGGTACTGGTTCTTCATTTATATATTTATCAATCCAATTCTTTATCAAGTTATAACGCTGCTCATCCAACACATTTTCAAGCCTTTCAATACATTTAAGCTCGCTTATTTGAGGCAAAAGAAAATTATTATTGAAGATTTCATCTGCTAAAATACTACTTCTTACAGAGTCCAGGTTTAGTATAAGTCCCATCCATTCTGATATATCAGTTTTAGATGGCCTTATATTTAATAGTGGATGGCATAATACTGAAAATGTAACTAACGCTCGTACAAATTTGCTGTCCATAATTGAGTTTTTTCTTGAAATATTGTTTATAATAAGACCCTTTCGTTGCAGCTCAATAGAAAGTGCATTCTCAGTAACCGTATCTGCAAATGTAGACAAAACTGCTATATCTGAAGGTTTGTAACCATCCTTGTAAACCAGGCTGCATATTCTGTCTGCTGCTTGTTCAAGCATTTCATTTCTTAATTCGGATGGTTTTAAACGTACAATATACTTCTGGGGGCCTTCCAAGATCGCTTTTTTATTTGATAAAATATTACCTTTTAACGTCTCTGTAAATCTGTATATATCCTGATTGCAGGTATAAGAGTCCTTCAGTTCAAGTTCTTCATATTTACCTATAAAGTGTTGAGCAGTATATTGTGTATCAGCTCCAAACGCTTCCCTATATGAGCTTTCAGGGTTATAGCTTAAAACACACGAATCAATATAAGGAATTAAAAGTTCTATAAGATCAATCTCAACCGGTGTGCTTGCTTCAAGATTATCAACCATAAGAGCTTTTACTCTGCAGGACAGTTGTTTCCTGTACTCCGCATCAGTTAAAAGGAATCTGTTGTAAATTTCAATTACCATATTGTCATCAAAAGCACCCAGCTTAAAGCATTTTTTTCTATATGCATCCAGGATAAAATCCATATCAGCATAAGCCTGCTTCTTAATTTCATCCTTTTTTTCAAGAGAGTTAAATAGTCTGGTACCTATTTCGGAATAAGATATTCCTGCAGCTGCCGCCCTGTAATAATTCTGCATTATGTAATCAACAATTTTAAGGGTACTCGCGCTGATTCCAAAAAACATACCTTTATTTTTTCTATGGCTGTCTACTACCTTGTGAACCAGATATGCAGCCGCTTCATTGCGTATAAAAACAGGCTTTATGTGCTTTTCTTCAATGTCTGCACAGTTTTTAAGAATAATAGGGTAATAACTTTCGATTTCTGATTGTATAAAACTTCTGTACGTAACAATATTCAGACTGCCGGATTTATGAGGGGTACATTTTTTCTTCCAGTCCATAATTTGCTTGGAGTTAGGCACCAGCACCAGTATTTTTTCACTTGGAACTAAAAAATTTTCTATAATGTTCAAGTATTTCTTTTGAAGAAGCGTAGTTTTTCCGCTGCCTGCATTTCCCTTTAATATTATTGGCTTTTTTTGCAAGGCTGCACAAATAAACTCTTCTTGCTGTGTGTAATCCAGAATAAATACCCCCTTAATAGACATGTCTATATTATACCATTTCAGGTACATAATTGGATACCCTGTTGAAAATGTAACAAATTATGTTTTAAGTTATTAAATTCTTTGGATGTAAGAAAATTTTTCTACAAGTAAAAATTTTTCTACAGATGCGTTATAATACTATAGAAGAGGGGGATTACAAATGAAAATTATTGATTTGAGAAGCGACACTGTTACAGTTCCCACACAGGCTATGCGAGAAGCAATGTATAAAGCCGAAGTGGGAGATGATGTATATGGGGATGATCCTACAGTCAGGAATCTAGAGCAATATGCGGCTGAAATAGCCGGTAAGGAAGCAGCACTGTTTGTTCCAAGCGGCACCTTCGGCAATCAGCTTGCTTTATTTATTCACTGCAGACACGGCAGCGAAGTTATTCTCGGAGATGATACACATATTGTTCAGCATGAGGTGGGAGCAGCTGCAGTCATTGCAGGTGTTAATCTGAGGACTCTTAAATCCAGCAATGGAGCATTAGACCCTGCTGAAGTAGAAAGCAAAATAAGGGAAGAAGATATTCATTACCCTTCTACAGGTCTGATATGCTTGGAAAATGCCCATTCTAACGGCAGAGTAATATCTTTGGACAATATGAGCCGTATTTATAATATAGCAAGAAAGCACAACGTTCCGGTACACCTTGATGGTGCAAGGCTTTTTAATGCGGCATCCTACCTTAAGGTAGATGCGACAGAAATAACACGTTATTGTGACAGTGTCATGTTCTGTCTTTCAAAAGGGCTGTGTGCTCCTGTAGGTTCTATTCTTGCAGGTGATTATGAGTTTATTGAAAAGGCCAGAAAAGGAAGAAAGCTGATGGGCGGTGGTCTCAGGCAGTCAGGTTTCCTCGCTGCTGCAGGAATTGTAGCGCTCAGGGATATGCGCAAAAGGCTGGATGAAGACCACAACAATGCAATCGCACTTGCTTCAGAGCTTGAAAAAATTCCTGGAATTAAGCTGAATATGGATGATATACACATAAACATGGTGTTTTTTGATATAAGTGCTACCGGCTTTGACGGTGATAGGCTTGTTAATGAACTGCTAAAGAGGAATATAAAGATACTTCCTCCAGAAAACGGGCTAATGAGGCTAGTGACAAATTACTGGGTAACACGTGAGGATGTAAATTACGTGGTTAAGTCCATCAGGATGGCACTTGCACAGATTTCGTAGATGATGAACTGTGTTAGGAGTCTGATCTATTGAAAAGTCAGACTCCTGATAGTATCTGCTTTTATTTAAAATAACTCTTCGCAGCATCCGTTACATCAGCTACTGTTTTGGTTTCTTTAAGATTTTTACTAAGATAAGAGTTAAACTTGTCATCCATGATAAATTTATTTTTATTACTCAGATAAACCTTGGCCTCGTCACACTCTACCTCATCACCTTTATTCAACCCTGCTATAATAATTACATCGTTTTCCCCATCATGATTAACATCTTTAAATGCTATAGCTCTTATGCCATAATACCCTAGCTTGCTGTTATTGAAATCAGGAAATTCATACTTCACATTACCATTGCTGTCTAGCAAGTAAAATTTTAAAGACTTCAACACTCCATTTGATGATTCATCGAAACCTGATACAAACCAGGTACTTCCAAACCCTGTTAACGTGGTTTTAAAGCACTGTTCTCTTATTATCTGAAGATTTGTCGAAGGAAAATCTGATTTAATATCTTCCCATTGGCTTTTTTGTTTAATGTATTTTGATATGTCAGAGAAATTCAAACTAAAAAGAGCGTAGTCACCAATTACATGTGCAGTAGATACATAGAACACTAACCCTGTAGATGTGAAATAATAAGCTTCATTATTTTCGAAATTAGTTTTTAAATCATCTACATTAAAATAATCTTTTTTAATAGTTGTATAATCTAAAGTAGCGCCACCATAAACAAGTTGAGATTTATCAATAAATAGTTGTACAAAATCGCTACTTACATTAACAATATCAGGTAGCTTTATTAATTCACCAGTTTTCATGTTAATATTAATTGTATTGCAGAAACTGTTGGGATGAGAAGCTTGCTCTTCATTACAATAACCGGAAAACAGTATACTTAACAAGTTATTACTAGTCCACATAATGGTATAATCCATTTCAAACATTCTATACACTCTTTCAACATCCTGCATATCTTTCAGAGCATTGTTTTGTATTAACTCATTTATTTTTGCCTGTTTCGTTTTATCAGAAAGCCCATTGATTTGAGGAAAGAAAATCTTTATGTCATCTGAGTTTTTATTAAAACTTGTTTTTACTACATTGTAATCAGATATAACACCTTTAATGGAAGCAGCCTCTTTTTTGCTACTGGTATCTTGTGATTCAGAAGAAGCTACTGGCATATTAGTTGCTGTAGCAGTTGAAACATCACCATTATTAGCGCCTGTATTTATTAGAGCTGTATTTGACTCGTTACTGCTGCACCCCGTTATAGATACTATGAGTAATGTACATAAGCATATAATTACTTTTTTCATTTATAACCTCATAAAAAACTTTATTTTATTGTATCAGCATGACTATTTTAAAACACTTATTCTTAGATGTTTAGTTAAAAAAGCTCTCCCAATTTATCTATTTACTATAATTTCAAGGCCCGACGTATGTGTCTGATAACCTGAACAACAACAAGGGGTACTAATGATAAAAGTGCAATACTCAGATATTGTTGACTCGTCAGAACACTAACTTCAAAGGTTTTATGCAAAGGCTTAATGAAAAGCACAGCTGACAGCAATAAAGCCCCTAATATCAATGCAAGGTAACTAAATTTATTGACAAATAATGTTTTTAAAGTAAGCGGTGCATTAAATCGGCAGTTCAAGCTATGAACAAGACGGGATAAGCTTAATGTGGCAAAGGCCATTGTCATACCCGCTCCCTGCCCACCATTATTAAAGCCTAAATAATAAGCAACCATAGTAATTATAGCAATAATTACCCCTTCAAAAAGCACCTGTAATCCAAAAGCCTTATCAAGAATTGGCTTTTTAGCATCTCTTGGCTTCTCTTTCATTAATTCGCCATAGGCTGGCTCAAGGCCAATTGCTATTGCAGGTAAACTGTCTGTCAAAAGATTTATAAAGAGCAAGTGAACTGGGGAAAATGGTGCTGCCAAACCAACAATTGATGCATACACAACAGCCAAAATACCTGCTGTATTACCTGCCAGCAAGAATCGTATAGCATTTTTGATATTGCCAAAAATACTCCGACCATTGTTTATGGCTTTGACAATAGTAGAGAAATTATCATCAGTTAAAACCATGCTTGCAGCATCTTTTGCAACTTCTGTACCGGTAATTCCCATGGCAATTCCAATATCAGCTTTCTTAAGAGCTGGAGCATCATTGACTCCATCTCCAGTCATAGCAACTATATGACCAAGAGTCTGCCATGCACTAACAATACGTATCTTATGCTCCGGAGATACCCTTGCATAAACCGATGTTTTAGGCACCAAAGCAATGAGTTCATCATCAGTAAGTTTTTCAATATCTGCTCCTTCTACTGCTTGTTCCCCTTCTTTTAAGATACTGATTTGTCTTGCTATTGCAGATGCCGTCACTTTATGATCCCCGGTAATCATAATTGGTTTAATGCCTGCTGCCAAACAGCTTTCTACTGCAGCTTTTGATTCAGCTCTTGGTGGATCCATCATGGCAACTAATCCGAAGAGAATCATCTCATCTTCATGGGCAAATGTCAGGGTTTCTTCCCCTACTTCTTTCCATGCAAAGGCTAATACTCGCAAACCTTGATTTGCGAGTTCAAAGTTCATTTTAGTATATATATCTTTATCTTGCTGTGTAATAGGACGAACCCCTTCTGCTGTCTCTATATGTGATGAACGCTCTAAAAGGACATCCATTGCTCCCTTTGTGAAAACAACAGCTTTACCATCAATGTGTTGCAATGTAGTCATAAGCTTTCTGTCACTATCAAAGGGTAACTCTGAAATGCGTGGTGTGGTTTCACGAACAATCATTTCGTCTAAATGAAGGCGTTCACCAAGGTCAACTAATGCAATTTCTGTCGGATCACCAATCTCCTTCTCTTTGGTTGTAGTTGCATCACTGCATAAAAGTCCAGCAATCACCAGTTTATACTGAAGTCTATCATCCTTATTTATGTCGTCAACATTAATCAACCTGTGATTTGTAAAAATCTTTTGTACTGTCATCTTGTTCTGTGTTAATGTACCTGTTTTATCAGAACAAATTATTGATATACTTCCCAAACTTTCCACTGAATGCAGCTTTCGTATAATTGCATTTTCCTCAGCCAGTTTTCTTGTCCCCAATGCAAGAACAATAGTAACTATTGAACTCAGTGCTTCTGGTATTGCCGCTACTGCAAGCGATATAGCGAACATGAGCGAATCCATAACAGGCGTGCCTCTATACAAACTCAATCCAAATACTATGGCAGAGATAATAATAATCAGCAAAGCAAGTTTTTTACCAAAACTATCCAGATTCCTTTGAAGTGGTGTAGCCTTTTCTTCTGCATTTTTTAACAATGATGCGATACGCCCAATTTCTGTATCTGTACCGACACCAGTAACTACGGCCTTACCTCGGCCATAGGTAACATGACTGCTGGAAAAAATCATATTCACTTGATCGCCTATAGCTACATTATCCTTATTAATAGGCTCTGTTACTTTTTCTATGCTGACCGACTCACCAGTTAAAGCACTTTCACTGACCTGCAAACTATTACTTTCAATAAGCCGTGCATCTGCGGCAATAAAATCTCCAGCTTCCACAATTAAAATGTCACCCACAACAACCTCTGCAGAAGGAATCTCAATTAGCTGCCCCTCACGCAACACCTTTGAACTTGGTGCAGAAAGAGCTTTCAAGCTTTTTAAGGATTGCTCTGCTTTTATATGTTGTACCGTTCCCAATATAGCGTTAAGAATTAGTACAGAAACAATAACTAAAGTACTTTCCAATTTTCCCATTATTGCTGAGATGCCAGCTGCTACCATCAATATAATAACAAGAAAATCTTTAAACTGTGAGAAAAAAATAATAACAGGGGATACACTCTTGCTTTCTTCGAGTTGATTGCTGCCATAGGTCTCGCGGTTTTTAGCTATGTCTCTATCAGACAGGCCGGTAATCTGGCTATTTCTCTGTTTAACCACTTCTTCATATGGCATTTTGTAAAAAGCTTTCATTCTAGTCCTCCATGTATAATAACTTATGTGTATATATGATATTATGGCAATTGCAATAGCGTTTATTAAAATTGGCTTACTAACATTCTTTTCATATACACAATTAGTATATTCATTTTTCTTATTAAAAAAATGTTTGGGGACTTGCTTTTATTTAAAATGATTTTTTGTAACATCCAGTCATCAGTTTATAACCCCACTGAAGGATTGATTACATCCCTTACATCATCATAATCCGCTCCAAATTCCAGTATTCCCAGTGCATAAGCGCCAATGGCATACTGCTGGAAGAATACCTTAATGCCGTTGTTATCAAGATAAAACTCCTGATCTTCAGCAATTTTATTGAAATCCACTCCTTCAGCTAATCCTCGTTCCTTCAGTTGCTTATTTACCAAACCACTCATCAGAGTAACATAATCTGTCTTTTCCTTAAACATGTCACCAAGTTTATACTGCGTGCCATCCTTGAGGTTGAAGGTATATGCAGTTTGCAGCGTTGAACCATGGGCACCGCCATAGTATTGATAATTAGTGAAAACTACGCATAGAAGCCCATTCTGGTTATATTTAATTTTATAGTCTAAATCAACTGCAAATTGATGGTTTTCAAAAAACGATGGCTCTATGTCTGTAAAAGTATCACTCCCCTCAATTTTTGCATCATCAGCAAGTTTTTTGAAGGTCGAGTTAATTTTATTCTGTACTTCCTTGTTGTCAAGCCCATCTAACTGAGGATATTGGAGTTTTGTCACAATTTGTTTTGTCTCGGCACCCTCTACTTTATTAATTATTTTAATTGAATTTGGTTTAACCGTTTCAATTTTAACGTTACCGGTAGTTTTGTCCCAATCTATCTTAAGACTGAATTCTTCCATTAAAAAGTCCAGTGGAACATATGTAATGTTTTTAAAAGCTATTGGCCAATGTGTCATATAATAGGTGTGATCTGAATTATTTTTTAAATCAAATAATGTTACACGATAATTGTCCTGATCGATAATAATTTTTTTGTTGTCATTAGAAATTACAATTACCTTATCCACTTGTGACCAATCAACTTTATAACCAAGAGCTTCACTTATCGCTCTCAGTGGAAGATACACAATATTCGAATCATAAATATCATCAGGCAAGTAGGCTGAAGCATTCATGGTTTTCCCATCCAAAGTGACAGTAGAACCTGTTTTAACCGCAGCAAAGGTTGTGGCTGCGAAACAAGAGAATACAATAGTTACTACAAGTAGAAAGACAATTTTTTTGCTCATTTGACGACACCCTTTTCTTAGTTATTTTTGATTATAAATTTTAGACTAAGACAAGTAAATTTAGTTCCCTTTATAATGGCAAATTTTATTATTTATTTTCTAGCAACCAATTCATATTATTTACATAAATAATTATAACCCAATATGCACAAACTTTGTATTGCAGAAAAATATAAGCGGGGTGCATATGGTTAAATCAATAGGTAAAAGCTTTACTGAGGGCAGTATACCAAAACATCTGATATCGATATCAATTCCAATGTTTGCAATAAATCTGCTTCAACTTGCTTATAGCATTATAAATACAGTATGGATAGGCCATATAGTTGGAACTGACGGAATCGGAGCTACCACTGTAAGTATGCAGGTAATTCTGATACTCATCGGTATTTCATCAGGTATAACTATTGCAACAACCATATTGGTTTCACAATATTATGGAGCCAAAAACATGGAAATGGTTGAAAAAGTAATAAACAACTCATTTTCAATTGTACTTATAATAGGGGTTATCCTTACCGTAGCCGGGATTGCCTTCAGCAACCCAATTTTAAGGCTGATGAATACCCCCGCAGGTGTATTCCGCGAAGCCTCAAGCTATCTTAAAATTTCACTTGTAAGCTTTCTTGTAATGTTTCTCGCTTATCTGGCAGCATCTATACTCAGAGGTATCGGTGATACAATTACACCTTTGATTTTTTATATTGTAGGGGTTATTCTTAACGCTGTGCTTGATCCTCTGCTGATAATAGGCATACCTCCGTTCCCTAAGCTTGGCCTTAACGGAGCAGCATATGCATCGATAATATCTCAGGGCTCTACAATGGCAGTTGGTCTTATATACCTCAGAAAAAAGAAGCATATACTTTCGGTTAACCCAAAAAAGTTCCGGCTGGATAAGGATATAAGCCTGATGATAATTAAAATAGGCATACCGTCTGCAGTTCAGCAAACCCTCGTTTCGGTGGGTTCTGCTGTGATCACAACCTTTGTAAATGTATATGGAGATGCGGCTATAGGTGCATATGGAGCTGCAAGCCGTATTGATTCGGTAGCAGCACAGCCTTCAATGTCAATAGGTGCAGCTGCTTCCACTGTCACCGGCCAGAATCTTGGAGCAAGAAAGCCTGAAAGGATTAAGGATATTTTCAGATGGGGAATAACTATGGCCATTGGTATTACTGTAGTTATAACTATAGTTGTTCTGATTTTCCCCGGACAAATACTATCCATATTCGGAATCGCAAATAATATGGAAGTTCTTTCAATCGGCAAAACATATCTGAGAATTGTAAGCCTTTCATACATGTTCTATGCAATAATGTATATGCTGACAGGTATCATTAACGGTGCAGGGCATACAGTAATTACCATGGTTTTTTCAATACTGTCTATCTGGTTTGTAAGAATTCTTCTGGCAATTATACTTTCAGGTACAGCTTTAGGGCTTAAAGGAATCTGGATTGCAATAGTAGTAAGCAATGTGATTTTAATGGTGGTTAACCTGATTTATTACTTTACAGGTAAATGGAAGAAGGAAGTAATAAAACACGATGAAATATAACAATGATTTTTACTATAAATCTTTATTCTCCAGATTCAATACAGGAAGCTCATTTGCCCTTGCAGAATTTTTTGTTATTTCAACCAGTTTCACCATCTTTTTAAAGTTTTTTCTGGCACCTTTAACTAAAAGAGGTCTGCCAATAAATTTCAATTTCAGAGCTCTTGAAAAAAAACCTCCAAAGGTCATGGAAAGCGGTACTGTCGGTGAAGTAGATGACAAAACCAGCCTTTCATTAAATCCATATTGCTGATGAAGCATATAAATAGCATTCTGGAGGCAAAATACCATCTTTTTATGTATTCCATGACCCAGAGTAAATACCTTGTTACCGTCTTCATCAGTTCCACGATAGACGATTTTTGCCCTATCCTGAAATGATAATTTATCGAACATTGGGACTTTCATAACTTCATCCTTGCTGGGTACCTTGTCGTTAGGTATCAACTTCAAGTGAACGGCCGCCGCAATAGATGATGTATGGGTACCGCCAAAATCATAATAAATGTATATCATAATATCACCCTAAAATATTATGTGCAGCATAACCAAATTTTATTAGTGAAAGTTGTAATGAAGACTTTATTTGAAATGCTTTTAACTGAAATGAATAAATCAACGTAGAACCATAGTTTCCTAAACATTAGACAAAATAAAACCCGGATTTCTCCAGGTTTTGTTTGTCAGACTTTTTACTCATGAGTCTTTATTGTAAGGCTTCTGTTTTCACAGTCTATCCTTATTTTTGAATTATCAACTGCTTCACCCTTAATGATCTGCTTCGCCACTTCAGTCTCAATATATTTTTGCATATACCGTTTTACCGGTCTGGCACCATATAAAGGTGAATAAGCCATATCTGCAATAAATTTCTTTGCCTCAAGAGTTACTTCCAGTAAGATTTTACGGGTTTCAAGCCTCTTGCTAACCTCATCCAGAGCCAAATCAATTATTTTAATTATTTCATCCTTTTGAAGCGGCTTAAACATCACTATTTCATCTATTCTGTTGAGAAATTCAGGTTTAAAATTCATTTTCATTTCCGACATAGTGCTGTCTTTTGCTTTTTCACTGATATTTCCGTCCTTGTCTATGCCTTCCAGGAGATAACCACTTCCTATATTTGAAGTCATTATTATAACAGTGTTTTTAAAGCTCACCGTCCTGCCTTGACTGTCTGTCAGCCTTCCATCATCGAGTATCTGGAGCAGAATATTAAAAACATCCGGGTGTGCCTTCTCAATTTCATCAAACAAAATTACACAATACGGTTTTCTTCTGACTGCCTCAGTAAGCTGACCTCCTTCATCATATCCGACATAGCCGGGAGGTGCACCTATAAGCCTTGCAACCGTATGCTTTTCCATATATTCGCTCATATCTATCCTGACAATGTTTTCTTCACTGTCAAACAACGCCTGTGATAAGGCTTTTGCGAGTTCTGTTTTGCCCACTCCGGTAGGTCCGAGGAATATGAAAGAACCAATAGGCTTAGTTATATCCTTAAGACCTGATCTTGCCCTCAATACTGCATCCGAAACCGCTGTTACAGCCTCATCCTGTCCTATTACCCTTTTATGAAGAATTGTTTCCAGATTCATAAGCTTATCCTTTTCGTTCTCCACAAGCTTTGTAACCGGAATTCCCGTCCATCTTGAAACAATTTCTGATATTTCCTCTTCAGAAACCTCCTCCTTAAGCAGCCTCCTGCTGTTTGAAAGCTGTCTTGTCTTTTCCTCTTCAAGTGCCTTCTCAAGTTCAGGCAGCTTACCATGCTTAAGAATTGCCAGTTCATTAAGATCATATATACGTTCGGCAGCCTCTATTTCTCTTTTTACAGCTTCAATCTGCTCTTTTAAATCCTTTTCCTTCTTGATATTCTCTTTTTCAAGCTCCCATTGTGCCTTCATTCCTGAGGCCTTATCCTTTAGCGAGTATATTTCCTTTTCTATAGCATTCAAGCGTTCCAATGAAGCCGGGTCAGTTTCTTTCTTTAATGCCTGCTGCTCAATTTCAAGCTGCATTATTCTCCTCATTATTTCATCCAGCTCTGCAGGCATACTGTCTATTTCAGTCCTTATCATAGCTGCTGCCTCATCCATAAGGTCAATAGCCTTATCAGGAAGAAATCTGTCGCTGATATACCTGTTAGACAGCACAGCACATGCAATTATTGCATTGTCCGTAATTCTTACTCCATGATGTATTTCAAATTTTTCCTTCAAGCCCCTCAATATTGAAATGGTATCCTCAACTGTTGGCTGATCTACCATTACAGGCTGAAACCTTCTTTCAAGAGCAGCATCTTTTTCAATATATTTTCTGTATTCATCAAGAGTTGTTGCTCCGATACAATGTAGTTCTCCCCTTGCAAGCATAGGCTTGAGGATGTTTCCGGCATCCATTGAACCTTCTGTCTTACCCGCACCTACAATATTATGAAGCTCATCAATAAAAAGTATTATCCTTCCATCAGACTTCTCAACCTCTGTTAAAACTGATTTAAGTCTTTCTTCAAATTCGCCCCTGTATTTGGCCCCTGCAATCAACGAGCCCATATCCAGTGCAAAAATAGTCTTATTCTTAAGACTTTCGGGTACATCACCTTTCAGTATACGCTGTGCAAGTCCTTCAACAACTGCTGTTTTACCTACTCCCGGTTCTCCTATAAGTACAGGATTGTTTTTGGTTCTTCTTGACAGTATTCTGACAACACGCCTTATTTCAGTATCACGGCCGATAACCGGGTCCATTTTGCCCAGTCTTGCCTGCTCAACAAGGTCTCTGCCAAACCTTCTCAAAGCTTCATAGGTTTCTTCCGGATTTTTGGATGTTATACGCTGGTTGCTTCTTACCTTACTTAAAGCATTCAAAAACTTCTCAAGAGTTATTCCATACCTTGTAAAAATAGCCGCGGAGGGAGTCCTGCGCTCTTTTAACAGTGCAATATAAATATGCTCCACACTTGTATATTCATCCTTGAATTTCTTAGCTTCATCCTCTGCACTAAGCAGTATTTCGTTAAGCCTTCTGGATGCATAAAGGTTTGCTGTGTTTCCGAATACCTTTGGAATTTTCTCCAGTTCACGTTCAATATCCTTTATCAAAAGTGATACATTCTCACCGATAAAGCTGATAAGTCTGGGGATGATACCATCTTCCTGGTTTAAAAGTGCCAGGTGAAGATGTTCCCCATCTACCTGCTGGTGTCCGTACCTTAATGCAGTTTCTTGTGCAGCACCTATTGCTTCAGCTGCCTTTTCAGTAAATTTATCCTGGTTCATAAAAATCACCACCTACTATTTAATCATTGTATATGAATTAGTTAATGTCTCAGTTGACTTTGACTTTCCTTGACCTATATATATTATATCCACTTTTGAGGAATTAATCAATATGGTAATAAGCTAAATATAGTAAAACACCTGTACCAATAATGGCACAGGTGTTTCTTGACTTGTATCAATCAATACAGCTTTCCAACTATATAAACAAGTAACCTTGATGGAACCAGCCTTTTCAGAAATACAATCAATTTATAGGATAATCCTACTGTCTTTCTTACAGGAGGGTTTTTTCTGCTGATTATTCTTTTTACCACCTTTGCAACTATTAAAGGGTCAGGTCCGCTCATTTCAGATTTAGCCATTGTTTCAATAGACTTTATGAATTTTTTATAATAAGCTGAGTCCTCGTTAGCAGCTTTAACATTCTGTCTGCTCCCTGTAAAGCCTGTTTTGGTGTCTCCAGGTTCTACTAAGGAAACCTTAATGCCAAATTGTCCAAGTTCGATCCGCATTGCTTCAGTCATTGCTTCCATTGCATATTTGCTTGCACTATACATGGATTGGTACGGTATGGAAATTAGTCCGGCAACAGAGGACATATTGATTATAAGCCCCTTTTTGCGGGCTCTCATAATAGGTATAACATTCCTGCAAACTCTATGTACACCGAAGAAATTGGTGTCAAACTGTCCAAAGGCTTCTGAAGGGTCGGTATCCTCAACCGAACCGGCAATCCCATAACCGGCATTATTAATAACTATGTCAATGCTTCCTTCTTGGTCTGTTATATATTTTATAGCTTCAGTAACCGAAGACTCATTACATACATCAAGCTGAACCATCTTAATAAAACCTTCGCCCTCTGATGCAATGAGTTTTCCACTGCCGCCCGGAACGTTTCTTGATGTTCCGTATACCTTAAAACCATTTTTCATAAGATATTCGGCAATAGATTTCCCAATGCCTGAAGAAGCGCCGGTAACCAGTACTACGTTTCCATAAACGTATTTCATAAATTATTTACCTCTCTCCAATAATTTTTGGATTTTCAGATAAATTCATTATATATATGTACGATTTGGTATGCAACATTTTAAAAAAAAGATGTCAGCGAATTAGTCTTTTCAGACATTTTACCTATTATCCCGTATTGTAGTTTATCAGGATTAATTATCTTGTTGTGCTTTATTCAGCCAAAGAATATAAAATAGCTTGTTTTTTTATTTACAATTATGTGTTAAAATAATTCTGTACGTTTTTTGGCAACGTCAAAATAGAATGTCTATTCTTATGACAATTTGATTAAAGCATAAACATTATATTCAAAAAGGGGAAAAACGTTAAGATGGATATTTTTGAAAAGTGTAGGAATTATACCATTGCAAGGGAAGTAATGGCTGCAGGTATTTATCCTTATTTCCATGTCCTTGAATCAGGTCAGGATACAGAAGTAATAATTAATGGAAAAAGAACAATTATGTTGGGTTCAAATAATTACCTTGGACTTACATCTGACCCAAGGGTTAAGGAAGCTACTATAAAGGCTGTTGAGAAATATGGTTCAGGTTGCTCAGGTTCCAGATATATGAACGGCACACTGGATATACACGTAGAACTCGAAGAACGTTTGGCTAAATTTGTTAGAAAAGAAGCTTGTATGACATACAGTACCGGATTTCAAACAAATCTGGGTATCCTGTCAACTATCGCAGGAAGAAACGATTACATAATATGTGATGAAAAAAATCATGCCAGCGTTGTTGATGGCTGCCGATTAAGCTTTGCAAAAGTTCTGAAATATAACCACAATGACATGAACGACCTTGAAAGAATATTAAAAAAGATACCTGAAGAAAACGGTATATTGATAGTTGTTGACGGAGTATTTAGTGTTGAAGGCGAAATTGCAGACCTTCCAAACATAGTAAAACTAGCGAAAAAGTATAATGCCAGAACAATGGTTGACGATGCGCACGGTTTCGGTGTTTTGGGTAAAAGAGGTTCCGGTACAGCTGAACACTTTGGTCTTGAAACAGAAGTTGACATAGTAATGAGTACCTTCAGTAAATCACTTGCAAGCCTTGGCGGATTTATTGCTGCGAGTGATGATGTCATCCATTTTATAAAACACCATTCCAGACCATTTATATTCAGTGCATCCATTCCTCCGGCAAATGCTGCCGCAGCACTTGAAGCACTTAATATAATAGAAAAGGAACCCGAACGCATACAATGGCTCTGGGATAACGGGAGATACATGCATGCAGGCTTTGAAAGGCTTAACATTCAGGTTGGAGAATTCCATGCTCCGATAATTCCTGTAATGACTTGGGAAAACGAGCGTACCTTTATTGCAACAAAAATGCTGCTTGAAGAAGGCGTTTATGTAAATCCTTTTATTGCACCAGGTGTACCTGAAGGCCAAGCTGTTTTGAGAACAAGCTTTACTTCGACTCATACAAAGGAACAGTTGGATTTTGCACTCAATGCATTTGAAAAGGTATTTGCACAACTAAAATAAAATATTAAAAGCCCGAGAAATCGGGCTTTTTTTGTTATCCAATTATTATTAAGCTTCATTTTTTACTCCATAGAGCACCTGTCCGGTTGGTACAACACTTGAAGCAGGCTCGCAGTAGGTATTTTGGTCATCAAAGTAAATGTGTGGTTTGAAAATTTCAAGTATCGGAACCTTACTTAAACCACCAAGGAAAAACGACTCGTCAATATTAATTCCCCAGTGTCTTAAGGTTTTTATCGCCCGTTTATGCGACGGTGAATTTCTGGCTGTTACCAAAGCAGTACGTATGGGCTTCTTTTCAGTGTTCTCAAAGGCTTTTTGTATGTTATTTAAGCCCAGTAAAAAGTTTTTGAAAGGTCCGGGAGTCAACGGAATATCACTGTTGTCGCTTTCACTTTTCTTGAATTCCTCCAGACCCTTTTCTTGAAAAATTTTCTCTGCCTCATCACTAAAAAGTACCGCATCACCATCAAAGGCTATTCTTAATTCATCAGTATCGTCATCGCGGTAATCTACACCCTTTAAAATAGCTGCAGCTGCAAAATTATTCTTAAGTGCAAGTCTTACATCCTCATGTTCAGCAGATAGAAACAGCGAGGAATTAAAAGCTCTCAAATATTCATAAGGTGGATGTCCGCTTGTAAAAGCAGCCCTTGTTATATTAAGTTTGTATTTTTCTATTGAATTAAAAACACGCAGACCAGTATTAGCATTATTTCTGGAAACCAAAATGACTTCAAAAGCATTTTCGTCACTATCAGGATATTTTATATTCAGAAGTCTTTTAATAAGCGGAAACGCAACTCCAGTACCCAAACAATGGTCTTCATGCATAGTCTGGTATTCTACAAACTTTGCAAGTCCTTCTTCACGATAAACTCTGTCACTGTCATCAAGATCGAACAGTGCTCTTGAGGAAATAGCAATAACCATTTTATTTTCCAACACCCCAGGCATAATGAACCCCCTTAAGTTCACTTACATGTCTTCATTCATTTTAACATTCGATACTGAATTGGGCAAATATTGATAGAATCATACCTTTGAAAAAGCGCTTGAATACCTCACAACACCACTTATATTATCTAGAATCCCCTCTTTAAGAGGATTTACCATGAATACCTCATCAGGAACCGGAAATGGCGGATGAATACCATTAAAACGTGCAGTCTGAAAACCGAATCTTGGGTAAAAATCAGGAAGTCCAAGCACAACTACAAACAAAAAACCCTTTTGCCTGCATCTTTCAAGGCCCTGTCTTATTAACTCCGAACCTATTCCCCGATTCTGCAGCTCAGGTAATACAGCAAGGGCGGATAAGGCCAATGCTTCATATTTATCCTTGTCGTTTTCAACTAAAATTACACTGAAAAGAATATGTCCTGCCAGTTCATTATTATACAACGCAACAAGAGATAATTCAGGCAGAAACCCTTCAGACAATCTGATTCTCTTTACCAGCTCCGCTTCCTTTAACCTGTTGAAAGCTCTGGAATGAATCTCAAAAACTTTTTCATAGTCTTTGGAATTTTCAGTTCTAATAGTAATCATACTTCCTCCATAGATATTACTTATGAGTATATTTCTGGAGCAACCCGTCACAGTATTATATTAATATGTTTACCAGATACTATTATTATTAACAAACTTTGAAGGTTTTATATTATTTCTGAACAGAGCAGACATTATTTTTAATAACAAATTACCTCAGATCCTTTATAAAACCGGTTTTTACACCACGCTTAAAGCCGCAGCTTTCGTAAAAGCTCATTACTCCTTCATCTTTTCTTCCTGTTAGAAGCATTACCTTATAACAGTTCTTCTGCTCAGCAAGCTGTACAGCTTTTTCAATAACCGCCTTTCCGTATCCGCACTTTCTATATTCCTTATGAGTTATTACATTCTCAATCAAGGCGTACGGACGGCCTCCCCGGGTCAAGTTCTTAATTATGGCCACTGTACACGATGAAACAAGCAAACCATCCTGTTCTGCGACGAAATAATAAAGATTGGGGTCATTCATTATTTCAGACCATAGATTGCTTAAATAAGTTTTATCATCAATTTCCTCATCGTCAACCAGTTGTTTATATAGATTCATTAATTGATCTAATTCATCTGCTTTAATAAGCCTTACATTATTTAATAAATCCATACTTCCCCCTTGATAATGTCAGATTATATATATAATTATAAACATATTATAAGGTTCTGTAAAAGATTAGTCACATGAAATCAAAAAGCACCAGGGATTATTTCTCCCCAGTGCTCATATATGCAATATAATTATTTGCTTCCTTTTATGACCTTAATCTCAACTTCCTGCTTATCCAGTTTCAAGACAGGTCCTTTACTTCCTCATATGTTTGCTTATAACCGTCAAATAAAGCTCTGGAGTTGTTATCAAGCTTGTTTTCCAAACAGACCATGTTACTTTCCATACGGTTCATGCTATTTTCTAAAGAATTCAATCTCTTATCTGTCTCATTTCTAAACTGAGACAACTCGCCATAAATATTACTCATCAGGTCGAACATCTTTTCTTCCAACAAACATGACCCCCTTTGCATAAAACATTCTATCAAATTAAAAAGGAAATTGCTATAGGACATTTGGGGTATGTATCCGCTTTTGAAAAAGCGGAGTAAAACTAAAATAAAATTTTCTTTGCCGCTTTTCAGCGACGAAAAACGGCGTAAAAGCCGCCGCTCGCCTCGGAGGCCAACTAAGGCACTGTGAAAAAACTTCTATGCATTTTTTACGCTAACACATTGCTTCTGGGGCGAAACCTGTTCGCCGCCACGGTTTCCCCCAGACCCCATCTTCCATGGCTCGCCCTGGTGAAAGCCTACTGCGGCATCTGTAAGCTGCTCGCTCAGCTTTCAATGGGCAAGGGATGCGGGCAGTGCTATGAAGAAAGCTGACGAAACCGCTAATAGCAACTCTGTTAGAACTTTGTTTACAAAGTTCTGTATAGCCACCCACTACCCTAGCCCTGAAGGCGCTTGGTGAAGTGACCTAGAGATTCCCGCTTGCATCAATCAGAGTTCGGCGAATTCGCCATGGATGGCGGATTCAGTTGGGTATGGAATGGATGCCATTGGAAACGGCCGGACAATGCCATAAATGGAAGCATGGAATCTCTGCCACGGAATCCGTCGCGCCCATCTTTAGAAGCCCTCACGGCGTTTGAGTGAAGAGTTTTACTCCGCTTTTGCTCATTCAAAAGCGGAAAACATACTTTTACATACAAAAAAGGCCTCCTTTTATTAGGAGACCTCCGTTTACTCTGTCTTTCTTTACGCTTCAAACATCCCTCGTATGACTGTTACAGCCTGTCCGCTGACGTAGGTCTTATTCTTTTCCACCCTTACCTTAAGGTTACCGCCTCTTTTGGACGCCTGATAAGCTTTAAACTCAGTCTTACCGAGTTTTTTGCTCCAGTATGGTCCCAGGCAGCAATGAGCTGCTCCGGTAACAGGATCTTCATTTAGACCTATGCAAGGATCAAAATACCTTGATACGAAATCATATTCCTTCCTTGAAGACAACGAAGTAATAATAACGCCTCTGTCTGTAGATTCCTTAATCATCTTGAAATCAGGCTTTGCCTTTATTACCAGGTCATCTGATGCAACTTCGACCAGATATGAAAGGTTATTTATACCTGTAAAAAGAACCTTGGTTTCCTCGGGACTGTTTACCATACCCAATGCCTCAAGTAAGCCATCAGGTACTTTTACTTCTTCAGTCTTGTCAGATGGAAGACAAAGTTCAATAAAGTCGTCTTCCAACTTTGCTGTCAAAGCACCGCTGAGTGTATTGAATACAACATTTTCTCCCGGTTTCAAAGCTCCCATTTCACGCAAAACATGAGCAGCTGCCAGGGTAGCATGTCCGCATAGATTCACTTCAGTTACTGGACTAAACCAACGCAGGGAATAACCCTTGTCCTGTTTTACAAGGAAAGCTGTTTCAGAGCTATTCATTTCTGCTGCAACATGCTGCATCCATTTTGAGCTTTTAGGCTCCTGAAGTATGCACACCCCTGCCGGGTTACCGCAAAAAGCACAATTTGCAAATGCATCTACTTGATATATCGGCACTTTCATCCTGTTCACCTCAGACGTATATATAACAAATTAAAAAGGCTCGAAGACTCGAGCCTTATCCTAACAATTTCTTTACTATCTGGTTGATTGCTTTTCCGTCCGCTCTACCCTTAACCTTTGGCATAACTGCCTGCATAACCTTCCCAATATCTCTGACAGATGCAGCACCTGTTTCAGTGACGGCCTGCTTGACAATTTCCTCTAGTTCAGCTTCTGAAAGCTGTTCAGGTAAATATTGAAGAAGAACATCTATTTCAGCTTTTAAGCTATCAATTATATCCTGTCTTCCAGCGCTTTCATACTCAGACAATGAATCACGTCTTTTTTTAACTTCTTTTGCAATAATATCGATTATACCATCGTCTTCAAGGGTTACCTTGGTATCCTTCTCAACCTGAAGCACTGCTGAACGAACCATCTGAACCGCATTCTTCTTATTGAGGTCCTTGTCTTTCATAGCTGCTTTCATATCATCGAGGAGTCTTTCCTTAAGCGTCATAGTACTATCCTCCATTATTTAAACTTTCTCTTTCTAGCAGCTTCAGATTTCTTTTTTCTTCTAACACTTGGCTTCTCATAATGTTCTCTTTTTCTGACTTCTGCTAAAACGCCTGATTTTGCACACTGACGTTTAAACCTCTTGAGAGCACTATCGAGAGACTCGTTTTCTTTTACTCTAACTTCAGACACTTAATTTCCCTCCCTCCGATGGTAGCAATTGTGCCGGGAATAAGCCGCATCTTTTGCTTCATTCATTGATGGAGAAGTAAGCTAAATACAGCACACACTATATTATATATTAATTCGCGAAATAGTGTCAACATATAAATTACTCTAAGTTGCTAACTTTACTGTAATTAAATAAGCTTTTCCCCTAATGCTGTCCCGCCTATCAAATGATAATGTATATGATGCACAGTCTGTCCGGCATCTTTTCCGCAGTTGTTAATAAGTCTGAAACCCTTGTCAAGTATACCCATCTTTTCTGCAATTTTACTTGCTGCAAGATGAATATCTATAATGCAGCCTGCGTTTTGTTCATTTAATTCCCTGACACTTGAAATGTGTTTTTTAGGAATAATCAGAACATGTACAGGTGCAACCGGGTGTATATCATTAAATGCAAGTACATTATCATCTTCATATACTATAGTAGATGGTATCTGTCTGTCAATAATTTTACAGAAAATACAGTCTTCCATAAACTTAGCCTCCGATCTGGTCTTCTATTACCTTGTTCGAAAATTGTAGCGCCTCGGAAATTTTGGATACATCCTTGCCGCCGGCCTGAGCCATATCCGGACGTCCTCCACCGCCGCCACCAGCAATTTTGGCAACTTCTCTGATTATATTACCACAATGAATTCCTTTTGCAATAACATCCTTTGTAGCAGTTACTATAAAACTAACCTTATCTCCATATCCTGAACCAAGCACAACAACGCCGGAACCCAGCTTTGATTTAAGCATATCTCCGGTGTTCCTTAATCCATCCATGTCAAGCTGGTCGAACTGTGCGGCAATAACCTTTACCCCTTTAATATCAACTACATTTGAAAGAATATCTCCTACCTCGGAATTAACAAGCTTGTTCCTAAGCTGTTCAATTTCTTTCTCAGCATTTTTAAGCTCTGCTGTCAGACCTTCAACCTTTCTCAAGCTGTCCTGGGGTGATGATTTCAATGTGGCAGCAAGATCATTAAGCATTTTTTCCTTTTCATTAAAGTACTCTATAGCATTTTCACCTGTAAGGGCTTCAATTCTTCTTACACCTGCTGCTACCCCGCTTTCTGCAACAATCTTAACCAATCCTGCCTGTGCAGAATTCTTTAGATGTGTTCCTCCGCAAAGCTCAAGACTGTAATCACCCATTTTAACAACCCTGACTACATTTCCGTATTTTTCACCGAACAACGCCATAGCGCCCAATTTTCTTGCTTCATCTATAGGCATTTCACGCACTTCAACAGAAAGACTCTCAAGAATCTTTTCATTTACTTCCTTTTCTACCTTCTTCAACTCTTCAGCACTTACACCTGAGAAATGTGTAAAGTCAAATCTCAGCTTATCGGGTTCAACAAGTGAACCTGCCTGATGGACATGTTCTCCAACAACGTTTTTCAAAGCCTTTTGCAGCAAGTGGGTAGTTGAGTGGTTTCTTGCTATTGCAATACGCCTCTTGGAATCTATATTTGCAGTAACAATTGCACCCTTTTCGATTATTCCCATTTCAACTACACCTTTATGAAGATATTTTCCATCAGCATTCTTTTTACAGTCAAATACCTTAACAATTCCTTCTTTTCCTTCAATTACTCCAGTATCTCCAACCTGTCCGCCGCTCTCGGCATAGAAGGATGTAGTATCAAGAATAACTGTCACTTCATCGCCTTCCTGAGCATTATCAACAATTTCATCATCTTTTATAATGTAAAGAATTTTTGCATCACAGACATCTTTTTCATATCCAACAAATTCGGTTTTAATAGTTTTATCAAGGTTTGCATATACCTTGTCTCCCCATGCAGAACCGTCCTTGCTTTTAAGAGCTTCTCTAGCCTTTCTTTTTTGCTCTCCCATTTCAGCCTTGAAGCCTTCTTCATCTATTGAAAGACCATTTTCTTCTGCTATTTCTCTTGTCAAATCAAGAGGAAATCCAAATGTATCGTGAAGCTTGAAAACCATGCTTCCGTGTAGGATTTTTTCTCCCTTTGACTTTGTTTCCTGAATAAATTCATTCAATATACTAAGTCCCTGGTCTATTGTAGCTTCAAAACGCTCTTCTTCTATTCTGATAACCTTTTTAATATACTCAGATTTTTCTTCAAGCTCTGGATACGCCTGCTTTGACTCATTAATAACAACATCAGCAAGATTATAGAGGAACTGTCCGTCGATTCCAAGAAGCTTCCCATGCCTTGCTGCACGTCTTAAAAGCCTTCTAAGCACATAGCCCCTGCCCTCGTTTGAAGGAAGAATTCCGTCCGAAACCATCATTGTAGTACTTCGTATATGATCGGTTATAACCCTTATTGATACATCTGTTTTAGCATCTTTGCCGTATTCGACCCCGGCTGTTTTACATACGTTTGTTAGTATATTCCTAACTGTATCAACTTCAAAAAGGTTATTTACATCCTGAACAACACATGCTAACCTTTCGAGTCCCATACCAGTATCTATGTTAGGTTTTGCAAGCTTGGAATAGTTGCCGTTTTCATCCCTGTTGAACTGAGTAAATACCAAATTCCAAAACTCAATATACCTGTCACATTCGCAGCCTACCTTACAATCAGGAGAACCACAGCCCTTATCCTCTCCCCTGTCATAATAAATCTCAGAGCATGGTCCGCATGGTCCGGTTCCGTGTTCCCAGAAATTATCCTTCTTACCCATTCTTACAATTCTTTCAGGAGGTAAGCCTACTTCTTTTGTCCATATATCAAATGCTTCATCATCGTCTTCATAAATAGTTACCCAAAGCTTGTCTACAGGAAGCTTTATGTCCTGTGTTACAAATTCCCATGCCCACGGTATAACTTCTTTTTTAAAATATTCACCGAAAGAGAAGTTTCCAAGCATCTCAAAAAATGTACCATGCCTTGCAGTTTTTCCAACATTCTCAATGTCAGGCGTTCTGATACACTTCTGGCATGTAGTAACCCTTCTTCTAGGAGGTTCTTCCGCACCTGTAAAATAAGGCTTCAATGGTGCCATACCGGAATTTATCAATAAAAGGCTCGCATCATTATGAGGAACAAGCGAAAAACTCGGAAGCCTCAAATGCCCTTTTCCTTCAAAGAATTTTAAATACCTTTCTCTCAACTCGTTAAGACCCAGCTTTTCCATTGAAATTCTCCTTCTCCCCATCTGTATATATATTCTGCATATTGCTATTTGAATTATTTGTCTTTTATAACATTTAATATTCCCTGTTTGTGATATTTCTTAATATATATAATGAATACTTTCATGTCAACTGTGAACCGTTATTTCTTCCTTTTGAAGAATATCAGGAGTGTATTTTTTAAACACCCAACTTATCAGGACAAAAACTATTATACTGAGTAATGCACCACATATCAAATCTATAAAATAATGATATCTTAAATAAATTGTAGAAGATATCAGGAACAAAAACGGAATTACAAAAGTATAAAAGCCTTTTCTTGCGTTAAAGAACAAGAAGAGTAATATAAAGAGGCTAACCCCCATATGTAGGCTTGGGAAAACGTCAAATTTAGCACTACCGGATTGTACAACAATATTATTCAGTTCAGTAAGGAATCCACCAGTAAGCTCTTTTACATATGTACCCTTGTAATATACATAAGGTCCTACTGCTGGGATTATGGAATAAAAAATTATACCTGTTCCAAATACAATAAAGAATCCCATGCAGTATTTGCAGAATTTTTCGATAGAGGATAAAAAGCCAAAATAAAGGAAGGTTGTGGCTATTACCACATAATATGACATATAGCCCGTACTCATCAGATCAGTCAGAATAGGGCTGTATATATCCTGGGCGCTATGGCTCAGATCTGTCCCAAATATACTTTTGTCAATAGCTGTAAGTTTGGCATCATATGTATAGTCCCCAAAAAAGACAGGAACTGTATATTTTGTACTTGAATATGCAAAAAACATTACTACAAGATTTGAAAAAAGTCTTATTTTATTAATAATCAATGATGAAGTTTTTATTCCATAATAAATAAGTATGGAATATGCAGCGAAAACACCTAAAAATGCAAAAAACCATTCATTGAAGCAGCCCTTTATTGCAAGTCTTACTGAAGCCTGGATGAGCAGCGTACCCATAAGGTATTCGTGCAGCAAGATCCTTTTCATGCACTGCACATTCCCGGATGCAGCCCTTAACCTGTTAATCATACAAAATAAACTCCCATGCTATATTATTAGTACAACACATAATTATAGCAAAAAAATGTCTTTATATAAAACATTTTTGGAAATCTTTTATTTTTGTATATTCAGGTCTTTATACAATCTCTTCAACAATCCGTTTGATTATAATTTTTATAATAGCCGCTACAGGCACAGCTATAAGCATACCTACTATGCCAAAAAACTCACCGCCAATAAGTACAACAATTATTGTAGTTAGGGGATGCATCCCCAGTTTACCTTCTATAATTTTCGACGATATAAATGAACTGTCAAGCTGCTGAACACCAACAAAAATCGCTATTGTAATCACAGCTTTGGTAATAGATTGTGTCAATGAAACAGCCAGAGCAGGTATTACTCCGATAAATGGACCGAAATAAGGAATTATATTTGAAAGACCACCAACAAGCCCTAATACAACCGGGTATTTTACTCCCGCTATGATGAGACCTATTGTTTCAAGTATTCCAACAATAAAAGCATCTAACAGCTGTCCCTGAATGAAACTCGACATTACCTTGTTT
Organism: Bacillota bacterium; assembly: GCA_023421675.1. Lineage (GTDB taxonomy): Bacteria > Bacillota > Clostridia > Acetivibrionales > JANLFN01 > JAEZTC01. The sequence continues at coordinate 246,183 of JAEZTC010000016.1, read as the reverse complement.
ATGTCTCTTCCGGTTTTAGTAAGCTTCTCCCTCCATTTCCGCGGAGTTAACGACAGTGCTTTATCCCTTATTTTTTGTCCGTCCTTAACCAGATAATAAGCAATAAAAGCCGCAAGTGTAAGGTTATAGATAATAGTAACAGTTTCAATAAGCATATCAAGTGCTTTCTTTAGTGAATTTCCAACAAACCCCTGAGCTATGCTTATACCATTCTGAATTTGTTCAAATATTGCATTCTTAACTTCAGGCGGCCATTTGCTTGATCTTATCCAAGACAGAAGATTATCAAACATCCCTTTATAATCTTCTGTTATAGATGGAAGTGTATTAATAAGGTCCCTTATATTGTTTATGAGTTCAGGAACAAGAAAAATAACGGTTATCCCGGTAATAAATATAAAAAATAGATAGACAAGCAATATAGAAACTCCTGCATTTATATGATGCTTTTGAAGCCTTAAAACAAATGGCTTAATAAGATATGCAATAATTATTGCCATGAAAAAGGGTGAGAATATTTTTGCAAGTTTTCCCATGAAGGTATATAGAAATATTAGAACCAGAATTATTACAACAGTTATAATTATATAAAAGATTCGTTTTTTGCGTTGCTGCATTTGCTTCATCCTTATTAAATATAGTTGATATAAAAACTGTTCTAATGAAAAAGACTGGATTGCTCCAGTCTTTTAAATACCCGGGATCATCTGAAAACATCAATTACGTCGCCAAGCATATGGCTTGATCTTTTCATCAGATGTCTTCCTGTTCTCATCATTCTTTTTCTTGTCTTATTGTTAATCACCTGTGGGCTTACCATTGTCCCTATTGCAGCCCCAACAACACTTCCAATTATTAATCCTCTAGTAAAACCAGTATGCATACAATCTCTCCTTTTATTAATTAATATTATTTTTAATCAAGCAGTTTTTTAATTCCGCCGCCCGTCTCTATAATCTCCTCAATTGCTTCCCTATCAAGAATTATGTTTTCACTTCCGAATTCAACTCTGCCTATTACCGGAACAATTTTGCGCCCGTTGATTATATCCTGAAAGATGCCGTCTGTTATTTCCAATCCTTCAATATGTCCTGTTACAGAATCAAAAATAACATCTTCAACCGTTCCGATATTATCTCCATCACGGGAAAAAACATTCAATCCCCTGACTAAACCACGTTTACCCAATTCACCGGTTTTTTCAGCTTTAGACATTTCTGCTATACTCTTATTGTCTTCAACCATAACAGCATCCCGTCCGATGTTTATTACATCTTTAAGCAGAATTATTCTTTTTTTAACCCTAATCCCTTTCTGTTCAAGCAGCAGTGCTTTAACTTCTTTTGATTCAGGGCAGAAAAGAACATCTTTTACAATACCGATGTTTTTTCCTCCGCTGGCGCATATAACAGGTAATCCAATTATCTCACTGTACTTTTCCATCGGCTTCTCCCACTTAAAAATCTTCAAATACTTGTTACAGATACTTCTTTTATTAAGCCGTACAATATTACAAAGTGAGCCTTATTTGAATTATTATTTTCAAATTGTTATACTGTTTGCGATATTTATAGTATTTCATAAATAAAATAAATAATTCATTCTATATAGGAATACATGCATTAATCTTTCTTAATTCAAATATACAATAAATAAAATCTGCCAAAGCGGCAATTCATATACATGTAAATATGTGGTTTGACTGCATTTTTAATTTCATATAGAATTTGAATAGTACAATCAGAAAGTAAATTATTATAATTAATTATTTAATAAAAGGGGTTTATACGAAATGAAATGTGCCAAAGATGTAGGTGTATGTATACCTGAGATATTACTTCCCTGTAAAAAAGCCAATCTTAGCAAGTGGTCTGTTGTGGCCTGTGATCAATATACCTCCCAGCCTGAATACTGGAATAAGGTTGAAGAACTTGTGGGGGATGAGCCTTCCACACTTCACATGATTTTTCCCGAGGTGTATCTTGAAAAAATAGACAAAGCTAACAAAATAGACGCAATTAATAATAAAATGAAGGAATACTTTACAGATAATATTTTGTGTAATGACGGTTCATTCTTTGTACTGGTGGACAGAGCTACCTCTCACACCAAATCAAGGAAGGGCTTGATTATTGCCGTTGATCTGGAAAAGTATGACTATAACAAAGGTTCCCAGTCACTTATAAGAGCGACAGAACAAACTGTTGTAGACAGGCTGCCTCCAAGAATAAAAATAAGGGAAAATGCCCCGGTTGAGCTTCCGCACATAATGATACTTATTGATGACAGGGAAAAAACTGTAATCGAGCCATTAGCTGAACGGGTTTCTCAGTTTGAAAAAATATATGACTTTGAATTGATGATGAATGGCGGATATTTAAAGGGTTATAAAATCAGTGATGATAAAAGTATTTCAGGTATAATAGATGCACTTACAAAATTAGCTTCGCCTTCTGATTTTGAAGTTAAATACAAGGCAGGAAGTGATAAGGGAGTCCTATTATTTGCTGTTGGTGATGGCAACCATTCTCTTGCTGCTGCAAAAGGGCACTGGGAAAACATAAAGAAAACTTTACCACAAAGCGAAATTGATGAGCATCCTGCAAGGTTTGCACTTGTAGAGCTTGTTAACGTACATGATGAAGGACTCCAATTTGAACCAATACACAGAGTGGTATTCAATGTTTCACCCGATGATCTGATGAAGAAATTGCAGGATTTCTACGGTACAAAGGTTTCAATCAAACCGGTTGTTGACCGTAATTCCCTTATTTCAGAGGCTAACGAGCTAAACAAGCTTTCAAATCATCATGTAATACCTTATGTAACATCCGACGGTCAGGGTATAATTGTTGTTGAAAACCCGGAATTGACTCTGGAGGTTGGAACTCTTCAGGTTTACCTGGATGATTATATAAAGAATAATCCTGAAGTTAAAATTGATTATATCCACGGTAATGAAACAGTTATTTCACTGGGTTCCAAACCAAACTGCATAGGGTTTCTGCTTCCTTCAATGAAAAAAGAGGACTTGTATAAAACAGTTATTATGGAAGGTGCACTTCCCAGAAAGACCTTTTCAATGGGTGAAGCCGAAGAAAAAAGGTATTACCTGGAGTGCAGAAAAATAATAAAATAATTAATAGATCAGACATAAACCAGAGCCTTGCAAATTTTGCAGGGCTTTTTATTTTTACTCTGGTGACAGCTTGATGTTTAGGTAACATAGTTCTGTCAAAGGTCATATTATGTAATACCAGTTTTATGGCAGTATTTATATTCCGGAGGCAATTATGATTAGATGGAATTATTATTATCCCTATACAAATAATCAAACACAAAAAAATCCGGTTCCAAAGGTTGCACCCCCTTCCTTCGAAGATGTTATAGCAAGTAATTTCAGAGGCGGTACAATCGATGAGCATAACAGAATACTTTTATACTTATATTCAATTTTTGACAAGAACAGACTGCCCGATGAATACACAAACCTGGCTCCAATTAAAAGCGGAACCACAATTGTTGAGGAAATAACCAGGTACGTCAGGAAAAGGGATTCAAAAAGAGATATAGTTGAAAAAGCACGTGCATACCTTTCTACAGCTATCCCTGCGTTAGACAAGGAATATATGAGTCCAAGCGGTTTCTTTAAGATTCACTATACACTAAGGGGTGAACATGCCGTTTCGGAATATGACACAAATCGAGATGGGGTTCCTGACTATATTGAAGCTATTGGTGAGTCCTTTGATAGTGTAAAGCAAATCACCTGTTCCGAAAGAGGCTTCAGAACTCCTGTTTTGGATTCCGGGAAAAAGTATATGGATGTAAATGTGTATGATCTAAGCGGAAAATACGGTATAACTTTCCCAGTCAGCTATTTTAATCAAAGAAACGGTCCAAAGACATCATCAAGTAAAATAAGCATAGACAATAGCTATTCACATGAGAAAGGCTTCAGAGAACCTGCTCTTGACTGTATGAGGGTCACTGTTGCGCATGAATTCTTCCATGCTGTTCAAAACACATACAATGTTGATGCTGATACATGGTGGAAAGAAGCATCTGCAACCTGGAATGAAGACGAGGTTTATGACGGTGTAAATGATTATATCCAGTATCTTGACAGAATAATGTCGGCACCAGACAGGCCTTTGGACGAAAGCAGCTACAGTGGGGTTATCTTTGTAAAGTATTTGTCTGAAAACTGGGGCGGATATCAAACAATAAAACGCATATGGGATACACAAGCAACAAAATACAGGAATAGCGTCAACGCAATAGATAGTACTATAAAAACTCTTTATAAAGAAGAAGATCTAGGAACCGTCTACAGCAGATTTATGGCCTATAATATTAATCCGACACAGTTCTATAAGGAAGGATATCTATGGAACAGCCATGCATCAATAAAGAGTATTGCTGAAAAATTCCCTTATGAATACAGTACAGATAAACTAAGCCATCTTTCATCCAGCTATCAGATGTTCAGACCCGAATTTTACGGAAAGACCCTGAAAATAACTATAAAAGCCAAGGGTAATACAAGATTCGGTCTCAAAGCCGTAAGAAGGAAAAGAGGAAGTTCATCCTATGAGGTTATAGATTTGAATTATGATGAAAGCAAAGCAGTAAGATACTCCTGCGAATCCTTTGGAAATATATACGAAGAGGTATGTCTTGTATCTTCTAATACCGACAAGACTGCTGACGGAGCAGCCTTCACCTATAGTGCTGAAATAGAATAATTCTCATATATTGCTTCAAGCAGTTGGAAGTACTGGCTTTCAATTGCTTGAAGTAATAGTAGTGATTACCTGATCATAATCATAAACCCCCTGAATTTTTTCGGCAGGATTGATTATCAGATACTCATCAGTATTCCATTCGCCATAGAGTAAGCCCTTTAAAAGTCTCATATCACCATTTATAATTTTTACAGACCGGTTTGTTTCTGAAGCAAGGTCTTTAAACTTTTCCAAATAACCTGAGTTTTCTGTTCCATGGATATTTATATAAATCATTTCAGAGGAATGCTGTTCAGGATAAAGGGTTTCCCATATAAAAGCCGCATTTTCACTGCCATATTCAGCCTCCAACTGCTCATAAGATTTGTCCAGCCCCATCATTTTCCCTACAGAACCTTCACGGAGGTATGAATCGCCCCTTTCCATATAACCGGCGGAACTCCATTCCATACTGGGATTGTGGCTAAAGTACTGTTTGAATAATTCCCTTGAACCAAGAAAAATTGTACAGCAATCATGAGCACGGGGAATTACTAGTGGGATACCCGACGAAGCTATATCCACCAGTGCATTTCCGCATAGTCCGAAGCCAAGCAATATAGCGTCATATTCACCTTTTTCCGAAGCATTTTCAACAGCTGTCTGAATTATATCATGCAGCTTTGAAGAATTCTCATGCGCACCCTTCGGCGTAAACTCAGGATTTATAGTGTGCGGGCAATCTGCAATTAATCTGCAGGCTTCCCTCATTAATACCTCACAGCATATCAGCTTGAATTTCATCCAGACCTTCCACCTCTGTTTTTCCTAAACTTAACAGTTTTTTTGTTTATTAAAAAACTTCATACGTACTTTGCCAAAATTATACAATGCAAATCCCAAAAGCAAGGTGAATATTGAAATCAGCTGAGAAGTCGACAAATCTCCTATGTGGCCCCTTGGATCATTTCTGAATATCTCAATAATAAATCTTCCAACACTGTAAAGTATCAAGTAAAGACCTGCAACCTTACCTGAATCCCTTTTTCTCTTAGCGTATATCAATAGTATTGCTGTAATTAGAAAGTCTCCAATACTTGAAAAGATTTGGGTCGGGATTAATCTTACACCATGTGGAGCAAAAGGAGTATCAGTAAATACAACTCCTAAAGACCAATCTGTCTCCCGTCCGTAACAACAGCCGGCAAGAAAACATCCTATTCTCCCAAAACCTTGAGCCAGTGCTATTGATGGCGCTGCCAGGTCAAAGTATTTCAAGAAGCCTAATTTTTTAATTCTGCAGTAAATATATCCTGTAATTACGCCGCCTATAATACCGCCGAAAACAACAAAACCATCAGAGAGATTCAGTAGTATTGAAGGGTTTTTATAAATATTATTAAATTCAATTATTATGAATACTAGCTTCGCACCCAAAAAGCCGCCTACTATACATAAAATCCCAAGGCTGTAAATGCTGTCAGCATTCAAATCACGTTTCTTAGCCCTATACCTGGCCATCACTACCGCAAGAATAAATCCTACGGCAATCATAAGACCATAACTGTTAACACTTACCGGTCCAAGTTTAAATAACTGTGGATACACTGCTACACCCCCGATAATCACATGCTTTTAAAAAATGTTATATTATGTGTATAAATTAGTCAATATACTTAGAAGCTTTTATCTGGTTAATTCTTGTTCAATTGTTCCCAGTATTTCTTCCTTGCTTTTACCCTCAAGCTGCTCATCAAATGCTCTGGAAAGTATATATTTAAATTCCTTGCCCGGCTTCATGCCAAGATTTATTAAATCTTCTCCCGTAACCAATGGTTTAATCTGTTTGTCTACTCCGGTTTCTGCAATTTTAGTGTCAAACCATGACCTGATTTTGGTGAAATAATCCGAATCAGAGCCTTTCCCCATTGAATCAGCCTGCGCCATCAGTAAAATCTCATTTATATCTACTTCAACCGCCAGTCTTCTGATTGCCTTATCTGATGCATTAGGGTATAAATCCAATGGTCTCATATGATTTTTAACAATTCGGCAAACACCTTCAATTAGTTTCTTATCACTTGTAAGTCTTTTCAGGAATTCCGTTGCTACAGATACACCCACGTTATGGTGATTATATGAAGTAATTTTGCCTTCAACAATCACAGTACAAGGAGGTTTACCGGTATCATGCAATAATGCGGCTAACATGAAAACTTCAGGATTTTTTGATTTCTCTCTGAGTTTTGCCGCAGCATCTACAACAAGCATTGTATGATTCCAAACATCCCCTTCTGGATGATATTTGGGATTTTGGGGACAGCCTATCAGTGCCTCAAGCTCTGGAAAAAGCTGTTTAATCACCCCTATATCACGCATTACTCCAAATGCGATTGAAGGTTTTACTGCCTTTGTTAAAGCTTTTAAAATTTCAGAATAAACCCTTTCCCTCGGCAAGTTCGTTAAATCAATTCTTCTGCATAATTGCAAGGTTTCTGGAGCAATGGAAAATTCAAGTCTTGCAGCAAACTGGCATGCTCTTAATACCCTTAAGGAATCCTCTACGAAGGTTTCTGCACAAATATGTCTTATTACCTGGTTTTTTAAATCTGTGAGACCTCCCCAGCAATCTTTGATTTCCCCAGTCAGAATGTTTTTCATAAGTGAATTTATTGTAAAATCTCTTCTTTTTGACGCTTGTTCAAGCGGCATAAACGGGTCTGGAATAACTATGAAATCAGTATGATAAAATTTTTGATCCGGCTTCACTTTAATCGTGTATCCGGGATAAGATGATTCAATCAGTTTAAGGTCACTATCGCTATATGCATATGGAACTATTACCTCACCAACATCTTTATTTATTTTTGCAAGAATTTCTTTCCTCGGAAGTGCAAAATCGAAAGGAACACCATGTATCATCAATATTCCAAAGCTTTTGCCCACCTCATCTACCAGCCCGTATTGGCTCAAAATGTCTTTAAGTTCACACAGCCTGATACCATGAACTTCAACATCTATATCTTTATTTTCTTTTCCTAAAAGTTCATCCCTTACACAGCCTCCTACATAATAAGCTGTGCCCCCTGCGGCCGAAATTTTTCCAGCTATTTCAGATAGAATTTCATCTTTAATTCCCATTTTTATCATTCCTGTTAGATTGTTTGTATAATAATTGCAATATACCATAAAAAAAAGACCTTTTACAGGTCTTTTCAACAATACTGTTTACTTATTTAAGAATTCATTATAAATACCTCTTTTAATATATTTAGTGTGCAGCAGTTCATGTGATTTATATCCTAATGGCACTTTGAGGAATACCTCATAAAGTTCCTGCAAATGTGGATTCAAGTGCGATTTTCTGAGTTCTTTGCTTTCATCCTCATTATATAGAGCTTCAAGTCTTTTTTGACGGATAACCTCATTAACAGGCTTAGGCTGACCACCCCCATTTATACATCCTCCAGGGCAGCCCATTATCTCGATAAAATGATAAGGCGAAGTTCCATTCTGAATTTCCTCCATCAGTTTTTGTGCATTAAACGTTCCGCTTGCTGCAGCAACCCTTATAGTAACACCATCAAACTCACTGTATGATGGCACAGTATCGCTTATAGTAATTTCAGCACTTTTTATATTTTCAAAACCCAGTAAAGGTTTTATATGCAGGTTTTCAAACGGGAGCTCCCTTCCTGTAAGAATTTCATACACTGTCCTTAAGGCAGCTTCCATTACTCCTCCCGTTACCCCAAAAATATCAGCCGCACCAGATGACAGGCCCAAAGGATTGTCAAAAGATGATTCTGCAAGTGTTTCAAAATTTAATCCGGACTTTTTAATCATTTTTGCCAGCTCTCTTGTTGTAATAACAGCATCAACATCCGCCACACCATTTTTTTGCATTTCAGGCCTGGTTATTTCGAACTTCTTTGCAGTGCATGGCATTACGGAAACAACAAAAATATTGTTAGCATCAACACCTAATTTCTCGGCATAGAAACTTTTCGCAAGGGCTCCCAGCATCATATGCGGGGATTTGCAGGTTGATAAATGTCCAAGCTGCTGCGGGAAACTATGCTCAATAAATTTGATCCAACCGGGGCTGCAGCTTGTAATCATAGGAAGAGTTGTGTTTTTACCAACTAAAGATTCATGCAGCCTTTTAAGGAGCTCATTACCCTCCTCTATAACCGTTAAATCAGCCGCAAAATTCGTATCAAACACATTATCAAAACCCATATCCTTTAGAGCAGTAACCATCTTCCCGGTAACAGCAGTTCCCGGCTGAAAACCGAATTCTTCTCCCAAAGCCGTTCTTACTGCAGGAGCCGTTTGTATAACAACCCTTTTTGATTTGTCATTAAGTGCTTCCCATACCTTTTCTGTGGTATCCTTTTCAACCAAAGCACCTACCGGACATACAAGAGTACATTGACCGCAGCTAATGCAGTTTACGCTTCCCAGAGGAAATTCGGCTGCTGGGGCTATTATAGAATTAAAGCCCCTTTTTTGAACGTTTAGTATCCCTATATTCTGTATCTTATTGCATACAGTTACACATCTCCTGCATAGTATACATTTGGATGTGTCCCTAGTAATTGAAGGAGATGAATAATCAGATTTATTTTTAGAAATTGCTCCTTCGAACCGCGATGAGTCAATTTGTATTATTTCTCCAAGCTTTTGAAATTCACAATGTTGGTTTCTTGTACAGTTAAGGCAGTCCTTCGGGTGATCAGAAAGCATTAGTTCATATAGCACTTGGCGAGCTTTTCTGACCCGAGCAGAATTAGTATAAATCACCATATTATCTTTTATATTTGTAACACAGGCAGCTTGAAGAGTCTTTGATCCTTCAACCTCCACAACACAAATCCTGCATGAACCTATTTTATGTACACCTTCAAGATAGCAAAGATTTGGAATAATGATATTATTCAATTTAGCAGCTTCAAGAATTGTCATTCCCTCTTCCGCCATTACTTTTTTATTATTTATGGTTAAATTAATCATACCAGCCCCCCGATTACCGCTATCCGCCCTTACTTTCCATTCTCATTTGTAAACTTGTTTATCATTAACTGTAAATTGTACACTGTCTGCTTATATGCCCTCCCCCGTGGGTTGAAACCCACGGCTGTCAAAACCAAGTCGGTTCCACCGACTAAAAAATAGCTTAAGCCTGATTTTTCCATGGCCCTTAATCTTTTATGTTTTTAACTGTAAACTGTACATTGTAAACTGTACACTTTTTATACCCTTCTGTCGCATCTTAAGCATCTCATGGCTTCAGCAATCGCATTCAATTTATGATAGCCCATATTTACTTCTTCAAAGCTGTTTTTTCTTTCACCTGCGTCAAGATATTTCATAGGAAATCTCTCATGTTCAACAGTTTCCTTATCTTCCTGAGGAACAGGAATTTCTATTTCCTCTCCGGTGTTAAGTATCCCTTTTCCGCCAAGGTATTTGTCTATTGAGCACGCAGCTTTTTTACCATCAGCAATTGCAGTTATTACAGTATCTGAGCCGCGTACAACATCCCCTCCTGCAAATACGCCTTTTACCCTGGTCATCAAAGTATCATTATCAGTTACAAAGGTACCCCATTTTGTTATCTCCACTTCATTCCGGTTAATAAAAGGCAAATCAGAGTACTGGCTTACTGCAGGTATTACTGTATCAACTTTTATTTTAAATTCAGATCCAGTTATCTCAACAGGTTTTCTTCTACCGTTGGCATCAAATTCACCAAGCTGCATTCTGACGCATTCAATTTCACTGACCCTGTCATTCCCTATAAACCTTAATGGTGCAACAAGCTCCATTATCTTTATACCCTCATCTATTGCATCTCTGATTTCCCTTTTATCAGCCGGCATATCTTCGATATTTCTTCTGTATAAAATCGTGACTTCTCTTGCGCCAAGCCTTAGCGCCGTTCTTGCAGCATCAACCGCAGTATTTCCTCCTCCAATGACAACAACCTTATTCCACACTTTTACTTCCCTGCCCAAGTTTACATCTCTTAAAAATTCCAAGCCATGGTAAACATCCTTAAGCTCTTCTCCTGGAATATTGATTTTATTTGAAAACTGAGTACCTGTAGCTATATAAACAGCATCATGTTTATTTCTAAGCTCATAGAATGATATATCCCTACCTACTTCCATGTTAAGATGAATTTTTACACCAACCTGCTCAATCTGCCGTATTTCCTGTTCCAGCACCTCTTTCGGGAGCCGGTATTCTGGGATTCCAAAAGCAAGTACGCCACCGGCAACAGGCTGGGATTCATAGACTTCAACATCATAACCAAGTCTTTCAAGATAATATGCACATGTTAAACCTGATGGTCCTGCACCAATAATACCTATACTTTTTCCTTTTTTAAGAAATACAAGATCCATATATGCTTTTTCATTTTTCAGAACGTAATCTGCGGCATATCTTTTCAAATCAGATATGGCCACAGCATCATCCAGTTGAGCCCTTCTGCACCTGCTTTCACAAGGATGCGTACACACGCGTCCGCAAACGGCAGGGAAGGGATTTTCCTTTCGTATAAGATTATATGCATCTCTGAATCTGCCTGCAGCAATAAGTGCCAGATAACCTGGTATGTTTACACCTGCCGGACATGCATTCTGGCAAGGAGAAATGAACATTTCGGAACAGACACCTGCTCTGCAGTACTTATATTTTATATGCTCCTCATATTCCTGTCGGAAATTTTTTATTGTACTAAGCACCGGATTTGGAGCCGTCTGACCCAAACCGCATATCGCAGTATCACAAATAATCTGACCCAATTCAATAAGGAGCTCAATATCTCCCTCTTTACCATTACCTTTAGTTATCCGTTCAAGTATTTCGAGCATTCTTTTACTTCCAACCCTACACGGAATACATTTACCACAAGATTCATCCTGTACAAATTCCATAAAATAACGAGCGATATCAACCATACATGTGTCTTCATCCATAATGATAAGTCCGCCGGAACCCATTATTGTACCCAATTTGGTAAGAGCATCATAGTCAACAGGAGTATTCAGATGTTCTCTGGTTATGCATCCTCCTGAAGGTCCTCCTGTCTGAGCTGCTTTAAACCCCTTGTTATTCCTTAAACCACCACCCATTTTAAATATTATATCTCCAAGAATAGTCCCAAGAGGTACTTCTGCAATTCCTGTATTTCTAATATCACCTGCCAGTGCAAAAACTTTTGTCCCGCTGCTTTTACCTGTACCAACAGATAAAAACCAATCACTTCCGTTTAAAATAATTGGAGGAATATTTGCAAACGTCTCAACGTTGTTAATTATGGTTGGTTTACCAAAAAGTCCTTCTTCAAAAGGAAATGGGGGTTTTTGCCTAGGTTCACCCCTTTGCCCTTCTATTGAAGCCATCAGTGCAGTTTCCTCTCCACAAACAAAAGCACCGGCTCCGATTCTGATTTCAATATCAAAATCAAACCCACTGTTTAATATGTTCCTGCCCAGCAATTCAGCGTTCCGGGCATTTTGAATTGCCAATTCAAGCCTTTCAACTGCAAGAGGATATTCAGCCCTGACATATACAAAACCCTTATTGGCACCAATTGCATATCCTCCAATTAACATCCCTTCAATAACCGAATGAGGATCACCTTCCAGCAGACTTCTGTCCATAAATGCTCCAGGATCTCCTTCATCGGCATTGCAAACAATATATTTATCCTTTCCGGATGCACTAAGTCCTGCTTCCCACTTGATTCCCAAAGGAAAACCTCCGCCCCCCCTTCCCCTGAGACCTGACTTCTTCATTACATCAATAATTTCACATGGCATCATTTCTAAAAGTGCTTTAGCTGCTGCCATATACCCATCCTTTGCAATGTATTCCTCAATAGATAAAAAGGATATTTCACCACAATTTCGTAATGAAATTTTTGTTTGATTTGTAAAGTAATCAATATCTTTTATGTACGGTATGAATTCATTTTTATTGCTATCCCAATAGGTTTTATCAAGCCTTATTTTCCCCGATAAAAAATGGGATTCCACAATAGAAGAAATATCTTTTGGTGTCAGTTTTGAATAGAATACCCCTTCCGGATATACAAGCATAACCGGTCCAATTCCGCAAGTGCCTATGCATCCAGTCTCGGATATATGTACTTTATCACTCAGATTATTATTTTTTATACATTTCTGAAGCTCCTTGCATACCTCAAGGCTGTTTGAAGAAATACATCCTGCCCCGGAACAAATGAATACATTATATTTATATTTCTCCAGTTTGTTCTTAATAGAATTTTTTATATTTTGAATATCACAGACAGACCTTACTTTTATGGTATCCTTCAATCAAACCGCCACCTTAACTTTTAATAATATTCTTTAATAATATTTTTAAGCTTTTCGGGATTAACTTGTTTGTAAACCTTGTCATTAATAGTTATTGCAGGCGCTAATCCACAAGCCCCTATACAACGCATTACCTCCAATGTAAATTTTCCGTCGGGAGTTGTTTCTCCGATGCCAATATCAAGGATCTCTTTAAGCTGATCAAGTATCTTATTTCCTCCCCTTACATAGCAGGCTGTCCCAAGACAAACTCTTATAGTATTTTCGCCCTTTCTCACTGTTGTGAAAAATGAATAAAAACTAACAACTCCATAAACTTCCGAAAGCGGTTTATTCATTTTAACAGCTATATACCTAAGAAGTTCATCCGGCAAATAACCAAAAATGCTTTGAGCAATATGCAATATCTGAATAAGGCTCCCTTCGTTTTTCCTATATTCTTCTATAACCTCTTCCATTTTTTCATACCTTGCCTTATCAGTTTCAAATTTACATTGCTTTATGTGAATATCCATAAAACCTCCGCCTTCTTTATAAGTTCAATGAGGAAATAAACTTTTTATTTTATTTATATTAATTTTAAATATTTTTAGAATACCGGCAGAGCCCAAATAAAGCTTTTTTACTTAAGTAAAAAGAGATCTTTAAACAAAAAAATATAATTTTTTATTGCCAAAAGAATAGATATATTCCATAATATCTTGAAGGAGTAAATTTTTATGAAAAAACTAACCAAAGCACTCTCATTATTTGGCATTTTGGCGGTTTTATCCATCTCTTCTATCTACCCTGCTTATGCAGAATCCCAAGCCACGGAGAACCCTTCTTCGAGTATAGCTTTGGATGATAACCAAAACAGCTTTCTAAGCGGTGTAATTAATAATTCCTTTAACCTTTTTACCGATTCCAAGTGTACCTCGGATATAGCAAAAAAAATAATTGCTGCTATTAATATTAAAAGACAGCCGATATACCCGGTTAAATGGATCAGTACCGAAAATTCTGAAATCAGTCTTACCTTTGATGACGGTAATGACAGTAGGTCTATTGTCAGAGTTCTTGACGCAGCCAAAAAATACGGAGTTAAGTGTACCTTTTTTGTCATAGGTAAAAACCTTCAAAACTATCCTGACTTATGGAAAAGAGCTGTTGAAGAAGGTCATCATGTTTGTAATCATACGCAGACACATCCTATGCTTTCCTCTTTAAGTGACCAGGAAGTTAAAAATCAGATAACAGGCTGGGAAACCACTGCAAAAAAAATTCTTGGTGAAGATTATGTAGCCGGTATGAAACTTCAGTATCCTTATTTCAGGCTTCCAGGCGGAGACGGTGATTCACAGAAAAGAATAATGAAAATAGTAGCCGATCTTGGATACATACCTGTTGGCTGGTCATTGGAGACAGTTTCCAGTATTCTAAATCACCATGATTTAAAAACTGAAGCCGCAGCTCCCATCGCAGATTCTGTATCAAGATATGTATCCTCAAATTCAACAAAAGGTATGATAGTTTTGATGCATTTTAATGCCTATGATACCCTTTATATAGATTCAACAATAAAGAAACTTCTCGATAAAGGATTGAAAATTAAAGATATAAGTGAATTTATAAAATAAATTTGATGCCAATAATATTCCGAATAAAAAATACCCTCTTAGGAATTAATAAATTTAGATGTTTTTATATTTAAAAACCAATTTCTAAGGAGGAAATATAAAATGCGTGTAAACAAAACTGAAGATCCTATAAGCAGAGTAAAATGCGTAGTTAACTCATGTACCTTTTATGGAAATGGAGATCACTGCACCGCAGAAAAGATAGAAGTTCAACCAAGAAATGCTTCTGATTCACAGGAAACAGACTGTGCAACGTTTTACCCGAAGGGCTGATAATAAAATCATGTTAACATGTACAATAATTCCATACTAAAATAGCTCCGGCATTGCCGGAGCTATTAAATTTTTATTAAATCAATAGAAGCAGCTGCCTCCTATAAACTCTCTGATAATAGAGTTGGCAGGTATTTCCTTACCCTCTATTGGAAGGAAATAGCTTAAAAATTCAATAAGCCTTCTTGCTTCAGAATATTCCGGCTGTGATGGGTCTACATCTGAAAGCAACGGTTCAGCAAACCTTTTAAGAACGCCCAATTCATATATCATAGCTGAGTTGAACATAATGTCTGCTTCCTCCTGGAAGGGGAAAATATTCTTTTCCTCGCCGCGTCTCACAGAAGGCCAACGCTTAATAGTACTGATGGCAGAGCTTCCTCTGAACTGAAAATCCCTTACTATTCTTCTTATTATTCTGGCATCTGTTGTAGGAATCCTGTTATGGTTATCAATATTCATGGAAGTTATGGCACTTATATATATTTTAAACTTTTTGGATTTAGGTATGGTCTCAGTAAGTTTTTCATTTAGGCCATGAATACCTTCAATTATGATTATCTGGTCATCTTCAATTTTCAATTTCCTGCCCGTTTTCTCTCTGCAACCGTTAGGAAAATTGAATATTGGTATCTCTACCTCCTTACCATTAATAAGAGACGCAAGATGCTCATTAAAGAGTTCAACATCAATTGCTTCAAGCGCTTCAAAGTCAAATTCTCCGTTTTCATCAAGCGGTGTTTTTTCCCTGTTCACAAAATAGTCATCAAGCGAAATAGTTACGGGTCTTAAGCCGTTGACCCTCAACTGTATTTCAAGCCTATGCGCAAAGGTAGTCTTTCCTGAAGATGATGGTCCCGCAATTAGCACAATTCTCTTTTTTTCGGTGCTTTCAGATATCATATCTGCAATCTGTGCAATTTTCTTTTCCTGGAGTGCTTCCGACACTCTTATAAAATCAGATATCTGACCCGACTCGACAATGTCATTAAGCGCTCCTACATTTTCAACTCCAAGTATATGGCCCCACCTTTTATATTCAGTAAATATGTTAAAAAGCTTTTTCTGTTCCTTGAAATCAGGCAGCTGATCGGGTTTTTGCTTGTCGGGGAACATCAATATAATTCCCGCACCATAATGTCTTAAGGCAAAAAGCTTTATATAACCTGTATCAGGTGCCATATAGCCATAGAAATAATCCTCCAGGCCATCGCACTTATAAATAGACACATAAGGCTTTTTCCTGTATTCCACAGCATGGAATCTGTCAAGCTGACCGCTCGTAATAAACATTTTCTTGGCATCCTCAAGCGGAAGGATACATTTTATGAAAGGAATCTTCATATCAACAAGTTCACGCATGCGGTTTTCAATAGCTTTTACTTCGTTTTCATCAAGCTCCTTGTCTCCTGTGATTTCACAGTATATACCTTTACTTATAGAGTGATGAATTGCAACTTTTCTTCCCGGAAGCAGGTCATGTACAGCTTTTATCATTATAAAGTATAGGCTTCTTCTGTAAATCCTCATTCCGTCATCTTTTGTTATATCCAGAAACTCCACCATACAACTCTCATATAAAGTGTAATTCAATTCTCTTATATCATTATTAACTTTTGCTGCAATTATAATTGATTTATAATTATCTTTATAGTCCAAACTCAATTCCTGAAGTGAAATACCTTCTGCCACTTCGCGTTTAGTTCCATCTGGAAACGTAACTGTAATCAAATTCAGCTTGTTAACCATAATGTGCCACCTTCCATGTTGTTTTGACTTATAAACATTAATATTCTATATGCAGCTAAAAAATCCTTCACAAACTAAAATATTGTCGATATTTGGCTGAAGAAACATTAATATCTAATCTTACGTTCTTTATATTATGAAAAGCTTTCGAATAAATTGACATATGACACGCCGTTAATATAAAATTGAATATGTCTGTGCATAAAGCAATTTATGTTCTATACAGATGTTTATACCGTTATGGTCGCAGAGCATTTTTTAGTTCCATAATGAGTTGCGGAAGTTGTGTTAATAATTATTATAATATAGTTCCAGCAGGAAAGGATATATAATGGAAGATTTAAAGCAAGTATTAAGTAATGAGGTTTCCAGAAGAAAAACCTTTGCAATAATTTCTCACCCTGATGCAGGTAAAACTACACTAACCGAAAAACTGCTGCTTTATGGAGGAGCCATAAGACTTGCCGGCTCAGTCAAGGCAAGAAAAGCAAATAAATATGCAGTTTCCGACTGGATGGAAATCGAAAAGCAAAGAGGTATATCTGTAACCTCCAGCGTTTTGCAGTTCAATTATGAAGGCTATTGTATCAATATACTAGATACCCCTGGTCACCAGGATTTCAGTGAAGACACATACAGAACACTTGTTGCCGCGGACAGTGCGGTAATGCTTATTGACGGAGCAAAGGGTGTCGAGGAACAGACAATTAAGCTATTCCATGTTTGTAAAATGAGAGGAATTCCCATTTTTACATTTGTAAATAAAATGGACCGTGCCAGCAAAAGTCCCTTTGAACTTATGGATGAAATCGAACAGGTACTTGGTATCCGGTCATATCCTATGAATTGGCCTATAGGTACAGAAGGTGACTTCAAAGGCATATACAACAGAAAACTGTCACAGATTGAGCTCTTTAACGGCGGTGACCATGGTCAATCAGCCGTATCTTCAACAGTAGGAAAGGTTGAAGATCCGCTTTTCAGCGAAATTCTCGGAGAACATTATCACAAGCGTTTATGTGAAGAAATTGAGCTTCTTGATATGGCAGGCGATGAATTTGATAAAAAGAAGGTTTTGAACGGTGAGCTAACACCTATATTTTTCGGAAGTGCAATGACCAATTTCGGAGTACAACCCTTCCTTGAAGATTTTCTTAGTCTTGCCCCGGCACCTGGAATACGCACATCAACAATCGGAGAAATTGATCCAGAGGATACTAAATTCTCAGGATTTGTTTTCAAAATACAGGCTAATATGAATCCAACACATAGAGACAGGATAGCCTTTATAAGAATATGCTCAGGCCGATTCTCAAGAGGGATGTCCGTTAACCATGTTCAGGCGGGTAAGGAAATAAGGCTTTCTCAGCCTCAGCAGTTTATGGCGCAAGAACGTACTATTGTAGAAGAAGCATATCCCGGTGATATTATTGGTGTATTTGATCCAGGAATATTCGGTATAGGCGACTCGCTCTACGAAGGAAATGCTCAGTTAAAATTTGAAGGTATACCTGTTTTCCCTGCTGAACATTTTGCAAGGGTTACTGCGGCCGACTCCATGAAAAGAAAACAATTTTTAAAAGGTATAAACCAGCTTTCAGAAGAAGGTGCAATACAGGCATTCAAACAGATCGACATAGGTATTGAAGCATTGATTATCGGAGCTGTTGGAGCTCTCCAGTTTGAAGTTCTTGAACACAGGCTGAAGTTTGAGTATGGAGTAGATATAAGAATACAGCATCTCCCCTATAAGTTTGCAAGATGGATAAAAGATCAGAGCCTTGACCCAAGGAAGTTCAATTTAACAAGTTCTACAGCTATAGTACAGGATAAGGATGATAAGTACGTGCTTCTTTTTGAAAATGACTGGTCAATGAGATGGTCAGAAGAAAAAAATAAAAACTTGGAACTTCTTGAAATATCAATAAAAGAATTCAATTAAAATCTTAAAGCCCGGTTATCCGGGCTTTTTGTATATTTCGTCAAATAGATAGGACTTTATTCCTATTTTTAGGTTTTTTAATGTCAAACTTTGTAAACACTTGATAAGATGTGCTATAATAGCAATATTACATTTTTATAAAACCTTTCAAAAAAACACATTGGATAAATGGTGATTAAATATGGATACAAATCAAAGAAGCATGAATTATGCAAGGCAAAAGAACACCATTATATGTGAAGGTCATGATGTACAATCTGTAAACATATTTCTAAAAGGAAAAGCAGAAATATATATGTCCCCTATGGAAACAGATGATTCCAAGAGTGAATCTGAGATACTTGATAAAAGTTTCAAGCTCTTTGATTTGGGACAAAACACTTTTTTAGGTGTAAATGATATACTTCTTCTAGGAAAGTATAATTTTAGCTGCTGTGCTTCAGAAGAAAGCAACATATATTCTTTTCCTGTAAGCAATAAGCCACAGCTCAACGCACTGATAAGCTCAAACAAGGATTATGGAGCTTTCATGGCTGCATCTGTTTCAATACTTATAAACAATACATATTCAGCACTCTTAAAAATAAGTGAGTTTACAAAAAATCTTGCTGTTCTGACGGACAATCTCGCCATGTATTTATGGTATTACAAAATAAATCAGGCAGCATCCTATACACCTAACGGAGCCTTCTTCACAACAGCACATGATTATTACCAGAAGCTTCAGGAATCATCGTTCACTTTCCCAGCAAACTTTGCCAAAGATTATTTTGAGCAGGACCATTCGGATTTAATAGAAACAGACTATGTTTTTACCGGTGATGTGGATATATCGAGAGTTGAATATTTTAAGCACCTTATTAATGTTCCATCCGACACCTGCAAAAGCTTTTTCACCGCTGACAAAGTAATAACCGAGTATTATATTCATGATGCATCAAACTGCCTGTATGATTTACAAAACAGTATAAAATCGGTTTTAGGTGAATTAAACAGTCGAATAAATATACTTTATAGTGATAGTGAAGAATGTATATTTACCGAATATGTAAAAACTGCTTTCGCTATTATGAAATCAGGTGCCGATTCTTCGGTTCTTATTAATGTAATCGGTTACATCTCAAGCAGAATAAAAGCTCTTGTTTCAAGTTTGGAAAAGGAGTATAACCATTCAATAATTATAGATTTGGAACGTGTAGATAGTGTGTTTGAACAGCTTATTTCCTTCAAGGAGCTTCCTGTTTCGGGTAGTTCAAATAACATCGAGGTATCTGACAGCTTTGGCGAAGGTATTAATCAGGAATTAAGCAACAGTGCACAAAAAATCGTTGAATACTCCGAGATATCAAAAAAACAAGCGGATCAATTTCTTGAAAACCTTCGTGCATATTCCAGAGTTAAGGGTCATTCTACCCAGGATCCAAATATAAGAAAGCTTATAAGCGATATTACATCCGACTTCTTTATAATTTATGAAAGAGTTTTTAAAAAGGTCTATGAGCAGAAAAACAACTCACGTTTGCTGGACATGTTCCTTCGATATGGTTACATGGATGAAAAGCTATTAAGTATGGAAAATATAGCTGAAATATATAGACTTTCCGTACTAAGTGAAAACAAACGCAACACCAATGTTTATGATATGAAAGGCTGGCTGACAGAAATATACCAAATGAAGAAGGATCCCTCTATAAATGAATTCGGCCAGGATTATAATGATGTTTTCCGCGAGATGAAAAAACGCGGCGAAGTTACAGACAAAGATAAGAATGACTATGATAACAATATTGACAGAAGGCTTAACCATGAGGTAAGCAACCTTTTTAGAATAAATCAGAAGGTTTGCCACGGTCAAATAAGCAGTTATTTCCCTATTTTGAATGACGAAATGATTACAAGAGACCTTGGTAAAGCCATGGTTACCCAGGATGCTATACAAACCTGTATCAAAAAGATAACGGATATTGATTTTTCAGCTTTCTACCGGGAAGTATCCTTCAGAAGTACTGAAAAAAGTATTGAAAAGGAATTCATTATGAAACCGGCATTGCCTGACATAATTCTTATGCCGACTTTCGGCTGCAGAGCCTCCATGTGGCAGGAGCTTACAGGCAGAGACAGAAGTACTTCCGGACGTTTTGTCATTCCTGCCTTTACCGCAGAAAATATATATGATCTTGTGTTAAAGCTTATTGGCAATTTCCGCTGGGAATTATGCAGAACAATGATGGGAGCAGCCTGGAATGATATATCAGAAAGTTCACTTACATCGGATTACACCGATTATATACAGTTTTACAAGAAAAATAAGGATCTTTCAGATGAAGCTAAGGAAAAACTGACAACCCAGATTCAAAAACATAGAAATATGACAAGAGAGATTTTCACTTCAGACTATGAGACATGGATAAATTTTGAGTCCAAAGGTGTTTTGAGGCTGAATAAGGTTTCCAGAGCAATTCTTATGAAACATTGCCCGTTTTCAAAAACAATAAGGACACAACTGGAAAAACAACCGGCATATAGCTCTATCATCACACAATTCAACAACCTTAGAGTCAAACATTCGAAAAGCCTTGAAGGGCACTATTCAAAACTTTCAAAATCTGGCATTGTTCTCGACCCTGAACTGGAACACAATTTGTTTTTCTATCGAGATATGTAGCAAAAAACCTGCCTTCAAGGCAGGTTTTTTAATTATATTTGTTTAAATTTAATTTTTCTTACATTTTATATAATCTCAACTCTCTTTTCATCAATGATAATACATAACCAGACAATTCTTAGAACCAACACAGTTAAATCCATACTCTACTCCCCGAAGTATTTACAGAGGCCATTTATACCTACCTCACTATCAAGCTGGATAAAATCTATACCATTTTGTATATCTCAGTTTCAATGTATATAACGTATAATTTATTAAAGCAGCTAAAGCATGGTATAATAAATATCATATTTTAAGCAAAAATATAATGAAGGATGATAATATGGAAAACTTTTTTAATCTGGCTTCAACAAGAAGAAGCATCAGGAAATTTGAAAATAAAGATATACCTCAATCCGATATACAATACTTTATTGATGCTGCCGTTACTGCGCCAAGTGGCTGCAACAGCCAATGCTGGCGGTTTATTGCAATAAAAGACCGCAGTACAATAAATGAAATAGAAGCAGCGGTTATTAAAAAAACTGAAGAAATTTTAAAAATAAAAGGTAATAATTTATCGGAAGATTATCTTTCCTCCAAAAAGAAAATGGTAAGCTTTTTCAGCAAAGCTCCACTTATTATTGCTGTATTTATGACTAAGGCGGATTTTTATGACCCTACCTTTACTTCTGCATTGAAAGAAAATGGATATACCGATAAAGGTATCATGGATATTTTTGCGAATTATGATTTACTTTCTGTTGGCGCAGCCATACAGAACATGCTTCTTGCTATCCACGAGAAAGGCTACGGTGCTTGCTGGATGAATGAACCTGCTATTGCAAGTGAAGAAATAAACAGAATTTTAGGTGAACCCTTGGAGCATAAGTTCGTTAGCCTTGTGCCTGTAGGTATTCCAGCATATATCCCAAGGAGTAAACAATTAAAAGATATTAGCGAAGTATTCTCACTTATAGAATAGGTTCAACAGAAAGGATCATTGTCTTTATCTGTATTCCAGACATATTCCATTATTTTTGCAGTAATTGCGGCGGTCTTTTCACCCATTATATCCCTCACAAATCCCAAGGTCATATCGGTGCCTGCAGAAACTCCGGAAGATGTATAAAACTTTCCATCTGTAACCCATCTGGCTTTACGTTGCCATTCTACTTCCCTGCGCTGCTCCACTACCCAGTCAAATGACATTTTATTGGACGTTGCTTTTAAACCATCGAGCAAGCCTGTTTCAGCCAATAGTGCAGATCCTGTACAAACAGTCAAAACATATTTTGCTTTGGCAGATAAATCCTTAATCTGCTGAATAAGTTTAGTATTCCCGACTTCCTTTCTTATACCCATTCCACCAGGTATGAGGATTGTATGAACGTCCTCTATTTCCGATAAAGGCCTGGTTTCAATCCGTGTCTGCTGGCTGCTTGTAATCAGTCCTCCATTTTGAGAATAAAAGTTTATGTTATAAAACTTTTCCGAAAATTTTTTAAGACACCCTATAACCTCTACAGGCCCCATAGCATCAAGTGTCTCAAAATCATCAAATAAAAGAACGTCGAAGTTCATAAAACCACCCCAAATGTAAAAAATATATATAACATTCCACTAGTTAACCATGAAATATGAACAATTATATCACATTTATAAAACATAAGACTGTTTATTTATATTGTATACTAAATATTAAGGCAGCTGACAATATCCCTTTTCATTTGAAAAATCCTTTTTAATTATTCATTTTAATATTTATAAGAATTTTAACAAACTCCATATCCTGTTCATTCCGTACTTCGAAATTAAATGACCTTCCTTCAGCATATGGTTTTGCACTTTCTACCTTTTCAATTATATAGGGTGGAAGTGAGCTTTCAAATGCTCTTAGAACAGCTTTTTCTCCTAATACAAAAAGAACTGAAAAATAATCTTTATTAGGGAACATGTATAGTATTGTTCTGTTTTGGTGCTTAATTAGTAAATTCCAACCTGATTTCTTGCTATAGAATTTCCACTCATTATCGACTGTGCCTGGATAATTTTCGATTATGTATTTTATGATACCGTTCCAAAACATTTCCGTGCTGCCCAAAACTTCTGTAATATTAGCCTTCTCTGGCTTTTCAAGCTTTTCTGTAAATATACTCAATGCCATAAAGATTTCTCCCAACAGTTTTATTACATTTTATAACTCTATATATGACAATAGTATGTCATATTATCTTTTCATACATAGACTAACACATAGCCAAACAGTATAATACCACTAACAGTTAAGGAATCTCAATATTTACAGCTTATTTATAATTTCTTGCTTATAATCCTGGTAAAATTTTTCGTTAAGCTTTTTCTTTCCACTTGTTTTTGAAGATAAAACAATAGCTTCCTTTGGGCAATGGTGTATGCACTTGAAACAAAATTCACAATTATCTCCATTAAATTCAGGATATCCGGCATTAATGCTCCAGCACTTACGAATACAATCATTAATACAATTATTGCACTTTACACATTTATCTTTTTGCAAATATATCTTATGCTTATATAACTTTCCTAGAGCTTTATTAGGA
This sequence comes from Bacillota bacterium, assembly GCA_023421675.1. Taxonomy (GTDB): domain Bacteria; phylum Bacillota; class Clostridia; order Acetivibrionales; family JANLFN01; genus JAEZTC01. The sequence continues at coordinate 222,290 of JAEZTC010000016.1, read as the reverse complement.
AAATTCAATATAGAATAGAATTTAAACCGAGGTATTTGGACTTTGTAATTGTTGCTATTAATTATATTCTCAACCTGATTTATATCCTCCCTTAGTTTAACTGTTATTCGCTTTTTGAATGTGTACATAAAGGGCAATCCAGGTAAAAGCAGTGTCCCGTCTGCAGCCGGTGATCTATAAGCCGAATACCCGCACACATACAAATTCTTTGAGCTACAAAGCTTTATAAATTCTCTTATTGTATTACCTGAATACAAACCATATGTAGTAAATACAAAAGCCTTTTTGGGGTTCACAAATACAGGCATTTTTTGAACAAACTCCATCATGGACTTAGATGGGCTACAATGATATGTAGGGAAAGCAAAAATTAAGAAATCATTATTTATAAGTTTTTCATAATCATATTTTAGGTTTATTGGGCTTATTTCTATAGAATAATCAGTTAACTTCTCATGATAGATTTCTGCAATTGTTCGAGTACCTCCTGCCCCGGAATGGTACAATATTAAAATTCTTTTTTTAGCTTTCATTACTTCTCCGTAAAAAATTGTTTTCCAAATATAAATATGAACAATTATACCATATTTATAGAAAATGCAACTATTTATTCAAAAGCCAAATCGAAAGATTGAGAATAGATGCAAAAATAACCCAAAGTATATATGGAATCATAAGATAACCGGCAGGTCTGCTGATTTTAAAGAACTTGACCGTAGTTATAATTATGAGAATAAGAAGGGCTATAATCCAAATAAATGCTAAACCTCTCAGACCAAGCCTGAAAAAGATAATAGACCAGAGTAAATTGAAAACCAACTGAATCACATAAAACAGCAATGCACTTTTTACACCTTTTCTATCAAGCCCTCTAGAGTAGACTATATAGCTTGCGATGCCCATAAGCAGAAATAATATGCTCCAAACCACCGGGAACACCCATCCTGGTGGGCTGAATGAAGGCTTTTCGAGCAGTTTGTATTTATCAATAGTATTCATGGTAAGAAGTGCGCTGAGAAGCCCTACACCTTCTGCAATAGCGATACTGATTAGAAGGCCAAGGATATTTTTCTTAGTAATTACTCGTATTTTCATATTAACCTCAAAACAAAAACTTATTCTACTTATATTATTATGTTTTATAAATATATACTATTCAGGAAAAGTAAAAGCACCTGTAATCTTAATGATTACAGGTGCTTTGGTGAACCATCCGCGACTCGAACGCGGGACACCTTGATTAAAAGTCAAGTGCTCTGCCGACTGAGCTAATGGTCCAAATGGCTGGGATGGCTGGACTCGAACCAACGAAATGCCAGAGTCAAAGTCTGGTGCCTTACCGGCTTGGCTACATCCCAACGTGAAGATTAAGGCCGGTTCTAATCCGGCCTTAGTCATGGGGTGATTAGTGGGGCTCGAACCCACGGCCTCCAGGGCCACAACCTGGCGCTCTGACCTACTGAGCTATAACCACCATATAAGCAATATCTTCACTAGTCTCAAAAAAGACACATTAAGTATTTTAAGACACATAAGGTGTTTTGTCAAGTATATTTATATTAATAAATACTGCCATTTCTTACATTTAGGTAATTCTTATTAAAATACATATATATAAAGGAAATATTGTAAATAAATATAATTTACTATTGCAAGTTGTCACAAAATGTAATAATATTAGTTTAACAATTTCAGCATAAATATTCCATAAATAGTTGTATGAAACAGTAATCTTTTGTTGTATGTAAAATACCAATGATGAAGTGGTGATAAAATATGTACACAACACTAATTTTGATAGCTGTTTTTATATCAGGTCTTATATTGGGGTCATGTACAACTTTAATGCTTTTAAGGTTTGTTTCTTCGACCCGCAAAAGTATGAAAAGGAACAAACCTCTTAAAATTCATAACACAGGTTATGAAGCCGAAAAAGAGAAACTCAGGAAGGTTATTTAATTACCTGTTACTCAAGCTCCTTTAGCCATAAATCCACCTGAGCATCACTAGGCATTCTCCAATCTCCTCTCGGTGAAAGGCTTACGGTTCCAACCTTAGGTCCATCAGGTAGACACGACCTTTTAAATTGCTGACTAAAAAACCTCTTATAAAATACCTTAAGCCATTTTTTTATTGTTTCCATATCATAACTGTCTTTAAACGCCTGCTGTGCAAGGAACATAATCTTTCCTGGCCGTGCTCCGCACCTTACAGCATAATAAAGATAAAAATCATGCAGTTCATAAGGCCCGATAATATCTTCAGTCTTCTGATTAATAGCACCATTTGGGTCGGGAGGAAGAAGCTCGGGGCTTATAGGTGTTTCAAGTATCCTATATAACACTTCCTTTGTACCCTTTTCCATAACATTATCAGCAGCCCACTGAACAAGGTATTTGACCAAAGTCTTAGGAACGCCGCAATTGACAGCATACATGGACATGTGGTCACCATTGTAAGTACTCCAGCCCATTGCAAGTTCAGACAAATCCCCCGTCCCAATAACAAGTCCGCCTGTTTTATTGGCAATATCCATAAGTATTTGTGTTCTTTCCCTCGCCTGTACATTTTCATAAGTAACATCATGTATTGAAGGATCATGGCCTATATCGCTGAAATGCTGCAAACAGGCTTCTTTAATATTGATTTCTCTAAAGCTTGCTCCCGTTAGCTTAATAAGTTCAACTGCATTACTGTAGGTTTCATTGGTAGTCCCGAAACCCGGCATTGTTATTGCTTGTATATTTTCCCTTGGAAGACCAAGTTTATCAAAAGTTTTCAGTGTAACCAAAAGAGCAAGTGTTGAATCAAGCCCTCCGGAAATTCCTATTACTGCATGTTTAAGCCCTGTATGTTTAATTCTTTTACCCAGACCTGATGTTTGGATTGAAAAAATCTCACTGCACCTTATATCCCTTAATTCAGGATTTGATGGTACGAATGGGTGAGTATTTATTTCACGGCTTAAGCTGGTTATTTCAATATCCTCAAGTGAATATACAACTCTTCTAAACTTCTTTTCAAGAGGCAGGTCCATTAGGCTTGTATTTTTTATCCTGTCGTTTATAAGCTTTCCTGCATCAATTTCAGAAATAATAAGCTGATCTTCATATGTAAACCTTTCAGATTCTGCAATCACATTCCCATAATCGGCAATTACAGCATGACCGCTGAAAACCACATCGGTAGTTGATTCATCTATGCCAGAGGATGTATAAACATAACCTGCAAAACACCTTGCAGACTGCTGGCTTACAAGGCACTTTCTGTATTCATTTTTACCGACCACCTCATTGCTTGCGGAAAGATTAAAAAGCAGCAGTGCACCTGCCAAAGCCTGATAACTGCTTGGAGGTATCGGGACCCATAAATCCTCACATATTTCTATTCCAAATACCTGTTTTGAATCTTCTTTTGCCTCGAAAAGTATATCGGTGCCAAAAGGTACATTCTGCCCGCAAAGTGTTATTTTATCACTTATCTTATTAGCGCCTCCGGCAAACCATCTTTCTTCATAGAATTCACTATAACCAGGGATAAAGGTTTTTGGAACTACTCCCAGGATAATACCCGACTGTATAACTACCGCACAATTAAAAATCTGATTATCTAGGACAACTGGCATACCTACCATAACCACCATACTGCTATGTGATGTTTCTTTTATAATCCTTTTAAGACCTTCCTCCGCTCCTTTGAGTAATGTTTCCTGGTGAAACAGGTCACCGCAGGTATAAGCTGTTATACAAAGCTCGGGAAAGACAATATATTGGACTTTATTTTGCAAAGCCTTTTTTATAATTTCAATTATCTTATTGCAGTTATATTCACAGTCAGCAACCTTTAATGAAGGTACCGCAGCCGCAACACGAACAAAGCCATTATTCATAGTATCACCTTATTTATTTCCGTTTTTATATAAGTCTACCATATTTGACGTAAAATATTAATATATGATAAAAAGAAAGTTATATTTGCTTTACATAAAAAAACCTCATCCTGCCGCGAGGAGTACGAAAAGGCGGCTGATAGGCGTTCAAAACGAGTATTCCTTCACTGGAATGAACTCCATGTTCTGTTAGCCTACAGGATGAGGAAATTAAACTTATTTCAATTGTGCCAATTTATGTTATACATTAAACAGCATATCTGCGTACGTAGGCAGAGGCCATATTTGTGCATCAACAAGAGTCTCCAGCTTATCACCGTCTTTGCGGACAAAAGACATCTGACCAAAAATTTCATCTCTGTAATAACAAGCCAGCTTATATAAATCTCCCGTGATTGTTTCAGGAATTTCATCCAACCTTGATTTAAGCTTTTTAATGTTGTTTTCAAATGAATCTATTGTTTGTAAAGTTTCGGTTAATAATATACCGGGTGCAGAACCTGTATATGTCAGCCCTGTAGCTTTAATTCCATTTATCGAGGACGCTATCTCCGATGCAAATTTAATAGCTGAAGGTAATATTTGACGGCTAGCTATTTCAATCATTGTTAGTGCTTCAATATTAATAGTTTTAATATATGTTTCGAGCATTATCTCGCACCTTGACTCCATCTCCGCCTTGCTAAGCACGCCATGTTTTTCCATAACTATAATATTCTTCTCAGCTAAAAGAGCTCTGGTGGCTTCAACTGTTGATTTAATATTAGGAAGCCCTCTTTTTTCTGCTTCATCAACCCATTCATCCGAATAGCCATTGCCGTTGTATACAATTTTTTTATGTTTTTTAATGATGCTTTGAATACAATCATCTATAGTATCATTTATGTTTTGAGACTTTTCCAGTGCATCGGCAAGTTCACAAAGCACTTCTGAAACAATCGTATTGAGTGTAAAGTTAGCTGCTGCAATAGAAGCTGAAGAACCAACCATTCTGAATTCGAATTTATTGCCTGTGAATGCAAATGGTGATGTTCTGTTTCTATCTGTATTGTCCTTTATTAAATTAGGCAACGTAGAAGCACCAAGATTCATAAATCCACCCTGTTTTGAGCTGCATGCACCACCATTTTCAATTTGCATAAGAATATCTGCCAATTGCTCCCCAAGGAAAATTGATATAATCGCTGGTGGTGCTTCATTAGCACCTAGTCTATGGTCATTTCCAGGATTTGCAGCAGAAACCCTTAAAAGATCCGCATACTCATCAACTGCTTTTATTACAGCACAAAGGAAAAGCAAAAACTGCTTGTTTTCATGTGGGTTTATTCCAGGATCAAGTAAGTTAAATCCATCATTAGTACTCATTGACCAGTTATTATGTTTTCCTGAGCCGTTTACACCTGCAAATGGCTTTTCATGGAGCAAGCACACCAAACCATGGCGTAATGCAACTTTCTGCATAAGTTCCATTGTAATTTGATTATGATCTGTTGCAATATTTGTTGTACAAAAAATCGGAGCCAACTCGTGCTGCGCAGGTGAAACTTCATTATGCTGAGTCTTTGCAAGTATACCAAGCTTCCAAAGTTCTTTATTCAATTCCTTCATAAAGGCAGAAATTCTTTCTTTTATTTGACCAAAATAGTGGTCTTCCAGTTCCTGCCCTTTAGCAGGTTTAGATCCAAACAAGGTCCTGCCCGTTAATATAAGATCTTTTCGCTTATCATACATTTTTTTGTCTATTAGAAAGTATTCCTGCTCAGGTCCAACAGTGGACACAACTTTTGATGCTGTTGTATTTCCGAATAATTTTAATACTCTTATTGCCTGTTTGGATAGAGCATCCATTGAACGCAGCAAAGGAGTTTTCTTGTCTAGTGCCTCCCCTGTGTAAGAGACAAAAGCTGTGGGTATGCAAAGAATATCATCCTTTATAAATGCAGGGGATGTACAATCCCATGCGGTATATCCTCTTGCCATGTAAGTTGCTCTTATACCGCCTGATGGAAAAGATGATGCATCCGGTTCTCCTTTGATCAGTTCTTTACCCGAAAGTTCCGGAATTACTTTTCCATTACCGCAAGAGCTGATAAATGAATCATGCTTTTCTGCAGTAATACCTGTTAAAGGCTGAAACCAATGAGTAAAATGCGTTGCACCTTTTTCAGTCGCCCAGTCTTTCATAGTGCTTGCAACCACATCAGCAATTGCTGGATCCAAAGCAAGCCCTTCATCAATAGTTCTTTTTAGTGTTTTATAAATGTCTTTTGGAAGACGTTCTTTCATGACGCTATCATTAAATACATTTGAACCAAAAACTTCACTTAAATTTGACATCTTTCTTCCCCCTTTATTTAGCACAATGCTTTGTACTTATAAAATAAAAGCCCTGGATTATTATGTTACTCCAAAAGGCTATCAGGCTATTTAAAACTGGGCACTGCAAATTCCCGAAACATACCTGACGAATTTTCTTGTATCAAAAAATCTTTTTAGTTTTGACTTGTAATAAGAATTTTTTGATTTATTTTGTATACGTAGAGCTTCACGAATTATTGGGTTCCACTCACTGTCCAATTTTGTTAACGCATATTCTCCGCCGCCGTCCTTAGAAATAGTAGACTTCTTTTCAAGAGCATAATAAACTCTGCACACTGATAGCACGATTAAGGCCTGCCACCTATCAAAAAATAATACTTTCCAATTTATCTTCTCTGGCCAATAATTATTCAGTCGGTCAAGCAATTCCGCCCTAACCTCATCCCAGCTGATACTTCCAGCTAGATCACAGAAGTCATCTCCATAATAGGCAATTCCACGTTCTCTTAATTGAAACCATGCGAAACTTTTAAGATTTACATAACCTTGAAATTCCCCAAATGCAAAGTATGGATACTGTCCATTCGGGATTCCATCTTTTATATCATTAGAATTTACATATTCACCTTCCAGCAAATATCCATAAACATTTGATTTATTTAATTTACGATGTATGGTTTGAATTATATCTACATCACTGGAATTCAAATTCCTGCTAATTACGGTCATAAAATCAATGTCACTGTATTCCTTTTTAAAATAGCCTGTAACTACAGATCCATAAATATATACTCCAACCAAAGCATCTCCAAATTCACATTTTAACAGGTTAACATATGAGCTCAGAAGTGATTGGATTTCTACAGGTATATAATATTCCATATAATTCTCCCCTTTCATAAATTAATAATCTGTCTAGCGGATAAATCCTTAAAAGTGATTTATCCGCTAGACTATTGGATACTTATATCGCTTTATCCCCTTTTTCTCCGGTTCTGATGCGTATTACATCTTCAATGTTATAGACAAATATCTTACCATCACCGACTTCCCCTGTCCTGGATATATCAGAAATGATTTTTACCACTTCCTCCACATTACTGTCGCCGGTAACAATTTCAACCTTCACTTTTGGAAGAAGATTAAGTGTAACCTCAGTACCTCTGTAATATTCTTTTCTTCCCTTTTGTAACCCGCAACCCATGACCTGGCTTATAGTTATTCCATTTATATTAATTTTATTTAAGGCTTCTTTTACTTCTTCCAATTTTCCAGGCCTAATAATAGCTTCTATCTTTTTCATTATAGCCTCACCTTTCTTTCAAACTTTTAAAGAGTTACATTCGCTTCTACTGAAAAATCCGGATATGCGTCTTCACCATGCTGTGAAATATCAAGTCCATCATCTTCTTCTTTTTCTGTTACACGCAGTTTTGTAAACAGTGATATAACCTTGAGTATTACAAATGTGCCTACACCTGCCAGAACTATAGTTACTCCGACTGCAAGTGCCTGAATCAGCAATTGTGATGCTCCTCCTCCAAGTAATAAACCATCGTGCTGTACTAAAGGATTGATCTTGTGATCTGCAAAAAGACCGGTTGCAAGAGCTCCCCATATACCACCTATCCCATGGCAACCAAAAGCATCAAGTGCATCATCATAACCAAGTTTTGCTTTAACAACGCTTACACCAAAGTAGCATAATGGACTTACTAATAAGCCAATAATTATTGAAGGTAATATACCTACAAAACCTGCAGCAGGGGTAATCGCTACGAGACCTACAACTGCTCCTGTCGCCGCTCCAAGTAAAGTAGGTTTGCCATGATGCAGCCATTCGATGATTACCCACGAAAGCAATGCTGCTGCTGCTGCTGTATTAGTTGTTGCAAATGCGTTCATGCTAATACCACTAATTCCAAGTCCGCTGCCTGCATTGAATCCGAACCATCCAAACCACAACAGGGCTGCGCCAATTAATACGAACGGAATATTATGCGGAGTCATCGCCACTTTACCATGGCCTTTTCGTTTACCAATCATAATACAAGCTATCAAGCCCGATATACCGGAACTGATATGGACTACAGTACCACCTGCGAAATCAAGTGCTCCAAGTTTTCCTAACCATCCGCCAGATCCCCAAACCCAATGTGCAAGCGGGTCATATATAAATGTTGACCACAAGAGTATAAATGCAAGAAATGCCGGGAATTTTATTCTTTCAGCAAATGCACCTGTAATAAGTGCCGGTGTAATAATTGCAAACATCATCTGGAACAAAGCAAACAATGAATGTGGTATTGTGCCAGCATATACAGAAGGATCGCCTCCTACACCGCTAAAACCAAGGAAACTGAAGTTACCTAAAAGTCCGCTTCCTGTATCAGGACCAAATGCAAGTGTATAACCTATTACTACCCACTGTATTGATATCAATCCCATTATTACAAATGAATGCATCATGGTTCCAAGAACATTCTTTTTTCTGACCATACCACCATAGAATAAAGCTAACCCTGGTGTCATAATAAAGACTAAAACTGTTGAAACAAATATAAATGCAGAGTCTCCAGTATCTACCTTTGCATCTCCTTCTGCAAAAGCGGTTACTGAAAATAGAAGTAAACTAAAAATACATGTAAAAAAAACAACCAACTTCTTTTTCATAAATCATCCCTCACATTTCCTATAATATTTTGCTCAGTTGCCTTGTCAACCTTAACCCACCTCATTTTTAACTCCTCCTTAAATAGTTATAATAAAAAATAAAAAAACGCCTAAAACCTATATATTTAAATAAATATAGATTCTGGCGTCTCAGCCTTGAAAACACAAAATTCATTCATGGAATTTCATGTTATTCATAAATTTTAAATTATGAATTTATTGTACTACGCTTCCGTCATTTTGTCAATAATTTAATTCAATTTTATAATATTTTTATTATTTTTTTGCAGGATTATCATGCCAATCCTGTATTTTAATCAGATATACCCTTAACCATTAAAATTGCTTGTGCTATTTCACGCATTGGTAGCCTTCCATCCCTGCTTCTTTTGCGTATAAGCTCATAGGCTTCATTCTCAGATATTCTATTATCTTCTACAAGTACCCATTTAGCACGTTCTACTATTTTTCTGCTTTCTAATGCATCATTCAACTTTTTGACCTTTTCTTCATAATCCAGCGTCCTTCTGAAGTTCAAGAATGACATATCAATTATTTGCATAACAGATTCCTCATTTATAGGTAATGTAATAAACCCAGTATTTCTGGCATTCCAAAGAAACTCACTTATTTCATCTGTCTTTTCTCTTACTACCAACACACATGCAGCAAGCAGTTCTTCATCCAGTATTTCAAGTAAGGGTCTAAGCTCAGAGAAATTATTATAAGCCTCAATTATTACAACATCAGGACCCGTACGTCTTATGTGCCTTAAAATATTCTGAGTTTCATGACTATATCCAAGAAATATATGACCGCGAGAGCAAAGTACCTGCTTTATTGCTGCAAGTGAAATCTTATCCTGTCCAGTAACTATATACTTATACATTTCCAAGATTACCGCCCCCAATAAAAAAACTTAAAAACTAGCCATCATAAGATTTTACTCCTACTTCCAAAATATACTTTGCTACTTCACCTTTTAATGCAATAAGATCCTTTAAAATTGGCTGCTGAAGGTTTTTTAATTTTCCTTCAGGTTTATGTGCTATCAGATACATACTTTTAACACCTAACTCCTCACACTTTGCAGCAATAACAGGTATATCATTCTCATTTATTCCAGGAAAAACTGTAGTGTTTACAGATACCATTATTCCGCGCTCAATACAAGCCCTGATTCCATTAAACTGTCCCTGAAGCATAACTGCGGCTATAGCCTCAGGACTCGCAACAACATTATTGTTTTTAACTATACGTGAATAAAGCTTTGCTATTGTATGAGTAAAAACAGCATTTATTGCTACTTCTACTTTTTTAACTTTCAAATCCGCAATTTGATCTGCTTTTTCCTCAAGTAAAACTCCGTTTGTACAAAGAGAATAAACATAATCCGGTAAACTAACCGAAAGCCTTTTTAAAACCTCAAAGGTCTGTACATTATAAAGAGGCTCACCAGGCCCGGATATCTTAAAAACTCCTGCTCTTTTATTTCTTTCTACTGATGCAATGGCTTTATTTACGGCTAGTCTTGGTGTTAACACCTTACTGAAATCTTCCGGGTTGTTCCCGTTCTGCACACAATCGCTGCAGCGGTTACAGAAATTACACATCATATTACACGAAGGAGCTACAGGAAGATTTATTTCATCAAACCATGTATCCAGAGCCTTTATTTTAAGAACTTCACTTTTTATTGCCATTGAACCAACCATAAAGCCACCTCCAATTATTTGTTAAAAAATAAAAAAGCTCCTATGCACAAGTAATCTTGTACATAGAAGCATCTCTGCATTCTTTTGAAGCTACATCAAGGTAGTTTCACAAAACAATTCAATTATGAAATAATGATAGCATATAAATCTAAATTATGCAAGAATATATTTCATAAAATTCATTTATATTTATAAAGTCTTCTAATTTTTAAGTCTAAGCATACTTAAAACGTATATAACTATATTAGTACATTCTTTAAAATGAAATGTTGCAGCAACAAAACTTCATTTTATAAGATTATCCTTTCTTTAAGCCCTCCAGCCTTTCAACTGTCTTATCATACATTTCCTGATATTTGAGTTTCTTGGCTTTCTCTTCTTCAATAAGCTTTTGTGGCGCTTTTGCAACAAAACCTTCATTTCCAAGCTTTGAAATTACCCGTTCAAGCTCTTTTTCAAGGTTGGCTTTTTCTTTCATAAGCCTTTCAATTTCTTTTTCAACATCTACAAGTTCTTCAAGTGGTATAAATATTTCTGCACCATGAATAATTGCAGCAACTGCATTGGATGGAATTCCGGCTTTATCGGGTTGTACAATAACCTCAGATGCACTTGCAAGTCTTTCAAAGAAAGTCTTTCCGCTGTCTAATATATCCGCTTCACTGCCTTTAGTAACAAATATGACCTTGGCTTTCTTTGAAGGAGGTACATTCATTCCGGCTCTGATATTCCTGATATTCTTAATTGCTTCCATTATAAGTTCCATAGCTTTTTCCTGTTGAGGGAAACTGTACTCATCCATATATTCAGGCCATTTGGATAACATTATTGTTGTATCATCATTAACCAAATGCGTATAAATCTCTTCTGTAATAAATGGCATAAACGGATGCAGAAGCTTCATTGAATTACCCAGTACATAGTTGAGCACGTACTGTGCCTCAAGCCTTGTATCACTTTCCCTGTCATAAAGCCTTGGTTTTACAAGTTCTATATACCAGTCGCAGAATTCTTCCCATATAAATTCATATATCTTCTGAAGTCCTATACCTGATTCAAACTTCTCAAGGTTTTCTGTTACTTCTTTTATAATGGTATTCATCCTGCTCAGTATCCACTTATCAGCAACTGTAAACTTGGCTGGGTTAACTTTCGAAAATTCAAGATTTTCATCAAAATTCATCAAAACAAACCTTGAAGCGTTCCATACCTTGTTTGCAAAGTTTCTGCTGGCTTCGATTTTCTCCGGCGAGAATCTCTGATCGTTTCCTGGTGAATTGCCTACAGTAAGTGCAAATCTCAAAGCATCTGCACCATACTGGTCAATAATTTCAAGAGGATCAATTCCATTTCCAAGGGACTTGCTCATTTTTCTCCCCTGCGAATCTCTTACAATACCATGTATAAGTACATAGTTGAACGGTTCTTTTCCCATGTGCTCAAGGCCTGAGAAAATCATTCTTGCTACCCAGAAAAAGATAATATCGTAGGCAGTAACAAGTACATTGGTAGGATAGAAGTATTTGAGCTCTTCAGTATCCTTTGGCCATCCAAGCGTAGAGAAAGGCCACAAAGCAGAACTGAACCAGGTATCCAGGGTATCGTTATCCTGTTCTATCCTTGAGCTTCCGCATTTAGGGCATACATCTGGCATTTCTTTATCTACCAAAGTAGCACCGCACTCCTGGCAGTAATAGGCTGGTATTCTGTGTCCCCACCAAAGCTGTCTGGAAATACACCAATCCTGAATATTTTCCATCCAATTAAAATATATTTTTGAAAATCTTTCAGGAACAAACTTAATTGTTCCGTCTTTTACAACATCTATTGCGGGTTCTGCAAGAGGTTTCATTTTTACAAACCATTGTTTTGATATTATTGGCTCAATTACAGTGTGGCACCTGTAGCAAGCTCCAACATTATGAGTATGAGGTTCTATCTTAAGCAGCAGACCTTGTTTCTGAAGATCTTCAACAATTCTCTTTCTTGCCTCATAACGGTCCAAACCTTCATAATCACCCGCATTTTGGTTCATTATTGCATTATCATCCATAACTCTGATTTGCTGCAGGCTGTGCCTTAATCCAACCTCAAAGTCATTAGGATCATGCGCCGGGGTAATTTTAACCGCACCTGTTCCAAATTCCTTATCTACATAACTGTCTGCGATAATAGGGATTTCTTTATTTAATAGAGGAAGTACTACCATTTTCCCAACAAGGTTCTTATACCTGTCATCTTCCGGATTTACAGCTACCGCAGTATCACCAAGCATTGTTTCAGGTCTTGTTGTAGCTACCACAATATAATCACTGCTGTCCTTGATCGGATACTTAATGTGCCAGAAGTTCCCTTCCTTTTCCTCATATTCAACCTCAGCATCTGAAATTGAAGTACTGCAGGTAGGGCACCAGTTTATGATTCTTTCTCCTCTGTAAATAAGGCCTTTTTCATATAAGCGAACAAAAACCTCAGAAACCGCCTCTGAAAGCCCCTCATCCATTGTAAACCTTTCACGTTCCCAATCCAGAGAGCTTCCGAGCTTTTTAAGCTGTTCAACTATTCTGCCGCCAAAATGCTCTCTCCACTTCCATGCTCTTTCAAGGAATTTTTCTCTGCCGATGTCTTCCTTTGAAATACCTTCTTTTTTCATTGCTTCAACAATCTTAGCTTCTGTGGCAATACTTGCATGATCAGTGCCCGGAACCCAGAGCGCGCCATAGCCCTGCATACGCCTCCAGCGTATAAGGATATCCTGCATTGTATTATTAAGGGCGTGGCCCATGTGAAGCTGTCCGGTTATATTTGGAGGCGGTATAACTATTGTATAGGGTTTTTTTGTTTTATCTGCAACTGCATGGAAATATCCTTTTTCCATCCACTCCTTATATAATTTGTCTTCTACCTGTTTAGGGTCATAGGTTTTGGCGATGTTATTCTGTTCGTCCATTTATATTCCTCCAATTAATTAATAATAAATTACCTTTTAAAAGCTATTACCATAAGTATAAGCCCTGGAAGTGCTATCAAAAGTCCGAACATCTTGATGTTCACAACTGCTTTATTAAACTTATACTGGTTTAATTCCTCTTCGTTCATTTCATGTTCAAAATTGCATTTTTGCTTTAAATCAAGCTTGTATTTTCTTACAAGACCTTTAGCAAGAAATACAGTTATAAATCCTGCTGCAATTATAACCAGAGATAATATTTTCAGAAACATGGTTTTATTCTCCCTTCATTTTCTTAATACAAATAAAAAACTCTTCATCCACAATATGTTTGGACGAAGAGTCAATTCCGCGGTACCACCAAAATTCTCATAAAAAGAGCATCTTATGCCATATAACGGCTGCCGCCGCTGCAGTCTAATATTTTGAAATTATAATTTCAACTGCAGAACTCATAAGCTACCTTCAACAGCTTTAACCTGGAAGGACTTGCACCCGATGATCCTTCCTCTCTATTGGCAATACACTGTTTACTCCTCTTAGTCATTGCTTTTTATCAATATTTTTATATGCTAAGCATTAAAATACAAATGTTGCATATGTAATTTACTTTATCCTATAATATAAGAAATGATTTTTCGTGTCAAGGGCAATAACTATAGCTTAAGGAATTAATTATTAAAAAAACTTGTAACCATTTATTTCTTAATGTATAATTATTATATTATATGGATATTTATACACCCATTTTTACTCTAGTGTAGTAAATAAGGGGCACGATATAAAATAAAAATGAATATTTATACAAGGAGAGTTCGTATGATTATAGAAAACGGAAGCGTTACATCGCCAAAAGGATTTCTCGCAGCAGGTGTAGCCTGCGGTCTTAAAAAGAACGAAAAAAAGGACATTGCAATAGTCTACTCACAAGATTATGCAAAGGCAGCAGGTGTATTTACTACCAATAAGGTGAAGGGTCATTCTCTACAGCTTACAATGAAAAATATACAGAGCAGCAGCATAAAAGCTGTTGTTGTTAACAGCGGAAACGCAAATGCTTGTGTAGGAACACAGGGAGATAAGGATGCACTTGAAATGACAACTCTGGCAGGTGAATTGCTCGGCTGCAAACCTTCGGAGGTTCTTGTCAACTCAACCGGCGTAATCGGAATGAAGCTCAACATGGATGCTGTACGTAAAGGTATTAAGGAAGCTGTTTCAAGCTTATCTGAAACCGGCGGTCATCAGGCTGAAGAAGCAATAATGACAACAGATCTTATTCCAAAGGAAATAGCAGTTGAGTTTGAACTGTCAGGCAAGAAAGTAACAATAGGCGGGATGGCAAAGGGCTCAGGTATGATTCACCCTAATATGGCAACCATGATAGGAATAATAACGACCGATGCTGACATTACAAGCGAACTGCTTCATAAAGCACTTAAAGATATAACTTCACATACCTTTAACAGAATATCGGTAGATGGGGATACCAGTGTATGTGATATGGTTGTAGTTCTGGCAAACGGTAAATCAGGCAATCCTGAAATAAACTCCGAGAGTAATGACTTTACTGTTTTTTGTAACAACCTTGAAACTGTCTGTACCTATCTTGCACGAAATATAGCAAAGGATGGAGAAGGAGCAACAAAACTTGTTGAGGTTGTAGTAAACCAAGCTCCAAGTGCCGATGCCGCTTATAAAATAGCATCTGCAGTTGCAAAATCCCCACTTGTCAAAACTGCAATTTTCGGTGAAGATGCAAACTGGGGCAGAATAATAACAGCCGCTGGTTATTCAGGTGCAGAATTTGATTCAAGTCTCATAGATATTTATATAGGTGATTTATTGGTTTGTAATAATGCAACTGCGCTTGACTTCGATGAAAGTTCAGCAGCAAATATACTCAAGGAAAAAGAAGTTAAAATTACCATCAACCTTAAATCAGGAGATTTTACCGACAGAATGTGGACATGTGACTTCTCATATGATTATGTAAAAATTAACGGAAGCTACAGAAGCTAATTTTTTACTAAATTATTGCTCATTCAAACAAACATTGCTATAATTTAAACATAATGTAATACATGCTTTGATTCGCACTACAATATAAAATAATTAACTTTTCTAAGGGGGATATTCATTATGTCTGAGCGTCAGTTAGTTGTATTCAGCATTGATGATAAGCTTTATGGAATAGAAATCGCCCATGTTTCATCAATTGAAAAACCCAGTGAAATGCATAGTATTCCAAATACCCCTGAATTCATTGAAGGTCTGATGAATTTAAGAGGTAAGGTATACACTGTATTTAATCTTAGGGAAAGATTCGGAATCTCCGATAAAGCTTTTGATGATGAAACCAAGATTATCATGGTAAACAAGGGTTCTTCAACTATAGGGTTTATTATTGACAAGGTTAATGAGATAATAAATGTAAATGAAAAAGATATATCAAACCTTCCTGATGTTTTGGATAACCTCAAAAATAAGTTTGTCAATTCAGTTGTAACAATAGGTGAAAAAACCATTTGCCTTCTGGATCTTGATAAAACCTTTACTATTTCTGATGAGGACAATGAAGCTTTTATAAAATCCCACTCAAAAGCAAAATAAATTCATTATAGTATAAAACCACGGTTATCAGCCGTGGTTTTTCTTATGTTAAATTTCAGGTCCTATTTTCTTACACCCAATATATGAATACACCTCATTTTAACCCAATCATACTCCTTTATAGGGTAATAATCCTGATCATCCGTGTGTGCAGCCACAAGTATATTATCAAGTGTTGCAGGCGTTCCGGCACGAATTACCACAGGTGAATGATGGAACATTACACCATTGTCAAAACAAAGCTGAATTATATCACCGGGGAGAATGTCTTTTATATCCGTTTCCTCTGCATACGGACCTATTCCCTTGTTATTTATAAGAAAGTCATACAGAAAATTAACACCTGTCCAAGACGGAGTTCTTCTGTTTAAATCTATGTAAAACCATCCGTATGTAGGTGTGTAATTCATTATTCCGCTTCCGGCGTAAATAACCTGGGATGCAAAATTTGTACAGTCACCGCCTGACTTCTCAAAATCAAAGAATATAGGATTTCTTTTATACGCCCATCTATGTGCATACTGAACCGCTTGCGATCTATTATATTCAAACGACACAGGATCCCTTATAAATTCATCCATCAGACACACAGCCTTATAATAATCTACTATATCCTATGTAAGACGCACACGCTGTGTGTAATTAAGTTTATTATCTGTCATCTTATTATGTAACAATTATCCCAGATACTCTTACAATCCTTTTTAACTTTACTGGCATACTCGGATAGTTCATAAGCATTATTGTAAGTATGCCCATTGTTAGTTATTCCCGCGATTGAAAGGGTTGCTAGGTTGAATTGTTCTTCCTCACCCTTCCTGTTTTTTGCAATTACATAACCCTTTAAAATATCATCTTCCCTGTAAAATCCCAGAATACCCTTTTCAAATGCATTTAAAATATTTTCACAAAGGATCTCACAGTTATAATCCTTAACTACAATTATAAAGTCATCTCCGCCGACATGCCCTATAAAGCTCTCTTTTTCTGAATAAGCCATACATTCATTTATAATCCTCGAAACAAACTGAATAATCATATCACCATTTTCAAATCCATAAACATCGTTATATATTTTAAAATTATCGATGTCTATGTAAAGCACTGTAAACTCATCTTTAGAACTTACTATTTCAGTAAGCTTTTTTTCTATCAGAACATTGCCAGGAAGGCCCGAAAGAGGGTTCAAGTGCTTTGCATAATTCACTTCCAATTCGGTTGTCTTTTCTAGTAAATCCTTAATTGTCACAATTCCATAATAGTTTGAATTTTTAGTAACTATAATGTAATCATAAAGGGATTCGCCGTTTCTTGCCATGGCAATTCTGGATACTACGTCAATTGTTGTATTGTAATCCACCGATAATGGGCGGTTATCCATTACAAGTGATACCGGCCTGTTTATGAATATTGAAAAACCAAATTGTGTAGCAAGCTTGGAAAAGAACTTGTCTTTCATAACAAGCCCTGCAAGCTTATTATTATTATCTATTACAGGAATACCTAGAACAGAAGGATTGTTGCCGAAAATTTCAAGAGCTTTATTACCTGTATCTGAAGAGCTGATTGTAATGCACTGTCTGCTTATATCACCCGCAAGGACAGTCGATAGCCTGCTGTTGTAAAAAAGGCTTTTTTTCATGTTCTGCTGCATTATTAAGTTAATAACGTCGTGTTTAATATCATTAAAATCCCTTGAAGGTCTTTGAATGAAATACCCTTGGCCGTAATCAACTTCAATGTCAATAAGTGATTTTATTTCTTCCTGGGTTTCAATACCTTCCGCAATAGCCTTTATATCACTCACACGGCAAAACTCGTACAAAGTCTTTATCAGGGTATATTTTAAGGAATCCTTGTCAATGTCACGTATCAGACCCATATCAAGCTTTATGTAATGCGGGTGAATATCAGTAAGAAGCTTAAGCCCCGAATAACCCGAACCCATATCATCAATAGCAATTTTATAACCCTGTTCCTTATAGTTTTCAATAACTCTTTTAAAGCTTTCAGGGTCCTTTATTGAACTTTTCTCAGTTATTTCAAAAACAACATTCTCAGGCTTTATGTCAAATTTATCAAGGAATTCCTTAGTAAACCCTTTTTTGAATTTTTCATCATGTATAATATCAGGGTCAACGTTAAGAAAAATGTTAAAATCCCTGTTTGTTTTTGATATGTTTTCCAACGCCTTAATTCTGCAAAGAAACTCGAGCTCCCATAACTTTCCGTGTATCCTTGCAAAATCAAAAAGGTTTTCAGGGTTTTCAAATACTGATTTCCCAGGCCCCCTGCTTAAGGCTTCATAACCAATCAGAGTCCCATCTTTTAGTGATATGATGGGTTGAAATACGGTAGCGATTTCCCCGTTTCTTAATATTTCCATAAATCTTTCACCCAAACCTTCATCTATAGCCATTTTTGAGTAATTTTCAGGTACAAAATGCTCCATTTTTTTATCCATATATTTAAGCTCGTAATATTGTATAGCGTTCATCATTATCTCCTTTATTTTGCCAAAGTTCCCTATATTCATTATTAAATGCATATTAAATTAAGCAGGTATTATGAAAAGATTAAATAATTGTTAATAAGCTGAGAAATAAAAAAATTATTAATACTTGGCTCTATATAATTTCAATGAGTACTATCCAAAACAGTACTTTTATAATTAACATCTGCTTAACATTGACTTAATCCTGTCTTAATTAACGAAATGTAGCATCAAATTATGATATTACAGAACTGATTACCACGTTATGGGAGTTGACATTATGTTTAAAAAATTATTTAAAAAGAGAAACATAAATTCGTATTATATAAAGCATGAGTTTTACGGAAAAGCAGTTGTAACTGTTTTAGGAATATTCTTAATAATTATTACATTATGTCTTGTGTTGTTTATACTTTCAAAGGGAATTAACACATTTACCAAGGATCATGTATCCATAATTGACTTTCTGTTTTCAACCACATGGAAGCCTGAAAGCGAGCCTCCAATGGTTGGAGTGCTTATATTTTTCATAGGCTCTCTACTTGTTTCACTTATTGCACTTATAATCAGTACACCTTTAAGCATAGGAACTGCAATTTTCATGACTGAAATATCTCCGAAGCTTGGTAAAAAGCTTCTTCAGCCCTCAATAGAAATATTTATGGGCATTCCTTCAGTTGTTTACGGCTGGGTTGGATTAAGTGTGCTTGTCCCCTTCATCAGCAAAACTTTCGGAGGCCTTGGCTTTAGTTTGCTAGCCGGGGGGCTTGTACTTTCAATAATGATATTCCCAACAATTACAAGCGTTGCAGCAGATTCATTCAGAGCTCTTCCCAGTGATTTCAAGGAAGCTTCCTATGCGTTGGGTGCCACCAGGTGGCAAACAATCAGAAAAGTGCTCCTACCAACTGCAATGCCTGGAATACTGACAGGAGTTGTTCTGGGTCTTGCACGTGCCTTTGGAGAAGCTCTTGCGGTACAGATGGTAATTGGTAATGCCATAGGTCTTCCAAAATCCTTGCTGAATTCAACAACAACCTTAACAAGTATTCTGACTATGGACATGGGTAACACGGTTGACGGTTCTCCATGGAACAATGCCTTATGGTCAATGGCTCTTCTGCTTCTAGTCATTTCCTTCCTGTTCATAGTATTAATACACAAAATCGGATCAAAAAGAGGTGCTCATAAATGAAAATAAAATCTCAATCAACAGACAAAATTGCAACAGCAGTGTTCTATGTCATAGTCTCGCTTGTAGTTCTTTTACTTGTATGCTTTGTCGGATATCTACTTATAAAAGGCTCCAGCAGGCTCAATTTCCACTTTCTTTTCAGTGCACCTGCTTCCGGAGAATCAGGGGGCGGAATCGGGCCGCAGTTATTTAACTCCCTTTACCTTGTACTCCTTTCAATGATAATTACCCTGCCAATTGGTCTGTCTGCGGGAATATACCTTGCTGAATACGCTAAACCAAGCAGGTTTACAAATATACTGAGGTTCTGTATAGAAGCATTAGCGTCGCTTCCTTCGATAGTAATAGGTTTGTTTGGTTTGCTTGTATTCGTTAACCTTACCGGCTGGAAGTTTACTCTGATGGGTGGAGCTCTTGCAGTTTCAATACTGAATCTTCCGGTAATTACAAGAATCAGCGAAGATGCAATCAGGTCTGTATCCTCTTCCATCAAGGAAGCAAGTCTTGCTTTGGGTGCAACACATTGGCAGACAATCGTAAGGGTTATTATACCCTCTGCAATACCGGGACTGATAACAGGAATCATTATAACCTCAGGAAGAGTATTCGGTGAAGCAGCAGCTTTGATGTACACCGCAGGAATGAGCAGCCCAAGACTGGATTTTTCAAACCTCAACCCATTCAGTGCAACATCACCTTTAAATCCTTTCAGACCTGCAGAAACTCTTGCTGTTTATATCTGGCAGGTAAATTCCGAAGGTTTGGCTCCCGATGCAAGACAGATAGCTGATGGTGCCTCAGCAGTACTTATAATATTCGTTTTCCTGTTCAATATTATAGCCAGATTGGCTGGAAGAAGACTTAACACAAAATTTGCAGGTAAAAATGCCAAATAGGAGGCAAAAATATGAAAAGGGAAAAAATACAAGGCTTAAGTATCAGATCGCGGATACTTGGCATGTTTCTAATAATTATACTTGTAGCAATAACAGCAGTTTCAGCAATAAATTATACCGCAGGCAGAAATAACATTGAAAAGATAATGAGGAACCAACTTGATAACTCCGTAAGATTTGTAACCGATAAAATCTCCCTCCTCAACGGTGCATATACTTCAAAAGAATTTTCCGGAGAACTTAAACATGTAATTATTTCAGAGAAAGCAAGCTTTTCACAGTCAGGTCTGGAACCTGAAATTTACATAATTGATTCAAACACACATCAGGTTAGTCTTGACAATATAAACTCCCCTTCTAGTCAAAAAACCGTTCTTCCAGAATCATTTACACAAAATATATTGAAAATAAAATACGGAAATTTAGAGGTAAATATCAAGAATAAAACTCACCTTACTTCTTTCGGCTATGTTGTAGAAAAAGATTGGTATTACATTATTGCAGTTCCCAAATCCTCATATATGAGACCGGTAAATGAGCAATTGCTGTTTACATTTATAACTGGTGCTGCAGCAATTTTACTTGCATTTATTTTTAGCTACTGGGGATCAATGAAACTTATTCGTGACATTAAAAACATTAAAAAAGCAGCATCATTTGCCGCAGAAGGCAATCTAACGATACGTGCTGCAAATTGCAAGGGCGGTGCCGAAACGAAGGCATTAGCTTCGGGGTTTAACAACATGATTTCAAATTTTGAAAAGTTAATAAAACAGCTAGCTTTTTCAATCGAGCAGATATCCACTGCTGGCATTCAGCTTGATGAAATAGCAAAGCAATCTCAAGAAAGCAGTACTCATGTATATTCCCTTACCCGCCAGATGTCATCGGGAACCAAGGAACAAAGTGAAATACTGGAGAAAGTCAGCAGTTCCACAAATGAAATATTAGTTACAATGGAACAAATCATTGTGCAGATAAAGGAAGCAACACATTCCAGCACAATAATGCTTGAAACCGTTTCTACAGGAATTACGGCAGTAGATGAACTTAATACGAAGATATCTGAAATCGATGATGTTTCAGAAATAACACTACAGGAAATAGAAAAAATGGAGGAACGTTCAAGAGAAATAGATACTATTCTTGAAGTTATAAAAAGAATATCAAATCAGACGAAACTACTTTCCCTTAATGCATCCATAGAAGCCGCAAAAGCTGGAGAATTCGGCCGTGGCTTTAACGTTGTGGCGGATGAGATAAAGAAACTGGCTGAAAACTGTGCACAATCGGCACATGATGTCAGTGCAATTATAAAAGAGTTATATAAAAATATGGATTCTGTTGTAAATGTAGCTGCAAGAAGCAGGTCCATCTCGGTTGAAGGTGCCGAAATAGCCGGTAATACCAGCAGCGCCTTTAAAATGATATCCGACAAGGTTTCACAAACACATAAAAGCATCAAGGACATCTCGGTAAACACAGGAATAATTTCTCAAAACATTAGTGTTTACACCAGCAACATAAATAAGATTCAAGAAATTATCTCTCAGATTTCTGCCATATCTCAGGAAGCAGCAGTAACTGTTGAAAAGCATCATAGCTTCTCTGGTGATGTTCTTAAATCAGCAAGCAACCTTCTTAATATGGCAAATGGCTTGAATGAAATCAAAGATGAGTTCAAATATACAATATAATTGTTAAAAAACGAAAAGCACTTTTTAACATACTATTCAGGCACTTCCAAGAGATTTTTGACACCTTAACATTAAGTTAACATAGCATTAACCGCCAATTAATAAACAGTTGTTAAAATTTAATTAATCCAATACATTAAAAAAGAAGGAAAATGCATATGATTACAAATAATTTAAAAATCAATACAAACGGGTTAAATTTATATTATGGGGAAACACAAGCTCTCAAAAACATAACAATAGATATAGAAGAATGCAAGGTAACAGCCCTGATTGGACCATCCGGCTGCGGAAAATCAACATTCCTTAAAACCATAAACAGGATGAATGATCTGGTTCTCAATGTGAAAATAACCGGTGATGCTTACCTTGACGGTTTAAACATATATAAAGAGTATGACATAGTAGAGCTCAGGAAAAGAGTTGGAATGGTATTTCAAAAGCCAAACCCCTTCCCTATGTCCATATACGATAATATAGCCTACGGACCAAGAATCCATGGTGTTAAATCAAAAAACAGGCTTGATGAAATTGTTGAAAAGAGTCTTCGAAATGCAGTGCTCTGGGATGAAGTAAAAGACAGGTTAAAGCAAAGTGCAATGGGACTTTCTGGCGGACAGCAGCAAAGACTTTGTATTGCAAGAGTTCTTGCCGTTGAACCCGAGGTGGTTCTTATGGATGAACCTACTTCTGCCCTTGACCCTATATCAACACTTAAAATTGAGGATTTGATAGATGACCTGAAAGAAAAGTACACTATAGTAATTGTAACACATAACATGCAGCAAGCTGGCCGTATTTCAGACAAAACAGCCTTCTTCCTCCATGGTGAGATAATTGAATATGATTCAACTGAAAAGATTTTCAGCAAACCTTCAAATAAAAAGACAGAGGACTACATTACAGGCAGATTCGGTTAAGCATGAATAAATTGTACTTTAAAGGAGGATTTAATATGGTTACAAGACATCATTTTGCTGAGGAACTTCAGGAGCTCCATCTTGAACTGATAAAGATGGCAAGCCTTGTTGAGGAATCAATAGAAAATACAATATTGGCACTTAAGAAGCAGGATGTTGAACTTGCAAGGAAAATATTTAAAAATGATGATATAATAGATGATATGGAGCGAAAGATTGAAAAGCTGTGTCTTATGCTTATTGCCAGGCAACAGCCGCTCGCAAAGGATTTACGAACAATAAGCACTGCTTTGAAGATAATTACCGATATGGAGCGAATTGCCGACCATTCTTCAGACATAGCAGAAATAACTATAAGAATGGCTAATGAGAAATATGTCAAGCCATTAATAGATATTCCAAAGATGGCAGAATTGGCCAAGAAGATGGTAAACAAAGCGATTGATGCTTATGTGAAGCAGGATATAAAGCTTGCTCAGGAAGTTTGCAACAGTGATGATGAAGTTGATGAGCTTTTTTCAAAGATTGTGCTTGAACTTATAAATATAGTTAAAAATGATCCTAATACAACTGAACAGGTGATAAATTTCATGTTTATAACAAAGTACCTTGAGAGAATGGCAGATCATGCGACAAACATCGGTGAATGGGTAGTGTTTAATGTAACCGGAGAACATGAGCATCTTTCAAGACATGACAGCAGAGAGGATACGGTAGATAATCCTTTTTCAAATGATATAAACTAGGACGTTACACATAAAGGTTTATAGGAGGTCCACATGTCTAAAGAATTGATATACGCAGTTGAGGATGAAGCGCATATTCAGCAGCTGATAAAATATAATCTTGAAGCCAATGGTTACAGGGTAGTTACGTTTGAAAGCGGTGAAAGCCTTATTAATGAATTAAAGAATACCTCACCCGATATGTTTGTACTGGATATAATGCTTCCTGGTATGGATGGACTTGAAGTTTGCCGCTTCATCAGGCAGGATGTACGTTTTAAAAACCTCCCTATAATTATGCTTACAGCAAAAGGAGAAGAATTTGACAAGGTACTTGGACTGGAACTTGGTGCTGACGACTATATCACCAAGCCTTTCAGCGTAAGAGAACTTGTAGCAAGAATCAAGGCATTGTTTAGAAGAATGGGTTCTACAATAAGTACCGATCAGGATATAATAAAGAGTGGAGAAATAACTATAGATATATCCAGGCGAGAAGTTTTCAAAAACGGTGAGTTGGTCGAAATGACCCTCAAGGAATTTGAGCTTCTTAAGCTTCTGGTTTTAAGCAAAGGAAAGGTTCTTTCAAGGGAGCTTCTTCTTGAAAAAATATGGGGTTTTGATTATTACGGAGAAACAAGAACTGTTGATGTCCATGTCCGGTATCTCAGACAAAAAATTGAAGACGACGACAGTAACCCAATATATATAGAAACAGTCAGAGGAATCGGCTACAGATTTAATGACAGAAATAATAAATAGCACCGGAGCGGAGGCTAAAAGGCAGTATGAAAAGAAAAATATTCTACTACTATATAGTATTAATTGTCATTTCCATTTCAATTACCGGTTTCTTTGTTTATGAACTTGCTTCCAGTGTATACAGTGATGAAGTGGAAAACAGAGTTATCAATACTGCCAACCTTATTCAGTTTCAAATATCAGATGAAGCTACAAAGGGTATTAAAACAGATTATAATCAAGCTGCACAAAGGTATTCAACCCTGCTTAACAAGTCTGCCGAAACCCCAGACGATCCTAAGAAAAATGAAAGCAGGATAACCTTCATTGATTTTAATGGAAAGGTTCTGGGTGAATCTGAAGCAGACTATAAATCCATGGAAAATCACCTTTCCCGTAAAGAAATTGCTGAAGCCAGGCAAGGAAAGGTTGGTAAGGACATCAGAAAAAGCAGTACGCTTAGTACAGACTTTCTTTATATTGCAGTTCCGATAAAATCCTTAAATGTTATTGTAAGAATCTCTACCCCCCTGCTTCAGATTAGCCACATAAAAACAATAATCCTCTGTTATACCCTCATAGGTATACTCTGTGGATTAGTACTCACAATACTCCTGGCACTTAAATTTTCATCCAATCTAGCAAAACCGATTTACCAGCTTATTTCAGCATCCAAGACAATTGCAGGAGGAGATTACTCTAAAAGAATTACTATCGATTCCAAAAATGAATTAAAGCAGTTAACAATGACCTTCAATCAAATGGCAAGTAAATTGGAAAAAAACATGGCTGATGTTATGGATAAAAACATTAAAGTAGAATCAATTATAAATAGCATGACAAGTGGTATTGTTGCAGTAGATAACAATTATCATATAATACTCATTAATTCCATTGCCTGCGAACTCTTTAATGTGGAAAATGGCCCTGGGCTTATAGGTATGAACCTTTTGGAACTGATAAGAAACAACCAGATAAACAGCTTCCTTAAGGAAACAATGGAAAAGAATGTTTCGCTGGTAAATGATATTATAATCAGCGCACCGGAAAACAAGGTGCTTCGAGTGTACACAAATCCTATAAAATCCAAGGATTACAATATGCCGAATTCAGGAGGAATAGCTTCAATCCAGGATATTACAACAATTAAAAAACTTGAGCAGATTAGAACGGATTTCGTTTCAAATGTAACTCATGAGCTTAAGACCCCGCTTACATCAATACGAGGTTTTATAGAAACTCTGCGTGGCGGTGCTATAAATGATGCTGATGTATCCGACAAATTTCTTGAAATAATTGACATAGAGGCAGAAAGGCTTTTTGTACTTATAAATGACATACTCCAATTATCTGAAATAGAAACAAAACAGAAGGACATAAATATTGGTGCTTATAAATTAAAGCCAATTGTAGAAGAGATAATTTCCATACTATCTGGTACTGCAGCAAAAAAAGATATCAAGCTTATTAATGAAGTAGATGAAAAAGTAAATATTGTAGTTAACAAGGATAGAATTAAGCAAATGCTCATCAATCTCATTGATAACGGTATTAAGTATAACAAGAACAGCGGCTCGGTAACCATAAAAGCCACCAAAGAAGGACAGTTGGTTACAATATCTGTTAAAGATACAGGTATAGGAATTTTGTCAAATGATATTCCAAGAATATTTGAGCGTTTCTACAGGGTTGATAAGGGTCGTTCAAGAAGTATGGGTGGAACCGGACTTGGACTTTCAATAGTTAAGCATATAGTTAATCTTTACAATGGTGATATAAAGGTTGTAAGTGAACCAGGCAAAGGCAGCGAGTTTATTATTCAGATTCCAGTGTGATAAATTTAATTTTAAATCAAACAACATATGAATAAAGCCCTTAGATGGGCTTTTTGCTTATATAAAGCATATAGAGCTTTTGATAGTATTCAGCGATTAATAATCTTTTACATTCAAAGTGAAATCTTTATTTATTTAATAAGGGCTTTATAAAAACTTCGGTAAAATGACCAATCATACTGTCCACTTCAAGACTTCTGCACATTGGTAAATATCCAAGGCTACCATCAAGCGCCGTCATTAGCATAACTGCCTGAGCCTTTGTATTGTGATTTATAAACTTACCTGCTTCAATTCCTGACACAAAAATCTTTTCAAAAAAATCAATCATACCTTGGCAGTATTCATCATAATACTCCCAGGTTTCAGGACATGAAAGTGCTTTAGTCATAGTCAGAAAGAAGAATGTTAGTTCAATTTGGTGCTGTGTCCAATAGTAAAGGTACTCTTTTATGTATTCTCTGAGGCCTGAAATAATGTCAGTGTTTTTTAAAGTCTTATCAATTAATTCATATACGGGTTCTGTAAGTTTCTCATTAGCATAATACAGTATTTCATCCTTGCTTTTAAAATGATGATAAAGTCCACCCTTGCTTATCCCTGCCTTTGAAGCAATAGACTCCATGGAAGTACCCTCGTAACCCTTTTCAAGGAAAACTTCCATTGCAGCACTGATTATATCATTTACACGTTTTTCTTTGGGTTCCCACTTAGTCACAGTTATCCTCCAGAAAAATTATTTAAACCATCTGTCGGTTTTTATTATACTATAAGTCGCTCTTAAAACAAAACCTAAGATTGCCCTAAAGATTTACTTTAAAGGTTTTTTAGATTTCTCTTCCAGCCTTTTAACATATTCCTCATCACCATACAAGTATTTTATAAAGTGTTTGTAGTATCCCTTTGCTTCTTTAGTTACAAATATATTTCCAACTTCCTTGTTATTTAGAATTCTGTCTATAAAATATCCACCATTAAATGGCTGCAGTTTACAGCTTTTCATCATCCCAGGCTGTATTGCATCTACCGGGCAAATATATGCACAGCGCATACACCATACACAACTTTTTCCAAAAGTAATTTTTTCGCCTGTTTCAGAAATATTTTTGTTTGGGCAGCTGTTTATGCACTTTTTACATTTTGTACATTTGTCAGAGACTTTAATGTTTTTTGCATAATAACGTGCTCCCCCATGCTCTTCCATATAATAAGCAATTCTGAATATGCCGCTTAGTATGGAATTTATTTTTAGTATCCTTTTTTCTTTATTGTTAATTTCTTCTGCAATTCTCTGCGTCTTGACTTCCGCTGCTTCGTATAATTGTTTTATAAATGTGTCCTCATACTTTAAGAACCAATTGCATGCCATTGCAAGAATTGAATTGTGAAATACATCGTAACCGTTCTTCTTCATATTCCTGATAACGGTTTTTGATGCTCCCTGATTTATATAGTGGTGAGATGATGCAGTCTTAAAAACAAATGCAGGTTTGTTATTACCATATGGCATATATTTAGAAAATCTGTCAGCTATTCCTGTAGCCCCAAAACCAAGTACCGGATGTCCCACGCCTACCATGTCATAACTGTTTATATCTATAGCAATGTTATTATTTAAAATGTCTTCAATTTTAAAATATTCTACAGAATTATGCTTTCTTTCCAAAGCATTTCCGATAAGCTTTGCAACAATCTCTGTA
This sequence comes from Bacillota bacterium, assembly GCA_023421675.1. Classification (GTDB taxonomy): domain Bacteria; phylum Bacillota; class Clostridia; order Acetivibrionales; family JANLFN01; genus JAEZTC01. The sequence goes on along the minus strand of JAEZTC010000016.1, from coordinate 193,928 downwards.
TTTCCTGTTCCTGAAAAATAAAATATACCTATTCTCATATAATATCTACCTCATAAATTAATTATTCCGACCGTCGGTTTTTATTATATCATCTTAGTTAACTACTGTCAATATATAGAAAAGCAAATGGAAAGCCCTTCTCTATTGATGGAGAAGGGCTTTCCTTGCAAACTAATTATCTCGATGTTTTCATATCGTTGATTGGAACAAATTTCAGTTTCTTTACTATTGTATTCTGGACGTCAGAGCTCATGATGTAATCGAGGAAGGCTTTTGTCAAATCCTTAGGTTCACCTTTGGTATACATGTGTTCATATGACCAAATCGGATATTTACCGGCTGCGATGTTTTCAGGAGTTGCTTCAACACCTTCATACTTAAGAGCTTTCACAGTGCTGTCGATGTATGAAAGTGCAAGGTATGAAATTGCTCCTTTTGTATCTCCAACGACCTTCTTAACTGTACCTGAAGAATCTTCTGTAAGAGACTTACCCTGAGCTTCATCAGCACCGTTTAGTGCATACTTCTTAAATGTTGCCCTTGTACCTGAACTTGATGGTCTGTTTACTATAACTATTTCCTGGTCATCTCCGCCAAGTTCTTTCCAGTTCTTGATTTTACCTGTAAATACATCTACAAGCTGCTTCTGTGTGAGATTATCAACCTTAACCCCTGGATTTACTACTGTTGCAAACCCTACTACACATACTTTGTGGTCAACAAGTTCCTTAGCTTTGTCAGCAGGAAGCTTTTCTTCTGCAAAAATGTCTGAGTTTCCAATGTCAGCTCCACCTGAAGATACCTGTGTCAAACCTGTTCCACTACCGCCTCCCTGAACCTGGATACTTGCGCCTGAATTCTTGCTCATGAAGTTATCTGCTGCTTCTTTTACCAACTGTTGAATAGCTGTTGAACCAAGACTTGTTATCGAACCCGAAACATTTGCTGTATTCTTTGTAGTTACTGCAGATGCTGCACTGTTGCTGTCCTTTGAAGTTTCACTTGAAGAGCTTCCACATCCGCTAAGTAAAATTGACATACTGAAAACTGAAGCTGCAACTACCGATATAAATTTGATATTTGATTTCTTTTTCATAATTAAAATTACCTCCCCTTAATGTATGTCTTGATTTTACCAGTGGAAGTTTAAATAATAATTAAATGAATGTTATGGATTATTAAATGCATGTAATGTTTTTAACAAATATATGAGGTAAGAATAAAAAAAGCACTGTAGTTCGTTTGAACCACAGTGCCTGTTGATTATTTTTTTAATTATCCCATTATAACTTCTACATTATGCTCTTTTCCATCTTTAAATGGAGTAATTATGTTTCCTTCTATCTTCTTACCGTCTACTGTAACGCTCTTAATACCCTTACAAACTCCATCAGGGTTCTTGATTTCGATGTTATAAACATCTCCTCTAAAGCCTCTGGTTACCTTATAACCCCTCATGTTGGAAGGAATACAAGGATCTATCATGAGTCCGTTGTATTCAGGTTTGATTCCAAGAATATTCTGGCTGATTACTAAAAAGTTCCAAGCCGCAGTACCTGTAAGCCATGAATTCTTTGCTTCACCAGGTCTTACAGCATCTTTACCTGCAATCATCTGTGAGTATACATATGGCTCCATCCTATGGATTTCACTTATATCTTCAAGATAAGCAGGAGCAATCTTTGAATAATATTCAAATGCTCTGTCTCCGCGTCCAAGTACAGTTTCACCTGCTATTATCCACGGGTTGTTATGGCAGAAGATACCTGCATTTTCCTTATAACCACCAGGATATGTTGAAATTTCTCCAAGTTCTATGTAGTATTTTGTAAATGCAGGATTGTTAAGAACTATTCCGTAAGGTGTATCAAGATACTTCTTTACAGAATCAAGAGCCTTAAGTGCAGAACCGTCTTCGACACCTATTCCTGCCATTACACAGTAGCCCTGGCTTTCAATGAATATCTTACCTTCTTCACATTCCTTGCTTCCCACTTTGTTTCCAAAGTCATCATATGCACGGATAAACCATTCTCCATCATATCCGTGTTTCATAACTGTGGCACTCATGTCATCGATATGCTTTCTTGCCTTTTCAGCTTCATCCTTGTAACCCATTTCGTCACATATTCTTGCAAAATCTTTTCCGATTGCAACGAACATTCCTGCTATAAGTACTGATTCAGCAACTTTTCCATCCTTGCTTGTAGTACACTGGAAGGATTCATCCGGTACCTTTGAGAAGCAGTTGAGGTTTAAGCAATCGTTCCAGTCTGCTCTTCCTATAAGCGGTAATCCGTGAGGTCCAAGGTTGTTCACTACATGATAGAAGGATGCCTTAAGGTGATCGAACAGGCTGCCTCTGTTATTTGGATTACAGTCATAAGGTACACTTTCATTAAGTATATCAAAATCTCCTGTTTCCTTTATATAAGCTGCGGTTGAAGCTATCATCCACAGCGGATCATCATTGAAGTTGCCGCCGATTTCATAATTACCTTTCTTTGTAAGCGGCTGATATTGATGATATGCACCACCGTCTTCAAATTGGGTTGCAGCAATATCAAGTATTCTTTCTCTTGCTCTTTCAGGAATCTGGTGAACAAAACCGAGGATATCCTGATTGGAATCTCTGAAGCCCATACCTCTTCCAATACCTGATTCAAAGTATGATGCACTTCTTGACATATTAAAGGTAACCATACACTGATATTGGTTCCAAATATTTACCATACGGTTAAGTTTATCATCAGATGTTTCTACCTTATATGTTGAAAGAAGTGAATCCCAGTACTTGTTAAGTTCTGCAAACGCTTTGTCAGCAGCCTCTGAAGTATTGAAGGAATTAATCATTTCGTGTGCTTTTTTCTTATTGATTTTACCAGGTGCTTCCCACTTATCTTCTTCTTCGTTTTCTACATAACCAAGTACGAATACGAAAGATTTTTCTTCTCCGGCTTTTAATTCAACATCAATGCTGTGTGAAGCTATTGGTGACCAACCCATTGCAACTGAATTGTTTGATTTGCCCTGTACTACCGCATTAGGATTCTCAAAACCGTTATATAATCCCATAAAGCTTTCTCTGTCTGTATCATAGCCTGAAAGCTCAGAATTCACAGTATAGAAAGCATAGTGATTACGTCTTTCTTTATACTCTGTCTTATGATAAATTGTGGATCCTTCAATTTCAACTTCACCAGTATTGAAGTTTCTCTGGAAGTTGGTCATATCATCGTAAGCATTCCATAAACAGAATTCGATGAATGAGAAGAGTTTTACCTTCTTATCAGCCTTGCTTGTGTTTTTAACAGTTACCTTATGTATTTCTCCATTAAAATGCATTGGAACAAAGAAAAGAGTTTCAGTGCTTATACCGTTTCTTTCACCGGTTATTTTGGTATATCCAAGACCGTGTCTGCACTCATACTTGTCCAATTCCTTTTTAACAGGAGCCCAGCCTGGTGACCAGAAATCTCCATCATCATTAATGTAAAAATATCTTCCGCCTAAATCTACTGGTACATTATTGTATCTATAACGTGTAATTCTTCTCAAACGAGCATCCTTGTAAAAGCAATATCCACCTGCAGTATTGGAAATGAGTGAAAAAAATGATTCTGTTCCAAGGTAATTAATCCAAGGATATGGAGTTTGTGGAGTAGTTATTACATATTCTTTTTTCCCATCATCAAAATGTCCAAATTTCATTTTCTATTCTCCTTATTTCAATATTTTTTTGCTGTTGTATGGGGAAATTGAATTTTACACAATTAGTCAATAAACATTGATTTAATAATTAATTGGTAACATGACCCCAAGTTAAAATTATACAAATTTAATTGTAGAATAAAACACCAGTTAAATCAATATGTCAATTTACACAAATTTTCGAGACAATAATTATATATACAAAAAAGGGCTGTATGTTTACATACAGCCCTTACCTTAGCATATTAGCAATCTATAACTATCTTTTCATCCCTGTAATCAACCGTTATCTGACTTCCTGCAGCAAACTTTCCTTTCAAGAAGGCTTCTGCAAGCTCATCCTCAATATATTTCTGAATAGTTCTTCTAAAAGGTCTTGCCCCGTACTTACTATCATAACCCTTATCAAGAATGAACTGCTTTGCGGTGTCGGTAACATTGACCTTAATACCCTTTTCCTCCATCTCAGAGGTTACATCCTTAAGCATAAGTTCAATTATTTTAACAAGTTGTTCCTTGCTTAATTCGCTGAATATTATAGTTTCATCTATTCTGTTTAGGAATTCCGGTCTGAAGGTCTCTTTCAGCACTTCTGTAACTCTATTTCTCAATGCTCCATAACCTTCATTTCCGAAGCCTATTCCATTAGACTTAAGGCTGGTTCCGGCATTCGAAGTCATAACCAGTACGGTATTTTCGAAACTTACTGTCCTGCCATGGCTGTCTGTCAGCCTACCATCTTCCAGTATCTGCAAAAGCATATTAAATACATCTGGATGAGCTTTCTCAATTTCGTCCAGCAGAATAACTGAATATGGTTTTCTTCTAATCTTCTCTGTAAGTTGACCTCCATCATCATAACCTATATAACCCGGAGGTGAACCTATAAGCTTTGATACCGTATGTTTTTCCATGTATTCGGACATATCAAGTCTTATTAAGGCTTCTTCACTCTCAAAAAGTTCACATGCAAGGGCTTTAACAAGTTCTGTTTTACCGACTCCAGTAGGTCCGATAAATATGAAGGAAGCCGGTCTTCTCTTCTTTCTGAACCCTGCCCTGTTTCTTCTGATTGCTTTTGATATACTATTTACAGCTTCATCCTGTCCTATTACCCTCTTGTGAAGTCTTTCTTCCAGATTAAGAAGCTTTTCTGTTTCAACTTCTGTCAGCCTTTGTACTGGAATCTTGGTCCATGCTTCTATTACATACGCCAAATCCTCTATAGTTATTTCAACATCCTTATTAATATCTTCAATATCCTTTATTTGTTGTATAAGCTTGCATTCATTAACTTTAAGCTCCGCTGCCTTCTGGTAATCCTCTATAGAATCGGCTGAAATAGCTGTTTCCTTTTCTTCCTGAACCCTTTTCAATTCTTCCTTTAAGCTTTCAAGTTCTACAAGGCCCACATTTTTAAGGTTTGCCCTTGATCCAGCCTCGTCAATTACGTCAATCGCTTTGTCAGGAAGGAATCTGTCGTTGATGTATCTTTCTGATAGTATAACAGCAGCTTTTACAACCTCATCAGATATCTTTACCCTATGGTAGATTTCGTAATAAAGCTTTATACCTCTTAAAATCTCAATTGTATCCTCAATTGACGGTTCATCAACCAAAACCGGCTGGAAACGTCTTTCAAGAGCTGTATCCTTTTCTATGTGTTTTCTATATTCATTAAGTGTTGTTGCACCAATAACCTGTATTTCACCTCTTGAAAGTGCTGGTTTCAATATATTTGCAGCGTTCATTGCACCTTCTGCTTCACCTGCACCCATTATATTATGAAGTTCATCAATTACAAGGATTATGTTGCCTAACATTTTTACTTCTTCAATAATTCCCTTCATTCTGCTTTCAAATTGTCCTCTGAACTGGGTACCTGCTACAATACCTGTAAGGTCAAGCAGATAGACTTCTGCGTTAAAAAGCTTTGCAGGAACCTGTCTTTCAACAATCCTGACGGCAAGGCCTTCAGCTATTGCTGTTTTACCAACTCCTGGCTCACCAATAAGAACAGGATTGTTCTTTGTTCTCCTGTTAAGTATCTGTACTACACGGTCTATTTCCCTGTTTCTTCCTATAACCCTGTCAAGCTTGGCTTCTTTTGCCTGCTCAGTAAGGTTAATACCGTAAATATCCAGATATTTTTTCTTCTTAACGGTTTTCTTGTCCTGTGTCTTGGTTTTAGTATTGTTCTTGCCCTCTTTTTCATCATGCAGTTCAGGAGACTGATCCTTTGACAATTCCTTTGGTTCCTCGTTTTTTGAAAAAGCCTTATTTATAAAGCTGAAGAATGGATTTTCCTGGTTTGGAGTATTCTGAGTGGTAAGCGAATTACCTACATTATTGTTTAAATCCATATTCTCAAACATATCGCTTACCTGTTTGTTAATATTGTCTATTTCATCATCAGATATCCCTGTTTGATCCAACAGCTGGTTTATAGGCTCAATTCCCTGCTTGCGTGCACAAGCAAGACATAGTCCCTCCTGAACCTGCTTATTATTCTCTATTTTAGTTATAAAAACAACAGCTATGTTCTCTTTACACACCGAACACATCATCATATAAAATCACTCCAGTCTAATTACAAGTTGTCATTGCCTGCTTTAAAAACACATATATAAAAAAAAACAGCTCTTGTAGTCCTTATACAATTGTTTACTTAAATATGCAAGGTTTTATACATAAATCAAGTATACCATAGAAATCAAGTATGGTCTAACCTTTGTCTTGCCTTAAACACTACTTTTTAAATAAATAAACAGATTTAACTTATTATAAATAAAAATAACTGCCCCGCAGTATATATTACTATAATTCTCTACTGTAAGACAGATATTTTATGATATTTTCATTATTTAGCATATATTATGCTCCAAACACTTTGAATGCCAAGGTAATAAGTGCACCTAAAAGCATTGACAACGGAATTGTGAGGAACCATGCTCCTACAATATTTCTTGCAAGCGCCCAGCGAACAGCTGATACCCTTTTGGAAGCTCCTACGCCCATAATGGCAGAGGATATAACATGTGTCGTGCTTACTGGTGCTCCCAGCTGAGTCATTCCTTCTATAACGATTGCTGCACTTGTTTCGGCTGCAAAGCCGTTAATGGGCTGGAGTTTTATCATATTTACACCGATGGTCTTAATTATCTTCCAACCGCCTATTGAAGTTCCAATCGCCATTGCAGCTGCACAAGCAAGCATTACCTCTACAGGTACTCCTGAATCTTTGTTTATAACTCCTGCACTTACCAAAGCCAGAGTAATTATACCCATGGATTTCTGCGCATCATTATTTCCATGTGTATATGACATGAAAGCTGCAGATAAAATTTGTAATTTGGAAAAATACTTATCAACAAAAGCCGGTGTAGCATTTTTTAATAGTCGATATAAACCTTTCATCACGAAATAGCCCAAGAAAATACCTATTAACGGGGATGTAAACAGAGGAATTACTATCTTATCAAGTACTGCGGTCCAAACCACCTTGTCAAAACTTGATGCATATACTATTGAAGCACCTACCAGTCCACCAATTAATGCATGTGAGGAACTGCTGGGTATCCCAAAATACCATGTAATCAAATCCCAGATAATCGCAGCAAGCAAAGCTGCAATTATAACATACTGCTCAAGTGTGCCATTTACCAAACCTTTTGATATGGTTGAAGCAACCTTGCTGCTTGTCAAAGCACCAAGAAAATTTAAGCTTGCAGCCATGATTATTGCAACCCTAGGTGTCAATACTCTTGTTGATACGCTTGTAGCTATAGAATTTGCAGTATCGTGAAATCCGTTAATGAAGTCGAAGCTTAGTGCAGCAACAATTACCAGAATAAGCGATATGCTAAGCATGTTTCATAACAACCCCTTCAACCAAATTAGCAACATCCTCGCACGCATCCAGGGTGTTTTCAAGGTACTCGTAAATTTCCTTCCACTTTACAACTTCAATTGCATCTTTCTCTGCAACAAATAACTGGGCAATTGCATCTCTGTATATTTCATCGCCTACATTTTCAATCCTGTTTACTTCAATAATTTTCTTTTCCAATTCGGTACTGGTTTTCATGTTTTTCATTTCTTCCATGACACCTGTTAATTCTTTTGTACACTGTACAATAAGACTTGCAACCTTTTTTGCATCTTCCTTTATAGAATTGACATTAAACATCCTGAAACGATGTGCTGTAGATTCAATAGCATCTGTAATATTGTCCATTTCCTTGGCTATTGCATGGATATCTTCCCTATCTATAGGAGTGATAAAGGATTTGTTTAACTGCTTTAAGATATTATGAACATTTTGGTCACACTCATGTTCAATTTCTTCTATCTGTTTGATTTTATCATTTACGCTTACATAGTTTACCATTAATTCTTCAAGCATTTCAGCTGACCTGCAGGTGTTTTTTGCTGTTTCTACAAACAAATCAAAGAAAATTTCCTCTTTTGGTGTAATTCTGAACATTATGAAATCCTTCTTTCTTTTTTAAGAAAAATATTATTAAAAAGCTATTATTCCTCTAAATAATTTTAATTATTACAATTGCTATTTTGGCAATCCAGGTTGTTCGCATTTCGATTATATATTATTGTCTTTTTCAATACAATACATGTTAACCCACATTTTACTTGCACTTAACACAATCGTAACAATGTTATTTTTTACCTGTATTCTTTAACGTGCACGCGCATAACATAGAAGCCTGCTACCATAAAAATAGCGGAAACAATAAAGAGAACTTCATATCCCAGAAAATCATAGATAACGCCAGCGATGACAGGTGTCAGTGCAAAGAAAGGACCTGTAATAAGGTTTCTAAGCCCGATGTAAAAAGGTTGGTTTTCTTCTTTCTGACATAGATTTATTGCCAGGTTACTTTCGTTAAAATTCCTTGCACTCTGTGCAAGCCCGAAAAGAGCCATTGAAATGTAAAATACTGCAACACTGCTCATCAGATAAGTAAAGATTATAGATGGTATAAATATTATTGTCGAAATTTCGAGTGTTATTTTAAAACCGTTTCTATCCCCTAAAATACCCCACAAAAGGTACCCTATTGTTTGGGATGCAAGAAGGATAAAGGTAGAGTATGATAACTGTTCAACCGTTATACCCAGCTTTTCCTTGGCAAATATTATCTGAAAGGCAAATGCCATTTTACCAAAACCCATTATAAGAATTATTGTAATAATATATATTGTGAAATTTACGTCTTCCTTCAATATACGCTTTGATCTGCTTACGTACCCTTCCTGAAGTAAATTGTCGACTGGCCTTTCCGGAGACTCAGTTTCCTTCGAATAACTTAATACCCATAAAGATAGAAATGTTACTGCTGATACAATAATGAATAAAACCCCATAATTCAATGGATAGGGACAAATCTTAAGTATAAGTCCAAGCAAAAGTGAACCTGTTGATTCAAAAATGCCTGCAATACTTGACCTTATTCCAAGGAACTTTCCTCTGACTTCTGCGGGTATTATCTTAACAATAAAATTGAACCATGCAATGTTGGAAAATGCTGAAGCCAAACCAATTAAAGAATATATAATGTAAAATAAAACTACAAAAAGCACTGGATCAGATTTCGCGAAAAAAATTACATCAAGCCCGAGTATTAACCATAAGAGCCTTATAAAAAAGGCAACAAAAATAAGAAATGGCTTATGCAGCTTAAGCTTTTCAATTTTTTTGGATAATAAAATTTGGGGACTATAAGTGAGAAACACATTAAGAAAAGAAATTAAACCTATCAGCCATTTTTGCCCTACAAAACCTGAAATAAAAAACAGGATAACTGTATTTAAAGGCACCATACCCATTCCAAGAGCATATAGAGACCCGTCGGCAGTGTTGCAGAAATAGTTCCATCTAAGAGTTTTTCTAGAATCAGAAAATTGATTGTTTTTCGAAAACTCTTTTACATGCATTAGTATGTATCCTCCGGGAGAATGTTGATATAAGTCAAAAAATCTACAGCCAAATTTAATCTTATTATAGAAAAGAACATTATGTCAATTTGGATGGTTTTCCTTGAAAACAAATAAGGGGGATTACCCCCTTATTTGTTTATTTTTTAGAATTTTTTGAAGAAATTGTCCCGTATATGAACCTGAGTTATTTGCCACCTGTTCAGGGGTGCCCGTAGCGACAATATAACCTCCCCTTACACCGCCATCCGGTCCTAGATCAATTATATAATCAGAGGTTTTAATGACATCAAGGTTGTGCTCAATTACTACTACAGTATTACCCGCATCAACCAATCTTTGAAGTATATCAATCAGTCTGTGTACATCAGCTACATGAAGACCTGTAGTAGGTTCATCAAGAATATACATAGTACTGCCTGTACTTCTTTTTGATAACTCAGTGGCAAGCTTTACCCTCTGTGCTTCACCACCTGATAAAGTAGTAGAAGGCTGTCCAACCTTTACATATCCAAGTCCTACATCATAAAGCGTTTGAAGCTTTCTTTGAATTCTTGGTATGTTCTTGAAGAATTCCAGGGCATCCTCAACTGTCATATCAAGAACTTCTGCAATACTTTTTCCCTTATATTTTACTTCAAGCGTCTCCCTGTTATATCTTTTACCTTTGCATACTTCACATGGAACATATACATCCGGTAAAAAGTGCATTTCTATTTTTATAATTCCGTCACCCGAACAAGCTTCACAGCGCCCACCCTTAACATTGAAGCTGAATCTTCCGGTTTTATATCCACGCATCTTTGCTTCTGTGGTAGAAGCAAAAACCTCTCGTATAAGATCAAAAACACCGGTATAGGTTGCAGGATTTGATCGTGGAGTACGCCCTATCGGAGACTGATCTATATCTATTACTTTATCCAGATGCTCAAGACCTTTTATACATTCATGTTGGCCTGCTCTCGCTTTGGATCTGTTAAGCTCGGAAGAAAGCTTCTTAAAAAGTATTTCATTAACAAGTGAACTTTTACCTGACCCAGAGACTCCCGTAATAGTGGTTAATACACCTAGTGGAAATTTCGCACTGATGTCTTTGAGATTATTTTCTTTTGCGCCAACAACTTCAATCCACTTACCATTGGGCTTTCTTCTTTTCTGAGGAATTTCAATGGTTTTTCTTCCGCTTAAATACTGTCCGGTAATTGAATTCTCTGATTGCATTATTTCATCAACTGTACCTTGGGCGACTACATAACCGCCATGAATTCCAGGCCCGGGACCCATATCAATAATATGGTCGGCTGCAAACATTGTATCTTCATCGTGCTCAACAACCACAAGGGTATTACCAAGGTCTTTTAACCTGTGTAAGGTTTTAAGGAGTCTCTCATTATCCTTTTGATGAAGTCCTATACTTGGCTCATCAAGAATATACAATACTCCCATTAGGCCTGAGCCAATCTGAGTGGCAAGTCTTATTCTCTGCGCCTCTCCACCAGAAAGCGTTCCTGCAGACCGAGAAAGGGTTAGATAATCCAATCCTACATCAACAAGGAAACCTACTCTTGCATTTATTTCCTTCAAAATCTGATGAGCTATCAGTTTGTGCCTCTCTGAAAGCTCAAGATTATCAAAAAAGCACTTTATTTCAGAAACTGGCATTACTGATATCTCATTTATGTTCTTATTCCCTATTGTTACGGCAAGACTTTCTTTTTTAAGCCTCGCACCGTTACAATCAGGGCAGGGATTGCTGCTCATGAATTCTTCATAATACTGTTTTGCGCTTTCCGATTGTGTTTCCTTATAACGGCGTTCCATGCTGTTAATTACACCTTCAAAAGCCGCCATATAAGTACCGCTCCCATACTCCCTCTCATATTGTATTTTAATTTTCTCTCCTTTTGTACCATAGAGAATAATGTCAAGTATGTGCGGAGGAAGCTTCTCGATTGGTGTATCCAATTTGAATTTATAATGTTTTGAAAGAGCATTAATAAACATTCTGGAGTAGCTGTCTTCATTTTCAAAATTCCAGCCTCCAATCTTTATTGCTCCTTGGTCAAGAGATTTTGAACGGTCAGGTATAACAAGGTCAGGGTCTATTTTTAAAAGTGTTCCCAAGCCGCTGCAGGTAGGACATGCTCCAAAAGGATTGTTGAATGAAAACATCCTTGGTGTAAGTTCCTCAATACTTATACCACAGTCACTGCATGCAAAGTTCTGGCTGAACATGATTTCTTCCTTGTCAATAACATCAACAACAAGTATTCCGCTGCTTAGATGCAGAACTGTTTCAATTGAATCTGCAAGACGTTTATGGATATCAGCTCTTACAATAAGCCTGTCCACAACTATATCAATCGAATGCTTTTTATTTTTATCCAATTCAATCTTATCATTTACATCCCGCATTTCTCCATCAACTCGGAGTCTTACATAACCGCTCTTTCTAGCATCCTCAATAAGTTTGTGAAACTCACCTTTTCTTCCTCTTACTACAGGGGCAAGAAGTTGAATACGGGTTCCTTCCGGAAGGTTTATAATCTGATCCACCATTTGATCTACAGTCTGCTGGGCAATTTCCTTACCGCATATGTGGCAGTGAGGAATACCTATACGTGCATATAATAAACGCATGTAATCATATATTTCTGTAACCGTTCCAACAGTTGATCTTGGATTCCTGCTTGTGGTTTTCTGATCTATTGAAATAGCGGGAGACAACCCGTCTATATAATCGACATCTGGTTTTTCCATCTGTCCGAGGAACTGTCTGGCATATGCAGAAAGAGACTCAACGTAACGACGCTGTCCTTCGGCATAAATAGTATCAAAAGCCAGAGATGATTTTCCTGATCCGCTTAATCCGGTTATAACAACAAATTTGTCTCTTGGTATTTCTACATCTATGTTTTTTAAATTGTGCTCACGTGCACCTTTAATAAAAATATTGTCTCTGATCATTATATACACCTACTATTATTTGTCTTATAATTATGGGCATTGCTAATGCCCTTATTCATTATAACAGAAAGTAAAATAAATGCAAACACTTGTTCGTCTATTTAATTCTTTTATAATTAATGCCCCAGTATTAATTCTTTTATTGCATTGACAAAAAACTTTTAACCAATTATAATTAGGTCAATAATTAAAAGGGGTGCTGGTTGATACCGGCTGAGATGGAATTCTACAGATATTTCGAACCCTGAAACCTGATCCGGATAATGCCGGCGTAGGAAAACCCTGAAATTATAGGCTGCGCTGAATTATGCGCAGCTTTTGTTTTTTGCCAGTTTTTCTAGAAAACGTGCGAAAAACAGCCTTTTCAACACTTAACCAAAAAATATTTAGAGGTGATTTTAATGTTCAATGCTAGTGTAGCAATTCAGGTTCTCCCCCATGTTGAAGGAGAAGATGAAGTCATAAGAGTGGTTGACGAAGTAATAGCATACATCAAGAGTAGCGGATTGAATACATATGTTGGCCCATTTGAAACAACAATAGAAGGTGACTATGACCAGCTTATGGAGATAGTTAAACAATGCCAGCTCATTTGTATAAAAGCAGGCGCACCAAGCGTCATGTCATACGTAAAAATTTCCTATAGTCCAAAGGACGGTGTCTTGACAATTGACAAGAAAGTTACTAAGCACCATAAAGGATAAGATGTATGCGGGTATTTTTCTTATACTACTGATATTGTTGTGGCAGCTTTTATCATCATTTGAGGTTGTGCCTTCAAACATGCTACCATCACCGGTTGATGTCGTTAAAGCTTTAATTAATGATTTTGGAAATATCTCACACCATGCCGTTATAACATTTAGCGAGGGACTCTTAGGTCTATTTCTTGGGATTATACTGGCTTTTTTACTTGCGTTGTTAATGGATAGTTCCAATTTTATTCACAAAGCAACATACCCCCTTTTGATTATTTCACAAACAATACCGGTTATAGCTATAGCTCCGTTATTAGTATTGTGGATGGGTTATGGCCCAGCTCCAAAAATTCTGTTGGTTTTAATTGTATGCTTTTTCCCGATATCTATTGGGCTTTTAAATGGATTTAAGAGCGCTGATATTGATGCAATAAATTTATTAAAAGCCATGGGAGCAAGAAGAATAGATATTTTTAGACACATTAAGTGGCCTTATTCACTTAACGGTTTTTTTTCAGGGCTTAAAATTTCAGTATCATATTCAATAGTAGGGGCTGTTATAGCAGAATGGCTTGGAGGCAATGATGGGTTAGGAGTATATATGACCCGAGTAAAAAAAATGTTTACATTTGATAAAATGTTTGCAGCTATTCTATTAATAATATTAGTTAGTTTATTTCTTATGTGGCTTGTTAGCTTAATTGAAAAATGGGCTATGCCATGGAAAAAATTCGAAAAAGTGTTTAATAAATAAATGGAGGAATTTAAAGTGAAAAAAAGAATTTTAGCTTTAGCAATAAGCTTGATAATATGTTTTTCTTTTCTAACAGGCTGTTCGAAAGACAATACATCTGAAAAATCTTCAGACAAGCTTCAAAAGGTAACGGTAGTTCTTGACTGGACTCCAAACACCAATCACACAGGACTTTATGTTGCAAAGGAAAAAGGCTATTTTAAGGACGAAGGTCTTGATGTAGATATTCAGCAGCCGCCTGAGGGTGGGGCACTTCCATTGCTTGCTAACGGTAAGGCACAATTTGCTATAAGCTTTCAGGAAGAAATAGCTACGGCAATAACAGCTGACAAGCCATTGGATGTAACTGCAGTTGCAGCTATTATCCAGCATAACACTTCCGGTATTATTTCTCTAAAAGAAAAAGGTATTACAAGCCCAAAGCATATGGAAAACATGCGTTATGCAACCTGGGATTCTCCAGTTGAAAAGGCTATATTGAAAAATGTGATAACCGTCGACGGTGGAGATTACTCAAAGGTTAAAATGATCCCAAGCACTGTTGAGGACACAGTTTCTGCCTTAAAAACCAATATTGACACTATCTGGGTATATTATGCTCAGGAAGGCATGGCTTGCGAGCAGGCAGGTCTTAAGACAAACTTCTTCCTGTTTAAAGACATTAACCCGACACTTGATTTCTATACACCTGTACTAGCTTCAAGCAATAGTTTCCTTAAAGAGAATCCTGAAGCTGCAAAGAAATTCCTCAAGGCAGCTGCAAAAGGATATGAATATGCAATCAGCAATCCTGAAGATGCTGCAAATATACTTGTGAAAAGTGTTCCTGAGACTAACAAGGATCTTGCATTAAAAGGCCAGATCTATCTTAAGGACCAATACAAGGCAGAGGTTAAAGAATGGGGTAAAATTGACCAAAAAAGATGGGATGCATTCTATACTTGGTTGTATGACAACAAGGTATTGACAAAGAAGATAGATCCAGGTCAGGGCTTTACAAATGACTATCTGCCTGAAAAATAATATTTAAAAAGTTGGAAAAACATGACTATATTATCTGCAAACAATATAACAAAAAAATATGACAATCTAATTGTTATTGAAGATGTATCAATTCATCTTGATGAAAACGAACTGGTCTGCCTTCTCGGTGTTAGTGGAATCGGGAAAAGCACACTCTTTCACATAATGTCAGGGTTACTGTTACCCGAGCAAGGCAGAGTGTTTCTTAAAGGCGAGAACATAACTGGTAAGCCTGGAAGAATAAGCTACATGCAGCAAAAAGATCTGCTGCTTCCTTATAAGAGCATTATTGATAATGTATCACTGCCATTGGTAATTAAGGGGCAAAAAAGGGAAGCTGCACGCATGGAGGCAGAAAGACATTTTGATAAATTCGGACTTGCGGGAACTGAGAACAAGTACCCATCACAACTGTCAGGAGGTATGCGTCAACGTGCCGCATTACTCAGGACTTACCTGTTCAGCGGTGAGGCAGCTTTGCTTGATGAACCATTCAGTGCCCTTGATGCAATAACCAAAACGTCAATGCACAACTGGTACATGGAAGTAATGTCTGAAATAGCGCTTCCCACAATATTTATAACACATGATATTGATGAAGCTATACTGCTTTCAGACAGAATATATATAATGTCCGGGGCTCCGGGAAGGATAACCGAAGAAATCAAAATCAGTTCAAAGAAACCAAGATCTTCAGATTTCCTAATCTCAGATGAGTTTATACATTATAAAAGAGAAATACTTAAGCTGCTGCATTTTAAAGAGATATGAAGTTAACAAAAAGCTGCATTTAACATGCAGCTTTTTTTGATTAATATCCTTATTCGAAACAGTTTTTCTATTTTAATCTATCCTTTAATTCTTCAATTTTATCTCGCAATTCTGCAGCTCTTTCAAACTGAAGATCAGAAGCAGCAGTTTTCATCTCCTTCTTAAGTTTGTCTATAAGCTTGTTTATCTCATCAGGAGTCATAAAACTTTCATCCTTGCTTACATGGTACTTGACATCATCTTCAGCTACCTTTGTTATTTCAATAACATCTCTTATTCCTTTTTCAATAGTTTTAGGCGTAATACCATGCTTTTCATTGTATTCCATCTGGATACTTCGCCTTCTGTTGGTTTCACTTATTGCTTTTCTCATTGAATCGGTAATTTTATCCGCATACATTATTACCTTACCCTCTGAGTTTCTTGCTGCACGACCTATAGTCTGAATAAGAGATGTCTCAGACCGGAGAAAACCTTCCTTGTCTGCGTCAAGTATGGCTACAAGCGACACTTCAGGAAGGTCAAGCCCTTCCCTAAGAAGGTTAATTCCTACAAGTACATCAAAAATACCAAGCCTTAAGTCTCTGATTATCTCCATTCTTTCAAGAGTATCGATATCAGAATGCAGATATTTCACCTTAAAATCCAATTCCTTAAGATAATCAGTCAGGTCTTCAGACATCTTCTTTGTAAGAGTCGTAACCAAAACTCGCTGCTGTTTTTCAACTCTTGCTGTTATTTCACCAATCAAATCATCTATCTGATTTTTTACCGGTCTGACTATTATTTCAGGATCAATAAGTCCGGTAGGCCTGATAATCTGCTCTACTATCTGTGAAGAATGTTTTCTTTCATATTCTGCAGGTGTTGCGCTGACATATATAACCTGGTTCATCCTGTCTTCAAACTCTTTAAAGTTAAGAGGTCTGTTATCAAATGCTGATGGTAACCTAAAACCAAACTCTACCAATGATTCTTTCCTTGCTCTGTCACCGTTGTACATAGCACCTGTTTGTGAAACGGTTACATGCGATTCATCGATTATCATCAAATAATCGTCCGGGAAGTAGTCAATAAGTGTAAAAGGCGAGCTTCCCGGCTCTCTTCCGCTGATATGTCTTGAATAATTCTCAATACCCTGACAGAAGCCAACCTCCGTCATCATTTCTAGATCATACCTGGTTCTTTGCTCAAGCCTCTGAGCTTCAAGCAGCTTACCCTGACTTTTAAGCAGCTTTAGCCGCTCTTCAAGCTCCTGTTCAATAGTTATAATTGCTCTTTCCATTTTAGTTCTTGTAGTAGCATAGTGAGAAGCTGGGAATATAGCGGCATGTGACATTGATCCAAGTATCTCACCTGTTAAATAATTTATTTCAGTGATTTTTTCAATCTCATCACCAAAAAATTCCACTCTGATCGCTCTATCGGCTGTATTAGATGGAAATATTTCTAGAACATCCCCTCTTACTCTGAACTTGCCCCTCTTGAATTCTATTTCATTACGTTCATATTGTATGTCTACCAGCTTTCTTATCACATCGTCCCTATCCTTGTGCATTCCCGGTCTCAAAGATAGCATAAGGTCGGTGTAATCCTCAGGATCACCCAAACCATAAATACACGAAACACTGGCAACAATTATGACATCTCTTCTTTCAAACAATGCAGCCGTTGCAGAATGTCGCAGACGGTCTATTTCTTCATTTATTGACGAATCCTTCTCGATATAAGTATCTGTAGAAGGAATGTAGGCTTCAGGCTGATAATAGTCATAATAGCTCACGAAGTACTCAACACAGTTGTTTGGGAAGAACTCTTTGAATTCACTGCAAAGCTGTGCGGCAAGAGTTTTATTATGAGCCATGACAAGCGTTGGTTTCTGTACACGTTCTATAACGTTAGCCATTGTAAAGGTCTTACCCGAACCGGTAACACCCATTAAGGTCTGATGCTTATAGCCTCTGTTTATTCCCTTTGCAAGGCTATCTATAGCCTCAGGCTGGTCACCGCAAGGCTTATAATTCGATTGTATTTTAAATTCCGGCATTATAACCTCCGATTAATCTATATAAACTAAAAAAGTACCCTTTTAATTATAACACAAGTAATTAATTTGGCAAACATATGTTTGGGACAATATTCAAATAAAAAGACTGACATCACTTAGTGTTGGCAGTCTAAATTTATGAAATTATTTCTGGATTAGAGTGGTGACTTAACTTTTACAGATTAGAAGCTTCCGCCTCATCTCCACATACCTTTTCAACCCTTTTAAACTTGGAAATACGAAAATTTGTAAATATTTTATGCTGCACTGCCTTCAACCGGTTTTTTATAATTCAATGCAGCGTTAAATGCTTCAATTGCAACTTCAATCTGTGAATTATCAGGCTCGCTTGTAGTTAGTCTTTGAAATGCCATTCCCGGCACATTTATAATTTTCGCAAATTTTCCTTCGCTTTTTCCGGCAAACTTTAATATTTCCATACAAACACCCGCCACCAATGGAATCAGCAAAATTCTTACTACAATGTTAAGAATTATACCATACCAGCCAAGGAATGAAAAAGCTATTATGCTAACTACAATTATAAGGAAAATGTACGAAGTACCACACTTTGGGTTTTTGGTTGAGTACTTTTTAACATTATCAATTGTTAACTCTTCTTCATTTAAATAGCAGTTAATTGTTTTATGTTCAGCACCATGATATTCCCATATGCGGTTCATTTCTTTCATTTTTGTTGTAAAATACATATAACCTATAAATATTAAAAGTCTTAGTATGCCTTCTGTCAAATTGCACAGAAAAACACCTGTTGAGGTTTTGGTATCAAACGACAAAATCCCTGCAACAAAGTTTGGAAGCAGTACGAAAAGCCCTACACTGAAAGCTATTGAAATAATGACTGCAAAATAAGTTACAGCCTCCATTAGTTTGTCTCCAAAAATTTTCTCCATGAATTTATCAAATTTGGATGGTTTCGTCTGATCTTCCGATTCAATATCCATAAAGCTAGCAGAGTACATCAAAGCTTTCATACCAAGTACCATCTGTCTAAAGAATGATACAATTCCTCTTAGTACAGGCACTTTACTAATTTTTAATCTGGGCGGCAGAGGTCTGTTATCTATTACAATTTCACCATCCGATTTTCTTACTGCTATTGCTGCACCATCAGGGCCCATCATGAGTATGCCTTCAATTAATGCTTGACCACCTACATTTGTTTTTCTCATATTCTCATATTTACTCCATTAAAAATTTATAGTTTTATTCTAATTTATGTTGTAAGTAACTGTCAATGGCGATTACTTTTAAATAAGTTCCAATTATGTTAACATATATAATCAGGGGGAAAAATAATTGTTAAAATTAATGCAAAAACCTGCCAATATAAAGTTACATAATAACCGAAATAGTCTTATGTTTATTTTTGAAGGGATAATGATTATAGTAATTCAAAACATAGCCAACCCGTTTTTTTCCATGTTCGGAAAACGTTTAGGAGCAGGTGATTATGAAATAGGTCTGTTAAGTTCCCTCCCCGCGCTCATAGGAGTACTTGCAGTAATACCCGGAGCCCTGATTTCGCAAAAATATTCCAACAAGAAAAAAATGATTATAATGTTCATACTTTCTGCAGGAATAATGTATCCTCTTGCAGCTCTTACTCCTTACACAGGAGGGAAACACGTATATCTCTACATTTTAACAGTATCATTGATTAATTTACCCATATCAATTTATACAATTCTTTGGCAGTCATATTTTTCAGATGTAATTCCAACCGACAGGAGAAATAATACCTACGCTAGAAGAAGTAAATTTTCTAACCTTTTCGGTATGACTTCACTGACGCTTTCTGGTTTCATACTTGCGTATATACCGGGAAATAACAGTCAAAGGATTACAATATACCAGATATTCTTTTTTACCGCATTCATACTTGCAATGTTACAAGCATGGTTTATGTCCAGAGTGGTATATACCTCCCCACCATTACCGAAAACCCGTATTAAACCTTTATTACAGCTTAAAGAATCAATTAAAATAATAAGAAATGATAAACCATTCAAAAGCTTCATTTTAACAGCCTTCATCTTTCATGTAACCTGGCAGATGGCATGGCCCCTGTTTTTTATATATCAAGTGAATTTTTTAAATGCAAATGAGGCCTGGATAGGTTATCTCAATGTAGGTACTGGACTTGCGGGAGTCCTTACATATATGATTTGGAGCAGAATGATAGAAAAAAAAGGCGCCAAATTTGTGATAATAATTGGCGCCTTCGGACTTGCTCTTAACCCATTACTGCTGGTTATGTCTAAAACCCTTCTTATGGCTCTTGTGTGCAGTATTTCTGTTGGATTGGTATTCTCTGCATTTCAGCTTGCTTTGTTTGAAAATTTAATAGATACAGTACCCCAACAAAATAAAACCTTGAATATTGCCATTTATGCTACTTTTATAAATCTATCCAACTTTATATCACCTATGATAGGCGTATGGATTTACAAGCACAGTTCAATATTTTTTGCAATGACTCTTACTTGTATTTTAAGGCTCGTTGCAACCTTCCTGTTCTACATTCAATACCGCAAAAGTATTAATAAACAATCATCCTAATTGGGAAATTTGGAATTTATCAATGTCCAGAAATCACTGTTTTCATAGCCCAACTTCCAAATACCTATTCCTCCCAAACCATAACGACTTACTAAATCCAATTTTGGTAAAATACCATCAGTGTCCTCGTACCACACTTGATGTTGAGTACCGTTTTTTACATAATTGAAATACTTTGACATTTGAATACTGTCCCATTGTGGTACAGTCCCTGTATCTACAGCTAGACTGTTAATATTTTTAACAGCTATAGCTCTTGAGCCTGTATACGCCCAATCATAACCATATGCCCCGATCCCAAGCAGAATTTTTTTGGATGGCATCTGAGTTACAGCGTATTTTATTACATTTTCAACCCACGGATATGAAGCAACAGGTCCCGGGTCACCCCCAAACCAGTGCTCATCATATGTCATAATCATTAAATAGTCTGCATACTTTGCAATTTCTTTATAATCAATAGCACCATTCCAGTTATTGTTAGCATAATAGTCTGTGTCCTTTGCAGGCACTGACAGGGTAGTTAAATATCCATAAGGTTTTAATTTTTGGTTAAGTTCCCTTACAAAAGCTGAATAATTACTGCGGTCATACCAGTATATATGTTCAAAGTCAATATTAACGCCGCTGTATTTTTCCCTGCTTAACGCAACAAGTATGTTTTGTATAAGTGCAGCACGCCTTGAAGAGCTGGACAGTACCGAGTGAACAAGGTCTATATCAAAACCCCCGTTATTGAAATTATTAATAAGAAGCAGCGGTTTAACATTATTTGAATTTGCATAGTTTACAGCATCACTCTGTGATTCCCCTATTTTTTTTAGATTACCATAGTTATCAATTGAATAAGAGAATGTTGCAATTTCGCTTATATTTGATGCATTTGTGGTAAAAGACTGATATGAACTGTTATCTCCCAAATAATCATTTGTTGTATAGCCAAGGACCCTGTTTGAAGGCAAATTATTAAAATAATCAGGGTGTGTAATTGTTGCAAGTGCTACGCCCTGGACCCATCCTACCCACATACCGATACTTTCTGAAATAAACCTCAAAGGAATAAGGGTTCTGTTATTGATTACTACAGGCGGCACGTCCATATATTTAATCTCACCGTTGACAGTGGCTGATGTTTTGCCCATATTCAGAACAACCTGTGTATTGCCAAGAGTAACTACTATTTTTGTTGTACCTGTATACCACTCAACATCAGCCCCCATTTTTTCAAATACACCTCTTACCGGAACCATGGTTCTATTGTTTAAAACAATCGCAGGTGTATCAAGATGAATTCTTTGCCCGTTAACATTGATTTCCATTGTCGGGTAACCGTTTGAGGCTGCGTACAAGGTGTTGATAGGAAGAAAAGAGAGCACAAAAAAAACAATGAAAAAAAAGGCTGTTTTCCTCATTATATCCCCCATTAAGTGAATGCTTACTTTTGATATCTGATGTTATTGTTAGGTTAACATAAAGCATATTTAGGGTAAATGGAAATAAAGAACAAAACAGTTTTTACATCAAAAAAGAAGCGTTGCCGCTTCCTTTTAAAAATTTAATTTTGTTATTTACCTGTCAGATTTCTTGAAAGGTTTACAAGGAAATCTTGAATATTGGTTACTATCGAGGTTACCTGTGTCGTTCCCCTGTCCCTAAGCTTGTTTACTGCAAATTCAGATATGTCAACGCTGTAAATGAATACGGGTCTGACTACACCATCAACGACCTGATAAGATGGCGTCATGTTTCCTGTTGCAATTGAATGCAGCTGGGTTGCCAAGCCTAATACTGTTGTAGCCTTTCTTATATGCTTCCTCATAGCGTCCTGTCCTTCATAAACATTTGCATATACCTCAGGAAGAGGACCATCATCCCTGATTGAACCTGTCAGAACAAATGGAATGTTGTTTTTGACGCATGCGTTTATTACCCCATCATTAACACTATCGTTCTTAAGGAAATTCTCAATTGAGCCCTGTCTTCTCACTCTGTTTATGAGCTCAAGGTGATGATAATGACCATTTGGTATTGATGCTTGTGTATATATATCCTGCCCAAGAGCAGTCCTGAAAATCGATCCTTCCATATCATGCGTTGCAAGAGCATTTCCTGCAAAAACAGCTCCAGCAAAGCCATTCTCTATAAGAGAAACCATTGCTGCACGGGAGTCGTGGTCAAAAACAACAGCAGGGCCAAGTACCCATACAATATAACCATGTTCTTTTTCATATTTTAAAATATCATACAAGCTGTCATAGTCCCTGGAATATGAGGTTTCCCTTGATCTACCTGTTCTGAATGCAAAGGTTTCCTCCAACTCGGCACTGTATTTAAAACCCTCTGTATATACAAATATACCGTTGCTTGCATCTTCACTCCTGCCGACAACTACCCTGTCTCCGACTTCTAATCTTCTGAACTCTTTTACTTCAACATTCCCATCCTCAAGTACAACAACTACACAGTCCATCCTGCTCTGCTGAGCAAGGACCCACTTTCCATCAATCTTGAAGTACTCCGGGAAAATGGTTGTTGCATGAAAATTGTCGGGTGCAACACCTTTGATTTCTACACTCCTTGTACTTACACAAGGTGCCGAAATAAAAGGTTCCATTTTAAAATCCGGTTCTTTGTACTTTACCATTTCAAAAGCCATATCATTGCCTCCATTAAAACTAGTATACCTTATAACGGGTAATTAATATGCTATATATCAAGCTTTAATTCTATCTGGTTATTGGATTTATCGTCATCTTTCAAATAGCAGCCTACCGCAGGAATAACCTTTGTTCTGTAGTAGTCAGGATCTGTAATTTCAGTTTGATCCAATCCCTTGATTGAAACCAGAACACTGCCTTTTTTTGACTTTAGAACCTGTACCCCTTGTGAATCTCTTGTGGATTTGGGGTTGATGGAAGAAGTATTGAAAATAAGCACCTTATCTATACTGCTAATTGCAACCAGTTCCTTATCTGCCTCCATAAATCTCATATCAACAAGTTTTGAAAGATCTGAATATGCATTAGCAAGCTTCTTCCTGTTTGTCTTCGTTGCGTAGCTTTCCAATGGTATTTTAGCTGCTTTTCCGTTTTCATATGAAAACAGAATATACCCACTGTAATTATCCGTTGGAATTATATATATTATCTTTTCATCAGGCTCCAGTTCAAGCAGATTTGTAAGGTATTCACCCAGGCTGCTTGCCTTGGAGTCTTCCAGTTCGTAAGTTTTAAGCTTGTACACTGTATATTTGTTTGAAAAGAGCAGCAGGTCTGTCTTATTATGTGTTTCTACTTCCTGGAGAATATAATCGTCATCCTTAAGCTTCTGCTCAGGGTTTGCCCTTAGTGATACCAGAGATATCTTCTTAAGATAATTCTGTGCAGTAAGAAACAGTTTCAGGTTAAAATCTTCTATCAAATGCTCTTCAGTTATCACCTCTATCATATCATCCTGAATTATTTCAGTTTTTCTCGGCTTCCCATATTTTTTTGCTACTTCATTAATCTGCTTAACAATAATTTTTTTAATTTTGCCTTCATCTTTATGTATCTCATTAAGTTCATTTATTTCCTTCTGAAGTGAATCCACCTCGCTTACGCGGTTAACAATGTACTGTTTGTTAAGGTTCCTCAGCTTTATTTCTGCTATAAATTCCGCCTGAACCTGATCTATATCGAACCCTTGCATAAGGTTTGGAACAACCATTTCATCCTGTTCAGTGTTTCTTACTATTTTAATTGCCTTATCAATATCAAGAAGGATTTTTCTTAGACCAAGCAGTAAATGAAGCTTTTCAGACTTCTTTGCTATATCATATAAAAGCTGTCGTTTTATACATGTAATCCTGAAAATAAGCCACTCGGTTAGTATAGTCTTAATTCCCATTACTCTTGGGCTTCCATTGACAAGTATGTTAAAGTTGCATGCAAATGAAGACTGCAGAGAAGTAAGCTTAAACAGCTTGTTCATTATACTATCGGGGTCTGCACTCTTTTTTATATCAAAAGTGATTTTAAGTCCGTCAAGGTCTGTCTCGTCTCTTAAATCAACAATATCCTTGATTTTGCCCGATTTAACTATTTCAACAACCTCGTCTATGATTGCCTCGGCAGTTGTTGTATAAGGGATCTCATATATTTCAATACAGCTGTTTGCTTTGTCATAGCGGTATTTAGCCCTCAGTTTGAAGCTTCCTCTGCCGTTCTTGTAAATATGTAACATTTCGTTTTCATTATAAATAAGCTGACCACCTGTTGAAAAATCAGGAGCTTTAAGGTATTTCAGGATATCTACCCTTTCATCCTGAATAAACTGAACAGTTGCTTCACATACCTCCTGAAGGTTAAAGCTGCATATGCTGCTGGCCATACCCACCGCTATTCCCTGATTTGCATTTACAAGCAAATTGGGGAATGTTGTAGGAAGGAGAGAAGGTTCCTTCATTGTACCGTCATAATTATCTATAAATTCAACAGTATTCTTGTCTATGTCCTTGAATAATTCCTCACATACCTTGTCCAGTTTTACCTCGGTATAACGGGGAGCTGCAAATGCCATATCCCTTGAATACTGCTTACCGAAATTTCCTTTTGAATCAATGTAAGGCAAAACAAGAGCATCGTTACCTCTTGTAAGTCTTACAAGAGTTTCATAAATCGCCATGTCTCCATGAGGGTTTAATTTCATTGTCTGTCCAACAACATTTGCAGATTTAGTCCGGTTACCAGTAAGCAGTCCCATTTTGTACATGGTATAAAGCAGCTTTCTGTGCGAAGGCTTAAATCCGTCAATCTCGGGAATGGCTCTGGATACTATAACACTCATAGCATATGGCATATAATTTTTTTCAAGGGTATCTACTATTAGTTGTTCAAATGGTCTGTTTTGTGACACTTGTTTCCCTCCATCAGCTGACGTCTATCATGTCAAGGTATTTATATCCGTTTTCTTCTATATAAAGTTTTCTTCCCTGCAGATTGTCACCAAGCAGCAGCTCAAAAGCATTTAAAGTTTCTTCCATATCTGTGGGCAGCACTTTAATGAGCCTTCTTGTATCAGGGTTCATTGTAGTCTGCCACATCATCTCTGGTTCATTTTCTCCAAGACCTTTGGATCTCTGTATGGAATATTTTCCATCAAGTTTAGCCACTATATCATTCTTTTCCTTATCACTGTAAGCAAAATATGCTTTATTCCTGGCTGTTATCTCAAAAAGCGGTGATTCTGCTATATAAACCTTACCCTCTTCAATAAGCGTGGGAACCAGCCTGTAAAGCATTGTTAGTATAAGTGTACGTATCTGGAAACCGTCTACATCGGCATCAGTACAAATAATAATCTTGTCCCACCTCAGGTTTTCAAGCTCAAAAGTATTTAGTTCCTTATTATGCTTGGATTTAACTTCAACTCCGCATCCCAGAACTTTTAGGAGGTCTACTATTATTTCATTTTTAAATATTTTGTCATAGTCAGCCTTAAGACAGTTAAGAATCTTTCCGCGGACGGGCATAATAGCTTGAAATTCCGCATTCCTGCCCAATTTACATGCACCAAGAGCGGAATCACCTTCCACTATATATATTTCCCTTTTGCTTAAGTCCTTTGTCCTGCAATCTACAAATTTCTTTACCCTATTGGATATGTCAATTGTTCCACCAAGCTTTTTCTTTATGTTAATTCTTGTTCTTTCTGCAGTTTCCCTGCTTCTTTTATTAACCAGTACCTGCTCGGTTATTTTTTCACTTTCCACCTTATTCTCAATAAAATAAATTTCCAGCTGTTCCTTGAGATATTCGGTCATTGCATCCTGAATAAACTTGTTAGTAATGGATTTCTTGGTCTGGTTTTCATAGCTTGTCATAGTTGAAAATGAATTTGTGACAAGAATTATACTGTCCTGTATATCAGCAAACGTTACCTTTGCTTCATCCTTGTTATACTTGTTTCTTTGCTTAAGGAATTTATCAATAATATAGACAAATGCATTTTTTACCGCTTTGTCAGGAGAACCGCCGTGCTCCAGGAAGCTTGAATTATGATAATATTCAAGCAGATTAATTTCATTATTGAAGCAAAATGCAATCTGCATTTTGAGCCTATATTCAGGCTTATCCTCCCTGTCACGTCCTTTTGTAGAGGTCTCATAAAATTGTATATCTGTAAAGCCCTTATCCTGATTGACCTCACGTATATAATCAGCTATACCGTTTTCATAAAAGAAATCAAAGGACGAATCGGATTGCTCATCATACAGTACAAACTTTAAACCAGCATTTACAACCGCCTGTTTTTTTAGGATATCCTGATAATATTCCAGTGGTATATTTATATCGGTAAATACATCAAGATCAGGTTTCCACTTAATAATGGTTCCAGTGCGCTCATATGAAAATTTTTCTTTCTTTAAACCGTCAACGTTTTCACCTTTTTCGAAGTGAAGAGAATATTTAAAACCGTCTCTGTATACTATAACGTCCATGTATTCTGAACTGTATTGGGTTGCACAGCTTCCAAGGCCGTTGAGGCCAAGACTGAATTCATAGTTTTCGCCGGAATTGTTTTTATACTTGCCACCGGCATAAAGCTCACAGAAAACCAGCTCCCAGTTATAACGCTCTTCCTTGGTATTATAATCAAGGGGTATTCCTCTCCCCTCATCTATTACAGATATAGAACCATCCTTATAGCGCTTAATTTCAATTACTTTACCATAACCTTCTCTGGCTTCATCTATCGAATTAGAAAGTATTTCAAATACCGAATGTTCGCAGCCTTCCAGGCCATCCGAGCCGAATATAACCCCCGGTCTGAGTCTTACCCTGTCTGCGCCTTTAAGAGACGTTATACTATGATTTCCATATTCATTCTTAGACTTTGTCATTTGTATATCACCTTTTTGGTTAATATATTAATATTCTCGGTAAAAATAAAGATTTTAAATACATAACGTGTTTAATAATTTTATATACCATGAACTATAGTATCATATTTATCTAAATCAACAAAGATAGTTTTATCAAATATTGTATCTGTAGTTGAGACAATATCAATGTCATGTTAAAATAGTAATACTCAATAATTAATTGTAATTCCAACACCAAACCGAAGCAGCAATAGAATTACTACGGAGGAACAGGTACATTGGATATAAAAAGAAGAAAAGTAAAGGTTTTAATTGTAGATGATTCTTTAGTATTCAGAGAAATGTTGTCAAGAGCACTTTCCAATGATGCAGGAATTCAAGTAGTGGGCACAGCTTCCAATCCCTATGAGGCACGAGATAAAATAATAGAATATGAGCCTGATGTTATGACACTTGATGTAGAAATGCCGAAAATGAACGGTATTGAATTTTTGAGAAAGCTTATGCCTCAATACCCCGTTCCGACGGTTGTTGTCAGTTCAGCGAGTCAGGCTGCTTTTGATGCTTTGAATAACGGAGCTGTCGATTTTGTAAACAAGCCGGATTATAGTAATCCTAAAAATATTGAAATATTTATAAATGAACTTGTTATTAAGGTTAAGATTGCTTCCACAGCCAATATGTCAGGCTGGAAGGCAGAATCATTACAAAACAATGTTCAAGCTGGTATAAACCGTGATATCAGATATGACCTAATTGCAATCGGTGCTTCTACTGGAGGGACTGAAGCTACTTATAATGTTTTAACAGCACTTCCTAAAGAAATTCCAGGAGTTGTCATAGTTCAGCATATGCCTCCTGTGTTTACAGCAATGTATGCAGACAGGCTTAACAAGTCGTGTGCTATTGATGTAAAAGAAGCGCAGACTGGCGATATAGTAAGGCCAGGCCTGGCACTGCTTGCACCTGGGGATTTTCAGATGAGACTTAAAAAATGTCCGGAGGGTCTTATGGTAGAATGCTTTAAGGGAGAAAAGGTAAACGGCCATTGTCCTTCGGTAGATGTTCTTTTTAATTCAGTAGCAGCTCTTACCGGTAAAACCTCCATAGGAATCATTTTAACCGGAATGGGAAGCGACGGCGCAAAAGGTCTACTTGCGATGAGAAATGCAAGAGCACGAACGATAGGGCAAGATCAGTCTTCATGTGTTGTTTATGGTATGCCGAAAGTTGCCTACGATATAGGAGCAGTTGAAAAGCAAGCACATTTACAGAATATTCCCCAGATATTGATGTCTTTACTCAAGAACAAATAACATCTAAAATGAAAAGAGAAGAGACTAATAGCCTCTTCTCTTATAAAATCCTATTATTCTTGGTCTATAAACGTAGTACAGCAGGTATCGTCACTTATGGTTGCCTTAGATCTCATAGGATTTACCTCAAGAGCGTCGGCATGGCACATCTTAGATTCGTTATAGGCACAATTTGTAACACCGCATTTAACTTTCATACAAGGTGCATTTTTATCCATAATTCCACCTCCCGGATTTTTTATCTCACTTCCTATATAGTTTTCCCGTTACTTTAAGTATTTATAAAAGTAATACAACCCATGGCTTGATGTTTCAGCCAAATCAATCAGCATATATTTTTATTATATTAAGAATCACTTCAACTGCTTTAGTCATGGAGCTTACCGGAATAAATTCGTATTTTCCGTGAAAATTATAACCCCCGGTAAATAAATTGGGGGTCGGTAAACCCATGTATGATAGCCGCGCTCCATCGGTGCCTCCTCTTATTGGGTTAATAAGCGGCTTAACACCAGCCTGTTCCATTGCTTTTCGGGCTGTTTCAACAACATGGAAAACAGGTTCAACCTTCTCCTTCATATTGTAATACTGATCCTTTATTTCTATTGAAATGGCTTCAAAACCGTATTTTTTATTAATGTAATGTGCAGCCCTGAGCATTACCTTTTTCCTATCTTCAAACAACTGTCTGTCGTGATCTCTTATAAGATAATAAAGCTGTGAATTTTCAACGTTACCCTCAAAATTATTCAAATGAAAAAAGCCTTCATATCCTTCTGTAAACTGTGGTGCTTCATTAAAAGGCAATAGTGCCTGGAACTCCATTGCAACCAAAACTGAATTAACCATTTTGTTTTTTGCACTGCCAGTATGTACATTCCTTCCTTTTACCGAAACAATTGCTTTTGCAGCATTAAAGTTCTCAAATTCCAATTCTCCAAGTTTTCCGCCGTCAACCGTATAAGCAAAATCCGCTCCAAACTTCTGAATATCAAACCTGTCTGCACCTCTTCCTATCTCTTCATCAGGAGTAAAACATATTTTAATCAAACCATGCTTTATTTCCGGGTGCTTTATAAGATATTCAGCAGCAGTCATAATTTCTGCAATACCTGATTTATCATCTGCTCCAAGGAGTGTTGTTCCATCTGTTGTAACTATATCCTGCCCTGTATAGCTCTTGATTTCAGGAAAAAGATCGCTTAAAAGAACAATGTTTTGTTCGGTATTAAGTACTAAATCTTTACCATCATAATTATTAATGATTTTTGCCTTCACATTGCTTCCAGACATATCAGGGCTTGTGTCCATATGAGCAATAAACCCGATAACCGGAAGCTGTTTTTGAATATTTGAGGGGATTTCAGCCATAACATAACCGTTTTCATCTATTGATACATTTTCAAGTCCTATGCTATGGGCTTCTTCAACCAGGAAAACTCCCAACTCATGCTGTCCCGTGGTACTTGGACATGATTGGGAGCTTTCATCTGATCTTGTGTCAAATTCAACATATTTTAAAAATCTTTTCAAAACATCTTCCATATATTTATACTCCTTATTACCTAAAACTTGTCAGCAAGCTCATCAAGAGTTTTTCCGCTTACTCTGTAAACCGTCCATTCATCCATAGGTTGGGCACCAAGCTTCTTATAAAATTCAATTGATGGTTTGTTCCAATCCAGACACCACCATTCAAATCTGCCGCAATCCCTTTCCCTGGCAAGCTTTGCAAGAAATGAAAGCATTAGTTTTCCAAGACCCTTTCCTCTATATTCAGGTTTGACAAACAAATCCTCAAGGTATATTCCCGGCTTACCTAAAAAGGTCGAAAAATTATGAAAAAATAATGCAAATGCTACAGGTAAGCCTTTATATTCACCTATAATTACTTCAGCTGCTTTTCTGGTAAAAAGAGTTTCCCGAAGTATTTCCTCTGTCGCCTCAACACAGTCCAGCATTTTTTCATATTCTGCAAGACCCTTGATAAATTCAAGGATTAATGGAGTGTCCTCCGGCTGTGCGAACCTTATTTTAAAATTTTCCAACCTGGTATCAATTCTGCTGTTCATATAATCATCCCGCTTTTTATTTTTTTACCATTATAGCAGAGATTAACACCGTAGGAAATATATTATCAATCCTCACTCAGTATTATATAACTGAATGCAACCATATCCTCGTCACCATTTGCTGATATATTTTCCGCATTCACATTTGCTTGTATCAAGGTGAATGTAAAAGCTAAAGTTAATATTGAAAATAATATTTTTCTCATATTTAACACCTCCAAAAAAGTTTACAATAATATAATTCCACAGGATTGTTATTTTCATTAATGAAAATTTAGGTAGAACAAAAAAAGCCGTTATTTATAATAACGAGCTTATCTACATCAGAACACATATTGAATTTGAAAAGTATATATTTTACCATTTACCGAAATGATACTCTGAACAGCCTTTTAAATTGGCTATTGAAATTTTTTGATGATTTTCATCTTCAATTATACCATAAAAACTGCCAAACAACTGATGAATTTCATATTTTATAATAATAAAATCTGTTTTTGTTATGTGTTCGTACGCCGGAATAAATTCCAGATTAACCCTGTCACTAGCACAAGTTCTAATATTCCAAGGCTTCATTAAGTAACCACTGTCATAAAAAAACTTTATATCTTCACCCAGTTTTATCGGCTTATGGTTTATTAAAAGATCATTTTCTGTAATCCCTGTGTCATTAGTCTGCTTCCCTCCCAGGTTGAAACCCACTGTTTTTTCATCCGTTATGCCTGATGCAGCAGCTAAATTCCAATTTAATTTATAAGGCCAAATACCCCTGCCGAAATCAAGTCGTGCAAATGTGCTTTTATATTCAAATAGATGAACTTCCCGGCCTACTTGGACTATTCCTTCAGTTGGAAGGCACTGCAGCTTTGATGTAAACTGATAATGCTTTTTACTCAACGGTGCTGCAACATTCAGTGCATCATAGTCTATAGTATTCCTTATTCTTAAATCAGCTTCCAATTGTTCGCTTCCAGAATCACTACACTTTACAATAATATGTGTACTGCCCTTCTCATAAATAAGATGTGTTTGCATTTTACGGTGATTAAAGCAAATGCTTTCATTAACTCCATCAGGCATCCTGCAGCCTTTTCCAAATGGTATTATCACTTTTTTTTCAACAAACTTGCCAGTTAAAAAATTATAAAAATATGCTCTTACCAGTCCAGCATAATCAAGGTTTGAAATTATTATGGAAAATAAACATTTTTCATTGGTAATACACCAGTAATTCCATTTCTTTTTGCGCAGCCAATGATGTGAAATATGGAGGTCCAATGAGTCCGGTATCTCCTTTTCAGGCTTAAATCCCTTGGTTACCCCATAAAATGTTCACCTTTCACTATTCCTTAATAATATTATATCGTTCTAAAACCAAAATTATCATGCCATGTTGCTCATTTATGCAAAAGATTTACTATAATGATTATTTAATTCTCATTATGTTAACATGATTCGATCAGATGCATATTATATAGAGATGAAAACAAATTTCACTTATTAATTATCAAAACGAATGGAAAGGAGGTGTTTTAATGACTTATAGAGAATTGATGGAAGAAAGCGCTAAGCGTATCTCCTATTACAAAAATATAGATTATAGAAGTCTAGGATTGGGATGCAAGCAGACTAAAGCAGCAGGCTTTGACAGTAACGCAGGGGCTGAAAAAACAAGTACAGGAAATGATAGGGTTATTAATTTAACTCTTACACCCGAGACTATAAAATCCTATCTAAAAATTTTCGGTATAAACAATACAGATGATATACTGCAAAGATTAAACCTTCCAAGCCTTGACAGCCAGATATCACTTGAAGTTCTTAAGCCCTATATTGATGGCTCAATGTATTTCCTCAGATTGCTGGATAACATGATTAAAGCTCAAAAGGGCTAAAACTTACTTAATTTTTGTTCTCTTAAAGAGTTGGTAAACCAGCTCTTTTTTATGTATAAAAACTAATTAAATTTAATTCATAAAAATAATGAAACCTTTTATGTTAACACTAACATATCCATCTGCATAAAATATATTACATAAAACTTTAGGAGGTAAAACAAATGTCACAGTGCGGCCATCGTTCACCATGTCCTCAGTTGCCGGGCACAATAATAAGAGTTTTTATTCCGGCAGGGGCTACTATTAATGTACTGAATATTATAGAACTGACGTCGCCAAGCGGTATCTGCAAAATATTAAGGTCACCGTTGCTAGGAAGTATATTGGGTCCTCATCACCATCACCATCACCATTTAAAAAAGTTATGTGATGATGTGAGATCTGCAGGAGGTACGGTAGAATTTATCTAAAAGAATGTTAACTTAATATTATTCAAGACCTTACATTAAAAAGGATATGGCCTTAGGCCTATCCTGTACATAATCAAAGTAATATTTCAATTTGTTTTATAGCTTTTTTATCTAGTACTCCACCTGAAAGCGCACTGAAAATATGGCTTTCGATTTCATCCGTAGTCCCTTCTTTCCTTATCTGTGCAAGAATAGTAAGGATGTCAACCAACGTCGTTTTTCTCATAGTTTCCTTGACAGCTGAAATATTGATAGACATTAGGCTCTCCGAAATCTTTTTATGAAGATGCTTTTTGTAAGCAACAATTTTTGTTAAAGCCTGAATACATTGCCTTACGGTAATTGGCTTGTCATAATTTAATATATCAAGATATTTATCAATTGCCTTGTCAGTTCTATTTTCACTATCCCAGCGTACATTTTCAGAAATAAGCATAACACCGATACTTCGTTGATAGGAATTATCATTTGAAAGCTTTTCAACAAAGATGTCCCAGTATGGGTAAACGTCAGGTGAAAATGATGATCTGCTTTGCAGTAGCTGCAATGCGTTATATCTTATTTTGTCGTCCTTTTCAGATAAAAGCTCTACCAGTAGCTTAATATCCTCTGCTTTCATAGTCCGCGCTGCATCCGGAATTTCTTCCTTACTTATCGACATCAAGCTTTCGATACTTATCATACCATTGTCCTTTCTATACTTTTTATAATAATCATACAACTTCAAAATGACATCTATATGTCATGTATTCTAAACCTTTAAAAGAGTATTTTTAACTGGGTAAGGTAAGTTGTTGAATGATATTGGTACTCCCCTTCCCGTCCAGAAAAGGCTGTCTTGTGCTTCTGAAACCTGCATATGCAAATGTGGTCTAGGAGTTAATCCCGAATTGCCTATCAGTCCCAATAATTGATGAGTGCTGACAGTATCTCCTTCTCTAACCGTTATTGTATTTTTGTTTAAGTGCCCCATAACAATGTAATTGTTATCTTTTTTAAGTACTACATGGTTTCCTACATTATACGGAAAATTTCTGCTGAAAGGAATGTTGTTTTCAATACCGTCAATTACTTCTACAACTACTGCATCACAGGGGCTATATACTTTTTCATTATAAATGGAATAGCTTTCGTTTTTACTGGTAAGAGGACTGCTTACTGTAAAACCTTTTTTACCAAGCTTTACAATATCTGTGGCAAATCTCATAGAAGAATTGGAATTTCCCCTCTTATGAACCTGTGCTTTGTTATGATAATTAACAAGTGAACTTATGCTGCCATCTCCACCATCTGTTACAAGGTACCTTCCATTTTCGAACGGAAACTCAAGATTCAGGCATTTTGCCGGCCTTTTTAAAGCCCTTACAGTATTTATATTCAAGAACATGACAACAACTATAGCGGCAAAGATTATATACTCTCCATAATTCAACACAAAAGGTTCATTGGCGTTAAATATGATTGTAAGTACTGATACCGCTAAATAAGCAAGAAATATAATGTGTCTAAGATAAAACCATGTAAATTCCCATGGCCCGGCTTTAAATAGTAAAAATATCAAATTACCCGATACTATAATAAGAAGTATAGCGCCAAAAAACGAGTCTTTTCCAAGAAAAAAAAGTCCTGACAGTATCAAGACAGGTAAAAAAACGAATAGTGTCATCGTTATGATAAACACCTGAACTCTACTAAGGAACATTGATTTTCTCCCTTATAAATTTATTCATATCTACCAACATTATCCTATAAAAACATTTAAAAAACAATAATGCTTGCTCACGTTATTAATATCTAAAAGAAAATGCACCTGCCAAATACCATTTTGTTATCTGATATTTGAAGTGCATTAAAAATTGGGCTACTACCATTACCCTATGTTACCTTAAAAACGCCCTCTTCCTTGATTTGCTGAGCTATACTTGATATTTCGGGGAACAATGATGCATAGGTTATACCATACGAGTTCAATTCCTTTGCAATACTATCAGTGCTGTTATTATCAATTAATATTTTATACATAGACTCACTTGCTCCCGGAAGTTTATCCATGGAGATCAAATCTTTTGTATGAGGATAAATTGTAAAGGTTCCCTGCTGGGCAATTATTCGTGTACTATTAAGTGGGCCTATTGCTGATAGAGGCTTTTTATCCGTTGAAACCGATTCCGGTCCAAACTGCTCGTAAACTATATTTTCAGCTACATTTGGTATATAACCAGGCGGAAGAAAATCATATAACTGGAATGTCGAATTCCATTTAACAGGATTCAGAAGCCATACAACCGCATCAAATTTTCTCTGTTCAGCAGTCCTCTCGTGTGTTGCAAACAAGAGTGCAACAAGTGCATTTGTAGACCAATCCAGCAGCCTTGTCGGCAGTCCATAATGCTGCATTAAAAAGAGCCAGCCCCAGTAGGATGGTGTCCCTTCGTCAAATGGATATCCGGGAAGTCTCTCAACATATGGTATTGCCAATGACTTGAATTTGGACAAATATATCACTTCATAATCAGTATTTAATCCTCCCCTGCTAATGGATGGTAACAGATCATAGTCTAACGATGCAAGACCCCTGTACCATAATAAGTTTTTAAACTGTTTTGAAACACCTGCTGCTGAATCGCTTTGAATACTCTTATAAACCTGCTCTACTACATCTAGGTATTGTTGAACACTTTTTACCGGTTCGGTAATTACATTGTCTTCTTTGATGACTTTGTTACCTTTGTTATCTTGGTTGTCATCATATTTCTTAAGGTTTGATTTAATAAAATTCTCCCATTCCTGCATATTGGTTGGAATATAGATACTCATTCATATCACCTTTCGCAGTTAACATAATTCGTTATGTTATTATATGAATGTGGAATGAAAAAGTGTTTATGCAAGAATAAAGGTGGCATCGCGATTTAATTTCCAAGTATTATTGACACGAATTTTATCAAAAAAAATTTACTTCCCAGACAATAAAAAAAGCCTGCAGCAGCAGGCTGTATCTCTCTTAAAGGCTTGGATTCGGGTTATCGGAGGTTGAAGGTTGTTCGCATTAAAATACTGTCCTCCCGGATTTGGTGCATCTACTCTAACTTCATGCAGCAGGTTTTTTTAAGTATACTTTTAGTGATGAAGGAGAAAATATAATTAACATTTTTATAAAAGGTGAGACTATGGAAATAAGAGAAAATATAATGATCCCGCTTGGATATGGTAAATTTGCACGTTCAGATAAAATAATAAGTCTGGAGCCCATTGAGGATGATCGAGGCCCCGGCAAAAGAACAATAGTTTATGTAGAGGATGTCAAATCACCAATGATAGCCTCAAGAACGGAAAATACAATACTTGCCAATATGGTGCAGGTTCCAAGGCAGGATCTAGAGGCAGCTGCAGCATTGGAATTGTTAAAGGATATCAGAGATAACATATCACAAATCGGTCCAATGCTTCGTAAAAGTATTAAAAAAGAAGCAGATTTTGATATTGATAAAATGGAAAAAAGAATAAATGAAATTTTAAAGCACGAAATTGAATTTGATCTGCAATAATTACGGAGGTCTCCACATGATAAATGAATTGCTTAAAGGGTTTTCAAAGCTTACAACAACCTCAACTGAAGTGAAACCTGATATTCTGCTGTTACAGTTTACTGTTGTAAATGCTTGTATGGTCGGTGATGTCAAGGGCTGGACTCTTATTGATACAGGATTGGAAAACTCCTCAGATTTCATCTTGAAAATGGCGAAGGATAGATTTGGAGACGGCAACAAGCCCAAATCTATAGTCCTTACACATGGGCATTTTGATCATGTAGGAAGTGTAAAAAGGCTTTCCGAATTATGGGATGTTCCGGTTTACATTCACAAGTTGGAGCTTGATTATGTAACAGGTAAAAAAAGCTATCCGCAAGGAGATTCAACCGTGGATGAAGGACTTGTTGCAAAAATGTCACCTGCCTTTCCCAATGAACCTATAGATATAGGTCACAGAGCAGTGCCTCTTCCAAGTGATGGAAGCATTCCTGGAATGCCTCATTGGAAATGGATATATACCCCTGGTCACACTGATGGACACGTATCTCTGTTCCGTGAAAAAGACAGGGTATTAATTGCAGGGGATGCTTTTACAACAACGAAACAAGAATCCTTCACATCAGTTTTAAGCCAGAGAGAGGAGGTAAAAGGTCCTCCGGCGTACCTTACAACTGATTGGGAGACTTCCAGGAATTCTATAGAAAAATTAAGAGATTTGGACCCTCACCTTGCCATTCCAAGCCACGGCCTGCCCATGGATGGAGAAAAGCTGTCAAGGCATCTAGATTATTTACTCACTAATTTTAATAATATCGCAGTACCCGAAGACGGGAAATATGTAGACAAATAATAGCCTGCTCATTTCCATGCAGGCAGCTTGGACATCATAAATTTTGCTGCATCCAGGGCTGCTGATTTGTCCAGGCCCTGTGTTTTAACAATAAAGCCCGAAAGGGATTCTACTTTTTCATCGTATGACTGCATAGACCCGTCAGCACGTGAACAATGTATGCAATAATCCTTGTTTTCATCCCCCATTGCAAAATCACTCGGCTTTGTCATTGGCATTCCACATGCAATACAGATTTTCATTCTCATACCTCCAGTTTTGTTCTCATATTTGCTACCCATTCTCTATCCATAACAACTAATCTGTTCTTTTTGAGATTTTCTTTAACTATCCACCTGATGTTCTTATTATTAATTACAGCAATCTCTTCAAATACTTTTTTCCCTTTTTCGGGATTTGATACCATTGCGACACTCAAGCCATAACCAAGAGCTTTTCTTAAAACTTTTTCTTCTTCGGTAAGAGAAGAATTAATATCCTGAAAATTCAAAATTAGTCTATAGAGAATATCAAGGACACTTTCAGCTATATCCTTTGATTTTAATAACTTAGGTTCGCATAATGCAGCCACAACTGTACGTTTTTCAAGAGCATTCCCGTTTATCCATTCTTCAAGCAAATTAATGATTTCATTTTCTCTGCACTCAGCTATTTCCTGAATGCCCATAGCAACGGCTTCCCTGATTCTCCAACTGCTGTGCGAAGTAAATTTTCTTATATATTTGATTACCTCGTACAAATCATTTTGTTTTAAAATACAATATCCAACAATTCCGCAGCATACTGCAAATTCTTCAGGAGAATTTGAAATTTCCTTGTTATAAAAGCTAAGGCATTCATTTATCTCAGACTCCTGTGCATTTTTAGCAAAATGATAAAGTAATTCAAGGTTTGACCTTGGCCCTGGGAGATGTGAGTTTTTTAAAAGGTTTTCAATAGTTTCTGTCATTATAGTTTACCCCTTACAATTATCATAAATATTGAGAGCAGGTTCAAGGCACGTTGCAACGCCTTTTATTCCCACTACCGTAAGCGTCAGAAGAATTGTGTCCTTAATCTCATCTCTTGAAGCCCCTTCTTTTTTAGCCATTGGAGTATGTGCCATTACAGCACCAGTATCTCCTTGGGACGCTTTTATTCCAATATAGATAAGCTGTCTTGTTTTGGAATCCAGGCCCTTTGTTGAAGATAATGCTTCAATTAGGCTATTAAACGCAGCACTAACTTCAGGAGCTTCTTTTTTAAATAATTCCATTGTATTTTGAGACATATATGTACCCCCCTATTATTTATTAACTTTTATACCCATTTTTTCAAAGCCTTCTAAACCCTTTTGAGTAATTTCATAAACAGTAGACTTACCTTCCTCCAGTTTAATCCACTCCAATTCGACCAGCTTCAGAAATAGAATTTCACCCAATTCACCGCCCAAATGGCCGTAACATCTACGGGCTTTTAATTTCTTAACCATTATTATGCCTCCGTAACAACAACATCCAATTAGGTTTTTATAGAATCAATATAATAATTAAGCAGTTCTTTTCCATATCGGTTTAATACTGATTCACCAGGTGCAAAAATGTCCTTGTTTACAAGATAATAATGCATCAACCCCACCCAACCGTTAAAAACCAAATGTACAGGGAGTTTTTTTATCAAGCCCTCATTAATACTTCTCTCAAGAGCCTGGCTTATGTGGAATGATATAGTTGACTGAATCATTACAAATATGTTTTGAGCATTTTTTGATAGTAGTGACTTTTCTTCCACAAGTCTTGTATAAAAATTTTCAAATTCTGTCAAGCCATTGAGATGAGCCTGCATCACTTCTTTTATGCTGCTTTTTGACTCTGCCAGCTCATGAAGCCTATTATTAATCTCACTACCAAATTCATTAATTACAGCTTCAATCAGTTCTTCCTGTGTTCCAAAATGAGCAAAAACAGAACCATGAGAAACATTTGCAGCTTTAGCTATGTCCGACGTCGGTATTTTTGAAAAGCCATATTCCGCATATAGATTCATTGCAGTTTTTATTATGTGTTTTCTTGTTGCTTCCTTCTGAACTTGCCTTTGTGTACCCGGCATTAATAAGCTCCATTTCGTTGACTTAATACTCATTGAGTATATAGTCATTATATACGCAATTCATTATGTAGTCAATAAAAAATAATTCGAATGTAAACACATAAAAACACCCGTATCTGATCAGATACAGGCGTTCTACTAATAATTTAATAGTGCTGTTCCATTAAGGTTATAGTATTTCCCAGTGGATCTTTAACAACTAGTTCACTTCCCCATTCCATTTTAACAGGGGGTTCCAGGTCCACTCCCCTATTCTTTAAATCCTGATACTCAGTATCGAGGTTTTCACAATAAAAAACCAGATTGATTTGCCCTGAGGCTGTACTTCCCCACTTGTTTTCATCCCAGATAGTAATTCCCATGTCATATCTTCCAAAACCCAATTTTGCACCATCATGATTTCCAAATCCTTCAAACTGTACCGGTATACCAAGTTTCTCATTGTAGAATTCGAATAAACCTACATGATCCTTGGAATATAGGTTTATACATTCCATATTCTTTATCATATTTATCCCTACCTTTTTATCTTTATAATAAATCACTTGTACCAAGTTTAACATCTATAAACATCAAAGTATTGTAAAAAATCGACACTTAATTATCTTTAGCTTTTAATGGTGATTTACCGAAAAATTTTTTGAAATTATTAATAAAGTGAGACTGATCTGTAAAATTATATCTAAAAATCATATCCTGAGTATCAGGTCTTGTATAATATATTTCACGCCATATGTTTTGGAATCTAACAAGGTCGGCTGCTTTTTTCGGAGTTACTCCCGTATATTCCAAAAAAGTCCTTTCAAGCTGTCTTTGGCTTATAATATTTCTTTCACATATATCAGATATAGGTAAAACGCCTTTTGAAGCAAGTATGTTATATACCGAATTCATAAAGTTGTTATTAAGTTCAGTTTTTTTATTAAGGAATCCAATTAGATACTTTTCAGTTTGGGCTATACGTTCCAACATAGAAGTTTTACTTATAAGAAGTCTTTTCATAAAACTGCACAAATCACTGAAGTGTTCTTCTGCATTATTTATAACATTCAATGTACCCTTAAGATGAGTATCCGAGAAAATATGTACCGCCCAAAAATTAAAACGTATTGCAAAAGTTGATACTTGAGCATTTGATGTTGCAAAAAAAGGTTTGTCATTTAATCCGCAAAAAAAGTACTGAACATTGTTGGACAAATAATCAACATTAAAAATAACATCCATACACATATCAGGAATAACAGCAGAAGAATTGTAACCACCATGCCTGTATATGCTTTCAGTGTTTTTTGTACCCCAAAAGCATCTTATATATGGCCTTAACAAGTTTGAAGGCAGAACCTCTATATAAGTTCCGGCATTATCAGGATTAGATGTAATAGGATGAAAAAGCCGTGACAAAATATACAAACTTGCTACCTCCTGTTTTGTTATACAGATACTGAGTAGGTCAATACAATACTATTTTATTACATTACATAGCATTAGCCAAATATTTGTTTTAGAAAACAAAAACGCCGGACAAATCCGACGTTTTTAGCACTTGTTATAAGTTGTCACAATAGATTTCTATTGCCTTGCTAAGGAATTCTGATAATCCAGGCTTAATTTTATCAATATTATCCGAAAATCGCTCATCGCACACATAAAGCTGACCAAGACCTCTGAATATTTCTGGGGTACAGTCATAGAAGCTTTCAGTAATGT
This sequence comes from Bacillota bacterium, assembly GCA_023421675.1. Lineage (GTDB taxonomy): Bacteria > Bacillota > Clostridia > Acetivibrionales > JANLFN01 > JAEZTC01. The sequence goes on along the minus strand of JAEZTC010000016.1, from coordinate 152,680 downwards.
GTTGCCGCCATTGAGAAATTGCTTGCTGAACATCAGTGTTATCAGGTCCTTTATCCATTAATGAAGCAATCTTTTCAAATATTTCATTTGCTGTGTTCATAACCTTTGCCCAGTCATCCTTACTGTATTTGGATGTTCTTTCCTGGGACTGTTTATAAGCATTAGTTTCACCGTATTTAAGTTTAGTTTCCTGAGCATACTTTGCTTTATGCTTTTCTATATCGCTCATATCAAAAGCTTTAAACATTTCTTTTTTATCCATTCTTATCTCTCCTTCCGCTGAATCAATGTTTTTTTCGACAGAAGCAATAAGTGCCTCAATTCTTTTTCTTTTCTTACAAAGCAGCTCTTTATGTGCCTTTAAAGCCTTTATTTTGTCAAAATCAGGCTTGTTAATTATTTCAGCAGTTTCTTTAAGACTGAAATCCATTTCCTTAAAAAAAAGTATCTGCTGCAGTCTTTCCACATCACAATCAGTATAATATCTGTAGCCGGCCGGACTTACAGAAGTTGGTTTGAGCAAGCCTATGCTGTCATAGTGATGAAGTGTACGCACACTTACACCAGCTAATTCTGCCAATTCTCCTATCATATAAGGCATTCTTATCACCTCCACAATTATCATAAACCATGACGTAACGTCAGAGTCAATATTTTTTTTAGATTTTATAGTAAAATGAAAAGGTATCTTTTGTTTGTAGTAAATTCGTCATTAATGATTTTAGCATTGTACTACTTTTGATATAGTAATTTTAGCATATGATATAATTCTAACAAATTATTAACCAGATGGTTTTACCGCATTATATATTAAAAAACGCAATACAGGACAGGTAATTATTAAACTAATAATTTATCATCGAGGTATCATGAGAAAAAACACATTAATTGATTGGCATGGAAGAGTAGAAAAAGCCATATTGAAAATAATGGAGTCTCTGGACAGTCCTTTGGACTATAAAGAGATTTCACAGGAGGTATACTCCTCACCCTATCATTTTCACAGGAAGTTTCGAGAGCTTACTGGTGAAAGTGTACATAAATGTATAAAAAGGCTTCGCTTGGAACGTGCAATGTATAAATTGAGGAATACAGATGAATCAATAACAGATATTGCACTCGATTCAGGATATGAAACCCTCGAGTCTTTTTTAAAAGCCTTTAAATACGAATATGGAATTAGACCTTCTGCTGCCAGGCAGTTAACAAATTGGTATGGATTAATCTATTCAAAAGCCGGCCTTCACTACCACGAAAGGAAAAATTCTCATTGGTTCTATCTAAGTAGTAAAGGAGATGATTCTGTGGAAACAAAAATAATTAACTTTAAGCAAAAACGTGTAATGGGCATACAAAACATAGGCGATTACTGGGGACTGCCCAAAGCTTGGGAAAAGCTGAATGAAACAATAAGCAAAAACAACCTGTACAGCTTTCCAAAAGAATATATAGGTGTTTTTCCAGATCATGATGAAAAAATACCTATACCACAAAAGAGGTCATATGCAGCAGTTGTAGTTGATATTGATTTTAACAATACTTTCGGCTTCAAGGAGCTAAGTATTCCCGAAGGCTTATATGCTGTAACCGTACACTATGGATCACCAGAGGAGATTGGGCCCACCTGGGACAGGTGGCTTAAGGAATGGCTGCCCGACAGCGGATGGCAGGTTGACGTATCAAGACCTATGTATGAATGGTATCAAAATCAAACCGATTTGCCGGAATTAATGCTTACTTTCTTATGTACACCGGTAATAAAAGGCTAAAGTTAAGGGGGTAACATTATACCTGTTACCCCCTTAAAATGTTAAATTTCGGCGATTATAACTTCTCCCTGCTGTAGCGAGCGTCTGACATCAATAATCCTTTGGTTTTTAGAACCTCTGAATTTAAGCATCAAACTTCTTTTATCAATTTCAAAAGGTCCGTCAACAAGCAAATCTGTAGCTAAGAGAAGAGCCTTCCAGCCCACTTTGCTTAGATTTTGTACTATCTCTTCATAACGGAAACCAGTATAAGTCATTACATGCATACCTGCTTTTTTTGCGGCAGATGCCAGCTCAGCAAAGCCTTCAGACTGTTCAAACGGTTCCCCTCCGCTTAGAGTAATCCCATCAAGCAGGGGATTCTTTTTTATATCCTCTATGATTGCTTCAATTTCAACAATCCTTCCTGCACTGAACGAATGCGTTTCGGGGTTATGGCAGCCCGGGCAGTTATGACTGCATCCCTGTGCAAATACCACATAGCGTATACCGGGACCATCTACTATTGATTCCTCAATAATACCTGAAATCCGTATTTCTGTAGACATCATATCCCCCTATATACTAATTCTTAACACAGCTAAAGTGCTTTACCCTATCTCTTACTTCAGCCTTTTTAGCATCATTAAACCTATCAAGGGTTCCAACAAGATAGCCGGTAATCCTTCTTATTCTATCAAAAGATACTTCATCTTCTTTTCTGCCGCATTTCGGACATTCATCCCCGATTATACCCGTGTATCCGCAAACAGGGTCACGGTCTACAGGGTGGTTAACTGCTCCAAAGCCAATTCCTGCTTCCTTCATGCAGCGTATAACCTTTTCAAAGGCTTCAACGTTTTGGGTAGGGTCTCCATCAAGCTCAACGTATGTAATATGCCCCGCATTTGTTAATGCATGATAAGGTGCTTCCAGATTAATTTTGTCAAAAGCTTTGATCTCGTAGTAAACCGGTATATGGAAGCTGTTTGTATAATACTCTCTGTCTGTTATATCCTGTATATTCCCAAATTTCTGTCTGTCCATTTTAACGAAACGACCTGATAAACCTTCAGCTGGTGTTGCAAGAAGAGTAAAATTCATTGCATATTTTTTACTTGCCTCATCCATTCGTTTCCTCATGTGTCCCACTATTTCAAGACCGAGATTCTGGGATGATCTTGACTCGCCGTGGTGTTTTCCTGTTAGTATCTTTAGACATTCTGCAAGACCAATAAAGCCCATAGACAAGGTTCCGTGCTTTAAAACCTCTCTTATTTGGTCTTCCCAGCCAAGTTTTTCTGAATCAATCCATATTCCCTGTCCCATAAGGAAAGGAAAATTCTTAACTTTTTTTGAAGCCTGCATTTCATATCTTTCAAGAAGCTGGTCTATAATAAGATTGGTTTTTTCATCAAGCTTTTCAAAAAAACTGTCTATATTTTTATTTTCAAGCGCTATCCTTGGAAGGTTCAATGTGGTGAAACTTAAGTTTCCCCTTCCATTTATTATTTCTCTCTCAGAATCATATACATTTCCTATAACTCTAGTCCTGCAGCCCATATACGCAATTTCAGTTTCGGGTTGGCCAGGTTTGTAATATTTTAAATTAAAAGGAGCATCAATGAAAGAGAAATTTGGGAAAAGCCTCTTTGAACTTACCTTGCAGGCAAGCTGAAACAAATCATAATTAGGTTCTCCCGGATTATAATTGACACCATCCTTTACCTTGAAAATTTGAATTGGGAAAATCGGCGTCTCTCCATTTCCAAGGCCTTCGTCAGTGGCAAGCAAAAGATTCTTCATAACCATCCTGCCTTCGGGAGATGTATCCATTCCATAGTTAATTGAACTGAAAGGAATTTGTGCTCCTGCTCTGCTGTGCATTGTATTAAGGTTATGTATAAATGCTTCCATTGCCTGATAAGTGGTTCTGTCAGTTTCGGCTTCAGCTTTTTTCACTGCAAATTCCTGTGCCTTTTTAACAGCTGCTATATCAATAAATTTCCCAACAAGCTCCGCCTCAGTCTTAAGATACTTTTCATTAATTTTTAGTGAAGGATGCAATCCCTTTTTTGATATATCATTGAAAACTTCACTAGCTTTACTTTCAAGATCTTCTATATCAACAATAAGTTCAAGCGCTTTAATTAAATTTTGTCTATATAATCTTATGTATGTTTTTGCAACACCCGCAGACATCCCGTAATCAAAATTAGGTATGCTTTGACCTCCGTGCTGGTCATTCTGGTTTGATTGAATTGCTATACAAGCAAGCGCTGAATAGCTATGAATATCATTAGGTTCTCTTAAGTATCCATGTCCGGTACAAAAACCATTACTAAACAGCTTCTGTATATCAATCTGACAGCAGGTTGTAGTAAGTGTCAAAAAATCCATATCATGAATATGTATGTCACCATTCTTGTGAGCTTTTGAATGCTCTGGTTTTAAAAGGAACATTTCGTTAAACTGCTTGGCACCTTCAGAACCATACCTGAGCATTGTGCCCATTGCAGTGTCACCATCTATATTAGCGTTTTCACGCTTCATGTCATTATCTTTGGCTTCTTTAAAGGTAAGATCTTCATAAACCTTCATAAGACGTGTATTCATTTCTCTGATACGTGTTCTTTCAGCTCTGTAAAGAATGAATTCCTTCGCTGTACGTGCGTACCCTTCATCTATAAGTATCTTCTCAACTGAATCCTGTATTTCCTCTACTTCAGGTACCTTTCTATTTAAATCCTTTTCAATATAATCCGCTACTTTTTCTGCAAGTTCTACCGCCGTATTATAGTCCTTTCCCCCTGTAACACTAGCAGCCTTGAATATGGCGCTGGCAATCTTCTCAATGTTAAAGGGCACTTCTCTTCCATCTCTCTTTTTAATCTTGGTAATCATTAGTACTTAAACCCCTTTCATATAAGTAAGTTTCTTTTGTAAACGATAAATAAAGCTTCCCAACAGATCGTCAAGAAGCTGAAATATCATAAAGCGGTATTTAAGCAGCCGGTCTACCCCATTACTAGTAAAGTTAACGGAATACTTCAATGGTTAAGGCAACCATGCAAAGCATAGCCACCCATTAAATGCAATATTTAGTTGATTAAATGATAGCATATACCATATATAGTGTCAATCTCATAAAAGACTTTTTATGCAAATTATACTTATATTAACGTATTTTTTCTGTTAAATTTTCCACTTGTCAAATTTTTTCAGAAAGTTCTTAATAGAAACATCAAAATTCCCTGGAGACAAATACATCTTAATGGACAATGATTGAAGTAATATGAGCAAAGAATAAATATTTTATTTAAGAAGAAAATAAAATAAAATTTATTAATGGAGGAATCAACAATGCAATTAGCTGCTCATGAAGTTCATGACTTAAATGAACTTACTTTAAGCTGTGTAAACTCAATAACAAATATGGGACTTTTCATTAACCAGGCAAAAGATCCTGAATTGAAATCATTAATTCAAAAGCATTTTCCATACCACATAAAAGATTATAATACAAAAGTTGAATATCTAAGCCGTAAAAGCGGTGCCAAAACCGGTCTTCCCATACCAGAATTTACTCATATAATTGAAAATTTTACACAATCAGGGACAAACGTAAAATCCGTTTTACCAAGAACCGATGCTCAAACTCTGGATGACCGAGAAATTGCAACAGCTTATCTTTTAACTCTTAAAAGGGCAGGAAGAGAGTACGCATGGGCAGCAATGGAGGCAAGCAATCCCGAAGTAAGAACATTCCTTGAAAGTGCATTTCAGATGTGCTCACATCATGCTTACGATGTGTGGCAGTGGATGGTGAAAAAGGGTTATTATGCTTTGGAGGCAGCTCCAGCTGAAACACTTGGAACAATGGCAAGTATGTACAAGGTAGTCGAACAAACATCATCATTGCAATAATTACTTAAAATATTAAGATAATACAAAAAAGCGATAGCCTTTTGGTTATCGCTTTAAAAATTGTAGCTATTTAATTATTTCAGTAAAAGTACTTCTATTTTATTCAATTCATTGCGTAAAGTAAGGTATTTACCATCATGAGAAAGGTATACCGTTGACTGATAGTATAACTTATCTACATTCAATTCCTGAGTAGTCCATGTTTTACCTGAATCAGCCGTTTTTAAGGCCCAAACGTTTCCGCTGTCCGTTCCTGAAACTCCGCTGAAAACAATAATTCCATTGTTTGAATCTGTAAACCGTATTGCAGCACATGCTGATGTAGCACTAGGTATATTTTTATTATCAATCTTAAGATTTTTAATTCCTAAATCCTGCGGGGTTGACCAAGTCTTACCTCCATCTTTAGTCGAGTATAACATACCATTACTATTCAGTATATAACCATCAGTTGTTGAAAAAATATTTATTGCAGCTATACCGTTTAATTCACTCGGGATTGTTATATCCTTCCATGTCTTTCCCGAATCAGAAGTGACCTGAAGCCAATCTGTATTTGCGACCCACCCTGTCTTATCATCAACAAATGATATAAATTTACACGGGCCCTTGCAGTCTGATACAGCATCCCAACTCTGACCCAAATCCTTAGATACTCTGATATTTCCGTTATTACCGCAGCACCATGCAAGATTTTCATTTACAATATCCAATCCCCACCTGCATGCTGAATTGTTAGTACTTGTAGGCCACGTCTTACCGCCATCGGTCGTATAATGAATTTCTCCGGCGTAACCAACTGTTATTCCTGATTTTTCATTAATAAATCCGGCAGCAAAATTAGCGTGTTCTACAGTAGCATCTGCTACTGCTTTCCATAATGGGCTTTCAGTTTTGTCTGCAACGGTGGAACTTGGCGATGTTGAAACAGGACTGGTTGTAGAATTTGATGATACTTTTGAAGTAGCTCCTGCTGAAGTATCCGTACTGCTACATCCTGATAGCAAAATACCTATAATAAAAACACATGCTAAAGTTAAAACAATTTTCCTCTTTCCTATCATTTTTTACCCCCTATTTTTTTATTTATATAAAATCAAGCTTAAACTACCTATTTTATAAACATAATAACCAAACAAATTGCTTTATCAATGATAACTGAAAACATCAAATGTTTATTTTATATCATTAACATGAAAAATAGGTGTTTGTTATTGCACAATTCGTGCATTTATTTGCTTGCTTTTATGGAGAAAAAATTCATTGAATAATAGACATGATTTGATAATGATAGGCAGACTTAACTGATTTTTTTTGAAAAATTTTATAATGAAGTCAAGGTATTTTATACATTAAAGTACTTTCAATCGGTAATTTCCGATTTATTCCGCATGCATGTGTTTCTTAACCAACTACAGAACATACACTATATTTAGTCGATTTGTATAACCTCTGTTTTTGTTACCCCATCCTGCCCAAAACCGTACTGAATACTAATTTTGCTTTCACTTTCCCATGTTACCTTATAATCGCCCCTACTAAAAGGCCGGTACCCATTTTCCATTTTTATACTTTTACCCATATCGTTTGCAAAAAATAAACCTTTCTCTTCATAGAAATCGCACCAACTTCCCAAAGACCATGAATTTTCTTCTATTATGAGTGTATTGCTCCCTTTTGGAGAACTGAAATAGAAGCATTTGGGATTGGAACTGCCATATATCATAGTAAAAATCATATATAGAGAAATTGCTATTACACCTAGAATACATACACCCTTAAGCCACAGTTTATCAAACAGAATAAAAACAAAAACAATTATTATTAAAAGAATAACAGCTGTAAGCCAGAAATCAACAGAATCCTGTTTTACTCCTCCAATAAAAAATACTACATTAAATATGTTTTTTTGTATAAAGAATACTACCTTAATTAATATGTCTATTAGGAAAACAATTTCAAGTATTTTAAATATTAACTTCTGACTTTTGAATGCTTCTATTATTTTTGCTTTCTCCATATGTAAACGACCTTCACTTAGTATATTTATTGGTTTGGAAATCCGAATTTTTTTGCCACGAGGCTATAATTAGGTGTAGGCACTCCATACTTTACTCCTAACCTAACTACTTCAAAAATCAAACCGTCCATTTCAGTTTTCTTGCCTGCAAATAAATCCTTTTGCAGAGATGATGTTGTATCAGGCAATAAAGTATCAATTATATTAAGATTAACTGGCAACAAGTCTACATTAAAAGAAAGGTCCATAACTTTTGCTATATCCAATACTTCCGTAATAAGGTTTGTAAACATATTTCTGTATTCCGGGTTTTCCTGAATATCTTTAGCAGTGATATTATAGTAAGCACCACATGCTGCAAAAGCGGATACAAAGGAAAACTTCTGAAAGGTATCACGTTTTATATTATCGGACACAACCGCATCAATACCTGATGATAACAATACTTCTTTAATCTCCTGCAGCTTTTCATTAGGTACAGTTTGATCTTTTCTTGGACCATATACAATTCTAAAACCTTTTCCCAGATGTATTATTTCGCCTGGAGCAGCTATAAATGAAGCAATATATATACAGCCGTCAAGTATTATAGCATCGCTGAATTTTTCATTAACCTCATCGCCAATTCCTATACCATTTATTATAGGTATAATAATCGTATCTTTGTGTGAAGCTTTACGCAATAGAGGAATTATTTCATCAATTGAATAACTTTTTGTACAAAGAAATATAACATCGGCTTTTTCATTATAAGCATTACTTTCGCATGCCTTTACTGGCGAAACAGTGATCTCGCCTTTTAATCCGGATTTAATTTTCAAACCATCATGTTTCATTTTGTCCAGATGGACACCCCTTGCAATAAAGGTTACATCAAAGCCTTTATAAGCTAAAAAACCTCCAATGCAGCCCCCTGTACCACCGGAGCCAGCAATAAGAATTTTCATGTATTTTCCCCCTTTAATACTACCAACTTAAAACATTAAGTATATTATAACTTTAATAAGATATATGGCAAGACTTATGTTTCACTTTAAATTTCTTTGGCAGCCAGCTCCCAATCCTTGATAAAGTTATTATAAAGATTGGGTCTTCTCCGAACTGCCAGCGGATGATAACTGGCAAGTGTTTTTAGCCCTCTTACAAGGTGTAGTTTCCCTCTTATAAGTTTCACACTAGTTTCACTGTTTTCAAAGAAAGCCTTCACTGCTATATCACCAAGACAAAAAGCAACCTTGAAATTATATGTTTCAATCTGATATAAAAGGTGTGAAAGGCAAATATTCCTTGCAATATCCTTGTTATATCTTCTAACTGGCCTGCATTTTAGTATATAGCTTACATACAAATCTTCCGAGGAAAGACCTGCTGCAAAAGCAGCCATTTGAAGTGTCTGTCTGGTTGCACAGACAAAAGGGTGATCGTCCTTGTCTTCCCTGCATCCTGGGTTGTCAAGTATAACAATCATCTTTGCATTGGGATTTCCCTCACCCCATATAATTTTTGATCTCTGACTATGCAACTCACATTTGGTGCATTCTTTAAAAATATCCGGCACTGGATCTTCAGCCCATAAAACAGGAGTACTTATTTCCATTCTGCCTATCCTCCGAGTAACATTTCTATTCATTATTTTGGCTTTATTTTAACTGATATAATCAAAAAAAGGACAGTTGTCATAACAGACGGCTGTCCTTTTCAAGCTCTTAATTACTTATTGAAGTCCCTGATACAAAGACGTGAGCAAGACTTTATTTGGATCCTGGCTAAGTTCCCAGATCATGGCACCACTTAATCCTTTTGTTTTTATATATTGAGCTTTAAGCCCCATTGATTGTTCGTCCTCATAGCTTATAAAGGTTGAACCGTTAAAAAGCCATGGTACCATTGATTGTGAATTGAAGTACCTTGTATAACCGGCTGCATTAATGTAGTTTGAAGCAATGCTTGCATAGCTAAGAGATGAGCCACCTGAATATTTCTGATACAGCCCATAGTTTACATTTGTTGTATAAGTATATTTGTATCCGTAGAAGGGTACTCCCATAACAAGCTTACCTACTGGGAAACCGGCATTCAGCCATGAGTTTATACTTTGATCAACACTCCACTTATATTGCGGCGAGCTGTCAGTATTAGAGTAAAGAGGTGCATTGAAATCTGTATAAGTGTCCCATGTACCATGTATATCATAAGTCATAATATTTCCGTAATCTACACAATTGCTCAGCTTGGACAGTTCAACGTTATTTGCGTACCAACTGCCTGCTGCTCCAGCAAAGCTCAGAAGATAATGTTTGCCATCCAAAGCTCCTCGTGCATCAAGCTTTTCACGAAGCTTTTGCATTAACAGAGTAAAATTGGTTCTATCCTCAGGTCTTCTTACATTTGATGATAAACCTCCGCTGACCGGGTATTCCCAATCAATATCAACCCCATCAAGCCCGTACATTACTAAAAAGTTTACACAACTGTCTGCAAAAGCAGCTCTAGATGCATCTGTTAATGCTGTATCTGAAAACTTGCCTGACCATGACCACCCTCCTACTGAAATAAGTGTCTTGAGGTTGGGATTTATTTGTTTTAGTGCATATAGCTTGTTAAAATTTGACGGATCAATATCCGGGTAACCCATTGCAATTTTGAGATCACTTCCTATATTAGCAAATGCATAGTTTATATGTGTGAGCTTTGCTGCATCTACCTTATCGGGGGTAAAACCGGAGTAAGCAGACCATGCTGCATAATAACCTACAACCTTTGTGGTTGGAGCAGGCGTAGGTGTTGGTGTAATTACAGCCTGAGCTGTAGTTACAGTAAGAATGCTGCTTGCACTAGATGTATTTCCTGCAGCATCCTTTGCTTTTACGTAAAATTTATATGTAGTTGAAGGTTTAAGATTGTTTGATGTATATGTAGTAGTTATTGAATTTCCTGCTAAAACACTATCACGATAGATGTCGTATGATTTAACACCTATATTGTCAGTTGCAGCTTTCCATGACAGTGAGATTGAACTATCAGTAACAGCAGTAGCTACAAGATTGGTTGGAGCATTTGGAGGCGTCTTGTCAGGTTTTGCGGCAAACGATGTAGAAACAAAGAGACAGCTGAAAACAAATGTTAGTGTGAGAATTAGAGAAAAAAACCTTTTCCTTGGCTTAAATGATAGATTCATCCTGACCTCTCCTTTGAAATAAAAATAGTGATTAGTTAAAGGCAGACACCTGTTACGAATAGATTACTCCTAGAAAGCATTGAATTGATGTTTGTGGTTACAATTATACTACATTATGTTAACCAATAATAGAGGCCCATAAGTACTAGTTTTAATAGGTCTCAGGTGTTATTTTTATACTAGAACGTAGATTATCTTAATATTAACTTTTAAACCAAGAATAAGAAGAAGTATTTTGTATCATTTCTATTATTTGACATACATTTTATGTATATGTTAATGTGAATATGTGTTCGTTTTGATTATAATATTTTTGAGGTTAAACAATGAAAAAAAGAGTATCATTTCTTATAGCAGTTGTGTTTATAATTTTTATAACCTGTGGATGCTATAGCACAAGTTCAGTAAAGGATGCCTCTTCAATCGCCCCTCCGTCAACTTTTGCTTGTTCTGATAACATAGTCCAAAAGACTGATGAATTAAAAAATTATATTGGAAGTAAAAATAACCTTTATGAACAGGTTAAATCTTTATTAGACATTATTGATTCTAAACATTCTGATTACTTAATAGAGGATTTTTCGAAATTCGCCATAAATAAACTCAAAGACTTTTTACAGACTGAACAGGCTTTTAATATGACTGAAAAAGGCTTTATGGAATTATCTGATAAGATTCATCTTCTTTCATTTAGTAGTGCTATAATAATTACTTATGAAGGAAGCATGCTACTTTTTGGTGAAAGTGGTGCGCCAACTTATGCATTCTTACAACGAAAGGTTAACGGGAATATCCAGGCTGAGTTGTTTTATAGTGATAATCACAGATATATTGAACATGCTATTTAACCATTTACGGATAAAAACTTAATAGTTCTTACCGGTCGTGACAAGAATTCAATGCAGTACAGAGCCTTTATAGATGCATATAGCATTGAAACTGAAAAAATCAAAAAAGTAACAATAATTTCAGATTATGATGATGGGCTATGGAACATAAACTCTAATGAAGGACTCATTTCTTTGGCTAATTCCTTTACTGCAGCAACCTATATTAATAAAACGCCTGGAGAAACAATAGAAGTAGAAGCTGGTAATGCCAAAATAGTTTTAAGCATGGATAACAAAATTAAAAAATATGTTATAGAAAAGCATTAAATATAAATCAGGGCGCAGTTGGTATCATCAAAAAAATGCCAACGCGCCCTGATTTGTTTACAAGTTACTTCACCTTGTTTGCAAAATACCTGTGAAATGACAAATCTTGAGTCATCTCAGAATGAGATGAGGTTGCAAGTATATTATCCTGTTTTACAGCTATCACCCTGCCATTAATGGATGCGAGCACCTGTATATTTTATCCATATTTTTCAACCCCAGGAGCCCGTACGAAGACTACCGGAAACTCATCAGGCGACACTTGAGGAACCCTTATGTGTGCTGTAAAGTTATCAGGCTGGGATCCATAAGCATTTCTTCTGACTTCAATATTCATAACCCCAAGATGCGTATAGTCATCATCAGTTTTTTTCTGCCAGCAGAATCATACCTGCACATGTGCCCCACACGGGCAACTTTTTAATTATAACTTCTCATAAAAAACAGTATTTTCAATTGGAAGACGTGTTTTATTATGCCTGTCTGCAGGTAATGGTTTATCATTTGAGTATCCTAAAGCAAGTATATTAACAGGCTCAAGATTATCAGGCAAATTAAATTCCGTTCTTATTACATCGGGTTTAAAGTAACAAACCCATAAACTTCCCAATCCCAAATCCGTAGCTTCAAGCATCATATGATCAGTGACGATACTCGCATCAATGTCGGATGTTATTTTACCGTCAAGTGGCCTTTTCCATGCAATCCCCTTGTCTACGCAAACAATAATAGCTAAAGGGGCTCCAAAAATATTAGCAGCCTTTGTAATTTTAGATAAACCCTCCTCCTTTTGAACTACTATTAATCTTTGAGGCTGAAGGTTGGCTGCAGTCGGTGCAACTCTTCCTGCTTCCAGTATTTTCAGAAGTTTGTCCTCTTCAACCTTTCTAGCTTGATAACTGCGTACAGAATATCTTTTCTTTGCGATTTCCAACAATTCCATTATCATCAACCTTTCTTTCATATCATATATTTTTATTCAAGTCTTCTATTAAATTATTGACGTCAATGCCATGAGCAATTGCTCCCTGCTCGATATTCTCAAAACGTGCGGCTATACAACCAAAGCAGTGCATACCGTGCGTTAAAAAAACTTCAACAGACTTTGGATATCTTTCAACAACCTCTGTTATTGTCATTTCTTTCGTAATCATTAACTCACAACCTTTCCTGGATATTTTAACAACCTTAAGTGGTTTGCTCATTTTTGTTATGATATAATACTATTGGATAAAATACTTTTTAACAAGTACACACTTTAAAGTATCGTAGTACCCAAATGGATACCAACTTTTTTCAGGAGGATATAAAAATGAGTGAGTGTTGCAATGGGTTTAAATGCCCTGTAGAAGTTACTGTAGATTTAATAGGAGGAAAATGGAAATCTGTAATACTGTGGCATTTGGCTCATAGTACATTACGATTCAGTGAATTAAGAAGACTTGTCCCAAAAGCAACTCAAAAAATGATGACCCAACAGCTCAGAGATCTTGAAAACGACGGATTGATTGTTAGAACAATATATACTCAGGTACCTCCTAAGGTTGAATATTCTCTTTCTGAATTCGGAAAGAGCTTGTGGCCAATACTTGAAGAAATGTACACCTGGGGAAACAACTATGTGAACAGTAGAGAGAAGATTACTTTTAAAAAAATAAATTCATAAGGTAAAAAAATTTAAACATTAATGAGCCTATAACCCGGCAAAAAAGAATTCCGGATTATAGGTTTTTTTCAATTCAAAGAAAATTTTGACAAGTTCCATGTCATAGAACATTTCACATATTATATTAAAACTGCATATTTTGTTATGTAAACATAAATTTCTTTAACTATATTACTTATATATGAAAAGGAGCATCGGTATGAATGATAAAGAAAAGTTGAACCGTTTGGAAGAATTACTGGATGTTGACACTGATACACTCAACCCTGATATGGAGCTCAGAGATATAGATCAGTGGGATTCAATGGCAGTAATATCTGTAATGGCAATGTATGATGAAGTATTTGACAAAATTGTCTCAGCAAGTGAAGTAAAACATTTTAAAACAATAAATGACATTATGGATCAAATGGAATGAGGTGGATTTTTTGGCAACCGGTATATTGAACAATGTTGAAATCAAAGGTGTTGCAGCAGCGGTGCCCGACAATATAAAAAATTATAAGGAATATTATGAAACCTTTGGAGAGGAAAATGTTCAGAAGTTTGTAAATATGACAGGTATAAAGGAAAGACATGTAGCATTCGATGAGCAATGTGCTTCGGATTTATGCTATTCAGCAGCTAAAAAGCTTTTGGAGAAATTAGCCTGGGATCCCTCGTCAATCGGTTCTTTGATATTTATATCCCAGACACCCGATTATGCAGTTCCACCTACGGCATGCATATTGCAGCATAGATTGGGCCTAAGTGAGGACTGTACTGCTTTTGATATAAATCTTGGGTGTTCCGGTTACATTTACGGCTTATGGCTTGCTGGTACAATGATTTCCTCTCGAAGCATCAAAAGAGTGCTTATGCTTATTGGTGATACAAGTAATTATGGAATAAACCAAAATGACAGCGGAACCGCCATGATTTTTGGAGATGGAGGTACAGCTACGGCACTTGAATGGTCTGAAGGAAAGAGTATTAAATATTTCTTGAAAACTAATGGCAGTGGTTATAAAAATATAATTGTTCCTGCAGGCCATGCAAGAGCGCGTTGTAAAACAGACCAGAATCCATCAGAATATGAATTGAAAATGAATGGTTCCGAAGTTTTTAATTTCAGTATTACAGATGTTTCACGTTCATTAAAGGAATTTTTTGCAAGCAATAACCTTACTGAGAAAGAAATTGATATGGTTGTATTCCATCAGGCCAATCTCTTTATTTTAAAGCATCTGGCCAAAAAGCTTAAGATCCCTATTGAAAAAGTGGCTGTATCAATAGACCGGTATGGAAATACAAGCGGAGAATCAATACCCGTTACTATTGTTGACGCATTGGGTAATGAAGAATCTAACGAGCGGATAAGATTGTTATTATGCGGTTTTGGAGTAGGTTTTTCCTGGGGCGGTATGTATCTTGATATTGACCGTTCCATATGTCTTCCTATGATCAATACAAATGAATACTTTAAGGGGTGATAAAAGTTGCTCAATCCAATGGACCTAAGCGGGAAAAATATAATGGTTACCGGTGCATCGTCAGGTATCGGAAAAGGTATAGCAATATTTCTAAGCAAACTTGGCGCAAATGTAATTATGATCGCCAGGGATGAAAACCGGTTAAAGGAAACCTATGACGAACTGGAAGCCGGAAATCATTCCTATTACCTGGTGGATTTAAATAATCTTGACCAAATCGGCAGTCTTATGACTAAAATATGCAGTAATGACCTTCGGCTGAATGGTTTAGTCCATTCAGCCGGAATTTCCGTAACAACCCCTCTTCAATATTTGAAGCTTAGTGAATTAAACAATATTATGTCCATAAACTTTTATTCATTTATAGAACTTGTAAAACACTTTTCAAAAAGAAAACACTATGAAATCGGCAGCAGTATTGTTGCCATATCCTCGATTTCAAGCAAGGTTGGAGCAAGAGGGCTTACCGCCTACTGTGCAAGTAAAGGAGCTCTGGAAAGTGCTGTCAGAGCTATGGCTCTGGATCTCGCACCCAAAAAAATAAGAATAAACACAGTTGCACCTAGTATGATAAAAACCCCCATATACAGCGACCTTAAGGAAATTGTTAATAACAACAACTTTGAAAACGAACTTAAAGAAAGACAATTCATGGGGTTGGGGCATCCTGATGATGTTGCTCATGCTTCTGCTTTTTTACTAAGTGACGCATCAAAGTTTATAACTGGAACATCATTGACTGTAGATGGAGGTTATTTAGCTCATTAACAAAAGTGAGAACAACAAAGGGTCAATCTTCTCATTTATTAGAGCGGTATATAAAGAGGGCACGTTTTAAGGTACCCTCTTTCATGTTTTATATTTAAGTTTTATTGATTTAATACTTTTCATAAGCTTCTATGACCTGCATCCATCAATCATTTCACTTCTGATCAAATCAAGAAGCTTTTGTATCTGATTGGAATTCCCGTGCTCCTTATAATAACTGATAGTCAAAGTTATTTCATTATTATAGGAACCTACGCAAAGCAAAATTCCCGGAGCGCATAATGCAGGAGGAATAATATATGCATCAGTCACATAGGATTCACCAAATCTAAGTAGGGATTTATCTATAAAGCCCATGTTGGATAAAATCGGATTGCAGAATCCAAAAAAACCTGAACACAACTTAAAGACCTTACTTATATTCTCATAAAAGGAAAGTGTTCCATAAAAGTCGCCCTTTTCAATATGTTCCAGGCCAAGAGCGCTTTGTAGCCCGGGTGTCCCACTTTTTACCTGTTTCATTACATTAACTACTCTGGATAATGTATCTCCAAAAGGTTCATTCATTATTCTGGGAAGTCTAGTTAAAAATCCTCCCGAGAAATTCCTTATAGCTTCTGTTTTTTGATTTGGAAGATAGCGCCGGAGGTCTACAGTCATTGAAATATCCATCGGAATTCCATACGGTGGCTTGGAAAGTTCAAACATCGCCCTGTAATATCCGGTCAAAATCATATCGTTCATCGTAGCTCCCCTTGCTTTTGCATAATCAGATAAAACTCCCAAATATCCTCGGGGAATCTTACAAACAGATACAGATATATCACCTGGAATACCTACCTTCCAACAGAAAGGCCAAACCGTTTTCGGAACCTGTGACTTAGGATCACGAGCTGCTTCAAGATCAGTAATTCCAAGATTATTAAGCAGTTTATCCTGATCTGCCCTGCTCCTTATTCTCGGTCTGTGAACACATTCACGATTCTGATCAATTGAACAATATATATCTGATAGCAAATGAATATATTCCTTTACACCTGAACCGTCAGTACAAGTATGATTGATTTTCAAGCACAAGGTATCAAATGCGCCCGAACTTATAAGCTTTACTTTTACCATAGGATCCTTATCCATATCTAATGGGCTTTCCAGAAATTTTCTGACAGCTTCATCAGTATTATTTGTTTCTTCAAAAGAATAAATCCCTCTTTTTTCTGTATCACTTAAAGGCAACCAATACGGCGGTTGATTTTCAATAAACCGGCATCCAAAAACAGGCTCTATATTATTGGCAATACTAACAGCTTTCATGAGTTTAATAGGGTCTAGTCTACTGTTAAACTTTAAAACTGCCTGAATTTGATAATTTGCCATTCCATATCGAGCCATGTAATTATATATGTCATTACCTGTTGCAGGTATTGCATTGGGTATATTTGTAATATCATCATACATCTGGATTTGCGGTTCCCTGAAAAACAATGAACCAAAAGCATCAATATAACTTTTTATATTGGATGGAAACATCTGATAAGCCATATATAACGAATCAAGATTTATCTCAAAAGAATCAGGTTTTTCAGGGTTAACCGTGTTATCTATATATTCTGCCTTTTCATCGGAAGCAATTCTAATTTTTTTGTCTCCAAACCTATAAATAAAATCCATCGTGACCTCCTTTAAAAAGCTGTTTTACAACTTATCTAAATAATCTTGAACAATGTCCATAAGCCATTCCTTTTCACCAGGTATTTTTTCGCTGAGTCGTGCTGCTGCTACAGGAAGTGTCCATTCATCAATACTTTCAAAATTCACTTTGGCTAAACTCATATACTCGCTTAGATACTCCTTATACGTAAAGAATTTACCATATAAATATGGCATAACATATAATTCAAGCCTTCCAAAAGGCAAAGTGGGGGAGCGTATTGTCATACATGTCCTTGCAACATCACCCATTGGATTTCCTTTACAGGCATTTTTCCAATCTATCGGAATAAGCCTGCCATCTGAAACAATAATGTTATCAAAATGCAAATCTCCATGGCAAACACTGTTTCCTTCTGGCAAGCTTTGGAGGTAGGACAAAATTCTATTCTTATTAGTAACATTTATATCAGAGGATAGGTTTATGGCATCAGCTAAAAGCTTTTTTTGTGAGGGAAGGTTGCCTTCGGTAAAACTATGGATATCAAAATGTGTTGCTGCCATCTGCTTTGAAAAATAGCTTATTAGCCAGGATTGATGTTCAATCTGCTCCAAGATAGTTTTTCCATAAATATGTTCAAACACTATTCCATGGCGATCATTTACTTCTACAACCCCATATACGGCAGGTGATGGCACACCTGTCTGGTGTATTTTAAATCCTATATCAGCCTCATATGTTACACGGTCCCTTCCAAACTTTTTAAAAAAAAGCTTTAGCACCTTATTGTTCTCACATAAATAAACTTCTGCTGTCATACCTTTTCCTATCAATTTTCCGGGTTCCATCATACCCCTCCCAAAAATGGCCTGCAATTCTGTATGTTACGATAGGCAACCTTCAATCAATTCTTTTCTAACAGTATAAAGGAGCCTCTTTATATCCTCTGAATACACTTGTTCTTCATAATGACTCATCGCCATTGTCATTTCATTGTTATAAGTACCTATACAAAGAAGAATACCTGGTGCACTTACAGCAGGAGGTACTATATAGGCATCAGTTACATAGGTGTCACCAAACTTTAAAAGTGATTTATTAATAAACCCCAGATTGGAGACCACTGGAGAACATTTTTCAGTAAAAGTAGTATTTTGTGCTGCAGAAAGGTAATATGATAGTGTTTCACTGAAAATGGCTTTTTCTACACGTTCCAATCCAACTGCACTTTGAAGTCCAGGCAGGTTTTTCTTTATTTCATTCATCATTGATGCTACTCTAAGCAGTGTTCCCTCAAATGGTTCATTGCCTAAGGATTCAAGTTTGGTGTCAACGCCTCCTGAAAAGTTCCTTATACCCTCAGTTTTTTGATCTGTAAGATACCGACGCAAATCAGCTGTTGTAGAAATATCCATTGGTATATTTGGCTGTATGCCGGTAATTCCAAACATAGCCCTGTATACAGCCGTAAGAATCATATCATTGATTGTAGCACCTCTTGCCTTTGCATATTTCGATATGACGGAAAAGTATTCCTTTGACAGTTTACAGACAGAAACACGGTATGTTACCGGTTTACCCTGTAGCCATGGGAAAGGCCACATGTTTTTTGGAAGATCAAGCTGCCCATTCCAGACAGACTCCGGGTTATTTATACCGAGAAAACTGAATAACCTGTCCTGATCTATTCGGCTGCGGTTCTTTGGCTTTGGCATATAGTTTTCTCCACGTTCAAGTGTAGAGTATATTTCTGAAAGAAGATTCAGATATTCCTTCGTTCCTGTCCCATCACAGCATGAATGATTTATTTTAATACATAATGTATCATTAAAACCACCACTTATAAGCTTCAATTGCAGCATTGGATCATTATCCATATCCAGTTTTTGTTGTAAAAAATATTGAACAGCCTGTTCTGAATCTGTCGTTTTTTCAAAACTGCAAAACTTAGTTTTATCCAAATCCCTAAGTTTCCAATAAGGAGGATTGTTTTCAATGATTCTGCTCCCAAGAACAGGTTCCGCTTCTATTGAAAGCCGTACTGCTTTTAGGAGAGTATAAGGATTAAGCTGTCCATTGAACTTCATAACAGCCTGGATTTGAAAATTAGCAGTTCCAAACTTTGCAACATAATTAAAAATATCATGGCCTGTTACCGGCAGGACACCTGGTATATCCGGGATAGTTCCCCCAATAAACTTTGAACTATCTCCCTTTGCATTATTAATAGCATTATAGTAACTGATAATATTTGGAGGGAACATCTGATAAATAAAATTGTTTAAATCGAGTTCAAATTCAAACCCCTCCGAGTTATTCTTTGCTATAGGGGTATCAATCTTAATTCTTATCTTCATATAGCATATCTCCGAATAAAATAATTGGAAAGTTTGTGAATACATTTAAGTAAACATAAATTGTGAATTATTGTTAAAATCATTACAATAATATACTATGAACATGATTTTATATGTGTTCCATCAGACAATTATGTCAACTATTCATATTGCTTGATTATATAAATGTAATTTGAGATTAAATTATATTACTTTAAGATGATTATAATAAAGATGAAATGTCTTTCCAAAGATATGAAACCTGTGTTAGCTTTTTTCCTCCCCTATCTATGACTCTGCTACTTGTCAATTCAGCTCCCAGATGTTCATAGAAAAACCTTGAAGGGTTTTGTTCCAGCGTCCACAAAGTAACAGCCAGTATATTTTTTTCTTGCATTTCTAACGCAGCTGTTTTTAATAAATGTCTGCCTATTCCTTTTTTCTGAAACTCCTTAATTATATAAAGTGATGTGATCTCACCAGCAGCTGAATTATGATTGTCTTCCATTTTTCCTGCAATTAAACCAACTATTTCTTGGCTACTTTCTGCAATATACATAAATTCTTTTGAATTCTTGCTGAATAGCCTTTCATTCCAGCTTTCTGCAATATTTACTGCCGACAAGCCCATCAAATATTCCGCGGGCATAATTTCTTTATATGTTGTTCTATTACTTTCTATTTGAACATTTGCAACAGAAGGCATATCGCTTATAGCTGCTTTTCTTATATTCATTCCTAACTCCATAATTATCAATATACTTTAATCAATCCCGGATTTGTTCCGGTAATACATCTTCCGCCCAGCGGTGTGACAATAAAAGTGTTCTCAATGCCCACCATACCAATACCGGAAATTCCCTTCTTTGGCTCAAGAGCAAATACAATACCTTCCTGCAATGGTTCGGTAAACCCTTCAGCAATTACAGGGAGCTCATCAATAACTAATCCTATTCCATGGCCAAGAAACTTAACTCTGCGGCTTCCAAAGCCCATAAAATTTTCAAGAAATTCAGAGTCAAGAGATTCCATGACAGTTTTATATATATCAGCCGGCACATTCCCCGGCTTAAGCATTTCAGCTATTTTATGCTGTATATCAACACACTTCTGGTGCTGCTTTATAATGTCAGGTGCCAGAGGACGTCCAAACATATATGTCATTGTCTTGTCGGTATGGTAACCATCAACTCCACAGCCTATATCCACAAACACTAAATCGCCTTTCTTGAGTCTGCGTTCACGGCTTCCAAGAAGAGGGACTGCAGCACTCATGCCATAATTACCTCCAGGCCCGTTAAAGTATGACGGGTAAATTGAGCTTTCTCCGAATCCGATCTGTCCCAGTGCCATTTCGGTGTCAAACATACCGAAACGGGAAACCCCGTGATGTCCTTCCTTTATCATTAAAGCGTAAAGTTGTGCGGCAAATTCAGCCTCACTCATACCTTCTGTAAGCATTTCAGGTACACAACCCTCAAGTACGTGCCTATGGATTTGGCCCGACTTTTCCATCAAATCCAGTTCATAAGCACTTTTTATTGCCCGTACATTGCTGATTTGTCTGTCCACCGGTCTAACATTCTCAAACGGGAAATACTTTTGAAAACGCTGATAATAGGCTAAAGGTATCGTTTCAGTTTCCATATGTACTGTTCCCGAAACTTTTCCCATAGCATTGGCAGCATCCCTGAAGCTGTCCATCTGTTTAATATCAGGGAAAACTGATTCTTCAACAGCTCTTTCATAGCTTCTGCGCACCCATAATACAGCCTTGTCGTTTCTAGGTATGAACATCATTCCTTCCTGCATTGTTCCGGTAAAATAATAAAGGTTTATTTTACTTACTACTACCACGACATTCCAATCAGGCTGTGCTTTATCCATTTCAGTTCTAAAACGTGCCATTCTGCTATCAAGTTCTGACAAAGGTACCTTTGAATTCATATATAAACTCCTGTTAAATCAAAATATAAAATTTAGCCCAAAAATAAAAGTCCTAGGTAATTATCACCTGGGACCTTTTAAAAATCAATATAAAATTTTGCGTTATTTTATGCACAGCTTTCCCAAACCAATATATAATCCATTGTAAAAATTAAAAATCTGTTTTTAATTATTCTGTATTCTTTTATACCCGCTTCCTTAAGAAGCTTTCTTATATCCCTTAGTGATAGCAAATTCATGTAATCACCGGCTGCCCATTCCTTGCCTATAAGCTTCAAAAATTTATCAAAGGTGCCTTTTGGTAGGTAGTGCAGTAATGGAACTCTTGTATGCACTTCAAACGGGAAATATTTATTTGGGGTTGTTATAAACGCAACTTTTGAGGTCCTTGATATCTCCTTTATAAAAAGAAGCTGGTTTTTCCTACTTCCAACGTGCTCAATTACTGCATTGGACCAGCATACATCATATGTCTTATCATCAAAAGGGAATATGCTTCCGTCATACTTAACCGCTTTAATTGCCGGATATTTTTTTTCAAACTCTATAGGTTCTTCAACGCCCAGAGCTGTCAGCTTGTCAGGGTATGGATAGTTCTTGTCTATATAGTTATCTGTAGCCGAATATTCCTTGTCACTGAAACCCACATCCAGTACTCTGGTATGTTCATTGAATTTTACTACTTCTTTAAACCTTTTCCACTTCCTGTTTCTATTATAGCCGGAGATTTTATAAGCAATAGACATAGTGTCACCCCTAAATAATTATGGATATGGTTAGTATAGTAATTAGGGCAACACTTTTCAATATATTTCCAAAACGTAACTTTTATCTTTTATTATATTGAAAAATCTCTGATACATCCTACCGGCTTAAGCTTCCATTCATCTTTAAGAATTCCATAAACCTTTTCGCTATCCCAGCAGCCGTTTTTAAACCTTACCTTCCTTAACTCCCCCTCTTTGGTCATTCCGGCTTTTTTCATAACTTTTTCAGAAGCAGTATTGTTTGAATTACACCTGGCCGAAAGTTTATGAAGTCTTAAGTGTTTAAAAGATATTTCGGTTAGTGCATTCGCAATTTCACCAGCATAACCCCTGCCCCAAAATTCAGGTAAAAGGAAATAGCCTATTTCGCCGCAACCACCGGAATCGTTTATATTGTGAATCTCAACATCTGCAAAACCGACGAAACTTCCGTCCGAAGCTGAAAAAACTGTAAATTCAAAAGCTTTACGGTCTTCAAAAGGAGTAACATTGTTCTGCAAAATCTTATTAAAGTAAGGCAACATTTCTTCTTCAGAATTATATTTATCAATATATGCATACTTCATTACTTGAGTATTGGAAAACAATGAATATAGCAATTTAAAGTCATCTTGCATTACTTCTCTGAATACAAGCCGTTCGCTTCTGAATTTCATAGCTAACCTCTTCATTTTTGTAATTTAAGGATATTATCCTTTAGACAATAAATAAAGTCAAATTTATACTAAGTTAACAATCGAATTTTGTAAGAATTTATTTATAATTGATTCAATGTATAGTAAGATTTGTATATTAAACTAGACCTATCAAATAAGAGCTCTCTTATTTAGAAAGGAATAGAAAACATGTGGATACGAAAAATTAAAAGAAAAAAACTGCAATTCTTTCTCATTGGGGTAATCCTGTATTTTGCAGCAGCAATTTTTTCAGGCTGTCTCCTATTCTCGACTGAGAATGCAACTTACATCAACAATTATTACAGCCGTAGCAATAATTATGATGCATTTGCCTTGGTAAATTCAAAGGACAGTATAAAGATGTTAGCTGACAAGGCAGCCCAAGATTCTGGAATTAAAGGAACCTATTACGTTGATGGAATAAAGGTTTCAAATAATTATAAAATCAATGGCAAAATCACCTCTGCATTCTATTTTATTATCAGTAAAATAGGCAACTATAAAGATCTTCCGTGGGAGACTTCCATCTATAAGGGTGTTGATTCTGCATGCCCTAAAGATAATGAATTATGGGTATCAAAAGTATTTTCAGAAAGCAACAAACTAAAAATTGGTGATGTTCTCACTATAAACGGTAAAGATTTAAAAGTAAGTGCAATACTAAAATGCGCACTTTCACCAGCTTCTACAATGTCATACTCCCCTGTTTTTTCAAATGAAGCTACTTATAATGAATTGATTAAAAGCAATGAGTATTCGGGACTTTTTTCAGTAAAGTCAAGTAAGAGTATTGACTATGCATATGATTTTATCAAGAAGACTATGGCAGGTCATATACAAGATGTTTTTATGGATTTCAAACTGTCTTCGCTTGTAGAATGCATAATGCCTATTACCGTAATTACTGGTGGAATTGGCCTAATTGCAGCTATTATGATATTTGTTGTATCAATTGTAATTACGAAATTTATTATTGGTAACAATCTTATTAAGGAATACCGCTCAATAGGAATTCATAAAGCAATTGGAGATTCCAACAGAACAATAAAGGGATATTACATTAAAGCTTACCTTTTTGTTGGATTTTGGGCAGTCACGTTAGGTATTGCTTCAGGTATACCATTAGCTTATTATATGTGCCGGGTAAATTTAAGTAATTTAAGTAATTTCCATTTCAGTGCAGCAGTAATAATTGTCGCATTAATCAGCTTGCTTCTTCTGATGCTTATATTAACCTTTAGTTTGTATACAAGTTTTAAATCAATAAACAGGATTACTCCGGCAAATGCAATCCGAACCGGTGTTTCCTCTTCAAAAAAGAAACTTAAACGTTCATTAATTAAAAATGCCCACAGTCCGCTAACTGTTGCTGTGAACGACATTGTTAAACACAAGAGAGCAAGCATAATGATGATTATTATGCTTACTATCTCATTTTTCCTAAGTATATTTATTACCAATATGAGCTATGCTTCTACAAAAATACCTGAATACTCAAACAAGTGGTTCTGCGTGCCAAAATCAGATGCAGTCATATCAGGTAAAATTGATGATAATACAGCTGCATACGTTGAAAAAAACAGTTATGTAGATTCTATAGTTAAAGGTAAACTATTAACCAAGTTTAATTTTGATTATAACAAAAAACTATATGATATTGATTTAAAAAACATTTCAGCCGTAATGTATGATAACTGGTCTTATGACAAAACTAAAATTCCCTTTAAAGAAGGACACGGACCTGAAAATAAAAATGAAATAGCATTTTCAGATAAACTGATTAATGAAAGTTCCTTGAAGGTTGGAGACTATATCGAAATGTCGGTTAACAACTTTAAAAACACCTTTCTTATAAGCGGTTCGTATACGGCAATGCTTAACGAAGGGTATAGTCTTGCGCTGAATACTGACATTTACAATACTTTGAGTCCTGGAAAAATACAATATGACTTATTATCTGTCAGTTTAAATAACAAAGAGGACTACAATGCTTTTAAAAAAGATATAACGGCACACCTTGATAATGTAGTTGTTGATAGAATTGCCAAGGAAATAGAAACTGCATCCTCGTCTGTTGTAGATATTATAAAACCCGTCTGTTTAATTCTGACCATTGTGTTTGTTTTGTTCAGTCTGATAAATATAATTAATCTACTTGCACTGGAAAACCTTAATAACCGGAGGCAATTCGGAATTTTAAAATCCTTGGGCTTTACAAATAAGTATATATGTCTGAAATGCTTCTGGAAAACAATGCTTCTGACATTAGTAAGTATCATACTTGCAACAACCATATACATAATAAGTGCCAAAGAGTTATTTAAATCTGCAGTTGGAATTGACAGTATGGTTACCTCTGTACCACTGACATCTGTTTTGATTGCAATAATCTTTATTGCAATTGTCTCAATTACAATGATGTTCTGTCTGCCATTAAGAAAAATTACTCCAAAGGATTTAATGGAGGAATAATCTGCAGGACTTGTTTTACCACTATAAATCAAGAAAGAAGGATGTTATTATGAAAAAAGCTATAATAAAAACAAATAAATTATGTAAAAGTTATATAATCGGGAAACAAGGTCTAAACGTATTAAAAAATATTGACCTTGATATTTATGAAGGCGATTTTACAATCATAATGGGGCGTAGTGGCAGTGGAAAATCCACTCTTCTCTATTCCCTAAGCACCATGGATAGGCCTACGAGCGGAAGTATTCAACTCCTTGGAAAAGAAATTTCAAACATATCGGAGAAAGAAGTTGCTGACATCCGCAAAAAGGATATATCCTTTATCTTTCAAAGTATTAATCTTCTTCCTGATTTATCAATTTTCGAGAATGTAGCTTACAGCGGTTACGGTAGCGGTACTGGAAGCAAAACAGAAATAAACAAAAAAACTCAGGAATTACTGGAAAGATTTGATTTAAGTGAAATCAAGGATAAATACCCAAGTGAAGTTTCAGGAGGTCAGCAGCAAAGAACTGCAGTTGCAAGAGCCTTAATCACAGGAGCAAAAATAGTATTCGGGGATGAACCTACCGGAGCATTAAACTCATCAGCAGGGAAAGAAGTCCTTGATGTATTGACAGAAATAAATAGAAATGGCCAGACAATCGTCATGGTTACACATGATTTAAAAGCAGCAAGACGGGCATCAAGACTGATGTATTTGACAGATGGCAGGATAGATGGCGATTTGCAGCTTGGTAAGTATGTTGAAAGTGATAAGGAAAACCGCGATAATTTAATATATAATTTTTTGAAAGAAAGAGGCTGGTAATAGTATAATAAGGTATATAAACAGGAAGGAAGCATATAGATGGCCAATGAAAAAATTCTGATAGTCGAGGATGATATTGATTTATCCAACATCATTAAGGATTGTTTACTCAGGGAAGGTTTTGAGGTTCATATAACATACAGCGGCAAATCGGGTATAGAGTATGCTGCAAATTATAACCCGGACCTGATTATTCTTGACATTATGCTTCCACAGGTTGATGGGATTGAGGTGTGTAGAAATATACGCCTTCATTCCCATGCCCCAATTATAATTATTTCAGCTAAAAACTCAGATTATGACAAAATTCTTTCTTTGGGTGTAGGGGCAGACGATTACCTAACAAAACCGTTTTCTTTGGTTGAAATGGTTGCGAGAGTCAAATCACACCTTAGGAGATTTACTTCGTTTTCTGGAGAAGATAAAGTTTCTGACATGCCTACTGCTAAACGTACATACGGAAATGTTACTATAGATCCGAGAAGTTTTACCGTAACAGTTGAAGGCAAAGCAATTTCATTTACTTCAAAAGAATTCAAACTCCTTGATTACCTGTCACTTCACCCTTCAGTTGTTTTTTCCAAAGAACAGCTTATAGACAGCGTATGGGGTTATTCCGAATTTATAGACGGAAATACAATCGCGGTTTATATCGGCCGTATTAGAGAAAAGCTGGCTCAAGAAGGTGTCGACTATATAAGGACTGTTTGGGGAGTAGGTTACAAATGGGAAAAATAACACTCAAAACCAAGTGTTACACAATAATGGCTGTAATTGCTTTTATTTTTTTACTGCTTGTCTCTTATATCATTTTCTTTATAAATTCAACCGAAAATGATGAATTTGATTACCGTACTGCCCGGGTTCAAGTCAACAGGTTTATATTAAATCTCGAGAACATTCTCAATTCGGAGCAAATGAAATCAGGTTATAATTTTAATAAACTAAACGAGCTTAATCACTATAAAATGAATTATATTTTGGTCGATTTAAAAGGCACAGTCATTTGGAACAGCGGAGAAACACAATACAAAACCGGTGACTCTTTTCCCCTGCGTACATTGTCAGGAATCAGGAATGAATCGTCAGATGGCGGCATTTATAATTATATTGCTCCCATCTTTATCAATGATACCCAGCAGTACACAGTTGTATTAACAGTGCCAACAAAGGATTTTCAGTCTCATAGTCATAATAATATCCTGCTTTTTATCCCGGTAATTATTCTTGCAATACTGATGCTGTGCCTGCTTATTGGTTTTATAAAACTTTTAAGGCACAGTATATTTGAACCTATCTCCGAACTACACAAGGCTACAAATAGCATTCTGATGGGTGATCTTCAAAAACCGCTGACCTATGATTACGACGACGAACCAGGTGAATTATGTCATGACTTTGAAATGATGCGTTCAGAGCTTCTTTCTGCCAGTGAACAAGCGAAAAAGCTTAAAGAAAATGAAAAGCTTCTGCTTGCATGTATTTCACATGATTTAAAGACTCCTCTGTCATCAATTTCAGGTTATGTAGAAGGGATTAAGGAAGGCCTGGTAAAAGATGAAGAAGGTATCAGGCGTTATTCAAATATTGTAATGGATAAGGTAACAGTATTATCAAAACTGATTGATGATATCCTTGAACATTCTAAAACTGAATTGAATGAGTTCTCAATTGAAACGGAGGAAACTTACTCAAAAATGTATTTTACCGATATTTTTGACGATGTTTCAAATGACGTTATACGAAGCGGTCTTAAATTTAGAATTGAAGAAATACCTGATTATATAGTAAATATTGATTTAAAAAGAATACGTCAAGTTGTTTATAATATTATTTCAAATTCATTGAAGTTTACACAACCCGGCGGAGAAATATATGTGAGCTTTTTTACCAATCATGGGTATAACGGAGATGAACTTGTTGTTTCGATTAAAGATACAGGCAAAGGCATAAGTGCTTCTGACCTACCCTTTATTTTTGACAAGTTCTACCGCGGAGAAAAAGCCAGAACTCTTAATATTGCAGGATCGGGATTAGGGCTTAGTATTGCCAAATACATCATCGAAAAGCACGGCGGCAACATTGAATGTGACAGTGTGCTGGATGTAGGGACCACCATAATGTTTTCACTGCCCTTATAAAAAATTGCTAATAATCATATGTCTTCCCGGTACTTGCTGGAATACCGGAATATTCCTTAAGAAGATTCATT
The DNA here is from genome assembly GCA_023421675.1 of Bacillota bacterium. Classification (GTDB taxonomy): domain Bacteria; phylum Bacillota; class Clostridia; order Acetivibrionales; family JANLFN01; genus JAEZTC01. The sequence goes on along the minus strand of JAEZTC010000016.1, from coordinate 123,874 downwards.
ATTTGATGTAGGTTTTCTTTATGAACAGCTTGTGTTTTCATTTCCTGTTTGCATTCAAAAGCTGTACGTCCACTCCTGCCAATATTATAACAGGACGGGTTGGTTTGTGAGATTTCATTTTTTTGCTCATGTTTAAGCTTTAAATTATCCGTTTCAGGAGCAGGGATTTTTTTTATTAGAATCTTCTGACCCTTGTCATCCACCATATATGTACAATAATAATTTCCTTCCCGTTCACAGACAATTTGCTTCTTTTTCTGTGATTTTTGCACAGATTCCTCTTCAGGTCTGTCTTTTAACGGTTCAAAAGTATTTAACCTATTTATACCATTAACATTGTTCATACTATAACTCATACCTATTACTCCATACATAAATGAAATACATATATAAGTATCGGTTTAGTTTACAGGAAATATTATCATTTATTGTTTACCAGTGTATGGTACAATATATAATTATCAGATCGTTTCTCTATTTACTTGTTCTTGGTTGGAAAAATTTTTGGATATAATCAAATCGATTATGAAGAAAGGAATACTCAAGAATGGATAATATGTACCGTATTTTGCAGATCGATCCTTACCTAAAGCCTTTTGCGGCTGATATAGAACTTCGTATGAACCGTTACAGGGAGGCAAGGCGCAAGCTGATTGATGATACACAACCAATTTCTTCTTTTTCAAACGGCTATCTCTTTTTTGGGTTTCATCCCACCGAAAATGGCTGGGCATATAGGGAATGGGCGCCAAATGCACAAGAAATATCACTCATAGGTGATTTTAATGACTGGAACGACCAGTCACATAAACTTAAAAAGCTCGAGAACGGCTGCTGGGAGCTTCTTGTTGATGGTGAAATACCTCACGGTTCGAGGGTTAAGCTTAAATTAAAAGCCAATGACCGTACATATGACCGTATTCCTCTTTACTGCAAACGAGTTATCCAGGAAGAGGATACACGCCAATTTAACGGTATAATATGGAATCCACCAGCAGCTTACGAATGGCATGATAAAGGTTTTGTACCAAAAGAACCTCTCTATATATATGAATGTCATATTGGTATGTCTGGTGAAAAGGAAGATATATCAACGTTTTCAGAGTTTTCAGATAATGTTCTGCCAAGAATAAAGGAACTAGGTTATACAACTATTCAGATAATGGCAATTATGGAACATCCCTATTATGGTTCCTTTGGATACCAGGTATCCAATTTCTTTGCTGTTTCTTCACGGTTTGGTACACCTGAAGACTTCAAGGCTCTTGTAGACAAAGCACACAGTATGGGAATTGCTGTAATAATGGATCTTGTCCACTCACACGTTGTTAAGAACACCGTTGAAGGTCTTGCTGAATTTGACGGTACCGAGTACCAATTTTGCCACCTGGGCGGTAAAGGAGATCACCCTGATTGGAATACACGTCTGTTCAATTATGGGAAACCCGAGGTACAGCATTTTCTGCTGTCAAATGTAAAGTACTGGCTGACTGAATATCATTTAGATGGGTTCCGATTTGACGGTGTAACTTCAATGCTTTATGACCACCATGGCAGAGGTACTGCCTTTGATAGCTATCAAAAGTACTTTTCCATGAGTACCGATCTCGAAGCAATCACCTACCTTCAATTGGCAGCAGAGCTTACCAAAGAAGTTAATCCCAATAGTATCCTTATAGCAGAGGATATGAGCGGTATGCCTGGAATGTGTCTTCCTATCTCGTATGGAGGAATAGGATTTGACTACCGGCTTGGAATGGGTCTTCCTGATCATTATATTAAAATGATGAAAACAAAGGACGAAGACTGGCACCTGGGAACACTTTGGTACGAGCTTACAAGCCGAAGGCCTGAAGAAAAAGTGATTGGCTATACCGAATCACACGATCAGGCGCTTGTGGGTGATAAAACCTTGGTTTTCTGGCTTGCAGACAAAGAAATGTACTGGCATATGAATAAAGACGACAACAATGAAATTATAGACAGAGCAATTGCATTGCATAAAATGTTCCGCTTCATCACCTGTGCCTTAGGCGGTGATGGTTATCTTAACTTTATGGGTAATGAATTCGGACATCCCGAATGGATAGACTTCCCCCGTGAAGGCAACAACTGGAGCTGCAAGTATGCCAGAAGACAATGGAGCTTGGTTGATAATCCCTTCTTGAAGTATGAATATCTAAACAACTTTGACAAAGCCATGCTTGAATTTTTAAGCAAAAGTGAATTGTATAGTGAAGCTGTGCGCTTACTGTATATACATGAAGATAATAAAATAATGGCGTTTACAAAAGGCAAGTATACATTCATATTTAATTTTCATCCTGTAAACAGCTTTATACATAAGCTTGAGGATACTTCTTTATTTAAGCTGGTTTTTCATACTGCATGGCAACGTTTCGGAGGCTTTGTAGATGAGGAATACAATGCAGGGTTGATTCGTAAAGACGGTGTGGTGGTAGACAGAAGGACAGCAGTTGTACTGGAATATATATCTTAAACTAAATAAATTTTACATACTATCATTCATTTATAAGGTTGAACTTAGAAATACTATATGGTATAGTTTTAATAAATAAACCGATTGGAGTTGAAAAGATGAAGAAATTTTCTTGCTAATTTTTTAAAAATCATAATAAAGCAGTTTTGTTCGAAACATTGTCTGTTTTGTTATGCGTAAAAGCAAGAAAGTTACTTATTCTTTTAACTCAACCTATACATCCTCGTCATACCCTTTAAGGGTTTGGCTTTTACTGTATTTTATGAGCTGCAGGAATTAACTTTCTTGCGGCTTTTATATTTTTTCAGGAGGATGATATTATGTCTTTAATAAATGTTAACAAACTAACCTTTGCCTATGACGGCAGTTATGATAATATTTTTGAGGAAGTCAGCTTTCAAATTGATACAGATTGGAAACTGGGCTTTACAGGAAGGAATGGCAGAGGTAAAACAACATTTTTAAACCTGTTGCTTGGCAAATATAAGTACAGCGGCAGTATTTCTGCAAACGTAAATTTTGAGTATTTTCCCTTCGAAGTAACTAACAGGGATAATAATACAATTGATATTATTGAAGATATCTGTCCTGATTATATGCTTTGGGAACTTATGCGTGAACTGTCACTATTAGAGGTTTCAGAAGATGTTTTATACAGGCCTTTTAACACACTCTCAAATGGTGAGCAGACTAAGGTACTGCTTGCTGCACTGTTTCTTAAGGAAAACAGTTTTCTACTGATTGATGAGCCTACTAATCACCTGGATATGAATGCAAGAAAAATCGTGAGCGGTTATCTAAATTCAAAGAATGGCTTTATTTTGGTATCCCATGACAGAGCGTTTATTGACAATTGCATAGATCACATCCTTTCTATTAATAAAACAAATATTGAAATTCAGAAAGGCAACTTTTCGTCCTGGTGGCAGAACAAAGAAATGCAGGATAATTATGAACGTTCAGAAAATGAGAAACTTTTAAAAGATATCAAGCGTTTATCAGTTGCTGCCAAACGTACATCCGATTGGTCTGACAAGGCTGAGGCAAAGAAAATAGGCTTTGACCCTACTATTACTGAAAAAAATATTGGACGCAGATCGTACCAAGGCGGAAAATCCAAGAAAATGATGAGCCGTGCAAAAGCTATTGAAGAAAGGCAGCTTTCAGCAATTGATGAAAAGTCCAAGCTTCTTAAAAACCTTGAAAGTTCCGACAGTCTGAAAATATCCCAGCTTACTTGTCACACAAGCCGCCTCGTAGAGCTTGAGCATTTATCAATATTCTATGGCGAGAAAAGAGCCTGTGAGAATGTGAGGTTCACTATAGAGCAAGGCGATCGGATAGCTCTTTATGGAAAAAATGGTTCAGGCAAGTCCAGTATTATAAAACTTATTTGCGGTGAGGATATTACTTATACAGGTACTCTGAGAAAAGCAAGCCAGCTAAAGATCTCCTATGTTTCTCAGGATACCTCCCACCTGACTGGTAATCTTACAGACTATGCCAGAAATAATGATATTGATGAAAGCCTGTTTAAAACAATTTTAAGGAAACTGGATTTCTCAAGAGTTCAATTTGAAAAGGAAATATCAGATTTCAGCGGAGGGCAGAAGAAAAAAGTTCTTATAGCAAAAAGCTTATGCGAGAAAGCTCATTTGCATATTTGGGATGAACCTCTTAATTTTATTGATGTTATATCACGAATGCAGATAGAAGAATTGCTTCTGGAATACTCGCCGACAATTCTGTTTGTGGAACATGACAGTGAATTCTGCAAAAACATTGCAACAAAGATTATTGAGCTTTGATTTATAAAGAGAGGCGGTATACCTTAATTCCTGCCTCTCTTTATACTTTTCAGCCTAAAAAACATATTAAGAATTTAAGTATTATTATGCTTGCACGGAATTTCCTTTGTTCCTAAGCTTAATTCTAGCCGCAATTAATACGGCAATTGGTAATATTACCTGAAAAGGGATTGCATAATATTGGTAAATCTTTGCTGCCCAATCAAACATCTCCATTGTATTTCCATAGATAATACTTGCCAAATCCATCATAAGTAATCCTATTGGAGCCACAATATTTCTGTAATTTTTTATATTAAGGATTTTTGCAGCTCCTCTGGTTGCAGCACAAAGGCAAACACTAATTTTAAGGAAGCCTCCTGTAATAAATACAATAGCGACAACAACTTCAATTCTTTGAAGAAAATCACCGATGTTAATCGTTCTTACAGCTATATATGACGGAAAATAATAATCAAAAGTAACTTGAGGGCCTAAAACCAATATGTTTCTAACAGAAACAAGTATCATCAACCCACATCCTATAAGTGCACTAATTAAGAATACTTTGCTGATTTTTTTATTATTTTGCAGTGTATTAAAAACCATCATAAAAACTACTGTTTCTGCAAAAGGAAATGTAGAAATGGAAATTGCACTCGTTAAAACAGGCTTTATTCCATTATACAATACCGGTTTCAGATTAATAAGATGTGCATTTGTCATAGAAAAAACTATTGTTAATATAAAAATGATTAGTATAATTGGAAATACAAAGGCTGCCCAACGGCCTAACACCTCAATTCCGGCCTTACTTACCCAGATACATAACAATCCCAGAAAAGCAACGAGAATAAACTGTGGAGTTTCGGGGAAAGAAACTACATTTACAAACTCTGAAAAATTTCTTATAACCATAGAACCCAAATGGAATGCATACCATACAAATAATATGGATATTATTTTACCAACAATATTTCCAAAAACCTCAATCAATATATCAAATAAATCCTTCCCCGGGAACAACGAAAGAATCTTGGAATAAACTATCAGCATTGGTAATGACATAACAAAACCAATAAAAATAGCAATCCATATATCCTGTTTTGCTTCGGAACCAGTTCCTAATACCATGAAGCTGCCCACAATGAATATTGACATGATGAAAATTCCTTGTTTATTTGTGATTACTTCCATTTTATTTTTACTCACTTTCACTTTCTTATTATTTCTGTAATCCGAATATAGAGGAGACCAATATTTTTATTGGTATAGCAGGGCTTGGTAATTTTATATCTAACGCTATGAAAATAAAAATTATAAATGCAGAAGCATTAATAATAATATAAACCCAGAATGCTTTCTGTTGTTTTTGTTGATATATAGGCAAAAGATCGAAAATAATAAATAGTATAGTTATTAATAAGCTTAATGATATCATTATTACTGCCATACATTAGTCACCTTTTTTTATCGTTTTTGATACTAGCGCACTATTCCGTATTTTAATGTCTACATTTACATTAACATTTATTTTTTTAAACAAATTGTCCCAATCTGATTTAATTTCTTTCCAAACAGAAGGCATATCAGCCTTTATATGCATACCAAAACCAAATATATCTGAACCGTAGTTATCCTGGACTTTTTTTATTAAATTCTCAATATAAGATTTTAAGGATTCTTCCTCATCTTTTTTTAGCTCACCCATGTTTTCTTCTTTGGTATAATCTACATTGTTACCAATCTCTGCTATTGCAACTTCTGGCTTAATTTCTATTTTTATTGTTAGTTCTCCATTAGAGTATTCCGGTTTAAGTTGCGTTTTTGTTCTTAGTATTTCTAGAGAGACATTGTCTATTTTTGCGTCAGAATTCTTATTCAAACTAAGTACACCTTTATCAACCATATTTCTTATAAACAAAAGATATTTTGTTTCGTTACTGTCGAGGAACCCAATTAGTTTATCTGATTTAAATATTGCGGTGCCTGTAATCCGAGGTATATACTTTTGTTCATTTTTTTCAATAATAACCGCGGGTAATACAGCAGATAATCCTTCCTGTTCTATCTCCTCAACGAACTCATATACTTTAATACTCGGTGCTTTCGCCAACCCTTTTTGACCTTGCAGCATTTGTTCTATTTCAGCAGAATGTAGTTCTGATTTAACTGATTCCTGCTCCAGTATTTCTTGCGCCGTTTTTTCTTTTGAAATCAAAACATACATTTCTTCTCTCATTTCAGCATCTCTAAAGAGTAAATCAAGTACCGAAGATATGCCTTCCCTTGCAATCTCCTCGCTAATTATTATGATATTTGAATGGGCCCAAAATAACCTTTTCCCGGTGGCATTAATTATGTTTCTTATAGCGTCAAGTATGCTACTTCCTTCTGATCTGACCAATTTAGATACTTGTTTTGCATCTTTACCTGACATTTCAAAATCAATAATTTCTACAGTAACTAAATAATTATTATCTTGAATGTTTTTATCTATTGCAAAACCCGATACAATTGAATATTTCTCTATATCATGGTAATTCCAGCATCCTGTCAATCCAATCAAACTTGTCATTATAATCAATATAAATAAGCTGCACCTTTTTGTATTCAATGCTTTCTGCCTCCGGAAACATTTCTCAGGCGGTTGCCGGCAGCTATAAACTTAGGCCGGTATTTCATATATATCCATGGCACTCTGATAGCAGTATCCTTTATATCCTGTGACTTAAAATCCATTAAACCAAGCATATATGGAACTCCAAAAGAACGCAGCCCAAATAAATGGATTGATAATCCGATCAAACCAAAAATATAACCATATAGTCCGATAATAGATGAAAAGAATAATAATATTATCCTTATAATGATTTGTGCGCCCTTAACTCTTGGTACCGCAAGGCCTGTTATTCCTGTTAATGCTACAATGATTATCACAGGAGCACTTACAAATCTTGCTTCTACAGCTGCTTGACCTAAAACCAGTGCTCCCACAATGCTTAAAGCTTGTCCTATTTGTTGCGGCATTCTCGTTCCTGTCTCTCTAAGAATATCAAATGTTATCAAAAGCCCCAAGGTTTCAACAACAGTTGGAAATGGAACACCTTGTCTTGCAGCAGATATACTCTTAATTAGGGGTGTCGGTACCATCTCCTGATGAAAAGCGGTTAATGCTACATAGATAGCTGGAAGGCTTATAGTCAATATAAAGCTGAGTATTCTTATAAGTCTATTAAAGGAGGCAAAGTAGAAATTAATATAGTAATCCTCATTTGTTTGAAAATATTCAATGAAGACATAAGGTAGCGTTAAAACAACAGGTGTACCATCAACAACAACTGCTATACGTCCTTCTAATAACTTAGCCGCAACAATATCAGGTCTTTCTGTACTTCCTATTGTTTTAAAAATGGAAAAAGGCGAATCTCTAATGAGCTCTTCTATATAACCTGCTCCTATAATACCATCTATATTGATAGTATCAAGTCTTTTATTCAGTTCATTCAATATTTTGCCGTTTACTATACCTTCTACATAGCATAAGCAAATTCTGGTATGTGATTGAACTCCTAATACTCTGAACTGAAATTTCAAATCATTTGTTGATATTTTTCTTCTTATCATAGAGAGATTTATCATTATGGATTCAGTAAAGCCCTCTCGGGGCCCTTGTAATATTTTCTCACTTTCAGGTTCCTCAATTGCCCTGGTATGCCACCCCTTGGAACTAATTATCAAAGCTTCTTCCGAACCTTCCAGAAATAATACTGTATCACCTCTGACAATTACTTCTATAAGCTTATTAATTTCTGATGTTCTTTCAACATTATTTGAGATTAATACATGGTAAATAATATCATCCATAACATTATTTGTTGAATTTATGAAAGTGCTTAAAACAATAGGTTTTATTATATTTTCATTAACAATTGTACTATTAACCATACCGTCTATAAACAAAATTGAACACTTAATATTATTATCATTCTGATTCTCGAAGCATCTGACTATAAGAGTATCATCATTTTTAAACAACTCTTTAAATATCGTAATATTCTTCTCAAGAGTTTTACCAAGAGTGATTTCAACATTTTTTATATTTTCATTTTTACTTCTTTCATTATTAGGATGTTTGTTTTTTTTATTGTTGAACATATTATCACAACCTTTTCATGGGAATCTTTGTAAGTATTAACAATACTGACAAAATTCATTCTTAGAAATGGATAATATGATTTTATAAAAATTATTTGAATCACTGTTTATACCAGCTGTTAATAACTTGAACACTTTCCTGACTGGGATAGTAGTTTTTGAACTCATCAATTTTACCAATAGCAAAAATTGAAAATCCTAAATTCCAGCTTTCTTTTCCAAAGACTTGCTTATATGCCTGAAATGCATTTGCCTGTTCCACATTGTTAGGTATATCGGATGGCTTGGGATTCCACGGATGAATTGCTGCCTTATCAAATTTCGGGAAACCCAACTCACCAAAAAATAAAGGCTTGTTCCATTTGTTTGATAGATCTTTTAACTCCCGGTAAATGTTTTGGTGTCGGTTAAAAAGTGAAGTTTTGTAAATAGAATCTACAAGATTCTCTACTATATTTTTATCCTTATCCGACAGTTCAAAATATGCCGCAACCGAAATAAAATCAACCTTTTGAAAAACCGGATTATTTAATTTGGTAGAATAATTACTATATTCATTTTTTATGTCCCACTCTGCGGTATACCACCAGTTTGTTTTATACGTAATCCTGCCTTTAAATTTCGTCTTTACGAAATCGGCCACATCAGACCAATTATTGTAATCACTTTCAAACTTATCAAAATTGGACCCAATGCAAATTGCATAGACCTTATATGGCTTCGCAATATCATCAATTATCGGTCTAAGTACTTCTTCCTTCCAATTATTGAACCAACTATTTTTATCACCCGGGTTTAACTGCGTTTCATAAAGCTCCCCATTTTTTATATATGGATAAGGCTCTAAAATGACATTAATGCCTTTATACCTAAGCTTTCTAATAAGCTTTATAGCCTTGGCTTTACTTTCAGTATTTAACAATGCCGCACTTGAACTAAGGGTTGGTATGTCAATTTGAACAGGAACGTTTACAGTATTTAATCCAAGGGATTTAATGTCACATAAGGTCTGCTCAATGGAATAATCTACAGAAAGGTTGCCGGATTTTATCTTTTCGCCCCAAGGAGTAATAATTCTGTTTTTTTCATACTGTTTGTTAACATAAACAATATCTATGAGAATAAGCTTCACAAAGAGTAAAACAGCAATTAATAAAGCTATCTGAATAATGTATTTAAATTTATTCCTTCCCAAGTGTTTTATAATTTCTTTTACCATCTTCTATACTCCTTAGAAGTATTCTATCCTGTAAGCATAATGTTAAGACACTCAAAAAGTAAATTATTCTTATAGCAAGCTATAATCAATAAAATAAGGATCATTTTCTTTTATAAAAAGTATTTGAGGTATTATCCATTAACTAAGAGTGTTATAATCCAATCAGGAACTACATCTCAGTTACAGAAAGGGGTATAAAAATGGACGGCTATAAGGAATGGGCTCAAAATTTCAGTATGGAGTGGCTGGGTGAATTAATGAACAGTTTAGAAAAGAATTGTTCACCTGAACAATGTACATTGATTTTTGAACCATGTGGTGAGTGTCACTATAAATCAATGGAGAAAATCATAGAAAAATATGTTGGTGATTTGGGTGGATTCATTAAGTTTATGTCTGATGAACACGGACAAATTATTACATATGATGAGTCCAAAAAAACAATTCTTGTTGATGAGAATAAAAGCTATTGTATATGCCCTATAACACAATGCATGAATGGGAAAAAGATGTCTCCGGTTCTTTGTCATTGTTCGTCAAACATGACTGGAAAAATGATTGCAAAGATTACAGGCAAACAGGTAAAAAGCCGGGTTGTTGCCTCTGTATTAAGAGGAGATAAATCCTGCATATATGAAATTGAATTATAGAAAAGGTTAAACCATTAACCTTCCAATAGCAAAAAGCAATTTCAATAATGGGAAAGCGGCTAATGCAAAGCAAATTCCAGCCAGCACAAGGTTTTTAACCTTATAAAGCCCTTCCTTCACCCCACGATTCAGCAAATAAAGCGTTACCGGGACATTCAGCAAAACTCCAGAAGCTACTCCTGGTGCATAATTTAATGTTAAAACTGAAGCTAATAAATGGGGCATGAGAACATTAAACAGAATCATAACGAGTGCTCCGCTCATTAAAAACTTTGAGCGATTACTCTTATATTTTGCAAAATAATAAATAACACCATAAAACATTAACGTAATTAATATAACAGCAATACGAAATTCAGTCGCCCCTACCTTCGGATGCCATATTCCTGCTGTTTTGGACCAGTCAGGGAGCCAAATAGCTTCCTCCAAATTATGTAGAGTTTCTGAGATAGCCAGAATCCAAATAACCTTTACATAGCTAATTCTATTTATGTATTCTAAAAAACTTTTCATTATAGCCCCTTAACAAATCATCATAAATCGTTTTTTGATATTTTTCTTATTACGTGCCTTGCAAAATCTTTAGCTCCTTCAATATCTTCTTTACCAGGTTTGTTTCGATTAAGCACTCCCCAGGCTTTACCCTTGCAAAAAAAGTTTTCATCCAATACATTTAGTCCATTATTTTTGATTAGTTCAATCATTTTTGCCTTAGCATTATTCATACCGCCATATGTGCCGAAAACAGCAATATTCTTAATATTTTTATTTTCCAATGATTTAATCAATTCTTTCGTAACCTTATGTATATTGCTTACATAATTCCCATCACCCAGAAACAATACATCAGCTGTAAACTTATTAGAATCATGTGTGATATTTTCTGCATAAACACCGACCTCATCAGCAATTGCTTCAGCAATTTTTTTGGTATTCCCGGTAATCGAGTGATATAAAACACTAACTTTCATTTCTACCCCACTTTTCATATATTGCCTTATAACACACCATCAAGCATTGTATCAATATACTTAGCCCTTATGGCCTCATCACCGAAATTTAGCCCTCCAAAAGCACAGCTGTATTTATTAAGTAAGAAGGGATATACAATACTTGATAAAAGTTGAATGGATTTAAAGTATAATATTTCAGGATTTTTTTCTTCTGTAACCTGACCAATACAATCAGAAAGAATCTTACAATTGCTTTGCAGCCAGGTAACAACATCTGTGCGAATTTGAGTTTCATTAATATACAGGGATATTTGTGCTTTTAGAAACCCCTGGAACTTAAACATATGGTTAGTATAATTAATAAAGAAACGCTTCAGCTTATCCCTGGGTTCATCGTCATTTGATTCTATTTCCTCGAATATCCTGTTTCCCAGATCATAATAATACTTACAAGCCTCTTGTATCAGGTTATCTTTTGAACCAAAGTAATAGCTAATTGCAGCGGAATTTACACCTGCGAGCCGCGCTATTTCTCTTATTGTAATTTGGTGTGTTTCATTCTCAGAAATGTATTTCAAAACCACCCCAAGAATTTTTTCCTTATTTGCATCTTTAGTACTAAATTTCAAGATAATCAACCTCCCCAAAAAACGAATCACAGATTTAATCATTGTTTTAATCAATGATTAAATTATACTATATGTTTCCACAATACTCAAGGTCGAACTAAAAAACTTAATTACTTTTATCATTTTCTAAAATATAAAAGTAATAAAAAGAAATAAGATCAAGAGAATTGACCCTTGACCTTAATAAAAAGTAATATGGAATTGAGATGTAAAGGTTGCGTAATGCTTAAAAACCGACTTGCCATTTTTTATTTAGAAAAACTTACTTTTAATGAAATTATCTTGCCATTATTATTTAATTCAGCTACATCTACTCCTTTGAGTGCAAAAATCGATCCATCTATCCGTTTTCCAACAACAGCCCATGAAGTTTCAAGTCCATTTTCAACTTCTGTTGTTACCCATACGTGCTTTAAAATCACGTTTTTGTTAAAGAAATTCATAAAAAAATCTTCAATTTCTTTTTTTTCACTCATTTTAGCCCCATCTGCAGAATGAAAAACAGCTTGATCAGAAAATAAATCTATTAATTCCTGAAAAGCATTTTTATCATTACCTGCTACATCCGAAAGTTCAAAATACCTGTCCATAATAGTCATCTCTTTTACCTCCAAAAGAAGTTTCTTGATAGTTTTATTAAAAGCAATAAGTTATTTATTTAATTAAAATAATTACTTCATATATGAAATATATAACGAAAAAATTTTATTTGTTTAAATTGTCTTCAAGCTTTACTAGTAATAAGTTTAGAATGTTCTGTTCCTCTATAGAAAGACTTCCATAGCTCCTTATTAAAAACTCCTGATATAAGACATCCATTTCCTTAAGGGTGTTCTTTCCCTTCTCAGTCAAATACACATATGTCTCCCTCAAGTCTTTTGAATTTTTAACTGTTGTAACTAATTTATCCCTCTCCATCCTTTTTATAATACTGGTCATATTACTGGCTGCACATTTAACCTTTTGAACAAGTTCAGACATTTTAGCTCCGTTTTTCGTTATGTTTTTTAAAACTCCAAACTGTGCTCCTGTAGCTGGACAACCTGATAAGGTTTGTGTAAAATCTTTCGAGGATATATCTGATATATTTTTTATTTTTATATAGATACTTCTTAATAGTTCGTTATCCATTATATCTTAATCCTTTATTTCATATATGAAGTATTAAACAACATCATAATATACCTATATATTAATGTCAAACACTTTTAGCAAGAATCTTTCAAAAAGACTTCCTGTGTTATTGATAATTTTACATTGTGGATGGATCACAAATGCAATATTATGGCTTTTTATTTTATACTATTATAATGTAATATCTATTTCCAAATCATCCCCTGCGCCAAACTTTGTCAGGAAAACTTTATTTTGAATTAAGTCTACCGAAACAACACTCAAGCATTTTTCAGATGTTGTACCTGATGTTCTTATCGGGGCATTAGGATTGCTTGCAGACTTTCGTGGGCAATCATTCCATGTGCTAATGAATTTAATACAATTTCTTTCTAGCACTTGTTCGCTATGTGTATGTCCATAGAAAAATGCTATTACATTTCCTTTACCTTGTAATGAAAAATCAACTGAAACAGATTGTGCAAAATCTCCTTCGGTCGATTCAGGAGCATATGCTTCACCATTTTTAAATGCATCAATTATTCCAAGAAGAATAGAACTATTATAAGCAAGATTATCTGTTCCTATCATTCCTTCATTAAACGGGTTTACGTGTGTGAAAAACATTACTTTCCATTCTTTTGAAGGTAGATTTAGAGCAATATGGGCTAGCCAGTTTAGTTGGGTATTGGAATAAGCATAGGTACTTTGCCCAGAATATTTCCATGCTGTAGGTACAGTAGAATCTGGTATGTATGGAATATCTATAGAGTTAAGGAAAATTGCTCTTATGTTATTCTCTGGAATATCATAATAATAATACAAACCATATTTGTTTTTTGTATCAAAGGTTACTATATTTTCTAACTTACCAAACATAATATCAAATTGTTCGTTTGGTAACATCGTGTACTTTATATTATCAACGCCCTCAAATTGAATAGAATTATCATCGTGGTTCCCTTTTACTGTGAAAAACTTTTCCACAGATATTTCGCTTATTAATTTAGACGCAGTGTCTAGGTGAAATTGTTTGGACATTTCATTATCCAGGTTATCTCCACAACATGCAGTAAATTCCAAATCTATTTTGCTGTTTATATAATTTAAGGTGTTAATATCTACAAAGCTTGAAGTATTAATTATATGCGGGTCTGTAAAGAAAATAAAACTTAATGTATGAGAGTTTTCTAACCTTTTTGCTTTCAATATCTGAGAGTCAACCATTGATTTTAAGTAATCTGGTACTCCTTTGGATACAGCATTTATATTACTTTCCATTATAGTTCTCCCTTGCCAAAACAGTATATTTATAAATGGTAATTGATTAATACAAAACCATATGCAATAGGATATAACTTCGTAACTTTTTCTTTAAAATCCCAGCCAGAAAACGTGAATAACAATATAAACAATTGCTCATATTTTCCACCCGTTCCAAATACATTTTTTTACTTTTATTATTTCATACACAATTTGCATTACTAATCGTTTTTGCTTTTAAGTAATAATAATATCATACTGAAACTTTTTGTATTAAATAATATTCTCAGCATTAGTATTTTTAGGGTCAAGAATTAACTTTATTGATATATCTGTCTATTAATTCATAAATCCACCCTTTTAATTCATTAAAATGATAGCCTAAGTTATTAGCATATGTATTATCAAGACTAAACGACTTTTGCCCATTATATGTACCATTTACTCCTTTAGCGGATAATTCTGCTTTCTTTCCAGTCTTTTGCTCAATATAACTAATTACTTCTTGTAACGAAATAGTACCAATACTATTACCATTAATAGAGCCAGTATATTTATGTTCTGCTATCCACGCAAGAAAATCACCTGCTTCTGTAGACCTTAAAAAACTTATTTGCTCATTTAAATTATCTATATTCATTGGGTTCCCTTTTATAGTCTGTTCGATATAAAAGAAAAATCTTTGCGTATAGTCATCTTCACCAATAACATAAGGAAAACGAACGGCAACTGCTGGAAACTTGGGATATGCTTGAAACAATGCACATTCTGCTTGACGCTTTATTTCGTCGTAGGGGTAATCTTTCCGAGAGCACCACTTAAGGGGGTAGGAAAGCGAATTAAACTCACTTTCTTTTGTTTGAAGATGCTGGTTTATATAAACAGATGCCGAAGAGGTCATAACATACCTGCCACACTTTAAACTATCCAACAAATATTTAACATCATTAGAACAGTACGCGAGATTGTCACAAACAACATCAAAATATTGATTACTTAGAGCTTTAGCTAAATTGTCTGGGCTGGTACGTTCAATAATAATCCTCTCAACTTTTTCCCCAAACTTATCATTTGCCTTTCCCCTTGTAGCAATTGTAACATTATGACTTTTACTTAATAAAGAATTGACCAAATGTACACCAAAAAATCGAGTACCTCCCAATACTAATACTTTCATTTTGTCCTCCTTATAACATGCAATTAAGAAGATTCTTATCAAAATATTCCAAAAAAAACAAAACTCAAGATATTATCTCTTTAGGCTGATATAAAGTCAACTTTATTTTTTTGAAGCAGTAAATATCAATGACAACAATGCCTTCAATACCCTGACTCATTAAAAATAACCGAAAAACAATTCTCCGTTTTCTTCTTTAAATTCTTCAATTATGGGTAATAATAAATCGAATACATTTTACAGGAGTGAATCAATATGCCGGAACATAAATATAGCAACAAGCTTTTGCAGGAAAAATTGCCCTACCTTCTTCAGCATGCACATAACCCGGTAGACTGGTATCCCTGGGGTCCCGAAGCCTTTTTCAGAGCGTAGGTGAAGATAAGCCAATATTTCTAAGTATTGGCTACAGTACCTGTCACTGGTGCCATGTAAGTTATTCACACCATTATAATATTTCAGAATATTAATTTCTAACGTCATCTTCCATTTGTGATATATTATTATAAAAAGTAATTTTGATAATTGTACAGACTTATATTTTTATTGCTTTAAGAGGATTGATATGAAAGGATATTTGAGAAAGCAAGTCGCAAATAAAACAGATGTGAATATTGAAACGCTAAGGTATTATGAAAAAATTCAGCTTATTAATCCACCTGAAAGAACGGAAAAAGGTTATAGGATTTATCCAGAAGAAACAATAACTAAAATAAACTTTATTAAAAGTGCTAAGGAATCAGGATTTACGCTTGAGGAAATAAAAACATTACTACAAATTTCTGAAAACAAAAGTCCTAATTTAAATGATGTTTCACAGCTATTAGACCATAAGATTGAAGATATGCAATCAAAAATTTATACATTAGAAAAAATGAAAGAAACCCTTGCAAAAGTAAGACTGAACCTAAAAAGCTCAAATACATGCCCTGTAATAAAAACATATCTTCAAAACTTTTGAGAATAAAAAAAGATTGACACTGTACTATACTACAGACTATATAATTAACTAAATTACTTATAGGACGGTGTTAATATGAGTACAAGTATATACTATTTCTCAGGTACAGGAAATTCTTTATCTATTGCAAGACAGCTAGGAAATCAAATTAATGATAAAGTCAATATAATAGATTTAGCTTGTTATACATATCAAAATCAAATTGAGATTACTTCAGACGCCATAGGTTTTGTTTTCCCAGTTTATTTTCAAACTATCCCTGATATTGTTAAAAATTTCGTTAGAAAAATTAAATTCAAAACAAAGCCATACATTTTTGCTGTTGCAACAAGTAATGCAGGTCCTGGGCATTGTTTATTCACGCTTAGCAAACATATAAACAAAGTTGGTCTTTCGCTTTCTTCTGGATTTGTCATCGATATGCCAGGAAATTCACTTATAGTTCGTGATTACACAAACCCTATTGAAGTCCAGAAACAAAGGCTGTTTCATTCAAAGAAAAAACTTATAGAAATATCTGCCCATATTAATAAACGCAGTATTATAAAACTTGAGGGGAATAATAAATTCAAGTATTATTTACAAGGTTTTATCACTGGTACATTTGCAAAACATATATATAAAACTCCAAGTAAATTTATAGCAACAGATAAATGTATACATTGTTCTATTTGTGTGAGTATATGTCCGGTAAAAAACATAAAATTATCATCAGACAAAATTCCAAACTGGGGAAGAAATTGCACACAATGCTTGGCCTGTTTTCACTGGTGTCCTCAAAAAGCTATTGAAATTGGTAGCTCAACCATTAATAAGCAAAGGTATACTAACCCAGATATATCAAAAGATGATTTAATAAAAAACAGAACATTGAACACATTGGCAAATTGATAATTATTAACTTCAATTCCGGGTAATAATAAATTGAATACATTTTACAGGAGTTGAAGCAATATGCCGGAACATAAATATACAAACAAGCTTTTGCAGGAAAAATCACCCTACCTTATTCAGCATGCACATAACCCGGTAGACTGGTATCCCTGGGGTCCTGAAGCCTTTTCCAGAGCTGTAGGTGAAGATAAACCGATATTTTTGAGTATTGGCTACAGCACTTGCCACTGGTGCCACGTTATGGAACGGGAAAGCTTTGAGGATGAAGAAGTAGCACGTGTACTCAACAAGCATTTTATTTCAATAAAAGTGGACCGAGAAGAACGGCCTGATATAGACCATATATACATGTCCGTCTGCCAAGCCTTAACAGGCAGCGGTGGCTGGCCGCTAACAGTTATACTTACCCCTGATAAGAAACCCTTCTATGCAGGTACCTATTTCCCCAAGTCAGACAGAATGGGTATGCCTGGACTTCTATCAATTTTGGATAGAGTTATAACCGCCTGGAAAAAAGACAAGAATTCTATAACCGGATCTGCTGATAAAATAACCGGTTTACTTAATGAATCATTACAGCAAGATGAAAATGAATCTCAAGGTCTTTCGGAAGATATAATACATGAGGCATATGAAAACCTGAAGCACTTCTACGATTCAAATTATGGCGGTTTCAGTAGGTCTCCGAAATTTCCAACACCACATAATCTTCTTTTTCTTCTCAGGTACTGGTACCAGTATAGGGAACCATCTGCACTTGAAATGGTTGAAAAAACCCTTAATTCCATGTACAGAGGAGGTATATTCGACCATATCGGCTTTGGTTTTAGCAGATATTCCACTGACAACAGGTGGCTTGTCCCTCATTTTGAAAAAATGCTTTATGATAATGCTTTACTTTCAATTGCCTATATCGAAGCATACCAGGCGACAAAAAACCTGAAATATTCAAGGGTTGCCGAAAAAATATTTGACTATGTTCTAAGAACAATGCGTTCTGAAAATGGAGCGTTTTATTCTGCCGAAGATGCTGATTCTGAAGGTGTTGAAGGTAAATTTTACTTATGGACATATGATGAAATATTTCATGTTCTTGGCAATGAAGACGGTAAAAAATTCTCCGACTTATATGGAATAATTCCCCATGGTAACTTTGAAGGAAAAAACATACCAAATCTCCTGCAATGCGATTTGAAGGAAGAAGATTTGGATTTTGCTGATGCTTGCAGAAACAAATTGTTTAATCATCGTGAAAAAAGAATACATCCATATAAAGATGACAAGGTTCTTACCTCGTGGAATTCACTAATGTGCGCAGCTCTTGCAATAGCTGCGAGGGTACTGCAAAACAACAGATATCTTGATGCTGCAGAGTCCTCGGTTTCGTTTTTACTTGAAAATATGATAATGAAGCCAGATGGAAGGCTTATGGCAAGGTTCCGTGACGGTGATACAGCTCACAAGGGTTATGCGGATGACTATGCATTTCTAATTTGGGCCTTAATTGAACTTTATCAGACAACCTTTAAAATAGAATACCTTTCTAAGGCTGTTGAACTTACTGACAATATGATACAGCTATTCTGGGATAATCAAAACGGAGGTTTTTACATTTATGGTTCAGACAGTGAAAAACTCATCACACGTCCTAAAGAGGTATACGATGGTGCAATCCCTTCAGCAAACTCAGTTGCGGCAATGAATTGTATCAGGTTATACCATTTGACAGGAAACAGCAGTCTGATACAAACAGCTGAAAAGCTCTTTAACTCCTTCGGTGGTTCTGTAAAAGCATCACCAATGGGACACAGTTTCTTTTTATCATCTGTCCTTTTTGCTATATCATCTACAAAAGAAGTGGTAGTACTAGATAATAAATTTGATATAAGAAATGAATTTATCAATGCCATAAATAAAAACTACAACCCTTTTACCACTGTAATATATGCTGCTGCAGGTGATGAAGAAACCACTAAAGTTATCCCATTTATAAATAATTACAATACAATTAACGGCAAAACCTCTGCATATATATGCGAGAATCATGCATGCAAAGAGCCGGTGATTGATGTTAACAGTTTTAAAAATAAATTTGATAACCCGGAACAGCTAGAAATTAAATAATACATGCTGCATACAAGTAATATTTGAAAATAGCTCTGAGCACATCAGAGCTTTTTTAGCTTATTAAAGCGGCTTCTTAATTTTCTTATTCGGGATGAATACCTGAAAACAGCATATACAACCATTATACCGAAAGCAATAGCACCTGCACTGGCAGCAGTTGTAATCGCTTCATTTGCTGCGTTTGCAAGCTTATTCTCTGCAATATACTGAACTGTAGTATATGCTGCAATCCCAGGTACTAAAGGAAAAATTCCCGGAATAGAAAAAATAGTTGCAGGTGATTTTAAAATAATCGCTGCTGCCTCACTGTATATACCCACTGCAACTGCACCGGCGAATGTCGCAAAAACCAAAGATATTCTGCTGCTGTATAAAAGATAGTACACCAGCCATCCTACAGCACCCGATAATCCTATCCATATCAATTTGTCCTTCTTTGCATTAAACAGAATTCCAGCACTCAAGCTTCCTATAAATGAGTATAAAAGTCCCTTCATAAAAGAATTCCTCTTTCTACCTCAAACCCAGATATAAAGCCGTACTCACCCCTGCTCCGATTGCGACTGCTATAAATATGGCTTCCGCCATTCTAAGGGTACTCGAAGCAATGTCCCCATTTAATGCATCTTTTATTGCATTAGTTATGGCAACACCAGGAACAAGAATCATTATCGCTCCAATAATTATTTTATACACATTAAGTCCTTGAAAAGTGTGTGTAGCTAAAAGACTTCCCGCCCCGGCAATCAAACCTGAAACAAAGAAATCAAAATATTGAAAAACTCCTGTTTTAATAATTTGCTCATTGATTATATAGATTATTATTCCTATTAAAGCCGCTGCCAAAGCATCCCAGGCTGTTCCTTTAAACAGCAAAGTAAAAACCAGTGCTGTAACAGTTGCCGCAGCAAGCCTCTTTAAATATCCATATCTTTTTGATTTAATGACATTATTGAGTTCTTCAGAAGCCTCCTCGAACGAAAGCTGTTTTTGTTTAACCCTTCGGGAGAACGAATTAATCATCTCAATACGTCCCAAATCAAGAGTTCTTATCCTTACCCGTCTGATAAGTGTAACTGGTTCATTACCAGGCCCGTACAAGGTCAAAAATATTCCCGAAGGCATTACAAAGCAGTCAGACTCAACCTTATAGCTTTTACAAATCCGCCTGACTGTATCTTCCACCCTGTATATCTCCGCCCCGCTTACAAGGAGGATTTCTCCAGCCCGCAGGGCAATTTTTGATAACTGCATAACATCCATTTACTTCCCGCCAACTTATAATATCTGTTTATATTTCAGAGCATATTCTGCTGCAAGCCTTATAGCCTCTTCCATACTGACCGGGTTTGCAATACCTTTACCTGCAATATCAAATGCTGTTCCGTGATCCACTGAAGTACGCATAAAAGGCATTCCTACAGTCATAGAAATTGTTTTTTCAAAATCAACCGTCTTTGCGGCAATATGTCCCTGATCATGGTATAAAGACAAAACTGCGCTGAACCTGCCCTTAAGTGCCTGCGCGAAAACAGAATCTGCCGGTACCGGTCCGATAACATTGACACCATCTTTTCTGGCGGCTTCAACAGCGGGTATTATTTCATCCATCTCTTCTGTACCAAAAAGCCCATGTTCTCCATTGTGCGGATTCAACCCAGCTACAGCTATACTTCCTTCTCCTACACCCAACATTTTCAATGCAGTATTGCATTTGTGTATATACCGGAGAACTCTTTCCTTTTTAATCAGGTCACAAGCACCTCTAAGTGAAACATGCCTGGTTAAAAAGAATATACGCATGCAACGAACCTGAAACATTGTAAGAGGATCATCCGTCCCCGTTAAAGCAGCATACATTTCTGTATGTCCGATAAAATCCACTTTTGCGGCTTTTATAGCTTCCTTGTTAATTGGTGTAGTTGCAACAGCATCAATTTTTTTATCCATTGCAAGCTCTATAGATCTTTTAATATATTCATAAGCAGCTTTTCCAGCCTCAGACTGAATTTTGCCATATTCAATCTTTCCTGCTTCTATGTTGTCCAAATTAATCAAATCTATTATCCCATCTTCATAGCAACCCTTTTGAGGGTCATCAATACTATTAAAATCCACTCCAAGCTTAAATTTACGTTTTATATTCTGAAGAACATCAATGTTCCCAATTAAAACAGGCCTGCAAAGTGTTTTTAGGTCAGAATTCATTAAGGCCTTTATTGATATTTCAGGTCCGATGCCAGCAGCATCACCAATAGGTATTCCGATTATAGGTTTCATTAACATCCATCTCCTGATATTTTTTTATTGCTTATTTGTAATTATACCAGACATGTAATGCAGTTATAATTAATGTAAAAAAATCCGATATATATAGTAGAAGCAATAACAACCTCGGCCTTTGACAAATCCCTTTTTAAGGGTTCAATCACATGGAGGTGATGTATATGTCAATCGGTATGGAAGGTTTCAAGCAGAATAGTTTATTGGTTGTTGAAGCAAGCAAAAATGTGCAGGGAGCGTTGATTGACAAGCGGCAGAAAAGATATGCCTACTTTAAAAAAAGTAAAAGATTAGTCAGAAAAGATACCAACGAATTTAAAAATGAATTAAGCACCTTTGACGTAAAATGCTGAAAACCCGCTATTGCATCCTATAGAACAAATAGCGGGTTTTTTTTGAGTATTAATTATTCAAACAATGGTGTTGAGAGGTATCTTTCCCCTGTGTCAGGAAGAAGCACTACTACAGTTTTATCCCTGTTCTCAGCCTTCTTTGCGATTTTTGTGGCAGCATATACTGCAGCACCTGAAGAAATTCCTACAAGAAGCCCTTCAGTTTTTGAAAGTGCCCTTGCTGTTTCATAAGCATCTTCGGTCCTAACCGGGATTATTTCATCAAGTATTTTCATATTCAGTACAGCGGGTATAAAACCTGCTCCAAGTCCCTGTATCCTGTTAAGGCCTGGTCTTCCCCCAGATAATACAGGTGAATCCTGAGGTTCAACTGCAACTATTTTAATTTTAGGATTCTTTTGCTTTAACCCCTCTCCCGTTCCTGTAATTGTACCGCCTGTTCCTACTCCGGCAACAAAAATATCTACCTTCCCATCAGTATCACGCCATATTTCTTCTGCCGTTGTTATTCTATGTATATCAGGGTTTGCCGGATTTTCAAACTGTTGTGGTATATAAGAACCTGGTATGGATTGTGCAATTTCCTTAGCTTTGTTTATAGCTCCCGTCATTCCTTCAGAACCTGGAGTAAGAACTACCTCTGCACCCAGTGCCTTTAAAAGAGCTCTTCTTTCTATACTGACCGTATCAAGCATTGTAAGTATAAGCTTGTAGCCCCTTGCAGCACATACAAAGGCAAGTCCAACACCTGTATTTCCACTGGTAGGCTCAATTATGACAGAACCTTCTTTAATAAGGCCTTTTTCCTCTGCATCTTTAATCATTGCAAAACCTATCCTGTCTTTTACACTTCCGGCAGGGTTGAAGTATTCAAGTTTTGCAATTATAGGTGTACTTATATCCTTTAAGCGGCTGTAATTCGATAACCTTAATAATGGTGTATTTCCTATAAGATCTGTAAGATTTTCAGCAATTTTGGACATACTATTCCTCCTAAATAAAATCAAAAATATAAAGGGATAAATCTTTGTTAATTGATTTCAACAATGATTTTATCCCTTTCAAAATAATATTGCAACTTACTAAATAAATTCCGCAGAATAATTATTGTGCAGCTTTTTTGAGAGCCTGGTCTATATCATAGATAAGGTCTTCAACATCTTCGATACCTATTGAAAGTCTTACAAGTTCAGGAGCCGCACCTGATGCAATCAATTCCTCTTCAGAAAGCTGTGAGTGAGTTGTACTTGCGGGGTGTATAACCAATGATTTTACATCGGCAACATTTGCCAGGAGTGAGAATATTTCAAGACTGTCACTGAATTTCTTTCCAGCTTCAGCTCCACCTTTTATTCCGAATGTAAATATTGAACCCGCGCCCTTCGGGAAGTACTTGCTTGCAAGATCATAGTATTTATTTCCTTTGAGACTTGGATAATTAACCCATGAAACCTGTGGATGATTACTCAGGAACTCGGCAATCTTTTTCGCATTGGATACATGTCTTTCAACCCTAAGAGAAAGGGTTTCCAAACCTTGGAGGAACAGGAATGAATTGAGCGGTGCAAGTGCTGCTCCGGTATCTCTTAGAAGCTGTACCCTCGCTTTGGTAATAAACGCTGCTGCTCCAACATCCTGAGCATATCGCAAACCATGATAACTGGTATCCGGTTCTGTAAATGTTGGGAACTTTCCTGAAGCTGCCCAATCAAATTTACCCGAATCAACTATTACACCACCAATTGAGGTTCCATGTCCGCCAATGAATTTTGTTGCTGAATGCACAACAATGTCAGCACCGAATTCAATTGGCCTTATCAGGTAAGGTGTACCGAAGGTGTTATCAATAATCAGAGGTATACCATTGTCATGAGCTATTTTGGCCACTGCTTCAATATCTACCAAATTTGTTCCCGGGTTACCTATTGATTCAATATATATGGCTTTTGTTTTGGAATTAACCGCATTTTGAAAATTCCGGGTATCATCAGGGTTTACAAATGCTGTTTTAATACCCAGCCTTGGAAGAGTTGTTGAAAAAAGATTGTATGTTCCGCCGTAAAGAGTGCTTGCGGCAACAATTTCGTCACCTGCTCCGGCAATATTAAGTATGGAATAAGTAATCGCTGCAGAACCTGATGCAACAGCAAGCGCTCCTATACCGCCTTCAAGTGCTGCTACTCTCTGTTCAAACACATCATTTGTCGGGTTCATTATTCTTGTGTAAATGTTTCCAGGCCTTTTTAATGCAAAAAGATCTGCCGCATGCTGTGAATTTTCAAACACATAGGATGTTGTCTGATAAATCGGAACTGCTCTTGAACCTGTTGTAGGGTCCGGCTTCTGGCCCGCATGAACCTGCAGTGTATCAAATTTTAATTTTCTTTCACTCATAATGAAATCTCCTTTACAATAAAATAATTTATTTATATTTTTACTATATGTCTCAATAATTTCCTAGTATTCCTATAAACTTAATATAATAAATTCAAACTAAATTGTCAATATTTATTTTTTCAAAAAAAGACAGATGAATTTAATCATCTGTCTTTTACTTCTATAGTATCTAGTTCTTTGGTGAATTCTGATTTATTTCAGAATCCCCGGTTGTTGCTCCCTGCACTGTTGTATTCTGATTAGTATTGTTACCGTCATTATTCTGATTAGGGACGGTTGTTCCTGGTATTATTGTTCCTGGCAGGTTCATTCCCGGATAATATGGATAAAGCATTCCAGGTATGGTAGTCCCATCAGGTAATTTTGTCCCCGGAAGAAGTATTCCGGGCAGTGTTGTTGAATCCTGCACTTTTTTTTCTGGTTCAGGTATTCCTGTAAACGGATCCTTAGGGATACCAGTGCTGCCTGTAGAATAAAGAAAACTGCTGCTGTCGGTAACTATCGAATAGGTTTTAAATGTTACCTCCGATGTGCAGCCACCTTTGTTTCCTGATATTTTTATACTTTCAACAATAAAAAGTCTGGAATTCAACTCGTAATGCCTGATAAAATTCATGACTCCATTATATGAACCCTTTAAATTAAGCTTTGCTGTAAGAACTTTCAGCTTATCAGTATTCTGCTGCTTCTTTTCTTGATCCGCTGCACTTTGCCCCTTTTCTGTGTTATCGTTCTGAATAATTATACCATCACCCTTTACTGCAGCATTATCGCTTAATTCTATAGCACCGATTTCCAGTTTTTCTTCAGACGCAGTAGAATAAAAATCAGACAATATGTCGGGAACCCTTATTGGCTGAGAAATTGCCTTACTCTTAGCAATAAGCTGTTTCTGAATTTCTTCAAGTTTTAGATTCATATTTTTTAAATAAGCACTGCTGTTTTTTACTCTGACTTTATCCACAACATAGGTGTTGTACTCAGCATCAAGGCTTGATATTGTATGGCTTTCAGGCAAAAACACAAGCCATCCATATAGTACAACAGCTATTACAGAAGCTACAGCTATCATTAAAATTTTTTCTCGTCTGGTTATTTTCATATGATGCCTCTATTCAAACTGAATAAATTATTATTTTAGTCTTATTTCAACAACAAACTTTGTATTATCCTTACCCTCCAACTTTCCAACAGCTACTCCTGAAAACAGCACGTCATCATGCAGCCGCTTAAGGAGTAAAACAATATCCGCCTGATTATCTCCCTTAAGATTCAGCAAAAGAGTATTATCAGCAGCTTTCATCTCCATCCCTTCTGCAGATATTGAAGAGGGTAACATTGCTGTTACCCTGTCAAAAAGGGCTGTTGTACTTATTTTTACCTTGGGTACCTTTAAAATTGCAGAATCCAGCTCTTTAACCTCTTTGATTTTTTGTGCATACGCCTGATCTGCAGCTTCAAGTTTCTTTATAACACTTGTATCAACAGTAGATTTGATGGCATCCACCTTTTTTTGAAGCTCCATCCTTTGGTAAGGTTGGAATGCTAAAGCCGCTCCAATAACCGCAACTGCAGCAATTATAAGAACTGTTTTCAGAAAATTTCTAAAATATCTTTGTTTTCTGTATAGTATTTTATCTGGTATTAGATTAAATTCTTTCATATTCACTCACCCCTGAAGGCCGCTCCGGCAACCCCTGTAAACAACCTTAAGCTTCCTTTATCCAAGTCTTTATAATCAGTTCCGGGCTTCTTTGTTTTTACCTGAATACATTTTTCGGTTTCCATAATATGGCAAGGTATAGAAAATGCTTGTGATAGATACTTTTCGAAGCCAATAATACCCGACAGACCTCCCGTCAGTATAATCTCATTAACAGGGTTATCGGTAGAACCTGTTATATGTTCATGAATCCTACGGTACAAATCACCCATCATTGTATCCAACTGGTTATTTATCATTGATCCGATCGTTCTGGACATTTCGCTTGCATCAGAATTATACAGCGAATCAAGTCCATACCTTATTTTATATTGTTCAGCCTCAAGTCTGTCTATATTGAATGTGTTGGATATTATTACATCAATTCTTTGTGAATTGAAGTTTATTACCTGCTGTGAAACCGGTACTTTCCCCTGAAACACAACCATATCTATAGAAGATGCTCCCAAATTAAGTAGGATTGTTTTTTTATTCTGCTGTAATACTTCACCCTCCATATGCCTCTTTGTATACTTAATAAGGCTGTTAACTGGTGTATCAATCAGCACCGGAGTAAAGCCTGTTTTTTTAAATAATTCATATATGTCATTTACCAATTGTGTTTTTACACATGTTACAATAGCATATCTGCTTTTATCAGTGCTGTTTTGGGAAAGTATCCTGTACCTGACAGTATATTCACTGATATCACCCGGCAAATAGCTTTGAACTTCAAGCTTTACCATCTGGTCCATCTCTTTATTTTTAACCATAGGTAATACTATTTCTCTTGTAATTACCATTGAATCATTTAATACAATAATTGATTTTGCTTTTTTTATACCTGCTTTTTGTGCTCCACTTACAATAATATGGCGCAGTTCCTCTGCGTCGGAAATACGTCCGTTTTCAATCAGGTACAAAGGTGACCTGAATAAGGATGGAGCATTAAGAAACAGTTTTTTTCCGTGTATTTCAATACCCGCTGTTTTTACATAAGAAGTTCCTATATCTATTCCAATATACTTACCGGACAATTCATATCCCCCATTCGTACCGCTTTAATTGAAATACAAAGTATACCTGTTCAAACTGTATTTTCTGCCATCCGGCTCTACACCCTGTATACCGGATAGTTTAAGATTATTTAGAAGTATCTGGTTATTCATACTGAATTCCCTGTTTTTACTGGTGGCATTGATTTCTATTGTAAGGATAAAACCTTTCTCACTTTGAGCAAGCTGAATATTTATATTTGAAATAAGATCAACATGAAGTCCGGCTGCCGTGCTCTTTGAAAACTCTAAAAAGGTACCGTTATCAAGTTTATAGCCCTTTATATAGTTATCAGGTGCTGGAGCCGTATTAAGTCTTAAAGCCAGTTCATTCACATTTCTCAATTGATTTGTTAAATGCTGACTTACAATCAAAGCATTTCTCTGTGCTCTAGCCTGATTTTCACCCGAATCAAATGATTTGGTTCCAAAGTTTAAATAAGCTATAGCTGCAGCCATCACTAATGAAAGAATTGTTAATGAAACTACTACCTCCACCAGCGTAAATCCCGTAACACTTTTCAAAGGCTTCAAACTATCCTTCCTTTCTGAAGAAGGATGTAAGGCTTGAATGCTGGCTTCCATCCCTGAAAAATACCGTAACCGTTATCCAGCAGCCATTGGCCCCCAGTGTAGGAACTGCCATTTGTCTGGAAATCTTTATGTTTTTTCCCGGCGTATAGTTATTAACGCTTTCATATGTTGAAATCAGCGCAGAACTTCCAAAATTACTTAATACATAGCTGCTGAAATCTGCCTCACCCATATCTGCTGCATTTACAGAATAAAATTTCTCCATGGCAGAAGCAGCTGTCTGAGTGTACTTTATCCGGTCTCCAGATGCAAACACAAATTTGTTGCCGTTTGAAAACAGTGATGCAAAGGCAACGGCAACTATACTTAGCAGCACAACTGAAAGAACTACCTCTAGAAGTGTAAAACCCTTTTCACTTTTGAATTTTAACCTTCTTCCAATGTTAATTGCTTTTCACCCTTTATTTGATATTGTGATGCTATTGCTTGTAAATACCGCTTGCATCTCCGCCGGTATCAATGAAATACCCTAATTTTTGAAAGTTAATACTGCTTGCATCGCTTATTTTGATTAGGTAATCCATGTTATAAGGAAGGAGAACCCCATCAGGGAAATAGTAAAATCCTGGTCCCATGTTATTAGGTGTTCTTCCGTTAATATCTGTTCCGATATAAATTACTCCATAGCTTGAAGCATCTTTCTTACCTGGATCATCTGAAGAAATATCACTCCAGCCTAATGTACTGCCATTTGTGTTAAGTATTAAAGAACAATTATTAGCAATTAAGCTTCCGCTAAAAGAAACAAAATTTGTTTTAAGGTTGACATAAGCAGACTCTACCCTAAAACTTGTATTATTATTTATAAAATACAATGCTGAAGCTGAAATAATAGCCGTACCATTGTAAGCTGTAGGAACATTTTTACTCTGAAACAACACCGGAAGTGTCATATTTGTCTGTGAATAAGTCAGATACGAAGAATTAACAATATATCCGCTGCTGTTTAACAAATTACCTCCCGCAGGGCTTGTAAAAACCGCAGGTGTTGAAGCTGCATCCAATGCCGAACCTGAAGAAACAGATGGAATTGAAGGCGTACCTGCAGGTTCAAATACATATTCAACGGTTTTGCCGGTATTATTTGAATACCCTGTTGACGTTATTACAATTTTGCCTGTTGAGGTATCCTGTCTTACCGCCGTAAAAATACCTCCGTTGT
Source organism: Bacillota bacterium (assembly GCA_023421675.1). Taxonomy (GTDB): domain Bacteria; phylum Bacillota; class Clostridia; order Acetivibrionales; family JANLFN01; genus JAEZTC01. The sequence continues at coordinate 94,897 of JAEZTC010000016.1, read as the reverse complement.
AAAGCTGCTGTTTATTGCCTGAATATGTCCCCTGAAAAGGTCCATTAATTGTAAATTCTGAGCCCTTGCACCTGCCATAAAAGTAATAAGGCAGCTTTTTAAGGTCTCCTTTGTAGTTCTTATAAATTCCCCTTGCTATCATAACTCCCGAACGTGCATTGTAGTATGCCTGTGACGAATCGGCAGATTGTTTTCCTCTTTTTATCTCAGTATAACTTACAAAAATAAGGGTCGAGCTTAAAATGGCAAGCAGCATGACAACTATCATAACCTGTAATAGTGCTATACCCCTTTTCTGTTTAAGCATTGAATAACCCCTTTTACAATAATGTGCAACGTTTTAAAAAATAGACCCAAACAACACCCTTAATAAAATTCGATGTTGTTTGGATTGTAACCATGTACCAAAAACTCTTAATTCAAAGCATCACAATTAGTGCCAGCCGTTCCCGGATTAGCATTTGCGTAAACTACATCCCCTGTTTTATGACCTGTGAAATCAGCATAAACATAATAGAACTTATAGCCGCTAACTTTACATGAAGGTACTGTGCCGTCCTTAGTCATGCTCTTTACTGCAGTCTGGGCAGTAGTAATATTTGCAGGGTAGCTTGAGTTTTCTGAATAATATTGCTCCATTGCTGCCTGAGCCAGTGCAAAATTGGCTTTATCGGTCTTGTCATTAGCCTGACCTATTATCTTAGTTGTTGTAGGTATTGCAATAGCTGCTATTACTGCAAGAACAGCTATTATAATAACCAACTCTATAAGTGTGAAACCTTTTTTATTATTTTTCATTTTTTTCACCCCCTCCCACTAAAAAATATATTTTAATCGATATTTATTTGTCTCCTATAAAGCTATACATCTGGAACATAGGCTGTATTATTGAAATTACCAGAATACCTATTCCAATTGCCATTATTACAGTTATTACAGGCTGTACCAGTGATGTAAGTTTTTGAAGCATAAGATCACTTTCATCTTCATAAACGTCTGCTGTTCTGGCAAGCACTTCTCCCATAGTTCCAGATTCCTCTCCAATTTTCAGTGATGATACAACCATCGGAGTAAAAACCTTGTATTTGGATACTGATTCTGATATAGGCAGCCCTGTTTGAACATCTTTAATGATCACATCAAACATTTCTTTTATATATCTGTTACCAATAACGTTTTTTACTATCTGTAAGGAGAAAATTATTCCCACACCACCTTCAATAAGCGCTGAAAGTGTCTGACAAAACCTTGTCATAAGAATTATGTTCTGTACCCCGCCAATTACAGGAATGGAAAAAATAAACTTATCCCTGAACATCTTGTAAGACTCCGACTTTCGAACAAAACTAATACATATGACAAGCATTACTGCAAAAATTAAAGGAATATACCAGTATATCTTCATAAAGTCAGACATAGCCAGGAGTGCTGATGTAAGTGCCGGGAGCTTGACACCCGACTGTTGGAACATTCCCGAAAAAACTGGAAGAACTAAAAATGTCAAAAGAAAAATTGCAATTACAGTGATTGATAAAAGAATGCATGGGTATATCATTGCACTTTTGAGCTTCCCAGTAATCTTGATTTCCTTTTCCATATTAGTCGCAACCCTTGCCATACATACATCAAGCTTACCGTTAGCCTCACCTACCGAAACCATACTTATCATGAATTCAGGAAACTCTTTATATTTCTCCATAGCGGATGAAAGGGTAAAGCCCTTCATTATATCTGAAGTAATACCTGAAAGTATCTGTTTGAATTCAGGGTTTTTTTCCTGCTTATAAAGCACATCAAGAATGACAAGCAAGGGAATACCTGAACGCAGCATTGACGAAAACAGCCTTGCAAAAACAGCTACATTCTTTTTTTTAACCTTCTTTTTAAAAATACTTCTATCTGATACGTTTTTTTCACTTTCCTGCTTTTTCTGACTAACCTTCAAAGGATATATCTTCTGTGCTTTTAAGCCTGTTACAGTGTCCTCAAGTGAATTTCCTATGAACTCACCTTTTACAAGCTTGCCGTTTAAATCCCTTGCTGTATATTCATAAACAGGCATATAACCCTCCTGCAAATTCTATTCTTCCGAATATGATATTCTAAGCATTTCATCAAATGTTGTAATGCCTTTCAGTACAAGTCTTTTTGTATTCTCCCTGATTGTAATCATTCCGTTTTTTACTGCTATATCTCTTAACACATCAGAGCTTTCACCATTATAAATTGCTTGTCTGATTTCACTGCCAACCTTCATAACCTCATGCACAGCAAGTCTCCCCTTATACCCTGTTCCCCTGCATAATTCACAGCCTCTTCCTTTATAAAGTTTTGCAGTGCTATCGCTTTTATCCAAATTCAAAAATTCCTTCTCATCATCCGATGGTATATATGCAGTGCTGCAGTTGGGGCATATTCTACGTACAAGTCTTTGAGCTATAACCCCCACTAAAGAACTGGCAGCCAGAAAAGGCTGTATCCCCATATCAATAAGTCTGATGATAGAACTGGGTGCATCATTTGTATGCAATGTGCTTAAAACCAGATGCCCGGTAATAGCTGATCTTATTGCAATTTCAGCAGTTTCACTGTCTCTTATTTCACCAATTAGAATAATATCAGGGTCTTGTCTTAAAATTGACCTGAGTGAGGCTGCAAAATCCAGACCTGCTTTAACATTTACAGCAACCTGTGTAATCCCTTCTATAGGACTCTCCACAGGATCTTCAACAGTAACAATATTTACCTCAGGCGAATTAAGCTCTTTTACTGCTGTATATAAGGTTGTTGTTTTCCCGCTTCCGGTAGGACCTGTAACAAGCAGCACACCATGAGGGTTTTTTAGCACTGAATTAAATAATTGAAGATTTTCAGGCAGAAAGCCTAATTTTTCTTTAGGAAAATCAAAAGTATCCTTATTTATTACTCTTATAACTACCTTTTCCCCATGAATAGCAGGGAGTATAGATATTCTCAGATCAGCCTCCTTGCCATCTACCAGGTATGAAATTCTTCCATCCTGTGGAAGCCTTTTTTCAGCTATATTCAGCCCTGCCATAACTTTAATGCGCGAAACTATAGATGGCAGTATTTCTATATCGGGTGACATAATATCCCGAAGCTGACCGTCTATCCTAAAACGTATTCTAACAACCCTATTCTGCGGCTCAATGTGAATATCACTTGCTCCACTTTGACAAGCCTGTTCAATCAAAATCGCTATAAGTTTTACAGCGGGTGAATCACCCACATCCTGAAAACTGTCGGTTTCAGAGGAAAATACATTTTTATCTTTAACAAAGCTGCTATTAGTCTTATTAAATTCTTCTACTGCCTCGGCAGCCTTTTGAGAACCAAAATGAGCAGAAATAAGTGCCCTAATTTGTTCCAAATCAGCCATAACCGGCTGTACTTCATAACCAGTGAAAATCCTTACATCATCGAAAGCAATTGAATTAAGCGGGTCACTGGCTGCAACGGTAAGTACATTATTTTCAAGCTTTATAGATACTATTTCATGCTTCCTTGCCATATTTTCAGGTATTATACGCACAATCTGAGGTTCAACCCTAAGCAATGCCAGATCAACATAGGGTATACCCATCTGGTATTCAAGAACCTCGCAAATACTTTTACGTGTTATATAACCTTTATCAATCAGAATCTCTCCAATTTTTTTACCTGTTTGCTTTTGAAGGCCGAGAGCTTCATCAAGCTGTTTCATGGTTATAAGGCCTGACTCAACCAGTAAATCCCCCAGCTTTTTTTTTGCGAAACTTCTCATTTTACCCCCATGTCCCATTTATTTATTGCACCTGTAATTGTTCTGTTCCACAAAACAGGTAATGTGTATTTGCGTTCCAGGTTAAGTTCTTTCACGCTAATACTCCTGTTTCTAAAATGATAATATAAAAATAAGTTTTGTCGTTTTTTAATGTAATTCTTTAGTTTTTGTCGTATTTTGTTTTATTATATAATACTATTCTACATATTTCTATACTATTTTACATCCAAGTTAACATAAACCACGGTGTTTCAATAAAAATAAGTTTACATGTAAATGAAGGAAATAATTTTTATATGGAGAATAATATATATGCAAATTAATATATTATTCAAATTATGGAGGAATAATGGATAAATTAACATATTGTTATAACTGCAATGAAGACGTAGAATTTGATATAAAAGGTGAAGTAATAAGCATAGATATGGAGGAAGTTAACTTTTCCTATGAGGCTCTTGTTGCATATTGCAAGAAATGTGGTTCAGAAGTACATGTAGATGAAATAACGGATCTTAATGTAATAAGGGCTTATGCTGCGCAGAAAAAGCATCTGGAAGAAACAGCACCCCCTGAGGAGGATGAAGATGATGATTAATAATTTCCGCAGAAACGGTTTGGATTCATTCCTTCTTTCAGGAATACTTCTTATTTTATTAACACCCTTATTTTCAGTTGTTTCAGATAAAATCTATGTGAGCTCCGTTGATAAAATATTTTATGTATTTACCAACTGCTTTTTTTGGTTTTTAGTTCCAATGGCAATAACACAGCTTTTGTATGAAAAATATCTAAAGGAGATTGACGGCCTGATAATATTAAACCCACAGAAAGTCATGTTTATTCTTACAGGTTTGTTATTAGCAGCATACTATCTATTTTTTAATATGATGATAATTTATAATGTCCGTTCACCTGGATTTTTTGTTCCTGTTCTATTGCTTTTTGCACCTATCGTTTATATATGCATCAACAGGGTTGGTATAGGGCGCAACTACCTCATTTTCGGATTTAATACACTAGATCTTAATACAGTGGTTTCATACCGCAGAGAAACCATTAAAAGAAATACCGCCAAACTAGTAATATATTTAAGCGATGAACGATTCCTTGAAATAAAGCATTATGCAATAATAATAGATAAACTTGAACAAAAGCTTGCATATAAATTGTCACAAAAAAAATAGAATACCTTTTTGATTTTTCATATTTATTTACTTGGTATTCAATATTATGTTATTATAATATTATATTAAATATTGAACGTAGCAAAGGGAGGATCACAATATGAAGATGAAGATCAACAACATAACTGACATTGACAAATTTTTTGAAGTAATTGACAGATGCAAGGGCAAGGTAGAATTGGTAACATCAGAAGGCGACCAGCTCAACCTCAAATCAAAGTTAACCCAATATATAGCTTTTATGAAATTATTCTCTGATGCAAAAATTGATAGTGTAGAAATCGTTGCACATGACCAGGATGACGCCAATCTTCTTTTTGGATGTATGTTCAATGGAACTTTTTCTCATGAAAAGAAGTAATTAATACAAATCACTATTTTGATACACATAAAAAATCATCTGAAATTTATCAGATGATTTTTTAATTCTTTAATCTTTATTTTCAAGTTCATCAAGTTTTTCCATAATTATTTTAATTGTGTTATGTTTTGTGTACAGCCTTTTCTTCTCTTCATGATCATGGCTTTTGCTTTCAAGTTCTGCAGTTATTTTATACTCATGCTTAAGCCATTCTCTTAATTTGCTTAAAACTTCATTAGGGTTATTCATAAATACTCTCCATCGATTTTAATCTTCTATGGTAATATTTCTGCTATTAATTTGAGTATCATACTTTTCTTCAAATATTATATTCCAACCACAACTCAGGCATCCGAACTTTTTATGAGTTTCATCGAACCTGTTCCCATTTGAATTAATTGTTTGAATAATAACATCATCAGAAGAAAAATTTTCTCCTGCGCATACCGGGCATTTTAAGAATTTATCAAGTTTATTAATTCTTATTCTGCTCATAAACCCTCCAATATAAAACTTTTTATCAATATATATATCGGTAAAATAGTATTAATTAAATAGATGCAAAAAAATACTTCTGTAACCCCTTTGATTTCTGACAATAACAACATCATTTAAAAATTGACATAATAAGTTAATCTAACTATAATATATGATAAGTCTTATGAGATTAATCATATAAAATAATTCATATATCATCAGTTAAGGAGGATTAAGATGTCTCTCGAAAATGGAATTTTGGGTTATTTGTCGATGAAGCCGCTGTCCGGCTACGATATCAAGAAACTGTTCGATATGTCGGCCGCTTATTTCTGGCCAGCCGATCAGGCTCAGATATACAGGTCTTTGAAAAAGCTAATGGAAGAAGGGCTCATTGAATTGAAGGAGCGAGAGTCTGGAAAGACGTTGGAGAGAAAAGTCTACACTATCACAGTCAAAGGACGAGAAACCCTGCAAGAATGGCTTATGGACACAGGAGAATCGGATTTGATTGCACGGGCTTCTTATACTATCCAGTTGTTTTTTTCCGGAACGTTAAGCCGCGAGGATCAGCTTGAGTTTCTTAATGCTCAGCTTAAGGCAAATAACGCCCTGCTTCAAAAATTGTGGGACAAGTATAATAGTTATGGTAAAGTCGTTGCGGAGACAGCCGGAATATCGACAAACGACCGCCAATTTGAATCGGCAATCTACGCTTGCAGATGGGGAATCGCACGCGGAGAGGCATATAGTAAGCTTATAACTGATATTATTGCTGAGATTTCCTGCGGACAAGCTTAAAGGCCCTCCTCTTATACCGAGTGGAACGGTCCAGTATTTTATGAAATATATGGAGGTGTATACATTGCAAAAAGCAGCTTATAAAAAACTTATGGCGATGATACTAACACTGGCGATGGTTATCACCCTTGTGCCCGTAGTGACAATGGGTGCAGAGACCGAAATCGCCGAACAATTTACTCTTGCCCCGGGAGGCACCTATTACTTTGATTTGTCGGCAAAACTAAACGATATTAAATATGACAGTACAGCAACTATAAATACAGCCCTGCCGGACAGCAGCCTAAAATGGGTGCCCTTTACCTATGCAGGCACCGTAAACGCTTATTCACGTACAACCGCAGGAGTCAGTACCGTTGATAATGTAACTACCAGCTCCCACAGCCTGTTTGTTTCAGATTATGCCTTGAACGCAAACGTTTCGTGGGACGGTCTCAACAGTAAAGGCCTGATTTTCGGCAACGCAGGCGGCAATTACACTGCAAACGGCATCAGTTATAACCTGCGCAGCCTGTCTGTGGGGAGCACGAGCAATGGACAAAGCGGTGATGCTATACGAGGAATTCCCCAAAGTAACGAATGGGATCAGATCCTGAACAAAAACAGTAGCTACATTAAGTACCAGTCCGGTATATTCTGCTGGGGGCAGGACACGCTCAGTACTAATCCCTCCATAAGAGTAGGACGCAGCTGGGGTTTTATCCGCTATTTTGGAAGTAACATGTCAACACACCGTGCAGGGAACGACGATGGCTTCCGGCCCACACTTGAAATATTGAACGCCAGCATTATAGGTTCTGACGGTATTAAAACTGTCACATATGATATGGGTGGAAACGGCAGGCTGGGCAACGGCAGCCTGACCCAAGCTTCCGTGGTATATACTGGCACACTGACCCTGCCCGAAGTGACTGAGGCAAACGGCTTTAAGTATACTGGTGTAACGCATGATGACCTGACCCTTGGCTGGCTTTCAGGCGACGGCCATTTTTATGCAGCGGGAACATCACTTTCAAGCCTTCCAACAGGGACAACATTGACTGCGGGGTATGGCGTAACTGGGGTAACAGTAGCCCCCTCTCCAACTGGGATTGAAAACGGTGCCTCCCAGCAATTTACCGCTACAGTCAGCGGTTCAGGAACCTATAGTAACACTGTCAACTGGACGGTGTCAGGCGCAAACAGTAACAGCACAACCATCAGTTCAAGCGGCCTGTTAACCATAGCCTCTGATGAAACAGCAAACACCCTGACAGTTAAAGCTGCATCTGTTCAAAATGAGAGTAAGTTTGGTACAGCTACCGTGACCGTCATTCGCACCGCGACAATCCATACGACAGTGGATAGCGCTGCTGCAGACGTAACAGGGGATGTTGAATTGAGGCAAGGTGAAACAGTTATCACAACCACCCACTCAGGAACAGGCGTATACAAAGCATCACCAGCAGACGGCGCCTACCGTATCTTCATCAACAATAAAGATACAGGGCTAGACCTGAATGTAAGCGACGGAACAGGCAACGCGACCATAAACTACTATACTGTTCGCTTTTCAGTGACTGATACCGGAATGGCATCGGGCAGCACCATAACAGCCACGGCTGCTGGTGAAACAATTGTCAGTGGTACTGTAGTACCCGCAGGCAAGACGGTGGTAATTACCGCAACAGGTGTAGGCGCACCTGCTTACTCCTACATATGGACAGGCGACGGTACTGGAGGGGAAACCACGGCATCGCTGAACATTAATTCTCTCACTGGGGCGGTGAATGCCGTATGCACGGTGTCAGGTACAAAATCTACGCCGAACATACGCCAGTGGCCAACGATATCGCCCATTACAGTAGGGCAAACATTTGCCTCTTCTATGTCGGGAGGCTTAGCCGATGTGCCTGGCACCTTTTCAATTGAGGACGCTAACAATATCCCGACTGTGGGGATCTATACGAAAACAATAACCTTCACTCCAATGGATCCCTTACTTTACAATCCGGTGACAAGGAGTGTTTCGGTCACCGTGAACAGTACTTCGAATACATCAGGTAACGGTAATACCTACAACGTGACGCCGCTATCTCCGGTCGCATCTGTTATCGTTAATGGAGAAACGTTGAACGCGGGAACGTCTCAGACCACAACGGTAAATGGCCTGACAACAACGACGGTAACGGTTGACGATCAGATACTTCAACAGATTCTCAATGCCAAAGGTAATAACGCAACTGTAGTCATTCCGGTAAACACCGGTTCAGATGTTGCTTCAGGAATTCTTACCGGACAGATGGTTAAAAATATGGAAACAACTAGAGCAACGCTTATTGTAGAGACCAATACCGCGACTTATACCCTACCTGCATCAGAGATCAACATTGAAGCAGTGTCCACACAGCTTGGGAAGAATGTTTCGCTCTCAGATATCAGTGTGGAGATCAGGATTTCCAAACCCCCGGCTAATACTGTCAGAGTTGTGGAAAACTCTGCCCAAGCAGAAGGTTTTTCCATCGTTGTCCCCGCAGTCGATTTCGACATCAGCTGTTCTTACAACGGTCAGACAACTCAAGTATCTTCTTTTAACACATATGTGGAGAGGATAATTGCCATACCGGACGGAGTCACTCCGTCAAAAATAACCACAGGAATTGTAGTAAATCCGGATGGGACGACACGCCACGTACCGACAAAGATTACAGTTATCGACGGAAAGTATTATGCTGTAATCAACAGTCTGACAAACAGCACCTATGCGGTTGTGTGGCATCCTGTTGAATTTGCAGATGTAACAGAGCATTGGGCAAAGGCTGCCGTGAACGACTTGGGCTCAAGGATGATCATAACTGGTATTGGTGGACAGAATTACGCTCCCGACAGTTATATCACCCGTGCTGAGTTTGCAGTAATTCTTGTGAGAGCCTTGGGGCTTGTACCCGAAGCTGGAAAGAGCAGATTCAGTGATGTGACTGCATCGGACTGGTACTGTGGATATGTAGAAACAGCATTCTCCCATGGAATGATAACAGGATATGGTAATGGAACCTTCGGCCCGAACGATAAAATAACCCGTGAACAGGCAATGGATATAGTCGCGAGAGCCCTGAAAATAACAGCGATGGATACATCGATTGCAAGGGATGAAGTCAGTACAATACTGGCTGGCTATTCAGACGCAAACAGCGTATCTGTGTATGCAAAAGCTGGAGTTGCAATTTGCCTCAAAACAGGGGTAATAACGGGCGGAGACACAAACATAATAGCACCGAAGGTCTGCATTACCCGTGCGGAAGTAGCGGTAATCGTACGGCAGATGCTTAAAAAATCAAATCTTATTTAATTCATCTTTGGCCCTATCCAAGTCCTTGATCCACGATGTTCATAATTATTTTGATTTTTCTTTTAAATATAAAATGACGCCAACCGTTTATTCAACGATTGGCGTCACAAACTTTTGTTTTTTCATTATCTCCAAGATTAATTTTCTCTGGAGACGTTATACTTATTTCTGCAACTGTTCAGTTGGTACAACGGCAAGTGTATATCCAAGTGGCTGCAGGATTTTGAATAAGGTATTAATCTGCGGCATGGCTTTCATTCTTTCCAGCCTAGCAATTGCCGGCTGTTTCAAGCCTGCTAGGTCAGCAGGTTCCTTTTGTGAAAGTCCCTTGGATTCTCTGGCTTCTATCAGTTTTCCAATCAATGCAATTTCAAAATCAATCTTGACTCTATATCTTTTAGCTAAAAAATTATATAGTTCTATATACAAATATTATTATTAAATGTTGTTAATTGTATTTTTTTGATATAACATGGTTATTAATAATTAAATATTTTGGAGGAAGTAACAATGAAAAGAGTTCTTATATTTCTATTAGCTGTTTCATTCAGTTTTAGTTTTGTTGCCTGTGAAAAGATAGTACCAGAAAAGGTTACTAGTAATACCACATCCGAATCAGAAAGCAAAACTCAAAAACAAGTTTTTAATATCGGGGACACAATAAAAGCCGGTAAGGGTGAGTTTACTGTAAATGGCATAAGGGAATATTATGGTTCTGAATTTCTTAAACCTAAAGACGGAAAAATGTATTATGTAGTTGATATATCAGTTGAAAATATATCCCAGGATTCTTTGAATTTAAGTTCTATTATGATGTTTAAATTGTTTGATTCAGAAAGTTACAGTCATGATGTTTCAATAGTCACAGATCTAAAAGGTTCACTGGATGCTCAGGTTTCACCTGGCAATAAAATAAGGGGTGAAATTGCTTTTGAAATAGATAAAAACTCATCTGGACTAAAACTCCAAATAAGACCATCCCTTTGGGGAAGTGGAGATATTACAGTTAAACTTGATAGATAACAACTAAGAGCCTGAAAGCAAAAATAAACTGCACCCTCAAAGTTAGACAGTATGGTATACTGAAATAACTTGGGGGTGCAGTTCAAAGCCCGAATAAAGGGCTTTTATTTTTTGAGCGGTATTTGTGCGGTATTTTACGCACAGTAATTTTTGAAATCTTGGAGCCGGTGGGGGGAATCGGACCCCCGACCTATTCATTACGAGTGAATTGCTCTACCCCTGAGCCACACCGGCAAACCAAAATACATATAAAATATTAGCCTAGACAGACTGTTTTGTCAAGAAAACCATGCACCATTGAGCTTTAAGCCGTAATATTTTCAGAAGCTCTTAGAGCCTTGTATTTAACAAGTTCTTCGTCAATTGTAGTAAGCTTTCTTCCTTCCATTACAACTTTCCCATCAATAATAACTGTATCAACATCTGAGCCCTGTGCACTATACACTATTGAGGAAGCAGCGTTATTTAAAGGATAGAAATGAGGCTTATCTATATCCAGCATAATAATATCAGCCTTCATACCTTTTGTTATTTGTCCCAGAGTATCCCCCCACCCTAGAGCTTTGGCCCCATTAAGAGTTCCCATTTTAATAACTTCAGCGGCACTGATAATTGATGGATCCATATTCGAGCCCTTGTGTATAAGTGCTGCCAGATGCATCTCCTCAAACATATTAAGATTATTGTTACTTGAAGCACCATCAGTACCGAGGCAAATATTTACTCCCTTTTCAGCTATTTGAGGTATTTTTGCTATTCCACTTCCAAGCTTCAGATTACTGGTAGGGTTATGTGCAACACTTACTTTTTTTTGTGCTAGTATATCAATATCATTATCGTCCATATGAACACAATGTGCTGCAATAACAGGTACATCAAGCACTCCGCATTCCAAGCATACTTCCAGAGCATTCTTGCCATACTTTGCTATGGTATCCACACGTTCTTTCATTGTCTCAAGTATATGTATCTGGATACCTGTTCCCAGTTTTTTAGCCAAGTCCGCTCCTAATTTGAGGGCAGGTTTGTCAAAAAGATATGCCGAGTGTATTTCTACACTTGCCTTTATCCTACCGTTTGAAATCCCATTATATTTTTGAAAAAAGTCAAAACATTGCTGTGATTCATCTATAAGGCTGTGATCCTTGTCAGACTTAATAACCATAGGGCTTCTAGAAAGATTTGCTCTTATACCCGTTTCTATAACAGCCTTTGCGACATAATCCATCTGCAGATACATATCTGCAAAAGCTGTTGTTCCCGACTTAATCATTTCAGTTATACCAAGCATTGTTCCCCAATATATGTCTTCACCCGTCATTTTCTCCTCAGCAGGGAAGATCCTGTTAAAAAGCCACTCATGCAGAGGTAGATCATCCGCATAATTTCTTAAAAGTGTCATTGAGGAATGTGTATGTGCATTAACAAGTCCAGGCATAACAAGCCTGTTTTTACCGTTTATTATTTTACCGGCCTTAAAATCCTTTGGTGCATCTTCGGGACCGGTAACAAATTCTATGTACCCATCTTTTATCCCTATGTACCTGTTTTTTTCAGTCCTGATTTCTCCGCCGGTTAAAGCAACTTCTGCATTTTTAATAAGTATATTCATTTTATATCACTTCTCCGAAATAAGAATAAAGCGCTGCCGATGTATTATATAATACTTTGACAGCGCTGTTTTTATGCATCTATAATCATGTACCGCTCTGCCAGGATGACAGATATGCAACCTGTTCTTCTGTAAGTGTGTCAATCTCTATTCCCATTGATTCAAGCTTTAATCTGGCTATTTCATAATCAAGCTCCTTGGGAAGAATGTGTACTCCCTTTTTCATATCTTTTGCATTTTTCAGAATAAATTCTGCACCAAGTGCCTGATTTGCAAAGCTCATATCCATTACTATTGCCGGGTGGCCTTCAGCAGCTGAAAGGTTAAGAAGTCTTCCTTCAGCTAAAAGATAAACCCTTCTGCCATCTTTTAAGGTATATTCTTCAACGAAATCCCTTACTGTCCTTTTTGCTGAGGATAGGCCTTCAATTGCAGTAATATTAATTTCATCATTAAAATGTCCTGAGTTTGCAACAATTACGCCGTCCTTTGCAAGCTTTATGTGTTTTTCATCTACGACATTCAAATCACCTGTTACAGTAATAACAATATCTGCAAAAGGCATTGCCTGCTCAAGCTTCATAACTCTGAAACCATCCATGGCAGCTTCAATAGCCTTTATATGATCGACTTCAGTAACAATTACATTTGCCCCAAGACCTTTTGCTCTCATTGCAAGGCCTCTTCCGCACCACCCGTATCCGCAAACCACAAAGGTTTTTCCGCACAGAAGTACGTTTGTTGCCCTGAGAAGACCGTCAATTGTGCTCTGCCCTGTTCCATATCTGTTATCAAAGAGATGCTTTGTATCAGATTCATTTACAGCTACTATAGGAAACTTGAGTGCATTATCCTTTTCCATACTCTGAAGCCGGATAACTCCTGTAGTAGTTTCTTCTGTTCCGCCTATAACGTTTTTAAGATAAGTATCACTGTATTCCTTGTGTAAAAGTCCTACAAGATCAGCTCCGTCATCCTGTGTCATGTCGGGTCCATGTTCAATTGCAGATACAAGGTGCTTGTAATAGGTATCCCTGTCTTCACCTTTTATTGCAAAAACCGGTATTCCATAATCCATAACCAATGATGCAGCAACATCATCCTGTGTTGAAAGAGGATTGGAAGCACAAAGTGCTATATCTGCCCCGCCGGCTTTTAAAGTACGCATAAGGTTTGCTGTTTCAGTTGTTACATGAAGGCAACAGGATATCTTTTTACCTGCAAGAGGTTTTTCCTTTTCAAATCTTTCTCTGATAAGCTTTAAAACAGGCATCTGTTTATCTGCCCATTCAATTCTCAGCTTCCCTTTTGGTGCCAATGACTTGTCTTTAATATCACACTTTATCATTGTAGTTTCCCTCCATTATTTAAACTTATATTAACCCCGTCAAAATTCCGGGTAATAGCCATATATTACTTTTCAGCGGTAAGAATGAATATTCCGGCTGTGTTATTATCAGGAAGCTTTATTTCACTATCAGGCTTTTCTATTTTAATATTTTTAAAACCTGCATTTGAAAACCAGCCTTTAATCTCATTCTTGCCAAACCCCTGCCACAGGTCATGCATTTTTTCAGTAAGTTCAGAATTGGAGTGCTTTTCAAAATCTGAAAGAAAAACCGTTCCCCCACCTTTTAGCACTCTGTACATTTGTTTGATAGCCGTTTCAGGATTCTCAATATGGTGAAGAAACATATTTGCAAATACAATGTTTACGCTGTTATCTTCAATTGAGACTTCTGTTGCATCATTTTCTATAGTGACTATATTGTTAATGCCGCTTTCCCTGGATTTTTTTGAAAGCTGTTTGAGCATTTCTCCAGAAATATCAACAGCTATAACCTTTTTTACCATGGGTGCAACTGTTCTTGAAATATAGCCGTCCCCTGAGCCGAAATCGGCTACAGTCATATTTTTCTTTAGTATCCCCATTTGAAGAATTTTATCCTTAATGGGTTTGTCATTAAAGTATTTTCTGATTTCTTCCCATTCAGGTGCAACCTGATTAAAGAATTCCTTTACTTCAACTTCACTTGAAGAATAATTCTGGGAATCACCTGATGATAGCCATTCTATTAATGCTTTCCGGCTGAATCTCCATTCCCTCCCTATTTTTCTGGCGGGAACCTTTTCTTCCTTAAGCAGCTTTATAAATGTCTTTACGCTTACATTAAAAAGCTCAGCTGCTTCGTCCATATTTAATATTTCCTTATCCATACTTCACCCCGGGAACTGCACATTAAAAAACAAAAAGGTATGTGCAGTAAAATATTAACATGCACATACCATTATAAGTCAATCAAATATATTTATCAACACCTATTTTCACTTTAAAAAGGATTAATTACTTTTAAATACATTCAAACTTCAATTATTCATAACATATTTCATAGGTTTCCCAGTCAGATATCATTAAATCAGACTGCATAAGAATTCGTATCATATGTTTAAACTTTATCTCCTGAAAAGCTTCACCGCTGATTTTAAATTTAACTGAAGCCGGCTTTCCGTCAATATCCCCTAAAGCTTTATATATTGTACTTTCGCCTATATCATCATATTCAAGGTATTCAGCTCGAAAATCACCCTGTTCGAGTTTCTTAATATTCTTCTTATGAATATGCTCACCTGAAGCGAATAAATGCTGCATATCGCACCCCATTTCTATGATAAAAACACTGCTAAAGAAAAAGCTATAATATAATACTATAGCGTATTAGCAGGAAAAATCAATAACTTTGGGATGATTTTAGCAGAATTATAAGGTATAAAGTTATACATCAGTATATGTGATCCTCCGGTGTTCATCACACACAATGATTTTCTGTCTTCCGTCCAAAACTGTTGAAAGCATTACCTTACCATCCCAGAGATCCTTAATATGTTTCAAAGTCTCATAGGCATAGTTCAATTCTAGCTCACGTCCGTCATATTCATGTTCAAATATAATACTGTTATCATTTTTCACATATTCAAGCACTTTTATTACAGGTATACCGCCAAGTCCGGTGTTTACTGCAAGTGTATCCCTTATACTCTTCCAGCCTTCTTCATCAGAAACCTCTGATACCATATATTCATTACTTCTTTTGATATATTCAAAAAGGTTCATTTCTCTGCACAAATCATAGGTAAGATACCTTCTTATAAAGGATTCATCCCTTTCAAGACTTCTTACTTCAAATATTTTTTTCGGGTTTTCGGGGTAGTTTTTTACAAGAGAATTAAATATTTTAAACCCAAGGTAATATGGATTTATATGGCCTTCGTGCGGAAGTACCACCTGGTTATGCCTTTTAAGGAATTCCATATGCAAGCCCTGCGGCAGATTAAGCTTATTGAGAATTGTATAATGCCAATAGCTGGCCCAACCTTCATTCATTATTTTTGTTTCTATCTGAGGCAAAAAGTAGGAGGTTTCGGAACGTACTATATTGATAATGTCTCTTTCCCAATCCTCAAACCTTCCGTATAAGGACAAAAAATATAAAATATCTTCTTCAGGCTCGAGCGGTATTTTTTTTAGGTCAGGAGATATTTCCTTCTGCTTTGATTTTTTATACTCCAGAAGAGGATATTCGCTCTTTACCTTATCATTGCTTTCAGCCATCCTTTTCAAATGTTCTTCTTCAGATATCGTTTTAATTCCTATTGCTCTGGATGTCTGATATCTTATAGCATGAGCAGAATTGAGGATTTTTTCCACTCTTGCATACCCTATACCTGGGTCCTTTATATACTCTCTTATCCTGTTGGCATGATTTTTAAACATTTCGGCAGTATATTCAGCATTAGTAGCAGTTTTAAACAGCCTGTTATTTTTAAAGAAATCATTATGACCGTAAACATGTGCAATAGTCAGGATCTGGAGCAAAAGCGTATTATCCTTCATCAGATATGCAAGGCACGGATTTGAATTTATAACCATTTCATAGGGCAGCCCTGTAAGATTGTACTTATGGAGCGATTTAATCCTTTCATATGCCTTTCCATAGCTCCAGTGAGGGTAATGTGAAGGCATACCTGTGTAAGCCTCATAGGATATCATATCATCGTAGCTCACAATCTCAAATTCCTGATCATAGTAATTCAAACCGCATTCGCTTGCTATTTTTTCAATTTTTTCATTCCACTCTATAAGTTCACTAACACTGTAATCAGCCACTGTTACACCTCGTACATCAGAATTATTCAAGATCTTCCTTCTCAAGCAGCTTTTTAAGGCCGGGCATTATATCCTCTTTTTTACCCATAGTAATAATGCCAAAATTCTTTCTCCTGACATGTTTCTGAAATTCAGATTTAATGGTACTTCCTACAGAAAAGTAGCCGGGTACAATTTCTCCATAGCCAAACATATTACATACTTCACAAAGTTTTTTAGCAAGGTCTATTGCTTTTTGATTGTCCTCAGACCAATTATCACCATCGCTGCAGTGAAATGCATATATGTTCCAGTTGGAGGGATTATACCTTTGTTCTATTATTTCAAGAGCCTTTTCATATCCGCTGCTTATATAAGTACCGCCTGATTCTCCCCTGTGAAAAAACTCCCTTTCATTAACTTCCTTAGCCACAGTAGTATGAGCTACAAAAACTATTTCTACATTGGCATAGCGCAGCCTCAGGAATTGATAGAGCAGGAAATAGAAACTTCTCGCAATATACTTTTTTGTCTGGTCCATAGAGCCAGAGACATCCATTATACATATTACAACAGCATTATAGTTTCTTTTCCTGTCCTCCCTGATTCGATGATACCGTAAATCATCTTCCTTAAACGGGAAGCGCCTTTTTTCATCCAATTCATCAATATTTACATCTGTCTGCTCGTGCTGTAAGCAGCCGTTTTCTTCCCCGAACTGCTTTTCATCACGTATAAGGGATTGTTTCCTTTTAATTTTTTCTATTACAGATCGTTTCTTGGCTAGCCTAGGTGGAATGCCTTTGCGCTGGTAACCGACGTTTCGGTTTAAAGAGACCGTTTCAATACTTGCAAGCTTCTTTTTATCTATATCAGGAAGTTCAAGATCATCAAAAAGATAATTAATGAGTTCTTCTATGGTTATTTCAGTCTCGTAGATGTCTTCTCCCTCTTCATTTCCGGCCTGCCCTTTTCCGGCATTACCTTCCTTGTCCCCAGGAATAATATCTCCCCTTTTCTCCTCACCATCACCTGTAGCAACACCCTTGACATTTTTACCGTAGACAAACTGGTACTCCTTTATACTCTTGATAGGTATCTTTATTTTTTTATCCTTGCTTTGTCCTATAATACTTTCCTCAGAGATTATACTTCCTATATTCTTTTTAATAGAATCCTCGACAAGCTCCCTGTGCCGTCTTCTATCCTCTGCCGCACGATCTTTTTCGCCATGACCCAGTTCCCTGAAAATTGCCATATACCCACCTCAAACTTTATAACAGTAGCTAATCTTTCCAAAGGTTATTTGCTGCATATTTGAGTATTACATTACAACAGTGGTCACAGTAACCGTTTTTTTTCATTTGCTCAACCATTGAATTGAATTTTTCACTTTGGTCTTTATCCCTTACTTTGGCCTGCGTTACAATACGGCTTAGTTCTTTGACCGAAGCTGTCAGTTTTTTCTCTATAGCCTCTTTTAAAGGTTCATAGCTGTTATAGTCAAGCTTACCGCCATTTCTGAGCACAAAGAACATATAAGCAGTAACATCTGTTCTGAAGCCCTTTGCAGCGGATTCAATTATACCTATCTGCTCTTCTATGGATCTCATGAATTTCTCATCAGGTTCCAGTTCTTCTCCTGTGTTGCTGTCTTTTATCTTGGTGCGGTTAACAAATGCTTCTGCATGGTCAAGGTAATTGTTAAACAGACTTTCTGCCTGTTCCCTATATCCATGTATAAATGCCTTTGTAATTTCCTTTTCAAGTGCCTTGTTATATTCCTTTTTAATAATATCCTGAATATATCTTAGATACCTTTCCTTTTCATCTTCACTTATAGTGAGCTCTTTCACAGCCTTAACCAGTGATTCCATGACTGAAATTGGATTTATGCAGCTGCATTCGGATTCTGAAAGTGCAGTATCAAGCGCTTTCATA
Organism: Bacillota bacterium; assembly: GCA_023421675.1. Taxonomy (GTDB): domain Bacteria; phylum Bacillota; class Clostridia; order Acetivibrionales; family JANLFN01; genus JAEZTC01. The sequence continues at coordinate 76,239 of JAEZTC010000016.1, read as the reverse complement.
ATGAATCTGGTAGATATTCCCGACATACCTTCTCTCGGAGCTTCATCCCTTAATTCAAAGATGTCTACCTTCCTGGTTGATCCTTTTTCAATGATTTCTTCTCCATTATAAATTTTCAGCTTTGTTATAGGGTCAACTTTGCTTGACGGTGTAAGTCTGGATAAAATAGCAAGCATTGATGCCACTTCAATTGTGTGAGGAGCAATATGAGCTTTAAACCTGCTCTTTTTAAGCATTTTTTCATATATTTTTATTTCTTCATTTAGTTCAAGACAGTAAGGCACTTCAATTTTCACTATTCTGTCCAGAATAGCTTCATTAGTATGGTCTGACCTGAATTTGTTCCATTCGGCCTCATTGGAATGGGCAAGTATTATACCGTCAAAATATATCATTGCCCCTTTTCCAGGTGATGGAATTGATTTTTCCTGGGTTGCAGTTATCATTGTATGAAGATATTCAGTCTCGTTTTTGAATACTTCTATAAATTCTACAATACCTCTGTTACCAACATTGAACGCACCATTTAGTGAAAGAACCCTGGGATCATCTTCAGGGAAAAGATCAATCTTCGAGATATCAACAGAACCAATTAACACAGAAGTATCCTGATTATTGGGATCAACAGGAGGAACAACGCCTATGCCTTTTCTTCCCCTAATAGAGAAGCCTACTGTTTCTACCGGGAACCTTTCGTATTCTCCCATAAGTTCATTTTTCAGCTTATAACGACACACAGGACATAAATCCCCTTCAATTTTAACCCCAAGTATCTCTTCAAATTGATTTCTTAAGTGCTTTGGCACCAGGTGCAAAGGCTCTTCACGCATTGGACAGCCCTTAAGTGCATAAACTGGGTTACTGGTTTCAAGTGCTCTTTTCAAAGCTTCCATAAGTGAAGATTTTCCTGACCCAACAGGACCTACAAGGTACAATACCTGTCTCGACTCTTCTCCCTCCATGGCAGCAGAGTTGAAGTAATTTACTATCTTCATTATAGTTTTATCAATCCCGAAGAAATCATCTTCAAAGAATTTATACTTTTTCAGAACATCATTTCCATAGATTCTTCTAAGTCTAGGGTTTTCATCTGTTCTTATTAGTTCAACCCCGGGTAAGGTAATAACTTCGTACAGCCTTTGGTGTGAAAGAATAGCAAGCTTTGGATCTTTTTTCAGTATTTCAAGATACTCAAGAAAGGTTCCTTCAAAATGTCCGCTCTTTCTTTCTTCCCTATCCTTACGGATGAGGCTTGATATGTCGTATTCCACCATCTCCAAGTGCCCCCTTCGATTTATAAGGTTTATTGCTCAAAATAAAAAATCCTACAATTTCATAATATTAAAAAACTAGATATATATTACTTACTTGCCTAAAATTAAATTTGATATAAAAAACTTATATGCTTTATCATATAATATATGTTCATATGCCTTCTTCCTTGCCACATATCATTAAGTTTTAATATTGCAGCATAACTTTTACATACATATTCAAATTAATAAACGCTTATGGGGATGGGGGAGATATCATGCTGTCTTTTAACAGTTTCAGGAAAATAACTTTTTATATAACTGCAGTTATAACAGGTATCATGATATGTTTTGCTGCTCTTTCACTAAGCCTAAAAGCCATTCAATTCAACTCAGGTTATCAAAAGCAGCTTTTTGAAAAAAGTGATATTTACAGCCAAATCCAGAGCATTGTTGAAAGTTCGATGTCAGATTTAGCGGGGAGTTTTGAAAAATCACAGGACGAATCTGATAAAAGTAATCAAATATTGAGCATTGTAAATGATATTTCATCAAAAGAAATAATTGGAAAGAATCTTGATTTGCTGCGTAACGGGCTTTTTGAATACTTTAGGGGAGAAAAGCAGCTTCTTCCAGACCTGTATCTTCCTGATAAGTCACTTTCACCTCAGCCGGGATCAGCAGAAAGCTTTGGTAAAGTGAACCTTAATGCCATTCTTGGGATTATGAACAGGCAGGATATCAGTAATTCTTTGTCTTATATAAGGTTTATGTATTTTATTATAGAAAATATACCCGAAGCTGCGCTGGTCATTTTGGTTTTAATGGTTTTTATCGGAGTTATTTTATGTAAAAACGCAAAAGAACTTCTTCATTGGGCTAAAGCTGTTTTTTTAGCATGCGGTATTTCATGTATCTTTATTGGCATAATATTTATTGTTTTAAACTATATCATTATTCCATTAATGCTTTCGGCTCTGGTGCTATCACTTCCGCTTCCCAGGGAAACAGTGTTTTCATATATAACTCTCTGTTTAATGCCATCTGTCATTATCATGCTTATAGCCTCTATAATAAGCTTACTGTTGTTTAAATATTCTTCAAACATACATGAATATTTCAGTAAAACAAAATACTTTGAAAAAATAACGAGCAAAGTAAAAGAGACACGTGTCAGTAAACCTTTTAAATTTACTACTTATTCACTTCTTGGAATTTTGTTGATTGGTTTAACAGCATCGGGTTTTACAAATATACGCAATGAATTTAGGGAAAATAACTTTGCAGAGGTTATAGCCAGCCTTAAAAGCGTAAGCACCTCTACAAAAGTAATAGCTGCTATGAATGACTCAATATATACTTTGCAGATTGAATTGATGGACAGGGAGACAGATACACCCCTTCAAAATGTAATATTTGCAGTTAAAGGTGTATCGGGGAATGGTATACAAAGTGCCTTTATTAATTCCTCCATAACGGATACCGATGGACATGCGAAACTGACAATGGATAGAGGCAGCTACTTTCTTAGCTTTGATTCAATTGATTTTCCAAAAGCCTATAAAATTCCTTCTCCGATATATTTTGAGTTAAAGGAACCCGGGACAACAATAATTACTATTATGCTTGAACCTCAGGCTAAAAATACAACAGATTAATATATTTCAATCAGATAAATCACTATTTCCTGCCTTACTTATATTATAAGGCTAACGGCCCAGAAAGTAACATAATATTATATTTTTGAATATTATGTGTAAGGAATAATTTAAGTAGACACCAAATGGTGCCTGTGCAATAAGGAGAATGATTTATGTCTGATTCTTACTTCCAGCAGCCATATAATATAACGGGTTATAATAATATGCCGCAAATGCCGCAGATGCCCCAGATGTATCAGCAGCAATTTATGCCCCTGAATCAAATGTATCAGCCATATCAATTTAACCCGATGCAGTTTATGCCCAGCATGGGCGCTTTTCCTTCTGAAGGAATGCAGAATATGTCACAGAACCCAGCGGCTACCGCTGCTTCAGACCCTCCGCCTGTTTTGAGCAATAATCCTGTTACAACAAATATAGTACTATTTAAAGAGCTTACAGGTTATTCCAACTATGGAAATCCAAGTCGTAATGCAGATATACTTTATACAGGGAATACCGGAACCTGGACCTTTGATATTCCTACAATCATAGGAGCACTGGGAAATCAAAGAGTTCAGCTTGTTATACGTGCAGTACTGGACGATCATTACAACGTACCTGTATCCAGTTATTCTGCAAGGATAACAGTAAATGGAAATGTAGTTCACACCGGACCGGTACCTCTTCAGCATGGAGTGCCTGCCGGAGGAATATTTACTAATTGGAGTAACCTGACCTTTAATGTTTCTAATCTGAGAAGAAGCAACAGAATTGTAATTCAAAACACTTCCCGAGTAGGACCTAACGATTGGATAGCTATAGATTGGATGGAAATGAGACTTGCAAGAAGGTAGCTTAAAAATATGAGAAAATCTAGTGTTAATTTAAGCTATATATTTAAAGGTTATAAATTTAAGGGATACACAACTGTGTATCCCTTTAGTAGTAACATAATAATTTTTTTACAGTAAACAAATCACTCTACATTTGGAAGCTTTGTAAGGCTTTCCTTTACACTATCTTCGGAATATTCTATATCTTCAAGATTACCTTTGAAGTAATTGTCATATGCAGTGAAATCGAAATAGCCGTGTCCACTCAGGTTAAAAAGTATAACCTTTTCAGTTCCAGCTTCCTTAGCTTTGACAGCTTCATCAATTGCTGCTCTGATAGCGTGTGACGATTCAGGTGCAGGAACTATTCCTTCAGTTCTGGCGAACATAACGGCCGCATCAAATACTTCGTTTTGCCCTACAGCCTGTGCTTCAATGATCCCATCATGATAAAGCTGACTTACTATTGAAGATGCCCCATGATATCTTAGTCCTCCGGCATGTATTCCTGCCGGAACAAAGTCGTGTCCTAAAGTATACATCTTAGCTATAGGAGCAACCTTTGCAGTATCGCCATAGTCATATGCGAAAACACCCTTTGTAAGAGTAGGACAAGCCGACGGTTCAACCGCTACTGTTCTGAGCTTTTGCCCTTTAAACTTATCCATAAGGAATGGAAAAGCAATACCTGCAAAGTTACTTCCGCCGCCGCAGCATGCAAAAATAACATCAGGGTATTCATCTATCATTTCAAGCTGTTTTTTAGCTTCCTGGCCAATAATTGTCTGGTGCATACAAACATGATTCAAAACGCTTCCAAGTGCATAGTTGGTATCGCTGTGTGTAGCTGCATCTTCAACCGCTTCACTTATTGCAATACCAAGACTTCCTGTACAATTTGGATCATGCTCCAGAATTGCTCTTCCGGAGTTTGTCAAATTTGAAGGGCTTGCATATATATCAGCGCCAAATGTCTGCATGAATGAACGTCTGTAAGGCTTTTGCTGATAGCTTACCTTAACCATATAAACAGTACAGTCAAGCCCAAATCTATTGCACGCAAGGCTTAAAGCACTTCCCCACTGTCCCGCACCGGTTTCAGTAGACAGTCTTTTTATTCCGGCAGCTTTATTGTAATAGGCCTGAGGAATTGATGAATTAAGCTTGTGACTTCCGGTAGCATTATTACCTTCGTATTTATAATAAATTCTTGCTGGAGTATCCAATAATTTTTCCAAGCCTCTTGCTCTATATAATGGACTTGGCCTCCATTGACGGTACATCTCCCTAACAGGTTCGGGAATATCAACAAATCTGTCAGTAGTCATCTCCTGCTGAATCAGTTCCATGGGGAAAATCGGGGTCATATCTTCAGGACCGGCTACCTTACCTGTCATTGGGCTGTAATATGGTGCAGGCTTATTAGGCATATCTGCAACAACATTGTACCACTGTTTTGGGATATCACTTTCGTCCAGAAGGACTTTGACAACATCATTCTTGTTAAGCTTGCTCATCTCTACTCATCTCTCCTCATCAAATATTTAATTATTAATTCTGAAAAAAGGTTATTAAAAATATTTTACAAGAAAATAACAGTAAATACAATATGATTATAAAAAAGGGCCACAGGTTTTACCTGCCGCCCCTAGCTGGTCATAATTCTACTTTCTTATTACCGGCATCTGCAGTTCTGTCAGATAATTTTCTGGGTTTTCTTCGTTCCATGGTCCTTTGTGAGTAATTTCTCTAGCCAGCCCTTTAATTTCATAATTATTTTCTTCAATCCATTTCGCTAGAATATTATAACCCTCAGATATGCTTTCATATTTTCCGGTAATCAGTATTGATGCCATTGACGGAACAGCCTCAATCTCTCGGAAGGTTATTCCATCCCTGTCTTTCTGGAGTTCACGCACACCCATTACTACCTCAACATCCATATCCGACTCCTTATATTCTCCGTCGTGATATATCGAAAAATAAGGAGGTATACATTGAATTTTATTAATACCGGTGAATTTGCCAAGCTTTTCCCACAGCATTCCTTCCATTGCATATGCAGGTATTACTCCTCGAACAGATACTACTTTATATGAAGGTACATTTTTAACTGAAACTTCATAATTCATTAAAACACTCTCCATTCCTATTGATTTAATCATTTTTTCAATTCTTTCAAGCTTGTTATTCTCGAAGGCAATAGTTTTGGCTATTTCAAGCTTTTTTTCTTCAAGCTGGCGAATTAAATCGGCTTCATCCATGCATTCATTAAGAATTAAAGAAATCTCAGCAACAAGAAATCCCATGTCCCTTAGTGTAATAATTCTATTTAGTCTTGTAATCTGCCTTGCTGAATAAAACCGGTATCCTGTGAACCTATCAACCTCCTCAGGCTTCAAAAGTCCCAGTTCATCGTAATATCTAAGCATTCTGACAGAAACCTGCGTAAGTCTTGAAAAATCACCAATTTTGAACATAACCTCACCCTGCCTTTGTATAATCCGGATTACAATTTGATTCTAAACCCTCTCATCATGTGAGAGTCAATATTTATTTTTTAATGACAACTAGAGTTGTACAGGATAGAATTCATATAATCCGCTTACCTGATCCCTTTTACCATAATCTATAAGGATTTCGCAGCGGTCTTTAAGAATTATATTTTCAGCCGTAACATCGTAATCAAATACTTCAAAATGTATATGTTTGAAAATCTGTACCGGAGAAATTCCGGTATATGATGGGAGATATTCTTCAATATTTTCAGTTCTTTTAAGGAATTCCAGACATTTATATTTGAAGTTATCCTCAAAAGTTCTGCTTAAGCACTTGGGCAAATTTGATGAATTGTCAGAAAGGAGAAAATCAAGTTTCATTAAGTTTTTTAAGTACAAAAGTTTCTCATCGCCCATAGTCTCAACAAGAAAACCATACAGTACATCATAAAGCTCTCTTGCAGCCAGTGGGCGATTCAGGTAACCATTCTCAGAATTGTATTTCATAAAAGAATAATAAAATTCAAAAGGTGTTTTGTAATGGTTGGCAATAATATAATCCAGGGTTTTAATGAAACGTCCCTGGTTATAATACCGTTCCACAATTTCCTCTACTTTTTTTAGCTCACACAAGGTATCAAATGTAATATACTTATTCTCCAACACCTCATATGGAGCATATTCTCTGTATTTATATCCTTCAATATCAGCATTGCTGAGTATGCTTGAACCTTTAAGCATTTTTAGAAAACCCAATTGAAGGTTATGTGGTTTTAACCGGTAAACAGAATCAAAAGAATATTTAAACGATTCATAATCTTCCTTAGGTAGTCCGGCAATAAGATCAAGGTGTATATGAAATAGCCCCATATTGACTAATGTTGTCACATTCTTAAAAACAAGCGTTAAATCAGTCTTTCTCTTTATTGCATTAAGTGTATCTGCATTAACCGTCTGTATTCCAATTTCAAATTGTATAAGCCCTTTTGGAGCCTTAGACAGCAAGTTGAACATTTCTTCATCGAACAAATCCGCAGCAACCTCGAAATGAAAAGCAGTTTTAACAGAATGTTGAATTATAAATTCAAAAATTTCTTTTGCCCTTTGTTTATGACTATTAAATGTCCTATCAACGAATTTTATCTGCTTTACTCCTCTATTAATAAGTCCTTTTAATTCTGACTTCACTCTTTCCATAGGAAAATATCTGACACCCTCAAAAGTGGAAGAAATGCAATATGAGCAAGAAAAAGGGCAACCCCTCGATGATTCAAAATATACTATTCTTGAACCGATAGATTGGAGCATTTCTTCAGTATATGGTGATTTTATGGCTTCAAGATTTCTAACAAGTGAAAAACCGCCTAATCCATTTAGTTTGTTTTTATTCCTGTAATATAAACCCTCAATTTTGTCAAGCATGTTCGGCTGGTTTAGATTCAGCGAATGTAAAAGACTGTCAAGTACGACTTCACCTTCTCCGGAAATGATAAAGTCTACACTTGAATTATTTTTAAGAATTTGCACTGCATTATATGAAACTTCAGGCCCACCCAGTACTATAAGTGTTTGAGGGCAAACTTTTTTCAGACTTGCTGTAAGTTTTAGAACAATTTCATAATTCCATATATAACAGGAAAAAGCAATTACGTCTGCTTTTTTTTGATAAAGAGAGATAAGAATATTATCAATTAAATCGTTTATAGTATATTCTGATACTTCCACCTGACCACAGCTTTCAGAACAGTTTGCTTTAAGATACCATGCTGCAAGAGACGAATGTATGTATTTTGAATTTATTGCTGCTATAACAGTTTTCATGATTCTTTATCTCTCCGATTGTATAGTTTAATTGTATTTTTTCATATTTTATCAATATGATTATACAATAATAGCATTAAAAATACATTTATTATTCAATAAAAAAGAGCCTTATAAAAGGCTCCATAAACACTGTTAATATGAAGAAGCACCAATTTTATAATTGATGCTTTTTATTGTGTAGTTATTAATTAGCCAGGCTTCCCCAACTTTTAAGAATTTCACCGAAATAATCCCCAAAGTTCTTTCTTCTTATACTTTCAACCGTTTTAAGAGGTGATTGTGCAATAACCTTATCATTTAAAACATATTTAACAGTTCCAACCTCTATATTACCTGAGACAGGTGCCCGTATAATATCAGGTAGTGTAACAATCTTTTGCACCTCTTCTACCTCCTGATTTGTCAAAGGAATATCTATATTCTCTACCGGCTTTATACTGACATCTTCCCGTATACCTTTTTTAACTGGAATTTTTGTAAAAAGCTCATCTGAATTAAGCAACGAATATGGTTTATAATTATCGAATGCATAGTCCAGTATTGATGAGCTGCTCTGGGCTCTAATACTGTTAGTCGGGCATCCTAGAACTACAGAAATTATTCTCCAGTCATTCCTTGTAACAGAGGTAACAAGACATCTTCCAGCCTTTCCCGTAAAGCCGGTTTTAACTCCGTCAGCTCCGGGATAATACCACAGCATATCATTAGTATTGTACAAGCCCAGTTTTGGCAATGTAATACTCTTTGTAGACACAATCTTTGAGAACAGAGGATTCTTAAGTGCATATGCGGAAAGTCTTGCAAGGTCGTATGCAGTTGTATAATGTCCATCGGCATCCAATCCATGCGGGCTTCTGAAGGATGTATCGGCAAGCTCAAGGTCCTGTGCCTTTCGGTTCATTAAATCAACAAAGTCTTCAACAGTTCCTCCAATATGTTCCGCAATTGCGATAGCTGCATCATTTCCAGAATTAAGCATTAAACCATACAGCAAGTCTTTTAGTTTAAAAACTTCACCCTGTACAAGATTTACTCTTGATCCGCCAATCATGGCAGCCCTCTTGCTAACCGTTACATCATCCTCAAGGTTACCCTTTTCAAGTGCTAAAATAGCTGTCATTATCTTTGTTGTACTTGCCATGGCTTTTCTTGTGTAAGCATTTTTTTCATAAAGAACTCTTCCGCTCTTCATGTCCATTACTATGGATGCTGTCGCATTAACAACCGGAGGTTTGCTGACAGTTTCAACATCATTATTTTGATATACCGCCATACATAAGGACTTTTTATTTTCTGTAACAACAAAACATGTAAATGTAAATAAAAATAATATTAAAACCGATAATAGTTTTTTTCTCAAAAAGCATCACTCACCCATTTTTTTAATATATATGTATCTTAAATTAAGCTTTTTACTGCAAATTTATACTGATATTTTATGTTAATGCTGCCATCATATATAAAAATATTTTATATATGTTACTATTTAAAAATTATGCCGATATATTATGTGTATAAAAGTGTCATTTTCTGTGGAAGTAGGGGAGAAAAAGTGAAAACACTTTATAGTAATGAATTTTTCATTATAACTGAAAATGCAGAAGACATTTCCCTTGAGACGCTTAAAAAGGGTGTAAGGCTTGACGCTCTAATGGAAGCCTTTCATTCCCATCCCGAAATTGAAATAACAAATTTGAATGGTCTAAAAAATCTTGTAAACTCTGCCCCTATGGCTCCACAAATAATAGGAAGAAAAAAGGAAAGAATATATATTGAGCTTCTTGACAAAGACATGAAGGTCATTGTTATCTTCAACTTAACTCAACAAGAGCTCGATATTGCAAGCAGACATAATTTGTCCATGGAACTGATGGAAAAGCTGGAAAAGCTGGGAGTCATACTTGGAGTAAGAACATCCGTTCTCGAAGGTGAGTTGCAGGTAGGAAAACGTTATATTATCGCGGAAGGAATTCCTCCTGTCGATGGTCATGACAGTGTAATAAAAATGTATGAAATGAAGGAAACCAAACCTGAAGTAAACCAGGATGGTTCGGTTGATTTTTATGACTTGAAATTAATTAACAGTGTAAAATCAGGTGAATGGCTTGGTGAACGCATAGATGCTACCGAAGGTACACCGGGTAAAACAGTAAAAGGAGTACCGGTAAATCCTACTAAAGGTAAAAACTATTCACTTAATTATGATAAAACAAATATTGATGAAGTTGTTGAGGGAAACAAGACAGTTCTTTATTCTAAAATAGATGGTGCTGTAAGTTTTAGAGACGGTAAAATCACTGTATCAAATCATCTGGAATATGGCGGCGATGTGGATTTCAGTACAGGGAATGTCAATTTTGATGGTTTTGTTACCATTAAAGGAACAATTGCTGACGGTTTTTCAGTAATTGCTACAAAAGATATAGAAATAAACAGTGAACTTGGAATAGGAAACGTCAAGGAAATAGTAAGCACTAATGGGAGTATATATATTAGAGGCGGAATTTCTCCCAAGGGACGTGTTTTGATAAGAGCAGCCAAAAATGTATTTACAAAATTTACTGATAATGCTGATATAATCGCAGGAGAATCTGTTCATATCGGTTTCTATTGTATAAACAGCGTCATAAATGCAAGGGAGCTTGTATTGGATTCAAGCAAAGGGCAAATAATCGGTGGTAATATACAGGTTGAAATCAGGGTTTCTTCACCTGTAATAGGTTCTGAAATGGAAAGGAAAACCCACGTAGAAGTTACAGGCTTTGACAGAAGGGCTCTTCAAACAGAACTTGATAAAATTACCAACAAAATTACTGAATTGAAAACTCACCAGCAGCAGCTTAAGGTAATTATTTCCCACATGGGAGATGTCAATAAACTGGATCCTATAAAACGAAAAGAATACAGTGGGCAGATTCAGAATATGATTACACTAAAAGATCAGTTGAAAGAACTTGAAGAAAAAAGGAAAAGTATCAACTATTATCTCAAAACGCATGGGGACGGCGAAATTTGTATTGGTAAAAAGGCTTACCGAAATAGTGTATTAATTATTAAAAAAAGTTTTATAGATACGTCTAACCCTATTCAGTCGACTACCTTTTATTATCAGGACGGGGAAATTAAACAGATTACCTGAAAATATTATTAAACAAAAAGTGCATCCCATATGGAATGCACTTTTTTATTTAAATTCTTATTCTTCAATATCGTTAGTAATCTTAAGTTTTTCAAAAACATACAGTATAAGGCTGAGAAGCATTCCTACTATTGTAGCAAGAACCATACCCTTGAATACGACTCCTTTTCCAAGGTCTATTGATACACCGCTTATACCTACTACAAATACAACAGCAGTCAGAATAAGATTTTTTGACTTGCTATAGTCAACCTTTGCTTCAACAAGCATTCGTATACCTGATGCTGCAATAACACCAAACAGCAGCAAACATACTCCGCCCATTACCGGGCTAGGGATACTCGAAATAACACCTGACAGTTTTCCAATGAACGCTACAACAACCGATATAACCGCTGCTCCTCCGATTACCCAAACGCTGTATACTCTTGTGATTGCCATAACTCCCATGTTTTCACCATAGGTAGTTGTCGGTACTGAGCCTGTAAAACCGGATATCATAGTAGAAAGTCCATCACCAAGTAGAGACCTGTGTAAACCAGGATCTTTTATCAAGTTTCTTCCTACTATATTAGAAGTTACAAACAAGTGACCTATGTGTTCTGATATTACAACAAGTGCAGCTGGTGCAATTATTAATATTGCATCCAGATTAAAGGATGGTGCAACGAATTTAGGCAGATTTATAAGGTCCTTATTTGTTATTGCATCAAAGCTGATTACATTTAAACTAGGATCGATAGCATTTATAACAACACAAAGTCCATATCCAAAAAGTATTGCAATTAGTATTGGGATAGCTGCAAAGAATTTTCTGAACAATACTGAACCTATTATTGCAACTCCAAGCGTTGTTAATGAAATCAAGATTGACCAGCCATTAAAAGCGCCGTTTGCATCTGGTAATAAACCAGCCATACCAGCAGCGGTGCCTGAAAGTTCAAGACCTATAAGTGCAACTATAGGACCCATTGCTGCAGGAGGAAGAACAACATCCAGCCATTTTGTGCCAACCGCGCCAATAATAAGTGCAGTAATAGTAAAAATCGCACCTGCTATTATGAAGCCGCCTAAGGCTTGTGAAAAATTATGCTGAAAATCATTAGATGCCTTACTTCCAATTATTGAAATTGCAGGTGATATAAAAGCAAAGCTTGAACCAAGATATGCCGGCGCCTTACCTCTACATAAGAAAAGATAAATCAAAGTTCCAATACCATTTAACAGAAGTACCAATGATGGATCAATAACCTGTAAAGTCTTGTCACCAGCAGCTTGCTGTGCCGCTTGGTTTAAAAGATTCGGCACAAGAATTGATGCGCCAAACATTGCAAACAAGTGCTGGAAACTAAGAGGCAGACCTTTCAGCAAAGACACTTTTTCGTCTACCTGAATAATTCTCCTTTGCATATTTTACTTCCCCCTAAGATTTGATTTATTTTAGAGCAAAACCCTTCCGGCTTTGCTTCAAAACCGTGTAAGAAAAAAGCACTAATAATAGAAAAAGCTTTCCACCGGGCGGCAGAAAGCTTGTTTGCACAAGACATCAACAAATAACTTTACCAGCCTCTCCGGGCTAATTTAAAAGTTTCCAAATTCTTAACACAGTATATCATAAACAAAATATCAAGTCTATAAAAATTTAGTCGTTTTATGAATGATTTTTTCATTTCTGCAGATAGTATTATTTGCAACAATGAAAAAAATTAATTGGTTTAAATCGATAACATAAAACAGATTTAAACCCAAAACTTACAACTAATATTCAGAGTTAATTTAGAGACAATAAGTAATAAGGGAGGTGATATTATGGCAAGAAATAATAACAGTACAACCAGTTTTGATAGCATGAAATATGAAATAGCTAGAGAAGTAGGTGTCAACTTAAAGCAGGGTTACAACGGTGACATCGCTGCTAAGGATGCTGGCAGAATCGGTGGTAATATAGTTAAGAAGGTATTTGAATCATATACTGGTAACAATTATACAAATAACAAGTAGTTTAAATTAAAAATAGCAGGAGTTCAACCTCCTGCTATTTTTATAAATTTTTATCTTTTATAAATTTACTTTAATTCTCGAAAAGTTTTTCTTTCCCCTCTGCAAAAGTATCTGCCCGTCTAAAATATCATTATTAGTTATAATAGCATCAATACTTTGAGTTTTTACTTCATTGACATAAACCCCGCCCTGCTCGATAGCTCTTCGTGCTTCACTTTTTGAAGGTGTAAGACCAGCCTTCAACAATAAATCGATAAGTTTTATACCTGTTTTAAGCTCTTGAAGGCTCATTTCTATACCTGGAATATCTTCCGAATCTCCTTTACCTCCGAAAAGTGCTTCTGCAGCTTTTTGCGCTTTATCTGCTTCCACTTCGCCGTGTACCAGCTTTGTCACCTCATAAGCAAGCACTCTTTTGGCCTCGTTTATTTGTGAATCCTTAAGTGAACCAAGCCTTCTGACTTCATCCATAGGGAGAAATGTAAGAAGTGCAAGGCAGTTTTCAACATCATTGTCCTGAACATTTCTCCAGTACTGGTAGAAATCATAAGGAGAAGTTTTATTGGCATCCAGCCATACTGCACCATTTTCGGTCTTACCCATTTTCTTTCCTTCACTGTTGGTAAGAAGCTTGAATGTCATACCATATGAATCCTTACCTTCAATTTTTCTGATAAGGTCGATACCATATAAGATATTTGACCATTGGTCGTCTCCCCCCAATTGGAGATTACAGCTATACTTTTTGTATAGCTCAAGGAAATCATAACCCTGCATTAACATATAGTTAAATTCAATGAATGTTAACCCTTTTCCTTCAAGTCTGCTTCTTACGGAATCAGCAGTCAACATTCTGTTGACAGAAAAATGTACTCCGATATCTCTTAAAAACTCTACATAATTAAGCTTTAACAACCAGTCAGAATTATCAACCATTATAGCTTTGTCATCACTGAAATCTATAAAACGTGAAATTTGCTTCTTAAAACAGGCTGCATTTTTTTCAATTTCCTCACGTGTCATCATTCTTCTCATATCAGTTTTGCCTGTAGGGTCACCTACCATTGCAGTACCCCCACCTACAAGTGCTATTGGCCTATGTCCGGCCTTTTGCATATGAGCCATAACCATAAGCTGAAGAAAATGGCCTACATGAAGACTATCAGCTGTAGGATCGAATCCAATATAAAAGTTAACGCTTCCGCCTGCTAACAGTTTTTTTATTTCTTCCTCATGAGTTAGCTGCTTAATAAAGCCTCTCTCTTTTAATACATCAAATACATTAGTTGACATACGATATACACCTCTTAAGATTTACAATAACAATAATTATACCATAATTTTTTTCATGTAAAGATTTTTTAGTCAAAATACTTTCATATTTTCATTATTAACCTAGATTTTTATGCCATGCATAACTAAAAAATAAATTGAAAAAATAAGCTTGATATTTTATTTAAGAGAGGATAATTATCTTATGTTGGTCGTATTTACCAGAACTCTGGTCCTTTATATAGTTGTTGTAATAGTAATGCGTATTATGGGAAAACGCCAGATAGGTCAACTTCAGCCATTTGAACTTGTTGTTGCTATAATGATATCAGAATTGGCCGCAGTGCCAATGCAAAATACCGGTATTCCGCTTATTTATGGAATAATACCTATTGCTACTCTGCTTATAGCTCAGATACTATTATCCTTAATATCACTCAAAAGTGTAAAAGCAAGAGCAATCATATGCGGAAGACCAAGTATACTTATCGAAAACGGAAAGATTAATGAAAAAGTACTTATGAAAGAAATGTATACTATAAATGACCTTTTGGAACAACTTAGAAGTAAGGATATTTCAAATATAGCAGATGTTGAGTTTGCAATACTTGAAACCAATGGTCAAATTAGCGTAATCCCAAAATCTCAAAAAAGGCCTGTAACACCACAGGATATGAACCTTGAAACTAGCTATGAAGGCCTGTCACTAGATCTAATTATAGATGGAACCGTAAATTATCATAACCTGCAAAAAGCCAATAAGGATGAGAAATGGCTGAAGGATGAGTTGAGGAAATTCGGTATTTACAGACTTGACGATGCTTTTTTTGTAAGCCTTGATTCAGACGGAAATCTCTATTATCAAAAAAAATCTGATAAACAGGAGGCATAACCAGTGCACACGTTTAAAGTCTTAACAGTTGTTGTGGTACTTGCAGCAATAATTATAGGTGCAGGAATAGTGGCCAACAGTTCTTTCTCTTCTTCTGCAGACCGTCTTGATACGCATATTGAAAATATTGAGAAAACTGTTTCAGGCGGGAATTGGTCAGAGGCTGAGCAAAGCCTTTTAAATATACAAACGCTTTGGTCAAAAACACAAGATCTTTGGGCAGCTTTATTAGATCACGCCGAAATGGATAATATAGATGCTACATTATCCAAGCTGGAGAAATATATTAAATCCCGTGATAAGGCGCTTACACTGGGGGAAGCTTCTCTTCTAAAGCTTTATGTAAAACATATTCCTGAAAAGGAAAAGTTTAATATCAGTAATATTCTTTGATATTGGATATAATGTATACCTGTATCTAAACCCTATAAAATAAACATTTTAGGTATTGAATATTGCATTTAATTACCATCTTAAGCTATAATGTGTTTAAGAGGTGACTAGTTTAATGTCTGGTGCTTTCAGTAAGCGTATTAGAGACCTGCGGTATAAAACAGATCAATCCCAGGAATACCTTGGTGTTTTATTAGGCAAGAGCAGGGAAACAATATCTAAATATGAAAAGGGTGAAAGAGAACCTGGTCTTGAAGTAGTTACCAGGCTTGCCAGTCATTTTGGCGTCTCCACCGACTATATTCTGGGTCTTACCGATAAGGTTGTATCATCTTCATTGGATTCAACTATTTATCCTTTTGATATAAACGAATATAACCCGTATCTTTGTGATGTTAATTTTGTAAAATATCTAAAAATTGCGGTCAAATTAGCTAATCATAAAATAGATCCAAAATATATTGATGAGTATATCGATAATTTAGTATCAACAAAGAAATAATAACATAAAAAAGCGTTCCTATGGAACGCTTTTCTAATTATATAGACTATTTTTGCAGGCTTTTTGGAGTTTTTACTTGATAAGCCCACCCAGAACATGCAGCCGAAGAAGCAGTGCTAGCCACACGGCTAACAGCAGTTGATACTACCTTTAAAATTTTACTCTTCATTCTTATCGCCTCCAAAAGAATTTATTTTTTCTTCACCCCTGACAAGAAGTGAAATATAATTCTTAGCAGCTTCCACTTCATTATTATCAAGCAGGGAATATACACTTTTAAATGCTTCTTCAGCACCTTGTTCAAGCATTTGATATTGCTTATATCCCTGGACGATAATCCCTTTTATTGAGGAATATATAACTTTATAAATAAGAGCATAGTGTAGAACTACCATTGTAACAAGAACCGATCCATATATTATTTGGTGTTGCAACGACATTTGACCAAAATAAATAGCATATAAATATGAAATGCAAGTTTCGCATACCATTAAGACAAATATAAAAATGTTAAAAATATTATTAATCTTTTTACTTAATGTAGTTACAAGAAATACATATTGATTTTTCCATAAGAACACAATAAGGCCCATCTGTGCCAACCGCGTTATACAGGAAAACAAAATATATTGGGTTATATTGTTGTTGTATTGCTCTATACCGCCACTTACATACGAAACTAAAAAAGGATAATAGGTATTTTCAAGAGTCAAAAATGTGAAATACATTAAAATTATGCCTATAAAAGCTTTACGGAAATTAACTTTATATATTAATACGATTACAGCAAAATAAATAACAGCATGATAAATTATATTAACTATAACATTAAAACTCACAAATCTATCAAGAACAATAGATGCTGCATCCAAACATGCCACTGAAGATAAAAATTTTATCAGATTTCCAATATTTTTAAACTTAAGTTGATCTTTTAGTCCAACTACAAGAAGAATAATTACTATATTTAATGCGACTTCAGGTGTCCAAACAACCAGTAATTTAATAAGAGACATTATACCAACTCCTGTTAGTCAATCCTACTAGTAACATTTTACAATAAAAAAGTAGGATTGTAAAACATTAAATAACATAATTTGATAATATTATACTACGTATGTCAAAAAATTACCTTTATTGCTTATTTAAAACCTTGGGAAAAAATAAATACCAAGAAAATAGTATAGAATATACCGCCTATAAGAAGCGGAACGGGGTTCAATTTGCCTTTAACTTTTATCCAGAGATATGTGGTCAAAGAAGAAAGCAGTGCAAGTATTGCACTTACAATAACCTTAGTATCCAGGACCCATGATGTCCCCAACAATCCGATTGAAACCGGAATACAGCTCTGAAAAACCATTGCTCCTGATATATTACCAAGTGCAAGTGTATCCTTCTTCTTACTTATCCAAATAACACTGTTGAATTTTTCAGGCAATTCTGTGGCAATAGGAGTAATAATAAGCGAAAGAACAAGCGGTGAAAGGCCAAAAATTGTTGAAACATTTTCTATATTTTCTACAAACATCTCTGCTCCAAGGATAATTCCGGTTAAAGCAAGTATAACCTGAAAAAGTATAAATCCCATACTGGGTCGTGCTTTAAGAAGCTTAACAAGATATAAACTTTCAAGTTCTACGTGGCTTTCATTATCATCCTTTACAGTTCTGAACACATAATATATATAACAAGCAAGTAAAAATACCGCTGACAAATACCTTATAAAATCTATTCGTACAAAAGAAACTCCAATTCCAACTGTATATACAATTATGAAGAAACCTATATCCCTGCTAAGTACCTTATTGTTAACAGTCATGTTAAGACCTGTTTTTCTTCTTTTCCAGAAACCAAGAACTGCAACTCCTGTAACAAAGAATGCCAGTGTACTTAGCATAAACGGTGCACCCGCAATTGCACCTATACCAATATCCGATGAACCACTATTTGAAAATAAAATCGCTATTATAGGAATTGTTGTCTCAGGCAGGCAAGTACCTACTGCTGAGAAAATGCTTCCGACAACTCCATCGCCTACCTTAAGCTTTTTCCCCAACCATTCGATCCCATTTGTAAAAAGCTCACAGCTTAATAATATAATAGCAAGACTTAAAATCAGCATTAAAACATCAATCCACATAACGACCTCTTTCTTAAGGTTATATAAGTTTAAATGACCTCATATTAATATATTCTTCTAATTTTTTCTAATACTAACAAAGGATATAATGGTTAAACAAGAACAAAGTCTTCGAAACAGTTTATAATGAAGACTTTGTTGAAATGCTTTTAACGAAAATTAATAAATCAAGGTAGAACTATAATTTCCTAAGCATTATAAAAAAACTTTTAATACAACTCCATCACGGAATTATATTAAAAGTCTCGTTGCCCATAGGGCTGCAAAGCCAGACTGATATTTCAGTCAGGATGTTGACTTTTGCAAAGTAACTACTCCCTTTTAACATATATATTTTACATTTGGTATCATGCTATGTCAATGATGGAAGTAAAAACTAATGAAATTCTTATATATAACTATGCCTTTTTCTGAACTCCCCTGGTGAAATATTCAGATTCTTTTTAAAAACATAACTAAAGTATGGTGTATTTTCAAAACCACACTTAAAAGCAACTTCAGTTATCGGGGTATTTGTTTTTGCAAGAAATTCTCTTGCCTTATCCAGTCTAATTCTTATAACATATTCGTTGGGTGTAATTCCAATGGCCTTTGTGAAAATTCTGTGAAAGTAATTCGGGCTGTATCCTGAAATATCTGCAAAAACGGTTAAATCAAGCTTGGTTCCAATATTGTCCTTTATATAATCAATAACCTTTTTTATAGCCGGGTAGTAGTATGAATACTGCTGACCGCTAATAAACGGATTCCTGCTGTCATTATACAATTCATACAGTATCTTTATCACACCTGATTTAAGAACCATTTCAGAACAGTCACGCGGATTGATAAACTCCTTTAGTATAGATTCAAATAGCTCATGATACTTTTCGTAGGATGCGGGAGAAAAAATGGTGGGAATATTGTCAATTATTTTATTAAGGTAAAAGTTTTGAAAGGTATTAGGTTTATATATATCATAAGTCTCAGGGTTTTTGTCTGTACTTCCCAAAAGATCAAAGCAAATAAAATAACAATTATATGGCATAACTCCCTGCGTGTGCTGTCCTGGTCTTCTAAATACTATATCACCCTTTTTAACAGGATATTTTTCATTGTCAATTGTCATATATCCTTTACTGTAAGTAAAGAATTCAAGCTCATAGTCATATACATATCTTTCACGAAGCTTGTAACCCTCCGGGAAATTTTCATACTGAGTAAATAAATAACTTTTCAAAACTTTGGGAGATATTTTATCAGTAGAAATGTCACATTTAACTAAATTTTTAGCTTTAATTATATTTTTCGTATCCATATTACCCTCCCAAACATGATTTTATCATAAGATTTTGAAAGAATAAATAATATTTTGCATGGATTTTGTTATTCTAAAAGAATAAAATTATATTAAGAAAAGATAATAAATAAAATATTTTACAGGGGAACTTAATGAAAAATATTAAATTTCCAGACAATTTCATATGGGGAGCCGCAACTGCAGCATACCAGATTGAAGGTGCTTTTAACGAGGATGGCAAAGGTAAATCCATATGGGATGTTTTTTCTCATATTCCGGGTAAAGTTTTGAACAATAATAATGGTGATGTTGCATGTGACCATTATCACAGATATAAAGAAGATGTTAAGATAATGAAAGAACTTGGCCTTCAATTTTATAGATATTCAATATCCTGGTCCCGTATTTTCCCTGAAGGAAAAGGAAAACCAAATCCTAAAGGTATTGACTTTTATAAAAGACTGACTAATGAATTGCTTGAAAACGGAATCAAACCAGCTGTTACACTTTATCATTGGGATCTTCCCCAGGAGCTTCAATACCAGGGTGGCTGGGCTAACAGGGATATAACCGATTATTTTCAGCAATATTCTGAATATGTTTTTAAAGAACTTGGAGATGTAGTTCCCATGTGGATTACACATAACGAGCCTTATTGCATAGCGTTTGTCGGAAATAACGACGGATTCCATGCTCCGGGAATACAGGACTTTCCGCTTGCACTGAGAGTTTCGCATAATTTATTGCTGTCACACGGTAAAGTAGTCAAGCTATACAGATCAATGGGCTATAAAGGTGATATAGGAATTACGATTAACCTCAATCCCATATATCCTTTAACGCAAACACCAGAAGATATGGCAGCAGCAAAAAGGGCTGATGGATTCCTGAACAGGTGGTTCCTTGATCCGGTACTCAAGGGTAAATATCCGGAAGATATGCTAGAATGGTATTCTTCCAAAACAGACCTTCCTCAAATAATGGACGGTGATATGGAAATTATAGGTCAGCCAGTTGATTTTCTAGGTGTAAACCACTATACACCTGACTTTGTAAAAAACGATCCTCAGGATTGGCCGATTGAGAGAACGAGAGTGAAAACAATTGATGCATGTACTAATATTGACTGGGAAGTTTATCCGAAGGGTTTTTATGACCTCCTGACAAGACTTGATAAGGAGTATAACAAGGTTAAAATCTTTGTAACAGAAAACGGAGCATCCTTTAACGATATAGTCAACCGTCATGGTGAAATAGATGATGATTTAAGACTTGATTATTTGTATAATTACCTTGCTCAAGCACATAAGGCAATTGAAGACGGAGTAAATCTCGCAGGCTATTTTGTATGGTCACTGCTGGATAATTTCGAATGGGCAGCCGGATACTCGCAAAGATTTGGTATTGTTCATGTCGACTTTAATACTCAAAAAAGAACAGTAAAAAAGAGTGGCAAATGGTACAGCAATGTAATTAAAAACAAAGGCTTTGAAATATATTAACTAATACCAAACTAACATCCTCTGTAACATCCTCTATTATCCCCGGAGTATATACTACTTCGGGGTTTTTCTATATTTCAACAACTTATTAACCTTTGCCGTAAAGCTTCATAAATAAGTAGCCCTGCTGCAACAGAAGCATTTAGAGATTCTGCCTTTCCCGGCATCGGTATTTTGACAAGAAAATCAGCGGTGCCCGCTACATCATCACTAATTCCGTTGGCCTCATTTCCTACTATAATTGCACAGTTATCCCTCAAGTTACAAGCAAAATAGCTTATTTCTCCTGACAGATGAGCTGCAAATGTTTTAATTCCATGTTCCTTAAGCATTTGAATTGATTTTACCAAATCACAATCGACAGCTATAGGCAGGTGGAATATAGATCCCATTGTGGAACGTAATACCTTGGGATTGAAAAGATCAACACAGCCCTTTGACATTATTATTCCAGCTGCACCAGCTGCATCCGCAGTTCTTATTATAGTACCAAGATTACCCGGGTCCTGTACAGAATCAAGAATTACTATAAATGAATTGTTTTTTATCAAATCATTAACTTCAAACTTCTGCGATAACATTACAGCAAGGATACCCTGCGGAGATGAAGTCTCAGACAACTCACTGAACAGCTTATCGGTTACTACAAATGATTTTATATTTTTATCAATAATAATAGAAATCAATTGACTATTATTTTCATTTGAAGCAAATGAATCAGACATTAGTACATACTTTACATGCCATGACTCCATTAAGGCTTCACTGACAAATCTTAAACCTTCAATAAAGAACAAGCCCAGCTCTTCCCTGTTTTTCTTTAGCTTAAGCGATTTAATTTCCTTAATGATAGGATTATTTATACTTGTAATATTATTCATATAACCCACTCTTTTAATACAGACTTTAAACATAAAATAAAGGGCCTTATTCAGCCCTTTACTCTTAAATATAATTATTGTGCAACTTTAACTTTTTCAACAAGCTGGGCAAAACCTTGTGCATCGTTTACAGCCATATCAGCGAGTACTTTTCTGTTAAGAGAAATGCCAGCTTTCTTAAGACCGTTCATAAATCTGCTGTAAGACATACCGTTTATTCTGGTAGCAGCATTAATTCTAGCAATCCAAAGCTTTCTAAAATCCCTTTTCTTTGCTCTTCTATCTCTGTAAGCATAAACCAATGATTTCATAACCGCTTGGTTTGCTATTCTATAAAGTTTGCTCTTGCCTCCAAAATAACCTTTTGCAAGCTTAAGTACCTTTTTATGTCTTGCACGATTTCTCATCGCGTTTTTTACTCTGGACATATCTAAGATCCTCCTTCTACTTGTATGGAATCATTGCTTTTATGATTGATGCATTTGCATCCGAAGCAATTGCTGATTTCCTCAAGTTTCTTTTAGTTTTAGTAGACTTTTTAGTTAAAATATGTCTCTTATAAGCTTTAGCTCTTTTTACCTTACCTGTTCCAGTTAGATTAAACCTTTTTTTCGAAGAGCTGTGTGTTTTAACCTTAGGCATGTAATTTTCCTCCTTAATCCTATATTACTGCTTGGGGTTGAGTATCATTATCATACTCCTGCCTTCAAGCTTTGGTTTCTTTTCCACTACTCCTACATCCTTAACGGTTTCCGCAAATTTATTAAGTACTTCGTTCCCTAATGAGGTATAATTCATTTCCCTACCCCTGAACCTAACAGATACCTTGACCTTGTCTCCATCTTCGAGGAACTTTATTGCATTCTTCGCTTTAAAATTAAAGTCATGATCTTCAATGGTAGCAGAAATTCTTACTTCCTTTATACTGATAACCTTCTGGTTCTTTCTTGCTTCTTTCTCTTTTTTAGCCTGTTCAAACATGTACTTTCCATAATCCATTATCTTACAAACAGGCGGAACTGCTTGAGGAGAAATTTTAACAAGATCCATATTCTTGGTAGCTGCCAGCTTTTGAGCATCTTTTGCCGCCATGATTCCCAGCATTGATCCATCAGCATCAATCAGTCGGACTTCCTTATCTCTGATTTCCTCATTAATCATTAATTCATTTTTACTAATATTTATACACCTCCAGGGTCTCTTTAAAAGAAGCCTTAACAAATAAAAAAAGGATTGAAAAAGTTCAATCCACTCATAATCACACAAATAACAGTTACTGTGTTCATTATTAACCATACTGGATATATCCGTATGGTGAGAAGTGGATAACTTCTTCTTTATTTTTGCTATTTAATGATAACAGATACTTTAATAATGTGTCAAGGTTTTTTTATAATAACATTGATTGAATACTGCCCTTAAAAAAGAGGATACTAAAAGTAAAATGAAAAATCAATAAGGGGAGGCAATAATCTTGAGAAAAATACGTCTTGCTGTAATAGGGACAGGACTCGCATGGGAACGTCTCCACTACCCAGCCATACAGGAAATGGGTGACAAGTATGAAATTACAGCTTTATGTAACCGTACCAGAAGTGATGCAGAGAATTTTGCAAAAAAAATAAATTTAGATTTAAAAAATGTTTATGAAGACTATACTGAGATGTTAAAACGCGATGATATAGATGCAGTGGACATTCTTGTTCCAATAGACTTGAATTATAAAGTTTCGAGGGATGTTGCCCAAGCCGGAAAGGACTTCATATGTGAAAAACCGATGGCTCCGGATATGGAACAAGCTAAAATGTACCTTGAGTTGTCAAAAAAATACGATGTTCGAATAATGATAGCTGAAAACTTCAGGTATAATGAGGAAAACACAGTAATAAGAAATTTAATCAATTCAGGCAAAATCGGTGAAGTGATGTATTTTATCAGAAATAACATTTCTTGCTTCCCTTGTGAAATAAACGAGGATACCTTTGCTTCCACAGAATGGAGACAGCATCCTGATTTCCGTGGAGGAGCTTTTTTGGATGCTGCACTTCATGACATTGCCGGCATGAGGCACATTTTCGGAGGAGTTGAATGCGTACAAGCCTTTGGAAAACGTCAAAGTGAAGATTACAGTCCCTATGTATCTGTAAATACAAATCTGCTTTTTCAAAGCGGTGTTTCAGGTCAGTTTACCTACTGTCCCTCCGGAATAGAGCCCCAGCGCCCGCTTGTCGGCTTTAGGATTTTTGGACGAAAAGGTGAAATATACCTTGAAGATAAGTCCTGTGGTATCATTAATGTTGCATATAACGACGGAACAAGCGAACAGATTAAATATACACCTGAGCGAGGATACTATAACGAGTTGCTGAATTTTTATAATGCTATGAATGATAAAGAAGAAATTTATGTAACACCTGAAATTGAGTACAGGGATGTAAAAACCGTTTTTGATATTTTAAAATCTATTTCTGAAAGAAAAGTGGTATTTGTTGATGGAGAAAAAGCCTATACGAACGAAAACTATTATATCACAGATTATACCCATCAATATTTACAGTAGCTGCAGAGTTTCTGCAGCTACCTTTATTCTTTAATTAGATGAGCCAAGATGACGTTTAAGCATATCGCATATTATAGTGTTATCAAAAGGCTTTAAAATAAAATCGGCTGCGCCCTTTTTAATTGCCTGTTTTATAGCAATTTCGCTTGAAACTGCAGAAACCATTATGATAATTGTATCAGGAGCTACCTCCAGTATTTTAGGAATAGTTTCAAGACCGTCCATGCCCGGCATTGAAATATCAAGAGTAACAAGCTTAGGCTTGAGCTCCTTAACCTTTTCTACCGCATCCAGTCCATCACCTGCAAAGTGGATATCTGTATATCCAGCAGACTTAATAATATTACCAAGCATATTTCTCATAAATTGGGCATCATCTACAATAAGTATCCTAATGTCCTTCATAAACATTGCTCCTATCTTTTGTACAATCTATCAACCAGTTATTATATTCCGAGTATTTCTACAACTTTATCCTTCATGTCGGATTTAGTACAAAGCATATTGTGTCTTATATCCTTTTTGTCCAAATCCTTCAGGCCCTTTGGAATATTAAGACCACACTTTTGAGACAATATTTCAAGCAATTCAAATTCAGTCTTACCTGATATTGTATCACTTCCAAAAATCGCCTTAACTACACTTTCATTAAACTTAAACGGACTTGCAGTTGATGCAATTACTGTCTTTGTCATATCACCGGTTGAAATAACATATTTGTCATAAACATCTATACCGACTGCCGTATGTGTATCTGAAACATATCCATACTCTTTATATATCAGTTCAATTGTCTTTAAGGTCTCTGCCTCGGTTGAATAACCAGCCCAAAACAATTTGGATATTTTCTTTTTAGTTTCAGCATCAACTGTATAGACACCTTCTTTTTTGAGCTTTGACATCCAATCATTGATTCTATCAGAGTCATGCTCTGTAAGTTCATATAACAATCTTTCAAGGTTGCTTGAAATAAGGATATCCATGGATGGTGATATAGTCTTTTTAAATTCTCTGTTTCTATCATACGTACCGGTTTTAATAAAGTCTGTTAAAACATTGTTATCGTTTGACGCACAAATCAGCTTATTTACAGGCAATCCCATTTCACTTGCATAATAGGCAGCCAGAATATTTCCAAAGTTGCCGGTCGGTACAACAAAATTAACAGCATCCCCCGCATTAATCTCACCTTTTTTAATGAGGTCTGCATATGCTGAAAAATAATAAACAATCTGTGGAACAAGCCTTCCCCAGTTAATTGAATTTGCTGATGAAAATTTAATCTGGTTTTGTTCAAGCTCCGAAATCAGTTCTGAATCGGTAAAAATAGCTTTAACACCATTCTGGGTATCGTCAAAGTTTCCGTCTACACCGATGGAATATACATTTGAGCCTTCCTGAGTAACCATCTGCATTTTTTGAACCTGGCTTACACCCTTTTGAGGGAAAAACACTATTATTCTTGTTCCATTAACATCCTTAAATCCTTCTAAGGCTGCTTTACCGGTATCACCTGAAGTTGCAACCAGTATTACTATTTCACTGGATTCACCAGTTTTCCCCATAGCCTTTATAAGAAAATGCGGCAATATCTGAAGAGCCATATCTTTAAAAGCACAAGTAGGTCCATGCCAGAGTTCAAGTATATGGACATTTTCATTTAAAACGCGAAGTGGAGCTATTGCAGCAGTATCGAACTTCGAAGAAGTATATGCCTGAGTGACACAATCCTTCAGTTCTTCAGCTGTATAGTCATCAAGAAAATATTTAAGTATTTCCACAGCTCTTTCCTGATAAGTCATTCCTGTAAGTTTATTTATATCTTCAAGGCTGAGCTTGATGCCTTTTTCAGGGACAAACAAGCCACCATCCTTAGCAATACCCATTTTTATAACATCAGCAGAATTAAGACCGTTTTGACCTCCGCGAGTACTTTGATACAACATTTTTTGCCTCCTAACGGTGATTTACATCTCTTGTTTATATATTTATACGTTCGGTAATCAAATTTCAGCTATCCTATTAATAATAATATAAAAAAATTAAAAAATAAAGAAAATTTTATTGGCAATATGCCGTTTATCCTTGTTTGACCTATTAAACAGAGTAAAAATTTCTGTACTTTTTAGTGTTTAGTTTCTTATTTTCAAATTTATCAAAAAACATTTCTGCACTTCGGGTACCGCAGTCAATGAGATATTGTCTTTCGCTTTCACCCAGTTCAAAATCAAAGGATGATACCTTTCCAGTATTGATTCCTGATACAGTGTCCGTATTATATGCATAGTGCGGAATCCCTGTATCATGGGTTGCTGAAACCAGAGCTCTGAGAATGTTCAACGGAACATTAAGACTGAAAAGCTTATTCTGGGATCTATTTAATTTAAACCCTATCGTATGGGTATCAGCATTTTTGTCCACAAGCCAGATTGGGAAATTATCAAGAACACCGCCATCTACGATTCTGTAGGTTTTAGTTTTATTTTCCGCAGTTCTTGTGATTTCAACTGGCTTAAATATAAATGGAACACAAGTACTCATTCTTACTGCTTTTGCGACTTCAAACCTATCAGGATCAATCCCGTAAAAGTCCAGATCATCAGGAATTGTAATTACTCGCCAACGGGTAAGATCTACTGCTGTCATTCTTACCTTATATCCATTTGGATTTAACTCATCTGTTTTTCCGTTTTTTATATCTCCAAATGTTTTTACTCCCCTGCTTCCAAGTGCTTTGTAGACCCATTCCTCCAGATAATCACCGTCGCAGACACTTCCTTCATTACTGAAAGTTATTATGTTTTCTATAAGGTTTCTGTTTGATGATGAGATATCACGTGCCTCAATTTCGTATTCCTCTCCTCTTGTTGCGGTGATATGCCTATGCGTTAGAAAATTCCAGGTCCATTGCCTCCCATAAGGGTAAACGCCGTTATAGTACTGAATATATCTTGAAACAAGGGGATGTGCATTGTTCAGCCTGTTTATAGCAAGGTTTTCTATACTGAAATTATTCATAAGTATCTTTAAATCCTGGTGACCATAGCCTGCTGCAACATATGCCCCAGCCAATGCTCCGGCTGAAACACCCGCTATGTTTTCCCAAACATATCCTCTTTGTTCCGCAATCCCCAACATTCCTACATATGCAATTCCTTTTACGCCTCCACCCCCCAGAGCAAGGTTCAAATAAGTCCTTTTCAATGATATCTCCCCTAAAAAAAGTTCTTACTAATATATTATTAGAGAACTTTAATTTATGAGATATATAAATAAAAAAAAGGATAGAAAATTCTATCCTTCGGAACATGTATTATTATCTTACGCCAAGCTGTGTAAGCCTGTTGCCTGCCCAAACTGCATACTGGCTGTTCGGATAATCTGCTTTAAGCTTTTTATAAACATCAATCGCACTTTGTGTATTATTTAAGGCTATATAACATTTTCCCAGATTATAAAGTACAGAATCCATAGAAGCCCAGCCTATTGCGACATATGATTGAATCTTATTAAATTCATCCGCTGCTTCTTTAAACTGGGACCGCTGCATAAAGACAAAAGCCTGATTATACGAATACTGAGCAGCTTTAACTGTTACATCTTTATACAGAGCATCAAAAGTAGTCTTATCAGAGTCATTAAATTTATAATCCTTCAGTGGGACCAGAATATTTGCAGCCTCTGCATACTGACCTTTTACTGCTAAATTCTGTGTCTGCTGAAGCTTTGAAACATTTTTATAATAGTCAATCTGTGCATTGGAATCAGTAAGCTGTTGACTTGTCTTTTTAAAATCCTCATTAAGTTTATTATAGCTGTCCTGAAGCTGTTTATAAGCTCCTGATTGTGTATTTTCAGATACATTGCTGTTAACAGTTGTATCTGAACCATTGTTAATTAGCAACCCTATCAGTAATGAGATAACTACCCCAATTATTATGAGTGAACAAGAGTATAAAATAAACTGCGGCTTTCCTGACATTTGAATACGTTTTAAAAATGTTCCTTCATTTTTAATATCATTTGGCTTGTCCTCTTTATTTTTAGCTGGCTGTGGTTTCTTTTTTACGGAAGAAGACTTATACGGATTTTCACTTGATGCACCTAATTGGCTAAGAAACTTTTGAGCTTGAATACTGTTGTTTTCTGCTTTAATTACAATATTAAAGATATCCCTGGCCTTATCTGGATTATCAGTATAGTAATAACATAAACCAAGCAAATTCATTGCCTGATAAAAGGTAGGGTTTAAAGCTACAGCCTTTTTAAGCTCTATTATTGCAATATCCTCACTGTCGACACGAATACTCTCTAACGCCTTATTATATAGAAATATAGAGTTTTTTACACTGTCAGAAGTATTTTGATCAATAACTTTTAAATCAATTGGCTGATAACTTTCAAGTTCCTGCTTTAAGTCCACATCCGCACCCCCTTGTAAGAGAACAATTGTATTTATTCCAAACCGAAATATTTTCTGACTTCACCGATGTAATACAGGGAACCAAACACACATATTATATCGTCTGGACCTGCTTCACCAAGACATTTATCAATTGCATTTACAATTGTATCACTATCTTGAACATTTTTACAATAAGTGCTTATAATATTTGCCAATTCTTTGGAGGCTAAAGCTCTTTTATTATTCGGGGTAACGGTAACAAACCTCTTTGCAGCGGGTATTACCGCTTCTATTATTTGTATATACTCCTTGTCCTTTAAAACTCCGATTATAAATGTTATTTTTTTATTCGGGAAATAGTTCTTAAGGGTATCTGCAAGAACTTTTGCACCTTCTCTATTATGTGCACCGTCAATTATTACAACAGGCTTTTCATTAACAACTTCAAAGCGCCCTGGCCATACGGCTTTTAGAAGCCCTTTTTTAATTGCATCCTCAGTAATATTATAACCCTTGTTATGCAAAATTTCTACCGCTTTTAGTGCAACCGCCGCGTTCTTTGCCTGGTGCTCTCCAAGCAGTTTTATTTTCAATTCTTTATGGTTTTCAAAGTTAAAAGTACGGCCTTGAATGTCAAATTTCAAAGTACATAATTTTGAAAAGTCCACTTTCACCAAATGAGCTTCCTTTTCAGTGCATACCGCTTCAAATACTTCTTCCACTTCTCTTCTCTGCGGATAAAGGACAACAGTTCCTTTCTCCTTAATAATACCCGCCTTTTCAAAAGCAATTTCCGGAAGAGTGCTGCCAAGCCACTGCATGTGATCAAAGGATATAGTGGTAATAACCGATACGAGCGCTTCTTCTATAATATTGGTGGAATCGAATCTGCCGCCCATACCAACTTCCAATACAACAATGTCACAGTTGTTATCTGCAAAGTACTTTAATGCAATAGCCGTACCAATTTCAAACTCAGTCGGATGACTGCCGCCGTCTGCAAGCATTTCATCTACCTTTTCCTTAACTGTTGCGGTTAAATAAGCAAGTTCGCAGTCGGATATATTTTTACTGTTTATTTTTATTCGTTCATTGTATCTGTTAATAAAGGGTGAAGTATATATTCCGGTTTTCAAACCAGCTTCGGTTAAAATACTGCTTATGAAAGCTACTGTAGAACCCTTGCCATTGGTACCTGCAATATGCACAAATTTAAGTTTTTTCTGGGGATCACCCATAAGTTTGAGAAGGCTTTTGATATTCTCAAGTCCAAGTTTTATTCCAAATTTATAAGTACCGTGTATATACTCAAGTGCTTCATTATATTCCATTTTAAACTGCCTCCGGACACTGCCTGCCTCTTCTTTAATTATAAAAACCTAAAAGTAAAGGGCTGTTAAGCCCTTTACCTATCCTTCTGATACTAATTATTGGCGCCGCAGCAGAACTTGTACTTCTTTCCGCTTCCACAAGGGCAAGGCTCATTACGGCCTACCTTATCTGATTTAACGACCGGCTTTTTAGGTTCATCGCCTCCACGACTCTCAGCTACAGGTTCCGCAACCTTTTCACGTTTTATCATATGTTCACGGTTAACATGAACATTCATTATCATTTTAACAGCATCATCCTGAATGGTCTTAATCATTTCCTCGAACATATCGAAGCCTTCAATCTTGTATTCGATCACAGGATCCCTTTGCCCGTATGCTCTTAAACCAACACCATACTTAAGCTGATCCATTGCATCAATATGATCCATCCACTTTTCATCAACAACTCTCAGAAGAACAACCCTTTCAAGTTCCCTCATGAGTTCGGAACCGAATTCCTCTTCCTTAGCATTATATCTTTCAATTGCTAATTCATTCAGTTTTTCCTTAAGATCTTCCTTAGTAATTGTTTCAAGTTCTTCTCTTGAAATACTGAAGGTTCCCTGTGGGATAAATATTCCTTCACCAAATGCGATGAGTCCTTCAATATCCCAGTAATCAGGCAGATCACTGTTACAGTAGGTATTTACCATACTATCAACCGAATCGGAGATCATTTTTGCAAATGTATCCTTGAGATTTTCACCATCAAGAACCTTTCTGCGCTGAGCATAAATAACCTCTCTTTGCTTATTCATAACATCATCATACTGTAATACATGTTTTCTTATATCAAAGTTTTTACCTTCAACTTTCTTCTGTGCATTTTCAATTGCATTAGACAGCATTTTATGCTCTATTGGCTGATCCTCTTCAAGTCTTAATACTTCAACAATTCTTGTAAGCCTGTCTGAACCGAAAAGTCTCATAAGGTCATCTTCAAGAGAAATATAAAACCTTGATGAACCAGCGTCTCCCTGACGTCCTGAACGTCCGCGGAGCTGGTTGTCAATACGCCTTGATTCATGTCTTTCAGTACCTATAATATGCAAACCGCCCTGTTCAACAACCTTTTCACGTTCTTTGCCGGTAATTTCCTTATATTTGTCATTAAGCTTCCTGAAAGTGCTTCTTGATTCAAGGATAAGCTCATCATCCGTTTCATTATAACTTGTTGATGCATTGATGAGTTCCTCATTATAACCCATTTTTCTCATTTCTTGTTTTGCAAGGAATTCGGCATTGCCTCCAAGAACTATATCGGTACCACGGCCTGCCATATTGGTTGCTATGGTAACTGCACCGAACTTACCTGCTTGTGATATGATTTCAGCTTCTTTCTCATGATACTTGGCGTTGAGTACCTGGTGGGGTACGCCACGTTTTTTAAGCATTGCACTTAAAAGCTCCGATTTCTCTATTGAAATTGTTCCTATAAGAACCGGCTGGCCTCTCTTGTAACAATCCTCAATTTCATTGATAACCGCATTGAACTTGCCTCTTTCGTTTTTGAAAACACAGTCCGGGTTATCCTTTCTTACCATAGGCATATTTGTAGGTATTACTATAACATCCAGCTTATAAATAGTCTGGAATTCCCGTTCCTCAGTCTGGGCAGTACCTGTCATACCTGCAAGCTTGTTATAAAGTCTGAAATAATTCTGGAAAGTTATAGTAGCAAGAGTTTTACTTTCTCTTTCCACTTTAACATTTTCCTTGGCTTCAATTGCCTGATGCAAACCGTCACTGTACCTTCTTCCATACATCATACGGCCTGTGAATTCATCGATAATTATAATTTCTCCGTCCTTAACTACATATTCCTTATCACGCTTCATAAGCCCATACGCTTTTAATGCCTGGTTAATATGGTGTGAAATTGTCATGTTATCAGCATCTGAGAGGTTATCAATCCCAAAGAACTGTTCAGCCTTTTTAACACCTTTTGTCGTAAGAACACATGTATGAGCCTTTTCATCAACGATATAATCTTCCTCTATATCATCATTATGCTGCTTGTCGTCAGTTTGAGTGTAAATCTTTGCTTTCAGCTTGTTTACAAAAGAATTAGCTCTTTTGTACATATCCGTGGACTTATCCCCCGCACCTGAAATAATAAGCGGAGTTCTTGCTTCATCCACCAAAATACTATCCACTTCATCCACTATCGCGTAGTGAAGCTCTCTTTGTACGAGGTCCTCCTTGTATATAACCATATTATCTCTGAGATAGTCGAAACCGAACTCATTATTGGTTCCGTAGGTTATATCACAACTATATGCTTTTCTTCTTTCCTCATTATCAAGGTCATGGACTATAAGTCCAACTGTCAGTCCGAGGAAAGAATAAATTTTACCCATCCATTCGCTGTCACGTCTTGCAAGATAATCATTTACAGTTACTACATGAACGCCTTTTCCTTCCAAAGCATTTAGATATACTGGAAGTGTAGCAACAAGTGTCTTACCTTCACCTGTCTTCATTTCAGATATTCTTCCCTGGTGAAGTACTATACCACCTATCAGCTGAACCTTAAAGTGTCTCATTCCTAGTACTCTGTAAGCTGCTTCTCTTACAACTGCGAACGCCTCTGGCAAGATATCGTCAAGAGTTTCACCATTTGCAAGTCTTTTTTTAAATTCAGGAGTTTTACCCTTTAACTCCTCATCTGTGAGCTTTTTGATTTTTGGCTCAAACTCATCTATATCATCTACAATCGGATAGATCCTTTTAAGTTCTCTATCGCTGTAATTTCCAATAATTTTCTCTAATATTCCCATAATAAAAAACCTCCAACTATTTAATTATATTTATTTTTTCAATAAAAAGCTTCAATAGGGTATTTATACAAATATAATAAAACACCTATCTTAAGCTAATCAGTTATTCATGATTTTTCTTTAATGATTATACCCACAAGATGAACAGTTGAACAGCAACAATACCCAGCTTAAGGCATCTTAATGAAATTACACGGGAACTCAAATGATAATTTGAAGATTCCCAGCCTTCAAGCTAGTATTATCATGTGTGAGATGGCGGAGATACATCCGAACCGAAAAGATTTATATCTTTACCCGCTGAACAGATCAGCGAAGGTATAATATCTGTTTTAATCAGGGAAGGTGAATAGTCAAAGCCGCTCTGCTCATCTATCAGAGGCATCTTGCTCAAGTACTTTCCCTTTTCTATTGAGGAAATTGATATTTTAAGTCCTTTAAGACCGCCAAAAAACCTACTCTGATAGTCTTTGCCCGCTTGTTCAAGAAGAGTAGTCCTTGATTGGGAATAGTCCAACCCTTGCGACATGCCAAAAAGATAGCTTTGAGGAAAGCCCTGAAAACCGGTTAATCCTTCTGCTACTATAGAGGATAATATTATAATGCTGGCAAATATCCTTCTAAACATCTCTTTGACCTTTCTAAAAATAAAACTTCTACTTGTTTTTAAGCCTCTCAAGAACCATTTTATACCCGTCCGCACCATAATTCAGGCATTTGTTCACCCTGCTTATTGTTGCAGTACTGGCACCGGTTTTTTCACAAATATCGGTATAGGTTTTACCTTCATCAAGCATTTTTGCAACCTCAAGCCTTTGTGCCAAGGCCTTGATTTCAGGTATTGTACATATATCTTCAAAAAAATTATAACATTCGTCAATATTTTTTAAAAGCAGCATTGCTTTAAACAATTCGTCAGTTACATCATCCTTAATTTTTGAGTTCATGTTTTATTCATCCTCATAATGGTTAAATCGCATATTTTCAGTCATTATATAACTTATACAGCTTTTACAATATCAACTTTTTTCAATATAGTCAATAACCACCTAACATCTACCACTAATTACATACATTTTTATTAATAGCGGTCCCAATGTATATTTTAGATATTTATACACAATATAGCTGTGAGATTCCTAATATTCTTTGCCCTGTCAATTAATTTTGCCAGGGATTCTTTTTGCAATTGCTATACTAATTATACGATTAACTATGTTATAATTCTTAATGTTTAAAAATAATATATTTTATTTATAGTGGTTGAGGTGTAGTTAATTAATGAGCTTAAAAATTGTTACTGTCAGAACAAATGGCGATATAAAAAAATTCATCAAGCTGCCATATACAATATATAAAGACTGCAAAAACTGGGTACCACCGCTTAACAAGGATATTCTCAACAGCATTAATCCTTTTAAACTGCCTGATTCCGAAAAATTTGAACGTGAGGTTTTTCTGGCACTTTTAGATGGAAAGCCTGTAGGCAGGCTGTACGCCGGAATTGATAAAAATATTAATAAGATAAAAAAAGAAGCTATGGGTCACTTCTCCTTCTTCGAATGTATTAATGACACCAATGTGTCAAATGCGCTTTTCCATGCAGCATTTGCCTGGTTTAAGGAAAGAGGAATACAATGTATCAGAGGACCTGTGTCTGCGACAGGAGCAGACGGAGATGAATATAAGGGACTATTGATTGATAGCTTTGATTCTTCACCAACTATAATGAATTCTTACAACCATGATTATTACAGGAGACTTATTGAGGCTTCAGGTTTTGTTAAGGATTATGATTTGTTTGCATACAGTCTGGATACAAATAACATCTTTTCAAACAATCCAGAGAAAACCATAGAGTATGCAAAAAAAAGATATAATTTCAGAGTTGATTCTTTAAACCTTAAGGATTTGGATTCAGAGGTAATGGCACTTAAGCATGTACTGGACCTTGCTGTTCCAGCTGAGTGGCCTGACCTTGTCGCTCCAACCCTGGAAGAGGTAAAAGAACTGGCTGGCAAGCTTGTACCTGTTGCTGATCCCGATTTAATAGCAATAGCACGTTCTGGTGATGAAGCTATAGGATTCGGCATTGCACTTCCCGATTATAATCAGGTTCTTATACACCTAAAAGGTCGTATTACACCTCTGGCTGCGCTAAAATACTTGTGGTATAAACGCAGAATTAACCACGTGAGATTCCTGATAATGTTTGTTATACCGGAATTCAGAATGAAAGGTGTTTCGTATGCAATTTATCACAATGTCTTTTCGAATGGCGTAAAAAAGGGATATATAACAGGTGAAGGCTCAACAATCGGAGAGGATAACTTACAGATGAGAAATGATATTGAAAGCTTTGGAGGAATTAAAAATAAAACGTACAGGGTTTTCAAAATAGAACTGTAACTGCTCAAAAAAGAGGCTTACTTTGTAAAAGTAGCCTCTTTTTCATTCAAATCATTTTTTAATTTCTATGTACATATCTTCTATAAAGCCACCCTTTCTGACTTCATACTTAATGCCCCTCCATGTAACATATGGCTTGGTAAAGGTGGCATAAACAAGATAAAAGGTTCCGAACAAATCAAAAAAAGGTGCCATAATAATATCTACAGGCAATATTCTATTACGGGTTATTATTCTCTGGAAAAGTCCATGAACAGCTCTTATTCCAATAAATACAAAGCATACAGATAAAGCTGCTGTATTTCCGGTAATTAAAGAAAGTATAAACAATACCCAATACCAGAACAGTAATATAACTATTCCCGGAAGTTCAAACGCAATATGTGTCCTGACACCTATTGCAATTCTTTTTGCATAGTTAAAGGACTTTTCACGTTTAAGTTTGTTGACATGACATTCAACAAAAGGCCCAAGTACTATTTTGTAACCCATTCTGTATAATGCACTTCCAAGGTGCATGTCCTCAAGCAAAGAGCCGCCAAAAGCTTCAAGTCCTCCTATTTGTTTAAGAAGACTTTTACGCATTCCGAAAGCAGCACCTGTTGCCCCCACATCAATCCCTAACTTTGTTAAAAAACCCCAATTAAAATCCGTTTCACAGTTTTGTATAAATGTAAAAAACCTCGTCCAGAAGTCCTTGCCGCCCATGTTTATCTGGCCGCAAGTCATTATTCCTACTTTTTCATTCTTTAAAGGACGAACCATTTTTACAAGAAAATCCCTTTTAACTCTTGTATCACTGTCACCAAAAATAAGGATATCATATTTTGAAATTCTGACTCCGTTAACCATATTGGAGCTTTTACCGTTAAGACCTTGAAGAAGGGGATTAACTATAATATTACAATCCAGCTTGGGAAAATCTGAAATAACCTTCTTTACTACTGGAATAGCTGCATCATCAGGATCTTGAAAACTAAAAATATGTTCTACCGGTCCCTTATAATTCTGGTCAAGCCAGGAATATATATTTTTCTCCAATTCAAAATCCAAGTCTTTAATTGGATGAATAACACTTACACCAACCGCTTCATCCTTATTTCCGGAG
The DNA here is from genome assembly GCA_023421675.1 of Bacillota bacterium. Lineage (GTDB taxonomy): Bacteria > Bacillota > Clostridia > Acetivibrionales > JANLFN01 > JAEZTC01. The sequence continues at coordinate 39,549 of JAEZTC010000016.1, read as the reverse complement.
TTCATAAGACTGTTTGTCCACTTCAAATGAAGACTAACAAACACTAGCTGTGCAATCCAAAAAACACAAAAAAGAACTCCTAATGCTATACATAAAAACAACATTTCTATTCTCCTTAATGAATTACGTATAAATTACATTTAATCTGTAACTGTTAAAATGTTGTAAGCATTTTCTCATTCTTCAAATTATATACCTATAAATTTGATATTACAACCGTACAAACGAAACTATAACCATTTTTTTCTTTTAATTATCATTATCAAAGCTATAGCCGACATAGGAATAAAAATCATTCCGAATACAATCCAAAACGCGCTTCCAACGCTATGGAAAGGAATCCCCTGAACATTCATTGAGAATAGACCGCTAACAAGGATCATTGGAAGTATAATTACCTGTATAACTGTAAACATACGCATAAGGTTGTTTATTCTATGGTTTGTAAGTGATGTAAATGTGCTGTCAAGTGATTCAATAACCTCTTTGTAGTTTTCAAGCAAGTCCCATATTTTTTCCGCTTTGTCTGTAATATCATCAAAATATACGTCCATGTCTTCGGGCATATACTTTCTTATAACCTTTTCAAGTGTAAGAATAACCGGACGCATCGGCTTCATAATTCTCCGGTAGTTGATTATCTGCATTTTTGCACCAGCAATTGACTCAAGTGTATCTCTTGTTACTTCTCTGAATATGATTCTATTGAGTTCATCAAGGTTGTATCCTATTTTGTCAAGCATTGGAAAGCAATAATCAAAAAGACTCCTTGTTATTTCATACAGCAAGAGTGCAGGGCCGTTGCTCATATGTTCCTTTTTTAAAGAATCGTCGTTTTTAAGACTCTCGACAATATTTGTCAAAGGCTTCAATTCGCCTTCATGCAGTGTTATAAGGTAATTGGGGCCAAGAAAAATATCTATTTCTTCAGCATCAAGCCTTTTTATCTGTTTTCTGTATCGTGGAAAGTGAAGCACAATAAAGCAATACTCATCATAGTCATCAACCTTTGCCCTTTGATGCTCTGTCATACAGTCTTCAAGTAAAAGCTCATGAAAGCTGAACCTTTTTTCAAGTTCGGTAATATCTTTTTGTGTAGGTCTTACAATATCAATCCATGTAAGACCGTTATATGTAAATTCCTGAACTCCGGCAGGAGTATCTTTTACCTTGTATACCTTTTGGACCGGTCTGAATGGTTTAAAAGGGAACATATCATCACCCCGTATAAAATAATATAATAAACTAATTATTGTGCAGATTTTTTACTACAGTTTTCATTACTTCTCCAGCAGCATTTTTTATCACAAGATTTGCCTTATCATCATAAGGAGTACCTGACCTGTTAATTAAAATCAACCGCTTACCGCGGTAATAATTTATAAAACCCGCAGCAGGATATACAACAAGACTTGTACCAATTATAAGCAGCATGTCAGCTTCACTGATCAAAGATATGGACCTTTCAATCAATTCCTCATCCAACTGTTCCTCATAAAGAACTATATCAGGCCGAATAATACCTCCACACTTATCACATAATGGAACCGGCAATGTCAAATTCATTATATAATCAAGTTCAAATTTTTTGCCGCATTTCATACAGTAATTTTTTTGTGTAGTTCCATGTATTTCAAGTACATTTTTACTTCCTGCCGCCTGGTGTAAACCATCAATATTTTGAGTTATTACTGCTTTAAGTTTCCCCATTAGCTCTAATTCGTAAAGTGCCTTATGGCAGTCGTTGGGAAGTGCGTCTTTAAATATAAGGCCATTCCTGTAAAAATCATAAAACCATTCGGGGTGGTTTATAAAAAAGCTATGGCTTAAAATAACCTCAGCCGGCTGATTGTACTTTTTTTTAAGGGTTTCAAACATTCCTCCCGATGACCTAAAGTCAGGAATATTGCTTTCTGTGGATACTCCCGCGCCCGTAAAGGCAACAATATTTGAAGACTTTTGTAAAAGCTCGGTCAATTGTTCCAGTTCATTCATAAAGCATACTCCCTTTACCATCTATTATTGTAACACATACACTGCAAAGAAAAAAATGTACAAGCAAGATTTTAAACTCATTTTATAATTATATATGATGAAGTAAATTTCTTATCATCAATTACATTTTTTTATTATTGTATATACATTAAGGTTATATTCATATAAAGTTTTCTATATTTTTCACAATAGACAAATAGACATAATATAATAAATTAATAATAATAAAATGAAGGTAATAATATGCTTTGTTTTGACAGGATACCCCCTAGACAGTTTTCCTTGCTTGCTGCAATTATTGGAGTACTTCTTACTGCAGATTTGGATGTAGATGAGCAGAATTCATTCGGAAATTTCCTGGTGTCTGTGGGACAGGGGCTGCTTACTTCGGCTGCGCAAGAAGAAAATTTAAAGGCCCATAAAGTAGATCAGCAGAAATATAACGAATTATGCAGCAAAATAGATGATATAAGCAATCAGCTGATAAGTATAAAAACCAAGCTTAGAAACGAGAAGTAGCCGCTTTTCTAAATTATATTATGCTCCAATAAGAATTTCTCATCACTTATTACCTTTTTATATTCATCATCCCTTGCAATAGTGTGTTCCCCTGATAATACAACCGCCCTGTTGAAAACACCCTCCATGTAGGCAAAATCATGTGTAGCACAAATTATAGTTTTACCTGACCTATTAAGCTGTATTATAAGCTGACTTAAAAATCTTTTTGTTTTAGGATCAAGTCCGTTCATTGGTTCATCCAGCACCAGAACATCAGGATTCATTACAAGAATACTTGCAAGTGCAGTTTTTCTTTTTTCTCCGCCGCTTAAATGATAAGGAGTTCTGTCTTTTAAGTCTTCCAAGTTTAATAGTTTCAAGCTGTCAATTGTTCTTCTGTCTACTTCCTCTTCTGTAAGTCCCATTTGTCTTGGGCCGAACGCGACCTCATCATATACACTTGTACAAAACAGCTGTGTTTCTGAACTCTGAAACAAAAAACCTATTCTTTTATGAAAGTTCTTTGAAAAAGCAGGGTCATTCATCTTTTTTGAGGTTATTTCATTACCATCAAAATAGTATGATCCTTTGTCAGCAAACATAATCCCATTTATAATTTTCATTAGGGTTGACTTGCCGCTTCCGTTAGGACCCAAGAAAGCCACAGCTTCACCCTTGGCTATATTCAAACTAATATTTCTAAGTGCTTTTATTTGATTATAACTGCAGTAGACCTCTTTTAAAGCAAGCATTTATCTGTCTCCTTATAAATAAACAAATGAAAGAATTATTAAAATATCAGAAATAAAGTATATAAACTCCCTTAAGCCAACAGTAAATTTGCGAGTCATATACTTTCCGTTAAAACATCTGCATTCCATTGCTATGTACATTTCTTCGGCCATTTGTCGTGATTTTATAAACATTGTGCCAGCAACCCCTGAAATAGACTTATATTTATCGGTATTTCTACCTACTGACCTTAGTTTAAGTGAGTAGAGCATGCTAAGGGAAAACTCACCAAGCATGACTATATACTTAAGTGTTATATCCAGAACAAAAATAAGAATGTCAGGTATGTAAAATACTTTTAAAGCAACAGTAACAGAATTCCAATCGGTAGTATGTGAAAAAATATTTACCAAAGTGACACATACCGCTACTTTAACAACTATAACAATACTGTTATGCATATTACCCAGCACAAAAGACGGAAGCATAATAATTAAAGTAAATATCGAAACAACTAAGACTACCTTTAAAATACCAATTATTTCTTCCGCTCTCATAAAACTCAATAAAAGCAATGTAACCGTTGCTGCAGCAATAACAAAACTAACCCTTCCCGAAAGCGATACAAATGTTATCATTAAAAGGGTTGTCAAAAGTTTTACGGCCGGATTAGCTGCAAATCTATCCTTGCCAAACCCGCTGCTTGCTCTTATCTTTGATATGATCTTAATAAAAGTGAGAATACTTTTATTGATGAATCCATCTCTATCCTTTGGCGGAATGTACTTTTCCTCGGATTGAAGAAGCCATTCGGGTACATTTGTAATATCCATCTATTTATGCAACATCCTCTGCTCTTTCTTTTTTAATAAAGCCTGCTATCTTAAATATTATTATTAAAACAGCAACCCCTGCGCATGCTGCAAGTATATATCCAGCAATTTCTGAAAATCCGTTTACTGAATAATCAGGCATAATTGACTCAAAGCTAAAACCATTTTTAATTCCTTCCGGGACAAACCCCAATGCCTTGCCACCCGATATCACATTTTTTATTTCATCTATTCCCCACTCACCCCATGCAGTTCCTGAAGCAAGCAAGCCTATAGGGGCCAAACATATAAGGCCTATAATTATTGAATATAAAGGCTTGAATTTAGCCTGTTTTCCCTCATAAATAGTACCCGGTGAAACCTTCTTAACAAACATATAAACAGCAATGGTAAAAGCAGCCTCAACAATGCCTGCGACAAGCAGGTGAGGAATAAGCATTGCAGGAAGTGTAACTGAAACATCATAAGGAAAATATAAAGGAAGTCCTGCCGAGCCTTTAAACAGAAGGGGCTGTATTCCAAACTCTATTGCAGTAAATAAAGCCGCGAAATTTAATCCGATATAGGAACCAAGTATAATTCCAAAATACTCCCCTTTGTCACTTTTTATACTATTTCTTATAAATTTATATATGAAATATCCTGTAAAAGGTAAAACAAAAGCCATATTGAAGCAATTTGCCCCAAAAGCAAGAACTCCTCCATCCCCAAACATCAATGCCTGTATGAGCAGCGCAGTAGTTACAGATATACATGCAGACCAAGGTCCAAGCAATATTGCAAGCAGTGTCCCACCAACCGCATGTCCTGTTGAGCCTCCCGGGAGCGGAACATTAAACATCATTATTATAAAAGAAAAGGCAGCACCAATTCCAATAAGCGGCAATTTCTCTTTGGATACTTCTTTTTTTACTTTTTTAACTGCAGCAGTCCAGACCGGAATCATTGCAGCCCCCATTACAGCACAAGTTGAAGGGCTTATAAAATTCTCAGGTATATGCATTGTATCCCCCTATTTGATTCAAAGTGAATATATACAAAATAAAAAACCCAGAAAAAGAGCTGTTTCCTACAGCACCCTTCCTGGGTAAATTCCTTATTGGTACAACAATTTATAAGCCTTCATGGCCTAAGTTATTTTTAATATATCATATTACTTTCTTAACGTCAATTCTATTAAATGTAATAGTTTTGTAACGCAGATAATATAAACCTTTTTAAGTAATTTGACGATAAAATACCAGAAGAGAAAATTTTAATACGGAGGTACTAAAAATGTCAAAAGATAAAAAGAGCACGAAAATTGCTTATATTTTCACGCTCTCATTAATATTCATTTTCCTGTTTGTACAGCTCGTTACGGCTGCGGGGGAACCAGGTTCAACTGATGATCCTGTTGTTACAAAAAGTTATGTAGATTCAATGGTTCAGGATTTAAGAAACCAGATAAATACATTGAAAAACCAAACACCGGCTTCTGGATCCGCAGCATTTGAAACAATAAGTATTTCCACAGGTACGTATTTGTATACAGGAAACGGAACTGAAATAGTTGTAAGGTCTGGATTTGCTAAAGCATTATTAGGAACAACCGGAGCGGGTCTTTCAGACGTAACCTCGGCAACAGATCTTTCAAATGGTGTAATTGTACCTAAAAACCATCTTTTAATATCTGCCCGTGATGATAACCGGGGTATTTACGCAACTACTCAATGCTATGTGCTTGTAAGAGGCGTATATAAAGTTGGCGGCCAGGGAACAGCCTCCGCGCCCACTGATAATAACCAGAATGGAAGCGGTAATTCTAGTGGAAGTACTGATACAAATAATAATGCTGTAACCACACCAAAAACCGGTGTAGTAACAGCATCTACTCTTAATATAAGAGCGTCTGCTTCAGCGACAGCAGCAATTGTTACAAAAGCTACTATTGGTGATACTGTTACAGTACTTTCATCAACCAACGGATGGTATAAAGTTAAGACCTCTGCCGGCATCACCGGTTGGGCGTCAAGCTCATACATAACAATTCAATAAATTAAACCTAATTAACTTTAATTAAAAAAACAGGCATCTGTTCTGAAATCAAATCTGAGCAGATGCCTAAATATTTTGGTCAACTGATTAAATGTTTCTCATACTTAAACTGATTCTCTTTTTATCTGCATCAACATTAAGAACTTTTACCTTCACTATATCACCGACCGCAACAACATCCATAGGATTTTTAACAAAACGGTCGGCAAGCTCTGAAATATGAACCAGCCCGTCCTGATGAACACCTACATCCACGAAAGCACCGAAATCAGCAACATTTCTTACTGTACCGGTAAGAACCATTCCTGGTTTAAGATCCTTCAAATCAAGCAGTTCGGACTGAAGTACCGGCTTTGGTAATTCATCCCTCGGGTCTCTTCCTGGCTTCATTAATTCATTGATTATATCTTTCAATGTAGGTACACCTATATCAATATCTTTAGCAGCCTTTTCAATACCTATTTCAGCAACCTTCTTATCAAGGTCCTTAAGTCCATCCTTTGATATTCTTCCTTCCTTTAATCCCAAAATATTCAGCAGCTTTCTAGCCGCAGCATAAGATTCGGGATGCACCGATGTATTATCCAGGAATTCATCACCTTCAGGAATTCTCAAGAATCCGGCACACTGTTCAAAAGCCTTGTCACCAAGTTTCTTAACCTTCTTAAGCTGCTGCCTTGACTTGAAGGTTCCAATCTCTTCTCTTAAAGATACAATGTTTTTAGCTACCGAACCATTAATACCTGAAATATATGACAGTAGTGAGATTGATGCAGTATTAAGGTCTACACCCACACTATTTACACAGTCCTCAACAACTCCTCCGAGGCTTTCTCCCAGACGTTTTTGATTCATATCATGCTGGTATTGTCCAACACCTATCGACTTGGGATCTATTTTAACCAATTCCGCAAGTGGGTCCTGAAGACGTCTTCCGATTGAAACAGCACTTCTTAGCGAAACATCATACTCAGGGAATTCTTCAGCACCTAATTTAGATGCCGAATAAACAGATGCTCCAGCTTCACTGACAACCATGTAATATACTTTTTTATCAATTTCCTTTATAAGCTCGGATATAAAAATCTCAGATTCTTTTGATGCCGTTCCGTTTCCTATAGCGATAATGTCCACATCATATTCCTTAATTAAGGCTTTCACAGTTTTCTTTGCCTCCTCAGTCTTATTCTGAGGCGGTGTAGGATATACAACAGCAGTTTTTAAAAGTCTGCCCGTAGGGTCAATTACGGCCAATTTGCACCCGGTACGGTAAGCAGGGTCCACTGCAAGCACAACCTTACCCTTTACCGGAGGCTGAAGAAGAAGATTTTTAAGATTAGCGGCAAAAACCTTTATCGCATTTTCCTCTGCATTTTCTGTCAGGCTGTTTCGGATATCCCTCTCTGCCGCAGGCAGAATAAGCCTGTCCATTGCGTCCTCAAGGGCCGCTTTAATATATTTTGTTGTTTCAGACGGTGGATTTTTTACCGTAACATTACTCAGTTCATTAAGCAATAATTCTTTTGTAATCTCTATTTTAACCTGAAGGAATTCTTCCTTTTCCCCCCTGTTGATTGCAAGAACCCTGTGTCCAGGTATTTTTGAAACTGGTTCACGAAAATCCTTATACATTTCATAAACCGAATCCTCTTCCTTCTTGCTCTTTGTAGCAATCATTCCGTTTTTAAATAAATGATTTCTTGTTATCTGCCTTATTTTAGGTGTATCAGATATTTGTTCTGCTATGATATCCATAGCTCCATTAAGTGCATCTTCAACGGTATTGACTTCTTTTTCCGCATTGATAAAAGAGGCTGCATATTGCTCAATACCGCCTTTTACTGGCTGCTGAATGAAAATTACCTGAGCGAGGGGTTCCAGTCCCTTCTCTTTGGCAATGGTAGCTCTTGTCCTTCTCTTAGGCCTGTAAGGAGCATATATATCTTCAATTTCCTGAAGTGTAACACATTTATTTAATGCTGTTTCTAGTTCAGCTGTCATTTTATTCTGTTCGCTTATGGACTTGAAAACCTCTTCCCTGCGCTGTTCAAGATTCCTCAGGTAGGTCAGTCTGTCTGATAGTTCTCTTAAAACCTGGTCATTGAGCTCACCCGTCATTTCCTTTCTGTACCTTGCTATAAAAGGGACTGTGCAGCCATCATCCATAAGCTTGACGGCATTTTGCACCTGTGAAATTTTCAAGTTGAATTCATTTGTCAATTGCTTGATAATATCAATCATATTTCCTCCAAAAGCTTAACCTATTCTAAATTCTTCGCTCTTTTTATCTTACCTTTCCCGTACTTCTGCCTTAACACATCAATTGCCTTTTCGAGCTTTTCCTCTTTAAGACTGTTGTCAATTCCTTTATCTGTTCCTTCTATTGTATCAAAAATACTCAGCTGCCTGCTGTCATCTGTATCAAATTTCCCAAGCCCAATACCAAGAAGCCTTACAGGTTTTTGAACATTCCAGTATTCTGTAAGAAGCTCTACCCCAGTTTTGTAAATATCTCTTGTAAGATATGTAGGCTGTATTGATTTTTGCCTTGTTATAGTTTTAAAATCGCTGTATTTAATTTCAATTGATACCGTTTTGCCTTTATAATCATATTTTCTTGCATCGGCTCCAACATCTTCAGCCAGCTTAAGCAAAACACTTTTGGCGGTTTCAATATCGGCAATGTCTTCTCTTAGTGTGGTAGACCGGCTTATTGATTTACAGTCACCATATGTACCCGGAACTACAGGAGAGTCATCAATACCATTGGCAAGCCTGTACATTTCGTTCCCAAATTTTCCGAATTCGCTGACGAGAAAAACTTCGTTGTTGTTTGCAATGTCACCTATAGTATAGATTGCAAGCTCAGTCAGCCTCTGTGAAGACCTCTTACCTATCCCATACATGTCACTTACCGGCAAAGTCCAGATTTTGCTTTTTAAATCTTTTTCCCATACCTCTGTTATACCAAGAGGCTTTTTTATTTCTGAAGCCATTTTTGCTAAAAACTTATTATATGATATTCCTATAGAGCACCACAAATCAAGCTCATTTATTATATCTTTCATAATTCTTTCAGCCGCTTCGACAGGTTTACCGAAAAGAGTCTCACAGCCTGTCATATCAAGCCAGGCCTCATCAATGCTGTTTTGTTGAATTACAGGCGTATATCTTTGAAGAATACTCATAACCTCATTGGATTTTTTACTATAAAACTTATGATCCGGAGGCACAAGCACCAGGTCGGGGCATAACTTTTTAGCTTCATGGATTACCATTGTTGTTTTTACTTTGAATTTTCTTGCTTCATAATTTGCAGCAAGAATTATTCCCGATCTGTTTTTGGGATCGCCCGCCACAGCAGCAGGAACCTTTTTTAGTTCAGGGTTTCTTGAAGCTTCACAGCTTATGAAAAAAGCATTCATGTCAACAAGAAGTATAGTTCTTGACATCTGGCACCTCAACAAGTACATTATTCTTCCTTAGAAAAATATTTTCTGCACGTAAAAGTATATACAATAATTTGCAGTATAGTAAAGCCTCCTGCCGTCAGGAAGAGTAAAACATAGTTTCTACTCATTGTAAATGCCCCTGCGATGGCGGCTCCTATTGCCATTCCTATATTGTTGGAGAATATTCGCATTCCTGAATATGAACCTCTTTCATGTTCATTCACAGATTGTAGCATTGCGCTGTCTACATTACCCTGTGTTATACAGCCTACAAAGGTTCTTGCTATTACAAGGAAGCTGAATATGAATGTACCGGCAAAAGACATACAAAATATAAATACAGACTGCATTATAATTGTCACCAGTGCCGTGTTTTCGCCCTTAAACCTGCCAGCAAGATATGGAACAATAAATGCGGCGATGCTTCCCACTATTGATACAACTGAATAGATAACTCCAATTGTATTATCAGCCAACTCATACCTATCCCTGAAAACAAGATTAAGCATTGAATTGACAATGTTAAGAAATATGTTGAGAAAAAGGCCATAAAACAAGTAGCTTAAGATTTTTTTATCCCAGGCTATAGAGAATAATCTTCTTTTTGTCTGTACAACTACTCTATAATCAGGAAGCATTGATCTTCCTATTGCCATTAATATAAAACACACTCCACTTGCAATTATTCCAAAAAAATATGGGTTTGTGGATTTTGAAAACCACGAGGGAAGTGAGCCTCCTAAAAAGTTACCTAACACCATTGCAAGAAGATACGTACTGATTAATAAATTATAAACAAGCTTCTTGAATTTTTCTTCTACGAGTCCTGTAATAAATGGAAATTCTGATGAAAGGATAAAAGCGGATCCAAAGCCATATAAAAACTGGCTTATATAAACGAATACAACATTTGAAAACAGTGCAAGGCATATCATACCTATCCCCTGAATCAGACAACCCAGAACCATCACCGGGCGATATCCGATCCTGTCTGCAAGTATACCTGCGAAAATGGATATACCGGCTGTTATAAACAACCCGAATGATACAACAGCGCCTATTTTTATATCAGTCAGTCCGTTAGCCTTAAAATGGAAATTAAGATCAAGACTCCACAATCCCATGGCAAATCCAAAAAGAGCCTCTGTAATAAGAAACAGCTTAATTGAAATAGGAAGATTTATTATTGATTTAAAATACTGTTTCATAAGTGTGACCCCATTCTGAAATTAACAAATACAAATATATAAAAACACGGAGGGATTATTTAAACCCCTCCGGCTCAATATAAAATCACATTATATTATAGCATTACACAATTGAAAGTACAATTTTCCAAAAACGTTATTTTACAGGAAGTACTCAACTCCTGCTTCAAATATTTTCTGTTCCTTCTCTCCGGGAACATTTTTTGCCACATTTGAACCTATTCTTTCAGAATGCCCCATCTTGCCCAATACTCTTCCATCAGGACTTGTAATACCTTCTATTGCATCGATTGAGCCATTAGGGTTAAATCTGATATCATAAGTAGCATTGCCTTCAATATCAACATACTGAGTTGCTACCTGTCCGTTCTTTCTAAGCATTTCAAGAACTTCAGCATTTGCCGTAAACCTTCCTTCACCGTGTGAAACAGCTATTGTATGAACATCTCCGACATTAGCTTTTGCAAGCCAAGGTGACTTATTGGAAACTATCTTTGTTTTGACCATGCACGAAACGTGTCTGCCTATCGTATTAAAGGTTAGCGTCGGATCGCTTTCATGTATATCCCTGATCTCACCATATGGTACAAGCCCAAGTTTTATAAGTGCCTGGAAACCGTTGCAGATTCCCAGCATTAAACCATCACGTTGTTTTAACAGCTTCATTACAGCTTCCTTGACATATGGATTTCTGAAGGCAGTTGCTATAAATTTACCCGAACCGTCTGGTTCGTCTCCTCCGCTGAAGCCTCCTGGGATCATAACGATCTGGCTGTTATCAATCATCTTTGCCATAGTCATGATTGACTGTTCAATATCCTTTGACGACAGATTCCTCATAACCAGTGTATCAACCACACCTCCGGCATTAGTGAAAACTTTTGCTGTATCATATTCACAGTTTGTTCCAGGGAAAACCGGCATAAATATTCTTGGTTTTGCTACCTTAACAGAGGAAACTGTTTTTACTCCCGATGCAAATGTATAGTCAGCAGGTTTTTGCAAAATTTCTTTTGTTCTTGTAGGGAATACTTTTTCAAGTGGCTGTTCCCATGCATTCAATGCTTCTTCAAGATTTATTTCTATTCCATTTACCGTAATTTTATTATTGTCAACGGTAAATCCAAGTTTAATAAAGCTTATACCAGCTAACAGCTTATCCAAATCTGCATTTTCAGGCAATTCAAGAATTATTGAACCGTAATCCTGAGTAAACAGCTTCTTATTATCTATACTGTTTTCAAAAGTAAAGCCTATCTTGTTACCGAAGCACATTTTACTTACAGCTTCCGCTATTCCGCCTGTCTTTACTGTAGATGCTGCAAGGATGACCTTGTCGTTTGCAAGTTCATATATTCTTGAATAATTCTTATCAAGCTGTTCAAAATCAGGCAGTTCATTTTCGTCCCTGCCAAGAGGAATTAGTATTACCTTACTTCCTGTTTTTTTGAATTCTGTAGAAATAACATTGTTAACATCAACTACATCCACAGCAAAGGAAACAAGTGTTGGCGGTACACAGAGATCCTTAAATGTCCCTGACATACTGTCCTTACCGCCTATTGCAGGTGTTCCAAGCTTAAGCTGTGCATAAAATGCACCAAGCAGTGCACTGAAAGGTTTTCCCCACTTTTCAGGATCCTTTCCAAGCTTTTCAAAGTATTCCTGAAGAGTAAGCCTTGCTTTTCTATAATCACCACCTGCTGCAGCTATCTTTGCAACAGATTCGACGATAGCATAAACTGCACCATGAAATGGACTCCATCTTGAAATCATAGGATTATAGCCATATGACATCAGCGTACCTGTATTTGTATCTCCCTCAAGTACCGGAATCTTAGCAGCCATAACTTCTGAAGGACTAAGCTGATAGCTTCCCCCGAAAGGCATTAAAACACTGCTTGCACCAATAGTTGAATCAAACCTTTCAGAAAGTCCTTTCTGACTGCACACATTCAATCTTTTCAGGTTTTCAAGCCATACTTTTTCTATATTATTAAGTTTGTTTTCTATTTCTGACTCCAAAGTATCAAAGCAGCTTACGGATTCTTGAGGCAAAGCAGCCTTTATTCCGACATACTGCTTTACTCCGTTTGTATTAAGAAAATCCCTGCTTATATCTGCAATATTTTTACCGCGCCATTTCATACGTAGTCTTTTTTCCTCTGTAACAATGGCAACTACTGTTGCTTCCAGATTTTCCTTCTGTGAAGCTTCTATAAATTTTTGAGCATTTTCTTTTGATACAACTACAGCCATACGCTCCTGTGATTCGGAAATAGCAAGCTCTGTACCATCCAAGCCCTCATATTTCTTCGGTACTGCGTCAAGATCTATTTCAAGCCCGTCTGCCAGTTCACCGATAGCAACAGAAACTCCGCCTGCTCCAAAGTCATTGCATCTTTTTATCATTGTACTTACTTCATAATTTCTGAAAAGCCTTTGAATCTTTCTTTCAGTAGGTGGATTACCCTTCTGAACTTCAGCTCCGCAGGTAAGCAATGAATCCTCATTATGCTCCTTTGATGAGCCAGTTGCTCCGCCGCAGCCGTCACGTCCGGTTCTTCCGCCGAGAAGTATAATTATATCTCCTGGGGCAGGTTCTTCTCTTACAACATTCTTTTTAGGTGCAGCACCTATTACAGCACCGATTTCCATTCTTTTTGCAACAAATCCATCATCATATACCTCAGATACCTGACCTGTCGCGAGACCTATCTGATTACCATATGAACTGTACCCTGCTGCTGCGCCAGTAGTAATCTTTCTTTGAGGAAGTTTTCCCGGTAGTGTGTCTTCAAATTTTGCTCTGGGGTCCTTGCTTCCTGTAACACGCATAGCCTGATACACATAGGATCTGCCTGAAAGCGGGTCTCTTATGGCTCCGCCAAGACAAGTTGCTGCTCCGCCGAATGGTTCAATTTCTGTCGGATGGTTATGTGTTTCGTTCTTGAACATTACTAACCACTGCTGATTTTCACCATTTACATCTACATCTGTTACTATACTGCATGCATTTATTTCATCCGATTCATCAAGGTCGTTTAACCTGCCGTCTTTCTTCAGCTTCTTCATTGCCATTGTTGCAATGTCCATAAGGCAGATATCCTTTTCCCTGCTGCCATAAACAGCTTTCCTTGATTCGAGGTATTTATCATATGCCGATTTGATTACATCAGAACAGTAACCCTCACCAAATTCAACATCGGTTATATTAGACAGGAAAGTCGTATGTCTGCAGTGGTCAGACCAGTAAGTATCTATCATTCTCATTTCAGTAACTGTTGGGTTTCTTTTTTCATTATCTCTGAAATATGCACGGCAGAATTCCAAATCCTCAAAAGACATTGCAAAGCCCATTTCATCCATGAATGCTCTCAATTGTTCTTCAGACATTAAAATGAAACCATCTACTATTTTTACACTTTCAGGTACATTTACCTCGGCAAAAAGAGTGTTTGGCTTTTTCATGGACGCCTCGCGGCTTTCTACAGGGTTAATACAGTAATCCTTTATTTTTGAAAAGTCATCAGCAAAAATTTTACCTTTAAGTACTATAAGTCTAGCGACCTTTATTTCAGGTCTTTCTCCGGTGGTTAAAATCTGTATGCATTGTGCTGCAGAATCTGCTCTCTGGTCATACTGACCTGGGAGGTATTCAACAGCAAAAACACTTTCGTCAGGGCTTATTTCTATATTTTCCTCGTAAACGCTGTCAACAGGAGGCTCTGAAAATATAAGGTTTTTTGACCTTACATATTCCTCATCTGATATTCCTTCTATGTCATAACGATTAATTACCCTTACATTCTCTAATTCCGATATTCCCAGGTTCACTCTGAAATCATTGAGCAATCCTTTAGCTTCTACATCAAAACCCGGTTTCTTTTCGACAAATATCCTTCTAACCTTTGTATCCATATATTCAGCCCCTTTTTTATATTAAATGCTTGTTTAATAATCAAATTTTTTATAACTTATAAATTAATTATATTATGATATAATATATAAGTAAAATTAATATTATTAATACATAATATAAGGTGAGTTTATGGATATAAATTTTGAACTTTATAAGATTTTTTACCATGCGGCAAAATACAAAAATTTTTCTGATGCTGCCAAGCAGCTATTTATAAGTCAATCGGCCGTGAGTCAGGCCATTAAGAATCTTGAAGAAAAAATGGGAAGTACTTTGTTTTACAGAAAATCAAGAAGTGTAGAGCTTACACAGGAAGGAATGCTACTGTTCAGTCATGTCGAACAGGCATATAATTTTCTTAAAACTGCAGAAAACAAGATTTCGCAAATGCAAAATATGGACTGTGGTGAAGTACGCATTGGGGTAAGCGATACCATATGCAAGTATTATCTGATATCCTACCTTGGAAAGTTTACACAGTTGTTCCCTAAAATAAAAATACAGGTAGTTAACAGAACTTCATCACAGATTATTGGAGCATTGAAGAATGGACTTATTGATTTTGGAATCGCAACTCTTCCGGTTAATGAAAATGGCTTTAATATAATTGATTTTATAGAAGTTGAAGATATATTTGTAGCTTCGTACAGGTATAAAGAACTCAAAGGTAAGAAAATCAGTCTTTCAGAGCTTATTAAATACCCTCTTCTGACTCTTCCACGTAATAGTACTACAAGGGTCAATTTGGACAGCTTCTTAAAAACAATGAATTTATCTATCACACCTGAAATTGTACTTGAAAGTGTTGATCTGCTTATTGAATTTGCAAAAATAGGTCTTGGTGTTTCACATGTACTTAAAGTAAGTGCGTTTGAAGCTATTGAAGGCCATGAGCTATTCGAAGTTTTAACCAAAGAAACCCTACCGCTGCGAAAGCTTGGAATTATTTCAATGGAAAATGTTCCTTTGTCAAATGCTGCGAATAAATTCATCAATCACTTATGTATGAAGTAATCAGCCCATTTTTTTAATGTTTATTTTCAATGACTGACTTTTTTTTACGCATTATTATCAAATGTATACAACTCCCTTTACTAACAGGTTTTTGTTGTGATATTATCACGATTAGATATAAGTATTTAAATAAACTTTTGTTAAAGGATGTGTGTTTAATGTCCGATCAGATAAAGCAAATTGCTGAAAGAATCAGAGACTTAAGAGAAATATCAGGTATATCGATAGAAACACTATCAAAGGACTTAGGTATAAGCAGTGAAACCTATACTGAATATGAAAGCGGAAATGTTGATATTCCTGTAAGCTTTTTATATGAAGTGGCAAATAAATTCAAGGTTGAATTGGCAGCAATATTAACCGGTGAAAATCCAAAGCTTAAAGTTTATTCAGTTGTCCGCAAAGGAAAAGGTGTAAGTGTTGAAAGACGAAAGGAATATAAGTATCAAAATCTAGCTTATAATTTTATACATAAGAAGGCTGAACCTTTCCTGGTAACAGTTGATCCAGAGCCGGCAGATGCACCAATCCACAATAACTCCCACCCCGGTCAGGAGTTTAACTACATGATTGAAGGAAGCATGAAAATTTTTGTAGACGGTCATGAAATAATTTTAAATGAAGGCGACTCCATTTACTTTGATTCAAGCTACAATCACGGTATGAAGGCAATTGGAGACAAGCAGGTTAAATTCCTTGCTATTATATTTTAGCATGTAAAGCACCATATATAGATGAAATGAGGAATCAGAAAATGTATAAAAGATTTATAACACGTTCGGAATTCAATTCATATGAGGATTATAAACAAAACTTTAAAATAACTGTACCTGAAAACTTTAACTTTGCCTATGATGTTGTAGATGTGATAGCAAAGGAAACACCTGAAAGACCAGCTCTTATATGGTGCAACGACAAAGGCGATGAAAAGACCATTAATTTTAAAGAAATGGAGCAATACAGCAATAAGGCTGCAAACTTTTTCTCCTCTCTGGGAATTAAAAAAGGTGACAAGGTAATGCTCATCCTTAAGAGGCGCTATGAGTTTTGGTATGCACTTCTTGCGCTTCACAAGATTGGAGCTGTAGGTATACCTGCAACACACCAGCTTACTTCCAAAGACATCATTTACAGATGTAATGCTGCGGATATCAAGCTTGTAATCTCCGTTGCAGAAGATGAGGTTGTAAAACATATCAATGATGCCCAGGAAAAGTCACCAACTCTTGTTAACAAGGTAAGTGTATATGGAAAAGTTGATGGTTGGTATGACTTCAGTGAAGAAATTGAAAAAGCTTCTGATAAATTTGAAAAGCCTACAGGCACTGATGCTATTACTAATGAGGATATAATGCTTCTTTACTTTACATCAGGTACAACTGGTATGCCAAAGATGGTACAGCATGATTTCACTTATCCTTTGGGACATATATCAACTGCAAAGTACTGGCAGTGTGTAATAGATGGCGGGCTGCATTTGACTGTTTCAGATACAGGCTGGATGAAGTCCATGTGGGGTAAAATTTACGGTCAATGGCTTTGTGGCAGTGCAGTTTTCGTATATGATCATGATAAATTCAATGCCAAAGAAATGCTGGAGATAATTGTAAAGCATAAGGTAACTACTTTCTGTGCACCTCCAACTATCTACAGATTCTTTATTAAAGAAGATTTATCAAAATTTGATTTAAGCTGTATCAAGCATTGCTCTATTGCCGGGGAACCTCTTAATCCGGAGGTTTATAACCAGTTCCTGCAAACCACAGGGTTGAAACTTGCAGAAGGTTATGGACAAACAGAACTTACACTTACTGTAGGTACCTTTGCATGGATGGAACCCAAACCAGGTTCAATGGGAAAACCAGCACCAGGCTATGAAGTAGACATAGTTGATGAAAGCGGTAACTCCTGTGAAGTTGGTGAAGAAGGCCAGATAGTTGTACGCACTGAAAGCGGTAAACCCTTTGGTATGTTTGCAGGCTACTACAGAGATGCTGACCTTACACATCAGGTATGGCATGACAACTTCTATTTTACCGGAGATATGGCTTGGCGTGATGAAGACGGATACTTCTGGTTTGTTGGAAGAGCTGATGATGTAATTAAAAGCTCGGGCTACAGGATTGGACCTTTCGAGGTTGAAAGTGCACTTATAGAACACCCTGCAGTACTTGAATGTGCAATAACAGCAGTTCCTGACCCCATCAGAGGCCAGATTGTAAAAGCCACTGTAGTGTTGGCAAAAGGCTATACAGCAAGTGAAGAGCTTGTAAAGGAGCTTCAGAATCATGTTAAAACGGTTACAGCTCCCTATAAATATCCTAGAATCATTGAGTTCGTGTCTGAACTTCCAAAGACCATAAGCGGCAAAATCCGAAGGGTTGAAATAAGACAAAACGATCATAAATAATAATTAAAATTAAATTGCAAGGACTGTTGACCATATCGGTTGGCAGTCCTTATTTGGATTAAAATTAAACATTAGCCTTATTATGACATAAATAAACTTATTTCCCCATATTATTCTTTTTTTCTTGGTATATTAATGCAAACATGCTACAATTAACACAAGTAAATTTTAGATGTTGGGGGGTTACTTATGTTTCTAAAATCAGAAGACAGTTATTTCAAGAAAAATGTTGTTAAGTACCACAAAGATATGAATAAACTAATATTATTCTTGTGTGTCATCGGCGGAGTTTGTGGCATTTTATTTTTTTCGGCAATGAAGTTCTTGAATATAATGACAGAGCTAACGTGGAACACCATTTTAAACTTTACAATTGTAACCTTCTTTGATTTACTCATACCATCAATTATTTACTTCATTTTTTCTCAAAGGGGCAGCAATGTTACCTTTACCAAGATATTTAAATATGTTCTTGTAACTTGTACAGTGATTAATTATCTGTCTATTGTTTTGCTTTTCCCATATAAAGAGTTGTGGAGTGTAATATATTTTGTATTGATAGTAAGTACATTATTTCTCCAGGTAAGTGTGGTAGCTTACGGCATTTGTCTTAGTACAGCTGCATGCATAATTTCATGCATTTACGTACCAGGATACTTTCCTGCAGATACATCTGAAATAATCAGCAGAATACTATCTTTAGGTTTTGGTGCTACTGCTTCGCTTATGACAGCAATTTTATCCCGAAAACTTCTTAAGAAGTCATCAAATAATGAAAAACAGCTTGATGAATCCTTATCTAGTATAAGGAATGTTATGGAAAATGTCGTTAATAAAGCCAAAGGAATATCAGAAGAATTGAATGTTTCAAGCGGTAATATCTCTGTTATGGCAACTCAGCAGCATCAGGCAATTGAAGAAATTGCTATTACAGCAACTTCTGTATTGGAAGGTTCGGTTGAAACAGCCAAGAGTATTACTGAAACTAAAATGTTAATTGAAAGCTTATCTAACGGAGTAAGCGAAATATTTGAGAGTACTGTAGATTCAATATCTGTTGCCCAGGACCTTCAAAAGTCAGCTGATAATGGTATTGATCATATTGCTGATGCTGTTATGAAAATCAAAAAAATTCAGGAGAACTTTATAGAAACATCTAGTCGAGCACGGGAGCTGGATTCTAAGGCTAAAGGAGCTAATAATGTTATTGAAACCATAAGGCAAATTGCCAATCAGACTAACCTTCTTTCACTTAACGCTACAATAGAAGCTGCCAGAGCGGGTGAAAACGGAAGAGGCTTTGCTGTTGTGGCAGATGAAATAAGAATGCTGGCAGAGCAGAGTAATAAATCACTGGAAAGTGTTAAAAATGCTCTTGGTGACATACAACAATTAAGCAGTGAAGTAGATGAAATCATTAATTCAAGTGTATCAGTAATGCAGGAAGGTGTCGACAAAGTCCAGATTTCAAGTGATATTTACCAGACAATTGTTAATAAGTTGGATAACACAATTAAAGTACTGGATAATATCAAAAATCTCTCAGATAAAAAGTTTAGTGAATCAAAATCCATACAAGACTATACGGAAAAAGTTGATAAGGTTGCATATAAAACATCAGAGAGTGTTGAAAGCGTAGCATCCGCAACTCAGGAAAGCTGCTCAATGAGCGAAGAATTTATTCGTTATTCCCAAGCAATTAATGAGATGGCCAAGCAGCTTCTTGAGACTGTTACCGTTAAGGAACAGTAATTAATAGATTTGTATTCTAAGAAACATTTTATCAGTTATGTTCAGGATTACAGCTATAAGCAGGATTGATGTGTTTCAGTCCTGCTCTAGTTTATAATCACATTTTTATTTTGTCCCCTTTAAGCTGTCCTTGATATTGTCTATTTTTTCTTCAATATTATTGAGATTATTATCTATTTTATTTAGAACACCCAAGTCCTGAGATAATTCCTGTATAATTTTTTGATAATTATTTTCCCTTTCTGTTTGTACTAAGTCTCGTTTTTCTTGTTTTTTCAAAGTATAAACTAGTAAAAACACAGCTAATAATACCCATATCCCCTGTTCTGATGCAATTTTAAGAAGTTGATTTTCCATAGTAAACATCTCCCCCTCAGTATCCTTACTTACTCAAATAAGCTTTGAGATTATTTAACGCCCTTTTTTTAGCATTATTAACTGCTTGGCGGCTTATTCCAAGCTTTTCAGCAATATAAGATTCAGAATATCCAATATAATATACCCCAATAATTATCTTTCTTTGAAGAACAGGCAAACACTTTATAATGCTGCACATTTCAACATCACTGTACTTATTATTTTCATATACTATATTTTCAAATAATTCATCTTGGGCAGGATATTCTGTCTTTAAACTTTTAAGTAAATGAAAATAGTAATTTTTTACTGATGTATTAATATAACTGACAATTTTATCATCACTGTCAAAGTATGGCATCTTATTTATAATTTTTAAAATGAAAATAGTTATCTCACTCTCCCCATCATACCCTAACTTTCTTCCATACTTATTAATTAGAGGTTTAAATGTCTGTATTAGTTCCATTGTGCAAATATCGTTGTTTTGCTTTGCTTCTTGCAGTATTCTTGAAAGCTTCAAGGAAATCTACCCCTTATTATTGATTTAATATATAAGGAGTCAATTTTCCATTATTTGTAAACGGTTCAGAATTCTCCAAATAATTTTCATCATTTATTACAAATATAATTTAAATTTTTATTTTTCTTACATTTTTGTGTCACGTTTACATTTTCGGCATTCTAAGCTTTTTATTTACTGAGTACATTCGTTACGCTATTTCAGATAAAGGATTAATTTGATTCTAATAAGTGCTAGTGTTTATTAATCTGAAAAATAAGTACAAGTCTGTTATATGAAAAGAGGATAGGAGTGATTAGTATGGAAAACAAGTCTATAACAATTAACAATGA
Organism: Bacillota bacterium; assembly: GCA_023421675.1. GTDB lineage: Bacteria > Bacillota > Clostridia > Acetivibrionales > JANLFN01 > JAEZTC01. Next base: position 18,481 of record JAEZTC010000016.1, on the reverse strand, counting down.
TTCGGCCCTGAACGACGTTCTAATTAAGTTGTGCGGTGATGAAGGTCTCCAAAAGGAATTTTACACAGAACCGTTACCCATGCTTAAAAAAATGGGTGTTTCAACAAGCGATCTTCTTATAAGAAGGTATGACTACAATAATATGAAGATTGACCATATTTCAGGAACAACCGCATCTGCATTCCAGATATGTGTTTCTGTAGGTGCACTTATCGGTGCAAGTATCGGTTGGGATGGCAAGATGGACAATACTGTAGTATTATAAGCTTTCGCCAAGCTAGTGGTATCTTAGTAAGAGTGGTGTAATAGCTTTAAACATTAAATTTTAAAATTAAACATATAACAGCTTGTACTTATTAAATAAATATTAAAGGGTGGTGTTCGTTATTTTTAACTTTACAAAGTTTTCAGAGGATGGTAAAAACTTTATATTATCAAATTATAATACCGGCGCAGTAAGCAGGCTTACGAGAGATGAAACTGTTCTATTTACACTGTTTGACTTTAATGATTCTGGCAGGAAACGTGCGGCTGATTATCTTCTTGGTTTAGATTATCCAGAAAATGAAGTTAGTATTATTCTGAAAAAGTTTGAAGCAAAAATTATAAAAGACGGCTGGACAAGGGAAGCTTTCCCTGAAAGTGCAGGGAAACCTGCTGAGGCTGTTTATTTCAACATAACATCTGACTGTAACCTAAGTTGTGCTTATTGCTATAAAGGTAGTATAAAAAGGAATGAGTATATGAATCCCGACGATACTATAATATTTTTAAACTGCATTGAAAAGGTAAACCCTGATTGCAACATAATCATTACCGGTGGAGAGCCATTTCTACACCCTGATATTTTTACGATTTTGGATTTAATAAAAAAACGTGGATTTAAATGTTCAATATTAACTAACGCGACGCTTATAGATGAGGATTGTACAGAAAAACTTAAAACTTATGATAATTTATCTAATATCCAGGTTTCTATCGATGGAATAACTGAAGCAACACATAAAATGACAAGGGGAAATTCCTTTACCAAGACAATGAAAGGCATTGAAGCCATAATAAAAAGCAATTTGAATTATTCGCTCGCACCTACAATTCATGATAAAAATCTTTCAGAGATATATGATATAGCACATTTTGCGTTTAGTAATAACGGTGGTTTTACACCAAACAACCTAAGAAACTTTCCAGGTACCAATAACAATAATTTTTCACTGAGTAACAGTAATTTGACATCAATCCTGGAAGAAGTAGAATGTAAGTTAATCGAGGAATTCGGTGAAGATTATTATCAATTTAGAAAACGTGGGTTTATTGTTAAAGATTGTGACAGAAATAATTTCATATGCGGCATGGCACATTCACTCTTTGAAATAGACTTTAACGGTGACGTTTATCCATGCCATTTACTTCATACAAATGAATTAAAACTTGGTAATCTTCTTGTTGAATCCCTTGAAGATATTATTGAAAGAGTGGAACAATCGGGCCTCAGAAAATTCACATATGAAATTGAAAAATGCAGTAAATGCCACTTCATGTCTACTTGTGGAGGAGGATGCAAAGCCGGAGCATATTATGAAAGTGGCAGATTGGATGCTATTGATCCTTTATGCGAGGTTTTATATGATAATCAGCTAAAGGTTTTAAACTGAAAACAGGTTAAAAAGTATTTTTTTAAGGTAAATATTGACGACATTACATAATCAAAAAGTTCTTCACAATCTGGCAATAATTTGTTTTTTCAGACACATTTTCTATAGAAAAAAGTCAGCTGTTATATGATTGATCAAAAATAATTCAAATAACACATGATGCATACCATAAATTTAAAATCATTGAAAAGGGGGAATTATAATTATCCAAGGAGTTCCCTGCAAAGTATACTGCCGTTTTTAAGCCTAAAAAATGCTTAAAGCTATACAGAAGGGGCTGCATTGCTCCCGACTTATACCGATGCAGTGGATATTTCAACTGAAATACTTTGAAAGGGCTCTAATTGGCAGACTCTAAATATCTCCCTTTTTTATTTTCATAAATACTCGAAACCATCACTGAATTTATGTTAGAATATTAAAAGTATTCTAACATAAATAGTAGAAAGTGATATTCATGAAAGATAAAAGAACTATATACGCACATTCAGCAGCTTTATTTACAATTACAATCTGGGGAACTACATATATTTCGACAAAGGTATTGCTAAAAGATTTTTCTCCTGTAGAAATAATGGTTTTCAGGTTCATAATAGGACTTATTGCGTTATTTATAGCATACCCACACATATTAAAACCAAATTCTCTTAAACAGGAGCTTTTATTTGCTTGTGCTGGGCTTTGTGGTGTGACCCTGTATTTCCTTTTTCAAAATATTGCACTTGACTATACCTTCGCCTCCAATGTAGGAATAATTGTCTCAATCGCTCCTATGCTGACTGCAATACTTGCATTTATTTTTTACAGAGAAAAGCTACATCTACACTTCTTTGCAGGCTTTTTTGCTGCAATGGCAGGTATAGTACTGGTAGTCCTTAACGGAAATCTTGTACTAAAGCTTAATCCTTTGGGAGATATCCTTGCAACACTTGCCGCACTGGTTTGGGCCATCTATTCTGTCATAATGAAAAAAATAAGCTCATTTAATTATAATACAATTCAGATAACCCGCAGGGTATTTATGTATGGTCTTATATTTATAGTACCTGCAGTATTTATATTTAACGCTGATTTAACTTTGTACAGACTTGCTGATATTAAAAACCTGTTCAATATAATATACCTTGGTCTTGGAGCTTCTGCCCTGTGCTTTGTTTCCTGGAACTGGTCCATAAACATTTTAGGGCCGGTTAAAACAAATCTTTACATTTACTTAAATCCAGTTATAACTATTATAACAGCAGCATTGATACTTCATGAAAGTATGACCCTCATGGCCATCTTGGGGACGGTTCTCATATTATCAGGACTTTATATTTCACAAAGGAAGAATAATTAAACAACTAAAAAGGCAGGCTTATTTATAAGCCTGCCTAAATTATTTCGTTATGCTCCTATATCCGCCAGCTTTTCCAGCAGCTTGTTGCTTCTTTCAATAAACCTTGTCATTGCATCCGCTTCAAGCTGTTTATGGCTCATCATTGCGAGATCATAAACCTGCTCGCATATCATTCCGACATCTTCCTTACGCTCTTCCTTGTCCTTAATAACCATCAAGGCTTTTATAAGGCTGTTGCTTCTATTAAGCACAAGGGTGATTTCCTCAGGGAACATGTTTTTGATATCCATTCCCCCACCAAACATTCTGCTCATTTCCTGCATTCTTCTGGACTGTTCGGACAGAAGAATAATTCCAGGAACTGTTGCAGACTTAAGGCTCTCCACCTGAACTTTTAATTTATCATTGCCAAGAGTATCCTTAAAGAGTTTTTCAAGGGCTTGAGCTTCTTCAGTGGAATCATTTTGGGCATCACCATTCTTGAGGCTTTCAGACAAATCAGCATCTATTCTGGAAAACTTGATTTCAGGATTTTTCATTTCAAGGAATGTTATAAAGTGGCTGTCTATAGCAGCCGGAAGAATTACAGCTTCCATTCCGTTATCATTAAAAATCCTAATATATTGAGCCTGCTGTTTTTCATCTGAAACATAGAATACTTTATCCTTATGTTTTTCACTGTTATTTGCAAGGTAATCTTTTAAAGTAACCGATTCACCTTTTGTAGTTTTAAATAAAACAATATCCTTTACCCTGTCGTAGAACTTTTCTTCCCTCATGCAGCCATATTTCACAAAAGGGTTGATGTCTTCCCAGAACTTGTTGAAGCTTTCCCGTTCATTCTCAAACAGTGCTGTAAGCTTGTCTGCAACCTTTTTAGTTATATGTGTTGAAATCTTGTTAACATATCCATCATTCTGGAGGAAGCTCCTCGAAACATTAAGAGGCAGATCAGGGCAGTCAAGGGTTCCCTTAAGCAGCATCAGGAATTCCGGAATTACTTCTTTTATGTTGTCCGCAACATATACCTGATTATAATAAAGCTTTATCTGGCCTTCTATGGAATCAAGTTCATGCTTGAGTTTGGGGAAATATAAAATTCCCTTGAGGTTAAACGGATAATCCATATTCAAATGTATCCAGAATAAAGGCTCATTGTAGTCCAGGAAAACCTTCCTGTAAAAGTCCTTATACTCCTCATCGGTACAATCCTTTGGATTCTTCTGCCATAGAGGCTGTGTATCATTTAATGGTTTTATTTCTTCTTTCTTGTCATCTTCCTTTTTATCGGCTGCATCAATTAGATACAATTCAAAAGGCAGGAATGAGAAGTATTTTACAAGTACTTCCCTCATTTTATATGCATCAAGATATTCCTGACTGTCCTCTGCCATATAAAGAGTTATAGTGGTTCCTCTTTCAGATCTGTCTGAAACGTCCATTTCAAAATCTATTCCAGTATTACTGCTCCATCTGACAGCTTCTGCATCCTTCTGCCACGACAATGTATCAATCTGAACTTTCTCCGAAACCATGAAGGCCGAATAAAAACCAAGTCCGAAATGTCCTATAATTTGTGCGTCATCAGCTTTATCCTTATATTTCTCAATAAAATCTTTGGCACCTGAAAAAGCAATCTGATTTATATACTTTTTAACTTCTTCATCTGTCATACCAATTCCATTATCGGCAATTTGTATTGTTTTATTGTCTTTGTCAACCGTAACTGTTATTTTATATTTTGTATCCTTGTCAGCTTCGGCTTCGCCTATTGCAGCAAGTTTTTTGAATTTGCTGATTGCATCATTAGCATTTGATACAAGCTCCCGGATAAAAATATCCTTTTCAGAATAAAGCCATTTCTTGATTATAGGAAAAATGTTCTCAGTTTGGATTGATACGTTTCCACTTTCACGAATCATTTAACAAACCTCCCATGTATCATAAGTATTGTTAAGAGCTGTATTTACTCTCTAAATAAATATAATACAATCTAAATCAAAAAAGTCAAGAAAAATTTAGCACTCTCGCAAAGAGAGTGCTAAAGAAAAGATCAGGAGAATGTAACTCGCTATATTTTTAATCTATATTAACCATTTTGGTCTGACATTTTAAAGTATACCAGAGTTGCAGCAACAAACATGAGCAGATACGCAAATATACTTATCAACGGGTAGGACATGCTCATATCCTTAATTTGGCCGCCCATAATTGCAGATACATCTATCGGAGCTGCCCAAGGAGAAATATATGACTTTTCCCAATTCATAAGGAGGATATTGGATATTGTTCCACCAACAGTGATTACCATACCTGCAATGAAATTTTTGAAGAGTAATGTCAGGAACATCATTACAGGGATAAGTACTATAGTAGTAGCGCCTGCAATAATTATTTGGCCGCTGTAGCTGATAATATTATGAGTAGTAACTTCAAAGCCAAGTAAATAAGCGCATAATACATTAAAAGCAGCCACAACAACATATTGAAGTATAACAAAAACACTTACATATATCATTTTTGAAGTAATAATGCTTATCCTGCCATGAGGTGATGAAACAATATTCTTCATAGTCCTAGACTGGTATTCATAGAAAACAGAGAATACAGCTATAAAGGAAGTTATTATAGGTCCGACCAGAAGAACAAAGAACTGTTCAAGGTACATAAAAAACTTATCCCATGTATAACTGCCAGTTTTCATGAAGTCATCTTTCTTGAAAAGGAACATTATCATAACCAATATTATAGGTATGAGCATTCCAAGAAAGGAAAGTGAATTAATATATGTTTTTTTAAATTTCTTAAATTCACACTTAAATAATTTTAACATTTTTATCCCCCCTTACGCACTCTTATCGCTTGTTACAGTCAGGAATCTTTCTTCTAGACTGTGGAACATTGGTGTCAGGCTATTTACGTTCAAGCCTTTCATCACCAGGCTGCGGTTAATTTGTGCATTCTTTTCAACATCACAGTAAACTTTTATTTTACCTTCTTCCACTATGTATTTAAATTTCATATATGAAAGAAGTTCTACCGCTTCTTCAGGCTTATCAACTTCAATCTGAAGATAACTTTGGTTCTCTGAAGCTACTGTACTTATATCAGTTTCCTCAATGAGACCACCTTGGTCTATGATTCCTATGTAATCAGCCAGCAGCTGTATTTCACTCAAAATATGGCTTGATATCAGTATCGATATTCCCTGCTCAATCGAAAGCTTTTTCAGGAATTCTCTCATTTCCTTTATTCCTGCAGGATCTAACCCATTTGTAGGTTCATCAAGAATTAATATCCCTGGTGAATGTATCAGCGCATTAGCAATACCAAGTCTTTGCTTCATTCCAAGTGAAAATTCCTTCACTTTTTTCTTTTCGATATTTTTTAACTCTACAATATCAAGAACCTCTTCAATTCTTCTTTTGGCAACACCGTAAAGCTCTGCAGTAACAGCAAGGTTGTCCTTTGCTGTAAGGTTTTCATAAAAACCAGGTGTTTCTACTATAGACCCTATATTCATTGCAGCCCATTTATGGTCATTAACAATCTCTCTGCCAAAAATTTTAATTTTACCGCTGTTAGGCTTGATTAAGCCCATAATCATTCTTATCGTTGTAGTTTTTCCCGCTCCATTTTTACCAAGAAAGCCGTATATTTTACCTTTTGGTACGTGGATGGTTAAATTATCTACTGCTTTATAGCCTTTATAAATTTTTGTCAAGCCAACTGTTTCTATTGCATATTCCATTGTTTGTCGCTCCTTTCATATAAATAACACATAAGGAAAAGAATTTGTGACAATAAATAAAATAATTTAAGTATATTTAACCATGAATTTTTGAGCAAAAAAAAAATGGCTTTCGCCATTTAATCCTTTTCTTTCTTTTTACACATGGGACAGTATCCATAAATCTCAAGCTTGTGGCTCTTAACCTCAAAACCGGTTTTCTTACACAGCTGCTTTTCAAACTCCTCAAAGGGACAGTCATCAACCGGAACCATCCTGCTGCAGCTCATACAAACCATATGATGCTTATGTTGAGAATTATTCAATTCATAACTCGCTTTCCCATCATTCATAATGTTGGATTTGGTAACAACCCCTTTGGAAGTTAGTACTTCCAAGGTCCTATAAATGGTAGAAAGCCATACTTGCGCATTTTCTTCCTTCAGCCTAAGATATATATATTCAGCCGTTACCGGACTATCAGATTTCTTTAAAATGTCCAGCACCATGCCTCTTTTTTTAGTATTTTTTATCCCCTTTTCATTAAGAAATTCCTTATCGCTGGATATCTCCAAACAATCACCACCCTATTAAAAAGTGTTTCAACCATACACTAACTGAATCAATATTCCTGCGGATACACTTATTGCATAAAGCAAACCAATTATTTTAAGGGTCTGCCTTCTGTTCTTATTTTCTTTAAACAGTACAATTAGCCCAAGCCCCGCCCCTGCACTAAGTCCAGCTATGACAGATCCGAAACTTATTCCGCCTTTAAGAAATATTTCTGTAACGGCTACAGACGCTGAGCAGTTGGGAATAAGCCCGACTAACCCTGCCAGAACAGGTTGGAATATACTATTGGATAGGAAAACATTTTTTAGATTATCCTCGCCTATTTCATATATAATAAAATTAATTAAAAATGATACAAGAAAAATATAGAAAAACACCTTTAATGTGTGTATTACAGGGTGAAGCACTATTTCTTTTAAATCAGGCTTATCATTGGTACAGCTATGACCGCAGCAGCCCTTTTCATCAATATCATCAGATGCCTCTGCATGAGCCGCTTCTTCGTCATGAGCGTGACCCTCTTCTGATACCTGATGTATTTCATTATAAGTTTCATTTGAAGACTGACCTATCCCATTACGCTTCCTTATAACAAAATCTATAGCATAACCTGCAATTAGAGCTATTACAACTTTGGATAATATTAACGGCAGTATCACTTTGGCTTTGTCCGGTTGGGATAAAATTATTGGTATAGCCTCATCAGAAGTAGATAAATAGACTGCAATCAAGGTTCCAAGAGTTACAACCCTCTTAGTATATAAAGCTGTAGTGACAACAGAAAATCCACACTGAGGAACACACCCAAAGGCTGCTCCAAGTGCAGGCCCGGCTTTACCAGCAGCCCTAACCCTATCCCTTATTTTATGTCCATATTTAAATTCAACAAATTCTATACCTATATAAATTATAAGGAGTAAAGGAATCATTAAAGCGCTGTCTTTAAGCGCATCAATTAGTATATCAAGCATATTTTCTCCCAAATACTTATTTGCAAATGATTCGCATTTGCATAATTGTAATTATAGCCTAATTAATTACAATTTAAAAGGGGGAAAAAGAAAAAATCGAGAATTATATTAGAATTATTTTTTTATCCTTTTCGAATAAGAAATCCCAAAACAAACAATAGACAAGCATAATGCAAAATTTGTACCGGCAAGGTAATATTTCTTTGCCGTGATATAATAAATAGCTGTAATAGCAAAACAACAACCTGCAAACATATATAAAGTAAGCATCGTTTTCGGTTTCATAAAAAGCTCCTGTTAAATTTATAAAATAAATTATACAGTTATACGTACTATAAAACAACCATTGAACAAGATATATGGAGCAATAAAAAAAGCTGAATGTTTTAACATTCAACTTTTTATTTTTATTGATTTAAATTATTCATCGCTTTGTGGTCCTGTATCAGGCAACTGATTAGAAGATTCTGAAATCTCAGCTTGCGCTTTTGGCTCGTCCTTGGAGCAAATTAAATCCATAATGAAAACAAATATCGGAATACCTATTATAAGTCCCCACACCCCTAAAATATGTTCCGAAATCAGGAGTATCAAAAATGTATAAAATACAGGCAAATGTGTCTTTATAGACATAATCTTTGGGTTAAGAACATAGCTTTCCATTGCATGGAGCAAAGCAACCATTATAAGTACATAGATTACCTTGGTTAAACCTCCTATGCTGAAAGCAATTATTGATAGCGGTATAAGTGAGACTATTACACCCAGGAATGGAATAAGGCCAAGCGCAAATATCATCGCCCATAGGAACAATAGGTGCGGAAATCCCATTATCCATAGCGCAGCCAGTGATAAAAGGCTGTTTATAAGAGCTATTGTTATCTGAGCCTGAATTACTTTTCCGAATGTAAAGAGGAACTTGTTGCCAAAGTAACCCAATTCACTGTATATAAATGAAATTCTGCTGTTTTTAAATCTTTCAGTGAAGGTAACAATCCTGTTTTTCTCAAGGAGAAAAAACAAGCTTAATATAAGTGCGAATATAAGGTCAAATGTAAGCTTTGTTGCACTTGAAATAGAATTAATTACAATATCAATTCCACTGTTAACATAGTCTGAAATATTCAAGTCCTTTACAACTGAAGCAATATATTCTGCGGTAGGGTTTCCTGCAGGATGGTTAATATAATCTTTAGCTGACTCGAATATTGACTTGCATTCATTAATAAGTACAGGTATATATTGATATATAACAAAAACGATAAAGGCTATCATTGTAACAAATAAAATAACAATCATTACACGCTGACCTATTCTGATTACCTTTTTAAGCTTCCGTATTATGTATGCTTGAGTGCTGAATAACACATATGTAAAAATAAAAGTCAGAATAAAAATGTTGGCCATTCCCCTGAGCAAATAAAGAACAAGTCCCAATCCCAAAAGTACCATCACTCTTCTGACTATATCCTTCTTAAAAAAATTTTTGAGAAAATCCATTAAATAGGTAAACCTCCTTGATTTATTAAGCAAACTAAGCAGCTTTATTTTAAAGATAATATAAATATATAGTTATTTATATCAAAACACAATAGAATTAACAAAGGATTAACAATAAATAAACTATAATATCCCTATTTTTTCCCTATTATATCCCCAGCATAAGTCCTGACCTCAAATCCCTGTTCTGTCTGATCCAATATATCTGAATCAATAATTGCCTTATCCTTTTCTATAAAAAGAATAGTGGTGGATCCACCGAATTTGAAATACCCTTTTTCATCACCTCTTACAACAGGACGATCCGGAGTGTATGTCTGAATAATAGAACCTACCGAAGTCGCTCCTACTTCAATATACAGTATTTCTCCAAAATTGTCTGATTTCTGAATACTATATTCACGCTTATTTAGGCAAAAAAGTGCGGGTTTAGATTTTAAAGCTATCGGATTGACAGAATAATACTTACCTTTTATACGCTTGGATTCACTGCATATACCGCTGTCTATGAAATGAAACCTATGGTAATCTACAGGTGCAAGTCTTAAAATTACACAAATTCCACCTTTGTATTTTTCAGCAATAGCAGTGTCACCAATTAACTCGCCAAGTTCATAGGTAATACCTTTTATCTGAACCAGCTTATTAATATCAATGTCCATCCATGCACGCAGCCGTCCATCTCCGGGTGAAACCAGCATAGATGCATCATTACAGAATGGGCGGGCATCAGGTTTAAGTTTTCTTGTAAAAAATTCGTTAAAATTTCTAAAACTCTTAATATCCCTGTCACAGGTCGACATATCTATATTAAAGTTATTTATAAATTCTTCAATTTTTCCTGCGCTAAGTCTGGAATTGCAAAGGAATCCAGTTAGAGAGGAATAAAACTTTCTTTTTACTAAAAGTTCAAGTCCCAGCTTACCGGCTCTCCCACCGTAGAGAGCCTTTAGCGCTCCCATTCCAGCCACTTTTTCCTCTTCATACTCCTTTGTTCTTCTATTATATACATTAATCATTAATATAAACCTCATAAATTATTAATTTTTTATTATTTAGTTAATGATATGATAATTTAATTAATTTCTCAACAAATTTTTGCTACAGACTAAAAAACAAAAAAGAAGGTGTCTTTTAAAGACACCTTCTTTTCTAAGTACGAGGTCTAAGAATATGTTAATTATTTGCAGTCATAGCCACCTGCAAAACCTCCAAATATTCCTGGACAGAATATGAGTATAATTGCAATAATTATCAATATCCATATCCACCAGTTATTAAAGAAACCAACACCTGCTGCTACTACTGGTCTGTCTTCACCCATTTAAAAAACCTCCCATCCATACACATAAGATTTAACTATTATTCTTTCGGATCAGCACAGCCTCCAAGACCGAATCCATTCCAACACCAGAACAGAAGCAGGAACAGAATTATAAACCAGAGGATTGTATCATTCCCGAAGATTCCTCCTAAAAAAGGTCTATCCATAGATCATCTCCCTTTCAAGAGTTAATTTTTACATTACATAGTATTCAACCTTAAGTTATGGTGTTACATATTTGAGAATTTTATGGGTGACAATTCTTTTGCTTAAAAAAAAGCCGCTTGTGAAAGCGGCTTCCATGCTAATCTCCCAGTGCCTGGGCAATATCTTCAATTATATCATCGACATTTTCAATTCCTACTGAGAACCTTATCAAATCAGGTTCTATACCGGCTTTTGCAAGCTGTTCATCTGTAAGCTGCCTGTGAGTTGAGCTTGCTGGATGAAGGACTGCAGTCCTTGCATCGGCAACATGTACAACAATGGCCGCTAGTTTTAATTTATCCATAAACCTGACTGCAGCTTCTCTGCCGCCTTTTATTCTAAAAGAGATAACACCGCTGGAGCCTTTGGGCAGATACTTTTTATAAAGGCTGTAGTATTTATCAGATTCCAATCCAGGATAGCTGACTGATAAAATTTTATTGTTCACTTTAAGGTACTTTGCAACCTTCAAAGCATTCTCACAATGTCTTTCCATTCTCAAATGAAGTGTTTCAAGACCAAGATTGGTTAAAAATGCATTCATAGGAGACATAAGGTTACCGATATCACGGACATACTGATATCTCAATTTAGTTATATAAGCAGCGTTTCCGAACGTTTTAACATATATCACTCCATGATATGATTCATCAGGCTCTGTTAGGCAAGGAAACTTGCCATTTGTCCAGTCGAAGTTGCCCGAATCTATAATTGCACCGCCTACGCTTGTTGCATGTCCATCCATATATTTGGTTGTAGAATGTATCACAATATCTGCGCCATATTCAATAGGTTTGCACAGTATAGGTGTTGCGAAGGTATTGTCAATTATAAATGGAACACCATTTTTATGAGCAATCCGTGAAAACTTTTCTATATCCAGTATACTGATTTTTGGATTCGCTATAGTTTCACCAAAAAGAGCTTTTGTATTAGGTTTGAAAGCTTTTTGAATTTCTTCCTCCGAGCTGTCAGGATCAACAAAGGTAACTTCAACACCCATTTTCTTTATAGTCACTGCAAGAAGATTGAAGGTTCCTCCATATATTGTAGAGGATGAAACAATATGGTCTCCTGCCTGGCAAATATTCATGATTGCATTAAGGGTTGCGGATTGCCCTGATGAAGTACATACTGCACCAACACCTCCCTCAAGTGCTGCAATTTTGTTCTCTACGCACTCAACTGTCGGGTTGCTGATTCTTGAATACATGTGTCCAGATGCATCCATATCAAAAAGCTTTGCCACATGTTCAGTGGAATCATACTTGTATGTAGTACTCTGCCATATAGGCAGTACACGTGGTTCACCATTTTCCGGCTTATAGCCTTCTTGCAGGCATTTTGTTTCTATTTTCCATTGCTTCATCGGAATCCTCCCTTAATTAAAATATTGCATTATTCATTAAAAAGTGTCCTGACTATATTGACAACATTCTCATTAGAAATGCTGTAACATATTTCTAGTCCTTTTCTTTCACCATATATAATACCTGCCGCTTTAAGCTTGGCAAGATGTTGGGAAACTGTTGACTGTGGTAAATCCAGACACTCTTGAATTTTTGTAACATTGCACTTGTTTTCGATAAGTCCTTTTACAATACATAATCTATGCGGGTGCGCTAGCGCCTTTAATATTTCAGCTTTTCCTTCATACTTTTTCAAATCTTCCAAAGCCGCGCCTCCTTACGAAATAAACTTAATTTTTCAATATAACAAAGTCGTTAAATCATAATTTCCTAAGCATTATAAACCAAGCGACCTTAAATAAGGTCGCATATAATGATAAAATACATTTTTAAATATGATATGTCAATCTATTTTATAAACTTTCTTCAATAATATAAAAAACAATCTTCCTTTAAATAAACAACCCCATGTCTGAATCTTCTACAGATCCAAGGAAAGTGGCAACTCCCCCAACCTGTACCCCATCAATAAGTTCTTCCTTTCTAATTCCCATTATATCCATAGACATACTGCAGGCAATAAAGTTCACTCCATTCTCTCTGGCCTTCTGAATAAGGTTTTCAAGTGAGTCTACATTCTTTTTCTTCATCATATATCTTATAAGTTTTGCACCGATACCGGCCATATTCATTTTGGACAGTGAAAGCTTCTCTGAACCTCTGGGCATCATCCTTGCAAACATTCCTGATAGAAAATCCTTCTTGATTTTTTGCTTCTCGGGTTTTCTAAGAACATTCAGTCCCCAGAAGGTAAAAAACATAGTAACCTTGCGCCCCATTGCAGCTGCACCGTTTGCTATAATAAAGGATGCAATTGTCTTGTCAAGCTCATTGCTGAAAACAATAATTGTTTTATCATTTTTTTCGGCTTTGACCTTTTCCTGTTGTTTCTCCTTCCTGATTATTGCGTTAAAGGCATTACCTTCAAAACCAGTTGATATAAGCCTGTTTCCTGTACTTTCACACCAAGCCTTTATATCTTCCTGAAATGCAGGATCGGTAGCTTTTATTCTAAGTGTTTCACCATAATTCATTGATTTTATTGTATTATAAACCTTCATAATAGGACCAGGGCATTGAAGACCACATGCATCTACATTAATGTCCACATCTGCGTTGCAATTTTCCCCATAACATTCCACAGGTTTTATTTCATCACTCTTTGAAATCTTGTCATATTCATAAATATCTTCATTTGACTGCTTTTGAACTGCTACCTGATAAGTCTTATAGCCGCCGCTTAAGTTTCTGACATTTTCATAACCTTTTTGCATAAGAATCCTGGCTGCTATATACCCTCTTAAACCCACCTGGCAGTAAATAATTATATCCTTATTCGCTGGTATTTCGTCAATTCTGCTGCGAAGATCATCCAGAGGAATATTAACAGCACCATCAATTGCTCCGATTCCAAATTCCAAAGGTGTTCTCACATCAATGAGTGCACTCTGTTTTCTGTCTAAATCTTGAATTTCATCCCAGTGAATAACTTTCATATCTCCCTTGAGTATGTTGGCTGCTGTAAAGCCTGCCATATTAACCGGGTCCTTTGCTGAGGAATAAGGAGGTGCATATGCAAGTTCAAGCTTTTCAAGGTCATTTACTGTCATACCTGCCCTTATTGCAGTTGATATTACATCAATCCTCTTGTCAACACCTTCATAGCCGACTATTTGGCAGCCTAAAACCCTGCCATCGGTATTTGAATATAGAAGTTTAACAGACATGGGAATAGCCCCGGGGTAATAACCTGCATGGGAAGGTGAATGAGTAAATGATTTGCCATAGTCAATTCCTTTTTTCTTCAGCAGTCGTTCATTGTTACCTGTAATAGCAACAGTTATGTCAAAAACCTTAACAATAGATGTACCCTGAGTTCCTTCATACTTTTGATTCCTTCCGGCTACATTATCTGCTGCAATCCTTCCCTGCTTGTTTGCCGGTCCTGCAAGAGGTATAAGCGCATTATCACCACTGATAAAGTCCATTACCTCAACTGCATCTCCGACAGCATAAATATCAGGATCAGATGTTCTCATATACTCATCTGTATATATTCCACCGGTTTTACCTAATTTAAGACCTGCATCTGAAGCAAGCTTTGTTTCAGGACGCACGCCAATGCCGAAAATAACCATGTCGGCTTTTAAACTGCGCCCGCTGCTTAATTCAACATTAATGCTCTGACCCGAATCTGAAAATGCTTTAACTGCATCATTAAGATAGAATTCTACATCCTTTGATTTCATATGCTGGTGCACAAGAGCAGCCATTTCATAATCAAGTGGTCCTATTACATGGTCTGCCAATTCCACAACAGTGACCTTGATTCCTTTTGCATGCAGATTTTCTGCAACCTCAAGCCCTATAAAACCAGCCCCAACAACAACAGCCCTTTTAGGTCTTATGTTATCAACATAATCTTTAATTCTGTAAGTATCAGGTATATTACGAAGTGTAAATATCCTTTCAGAGTCAATACCTGGAATAGGTGGCCTTACAGGTTCAGCACCGGGAGACAGAATAAGCTTGTCATATGATTCGGTATATGTCCTGTTTTCAGCATGGTTGTATACCTTAACCAGCTTCTGCTTTGGAATTATTTGAATAACTTCGCTGTTTATTCTTACATCAATATTAAACCTTTCATGCATTTTTTCAGGGGTCTGCACCAGCAGTTTATCCTTCTCAGTGATTACATCACCTATATAATATGGCAGACCGCAATTTGCAAATGATATATGTTCACCTTTTTCAAACAGAATAATTTCTGCATTTTCGTCAATTCTTCTTAATCTTGCAGCAGCACTAGCGCCTCCTGCGACTCCACCAACCACTAATACCTTAAGAGCCATATTTGTCCCCTCCTTACAATAATATAATATATTTGTATATCTCAATATTACGATATTGTTTATTATTTGTCAATATTGTATTGTTTATAACCATTAATATTTAAAGCAACAAGTATATATGCTATTGCTAAGAGTACTTAAAAGCATATATAATACAGTTGATGCAGGAAAGATTTGGTCATATGTTATTACGAGTATATTAGACCTGTTCCTGTATTATGTATCTGTTTCCATTAAAGACGGGGGGTAATTTGAGAAATGTTCAGAAAACACTTATCATGCCTTTTGCTTGTCGTTTTAGTTTTCTCTTTCATCTTTGCTGGCTGTTCAAATGAAAAAGATGAGAAGAAAGATGCCTCAACCAACACAGCAGCAAGCACAAAAGCAACAAAAACATTAAGACAGCTTGCAGACGAAAATGGAATGTTGGTTACAGCAGCTGTAGAACCAAAATATCTTAAGGAAAAAGAGTATGCAGACACATTGAAGCGTGAGTTTAATGGGATAACTCCTGAAAACGCACTTAAATGGGAAGTAATCCGCAAAACACAGGATACATTTGATTTTTCCGGTGCAGACGAGATAATGAAGTTCGCACAGGAAAACAATATGAAGGTTCGGGGACATAATCTCGCGTGGCATGTTGCAAACCCCGAATGGCTTGAAAAAGGTCCATGGACCAAAGACTCACTCCTGGCACTTTTGAAAGACCATATAACAAAAGTAGTAGAGCGTTATAAAGGTAAAATTTATGCCTGGGATGTATGTAACGAGGTTGTAAGCGATGCTATACCTTATACTCTTAGAGATACAGTATGGAGCAGAACAATTGGTCCGGAATACATAGAAAAGGCATTTCAATGGGCACACGAAGCTGATCCGGACGCTAAACTGATATTAAATGAATTCGGAATGGAAGAAAAAAATGCAAAGGCTGATTATTTTTACGATCTGGTAAAAAGCCTTAAAGCAAAAGGCGTGCCAATAGATGGCGTTGGCTTCCAATTCCATATAGATATAGAAAACATACCTGATATGGCAAGCGTTTATGAAAACGTTAAAAGGTTTGCCGATCTTGGATTGCTTGTTGATTTTACCGAGGTAGATGTACGTATCAATTCTGAAGTTAATGCTGCAATACTCAAAAAGCAGGCTCAGGTGTATTCTGATTTAATGCGGATTGCTTTAAGCTTTGATTCCAGTAAAGTATATGCTATGTGGGGAATGACAGATAAGTATTCATGGATACCAAAATCATATCCCAACAGCAGTTCAGGCCATATTTTCAGTGATGATTATAAACCAAAGCCCGCCTATGATGCTTTAGTTAAGGATTTGGCAAACGGACGCAAGGGAGCCAATTTTGATCAGAGAATAAAGGAACTTGCTGCGAGCAGGAATATTATACCTGCTTTCAAATGCAATCAAGCTAAAAAGGCACCTGTTATTGATGGTTTAACAGGCAACGACGAATGGAAGGATGCTGTAATATATAAATTTGCATATAACCAGCTTGACAGTGATACAAGGCCCCCTAAAGATCTTAAAAATTTCTATGGTGAATGGCGCGTTCTGTATGATAAAAACACTCTTTATGGATTAATCAACCGTGAAGACGATGTAACAACCACTGATAACGGCAGCACATATCAGAACGACTGTATAGAATTATTTATGGAAGAAAACGGTGTGTTTAACCAGCTCCGTTCTGTTGTCGGACAGAATGGCTGGGAAGACAACCCTATGAAGGGTAAACGAACGGTTAAATGGAGCAAGGACGGCAAAGTATGTGAATTCTCAATAGAAATGACTCAAAGCGAACTTAAGGGCTCAACTATAGGTTGGAATATCGCATTAACCGACAATGATGCTTCAAGCCAAAGGAATCGTCAAGTCTACCCATTCCCCGGAAGCAACCAGAGTTATACCGGCAAAGACCTTGGAGCACTTACATTTATTAGTGATACGCCAAAGCCAGTTGATAAAAACAGGATCGTACCGCCTTTTATGGCAAGAAAACCATGGGTAGCCCCTAAAGTAGATGGAGTAATAGACGAAGGCGAGTATTCTATGGCATTCCAATATATCTTTGCATATAACCAGCTTAATACAATGAATCAATGTGCTCCCAAAGATCTTAAGGACCTGTACGGCGACTGGAGGATATTTTTCGATGGTAATAAGATATTTGGCGCAGTTACCCGACAGGATGATAAGACAGTAACTGATAAATCGGATCCGCTTCTTAATGACAACATAGAACTCGTGTTTAAAATCGATGGCAAGGTTACTAAATTTGTATCTGTAGCAGGTAAGGATTTTGAACCAAACGATTCGGGTATGAAAGCCAAAGCCATATGGAACTCTGATGGAACAGTCATGGAGTTTACAATTGAACTTCCGATAGCTGATTTATCCGAACAGACGGTAGGTTTTAATATTTCGCTTACCGATAATGACGGAGGCGATAAAATTAAATGGAAACTATATCCGATACCTGGAGATTGTACCGGGGACGATACCAAGAGCTTATCAGATCTTTACTTCACAGTAGTATAAAAATCATAACACTAAAGGGAATCTAAATATAGATTCCCTTTAATTATTATTCTAAACTTATATTCCAGATACCGGCCCCGTTACATTTACTGTTGTTTCAAGGTATCCCAAAGGGTTATTTTCATTGTCGAATAGTATTACAAGTGCATTCCATGTTCCTACTGATTGTACACCTGAACCAAATCCATAATCTTCATATGTACCCTTATAGGTGTTTAGAGCCCATGATGGTATTCCATTCTGGTCTGCATTGAAAGGTCCATTTGATGTTATTACACTTATTTTAGTAAAGTTCT
>JAEZTC010000009.1 GCA_023421675.1 Bacillota bacterium | reverse complement strand
CCCATCCATGGCTCACATGCACCTAAAATGTCCATCCAGTCCATTTTCCCACGTCGTCAATTTTTTCACTGAATGCATAACGAAGTATTTTTCAAACACTTATCAGCGGCGTTGTAGAGTTTTGAGTACAATACATGTTTTAAAACAAGATTCGGGCAGTTCTATGAAGAAAGCATACGAAGCCACTAATTAGCTGCATCGTTAGAACTTTGTGTACAAAGTTCGGTACAGCCTCCCGTTAACCTAGCCCTGGAGGCGCTTGGTGGAGTGACTAGAAATTCCTGCATGCATTTATTAAGGTCTGGCGAAATTCGTCATGGATGACGGATTCAGGTGGGTATGTCAGGGATGATATTGGAACCGGCCAGACAAGAGCAAGTATGCAGGCTTGGAAGTTCTGTCACGGAATCCGTTGCGCCCAGCTTTTGAAGCCATCACGGCGCTTGAGTGACGCCTTTTACTCCGCTTTACGGCGTCGAAAAGCGGGTAAGAACATTTTTTTAGGATGATTAAAAAATAAGGGGAGAACCTACGAAAACAGGTTCCCCCCTAAAAACTAGATAAAACAATTACGTCGTGGGTTTTAACCCACGGCTCAATAAGCGTGCTATCTCTACTTTTCTAACAACACATATGACTTGGGATAAAATCCGAACTGTTGATAGAATTTCAGTACGCTGTCATTGCCGTGTGCAACAACAATTCTTATATCCATAGCATTATTCTCTCTGAGCCATTGCAGGCCGTGTTCCATAAGAACTCTTCCTATACCGCTCCCTCTGTACTCGTCTTCTATATAAATAGAATCAATTTCCCCGGTACTATCAGCTTCTATTGAACTGACTATATAACCTATATCTCTATCCAAATCACAATCATGTGCAACATAAATGTCGAGTTTGCCGTCTTCCGACTTCTTTCTTAATTCCTCTGACCGATGTTGAAAAGTTATGTTTTCAAAGCTATGAGAAAAATAAGTAGACACCGATTGGTGGTGGTCTCTTTGCTTTTCCCATAGTGGTTTTATGATATCCAATCCGGATGCATCTGTTTGGTGATATTTAATCTTCATTTGTTTCATCCTCCTTATATTCAAGTATATCTCCAGGCTGGCATTTGAGCTCTCTGCAAATTGCTTCAAGTGTATTGAACCTTACTCCCTTGACCTTCCCGTTTTTTAATAAGGAAAGATTAACAATGGATAAATCTATTTTCTCCGCTAGCTCATTAAGTGATATTTTTCTGTCTGCCATCATTCTGTCTAGTCTCATAATTATCGCCATAGTCAGACACCTCACACAATAGAATCGTTGTCCTGCTGCAGTTTAAAGCCGTAGCTGAAAAACTGAGCAATACAAAGGATTATAACGCCTACAAGCAAAGGCCATAAAGGCAGAGACAGCTTTGAGTACAGTTTTACACTTTCTGCCCCTGTAAGTATCAATTTCGAGAGCCATGCGCTCATTATACATTCTATTCCGAATTCTGCAACAGCATATGCAAAGAAAGAATACCCGATATATCTTATACGTTTTATGTTTTTAAAAATAAAAGGAGTTTTATTTTCTCTGGTAGACTGAAGTATCTTCCGAAATTGATAAAAAGAAAATATCAGAAGTGCCCAGAAAAGAATAATCAAACTTATTGTCTCGACACTTAATGCAGAAACTGGGCCGCTTATATTATCGTCATTTATACTTACTTCAATTCCTGGTGCAGAAAAAACATATCCGGATTTAGTTCCTTCTGGACTAGATATTGATGATATTATGAGAAAAGAAATTATCAGGCTTCCGAGTATAATTATCAAAATAAAAATTACTCTGACGATACTTTCATATCTATCAATGTTTAAGGATGTTTTTTTAGGTTCCATCATAATTACCTCCATTAACTGTTTATGGGAATAGATTAACATATAAATTAAGATTAATCAATAATAATTTAAAATAAAACGTTAAATTTTATTAGTAATACATAAACTAAAACCCTTTAAATCAATGTATACTCTTTGTGAAAAAGATAACCCTCGACTTAATGAAAGGCCCATGGTATAATAATTATAGGAATAATATGTTAAATTATTTATTACCTTCCAGTGAAATTCAGCGCCGGTTAATCTTTGCCAGCTACATAAAAAGCACTTGTAGAATTACAGCCTGATTACCTGAATAATCCGGGATTAAAGCCGCTTTTCTTTAGCCGAGAAATGTTTAATAACCCGTTAGCCAGGAGGTAAATAGCATATGAATGACTTTGCGGAACACCGAAAGTACCAAAGATGTGAAAGCAAAATATGCAAGGTTGAGATGAGTACAAACGGTCTGGAATGGGATTGGGTGGAGCTAAGAGATATTTCCGCCGGAGGCTTGAAATTTATAAGTGAAACAGCATACCCGTTTGGCTCAGTAGTTCAATTTGACTTATATGTTTACAGCGCATGCTCCGAATTCAATATGAAGCTGCAGGGGAGAATCATAAGGTATGAGCGCCAAAAAGGCATCAATATGTATGCCGTCGCCTTTGATTCGATGGATAAGTGTAAAAGGGTACAGCTTGATGAGATAGTAAAATCCAAAATAACTGTTGAAGAGAATAACAAATGTGCACATGAAGACGGAACATATTCATTTTTATTCCTTCCGCGTGTCAGGACATCAAAAATTAAAATGCTTAAATAAGGCCTCCATTTAAAGGGGGCCCTTGTTGTTTTTGAAAAACTTATGAATATAGATAAAATCCTCCTGTAATGGTAAAATAACATGCAGGAGGATTTTATGCTTAAAATAGGCAATGTTGAGATAGATAACAATATAATTCTTGCACCAATGGCGGGTGTAACCGATTTGCCCTTCAGGGTTTTGTGCAGAGAGCAGGGCTGCGGGCTGGTTTATACTGAAATGGTAAGTGCAAAGGGAATGCATTACAATGATGAAAAAACTTCTAAGCTAACTGCGCTTGCAGAGGGGGAAAAGCCTGCAAGTATACAGATTTTCGGCAGTGATCCGTACATTATGGCAAGCATAGCAGATAAGCTGAACCAATCTGATGCGAGTTTTATTGATATAAATATGGGATGCCCTACACCTAAGATAACAAAAAACGGAGAGGGCAGTGCGCTTATGAAGAACCCCGAGCTGGTAGGCCGCATTGTAAAAGAAGTTTCGGGTGCATCTGCAAAACCGGTTACTGTTAAGATAAGAAAAGGATGGGACGATAACAGCGTTAATGCTGTTCAAATAGCACAGATAGCTGTGGAAAACGGTGCAAAAGCCGTTGCCATTCATGGAAGAACACGTGAACAATTTTACAGCGGCAAGGCAGACTGGGATATTATCCGAAAGGTTAAGGAGTCCCTTCCTGTACCGGTTATAGGTAACGGTGATATATTTAAGCCTCAGGATGCCGCAGATATGCTTCGAGTTACAGGCTGTGATGCTGTAATGATAGGCCGTGGAGCGCAAGGTAATCCCTGGATATTCCGTAACACGCTGCATTTTCTTAAGCATGGGGAATTGCTTCCTGATCCTGTTCCTGAAGATAAAATTCAGACAATCATCCGTCATGCAAATATGCTGATTGAATTAAAAGGGGAACGTACAGGTGTACTTGAAATGAGAAAGCATGTAGCATGGTATATCAAAGGCATGCGTAATGCCACAAGAATAAAGGAGAAGGTTTTTGCTGCAAGTACCAGGGATGAAATCATGAACCTTTTATACGAATATATGAAAGCCGAAAAAGAATAAAAGAGGTGTTTATTGTGCAGAGCAAGGAAAACGAACAAACCAATGGTGTACAGGGAAAGACACCATATCAGTCCGAAGTTGAAATGACAGAGCTTGTACTTCCCAATGATACTAACCTGCTTGGAAATCTTCTGGGCGGAAGACTTATGCATTGGATGGACCTTGCAGGAGCTATGGCTGCTTCAAGACATTCAAATAGAATAGTAGCTACGGTTGCGCTCGACAGCCTTGATTTCAGACATCCCGCAAGAATGGGTGAACTTGTAAGACTTAAAGCAAAGCTTACCTGGACGGGTAAAACTTCCATGGAGGTACTGGTGAAAGCTTACGCTGAAAATATGAGATCAGGCAATGTCATAATGACAAACAAGGCTTACCTCACTTTTGTGGCACTTGATGACAGTGGAAAGCCTGCTTCGGTTCCGCCGCTATTGCCTGAGACAGATACTGAAAAGAATGATTACATTGAAGCTGAAAAAAGGCGTCAGCAAAGGCTGGAAAGAAAAAGAAACGATTTGAACTGGTAAATGCTTATAAGGTTAAATATGGCATAAAACATGGAAATACTTTAGAACAGGTTTTAGTTACTTTGCAGATTTTGCAGGAATTAAACACGGCTGGTATAATCAAAGTGAAATTTACACATTTTTGACGTTTTTACGGAGATAGTTTTAATGAGATTTTTACGTGGCAAGTTACTTATAATAGGTGTTTCGTTGCTTACAATACTTTGTATTGCAGCTGTTTACATTGCTGTAAATATTACGGTAACAATGCTGTCCAAGCAGGATCAGCTTATCAAGGGACAATCTTCCGGGCAGTCTGTTGCTGCAAATCAGAATAAAAAGCTTATAAACATTGACAATGCAAAAGAAGCGGGCTTTTTCTTCAACGGGCAAAGTATTAAAGGTGCGAGTGCTCTTGTAGCAGGTAAAAATCAATATTTTGTTCCTTTTGATGTCATTATGGATTTACTTGGCATTAAGTACAGCTATTTCAGTTCTGATGATATCTTTGAAACGGTTATTGATAAAAAGAAACTGACTATAAAGCTATATAAAGAAAGCTTCATATATAACGGAAAGGAAATTATGCTTTCAGCATGCCCTGTTCCTTCAAAGCAGCATGTATTTGTCCCTATAGACCTTCTTTCTGCTGTTCCAGGCTTTAAAACCTATGAATACGGCGAGGATTTCATCGCTTTTGTTAACTATTATACCGATTATGAAAATGGTAATGAGAGCAAAATACAGGTTTTAAGGCAGAATGGCGGTTTTGCACAAGTTTCAGATATTTTCAACAAAAAACAATTCTGGGACAGAAAAGGCAGCTTTTCACAAAATGAGAAGTTCTATGTCTCATCCAAAGGAAATACAAGTATAGTCAAAACAGATGATAAAATTTACATTGTAAGTAGAGGCAAAAAGGTCAATCCATATTTAGTTAATATAAATCCCGCTGCAACACTGTCGATAGACGGGAGATACCTGTATTGGGCAGATATGAATCAGAATACCTCATATATTTATGATATAGAGAACGACTATGTAAAGAAAATCGGCAATTATTTTTCAAGAATTAAAACCGGCGACCCGGATGGAAACCTCATTAATGGCGGCGTATTACTTTCGGATTACAGGGACGGCAGTTATTATAAAAGAGTTTCGCTTACAAACGAGGAGCAAAACAGTAATTACACCTTCATAGAAAGAGGAGGAAGGGTTGTTCTTAAGGGTAATATGATTTTTTCTCCTGACGGGAAAAGGGTAATTCATTATAAAGATGGCTATGGCTATTATGCAGCAGGATCTGACGGTTCTTATACAGAGTACATGGGTGATGGAACTCAGGCTGTATGGATAACCAATAATAAAATACTTTTGAAGACTGAAAACGGTTCTGAGCTTTTTGAAGGCAGCGGCAGTTTTATGGGCACAGTGGGTAGCAATTGGCGGAGACTGGGTAATACTGTATCTGGCGATATCCTTTATACTGACGGTACTAATGTTTTTTGTGAAACCAACGGCTCAGACAAATGGATAATGCCTCTTCCTCAAAACACTAAATATATTTACAGTCTGTCTCAAAACGGTCCTTATATAATCGTTTTTGATGATCCAACAAACAGCGTTGTTTATATGAACGGAACTGTTTCAGTAAAATTGGGCAGCAGCAGCCTTCTTACCAAAAAAAGTTCTGCCTCGGATTTTACTTTAGAATATTCAGATTGCATTCAGGTCTCTCCTGATAAAGCTTTTTTCAGCGTTCTTCAGATGGAAAACGGATTCATAGCTGTCAACCTGATTGATAAGGAAGGCAAAAACCTCAGAAAAATTGTCCTTAACGGTAAAGCCAGAGATGCACAGGTTTCTGTGAAATGGCTGTCCAATAGAAAATTTATTGTATATACCTCCAAGGAAGGCTGGATTGTTGATTTCAGCAAGGACCCAAGAGTATTGGGATGGACTGAAGCTCCAAGCTGCAATATTCGCGGCATAATTGTACCTTAGGTTAATAAGGATTGTCTTATTATTTAGGCATAACTTGGCAAGTCCTCTAGTATTTATAATCAGAGTATATTTGCCGGGGTGTGTAATGACTAAAAGGTCTTTTGTGGGCGGGGCTATAATATTGATGTTTGCCGGATTCATTGTCAGAATCCTTGGCTTTGTCTACAGGATTTATTTATCTAACCTCATTGGGGCTGAAGGTATGGGTGTTTTTCAGCTCATTGCCCCTGTTTATACCTTAATTGTTCTTACATTGACTTCCGGAATTTCAATTGCAGTATCACGTATGGTTGCCTCTGAACTGGCAAAAGGCCATCATATCAATATTCATAGGATTACAAAGTGTGCTTTTTTTGTTATTATGGCAGTTGGTCTTTTCATATCGGTGTTAATGTATTTCAACATAGATTTCATAGCCAATAAAATATTAAAGGATCCGAGAACGCACTATTCATTGCTTATGCTTATATTATGCATACCGGCAGTAGCGGCAGCATCGGCATACAAGGGCTATTTTTATGGTATGCAGGATGTTGTTCCTACTGCAATATCACAGATAGTGGAGCAGTTGGTAAGGATAGGGCTTGTAATAGGGGCCGCCTCTTTTTTCCTCAAACTTGGTCTGGAATACGCATGTGCGCTTGCAACTATTGGAATGGCACTTGGAGAGATTGCCAACATGCTTGTACTTTATATTGTCTACAAGTATAAAAAGCGCAAGGCAAGGAATCTGTCCAAGAAAGGGTTTGTAAGAAAACGTTTTATAATTATTGAAATGCTTAAGGTTTCAGTCCCTGTTTCTTTTAACAGGTTTGTAACCTCTGCAATGTCGGCAGTGGAATATATACTTATACCAAGAAGGCTTATGGCCGGGGGACTGGTATACCACGAAAGTATAGAAATGTATGGCAGATTGACAGGAATGGCTATGCCGCTAATTTTCTTCCCTTCGCTTGTGACTTCATCGCTTGCAACAACCCTTGTCCCGGCTATTTCTGAGGCAATATCCCTGAAGGATTTTAAATCGGTTAATTATAGGATATCAAAGTCCATCCAATACACATTTATATTAGGATTTATTTTTACATCCATGTTTATGACCTTCCCAAATGAAATAGGCAACCTCCTTTACCGCAAGCAAAATATTGGCCAAATGCTTTATATAATGTCATTTACATGCATTTTCATATACTTGCAGCAAACCCTTCTTGGAGTACTCAATGGTCTTGGGAAACAGGCTGTTACCTTAAGAAACTCAGTAATAGGTTCGGTAATAAGAATAGGTTTTGTATACTATTTTGTACCTTTTCACGGGATACAGGGGTATATGTGGGGTGTTATAATCAGTACGATTCTTGTCTGCGGTATGAATCTTTACTCTGTAATAAAAGCGACAAGTATGGCGGTAGACATAGGTAACTGGATTATAAGACCAGGGTTAGCAGGCATTATAATGTTTTTCACAGGGCGTTACATATACAGCTTCTTTACTATTTTCAAACTGCCTGAGGCTTATACTGTTCTTGCTACAATAATAGGATATGTATTGATTGCATTGGGTCTTATGGTAGTTGTAGGGGCAATGGATAAAAAAGAAATTCTTAATTTAATTGGATTTAAAAAGAAAAGAAATATTAAGAAAAATTAAGATATACGCCAATAATTAAGCCTAATTGAATTCTTATGATTAAGTAGGTCAGGGAAAGTCAAAAATGGGTTTTGAAAGACTAATTGTACCTATGTTATATTAAGGTCAAGGAAAGTCAAGGACAAAATAAAAAATCGGAGGTGCAGAACTATGTTTTCACTTACACCATATAACAGAAAAAACAATGGATTGGAAAAAAGAAAAGATGACTGGGGAATGAGAAGTATTTTTGACAGTTTCTTTGATGACAATATCTTTCCTGCATTCTTCTCGGTAGATCATCCAATGAAGGCTGATATCCGTGACACAGGTAAGGAATACATTGTAGATGTTGAAATGCCTGGTGCAAAAAAGGAAGATATCAAGTTGGATTTAAGAGATGAAGTTCTTACAGTATCAATTGAAAGAAACGAAGAAGTCAATGAAGAAAGGGACAGTTTCATCAGGAAGGAAAGAAGGTTTGGCTCCTACAGCAGAAGCTTCGCCGTAGAAAATGTAAATCAGGATGCGGTTACAGCAAAATACAATGACGGAATTCTTACAATTAACCTCCCTAAAAACGAAACTGAAAAAAGGAATAGCCGTTCAATCGAGATAAATTAGAAAGGCGCATAGCACTAGGCCCTGATACAGAAGTATCAGGGCTTTCGTTTTTGCAAATATGAAAAAATCATTGAATTAGTTTACAATTATTAGTAAACTTACTATATAAGTATTTCAGGGGGGTAACAATGCAGAAGTTTGAGTATAAGGTAATCCGTATAAAAGGAACCGGTGAAAATGCCATAAGAACTTTAAATGAATTAGGACAGCAGGGCTGGGAATTAATACAGGTTGTATGGGGGTCATGGCATTATTTCAAGCGTCAGTGGAATTAATGAGGTGATATAATTTGTTAAAAATTAAAATCTCTTTTATTATAGTTGCTTTTTGCATAGCTTTATCCGGATGCGGTACTACAGGAGATAAACAGCAGACTGGTAAACAAAATGATAGCACTATACCTGTCTCCATTGCTGGGGATAAACTTTACATAGCTGACGGATATATGGATAAGTTAGCTGAATTGGGACTGACAGAAGTTGCTGCAATGCCATATTTTCATAGTCCTTTTATAACTATTGCAAAAAATGACTCACGAAAAGAATGTGCGGTCATATTTTATGAAGATGGTAAAGTTGATAAAAGGGAATTGCCTGTTACATATGAAGAAATTATTAATATTTTTGAGCATAGGAGCTATCCAATAACAAAAAGTATTTTAACAGAAAATGTTCATCTTTTTGTCATTAACGGAGATTTATTTTGGTGCCTAACCGGAGACAATAACTCAGTATATCTTAATGTGTTAGGTCATGAAGCAGACCCTTTTAAGAATTAAAGAATAGGCATGCTTGTATAAGGTTTTTGATCACTGCTTAGTTTACCTGCAATACTGCATAATGTTTCGATTCCTGTACTTATCTGCTGATTGTCCACTGCCGCAAAGCTCAAACGTATGTTATTTGATTTTTGTGTTGAATTGGAGCCGTAGAATATTCTTCCTGGTGCGAAAACCACGCCTTGGGCTGCCGACTGCAGCAGCAGTGTATTAACCGGAAATCCGTAAGGAAGGTTAAGCCATACATTAAGACCGCCACCGGGTCTGGTATAGGTTATTCCCTTTGGAAGATTGCTGTCAAGACACTTAACCAGATCCATATAGCGCTGTTTATAAGTGTTATACATAAAGTCCATGTGCCTATTCCAGAAGCCCTTTCTTATATAAACATCAAAGGCACGCTGAATAAGCCCGGAAGTGGATATATCGGTGGTATGCTTTGCTTCAAGTATATTGTTCTTTAGCGTATAAGGCACAACCATAAACCCAAGCCTCAAGCCCGGCATAAATATCTTTGAAAAGCTTTTGATATAAATTACCCTGTCGTTTTTGTCCAGCTGTTTAAGAGGGCTAAGATTCCTGTTCTCAAAGTCGAGGTCGCTTACATACCCATCCTCTATAACATATGTGTTATATTTTTCTGCAAGCTCAAGCAATTTTTTCCTATTTTCATTAGTGTATGAAAATCCGGTAGGGTTCTGAAATGAAGGAATGCTGTAAATCAACCTGGGTCTGTACTTCTTAAGCTGATATTCCATTATATTCATACTGGGGCCGCCGTCTTCCATTGCAATGTCTATTACTTCCGCACCCCTTGACTTGAATACAGCCACAGCACCTTTATATGTGGGACTTTCGGCAATAACACAATCACCCTGTTTTAACAAGGCTTTAGATATAATATCTATTCCCTGCTGTGCTCCTGATATAACCTGTATGCTTTCAGTATTTTCGCAGCGTATCTGGTTTTTTACAATATCAAAAATACATTCAAGCAAAGGCATGTAGCCTTGGCTCTCCTGATAAGCAAAGGCGTTTCCCTTATCCCTTTCCAGAACTTCATCGAGAGCGGTCTTGAAATCATCTACCGGAAACAAATCCGAGGCAGGTGTGGCACTGGCGAAATTGATTGTATTCTCGTCAACCTTGACCTGACCATCGTTTATTATTGCAATATCTTCATTTATATATAATTCATCGGTTATCATTTCTGCACCGGGGGATTTTATAATTTCCACTTTTGGAATAGTGCTTTCAACATATATACCGCTACCTGGCTTGGAATAGCACAAACCTAGTTCTTCAAGCCGCCTGTATGCAGAAACGACCGTTATCTGATTTATAGCAAGGCTTTTTGACAGTTCACGGACAGAAGGAAGCCTTAAACCCGGTGTCAGTATACCTTCGGTTATCAGTTGCTGAAGCTTTCCCTGTAGCTGAACATATAATGGAGTTTTTATGTTTTTGTCCAATATAATTGAATTAAATATTTCAAGCATAGTATTCCGCCTTATCCAAAAATTGTATCGATACAATCATATCAAAACAACAGTAACAAGTAAAGAAAAGCCTGATTTATGAGGATTAATAACATCTATAAAAGTTCACAAATTATTAATAATTTAGATATAATTTTTAAACAAATTTGAGCTATATTTATTACAAGAATAATTAAATTAAAAAAGCAAACGGGCAATGTCTACCCCTCTGTTATAAAATGCCCGTATGTATATATAGAGGCTGTGCCAAAAGCACAGCCTCAATTAATTTTATCCTTATGGCATAATTAAAAATCTAATGGTATAATCAGTACAGCATAATTGATAAAAAAGACAGGAGGCGGGACTAATGGAAACAGGCTTGAAAGAGAAAACTGAATTTACGCTGGACAGGAAGGCCTTAACCGGACGTTCCCTGCTCCAAGTGATGTCGGAAGGTATTAAACTCATAAGAGGTATATTTTTTAAATTTAAAACAAGAAGTTGCGGAAAACTTCTGCGTGTTGAAAAAGGTGTAAGGGTACTTAAAAGAAATGCCGCGATTGACTTGGGACGAAAAGTTCAGATTCACAGGCATGTTAAGCTTAGCGCCTGGGGAAATGAGTGTTTCTCGGAGATACTTATAGGAAATGAGACCTCCATTGGAGACAGAACAGAGATACATGCGGGCAAAAGGGTTGAAATAGGTTCGGGAAGCAATATTGCCTGGGATGTTTGTATAATGGACAGGGACTATCACAAGTTCAACAGCCAGACAGAAATTATAGAGCCTGTTAAAATAGGGGACAATGTCTGGATAGGGTGTAATTCAATTGTTTTAAAAGGTGTGACTATAGGTGATGGTGCTGTTGTAGCAGCAGGAAGTGTAGTTACAAAGGATGTTCCCCCCGGAGTGCTTGTGGGAGGCAATCCTGCCAGGATTTTGAAGGAAGATATATATTGGATACCGTAAAGTGCTTGAGTTGGTTTAATTTTATTTTAAGAGCGGATGTTACGAGGTTTAGAGTCTGTAAATTCAGCTTCGGGCAAATTCAAACTCGGCAAATAATACTGAATTAATTTCATGAAATTATTAGCCTCAAACAGTGAATTTGCTGTCCTCGCTTGGATTAACAGACTCCCTCCACATATGTCTTAAAACAAAATTAAACCAGCTTAGAGCATGAATGTTATATAGAAATTTTGAGGAGAACTTTAATACATGAAAAGCACTGCGAAAACCGTTGGACTTGTAATGGTCATAATGCTTTTTTCAAGGTTTATGGCTTTTATAATGACAATGGTTTATACCAATTTCTTTGGTGTTGAAAGCACCGAAATAAATATCTATAATTACGCAATAACTTTGCCAAATACCATATTCACAATCCTTGGAACTGCAATTACAATTGCTGTAATTCCAACTTTTGCAGGCTTTTTGGGTACAAATGAAAAGGAACGGGCATTTAAATTTGCTAACAATATAACCAGTCTCTCAGTAATTGCTACAATTATATTATCAGGTATAGGAATGGCAATATCTCCGCTTATAATCAGCCTTACAAAGTTTAAAACAGACGGTTATGGCTTTGCTGTGCTGGCATTATGCATAATGTTCCCCGTCATGATTTTTTATGCTCTTAATTATATTTTCCAGGGTCTGCTCCAATCTCTCGGAAAGTTTGCGGCTCCGGCGGCAGTAAGTATACCAAGCAGTTTGATTGTAATTTTATATGTGTTTATAGCAGGAAACAAATTCGGGGTTACCGGACTTTTGATTGCAACATTCATTGGCCTTGCGTTTCAGGCGATTGTACTTATTCCGCCGCTTTATAAAACCGAATACAGGTTTAAACCATCTTTCAATTTCAGGGATGAAGATGTAAAAAAGGCTTTAAAGCTTATACCGCCAGTGTTAATAGGAACGTCGGCATACCAGATAAATCTTTTCTTTAATATAACCGTTACTGCAAACTTCAAGAACACTGTAACAATTATGTATTTTGTACAGTATACAGTACTTTACTCGATACTTGCGCTTGTCTATTCGCTGACCGCAGTTATTTATCCCAAGCTGACCATGATGGCTGCACGAGGTGAAATGGATGGCTTTAATACGCACCTTCAAAAGGCTTTAAAATCAGTTGTGTTTTTCCTTATACCTGCTGCTGCGGGCTTTATAGGAGTAAGGTACCAGCTGATGAGCTTCCTTATGGGATGGGGTAATAAAATCACTCCCGACAATATATCGCTTTCCAGCGACATACTTGCTTTGTATGCCTTCAGTGTATTGGGCATAGGGATCAAAGAGGTTATGGACAGGGCCTTTTATTCGCTTAAAGATACTGTAAGACCTGCTGTTAACGGTGTTATAATAATGGCTGTAAATATAGGTGCAAGCCTGATACTTATTCAGGTGATGGGAGTACTGGGTATCCCTCTGGCATACTCGATTTCAGCCATAACTGGTGCGGTCATTATCATGTTAATGATGAAGAAAAAAGTAAAGACTTTTAATATAAACAGTTTATTAATTACAATTGTAAAAATACTTACATCAAGTGCTGTAATGTTTGCAGCAGTAATATGTATAAATCATCTATTAGGCGGAATAAGTCTGGGTGGAAATATCATTGAAAAGGGAATAAAGCTTTTTGTTCCGGTTGCTGTCGGAGGTACTGTGTACTTCGTCTGTACATATATCTTAAAGGTTGAAGAAGCTTACGCTATGCTCAATTCAGTAAAAAGAAGATTAGTAAAAAAACCGGCACAAACCGGGGACAAGCAGGAGGATATATGAGAATAGGAAAGAATATATGTCTGATGCTTTATTACATAGTGGGTCGTCACCTTCCGGGATCGGACAGGCCTTACAGCCTTGGCGCCAAACATATAAGAGGATTTCTTTGCAGGAGGATTTTCAGCCAGACGGGAAAATCCATAAACATCGAACATGGTGTTTTTTTCGGAAATGGAGATAATATTGAAATAGGTGATTTTTCGGGAATAGGGCTGGACTGTAAGGTTTCCGGACCTCTTAAGATTGGAAGCAATGTAATGATGGGACCTGAAGTAATGATCTATACCCGGAACCATAATTTTTCAAGAGTTGATATACCTATGATAAAGCAGGGCGACTCTGAGCCGAAGGCTGTAGAAATAGGTGATGATGTCTGGATAGCATCAAGGGTAATAATCCTCCCCGGTGTTAAGATTGGTGAAGGTGCTGTTATCGGTGCAGCATCGGTTGTTACAAAGGATGTGCCGCCATATGCAATTGCTGCGGGCAACCCCGCAAAAGTGCTTAAATATAGAGAAGGTAAAGATAAAGGAGAGACAAAGCTGTAATGTTAAAGGTTCTGCAATTGGTTTACAATTGGGGACAGGGCGGCTACGAAAGCTATGTGGCAACTCTGGCAACCATGCTTCATAATAAGGAATGCAAGTTTTACATAGCATATTCCGAAAGGCTTCCAATGCCGGAAAAGGTTAAGGAACTGGAGATAGAAGCCTTTGAAATTCCTATGAAAAGTCCGTATGACCTATCGGCAGCAAGAAAAGTTGCGAAGCTTTGTAAAGAGCTGTCTATAGATACAATTCAAACTCACTTTATAAGAGAGAGGTACATAGCTGCATTATCGAAACTTATGGGTAATAAAGCCCGTCTAATATACACGAGCCATGTTGTAGTACCCAAAAGCGCTGCTCTGAAGTTTACAAACAGACTGGTTTCTTCACGGGAGTACAAAATGATAGCAGTTTGCTATGCAGGACGTGAACAGATGCTTGAAGAAGGACTAAAGCAGGATAAAATAAAGGTTATACATAATGGAGTTAATGTATCTTACTGGAGTGAAGAAATTCAATCCACTATAAGAGAGGAGTTTGGTATCGCACAAGACGAATTTGTAATGACAACTACCGGACGGTTTAACGAGTTAAAGGGTCAGGCCTTCTTTATAGAATCCATAAAGGAGCTTGATTTGATTACACAGGGACAGAACATTAAATACAAGGTGATACTTGCAGGTGATGGGGAATTGCTTGAGCAATGCAAAAAGCTGGCAGAAAGTCTTGGAGTTGCTGATAAGATAATTTTCACAGGCTTTCGTAAGGATATTAAAAATATTCTTTATGGTAGTGATCTTTATGTTTCACCATCTAAAACAGAGGCATTGAGCATGTCCATAATTGAAGCGCTGGCGTGCAGTCTTCCGGTCATCTCTACTGATGTTGGAGGAACCTCGGAGGTAATAAATGCTGATAACGACTGTGGAATCCTGGTTGATTACGGTGACAGGCAGAAACTTGCTGAAAGCATATTAAATGTAATGAAGGATAAAAACCTGTATCAGCGGCTTAAAAATAATGCTTATAAAATTGCTTATGAAAAGTTCAATCTTGATAATACTGTCAGGGAAACTTATAATCTATATAAAGGTGAGGGATAATCCAAGCCTTCTTAAAATAAAGCTAAAAGACTTGAAAGGTGTGTAAAAAATGATAATTGATAAAAAGGGAAAATTGTTCGGGAAAATAAGTATTATTGACATAATAATTGTGTTGGTTGTTGTGCTGGCAGTTGCGTTTGTAGGATACAAGTTTGTTAAATCAGGCACAACCAGTACGGTTTTCAACAAAGCTCAGGATGTACAAATGACTTTTTATGTGGAAGAAGCAAATGACTTTACAGCAAAGGGTATTAATGTAGGGGACAATGTAGTTGATTTTGTGCAGAGTACCACAATAGGAAAAGTTACAAAGGTTGAAACGGCTCCATCCGTAGCTTTTAGCCCAACCTCAGACGGCAAGCTTGTAAAAGCATCAAAAGAAGGTTATGTATCACTTAAGGTTACAGTTGAAGGAAAAGGAACCCTGGGAGGCAACGGATTAACAATATCGGGAAATGATTACCTTATAGGTCAGAATTATAATGTAAAACTCGGTAAAGTCCAGTTTGAAAAAGCTAAAGTAAGTGATGTCGGTAAAAAGGGGTAATAAATTTTGTATTACGATAGTGTTTTTTTGAACTTCCTTTATATAATTATAAAGAAAATCAGAGATTTTTATTATAACAGTTTTATTTCAAGGATAGCTGATAAAATAGGGCGTTTTTTTAAGATGCTTTTCAGCGGTAGTGCTGTATGGAACTTTATAAAAAGAGATGATTACTTCTCAAAAACGTGGACCGAAAGTGTATTTTACAAGGCAATGAACCTTGTAATAAATGGTTTTGTTGTATTGGGAAGTAAGATATGCCTCAGGTTTGAGAATCTATTCGGGGCAAGTCTTATTTTAAGGCTGGTGAAGTATTTAACTGGTAAGTTCCAGATTCTAATAGGTTCATTCCTGCTGTTAATGGTAATCATAAAGCATGAAAGCTGGCATGATCAATATAGTTCTATTGTTATACTGGCTTTAACTGTGTTGTATTTTATAGGAATATGCCTTAGAAATGAAAGGTTTAAGGTAAGCAATATCGATTTTGTACTTGCTATTTTTATGGTTATGGTAATTATAGCAGAGGTATTCTCCATATCACCTTCACAAAGCCTTAAAGGTTTTATATTCTATGTTACATGTTTTCTTATAGTACTTTTAATCATGAGCTCAGTAAAAACACCATCTGATCTGAACCTTTTAATAGGATTGATGCTGGTGGGTGTAACAATTACAGGACTCTTTTCAGTATGGCAGTATGTAACCAATAGTGTAAAGGTAAGCCTGGAGTATACTGATATCACAATGTCTTACGGGCTTAGGAGAATGCCGTCTACATTCTTTAATCCAAATAACTATGCAATATTTCTTATAATTACACTGCCGTTTTTCTTTAGTTCGGTATTAAATGCAAAGACATTGTTAAGGAAGCTTCTGTTTATAGTTATGGCTGTTCCGCCGGTAATTGCATTATTCCTGACCGGTACTAGAGCAGCGTGGCTTGCTTTGGTTTTCTCAATATTTATAATTATATTGTTCAAAAACAGAAAGCTTATTCCTGTTTTCATATTACTAGGAATTGCATGCTTCCCGCTGCTTCCAGCACAGATTACAGACAGGATTATGACTCTTACCAATTTTAGTGCAGATAAATCGTCTCAGTATCGATTACTGATTTATAAATCGGTAACGCCCATAATAAGTGATTTTTGGTTAACGGGGGGCGGGCTTGGAAACGAAGTTTTCGCCAGACTGTTTAACAGGTACTATAAATTCACGGGTACGGGAGTAATAGCCCATGCACATAATGTATATCTTGAATTGTGGATTCAGATGGGTATCTTTGGCCTTTTATCGTTCGTATGGTTTATGCTCAGGATGATAAAGAAAAGTATAAAGGCAATATTCGGTGAAGCAGATAAAATGTTGAAGAATATTCTTGTCGCTGGAGTTGCAGGTATTGCAGGCGCTCTATTGATTGGATTCGTAGAATATATATGGTTCTATCCGAGAGTAATGATTATTTTCTGGGCTGTTGTTGGAATTATTCTCGCAGCACTCGGAATGCTTAAAACCCATAAGGAGACAAAAGTTGAATAGGACTTTGAAATATATCTCCTGGGTATGTCTTCTGATATGCACTTTGTCACTATTTCCCGGGATATACAACAGGGTTTTGGTAGAACAGAAAAATAAAAATGTAATAATTGCTGCTGACTATGAAGAATTCGCTAAGCAGGCTGGTCAAGCAGGTTTGACCCAACAGGACGTATTGAATTTATTCAAAGATAATGGAATTTACAGCTTAATAATGAAAACACCCCTTGACGTTAAGAGTACCGATATGTTTGCCGTCCTTTCAGGTAATGGGTTTAAGCTCATACCCTATCTCACGGCAGCTAACGACGGGACAAACAGTGATTTGTCACTGTTAAGTAAACTGATTCAACAATTTAACATTAGATATTTATTCCTTGATGGCTCTTATAAAAAGAGCCTTTCATATTATGAAGGTCTTTCAGATATAATAAACCAAAATCACATTGTAGTGGGAGTGTTTGAAGCAGCTGCAGGACCAGGAATTACAGGACAGGGTAATCTTGAGGGCGTAATTGCGAAAACCGGTTATTCTATAGGCAGGATATACCAAGTGCCTGATAAAGACCTTAAATTACTTAATTCAGATGAATTGTATTTAAGATATCTCAGGGCGATTGTGGATAGAAATATAAGATTTGTTTACTTAAGACCCCTTACTTCTGAAGGTTCCAGTCTTAAAGAAACCCTGAATGCAGTATTAAGATTGAAAAGATATATTTCTTCACATGGCTATGAGGTTGGTTCAGATATTGAAAAGCTTACTGTTGAGACATCACCTCTTGGAAGTATTTCAATACCCTTTGGAATAATGGCTGCATTATTTCTGCTTGTTCTTTATCTTTTAGAGCCTAAGGCAAAAGGCTTATTTGCAGCACTATTTATAATTCTATTAACAATTGGAATACCGGTTTTCCTGCTGAAATCCGATGCTGGAGGCCTGACAGCTTTTCTTGCAGCATTGGTATTCCCGTCCCTGGCTATAACAGTCATGGTAAAACTATTAAAGACATGCTTGGGTAAGAAATTTTCACTTCGCCTGCTTACAAGTCTTATAGTTTTTCTCATTATAAATGCAGCCGGTGCATGCCTTATAATTGCATCGTTTTTGGGTATCCGTTACATAATGGGCTTATCAGGCTTTCCCGGTCCGGGAGTTGCTGTTGCATACTCTGTTCCTCTTTTGGCCGCATTTGCAGCTTATTGCTCATACTTCAAACACTTTAAAAACATTGTATCAGATGCTAGGCAGTTTAATTCAAACCACGGAATTGCGGTTAAGGTTCTATTAATTGCTTCTACACTGTTTATCTTTTATTATTATCTGGGCAGAAGCGGAAATGGCTTGGGGACAGGAGCTTCAAAACTGGAAATACATTTAAGGGAGGCCCTGGAGCAGTTCATGATGGTAAGGCCAAGGTTTAAGGAAATTCTGGTTGGATACCCTGCTTTTATATTGCTTGTTTTATGTGTAAAAAAATATAGCAATAAGCTTATTCTTTTACCACTCGTTATTGCAGCAGCCGTTTCGGGAGTATCGCTTACAAACAGCTTTTGTCATTCCTATACACCTGTTGATATATCTTTTTTTCGGGGTCTTTATGGTATGCTTATAGGTTTGGTGGTTGGATGTGTCATGTGTATTGTTTTAGTAATTTTTCAAAAGTTTAATTCCGAAAAGCGAAATTAAAAACTAAAATTTCTAATACTTGTTAATTATAAAATTTTTGCCGATAAATTAAATGTAGAAATTTGTATTTAATTTAAACTAATGCACCGCGAATTACTGGTGCGCTTTTAGATCGGGGTGCCGCCATGTTCGGATTTCTTAAAAAGAAAAAGAAAAAATTCGATACCAAGGTTTTGAGGAAAAACGATATATCTATTCTTATACTTGATGAGCGCTGGAATAGCCTATTCGGAGCTGCTGACAAATCACCGGAAATTATAAAATGTGAAGAAAGTCTAAAGGAACTGCTAAAGGATCAGGCTCGTATAAGTGCTGAATCAAAGGAGATTTCAGCTCATAAAAAGGTTTGTATGGATAGGATTCTTGAGCTTACTACCGAAGTTTTTGACCATGGAAATGAAAGCGCGAAAAGCGAAATGCAGGAGTGCGAGAAAGAAATAAAGAGGATAAATGAGAGATTGGCAAAAATTGAGGAAGAATTGGATGACATGCCTGGCAAGCTTAAGGAAGCAAACTTAAGACTCCTTGAAAATACAGTAAATTTAGTATATTTTAAAATAAGAACCAATCAAAAAAGGGTGGAAGAACTGGAAAGGATTATTGAGCAGGAAAGACAAAGTCTTAAGGAACATATAGACGAGAAAGAGTCGCTCTCCCAGGATGATACCGATATATATAGCTATTTCCATGACCTCCTGGGGGCAGAAGAACTTGAGAAGCTCGACAAAGAGTTTTTCGGGTAAATTAATTACTCATGATGGTTTTACTTTATTACTAGAACTGATATAAAATGGAGGCTTAAATGAAACTTGCAACATCAGCCCAGATGCGTGAGATAGATGCCAGAACCATTAATGAAACTGGGATTCCTGGAATTGTACTGATGGAGAATGCAGCCTTAAGGGTGGTCATGGAAATTGAGAAAACCCTGATTAGCCTTAAGGGCAAGCGAATAGCTGTATTTGCAGGGAAAGGTAATAATGGCGGAGATGCGTTTGCTGTTGCAAGGCATCTTTTTAATAAGGGCTCAAAAGTTAAAGTATATACCTATGCAGATACAACCCAACTAACCGGAGATTCCGGAATTAATTATAAAGCAATGATCAACACCGGAGTTGAATGTATTGAAATAAAGGATGACAGCAGGAATAATGAGGTAGAAGCAGAACTTATTGATGAAGATATAATTGTTGATGGAATGCTGGGAACAGGAATAAAGGGTGAGACAAGAGGTTTGGCACTAAGCCTCATTGAAATTATTAATAAAAGCGGACGTCCTGTCATAGCTATCGATGTTCCGTCAGGTCTGGACAGCGATACAGGCAAGGTTCCAGGTATGTGTATAAAAGCGGATAAAACAGTGACATTTGGGCTGCTGAAAACAGGTATGGCGGTATACCCGGGGAAGGGATACTGCGGTGAAATTATACTTGCCGATATAGGAATACCTGCAAATGTTTCGGAACGCATGAATATAAATGTTAATACTATAGATGAAGACTATGTGTCATCGCATATTCCAGACAGAAAGAAAGATTCAAATAAAGGCAGCTATGGCAGGGTACTTGTAATAGGCTGTTCAACAGGGATGACGGGCGCAGGCTGTATGGCTGCAGGTGCAGCTTTGAAATCAGGTGCCGGATTGGTTTACCTGGGTGTTCCAAAGAGCCTTGCGACTGTTTGCAGTACAATGTTTCATGAGCCGATTATTCTTCCTTTTGAAGATGAAGAAAAGGGTCATTTCTTGCCGGGCTGCTTGGAAGTCATTAAAACCAAAATTGATAGCTGCAATACAGTGGCTTTGGGCCCTGGTATGTCTTTGAACGAAGACACTGTTAAATTTGTTCACAGTATCATAGAATATATTGATAAACCTGTTGTAATCGATGCAGATGGACTTAATGCTGTTGCAAAGGATATTTCGGTTTTAAAGAAATTGAAAGCACCTGCCGTAATAACTCCCCACCCTGGTGAGATGGCAAGGCTTGCAGGTATAACAATCGACCAAGTACAGAATAATAGAATAGAAATTGCAAGAGAATTTGCATGTAAATGGAATACTGTAACTGTGCTCAAAGGTGCTGCAACGGTGGTAGCATCTCCTGATGGTATTATATACATAAATACTACAGGCAACCCGGGAATGGCTACAGCAGGTGCTGGAGATGTGCTGACTGGCTTGATTGCAGGTTTAATGGCACAGGGTTCCAGGGCTTTGGATGCAGCTTTGGCTGGTGTATATTTACATGGACTTGCAGGGGATATACAGGCTAAAATTATAGGAGAACACGGGCTGACTGCCGGTGATATCCTTAATGAGATTCCATATGCCATAAAAAGCATTATCTAAAATCCAACAAATAATTAAGGAGGTAACCGTATGAAAGCCAAAGAAATCATGTCCAAAGATGTAGTTGTTATTAATACGGAAACTACAATTGAAGAAATTGCACATATTCTTGTAGATAAAAATATCAGTGGTTTGCCTGTCGTAGATGCTGAAAATAAGGTTGTAGGAATTGTTACAGAAAGAGACATCCTATATAAGGATATCGAACCACGTTTTCCTCCTGTTGTAGAGCTTCTCGGGGGGTTGGTTTTTTTAGGCGGCAAACATTATAACGATGAGCTTAAAAAGCTTGTGGCAACCAAGGCGAAAGATATTATGAAAAAGCATGTTATAACCGTTAGTGAAGATACCGATGTTACAAAAGTTGCTGAAATCATGATTGAAAAGGGTATTAACAGGATTCCTGTTGTAAGCGGCGGAAAACTTGCAGGAATTATAAGCCGCTCTGATTTGGTTAAGTTCATTGCCGAATCAATGTAAGTTACTTTTCAATTAATATAAAGCCGGCAGAATATTCGGCTAGGGGCTTTTTTGTCCAACTTCGGGGGGATTCATAATGGATTATAATTTTAACAGGGCATGGGCTGAGGTCAATCTCGACAATATAGCTCATAATGTAAAAGAGATACGCAGAATTACAAATAAAAATGCCGAGATAATGGGTGTTGTTAAGGCAGACGCGTATGGACACGGAGTTATGGAAGTGGCAAACACGCTTTTGAATAATGGTGTTACACGTCTTGCAGTTTCAATGCTTGATGAAGCCATTCAGTTGAGAAAAAGCGGTTTCAAGGTTCCTATCCTAATTTTAAGTTATACCGATCCGAGGAGAGCCGACGAAATTGTTAACTATGATGTAACTCAGACGGTTTTCAGCCATGATCTGGCACAAGCTTTATCAGATGCGTCCTTAAGAAATAAAAAGAATGTAAAAATTCATATAAAGATAGATACCGGAATGACCAGGGTTGGGTTTATGCCCGGCTACAGTGCGATTAAAAATGTTACTGAGATAGGAAAGCTTCCAGGTCTGATTATTGAAGGGTTGTTTACACATTTTGCTTCTGCCGATGAGACAGACAGAAGCTATACCT
Source organism: Bacillota bacterium (assembly GCA_023421675.1). Classification (GTDB taxonomy): domain Bacteria; phylum Bacillota; class Clostridia; order Acetivibrionales; family JANLFN01; genus JAEZTC01. The sequence goes on along the minus strand of JAEZTC010000009.1, from coordinate 97,436 downwards.
ACATGCAGTTTGAAAGATTTATGAGCATATGCAGTGAACTGAACAGAATTGGTTTGTACATACCTGTCAAGCATGTCGCAAACAGTGCAGGCATAATAGAGTATCCTGAGATGCACCTGGACATGGTAAGACCGGGAATTATCCTTTACGGACTTTATCCTTCAAATGAAGTAAACAGGGACAAGATAGATTTAAAACCTGCCATGTCGCTGAAGGCTAATGTAATTCTTGTTAAGGATGTTGAAAAAAATACCTGTATCAGCTATGGCAGAATATTTACAACTAAGAGAGAAAGTAAAATTGCGACTATACCGATAGGCTATGCAGATGGTTATACTAGACTCCTTAACGGTAAGGCAAGAGTTCTTATAAATGGTGAATTTGCCCCTGTTGTAGGGAAAATTTGCATGGACCAGTGCATGGTTGATGTTACAGATATGAAAAATCCAGTACGTGTTGGTGACGAAGTTGTACTGTTCGGAAAACAGGGAGACTGTGAAATGTCTGTTGATGAGCTTGCAGCAAGTATAGGCACGATAAACTATGAAATTACCTGTATTGTTGGAAAGAGAATTCCCAGGGTATACCTTCAGGGAGGACATGTCTGTAATGTTTTGAACTATCTTATTTAGAAGTTTGATATAAGCTGCTTTATTGTTTTTCACAGTGATAGATATCTGCAATTTTGCTTTTGGGATTGCATATAATAAGAATAAGATTGGGGCTTTTTATTTTGTTTTATGCTTTTTTTGTGGGGTGTTCATAACTTAACGGTTCCTAAAAATAATTTGGTACCGAAATTATGAAGTGGGGGTTATATTTTTGGCACAATTAAAGAAAATATTAATAAGCCTTCCTGATAATTTACTGAAGGAAGTAGATAATATCGTATCAATGGAGAACACTAACAGGAGTGAATTTGTCCGTGAAGCGATGAAGGTGTATATAGGCCAGAAGAAAAGAATTGAAATGAGTGACAGGATGAAAAAAGGATATCAGGAAATGGCTGAAATAAACGCAAAACTTGCAGAAATATTCTTTGAAGTGGATGAGGAACAGCAGCAAAAGTATGAAGAAAGGCTCGGGGAGTTGGAAAAATAGTGGTAATAAAACGCGGAGATATATTCTATGCTGACCTTAGTCCTGTCATAGGCTCGGAACAGGGAGGAATAAGGCCGGTATTGATTGTGCAGAATGATATAGGCAATAAGTATAGTCCTACAGTAATTGCCGCTGCAATAACTTCACAGATTAACAAGGCAAAGCTTCCTACGCACATAGAAATAAGTGCACAGGAATATGGGCTTTTAAAAGACTCTGTTATATTGCTTGAGCAAATACGAACAATTGATAAAAAAAGGCTGAGGGAAAAAATTGGGCACCTTGACGATGATCTTATGGATATGGTCAATGAGGCTTTAAATGTAAGCTTCGGCCTTGGTGATACATAAGAACAACACATATAGTCATTGTAAAATTGTGTCATATAAAAACTCTTTCCCATAATGGGAAAGAGTTAAATTAGAGTAATTTTAAATTAAGAAGCAGTTCTTTTCCAATCTACTTGTGCTGACCATGAACTACCAGCTCTTGAAAAATATCCTGTTGTAATACCTTTTATGTAAGTGCCGGCGGTGCCATCTGCAAGGTTCCAATAATAAGGTGATAAACTATTATTATAATAATATGTATTATTTGTAGGACTGTTTGCAATAGCCGTCATATTATATGAATCTACTCCAGCGAACCCAGAAGAACTAACACTTGTATATTTTGTTCCGTAACACATTTCTTGTATATCCATTCTTGATAACACTATTGATGAATCTAATTTAACTAATTTCCCTTTAAGGGAATTAATTTTGTATAGATTGTAAGTCCCTAATGTTCCTACTTCATATGATACATTAACATATAATAATGCATTATAGCCATTGCTATCATATGCTGAAATTTCTTCTGGTCCTGGAATTGATGCAATTATATTAGCTGAGTATTCAGTTATGGTATCACCATTATCGCTTTTTGTTTCTTTGATTTTTTGTGAGGTAGTTTTCGCAGATTTAATATCAATAGGTGATCCATTATTATCTTTAATAATACAACTTGCTGCAGTAAAATTTTTGTCATCTGTAATTCCCTTATCAGCTCGTTCCTCAATTTTACTTATGTCAGTAATTTCTTCCGCTTTAAAAACTACTTTGCTAACATTTTCTTTAGTTTGGGCATTAACAACACCTATACTTAATAGACTAAAACACATTAGTAAACATAGTACTTTTTTTAACATAATAATATCATCCTCTCTCGCCTATTATATATTACGTTCGGTCATAAAATACCATACTTGTTAGGGGATCTAATTCTTCCCATTTGCTCACCTTCTTTCAATATTTTTTGCAAAGAAAGTAAGAATATTGTTGTAGGTATTAGAATAAAGGTTTATAAGATTATACCATAGAATTATGGAATGAATAATAGTGTAAATAATGTATAATATTGTAATACATATAACATATTATAAAATAAATGTAAATGTATGTCAATGCAATAAGATGAAATTTTACATTTTTTAACCAAAAAATTGAAATTTATAGACATGTAATAAAAATACTCTTATATGCCGATATAATATTTAATATAAGTTGAATTAAATTTTCAATATGCATCATGTCCTTAATGCCGGACATGATGGTATGATAAATGATTTTAATTCAACTTATTACATCTGTAATAGGATAAAGTAAATCTGATTTGATACCGATTTGCATTTGGCTGTAGAAATGCAAATGATGTATAAGAAATTTACTTCATCCTATATACATAAGAGCATTTTTTTTATTGTTAAATACATGGAGGAAAAATGAAAAAGGAATCCATTTTCAGAATAGTATTAATATTAGTTGTATTCTTCCTTGTGTATCAATTTGGGGTACGCCCTATATTCAGCAGCGATTATTCGTTTAAGGACAGAAAGCAGAATACCTGGGCAAAGGGTAAGCTTCCAAAATCGGAGAATGTATATGATGTAGTTGTGGTAGGTAGTGATCCTGAAGGTATTGCCGCTGCTATATCGTCTGCAAGAATAGGTGCAAATACTCTGCTTATAACACAAGACAGTAATCTGGGAGGTTTTATCAGTAAAAACTTATCTACTGATTTCTATATAAGTAAAAATTCTAAAGGTATTGGTGTAAACAGGGGACTGGTTCAGGAGTTTATGAGCAGGCTTGGGAACAATACCAGTCTTGAAAATTATACTAAAACAATGACAGAGCTTGTAAAGGATGAGAGCCGTATTAAGGTAGTATATGATGCAAAGCTTGAAAAGTCTGTTGTTGAGGACGGAAAACTAAAGAGTATAAGCGTGAGTGTAAGTGGGAAAACAACCACCTACAGTGGGATGGTGTTCATAGATTCCACCCGTGAAGGAAAGCTTCTCGAAAGCTGCGGTGTGCCTTTCTATTATGGTTCGGGTGACTTAAACCTTCCGCAGAGTTTTCAGCCTGCACAGTTGAATTTTGAAATTGAAGGCATTAAGTGGTCTGATGTAAAAATGGTGTTTAGTTCCAAATCAAAGGAATTCTACGAAGCGCTTGGAAAATACAAGACGTCTGATGTAAATTTAAGAATAAACGACTTCAATGTTTATGACCAGGGAGACGGGAAAATCATTGTTAAAGGTGTAGAAGCCTTTGGAATAGATTTTTCAAATCAAAAGAGGACGCAGGAAATATATAATGCCGCAGTTAATGAGTCCAAGGATCTTGCCGAATTCTTAAGCAAAACCTTCAAGGTTTTTAGGAATGCCAAATTTGTTAAAGCGGCTGAAGGATTTCTGATGCCTGAATATAAGCATTTTAAGGGACATTACACTTTGAGTGTTAACGATGTACTTACAAACAAGGATTTCCCGGATAAAATTGCGATGGGATCTGCACCTGTTTATGGAGGTAAGCTTGCTGATAAAAGTCCTGAGTATGTTATAGGTAAACCTGACCAGTATGGAATTCCGCTTGGATGTATAATAGCTGACAAGGTAGACAATCTACTTATGACAGGGGGGAAAGCGTCCTATTCCTCATTGGTTTCCAGCAGTGCCGGCAGATTTGATGCAAGTATATCCACAGGTGAAGCTGCAGGGGTAGTTGCTGTATATTCATCATATAAAAATGTTTTACCTGCAGACATATCTGGTGATAGCAAACTGATCAAGGAACTGGGACAATTTTTAAGGAGACAGGGCGTCAGTATTCCGCCTATAAAATCCAAGGATATTAATGCTTCGAACTGGTCGTATGATTCCGTAAAACGTCTTAGAAGTCTGGGACTTATTGCCGGAGGAGATGAAAATAATTATAAATACAATAAGGAAGCAACATCACAGGACCTTGCAATGATGCTGCTTAACGGTGTTTACAGAATTGATGCTTCGCAGTATAACCTTGAATTTGATGCAAAGCTCAGACCGTTTTTTACTGAAGATAAACTCACAAAAGATATTGCAGGTAAAATCCTTACTGCTTTGAATTCTGTAGAAATAGATCTTCCGGGTGCTTATGAAAAGGCCTGTGATCTGGGTTACATTGACAGCAAGGTTAAAGCAAAGATTGAAAACACTCCAAATGACGTTTTGACTATGGATATGGCTTATTATCTTGCTGACTTCAACTTAAGGGATTATACTGGAAAAACAATAGATTGAAGTTAAACATTTTTTCTTAAATGAAGCTTTATTGCCAGAATTCTTAATATAAACCTTGGCAAATCAAGCATCCTCTTATATCTCCATGGCTCCTTACAAAGCCTGTAAAACCATTCGAGACCGTGTTTTCTGTAAAATTCAGGAGCCAGCTTTACTGTTCCCGCAAAAACATCCAGGCTTCCTCCTATACCAATGCAAACCTTTACTTTAAGTTCACTCTTATGTTTATATATCCACTTTTCCTGTTTTGGAGCACCAAGAGCAACTAAAAGGACATCAGCCCCTGAAGAGTTGATTTGTTCTACAATATCAGCTTCGTCTGTTTCTGCAAAATAACCGTTCCTGTAACCATTTATATTTATATCTCCGTAAGCTGAACGTATTTTTTCACCTGCTGCTTCTGCTACTCCCGGTTTGCTGCCGAAAAAGAAGTAGCTTATGTTGTTTTCAGGTGAAATTTTGAATAAGTTCCTAACAAGATCTATACCAGAAACCTTTTCGGGAAGTCCGAGCTTTAAAATTTTTGAGGCCAGTATTACGCCTGCTCCGTCAGCTACTGTCATATCGGAATTCTTTAATATATTTTTCAACTGTTCATCCCGGTGTGCGGCCATGATTATCTCTGAATTGGGTGTATAAACAGCATGATTTCTGTCTTCTTTAAGGAAACTAAGAGTAATATCAACTGCCTGATGCATTGTAACACTGTCTAAAGGAACCCCTAAAATTTCTGCAGTTTTTCTCATTTGTCCTCCTCTATAAGTTCGACGGCAATTTTTGCGTTCAAAAGAGCCTTTTCCTTAAGCTCGGGAGTGATTTCCGCCAGCTCTTTTTTTATTTGCTCCCTGTTGTTCCACACATTATCAACGATTTCCTTAAGCTTGTCGTATCTGAGTTCACTTACATGTCCCGCCATTGTATTTTCAAATTGATTAACATGCCTTAAAAAGCCTTCAATTTTATTTTCATACTCAAGCCCTACAAAAGGGACTCCTGCTATTGCTGCAAATATTAAGGCATGAAGTCTCATCCCTACAAGCATGTCCATCTTCATTGTAATAGCAACCATTTGAGCAACCGTGTATTTGTTTTTGAATACATAAGCCTTTTCATTCATAAGCGATGCAACTTCTTCAGCAACAATTGCATCTGCCGGATGGTGCATTGGTACAAACACACATTTAAGATTATAATTTTGAGTTATATAGTCTGCTGTTTTTGCTATAACTTCCTTATAATTTTTGTGCATGCCCCATCGTCTTATTGAGAAGCACGCATAAGGGCCTTCATATGTATAACCTTCATTTCTGAAGATGGCTTCAACGTCTATATCTGTCGGTAATTCCAACGCCATTGCAGGGTCAGAAGTTACCTGATATTTCGGTTTAGTAATGTTCATTGCTTCCAACTCTGAAATTGATGCATTTTCTCTTAAAGTTATATAGTCTACCTTGCTAAGTACATGACGGGTAAGCTTTCTGTTTCCGCCCCTTATAACCGGACCAATACCATTGGCATAAAGCATTACTTTTGTGTGCATTTTTTTTGCAAGCCAGATAGTTCCAAGGTAGTAAATAAGGGATCGTGTACTTTTTATATCCTGTATAAGGCTTCCGCCTCCGTTAATAAACAATTTGGAGTTTTTTAATGCGCGAATGAACTTTATCAGGCTCAGACGCTCTATTGAATCTACAAGAAAGGCTTTTTTAGTAGCCATAGCATTTCTGGAAATTACAAGCAGTCTTATGTTTTCCTTATATAAACCTAGATCTTTTATTAATGCTGTTAATATGGCATCGTCACCCAGATTGCCTGAACCATAATAACCAGAAACTATCGCATCAAAGTAGTATTTCCTGTTAAGGTGTTTTTTGCGTCTTTCGGGAGACTCAAAAAACAGTACCTTTTCATATATTTCTATCTGTCTTGAGCACATACTTTCGATGGAAAAGAATTTACGGGCTTTTTCATAGATTTTTTCACCGAATTTCAGTCTTAAATCTGTATTACCCGAAAGTTCGATTATATGTTCCGCCAGCTTCTTATAATCGCCGGAATTAAACAGATACCCATTTGAGTTGTTTTCTATAAGGTCTGATATACCTCCCACATCGCTGCTGATGGTTGCTTTTTTAAGAAGCGCTCCCTCCAAAATGGAATAAGGGAAGCTCTCGCTTATTGATGTGAGGACATTTATATCCATGTTGCTCATAAATTCGTAAGGGTCATCCACCCAGCCGGCAAAATAAACATTATTGCCGATTCCAAGCTGTGCAACCTTTTTTTCGAGTGCAGCGCGGTCTTCGCCGTCACCTCCAATTATAAATTTTATTGAAGGATTTTTTGCGACAACCTCGTTGGCGGCAGCTATGAAGGTATCAATGCCTTTTACAGGGTACAGCCTTGCAAGAATGCCCACGGCAATATCATCCTGATTTAGGCTTAAACCGTATTTTTTTATAAAAGCCTCTTTAGAGTAAGTCAGTATCTTTCGATCAAAGCTGATACCATTATAAACGGTAAATATTTTTGAAGGAGAGAATTTCCTCTCGATAAGCATTTTTTTAAAGTTGTCTGAAACGCCTGTGTAATAGTCTATGTGGCGCAAAGCAAATGAATTGATTAAACCAAAGGTATATTGTTTTGCCTTACTTTCAAGATAGTCAAGCCTGTAATCACTGTGAACAGTTGTAACAGTAGGAATACCGGTAAAGTACTTGACTACAATGGCAATCATGTTTGCTTTTGCACCATGAGAGTGAACAGCCTCAAATTTACCTTCCCGTACAACATGGATTACTCTTTTTATATCTGAAACAATGTTACCTGTTTTAACTACTTCTATGTCTATTCCCATTTCACGGGCTTCGTCTGAAAACATGCCGGGCCTGAGACTTATTATTTTAACATCAATGTGCTTGCCTAGTTCCTTAACGAGAGACAGGACATGTACTCTTGCTCCGCCTACATCTCCGCCTCCGATAAGATGAAGAATTTTCATTTGTGCACCTGCCTTTTTTTATTGGAGTCTTTATAGGATTTTCTCAAAGACTATGTTTACAATTATATATAATGTAGTATAAAAAATAAAGTAAGTGAAATGATTTATGTTATTAGCCGGAAAATTATATTTTTATGCTTTTGCGGGGTGTATAATATAATATATTGTTTCATGCAAAAGACGCTGATATAATATAATAGTTAGTAAGGCTGCATATTTTATGTAATCTCTCGGGAGGTACAGTTTATGGTAAGTGAGTCCAATTTTGTTGTAAGGAAATCCGGAAGAAAAGATGAATGCTACTACATAGATTACCTTGGAGTTTATAAAATAAATGATTTGGCCAGGATAGTCGGTGTTAAAGCTTCCGCAGTAAAAGAAAAGTTTCTTAATAATAATGCAGTTTATGATGAAGCACTTGAGGTTTATTACTTTAACAGCATGGATAGTGCTAAAAATACCATAGCTGAAATCATGAAGGATGTTAAGTCTGATGTTAAAGGCAGGGTTGTACATTTGACCGAGGCTGAAATAGAGTATATTCGTAAGGCCTTGATAAATGAAGGTACAAATGTGATGCATGTAAGTAATAAAGTGAAAGATGCGATATTTAAAAAACTGAATGAGAACTAGGAGAAATTGTATAATTATTTCCTAAAAATATCGCTGTATAAATTGTTGTAAACCATACTGATTTGTTATATTATAATTTATTGTAGAGAAAACCGCACAATGTCGTGCTCAGTTCTGTTTAATTTCATTTGATTATTAACAATTTTCAATATAAAGAGGAGTAAAACATTAAAAGATATAATTTTAAAGGGGGAAAATTTATGTCAATTTCGTTTAAGAAATTGAGTATAGCGCTGGCAATGCTTTTTATTATGTCATTTACATTAAGCGCTTGTGGTACGAAGGCTAAAGCATGGGATGGAAAAGTTTTAAGAATCGGTGTTGATGATTCCTACCCTCCAATGGAGTATAGGGATGACAAAAACAAGCTTGTAGGTTTTGATGTAGACCTCGCGGAGGCACTTGCACAAAAGCTGGGAGTAAAGACTGAATATACTCCTATCATATTTGATGGAATATTTGCAGCACTCGATACAAATAAATACGATATAATAGTTTCATCAGTAAGTATGACTAAGTCAAGAACAGAAAAATATCTCTTCACAAAGCCATACCTTGCAAACGGACAATACATAGTTGTTGCTCCCGGTAATAACAGTATAAATAAATTAGAGGATCTCAAAGGCAAAAAGATTGGTGTTCAGAGAGGTACTACAGCATCCAGTTCTGCAGATAAATATAAAAGCCAGATAGGTTTTGAAGTAGTATCATATGATCAGGTTATACAGCCATTTGCAGATTTAAAAACAGGCAGGCTTGATGCTGTTGTAGCAGATGGTATGGTTGCTGAGGACTACGCAGCTAAAGATTCCAGTAGCTTTAAGGTAAGCAGTGTTAAACTTACAAACGAACCTATTTCAATTTGTATGACTAAGGCAAATTCAGATTTGCAGTCAAAACTGAATAAAGCTTTAGAAGAAATAAAAGCTGATGGAACACTTAAAAAGATATCTGAAAAGTGGAACAACGGTAAGGACTTGACTAATAATATAGATGAAAAACTTACTGAAGAATAAAGAATTATTTATTACAATAGGCGAACCGGTTAATTCCGGTTCGCTGTCTGACTAAAATAATATATCATTTGGAATATTAAGGAGTTGTTCGCTTTGAGTTGGAATGATATTGTTACTCTAGCGCCAGGTGCACTTAAAACCCTTGAATTAACTGTTGTTTCTGTTATTGGAGGTATGGTTTTAGGACTTTTCCTTGCACTGGGCAGATTATCAAAAAATAAAGCACTAAACGGTATATCGTGGGTTTATATCTGGATTTTCAGGGGCACTCCACTGCTTATGCAGATATTCTTCATTTATTTTGCATTGCCTTTATTTACTCCTATTACACTGCCGCAGATGCCTGCTGCCTTTATAGCTCTTGCATTGAATTCTGCAGCCTATCTGGCAGAAATAATAAGGGCAGCTATACAATCAATAGACAAGGGACAGATGGAAGCGTCTAAAGCCTTGGGAATGAGCTACGGACAAGCTATGAAAAGAGTAATCATTCCACAGTCATACAGAAGATTGATTCCGCCTGTTGGTAATGAGCTTATTGCATTGCTAAAAGACTCATCCCTTGTGTCTATGATAGGAATGACTGAATTGATGAAAACTACAACTTCAATATCAAACTCAAAAGCTGATGCTGCGATTTATATACCTGCTGCCATATTGTATCTTATAATGACATCAATATTTACATTTATATTCCAAAGACTCGAGAAGAAATATTCAGTATATGAATAAAGGAGGGCGATTAATATGTCAATGATTAAAGTAGAAAATGTATGCAAATCGTTCGGCCCTCTGGAGGTTCTGAAGAATATAAATCTTGAGGTTCAAAAGGGCGAGGTTGTTTGTATAATAGGGCCCAGTGGTTCAGGAAAAAGCACACTGCTCAGGTCGCTTAACCATCTTGAAAGGATTACAAGCGGTCGGGTTTATATAGAAGACAACCTTACAGATGAGAGGGTTGACGGTAAGGATCAGCTTAAGGTATCCCATAAAAGGATTTCTGAGATATGTTCAGATCTTGGAATGGTGTTTCAAAGATTTAACTTATTTCCACATATGACGGTTCTTCAGAATGTAATGGAAGCTCCTGTTACAGTAAGGAAGGTTCCAAAGCAGGAAGCAGTAGAGTATGCAAAGATTTTACTTGAAAAGGTAGGACTCGCGGACAAGGTTGATGAATATCCTTCAAGGCTTTCAGGCGGACAGCAGCAGAGAGTTGCTATTGCAAGAGCTCTTGCAATGAAGCCGCATATAATGCTTTTCGATGAACCTACGTCGGCACTTGACCCTGAACTTGTTGGAGAGGTTCTTGAGGTTATGAAGGATCTGGCAAGAGAAGGAATGACGATGGTTGTTGTAACCCATGAAATGGGCTTCGCAAGAGAAGTTGGAAGCAGGGTTATATTTATGGATAAGGGAGAAATCCTTGAGGAAGGCAAGCCTGAAGAGATTTTCTCAAATCCGAAGCATGAAAGGACAAAATCCTTCCTGCAAAAGGTACTGTAATTAGTAAAGTATTTAAGCTGTTTACCTAAAAAAGGTAAGCAGCTTTTTTGATGTGCTTATTAATTGGATTTTTATTTTAAAAGTTGGGAATAGTAATTTTAAGCACATGTGTAATCAATAAGGATGATTAAAAGTGAGCTTTTTTAGAAAAGTCTTTAAAGAATGGAAGCATTATGTGTGGATAACGTTAGGTGTAATACTTACCGCATTATCCATAAATATATTTCTGGTGCCTTTTAAAATTGCACCGGGAGGAGTCAGCGGTGCAGCTACTGTAATTTATTATATGAGCGGTGGTAAATTCCCGGTTGGAATAACCATGCTCATTTTAAACATACCGTTGTTTCTTTTGGGCATTAAGTATATCGGTAAACGGTTTATTATAAAAACACTCTATGCAACTATTATGTTATCGGTAGTTATTGATGTCTCAGAGCCATTTACAACCCGTTTTCTTGAGTCATATCTTACGCAATTTCAGAATAATGCAAATATCCCGGATCTGCTTTTATACTCATTATTTGGAGGCTTTATAATGGGGGCAGGCCTTGGTATGGTTTTCAGATCGGGAGCCACAACGGGAGGAACCGATCTTGCAGCAAGGATTGTGAACCACTTCATTCCGAACCTTACAATGGGTCAGCTTATGCTGATAATTGACGGGGGTGTTGTAGTTTTTGCGTCAGCGGCTTTTAGCAGTGTTCTTTTAGGATTATATGCAATAGTTACCCTATATGTTTCTTCAAAAGTGGTAGACGCCATGTTGGAAGGTGTAAATTTCGCAAAGGTTGTGCTTATTATATCTGAAAAATCTGAAGAGATTGCGCAAAGGATACTTACCGACCTGGACAGGGGTGTTACTGCACTGCATGGTAAGGGACTTTACACCGGTAACGAGAAGGAAGTCCTGCTTTGTGTCATTCAAAGAGGACAGCTGCCGGCACTTAAGGAGATTGCGCAGAAAATAGATGAAAAAGCTTTCATAATATTGACTGATATAAGGGAGGTTCTGGGGGAAGGCTTCAAAACGTATGATTAAAACCCTCCCTTTTATTACAGTTCCTGCTTCCTGAACGATACAGCTGCAAGTGATATGAAAACCAATATCAGAGCTATACATATCACTAATGGAGTAAGTACATCTCCATATTTGCTTGTGCCTGTTATCAGCCCAAGTCCAAGGCTTGAAAGTGCACCCGGAAGGTAATCTCCCACCTTTGGTATTGCTCCTAATGCAGATGTTCCAAGGAAAAAAGCAAGGCTTAGTACTGCAGAAATAACATGTGATTTGCTTATTGCGCTTGAGAGTATTGTAAATGAGATTATAAAAATACCATATACCCACAACAGCAGCATTCCTGTCAGCAAATTAGCTGTGCTGAATTCAGGAAACAGAAGGAATGAATAATAGGTGCATGCTCCTGCAGACAGTATGAATGAAAGCGTATAAAGAGCTGCAGATGCTATAAATTTATCAATAATAAACCAGTTCCTTGAAAGGCTTTTTGTAAGCACCATTGTAACAGAGCCTTTAACCTTTTCGTCCACAACAATTCCCATAAAAACAAGGATCATTATTATAAAGCCAATTTGGTTTATGTTTCTGAACAGCTGTTCGTAGGCTGCTGTATAGGTTGTATTAAACATTTTGGGGTCAATAGTAACACCGCCTACCGACTTAAGTAATTCGGGAGTATATTTTGCAAGCAGAGGGCTGAGAAATCCGAAAAATAGAAATATAGCAGGAAGCACAAATATTTTGTGTGTTCTAATAATTTCAGAAAGTTCCTTTTTGAGAAATTTAACTGCAGGCACTATTCATTCACCACCTTCATAAAAATATCTTCAAGGGATGGTTCCAATATTGTAAACTTATTGAGGGGAATTCCTTTGGAGGCAAGAATAACAGGTATCTCGGCCTCTGCTTTTTCTATAGTCTTCACATATGCCTTTAAATCTCCATCCTCAGTCTTCTCAATTTTTTTGACCCATCCGGTATTTTTTAATATAGTAAAAATCTCATTAGTCCTGTCTTCAGGAACCTTTAGCAGGAATCCGTTTACTGTATATTGCTCGCGGAGATTGTTTATTGAATCTTCAGAAACGACCTTTCCCTTATCCAGTATAACAACCCTGTCGCATACCCTTTCAACGTCGGATAATATGTGGGTTGAAAAGAATACAGTAATTTTACCTGTAAGTTTCCTGATAACCTCCATTATTTCCTTCCTACCAATGGGATCAAGGGCCGATGTGGGTTCATCCAGAAAAAGCACCTTTGGCTCGCTGATCAAAGCCTGAGCTATCCCCAATCTCTGTTTCATGCCTCTGGAGTAGCCTTTTATACGTTTTTTATTATCTTCAAGTCCCACAAGCTGAAGTAATTCGCTTATTCTATTACCAAGTACTGCTTTATTAAGTCCGAACATATCAGCTGAAAATCCAAGGTATTCCCTGGCTGACATCCATCCGTAAAAGTAAGGAACATCAGGAAGATAGCCGATATCCGAACGGTTCTTTATACTGCCGAAGGTTACATCCCTTCCGCAGATTTTCATGCTGCCTGATGTAGGAGCCGACAGACCTGTAAGCATTTTTATAGTTGTTGTTTTTCCTGCTCCGTTAGGACCAAGAAATCCGTATATTGAGCCTTCTGGGACTCTAAGGTCAAGTCCGTCAACTGCTTTTGCCGAACCAAACTGCTTTGTGAGGCCGCTTGTTTCAATTGCAAGCATATTAATCTTCATCTCCTCTTGCCAGGAAGTATATTACAGGTCCTATTATTTCAATAATAATGATAATTGCTCCCCACAGGAATTTATTATTAAACCTGACTTTCTTTCTCTTAACCAGATCTACCAATGCAATTATAGCCAGTGTCCAATGTATTACAAGAATAGGTATAATATAAGGTAGCATTTCAACAAGTTTATCCACTATTTTCACTCCTTTTTTTCCTTATATTTTTAAATATTTTTCGCTCAATTATAAAGTATAATATTGTTGGCATAGGTGCTTGTATAATTCCATATATACCCCAGAACCATGGGTGCAGGTTTCTTCTACGGGCATCCTGAAACAAAAATACACTTTGTGATATTAAAAGGACTAATACTAGTATAAGAAGTGGAAGAGGTATTTTATCCAAATCTGATGTCATGTGATTTCTTCCCTCCTTACCTTTATCAGCCTGAATATTATAAGGGATAAAGGAATCATTAACCCGGCCAGAGCCTGAGTTATAATGAAAGCTGTAATGGAGCTGGTAAAAGCAAACACTTGTGCAAAAAGTATTACAGTTAGAGTAAGCAAAAAAGTTAGAGTTTCTCGCAAGTTTTTCTGCTTCTGTTTTTTAACGGTTTCCTGTACCAACGCTTTGTAGGTAGCCAGATAAGTAGGCTTAACGTCTATATTGTTATCAACGTATTCAAGACTATCCTTTATTTTTTGTTCTATTTGTTCATCTTTATCCCATTTCACTTGCTTCCAGCTCCTTTCTTAGTGACCCGATTCCATTGTGAATCCTTGATTTTATTGTTCCTTGCGGTTTGCCCATAATAGAGGCAATCTCATCATATGAATAACCATAAAAGTGCTTTAAGATTATTGGAATGCGTATATCATCAGCCAGCTTTTTTAAAACCTCAAGCATATTTCTTATTGAATCTGAATTTTCACCGGTGTGTACTTCAAATTGGGGAAGCAGTTCATCCAGATTGAAAAAGTTTTCTTCATACTTATGCTTTCTAAGGTGATCTATATAAATATTTTTTGCAAGCGTTATCAGCCATGAGGAAAACTTTGATTTTCCAGGAACATATAATTTTATTTTTTCTATAGCCCGTATCATTGTTTCCTGCGTCAAATCTTCCGATAAGCTTTTGTTATAAGTTAATTTGACCATAAACTTAAAAACAAACTCGTAATTATTATAAAGAAGCTCTGCTAATGCATTTTGGTCCCCGTTTATTGCCCGCTGAATCAAATTATCATCCATTGTTTAATCCTTCCGGATTTTGTTATATTTATTGAATCAATTATATCAGCAATGTTTCATTTGTAATACGGATAATGGAGTTCAAAAGTTCATGCATAAAAAATAATTTTTATGTGGAGTAACTAAAGTTTTTTGGTATACATGATTATGGACTTGAAGATAATAATTGTAGTATACTAGGGTTTATTATAATTTTGTTCTAAGGAGTTAATGATGGAAAAGCAGAAGATGAACACAACGCAGCTTAAAAAAACCGCAACATTAGTCAGAAAACATATTATTGACGAAATTTACAGTGCATCGTCCGGACATCCCGGAGGCTCCCTATCTTGTACCGACATACTTACGGTTTTATATTTTGAAGAAATGAACATTGATCCTTCCAACCCGAAATGGGAGGACAGAGACAGGTTTGTTCTTTCAAAAGGACATTGTGCACCTGCTTTATACGGTGTTCTTGCCGAAAAAGGTTTTTTCCCATATGAGGATTTGATTAAATTCAGAAGTGCTGAAGGGTATCTTGAAGGACATCCAAGTATGAAATCTGTTCCTGGTGTGGACATGTCTACGGGTTCTCTTGGACAGGGGATTTCAACAGCAGTAGGTATGGCACTTGCAGGAAAGCTTGATAAAAAAGATTATAGAGTTTATGCCTTGCTTGGAGACGGTGAACTTGAAGAGGGTCAGGTGTGGGAAGCATCCATGTGTGCCGCCCATTACAAGTTGGATAATCTTACAATATTTATTGATCATAACGGCCTGCAGATAGATGGTAAAATACAGGAAGTAATGTCACCCGAACCGGTCTCCAATAAATTTGAGGCGTTTGGCTGGAAGGTAATAGGAATAAACGGGCATGATTATACCCAGATAAGTGAAGCGCTGAATGAAGCAAAAAAATCAAAGGGAAAGCCTGTTGCCATTATTGCTGAGACAGTTAAGGGCAAGGGAGTATCCTTTATGGAAAATATAGCTGGCTGGCATGGTAATGCACCAAATAAGGAACAGCGCGACCAGGCCTTTTCTGAACTGGATGCAGTCCTTGCAAAACTGGAGGTGGAATAACATGGGTGATAAAATTGCAACAAGAGAAGCATATGGAAATGCACTGGCGGAATTCGGAAGCGATCCAAGAGTTGTGGTACTGGACGCCGATTTATCCAAATCAACCAAGACAGAGGTATTTAAGAAGAAATATCCTGAAAGGTTCCTGAACATGGGAATAGCTGAAGGAAACATGATGGCAGTTGCGGCAGGAATTGCTTCCTGCGGAAAAGTTGTTTTTGCCAGCACCTTTGCAATATTTGCATCTGAAAGGGCTTGCGAGCAGGTAAGAAATTCGATATGCTATCCCAATCTCAACGTAAAAATCGGTGCAACACATGCAGGAATTACGGTCGGAGAAGATGGAGCATCTCATCAGGTTATTGAGGATATAGCGATTATGAGATCCATACCAAACATGGTTGTTATAAGCCCCGCTGATGCGGTTGAAGCAAGGCTCGCGGTTAAGGCTGCAATTGAATATGAAGGACCTGTATACTTAAGGCTTGGACGTTTGTCTGTACCTGTCATTTATGATGAAAACACATATAAATTTGAACTTGGTAAGGGAGTTACGGTAAGAGACGGAAATGATGCAGCAATAATTGCTACAGGATTTATGGTACATGCTGCAATAGAAGCCGCAGACATACTTAAGAAGGAAGGTATCAATGTAAGAGTAATAGATATCCATACAATCAAGCCTATAGATAAAGAACTCATAATTAAGGCGGCACGGGAGACAGGGGCGATTGTTACTGCTGAAGAGCATACTGTAATGGGTGGGCTTGGTGGTGCTGTGACTGAGGTTGTCTCAGAAAACTATCCGGTTCCCGTGAAGCTTGTAGGTGTTCAGGACAAGTTCGGAAAATCCGGAAAGCCGGATAAGCTTATTGAAATGTATGGACTTACAGCTTCCAATATTGTTGAAAAGGTTAAGGAAGCAATAAAAATGAAAAGGTAGATAATTTTAAAAGACGGGCTTCAGCCCGTCTTTATATTTATGCTTAATTATATGTCTAATAGCATATAAATAAAACCTCCGATTGCTCCAATGCCTAAAGGTATAAGAATAATAAGAAGTAGTAGCCAGGTACGTGATTGCCTTTTCTTTTGATACTCTTCTTCAAGCTGTTCCATATTAGCTTCATCGTCCTGAAAATCTGTGTCCTCAGAAAGACCTTCTATCTGACTGTTCATAATTTCAAGTGCCTGCTGCTTTAGCTTTGAAGGTACGAATATATCAACGCCGAATCTTGACATACCCATGTAAACTTCCATATAAGCGCCTGCTTCCTTATACCGTTTATATACCGGTATCTTATAAGCTGTCAGAAGACTTTCTATCAAGCTTGCCTGCATATCATTATTTACTGTTGTCAGAAGTACCTGCTCGTCATATTCAATAGGCGCTTCCTGAGGTAATTTTTCGACAAGCTCTGAACCGCAGTCGTTACATACAGTATAGCCTTTTTCGTATTCTGTCTTGCATTTAGGACACCATGGCATGACTTTACCTCCTGTTAATGTCTTCACATGTGTTATACCACAATTATCAATTTTTTAAAAGGTATTAATGAATTTTAAACTAAGTAGCATTTGAATCCGGCTTGTATGATATAATAGCTATATACCTTTATTTGATATTAGGGGGAACTATTATGCAGTATATTGTACGGCAAAAGATTTTTTCACTCGGTGACAGCTTTGCTATAAAGGATATTGCAGGAAATGATATTTTTATTGTAAGAAGCCAGGTGCTTTCAATAGGACATAAGCTTAAGATATTTGATGTTTTGGGAAACGAGCTTTGTTATATAGAACAAAAGTTATTCAGGTTCATGCCTGAGTACAATATTTATATAGGCGGACAGCCTGTAATTAACGTAAAAAAGAAGTTTATGCTTTTCAAGAACAATTTTGTAATTACTACATATAATATGGATCAGTATGAAATCGATGGAGATTTTTGGGGGCATGAGTTTGCACTTATCAAAAATGGTATGATTGCTGCAAGGATTTCCAAACAGTTTTTCTCATTTTCGGATACATACGGAGTGGATATAGATGATGCTGAAGATCAGGTCGTCAACCTTGCACTTGCCATAGTGATAGATATGGCTTGCCATGATCATAATAATTAAAAGGTTATCCTTGACTAACAACATTTGTATATTATATACTCTTGAAAAGATAATACTGGCTAAAGAAATTGGACGGTTGAGCAGGCGATGTATCATTACACAAAATGATATGTGGGGCTGGGTCCAAAGGGCAGATAAGAAGTTGGCCCGCAGACAAAATATTTTGTCATGCGGGTTTTTTTGACACTTGATTTACTTTAACAAAGCCGGAAGTTAATCCGGCGGTTATTATTGGAGGGTTAGTTGATGACAGGGGAAAAGCAAAAGGTTGCATTCAGCTCGGTTATTGCAGCCGTATTCCTTACGGTTATTAAAGTAGTAGTCGGTGTTTTCACAGGAAGCTTGGGTATTTTGTCTGAAGCAGCACATTCGCTTCTCGATTTGTGTGCTGCAGTAGTTACATTTTTTGCAGTAAGGATTTCTGATAAGCCTGCAGATAATGAACACAATTATGGACATGGGAAGATTGAAAGTTTTTCAGCCCTTATTGAAACCTTCCTGCTTTTTGTTACATGTGCATGGATTATATATGAAGCTGTTCATAGGTTGTTCTTCGGGGGACTTGTTATAGTCAGCTTTACAGAATCACTTTGGGGTATGGGAATTATGGTACTCTCGGTTGTGATTAATATTTCCAGGGCAAGGTTACTGAGAAAGACTGCCAAGAAGTATGGAAGTCAGGCACTGGAAGCAGATGCTCTGCATTTTGATACAGATGTATGGAGTTCATATGTTGTAATAGCCGGACTTTTATTAGTTGGTGTGGGTGACCTCTTTAAGATATCAGTACTCAAGTATGGTGACCCTATAGCGGCTCTGGGTGTTTCGGTTCTCGTAATAGTTGTAAGTGCAAAGCTTGGTAAGCGGACAATTGACGCACTTTTGGATACTGCACCAAAGGGAATGGTCAATGATGTTCTTCATGAGGTTAATGAGGTAAAAGGTGTTATGGAAGTAGGAAAAGTACGTATAAGACCTTCCGGACCTAGCTATTTTATAGATTTAAACGTAGGAATATCAAGAAATGAAAGTCACAGGGTTGTTCATTCCATAGTTGATGAGATAAGAGAAAGACTGCAGCATAAAATTGCAAACAGCGACATAGTAATAAGCACTTATCCGATTGATGTAGCGGGAACAGAGGATAATGAAGTTTATCATGTAGTAAAGAAAATCGTCGATAAGTTTCCGGTATGTACTAATATACACAATATCCATATTTATGAGATTTCAGGAAAAAAATATATTGCTATTCATATTGAAGTAAAGGAATGTATGAACCTTAATCAATCTCATGAGCTTTCACACACAATCGGCGGATTGATAGAAGAGGCTGTAAGGGATGTAGTTGAAGTCAGTGTTAACTTTGAATATGTTAACCGCCGAAGTATACAGGCAGAGGATATAACCGAAAGCAGCGGAGAAACCATTTCGAAAATCTGCGGTCATATCAAGGAAGTATCAGAAACAATCAACTGCCATGATATAAAGGTTTACAGGCAGGGGAACAAGCTGACAATTTTCCTTCATTGTGAGGTTGAGGAAGATTATACAACAGAAATTACTGAACAGATCACAAAAAAGATTACAAACAAGATACGTGACAACATAAGCGATATAGAAAGCGTCCACATCCATTTTGAACCGGTGGGTTCAAACTGATTAAGTCTCAAAAGTGTCGATTTAACAAACCGGCACTTTTTTATTTCACTGTCAAAGGGAATATTAGTCTTAAATCTGCAAAAACTATAAAATAAATTAGCATATTGAAATTAAATATGAAATGCAGTATAATATTTTTGAAGGTCAAGGAAAGTCAAAATCAGAAAAGGTGATGGGAATGGCTATTTTAAGTGATTTAATAGAAGCATTTATAAAGCAGCTCATAAACGATACGGATGGGGTAATAGAGATTCAAAGGAATGAACTCGCAAATCAGTTTAAATGTGTACCGTCCCAGATCAATTATGTTATAGATACACGGTTTACTGTCGAAAGAGGCTTTTACGTTGAAAGCAGAAGAGGCGGAGGAGGCTGTATCAGGATAAAAAGGGTCAATATTTCAAAGGCTGGGAATTATCTGATGCATATTGTTGCCTCAATGGGGAACAGTCTTTCACAGCAGACTGCAGAAGCGTTTATTAATAACTTTATGGATTATGAGGTTGTAACCGACAGGGAAGGCTTGATTCTTAAGGCTGCGGTAAGCGATAAAGCGCTTATAGCAGTACCGCCTCAGGCAAGAGATATTATTAGGGCTTCAATACTTAAAAACATGCTTGCAAGCCTTTTAATATAAAAATAACTTTGTTAAAAGATACATTTTGATTTTATTGGAAATATATTATATAAGTTGAATTAAATACTTAGTATGCATCATGTCCTTAATGCCGGCCATGATGGTATGATAAATGATTTTAATTCAACTTATTACATCTATAATATGATTAAGTAAATTCTGATTAGACACCTATTTGCATTTGGCTTTAAAAATGCAAATGATGTATAAGTAATTACTTCATCATATATAGTGTTGAAGATAGAATAGTCAGGGAGTGAGCCTATGTTATGCCAATTGTGTCAGAAAAGGCCTGCAAGCGTACACCTTACACAAATAATAAACAGTACTAAAATGGACATGTACCTGTGTGAACAATGTGCATCCCAACAGGGACAAATAAGCTTTGAGTCACCTTTCAGCATAAGTGATTTCTTTTCAGGCATATTGAATCTGGGTTCAAATCAGGAATTTCAAATTCCAAGGGTGCCGGATAAGGTATGCGATGTATGCGGTATGACATATGAAGAATTTCAAAAGACAGGCAAGCTTGGATGCAGTAACTGTTATAAACTGTTTGGCGAAAGGCTGAATCCGCTGCTTAAGCAGCTTCACGGTAATACTGTCCACAGTGGTAAGGCTCCGGCTAAACAGTCTGAACACATCAAGATCTCTAATGATGTAGATAGGCTTAAGGAACTTTTGAATAAGGCAATTCAGGCAGAAGAATATGAAGATGCGGCTAAACTGAGGGATCGGATTAAAGAGCTTGAAGCTGACAAAACAGGAAAATAATAAAACAGTTTTATGATAGGAGGTGCATCGTATGCCAGGTACGCCTTTTGAAAGCAATGGGTCAGATGTTGTAATCAGCAGCAGGGTAAGACTTGCGCGTAATCTTAATGATTTCCCGTTCCCGTTAAAAATGACCAGGGAACATGAATTAAAGGTTTTGGACCGTGTAAGAGACTCGGTTTTAAATATTAAAAAAAGTCAGAAAAATAAATTCACTTTTATAGATATTGGACAGCTTGATGCGTTAAACAGGCAGGTGCTTCTGGAAAAACACCTTATAAGCCCGGATATGGCCCAAAGCTCCAGAGAACGAGGGGTTCTGATTAGCGGTGACGGTACCATAAGCATTATGATAAATGAAGAGGATCATGTAAGGCTCCAGTGTATATATCCAGGAATGAGGATAGACGATGCATGGAAAAAGTGTAGCGAGATTGATAGTCTGCTTGAGGAAAAGGTTGATTTCGCATTCAGCCGTGATTATGGTTATCTTACCTGCTGCCCCACTAATGCAGGTACCGGAATAAGAGCATCTGCAATGCTTCATTTGCCAGCGCTTACAATGACCGGTTATATAAAAAACCTGCTTGAAGCCTGCAGGAAGCTTGGCGTGGCTGTAAGGGGCCTGTATGGCGAGAACAGCGAAGCTTCAGGCAACATGTTTCAGATTTCAAACCAAGTAACGCTTGGCCAGAGTGAAGAAGAGATTGTATCCAGCATTTCAAGGATTGTTGAGCAGATTGTAGACCAGGAAAGAACTATACGGAATGATATGCTCAAGCAAAACCCATACAGGTTCGAAGACAAGGTATACCGCTCTTTGGGACTTGTTTCAAATGCAAGAATCATGTCTACCGAAGAGGCTTTAAAACTTCTATCTGATGTTAGACTTGGAGTGGATATGGGTATAATTATGAGTGTTAAAAAAGAGATTTTAGATAATTTGCTGGTTGCAATTCAACCTGCAAATCTGCAGAAAAATTCAGGTAAGACATTAAATCCTGAAGAGAGAGACATTAAACGTGCTGAAATAGTAAGAAAAAGTTTGACACTTGAATAATGCACTTGAAAAGGAGTGATAAATATGTACGGACGTTTTACAGAAAAGGCAGAAAAAGCAATAGCATATTCCCAGGAAAGTGCTATGCAGCTTGGCCATAATTACGTAGGAACTGAACATATCCTGCTCGGGCTCGTAAGAGAAGGTACGGGTGTTGCTGCAAGAGTTTTGCAGGGGCAAGGTGTTGTTGAAGATAAGGTTTTAAAGGAAATAGAAGAGCTTATAGGCAGAGGTGAAGAAACCGGCCAGCAGCCTCTTGGGTTTACACCCAGGACAAAGAGGGTACTTGAATTGTCCTTTAGGGAGGCAAGAAGACTGGGACATAACTATATAGGTACAGAACACCTTCTTCTAGGAATAATGAAGGAGGGAGAAAGTGTTGCTGTAAGGATCCTTATGGATTTAGGGGTTGACCCTTCCAAGCTTTTGAATGAAATAGTGAAAATCCTGAATGAAGAATCACCAGGGTCATCTGGTGAGCCAAGAAGCAGCGCAAATTATTCAAATACACCGACACTTAACCAGTTCGGGCGTGACCTTACAGAAATGGCTAAGGAAGGAAAATTTGACCCTGTAATAGGCCGTGATAAGGAAATTGAAAGGGTTATTCAAATACTTTCAAGAAGAACAAAAAACAATCCCTGCCTCATCGGAGAACCCGGTGTTGGTAAGACTGCTATTGCCGAAGGCCTTGCGCAAAAGATTGTTGAAGGTAATATTCCTGAAATATTAAAGGAAAAAAGGGTTGTAACGCTTGACCTTTCATCGATGGTCGCCGGGGCCAAATATAGAGGCGAATTTGAAGAAAGGCTCAAAAAGGCTGTCGAAGAGATAAGGAAAGCCGGAAATGTAATCCTGTTTATAGATGAAATGCATACAATAATCGGTGCAGGTGCCGCAGAGGGTGCCATCGATGCCAGCAATATTTTAAAACCACTGCTTGCAAGGGGTGAGATACAGGTAATCGGTGCAACTACCCTTGATGAATACAGAAAGCATGTTGAAAAGGATGCTGCGCTCGAAAGAAGATTTCAGCCTATAACGGTAGGTGAACCTTCAAAGGAAGAGGCATATGAGATATTAAAGGGTGTAAGAGATAAGTATGAAGCCCATCACAGGGTAAAAATTACCGACGATGCACTTGATGCAGCTGTAAAATACTCAGATAGGTATATTACTGACAGATTCCTCCCCGATAAGGCAATTGACCTTATTGATGAAGCGGCTTCCAGAGTAAGGCTCAAATCCTTCACAGCTCCGCCTGATTTGAAGGAGCTTGAAAGCAAGGTTGAGAAGCTTGCAAAGGAAAAGGAAGACTCAATAAGATGTCAGGAATTTGAAAAGGCAGCCCGTATAAGGGATGAAGAACAAAAGCTTAAGGCAGAGCTTGAAAAGGCCAAGAATAATTGGCAGCAGAAGCATCAGACCAGTACCGATACCGTAACGGAAGATGATATTGCAGAAATTGTTGCAAGCTGGACTGGAATTCCTGTTAAAAAGCTTGCTGAAGAAGAATCTGAAAGACTTAGAAAGATGGAAGATGTATTGCATCTTAGGGTTGTAGGACAGGATGAAGCGGCAAAAGCAGTTTCCAAAGCAATAAGAAGAGGCCGTGTCGGACTTAAAGACCCCAAGAGACCTGTTGGGTCATTCATTTTCCTGGGACCTACCGGTGTTGGTAAAACCGAGCTGAGCAAAGCTTTAGCGGAAGCTTTGTTTGGGGATGAAAATTCAATTATAAGAATTGATATGTCCGAATACATGGAAAAGCATACTGTGGCAAGGCTCATAGGAGCACCTCCAGGCTATGTTGGCTTTGAAGAAGGCGGACAGCTTACCGAGAAGGTAAGAAGAAAGCCATATTCGGTTGTATTGTTTGATGAAATAGAGAAGGCGCACCCTGATGTATTTAATATACTGCTTCAAATTCTTGAAGACGGAAGGCTTACAGACTCTCAGGGAAGAACTGTAGACTTCAGGAATGCTGTAATAATTATGACATCAAATGTTGGTGCAAGGCTCATTACAGAGCCCAAACGAATGGGCTTTTCTGTAGGCGGGGATGAGAAGGCACGTAACTACCAGGAAATGAAGAATAATGTCATGGGGGAATTGAAAAAGACTTTCAGGCCTGAATTCCTTAATAGAGTGGATGAAGTTATTGTATTCCATCCGCTTGAAGAAGAGCATCTCAGGAATATTGTAGGAATAATGCTTGGAGGCCTCATCAACAGGCTTAAGCAGAATGGGATTACACTTGAGCTTACTGAAGAGGTAAAATCTTTCCTCGCAAAAAAGGGCTATGATCAGGTTTATGGTGCAAGACCTCTTAGAAGATCCATACAAAGCATGATTGAGGACCGTCTTGCGGAAGAAATGCTTGAAGGAAAGGTAACATCAGGCGATGAGGTGGTTATTGATGTCAAGGACGACCAGCTTGTACTAAACAAAAAGTAACGAAGGGATTCTAAAAAAATATTACCAAATTGTAAATAATTTAAGGAAACGATGTTTATTTTACGTTGTTTCCTTTTTTTTACGATTTTTTTTTATTATCGTCAATATGTTAACAAATTAACGCTTATACTCATTTTAACAGTAAATATATAAGGTAATCAGCAATTTATTATGTAAAACATGTGTTGACAATAATATTAATATAGAGTAATTTTTATTAGAATGTTATTTTTAATAAGGGGTTATAGATAATTATGTTAGCGGATTTAGGTAATATTTTTTGGATTGTGTTATTAGTTGCACAGGTTATATTAGCGGTAATACTTGTTTATTACTTTATAATAGGTATTTTTGGATGGTTCAGAAGAAAGGAATTACCTGCAGAAAGTTTCAAACCTGTAAATAGATTTGCAGTGCTGGTAGCAGCTCATAATGAAGAGAAGGTTGTAGGAAGCATTGTAAAGAACTTAAACAAACTCAATTATCCAAGGAACATGTATGATGTATTTGTAATTGCAGATAATTGCTCAGATAAAACTGCGAAGATAGCACAGGAAAATGGTGCGAAAACACTTGAAAGATTTGATGAAACAAAAAAAGGAAAAGGTTTTTCACTTGAATGGGCATTTAAAAAATTATTCAAAATGGATACTAAATATGATGCAGTGTGCATTTTCGACGCAGATAACCTTGCCTCATCGAATTTTCTTATGGAGATGAACAAGGAATTATGCCTTGGAAACAAGGTTATCCAGGGCTATCTCGACAGCAAGAATCCTGGCGATTCATGGATTTCAGGAAATTACTCAATGACTTACTGGATAAGCAACAGGATCTTCCAGCTTCCTCGTCATTATCTCGGACTTAACTGCGCTCTTGGCGGAACAGGATTTGTAATGTCCATGGATGTATTGAAGGAAATCGGTTGGGAAGCTACATGTCTGACAGAAGATCTTGAGTTTTCATTAAGACTTGTTTTAAAAAACATGAGGGTTTCCTGGTCGCACAATGCAAAGGTGTATGATGAAAAGCCTTTGAAATTGAAGCAATCATGGAGACAGCGTACCAGATGGATGCAGGGACATTGTGACTGTGCAGGAAGATATTTAAAAAGTCTTTTTGTTAAGGCTTTTAAGGATAAGGATTTCAGGGCTTTTGACTGTGGTCTTTACCTTATGCAGCCGTTTATAACCATCGCAAATGGTGTTGTAGGATTATTCTCCATTATAATGATGATTATTTTAAACAATATCACTGCATTTACAATTATTTCATCGTTGGTTTCAGGAGCAGCACTCTTACTCTTCAGTCTGATCTTCATAACAGCTGAAGGTAAATTTAAATTGAAGGTCATAAAATATTTTATTCTATTCCCGATTTATGGGCTTACCTGGATACCAATAAGCATTCAAGGCTTTTTTAACAGGAATAAGCGTGAATGGTTACACACAATACATACCCGCGCAATAGATATATCTGATATAGAGGGATTGGAAAAAGTCAGCTGATCAAGGCTACGGCATTTTTCCTTTGTTATGAAAGGGAACGCATGAGGAAAGAACTGGCTATCCATTGTAAGAAGTCTTTAAGTTATTTGAAAGAAAAGACAATAGATCAACTTACAGATTATTTGTTTGCATATACATTTATTATAGTACTTTTAAAATCATTGGCACTTCTTGGTATCATAGCAAGTGCCAACTTTACTTCTATAGATATTAAAAGGGCATCAACAAGTATTTCTTCAAATCTTGTATATGCCTGCTTTATTCTGGGGCCTATGTCTTTTGCCCTTCTTTTCAAGGGAAGGAAGAGATTTTGGTATCTGGTGCTTTTTAACGTTGTAGTTTCTATCCTTATGATTTTCGATTTATGGTATTACAGGGGCTACAATTCCTTTTTATCTGTCCACCAGCTAAACCAGCTTGTAAACCTTGATAATCTTGGCGACAGCATATTCTCCATGGTAAGGCCGATGGATTTTGTGCTTGTCGCAGATGCTGTAGTCATTTTTATAACAGCGTTTTTTGTAAAAGGCCAGTATAGGGATGCCAAAAGAAACGTATTATTCTTCTTTATAATCCTTGCTTTTTCAGTAGGTGTTATCTCCTACACACATTATAGGGTGGATATTCATGACAGATACCCCAAATTCAGATTGTTCAAAGTATGCTGGACTCCCAGAGAAACAATATTTAATCTTTCACCTTTAGGATATCATCTTTTTGATGCGTATGAATATTTAAGTGAAAACAGTACTAAAACTCTGACTAAATCTGAGGAAAAAGAAATCAACGACTGGTACCAAAGCAAGAATGAAAGCCTGCCTGACAATAAATATAAAGGCATGTTTAAAGGCAAAAACCTCATTATGGTTCAGGTTGAATCATTGGAGAACTTTGTTATAGGCCAGAAGATAAACGGACAGGAAATAACGCCAAACCTTAATAAGCTTCTGCCGAACAGCATTTATTTCCCGAATATATATGAACAGGTAAACAATGGAACAAGCTCGGATTCGGATTTGATGATCAATACTTCAGTTTATCCTGTAAGACGCGGCAGTACATTTTTCCGCTTTCCGGCAAATTCATACAACTCAATGCCCAAGCTGATGCAGGCAGAAGGTTATAATACCATTGCAATACACTCAGACAAGGGTGCTTATTGGAACTGGATGATGTCATTAAAAAATATCGGTTTCCAAAAGTGTATTGATGCAAAATTCTTTAATCAGAATGAGCAAATAGGTTTGGGTTTAAGTGACGGATCGTATTTTAAGCAGCTTGAACCTGTAATTAAGTCCGAAAAACAGCCATTTTATAATTTTATTGTAACCTTATCAAGCCATGGGCCATTTAACATTCCACAGCAGTACAGGCAGCTGAAGCTGGATGAAAGTATGGATAAAACTAAGCTCGGCGGATATTTCCAGAGTTTTAACTATACTGACAGGCAAATAGGAGAATTCTTATCAATGCTTGATGCTGATGGCATATTGGACAATTCGGTAGTGGTATTCTTTGGTGATCACTGCGGTGTTCATAAGTATTATCAGGATGAATTGTACAGTATTCATCCTCAGGAAAACTGGTGGCTGGATAACAATAAAAGAATTCCACTTATAATTTATCAGAAAAATACAAAAGGTGAAAAGCTATCGGTAACAGGCGGTCAGATAGACATAATGCCTACGGTGGCATACCTTATGGGAATAGATGAGAACAAGTTCAAGGATACTGCAATGGGAAGGATACTTGTAAAGACAAACAAAGACTTTGCAGTCCTCAATGACTACAGTTTTATAGGTTCTGATAAAGACAGCAATGATAAAAATAAAGCTTTAAAAGGAATAGATATTGCAGATAAAATAATTTCATCAAATTATTTCTATCCGGCATATGCAAACAAAAAATAAGCGAACTACTGTTATTGAATTGGTTTGAGGTATAAGGGGTACGGGTAGAATGAATCGGGTATTACTGCAAGCTAATATAAAACGTTTTTTCAGTTACTTTAAAATTAAATCAGGTGATCAGGTCAGAGATTATTTATTTCATTATACTTATTTATCAATATTGATAAAATCAATTCTTTCAACAGCATTGATAGTAAATGATTCTTCAGATATTAAAAATTTAAACCTACTAGTGTTGCTTGCAGGATTTGTGTTATACAGTACCTTTGTATTAATTACCATGTCTTTTTCTCTTCTTTTTAAAGGGAGAAAACGTCTGTGGTATCTTGTAATATTAAATCTTGTATTTTCAGTACTGCTAGTTTTTGATATATGGTATTACAGGGGCTTTGGAGCATTTCTCTCGGTTCAGCAGCTTGGGCAGCTTGTCAACCTGGACAATCTTGGGGATAGTATTTTTTCAATGTCACGACAGTGGGACTTTCTTTTTGTTATTGATGCGATAGGAATTCTTATTGCAAGTATATTTGTAAAGAAGCCATATAGAAATATTAAAAGAAATGTACCATATTTCTTTATCTTTCTTATGGTACCGATAGTACTTTTATCAATTGCGCATTATGAAATGGATATAAAAAAAGTCGGACCCCAGAGATTGTTTGATACTTTTTGGACGCCTGCACAAACTATAACGGATTTGTCACCAATCGGATACCACTTTTTTGATGTTTACTCCTATTTTAAGGATTTAAGCGCTTCATCTATCAGTTCTCAAGAAAAGAAAGAGATTGAACAATGGTATAGGGATAAACAGGAGGACCTCCCCGATAATAAGTATAAAGGCATGTTCAAGGGTAAAAACCTTTTAGTTTTACAGGTAGAATCTCTTGAAAACTTTGTCATAAACCAAAGTATTAATGGAGAGGAAATAACCCCAACCCTGAACAGGATATTAAAGAACAGCATCTATTTCCCTAATATTTATGAGCAGGTAAACCTTGGAACCAGCTCGGATGCAGATTTAATGATAAACACTTCTGTGTATCCAATAAGAAAGGGAAGTACATTTTTTAGGTATCCAAACAATACATATAATTCCCTGCCCAAACTCATGCAGTCAATGGGTTATAGTACTACGGCAATACATTCCGATAAGGGAGGCTATTGGAATTGGATGCCTGCATTAAAATCAATAGGTTTCCAGAAGTGCATAGATTCAAAGAGCTTTGTACATGATGAGGAAATAGGCCTTGGACTTAGTGACGGCTCATATTTCAGGCAATTGGTACCTAAGATTGTTTCACAGAAGCAGCCATTTTTTAATTTCATAGTAACACTGAGCAGTCACGGACCATTTAATATTCCACAAAAGTATAGATCTCTGAACCTTGATAAAGAGTTTGATTCTACAAAGCTCGGAGGTTATTTCCAAAGTTTTCACTATACAGATGAAAAAATCGGAAAGTTTCTTGATGAGCTTGATCAAAACCACTTACTTGACAATACCGTTGTAGTTATTTATGGCGATCATTGCGGTGTTCACAAGTATTACCAAGATGAGCTATACAATATAAAGCCGCAGGAAAACTGGTGGCTGGAGAAGAATAGATGTGTACCGCTCATTATTTATCAGAAGAATATGCCTGCAGAAAAACTAACGGTAACAGGCGGGCAGATAGACATTATGCCAACAATATCATACCTTATGGGGATTGATAAAAATAACTTTAAAGATACCGCAATGGGTAGAATCCTGGTTAATACAAACAGGGATTTTGCAGTTCTAAACAATCGTACCTATGTGGGATCTACTACTGATGAAAAAACTAAAAACTGGGCTTTGAAAGGTATTGATTTTGCTGATAAAATAATATCATCCAATTATTTTTACCCGGCATATTCAAATAAGAAAAAGTAGTAAAATTATAAATTGTATATTAATATAAATTTGCGGTTAAAGAGGGTGCAGGATGAATAGGGAATTACTTCTGGTTAATACCAAGCGCTTTTTCAGTTACTTTAAAACTAAATCGGGTAATCAGGTAAGAGATTACCTTTTTCACTATACCTTTTTGGCTATACTGCTGAAGTCCATACTTACCACTGTACTGATAGTAAACAATTCCTCCGGTAAGATAAATTTTCTTGTGCTTTTTATTGGACTTGTAGTATACAGTACCTTTGTTCTAATAGTCATGTCGTTTGCTCTTCTTTTTAAAGGTAGGAAAAGGCTGTGGTATCTTGTAATATTAAACCTTGTCTTTTCAATACTTCTTATTTTTGATATCTGGTACTACAGAGGATTTGCGTCATTCCTTTCGGTGCATCAGCTCGGACAGCTGGTTAACCTGGATAATCTGGGTGACAGTATTTTTTCAATGTCACGTCAATGGGACTTTTTGTTTATAATTGATGCTTTAGGTATTTTCATTGCTTTTCTATTTTTTAAAAAGCCTTATAAAAAAGCGGAAAGAAATGTTCCGTACTTTTTTATTTTTCTTATAGTACCAATACTTACATTGTTACTTGCATATTATGAGCTTGATGTAAAACAAGCGGGACCTCAGAGACTGTTTTACAAGTATTGGAATCCACCTCAGACAATAACCAATCTCTCACCCTTAGGCTATCACTTTGTAGATGCATACTCCTTCTTTTTTGAGGATATGAATACTTCGCTGAGCTCAAAAGACAAGAAAGAAATAACACAGTGGTATAAAGACAAACAGGAAAATCTCCCCGACAATAAGTATAAGAGCATGTTTAAGGGGAAAAACCTTTTAATCCTGCAAATAGAGTCACTGGAGAACTTTGTTATAAATCAAAGCGTTGAAGGTCAGGAAATAACTCCAAACTTAAATAGGTTATTAAAAAACAGCCTTTATTTTTCAAACATATATGAGCAGGTGAATACCGGCTGCAGCTCGGATGCAGACCTTATGACAAATACGTCTGTTTATCCCATCCGAAAGGGAAGTACCTTTTTCAGGTACCCTAACAACAAATACAATTCCCTGCCAAAGCTTATGCAGTCAATGGGCTACACTACTACTGCGATACACTCGGATAAGGGTGGTTACTGGAACTGGGCTCCGTCCTTAAAATCAATAGGCTTCCAGAAAACAATGGACTCAAAATACTTTGTTCAGGATGATATGATAGGTCTTGGACTTAGTGATGCTTCATATTTCAGACAGCTGGTTCCTGTAATTGAGTCACAAAAGCAGCCGTTTTATACCTTCGCAGTTACACTTACAAGCCATAGCCCGTTTAATCTTCCGCAAAGATTAAGAACAATGAAGCTTGATAAAGGCCTGGATTCTAACAGGCTTGGCGGGTATTTTCAGAGTGCACATTATACTGATGAGCAGATTGGGAAATTTCTTAATGAGCTTGATAATAAGCATTTACTTGATAATACTGTAGTAGTTATATATGGTGACCATTGTGGAGTTCATAAATATTACCAGGATGAACTGAACAATATTAAGCCTCAGGAAAACTGGTGGCTTGAAAAGAATAAACGCGTACCACTGATAATTTATCAGAAGAATGCTGCTGCCGAAAAACTTACCATAACTGGCGGACAAATAGATATAATGCCTACAATAGCCTATCTTATGGGTATAGATGAGAATAGCTTCAAGAATACTGCTATGGGTAGAATTCTTGTAAAAACCAATAAGGATTTTGCTGTACTGAATGATTACGCCTATGTGGGCACAACCACAGATGCGGAAAATAAAAATAAGGCTTTGAAAGGTATAGATATAGCTGATAAAATAGTAACATCGGATTATTTCAGTAAAGAATATAAATGATACGAATAAGTTTAAATAAAAGATAGTTGAAATAGGGGTAAGTATGAAACAGCAAGTATTAGAATTTGTAAAAAAAGTTTTTAACGGCTTAAAAATAAGGTCTAAATCTCAGTTAAAGGATTTTTTATTTCATTACACATTTGTTGCTATAATTCTTAAATCCATATTGTCTATATCACTTGTTGTAAATGCAAGCTTTAAGATTTCAAGTGCCGGAAGCATAACAAAGTTTTTGCCCGGTCTGATAATTTACATGTGTTTTGCACTGATTGCTCTTTCTTTCTGTCTGCTTTTAAAAGGCAGAAAGCATATGTGGTATCTTGCGATTTTTAACCTTGTTTTTTCCATTATACTTATATTCGACATCTGGCACTTCAGAGGTTTCGGGGCTTTTCTTTCAATGCATCAGCTAAGTGAGCTTGTAAACCTGGATAACCTCGGTGATAGCATTCTTTCAATGGCCAGGCCGCTCGACATTTTTGTAATATTTGATTCGCTCGTTATTTTCATAGGTGCTTTCTTTATAAAAAAACCTTACAAGAATACTAAAAGAAACATTCCGTATTTTTTGATTTTTATTATTGTGCCTGTATTGACACTTACCTATGCCCATTACAAACTTGATATACAGAAGACAGGACCTCAGTTTTTGTTCAAAACTTGCTGGACACCTGCGCAGACAATAACAGATCTTTCGCCTATCGGATATCATATATATGATGTTTATACCTACTTTAAGGATTCTAGGACGGTATCACTCAATACATCAAGCCGACAAGAACTGGAAAACTGGTTCAATGATAAAAAGGAAAATCTCCCCGACAACAAGTATAAAGGCATATTCAAAGGGAAGAACCTGCTTATACTCCAGGTGGAATCACTGGAAAACTTTGTTATAGGTAAAAGTATTGACGGGCAGGAAATAACTCCTAACTTAAACAAGCTGCTTGGAAACAGCATATACATTCCGAATATTTATGAACAGGTTAATCTTGGAACCAGCTCAGATGCGGACTTAATGACAAATACCTCTGTTTATCCTGTTAGAAGGGGAAGCACATTTTTCCGTTTCCCCAACAATAGCTATAACTCATTGCCTTTAATGATGCAGTCCAAGGGTTACAGCACACTTGCAATACACCCGGACAAAGGTGCTTACTGGAACTGGATGCCGGCCTTGAAATCAATAGGTTTTCAGGAATGTATTGATGCAAAACGCTTTAAACAGGATGAGCTTATAGGTCTAGGGCTTAGTGACGGCTCATATTTCAAGCAGGTTGAACCTATAATTGCTGCGCAAAAACAACCTTTTTATACATTTATGGTTACTCTTACAAGCCATGGTCCGTTTGATATTCCGCAGAAATACAGGAAGTTAAAACTAAAAGAAGATTTTGATACAACTAAAATGGGAGGCTATTTACAAAGCGTACATTATACTGATGAACAAATAGGCAAGTTCATTGAAAAGCTGGATCAAGATCATATGTTGGATAACACTGTAGTTGTAGTTTACGGTGACCATTGCGGTGTGCATAAGTATTATCAGGATGAAATAGAAAAGATCGAACCCTCTGAAAGCTGGTGGCAGGAAGAAAATAAACGGGTGCCTCTTATAATTTATCAAAAGAGTTATCAGGGTGAAATAAGCCCTGTTATCGGAGGACAGGTAGATATAATGCCAACAGTTGCTTATTTGATGGGTATTGATGAAAATAAATTCAGTAATACTGCAATGGGCCGGATTCTGCTTAAGACAACCAAGAACTATGCGGTCCTTGCAAATGGAACGTTTATAGGAGATGCTGCTTCAGAAAAGGAAAAACAGACTGCAATTGAGGGACTTGAAAAAGCAGACGAAATTATCTCAGGTAATTATTTTAGGGTAAAATAATTAGTAAAGTCTTTCAGGCCTTTTCAAGGTCGTTTATACTGATTTCCCTAGTGTGAGATGTATGGCTCCAATTTTTATTGTTTTTGCTCATAAAGCCCTGTATGGTTATAGGTACCCAGGTCAGGCAGTAAAATGGATATATCAAAAAGCCCAACACTATTTTGAGTCTAAATTTCTTCTCGGCCATTACAATCAAAGGCCCATAAAAGAATTGCAAAGTTACAAATACATACCATACTGCCGTTGGGAAAACATATTTTAGGGTATAAAACGGGGATTGGGGGAAAACTGTCTGAATCCACAGCATAATTGTTATAAGCCCTATAAATATAAACCTTATAGGCTGAAACAGATAAATAGCACAATCAAAAGCAGTTAAATTGGCATCCTTGAAAGCTTTCTTAAAAAGCGGTTTTAAAAATCTGCTTGCACAATCAGCATGACCCTGCATCCAGCGTTTTCTTTGCCTCCATGATTGTGCGAGTGTCAAAGGCTTTTCATCATAGACAACCGCGTTATGAGCCCATCCAACCTTCATGTCGTTCATTGCAAGCTTCATTGTAAATTCAAGATCTTCTGTAAGACAAGTTGCACCCCATCCGATTTTCTTGAGCACCTCAAGATCGATGCAAAAGCCTGTCCCGCAAAGGCCACAGCTTAATCCGAGATAAAATCTTGCAAGCTGGAATACTCTGTTGGACATCCAGAAAGCTATGGAATAAGAGCAGGTAATCCATGAATCAAAGGGATTTTTACTGTCAATGTAACCCTGTACCACCTTATGTCCTTTGCAAAGCTGCTTGTTCATCTCAAGAAGAAAGTTTGCAGAAACAAGGTTGTCTGCATCAAAAACGCTTACAACATCGTATTTGTCTTCCATCTGATATATTTTACTGAACATCCATTCAAGAGCAAAACCCTTGCCTCTTTCCTCAAGATTTACTCTTTTATAAACAATGGCTCCATGAGCTTTGGCAATATCGGCTGTCTTATCGGTACAGTTGTCAGCTATTACGAATATGTCATAAAGCTCCTTGGGATAGTTTTGCCTTGAGAGGCTGTCTACCACATGGCCTATTACCTTTTCCTCATTATGGGCTGCCACTACTAAAGCGAATCTTTTAACCGGCTTATATTTTTCTGCCGGCTCTTCCTTAAACTTTATCCATCCGAAAACCGATACACCTAAAAAGTAGCATCCAGCGATAAAAATCAATACTTGTATTACTTGAGTTGTCCAATATATAACAGAGTTCATCAATAACCTCCGAAGTTTTCATAACGCAATATATACACACTTTTCCAGTTAAATTGTTTCTTAAACATTATTATTTTATACTTAAAGCAGCAAATTATTTATTACGACCAGAACTTTCAGCAAGCTGGATAAGATATTTATGTGTTATAATTTAGTGTAAAAATAAAGGCTTTGGTGAATGTTAATTATTAAACTCGATGTTCAATTATGGAGGCTAAATGGCTAAGACATATTTTAATAGTGCAATAGTCGGGAATTCCAGCATGCTGGGCTGTCTCGGCGATAAGGGTGAGCTTGTAAGGCTATTCTGGCCAAATATAGATTATCCGCAGCATATGGACAATTTTTTTACGGGTATTTATTTCACCGAATTTGAGAATAGCACCTTATGGATGGATAGGGATATTTTTAAGCATTCTCAAAGGTATATTTGTGATACAAATATTGTGGAGACTATATTTGAAGCTCGTGACAGAGGTATTAAAATTACGCAAACCGATTTTGTACTCCCTGAATCAGATATTCTTGTCAGAAGCTATAACATTGAAAATATATGTAATAATGAATTGAACCTTGGTTTTGCTGCTTATTCGGGCATTATTACTACAAATCCTGCTCTAGCCGGTACTTTGTTTGATTTTGATACCGATGCGCTTATTCATTACAGACATAATTACTATATATCCATTTGTGCTGATAGGGAGGCTTGCCAGTTCCAGCTCGGCAATAATGCTTTCGATGCTGCAAGCAGTACTGTATTGAATGGCTTTGACAGCATAGGTATGATGCCGGATGGGTCTGTTCTCTGGAAACTGGGATCATTTCTGCCTGGAGAAAAAAAGATTTTTAACTTATATCTGTCCGCCGCACATACTCTCAAGGATGTAAAAAATGCAGCGAAAAAGTCTAAACAGCTGGATAGCGATATAGAACTAAAGAAAACTATAGATTACTGGCACGCTTTTCTTAAAAAGTCAGTTGTGATTAATACAGGCAGAAGCGATTTGGATGACCTGTACAGGCGATCTCTCCTGGTTTTCAAACTTATGTCCGACAAAAAAACCGGTGGATTGCTGGCTGCACCTGAAATAGATGAAGAATTTACCAAATGCGGCAGATATGCATATTGCTGGGGCAGGGATGCTGCATTTATAACTGAAGCAATGGATAAAAGCGGCTTACATGAGTCTGTTGATAAATTTTACAGATGGGCAGCTTCGGTTCAAAATGATGATGGGTCGTGGGAACAGCGTTATCACATGGACGGAAACCTCGGGCCTTCCTGGGGCTTGCAGATAGATGAAACTGGAACACTGGTATGGGGAATTCTAAGGCATTACAAAAATACAGGGGACAGGAGCTTCCTGTCTGAAATGTGGGAAACAGCTGCGAAGGCAGTCAATTTTATGACTGATTTTATAGATGAAGAAACTGGGCTTCCTTTGCAAAGCTTCGACTTGTGGGAAGAAAGATTCGGTGAACATTTTTACTCTTCGGCCGCAGTATTGGCAGGAATAAAAGCATGTGTTGAAATAGCAGGCATTCTTGGCAAGGACATAGACTATATTGGAAAGTGGATAGCAACAGCTGAAAATATCGAAGCAGCAATCATTAAGTACTTCTGGAAGGATAATGAAAAGAGATTTATCAGAAGCATAAGGGTAAAGCTTAATCCCTGGGGCCGTGAAAACAGTGATAATACAACCTTTGTAAAGGTAAATCCCAAGGGTTATAAGCGAGATGTCACTCTTGAGGATTGGCTTGTCGATATAAGCCTGCTTGGTATCAGTGTGCCCTTTGACATTCTGTACACCGACGACTATAGAGTTAAAAGTACAGTTGAACTTGTTGAAAAGGTGTTGTCTAATCCTGGAATTGGCGGGTTAAAAAGATATGAATATGATAATTACATTGGCGGTAATCCCTGGATTTTAACTACTCTTTGGGCTGCACTCTATCATGCTGAAAATGGTAACGTTCAAAAAGCTTTTGAATACCTTGATTGGGCTGTAAAGGGTTGTACAGATATCGGACTTTTGCCTGAACAGGTGGGAAAAGATGATGGAAAGCCCCAATGGGTAATACCTCTTACATGGTCACATGCCATGTTTGTTCTTGTTCTCTTCAAGCTCTTCGGCAAATGAGCCGTTTAGCGGCTTTGAATTCTTAAATATTGTCGAAGGGCTTATTCCATGGTTAATTACAAGGTCGAGAAAAATAAAAAATTTCTTTATAGCTGAGATCATAATTGACCTCCTTTACCTTCATATATCAAAATATGATATAATTTAACCAGTTGTTCCAGTTCTGTTGATTTTATGTTATGTATGTTTTGTTTTTGTCAAGAACTAGCATCTTCATGGTTTAGAGGGTTTCTTGACATAAAATAAAACTCGCATAATTTGAAAATAAGTGAGGTCTTATGGCTAAAAGTAAATCTTTGTTTATATGCCAGGAGTGCGGCTATGAATCCATGGGCTGGCTCGGCAAATGTCCGGCATGCAATCAGTGGAATACCTTTGTGGAGGAAAAAAGAATAACAGGTTCGGCTTCAAGCCCTGCTCAGGTGAGCAGTATTGAGCCTGTGAATCTGAGTGATGTAAGGGTTGATAACGAAGAGAGATATTCCACCGGTATCAAGGAAATGGACCGTGTTCTTGGGGGAGGTATAGTAAAAGGCTCTCTTATACTTGTCGGTGGTGACCCAGGAATAGGCAAATCTACTCTGCTGCTTCAGGTATGTGAAAAAATCAAGCCAGGCTCAAAGATACTATATGTCTCAGGAGAGGAATCAGTAAAACAGATTAAACTCAGAGCAGACAGGCTTGGAATAAAAAACCCCGGAATTATGATGGCTTCCGAAACCAATTTTAAAGCAGTTGAGGAGGTTATTGAGAGGGAAAGACCATTGCTTGCAATAATAGATTCCATACAAACAATGTTCAGTGACGACATCAGCTCTGCCCCCGGGAGTGTAAGCCAGGTAAGGGAAGTTACTGCAAGACTCATGAAGCTGGCGAAGGGACTTGGAATAGCGATTTTCGTAGTAGGACATGTCACTAAGGAAGGTTCAATTGCCGGTCCAAGAGTACTTGAGCATATGGTGGATACCGTATTATATTTTGAAGGGGACAGGCATGTAAGCTATAGAATACTGAGGGCAGTAAAGAACAGGTTTGGGTCGACAAATGAAATTGGTATTTTTGAAATGAGGGATATGGGACTTGCCGAGGTTGATAATCCTTCAATGTCAATGCTTGCAGGCAGGCCGGAAAACGTACCGGGAACAGTGGTTGTTTCAAGCCTTGAGGGGACCAGGCCCATGCTTATTGAAATACAGGCGCTTGTTTGCGCAACCAATTTTGGAATGCCTAGAAGGATGGCAACAGGTGTGGATTATAACAGGGTGTGCCTTCTTATGGCAGTACTTGAAAAGCGTATGGGAATGCAGCTTAGCAGCTTTGATGCTTATGTAAATGTAATAGGGGGATTAAAAGTGGACGAGCCTGCTTGCGATATGGGAATAATCACTGCTCTGGCATCCAGCTTCAGGGATACATCAGTAGACCCAAACTGTGTAGTGATAGGTGAGGTGGGTCTGACAGGCGAAGTTCGGGCTGTCAGCCAGATCGATAAAAGGCTTATGGAAGCTGCAAGAATAGGGTTTAAAAGCTGTATCATCCCTGAAGGGAATTATAAGCTAATGGAAAAGATAAAAGGCATTGAAGATATAGAAATAAAGGGTGTAAAAACAGTTCAGCAGGCACTTAATCTGATTCTTTAATACTCTGGAGTCAACCAGTAGTCTTAAGTGTTCATTGGAAATAAGCATGTCTTACACATAATGCAGCGTATATATAAATAGGATCACTATTATTATGTTTAAAACCGGGAGGTAAGGACCAGACTTATATATAATTATTCCTGTTTTTCAGGAGGTTGCATTCTATGAGGGAAGAGTATATCAAAGATAATGATATGATGGACTGCCTGCGCATGGTTTCGCCGGGAACTCCCATGAGGGAAGGTCTTGAAAACATACTGCGTGCAAGGACAGGTGCTCTTATTGTTATTGGAGATTCACCCGAGGTTATGAAAATCGTTGACCAGGGCTTTTTTATTAACAAGGAGTATTCGCCTTCACATATTTATGAGCTTGCAAAGATGGATGGCGCTATTATACTGAGCAAGGATACTAAAAAAATATTGTGCTGCAATTCACTTCTTATACCTGATCCGTCAATACCTACAGGCGAAACGGGGACAAGACATATTAATGCCGACAGGTTTGCAAAGCAGACAGGGGAAGTAGTAATCTGTATCTCTCAAAGGCGTAATATAATCACCCTATATAAGGGATATAAAAAATATATTCTGAGAGACTCTTCGGTAATTCTAGCCAAAGCAAATCAGGCACTAGAAACCCTTGAGAGATACAAAATGGTGTTGGATAATGCACTTGCGAACCTTAATGCACTTGAGTTTGAAAATGCTGTAACTATTGAAGACATGGCACTTGTTATTCAAAGAACCGAAATGGTTATGAGGATTGCCGCTGAAATTGACAGGTACATTTGTGAACTTGGTAATGAAGGCAGGCTCTTAAGTATGCAGCTGAACGAGGTTTTGGACAATACTGAAAGTGACGGAAGGCTAGTAATCGAGGATTATAGAAATATATACGAGAACAGACCTATAGAGGAGATTTTAAGACAAATAAGACAGCTTAACTATGACGAACTTGCAGATATATCACGTGTATATCGTATAATGGGGTACCACAGTACAAGCCCGAATGAAACTATTATTGAAGCAAGAGGCTACCGCGTTATGAACAAAGTTCCGAAAGTACCTATGGGAATTGCACGAAAGGTAGCAGATGCATTTTCAAGTCTCCAAAGTATTTTAAAAGCTTCAATTGAGGATCTTGATGAAGTAGAAGGAATAGGTAGTGTGCGTGCGAGAGTTATAAAAGACGGACTCCGCAGGCTTCAGGAGCAGGTTAGGATAAGCAGCTTCAAGTCATAAATATATATTTGGATAAATAAAAAAGACGGGATACCCGTCTTTTTATCTTTTATCTTAAATTATATTTTCCGAGCATTTTCAGCCTGTCGTATTCTTTTATCATAATGTCGTAAAGGTTTAAATCTAATGCATTGCATATAGATGCCAGATAAAAAACATTTCTTCCTATGTCTTTTTCAATCTGATCCCTGCAATTATCACAAAGTTTACCTTCTAAATGGGTTTTCATTGAGGTCTTTATTTCGTCGAAATCCCCGTTCTCAGGTATGTTCTGTTTCTTTGCATGAATCTTAATACATCCGCATTGTGTTACGGCTTTGACAATTGCACGGTTGACACGGGCATTTGAATCCTGATATTTAGTAATTGAGTCCACAATGCTCTTATTCCTTACAAGCAATTCCTGTACCATATATTGGAATTCATCTATCATAATGTCCTTCAAAGCAGCTCACTCCCTTGCAGTATATAGCATAAGGTTTTACAGAAACTAGAGTATGGATTAAAACAAAAGTTTTTGTTAATGTGGCACAAAAATATGTCGAAAACCGCTTACTCTCTAATCTGTATAATTTTTACGGACAATTTCATTATAATTGTTACAGCATGTCATTGTCAATCACAAAACCACTGGATAAATTTGTTATAAAGTTTTTTTAATTGTTATTAATATACCCCGGAAAATATTGCAGGTTTTTCGAAATGTATAATAACGTTTCCTTATGTTCCAAATGATATATAACGAGGGTAGGAAAATTTTTCTACAACCAAAAAATTTTCTACTGATGCGTTATAATAAACATAGCAAATTCCGGGGAGGAACTGATGAGTCCTTTATCTATAAATGAAAGGGTAACATACATAAAAGACAATGAAACGGAGATAAACAGCTTTGTTGAAGAGTACAAGCCTTTTATTGCATCCTGTGTAGAGAAAGCAACGAGAAGGTATGTATCTTACGGAACTGATGATGAACTGAGTATAGGCCTTATTGCATTTGTGGAGGCAATAAAAGCTTATGATTTGAATAAGGGCAATTTTCTTTCGTTTTCCCAGAATATTATTAAGCGCAGGCTTATTGATTATTATAGAAAAGAGAAGAAAAATAGCAAGGTAGTATCTTTAAATGAGTATATGAATGATGATGAAAACACGACTGATTTTACTGAATCCCGGTCTGTTGAAAGATTTACCGAAGAAGAATTTACACAATACAGAAGGCTGGAAATAAAGCAGCTCAAGGATGAGCTTGATGAATGGGGCATAAGCTTCCTGGATCTTGCAGATGCCTCTCCCAAACATAAAAAGACCAGGAAAGCCTATAGTCAGATTACTTCATTTCTATTATCACGACCTGAAATGGTTGTATCAATTAAGAAGAGTAAATGTTTGCCTATAGTGGAAATTGAAAAAGTTACAAAAATACCCCGTAAAACAATAGAACGTGCACGAAAGTATATAGTAGCAGTAATAGTTGTTGCGAGCGGAGATTACCAATACATAAAAAGTTATGTTGATACATGGGGGAATGTTAGATGAAGGCTGTAATCGTTGAACTTATCGAAGATAAAGCAGTAGTGTTATGTAAAAACGGCGATTTTATGAAAATAAAAAAATGTAAAGGCTATGAGGTTGGAAAAGAAATCGATATAAGCAGTGTTACAAATTTCAAAATGAGCAGGCTTACAAAGATGGTTTCAGCCGCAGCAGCAGTTATTCTTGTGGCGGGACTGAGTTATGGAATTTATTCTTATAACACTCCATACAGCTATCTTAATATTGATATAAACCCAAGTGTTGAAATTGCCACAAACATATATGACAGGATTATTAGCGTGAAGCCGCTTAATGAAGATGGACAAAAGCTTCTTGAGCTTGGTTCATATAAGAATATGAAACTGGAGGATGGCGTGGATGAACTTCTCCAGGACGCAAGGGATGAGGGTTATTTTAATGACGAGCAGAAGAATGCTGTTATGATAACCGTATCAGGCAAGGATGAGGATAAGGTTACTGAAATAGAGGAACAAGTCAAGGACACGGCAGAGGCTAAGGTTAAGCAAGCCAGCAAGGATGCACAGGTTGTTGTAGAAAAGGTTCCTCTGGTCAGACATCAGGAAGCGCAAAAGCTTGGAATATCACCTGGAAAGATGCTGCTTATAGAGAGGCTTAAGGCAGTCAGCCCAGAAATCAAGCCTGAGGATTATGTAGACAAACCTGTTAAGGAAATACTGTCAGCTATTAATGAAAAGAAAAAGGAAAGCAAAACTATTAATAAAGAAAACGAAAAGAGCCAGAGTGTCACACAGCCGCAAAAGTCTACAGTTAAGCAGCAGGACAAAGAGCGGAAGGAGCAGCAGGATAAAGCTGAGCAGAATAAAAAGGATAATAAATCAAGTCAGCAAAAGTACGACAAAGACAGAGAGAAATCTGATAAAAAGGATATTAAAAATAACAGTACTGCCGGCGATAGATATAATGATATGTGGAATAAATATAAAAACAATAAGGAACAAGGCAAAGGGCGCAATAACCATTAAGTTGAATAAGTGCTGAAACCGGGGATTTTTCTCCGGTTTTTTATTTTGCATGTATTTAGGTAAGCTTTGTTACGCTGATGTTACAGCTTTATTACGTTTATATTTTTATCATATGTACCCCATAATGCTTACCAACTCCCCCGAATATATTTATTAAAAGCATAACTTACCAGCTTTGATTAATGCAGGTAAGCTGCTAAATGATGAATTTACCAAGGAGGTAATTATTATGAAAAAGCTTATAGCACTTATTGTAACTGTTGTTTTGGTAATAACAGTTTCAGTACCGGCGGCATTCGCACATTCCGTAACAGTACCCCAATCAAACACTCAGTTATCAGGCTTGAATGTTTATAGCTTGAGTGACCTTTATAAGATGTTCAAACAGTACCATAAGGATAAAAGTAAGAGGACAGCCATTCTTAAGCAGATTCTTGAGAAAAAGAAAAGCGCTTCGAAAAGCAATTCAAAGAATATGATGTTGGTTTTCGTCAATGGAGAAGAAATGGTTACTGATGTTCCTCCAGTAGTTAAGTACAATACGACTCTTATTCCTGTAAGGGCT
The DNA here is from genome assembly GCA_023421675.1 of Bacillota bacterium. Taxonomy (GTDB): domain Bacteria; phylum Bacillota; class Clostridia; order Acetivibrionales; family JANLFN01; genus JAEZTC01. The sequence continues at coordinate 54,276 of JAEZTC010000009.1, read as the reverse complement.
CTTATGACTGCACTTGGAGCTCAGGTAACCTGGGATCAGGCGACAAAAACTGTCACTGTTACAAAGGGAGGCATAAAAATAGTTTTGAAGCTGGACAGCGATATAGTACTTGTTAATGGCAAGGAAGTCAAAATAGGAGTTCCGGCAAGCAACTGCAACGGAAGAACTGTTATACCTTTAAGATTTATTGCCGAACAGTTCGGACAGAATGTTGAGTGGGACAGTTCAACCGGTTCTATAATAATAGAAGATAAGGATCAAAACAATACAACTCCTTCTTCAGTATTTATAAATGACAATACTACCGGAACAGGCCTAAGCCAGTTCAATTACCAGGGTGCATGGAGCTACGGACAGCAGCAGGGAGCATACAATACTGATGATCACTGGTCTAATCAGACAGACGCATATTACCAGGTACTATTCCAGGGAACTCAGATTAAGGTTTATGCAGCTCTTGATCCAACACATGGAATAGCAGGTATTTCAATAGATGGTTCGCCAGAATCACTGGTTGATTTATATTCTGCAACAAGAACTAATAATGTTGTAATATATACAAGCCCGGTACTTGCAAGCGGTCAGCACGTACTGAAAGTCAGAGTTACAGGAACAAAGAGCTCAGCTGCTACCGGAACCAATGTAAATGCAGACAAGGTTGAAATTATAAATAATACATCCGCACCTGTCATTACAAACCTTGCCATTAACAAAGCATCTGCAGCATCTTCCGTTTTCGATACTACAATGACTTCCGATAAGGCTTTTGATGGTAAGACCGATACCAGGTGGTCTAGTCAGTTTACCGATAACCAGTGGATAACTGTTGATCTGGGACAGGTACAGAGTATAGGCAAAGTTAAGCTTTCATGGGAAACAGCATATGCTAAAGCATATAAGGTGCTGGTATCAGCTGATAATATATACTGGGCAGAGGTCTATAACACTACAACTGGAGACGGCGGTGTTGATGAAATCACATTCAATCCTGTTAATGCCAGGTATGTAAAGGTTCAGGGAGTTCAGCGCGCTACCAATTACGGATATTCTCTCCTGGAATTTGAAGTTTACAGCAAATAAATATAATTGAATAATCTCAACAAAATCCTCTGTTGACTGTAAAGGGACTATACCGCTTATAAGTGTAGTCCTTTTGCAGTTTTAAAAAAATTCCCCTTGTTAAATCTGACACAATGTGATAAAATTTATAACCGTACGTATTCCTTGCTCTGCACTCGAGCTGCAGGGCCGTTTAGTCCAGAAGGAGGTGAATCAAATGTTAAACAAGTATGAGTCTATTTTTATCATTAACCCTGAATTGGGTGAGGATAACACAAAAGCCATTGTAGAAAAATTCAAAGGATTGCTTGAGTCATCGGCTCAATTGGAAAGCATTGATGAGTGGGGCAAGAGGAAACTCGCATACCCTATTGATGATATCAATGACGGCTATTATGTTATGCTCAATTTCAGTGCTGAACCTGAATTTCCTCGCGAACTCGAAAGAATTTACAAAATAACTGATGGTGTTTTAAAATACCTAGTTATAAAAAAGGATAAGTAGGGTGATTTTATGAACAAGGCTATTTTAATGGGAAGACTTACAAAGGATCCTGAATTAAGGTATACCAGTTCAAACAACACCGCAGTATGCAGCTTCACTTTGGCTATAGAAAGAAAATTCGCCAGACAGGGTGAGGAAAGACAGGCTGATTTTATTCCTGTTGTTGCATGGAGTAAACTGGGGGAATTTTGTGGTAAGTATTTTCAAAAAGGAAGACAGGTAGCCGTTGTAGGAAGAATTCAGACAAGGTCTTGGGACGATAACGAAGGCAAAAAGCGTTATGTTACCGAGGTTGTTGCTGAAGAGGCTTATTTCGCTGACAGTAAGAGAAGCGATGATATGTCAAAGCCTGCAGCAGGTCACAGCAATGACCAGTCGGATGGCTTCTATCCGCTGGATGACAGCGATGAACTGCCATTTTAAAAAGTGAAAAAATATTACGCAGACTTATTTGCGGACTCCTTTCGAAACTCGAAATGGAGTGGGAGCAAATTGTATAGTCGCAGTTATATTTTTTCACGTAAAACAAATTAACAATTCGCGGTTCTAAACCGTGTCCATATTTACGCATTGATACGTAAATCGAAAGGAGGTAATCAATATGCCAGGTGGAAAGAGAGATAGAAACGGCGGCAGAGACATGTACGATAAAGGCGAAGGTAAAGGCGGCATGAGAGGCAGAAGGATGAAGAAGAAAGTTTGTGCCTTCTGTGTTGATAAAGTAACTGACATAGATTATAAGGAAGTTTCTAAGGTTAGAAAGTATATATCCGAAAGAGGAAAGATACTTCCAAGGAGAATATCCGGAAACTGTGCAAAACATCAGCGTCAGTTGACAATAGCTATAAAGAGAGCAAGACACATAGCATTGTTGCCTTACACATCAGACTGATTTTAAATTTTAATACCAAAAGGGCTATAGATATTATCTATAGCCCTTTTAGTTAAATAATGATAAAATAAAAAGCAATTAAACATTACGAAGACTTATTCGCGGCCTCCTTTCGAAGCTCGAAACGGAGGGAGAGCGAATTTATAGTCGTAGTTATGTTTAATTGCGTAAAACAAGTTATAAACATTACGAAGACTTATTCGCGGTCTCCTTTCGAAGCTCGAAACGGAGGGGGAGCGAATTTATAGTCGCAGTCATGTTTAATTGCGTAAAACAAGGCAGCAAATTTATAATGTATTTGACTAAAACAAAACACTATGTGAGGTATATAATGCCCAAAATAGGTTATCTGGGGCCCAAAGGAACCTTTTCCTTTGAGGCTGCAACTCAATATATTAAAAATGGAACTGATTACACAGCGTATGATTATCCATCAATACCTGAGGTTATTCAAGCAGTAGCAAAAGGTGATATTGACGAAGGAATAGTTCCAATTGAAAATTCCCAGGAAGGTGCAGTAAATGTAACGCTTGATTTACTTGCCTTCGAGGTTGATTTAAAAATAAAAGCTGAAGCTGTTATTGATGTTTGTGCCAATCTTCTTGTAAAAAAGGGTACTCATCCTAAAGATGTAAAGCAGATTCTGTCCCATCCACAGCCATTAGGCCAGTGCAGAAAATACATAAGCAGCAACTATCCTGGTGCAGAGGTTAAGTCGGTATACAGTACAGCCGGGGCTGCAGAAGCGGTATCACAGGGCAATGGAGATATAGCAGCAATTGGTTCTAATACAGTAGCAGGATTGTATGGACTGGAGGTTCTGGCGACCAACATACAGGATGTTTATACCAACAGAACAAGGTTTGTTATACTTTCAAAGGATGACACGACAAAAACTGGCAGTGACAAGACTTCACTTGTTTTTTCAACCGAAGATAAACCGGGAAGCCTTTATGGCATTCTTGATATTTTTAATCTATGGGATATAAATATGACACGTATCGAATCAAGACCTGCAAAAAACCAGCTTGGAAGATATGTCTTTTTTGTTGATATAGAAGGACACTGCGAAGATGATAATGTTAAAGATGCTTTGACAATGATAAAAAGAAAAACTTCATTTTATAAATTCTTAGGTTCATATCCACAGTATAAAGCCTGATTCCATACCCTCGGGAAATTTAAGCAACCTGCATACACGTGGTGATATAATAATATGGCGTGTAATTATGTTACCGGGGTGAATTTTATGGGTATAATGGAGAAAGAAATTGATATAACCAGAAATATAAAAATTATTGAATGGCTTAAAAGCGAGTTGCTTACAGATACCGCAAACCTTTTTAAAAACCTTGTAAACGGGGCAAAAGAAGAGGTTCATGATTCAGTAGCAGATACTTTGTCAAATATTATATTGGAAAGTTATCTGCTTGGAAAAAGGCTTGGAATAAGCTATAATGCAATTGAACTAAAAATAGAGAATAAGGTAAAACTTGGCCTTGTGGAAAACGATGACATGGAAAGGTATTACGGGGACCTGTCAGAACTGGCCAGGCACCTGAATAGTTCAAGGGCTAAAAGGAAGGAATACTAATGAGCGGAAACAATGAAAACAAAAAATTCTCAGGTATATTTGTCCCGAGGGCAAGTTTCTACCTTTGGGTTATATTTGTTCTTGTAGTGATTATTTGTATTTTTAATATTTGGGTAGCAATACCCGGTTATGTTCTTCTTATATTTCTTGTATATTATAATTTCAGGTCAAACCATTACAGACAGAATGAAATTACCAAATACATTGAAAATCTTGCGCTTAATATAGATACAGCAACCAAGGAAACCCTTCTTAATTTTCCCATGCCGCTTGTAATAGTTGAGCTGGATGGAACAATCATATGGTACAATTCCTCATTCAGACATATATTTGAAGGGGAAGACCTTCTTGAACAAACCATAGGAAGCTTTTGTGACGACCTGCAGCCTTCCAAGTTTATAGGAGAGACGCCTAATATCTGTTTGGATACAATTATAAAAGACAGATATTTTAATGTTTTGGGTAATGTTATCAAGGCAGAGACCAAGGAAGATACAGAAAGCTACATGGCAATCCTTTATTTCATTGATAACACGGAACTTGTGGATGTTAAGAAAAAATATGCGGATGAAAAGGCAGCTATCGGGCTTTTAGTAATTGATAATTATGATGACATTATGCAAAGCACTGAAGACGGCGGAAGGCCGCAGCTGCTTGCTGAAATAGACAGAAGGATACTTCAGTGGATGGAGTATACCGGAGGTATTGTAAGAAAATTTGAACGGGAAAGATATCTTTTTCTGTTTGAAAACAAATACTTGAAAGAGTTTGAAGAGAAGAAATTTGAAATTCTTGATACAGTTAAAGAAATCAATGCTGGTAACAAAATTCCTGTAACATTAAGTATTGGTTTTGGTACCAACGGTAAAACCTTTACTGAAAACTTCAAGTTTGCAACTGCTTGTATCGATATTGCACTCGGCCGCGGCGGTGACCATGTCGTTATTCGTAACGGAGACAATTTTAGCTTCTTTGGCGGTAAAACGAGAGAGCTTGAGAAAAGGACCAGGGTTAAGGCTAGGGTTATTGCATATGCAATAAGAGAGCTCATTGACCAGTCGCCTGAAGTTATGATTATGGGACATGAAAATCCGGATATTGATTCACTTGGTTCGGCTTTGGGTATTTCACGGATAGTCAGGAACAGAGGGAAAAATGCTTTTATTGTACTTAACAAATCCAATACGACTATAGAAGGAATGATAGCTAAAATTGAGAAATGTGAAGAGTACGGAGGCATATTCCTTAACAGAATGGAAGCACTTGATAAAATAAGCAAAAAGACTCTTCTTGTTGTTGTGGATACACACAGACCTAGCTTTACGGAATGTCCTGAATTGCTTAAATATACAGATCAGATTGTAGTAATAGATCATCACAGGCGCGGAGCTGATTTCATACAAGATGCTGCTCTGACCTATCAGGAAACCTATGCTTCATCTACAAGTGAGCTTGTAACAGAACTGCTTCAGTATGTTGAAGAAAAAATCAAGCTTACACCGGTAGAGTCAGAGGCTTTATACGCCGGAATAGTGGTAGACACCAAGAATTTCTCATTTAAAACAGGTGTAAGGACCTTTGAGGCTGCTGCTTTCTTACGAAGGCAGGGTGTTGATACTATCTCGGTCAAACAGCTTTTCCAGAACGATCTTGAATCATATGTTGCAGTCTCAGATGTAATTAAAAACGGTGAAATTATAAATGAAAGTATTGCAATATCAGTTTGTCCTCCTGCGACAAAAACTCCGCAGCTTATTGCAGCGCAGTCTGCTGATGCATTTCTCGGACTTTCGGGTATTGTTGCAGCATTCGTGCTTTGTGAGGTTAACGATGAGATTTATATCAGCGGAAGGTCGCTTGGAGATATTAATGTGCAGATGATACTTGAAAAACTTGGCGGAGGCGGGCATTTAACAGGTGCTGGCGCAAAGCTTGTCGATATTTCTATTATTGATGCAAAAGAGAAATTAAAATATGCTATAATCGAATATATAAACGAAACCAACAAGGTTGAAGGCTAAAAACGGAGGTTAATATGAAGGTTATATTGAAACAGGATGTTAAAGGATTAGGCAAAAAAGACAGCATGGTTGAGGCAAGTGACGGTTATGCAAGAAATTACCTGCTTCCAAAGGGCTTGGCTATTGAAGCTTCCTCGACAAATGTGAATATAATGAACACTAAAAAAGAAGCTGAAAAGCATAAAAAAGATAAAGAGCTTGCCAATGCTAAAGAATTGGCTAAAAAAATAAAAGAAATAACACTCGAAATAAAAACCAAGTCAGGTGAAAACGGAAAGCTTTTTGGATCCATAACAAACAAAGATATTGCTGATAAGCTTAAAAGTGCCCATGGTATAGATATAGACAAGAAAAAGGTTTCGCTTCCCGATTCAATAAAGACTCTGGGAACATATAACGTTGAAATAAAGCTGTATCCTGAAGTAAGCTCAAGCATGACTGTAAAAATAGTTCAGGAATAGGGAGAAATAAGTCATGGATATCAGTGCTATAGGCAGGATACCGCCCCAGAATATCGAAGCAGAACAATCTGTCATCGGTTCCATGCTTCTTGACAAGGATGCTATACCTAATATAGCGGAGATACTTAAAAGTGAAGACTTTTACAGGGAAGACCACAGGGAAATCTATGATGTAATAATGGACCTGTTTGATAAAGGGAATGCTATTGATCTTATAACAGTATCTGATATGCTAAAGCAGAGAGGCACCCTTGAATCTGTAGGCGGACTTGACTACCTTACAAATGTGGCTACCTCTGTTCCTACTACTGCAAACTCACGTCATTATGCAAAAATAGTTGAGGAAAAATCTCTTTTAAGGAAATTAATAAGGGCTTCGTCTGAAATTGTTGATATGGGCTATGAGGCATCAGAAGAAGCGGCAGTGGTTCTGGACAGAGCTGAAAAAAGTATTTTTGATATTCTTCAGAAACGAAGTACACAGGGCTTTATACCTATTAAGGATGCCCTTCTTGATACATACAACAGATTGGAAGAATTATATAACAGTAAAAGCTTTATTACCGGTGTTCCGTCAGGATTTACCGACCTTGATCATAAAACTGCCGGTTTCCAGGGTTCAGACCTTGTACTTATAGCAGCAAGGCCTGCTATGGGTAAAACAGCATTTGCTTTAAACATTGCACAGTATGCTGCTGTAGTTAAAAAGGTTCCTGTTGCTATTTTCAGCCTTGAAATGTCCAAGGAGCAGCTAGTCAGCAGAATGCTTTGCAGTGAAGCAATGGTGGACAGCCAGAAGATAAGGACAGGAAGACTTGATGATGAGGACTGGCAAAAGCTTGCAAGAGCTACCGGGCCGTTATCAGAAGCTCCTGTATTTATTGATGATACTCCAGGCGCATCAGTAATGGAAATAAGGGCAAAGTGCAGAAGACTTAAGCTTGAAAAAGGCTTGGGGCTTGTTGTAATAGATTACCTGCAGTTGATGCAGGGACGTGGAAAGACAGAAAACAGGCAGCAGGAAATTTCAGAGATATCACGTTCCTTAAAGATACTCGCAAAGGAAATAAATATACCTGTAATAGCCCTGTCGCAGCTTAGCCGTGCTCCTGAACAAAGAACGGATCACAGGCCTATCATGAGCGATTTGAGAGAGTCTGGGGCAATAGAGCAGGATGCCGACATTGTTATGTTCCTTTACAGGGATGATTACTATAATGAGGATTCGGAAAAGCAAAACGTTGCCGAAGTAATTGTATCCAAGCACAGGAATGGTTCCACAGGAACTGTTGAATTAAGGTGGTTTGGAGAGTATACTAAGTTTTGTAATTTGAAGAGGGACTAAGATTAAGTAGTTTGATAGAATAATGTGGTTAGGTTGGATATATGCTTGAAGATAAGGTTCTTGAAACTATTCAGAAACATGCATTGCTTGAAGGTGAAAACGTTGTCGTCGGAATTTCCGGCGGTCCTGATTCGGTATGCCTTCTAAGTATTCTAAGCAGCCTATCCCCAAAATTGGATATAAAACTTCATGCAGTTCACATTAATCATATGCTTCGGGGCAGAGAAGCCGATGAAGACCAGGAATATGTAACCGGATTGTGCGAAAAGTTTAATATACCTCTAACTGTTAAAAATATAGACATCAGGGCTCTTGCAAAGAATAAAGGAATATCATTGGAAGAGGCCGGTCGTGAAGCAAGATATGAGGAGCTCTGGAATATTCTTAAAGGGCTTGGGAACGGAGTTATTGCAGTTGCCCATAATAAAAACGATCAGGCTGAAACAATTTTAATGCATATTGTCCGCGGAACAGGCCTTAGTGGCTTAAAAGGGATGAAACTCAAAAGAGGCAGCATAATTAGGCCGCTTTTGGATATCAGGCGTGAAGAAATAGAGGATTATTGTTCATCACATTTACTAAAACCAAGAACAGACAGCTCCAACCTTAAAAGTATTTATACAAGAAACAAGGTCAGACTGGAGCTTATTCCTTCAATTAGCAAGCTTTTTGACAGAGATATCATAGAAAGCCTCTGCAGGATGGCATTGATAGTTGGAGAAGACTCCGATTTTATTGAAGACAACGCTTTTAAAGTATATAATAATTGTATTCAAAAAAGAGAGAGTAATTTTTTAGCATTGGATGCCGATAAAATCCGTACAAGCCACCCTTCAATTGCAAAAAGAGTATTAAGAATTGCAATCAATGAGCTGCGGGGTGACCTTAAAGGGATTGAAACAGTACATTTGGAAGGTATTCAAAGTATTATTCAAACAGGGGTAACCGGAAAACAAATTACTATTCCAGGTGGTATATGTGTTAGACTTTCATATGGATCTCTCAATCTGTATAAGCCTGAAACAGAGGAAGCTGTGACGGATTTTGAAAAGCCTCTGGTTATACCCGGACGAACAGAATTTTTGAATAATGGTTATATAATAGAGACCGATATTATAAAAGAAGTTAAAAGTTTTGAAGATTATACCGGTGTTTCGCAAAACTCAAATGTACATTATTTTGATTTCGACACGATTATTTCGGGCATATATATTAGAAACAGAAGAAATGGAGATGTTTTTAAACCGTTTGGCTCAAATGGGTCTAAAAAACTTAAGGAATATTTTATAGATAAAAAAATCCCCAGAGAATTAAGAGATAATATTCCTTTAATAGCAAAAAATAATGAGATTATATGGATAGTTGGACATAGAACTAGTGATAAATTTAAAGTAACTGAAAATACTAAATGTGTATTAAAAATTAGTTTTAATAAAAATTAATACTAGGCTATAATAAAAAAATATATAGATTTACGCTTGTTAAATATAATTTATCTGGAGGTATTTTTGATGCAAGGGGATATCGAAGAAATACTGGTTTCACGTGAAGAAATAAGCAATATGGTTAAAAATCTGGGAAGGCGCATTTCAGAGGACTATAAAGGCAAGGAACTTGTACTTGTAGGAGTTTTGAAAGGTGGATTTGTTTTCCTTTCCGATCTTATGAGGGAAATAACAATTCCTGTTGATATGGATTTCATATCTGTTTCCAGCTATGGAAATTCTACAAAGACTTCAGGCGTTGTAAGACTTATTAAAGATATTGATATTAATATAACCAACAAGCATGTTTTAATAGTAGAGGACCTGGTGGATACAGGTCTTACACTAAAACACCTAAAGGAACTTTTTAATACAAGAGGACCTTTAAGTGTTAAAATTGCTACAGCTCTTGACAAGCCGTCAAGACGCAAGGTGCAGATAGATATTGATTATGAAGGAATTGAAATACCTGATAAATTTGTCATAGGCTATGGTCTTGACTATGCAGGGAAATATCGTAATTTGCCTGATGTATGTACTTTAAGCCCTAAGGTCTACATGGATTAGGCCTGCTTATTTTTTTAGGTTGTGCAGCGGACATAAGGTTTTAAACCGGCATTGAACAGAATAATAATACAGTATGGTCTGAAGTGTTGCAGCAATTAGATTTTATTGTGTTTTCAGTTCTGTTATGCTAATATAATATATTGTACAATTGGTAAAATACCTAATTTATTACTTATAAATATTAAACCTGTACGTTGCAATACCGTATAAGGAGGGAACTGATTGAAATATTTAAAAGGTATAAGTTTTTATATCGTGCTTTTTGTCATAATATTGGCTGTTCTTACAATCTTACAGGGTTCTGACAATCCTGCGGAAATGAATTATTCAGACCTCGTGAAGGATGTTCAGACTCCAAACAAGGTTGATACGATAGTTCTTGAGGGTAACAAGGCTACTGTACAAATGGTTTCAGGAACTTCTGAGAAACCAAAATATATAGTATATGTTCCTGACGTTGGTAATTTTATGGGGGAAGTTATAACACCTGCCATAAATAATAAGAACATAATAACTTTCAGGAATCAACCGCCTCCGACAGCTCCATGGTGGGTAGCTATCCTGCCAACAGTGGGACTTATAGTAATATTCATATTGTTCTGGGTATTCTTCCTCCAGCAGTCGCAGGGCGGCGGAGGAAACAGGGTAATGTCCTTCGGAAAAAGCAGAGCGAAGATGACTATTGATGACAAACGGAAAATAACCTTCGATGATGTCGCAGGCGCGGATGAAGAGAAGGAAGAGCTCAAGGAAATTGTTGATTTCCTGAAATCACCTAAAAAATTCGTTGAGTTGGGTGCAAGAATACCTAAGGGAGTGTTACTTGTAGGACCTCCCGGTACTGGTAAAACTCTTCTTGCCAAGGCCGTTTCAGGTGAAGCGGGAGTTCCGTTCTTCAGTATAAGCGGTTCCGACTTCGTAGAAATGTTTGTCGGTGTTGGTGCATCAAGGGTAAGAGACTTATTTGACCAGGCTAAGAAAAATTCACCATGTATAGTTTTCATAGATGAAATTGATGCTGTCGGAAGGCACAGAGGTGCCGGACTTGGCGGCGGGCATGATGAGCGTGAACAGACACTTAATCAGCTGCTTGTTGAAATGGATGGTTTTGGTGTAAATGAAGGAGTCATAATACTTGCTGCTACTAATAGACCTGACATACTTGACCCGGCGCTGTTGAGGCCGGGAAGATTTGACAGGCGTGTAGTAGTCGGCTTACCTGATATAAAGGGAAGAGAAGAAATTCTTAAAGTTCATGCAAGAGGCAAGCCTCTTGGTTCAGATGTAAAGCTTGATGAGCTTGCAAAGAGTACATCTGGATTTACAGGTGCCGATCTTGAAAATCTCCTTAATGAAGCTGCTCTCCTTGCTGCAAGAAAAGACAAGAAGCGAATTAGCATGGAAGAAGTAAAAGAAGCTACATTTAAGGTTGTTATGGGACCTGAAAAGAAGAGCAGGGTAATGAACGAGAAAGAGAAGAAGCTTACTGCATACCACGAGGCAGGGCATGCAATTGCAGTAAAGATTGCATCCTCCACCGACAAGGTAGACAGAATTTCAATAATTCCATCTGGTATGGCAGGGGGATATACATCCTTCAGGCCTGAAGAGGATAAGAGCTATCAGACCAAGTCTCAGCTGGTAGAAACCATAGTAATTGCACTTGGAGGAAGAGCTGCAGAAGAATTGGTTCTTGGTGAAATAAGCACCGGTGCATACAGTGACTTGAAACATGCCAACAATGTTGCAAGGAATATGGTTACAAAGTATGGTATGAGTGAAACGCTTGAGAATCTCATTTTCGGCGGAGATAGTGATGAAGTGTTCATTGGCCGTGACTTCGGACATACAAGAAATTACAGTGAAGAAGTTGCTGCTGAAATTGACAAGGAAGTAAAAACAATCATATCCAGTGCATATGAAAGAACTGTAAGCATATTGAAGGAAAACATGGATAAGCTTCACAACCTGGCAAATGCACTGCTTGAAAAAGAAAAGCTGGAAGGTTCGGAATTCGAAGAAATATTTGCGAAATAACAAAGTCCTGAAAAAGCTAATAATGAAGACTTTGTTGAAATGCTCTTAACGGAAATTAATAAATCAAGGTAGAACTATAATTTCCTAAGCATTATAGATTATAAAAAAGGTTATAAGCGAGCTTATAACCTTTTTTATTGCTTTTCTATAAATTTCCCGGTTTTGTCTGGTATACTTGACGGGAAAATATGTATATGTTAAATTAAGAGTAACAAAATAAATAGGAAGCCTTATCAAGAGAGGTGGAGGGACTGAGCCCGATGAAACCCCGGCAACCGGCATTATGCACGGTGCCAATTCCTGCAGGATTTGTATCCTGAGAGATGAGGGAAGTTTTTAGATAAAAACCTCTTCTCAGAGGCTTTTTTTGTACCATAAAAAGGTATGAAAAAATCTTTTTATTTTGAATCTAGTAATATAAGAGGAGAGATTGACATGTCCAGAAAGTTATTCACTTCAGAATCAGTTACAGAAGGGCATCCGGATAAAATTTGCGATCAGATTTCCGATTCAATACTTGATGCGATTTATGAAAATGATCCGATGGCCAGAGTTGCATGCGAGACTGCTGTTACAACAGGTGTTGTTTTTGTAATGGGAGAGATTTCAACCAAATGCTATGTTGATATTCCCAGAATAGTTAGAAATACAATCAGAGATATTGGCTATGACAGGGCTAAATATGGATTTGACTGCGATACATGTTCAGTACTTACATCCATAGACGAACAGTCTGGTGATATTGCCATGGGTGTAGATAAGGCACTGGAAGCAAAAAAAGGTGAAATGACAGATGCAGAAATAGATGCAATAGGTGCAGGTGACCAGGGAATGATGTTCGGATTTGCATGTGATGAGACAGCTGAGCTTATGCCTATGCCAATTTCACTTGCACATGCATTGACAAGAAAGCTTACCGAAGTTAGAAAAAATGGGACAATACCATATCTTCGCCCTGACGGCAAATCACAGGTTACTATTGAATATGAGGATGACAGGCCTGTAAGAGTAGATACTGTTGTAATATCCAGCCAGCATGGTGCTGAGGTTGATCATGACACTATTGAAAAGGATATAACTGAAAAGGTTATATTAGCAACTATCCCATCAAACCTTATTGATAAGGATACTAAAATATTTGTTAATCCTACAGGAAGGTTTGTAATAGGCGGACCTCAAGGTGATTCAGGCCTTACTGGAAGAAAAATTATTGTTGATACCTACGGCGGATATGCAAGACATGGCGGCGGAGCATTTTCTGGAAAGGACCCCACAAAGGTAGACCGTTCTGCATCGTATGCCGCCCGTTATGTTGCTAAAAATATAGTTGCAGCAGGACTTGCAAGAAAATGTGAGGTTCAGGTTGCATATGCAATAGGTGTAGCTAAGCCTGTTTCAGTCATGGTTGACACCTTTGGTACGGGTACAATACCTGAGGAAAAAATCATTAAGCTTATAAACAAGCACTTTGATTTAAGACCTGCCGGAATAATTAAAACATTGGATCTCAGAAGGCCTATATATAAGCAGACAGCTGCATATGGCCATTTCGGAAGACCTGATATTGACCTTAGCTGGGAAAGAACAGACAAGGCTGAAGCTTTAAAAAAAGATGCTGAAATAATCTAAAACTGATAAATAAAAACAAGGAGCTGTTGCACTAAGTAATAATTAGTGTACAGCTTCTTTTTTAAAAACTAAATAAAAAAAGTTCCTGAATATAGCCCTTCGGGTAACCCCCCATACCCCCCTGTTAGGGGGGCACAAAAACCGAAAAAGGGTTTAGGCTCCCATAACAGGGGAGCTGTCCGCAGGACTGAGGGGTAATGCAGAGCAACTATTAGCTTAATATGTCTATAATAAATACATCAAGTTCTTGCATAAGATCCCTTACATAGGTGTCTAACACTGGAGGGCCTTCCTTTCGTGCAATAACCCTTACCTTTGGCCGTAGTGACATATTTGTATTGGCTTCTATTACACAGCCTATTTCTCCAGTATTCATAAGAACAATTGTGCCTTCAGGGTAAATAGTTATATTTTTGATAAATACCTTTGCAATTTCGGGATCAATTAATACCGATGAATTTGCCACTATATATTCAGCTGCCATGTGAGGCATGTCTCTTTTCCTGTAAACACGGTCTGCAGTCAGGGCGTCATAAATATCTGCGGCTGTTACTATTCTTGCATAAGAATCTATATCATTACCGCTTAACCCTGCCGGATAACCAGAACCATTCCATTTCTCATGATGCTGATATGCTATATTGGCAATGTTTTTACTAAGCCCGGGTGTGTTGATTACTATATCATATCCAAATATTGAATGTTTTTTCATTACTTCAAATTCTTCTTTAGTGAGTCGTCCCGGTTTTAATAATATTTCATTAGGAATCTTACATTTGCCTATATCATGGAGTACTGCACCTATACCAAGTTCGGTGAGTTCTTTATCGCCATAACCAAGCTTTCTTCCCGTAATAACTGAATAAATACACACATCCACAGAATGAAGAAAAGTATAATTATCTATATCTCTTATACCGGTAAGCTGCATAAAGACTGTTTCATTGTTTATAACCTTGTGAACAATACAGGAAACGGTATCCCTTACTGCTTTAATATCAAGCTCTTTTCCTTCACGTACAGATGTCATAACTGATTTTATTGAGTGAAAAGCTTCTGAGTACACCTTTTCTTCACTTATATTTTCTATTTTAGCAAGTTCGCCTTCCATAACATAAACATATGGTACTTTGAATAGCTCAAGTTTTCTTATGTATCGTTCCTTAACAACAAAACCTGACAAAAGTAATATACGGCCATCAGGAAGATATACATCCTTGGCAAGCTTCATTCCGGCTTTGAGTTCAGAAATTTCGACCTTATTCAATGCTCCACCCCTAAATTAGACAAATATATGTTTATATTATAATACAATATATGCTCAATTTACAATCGAAGCTTTGCATACTTGTACAAAATTATCAGGTAACAGTTTAAAACTTCAATCATAAAATGAATTAGCGCAATTTTTAAGTCTGAGCTAACCTCTGGTAATTGACGGTAGGTTGTGCATATTTCAGAAAAGGTGGTGTTTAAATGCCTGAGATATTGTGCCAGGTTTTTGTCTATCTGTTAGCGGTATATGGTGCTATTGCTTTAATTATCAGTATCGCAGGTTCCATTTCTAAAACAGCCAAAGATGAAAATCAGGGAATGAGGGTTGTGGTTTTGGTAAAAAACCAGGATGCCTGCATTGAAGGGACTGTTAGAAGCCTTCTTTCAAGTAATTTCCTGGGTAAAACTGTACCTGTTAAGACTCTTACGGTAGTTGATATGGGGTCAACTGATGATACCGGTAAAATACTACAGCTACTAAAAAATGACTATGAATTTCTTGAAGTAGTAACAGAGGAAAATAGGGACAGTATATTTGATGGGCTTGATTAATCCAACTTTTCTTATATAACTATTTAAGGTATACTTTAATTATGCGCTTTTTTAAGAGATTAATAGTAAAAACTCAGGGTTAGGAGTAACTTGATGGCATACACCGACATATTTGAACCGCAAAGGGATTTTGAAAGCTATCCTGTCGGTTCTGAAGTAAGTGTTATAGGTAACTTTGACTGGAAAATATATGAGAATACAGAAAACGGTTATAAGATATATACTTTTGATATAGAAAAGATAATTGACACTGATGGTTCAGAATATATAACAAGCGGAAGCATTAGCGTAACCGGATACTATGAGGTAAATGAAGTTAATATTAAGCTGCCTTGTAGAATTGAAGGAACTGTTGCCATATATAAGGGGGAGAAGCAGCTTTCAGCTACAAAAGTTCTTTTTATAGAACCTGCTACCATTGAAGGTATCATAGCTTTCCTTGGAAGCGGAATAATCAAGGGTGTCGGTGAAAAGACAGCTATTAAAATTGTTAAGGGTTATAAATCCAGAGGACAATTTATTGAAGGCTTCGGAGAGGATACCCTTGAAATTATTAAAAATCAGCATATGCAGCTTACCCTGATAAAGGGTATTACAGCTGATAAGGCGCAGGTGATACATGATTCCTATATGGAGAACATGGAATATCAAAACATAATGCTCTTTTTCCAGAAGTATGGAATTTCTCCCAATAAGGCTATGAAAATATACAACGCTTTCAAGGGTATGTCTGTGCAGATTGCGCAAGAAAACCCTTATGCTTTTATGAGTATAAGAGGTTTTGGATTTAGGACCTGTGACGAGATTTCACGGAAGATGGGTCTTGATGTACACAGTCCTGAAAGAATAGATGCCGGGATAAGGCATACAATGTCTGTATCTGAAATGGAAGGCCATTGTTATCTCTTAAAATCCCAGCTTGTTTCACAGACGATAGAGAATTTAAATATTTATATGCAAGGCAAGGAAGCAAGACTCATACTGGAAAGATGCAGCTTTGAGGAAGAGCAGGTAAGCTTTAACCTTGATGGGCTTAGCTACAGTATGACTGCAAAAGAATTTTCAGATAAACTTCAGCAGCTTGATTACACTGCTTCTGGAAGAGATTCAAGAATTATTGTAGATAGTATTTCCGGGCAGGAAGTATCTGGTGTAATAGATCATATGCTTAAAATGCGCGGTTTAATAGAAATAAATAATCCTGAAATTGCGGACGAGCCTCTGATATACAGCTGGCAAATGTATAATATGGAACGCGAAACAGCTGCCGCAATAGGGAATATACTCCATACGGTGCCTGACAATTCGGGACTGCAGGTGGATAAGTTGATAGAAGAATTTGAGGATCTTAAAGGCTTCAAACTTGAAGAAATGCAAAGAACAGCAATTGAATCGGTATTTAACACCAATATGCTTATATTGACAGGCTCTGCAGGGAGCGGTAAGACTACAACGGTAGAAGGAATGATTTATGTTCTCAGCAAGGTATTTAAAAAGGACGAGGAAGAACTGAGCTTTATGCTTGCTGCACCTACGGGAAAGGCGGCAAAAAGGCTTACGGAGGTTACGGGCTTTGAAGCCAAAACAGTCCACAGACTTTTGCAGTTTTCCTTTGAAGGTGGGGGTTTTTACTACAAATCTGGTAACAATCTTCCATATAAGCTGCTGGTAATAGATGAGTGCTCCATGCTAAGTATAGATTTGGCACATGCTTTGTTTACAGCTATATCTCCGGGAACAAAGGTTATTATGATTGGAGATGTTCAGCAGCTTCCATCTGTTGGTGCCGGTAATGTACTCAATGATATGATAAAAAGCGGAGCTGTCAATGTTGTCGAACTCAATGTAATTAAACGTCAGGCGGATGGCTCGGGTATTATCTCCAATGCAAGCAGAATAATAAGAGGCGAAATGCCTCAGAATGATAATGAGAATAAAGACTTTTTCATTATTGAGGAAAGTGATAAATTCAGGGTCATTAAACGTACTCTTGAGGCCATAACCAGATTAATGGATAATTACGATTATTCCATAGATGACATTCAGGTCATATGCCCTCAGAAGACTTCTGAAATTGGGACTTATGAAATGAACAAAGCTATCCAGCAGCTTGTAAATCCTCCTTCGCGGCACAAAAAGGAAGTAAAAAGGGGTAATAGCATTTTCAGGGCTGGGGATAAGGTTATACACCTGAGTAATAATTATGAAACTGTTCATTACCAAAAGGATGAGGAAACAGGGGAATACCTGCCGGATGAAAGCACTGGAGTGTTTAATGGAGATATAGGTAAGATTATAGATATTATTGAAGAATCAGATACTGATGAAACAGGTACATCTACACAGAGAGTTGCAGTACAGTACGATGATTTTATAATCCTTTATGAAAAGCCTGATCTTGAGGATGTTGATCTTGCATATAGCCTAACAGTTCATAAAATGCAGGGTTCACAATGTGATGCAGCCATTATTTTGTGTCATATGAGGAATTTTGTAATGCTCAACAGGAACCTTGGATATACTGCTTTAACCAGAGCAAAGAAGATGGCATGCATTATTGGCCAGTCAAAAGCAATATCAGTTATGGTGGAAAATGTTAGGGTAACTAATAGGAATACTATGCTTGCATTTCTCCTATCTCAATTAAATAAATAGACTGCAAGATAATAGCTATGTCATAAACCACAACATATATTAGTAACTGGTCTTTGTCTAAATCCTTGGTAAGCATGTTTCCTGCAAGACTATAAATGCTGCTAATGCGAGAATTTTTTCAAAACAATTGTCTGTAATATATATAACTCTTGATACAATAAATTCAAACCCTGGTACATAGAATTTTATCGGAGGTGAAATAGGTGAATAATAAAACCATTAATAATTCAGATGATAATGTAAAGAAAGCAATTGTGCTTAAAGTAAAACAAAAAATAAATGAACCTGATAAAAATGGTTCTAAAAATTCCGGTAAAAATGAAAAATCTTGTTGTTGCGGTGTTGATAATAAATGCACTTCTAAGCCCATTACACAATATGATAAAAAAGACAGTTGGATAACAGGCGAAATTCAGACACCAGCTGGTATAGTACCGCAGGTTTCAACAAGATTAATGTTTGAGGATATACTTGGTGCATGGAAGGTCCGCTGGGGAATTAACAGGATGAAGTATAAGATTAATCCGGGTATTTATGCTGTTGGGAATCCTGACGATAATTCACCGGTACTTGTAACCGCAAATTATAAATTAACCTTTGATATGCTGAGAAAGGAACTTTCAGGACTAAGTGCCTGGATTCTGGTTCTTGATACAAAGGGTGTTAATGTCTGGTGTGCAGCCGGTAAAGGTACATTTGGTACTAATGAGCTGATAGCCCGTATTACTAAAACAAAATTGTTGAAGATTGTTTCACACAGGGTTGTTATACTGCCGCAGTTGGGTGCACCTGGTGTAAGCGCGCATGAGGTTTCAAAACACACTGGTTTCAAAGTAATCTATGGACCAGTAAGAGCGAGAGATATTAAAGGATTTATTTCATCAGGGCTTAAAGCAGACGAAGAAATGAGGACCGTTAGATTTAATTTATATAACAGGTTAGTTTTAACGCCGATAGAAATTGTAAGTACTTACAAAACTTCTTTAATGGTTTTTGGGGTACTCTTTTTATTAAATGTTATAGGATTAGGGCCTTTTGGACTTGTTGATTTTTATGCTTTCATAGGTGCACTGATTACGGGTTGCGTACTAACCCCGGTTTTACTCCCATGGATTCCCGGTAAGGCATTCGCCTGGAAAGGATGGCTACTTGGCATGCTTTGGGCTGTTTTTTTAAATATTCTTAATGGTTACCCGAATGAACCGGATTACGGTATAATGAAGGCTCTGGGATACTTGTTTACCTTACCTGCAATATCTGCCTATTATGCAATGAAATTTACAGGTTCATCTACATATACTTCATTATCGGGAGTTTTGAAGGAAATGAAAATTGCAGTTCCTGCGGTTATAATTTCTATAAGTGCAGGGATAATCCTGATCCTGGCCAATAATATTATAATTATTTAGGAGGGAATGATGAGACATAGATATTTAAAGAATGTAACATCATTAAAACTTAATGCAGATAGATGTACTGGATGTTCAAAATGTATAGAAGTATGTCCGCATAAGGTATTAGGCTATAAAGGTGGAAAAGCTGAAATCATAGATAAAGATAGCTGCATGGAGTGCGGAGCATGTTCAAAAAATTGTCCGTTTAGTGCAATTGAAGTAAAACCTGGGGTTGGCTGTGTAACTGCAATTATTATGGGCTGGCTCAAAGGTACGGAGCCCAATTGCGATTGTTCTGGTGGAAATGAAAGTAATAGCAGCGGATGTTGCTAAGCTGTTTTAAACAAATTTTCTTGTTATATTGAAGCTTCAATCATATACTCCTTTCCAGTAACACGGGAGGAGTATTTTATTTAATAGAATAAGAAAATGTAGTTCCATTTCAGCAATTAATACTATATAATATTTGTATATGCGTTTAAACGGTTATACGCATGTATTTAAAGAGGTGAACTTATGAAAAATTTAATAAACGCTTTAAAATCTATATCTGATGAAACTCGTTTAAGGATAATAAACCTTTTATATGAAAGAGAACTGTGTGTATGCGATATCATGGAGACTTTGAAAATTACCCAAACTAAAGCCTCAAGGCATCTAATATACTTAAAAAATGCAGGTCTGGTCTCAGATAGAAAATATGCCCAATGGGCGTACTACTCAATTGTCAGGACAGAAGGTACAAAATTTATTGACAGCCTGGTATATGACAACTTACGAAAACTGGATTTATACAATAAGGATTTGGAAAGCCTGGGGGTATGGCTGAAAACAAAAAATATCTGTAACTAATAGAGGGGGTTTATGCATGCAAAAGGATAAAGTCGCAAGGCTATCATTTTTAGATCGTTTCCTGACTCTTTGGATTTTCCTTGCAATGGGAATTGGCGTGGCTGCAGGCTACTTGTTTCCTGGAATTGCTGATTCACTTGAAAGTATGAGTACTGGAACAATTTCATGGCCTATAGCTTTAGGATTGATACTAATGATGTATCCACCGCTTTGTAAAGTTAAGTACGAGGAAATAGGCAAGGTTACTAAAAACAAAAAGGTTTTTGGATTTTCGTTAATACAGAACTGGATAATAGGTCCTATTCTTATGTTTGTACTTGCAGTTATTTTTCTGCCTGATAAACCTGAATATGCTATAGGTATTATTATTATTGGACTTGCAAGATGTATAGCAATGGTAATCGTATGGAATACCTTGGCTAAAGGTGATAATGAATACTGTGCAGCACTGGTTGCGCTTAATTCTATATTTCAGATAGTATTCTACTCTATTTATATTTATATTTTTGTTACCTTTCTACCAAAACTGCTTGGCTTGTCATGGGGCGGCCAGATAGTAGAAGTTTCAATGTGGAGTGTGGCAAAAAGTGTGCTGATTTATCTCGGTATTCCATTTGCAGCGGGAATTATAACAAGATTCAGCCTCATCAAGGTAAAGGGAAAGGAATGGTATGAGAAGGTATTTATACCTAAAATATCTCCGATTGCACTTGTATTCCTTTTATACACCATCGTAGTAATGTTTATTCTTAAAGGCCAGTACATTATTAAGCTTCCTGGGGATGTACTGAGAATAGCAGTACCTCTCTTGATATACTTTGCAGTTATGTTCTTTATAAGCTTTTATATTTCACATCTTGGTAAGTTTAAATATGAACAGACAGTATCACTGTCATTTACAGCTGCAAGTAATAACTTCGAACTTGCAATCGCAGTAGCTGTTGCAGTATTCGGAATAGGCTCAGGTCAGGCCTTTGCTGCAGTAATCGGACCATTAATAGAAGTACCGGTAATGATTGCTTTGGTTAATGCGGCGTTAGCTTTCAAGAGAAAATATTTTAATCAGGACGGTTTACCTATTAAGAAGATGTAAAATGACTAAAGTGCAGGAGGAGACTTACATTATGAAACTAAAAGTTGCATTTGTCTGTACCGGTAATTCTTGCAGGAGCCAGATGGCGGAAGGCTTTGCGAAAAAATTAGGTAAGGATGAGTTTGAAGTATACAGTTCAGGTACACACCCTACCAGTGAGATAAATCCTCTTGCAATTGAAGTTATGAATGAGGCTGGTATAGATATTACTGAACAGTATCCGAAAACTCTTGATGAAATCCCCTCTGAACTTGATATTCTGATTACTATGGGCTGTGGTGTTGTTTGCCCCTTTGTTCCCAACAGGCATAAGGAAGACTGGGGACTTGATGACCCTGTAGGTAAGCCCATTGAAGAATTTAGAAGAGTAAGGGATATTATTGAACGAAAAGTAACTGAATTAATAGATAATATAAGAAGTAATAAGTTGTATTAGGTAAAAATTAAAATAAGTAAGGGGATGCCTTAAATGGATTTTATGAATAAAATAATGGTTGTGTCTGGTGCAAATTCTGGTATAGGTAAAAGTGTAAGTGAATTATTAATAGATAAGGGAGCTATTGTTATTGGCCTTGATATAAATAATAATTCAATTATTCATGAAAGATATAGACATTATAGAATTGATATCCGCAATGAACAGGACATAATTGGGGCTATCAACGAAATTGATGATATATATGGACGAATAGATGGGTTGGCTAATTGTGCAGGAATATTTTCTAATTCAAAGCCATTTTACAATTTGAGCGTTGATGAATGGAATAATGTTATATCTACTAACCTAACAGGTATGTTTTTAGTATCTAAACATACTGCAATTAAGATGATTGAAAAAAGAAATGGCAGGATTGTTAATATTAGTTGCATCAGATCAAGGGTATTCAAACCTGAAATGGCGGATTATGCTGCATCAAAAGGAGGCGTTGTAGCTTTAACCTCTGCAATGGCATTGGATTTAAGTAGATTCAATATACGTGTTAATTCGGTGGCTCCTGGATTTACGTACACAGGAATGACAGCAGCGTCATTTGATAATCAGCAAATAAGGGAATTATCTGAAAGCATTATTCCTATTGGGAAGATTGCTGATCCGCAGGAAATTGCCAATGTAGTATTGTTCCTGTTATCGGACTTATCCAATTATATTAATGGGGAAACTATATTTGTTGATGGTGGTTTTAAAATATCTAAATAGATATTATTACATATAAGTTGGAAGAGTAGCGAAAACAGTTCGGTTTCTTAGCATTGCGTACGCTTTCGCTACGCTCTCCTTTATTGGGCGGATGATAAATGTTTTTTATTTTGATCCGCCTTCACCAATCCCAAATTGCTTTCCGAAATATGTTTTTCTTATATCGGCTGCTTTTTCGCAAAAAGCTTCAAGACCTATTCTTTTTATGGTACATAGATTGTAGACCTTCATGTTGTGAGGGACTTTCAAAGCGTTATCAGCGACAGGCATTAAGAATTCGCAAGGGAAATCATTGCACTGGAAGCAATAATCCACCCCTTTTGTTTTTACACATTCAAGGGTTTTGCACTTCAGACCTCTGATATCCAATAATAAACACATACTGCCGTCCTTGCAGCCATTGCAGGTTATTTTTTCTTTTGGTACACCCATTCTGGCTGAAATGCGTTCCTGAAAGTCTGGAGTTATATTATCCTTGTACATCTCACAATTAAAACAATCAATTCCGCAGGGGGCCACTATTTTTTCACACATATAAATTCCTCCTTAATGTTTTTATAGTCCATATTCTTAGATACCAAAAACATTAAAAAGGTTACAAAAGTATATAATTTTTATGAAAATATTTTAAAACTACTGGAAGTGTTACCACTAATAATTTTTCTCATTGCAGATATAAATTGAGATGATGATAGGGATTGTATCTTATTGTCATATAGGATAGCAACTTTATTTAAAAAATTAATTTCACCGGAGATTTTTTTACTTAGATCATTAAAAGATCTATTTGATGAGTTTAATTGGGGAATACTGCCCTTTTTGCCGGTTTTAACAGCATAGTTTACCCATAAAGCACATTGACAAGGTGCCTTGGGATTTATGAGAGAGCATTTTCCTTCTATGTGCATTTTTATGGCTTTTCTTGCCCTGAAAACATTGGTCTTAACAGCACTTTCAGACGTATCAAGTATTTTTGAAACCTCATAGGCAGGTAACCCCATTATTACTTTTAACACAAATGATACACGCTGCTTTTTAGGGAGGCACTCTATGAACATCTGAATACATGTTTCCCTCATGTCATTATACAGCACCTCATCTTCAACCGGTTCAATTGATTTTAATTTTTCAAAGAATTCGTTTTCAGTGATTCCTTGCTCCCGAGCCATATATGATACAGGAAAAGTTTGACGTTTTTTTATATATTTTAAAGAGCAGTTTAGTGTTATTTTGTACAACCAGGTGCTTATAGAACTTTTCTGATTGAATTGAGAAATAGACTTGAAGGCATTAATATATGCTTCCTGTAATACATCCTCGGCATCATGTATTGTGCCTGTTATTCTATAGGCGACCTTTAGTAACTTATCAAAATTGGACTTATAAATTTCTTCAAATTCAGGTAAGGAAACATGCATAAAAGATCTCCTATAAGTATTTTGTATGTTTTGATTATAACATAATACCTATATCACAAATATAAATGCAACCTCTGATACACCCTTTTTCAATGACAATAATATTATATTACAGGAGTGTTGTTGACAAAACAACATATTCTAATATGGAGAGTAAATAATGAAACTGCTGGTTATAACTAATGACTATAAATATTCCACATTTCGTCAGGGTATCTACTTCTTATTATCAGAATTGAATAAACTGGTAGACCTTGTTATCTGGACCGGAAAAGAAGACAATATTCAAAATATACTGGCTCAACTAAAGATTACACCTGATTTTATTCTAATATGGGAATACTTCGAGACTAAATCAAGTGCTGTTACAGGATTATCTGAGCTGTCTATACCCTACGCTATCTCACTGCACGACCTGCATTGCGATACTGAGAGTCGAATAGAACTTATCCGGAGTGAAAAGATTAAGAATATTATTTCAATTTATAGGGATGCGTTCTATGAGATGTATCCTGATTTTACTGATAACATGTATTGGTTTCCTCATCATGCCAATACAAATATCTTTAAAGATTACAAACTGCCAAAGGATATCAACTATTTATTAATGGGAGAAGTAAACTCGTACTATCCATTACGTCAAAAGATTCTAAAAACAATGAATGCAAAACCTGGCTTTGTATATCACCCCCATCCAGGTTATCGTAACTTTTCTCAAAATGAAAGAATATTAGTTCGTAAAAGATATGCCAGAGAAATTAATCGTGCCAAAATATTCTTTACTTGTGACAGTATCTTACACTATCCGGTATCGAAGTATTACGAAGTACCAGCCTGCAAGACACTTCTTCTTGCTCCGACATCAAAAGAGATTGAGAATTTGGGTTTTATTCCTGGAGTTCATTTTGTTGATATAAATGAGGATAATTTTGTTGAAAAAGCTGAATACTACCTAACTCATGAAAAAGAAAGAATGAAGATTGCCAAGCAGGGATACAAAATGGTCAGAAAGAGGCATTCCACAGAACAACGTGCGGCAGATTTGGTCGAAATAATTAATAAAATTATAAATAGTGATAATAAAGTTATGTAACAACTCCTTATGTAAATCTCACCTTTTCATTTATACCGCATAATATATAGCTGAACCAAAGATAAATAAATTTTTTTGCAGAGGTGGATTAAAGTGGCATTGTATAATCGGTTGCTTTCAGTAGATGAAGTCTTGGAGCAATTATGTGCATGTTTGAAACATAAAAAACCTTATTCACTTGTACGATTTGGTCATGGAGAGATGCATGTTGTCAGTCATAAAATATGTCCTGAACATAAAATTAATCTCTACTTTGACCATTACCACAAATACGCTGGAATATCAGAGCTGAATGATAAAATAGCCATTAATCTGATAAATGCATTGAAAAAGGCCAATTTGGTTGGTTTGGGGGATCATACACCATATAATCAGGAACTACTGGATAAAATTATTGAATATTATAATTTATCACTTCCGTCAATATGTAGTGCATGGATTCCTGTTGATATGATAAACTCTAAAAGTTTTTTTGATTTACTTAAACCTAAAAAAATTATAATTGTCGGAAGACGTTCTGCTGAAGGCGCAGATAAATTTAGAGATCTGGGGATTAATGTTATAGGAACCATGACACATCAAGGCTTTGAGGAAATGTCCAAGACCATAAATAGAATTTGTGCTATTCCTGATTTCGATATAGCAATAGTTGCGGCTGGTGTTCCTGCTACAATCATGTGTCCTGAGATTTCTCAGAAATCAGGTAAAATAGCTATTGATTTTGGCCACGCTCTGGATATTTTGATTGAAGGTGAAAAATTTGACCATGAAAAACGGGTAAATGATTTTAATGCTGCATTGCAAAAGGAGGTAAATGAATCGTGAGTGAAATAACTATTTTTATCCCATCCTATAATCCGGGGAAATTATTAATAGATGCATTGAAAAGCATCTATAATCAGACATATAGTGATTGGAGGGTCATTTTGGTAGATGATGCTTCTACTGATGATAGCTTAATGTTAGCTGAAAACTTGCTTAATGACCCCAGAATAACAGTAGTAAAAAATGAGATTAATGTTGGACAGTCCAAGGCACAGAATATAGCATTGGAATTAGTGACTACACCATATATGGTTCAATTGGACAGTGATGATTGGTTTGTCCCTTATACATTAGAGACACTGGTAAATGAGTTTAAAAAGCAGCCTGGTGATGTAGCTGTAGTCAGCGGTAACATTATGGTAGTAAATGAAGAAACTGAATATATGAAGGAACATGATAATATACCTATTTCATTTGTTCGCAGGGGTCGTATTTTTAAAGACAGATATGATTTTTTACTCTCAAATATGTCCCTATGGCCACGTTGTTATCGTACAAGTGCCTTGCGAGAAATTGGCGGATGGCCGGTAGATGATCCTTATGAGGGACGTAACATGGAGGATAAGCTGGTATTATTCCGTCTAATTGAAAAGTTCCGCTTTCATTGGGTTGATGAGGTACTATATGTTCATAGGCGACATGACTACAATAACACGAGAAAAATTGATGAATATAACAATATTATTGAATATAATGCAAAACAGGTACTAAAACGATGGGGGGATAATTTTGAACCGGTATTTGATATTGATTCATACGGATGGAAGAATGTTGTTCACTTGGCCAAAAAGAATACAATTGAGTTGAAAAATGAGAATATTAACAGCATAGATAAAAAGCATAGTACTGAGTTGAATAAAAAGAAACTTGATAAAGCTTTTTATTATATTATTTAATAGCAGGGAGTTGATGGCATTCTGTTGATAGCTTGATGATGTATATTTTTCCGGGAACCTCTATGAGTATTGAAAATATACTGATATAGGGAGTGATATATATGTTCAATATTGATCAGAAGGATTACATAATAAGGCTTTCCAATGGAAAGGTAATCAATTTTTTCTATCAGAATGGTTCGGGAATACATTCAAGAGTTTTAAACAATAATGGGAGTTGGTCCGACTCTGTAATCGTTATAAGTGACACACTGCCTTCCTTTAACCTCTGTACATGTTTTGATGACAGCATATACCTTATATATCAAAATTCGAGGGGTGATATCCTTTACAGAGTTTACAGTGGTGACAACATGAGTCCTGCTAGTGTCCTTATTAATAAAAAGAGTTCCGAAAGCACGACAAGCAAGCTTCTTGTAAAGCAGGCCGGCAGCTCTTTACTTTTCTTTTACACGGTTCATCAGCTGAATGAGACCTTACTTGCTTGTCAGGTATTAAATGGTAAGGGTGAATTGACTCGGCCTGCAGCAGTTGATTATATTTCAGGGAAAAATGCTTTCTTTTGTGGAGTAACTGACCGTAATAACGATCATTATATTTTTTATAAAAACAAGGGAAGGCAAAAAAATGCTGCAGGTTTCAGAAAATATAATTCAAAGGACTGTAAATGGGAGCAGTTTGAGCCTTTGATTGAATATGATGGTGACTATAATCTCATTTCTGCTGAATTTGACCGTCATGACAACATCCATTTGCTGTGGCAGAAAAAGTATCCGCAGAAAAATGAGCTTATGTATTCATTAAAACACCTTGGAGCGGATGTATGGGATGAAAAGGTGCTTTGCAAGGCAAGTGAACCTTTTGTCAATTCATCAATACTTGTACTGCACGATACGGTTATATGTTTTTGGGTAAATAAAAGCGGAATATACTACTGTATTTCCAGAAACAACGGTATAACCTGGAAGGGTGTTGAAAAATATAATCACGATAATACCGATGAGTACTGTTGTATTGATTATTATTCCAATGACAGTTCAGATAAGTTACAGCACCCTGTGATTAATGTTCCGGGAAGGTATATTAACGGCTTTGAATTGGCTTTTCTAAGCAGTACCGAACAGGCAGCCTACAATAGAATGGATAATGTGCTCCAACCAGATATACTTTCAAAAGCACCCGAAAATCTATCAAACCTGATAAGTACAGCAGAGAATCTTGAGAAAAAATTGAATTTGCTTGAAGCCAGGGTGAAACAGCTTGAAGAAAGCAGTTTAAAAAGGGCTGAACCTCAGCAGGCTGTTAAAAAGGACATTTCCGAAAATACTTCAATAAACAGAGCTGTCAGTATCCCGTTAATGGAAGGAACCTGCTTCAAAAACATTACATGGGATTACATAGATCGAATGGGAAGAAATAATTGAGGAAGGGTAAGCTGCCCTTCCTTTTATACGTTCATTTCTCTTAGAAATCTTTCGATTATAAGCTCTTTTGAATATTTCATAATTCCATGCTCCCTGATAGGCCTTTTTATTATTATATCAATCATTTCCTGAATGTCGTAAGGGGTATAGAGGTTATCGGGGTGAATAAACTCAGGGAAGCTCAAGTTTCTTGGCGCAACGGGTATGGCACCCATATATATTGCTTCAAGCATTGAATTGGGCAGCATATCTGAAATTGAGGTTGTAACCACAAATGATGCTTTTGCAAGATTCTGATGATAAATTTCTTTTGTAGGGTTATATACAAATTCAACACCTATATTTCTCATAATATCCATTAAAGCTGTTGCATTTATGTTAAAGAGGGAAATACTTTCTAAAGGGTGTCCTGAAAAATGTTTAACTACATAGCCCATTGAAATCAATCTTCTGGACAGCTCTACTTCTAGTGTGTTCAGCTTTTCTACTGAAAAACGCTGGTTGAATACAATCAGATTGGGCTGCTTTCCAATATACCTGTAATTATCATATATTTGATAATCTATGGGGAAGCCTGTTGAAACGACCTTGTATTGAATTTCTGGATAGGCTGAAGTCAAGAGTTCTTTGCACCAATCGGAAACTGCAAATATTTTATCGTATATCCCAAGTCTGAACCTTTCATTTATATTTTCAGAGCCTCCCCACAGAACAGTAGGTTCAAAAGGATTGGCAACTGTACCTACTACAATTCCGTATTTCCTCCCTTTTTTATTCTGCAGAAGCTCAATAACCGGGCTCTGAGCCCACCCTATAAACCATATGTCATCATTAGAACTCTCTATATTTGTGTAATAGTCCAACTTAGAATATTGGGTATCCCAATCAAAAGGAGGTAGTTCAGTATAGGCAATATTTCTTTTGGTGAATTCACCTCGTAAAGCATTATTAAAATTTCCTGTCCAGCTACCCTCATTATTGTTATATCCTATAAAATACAGCACTATTTCAGCCCCATTTTTTCAAAATAAATTTTAATAACATTATTAACATAATACTTGTTAATGTTCGAAGGCCTTACGGGACGAGCATAAACTTTACTTAAAATATCATCAACATTATAAGGTCTGTAAAGATTGTCAGGGTGAAGGTATTCTTTGAAGGGCCCGGTATCAGGTGCAATTGGTATAAGTCCAAGCTCAATTGCCTCCAAAGTTTCAATGGAAAGTGTATCCCATATGGCAGTGGTAATTAGTATTGAACCGTGGGCCAGCTTTTCATAATAATCTTTTTCTGTTGACGATACTGTCAGTTCAAGGCCTCTCTTTATATATTCATTCATCATATTCCGTAATTCTATATTATTTTGTAATTCCTGGTAGGAACACCTGGAGCATAGGTGCATGACCCTATAGCCGGCACCTATAAGTTTGTCGGTTAAATAAGCCTCCAGTATGTTTAATTTTTTATAAGAGAACCTTTGATTGAAGATAACCAGGTTCTCTATTTTTGTTATATTCCGGTATGGGTCAAAGTAACGTGGATTAATTGGGAATCCGCTTATATAGGTCTTATGAGCAATATCTGGATAACTTTGGGTGATCAAAGAATGTGACCACACTGAGTTTACAAAAATCCCATCATACATCCTCAGTTTTGTATCTTGATATTGGGGATATTTAAGTGGAACTGCCGGATTATACAGGAATGCCTCGATTCCATGTATATGAGCAAATTTCCGGCCTGGTTTTGTTGATATTAAATCAATTACAGGATACTGAGCATAAGTTATAAACCAGGTATCCTTGGGGGTTGAATAGGATAGGGCGATTTTATTCTTAGTATCATTAGTTATGCAGTCAGTGCTTTCAAGACATATTTCCCTGAAAGAGATTTTATAATATTTGAGGTACTGTCTTAATGAATTGTTTTGCATTTTTTGATAGCTGAATTCATTATCAGGCTGGGTTACAAGATATAACATTTTGACCTAAATTTCACCTCTTAGTCTTATTTGTTCAACTACCTTAAGGATTGAATCATCGAGACTGTATTTCGGTAAATATCCTATTTTTTTAATTTTTGATATGTCAGGCATACGTTGAGTTGTTTCTTCATAATCCGGGCCGAATATTTTTTCAAAAGGTACAATTTCTATATCTGATGAAGAGTTTGTCAATTGAATTATTTTATTTGCAAGATCCCAAATTCTGATTTCTTCGGTACCGCCTATATTATATACTCCTCCTTCTCTACCTTTTTCGATTAAAAGCAGAATGCCGTCAATTATATCCTCTATATACCCGAACGTGCGTGTTTGCATTCCCGTTCCATATACCTGCAGAGGGCTGTTGTTTAATGCGTTTGATACAAAGTTGGGAATAACCATGCCATAGTGTTTTGTCTGATTCGGACCTATTACATTAAAAAGTCTGCAAATCCTTACATTGGTTCCTTTTTCCCTGTGATATGCAAGACAGAAATGCTCTTCAGCCAGTTTTGCTATGGAATAAAGCCAACAGGATTTATTGCTGCACCCTATAAGACTGTCATTTTCTTCACTAACAGGTATCTTTATGTGTTTACCATATATTGAGGATGATGAGGCTGCAATTAGTTTTTTATTATATTTTGTTACTGATTTGAGCAGATTGTCTGTTCCAATACAGCTGATTCTAAGCCCTTCAATGCCTTTTGACATTGCAAGCCTTACACCGACTACAGCGGCAAGGTGAATGACATAGTCGCTGTCATAAACAAGTTTATCTACAAGACTTTCATCAGTGACGCTTCCTTCTACCACAGTTGCCCCTGTATTGTCCAGCCTGCCTTTGGGACTGGTGGAAAAGTTATCAAGCACGGTAACCTCATGATTTAGAGACAGCAGCCTCAATGTCAGATGAGAGCCTATAAAACCATTACCTCCGGTAATAAGAAATCTCATAGTATTAAAACTCCTTATTCATATTACAGTATTAAAAAATTTGTATTACATAATATGTTTCTTTTAATTGCCATGTGAATGTTAAACCATGAATAAACGGTTTATATAATGTCCATCTCTTTTAGAAACTTGTCAATAATAAGATTTTTTGAATATTTTAAAATATAATGTTCAGTGATTGGCTTTGACAAGACCATATTTATGATTTGTTCAAGGTCGTATGGAGAATACAGATTATTAGGGTTTATATATTCTGGAAATCCGAATGCCCTGGGAGCAACTGGGATAACGCCAAGATAAATTGCTTCAACGGTAGCAATAGATAAAGTATCTGAAATGGATGTAGTTATCGCTACGGATGCTTTTGAAAGCTGTTCATAATAAGCTTCTTTTGTTGGATTGTGTATGAATTTAATGCCTATATTTGTCATCAGGTTAAGAAGTGCCGCTGTTGTTTTACATTGAGCTGAAAGTTCCTGCATGGTTTGTTCTGCAAGATGTCTGACCTCATATCCCATTGCAATCAACCTTCTTGACACCTCAATTTCTATCATGGGAAGCTTTTCAACAGAAAATCTCTGATTAAAGACAACCAGATTGGGTTGTTTCGGAGAATTTTTATATTTGTCCAATTCTTTAAAATCCATTGGAAACCCAACCGCAACTAATTTATCTTTCATTTCCGGATAAGCATTTATCATTGTATTTCTGCACCATTTTGAAATTGTAAATACCTTGTCATATAAACCAAGTCTATAGCGCTCTTTTATATCAACCTTCAAAATATTTGCCGGTTCAAAGGGGTTTGCAGTTGTGCCTACAACAAAACCGTACTTTTTGCCTTTTTTGTCCTTTATTGCTTCAATAACCGGAGTTTGTGCCCATCCCATAAACCAGGTATCATCTTCTGAACTATCGATACTTGTACAAAATTCAAAACATTCATTCGGATGCTCCCAATTATAAGGTGGCAATTTTACATAATCTATATTCCTTGTATCCAGCTCACTAAGGACAGCTTTGTTGAAACTCGCAGTATAACTACCGCTTTCATAATAACCCAAAATATATAACATAGCCTTAACCTCCTTTTATTATGTACTAGCAGAGCATTAAGGTTTAGCAATACATAATATGTTACTAAAAAGGATATTGTGTGATTATCGTAAACAAAAGAAATAATCCATTAACATAAAAAGAATATTCTGTATATTATGTTAATAGATAATGCATTTGTGGAGATTATGAAATGACGGAGAATACTTATGTAAAAGCAGGAATTATTGGTCTCGGATATGTTGGACTGCCATTGGCACTGCACTGTATAAAAAAAGGCTTTACGGTTACGGGCTTTGATAATGATACTAAAAAGCTTGAGCTTTTAGATACTGGTAAATCATATATAACTGATGTAAGTGATCTTGACATATACACAGCACAGGACACCGGCAGATTTTATGTCACTTCGCAAGCTAATAAAATGAAAGAGTGCGATGTATTAGTGGTCTGTGTACCTACACCACTAAAGAATAATAAAACACCTAATTATACTTACCTATTTGATGCCTTGAGGAACATAGCAGAATTTCTTAGAAAGGATCAGTTGGTTATTGTTGAAAGTACAATAGTTCCTACCACCTCAAGGGAAAAAATAATTCCCATCCTTGAAAGTGGGGGACTTAAAGCAGGCGTAGATTTCTATTACTCCTTTTCACCCGAAAGAATAGACCCCGGTAATGAAAATTCTAATATTGGAAAAATTCCAAAGCTTGTTTCGGGTTCTTCAGAAGTGTGCAGGCAAAAGGCAGCTGCTTTTTACAAGCAGCTTGGTGTTAATGTTTTTGAAGTGTCGACACTTGAGGTGGCAGAAATGGCAAAGGTACTGGAAAATACCTACAGAGACGTCAACATTGCACTGGTAAATCAGATGGCCCAGATTTGCCATGCTTATGATATAAACATATGGGATGTTATAGATGCTGCCGCTTCAAAGCCTTTTGGGTTCAGCAGGTTTCAGCCCGGCCCTGGTGTTGGAGGACATTGTATTCCGAAAGACAGTACTTTGTTTACTTATTTTGCAAAGCTCCAGGGACTCAATGCAACGCTTGCAGAATGTTCAAGAAAAATTAATGATGGAATGCCTGCATATATTGTTTCAAGACTTGAAGCTCTCCTTTCCGATAAAAATAAAACAATAAAAGGGAGCAGTCTTCTTATTCTTGGGATTACTTATAAGAAGGATGTAAATGACATACGTGAATCGCCCGCCTTTGACATAATTGATAGATTGGTTTCAAAAGGGGCAAAGGTATACTATCATGACCCCTTCATAAAAAAACTCAAAACTGCAAAGGTTCATCTTGAAAGCATCAGTACAGAAAATATTGCGCAAGAGTATGATTGTATAATTCTCTGTGTTGCACACAGTTTTTATATCAGACTCAGCTATCCTGAAAATGCTTGCATCTTTGACCTGACAAATACCCTGAAAAATAAACCGTTTGATGTAACTTTACTTTGATTTCATTATGAAACGAGAACCTTAATCATGAAACGAGCAATTGTTATTTATCTGGATAACAATAAACAAATGATGTATCAGATGGGGTGCTTCTACTATGCGTGGAAGCATTTAAACTCCCGGGATACCGATCTTGTAGTTTTTGGAATGCAGGATGCGCTTGACAGGGTTCCTGATGATTGCATCAAGGTATTATATAAGCCTATAAGCAAGGAACCGGAGTGGAATGACTATTACTTTATAGATTCTATGAGCTGTCTTACTTCTCCACAGGCTGATTTTCTTGGGCAATATGATTGCCTTTTAAGGTCTGATGCCGATACCTTTCTTACTCCTGCGTGGAACCACTTCTATCCTTTGGGCTATGTGACCGGAGGAGGAAAATATGTTCATGATGATAATACAAAAAATAACCTAATACGTGTTGCAAACACCTTTGGATTAAAACACAAGGGTGCACACAATATAGGCTCAACTCATTACGGTCCGGCAAGTATTGTCAGAGAAGTATGCAGATTGGTTGTACCCATTACAAAATATCTGGTTGGTGAAGAATTCAAGTATGATAAAGGGAGATGGCCCGGGTGGACAGTGGGGGTAAGTCTGTTGTATGCATCTGAAATAGCAGTAAACCATCTTATAAATAACCCAAAGGTTGAGCCGCAAACACTTGATTTTGAAAGTCACAGCAGTGATTCAGTATTCTATCACCCACATATACACTGTTGGCACACAGGTGAAAAGTTTTCCAAGTTCTGCTTTTTGGTTGGGGGATATGACAATGTTGATATTCGTTTCTTAAACAGACATAAGGTAAATGATTACTGTACCTATACGGCTCTTATGGCAAAAAGGGATTTGCCGGAATTCTTTAAATAATTATATATGCTTAATATGTCTTTGTTTCACGTTTTAATCAGTGGACTAATATAATAATAGTATACATAAGTCAGAGATTATTATTAACTAAAGCAAATCCATTCATATAAAGGAAGGCGGTGCTTCTCATGAAGGTTATGCTGGTAACAGGGGGGGCCGGATTTGTAGGAAGCAATTTTATAAGATATTTTTTAAGGAGAAACAAGGATTTCATTATAGTAAACTTTGATAAGTTATCCCACAGGTCTAATATAAATAATCTTGCTGACATCGAACAATCTCCAAGGTACCACTTTATAAAAGGTGACATATGTAATTACGAGCTTGTGGATTATGTTTTCAGAAAATATAAGCCGCAATTCGTTATTAATTTTGCGAGTGAGTGTTCTGTCAAGGGGATGAATGAAGCTGTAAAATACGGTGAAACAAACATTCTTGGGACAATTACCCTTCTTGAAGGTGCAAGAAGCATATGGAGCAGGACGGGCTATAGGGGCAATCGTTTTATGCAGGTTTCAGACAGTGGTGTATATGGAATAAGCAAGGGAACAGAGGATTTGATGGAGGAAGCGGGACTTTACCCCTATAACCCTTTTGCTGCATCCAAAGCTGGAGCTGAAATGATGGCAATGTCCTTTTATCGTTCATATGGAATGCCTGTGTTGATTACTCGCAGTTGTGAAAACTACGGACCGTATCAAGGGATTGACAGCTTTGTGCCTTCCTGTATCTGCAATGCTCTTAGCGATAAACCTTTAATCCTTAAAAATGAAGACGGAAATTCAAGAGAGTTAATATACGTAATTGATCATTGTATTGCTTTAATACGTGCAATGTTCTTTGGCAAGCCTGGAGAAGCATATAATATAGCAGCAGAGTATAAGGTGTCAGACGGAGAAATAGCTGGGGAGGTACTTAGACTTTTAGGCGATAAAACAAAGATTACCGTCTCAGACAAGAGTGCAAAAGTATCTAAAAAATCCATTTTAAACAGCTGTAAAGCTAGATTCGGTTTAAATTGGGCAGATAAATACAGGTTGGAGGATGGTTTGAAAGAAACAATTAAATGGTATATGGATAACGAGGATTGGTGGAAGCAGAAATAATGGTTATAACTTTTGTTTTTGACGCCTGTAACCTAGGTGGGACGGAATCTGCAATAAAAAACCGTATGGACCACCTGGAAGATATGGGCGTTGATTGCCGCATATTGTTTTTGAGCCATGCTGATGAGGATAAAACGTTCCAAAATCACAAGTATTATATAGCAGAAAATAATTCGGATATAATAAGATATACATATGACAGTGATGTTATTGTCAGCCTGTCGCCGCTTCTGAGTACTGCCCAAAGGCTTTATTGTACGAATAAACCTTTGATATGCGAGTGCCATATTCATGGGTGCTGCTCTCATTTGCCTGAATTGGACAATAAAATTGTTAGAGCAGTGATTTTTCCTTCCAAATATGAACTGAATACTGCTAGGAGTTTGTTATTTAAATCACCTGTTTCGATACCTTTTTTTACTGTCTACAACTGTATAGGAAAGGACTTTTTGCATGTAAATCCACCTGACAAATCGGATGGAAGCCGGAAAATTGTACTTTGGATTGGTAGGATAGAGAATAACAAGAACTGGAGACTTCTTTTAAAAATAATTGAAAGAATGGATAATACATACCTTTTCAGAATTATCAGCAATATTAAGGTAAGCAGTGATTATAAATATTTCATTAAAGATGCTCAATCAAAAAAGCTTATGAATAAAATAGATATAATTTCAGACTGCCCATATTCAGATATGCTTGCATATTATAAAGAGGCAGCTGATAATGGATGCTATCTTTCAACATCATATAATGAATCCTTTGGCATGACTGTTCTTGAGGCGATGAAGGCTGAATGTCCAATGGTATTGAACAATATCCCTGCTTTTAGGGAGATTGCCGGGAATAGTGCTATTTACTTTGATAAAAATAGTATTTATGAAAGTATACATGCAATAAAAAAGCTGTCAACAGATTCTGTATATGCTTCGTTCACAAAAACAGTTATGAAAAAGCGATATGAAGAAATATTTGATTCAAGAAGAATTTGTCTTCAGTTCTTGGAAATCATTCAAACAGTGCTTGGAGGTGTATGGTAATTGAAGATTACTTTTATAAACAACAAATGTCATTTAACAGGTGTAGATACGGCACTAAGAAATAGAATTGATTTTTTGCAGCAGTTTCAAGTGGAGTGCTCTATGGTTTTTCTGGAGCATGGCTTTGAGGAGGAAACTTTTAAGAACTTGCACTATATCGTTGCTGATAGTGAGGAAAAGTTTAACAGAGCTATAGAAGAATGTGATGTTGTCGTAACAGTTATAGTTCCTGAAAGTCTTATGAGAAAACTCTGCAGTTTCGGCAAACCAATAATATATGAATGCCATGCCTGTGGCCCATATACATATCTTGAAAAACTTGCAATCTATGGTGTTAGTGCAGTTATATTTCCCTCAAGGGCTTGTTTTAATGAGGCAGTACAGTGTATTCCTGAAGGGATTAAAAGCTTTATTATACCAAATTGCCCGCCACACATAGAAGCTGAACAACGGGTTGAAAACAACAGCACAGACCAAATACCTTTATTATGGGTTGGCAGGCTTGAAGAAAATAAAAACTGGATGCTTCTAATAAACCTTGCAAGAGAATTAAAGGATAGCTATGTTATAAGAGTTATAACGGACGTTTCCTTTGACAGGGATTACTCTAGATTTCTCGATATCCTTAAAAAAGAAAACCTTGAAAAAAGGTTTGACATAATCACGAATTGTCCTAATGAACAAATGCAGTTATGGTATAGCGTAAGTGCAGCCCAAGGCTGCTATATTTCTTCTTCCTATAAGGAAGCATTTGGGATGACATTAATTGAGGCAATGAATGCAAAATGCCCGATGGTAATTTCGAATATTCCTGTATTCAGGGAAGTTGCAGGTGATGGCGCGTTATACTTTGAACCTGAAGATTATAAGAGGTGCATTGATCAGATATATTCTATTTGTGAAGATAAGGAAATCAGATGTATTAAGATTAATGAGCTGAGTAAACGCTTTGATGAACACTTTCATGGAAATGTAATCAGTCAGGAGTATCTGGATACAATAATCGGAATAAAGCAGGCTTACATACCACGGAATATAGATATAAAGCCTACTCAGGCCGCAAGCATCAAACCCTCAGCAAGTGGTAGACTTGCAAGTAAAACCATTTCACTTTCAAGTGGCAAACTAGTGATGAATGATAACAAAATGGAGCTCTTACAATAAATAAACTCTACTAATTGAAAGACATCCTTAATAAACTTGAGGATGTCTTTTATATTAAATGAGAGGCCTTGGACTTCTATTGGCTTTCTTCTTCAATTTTAAGATACTGGCTGATATAAGACCCAGGATTGCGTATTTCTTTATAAAAGCTGCAGCCTGGTATATCCAGATGTTTTATTATGGAATAAGCCTTATCAAAATACTCACCTAAAAGCTTTAATCCCATAGCACAGGGCTCTGCAGCGATTTCTCTAGGAATGTGTGAAATTTCATATGCTATGTTCATGCTTCTCAAATGGTTTGCGGCTAAAAAAGCATGAGTCCTTGATAGAAACGTAGCGTAATAGTTGGACAATCTGACATCACTCCCTTGTTAATTAAATGGGACCACAGTATGGACTGCAGCCCCATTTGAATATTAATCCCTTAATTCAGAGGGTTCCATTTCTGATCAGGGAAGAATTTTGTCGGGAATGGTGTTTTATCCCTATTAAGGAATGTTGTACAATTATAGTTTGCAGGATTGTTCTGTTCCGGAGGTATAGGACAGTAACCATAGGATGGGATAAGGAGCTGAACTATCTGCTCGCATTTTACAATAAAGAATCCGCCTACGTCTATAAAGAGTGTACTTCCCTGAATAGCGTCGTTAAATACTTCAATTATCCCTTCTACCTTAATAAGTGTACCATCTTCATCGAATGTGTAATCAGGAGCATCGCCTCTGCCTGTTATTGCAATCTGAGCTATGCCACATGGGCAGTATATTTCATTTACAGTCAGGTTGAATACTACATCCTGTACTGTTGTAAGGTGTTCAACGCCGTCGAAGTAAGAAACTGTAAACCTTACTCTTACAGCAAGTTTAAGCTTTTTGTAACCTGGTCTTGTGCCACAATCTGTTTTGGAGAGTACTTTAATATCCACGATATCAAAGTCTGATGCACCTTCGAACGAGTACACCGGATATGGGTTACCTGGACTAGGTGTTAACGGAATTTGTATGCCACTTTGGCAATCCCTTATTGCAACCTGGTCGAATACTTTTGCAACCTGGATGCATACCAGTTCAAATGGGTGTGGGAATGTGCCCGGATTAATAATTTGGCCGGCTTCGATCTTTAAACCACACTTTTCATCGGCTACTGTCATAAATAAACCTCCCTTATTATTACATAATATTGTTTAACTAAAATAGTTGATTATCAATTGTTTTGTCTTATGAATTCTATAGACAGCCTTTAATGTCGGCTTCTCTAGTATCATTATATTTATTGCTTAATTAATTGGTTACAAAATAAATAACGTTATGTTTATCAAATTTCAAATATAAAAAAGTACATTATTCATTCCTTAATTATGGGTCATCACATTAAAAATTCAGCATATTGTATAATAACGCCTACGTGTATTTTGTGTGGCGAATATAGTAAAAGAGGTGTATATATGGACACAGGAGTTTTGAATACAGTGCTTAACACCATAATTACAGTATTGGTAATACCGCTTATTCCTGTAGTGTCGGCGTACATTATTGCTTTTTTAAAAAAGAAAACAAAAGAACTTGAAAATTCGATAAATAGTAAAGTCCTCAACAAATATATTGATACAGCCGAAAATGCTATATCGACAGCAGTTACGTCTGTTGCACAAACATATACGGATTCATTGAAAAAGAAAAACGGAATGTTAAATCCTGATGAACAAAAAGCCGCTTTTGAAATGGCAAAGCTTAAAACTGTAAGAATAATCGGTGATGCGGGGTTGGAAGCTCTAAAGTCTGCATATTCCGATATCGATACCTGGCTTGACAACAGAATAGAATATTATGTCTCACAAAATAAAAAACAGGCAACCTGATTCTTACTTGGAGGTAGCTATGAGAATTGTTATAAATTCAGGACACGGTGGCAGGGAATATGGAGCTATTGGATTTGGAGTCATGGAAAAGGATCTGAATCGTGTCTTTGCAGATTTACTTGGGAAAAAACTGACTAATCTTAGTTTTGAAGTGGATACAACTCTTGTTAAAGATAAATATTATGAACCTAATGAGTTAACCGATCTCATTAAACAGTCAGGAGCATCAATTTGTATTTCATGTCATTGTAATGCTTATGACGGTAGCGCTCGTGGATTAGAGATAATTTACAGCATACACTCAGACGGGAGACTTGCAAATTTGATATTGAGTGAGGTAAAAAAGACTGGTTATATTACAAGGACTGCGTATAGCAGGGAAAGCAGCAGAAAGGACGGCACTGATTATTATTTTGTTATAAGGCAGACGTACCCTGATGTCCAGACGATAATTGTAGAGTTTGGCTTTATAGATAATATAAATGACAATAAGCTGCTCACCGACAAGGACTGGCAGGATAAGCTAACTACAGCTGTAGCCGCAGGTATAAAGGATTATGTACAACCGGCTAACAATACCAGGACTCCCATATCAGGGGCCTCATTTTTAACAAAAAAGCAGCTGGAGAAGGCACTTTTAGCATCTAATCCTATAGCTGACAGTAAAATAATCGATACATACTATTCTGTTTCACCTATTTATGGTATAAAGGCCGACTTGGCCTTTCTTCAGTCAATGTGGGAAACAAACTGGCTGAAGTTTACCGGTAGCGTAAAGCCTGAACAAAATAATTTTGCAGGGCTTGGAGCAACGGGAAACGGTATTCCCGGGCTAAGTTTTCCAAGCATGGAAGCGGGTGTGGAAGCACATCTCCAGCATCTATATGCCTATTGTAGTACTTTGCCGCTGCCTTCGGGAAGAACTCTATATGACTCAAGGTTCCCCTTGGTCATCAGAGGTTCGGCTGTCAATTGGGAGGACCTTGATGGGAAATGGGCAGTATCACCGGGATATGGAGAAAAAATTATCAGCATGCAACAAAGTGTTGGCAGGTTATACCCGGATAATAATCCTGTTCAACCGCCAGGTGATAAGCCTGAGGACAGTAATGGAGAAAATACAGTCCATTGGGCAAAGGCAGATAATGATGAACTTCTTCAAAACGGTATTTTACTGCAGGATCATTCCAATACGTTAAATAATCCGGCAACTGAAGGAATGGTTTTAAGCCTGATAAACAGAATCCGTAAATTAATAAATAATTAAAGCTTCTGTTGGAGGTATCAGATAATGAAGCTATACATTACTATAATTATTTTTGTACTTGTTGTTGCTGTTTCCTTAATTTTGGCCTATCTTTGCAGAATGCTGAAATGGTTAATGAGTTCAAAAAATGAGGATATGTCATATGAAAATTATAAAAACAGTTTTAAGCTGCTTGATGAGGCTATCAAATCAAGTGTCGTCTCGGTAAATAGAAATATGGTCAATAACTTAAAAGCTGCAGGCAGCTTTTATCAGATGAATAGAGAGGAAGCATTTTTAGTCTGCCGCAGCAACATTATCAATATGATGAATGAAAAGGGTTTAGAAGACATAGCTAATGGAATGGGAGATATTAATTCCTGGATAGATGAAAGAATAGAGTATTATGTGTATAAGGCAAAAAGTCTAAAGAATTGATAATAAAATCCCCCTGAATTATATCAATTCAGGGGGATAATTTCTATGCTTTAAATTTCCTTTTCGATCTTCTTCACTTTTAATACAAAGTCATCATCTTTAAGCTGAAGCGGCATTACTGCTACAACTATATGCTTATGCCTAAGCAGCTCCCTCTCAATGAACCTTGTTGTACGATTATGAAGAAACTTGTTCCACCAGTTTTTAACCGCAAATTGCGGGAGTATTACAGTTATCATATCTCCCTTAGTGTATTCGTATTCAGCTGACTCTATAAACTTAAGGAGTGGGTCTACAACCTTCCTGAAAGGTGAATACTTAATAATAAGGGGTATATCAGTCTGAAGCAGGTCATATCTTTCCCTGATCTTCTTTCCGCTTTCTTCATCAATTGAAACATTGAAGGCAACAACTTTATCTGAGATTGTTTTTGCAAATCTTAAAGCTCTTATGCTCGCTCTGTTAATGCTTTCAACCGGTACTATGACACGGTTTGCATAAGCAGCCTTATCTACGTTAACTGTGGAAAGTTCATCAGGAGTCATTTTAAGCTGCTTGGAAACTGCATTATAATGCTTTTTAACTTTTAACATTGTAATTACCAATATAGGAACAGCAAATACCACTATCCACGATCCCTCGGAGAATTTTGCCACAGCTATAATGATTACTGCAAGACCCGTCACCAGTGCACCAAGACCGTTAATACAAGCTTTCATCAGCCACTTGTCACCTTTGGTTCTAAACCATTTAACGACCATTCCCGACTGAGAAAGGGTAAAGGATATAAATACGCCGACAGCATATAACCCAAGGAGCTTGGTAACATCTGCGTTGAATGCCACTACTAAAATAGCAGAAATCACCGACAGGAATATGATTCCATTAGAGTAGCTTAATCTATCTCCTCTCATTCCTAACTGCCTTGGAGCATATCCTTCCTTTGCCATTACTGATATAAGCATCGGAAATCCGGAATATGAGGTGTTTGAAGCAAGAATAAGTATTATGAACAAGGTAGCTACAACAAAGTAATATAGTACAGGAACATTGTGAAAAATTGTGTCGGCAAGTTGTACAAGAAGCGCTCCGTTTCTTGGATCAACCTGGTAGTAATTTGCCAGAATGGATGTACTTCCGAATAATATTAATACGGTCAGTGATAATAATACCAAAACAATTTTTGCATGTTTCTGAGAAGGAGTTTTAAAATTGGGAACTGCGTTGCTTACTGCCTCAACCCCTGTAAGAGCCGTACATCCGCTTGCAAATGCCTTTAATATCAGGAAAAATGACAAAGGCTCAATTTGTTTGAATACAGTAACAGGATGTACTTTGCCATTAGCCACATTTATTAATCCAAATACAACCATTGTTAATAGTGCCAATATAAAAGCATACGCAGGAAGTCCGAAATACTTCGCAGATTCACTTATACCTCTCAAATTCCCTATAGTTAAAAGTATTATCAGAAATACACAAATTGGTACTACATAAGATTTAAGCTCAGGGAAAGCAGTTGCAATCTGTTGGACACCTGAGGATATACTAACAGCTACAGTCATTATATAACCTACGGATAAAGATGCTCCTGCAGTAACACCTGCAAGTACTCCAAGATTATCCTTGGCTACTATAAAAGCGCCGCCTCCGTTTGGATAACTGTCGATTGTCTGGGTGT
The DNA here is from genome assembly GCA_023421675.1 of Bacillota bacterium. Taxonomy (GTDB): domain Bacteria; phylum Bacillota; class Clostridia; order Acetivibrionales; family JANLFN01; genus JAEZTC01. Next base: position 11,128 of record JAEZTC010000009.1, on the reverse strand, counting down.
ATGAAAGTGTCAAAATAGCCAATAGGCCTATTATAGCGGCTGATATATAAGTCAGTGTTGAAAATGCTAAAATACCAACCAGAGGTAATAAGACAAGTAAAACCTCCTGCCCGGCGTATGCGACTGATGAAATGGCATCACTGGACAGAATTGGAAGCCCCCATAAAACCCCGAGCTTTTCATTCCCTATAGCTTCATTTTTTAGAGGTCTGCCAATCAAGACCCTTTTTATTTTATTTCCCATGTTTTTTAGTTACCCCTTTATTATTAAAAACATAATAGTCAAATAAAATCTATATAAAAACTGCTTATTATTATTATTAGAAGTAAAACATAAAAAATAACTACAAAAAGTGAATAGATTACCTTGCATTGCCATCACTTTCAGTAGTTTTGAAAGTCTTGCTGTGCATTATTAGCCTATTATAATACTTTTTTATATTAGATAAAAACTTAACAAAATGACTAAATAACCGTATTTTGCTATTTTTTAAGTATATTTTAATATCACGTGCTGTTTTCTCACGCAAGATGTGTTTACCTCTTTGTATCGTAGATTATCGAGATTTTTAATTGCACTATTAACACAATACTTCAAAATATGTTATAATTTTACAGGGTGGTGCTTTGTTAGATTATATTTTTAATGTACTATTTCCTCCAAAGTGTATATTTTGTGGGGAACAAATAAATATTGGAAAAGAACTTCAAGTTTGTGAAAAATGTTATTCTAATTTACCTTTCCTTACAAAACGTGGTTTTCAGACTGACCATCTGTTTAAAGCTGATGGATTTGTTGATGGAGTAATATGTCTTCTTGAATATGATGAAATGGTAAAAAAGTGTATTACAAATTATAAGTTCCATAATAGACCGGCTTTCTACAGAACATTTTCAAAAATGTTGTCGGAAAAGGTTAAACTCGTGACAAAATGTATTGGCTTTGATATAATCATAAGTATACCACTTCATAGGCAGAAAGAAAGAAAAAGGGGATATAACCAATCATTCCTAATATCCAGACACCTTGGAAAAGATCTTGGTATACCTGATGGATCCAAGTATATATGCAGAACCGTTAACAATTGCAGTCAGAGTCATCTTGGTAAACAGCAGCGCTATATGAATATAAAGGGTGTTTTTACCGTAACCCGCCCGCAAGAGTTTAAAGGGAAAAGAATTCTTGTAGTGGATGACATTTTTACAACAGGAAGTACACTGAACGAGTGTGCCAGGGTTCTTAAAACAGCAGGAGCAATATCTGTAACAGGGGCGGTAATAGCCTCGGGAAGAAAACACTGGACCGTTTTAAACAATAATATATAAATTATATAACTTTATGGGGGGAAAGAATATGCCAGATGTTAGAAACTGCAGAAAATGTGGCAAAATATTCAACTATATTGGAGGAATGCCTATTTGCCCCGCTTGCAAGGACAAGGAAGAAGAGACGTTCAAAAAGGTTAAGGAATATCTTTGGGATAACCCTGGGGCATCTATGTCGGAAATTTCTGATGCTCTTGATGTAAGCATAGAACAGATAAAAGCCTATTTGAAGGAAGGGCGCTTGGAAATCATTGGTGATGAGGCAAATATTGTTCTTGAATGCGAAATGTGTGGAAAATCAATTAAGACGGGTCGCTTTTGCAATAACTGCCAAAAGAGCCTATCCAATGATTTTAAGAATGTTGCATCAAACCTTGATAACAGATTAAGCCAGTCTGAGACACAAAGCAAGGGTATAGGAATGAGATACTTAAATAAGAATGAAAGATAAATTAAATATACATAGTTACTGTAATGCCTGCTGATTACTTTCGGCGGGCATTTAATTTTTCCTATTAAACATATTATATAAAATTTATGGGAAATCGAAATTAATTATAAATATATTCGGGCTAATGCCGATAATAGTAATGTAAGGGAAATTACAATGTATAGGTTTAAACATTGTTGTGAAGTGCCGATATAAAGTAATACTTTACATATATAGTAGGAAAGTGAGAGGGTAGTTATGAAGATCTGGGGTGAAGTCCCAAAAATTTCCGGCATATATGATAGGCTGAAAAGTACTTCAAAAGTACAAAAAACAGCTGAAGTAGCTTCAAAGAAGGATGTAGTTTCCATATCAAATGAAGCTAAGGATTTTCAGACTGTTTTAAAAGCAGTCCGTGATATTCCTGATATCAGATCTGAAAAGGTTAATATGTATGCAGAACAGTACGAAGCCGGAAATTATGATGTAAGCGGCAAGGAAATTGCAGATAAGATAGTAAAGACTGCATTCGATCAGAAAGCCTGAGCCGTTATACAATACTTAATTTATTAGCCTATTTTATTGCGGGATGAATTCTATCCCGCAAAAATATTATTTAGGATAGGTTTCGGAAGAAACATAGCAAAAACGAAAGGGTTAGATGCCCTTGAGTTTTTCTTAGGATAGGTTTCGGAAGAAACATAGTTTATTTTATTACAATAAGGATGGTGCATTTTTTGGCTAAGAATATTGACAGGGAATCAGTTAATGAATTGATTAAGGTTCTGGGACAGGAAACAGAGCTGTATTCCGAAATTTTAAATATTACCAAAAACAAGACCAACACCATTGTAGGAGGTAAGGTAGCCGAACTTGAAAATATGGTTAAGCTTGAACAATCCTTGCTTTTAAAAATGGGCAAGCTTGAAACACTGAGAGAACAGTTGCTAGACAAAATTTCTGCGCAAATTGGTGTTAAGCCGTCCGAATTGACACTTTCACAATTATACAAGCATTTGGACGAACAAGATGTGCAGGACTTAAAAAAGCACCAGAATAAGATGACTGCAATAGTTAGTGAAGTCAAAAATTCTAATGACCTTAATTCCAAACTTATAAAGAATTCTTTGGACTATATTAATTTTTCAATAAATCTCTTAACAGAAATGAATTCAGTAAACAACAGCTATGGTTTTGACGGCAACTCCAGTAATTCAAAGAAGAGAAATATATTTGACGTTAAGCTTTAATTTATATAAGAGCGTCGTAACTCGGAAAATCCGGGAAACGGGGGTATCAAAATGACAGTAAGTTTTGCAAGCTATGAAATAGCACGTTCGGGTCTGTTTGTAAGTGAACGCGGATTAAGTGTTACAGGCCAGAACATATCAAATGTGAATACACCTGGTTATGTCAGGCAGCAGGCAATGATCACCACCAGTGCTTATGTAAATGTGTATGGAAAAAATGGCGCATACCAGTATGGGCTTGGTGCTGACATTGAACAGATTCGTCAAATAAGACATACCTTTATGGATAATATATACCGTCAGGAAAGTACAACTCTCGGTTATTGGGAAGCCCGCGGCAAGACGGTGGGTGACCTTCAGTCAATTATTGCCGAACCAATGAATACTGGGCTTCAGGCTAGCCTGAATAACTTCTGGGACTCATGGCAGGAACTTTCAAAATCACCTGACAGCCTTACAGTTAGGGCACTTGTCAGACAAAGAGCCGATTCTGTTGTGAGCCAGATAAATCACCTTGGAACTCAGCTGGATAAGCTTCAGGATGATCTTAACACTGAAATAAAGGTTCGTATAAACGATATAAATGACATTACGAGACAAATTGCACAGTTGAATGTAAAAATAATGGGAGTTGAAGTATCGGGAGATACTGCCAATGATTACAGGGATCAGAGAAATTATCTTGTAGACAAGCTGTCCAAAATGGCAGATGTAAACGTAAATGAAATGCAGGATGGTCAGCTGGACATAACCCTTGGGGGATACTTCCTTGTAACCAAGGGAGAGCAGACAGACCTTTATGCCGGTGCGACCACTGAAAGCGGACTTTTCAATGTTCCAATGCTCAGCGGGACGAAAATACAGGTTCCTATAAAAAGCGGAGAAATGAAGGGACTTCTTGAAGCAAGAGGCGAGGTTCTTGGTGTTAAAGGAAGTATGGCAAATGGCAGTCCCTATGACAAAATAGATCTTGTTTTTGCTGTTAACAGGGATGCAACAGCTGCTCAGAAAGCGGATATTATAGCTAATGCAAAAAAGCTTTATGATGATTATAAAGCAAAGGGTATTGATGTAAGACTTGGGCTTGTTGAGTTTGATGGTAACGGCACTTCAGTCCCTGTATTTACAAATAATACTGGTGACTTTACGACGGCTGTAAATAGCATGGCAGCTTATACCGGAACAAATTCAAAAGGGCTTGAAGCATTAAAGGCTATTGAAAGCTTGCCTTTCAGGAATAATGCATTAAAACAGGTAATACTTGTTTCCAATTCAACTCTTGATACAACAACCTTAAATGTGAATGACATTACTGCAGAGTATCAGAGTGCCGGAATTACTGCTTCGGTTATTGGAACGACAGGAGCAGTTGAGACTCAGCTTAAGCCAATGTCAATCGCGACGGGAAGCGGTTTCTATGATATAACTTCCTCTGCTGCAGCCACTGAGTCAGGCTTGTATACTCAGATGAAGGACAAGATTTACAATAATGTAGTTACTTCACCAAATATTATTGCCGATGTCAGAAACAGATTAAATCTGCTTATCAATACAATGGCGCGCGAGGTTAATAGCCTGCACAGAAACGGTCTAACATTGGATGGTAATTCTGGACAGGATTTCTTTGTAGCACTGAACAGCGCTTATCCTATAGAAATAGGAAATATAGCTTTGAATAGCAATTTGGATAACCTTAATAACCTGGTTTCATCTTCGACAGGAAAAAATGGAGACAACACAATAGCTTTGAATATTGCCAATATGAGAAATGCTCGTTTAATTGGTAAGTCTGGTGTAGAGGTCAGTCTTGATGACTTTTACCGTTCCATTATTTCATATGTAGGAAATACCGGAAGTGAAGCGTTGAATATTGCAGACAGCCAGGCAAAGCTTGTTGCTTCTGCGGATGCCGCAAGGCAGTCCATTGCAGGTGTTTCAATGGATGAAGAAATGACAAATATGATGAAATATAAATTCGCTTATGATGCAGCATCAAGGGTTATCAACGTTATAGACGCAATGCTTCAAACAGTGATAGAGAGAACAGGAATGGCGGGTAGGTGATAAATTATGAGAGAAGGATTTTTCGGGCTTAATATTGCGGTGAGAGGACTTTATACAGCACAGAGGAGTATGGATATTGTCAATCATAATCTAAACAATGTCAATACACCAGGCTACTCGAGGCAGCAAGGAGTACAAACAGCATCCAACCCTATGGCTCTGTTTGATGGAACGGGTATGATAGGTACCGGCTCTGAAATTAGGACTGTTAACAGGGTAAGAGATGAGTACCTTGATTTTAAGTATTGGAGTGAAAACGATACTTATGGTGAATGGGATGTTAAGCGCACGCTGCTTTCAGATGTTGAAGCTACCTTTAATGAGCCGTCAAAAAGTGGTTTTGCAACTATAATGAACGATTTTTACAATTCACTTCAGGAGCTTGCAAAAGATCCAAGCAGCCCAGCAACAAGATCTATTGTACAGCAGAGAGGCCTTACGCTTACGAAGTACTTCAACAGTACAGCAACGCACTTTGAAAAACTTCAGGAAGATGCAAACGATTGTGTAAAATCACAGGTTGAAAATATAAATGCATTAGGTGTTCAGATACAACAGCTTAACAGGCAGATTTACGTTTCAGAGCTTGACGGAAATACGGCTAATGACTTAAGAGACCAGAGAACCCTGTTGGTTGACAAACTCTCAAAATTAATAAATATTGATGCAAATGAAGTTGTTGCAGGAAAGCTTCCAAGCGGACAGGATGACAAGCGTTTCGTCATAACAATAAGCGGTAAGGCGTTTGTAGATCATTTTGATATTAGTAAGCTTGCGTTGATACCCAGAACAACACCTCTTAACCAAGGTGATGCGCCTAATATGTATGATGTTGGATGGGAAGATGGCAACTCACTTACAATCAAAAGCGGTGAGCTTAGAGGTTATCTTGATGTAAGAGACGGTAATGACGGCATAGCTGGGTCAGGTGGTACAAAAACCCCCGCCTACAAAGGAATACCGTATTATATGAGGAAGCTTGACAGCTTTGTTCAGACATTTGCCAAGGCTTTTAATGAAGGTATTATTGATGGTACAGATGGGATAGGTCATGCTGATGGTACAGGACTTAATGGGTCAACAGGAATAGACTTTTTTACAATGTTGGGTACAGATGGCCGTGCAATGAGTACCAGCGAGTTTAACAGTCTCAGTGCCAATGTAGATACGAGATACTCGCACCTTACTGCAAAGAACTTTACTGTAAGCTATGACGTTGCAACGGACAGTAATAAAATTGCAACTGCCGACCCGGCAGGTCAGTCAGGTAATATTCTTACACTTAATGAACTGCTTAAAGCAAGAGGTAATACTCATATGTTTGCAGAAGGTGCTCCTGAGGATTATATGAAATCCCTTGTGTCGACGCTAGGTATAGATTCGCAGCAGGCAAGCATTTTTTCAAATAATCAGAATGCTATTGTAAATCAGCTTACAAACAGGAGAGCATCTGTTTCAGGTGTTTCCATTGATGAAGAAATGGCTAATCTTATAAAGTATCAACAGGCTTATAATGCCTCGGCTCATATGATTACAACAATGGCTGAAGTATATGACACTCTGATAAACAAACTTGGTGTATAAGGTAACGGAGGTGCAGCATAAATGCGTATAACCAATAATATGCTTGTTAATAACATGATAAATTATATAGGAAATAACCTCACTCGAATGAATAAGTACCAGCAGCAGCTGGCGACCGGCAAAAAGGTTATGGTCCCTTCGGATGATCCGGTTGTAGCTGCAAGGGCATTAAAGCTACGTACCGATGTTTCAGAAATAGAGCAGTATCAAAGGAACATAAAGGATGCTGACTCATGGACTGACATTACTGAAAGTGCTATGGCTGATATGGTTAATATTCTTCACAGGGCAAAAGAGCTTTCTGTACAGGGAGCTAACGGACCAAATCAACAGCAGGATATGCAGAATATATCTAAAGAAATCCAGCAGCTCCGCGCTCAAATGGTTCACCTTGGAAATGCCACCTATGCAGGCCGTTATATATTTTCAGGATATAGTACAGATAAACCTTTACTTAATGATGATGGTACCTTCGCAGTCAATGTAAATACCTATACTGATCCTTCTACCACTCCTCCTGCTTACAGAGAAGATATAAACTATGAGATAGGTATTGGTGATAGTATAAACATAAATGTTATGGGCGGTGATTTGTTTAACAGCGGGGGAACAGCCAGGGTTGCGGATTCTGCAGGAATTGCAGTTGGAGGCACACTTACCACTCCTGCAGCTCTTTCTGGTGACAGTTTAAATATATTGGTTGATGGAACTTATAATATAACTATAAATTTTGGCGGGGATTATCCAAGTGCAACATATCCTGACCAGACTGCTTTCCTTGCCGGTATTAATGGGCAGCTTGGCGGAAGAGCTACTGCAAGCATATCAAATGGTATGCTTAAGTTTACCAGTGCAACCACTGGAAACAACTCATCAGTTAAGATAAATACTGCTTCAACTGCAGCAGCCGACCTTAAGCTCACATTGCCCACACAAATCGATGGTGCCAGCCATAAGGGAACAATGATTCAGATGTTCGACGATTTTGTAACTGCACTGGATACTGGCAATTACTCGGCAGTAGGAAGTATTACAGCAAGAATAGATAAGGAACTTGCAAATGTACTTAGAGTCAGGGCGGACGTGGGTGCAAGACAGAATAGAATCGAGCTTACCAATAATAGACTTAATAATGATGACTTGAACTTTACAAAATTAATGAGTGACAATGAAGATGTTGATATGGCTGAGACAATAATGAACCTTCAGAATGAGGAAAATGTATATAGGGCCTCTCTCTCTGGTGGAGCAAGAATAATTCAGCCGTCTCTTGTTGATTTTTTACGTTAAAAGGTGCATAGTATATTTATAATATTTATTGGAGTTTTTTGTAACACAAGGATGTGATTATATGGGACTGCAAATTACCCAGACCTATGCTCAGCTTAGTATTAATACTACGCCTGGAAGACTTGAAATCAATACTACCAAGCCAAAGCTTGAACTTAATCGCGAAGGCCCACAGCTTGATATAAGGACTCAGCAGGCGGTAGTTGTTATTGACCAATCTGAATGCTTTGCAACCTCCGGGCTGAAAAGCAGTGTGGATTTGACAAGGGATTTTGCTCAACGTGGTGCACAAAGTGCTGTGGAGTTTACATCTAAAACAGCTTCAGACGGTACTATGCTGGCTGCAATTCAAAACAAGGGTGCAAATGTTATAAAACAAATAGCTGTGAGAGATGCGTACCCTACACATGAGTTCGGGCTGGATGTTATGCCCAAAGCAAGACCGAAAATAAGTTTTAAAGGCGGAATTGATATTAATGTCAATACCAACAGTGAAGGTGCAATGAACGGTGTAACCGGAAACTTTACTCAAGGGAGCTTTAACTTAAATGTAATTCCCGCTAATGTAAATATATCTGTAAGCCGGTATAATTCAATAAATATAAGCAATACAGGATCTAATTTTGATACAAGTATATAGAACTCTTTAATAATAATTTATTGGAGGAGAAGAAATGCTATTGCAAACAAAACATTTTGGTGAAATTGAAATTGATGAATCAAAAATTATTACATTTACAAATGGGTTGCCTGGATTTGAAAGTGTAAAAAAGTTTTCAATTATAAGTGAACCTGATAAAATGCCTGTTTTCAATTGGCTTCAGAGTGTAGACAAGCCTGATCTCGCTTTCGTAATTATAGATCCTTTTATAGTGGTAAAAGATTATCAGATCAACCTGAATAAAGAAACATTAAAGGAACTTGAAATAGAGAATGAAGAAGATGTTCTTTCATATTCAATAGTTGTTGTTCCTCAGGATATAAACAAAATGAGTATAAATCTGCAGGCTCCTTTGATAATAAATATCAAAAATCATAAAGGTATGCAGCTTATCCTTGACACAGACAGGTACAGTGTGAGACACTATATTCTAGAAGAACTGCAGAGACAGGAGGGAGCCTCAAATGCTTGTTCTGACAAGAAAAAAGGATCAATCCATTGTAATAAATGATAACATAGAAATTACCATTCTTGATGTACAGGGCGAGCAGGTAAGGATAGGTGTCAATGCCCCAAGGAATATTTCTGTATATAGGAAGGAAATTTTTCTTCAGATAGCAGAGGAAAATAAAAAAGCTTCCGAAATTAATAATAATATAGATTTAAAAAGTATTTTTGATAATAAAAAATAAAAATTAATGTAAAGTAATTTTTTAAAAAACCGATATATTTTATGTAAGATTTCATTATTGTTTTAATTGCCGGCGCGCTGTAGTTGAAATGATGATGGTTTTCTGCATCTAAAATACGGGAAAGGATTCCCGAACAAAAACTCAAGGAGGATGATCTTATGATAATCAATCATAACATCGCATCAATGAACACTCATAACCAATTAGCTATCAACAATTCTAATGTATCCAAATCAATTGAAAAGCTGTCTTCAGGTCTTCGTATCAACCGTGCGGCTGATGATGCAGCGGGTTTGTCCATATCTGAAAAGATGAGGGGACAGATTAGGGGATTGACACAGGCATCAAGGAATGCTCAGGACGGTATATCCCGTATACAAACTGCAGAAGGTGCGCTCAATGAAGTCAGCAACATGCTTGTAAGGCTTAAGGAACTTGCTGTTCAGAAGGCAAACGGAACATATAATACTGAAGACAAGGACAATCTTAACCTTGAAATGAGTGAGTTAGGAAAAGAAATTGATAACATAATTGATAAAACTAAGTTCAATGGTACTGCAGTGCTAGGTTCTTCTGCAAAAATAGCTATTTCTGACGATGGTACAACAAGCTTAACAATAGCAACTGCATCCCTTTCTTCTTCTAAGTCATTAGGAAGCGGTTCGGAGGTAGGAGATATTGAAGAGGCAATAAAAACTGTTAATAAGCAGAGAGCTACTTACGGTTCACAGCAAAACAGGCTTGAAAGTACTGTAAGAAACCTTAATACAACTGTTGAAAACCTTCAGGCTGCAGAATCACGTATCAGGGATACCGACATGGCTAATGAAATGGCCACATTTACAAAGAACAACATTCTGCAGCAGGCTGCGACAGCTATGCTTGCTCAAGCTAATCAGGCTCCGCAGGGAGTATTGAATCTGCTCAGATAGTAAAGCTTTATAAGGCATTTTTTAATAATGGGAAAGGATTCCCGAATAAAAACTCAAGGAGGATGATTTTATGATAATAAATCATAATATCGCATCAATGAATACCCATAACCAGTTGGCTATTAACAACAGCGCAACTTCAAAATCAATTGAGAAGTTGTCTTCAGGTCTTAGAATTAACCGTGCAGCAGACGATGCAGCAGGCTTGTCCATATCTGAAAAGATGAGAGGACAGATCAGAGGTTTGACACAGGCTTCAAGGAATGCACAGGATGGTATATCTCTTATACAGACTGCAGAAGGTGCACTCAATGAAGTAAGTAATATGCTTGTAAGACTTAAGGAACTTGCTGTTCAGAATGCAAACGGAACTTATAATTCTGAGGATAAATCCAATCTTCAGCTTGAAATGGGTTCGCTTACATCTGAAATCAACAACATCTTTACTAATACCAAGTTCAATGGTTCTAAAGTTCTTACTTCGGCTGCAACTATTGTTATTTCAGATGATGGAGCTACTAATCTAGCAATTGCAGCAACAGCAACTACAGGTATTACAAGTTTAACAAGTGCGTCTACAGTAAGTGCAATTGAGACTGCAATAAAGAATGTTAACAAAGCAAGAGCAACCTATGGTTCTCAGCAAAACAGGCTTGAGAGTACAGTTAGGAACCTTAATACAACGGTTGAAAACCTGCAGGCAGCGGAATCACGTATCAGAGATACTGATATGGCTAATGAAATGGCTACATTCACAAAGAATAACATTCTACAGCAGGCTGCAACAGCAATGCTTGCACAGGCAAACCAGGCTCCGCAGGGTGTATTGAATCTTCTTAGGTAGTTACAAAGTGTCAGTAAAAAATAATTAATAGCGGGAAAGGATTCCCGAATAAAAA
>JAEZTC010000019.1 GCA_023421675.1 Bacillota bacterium | reverse complement strand
GCACAGCTGGGTAGCCAAGTTCGGCAGGGATAAACGCTGAAGGCATCTAAGCGTGAAACCCACCCTAAGATGAGATATCCCACTAGCAATAGGTAAGACCCCATGTAGACTACATGGTTGATAGGCCAGATGTGTAAGTGCAGTAATGCATTAAGCTGACTGGTACTAATAGGTCGAGGGCTTGACCAAAACAGGTTTTAATTCAAGAGTAGGTCTTAACCAAAGTCATGGATTGAGTTTCCCTCATAATATATGATTCAGTATATTATATAGTTTTCAGGGTATGTTTTACCTTAATTAAGTTAATAAAATCGTTAGAAGCGAGGAGTACAAGGCGCAAAGCGAAGTGAGGAGCGGAGTTTATAAGGATAAATGAGCACCGGAGCGAGCTTGCAACGCAGTAATCCGAAGCTTATCACGATTTTAGATAAAGTTTCTGGTGGTTATTACGAGAAGGATACACCCGTTCCCATACCGAACACGGCAGTTAAGCTTCTCAGTGCCAATGATACTTGGACGGTCGCGTCCTGGGAAAGTAGGTCTCTGCCAGATTTATATTCCTCAATAGCTCAGTCGGTAGAGCATGCGGCTGTTAACCGCAGGGTCGTAGGTTCGAGTCCTACTTGAGGAGCCAAAAGGAAAGGTTTTATACCTTTCCTTTTTTTATGTCTTAAAAACAAAAGTTTTGGTACAAGTATAAAAAAACCAAACATACATATATTGTTTTTAGTCTTAATTTCTGATACATTAAATGTATTATACTTTGTTGTCAAAAGGAGACCTATGAGAAACAGAAACAAGATACCAATTGTTTTAGTTATTACAGCAGTAATAGTTGTAGCGCTTTTAAGTGTTTATTTTCTTACTAAAGGGAAGGATAATAAAAAGGTAGGAGAAAACCCTGGAGCAACTACAACAAGCACTGCAACAACCAATCTGAATACAACAGCGACAACCAATAGCCAAACAAGTACTGTACCACAAAATACTACAGAAGGCCCCAAAAGATTAAAAGTAGATCCTGTAAGGGCAGTTTATTTAAGCGGTGATTCAGCTAGTATACCAAAAACAATAGATCATATAATTGAACTTACAAAAACTACAAACCTTAATGCTGTTGTAATTGATGTTAAAGAAAGTGGTAAAGTGAACTATGCGTCAAATGTTGAGACTGTAAAAAATATTAATGCAATAGATAAAAAGTATAACCCTGAAGAAGTTATTAAAAAGCTTCATGAAAATAATATATATGTAATAGGAAGAGTAGTTTGTTTCAGAGATAAGTACCTAGGTGAAAAAAGACCTGATTTAGCTATTAAGAGAGTTAATGGGCAAATCTTTAAAGATGAAAGTGGATTTATATGGATTCAGCCATTTTCAGAAGAAGCGCAGCAGTATAATATCGATATTGCAAAAGAAGCAGCAGATATGGGCTTTGATGAAATTCAGTTTGATTATGTAAGATTCCCTGACGCTACATCAAAACAAGTTAGTTATGGACAAATACCGCCAAAACCAGATGTTATATCGGGATTCTTAAAGAAAGCTGCTGATGAGTTACACAAAAAGCAAATACCTGTATCTGCAGATGTATTTGCAATTATTTGTGAAAGTCAGCTAGATGGAGAATCTATCGGGCAAATTATTGAAAGAGTAGGTATGGATATAGATTATGTAAGTCCTATGGTTTATCCATCACATTTCGCTAATGCATCACGCGGTGTAATGGGTAATGGTTCAGGACAAGAGATTAACGGAATTAAATTTACAGCACCTGATCTAGAGCCATATAAGGTAGTATATAACACAATGCTCAAAACAATGTCAAAGATATCTGCAGTTCCAGAATATAAGGCGAAAATAAGACCTTATTTACAGGCTTTTACTGCAAGTTATTTGCCATCTGGATATAAGCAAAAATATGGTCCACAACAGATTAAAGACCAGATAAAAGCAGCAAATGATGGCGGGTCTAGCGGGTGGATACTATGGGATCCTGCAAATATATATAAAGCAGATTATTTTGAAGCAAAATAAATATAGTATAGAGACAAGGTCGGGGTCAACCCCGGCCTTTAATTTTTGTTGGAAACTCATTTGATTCATATCGTATTACCTTTATCAATAGGACTTAATTACTAAAAAAAAAGTTAGTTTTTATTATTGACTTGAACTTAAAAAATGATACAATATACTGTGCTGGGAGAAATATACTATACTAAATATAGTTGTTTTCGTCGGGAGGCCATACTATGAACTTGTCTGAAAATGCAATTAGGGTACTGGAGAAAAGATACCTCTCAAAGGATGAGGTAGGAAAATTAACTGAAGATGTGGAAGGTATGTTTAAAAGAGTAGCCAAAGCTGTAGCTTATGCAGATGCAGCTTACACTACAGAAGCTGAGGTTCAAAAAACAGAAAAGGAATTCTTTGATATTATGACAAATCTTGAATTCCTGCCGAATTCACCAACTCTTATGAATGCCGGAAGACCATTAGGACAACTTAGTGCATGCTTTGTCCTTCCTGTGGAAGATACCATGGAAGGTATATTTGAAACAATAAAGAATGCTGCATTGATACATAAAAGTGGTGGCGGTACAGGTTTTAGTTTTGCCAGGTTAAGGCCAAAAGGAGCATCAGTTAATTCCACTGGAGGGGTAGCCAGCGGACCCATAAGTTTTATGAAGGTTTTTAATGCTGCAACTGAAGCTGTAAAGCAAGGTGGTACAAGAAGAGGCGCCAACATGGGCATTCTTAGAGTTGATCACCCTGACATCCTGGATTTTATAACATGTAAGCAAGATAACAAAGATATAACTAACTTTAATATAAGTGTTGCAATAACAGAAGAATTTATGAAGGCTGTTGAAGAAGGAAGGGATTATGATTTATTAGACCCGCATTCTAAAAAGCCCACAGGAAAACTTAATGCAAGAGAAGTATTTGATCTGATTATAAACATGGCTTGGAACAATGGTGAACCGGGTATCATATTTATAGACAGACTTAATAAAGACAATGTTACGCCGGGACTTGGGCAAATTGAAAGTACAAACCCGTGCGGAGAACAGCCGCTGCTTCCTTATGAAGCATGTAACCTTGGATCAATAAATCTCAGCCTTATGATAAAAAATCCAAGCGGTAAGCCTGAGGTTGACTTTGAAAAGCTAGGTGATGTAGTTCGTAAAGCTGTTCATTTTCTTGACAATGTTATAGATGTTAACAGATATCCGTTACCTGAAATCGACAAAATGACACGTGGAACAAGAAAAATAGGCCTTGGTGTAATGGGTTGGGCTGATATGCTGTGCAAACTTAATATCCCCTACAACTCTCAAAGAGCTATAAACCTTGCTGAAAAGGTTATGCATTTTGTACAGGACGAATCAAGAAAGGCTTCTATAGAACTTGCGAAAGAAAGAGGAGTTTTCCCGGAATATGATAGCAGCATTTATAAGGAACTTGGAGTAAAGGTTAGAAATGCAACAACTACTACCATTGCACCAACAGGTACATTAAGTATTATTGCCGGTGTATCCAGTGGAATTGAACCTTTATTTGCAATTTCCTATATAAGAAATGTAATGGACAATGACGAGCTTCTTGAAGTTAATCCTTTGTTCAAACAAATTGCGATGATTGACGGTTTTTATTCCGATGATCTTATGAGAAGGATAGCAAAGAAAGGCAGCGTTAAAGGTTTTGCGGAAATTCCTAAGGATGTGCAGAATGTATTTGCAACAGCCCATGATATATCTCCAGAGTGGCATGTAAAAATGCAGGCATCATTCCAGAAGTATACCGACAATGCAGTATCAAAGACAGTTAACTTAAGTCATGATGCTACAGTTGATGATGTTAAAGCTGTTTTCGAGCATGCTTATAAATCTTACTGTAAGGGTGTAACAATATACAGAGATGGCAGCCGTGACATGCAGGTACTCAATATAGGTAAGGTTTCAGGTAAGGAAGAAAACAAGGAATCTGCCGATGAAACTGCAGCAAGCGAGGATAGAATTTCTCCTAGGGCAAGGCCAGATATTACAACAGGATTTACCGAGAAAGTAAGAATAGGCTGTGGTAACCTTTATATAACCGTTAATTATGATGAATATGGAATTTGTGAGGTCTTTACCAATACAGGCCGTGCAGGTGGATGTCCATCGCAGTCGGAAGCTACAAGCCGACTGGTATCTATAGCACTACGTGCTGGGATAGATGCTAAAGCAATTGTAGAACAGCTCAAAGGCATCAGATGCCCGTCAACAATAAGGCAAAAGGGACTTAAAGTTACGTCCTGTCCTGATGCAATAGGAAGGCTTATAGAGAAGGTTATTAAACTTCAGAATGGTAAGGCTGAAGAGCTTAGCGAAACCACAGCAAGTGAAAATTATATACCTAAGCCGACAGCAAAATGTGTAAATGAAAATTGCTCAACATGCCCGACTAAGGATATGTGTATGAACCCTGAGAAAGAAAATGAGGAAGAAGAAAATACGACAACGGCAATGACTGCATGCCCTGAATGTGGTAAGGCTCTGGAGCATGAAGGTGGATGTGTCGTTTGCAGGAATTGCGGGTTCTCCAAATGTGGGTAGCACCTTCACATATTATAGTAGTATAGTATAGTTGGAACCCTTATAGATAGGCATTACAAGCATTAGGTTATGTGAATTCATTATAAATACGCAGAAAATCGAATTTAATTCAAGACAATTCAATAATTAAATATCCCAGATTTCAAAACTCAAATCCTTGAAATCCTTTATATAAAGGGCTGCTGATAAAGCGGCCTTTTATTTGTAAAAAATATTCTGTAAACCTACTGATTAAACAACTATCTAAGATTACCACAAATGACAATTACAGTAACATATGATAAACTTGATACAAGATTTTTATAAAGGAATGGATATATGCTGAGAAAATCTAAAAAAGAAATTATTGTAATTATAGTGGCTTTTGTAGTTTTAAATTTAATTCTTTTTTGCTTTGAATACGCACGAGCTCAAACAATTGTAAATAATTCACATATAGGATATGATGCCTATACTGATGAACAAGCTGAGGAAAACAGAATAAAAACCGAAAAAAATATAATTAAAGAATCTTTGGAGGAAAATTTCCAGAAAGATTGGCCAATAGAGTTATCCGCTAATGTTCTAGTTGTTCTCACCACTTTGTGGGTGCAAAAAAGAAGAAAGAATAAATATAAAATATATTCTTCCACAACTTATAAAGCATCAGAAACCATAGGGGAGATTAGTTTAAATGAATAGAAAATATATTTTTATATCAGTTTTTTTAGTTATGATGTTAATGCTATTATCATCTGGCTGTACTAGTAGCAGTCAGAATATTAAATATGATAATTTTAAGAAAGATTTCTATAAATCATATGCTATAGCAGGCAATTATTTTGAAGTTAATTCAATTGAAGAAGCTAAGAAAAATATACAAACAGATGGTTTCAAACAAGCATATAATAGTTTAAAAACATATTTAAATAGTATTAATGATACCGTTCCAAGTGAAAAAAAAGATGAATATCAGATTCTTGAAGAGTGGTATTTGGATCTGGAATCAGTAGTTAATTATGCAAATAACTGGGACAACATTACGGATGGGGAAAAAAATAAATATTTTGCTTATACTACACTTATTAGTATGAGATGTGATGATATAAATAAAGAGAACCCTACTAATAAAAAATAGGCTAGGGAGGGTAAGTTGAAATGAAAAAAACTAATATTTTATATTCTTTGACAATTGTTGTTTTTTGGATTTCTTATTCTGTTTGGATTATTTATTCTAAACGTTTATATTTTTTTGAACAAAATATTTTTACTATAATAATATTAGCTGGAGTAAGCATCCTAATTTCATTACTATTCATAAATATTATTCCCCCTAAGTACACAATATGCTGTTTTTTATCTTCAATATTGTGTGGTTTTTGGATTATGTATTGGAATGCTGGATTGTATATAATAAACACTCGAAAACTAATTATATTTGCTCCATTAACACCAATAATTATAGGCTTTTTAGTTTTATTTCTTAGAAGATTTAAAGGTAGAAACATATCATTATCTACATATTTAGAAACAATAGGTATATCAGTATTACAAACAATATTATATTTTTATTTCTCATATCTTGTTATTTATAAAGTATATTATTTGTTTGATTAAAATGGATAATATAAAGAATTACACCAAATAGATGTTATAACATATAATTCCCAAAAACGTCTTTAATATAATATATTTAACTTTCTTAAATGATAATGGCAGGAACTTCTGAAATAGAGTTGCTTGAAAGTAGGTATATTAAGATGAACTTACAGCTCTTTGCTGAAAAGGGAGCAGGAGCAAGCGAGATTGCCCTAAAAGGAAGTTATTCTGAACCTTATACAGAACGGCTTCAATACACCTATCAGACCTTCCAAGAGTCGGGCGTTAACATTACAGAACATGGATTGAATCGTGTGATAGGACGTGCTAATAGAGGAGTGACTGTTGAGAATACGATAGATACCTATAAAACAGGTAAACTATACTATGACCCACAAGAGAATACATATATTAAGTTTAAAGATGGGGTCGCTGTCTCGTTTGATATAAACTCTGGTAAAATAGTAAATGTCCAAACGCAAAGTAAACCGACTGGACGTTGGGAGCCAAAATAGTAAAGGGGGAATATTGTACTTATGGATATCGGAATTTTATTCGAAAAGATTGAAATGACAGTTAACCTAAAGATGTCTGTAGATGAATTTGTTAGTTGGTATGAAGATTGGTTTTATGAAAGTGTAGATGAGAATTTACTCGATAATCGAACATTTACAGAATTAGAGAATTTATATAATGATATTGGATACTATGAGCCCCATGAAGAGCTTCGTAAGGAACATAATAGCTATTTTGGAAAGGAAAAATTATTAGAAAAACTTATAAAGGTTTTAGATGTGATTAGAAAGTAATATTATAAAGCTAACGGCGGTTGTTTACGTGATGACCGTCTTTCTTTATACAAAGAATGGAATTGACCACCTTTGAATATAAGTTTTGGAAATAACTCTCCTGGATGACCTTACCCCAAATTTTGTGCCACATTGAAAGTTAGTCCAGGTAATTTTTGTTCTAGTTCCTGACCCAAAATCTTTGCATACTCAGATGGTGTCATATTACCCAGGGCACTATGCGGCCTAATGT
>JAEZTC010000020.1 GCA_023421675.1 Bacillota bacterium | reverse complement strand
CCCATCCATGGCTCACATGCACCTAAAATGTCCATCCAGTCCATTTTCCCACGTCGTCAATTTTTTCACTGAATGCATAACGAAGTATTTTTCAAACACTTATCAGCGGCGTTGTAGAGTTTTGAGTGCAAAACATATTTTTAAAAACAAGATACGGGCAGTTCAATCAAGAAAGCTGTCGGAACCACTAATTAATGGCATCGTGAGAACTTTGTTTACAAAGTTCGGTATAGCCTCCCCGTTACCTTAGCCCTGAAGGCGCTTGGTGGAGTGACCTAGAAATTCCTGCATGCATTTATTAAGGTCCGGAGAATTCGTCAAGGATGACGGATTCAGGTGGGTATGTCATGGATGACATTGGAACCGGCCGGACAATAGTAAGTATGCAGGCTTGGAAGTTCTGTCACGGAATCCGTCGCGCCCATCTTTTGAAGCCATCACGGCGCTTGAGTGACGCCTTTTGCCCCGCTTTACGGCGTCGAAAAGCGGGTATAATGATTTTTTGAAGAATATAAAAAACAATAAAAAACCTGAATAAATTAGACTAATGCGCCGTGGGTTAACCCACGGCGATAATTTTTATAAAGATGTTATTGACACCTCCTTATAACAAATAATAAAATTGTTTAAATTATAAGCGAAAACTTATGTCGGAGGCCTAATATGAAATCATACCGTAAGGAATTATACTTCAACATACCTGCCCGCAGGGCTTATGTAAATATAACTGCCCAGGTTCAGGGCTGCATAGATGAAAGTGGAATAAAAGAAGAATGCAATGAACATAACTGCCAGTGTATTTGTTAATGATGATGAATCCGGGCTTCACCAGGATTTTGAAAAATGGCTTGAAAGACTTGCTCCTGAAAAGCCTTACAATCAGTACAACCATAATGGCTATGAGGACAACGCGGATGCACACCTTAAACGCCAGCTTATGGGGAGAGAGGTTGTAGCTGCAATAACAAATGGTAAGCTTGACTTTGGGACCTGGGAACAAATCTTTTACGGGGAATATGACGGTAAGAGACAAAAACGTGTATTGGTTAAGATAATAGGAGAGTAGGGTAGGGGGGTATAACTATTTTATATCAAAAGCCTTTACAAATTTGTCTAACTTCTCTTGCTTCCCGTATTTGTCTGTAACAGGTATTTTTGTATATATCCA
Organism: Bacillota bacterium; assembly: GCA_023421675.1. Taxonomy (GTDB): domain Bacteria; phylum Bacillota; class Clostridia; order Acetivibrionales; family JANLFN01; genus JAEZTC01. Next base: position 16,804 of record JAEZTC010000020.1, on the reverse strand, counting down.
TTCTTTAATTTTGCTTGTATCAAGACCTGCGTCAACAAATGGCTTGGGGTTTAATGCGAAAACAAGATCCTTTTTGTTTGTGCTTAAATCCTTTGCCCATGAAAATGTATTACCGTCTGCCAATGATATCATATAATGGTCACCTTCTTCATGATAACCTATTATATCTCTATGGCTTTTCACAATTTCATCAAATGTATCAAGGACTGTTTTTTCGGCATCGGTTCCAAACTTATCCTGACCACACTCATATATTATAGCAATGTTACCGGTGGTTTTATCATAGGAGTAATGTTCCGACTTCAGTTTTGATACGTCCAGCCCGGCTTCAATAAATGGCTTGGCATTAAACTCTAAAACTATGTCGGGGTTATTGCTGTCAAAATTCTTACTTAAAATTATTTTTTCTTTGTCATCGAGTCCGCTAACTGCCCAGCCTTGTTTATTCTTATCAAAAACAACCTTTTCGGGTATAGCCTTCACTAATGAGTCAAAAGAAGTAATGGCGGTTTTTGCTACCAGGTCTGTTTCTGAACACGCAGATAACACTACGGAAATTATAAGTAAAGTCAGTAAAACATATAACTTTTTTTTCATAATACCTCCTTATATATTATAAGAGCTTTTCAATTGTATGCAGCAATTCATCAACCACATCTGTCTCTCCGGCTTGTATACGGTTAACAAGGCAGCCTTTCATATGGCTTTCCAATAACAGCTTGCCTACGGAATTCATGGCGGATTGTACCGAAGCAATCTGATTAAGGATATCATCACAATATACATCTTTATCGACCATGTTTTTAATACCCCTTATTTGGCCTTCGATACGGTTAAGCCTGCTGATAAGGGAACTTTTCAACTTCTCAGGCCGATCAACAGTTCTGGTGTGACATTCATTGCTATTCAATGTAATTTCACTTTTGGAATTAATATTGGTATCATTATTCTTTTTGTTCATTGTAAAATCTCCTTTGAAATATGATACCTTTATTCTACAACGAAATTATCTCAATTACATCATATCCGACTTCTTCGATTGCATTTTTTATTGAAATGTCAGTAACTGAACCATCAGTATCAATGGTTGCACATTTTCCAGCAAGGTCAACTTTTAAATCAGTTACGCCATTCAACTCGCTTAAAGCCTCTGTCACATGCTTTACACAGTTTGCACACATCATGCCTTCAATATTTATTTTCTTTTTCATATTTACACCTCCTTACTATTTAAAATGATTACCTTTCCGGATTGAAACGTTTGAGTCTTAAAGCATTGGTTAAAACAGATACTGAGCTTAATGACATTGCTGCAGCTGAAAAAATCGGGCTTACCAGAGAGCCGCCAAAAGCGTACATTAATCCTGATGCCATAGGTATTCCTGCAACATTGTATCCGAATGCCCAGAACAGGTTTTGTTTAATGTTCCTGATTGTACGTTTACTCAGTTGAATTGCAGTAAGTACATCCATCAAATTGCTTCGCATTAATACAATATCCGCAGACTCTATTGCGACATCTGTTCCTGAACCTATTGCGATACCTATATCAGCTTGAGCTAGTGCAGGAGCGTCATTGATACCGTCGCCAACCATGGCTACCTTTTTTCCTTCGGCCTGAAGCTTTTTTACTTCATTGGCCTTATCCTGTGGAAGCACATCTGCCAGTACTCGTTTAATATTGACTTGCCGAGCAATGGCTTGTGCAGTTTTACTGTTGTCACCGGTAATCATTGCGACTTCAATACCCATTTCATGCAGCTTTTGAATAGCGACTGCACTGTTTTCCTTTATTATATCTGCAACAGCTATTATACCTTGAAGGCGGTTATCAATTGCAATATACATGGGTGTTTTTCCTTCAGATGCCAGCTGGTCAGATTCGTTGTAAAGGCTTATTAAGTCTATCTGTTTTTCGGATAAGAATTTTTCATTTCCTAATAAAACTTTGTTTCCATTTATATCAGCTTCAATTCCGTACCCGGGGTAAGCCAGGAAGCTTACAGGCTTTAGAAGTTCCAGCCCTGTTTTATCCGCACTTCGAATGATTGCTTCACCCAATGGATGTTCGGAAGCTTTTTCGGCTGAAGCAGCTAATTGAAGCAATTCGTTTTTTTCATAACGTCCAACAGTAATTATATCAGTTACTTCCGGGCGGCCTTCAGTTATGGTTCCTGTCTTATCAAACACTATTGTTTGAATCTTATGGGCAGTTTCCAGAGCTTCACCACCTTTAAATAAAACGCCGAACTCAGCTCCTCTTCCAGTACCAACCATTATTGCTGTAGGAGTTGCCAACCCAAGGGCACAAGGACATGCAATTACCAGTACTGAAATAAAAATTGTCAGAGCGAAAGATATACTTTGGCCTGAAATCAGCCATGCCAGTGAAGCTAATATCGCAATTCCAAAAACGACTGGAACAAAATAACCTGAAACAATATCAGCCATTTTTGCGATAGGAGCCTTTGAACCCTGTGCTTGTTCAACCAGCCTTATAATGTTCGCCAGTACTGTGTCGCTGCCTACTTTGGTGGCTTTGAATGTAATAAAACCATTTTTGTTAAGGCTCGCGCCGTATACCTTATCACCAGGTTTTTTACCAACCGGTATGCTTTCTCCCGTCAGCATTGATTCATCTACAGAAGTAAGCCCTTCAATAACCTCTCCGTCAACAGGTATCTTCTGACCAGGCTTAACTGTAATCAAATCACCAACTTCTACTTCATCTATTGGTATCTCAACTTCTGCGCCGTCACGTATTACAATTGCTGTTTTGGGTGTAAGCCCCATTAATTTCTTAATGGCTTCAGAGGTTCTTCCCTTAGATACTGCTTCAAGAGATTTACCCAATAAAATCAGTGTTATAATAACTCCGGCTGATTCAAAGTATAGGCTGTTTACAAACTTGAAATCACTTATGTAAATCCTGTACGTTGAATATAAGCTGTAAATAACAGCCGCGGATGTCCCCATAGCAATAAGTGAATCCATATTGGGACTTCGCCTTAGTATTGCTTTAAAGCCAACGGTATAAAACCTTCTTCCTACAAAAAGTATGGGAATAACAAGACCAATTTCCACAAGTGCATATAAAAACGGGTACTGCATTGGTTTTAACCAGTATGGAATAGGCCACTTAAGCCACCAGATCATTGAGCCCATTGATAAATAAAGCAACGGAGCAGCAAATATAGCTGATATTATAAACTTAATCCATAGATTACGTATGTTTTTTTCTTTGTCTATTTTGTCTTGGTCTATAGAATAGCTTTCAGCATCCAGAGCAATATAACCTGCTTTGGCAATTGCCTGCTTTATTTCGGACAGCTTTACCGATACAGGGTTATATTTGACATATGCTTTTTCTGAGGCAAAATTTACAGTAACAGTATTTATGCCGTTCAATTTTGATACTGCTCTTTCAATGGCTTTGGCACAGGCGGCGCAGTGCATACCTTGTATGGGAAGTGATACTTCCTTTAATAATGTTTCTTCCGAACCTTCATATCCGGCTTTAATTATTGCTGCTTTGATTTCATCAAGCCCCAGCTTTGCCTCATCAAAAACAATATTAAGTTTTTCGGTTGCGAAATTAACGTTTGATTCTGATACACCTTCAAGCTTCTTTGTGACTCGCTCAACTGTTTTTGCACAAGCAGCACAAGTCATACCGTTAATCTTAAGAGTTTTACTTTCCATTTTTCTCACCCCTTTCATTAATTCTTTACCCTATAATAATTACTTGCATTATGTAAGGCTACATAAATATAATGTACCCCCCTACCCTATATTTTATATTAGCAGGTTCTACTACTTGTGTCAACACGTGAAATGGATTTTTTTAATAAGACTGTTTGGATGAATCAGAATTGTTTTTTACTCATTATTAACACAAATATACCTATACTCATTTTCGGACTTCTTGAGAAACTGTTCAAAGTCGCTGTAATCAAGTGTTAAAGTACAGGTATTTATATTAGGATGGAAGCAAACCTTTTTGCATTTTGGCAAATCCTCATCAAGAAGTATGGTTATTTTCTTTTCCTTGTCATAAATGATTCCCAAAGGGCTGACTGAACCGGGAGTGACACCCAATAGCTGCATAAGGTCTTCTTCGTTTCCAAACATCAATCTGCTGGCCTTAACTTGTTTGCGTATCGTGTTTGAATGGGCTTTTTTATGCTCGGGGAATACGACCAGATAGTATTTTCCGGTCTTGCTGTCTGTTAAAAAGAGATTTTTGCATATATAAGCATCGGGTTCAAGGTATTGTTTCGCATCTGCGGCTGTTATAGCTGGGGGATGGGTAACAGTTGCGTATTTTATATTCAAGCTGTCCAAAGTTTTTAAGATCAATTCCTGTGACATACTAAGCCCTCTTTGATTTATCAATCATTTCTTTGTATTATAACATAAGTGTGAGTTAAATTATTTAGCTTGTTAAAACTGTCCGCTTACTTTATACTGGATTTAAAATGCAGGGGATAAGGGTATAAAATGGTTTTTAAGGGTTTCAGGTTTGGCATGCTGCTGCAATTTGCTGTCGGACCGGTTTGTATATTTATATTTCAGGTTTCTGTACTGAAGGGCTTTTATGCAGCAGAGGCAGGCGTTTTGGGTGCTGTAATTGTTGACGGGCTTTTTATTATGGCAGCAATATCAGGGATGGCTCGCATAATTGAAAAGGAAAAGGTAAAGACGAGCCTTAAGTTTTTTGGCTCGGTAATTTTGCTTATTTTTGGGTTTTGTACGGTTTTAAGTGTTTTCGATATTGATATATTGCCAGTACTCAGTTTACAGAATATATCCCATTCTGATAACGTATTTTTACAGACAGTATTTCTTACTATATCCAATCCGCTTACTGTCATTTTCTGGGCAGGTGTTTTTTCCACAAAGATAATAGAAGAGAACTTGAAGAAGAAGGATCTGTACCCTTTTGGTCTGGGTGCACTGCTGTCTACTCTTATATCTCTTTCGGTTGTTTCTCTGGCAGGAAGCTTTTCTAAAAGTTTTCTATCGGCAGGAGTTATTGATGCCCTTAACCTGGCTGTAGGCCTGCTTCTTATATACTTTGGAATAAGACTGCTTGTGAAAAAGTTATAGGTTAAACAGTCATATCTTATATTTATTACTAAATTCATTTCTCGCTTTTTTGTTTATTTCCTTGATAAAATCACCTTTGGCGGATGTGTAGCCATCACGGTCAAACTCAAACCTTTCTTTAAGCCGGAGCTTTAGTTGTGCATATTTCTGTGCCGTCTCAGGATGCGCGATTAGATAATCACGGAAATAAAGCTCATCCCAGTCTCCAGGGTATCTCACATGTACATGATATGCCTGACCCTTAAAACCATTTGTTGTGTAGCCCTTCATAAACATCATGTGGGGAGCGGGATTGTTTGGCTGAGGGCTGTATATATAACCTATACCTTCAAGGTTATGAACTAGCTTTTCTGAATCAGTGTTTTCATAAACCTCTAAAAGTAAATCTATTGTTGGCTTTGCATGCAGATTTGGCACTGAAGTACTTCCAAAGTGGCTTATTCTAATAATATTTAAGATACCTACAGCTTTTTCTATTATATCCTTTTCAATTAGGTATAGCCGAGGCCACTGTGGATTATATTCAGAAATAATTATAGGAAAGAGCTTGCCGAGTTCCTTGGAATTCATTTCACTTAAAAGTTTTGACAATGCATACACTTCCTTACCATTAAAAAAGGCTGCTGTTACGCAGCCTTTTTACTATAATACTTATATGCTATTCCTAATACTAAGCAGATAACCAAAATATATACTGCAATTATTACCAAGACACCAAACATATTTGTTCGTGTCAATGTAAAGGAAAATAGTGCAAAAAACAGCATTCCGTAAAGATTATTAACTAGTGATATTAATGAGTGTACAGTAGAACGACCTTGTTCATCTATTCTCTGCTGTATTATGTCTTCGTGCATAACTCCTGCTGTAGACAGAAGGAAATAAAACATTCCGTACAGTGGAATTATAAAAGCACTATGCAGTAAGCCTGATAATAATAGAATAGCTCCGGCTAAAATACACACCGCCATAATTACTGAAAAACGGTCCTTAATATATTTTTTAGCAATAAGGCCACCGAATTTATATGCAGTTCTTCCACCTAATGCCTCCAGCATATGTCGGCCGAAGCCCCATAAACCTATTACGCCCAAATTTAACCCGTAACTTTGAGCGATTAGTGGGTCATATTCATCCAGGATACCTGACATTCCTATAACAAGTATCAATACAAGTATAACCACAAGAAATCTGCCGTTTCCTATACAAAAGGATGCTGAATCCCGCAGTGTTGTTAGGCTATTTGCTATCATACTACCTGAAGAAGTTTTTTGAGACTTAAAAAAGTTAACTTCCTGGAATCTGGTAGTTAATGCTACACAGAAAAGCGTTGATAAAACGGATATTGCAAGAACAAACTTCATTCCAAATTCCATTGCCAGAAATCCGCCTGATATTCCTGAGATAGCTACACCTATGTTATTATAAAAATGACCTTTACCGTAAACCTCATCAAATTGGTGCTCTCTCTTTTGGAGTTTCAGATTATCAAAAAGCAATGCCTCTTCTGACCCGGAACAAAAGGCCTCACTAAGACCCCATAGCAGAAATCCAAGAGCAAACATTGTAAAGGTTTCTGAAAAAAACCATAGCAAATAACAACCTGCTTTACAACTGTTTCCAATTATAAGCATGTATTTTCTATTCCAATGGTCAGACAATATTCCTGTGGGTATTTCAAACAGTATTGCAGGAATAGTCCATATAGCAAGCAGCATGGAAATTTGTGAAGCTGAAATACCTTTTGATTCGAAAAGCATAAGGTAAATCGGGTAAATAGGTATCAAGTGCTGTACTAGTTTATAAAAATAATATATTTTAATGTTCATCATTTGGTATCCTTTCTACGACAAATATTTTTTTATTTGCAGTTAGAAAGGAGGTGCCCTTGCACATGATGAGTGTTATTGTCCGGTATTGAACCAGGAATAGTTCCGGTTTTTCATAAGTTCACCCCATGTTCCATTTATTTGTAATAATTATATCATGCTTTTTAAAATTATAATAGAATTGAACATTTCTATTCAACCCTGTTCTTTAAGCTATCTGCCATCGAAATGTGTATGATTTTTTTCCTGCTAAGCAGCTTGGAAACTTCATAAGTTACATATATTAAAATGAAGCATGCAATTACATATAATACATTGACCTTTGCCGGTATGGTTATATCCATTTCTGAAGTTATTGCTTCAAAAAACTTATCCATTAAAACTGTTATCAAGGGCACTGAAATTATATAGCCAAGTATAACCAAGCCTGAAGTACTGTTGAGTATAAGAGAAAATATTCTCTTCCTGTTATATCCAAGTATTTTTAAAAGTGAAATATTTGCCTTGTTTTCCTCAATAAGCAGGGAAGTTATTATATAAATTATTATAAGTCCTATAAGGCAGGCTACAATAGTAATTATAATTGTAAAAATCTTAAAGATACCTATTGTTGATTTATAGCCTTCTAAAACATCATTTTTGTTTATAGTTGTTAAAAGTTTTACAGGTTCAATGTTAATTTTTTCGGTAGAAAGCAATCCTGTATAGCTCTCCTGAGGAAATCCATTCAAGGAATTGTATGATTCTATTGGCATATAAACGAGGTTGCCGTTGTAAGCATCTGCAACTTTATCAATTTTTATTGTGAACCTTTTTCCTGTATACCTGTTTTCAACATTAATTGAATCGTTTTCTCCGACTCCAAGTTTGTCAGCAAGGGGCTTTGTTATTATTACATCTTTAAAGGTCAATTTGAAGCCTTTACTGTCTTTCATATCAATAAGCTGCGAATTTTGCTGCATCCCCTGGATTTTAAAGTTTATTGTCTCACCATTCTTCCTGGAGGTACTAAAGGTTGAAACAGAAACTGCTTCTCCTTTTTCGGGTTTTTGTGTTTGCAATGAACTGAAAAGATAGGTGTACTTGTACTGATAAACCTTGTCATAACCGTCACTCATAAGATTATTTATTGAATATTGCATTATGAAACCCAGTAAAAGCAGCATGGAGGCCAAAGCAACTCCGAATACCATTATAAAGCTGCGGGGTATATTTCTTACAAGTTCTCTGATTTTAAACTTGGTATTGAACTTAAATCTATTCAGATTAAGCTTTCGTTCAAAGAAACCTATTTTAACTCCGTTTGCGCCTCCCCTCATAAGTACAAGCGGAGGTAATTTCAATGCTTTACGTACTACAAAGGCAGTTGCGGGTACAAGAAAAGCAAATGGTAAAATAAAAGCAATTAACAGTACGCCTATTTTGTAATCAACATGTATAAGCGGAAGATTATATTGGACTGATTGTGTTATCATCAAGGGCCTTACAAGGAATAAACCGGCAATAATCCCTAATACGCTTCCGGCAGCCGATATAATTATGGAGTAGCTCAGGTAGTGCCTGAGTATTTCGCCCTTTCGATAACCCAGGGCATAAAGAGTGCCAATTTGTATGAATTCACCCTTTAATAGCCTCCACATAACTACAGCAAGCAAAAAGCAGGTGACTAAAAGAATCATTATCGGAAGTAAATCACCCATTTGCATAGTACCTGAAATATCACCGTTAAAAGCATCTATCCTTGGATTTAAATCACTATCAATCCACTTAATTACTATACTGCTTTTATTTATAAAATCTTTAAATGTTTTTTGATTCTGTTCATTAAATTTGACACTGTAGAAAGTTAAAGCATTATTTAATTTTGTAAAAGCATCCTTTGATATGACTGCAATTCCAAAAGCCTTGTTATTGAACAAAAGATCAGTTTCTGAGTTTAGTACATAAAGATAATCTGGCTGAGCCACAAAACCTGTTATTTTAAAATCTTCACCTAAAACTTTTAAATGGCTTCCTATATCAAGGCTATGTTCCTTTGCATACTTGTCAAAAATGAGCATATCATTACTGCTGCTTAAAGAATTTCCTTTTGTAACATGGTATTTATCGAGTTTATCTGTTTCTCTAAGAAGCCTTAAGCTTGAATTGTCAAGACTATAATCCAGAGATTTTCTTTCCTCCAGAATAAGATTATATTCTTTCTCCAGTTTTTCAATGTTTTTTATAGGTTCTTGAACTATGAAATATGCATCTTCGACATTGTTATCAATCTTAAATTTATCCACGCTCTGTTTAACGCTTGGAAGCGAAATTTTAAAAGCTGTAAATAGCATACAGCTTATTAGAATCAGTATAAATGAGCCTATATATCTGGACTTGTTTTCAAACATTGTACGTTTAATTTTTTTATTTATAACCATTACCATTCAACCCTTTCTGCAGGCATAACGTTCTCGTTTACCCGGTTCTCAACGATTTCTCCGCTTCTGAGCCTGATAACCCTGTGAGCCATTACCGATATTGCACTGTTATGGGTTATAATCAAAATGGTTGTATTAAATTTAGAATTAACATCTGAAATAAGTTTTAAGATATCTCGTGATGTGGTATAATCTAGTGCTCCCGTAGGCTCATCGCAGAGCAGAAGCTTGGGGTTTTTAACCAGAGCTCTTGCTATTGAGACTCTTTGCTGCTGACCGCCGCTCAATTCCCTTGGAAACCTGTTTTTTAAATCCCTAATACCTACAGCATCAAGTATATCATCTATGTTCATGGGATTTGGACTTATATTTGCGGACACCTCTACATTTTCTCCAACAGTCAGGTTAGGTATCAGATTATAAAACTGAAATACAAATCCTATGCTTTCACGCCTGTAATCAGTTAATTGATTATCGTTGAGCTTTGTAATATCAGTTCCGTCTATATAAACATTTCCGCCGTCTGCAAGATCTACACCACCGATAATATTAAGAAGGGTGGATTTGCCTGAACCTGAAGGACCTAATATTATTCCTATCTGACCTTGTTCCAGTGACATGTTTGCATTATTCAGTGCTTTAAATTCCGTGTTTCCTGATTTGTATATCTTATCAACATTTTTTATATCCAAAAACATAATAAACACCCCTCTTAAAATTGGTTTTCGCTACTCTTTTACCAGATAATCTGTGACCAGATCTATATATACTGAAATAACTTCAGGGTAAATTTCTTCTCCAATATCTTTTTTGTGAAATACTGTAAATGCAAGAGCCCTTAAAATGCCTGAAACAACCTTTGGATCCCGATCAATGAAAACACCGGCCTTATTAAAACTCTTATACAGTTCGGTTACAGTATCATCATCTTTACTCATATGCTGCTGGACCAATTCAGGAGGGAGTTTCCTTATCATATACTCCAGTTCTTCATTATTAAATATTTTGAAAGCGGGATTCTGATCAAAGGATAATATAAGTTGTTTCAGAACTGTCTTAAAGCTTTCCTTAGGGGGTAATCCCGGCTTAAAGATTTCCTGCAGAAGCTTGCCCTTTATTTCCTTCTCAAGCTCTTCCAAAACCTCAAAGAACAATTCTTCTTTGGTATTGTAAAAAACATAAAAAGATCCTTTTGATATACCGGCAGCTCTCGTCAAGTCCTCCACACTGGTCTTTTTAATACCATAAACCATTAAAAATTCCTTACCCTTTTCGAGGAGCTTTGCATGTATTATTTCTTTCTCATGTTCTGTAAAACCCTTTGGCATATGTAATCCTCCGCATAACATATGACCAAATAATATATTTAGTCATATGTTCTTTGTGATTATTATATGGCCATAATAATTTAAAGTCAATAAAGAATAAAATTATTAATTAGTGCTTGCTTTTATTCACTACCATTATTTGTTTCTATTTCTAAATATATATTTTAATCGTATAATTATATTATTTAGTTAATAATTGCGCATATGGTATAAACCTAAAAAAGGATGTGTTTAAATGTATAAAAGACTTCTGACAATAGCTCTTTGTATGTGTTTGCTTGTTCTCACCCTTACAGCTTGCTCCCATGCAGTGGGTAGCAACAAAATTGAAGCGGGTTTAAATAAATACCTGAATGCCATGGAAAAGTACAGGAATTTTCAAGGTGATGTTCTTATTGAGAAGGATGGGCAGATATTAGTCAGGACAGCATATGGAATGTCGGATGTAGAAAAAAACATAAAAAACAAGAATAGTACTAAATTTCCCATTGGATCTGTAACTAAGCAGTTTACGGCAATGGCAGTTATGCAGCTTCAGGAAAAAGGGAAGTTGGATGTTAAGGACAAGCTTTCCAAATATATCTCTGATTACCCTAACGGTGATAAAATTACTATTTATAATTTATTGACCCATACATCAGGGATACCGAATTTCCCAAGTGCTTCAGATATTACTGCATTTAAAACCGAAGATATAAAGACTGAAGATTGTATTAACATATTTAAAAATGCACCTTTGGATTTTGAACCGGGAAGCAGATGGAGTTATAGTAACTCAGGGTATATTCTGCTTGGTTATATAGTTGAAAAGGTAAGCGGTATAAGTCTTGAAAATTATTTAACCCAGAATATTTTTACTCCTCTTAAAATGAATAATACAGGTGTTTGCTATAAAAATGGAGTCAAAATGTTTGATTCCAATGGTTATACGGGTTATCTCGAGGTTCAGCCAACCGGTGATGAAACCCTGCTAAAGGTAGCATTTGGAGCTGGTTTCATGTATTCCACCATAGATGATTTATCAAAATGGGCTGACGCGTTAAGTTCAGAAAAACTTGTAAGCAAAAAAACCATGGATCAGATATTTAAGCCTTATGAAAATACTCTGGCAGATGGCTTTTATGGTTATGGATGGTTTGTTCCGGAAAGTGGCACAGGAGAAATACATCATGGAGGTAATACTGTTGGGTTCACATCTATGATGTCAGTAGATTTTGATAAAAAACTAAATGTAATTATTCTAAGCAATAAGGGTTATTCAGACTTAACAACAGTTAAAAATACCTTGAGAAATATCGTACTTGGTGAAAACTACAGTGTTCCTGAAGAGTTAAAGGAAACAAGTATTAACTCTAAGGACTATGGAAATTACACCGGGACGTACCAGTCTGATCAGGGATTGAAAATAATAATTTCCAGAGATAATAAAAATTTTTATGCACAGCTTACAGGACAGGGAAAGGTAGAAATATTCCCGAAATCAGATACCGAATTTTTCTATAAGAAGGTTGATGCACACATTACTTTTGTTAAAGACAGCGAAGGATTGATAAAGAGCCTGGTGTTTAATCAGAATGGACAAAAAATCACTGCAGATAAAATTAACGCGGAAACAGAATTAAGAAAGGAAATAAAGGGAGACCCTAAAATTTATTATAAGTATGTAGGGCAGTATAACGCTGTTGCAGGTTTTACAATGACAGTTACGACAGAGGGGGACAAGATTTTTGCACAGATTACCGGACAGCAGAAATTTGAAATCTTTCCGGAATCCGAGTCAAGTTTCTTTTATAAAGTAGTTGATGCCCAGATTGAATTTGTTAAGGACGGCAGCGGAGGTGTTACTGGTGCAGTCCTTAAACAGGCCGGTCAGGAATTTAAAATGAAAAAGGTTAAATAAGGAAATGCCCGTAAGGGGCAAATTCTATATAAATTATTTGATTGTGTATGAATTCAGAAATAAAATAAACGGCACATGTATCAAATTTACATGTGCCGCCGTATTTATTAACTTTTGTTAATCATTATATTCTATTGATGTATCAATTCCTATTGTGTTTGTATTTCCATCCCATACTACACCAAAATCAATTACATTTGCTAAGTCCCTGAGTTTGAAATAATTACTTCCGCCAATAGTATAAGCTGTCAGGCTTATTTCTTCACCATCCATATATATTTTTGAGGTTGATAAGGTTGCCGTTTGTGAAGTTTTTTTACCTGATACCTTTAACTCTCCGCCTGCTACTGTATATGGCTTGCTGGAAATAAGGTTTATCGCATTTTTTGCGCCGTCCCAGCTAACCTCGAAATTCTTGTCTGTATTGTTTATTGCCATTGCAACATCGCGAAGTTTGAAGTAATTGTTTCCGTTGATAGCATAAGCTTCAAAAGATACTGCTTTGCCATTTACCAAAACCTTGGATGATGTAGCGGATGCAGATGCCGTTTTTGGTGCTGAAGGTGGGGTAACACTGGAAGTGTTGCCGACTATATTAATAATTATAACTGTTGGAGATACTGCTTCAGGTCCAACAATTACATAATAATATCCAGGAGCGGTTAAAGTAGCATAGTTGCCGGATACATACAGAGGTATATCATCGGATTTCTCAATGCGCTCATCATATACTTTTGTGGTGTCATCAGAATAAGGAAGAGTGTATTTCTTTACATCAAAAGTGATATCTGAGGGATCTTCCTGTTCTACTGTCTTTGAATAGCTTATTTCTTCCCAAGCCAAATTGTCCCCATTAAAAGTGATCTTTACAGGCGAATTTGCAGTAAGTATCCAATCAGAATCAACTTCTTGTGAGCTTGTTACATTTGTTACTGTCACGTAACTTTTTTTCGAAATATCAATACGTTTTTCACTAGGTGCAGCAAAAGCTAAATTCACTGATAGTATGCCAACTATCATCAGAAAAGCAGTGAATTTACTTAAATTCTTCATAAAACATCCTCCCTAAAATTTATATAAAAAATTATTATATAATTCAATCCGAGTTACAATATAATATCTTGTATAAATTTATTCTTGAGGTTGTTATTTTTTGTCGGTTTTTGTATTTTTGCCGTATTAAAGTATTGGTTAAATGTCTGAGCATTCAACGAAGCACAGAAGATCATATATCGGTTTCAGAGTCTTGAAGCCTTCTCTCAATACATTGGGTAAATTCTGTGAAAATGCGAGCTTGAAATCGGTCTGGGTACACTCAAAGAACATATTTTTCCTGTCCAGCCACTGTTTTATGTTTTCCGGCTGGTCTGGAAACTTGCTTCTTTTATACATGTCTCCGCCAATAACAAACTTATCCTGAGATTCATAGCATCTTAGTGCTTCCATGAATACCGGATACCTATTTACGATTATTTCACGCATCCTGGCCATTGATGCAGGCTCGGCCCCGTAATAGCCTACTCCGTAACTGGAACCCTTCTGAGTGATTTCAAACCAGAAGCAGGGCGAGGTAGCCATTATGGACTTATCACGGAGGAATACCAGCCAGGCATTATCCCTGTATAGTGTTTTATCCTTTGAAAAACGTGTATCCCTGCGTACCCTCGAAATAAGTTTAGAAGGAATTGTTATAATACTGCTGTCTATTTCAGTCATTGCTGGGGCCAATTCTGTTATAAGTTCAACAAATGGATTGTATACTAATCTTTTGTAGTCAGCCTTGTGACTGTCGTACCAATCCTTGCTGTTATTAAGTCTGTTTTCAAAAAGGAATTTCAGTGCATCAGGTGTAAATCCGCTAAAACCCATACTAAGCCTCCCGAATTATCATCAATTATCATCATATTTAAATTTATTCTGACAGATATTTATTTTTTTATCAAGTGGAAGGGAAAGGGTATGTAACCTTTTTATTGTGGTTTACATAATATGTTATTGAGGTGAATAATATGCCAAATGAACCACACAGTCACAATTTCAGAGGTGTAACCACCTTTAATGATGGTCATATACACAGATACGCGGGAATTACCAGTATTGATGCTGATGTAAGGGGTCATAGGCATAGCATGGCTGGAGTAACAACTTTTGAGGATGGACACGTACACCGTTATTCCTTATATACAAGCCCTGAAATACAAATAGGAAGAGGCCATACGCATTATTATCAGGCAGCAACTACAATAAATGACGGACATGTACATTACATTTTTGGATATACAACAGTTTATATTGGATAAACTATAAGTCTTACTGAATGTCCGGCAGCATTCCGGTATCCCGAAGCACGGTTATATACGAGAGGAACTGAGGGCTGCTTTTATCAATATCATCTTGTGTAATGCCCTTAAACAATATTAATTTCTGGTATATATCCTGTCCGCCGCCACAGCATTGCAAATACCCAGTACTTTCCTCAAATAAGAAATAAATATCAAGATTCTTAACCTCAATAGGTGGTGCAGGGGGGTGTTTTTCCAATAGTTCCTTTGCATGCATAGTCTGATATTTTTCACACAACCTTTTAGTATTTTCATAGATTTCCTCATTCCGATGGCTGTGCGGCAGGTGATACCCATGCATAACCAGTCCAAAACGTTCAGGCGGCGAGTTCAGGATTTCTTCCCGCATTGCCCTGTCTTCCCTATGCCAATTTTCTATTTCTTTATCAGTCATGTCAAATGAAAATTTCGGCGGCTGGTGTTCAAGCTTATCCTTAAAGTAGCTTAATACTATGTTGAATTTAAAGTTTTCAATATGTATGCTGGCAGGTTCAAGGGGTATTACATCACATAGAGTTAAAAAGAACTGCTCTGTTTCTGAAATTGTATGTGAGTTTGTTTTTACCAGCTTTGCACAGCTTTCAGCCCATTCTGTAAAACGAGAGTTGTTCTGTTCATCGGAAGTTGTAACCATTGGGGAAACTGCGCTTACATTATTACCGTCTCTTATGGTAATTTGTCCGTTTTCACTGCGTTCTACAGTTATCGGGGCAGGATTATTCAGATCCCTGCGCATAATTAAATCTATCTGCTCATCATCTCCCATGAAAAATGGGTGACTGCCTGTAATATAGAATCCGTTTCTTTTATAAAACTCAATAGCTTTATTGTTTTTTTCCCATACTCCCAGCCATATATATTTTTTGCCAAGAGCTTCGGCTTCACTGATTGCTTTTTTTATCAGTACTCCGCCCAGCCCAAAACCTTGAAATTCCTTTGATACATAGATTCTTTCAAGTTCCAGTGATTCGGGATCATTAACATCTGTTTGCGCTTGAGTATCATTTGTTTTTATGTAACCAGCCAGTTTATTATCAACGTAAAGAAGGTAAAAAGATGAAGCGTTGTTTGATAATTCTTCTTTAAGTTTATTCAAATCAAAGGCTTTTTCAAGGTAAGCCTTCATATTTTCCGCTGTATTCATGTGCCTGAATGTTTCATCGTAAGTCATACATGAAATTTCCTTAAGTGTTTTAAGGTCTTCCATAGCACATTTTTTGATTATATGTTCCATTTGAACTCCTTGGTGATTAATATTATTCTTTATTTTCAGGCGATTTCCCTTCGAGGTTTAATAAACTGACATATGTAATAAAGCGCGGTGTCAGTTGGTCGATATCCTTTTGTGTTACCCCTTTATAAATCAGCAGTTGCCGTAACAAATCGAATCCTGCAAAAGCATCAATTGTTTCTGTGGTTTCTTCAAAGAAAATATAAACAGTCAGATAATCTTTTTCAGCCTCATCACTTCCAAATATTAAAGCGGATTGTCTGGCTTTTTCATTTTTATAAACATCTTCGTAAAAGGCTTCATTCCTCTGCGTGTGCGGAAGGTAATAACCACGGGCAATGAGACCAAAATGCTCTGGAGGATAACTGTCAATTTCCTGGGAAGCTGACATCTCCTGTAGATGCCAATTATCCATTTCTTCATCAGACATTTCGGCTGCAAATTTAAGTGGCTTATGCTTTAATTTGTCTCTAAAGTTTTTAAGGATAACATTGTGTTGAAAATTCTTTAAATGGTTATGACCTTCTCCCGAAAATTTGTACCATTTCATAAATTAGTCCAGATGATATAATAACATTATCTGGAGGGGAGAAAAATGAGAAAGAATTTCACCGAAGAACAAATCATAAGCATCCTTAAACAGCA
>JAEZTC010000018.1 GCA_023421675.1 Bacillota bacterium | reverse complement strand
ATCCAGCCCTTTTTTCTCCAATACATCTACAAAAGTGAGGTCCATGTAAATGTCATCATATAAATCAGGCCAGGAATCCATCAATCTTTGCACATAACCTTCCCCCCAAGGAATCGTCTGATAATCTTGAATAAAAGTTCCTTGATACCTAAATTCCGTATAACTACCGAAGCTAACCCCGATAGTCTGGCCGGCCCAACCTCCCTTTATCTTACCCAAAAGACGAGCCTTGCTCATTGTGACCGTTGCTGGCTGTGACGAGTCAGCCTTGATCGCCGCTGAACCTAACAGCAAACATACATACATTCCAATTCTAATAATCAATTTCAATGTTTTCATATTTATTTTTACCCGTTAGCGGAATTAAATTAGCGCATATTTAACTCTACCAATAGGTCTCTCATTTTTATAGTTAATATATTGCAGGATTGTAAGTGCGCTAATCTTCCCGACAATCCGGGTAAACAATCCGTCTATATCTTTCGCATAATTCCTTATAATCATAAACTGGTCACACAATTGCGAGAATAGAGTTTCAATTCTTTTTCTCGCTTTGGCAAAAGCTGGGAATGTCGGTTTCCATTTTTTCTGGTTAGTTCTGTATAGTACTTCCAATCTGATATTGGCCGTTTCAAACAGATCCAATTGTACCTGAGCACTTATATATCCTCTGTCCCCTATGACAGTACAATTACTATAGTCCACTTTCACATCCTTCAGGTAATGAATGTCATGTACACTTGCCTTTGTGAGGTCAAAGGAATGGATGACTCCACTTAATCCACAGACCGCGTGGAATTTATATCCGTAATAATACACTCCTTGTGATGCACAGTATCCTACCCCCGGCGCTTTCTCAAAATCCTTCTTCCCCATACCGCAACGCTTGGAACGGGAAAAACGGCATACCTCTATCGGCTTCGAATCTATGCAGAAACAATCTTCGTCTCCATCCATTTCTGCGGCTATTCTTTCCCGGATTGTATTGCAGAAGGAGGAAGTGATTTTACGTCTGTCATTGTATTGTCTGCGGGATATAAGATTGGGAAACTCAAGCTTATATTCCTGCAACTTTGCAAACAACAATGACTCACTGTCAATACCAGCTGCTTCTGATGTCATATTCAATGCCACTATTTCAAGGTCTGAAAATCTGGGAACTACTCCTCTTCTTGGCACATTGCCTGATTCATTGACTAAATTACCGGCTACTTGCTTGTATATGTTCAGTAATTTTGCGAATATTGCATATAGGTTGGGCATACGATATTTATCTATTAAAAGTTTGGTCACCTTTAATTTACTAAATATCAATAATATGCACAACTTCTTATACATAAATCTTTTATCAATCTAATTCCGCCAACGGGTTTATTTTTAATTAATTTTACCATTTAGGATTCTGAATCAACCATGGAACCCTATCCAATTCATATTGTTGCAATGGCCAAAGATAGTGTTTAGGAGCATCAAAAACACGAGTCTCTATTACCATTCTGGTATAAAAAGTATTATCTTGTAAACTTGTTCCTAAATGACGACTAAGCCCCAATATTGGCCCATTATCTGTTTCTTCTGCAATCTTCCAACGGTGGCAGTCAAAGTAACGGTGAGTTTCAAAAGCTAATTCTATTCTTCTTTCATGGCGGATTCTTTCTCTCATTTCATCCTGAGTTAAATTTTTGGGAAGGGCAGGCATCCCAGCACGTTTTCTAATAGCATTTATATAAGTGTATACATCATCTATAGGGCCATCAATCTCATTCAGAGCCTCAGCATAATTCAAATAAAGTTCTCCAAGCCGGAAAAATATCCATGTCTTCAGAGTCCATCTTCCCTGAGGAATATTTACGGCCTCATCTGAATATTTTCTCAACAAATAGCCCGTAGATGGAAAATCGGGACCAGCTCCACGGTCTAACCCTGTACTAAAGAACTCCAGCTGACGTCCTCTCCATTGTTGACCATTAAAATTCACAGAAGCATAGAACCGCGGATCACGCCCTACATACATATTACATGTACCAGCAGGATAATACCCTTTGGGATGTGCCTCCGAAGTGAATCCTTCTTCAACATATTTGGATTCTGAGTTAATGATGGGCACAGTACCATCATAGCCTATGATAGGACGTAAGCCATTGCTTTGCATTTCATAAGCATCCACTAAATTCTGTGTAGGATTCAATCCACTCCATCCACCTTGACCGGATGCTGAACATAGTTGTTCAAAATAATATCCTTCACCGCTATTACGTGCAAACAAAATTTCAGAGTTATGTCTTACCAAGAATAATTCCGAATAAGATTCAAACGGATCTTGAGACGCCGAATAATATAGTCTGTAGCCAGCCGCTTCTGTTTTATCGATACAATCCTTAGCTGCATTAGCTGCTATACGCCATTTCTGTTTGTTATAATTAATCGGAAAAAAATTCTCTCCTTCAGCATTCTTGAAATCCACATAGTCGGGATTTCCATTGTACAAAGGACTTGCAGCATAAAGCAATAATCTCGCTTTCAAAGCCAATACAGCAGCCGAAGTGATACGTCCATATTTATCAGAAGTTACCTTAATATCTAATAAAGGATAAGCTTTTTCGCAATCATTCAAAATAAATGAGACAACTTCTTCTATCGGTCTCCGAACAAAGTTCGTAAAGTCTTCATCTGTACTGATAGACCTATCTAACAAAGGGATAGGGCCATATACCCTAAACAACATAAAATGATAAAATGCCCTCATAAAATAGGCTTCGCCAATCCATTTATTTTTATCAACCTCATTCATAGGTGTCTTGTGTATATTCTCAAGAAACAGATTGGTTTTGCGAATAGCCTCATAATACCACCACCAAAATGCCGGTGTACCAGTCCCGGCATCCGCAGGAGACCAAGCTCCCGAGTTCATAAACTGATTGTAGGGAGTATTCCATGACATTTCCATTTCATCGGCAGCACCTACAAATGGATTCAAATTAAGATCCCTTCCCATCCAACTATGCCAAGCCATAGTCAATTCCAAAGGCAAATAAGAATATATATTAGAAAGAAAGGCTTCTGCATAATTCCTCTCTTGAAAAACCATTTCCAAACTCATATCCTCATCGGGAGTTTTATCTAGATAACTATCGGAACACGACATTACCAAGCAAACAAGCAACAATAATATATATTTTTTCATATTTTTTCCTATTTAAAATGTTATTTGTACCCCACCATTTACTTGCATATTTAACGGATACCCTCCAGAACCATCATCAGATTCAGGATCCATTATATCTATTTTATCCCACGTTAGGAGATTCATACCATTTATAAAGACTCTCATATCTTTAATTCTCAATTTTATTAAGCATTTTTTAGGCAAGTTATAACCCAATTCCGCTGTTTTCAAACGCAAGTAAGTGCCATCTTTCATCCAGAGAGTAGAACGACGTTGGTTATTCGGGTTAGCATTTTCATAAGGAGCTGGATACTTCCCATTTCTGTTATCTTCCGTCCACCGGTTGTCATAATACTCTCTTTGTATATTAAAAACTCCTGCTCCTTCTACAAAAGGCCAGATGGTCCAACCTTCCATAAAGAGGCTTGTACGAGTAGCTCCAGTGAAAAAAAGACTTAAATCAAATCCCTTATAAGCGACGGTTCCACCAAAGCCGAATGTCATTTCGGGTATACGAGGATGCCCTATAGGCACTCTATCATAATCATCAATTACTTTGTCACCGTTTACATCTTTATATTTGATATCACCCACATGGACAGGAGAGAAAGTATGTTTAGGACTGGCTTTTATTTCCTCTTCGTTTTGGAAAATTCCTTCTGCAATCAGCCCGTAATTTTGACCGATAGGTCGACCAATTGTGGATAGATAATCAAACTTGGGTGTTGGTTCGTCATTTTCAACCACTTTATTACGAGCAAAAGTTATATTAGCTAATACTGAATAGTAAAAACCTTCAGGGGTCGTATTCTTAAATTCAATAGAGCCATCAATGCCTCGGTTTTTCACTACACCAATATTACCATAAGGTATGCTATTGCTCGCATATCCCAAAAAACCTGGAATTTGCTGTCTTTTAAGAAATATACCATTTCGTTTTTCCCAAAAAGCATCCGCTACAAGACTTAACTTATCATTGAAAAGTTTTAAATCTACACCAATGTTTGCTTTGTTCGAAACTTCCCAAGTTATATTTGCAATACCCATTTTATCTTCTGCCATCCCCGAGTACCACCTTTCACTTTCACCAAATCCATAACCTGCAGCATTTTTGTTAATTGTAGTAAGATATAAAAAACGATCACCGCCAATCTGATCGTTACCGACTTTACCGAAAGAACCTCTAAGTTTCAAATGCGAAATAGCATCTACGTGCCAAAAGTTTTCATTACTCAACACCCAACCGACAGAAGCTGATGGGAAAAAACCATATTTTTGTCCATTAGGAAAATTCTCCGAACCGTTATAGCCAAAATTAAACTCAATCAGATAGCGGTTAGCATAATCATAAGTAGCACGTCCAGCCACACCTTGCCTTCTATAAGGAAGATTAAGAATTGAGGTTCCTGCCCCGTAATCAACATATTCCCTACGATTAGCCAATAGCATGGCAGAAACAGAATGTACTTTATTGAAGGTGCGGTCATAGTTTATGGCCCCTTCCATATAATAGGCTCTGTTTCCTGTGCTGTATTTATTATAGCCCAATACTCCTTCTTCTCTAAGTACAACATACATATCCTCTCCAGTCGTTTCATCTTTACCCAAATATTGTTTTACCTCAAACTGTTTAGCACGTTCAGCCTTAGTATAATAATAAAGGTCATAGGCAAATTTTCCATTAACAGACAGTCCCTTTGTGATGAGGTTACCCAAATCCCATTTCAAGCCAAAGTTAGCTTGTATCGTATGATGCCGATCTGCTGAATATCCTGATTGGGTAGCCATTCCCCAAGGATTACTACCGATATAAGTATTAACGCCACCAGGACTTCCATCCGGATTCCTCACAGGAAATGAAATAGGAGAAGTCCTTTTGGCTGCATCAAATATTCCAATTCCACTATTTCCGGGATAATGACGTTCGTCCACAATACCTCCAATACCCAAATTCATATTCACAGTTCTAGTAATATCTATATCCACATTCGAACGAAATGAGTATCTCTGTAAATTGGCATTAGTCTTATATGCGTTCAAGTTGTCCTGTTTATAAATTCCATCTTCCATAGTGAAACCGACATTAACATAATATCGTACTCTTTCTGCACCACCTGTGACACTCAAATTATGGACAGTCTGCATAGTCCGCTTTTTAAGAATAACATCTAACCAATCAACATTAGGATATAAATACGGTTCGGATCCATCTTTAAATTTATTTAGCTCTTCTATACTCCAACGTACCCCCTTTCCGGAATGTATATAAGCCTCATTCATCAATTGAGCATATTCGTAGCCATTAATATAGTCAGGAAGTCTTTGTGGAACTAACATCGCTACTTCTGAACGTAACACTACTGTCGGTTTTCCAACAGTTCCCCTTTTCGTATTAATTAGTATTACTCCATTAGCACCTCTTACGCCATAAACAGCTGTAGCAGAAGCATCTTTTAAAACAGAAAAGCTCTCTATTTCGTTTACATTGAGATTACTCATATCACGTTCTATTCCATCTACTAAAACAAGCGGATTTCTATTCCCCAAAGTACCAATACCACGAATATAAATATTAGCTGCATCGTAACCAGGTTCCCCACTGGTCTGTCGAGTAATAATACCTGGGATCTTTCCTGATATAGCGTTATTCAAAGAAGGAGTAGAATTCATTTGAAGTGATTTTACCGGAACATTGGATACCGAACCCGTAACGGATACTTTTTTTTGAGTGCCATATCCCACAACTACGACCTCTTCCATCAACACAGAGTTTTCGCTCATTATGATATTAATTACTTCTTGGTTACGAATCAACACCTCTTCTGTCCGATAGCCAATGTACGAAAAAACAAGAGTTTGACCAACTGTAATGTTATGCATTGTATATGCTCCATTTACATCAGTAACTACACCTAAAGAGGTTCCTTTTACCGAAATGGTAACCCCAATCAATGGATTCCCAATATTGTCAGAGACAAGTCCAGAAATTGAACGAGTTTGGGCAAAAATAGTATGCCCTAGCATACAGAATATGCATATAAACAAAACTCTGTATATAAAACATGTTTTCATACGTGAATTGTTTTAAATTAATAAAAATCATTTGTTCTCGAATCCTCAGTTACCTCCTGAAAGTATAATAAGTGAAAGTCCTAAAATAAAGAAGACAAACATTATTGCCAGAAGTCTATTCGTTCCGCGCGGACTTCCTGCAAACTCTTTCCAAATAAACACTCCCCATAAAGCAGCAATCATAGGAGCTCCCTGCCCTAGTGCA
>JAEZTC010000007.1 GCA_023421675.1 Bacillota bacterium | reverse complement strand
GGCTTCAAGGAATGCGCAGGATGGTATATCCCTTATTCAGACTGCAGAAGGTGCGCTCAATGAAGTTAGTAACATGTTAGTAAGAATGAAGGAACTTGCTGTTCAGAAAGCAAACGGCACCTATAATACTGAGGATAAGTCAAATCTGAACCTGGAAATGGATTCCCTTGCTGATGAAATTGACAACATCTTTACTAATACCAAGTTCAATGGTTCTAAAGTTCTTACTTCAGCTGCAACTATTATTATTTCAGATGATGGAGCTACTAATCTAGCAATTGCAGCAACAGCAACTACAGGTATTACAAGTTTAACAAGTGCGTCTACAGTAAGTTCAATTGAGACTGCAATAAAGAATGTTAACAAAGCAAGAGCAACCTACGGTTCTCAGCAAAACAGGCTTGAAAGTACAGTTAGGAACCTGAATACAACAGTTGAGAATTTGCAGGCAGCAGAGTCACGTATCAGAGATACCGATATGGCTAATGAAATGGCAACATTTACAAAGAACAACATTCTGCAGCAGGCAGCAACAGCTATGTTGGCTCAGGCTAATCAGGCTCCTCAGGGAGTACTGAATTTATTGAGGTAATTAGTTCTATAAATTAAAAGAGACTCTGGTATTCCAGAGTCTCTTTTGACTATAATCAAGAAATATAAGAAACATGGAGGGACAATTATGGATGAAAGAATTATGGAAATAGGAAAATCTGTAAGCGAACTATTGCTTAACTTATGTATCAGAATTGACGATATTTGTAATAAGTATAAACTAAATAATGAACTGGAAGATGGTAGAATCATAAATCTCATTGATGATCTTAATACACTAAGTGAAGGAGTCAATATAGTTAAAGATTATTTCAGCTCAATTAATTTATTGGAATTTACTGAAAAACTGGACATGTTGTATTTGGCTTATGAAGGTAATGATTATTTTTTATTTGCCGATACGCTTGAATATGAATTAAAACCGCTTCTGGAATACTGGATTGAATGTCTTAAAAGCTGAATGGAGTAGATGTCAATGAATTATACATACAAGCTAAGTATTTGTATGATGGTAAAGGATGAAGAGAAAAATCTTGGAAAGTGTCTTGGCACACTTTCTCCCATACTGGAAAAGCCTGATGTTGAACTAATTATAGTAGATACAGGTTCTATGGATAATACCGTTGATATTGCAAATAAGTATACATCAAAGCTTTATTTTCATCAGTGGCAGGGACATTTCTCTGATATGCGGAATGTAACTATCTCGTATGCAAAGGGTGAATGGATCCTTATATTAGATGCTGATGAAGTAATTTTGGATATAGTTAAATTATATAATTTGTTAACTGATAAAAACCTTGAGAAGTTTAATACAATTATTGTTAAAGTAAAAAACTATACATCTTTGGGAACTAATCCAGGATATACTGTTCTTCCTCAGGAACGGGTTTTCAGGAATGATGGCAGTTTTAAATATGAGGGGAGTGTTCATAACCAACCGAAGTATAAAGCGCCATTATATAACTCTGATTTATACATTGAGCACTTTGGATATCTTTTTGGAATTGATAAAGAGTTAAAAGAGAAAAAGTTCAAGCGTACTGCTGGTATTCTCATGAAAGAATTGGAGGCAGATCCCAATAACATATATTATAGATATCAACTTGCCAGAAGCTATAATGCACATAGCGATACAGAGGAGGCTTTATGTGAAATACGTAGGGCACATAAAATAATTTCCAATATGGATAATAAGACAAAACGGGTATATTCCTTTGTATATCCTACATATGCACAAATAAGCTGTCAATGTAAAGAGTATACAGAAGCTCTTAATATATGTAAAGAAGGTATTGATATAAGGAATGATTTAATAGATTTATATTATCTTTGCGCATATGCATATGTTAGCCTTGAAATGCCACATGATGCCGTAGAATACTACTTAAAATTTGTAGATCTTGCTGAAAATTACCATAGTCTCCCAATATCAGCAGAACGTTCAGCTGAAATGCACTATCTGGATAAAAAATATCAGAATGGTGCTTTAAGTTTTATTTCAGGGGTATATTATAATAAGGGTGAATACGCTGAGGCATATAAGTATATAAATCGAATGAGTAGTATGGAAGAGAAAATTCCTACTCTTATAAAAGTCATATTAAAGCTTGGGAGGTATGAAGAGCTTGTAAGCATATATGACGAAGTTAAAGAGCATGAAAATCTTAGTAATGCTTTTATTTCTATTCTGGAAGCAAACAAAAAAAATCTTACTCTTAAAGACAATCTAAAAATTAGTAAACTATTATCTCAGGGGTCTGATATCTATTCCATTTTAAATAAAATAAGAACCTGTGACGCAGAAGAACGTGATGAACTTGCTAAAAAAGCAATAAGCATTGCAGATTTTAACGACCTTCCTGATTTTTATTCGGAAATTTTTTGTGATTTCTGCAAAAACCCAAGACAGGTATTTTTAGTATTTAAACAATTGAAGAAGTCTAAAATAAAAGAAATTATTTTATTCTTAATAGATAAATATGAAAAAGTTCGTGAATATTTAGTTGAGTATCTGCAGAAAGAGAATATACGCGAAAATGATTATTCAAGTTTAAAAACATACATATCCGTAGCAGGTGTTATGTTGTTTAAGGAGGCTGGCCAGGTTAAAAATGAAGAAAGAGAAATAAATGAAAATATATATAATATTTTTAAGTTTTATGTAGAAAGAGGCTTAAAATATATAGATTTATTTTATAGTATGGAAAAAATGCGGTTGTACTATAATACAATAGGCGATGATGAGGACAGGTTTTTTGCAGCACTTCTTTATTCAATGAAAGCAGTTTCCCGAAACGATTATAAAGCTGGTATCAAGTACTTTAAAGATGCAGTAAAAGCTTACCCTTATATGGTATGCTTTATGAACAAATATAAGGATGAATTGTTAGGAAATGAAGATTCAATAAAATCAGGAATGAATTAACCATTTCGTAGGAGAGCATTGATGGAAATTAATGATTCAGATGTTTTAAATAAAATGAAATTAATTAAGGGAAAAATTGAAAAACTTATTGAACAGGGACTTATTAAAGATGCTAGAGAAGCACTCGACAATTATGGGAAAATAATACCTAATGATGCAGATGCTTGTTCAATGAGAGCAGTAATAGAAATTATGGAAAACAATAAGAATGAAGCAGAGAGTATATTAATAAAGGCCTTGAAAGAATATCCTTTTAATTTTGATTTAAATTATAATCTTGGATATTTATATGAACAAAAGGGTTTGTACCTTAAAGCATTAGAAAAATATGAAAATGCTTTATTTGGTAACGAAATAAAAGAAAAAAAATCTATTGCAATGGACGCAATTAATAATTTAGAAGTACAATACAAGGATGAAATTCAAAGCCAATTGAACGATACAGCAGCTTACAAAGAAAAAGTTAGTGATAATGATAAACTGAACCTTCATATCATGTATGATAGTCAATACTGTGATAAGTTTATACAATTTGTAAACAGAAAATTTGACAGTAAAAGGCACCTTTTTATTATTACGTCTGATGATTGTAGTGAGCTTAAGTATGTACATGTAGAAGGTATTGACAATATAAGGGTTTTAAGTATTCCTAAAGACATAAATGAACTTTTAAGATATATAAATATTAGTTCTAAGATATTTATTCATTACCTATTCGATTATTTCTGTCAAATAATATGTCTTTATAATATAAACAGACCAATTTATTGGATTGTTTGGGGTGGCGATTTATATAATTATATTGGTGTGAATTTATATGATAAACTTACAGATGAGTATTTAACTTTAAAGGGATATAATAATAATTTTGCATTAGTTAATAATCCCATATCTTATTTAAGAAAGTCTGCTATAAGAAAAATAGATTTTATATTAACTGGCTTAGAAAATGCTGATATGGATTATATTACACTAAAGAATAATTATATTACTTGTGCAAAACGTATGCCATTTATGTATCCTAATCCAGTTGATTTTTTTTTATTAGAGAAAAATACTTATGTTAGAGAAAAAATTACTTTGAAAAATAGATATAAACATGTAATTTTTGGAGGTAATTCTGCTAATCCATCAAATAATCATCTGGAAATTTTACATATGCTAAAAACGAAGAAATCAGAGGATTTTTGTATTTTAATGCCGTTGTCGTATGGTGCCGATAATTGGTATGTTGATTATATTATTAATGAGGGAAAAAAAATGTTTGGAGAAAGGTTTTTGCCTTTAACTGGGTATTTGTCCCCAAAAGATTACTATGGAATACTTCGGCAAATAGATATTGCAATATTTAATCATAATAGGCAGCAAGCGGTTGGGAGTATTATTGCTTTACTCTATCTTGGAAAAAAAGTATATATTAAAGATTCTATAACTACTTACTCATTCCTTAAAGAACTTGGGTTAACAGTATTTAATATTAATGAGTTATCAGAAAATGATTTTTTAAAATTGGACAATCATTTAGATTTAAAAAATAAACAAGTAATATTAGAACAATTTAATGATATGAGTATCTTGAAAAATTTAAAGAGTTGTTTTGATATGAATTATTAATATAGGTGGGATTTAATTGAATAAAATGCTTCTCTTTCTTGCTACTGAAAAAGGTTACAAGGTTCTAGAAACAGTATATAAGTATAATAAATCTATAATCGGTATTGTTTCTACATTTAAAGAAGTAAATGTTAAAGATAGTTTTTCTGATAGAATAAAAGGATTTTGCATCAAGAATAATTTAACGTTTATTCATTGGAATGACCTAAAAAATTCGTTATTTAATGATATTATTAAATATCAAATTACATGCGCTATTGCAATAGGATGGAGATATATTATACCTTTGGAGATAAATAATTATCTAAAAACAGATTTAATAATATTTCATGATTCTCTTCTTCCGAGATTTAGAGGATTTTCACCAACACCAACAGCTATATTGTGTGATGAAAAAGAAATAGGAATGAGTGTTTTGTATGCAACAAAATATATAGATAGAGGACCTATAATAATTCAGAAAAAATTTACATTAACAAATGAAATGTATATATATGATGTAATTCAAGTTCAAACTCGTTTATATTGTGATGCAATTATTGAAGTTATTCGAATGATAGAAAATAGAAATATTAGTATTTTTATTCAAGATGAATCAAAAGCAACTTATAGTATATGGAGAGATATTGATGACTGCCATATAGATTGGAATTTTTCATCTAAGGCCATATATAATTTGATTAGAGCTGTAGGATATCCTTTTACAGGAGCTTTTGCATATTATAATGATAAAAAGGTTTTTGTGTGGAAAGCAGAAATTGCTGAAGATTTAGTATTTGAAAAAAGAGATGTAGGGAAGATATGGAGTATTGACGAAAAAGATAATCCAACTGTAGTATGTGGAGCAGGGATGCTTAAGCTAACAAATGTAACTGATGAAAACAATAATAAAGTTTTGTTTAACTACTTGAGAAAGAGGTTCAATTAGCATAAACAAGAGAGATTCATTAAAGGAGGAAACAGCAAATGCATGAAGTAAATAATTTTTATTGCCCTGTTTGTGGAGGAACTTCAGATCATAAACCTGTTTTTGTGAAGAATAACTTTAAGATGATGAGATGCAAAGTTTGCGATATGGTTCATGTAGAACCAATGCCAACTATAGAAGAAACAATTAAATACTACCAATTAGATGGCATTGCTAGATATAATTCGGATTATATTAAAAATAGAAGTTTAGATACAAATATTGAATCGCGATATATAATATATAAGGATACATTAATGAAGTATATGAAAAAGGGAGATAAAATACTTGATATTGGCTGCCATGACGGTGCATTCTTAAATGTTTTAGGGAAAGCTGGCTTTGATATTTTCGGTCAAGAAGTTAATATAGAACTAGCAGAGTATGTAAATAAACAGCTTAATATAACAGTAAATACATCAGATTTAGCATCTTTAAATATAAAAGAGCAATATGATTGCATTTCCGCATTATCAGTTATTGAACATGTACCAAACATTGAAGATGTTTTAAGTAAAATAAATAGCTTACTTCGGCCAGGTGGATATTTTTTGGTCGAAGTTCCTAATGTTGACTCATATCAAAGTTTAGTAATCCATTACTTCTTCAGTCAAACCTTAAACTTTTGGTTTCATCCTACTCCACCAATACATTTATGGGAATTTAATAAAAAAACTATAGAGAAATTATTGAATAAATTTGGTTTTTCAGTTGTTGAAATGCATACAAGTGAACCTTTTGAAGGGAAAGACATGGCGAAGTATCCAGAAGGATACCATATAGCTCGTGAAGGGCTTGACATAATGAATGTTGAAAATGAAAAAAGGAGAATACTGAAAACTATATCTGAGCAAGGAGACGCAAACATTGATGAAATTCTTATCAATATAGGAAAAACACTGATTAGGAAGGCTTTTGAAGAATGTAAGGTTTTTTCTGAAGTCGGTGATAATAAAAGCGGTATTTGGTTGATTGCACAAAAAAAATAGCTTTCTAACAATCTTAATTTAATAATCGCTTTCAAAGGTGAAAAAATGTACATTCCATTTAATAAACCATACTTTTCTGAAATTAGTTATGTAGAACAATGTTTTTTAAAAGATCATATCTCTGGAGATGGCTTTTATACTAAAAAGGTTAATGAGTTTATAGAAAAAACCTTCAACACAAAAAAAGCCCTCCTTACAACGTCATGCAGTTCAGCCCTGGATATGGCTGCAATCCTTATCAACCTGCAGCCAGGTGATGAAGTTATAATGCCTTCATATACTTTTGTATCAACTGCTAATGCTGTTGTGTTAAGGGGAGCCACTCCTATCTTTGCGGAAATCGATGAAAAAACATTAAATATAGATGCTAAAGATATTGAAAGTAAAATAACTGAACGTACAAAAGCCATATTCCCGGTTCATTATGCAGGCGTATCCTGTGATATGGATGCAATTATGAAAATTGCAAAAAAACATAATTTAAAAGTAGTGGAAGATGCGGCACAGGGAGTTAATGCAAGGTATAAGGATAAATATCTTGGAACTATCGGAGATATTGGTTGTTACAGCTTCCATGAAACCAAGAATTATTCCTGCGGTGAGGGTGGAGCAATACTTATTAATTATGATGACGACCTTATCGAAAAAGCTGAAATTATTCGGGAAAAAGGCACTAACAGAAGTAAGTTTTTCAGGGGCGAGGTGGACAAGTATAGCTGGGTAAGTATGGGTTCAAGCTTTTTGCCTTCAGACGTACTGGCAGCTATTCTTTATGCACAGTTTGAGAAGCTTGATAAAATTAACAATCTTAGGAAAGCTGTATATGAAAGGTATTACTACCAATTGAAGCCTCTTGAACAAGAAGGAATAATGAGATTGCCCATAATTCCATTAGAATGCACAAGTAATTATCACATATTTTATATCCTGCTTAATAGTGAAAATGAAAGAAATAACTTGATGGATAGTCTTAAAACAAGAGGGGTAAATGCAATCTTCCATTATGTCCCTTTACATAGTTCCCAAATGGGAACCAAACTTGGTTATAAAGAAGGGGATTTACCCATAACCGAAGACCTGAGTAAAAGACTTCTAAGACTTCCTATGTATACGGGCTTAACAGAGGAAGAACAAAGTTATATAATAAAAAATATACATGAAATATTAGGTGTTATTTAAGGTAGAGGAACGGTGTATACTGTGAGAACATATCTTATTACTGGTGGAGCTGGGTTTATAGGCTCCAATTTTATTCATAGCTTATTTAAGAAATATGAAGACCAGATATTTGTTATAAACCTGGATAAGCTTACGTATGCGGGTAATCTTAGTAACCTGGATTGTATTAAAGATAGAAAGAATTATACATTTATACATGGAGATATTTGTGATGAAGAGCTGTTAGAAAGCATATTTCAGAAATATGAAATTGACTTTGTTGTTAACTTTGCTGCAGAATCTCATGTTGACCGTAGTATTAAAGACCCAGGAATATTTGTTAAAACCAATGTATTAGGTACGCAGACGCTTCTTTTCTCAGCTACGAGACACTGGAAGACTCCAGTCGGTTTTAAGGATGGTAAAAAATTTTTGCAGGTTTCAACTGATGAGGTGTATGGTTCCCTTGGAGAATCAGGTTACTTCACTGAAAAAACACCGCTTGACCCACACAGCCCATACTCTGCAAGTAAAGCAGCAGCTGATCTTTTAGTTAAATCCTATTTCGATACTTATAAAATGCCGATAAATATTACGAGGTGCTCAAATAATTATGGACCTTATCAGTTTCCGGAAAAGCTTATTCCGTTAGTAATTAACAATTATATTAATAAACAGCCTATACCTGTTTATGGTGACGGAATGAATGTGCGTGATTGGATATATGTATCAGATCATTGCGATGCAATTGATAACGTATTGCATCATGCAAAACCTGGTGAGATATACAATGTAGGGTCTAACAATGAAAAAAAGAACATTGATATTATAAATGAAATCATTAAACAGACAAACAAAATGTTGAGAGTTGATAACTCACAAATTAATAAGGATAATTTATACAGATATATAACGGATAGAAAAGGCCATGACAGACGGTATGCAATTGATTCATCCAAAATAAAAAATGATCTTGGCTGGGAGGCAAAAACCAAATCCAAGGATGGATTATGTTCGACTATTTCTTGGTATCTAAACAACAAGGAATGGCTTAGTAAAATAACAAAAGGTGAGTATAAAGCTTATTATACTGAGTTTTATCACAAAAAATAAAGAGGTGTTAGGGTGAAAGGTATTTTACTTGCAGGGGGAAATGGAACAAGGCTTTATCCTAGTACTAATGCCATATGTAAACAGCTTATACCTGTTTTTGATAAACCAATGATTTATTATCCGTTATCTACCTTAATGCTTATTGGTATAAAAGATATACTTATAATTTCTACACCAAGCGATACCCCTATATTGCAAAAGGTTTTAGGTGATGGGAGTTCCCTAGGAATACACTTGGAATATAAAATGCAAGAAAAGCCAAAAGGTATACCTGATGCTTTTATACTTGGGAAAGAATTCATTGGTACCGATAACGTTTGCCTGATGCTTGGAGATAATATTTTTTATGGGCAAGGATTATATTCATCTTTGGGAAAGGCAACACAGCTGAAAGAAGGAGCAGTTATATTTGGCTATTATGTCAAAAACCCTGAAAGATATGGGGTTTTGGAATTTACTTCAAATGGTGAGGTAGTAGGTATAGCGGAAAAACCACAAACTCCAAAAAGCAATTATGCAATCCCAGGAATATATTTTTTTGATTATACTGTTATAGAAAAAACGTTGAATATTATTCCTTCCAAACGAGGTGAGTTGGAAATTACAGATGTAATAAAAAAATACTTAATTGAGAACAGGTTAAAGGTTGAATTAATTGGCCGTGGGGTAGCATGGCTTGATACAGGCACTCCTGAAAGTCTTCTGGATGCTTCGGATTTTATTGCAACACTTGAAAAAAGGCAAGGCCTTAAAGTGGCTTGTATAGAAGAAGTTGCATATCGGAAAGGATTTATTAGTAAAAGCCAGCTTAAAAAACTAATTTGTGATTTACCAGAGTGCTCTTATAGAGAATATCTAACTAATTTATTTTTACCAATAAAATAGATTATATCTTACTAAATCAATACGGGAGCGTTTATAATGAAAATCCCTTTGCTGGACTTAGTAAAACAATACAATCATATAAAAAATGAAATTGATTCCGCTGTTTCAAATGTTCTTTCCTCCCCCCAATACATAATGGGCCCAGAGGTAAAAAACTTTGAAGTTGAAATTTCTCAATATCTAGGCTGCAAGTATGCCATATCCTGTGCCAACGGTACCGATGCATTGGTACTTGCACTTACTGGTTTGGGTATAGGTCAGGGGGATGAGGTAATTACATCTCCTTTTACTTTTTTTGCAACAGCAGAAGCTATTTCAAGAGTGGGTGCTACTCCTGTTTTTGTTGATGTAAAAAAAGAAACCTATAATATTAATCCGTCTCTTATAGAAGATAAAATAACATCAAAGACAAAGGCTATATTACCGGTTCATATATTCGGGCAACCTGCCCAAATGGATGAAATAATGTCAATTGCCAAAAAGTATAACTTACTTGTCATAGAAGATGCTTGTCAGTCTATTGGTGCTGCTTATAAAGGCCAAATGACTGGTACAATAGGAGATGCGGGGTGTTTTTCCTTCTTTCCAACTAAAAATCTTGCCTGCTTTGGCGACGGAGGCTTAATTACAACAAACAATGAAAATACATATAAGATCATAAAGGCTCTTAGGGCTCATGGCGGAGGTACTGCAGGTCAGGAAGCCTATAACATAATCAATAATTGTGAGGAGCAAATTTCTGATCTAGAAACAGACAATACTGTTTACAACCCAGCAAAGTATTATAATTATCTAATTGGCTTTAATTCCCGTCTGGATGAAATACAGGCAGCAATTTTAAGGATCAAACTCAAGTACCTTGATCAATGGAATGGATTAAGACGGGAGCATGCGCAGTCCTATAACTTAGGGCTTAAAGGGACTAAGCTTATTATACCGAACAATATTGCCGATATAAATAATGTATATCACCAGTATGTAGTTCAGAGTGAAAATAGGGATAGCCTTATTACTTTTTTAAAGGAAAAGGGAATATCGACAGGGGTTTATTACCCTGTACCTCTTCACCTTCAAAAAGCTTATGAGAACCTTGGATATAAGCTGGGTGATTTGCTTGTTTCAGAATATCTTTCAAACAGGACTTTTGCACTTCCAATATATCCTGAGCTTTCAACTGATGAACAGGATTATATTATTTCTTGTATTAAGGATTTTGAAAAGAGGTAATCGGTATGGGTAAAAAGTATTTTGTTCATGAATCCAGTTATATAGATGAACCTTGTAAAATAGGCGATGGAACGAAAATCTGGCATTTCAGCCACATCATGCAAAATTGTGAAATAGGTGACAACTGCAATATAGGCCAGAATGTTGTTATTTCACCTGATGTTAAGATTGGTGGTAATGTAAAAATCCAGAATAATGTTTCCATATATACAGGTGTTATATGCGAAGATAACGTATTTTTAGGGCCTTCATGTGTGTTTACAAATGTGATAAACCCTAGGAGCTATATAAACCGTAAAAATGAATACAAGCAAACCCTCGTAAAAGAAGGAGCAACAATAGGAGCTAATGCAACAATAGTTTGCGGCCATACCATAGGGAGATATTCATTTGTTGGTGCTGGAGCGGTTGTTACTAAGAATATTCCTGACTATGCAAGGGTATTTGGAAACCCTGCAAGAATAAGAGGATGGACCTGTAAATGCGGTGAAAAGCTTATTTTTGATAATTATAAGATTGCAGAATGCGAATCATGTAAGGAACGTTACCTTAGGAAAAGTGATATTGAAATAGTTAAAATAGAAAAAGAGTAATAATTTTAACGTGTATCAAAAAGGAGAGATTTTGGTGGAAACTAAAATAAAATTCGGCCTGGTCGGCTGCGGAAGGATATCAAGTAAGCATGTCGAGGCAATTTCGGGCTATTTCAAAGACGCAGAACTTACGTGTGTATGTGACATCATTGGTGAACGGGCTGAAAAAAAGGCACTTGAATACACTGAATGCTTACTAAAACAAGGCATAAAAAAAGAAGAAATTAATGAACCAAAAGTATATACTAATCTCGACAAAATGCTTGATGAGCAGAAGATGGACATAATATCCATATGTACTCCCAGCGGACTTCATCCGCATCATGCAATCAAAGCAGCTGCAAAGGGAGTTAATGTTTTGTCTGAAAAGCCAATGGGGACAAGCCTGAAACAAGCGGATGAAATGATAAGGGCTTGTGATGAAGCAGAGGTCAGGCTTTTTGTTGTAAAACAAAATCGTCTTAATGATACAATAAAGCTTCTCAGACGTACAATAGATAAGGGTAGATTCGGAAGAATATATATGATACTTGAGAATGTACTCTGGACAAGACCTCAGAGCTATTATGACGAGGCTAAATGGAGGGGCAAATGGGAATTTGACGGCGGTGCCTTCATGAACCAGGCTAGTCACTATGTCGATTTAATAGAATGGCTGGGAGGACCTGTAGAAAGTGTCACTTCAATAACAACTACACTGGCAAGAAAAATTGAAACAGAAGATACCGGATCTGCTATAGTGAAATTCAGAAATGGTGCTATAGGTAATATAAATGTTACAATGCTTACCTATCCGAAAAATCTTGAAGGCAGTATCACTATTATAGGGGAAAAGGGAACTGCAAAAATAGGAGGCGTAGCTTTAAATAAAATAGAAAAGTGGGAATTTGATACCCAAGACGAGGATGATAGGCTTGTTGAAACGCTCAATTATGATCCTCCGAATATATACGGCTTTGGACACCTTGGATATTATAAAAATGTTATAGATGTATTAAAAAATGAGGCAGAACCAAATACTGACGGGCGTGAAGGAAGAAAATCTCTTGAACTCATACTTGGTATCTATAAGTCCTCCCGTGAAGGAAAAACAATAGGCCTTCCGCTGGATTTATACTAGAGACAGCAATTCCATTATTTCAAATGGGAGATGATAGCATGAAGGGTGCTTTAATTGAAAGGATTAACGACAAGACAGCAGTAGTGGGTGTTATCGGACTAGGGTATGTGGGTCTTCCGCTTGCGGTTGAAAAGGCCAAAGCCGGGTATAAGGTTATAGGTTTTGACATTCAGGAACAAAAAGTCAATATGGTTAATAGCGGTGAAAACTATATAGGTGATATAGTATCCAGTGATTTAACAAGGTTAGTCAAAGAAGGTTTGCTTGTAGCTACCAGCGATTACTCCTTCATAAAGACTGTTGACTGTATTGCTATTTGTGTTCCCACACCTTTGGATAAATACTTTCAGCCTGACGTTTCATATGTTGTAAATTCAGCCAAGGAAATTTCAAAGTATATTCACAAGGACATGCTTGTTGTACTTGAAAGTACTACATATCCGGGTACTACAGAAGAAGTTGTAAAGCCAATCCTTGAAAGCTCAGGATTAAAATGTGGAAGTGATTTTTATCTGGCATTCTCCCCCGAAAGAGTTGACCCGGGAAATAAAATATATAAGACCAAGAACACTCCAAAGGTAGTAGGAGGAGTTACACCTGATTGTTCAGAGGTTGCTGCAGCTCTATATAACAATATACTTGAAAATCATATATTTGTTGTTTCATCACCGGCAGTTGCCGAGATGGAAAAGATTCTCGAAAATACCTTCAGGAATGTTAACATAGCACTTGCTAATGAAATGGCTATTATATGTGACAAAATGGGGATTAATACCTGGGAAGTAATTGAAGCAGCCAAAACAAAGCCATATGGGTTCATGCCTTTCTATCCCGGACCTGGAGTAGGTGGGCACTGTATTGCAGTTGACCCATTTTACCTCACATGGAAAGCCCGTGAATATGGTTACCACACAAGATTGATAGAAACAGCGGGAGAAATTAATAATTTCATGCCTGAATTTGTCCTGGAACGCAGTATGAAAATTTTGAACAGGTTTGGAAAGGCATTAAAAGGATCAAAGGTTCTTGTGCTCGGGGCTGCATATAAACAGGATATAGATGATATAAGGGAGTCTCCGGCCCTTGAAGTAATAAATAACCTAGCTTTAAATGGTGCTGACCTGATGTATAATGATCCATACATAAAGACTTTCGAATTCAAAGGAAGACAATATGAATCAGTGGAGCTGACAGAAGAAACTTTAAAATCCGCAGATCTTACAATAATAACTACTATGCATTCGGTTTATAATTATGATTTTATAAAAAAACATGCAAATTATATTTTTGATACAAAAAATGCAATGAAAGATATTGAAGACAGATGTAATGTTGAAACCCTTTAGTTGCAAATTATCTAATAATAAAGGATTTATATTCAAAAATATAGATCCTTTTTAGCGTTAACCTTTTCCTAAAAAATTCCGATAATAAGTTTAAGAAGTAAAAGGTTTTTCCAAGGAGGAATTTGTATGAATATTAATAGCACGGATGCATCGTCTGCTACACAATTTACTATTCAGAAGGCAAGTAACACTAACACTACAAAAGATACGAATGATACTATAAATGCAGGAGAAGCAGTAATAGCACAACAGCTGGCATCCTATGCACAGCCTGCAGCTAACGATACTAAGGAAGAAGTAAATGAGAAAAATGTTTCTGATGCTATAGCCAAGGTAAATAAGGCAATTGCAGGAAACGATAGAAAATTTGAGTACTCAATGCATGAAAAGACCAAAACAATTATGGTTAAGGTAGTCGATACCAGGACAAATCAGGTAATACAGGAAATGCCACCTGAAAAAATCCTTAATCTTGTTGCTAATTTAATGCAATTAGCAGGTCTTATAGTAGATGAAAGAAGGTGATTATATGGCTACAAGCGGAACTAATGGAACTTCAGGATATAGTAATACTATGAGGATGACCGGATTCTCCGGATTTGATGTTGATAGTACGGTTGCTAAGCTGATGAAAGTCGAAGCAGCTAAGCTTAATAAGGTTAAACAGGAACGTCAGGTAATGGTTTGGAGACAGGAAATGTACAGATCTGTTACCTCCATGCTGCAGAGCTTTCAGTCCAGCTATCTGAATTCTCTCAGCTCATCCAGTAATTTGCTGTCTTCAGCGTCTTATAGCGCTTTTGCAGCAAAATATAACGGCCTTGACAGTTCAAACTATTTCAGTGTTACAACAGGATCGGGAACAAAGGCTGGAAATTACACCATCGATGATATAGTTACCGCGCTGTCTGCAAAGGTTTCAGGAACTGATATGTCGGCAGCGATAAAAGGAACTGCTCTTTCATCTGTCGATATAAGTGCACTAAAAGATAATAATCAGATCAATGTTACTTTCAATGGTGTAACAAAGCTTATTACCCTTGGAACCAATGGTAGTATTGATGCACTCAAAACCGATTTAAACAACAAACTTGCAGCTGCTTTTGGTGCAGGTAAAATAACTGTAGATATTGATACAGCAACAGGTAATCAGCTTAAATTTGATACAGCTTCAACAAATTCTGTATCCTTTAGTTATGCATATAATGACGGGTATAATAAAATATTCGGCACGGGTCTGGATAAAGGCTTTACAACTACTACACAGAACAATAAATTCAAGGTTACTCTTGGCTCCCAAACAAAGACCTTTGAGCTCCCGTCAGGAGTTACATATAATAATGCAGATGAGATGGCGGCTGCTGTTCAAGGTTTGTTAGATGACCCTGCTAATGGATTTGGCCCTGGTCAGATAAGGGTACTAAATCAGAATGGCACATTGTCCCTTAAAAATATTGGAACTGAAGCTGTTTCAATAGAAAGTGGGAGCTCGCCATTATTCTCCTCATCTGATGCTTCGACATTCCCATTTATCCTGGGGAATGCTCAGACACTTAATTTAAAGGTTGGGGCAGATACCAAGTCAATAACCTTGGAGGCTAAAGAGTATAAAACAAAATATGAATATTTAAGTGCAATACAATCCAAGCTCAATTCTGCATTTGGAGAAAACAAAGTTATGGTAAGCATGGACAGTTCAAATAAGCTTCGTTTTGAAAGCGTTTCTTCAAATACCGGACCAACTGCAGCAGCAGTTGAAAATGGAGGACTTGCGGCTCTTGGACTAGTAAATGCAAATACTTCGAATAAAATTAATGCAGACGCACATTTATATGATATAAGAACGTCATTTAAAACCGATGATATGGGCGCACCAATATTTACAGCGAACGGAACTGATGAAGATATCAAGTTTACGATTAACAACAAGGAATTTAAATTTAGTTCAAAATCCACTTCACTCAACGATATTATAAAAGCTGTAAATTCTGA
Organism: Bacillota bacterium; assembly: GCA_023421675.1. Classification (GTDB taxonomy): domain Bacteria; phylum Bacillota; class Clostridia; order Acetivibrionales; family JANLFN01; genus JAEZTC01. Next base: position 102,223 of record JAEZTC010000007.1, on the reverse strand, counting down.
TGCTGATGCTAATGTAACTATGAGCTATGACAGCCTCAATAATAAGGTTTCACTCCAGACAAAGGATACAGGAGTTGCTGTTACATTGAACGCTTCTGATACCTCAGGCGGGCTTCTCACTGCTTTAGGTATTACTGCCACTGGAGTTACCGGACGTGATGCGAGTATGACCTTCAATGATGGCATAAACGGACCCCAGACTATAATACGTGCTACAAACAATTTCAGTATAAACGGAATAGCGTTTACCCTTAAGCAGGACATGCCATCTAATGGGACAGGATCAGAGCCTATTACACTGTCTCTCAGTTCAGACCCAACAAAAGCAGTAGAAATGATAAAGGGCTTTGTAGATAACTATAACAAACTGCTTGATAAGATTAATACCTTGATATATGAACAATACAGTAATAAATACCCTCCATTGACTGATGATCAGAAAAGTGCAATGAAGGATGATGATATTAAGAATTGGGAAATAAAAGCTAAGACAGGATTGCTTGAAAATGATTCTATTCTTGAATCAATTGCCTATAAAATGAGAAATGCTCTTGTGGATACCGTTGAAGGAAGCAGTATCAGCCTGTACTCAATAGGTATTTCATCAAAGACATATGCGGATAAGGGTAAACTTTCGATAGATGAAACAAAACTGAAAAAAGCTCTTACTGAAAATCCTGATGAAGTAATAAACCTGTTTACTAATGTATCAAAGACAACTACTTATGACGTTGCAGCCGATCCTACAAAAGCTTCTGCAAGATATAAAGATTCAGGAATAGCATACAGATTAAATGATATTATTCAGGAAGCAATACACACATCTCCTGATAAGAACGGCATAAGAGGATCACTGTTGGAAAAGGCAGGTGCGGAAAACACCGCAACCAGTTATTTTAACATTTTATCAGAGCAGATAAGGGATGAGGATGACAAGATTGCATCGTTGACAGATTACCTGACACAAAAGGAAAATGATTATTATAACAGATTTTCCAGGATAGAATCATTAATTTCGCAGATGAGTGCGCAAAGCAGTATGTTTAGTCAGGGTTAAATAAATAATAATAAGAGGTGGAGATACGCTAATGGTAACTAATAAAGCATACGACCAGTACAAGCAAAACTCTGTTTTTACTGCGAGCCCAGAAGAACTTACACTTATGCTTTTTAATGGATTGGTAAAATTTATAATGCAAGCACAGAACGCTATTGAGCAACGTGACCTGCAAAAGGCTCATGACAGTATAATAAGGTCTGAAGATATAATTCAGGAATTTCAGGCTTCACTTGATATGAGGTATGAGCTGTCACATTCGTGGATGCTCCTCTATGATTACATGTACAGACGGCTGATTGATGCGAATATTGCTAAAGACACAAAAATTCTGGAGGAAGTCCTTGGCTTTGCGAAAGATCTTAGGGATACCTGGGCTCAGGCAATGAAACTTGCAAAACAGCAAAGTTCAGCAAAACAACAGCCTTTGGCCATGAGTCAGGCTAAATAGTTCACTTGTTTGCAGACAGGAGAAAGGTATGGATACATCACCTGAAAAATATGTCCGCAAGCTTACTGAGGTTTCACAAATAAAGTATTCCTTAATGCAGCAGATATTTGAATTAACTAAGCTTCAGACTGATGCTTTATCTAAAGAAGACCTTGATGAGCTTGGACAGATAATTGAAAAAAAACAAAAAGTAATAGATCAGATTGCCCCTTATGATACTGATTTTGAAGTTTATTTCAAGCGGCTCAAGTATGAATTACAGGTTGAAAGTCTCGATGAACTTAAAAATACTAAAATTGACGGTATCAAAGAGCTTAAGCTTGTTATAGATAGTATAGTAAGAATTATGGGTCAAATTAATGAAATAGACAAAAAAAATCAGAGTATGGCAAATGAGCAGAGGGATAAATTGAGCTTGGAGATTACAAAGCTACGGCAGGGCAAAACTGTTAATTCTGCTTATAATCCAAAGCCGATAACCACAAATTCTGCAATGTTTGATACAAAAAAATAGGAAATAATCAGAGAACCATATTAAATAACATACCGGAATAAGTTGATGGAAGGTTGGGATGTAAATCCTGACCTTTTTGATTTATATAATTGTTTAAGAAATCGGTGTTATAGGTATATCTTAATGGTGATGCTATCACTTCATTAGCTTTTTGTGTAACCTTGTCAGAAATACCATCAGCTGCCGAAAAGAGATTCTTAACCTTTGAAGTGTCTTCTTTTAAAGCATCTCTTAGTTTTTCCTCATCTATTTTTATGGTACTGTCAGGGGATATATAAATTCCTGCATTTACAAGAGAAGCCTTTTTGCTGTTGAGAGCGCTCCCGAATTCTCTTTCAAGCCTTGATGCACCATTGAAAGTTCCAGAAAAAGTATGGGCAAGCTCCATCACTTTATTATAATCTGTAGCAAAATTCTTTATGTCATTGATAATTGCGTCGGTATCTTCTCCAATTCTGATGTTAATGTCTTTGCCTTCGGCTTTCTTTAAGGTTATGGATACCTTGCCGTTATCCAGGCTTATTGTATTGGTTTCGCTTGAATACTGTTTGCCATCCAGAGTATACTGTGCGTCCTGTGCATCTACTGACTCTGTATCTGCCCCCGACAGAGCAACTGCATTGCTGTTAAGCTCCTTTATTGAAAAGGAACTGGTAGCTCCTGTCTTATTAGAGGTTAACTTCAGATAGCTTGTACCTGATTTACTATCGCTTACAACACTTGCTGTAACACCTGCTCGTGCAAAGTTAATTGAATTTGCCATTTTTGAAAGACTGGTCTTGTTTGTATCCCCTGCAGACACACTGAAGGTTATACGTTTTTCATCATTGCCTCCAGTCTTTATGGAAAAAGAATTATTTCCGATTGAGAAAACGCTTCTATCATTGGAAATAAGGCTTTTCCCCTGATTTATCTGGCTTGTTGCAAGTTTTGTTATATTTAAAGTATAAGAAGACTTATCTGCATTGTTTTGAGCAGTTCCGACTACTGCACTGGAATTTGATGAAATAACTGATTTCTTTTCAAAACTGTTTGTAATACCCGGCTTTGTCATCATTTTCAAATCGGTTTTAAGTGCATTTACAGCACTGTTTAGCTGTGACAGGTATGCTGGCATTGCTGCTCTTATTGATTTTGCAGCAACTCCTGAAAATACTTTTGTACTATAAATGTTTAATGGGGGATTGGATGGGCTGGACTGATAAGCAGATTTATATAAGGATATTACATTACTGTAACTATAATTACCAATAAATGAATTTGCTATCATGACCCCACCCCCTTAATGTTATAATTATTCAGCTTCATTGTATCACCTGTGTATACATGAGTAAATAATTTACATGCAAAATAGTAATAAGTACCTAGAAAATTATGTTCTTTTTACTATAGAATATTAAAACAACGGAAGTATAAATAGAAGCAATGAAAGTGAAATTATGAATACAACCGTAATAATGGATATGATATTCTGAACCTTTGTATTAACATGCTTGCCCATTATATTCTTATCATTTACCAACAGTATCATAAACATAAGTATAATAGGAGATAGAATTCCGGCTATCTGCTGCGTAATTATTATGAGCTTCATCAGTGAAACTCCTGGAATTAATATCAGCAAGCTGCTTAAAGCTATAATAGCAGTGTAAATACCGAAAAAAACCGGAGCATCCTTGTATTTGTGATTTACTCCGCTTTCCCAGCCGAATGCTTCGCATATTGCATAAGAGGTTGACAGCGGAATTACAGCTGCTGCAAGAACTGACGCCCCAAAAAGCCCTGCTCCGAATAGTATAAATGAGTATTGTCCAGCCAATGGTTTTAAGCCTTCTGCTGCCTGTTGAGCACTGTTTATGGAAAGACCTGCTTTAAACAGCGTCGCAGCTGTACATACAATAATGAAAAAAGATACGGCATTTCCCCAGAAGGAACCAAGGTATACATCAAGCTTTTCATATTTGTAATCTTTTAAGCTTATTTTTTTGTCCACTATTGAAGACTGAAGGTAAAATTGCATATATGGTGTAATTGTAGTGCCTATCATACCGATAAAAGTCAGTAAAAATCCTGTTTGCATGGGTAATGATGGTGTTACCATGCTTGAAAAAACGTGTCCCCAATCGGGCTTTGCCATAAATGCAGATATTATATATCCAAAGAACACAAAAGTAAAAAGTAAAAACACTTTTTCAACCCTTTGGTAGGAACCTTTGGTAATAAGAAACCATATAGCTACTGCAACAACCGGTACCGATATATATTTACTTACACCGAAAAGCTCCATGCTTGCTGCAACACCCGCAAAGTCTCCAAGTACAACGCCGAAGTTTGCAATGAACAGTATTGCCATTGCAAAAAGTGTCCACTTGACACCGAATTTTTCGCGGATAAGGTCCGATAACCCTTTTCCTGTAACAACAGCCATTCTCGCATTCATTTCCTGAATGATCGCCAGACTGAAGGTTATCAATAACAGCCCCCAAAGCATTTTATACCCGTAAGATGCACCGACAGATGCATATGTAGCTATTCCACCTGCATCATTTCCTGCATTAACAGTAATAAGGCCAGGACCGATAATACTCATTATCATGAACATTTTATGTAATCTTTTTTTCATTGTCATTCTCATCGGTTATCCCTTTTTAAAGTCCTTTTTTTCTTCTTGACTTGAGTAATGTATATACAACGTCGTCAATTACAACAGTACCGACCAATACCATATTTTTATCAACAACAGGTATGGCTAGAAGATTATACTTTGATATTATCTCTGCAATTGAATCAAGAGGGTCAGCATCCTGCACATATAAAATCTTCCTGTTCATTATATCTGATAATACGGTTTGAGGATTTGATACAATGAGATCTCTTAGTGATACTGTTGCGATCAGTCTTTCATCCTCATCAATTACATAAAGATAATATATGGAAGATGATTCGGGTTTAAGCTTTCTTAATTCATCTATTGTTTCACCCGCGGTTAAAGCCTTATTAAAAGATATAAAGTCGGTTGACATCAGACTTCCCACTTCATCGTCTTCATACTCCATGAGCTCACGGACTTCTTCCGAAGATTCACTCTCCATTTCAAGAAGAAGTTCTTCAGCTCTTTCTTCAGGCATTTCTTCAAGTATATCCGCTACTTCATCTGCTGGCATTTTTTCAAGTACATCTGCAGCCTTTTCGACCGATATTCTTTCAAGTACATTGATCTGTGCTTCTGTTTCCAGCTCTTCAAGAACGTCAGCAGCTCTTTCTTCATTTAAGGATGCGAAAACTTCTGCCTGCATTTGGGCATCCATGTCCTCAATAATGTCTGCAAGGTCGGATACATGAAGTGTTTCAAGCTTTGAATATGTTTTGGACAGCTTAATTCCTGCGCTCCCAAAGTCTACGGTTTCTACCTCATCCCAAAGGATAAGCTTATTTGGAAGCGTTACCTTAAAGGGGTGCAGAATATGTTTAATGGGTTTTGCAATTCCCAACCTTCTTAAAAGCCCTTCAAGACCAACATCAACAGCCACCACATAAGCTCCTGTTGTGAGGATTGCAAGTCTTAAATCATTCACCCTTACAAGCTTTCTCCCGTTAATGTCAACCAGCTGCTTGTCAAGGACATGGTTTTTAAGAAACAGGGTATTTTCCTTCAAATCAGTGATTTCTTTTTCAGGATCACCGCATTTGAAAATATACTGCCCTTTTTCCTCATACACTGAAAAGGTTGAAAAATCTATAATTCTATTTTTATTATGTGATCTTATTTTGATTGCAATTATCTGAGGTTTACCGGATTCCAAATCAACCAGTATATCGTTGATTTTACCCAGTATATCACCAGATTCAGACAAGGCTTTTCTGCCGAGTACACGGCTTAGGTAAAAGGTTGAAGCTGAAATCATAAAATATCCCTCCATTCTTTTTTGAACAGAGGGATAAATCATGCTGTAAGATATACGCAAAATCTATATAAAAGCTTAAAGCTATTCCCTCTGTTTTAAATATAAGTGCCTGATATTATTACCAGGGTCCGCGTCCACTGATTATTACCCCCTTTGCTTATTATTAACAATATCGAACATCATTAAAAAACCTTCGCACAGCTTGAACGCGGCGAAGGCAAATAACCCTATCGTACCCGTTCAAGCTTTAGCTCTGCAAGGCGGTGAAATTGCGTTAGGTTATGCCTTGTTATGTTCGACATATCCTGTTAACCTTCTCGGGTTGTCTCCAACCTGCAGCGGCAGCAATCCATATCCTTGCGGTAGCCTCACCTACCGAGTTTATTGGTTTTTCTCTTTATCATTTTAGCACTTTTTATATAAATTTCAACTGTTTTTAAGCAGATTTTTATAAAATCACATAAATTTTTTCAAAATAACCCTTTATCTCGTGTTATATATGTGTATTGCCTGTATACTTTAAATTTCTTAAAGAATTAAAGGGTTTACTTCTTTGTGGTCTTATATATGTTGGTTAGAAATTCCTGAACACTGGAAATATAGTTTTCCTCATAATTATCATAAATCTGAAGGTGCCCTGAACCGCCTGTTTCCCAGAAGGTACCTTTTGAAGAGCTTGCCGAATAACTTTTATAAAGTTCCTTGCTTTGCTCTGCTGTGACCTTTTTATCATCTATACTATAGATAAACAATATAGGGCGGGAAGCCAATTCCTCTATAGTTGCAGAAGGCCCGGGCATCGATAAGTCAATTCCATATAACAGCTTCGCTGCAAGTTTAGTTGTTTTATTGAAAGGAAGCTTTGGAAGCTTGCTGTTTTCAGATATTACCTTGTTTAGATATGTATTAAGGTCTGTATATGGGGTATCCAGTATCAGTGTCTCAATGTCGTTACTGGCTGATGCTGCAAGTATACCGGCGTTAGCACCTTCACCAAAGCCAAAAAGTATTATGTGCTTTGTTCCTGTTGATTTAGTATATTTTACAGCACCCAGGATATCATCCTTTTCTTTTTGACCGAAGGTTGAAATACTTCCCTCGGATTCGCCGCTGTTTCTAAAATCAAACATAAGAACATTGTAACCGCTGTTCATAAGGTTTTTAACGAGATCAAGCGTTTTAATACCGAACTGAAGCCTATTGCGTCCCTGACTGTGAGCAAATATTACTGTCTTGTCGCTCCCTTTGGATTCAAAAAACCATCCTTTTAGCTTAATATCATTATTTATATCGCTGAAACTGATATCCTTATAGTCAGGTACGATATAAGATTCGAACAAAGGAATCTGTATCTTTTTTGGGTGGGTAATCTTGTTGGCTGTGATTATAGAAGTTACGGCAGTAAATATAAGCAGTGCTAAAATGAGTATAAAAACTACAATTACCGTTCTTCTTACTTTGTGATTATTCCGTGGAATATAAGTAACACCGCTTATTCTCATATAAACCCCCTTATTCCCCTATACGCTAAAAAATTTTATTAATATATTCGGATTGGGTTATATAATAATATGTTTTATTTAAAGGTCTATAATTTCCTTAACTATCTTGACAAAGTCTTTTTGAAAGTCTTCTGTAATGGTATACTTAAAAATATTGATTATTAAGGCTTTAAGCCTTAGTGGGCAGCTTTCAGCTTAATTATATTTTGATTTATGAGTAAAGTAAAGAATAATTTGGTAATTTGGATGATTTTAAACAAAATTGTCTGCTTATTGAACAATCTGTAAGGGTGGAAGATAATGAATCCTGAAAAATGTTTTGTTTGTCCCAGAAATTGCAGCATTGACCGAGAAAAAGGCACGGGTTTTTGCGGAGTCGGAAATAAACCTGTTATAGCCAAGGCCTTTCTTCACAAATGGGAGGAGCCTTGTATAAGCGGAACGAACGGTTCGGGTACTGTTTTCTTTTCAGGCTGCAACCTTAAATGTATATATTGCCAAAATTATTCCATTAGCCAGGAATGTTTCGGTAAACAGGTCACGGTGGAGAAGTTGGGAGAAATCTATCTTTCTCTTAAAGAAAAGGGTGCGCATAATATTAACTTGGTAAGCCCAACACAGTTTATACCTCAAATAAGAGAAAGCCTTGAAGGTGTAAAAAACCTTGAAATACCTGTGATATACAATACAAACGGCTATGAAAATACAGCTTCTATCAAGCAGCTTAAAGGTTATATAAATGTTTATATGCCTGATTTGAAGTATATTGACAGCGCGTATTCCCTTAAGTACTCAGGTGCTAAGGATTATTTTGAAAGGGCATCAGCAGGCTTGAAGGAGATGTATGAACAGGTAGGCGGAGCGGAATTTGATGATAATGGACTTATTATTAAGGGACTTGTAATAAGACACCTCATTTTACCTGGTTTGTCCAGTGAATCAATCAAGGTTCTTGATTGGTTAAAAGCTAACATGCCGCAGGATGTTGTTGTAAGTGTGATGAGTCAGTATACACCTTATTATAAGGCCGAAAGCTGCCCTGAAATAAATAGGAGAATTACCAGGTGGGAATACGACAGGGTCGTAAGGCATTTTTTAAGGCTTGAATTTGAGTATGGATATTTTCAGGAAAGAGCTTCTGCATGTGAAGAATATATACCTGATTTTAATCTTGAAGGTATAGACTAGGGAGCTGCTCTTTTCCTTGTTTTTAAAAAGAGGTATTTTATTTTAAAAGAAAAGAATAGTAAGGCCTTATGTAATCAATAATTTTTTCGGCTATTACCTTATGACCATTTTGATTAGGGTGAATTCCATCTTTGCATAAAAAATTCGAAAAGTCCGGGTGTTCCAGAAAAGCACCCCTTATATCAATGAATTTTGTATCTGTTTCTTCCGCAACCTTTAAAATTGCAGCGTTGTAACGTTCCTGCCACCAATATATTTTATTTACGCTGCCAAGCCAGGAAAGTATGTTCTTGGCGGCTTCAATGCTGTTTTTGCTTACCCATTTAAAGTATCTGTCTGCTTCTAAAGGGGGCAGAGTAAGTAATACAGGAATAATTTTATTATTCTTTAAAGAGTTAATTGAGTCCTTCAAAAGCTTTTGAAACAAGTTATAATCAGTATGCGGCTGGTGATTACCTTCAGGGTTCTCTGCTATTTCAGACCAATTAAAGTCACAGTCGTTTCCTCCGAATTCTATTAATACTATATCCGGATTACTGTTCTGGACATCTTTTGGAAGTTTTCCAAGGCCCTTGATTACAGTGTTGCCAAACTTTGATAGGTTGAATACCGCACCTTTTACCACTTTTTGCAGTATAGATACATACCCATCCTCAATAAGTGAGTATCTGCCTTTTGACTCGTCAAATACTACTCCTTTTGAAATTGAATCTCCCGAAACTAAAAAATTGTAATCATTTTTTCTTGGAATTCCTATCATCGTTTCACCTTCCAAACCACCGGTACCCTATATTATAATAAGTATAATTTAACGGCCGGCTGAAATCAATATTCATCAACTTTTTTAAGCAAGCGAACTCGTAAATAATTAAAAAATCTGTGTTATATTAATATTAAACGTGTAATAACTAAACAACACTTCATAATTTTAATAAAAATTTTTCGAGGTAAATGATGAACGGTAAATGGTTGTTTTTTGATTGTATGGAAACTCTTGTGGATCTTACGGAACTACCGCAGCTTAAGGATTATGCAATGTGGGCATTTGACGGTTCCGGTGTGGAAAATTTATGGAGCGGCTTCGATAACTTTTTTGAGCATTATATTGCAGCCAGGCAAAGCATCGCACAGGAAATTTATAAGGATAGTGAGTATGAAATGCTTGAAAGAATGAAGCGTATTTCAGCACTAAGTTTAGTGGATAAACCGGATGCAGTCATTGAGAACACTGCGCACATGTTGTACACTAACTATTGGAAGAATTACAAGGCAAAGTGTTATGTAAAAAATGAAGTTAAAAATGCACTGGACTTTTTGAGTAAAAAATTTAAGCTTGCAGTTGTGTCGAACTTTATGGTTATGGATGGTATAGAGGAGCTTTTAATTGAGAATGAAATTTTCGGCTATTTTGATTTTGTAGTCACTTCAATTAAAACCGGATGGAGAAAACCAAACATAAATATCTATAATGAAGCGATAAATAAATCTGGAGTAAATATTGAAGATATAACTTTTATCGGTGATGATTACATTAACGATTACATTACACCGAGGGAAATTGGTATGAGGGCAATATTACTTGACAGGGAACAAAAACACCCCGAGATTGCCGAAAGGGTAGACAGCTTTGAAATGTTGTATGGAATACTTAACCTGGATTGACATAAATGCAACTAAAGTTAACCTTTCTCATATACTGATACTGTAAAGCTTTGTTATGAGAAAGGAGGAATTATTATATGAAGTACAAGGATTTTATTGAGATGGCACGAAAAAAACCCGGATGCTGCGATACAGAAAGCTTAAATGAACGTTTCCAGAAGTATTTGAAGTATAAGACAGTTGACAAAAAAACTGAAGAGGAAGAAGAGACTGAACCGGAAATTATTAAGGAAGCTCTTCCTGAAATCAAGGTTACCAAGACTGATACAAAAAAGTGGTTATAGGATTGTACTTATAAAGTGCATCCCCAAGTTGATTATATTTTACTGGGTGATGCACTTTTTTATACCATTTATTGTATGTAAATTGAATCAGGGAAATTATTTTTTGACAAAAAAATGTCTGTGTAGTATACTTAATACATAACCTAATAAACAGTTTTGCGGTTTTTCAGACTTCCAATATATATTAGAGGAAGTTTTATTTATCGTAAATTTGAAAATTGCACCATAATGATGATTATAAATAAACTTCAAGAAGGTTTGAAAATTGCCTGAGCCGTCATATCTGAAAACAAAATGTTTTTCTTTGCACCAGCTTTTAGTTTCAACTTGGGTGCCGATATTCTTATACTGCTTACAAAAGAAAAATTCTCTCAATAGGGACAAGATCATTTTGCAGTGCGGCCTGAATACAAGGGTCGGAATAGCTTTTACCGGAGGAGTTTTTTATGTATAATGTAGGAGATAAGATTGTTTACCCGATGCACGGTGCGGGAGTAATAGAGTCAATCGAGGAAAAAGAGATTCTTGGGCAGAGAAAAAGCTACTACGTTGTTAAAATGCCTATTGGTGATATGAAAGTTATGATCCCTACCCAAAATGTTGATGACATAGGTATTCGTGAGATTATTGGCGAATCTGATGTAGAAAAGGTGTTTCAGGTACTCGGAGAGAATAATTCCTGCTTGAATGCAAACTGGAATAAGCGTTACAGGGAAAATATGATTAAAATAAAAAGCGGCAATATTTATGAGGTTGCAGATGTTGTGCGTTCACTGATGTGCAGGGAAAAAGAAAAGGGACTTTCAACTGGTGAAAGGAAAATGTTGAATAGTGCAAGGCAGATTCTTATAAGTGAATTGGTTTTGGCTAAAAATGTGAATCAATTTGAAATTGAAGCCTCAATAAATACTTTTTTACATGCATAATAACTAAGATATTAGAAAATTATTGTTCTAAATATTAGTGCAGGGGAGTTAAAATAGTGCTGAATAAGGTTATAAAAATCTCATTTGCAGCAGTGGGAGTTATTACAGGCTATACAGTTGCAAAGACTTTTTTATCCATCATTAACTCTACTATAAATATAAATATAAAAATAGCTATATTTGTTTTTTCATCTGCATTTATCGGTATAATATTCTATTCGGCAGGAAACCTGCTTATTACTGTTGTGCAACGGACTCTTGATAAATGTGAGCAATTGATCCAGAAACTAACACTCTATGAAATGGGAATGGCTGCAATAGGCCTTATTGCAGGATTGATTGTTGCTAACCTTATTACTATCCCTATAAATAAAATAGATGTAATTGGTGTACCGCTTGCAATTATTGCAAATGTTCTTTTTGGTTGCGTAGGTATTGCTGCTGCTGTAGGGAAAAAGAATGAAATAATCACCGACTTTTTTAAATCAAAAGCTTCTCATGTGGGAAATAATAAAAATATACCTTTAAAACTTCTGGATACGAGCATTATCATTGACGGGAGAATTGTGGATGTCTGCAGGACCGGTTTCCTGGAAGGTGAACTGGTTATACCGTCTTTCGTACTTGAGGAATTAAGGCATATCGCAGACTCTTCTGACACGCTTAAAAGAAACCGCGGAAGAAGAGGCCTTGATGTGCTTAACATACTACAGAAAGAACTGAAATTTCCTGTAAGAATAGAAAATATGAATATTACAGAAGGCGGAGAAGTTGATGATAAACTGCTAATAGCCGCCAAAAAGCTTAACGGAATGATAATAACCACAGATTATAACCTTAGCAAGGTTGCGAGTTTTCAGGAGGTTCCGGTATTAAATATCAATGAGCTGGTAAACGCCTTGAAACCTATTGCTCTGCCTGGTGAGGATATGAGTGTTCAGGTTATAAAGGATGGAAAGGAAAACGGGCAGGGGATAGGCTACCTTGATGACGGTACCATGATAGTTGTCGACGGAGGCAGAAGATTTATGGGCGAGGAGATTGATGTGACCGTTACAAGTGTTCTTCAGACTGCAGCTGGCAGGATGATATTTGCAAAGCCCAAGCTCAATATTGAAAGAATAGTTTAGAGGTCTGTCAGTTAAAGCTGCTCACGATATGAGCGGCTTTTTTAGGTTCTTAGAGGAGGTAATATGATTAGAAAGAATGGTTTCTGCAGTGTGGTCATTGTTGCCGCGGGTCGTGGTACAAGAATGGGTTCTGAAGTAAAAAAGCAGTACCTTGAGATATGCGGCATACCTTTGCTTGCGCGTACAATAAAGGTATTTGAAAGCTGCGAAAATATAGATGAAATTATACTTGTGATAGATAGCAATGATATTATTTTTTGCAAGCATGAAATTATTGACCGGTATGGTTTTGACAAGGTTAAGTCAATAGTAAGCGGGGGAGAAACCAGACAGGACTCTGTTTATAATGGTCTGCAGGAAGTGGATAAGGATTGTGAAGTTGTACTCATTCATGATGGAGCAAGACCTTTTATTAAGCAGGATGAAATAATATCTTTAATTGAAGCTGCCAGGGAATATAAAGCCTGTACTATTGCGACACCGGTTAAGGATACTATAAAGCTTGTAGGTCAGGATGAATTTATCAAGGAAACCCTTAACAGGAATACACTCTGGTCTGTTCAAACACCGCAGGCCTTCTTATATGACACTGTATTAGCGGCACACCGCAGAGCCATGAAAGATGATTTTAACGGAACAGACGATGCCCAGCTTGTTGAAAGAATGGGTATCAGTGTTAAACTTGTAAAGGGAAGTTATAATAATATAAAGATAACAACCAGGGAAGACCTAATAATTGCAAAGGCTATTATAGAAAACGATTATGCTATATAACCGTTATACAGCTGATAGCTTGAATACCTTTTCCCTGACCAAAAGCTGTAAGTCCTTCACCTGTGGTTGCAGTTATGCCTACACAGTTTTCGGGTATTTCCAGAATGGCTGAAATGCTTTTACGCATTTGAGGAATTTTGGGTGTTATTTTGGGTGTGCTGCATTCAATTGAAACTGAAACATGGACCACTTTGCTTCCTTCAAGATGTTTTAAGGCTTCCTCAAGATAAGCCCTGCTGTCTGTTATACCTTGCTTAAGGCAAAGCTCGTCAGCTGTTTTACCAAGTATATTTACACAGGTAACTCCTGAAACCGCGTTAGTAATAGAGTGAAGTACAACATCAGCATCACTGTTTCCGGCTAGCGGTGTACAGCCTTCAAATATTACCCCTCCAAGAATAAGTTGTTTGTTCTTGTTATCGAAATCAAACCTGTGACTGTCCTGGCCTATACCAACCTTCACATCACACACATCCTTTTTTTAAACTATCCTACAATCGAATTATATATTGTCTTGCACAGCCCTGCAAGTATATTGACACCAAACAACAGATATAATAATATAAATATATTCTATGACGGGAATGAGAAAAGTAATGCTTCAAAGAGAAGGAACCACAAGGTGAAAGGTTCCCAGGAATATCTTTTCATCCCACCCTTGAGAATTGGTCGAAAGACTGCGCATAAGCTCCGTTAAAGGCTTAAAGAGTGGGTAATCCAATTTGGGTGGTACCGCGGATAATGTCCGTCCCTAATATTATAGGGGCGGGTTTTTATTTCCAAGGGAAAAATGTGATAAACATCGCATTGCTGTGTCAGCCATCAATTTAATATCCTCACGTATAAAAAATACGCTCCGGGTATTAAATTTCGGCTTCCTTGCACTGCTCGTTTCTGACATTTTTCGAGAAGGAGAATGTGATAAACGTCGCATTGTGGGAGCTATAAAGTAAGATATCCTAACGTAAAAAATATGCTCCGGGTATCAAGTCTCAGCTTCCTTGCACTGCTCGTTTCTGACATTTTTCAAGGAAGTATAAATATTATAAAAATTAAAATATATTTAGGAGGGCTTGTTATGGCAAATGAAAAGAAACTGGTTGAAGATATAACTTCAATGAATGTGGACTTTGCACAATGGTATACCGATGTAGTTAAAAAGGCGGAACTGATTGAATATTCAAGTGTTAGAGGATGTATGATAATCCGTCCATACGGATATGCAATCTGGGAGAACATACAGAAAAACCTTGATGCAAGGTTTAAGGCTACAGGACATGAAAATGTATATATGCCTATGTTTATTCCAGAAAGCCTGCTTCAAAAGGAAAAGGAACACGTAGAAGGCTTTGCACCGGAGGTTGCATGGGTTACCCATGGGGGCTCGGAAAAGCTTACAGAAAAGCTTTGTGTACGTCCTACCTCTGAAACACTGTTTTGTGACCATTATGCAAATATTATTCATTCCTATAGGGATCTTCCAAAGCTTTATAACCAATGGTGTTCAGTTGTACGTTGGGAGAAAACAACACGTCCGTTTTTGAGAACTACCGAGTTCTTATGGCAGGAAGGCCACACGGCTCATGCTACAGCAGAAGAAGCACAGGAAGAAACTATACGTATGCTTAATGTTTATGCTGATTTTTGCGAACAGATACTTGCCATCCCTGTGGTTAAGGGAAGGAAGACAGATAAGGAAAAATTCGCAGGTGCAAAGGAAACTTATACAATAGAAAGCCTCATGCACGACGGTAAAGCGCTACAGTCGGGGACATCTCATAATTTCGGGGATGGCTTCGCCCATGCTTTTGACATTCAATACACAGATAGGGACAACCAACTGAAATATGTTCATCAAACCTCATGGGGTGTCACAACCAGACTAGTCGGGGCAATAATAATGGTTCACGGGGATGATAACGGACTTGTTTTACCTCCAATGGTAGCGCCGACTCAGCTTGTTATAATTCCTATTGCCCAGCATAAGGAAGGCGTACTTGATAAGGCAAATGAAATCAAGAACAGACTTGCTGCCTTCGCAAGGGTTAAGATGGATGACAGTGACAAGATGCCTGGCTGGAAGTTCAGCGAATATGAAATGAAGGGTGTACCGCTCCGCCTTGAAATAGGACCTAAGGATATTGAGAAAAATCAGGCGGTTCTTGTAAGGCGTGATAACGGTGAAAAGATATTTATTTCACTTGACGAGCTTGAAGAAAAGGTTAAGGAAGTACTTGCAGAAATACAAAGCGGACTTCTTGAAAAAGCCAGAAACCACAGAGACAGCAAGACTTACAAAGCTGCATCCATGGAGGAGTTTGAAAGGATAGTCAATGAAACTCCAGGGTTTGTAAAGGCAATGTGGTGCGGCAGCCAGGAATGTGAAGACAAGATCAAGGAGAAAACCGGCGCAACCTCAAGGTGTATTCCTTTTGAGCAGGAAAAGATTTCAGATCATTGTGTTTGCTGCGGTAAGCCTGCTGACAAGATGCTCTACTGGGGTAAGGCGTACTAAGATAAAACAATAAAATATGAAGAATTTTTAGACGTCAATCATTATTATGGTTGACGTTATTTTTATGTTCTTAAGGTAGAAGACATTAGCCTCTCCTTTATAAATGCTTCGCATAACCCCTCAGTCCTACGGACAGCTCCCCTGTTAGGGGAGCCTAAGACCCTTTTTGCTTTTGTGCCCCCCTAACAGGGGGGCTACGGGGGGTTACCCAAGGGGCTGTCAAAAAATAAACTTATCTTTACTTTAGTAAATAATTATAACAATTTTGTTAATACTATTATCAAAGAGATTGAAAATGTAATTTGTGATAAATCTGATAAACAGGCCAATTACACCCAAAAGGTCAGATTTATAGGTTTATCATGTTTTCATCTCAAACGGTGCAAAATTTAATTAAATTTAGCAGCTGATTATGGAGGGATTACATGAAAAGAAGGATTGCCTTAGTACTTGCACTTTCCATCGTACTGACGATGGCATTCACTTTCACGGGAATTGTTAAAAATAACACCGTGGAAGCTGCTCCCTATTTTCAGAGGGTGGATTATGTTACAGCAGTAGTTACCTCACCAGGATTGAATGTCAGACAAGGACCGTCAACGAATTATCCTGTAGTGTGTGTACTTAAACAATGGGCCACAGTCAAGATATTTGGAAAACTTGGTGACTGGTACGCAATTTATGAACCAAACAAGGGATGTGTGGGTGCAGCCTCAAGTAAATATTTAAAGGTAGCATCAACAACTACACCTGCTCCGGCACCAAAACCAACACCAACTCCTGCACCAACCCCAAGTGTTCCAAAAACACCAACACCATCAACACCAGCGCCATCAACACCTACACCTGGGACAACCACTCCTCCTGCGGGCGTATCAGCCGATGAGCAAGCAATGCTGAATCTTGTAAATAAGGCAAGGGCAAGTGCAGGAGCAGGTCCATTAGCCTTTGATGCAACTCTTCAAAAGACCGCAAGAGCTAAAGCACAGGATATGGTTAACAATAATTATTTCTCACATCAGTCACCGACCTATGGATCACCATTTGATATGATGAGACAGTTTGGTGTAACATTCAAGACTGCAGGAGAAAACATTGCAGGAAATCAGACAGTACAGGCTGCATTCGATGCATGGATGAATTCATCAGGACATAAGGCAAATATAATGAATTCAAGCTATAATTACACTGGAATTGGAATTGTAAGCAGTCCGACATACGGAAAAATGTTTGTTCAGATGTTTATAGGGAAATAATTAACCTGGTAGGAAAAGAGATATGGGAAACCATATCTCTTTTTTTAAAATATCCAATTATTTATATGCCACTTATTGACAATTAAAGAATTATATTGTATGATAAACACATATCGTGCATGATAATATTGTAAATAAAGGGTCGAATTGTAACGAAATTAAAAAATAAGTTTACAATGGGATATCAGTAATCCATATTATCAGGCTTAGCATTTGCATCTCCTGTTTCTACCTCTGATGTTTATCTTTCTACACCCTGGGGTCAAATGCACGGTCTTGTAGCAGCAGACTGTGATAATGGAGGGTGGTGGGCAAATACAGATGTACCTAGCAGTGCACCTGTAATTTATGTCAATGGCCAGTGTCAGAATTATGATTCGGGTTCCGTTATATCCTCAAAGTCTCAAACCAACTATAACACTAATTATGCGTCGGCCTCTGACTATATCGGCGGTGGTTATAGAGTCAGAGTTTATGGAACTCATGAAGTCAGAGGACAGTCTTCGTATGTAAAATATAACGTTGTTTCTCAAACACTCTAATAGCTAACTTTATTAAGTAATAAAACTACGCTAAGCCTGTAATGGTTAACCATATCAGGCTTAGCGTAGTTTTAATAATATTTTTAAATTTTAGTATTGTCGAGGAGATATAATTAATGAAAAGAGTACTCATAATTTGCTGTGCTATTATTATAATGTCCTTATTACTTTCATCTTGCACAAGTAATGGAAGTAATAGCTATGATAAACCTTCAAAAACGGTCTCCAATCCGTTTGATTTTAGTAGTGAAGAAGAGAGCGATAGTGTTGGTTTCGGATTTGGACCGGTAAATCCTGTAGATAAATTGACATATACAGGAAAGCTAATAGAAAGAGAGTATTTGTATGAAAATACAGGGAATGTAGATTGTAAGTTGGGATTTATGATATTTATAGACGGAATACCTCAAGCCTATAAAATTGATGATGAAAGCACTGAAGAAATAATGCACCAATTTAGCGTTTCGCGAAAAGATAAAATTAAGTTTAAAGTTTCTTTAAACCCAACTATAGGAGAAAAAGATAATGTGTATGGTCTATATGCCGTCACCTTGCTTAATCCTTCGTTTATGCCAGCCTCCGATATTCCAAATCCTACATTTGGAAACAATCATACTTTGTCGCAGGTTCTTCCTGTTACTTTGAAATACCTTGAATCAGTAAAAAGTCCAATCTTAAAAGTTAATAGCAAGTATTCGACTCAGATGGTTAATGATGAAATTAAAAAGGAATATCTTTCTCAAAGTAAGGATAACAAAAATGAGTACGTTCCAAACGGAGCGCATTTATTTCATCTGATATATAAGGATGATTACAAACAAACAAAAATTGAGATAACGAAGGGTTCGAATCTAAATTTGAAACTTGAGGGCTTCTGTGGCCCGGAGGATGCAAGCTATAGAACCACAGTATTCATTGATAACAAGCCTGTGAAAACATTTGAGGGGCAAGACTATCTTGAAATGCAGCTTAAAAAAGGTATGCTGTCAAGTCAGGATTTTTGTATAGATACCAAAGGACTCACAGGAAGTTACACTCTATCTACTATATCTGTGCCTGTAGGGAATGATTATGTTAAGCCTCAAAATCCTGTGGTACAAACAAACTGCAGATTATTAGTTATAAAGGAGTAGCTCTTTATGAGGAACAAACTAGCATTAGTTATACTGGCATTGCTGCTTGTAACCACAAGTGCATGTGACAGCAGTGCTGAAAGATCAGCTGGCAGCACCATGGGAAAACCAGACAGCAAGCCTACAGCTAATGAATATAATGAAACACTTAATAAAAACACTTACGGCGTGAAGATAAATAATGAAACTTATGACATAACTAAATTAGTTTTTAGTCAAAATGAGCATATAGATTTTATACATAATCTTGATAAAGATAGATTATTTATAGCGGCTGATAACAGAGATTCGAATGAACCAAACAAAAAGTTTACCGTTAAAATCTTCAATATAAACAAAGGAAATATAGAAAAGCAAATATCTTTTGAAAAGGCGAGTCCTTTGTATAGATTTATGCCATTAGCTAAAGGCTTTTACGTTATAGAAGAAACTGCGTTTTCCAATGATAAGGAAGTAATATATCACTTATATGACAGTGAACTAAATCCAAAGGAAAGATAGATTTAACCCAAATAGTAAGAAATACTCATTTGTATCCTGCCGTATCCAATGATATGAGTATGTTGGCATATGTAGAGACTACATCGAAAACTGCTATTTATACGTGTGATTTAAACCTGAATAATAAGAAAAAGATTTATGAAACGGAACAAAATCATTTAAACCAATTATCTTTTTTCCCAAATCTATCATTTGTTAAAGGTGATAAAAAGATTGCTTTTGTTGGCAATACATACATAAGTAACGATATACAGCCTACTGCTTTAGGCGTTGTAAATATTGATGGTGGTGAGGTTACTTATAAAGAACATGACGGTCTTAATAACAATATCCAAGAAATCACCGGAAAGACCTTCTTTTATGATGCTTTTGCAGATAGGGGCAAACAGTCCTCTGGAAAGGTTTTTTTATTAGATAATACCCAAAACACTTTAAATGAATTCGGCTTGCAGGATTGCAATGAAAGTCAGAGGGCTGTAATTTCGGATGAAGGTAATTTTATTGTTACTATTTTAGCAGGCAAACCGCAAAATGGGCAATCTATCTACAGATTCAGAACTTATGACATTAAAACAGGGAGAATAATAAAAGAATTTGATTTTACTTTCGAATCCAAGGATTCCGGCATATTTGACTTTATAGCCAATGAGTCAGGTAATGGTATTTACGCTGTATGCAGGGTGGATTCTGAGATGAAGCTTTATAAGTATGCATTAAGGTAAATAATATCTGTTTTTATAAAAGGGGTCGTCATTATGACATTGACTATTAATGGGGTTACAAAACTTTTCGGAGAAAAAAAGGCGCTGGACAGCTTTTCTGCTACCTTGGACAATGGAGTTTATGGGCTTTTGGGACCAAATGGCGCTGGGAAAACTACTCTTATAAATATGGTCGTAGGAATTTTACAGCCTGATTCCGGAGTAATCAAGTTTAATGATATAAATATAAAAAAACTTGGTCAAAAGTACATAGAAAAGATAGGGTATCTTCCCCAAAGCCCACAATTTTATAAAAGCTTTAAAGCACGGGAATTCTTGTTATACATGTGTGCTATTAAGGGCATGACAAAAGTAGACAGTGAAACAAGAGCTGACGATCTTTTAAAGATGATGAACCTTTGGGACGAACGCAATAAAAAAATCGGTGCTTATTCCGGCGGCATGAAACAACGCTTAGGGATAGCGCAGGCACTTTTAAATGATCCGGATATAATTATTCTGGATGAGCCAACAGCCGGATTGGATCCCAAAGAAAGAATTAGATTCCGTAATATAATTTCAAAGCTATCATCAACTAAAATAGTTCTTCTGGCGACACATATTGTATCGGATGTCGAATATATAGCTAAAGATGTAATACTTATAAAAAATGGGGTTATGATTTCTCAGAATAAGCCAACCGATTTACTGAAGGATCTCAAAGATAAGGTGTGGATTGTTAATGCACTTGTAGATAAAGTATCATGTATCCTTGAAAATTATAATATCAGTAATGCTGCATTTGATGGTGAAAAGTACATTCTGAGAGTAGTAAATGATACTCCTCCTACGACAGATGCTGTAAATATTAATCCTAATTTGGAGGATGTATATATTTATTATTTCAGGGAGAGCAAAAAATGATGAGAATTGTAATGTATGAGCTTATTAAAATATTTCGAAAGAAATCTATAATTATAGCATTGTTAGTCTTTTCTCTGATTAATATATACAAGGTAAATGATTGCTTCAATAGAAGCGGCAAGGCAGATAGTGCGGTTTATCAAGGCTACTGGAAGGCATATGAAAACGCATCAGGTAAAATCACTGAAAGTAAAATTAACTTTGTAATAAATGGCTATAAGAATTCAAAAAAAATAGTGGATGCCGGTAATTTCAGCACTAAACCTAATCAGCCAAATACATATACGGGCTATATATTCGGCGACATGAACATGTTTAAAGAATTATACGATTCTTTAGATTATTCATATAATTATGAAAGAAGCTTAGATAATGTAATATCAAAGGCACGTCAAAACATTCAATTTTTCAAAAATCATAAAAATGCCTTCGAAGTAAAAAGTAACCGTAACATTGTAAATGTATATGCAAATAGAAGCATATCTGAGTTTTATAACACTGAAGGGTATGAAGAGTTTTTTAAATATAACTTTTCATCCCTACTAATAATCCTGCTTTTAATACTGGGACTTGCACCTGTTTTCTCAAGTGAAAAAGAAACTGGTATGCATGTTATGCAGTCTACTTGCAAATATGGTAAAACAGCTACTGTATCTGCAAAAATTTTTTCATCGGCTTTATATATAATAATAATATGTGTTTGGTTCTTTTTACTAGACTATATCTGCTTTTCAGTGTTTTTTAAACTTTTAGGACATGGGCTTCCGGTATATGCAATGCAAAGCTATCAATTTACGCCGTTTACCATGAAAATATGGGAATTTGTGATATTTCTTGATTGTATAAAGCTTATTGTATTTTTAAGTTTAGGTGTAATTATTCTTCTGTTTTCTTCTGTTTTCTCTGAATCACTCCTGCCATTTGCCTTTTCAGCAGGAGCAATCTTTATATGCTTAGGCAGCAATGATTTTGGGTCTTATAAGTTAAGAGAACTTTTATCTGTTATTAATCCGGTTTCACTCCTTTCAAGCAGGAAACCATTTCAAAAATATGAAGTTGTAAATTTATTTGGAGAACCTATTTTTCAATATACGGCTATATTAATTTATCTGATACTTCTATCTGCGGTTATTACTTTTTTTATAGTTCTAGTTAACCGAAAAAATATATTTATCCCGAGGATAAAACATACTTTATATCTTAGATTAATGAAGAAGGATACAGCATATGAAAATATTAATTTGTGAATTATATAAAGCATTGGTAAAGCAAAAGGCAATATTTTTTATATTAATTTTTGCTTTAATAAAGCTTGTCTTTTTATTTTCATCAAGTGGCTATAGCGTTGAGATTACGGAACAAAATAAAATTCTGTATAAGGAATACCTTATGCATGTGAATGGAATGCTAACAGATGATAAGGAAGATTTTATAGAAAGTGAAAAGCTAAAAATAGATAGAGCAGCTTCCGAGAAAGATAATATTAACAATAACTATATAAATGGGAAAATTTCTGAAGAAGACTATATTTTAAAAATCCAAAATATTGATAGCTCGCTTAAGAAATCGGATGCTTTCAAAATATTATATGATCAATATTTATTCGTAAAGCAAAATCCAACTGAAAGATATTTTCTATATATTAATGGTTGGGATAATTTGCTTTCTAATGAAAATCTTGACATTATTTTAGTAATACTGTTGCTCATCGTTATTACACCTATATTTACAAAAGAGTATGAAAAAGATATGATTCCCCTGATTATAACAAGTAAGAAAGGTAAAATCCTGGTTCCTGTCAGCAAACTAATTGCAGCAGGAGTAATAACCGTATTTGCAGCATTAAGCTTTTTGATACTTGAATATTTATTTTTCAAAATAAAATATGGATTGCCATTTGGTAGTTATCCTATTCAGAGTATTCCATTTTTTAAAACTTCACAATATGATTTGTCTTTAGAGAAAGCATATTTGTTAATTTGTGTGATTAAGATAACAGGCTTTTTGGTATTTACATGCGCAATATCCTTTGTCTCAGTTGCTTTAAAGAAAACAGTTATATCTTTATTTTTGTGTATATCCAGCGTTCTAATTCCATATTTTATATTTTTTAATGATTCGGCGAAGTATGAATTACCACTTCCCCTTGGATTTATGATTGGGAATGGCTATCTCAGAGGTACGAATGTTAAGGACATATCAAAAAATGTAATCGGTTTTTCAGAGGTAAGCAGACAGTCATTTATGCTTGAAATAGTATATTTGTTTATATTATCTACCCTTTTTGTTATAACGTTAATTTTAGCGTTTTCCAAATTAAGCCGAAAGGTGGGCAAAAAAATTGAAAATATTTAAGTTATTGTTAGGCTTAATTATGTTATCAATATTATTGTTAACGGGCTGCCAAAAAAACAATCCTGAAAACTACAGTAATCTGGTTTATAACAGTTCTATAAATGATACTTTTGTTGATGGTATCAATAATATTTATGGAAGTTTTTTAACTGACTCTAATATTCCAACTACAATAATACAGGATAAGAATAGTAGGAGATTTAATTGGTTCACAAGAGATCCTTTCTATAAGGATACAAAAACATCTTCTTCTGTAGAACAGATCCACATAGATTATCAAAATAAAAAGGGTTATTATATGGATAGCTGCGGCGATAATATTGATAATAATTTTAATACCGGTTTTTCGATTATACAATTTGATCTGGGTACATTTGATAAAAAAGAAATATACAAAGAAAACTTTGTTTGGCATAAATCAGTATTTTTGGGTCTTGGTGATATTAGCGACATTGATGTATCCAAGGAAAATGATTTCAGCGAAAGCATTACAGCAAATGTGCATAATAAGAAACCGAAATATTTTATTGACAACAACAATTTATATTTAATTCGTAAAAACGGCATCTTTGTAATCAATATTGAGAACAAAAAAGAAACTGCAATAATAAATGAAGATAATATAGTAAATGTGTCATATGATACTCATAACATATATTACATTAACAGTATGTATGAATTATATAAATACACTATTAAGACAGGTAAGAGAATTAAGCTTACTGGTAACAAGTCATCATATTTAATTACGACCGAAGACAAAATAATATATACAAATTTAAATGATAAAAATTGTATTTATACAATGAACAAAGATGGACTGGATAATCATAAAATTGGAGAATATAAAGCAAAAAACTTAAATTATGATTCTGATTATATTTACTATTCAAATGAAGATGATGGACAATGTCTTTATAGAATGAGGTATGATGGTTCTGAAAATACTAAAATGACAGATGTTCCTGCATATTTTGTTTTTGCTTTTAATAATTACGATAAGGTGTATATCTGGAGTAATGACGATAAAACAAATGGAATAAAAAATTTCTCAGTTGATAAAAAAGATTTTACTATTGAATTACTGGACCTTTCACATATTGAGTAATTGTAAAAGCCGTGATTATATAATTCCGAAAGCGAATAAAAAGAACATTCGCTCCGAATCACCTCACGGTTTTTATATATTAATATTCTTAACTTGAAAGTCTGGTTCTACTTCAAATATCCTGCCTTTAAGGTAATTTAATTCACCTGCATTCTTTAATGCAAATTCCAGTTTATATGCCCAAAGAGCCTGGTATTTTGCTCCCAGAGGCCTGTTGATCTCATTGCTCCCATATTTGCCATCGCCGATAATGGGATGACCTATACTTGCCAAGTGGGCTCTAATCTGATGTGTCCGGCCTGTTACAAGCTCAACTTCAAGAAGGCTCATACCCTGTCCACGTGAAAGTACTTTGTAGCGGGTTACTATTTTAAGAGAGTTTTTGGAGGGGCTGTTGTTTATAAAAACCCTGCTTTTCCTCTCATCTTTTTCTAAATACGCAGTAAGTTCTGCTGACTCTTTGTCCATTGTACCTGTTACAAGGCATTGATAGTACTTTTTTATTTCCCTGTTTTTTATTTTTTCAAGCAGTATTTCAAGCGCTTCAGGGGTTTTTGCAATTATAACAAGTCCGCCGGTATTCCTGTCTATTCTGTGGCAAAGTGATGGTTGAAATGTACTTCTTTTATCAAATTCTCCTTTGTCATACAGGTATTCCTGAACATTATCTATCAAGGTACCATCCTTTTGATCCCTGTCAGGGTGAACCGGTATACCCTGCTGCTTGTTTACAATGAGTATATTACTGTCTTCATAGACTACAGAAAAACCTGCGCTTTTATTCTTTTTGCCATTGGCATCAATACCATTTAGGATATCATCTATTATATAAATTTCGATTTTATCCTGAAGTTTGGTTATATAGGATTCCTTTACCCTTATGCCGTTTGCCTTGATATCCTTCTTCCTGAAAGCCTTGTACAATGCTCCGGACGGCAGAGAAGGGAAAATATTCATTATAACCTTATCAATTCTTTTGTTACTTTGTTTCTCATCTATAGTCAGGGTTTGCATTCAAAAAATTACCTTCCATTGATTATAAGCTTTATTTTTTCCGTATATTCCTGGCATATACTTTCTGCTGCCTGTGGATTTATTCCTTCAGCATAGACTCTGCACAGCGGAAGGTCTGCATCAGGAAGTATAAGTACCCATCCGTCTTCCAGTATGAATTTAACTCCATCCAACAGCTCTATTTTATCCTTGGTTTTCTCAGTAATAAGAGTTCTCATAACCTTTCCCTTTAACTCCCACGGGCAGAAAATCTTCTTCTGGCTCATGTGGAAATCGGGAATTTCCTTTAAGGCTTCTGATAATGAGGAATTATATGTACATAAAAATTCAAGAATTTTAATTAATCCTGCAAGTGCATCAAAATTAAGCAGGAACTGATTCATGTTGTCCTGATTTTTAAAGAGGTTATGGTTTAACATTCTCTCCATTACAGCCTGTGGTGAGGTTTTTGTCCTAATAACTGTTCCATTATACTTCTGGGCTATTTGTTCGATAACCGAAGGAGCAGTTACCGGAACAATTATTTTTGCCTGCTCTCCTGTCTTAAGTACAATTAATGAGACAAGCAGCAAAAATAAATCGTCTTTTATAATATTACCCTTTGCATCAATTAATACAAGGGCTTCAGCATTACTGTCTATATAAGCGGCAAAATCTGCATTGGTTTTAATTATCTCATCAATAATTTCTTCTGTGTCTGAAACATTTGCAGATGAAAAGCTAGCAGGCTTGCAGCCCACATCAGAAAGCATGGGCGCGACTAATGATATTACAAAATCCGATGGTGAAAAAATACATATCTTTGGAGCTTTGTTTTTAATCTTTTCTATATTTATATCACTTAATATTGTACGCATATAAGAATTTTTAAAATCGGTTATATTGTTTAATCTGCTTATTTCGTCGCCTGAACACCTTTTAAAGTCCTCTTTTGCAAATGCGTTTTCTATCTTTCTTTCCATAAGCCTGCTTATACTAGCTCCCATCAGGTCCATAAAATCGACTTGGAGCTTGTTGGGATTGTCATCGCTTAATTTAATATGTATTCCGCCTTCTACTGATAGATAATTTATCGCATTACGAGCGATAGGGGTAAGGAGGCTGCTCATATTGAACACTTCTATGCCAACCGAAAGCAGGCCTGAAACGAAAGCATGCTTGAACATTCGGGCGGAGTTGGAGGTTGTAGAGCTTACCACTACCTTTGAGCCCTTTTTAAATATTGATCCATAAGCGGCGCCTAGCCTTGTAGCAAATTCCGGTGAAATATCAACATTAATTATCCCTGACAGTCCGTTTTCACCAAAAATTGATCGTGAGTGTTTTGAACCCCATATAATATTCCTATCAACGACAGCGAAGGGGTCAATGGTTTTTTGAGGCCAAATTTTAATGCTGGGTTTAATAATTACCCTCTCGCAAATACAGCAATCATCACCGATTACAGCATTTTCAAAGACAGAGACATAATGTTTCAGATTAACACGGTTGCATATAATCGCCCCTCTTATTTCGGAACCGCGCTCTATAAAATTGTTGTCCCAAATAACACTTCTTTTAATAGAGACTTCATTTTCAACTACATTATTGTTTCCTATAACAGTCATTTCTTCAATTCTCGCAGATTTGCCTATACGACAGTTGCTTCCTATAACACAAGGCCCGCTTATTTCGGTACCCTGTTCAATGACTGTGCCTGGCCCGGCATAAACTCCCGGTTTCAGTTCTTTTGCATCATATTGAAGATCAATTTTACCCCTGATTACGTCATAATGTGCACCAAGATAAGCATCCAGGTCACCTATATCACACCAGTAATCAGGTGTTACAAAACCATACATGGGTTCGTGCACCGAAAGCATTAGCGGAAACAGGTCCTGACTGAAATCATATTTTGTTCCGTTCTCAAAATATTTTAATACCTCGGGTTCGAGTATGTATGTACCTGTGTTGACCGTATCGCTGAATACTTCCCCCCAACTGGGTTTTTCAAGGAATCCTGAAATGGCACCTTCCTTATCAAGGATAACAACACCATACTCCAAAGGTACATCTACTTTCGTCAGAACAAGGGTTGCTTTTGATTTTTTTGTTGTGTGAAATTCAAGAGCCTTCGAAAGATTCATGTTGGTAAGTGAATCCCCGCTTATAACTATGAAGGTTTCATCAAGAAAACTTTCTGCATTTTTAACACTGCCGGCTGTTCCAAGGGGATCATCCTCGATGAAATATGTAAGGTTAACTCCAAAATTTGAGCCATTCCCAAAGTAATCCCTTATCCTTTGGGGAAGATACATCAATGTTACGCCTATTTCGGTAATTCCGTGATCTCTCAGAAGATTTATTATGTGTTCCATGATGGGTTTATTCATAATTGGAACCATTGGCTTTGGAATATCACATGTCAACGGACGGAGTCTTGAGCCTTCTCCACCCGCCATAATAATAGCCTTCATTGTGTTACCATCCTCTCGTATAAAAGCTGCAAAGCATAATGATACGAATAGCTATTAACTACTATTAAAGACTTATGTTTAATAATATTCCATGAGAACACAAAAAACCCTTTTTATATTAAAAAATTTTTATTATCTTATATTCCCGCCCATGCCTGATATAAGGTTTTTGATTTCATCCATTCTATCTTCGGGTATATTTACAAGAAGCTTAACATTTATCCCTCTGCTTTCTTCTGTTATGCTGCTTCCGCTTACCATAGGGTCTGAAGCAAGCAGTGGAGTCTTACCAACTGCGTATAGGCTGGTATGGGGCTTCAATACTACGGCCGAAAGGCTTAATGCTGTTCTGCCTGGAATTCCTGCTTGCATGGAAAACTCGGTTCCGAAGGTGTCCGCCATATCAATATGTGCTTTATAACCAAGATTTTTTAGCTCACTGACCACTTTTTTGGCATCGATCATTTTGTCAAAATCAGCTTTTATTAGTGTCATGATATCGCCTCCAATACTAGTTTTAGCAGCAATATTAACTTTATTCCTGTTAAAAATAATTGCGAAAAGTAAGGCTGTTTTGTTTGTATTAAGGTGTTATGTGGTAAAATAGACTAAAGGAGATGATTTTCTTTGAATATTAACGTTGTTTCCACAGAAAAAGCCCCGGCTGCTATCGGACCATATTCACAGGCATTGATAGCTGGAAGCTTTATTTATACTTCGGGTCAGATACCCATTAACCCCAAAACAGGGGAAATTGTTAATGGTGATATTGCACAGCAAACCAAACAGGTAATGGAAAACCTTAAAGCTGTTCTGGAAGCAGCAGGTTCAGACCTTGGCAGTGTAATTAAAACTACAGTATTTATAAAGAATATGAATGATTTTCAGACAGTAAATTCAATATATAATGAATATTTTAAAAAGCCTTTTCCCGCAAGGTCCTGTGTTGAAGTAGCGAGACTTCCCAAGGATGTAGGAATAGAAATTGAAGTTATTGCTGTAAAAGATTAAAAATGACCTTATATTGAATTCCGGAGTTGAGTTTATGAAGTATGTCATTATAGGAAATGGTGCTGCAGGTATAACTGCAGCGGAAAAAATCCGCGAGCTTGAAAAAGAGGATTCAATAACCATAATCAGCAGTGAAGATTGCCCGGTTTATAGCAAGTGTATGCTGCCTGATTACATAGGTGAAAAGCTTTCTCGTGAGAAGCTTTTTATCAGGGATATGAAGTCCTATGAAAAAAACAGGATTGAGATTTTATTCAATGAAAATATAAAGCAGCTTGATACAAGTAATTGTAAAGTAAGGCTTGATTCAGGCAAAGTCCTGGACTATGACAAGCTTTTGCTGGCTGCCGGCGGAAGCCCTTTTATACCTTATATGGAAGGTTTGGATAAGGTTCGTTCTTTCACCCTGAATTCAGTTAACGATGCTGATCATATCAGGGAAAATGTGGTTCGTGACGGTACAGCACTTATTGTCGGTGGAGGACTTACAGGAATAGAACTGGGTTTTGCGCTTAAAAACCTTGGTATGAAACCGCTTGTAATTGACCGCAGTGATAAAATTCTCCCAAAACAGCTGGACAGTGAATCTATGAAAGTACTTATTGGAGAAATCATTGATCATGGCATTGAATTCAGCTTAAGCACAACCATTGAGAGAATAGAGAGCTCTTACACAAATACAAAGGGTAATGGAGGAAGGGCTGTTCTTTCAAACGGAAGGGAATTTGACTTTGATCTTATTATACTTACAATAGGGTCAAAGCCTAATATTGATATGGTCAAAGATACAGGAATAAAGGTGGAAAGAGGAATTCTTGTTAATGACCATATGGAAACCTCAGTTAAAAATGTATTCGCTGCAGGGGATATAGCTGAAACTATTAACAAGCTTTCAGACGAATATGTATCAAGCTATGTTTGGCCAAATGCAATGGCACAGGGAAAGTGTGCTGCCTTTAACATGGCGGGTGTCATGCAGGAATTTTCACAGTCAATGCTTAATTCGGTTCAATTAAGGGATATACCGTTTATGTCTATGGGAGTGGTTAATCCCGCAGGAAATGATTATGAAATCTTAACCAATTATAATAAGGACTTGAAGATATATAAACGGGTAATATTAAAGGATAACGTTGTAAAAGGCTTAATATTCTATGGCGACATGAAAAATGCCAACATGGTTGCAGGGCTTGCTCGTAAAGGAATAGATGTTAAAGAAATAAAAAATCAGCTTACAACAATTTAAAACAACACAAAAAAGTCTGTAATTTTACTAAGAGCTCTGATACTTTTCAGGGCTCTAATATTTTATATTGACCTGACGAATAATAAGTATATCAACTAAGCGGGGGTAAATATGAAATTCAGACTTGGATATGTTGCAATGACTTTAAATCTCGTAGACTGTTCTCCATCTGGAACGGTAACCGTTGCTGCTTTTAACAAGCTTGCCGACAATCAGGCGGCAATGGGAAAGGTCAGGAGAATTGCTGTAAAAAACCTTGAAAACACCTTAAGAATCCTTAGGTATAATCTTGCATATAACATAGATGTATATAGATTTACATCAAAGCTGATACCCTTGGCAACTCACCCTGTACTTGATAATTGGAATTATTCTTCCGATCTTAAGGAACAGTTCCGGCAAATAGGTGATTTTGTCAAAGAAAATGATATGAGAGTAAGTGCTCATCCTGATCACTATACACTCATAAATTCAGGAAAGCCTGAAGTTGTAGAGGAATCCATAAAAGATCTTGATTATCATGTTAATATCTACGAAGCAATGGGTCTTGGTGATTATAGGTATAAGCTTGTAATGCATGTCGGGGGATTGTATAAGGATAAAGAGACCTCAATTGAGCGTTTTAAAAATAATTTTATTTTGCTGCCCGACAGAATTCGTAAAAGAATAATCCTTGAGAATGATGATAAGTCCTACTCTGTAAAAGACGTGCTTGGAATTTGCAAGGAACTTAATATTCCTATGGTTTTGGATGTTCATCACCATAATTGCAATAACAATGGTGAAAGCCTTGCCAATTATCTGCCTGAAGTATTTGATACCTGGAAGGGACAGTATTTCAATCCTAAAATTCATTTCTCAAGTCCAAAATGTGATAAAGAATTCAGAAACCACTCGGATTTTATAAATTCCGAAAGCTTTGTAGATTTCCTCAAGGTAGCCAGAGAATTAGGCATCGATTTTGATGTAATGCTTGAGGCAAAAATGAAGGATAATGCTTTGTTTAAGCTGGCTGATGAGCTTAAAACAATAGATTGGCTAGTTCAAAAAAATGAAAGTGAGTTCGAATTATAAAAAACTTTCCAAGCACTGAATAAGTTTCCTTTTTTAATCAATACTAATTGTTAAAGGAGGCGATGTTATGGGAGACAGCAACAAAAAGCCCAAGAGTGATAAATCCGGTCCGGAATTCTTCAATGACAAGCTTGGAGAAAATTCATCACACATGGTAGATAGAAACGAAAAAAAGGATTCAAAAGGCAAATCAAAATGTAAATAAGAGTTGGATTATCCAACTCTTATTTTTATGATATCATTATATAATGTAGAGGATAAATAATTATTTAACAGGGGAAAACTCATGATAACTGCGCTTTCGTTAAGTCCTGCAGTAGATAAAATATATTTTGTAGAAAACTTTGAAGCAGGTAATTTGTATAGAGTAAAAGATATTTACAAATCTGCAGGCGGTAAGGGGATAAATGTTTCACGTGTTGCTTGTATACTTGGAGAAGACGTAACAACAATGGGCTTTAAAGCAGGAAACACAGGCAATTGGCTTGAAGATAAGCTTATCGAGGTTGGTGCCAAAACTTTTTTTGTAGAGGTTGAAGGCGAATCCCGCACAAACAGCAATGTAATAGATAAAGCTACCGGCAAGGAAACTGAACTGCTTGAAATAGGGCCTTGTATCTCACCCGAGCAGGCGCGGATTTTTGTAGATAAGTTCACTGAAATGCTGGAACACACCAGTATGCTTGTTTGTTCAGGTGGACTTCCAAACGGCATCCCAGCGGATTTTTATCGTCAATTGCTGAATGTGGCATCACAAAAGGGTGTACCTGCCATTCTGGATACAAGTAATGAGGTTCTTTTCGAGGGAATCAAAGCACGTCCCTATCTTATAAAGCCAAATTTAAGGGAATTATCGGCTTTTGCAGGCAAAAACCTTAAAACTCTTGAGGACGTCATACATGCAAGTATGGATATTATTGCTGTAGGGGTAAGGGTTGTTGTAACCTCCATGGGAAGTGAAGGGGCATTGTTGGTTACTTCAGATACAATAATCAGGGCTTATGCACCTGAAATACAAGTAGTTAATACAATAGGGTCGGGAGATTCAATGGTTGCAGGCTTTGCTGCCGCAATCCAAAGGAAAGCATCCTTGGACGAAATGCTTAAGCTTGGAATGGCTTGTGCAGCAGCAAATGCAAATTTTAAAGAGATTGGTTTTATATCAATGGAGCTGGTAAATAAATATATCAAAGAAATAAGGCTCGATTACATCAGGTAAGCTTAAAATAATTAAAAAACTCTCCAAAATTTATGTTTGATATTTTCTTATCTTTGAACTTGTTATAAAGGAAATCATGTCCTTCATACAACCCGTGTGATTTAACACCATGGGATATGGAAAGATATGCTTCCATGTATGCGGCAAGCTTGTCGCAGGTTTCAATTACCTCTCCGTCAACAGGAGAAAAAGCATCGCAATTATATTTTTTACATATTTCTTCTGCATCTACATATTTTATGGCTCCAGCTTCCATTATGCGATTCTTGAACTCGTCATCCAGGAAATATGATATTTCATCATGCCATGCAGCAGGCAGCAATGGCAGTATTTTTTCATCCACCTGAAGCTTCTCAATTTCCTTAATAACATCATTAAGACCTTTAACGGATTTTTTAACAGGTGAAACTATATCACGGGTTAAGGCTTCCGGAAGATCATGAAAAAGCCCGGCAAAAAAATTATTGTATATTCTTTTATCACATGCACCCAGTTCAAGTGAGCAAAGATAGGATAGGATTGCTACTATCAGCATGTGACCAAGTACCGAAGTTTCTGGTATCCGGGCTGTTTGAGCCCACCTCAGCTGGAACCTCAGCTGGCCTACTATATCAATGAAATGCTGTGTTTCCCTTCCTCGTTGCAGCCTTTTTACACCGGCAAGATCCATATGCTCAAGGATTTCATCTTCTATTTCAAGTTTGGTTTCTTCAATACCATAAAGGCTGGAATTGAGCTTATAAATTATTTTAAATTCCCAGTTGGTCGCAAGATAATGGGATGCTTTGAGTATTTTTTTCTCCAATGGGAAATAGTCAGGGTCTTTAAAATACCGTTCCATTTCCTCGCGAAAATTGCCCCTCACTTCGTATATACCGGTATTTGCAAGGTTCTCCAGCACCCACATATTCAGCTGGTCGCCCTTTTGAGACATAAGCTTGTGAAAGATAGGTGGTTTTATGTCAGTAAGCATTATTCTGTGCAAAAGCTCGTAAAGACCGCCGCTTATAAGAGCTTTCCAGTCAATAACGGCATTTTTATCGGATTCTTCAAATCTGCCAAGAATATAGGCTATAACCATTTTATGAGCCTGTTTATCAAGCTCTGTGAAGCCCTTTGTCCGCATATAATCATTCCATCTTTGCATATATGCAGGTTCATATACAAGTTGAAGAAGGGGTTTATTTATCATAAATAATACACATCCTGTTATTTAAAATAGGGAATTTTAATAATTATTATAATAACAAAAAAGACCTGTACATACAATAATACCTGCTAGCCCGATATTGCCTGTGTTTACACTATTTTGTTATTATGCTATAATTATCAGGATTAGTCCATAATTATAGTAATTATTTGCATTTTTTCTGCAAAGGTAGGTAATTTTAATGCACGCTTTTTCCAACTCCATTAATATAATGTTTAAAAGGCGCTCCATCTGGCTTTCCTTCGGATTTGTCATGCTTGGAATAGGAATAATAAATTATTACAACCCTATATATACTTTCATTTTTGGTTTTGACGGTTTAGATATAAGTGGGTTACTTAACAGTATTGTATCTTTCCTGAATCTTTTTACCAGTTTTTTTGATTCACCTATGGCAATAATTAAAACTATTTTGATTGTTGCCGGCGTCTTGCTGGCAGTATCCTTTATATGTGCAATATTTTTCTCAGGAACTTTTAATGTTATCAATAAAACTATGGAAGGACGGCAAAAGGCTCCTGGCGATTTTTCAGAGGGATTGAAAAGGTACTATTCCAAAACAGTGTTTGTTTTATTCAGAGTGTTATTTTTTGGGGTGATCTTTTTATTGTTTCTGATGGTAGTATCTGTTCCGGCAATTGTAATTACCAAGGCATGGATTTCAGGTAAGGCCGGCTTGATGGTATCCGCACTTATTCTGGATTTCTTAACGGCCGTAGTGCTTTTTTTCCTTGTTATATTCTTTACAACGTATATACTGTTCTGGTTTCCTGCATCAGTAAATTCTGATAAAAAGTCATTTACTTTCGGTAAGCACGTAGTTGATACAATGTTCTGGAAGATAGCAGGCAGGGTGATTTTAATAATCTTGGTTTTTATAGTATATCAAGGGCTGATGCTTGCGGCTGATAGGGTATTAATAGGTACAAACCCTGATGCAACATTTGCCTCAATAATACTGTTCGTAGTAAATTGGTTTCTAAATACCATGTTTTCTTCGTTCCTGGCGACTTATGTATTTTATATCTTTAAATATATAACTGCCAATAAACGCAACCGGATAGAGGCTTAGAAAACAGAAACCTGAATACACAAACAAAAGGACAGTTCAATACTGCCCTTTTACTTTATCTGTTTCTTATTTAGATTGCGAAATTATGGTTACCTATTTTTAATACGATAGTTCTGCTCCATATCCAGCTGCTTGTCGCTGTGGCTGGATTATAATAGTACACCGCTCCTCCCGTAGGATCCCATCCATTAATTGCATCTCTCGCTGCATTGTATGCTGCCTGATCTGGATCAAGGTTTATCTGCCCGTCTGAAACGGCATCAAAGGCGCCTGGCTCATAAATCACTCCTGCAAGAGAGTGTGGAAAACGGCTGTCTCTGGTTCTGTTAAGAATTACAGCTCCTACGGCAACCTGGCCGACATAAGGCTCTCCACGCGCTTCGCCGTAGATTATATGCGCAAGAAGATTGACATCTCCATTTGAAGAACCTCCCGATGGTCCTGAGGCACCGGATGGAAGACCTAATGCAGCCAAGGTCTCCGGTCCGGCTATGCCATCCACCGTTAAGCCATTTTTTCTTTGAAATTTGATTACAGCACTATAGGTCTGATTTCCATAAATACCGTCAACATTTCCAGAATAATATCCCCAGTTCCGAAGCTTTTGCTGAATGTCTCTTACTTCCTGTCCGCTTGATCCCAACTGGGACAGTACATTCTGTAAGCTTAACTGTTCCTTTTTCTCTACTCTGTATAAATAGTAAATAGAAGATGTCAGGACTGCTGTAATAACCAGTAATACCAGTATTCTTCTTTTCAAATTGAATTTCTCCTTTGTAAGGCTGTATCGCCTGAAATTATTTTTTTCTTAAACTATTTTTTGTTATTCCCAATATAATATTCATAAAAAAATTTAAAAAAGTCCTTTCCCAGCTAATAATATGTATAGAAGTGTGATCATCAGCATATCATCTTCGATTTTTTCATCAATCATAAGAAATATAAGACCTATAAGTATGAGTTCGTCTATTTTGACCCTTTTAAATATTGAAGAAATCCCGCCCAATGAACTGAGTGCGGGAAAAAAAATGCCGTTTTTTCTTTCAATATTATCTGAAGGCTCATTAGGGGAAGGAATATCTATTGTTTCATTGGGCATTCCAAAATCTTCAGACGGTACATTTTCAGGCTGCACCGGGGTATAGAAGGGATTCGAGTAATTGTACCTTCTCACCGGAGTTGGATATTTTCTGTACATGTCTCATGCCCCCATTCCTATTTGTCCATATCATCCATTAGCCTTGCGAGAGTAGATACCTGAAGTATTTTTATACAATTATCCAGTTTCTTTTGCCTTGTGGTATTCATGTATGGCCTTATTGCGGTTAAAAGGTTAACTCTGGGATCAGTTCTTGTGTTAACACGGTCAAGAACTGTCCGAATTTTTCGTACCATGTCTGTAGTATCAAAATCGGTCTTGTTCTGAGGCTCTTCCTTTGGTTCTTTTATTGCCGGTGTTTCCTCGACCTTTTGCGAGGGTTCGCTTTTGCTTGGTCCTGTCAATAGCGAAAATAGACTTTTCAAATTATCCGGCATGTTTTCCTGTGTTAGCAAATCAGTCAATTGCTTTAATTTATTATTGAGATCATCACTCATCAAAATTCCCCCAAAAGGCTTATTATTTTTTATATTCCAGGTTTATTTCATAATGTCCTTAATTTTGCTTATAAGCTCAGAATTGTTATCACCCAGAAGCTGTGCCATTTTTTCGAAATCAGCGTCATTTACCTTTTTCCGTAATTCCTTTTTGTCGATGTTAAGTTCTTTAAGCTTTGTATCATCCAGTTCGTTTAATTTATCAAGCAGCTCATTCTTATCCATTTTGTTTATTTTCTTTACTAGTTCTTCGGTGTTCCCTTTGCGGAGCATTTCAATAGCTTGATTGATTTTCATTTCAAGAACTTTTTCATCCACTTTACCCAGTAATTCGGAAAGTTTCTTTGTAAACGCGTCATTCATATAAAAACCTATCCTTTCTGGTTTAAATACCATCTAAAATCGATATATGCAAAAAGGGCTTGGCATAATGCCTAAAAACCATAAAATTATACCCGGCCGTTTTTACCATACATTTTATGTATGGTAATAGCTATGTGTTACAAATGTTAAATTAATAGAACAGCAGAAGAAATACCAATATAAACATTAATGCTTTTGTTAACTCACCGGGAGGAAGCTTTGCAAATTTCCTTCCAAGTATGCCTATGCTTCGCCTGTCATAAAATAGAAGCAAATAGTCGAGAATAAAGAAAAGTATTGAGGAATTATCGTTATAACCATAATATACGCTCGGCATAAATAACCCTCCGTAGTAAATCCCATAAATATAATATTTAATCAAAGTTGTTTTTGTTACTATTTATTTTTAAAAGGGTATTATTAATAGAAAAGCAATTAAAGAGCTTTAATTTTTTACTGATGCGTTATAATATATATCATGGAGAATAAAAATTTATGAGAAAATTTTCTTTTTTAATATTAATAACATGCTTTCTTGTGACGCTTTCAGCGTGCAGCCTTTATGACAGCGGAGGTAACCGGTCTGTACAGAATAAAGGTGTACAGGGGACACAAACTTCTAAAGCAGCACAGAAAAAACAAAGGTTCCCTGACTTTTCTATAAAGGATATAAACGGAAAGGTTGTAAAGCTTTCTGATTATGCAGGGAAGATAGTTTTTATAAATTTCTGGGCTACATGGTCTCCGTACTGCATACAAGAGATGCCTAACCTGGATAAGGCTGCAAAAGAAATTTCAAAAGTGAATGATGCCGTTTTTCTTGCCATCAATACAGGAGAAAAACAAGACATTGTTAAGAAATTTATTGCTGATAATAAGCTTTCATTAATGGTTCTTGCCGATACTCAGGGAATTGTTGCAGATTACAATAAAATTTTCAGGCTGCCCACTACACTTGTGATTAACCGTGATGGAACGCTTTACAGCACTATAGAGGGTAAGGTAGATCAAAAAACCCTTTCAGATATTATTAATAAATTAAAGTGATGAGAGGTAATTAGTAATGCATGATGTAATAATTATAGGAAAAGGGCCTGCTGGGCTTTCAGCAGCCATTTATACAGTAAGAGCAAAACTTGATACACTGCTTATAGGCGGTGAGGATAGTGCATTAAAAAAGGCAGGAAAGGTTGAAAATTATTTTGGCTTTTCAGAACCAATAAAGGGTGAGGACCTTTTAAGGGCAGGGGAAGAACAGGCTGCAAGGCTTGGTGTGAAAATAGTTACTGATGATGTTATCTCTGTAGTAAAAAATGATTTCTTTGAGGTTACAACCCAAAAAGAGGTCTTCCTTTCAAAAGCACTTTTGCTTGCTACAGGCCAACCTCAAAAGAAAGTCAGCATAGAAAACCTTGAGAAGTTTGAAGGTAAAGGTGTAAGCTATTGTTCAACCTGTGACGGGTTTTTTTATAACAATCTTAAAGTTGGTGTTTTAGGATTTAAGGATTTTGCAATACACGAAGCCATGGAACTTGAAACATTTACAAAGGATATTACCATATTTACCAATGGAAATAAGCTTGATATATCGGATAAGTACAAGGATGAAGCTGCCAGGTTTAAACTCAATGAAAAGTCTGTTAAAAGCCTTGAAGGCTCAGAATTTCTTGAGAAAATCTGCTTTAACGACGGAAGCTGCGATAACATTGACGGAATTTTTGTAGCATATGAAAGTGCATCCAGTATTGACTTTGCAAGAAAACTCGGGGTAATGACGGACGGCAATTCAATAATTGCTGATAAAGCACAGCAAACCAATCTTGACGGATTATTTGCAGCAGGTGATTGTACAGGGGGTTTTAAGCAAATCTCTGTTTCAGTAGGGCAGGGTGCACTGGCAGGAAGAAAGATGATTGAATATGTAAGAAGTCTGTAATTAAGGGATAAATTTCGTGATTATATAATGCATGTACAGGAATATTAATAATTAAAGGCTTTAATAAAGTATTCCAATAAAACGGAGGGTTTTCTGCTATGTCTGTAAAGGTATATTCAACACCTACATGTCCATGGTGTACTATGGCAAAAAAATATTTCGACAGTAAGAATATCCAATATACAGATTATGATGTTTCAAGGGACGACGATGCAGCTCAGGATATGGTAAGAAAGTCAGGTCAGAGAGGTGTTCCCGTAATAGATATTGATGGCAGTATCGTAATAGGATTTGATAAAGACAAGATAGATAATCTTATCTGAAAAAGGTCCCCGAAAGGGGATTTTTTATTATTCATGTTGCTATGATACTGCCGAATATATGTCTGAAAGCTCAATATTGATTGTATCTATAACCCTTTTTTGTTCTTTATGAGTTGCAGAGTTTAAAACTTCTGAGGTTGTTTCGATATACTTTATAGGTAGGGTTATGATAAACTCACTGCCTGAGTTTTCATTGCTTTTAAGTTCAATAATTCCATCATGGAGGTCAACAAAGGATTTAACCAGGTAAAGGCCTATTCCCGATCCTTCTTGCTCACGTGTATAGGAATTACCTACCTGTCCGAACCTTTCAAATATTTTTTCGGAGAGGTTTCTGGGTATTCCAACGCCTGTATCCTTTACCGATATAATAACATTTTTGTTTTCTTCCTTCTGAACTGATATAGTAATACTTCCGCCTGTCGGTGTAAATTTAATTGCATTAGACAAAAGATTAAGTATAACTCTTTCTATTTTATCAATATCAACAGCTGTAATTAATTCATCCATTTCAGATACAAATTGCAGGTTAAGGTGTTTTAATTCTGCATAAGGTTCAACTGAAGCAGATATTTCCTTTATAAGCTGAACTATGTTGCAATTAGTCATACATAGCTTCGCATACCCAGAATCTATCCTTGATATGTCCAAAAAATTATTTATAAGCCTAAGAAGCCTATAAGAGTTCTGTTTGATAATTTGAAGATTTTTTCCTGACTTTCGTCTTTCAATGGTAGACAAGGGATTGTTCTGTTCTAAGAGCTGTAGTGCACCAAGAATAACACTAAGAGGTGTTTTTAATTCATGTGATATATTTGTGAAGAATTCAGTTTTCTGGATATCGTACT
The DNA here is from genome assembly GCA_023421675.1 of Bacillota bacterium. Classification (GTDB taxonomy): domain Bacteria; phylum Bacillota; class Clostridia; order Acetivibrionales; family JANLFN01; genus JAEZTC01. The sequence goes on along the minus strand of JAEZTC010000007.1, from coordinate 62,427 downwards.
TCTTTAATTTTTCCAGTTCTTTAAAACAGTGCTCCAATTGCCGGCTTTTTATATAAATAGTTAAGTATGCGTTTTTTAAAAAAAGTCCTATAGTTATTAAAAATGCTAAAAGTATGATGGATAAACCGATTACTGCTACAATAAAAAACTTTTTGGTAAAGATGGATTTGTCAAGCAAATTCATCAGTGTTAGCGCCAGTATTAGGCATACCAAAATTAATGAAAAAACAAGTATTAATTTGATATTTCCAGGAGTACCGGAGCGCTTTTCATCCACTGGTATATACACCCTCTTTTTCAAAAAATATAATATTAAAATATAGTTACGTTCTTAAATACTGATAATATTTTATTACTTGAAAGGTAAAAAGTAAATATAAATGCCAGAATATAGTAAAATAATCCTAGAAAAAATATTATTGCACTATGATATTTTAAAAAAGTCCTGATAAGTAAGAAAATTTATATATAAAATTAAGTAAATTTCTTATACATCATTTGCATTTCTAAAAGCATATGCGTATAAAACCAGAATTTACTTTATCCTATTACAGATGTAATAATTTGAATTAAAATCATATATCATACCATTATGGCGCATTAAGGACATAATGCATATTAAATTTTTAATTCAACTTATATATCTTTATTTATTTTTGTTTTAATATTATAATTATATAGACTTATATATGGATATATTTTTTATAATTAAAGGAGGCTTACCATGTCAGGCCATTCAAAATGGGCAAACATTAAAAATAAAAAGGAAAAGTCAGATGCCAAGAAGGGCAAGATCTTTACAAAATTGGGAAGAGAAATAGCAGTTATAGTAAAACAGGGGGGTCCCGATCCAGAAGCAAATTCAAAACTTAAGGATGCAATTGCCAAAGCTAAAGCTGCAAATATGCCCAATGACAATATTATTAGAAGTATTAAAAAAGCTGCAGGTGACGGGGACGCAACAAATTATGAAGAAATCCAGTATGAAGGTTACGGCCCGGGCGGAGTTGCAGTCATAGTTGAGACAATGACCGACAACAGGAACAGGACTGCAGGAGATTTGAGGCATTACTTTGATAAATTCGGCGGAAACCTTGGACAAACAGGCTGCGTAGGCTTCATGTTCAACAAAAAGGGAATTATCCTTATAGAGCAGAATGGTAAAATTGAAGAAGATACATTGATGATGGAAGCTCTTGATGCAGGAGCTGAAGACTTTAATGCCAATGAGGATTATTTTGAAATAACAACAGCTCCCGAAGACTTCTCAAAGGTAAGAGAAGCGCTTGAAACCAAGGGATATGAGTTTGCAGAGGCTGAAATCGAGGCTGTTCCATCAACAACAACTAAACTGGAAGATCCAAAACAGATTGAATTCATGGATAAGCTGATTGATAACCTCGAGGACCTCGATGATGTCCAGAACGTTTACCACAACTGGGAACAGGAGTAAAATGATTATAATGCACCTTCTTGTATTAATACAGGAAGGTGTTTTTGGTTTTTAGAGTTAATAATATATCAATGTTAGAGATTTACAATGAGGGTGAAAAATGAAAAAGCAAATATTTGTATTAATTTTATCAGCGTTTCTATTGCTCACAGGCTGCAGCAGCAAGCAAAGTGATTTAAGTGCTCAGACCACAGCAACTACAACCACGGAAAAAACAACCGTAATGGAAACAATCAAGACAGGAAAATATTTTGGAGAGCCTTACAATGTAACCTCCTCTTTTTTGCCGATTCTTACATTGGAAGACGGTAATAAATTTAAATTTGAAATAGGAACAAGCACAACTGTCGAAGGTACTTATAAAATTGCTGATAATAAGCTGATTTTAAACTCTGCCGATGGCAGTCAGAGTTATGTATTTAGAATTAATAATAATATGCTGACATTTGAAGATGAAATACCTAGTTGTGTAAAGAAAGACTCCTTGTTTAAACTTATGGAGGAGTTCATAATTGAATAAAATATAAGGGGACGGCTCTGAAAGAACCGTCCCCTTGGCAATTAAACTTTAAGCTCTGTTTTCTGCAGGCTCATGCTCCCTGAACAGGAGGCTTATTGAATATAACCCTGCCAGACCTACTATTGTATAAATAGCTCTGCTGAGGAATCTTGTTGAACCTCCAAATATGGTAGCTACAAGGTCATACTGGAAAAGTCCGATAAGCAGCCAGTTCAACGCACCAATTATTACAATTACCAATGCTATATTATCAAAAGGCCTTCTCATATCAACAACTCCTTTTTACTTTCATTTTAAAATTATTATTACCGCATATATATTAAAAATACACTGATGAATAACTTCTCAATTTGCTATAAAAATTCATTTAATACTAGAAAATGTTTTTGGATATACTGTAATTATAATTTTTGCAGTGGTATGATATATTATAAACTTACTTATTGGGAGGCAATATGGCAGATTTTTGGGATAAGGAAGAGTTGCTTGGCAAAATTGAAAAAAATAACCGCGAAGAAATCCAGATAAAAAAAGTTGAGAAAAAGGGAAAAGAATATATAGATATTCGGGTTTTCTGGTCTGATGGTACAAGTGATGACTTTAAACCCAGTCAAAAGGGCGTTGCAATACCTGCAGAGCATTTGGATGAACTTAAGGATATTATCGGTAATATAGAATAAAGTAAAAAATTTAATGCTGTTCTTCTTCAAGAGGCTGGATAGCTGGGATTTTTTCCTGAAAGAATATACAGTCCGATACTAACGATACTGTATTAATTGAGGTGTTTTCCAATGTACACGTTCCATCCTTCTGGTGAATGCATTTTGATGAGCAGTTAATCATTGTCATACGTTATCCTCCCATGAATGATTGCGTTATTGGACATTATTTGTATTATACGCAAAAACCTTAAAACTAAGCAGTAATATATTTCAATTTTATAAAAAATACTTTAAGGAATGTTTATAAAGAAATGGGATAATTGATAGCCGCGCCTGCAAAAACAGGCGCGGTTTATTTAAATAACCGCCGATTCCCGCGGCAACCGACAGTTAGTCCTGATATTATATTATTTATGTAAGATAATAATTATGTTATATATGATTTAATAATTTTAATTGAAACCATATATACTTTGGTTTTTTGTTTTATGTAAGTTTGAAATAATCAAAGAGCAACTTTTATAAGACTATCTGCAAATCTATAGTATAATATGAAGAGATTATTAAGGTTGTTACCATGATTACGTTAATTAAATTAACAAAGGTGTCGTATGAATTATATTGATATTCCAAACATTCCAAATAGGGAAGTAACTCATGTTTTAGCTGACGGCCGTATTTCTGCCGAAGCGCAAAAAAACCTTAACAAGCTGGGAATAAGAGTTATTAAGACAAGCAGACATATTTCTTTATATGGTGCAATAGCATACCACCCGGATATAGTATTTAACCATGTCGGAGGGAATTTTGCCGTGTATGCACCTGATATTGATCCGTCAATACTTGAAGAACTTTTAGGTTTGGGGTTTGATTTAATTAAAGGTCATACCGTTTTGAAATCAGTTTATCCGTCGGATATTTCTTATAATGCTGCAAGAATAGGTGATTTTGTAATACACAGTTTAAAATATACTGATTCTGTACTTTTAGATGCCTTTGAACAAAAAGGTCTTAAATTGATAAATGTTAATCAGGGTTATTCAAAATGTTCAGTTTCTATTGTTGATGAAAGAAGTATAATTACTGCAGATAAGGGTATAGCTCAAAAGGCTGAAGAAAAAGGCCTAGATGTATTATTAATAGATCACGATGAAAATATTGAGCTTCCGGGGTTGGACAGAGGGTTTATTGGGGGAGCAACAGGTCTTATAGGACATAAGCTTTGGGCCCTGAACGGAAAGCTTGAGAACCTCAAATGCTGCAAACAAATAACAGAATTTCTCGATAAAAGGGGAGTTACGCCAATTTCTCTTACACAAGGTGCCGTTATAGATATAGGATCAATTATTCCCATTCTGACGAAATGAAATCTAAGCTTTGTTTAAATAGTAACAGCCTGATTTGAATTTTTCTTTTTAGAGGTACATCTCGCAAATCTTGTTTTTTCAAGGCATTAAGCTCTTTCTACCTGTGTTTTAAAGTTTCCAAAATCCATTCGTGAAGATTAAAAATTCAACATGAAAAATGCCCTAAACAAGCCTTCCGAACATAGCAAATAGTGGCTTTAATTACATTATATAATGTTCTCTTTTTTGTAACTTACTAATTGTAATTACATATAATATATATAGAAAACGAACGTTCAAATGCTGCAAAATAAGGCAGTAGCGGTTTTTTACCGTCGAATATGAGTGAAAAAATTGGTATTGCGCTTCCGATGCTGTTAATTGCTGCACTACAGTTTTTGTGGCAAATATTGCGTAGGTCAATTGCTGCATACAACATTTAGCGAAGACATATACTACTTTTGAAGGGATGTGAAGTTGATGCAGTATCTCTCTATAGGAGTTAACGAGTGTGCTGATGATATTTTACAGCAAATAAACCACGAATTACAACAACTGGAAACTAAAAAAGTGAATTATTCTGTCAATGAAGTTAATTCCGAAGGTTCGACTTCCATTATCTGCAGTGTTAATGAAGACAAAACCTCTAATGATAAGACATATCAGCCATATAGTCTTCTTACAGTACATGTTGCTAATGCATTGGCTGATTTTATACTGAGGAAATATGAAGAAAAACTTATTGTCAGGGTTATTAACAGCAATTATTGCTATTTTAATTCAGCAGAGAAGCAGGAAATATTGAATATTGCCTTAAAAATTATAAGAAACGATGATAAAAATATACTGAACAGCATATTTCAGATCAGGCGCCGGAATATAATAGTTAGAAAACTCCTGGATTACTTTGACAGCTCCAATAATATAATTCTTGACGGATTCGTCAATTTCAGGCTTAAGGATTATGTTAAAGATCTTGAGGAAATAGTAGACAAAGCAGTAGATGATTTTCTTATGGAGAGAGAATATAAGGAGTTCATAAGACTCTTAAGATATTTCGTTGATATTCAGGACCCTAAGTTTGACATTGTTCATATAGTGGTGTCGTTTGACGGAAAATATATGCTTCTTGATGGGACCGGTAAGGAAATTACCAACGAATGCGTTCAGGACTTTATGACAGAAATAAACGAAGGTGAAATAAATTGTGATGATTTGCTCGTCAGTTCTCTTATAACGCTTGCTCCCAGAAGGATTATGATACACAGCACTGATCAGTTCAGAAACAAGGAACTCCTTGAAACAATCAAGAATGTTTTTTCAGGGAGAGTTCTGATTTGTTCGGGTTGTGATTTGTGCTCTGTAAGGTTGGTAAAGAGTGAAACTGAGAAGTAGGTAAATAGACCTACTTCTTATTTTTTTCTTTGAAAATATAAATAGTACTATATTACTACAATTTTTTTTGTAATTATATATTGACATCTACATAACAGATGATAAAATATATCGTGTAACACAACATAGTGTATAAAAAATCTATCTCACTACATAATGTTGGATAGGTGATATAAAGTTTTTTACATAAGATAAAAACAACTAAATTGCAAAAGACAAAAAAGGCCAAAAAACTAAAGACTAATTATCCGGGGGAAGAAAAGAGAGTCATTAACTCTCTTTTTCCCTTTTTCTAAACCTTTTTCACTATTATTCTTGGGTTATCATTTGCTCCATAAGGCAATCATTATAAATATAATATGAAGTAATTTTTAACATCGGTTTGTATCCCAAAAGCCGGATACAAACGGCAAAAGTTATGAAATTATTTCATCTTAAAAATTAAGGTTTATATGTTGCCATACAAAACCTAATGCAACATATATAGTATACTTATCCATATTAATTATGATAAAATTATAAAATACTTATTTACATACCTTAGTTTTATTGGAGGAATTGAATTTGAAAGCGGTCGGATTTATCGGGCCCAGCGGAACAGGTAAAAGTCACAGGTCTACCTGGGTAGCCAGGGAGCGCGGAATAGAATTTTTAATAGATGACGGCCTTCTTATACGAGGGAATCAAATTATTGCCGGCTCTTCTGCCAAAAGAGAAAGCACAAAGATCGGTTCAATAAAACGTGCTATTTTTACTGATACGGATCATGCAAATGAAGTGAAAAGAGCAATTGAAATATACAAGCCTGAAGGAATACTCATACTTGGAACTTCCGATGGAATGGTTGAAACTATTGCTCAAAGAATAGGTCTGCCGGGCATAGATGAAAAGGTCTATATCCATGAGGTTGCAAGCGAGTATGAAATAAACCAGGCACTAATGACACGAAGAGAACAGGGCAAGCACGTTATTCCTGTCCCTACCTTTGAGATAAAGAAAGACTTTTCAGGATATTTCCTTGACCCTCTTCAGATATTCAAACGTAAAGGTAAGGGCAGCTATCAGCTTGTAGGGGAAAAATCCGTTGTAAGGCCTACCTTTAGTTATCTTGGAAGATATACCATATCAGACTACACTGTTTATCAAATAATAGAATACGTTACGTCTAATATTGAAGGTGTAAGCAGAATATCAAGGTTCAGGGCTGAAAATCATCCTGAAGGTATTTATATAGAAATGGATCTTGTGCTGGTATACGGATATGTAATAAAGCCATTGCTTCACAGCATCCAGCAGCAGGTAAGGGACGAGGTTGAAAGGCTGACTGCACTCAACATCAAATCTATGAACCTGGTCGCAAAGAGCCTTGTTGTAGAAGGAAAAAAGAATTAGGAACTAAAAAGCCAATATTAAGCGCTTTGAGGCCAATTTAGGCCAGTATGGCTGTGTATGTTAAGTTATTATTGATTTTCTTTGATTATCATGCTATAATCTACTTATATTAATATGTTATACCGGTTGGGCGAATTTATTTTGCTTTCAAGAAATTAGGTTTCTGGGGTGGGAAACTCATATATGAGTGTACCTGCCCTTTTTATTTTGCCTTTAAAATATTTATATCAGTTCTGCTCATAATATGATTACTGACTTCTATGACTTAATTGGTATCCTGGTTACTGAAAAAATAATAACGGGGGTGATACTTTTGAATTTTGAAATGACAGTATCTGTTGTAATTTTTGTTCTAACATATATTATGATTGTATGGGACAAATTCGATAGGGCGGTTGTAGCTTTGTCCGGAGCTGCGTTAATGATCTTTTTCAACTTTCTTAACCAGAAAGAGGCCTTTGAAGAAGTTGATTTCAATACCATTGGTTTACTTATTGGTATGATGATAATTGTTATGGTTACAAAAAGAAGCGGAATATTTGAATACCTTGCGGTAAAGATGGTAAAGTTTGCAAAGGCAGAGCCTATAAAAATCATTATATATTTATCGATAGTTACCGGTATTTTATCTGCACTGCTGGACAATGTAACAACGATTCTTCTTATTCTCCCTGTAACTTTAGGTATTGCCAGGGACTTGAAACTTAATCCGGTGCCCTTTATAATCGCTGAGGTTTTTGCGTCCAATACAGGAGGGGCGGCGACTCTTATAGGTGACCCGCCGAATATTCTGATAGGCAGTGCTGTAGGTTTCAGTTTTATGGATTTTATAAAAAATACTGCTGTAATAGTAATTCCGCTGCTGTTCCTGACTACTTTTATATTTGCATTAATGTACAAGAAAAAACTAAAAACACCTGATGATGTTAAGCAGGCCCTGTTGGCTATTGATGAAAGCAAATTCCTAAAGGATAAGGTTCTTTTAATAAAAAGTGTAGTTATACTTGCACTGGTTGTAACAGGATTTCTTCTTCATGGGGTCTTTCATTATGAATCTGCAACCATAGCAATGAGTGGGGCAGTTTTGCTTCTATTAATATCGGGTATAAAACCTGAAAAAATATTCCATGAAGTAGAATGGAAGACAATATTCTTCTTCATTGGCCTTTTTATTCTGGTAGGCGGTATTAAAGCAACAGGTGTTATTGAACTTCTAGCAGAAAAAACTCTGGAAATAACTCAGGGAGACGTTGTACTTGCTGCCATATCAATTTTATGGCTCTCTGCTATTGCTTCCGCTTTTATTGACAACATACCATTTGTAACAACAATGATTCCGCTTATTCAAAAGCTTGGAGCCCTTTCAAACATGAATATAATTCCTTTGTGGTGGGCATTGTCACTAGGTGCATGCCTTGGAGGAAATGGTACTATAATTGGAGCCAGTGCCAATGTCATTGCAGTCGGGCTTGCAGAAGAGAATGGACATAAAATAACCTTCGGACACTTTTTAAGAAATGCATTTCCCATGATGCTTCTGACAATAGTGATATCAACTGTATACCTGTTTGTTTTTTATTTAAGGTAAAAATGATAATTCTTTTAAGCATATGATATTGCTATGAGTTTGTTAATTTTCCCATTAAGCTGCCTTTATCTGTCGGTTAGTTATAAAAGACTATGGTTCAAGGAAGGGCTTTTACTTCCCCTTTCGTATATTTAACAATTATAATGTATAATACAAATAGTATTTATTGTTGTTAAAGGATGAATTGTTATGAGTGATGAATTTAAAAGGATCTCACCTGAAGAAGCTTTAAAAATTGCAAATACACAGAATAGAGGACGGCTTAAAATAATTATCGGGTATGCTCCCGGTGTTGGTAAAACCTATACAATGCTGAACGAGGGTAACAGACGCTTAAAAAGAGGACAGGACGTTGTTGTAGGGTATGTCGAATCACACCAGAGAGAGGAAACAGATAATCAAATAGGCGGACTGGAGATACTCCTAAGAAAAAAGGTAGAATATAACGGTGTTATAATGGAAGAAATGGACGCAGATGCAATTATTTCGAGAAAGCCATATATAGCACTTATAGATGAGCTTGCCCATACAAATGTTCCCGGCTCAAAGAATAAAAAAAGATATGAGGACGTTGAAGAAATTCTTAATGCCGGGATCAATGTAATCACTACTCTTAACATCCAGCACATGGAAAGCTTGAACGATGTTGTCAAGCAGATTACAGGTATTACAGTAAGAGAAACAATTCCGGATTATATCGTTGAGAAAGCTGATGAAGTGGTGGTTGTGGATATTACTCCCGATGCCCTGCAAAACAGGCTCAAACGCGGGAATGTATACAACCTTGAGAAGGTGCCTCAGGCATTAAAAAATTTTTTCAGAAAAGGCAATTTGAATGCATTAAGGGAGATTGCACTTCGCCAGACTGCAGAAGAGGTAGATGAAGATCTGGCTGAATATATGAAGGAGCATGGAATAAGGGATACATGGCAAACTGTTGAAAGGGTTATGGTATGTATCAGTCCAAGTACTTCAGCGAAAAAACTGATAAGAAGAGGAGCCAGAATAGCCAAAAGATACAAGTGTGAATGGATAGTAGTCAGCGTGGATTGCACCAATTTATTTGCTCCTAAACTCACTCCTAAGAATAAGGAAATGCTTGACGCCCACTTTAAGCTTGCAAAACAATTGGGAGCTGAAGTTATCACATTGACAGGTAAAAGTGTATCAGGCGAGTTGTCTAAATTCGCACAGGAAAGGCATATAACACAGATAATTATTGGCCACGCTACAAGAACCAAGCTTGAGACAGTCTTAAGGGGTTCGACTGTTTCAAAATTGCTGAAACAGGCTAAAAATATAGAGATTCATGTTATACCAAATGAAATATAGTAAAGGAACTACCCGTATAATAATTGGATAGTTCCTATCAGGTTATTCATCATTGCCTTCATCAAGGTTGTAACGCTTATTCCTGTCTTTTTTAAAAATGAAGTATTCATTAACCTTCCAGATTATATAAAACACTAAAATTATAATCGAGAGAAGTCCAAATTCATATAAAAAATTATTCATAACCTCACTCTTTTCTATTAATCTAATTCCACAGTTTTAATATAGCTATATTCCTAATGCTTTGGCTATTTCCATATTTGCCTTCAGCACATTGAATCTTGCTTCACCAAATATGCCTAATGTTCTTCCTTCAGTGTACTTTTCTACAAGCTTGTTTAAATCGCTTATGTTTATTCCTGTTGCTTTGGAAATAGCAGGGATTTGTATTTTTGCGCTTTCCGGGCTTATATGGGGATCAAGTCCTGATCCTGAACCAGTCATCAGATCTGTTGGAATATCATTCTCTTTAACTCCCGGATTGGCTTTTATAAATTCAGCTATATCCTTTTTTACACGTTCAGCCAGGGCAGGATTTGAAGGAGCCAGGTTTGATGCGCCGGACGCAACGCCTGAATATGCTACTTTGCCATCTTTATCAGGTTTTTTGTCCTTTTCTGTGTAGGTGTTGTAATTAACGGCAGAAATTCTGCCGTGGAAAAACCTTGCATCGGTGAAAGCCTGGCCTAAAAGCTCCGACCCAACCGGCTTCCCATTGTAATAAGCAATACTGCCGTTTGACTGCTTGGGAAAAAGAACCTGACTGATACCTGTTATTACTAATGGATAAATCACACCACATATCAATAATAAAGCAATGCTTACTGCAATTGCACGAATAAGTGTTTTCATATGCTGCCTCCTTAACCTAACCCCATGGTTTTTATTACGGGGTATATTAATATATCGATGAGCTTGATTCCTATAAAAGGAACAATTATGCCTCCAAGACCATAAATCAGCATGTTCTTCGCAAGCATTGCCTCTGAACTCATTGGTTTGTATTTTACGCCTCTCATTGCAATCGGTATGAGCGCCGGTATTATGATTGCATTAAATATCAATGCCGATAGTATTGCACTCTGCGGAGTAGCAAGCCCCATGATATTTAAAATCTTAATTTGGGGAATGGCAATTGTGAACAATGCCGGAATTATCGCGAAGTATTTCGCTACGTCATTTGCAATGCTGAACGTTGTCAGTGAACCCCTTGTAATAAGAAGCTGCTTACCAATTTCAACCACTTCAATGATTTTTGTAGGATCGGAATCCAAATCTACCATATTGGCAGCTTCCTTTGCGGCTGTTGTACCGCTGTTCATGGCAAGACCGACATCTGCCTGGGCCAATGCAGGAGCATCATTTGTTCCGTCACCGGTCATGGCTACAAGCCGCCCTTCTGCCTGTTCTCTTTTAATTACATCTATTTTATCCTCCGGCTTGCATTCGGCAATAAAATCATCAACACCTGCCTCTTTTGCTATGGTTTCAGCAGTTAACGGGTTGTCTCCCGTGCACATGATTGTTTTTATACCAATTTCACGCAGCCTTGCAAACCTTTCAACAAGACCTGGCTTTACTGTATCCTTGAGGTAAATAACACCAATGATTTCCTTATCAACACATACTACAAGAGGAGTACCACCCAGCTTTGATATTTTTTCAACGTTACTTTGAAGGTCGTCAGGAATAACTCCCCCCAGTTCGGTAACAAACTTTATGACCGCATCAGAAGCACCTTTCCTTACTTGTCCCCCATTAGGAAGGTTTATACCGCTCATTCGGGTCTGACTGGTAAACTCTATGTTTTCTGCCGTTTCATATTCAGCCTTGTTAACATTCAAACCTTGTTTGTTGGCAAGTTCTACAATGGAACGGCCTTCAGGTGTATCATCCTTTAATGAAGAAATTAGTGCAAAACGGGTGATATTTTCCAGTGTATGGTTTCCAACCGGTTTAAACTCAGAAGCCAATCTGTTCCCGTAAGTTATAGTGCCTGTTTTATCAAGTATCATGGTATCTACATCACCACATGCTTCTACGGCTTTTCCCGACATTGCAATGACATTGAACCGGGTTACCCTGTCCATTCCGGCTATTCCTATGGCAGATAAAAGCCCGCCTATTGTTGTCGGAATCAGACAGACAAGGAGTGCAATCAATGTTGACACCGGTATCTGTACATCTGAATACTTTGCCATGGGGTAGAGCGCTATAACTACTATTAAAAATATAATGGTCAGGCTTACAAGAACTGTTGTCAAGGCAATTTCATTAGGAGTTTTCTGCCTTGAGGCACCTTCTACAAGATTAATCATTTTGTCAAGGAATGATTCGCCTGGGGTTGCAGTAATTCTTATCTTGAGCCAGTCGCTTTTTATCTTTGTGCCGCCGGTAACAGAACTGAAATCTCCTCCCGCCTCTTTCATGACAGGCGCGGATTCTCCTGTTATGGCGGATTCGTCAACCATTGCCAGACCTTCAATTACTTCGCCGTCATTTGGGATAATATCCCCAATCTCAGCAAGGACTATATCTCCTTTTTTTATATCACTGGAATTTACAATTTTTGTGTTCCCATTTTTATCAAGCAGTTTGGCTTTTGTATCCTTTCTGGTCTTTTTCATACTTTCCGCCTGTGCTTTACCTCTGCCTTCGGCTACAGCTTCGGCAAAGTTGGCAAACAGAACGGTAATGAATAGAATTATAGCTACGATGGCATTATAGAGCCTATTTCCATTAGCCTCTATTGCATTGGGGAAAAAGGTCAGAAGAAGCGTTATTATAAAGCCTACTTCCACAACAAACATAACGGGATTTCTGATCATTTCTTTTGGATTTAACTTTATAAATGAATCTTTAATTGCGCTAGTCAGGATTTCTTTTGTAATCCAGCTTTTTTTTGCAGATTTTCCATTGTTCTTCATTTTGTGTTCCCCCTTCTTTAATGACCTATTGTTAGCTGCTCAGCAATTGGTCCCAGCGAGAGGGCGGGGAAAAATGTCAAAGCACCCACTATAACCACTACAGCGACCAATATAAACGTAAATATTGCAGTGTCTGTTTTAAATGTACCTGGTCCAAGCGGTACTTCTCTTTTATTTGCCAGAGATCCGGCTACAGCCAGCAGCAGGATTATGGAAACATATCGTCCCAGGAACATTACAAACCCTGTAGTTATATTCCAGAATGGAGTATTGACAATCATTCCGGCAAAGCCTGAACCATTATTGGCTGCGGAAGTTGTATATTGGTACAGAACCTGCGAAAGTCCGTGGAAGCCGGGATTAGTTATTCCCGCAAGCCCGCCGGGTACAATGAGTGCTATGGCTGTAGGAATTAGTATTATAAAGGGGTGTATTATTATGGAAAGGGCGATGAGCTTCATCTCCTTGCCTTCTATTTTCTTCCCTAAAAACTCCGGCGTCCTGCCAACCATCAGCCCTGATAAAAAGACGGCAAGAATTGCAAACATAAGCATATTCATAAGGCCGGTACCTTTGCCGCCAAACACGACATTCAGCATCATTTGCCACATTGCAGCCATTCCGCCTAACGGAGTAAGCGAATCATGGGCATTGTTAACGGAGCCTGTAGTAAAAGCAGTAGTGACTGTTGTAAATAAAGCTGACTGGCCTGTGCCAAACCTTACCTCTTTGCCCTCCATATTACCCATGGATTGGTTGAGGCCTGCCTGAGCCAGCGTAGGGTTTCCTGCCGATTCTGAAAAATAGCTGACACCAAGAGATATGACGAATAGGAAAGCCATAGCCGCAAATATGACCCATGCCTGTTTCTTATTCTTCAACATCAATCCGAATGAATATACTAATGATGCCGGAATTAACATCATACAAAGTATTTCAATTACATTCGTCAACGGAGTAGGATTCTCAAAAGGATGTGCCGAGTTTGCCCCCATAAAGCCGCCGCCGTTTGTTCCAATATGCTTTATTGATTCAAGTGAAGCAACAGGACCCAGAGCAATATCCTGTGAAGTACCTTGCAAGGTTGTTACAGTTTCGTTGGGCGAAAGAGTTTGCGGTACTCCCTGCCAAACAAGAACAAGTGCTATTACAATGGATAGGGGCAGTAATATTCTTGTTGTTATCCTGACCAAATCTACGAAAAAGTTTCCTACCATTTTTGTTTTGCCTGCTATTCCTCTGATAAATGCGAATGCTACTGCCAACCCTGATGCTGCCGATGTAAACATTAAAAACGTTATGGCAATCATCTGGCTTAAATAAGATAACCCCCATTCTCCACTGTAATCCTGCAGGTTGGTATTTGTTATAAAGCTTATAGCTGTATTGAAAGACAGGTCCGCTTTCATATTGCCTGCTTTGTTGGGGTTTAGCCCAAGCAAACCTTGTATTCTGAATATTATATATACCAGTATTACCATTACAAGATTTGTCAGCAGTAATGATACAGCATATTTTTTCCAACTCATTTCATCTTTTTTTATGCCTGTGATTTTAAATATCAGGTTGTCAATCCGGTTTATTACCGGGTCTGCAAAGCTCTTACCCCCGGATACTACTTTATAAATATATTTTCCTGTCGGGATTACCAACAGTATGAGCAATGTCAATGTAATCAATATTTGTAGAATTTCCATTTGCCTTATTCCCCTCCTTATGAAGTCAGAATTTTTCAGGATTAATGAGCACATAACCCAAATATATAAACAGCACTACAGCTATAACTATCAAGACAATCATTATTACCCCTCCAATCATTCGGGTTGCTTATATCAAAGACTATTAAAAATGTATGGACTACCTACTGATTTGTTTGTCACACCATTTAACAATCAGAAATACTAATCCAAAACAAATCAAGAGTGCTGCTGTAAAAATCAAATCCAACATTTGCAAAACCTCCTCAAAAAGACTTACATGAATATTATTTGTTAATTCACTTCTTTTTACTAAAAACCTGATTTTTATCATGATGGTAATTATACTCCCTGTTGTTGTAAAATCTAAAATTACAAGGAATTCTGCATCTAAAATTACCATGACTATTAGCAGTGATTTATGAAATTTATCTGTGTCTCTCGTATAAATAGCAGGTGTTTTCACAGTTTAATCACGGTAGGGTTCGTTGACTTACCATACAGCGGAATCTATACTTAAATTGGGCTTTCAAATTGGATTAGAAAGAGGATTCTTATATGATCAGGACATTAAAAGGTAAAGTGTCGGTAATTTATCTTTGTCTGGTATTATTGATAGCACTTGTCGGATTAGTATCAATATTAAATATATATCACCTGGGAAAATCTACAAATGGGTTAATGGTAGATAATTATAAAAGTATTAATGCTGTTTCCAATATGCTTGAAGCAATTGAAAGGCAGGATAGCGCGGTATTGATTTATCTTAATGTAGACAGGAAAAAAGGGATTGAACTGTTTGCAGAAAATTCTGATACATTTAATAAGTGGCTTAATATTGAAAGGAGTAATATCACTGAAAAAGGCGAAAGCGATTATGTGAATAAAATCGGCAACTATTATGTTAATTATATCAAGTCATTCTCGGAGTTGCAGGAAATCCGAAATAACGATGGGGTGAATAAGTCCATTGATTTTTACAACACAATAATCTATCCGCAATTTGACAAGCTAAAGCAGGAAATGAAGGGACTTTCACAACTTAATGAAAAGGCTATGTTTGCCGGAAGGGATGCAACTACAAACAGTGCAAGACAGTCCATGTATGTAGTATCAATACTGTCTTTTACAGCTGTTGGAGGCGGGTTTCTGCTGTCAAGGTTTTTTACCAACAGATTTTTAAAACCGATATATTCTCTGACGCAGACTGTCAAGCTGGTTAGGGCAGGGGAACTGAACCAGCAGATAACGGTCGGTACCAAGGATGAAGTTGGTGAATTGGCTCGGGAATTTAACAATATGACCATGAGGTTGCAGCAATATGAAAAAAGTACACTGGGTAATCTTATGTCTGAGAGAAATAAGTCTGTTGCAATAGTTAAAAGCATATCCGATCCGTTAATCGTATTGGATACGAATTTTAGAATTATGTTGTTAAATGATGCTTGTGAGAAATTTTTTGATGTTCAAGAGGAAAAAGTAGCTAACAAGCATTTCTTTGAAGCTATCAGAAATGGTGAAATATTTGAACACATATCCGGAGCTCTTGCTGCAAGAGAGGATTACAAAGAAAAGATTATTTATATTCAGTCGGAGGAAGATTATTATTTCAATATAATTGTTACAGCCGTAAAAGATACAGAATTGAATATAACCGGCCTTATAGTACTGTTTCAAAATGTTACGCAGCTTAAAAAACTTGAAAGAGTAAAAACTGATTTTGTTGCAACAATATCGCATGAATTTAAAACACCACTTACTTCTATAATTATGGGTACAAGTATGATATTGGATGAAAGACTTGGTGGGTTGAATGAAGAGCAAAAAAGCGTAATGAATACTATCAGGGAAGATGAAATGAAGCTTTCAAATTTGGTAAATGAATTAATGGAATTATCCAAGGTTGAGTCGGATAAAGCAATCTTTAATATCCGTACGAATTCTATAGAGGGTATTATAGATACATCTGTAAAGCAATTTTATGAACTGGCCCATCAAAAAGAAGTCAGCCTTTATTACGAGGTAGACGATAATCTGCCAAAGGTTAATGTCGATTTTGAGAAAATCACGTGGGTCATTAACAACTTGATAAATAATGCTTTAAAGTATACGGATGCGGGTGATGAGATTTGCATAGCGGCAGAATTAAAGGAAGGGAAAATGTTTGTATCGGTTAAGGATACCGGTGCAGGTATTCCCCCTGAATTTATTGACAGGATCTTTGAAAAATTTGTCCAGGTCAAAGAGCATGATAAGGAGATACGAGGAACCGGTCTGGGACTATCCATTGTAAAGGAAATTATTCAAGCGCATGGAGGACAAATATGGTGCGAAAGCAAGCTTGATGTTGGAAGCAGGTTTATATTTTCCTTACCTTTAAGCGAGGTGAATTAATAATGAAAAAGATTTTAGTGGTAGATGATACAAAAAATATCCGAATCCTTTTAACAAAATGTCTGGAACTGGAAGGGTTTACAGTCCTTACGGCAACTGACGGGCTGGAGGCTTTGGAACTTTTCAAACATGAAAAATTTGATTTGGCGTTTTTAGATATAAAAATGCCTCATTTTAGTGGGACTGAGGTTTTGAAGAGGATTAGGGAACAGGGTATTACCATTCCTGTAATTATTATAACTGCTTATGCAACTATAAAAAACGCAGTTGAGTGTACTCAGATGGGTGCAGTAGCATATCTTCAGAAGCCATTTACTGCTGAAAAAGTCCGCTCAGTTTTAAATGAGATTTGTGTCATGCCAAGTAAAGTTGCTAAAAATGATGTTAAAGAAAATCAGCTTAAACAAATAGAAAAATTATTAGATACAGGAGATTTTGAAAAAGCGATAGAATTGTTAAAACTGGCCATATCTGCTGAACCAACCGATTCGAATATTTATTGTCTGTTCAGCAGAGCTTATCAAGGTATTGGAGATATACAGAATACAGAAAAGTTTAAAAAAATATATGAAATATTAAAAAACAGATAATAAGTGACTTTTGGTGTAATTAGTAGCTATAGTCCGCACGAACATATAACGTTATCTTAACACCTTAACTACTTCAAAGCCAATTGTATAGCCTATTATGCCCAATATAAGGGAACCCAGTATATAGGCAACTGCATTGGCTTTTTTATTTCCTTTAAAGAGATTGAATCCCTCATACATGAATGTGGAAAATGTGGTATAAGCCCCCAAGAAGCCGTCTCCCAGCAACAAATAAGCGTTTTTACCTGCGTCCATGCTGCTTAGGATTCCTAAAAGTATGGCTCCGGTTATATTAATTATAAAAGTAGCCAGAGGGAAGGTGCTTTTAGACTTTTGTGAAATTATCTTTCCCAGCTGATACCTGGTAAGGCTTCCTAAAGCGCCTCCAAATCCTACAAAAACGAGGTCCATTAATCTGCCTCTCCTTCCGCTTCGGAATTAGCATCCACATTCCAGCCCGCTTTGAACAGCCATAAGGCTGACCGGCGTGCAAGCGCCATACCGAGATAAACTGCTGCCAGACCTATAATTGTTGAAGTTGAAACATATACAATTGCAGAGAAATAGTCCCCCTGACTGAATAAGCTTACCGTCTCCTTACATAACGTCGAAAATGTAGTGAAAGCGCCCAAAAAACCTGTTGCTATGCCCAGTCTCAAGTCATTATCTATTTCCTTTACTTCATATGCTATTGTTAAAACAAGCGCAAGTATAAAGCTGCCTGCAATATTTATAATAAAAGTATTTAAAGGAAGGTTTCCATGATACTGATATATATTTGTGTTTTTGATCAAATACCTTAAAATAGCTCCTAATATGCCTCCGGCCCCAATAAAAATATATTTTTTCATTATACCCCTATACTCCTTCTGCAACTGTTAAACCTAAATATTAGCTTTATTTTATACAAAAACTCCTGCAAATAACAATTCAAAGTTATTCGCAGGAGTCATCAGCAACTTTAATTGCGGTTCAGGTGAACTCCATCACCTTTAAGTTTAATTAATTATACCACAGACCATTAATACGGTATACATTAAGTTTCTTCTAACAAAATTATGCCTCCCGTGAACGGTTTGCACTATTTAAGGGAGCAAAACCCAACTATTTTCTGTATACTTCTTTGAAGAGCGTCTTTAGAATTACCCCACGGTTCATCATTATACCTGTAATCATACTTTTTTGTAAACCAGTTTACTTCACTCTGGATGCGTTCAAGGTTATTTAGCTGTAAATCCATCAGAATTCCTAGAAATTCTTGAGATTCTTTGGAGCTCATGTATTTCTTTGTACCTTCCACCAGCTGCGCCAGATGCATAAGGCAAAACCCCTTGCCTCTATTGAACCTTTCCTTAAATTCAGGTTCCTTGCACCATAGATAAAGTATTACATCTATGAAGCGCTGCATTGTGTAATCAATTTTATCGCATATAACACATTTCTTTTCAAATTTTTGGAGCTTTTCGACTACAGTATCAGCATATTTTTTATGTATACCTTTATCACAAAGCTTTTTAAATTTTTTATTCTGTTCTGTCATCATTGTATCGATTATTAAGCCAAGTCCCAATTTATTGGTCTGACTGTTGAAGAGCATCTCAAAATGTCTTCTGCAAAAGCCGTTTTCATTGCTTTCTACCCGGCTGTCAGGTTCCATAAGGGATGGTCCAAGTGCATATTCTATATATTCATTTTCGAGGTTGCTTTCCAGAAGACACATTGGGCATTCACAATCTGTTTTAAACGCTTCTGATACAGGTATTGTATATATTTTTTCCTTCATGGATACCTCCGGAATTTAAAATTTTCTTGAATGTTGATTATTTTTTATTATAGCAGAAAAAAAGTGGGAATATATACTTGGGTGTTAGAATATTTGCACAAGGGAGATATTGCGATGGATTATAGAGGATATACCATAAATGAGACTGATGAAGGCATTGAGATAGAAAACATTAAGGATTTTAATCTGGAACATACTTTTGAATGCGGGCAGTGCTTCAGATGGATAAAGCAGAAGCAGGGGAGCTATACAGGAGTAGTAAAGGGCAGGGTTATAAACATCAGCGGAGATAATGACCGAATTAGAATACTTAATACTACAATTAAGGATTTTCAGGATTTCTGGTTTGATTATTTTGATTTGGGAAGGGATTATAGTGAAATAAAAAAACAGCTGGGCAACGATCCTATACTAAAGGAAGCTGTAAACTTCGGATATGGTATAAGAATTCTCAGGCAGGATATATGGGAAACCCTTGTTTCTTTCATTATATCTGCAAATAACAGGATTCCCATGATAATGAGGTGTGTGGATGAATTATCAAAGATGTACGGTAAAAAGATTATTTTTAATAGTAAAACCTATTATTCTTTTCCTGAGCCATCCCAGCTTGTTAACTGCACATTAGAAGACATCACTCCCTGTAAGGCAGGCTTCAGATGTAAGTATATTATTGAAACAGCTGTCAAGGTAATTCATGGTGAAATTAAGCTTGATACGCTTAAAAATCTTCCTTCCGATGAAGCAAGAAAACAATTGACCAGGCTTCCGGGTGTTGGTAACAAGGTTGCTGACTGCGTACTTTTATACAGCGGTACAAAATATGATGTATTTCCGACAGACGTCTGGGTTAAACGCGTGATGGAAGAATTGTATTTTAAGGAGGAGACAAGCTTGAAAAGGATTCAGGAGCTTGCCTCGGACAAATTCGGTGAATTAGCCGGCTTTGCACAGCAGTACCTTTTCTATTATGCCAGGGAAAATAAGATTGGGACATAAATTTGTGCTGAATTCCTTTGTAACATTTTAATCTGCCAAAAATATTATATATTGGTGGCAGACTAAAATGTTTTAAGCAGCGCTACCCCCACGGCTTATGCTTGTCTGCCGCCGCGCCGCCGGCGCCACAGAAGAGGGGTGGCTCGCTTGAAGACTTCAGTCTGAAAAGCTTTACATCTGCCTGTTTTGTGAAACAAAACAAATGGCAGGTGTAATAAATTATATTTAACCCCATAAAAAAGTGTTTCAACACTTTTTGTGTGCCCAGTGAGACAATTCATTTGGCACACTGGGCGCATGGAGGTTTATATGGATTGTCTGGCTGTTTTAAATTCCGGTAATTTTGCTATCAGGCTATGCAGAATGCTTGAAAGCAAAGGATATGTTTTTGAAGTAATATCTACTCCATGTCAGATTGCAAAGGGTGGCTGCGGCTATTGTCTTAAATTTCCCGAGGAATACAAGGAACTTGTGTTGAATGAAGGAATACATAACAAAATTTATGTCCGTGAAATGTACCGTGTAATTCCACGGCTCACAAGCAATAAGTATGTACAGATTTACCCGTGATATTGGGAAATGATTTTTGAAATAAGTTAAAGTTTTCTTATAATGGAAATGTGCCCAGACGTCACTACACAGCGATTTTAAAAGCATTCATTAGAATAATAGAATTATGATTTGCAGATATTAATTATTGGCGCTTAAGTAAACTGTTAAAAGTATGATTACAATGCTATAATAAAACTACGATAAGTTGTGAGCCTGAAATGAGTCGAAAAACCTATTATTTTGAACCTACATCGAACATAAGGGAGTTTGCGTTTGAAACATAATGTCAGGCCTCAGGTTAATTCCGACACTGCCTTGCAGTGCAACGGCGGAGGAAGGCAACCGGTTTCAACAGGACACCCACCTAGCTTAGGCTAGGTGTCAAAATATAGGGAAACGCCATTTTGGGTCAACTATATAAGTTGAAGTAAATAATCAGAAAAACAGAGAATAGTTCCGTTTCTTATACATTAAGGCATGGAACAATTCTCTGTTTTTGTTTTTTGATTTATACCTTTTCAATCTTCCGTTTTTTCCATTGTTTTAGAATTCCCGTCAATAACATATGTTTTAAAGCCCTGATGATGCTCTTGCTGCACTGGTGGCAGATTTTCTACTATTACAGGCATCATATCAACTGATGACGAGTCATCTTTTAAAGGTTTTATATTGTTTTTTTGCATTCTTAATTCTTCAAGCAGATCCTTATATTCATCAAATTTCTCAAGCCTTTGCTTGAACTGTTTTAGTTCACTTTCAATGCTACCTGCTCTTACTGTGTATTTTACAAAATCTCTTTCAAGAGACTGTATAGACGCAGAGAGCTTTGAATTGCTTTCAATAATTGAATTATCCGAATCTCGAAGTTCATCTATGCTTGCTCTTAAAAGCTTCAAACTGTCAACAATCATATTTTTAAGCTCTTCAGCTGAAAGATTTGAACGTTCATAATCGCTTATTGAGGTATAAAAAGCAAGCTTTAGTCCATTAAGAAAGCTTCCCGGAAGTCTTGTGGCTGTTACCTGATCATATTCCGCAGGTGCATTTGTTTTGAATCTTGCGCACATAAGCTGCCTCCCGGCTGTAAAGCTGTTATGCTTTGAGGGTTTTGACCAGGAGCTGCCGTAATCATTAGAACTGCTGTAAAAAATAACATCATCCCGAACCCAGAATATTGTGAGCTTGCTTGCTATATATGCTATAGAGGCTTCATGAAACGGGTATGAAGATGTGTGTATTGTTTTCTCGTCACTCCAAATGTTCCTGTCAGGGACTTTCTGCTGGTATACAAGCTCATATTGCTTGCTGCTGCATCTTTGATAGCAAAGATGTATTGTGTTTTTTTCATCTATTATTGTCCATGGAAACTCATTGTCGGCATTTGTATGTGTTATTGGTATAAACTCTCCCCAGAATCTTTGAATTGCAGTATATTTTTTATAGCCTAATTGATAAAACTTGTTGTCGGAGGATTGATAAAATGTATAAATGTTGCCCTGATTATCCTCGGATACCGAATAAGGCCGGATGTTTTCATAAACATAATCAATTACCTTGGGATTTTCGGCCTTTCCTCCGGCTAGTATCTGGTGTACAAGCATCAGCGAATCATTGTGCTTGAGAATGTAGAAAAAGTGTACTGCTTCCTTGATGGGAACAACGGAGAAATATTTATTGTAAGCGGATACCGACTTGCTTCCCAGTACGGGAATTGTCTTTATGTTCCCGCCGGAAGACATGTGCGAATAAAATATATTGCCTGATAAATCCTGATAGATTATATGAAAATTATCTCCGTGATCCATTTCCATAAAAAAATTATTATGTATATTTTTTTGGAGAACTACAGGCTCTCCCCAGGTATTTCTTTTTGATAAATTACTGTAGCACAGCCCGAGCTTTTCATCAAAGTAGAAATTAAAAACTTTACCGCTGCTTTGTTTGTAAACAAATTGCTGGTTATTAATATTATACATAGTACCACCTCTTTATAATATATACATTGAGCCGCGGGTAAAGAATTTGTTTTTATGATTTTTCTCATTTTTTTAGCTGGCAGAAACGCCTTTTTTGCTGCATAGCGGATATAAATTTACTTTTTAGGTATTTTACATATCACCATATATTGTTTTAAACATATTATGTAATTGAAAAGAAAAATAATCCAGTAATAAACAGGTATAGGCGAAAGGAGTTGTAAACATGGGCCACGAGCATGAAGTAGTTCCGGGTCCTATTTGTGAAAAGGATCTGTGCAAATTAAGAGAAGCTGTATGTATACAGACCGAAAAAATATTTGACTCATGCAGAGAAAAGGATTGTATTGAAAATGCCAGGGTTCACTTAAAAAATACAAGGGAAAACCGCTGTATAATAAACAAGGCAATAAATGTCAAATGTAGAAGAGCCGAGGTTATTGATGTCTATGCTGATATCGAACCTGTACCTTTCAAGAGAGGCTTTTTCACAGTAGATATAAAATACTTTATAAGGGTAACCCTTGATTTCTTCCTTCCGGGAGGATGTGGACCAGGAGGGACAACAATAGTTCCGAGAAATGGTGTTGTTGTATTTGACAAAAAGGTAATCCTTTTTGGTTCAGAAGGAAATGTTAAGATATTCAAAACTCATGAAAATGAGGAAGGAAAAAAGACAAACGTACAACAGGATAATCTTCCGACAGCTAAGATTGAAGTTGCAGAACCTATCTGCCTTAGTGCAAAAATTGAAGACATCCTTGATAAATTCTTTGATGATTCAAGGGTTGAAAATATGCCGAAGTCAGTAGTAGATGCACTTGAAGACACTGAAGTACGTTTCCTTGATGACATAATCGAGGATATTGAATCAATAAGAAAGAGAGTTGTTGCTACAATAGGATTATTCTCTATAATCAAACTGGTAAGACTCGTACAGCTTGTAATTCCTGCATTTAATTACTGTGTACCTAACAAGGAATGCATAGCTGCAACAGAAGAAAATCCTTGCGAACTGTTTGATACAATTGAATTCCCTGTTGAAGAATTTTTCCCGCCACAAATGATGGATTTCCCTGGAGCACTTGAAGCTGAAGCACAGATGCTGGGGATAGATCACCATCATCATGATGACTGCTGAAGTAACGGGGGCGGCTAGACCGCCCCTTTATTTTAATTTATACCTTTTTTTAACCTGTATTCTTACTTCTCAATTCTGTTAATTGAACTATAAACTGTTTCTCTGTTTTTTAATCATAAACTGTCTTTGCCTTTAACTGTAAATTGTACACTGTAAACTGATGATATTTACTTTAGTCTGCATATTTGTTAAAATCAATATTATAATGTCAAAAACAATGAAGCGGCAGAGTACCTGAATAAACTCTAAGAGAAGAATGGTCGCAGGCTGAAAGCCATTCTGGGTCAATGTTTGGTGAAAGTGCGCCGCTGAGTTTGAAAACTGAAGCTTTTATGTCTAGGTTTTCACGGAGAAGCACCGTTATGCAGATGAGAAGGTTTTAGTTTTAATTAGAGTGGAACCGCGATAACCCCGCCTCTATACGGTTGTATTGAGCGGGTTTTTTGTTATTATGAAATTGCTTTGGGGATATAATTATAATAGAAGCAGATATAAATTTGATTAAGTGGGGAATTTGGAATGGGCTTATTGGAAGATGCTAGATCAATTGCAAAGCGTGACCCTGCAGCTAAAAGCACCTTTGAAGTAATAATGCTTTATTCGGGCTTTCATGCTCTTGTTTTCTATCGGTTGTCACACTGGCTGTACACGAAGAAGAGGTTTTTCCTTGCAAGATTTGTATCCCAAACAGGAAGATTTTTTACTGGTGTAGAAATCCATCCTGGGGCTAAAATAGGAAAAGGCCTTTTTATTGACCACGGAATGGGTATTGTAGTAGGTGAAACCGCTGAGATAGGGGATAACTGTACAATTTACCACGGTGCCACCCTGGGCGGTACCGGCAAGGATACTGGCAAGAGACATCCTACAATAGGCAATAATGTATTGATTAGTGCAGGTGCTAAAATACTTGGGCCTTTCAAGGTAGGCGATAATTCAAGAATTGGGGCTAATGCGGTTATACTTAACGAAGTTGAGCCAAATGCGACGGTTGTCGGGGTACCCGGCAGGGTTGTAAAAATAGGAAATGCCAAGGTTGCTCCTTCACTTGAGCTTGACCAGGTGCACACAGGAGACCCTGTTTCCCAGGAATTGTGCAGGCTGCTTGCAAGAATAGAACGTATGGAAAAGTCGCTTAACAAATCTGAAAATGCTGATATTGATAATAAATTGAGGAAGACTGTATACGAAACTTTAATAGAGAAACAGCACGATAAAGAAGTAAAATAGGGAGGATATAGAATTGAAACTTTATAATACACTTACAAGAAAAAAAGAAGAGTTTAAACCTTTGGAAGGAAACGAAGCAAGGATATACTCCTGCGGACCAACTGTTTATAACTATGCTCATGTTGGCAACCTCAGGACCTATGTTTTTATGGATGTTTTAAGAAGAGTACTAAAGTATAACGATATTAAAATAAAGCATGTAATGAACATAACTGACGTAGGACATCTTGTATCAGATTCTGATGAGGGCGAAGACAAGATGATGAAGACTGCAAAACAGCAAAACAGGACTCCGTGGGAAATTGCAGCTTATTATACCGATATTTTTTTCAGAGATATAAAAGCTTTGAATGTGGAAATACCGGAAGTTGTTCCAAAGGCTACAGAACACATACAGGAAATGATAGACTTTGTACAGGGCCTTATTGAAAAGGGCTATGGTTATGAGACCAGTGACGGTATCTATTTTGATATAAGTAAATTTAAGGGCTACGGAAAGCTTTCAAGACTGGATTTGGAATCACAGATTGCTGGAGCAAGAGTTGAAGTCAATGAGGAAAAAAGGAATCCCCAGGATTTCGCTCTATGGAAAAAGGCTCCGAAAGAGCACATAATGCAGTGGCCAAGCCCTTGGGGAATGGGTTATCCCGGATGGCACATTGAATGTTCTGCAATGGGCAGGAAGTACCTTGGAGATGAATTTGACATTCATACAGGCGGTGTGGACCACATTCCTGTTCACCATGAAAATGAAATTGCACAGTCGGAAGCTCTGCTTGGTAAGCCTGCTGTTAAACACTGGATGCATGGAGAATTCTTGCTTGTTAATAATGGTAAAATGTCAAAAAGTCTTGGCAACACTTATACAATAGATGATCTAAGGAAAAATGGCATTGAACCGGTAGTTTTCAGGTATTTCTGCCTTAACGCACATTATCGCAACAAGCTGAACTTCACCTGGGACGCCATAAAAGCTGCGAAGGTTTCTTATGACAGGCTTCTTGAGGGTGTTCTTGCCCACAAGAATGGCACCGACATTATTGAGAAGGAAGTTGTGGAATCCTTTAAAACGGAGTTTGAAAATTCAATAAATGATGACCTTAATATTCCCAAAGCTTTGGGTATCATCTGGAATGTTATAAGGTATGGTAAAAGTTCCAGACAGCTTTATGAACTGCTTCTTGAAATGGACAAAATAACCGGTCTTAATATGGAGGACTGTGAAAAGTCAAAGCAGCAGGATGAAGAGGTTTCTGCAGAAATAAAAGAGCTGGTTGATAAAAGGCAGCAGGCAAGAAAGGATAAGAACTGGAAGGAAGCCGATGCCATCAGGGATAAGCTCAAGGAATTGGGATACGTACTAGAGGACAGCCCTGAAGGGGTTAAAGTAAAGAAGCTGTAAAATAAAACAAAGGTTTGGTAGCAATATATTATGGAAGATTTTTTTAGTGCACTGCAAGGGGAAGTTACTTTCAGCGATATTGAGATTCTGCAGCTTTCACCACTGGTTCTGGCTTATATAGGTGATTCTGTTTTTGACGTTTATATCAGGACTCTGCTGATAAAAAAAGAAGGCAATGTATCTGTTCACAAGCTTCACAAGCAATCGGTAGAATATGTTAAGGCCAAGGCTCAGTCAGATATCATACACCGTATAACTGACAGCCTCAGTCAGGATGAGCTTGATATAGTTAAAAGGGGAAGAAACGCCAAATCAGGCACAATACCTAAAAACGCAGATCCTATAGAATATAAATATGCTACAGGTTTTGAAGCACTAATAGGTTATCTCTACCTTAAAAAGGATTTTAAAAGGTTAACTGATATACTCAACTTATCTGCAAATAAGGTTTAGAGCGGCATTAGGCCGCTTTTAATCTGCTGCGGTTAATATAGTAAAACACTCAAAGGCGAGGTAATATAAATTGAAAAGCAGCATTAAAATTGTTTTATTTGATTTTGATTATACACTTGCAGATTCGTCAAAAGGAATATGCGAGTGTGTCAACTACTCACTTGGCAGAATGGGATTTCCTATTGTTCCGCAGGAACAGATTTGTAAAACCATAGGTCTCCCGCTGTCTCAAACCTTTATAACTCTTACTTCCAGGGAACATGCAGACAGAGCGGATGAGTTTTGTGCTACATTTAAGAAAAAGGCTGATAAGGTAATGGTGGATGGAACTATTGTTTTTGATACAGTATATGACACCTTTGCACAGCTTAAACAGATGGGAATAAGGGTGGGTATAGTTTCAACCAAGTTCCGCTTCCGTATTGAAAAGGTTTTAAAAAGAGACGGCCTTATGGATATGGTTGACATAATAATTGGGGGAGAGGATGTTGCAGCGTTTAAACCTGACCCTGAAGGCTTATTTAAAGCACTCGATTTTGTTAAGCTCACTCCCGACCAATGCCTTTTCATAGGAGACAGTGTAGTAGACGCTGAAACGGCACGCAAAGGCGGCGCACTTTTTGGTGCTGTTCTTACTGGAGTTACCACAAGAGAGGATTTTAAAGGCTTTAATACTGAAGCTGTTTTTCAGTCTTTAGATGAATTGCCTGACTTTATATATAAGTATAACTATATAATAGATTCCGAACGTTTGAGGCTTGTTCCCCTTACAAGAAAGCTGTGGCAGGACATCGCGGCAACAAGATCTAATATGTTTTTTAAAGAGAATGAAGAATGGCCTACCGAGGATTTGCTTAATTTTATCCCGAAATATCTTAAACAGATAGATAATGCCCCCGAAGAAATAGGCTGGGGAATTTGGCTCGCAATTAATAAACCGGACGGAAAAATTGTTGGTGATATAGGCTTTAAAGGTAAGCCGGATAGTCTGGGAATAGTCGAAATGGGATATGGCATAGTACCCGGTGAACGTCGGAAGGGTTACGCCACAGAAGCAGCTCGCGCTCTTTTGCGGTGGGCATTTGGCAGCAGCCAGGTACTTAAGATTAAGGCGGACTGCCATGTATCAAACAAGGTCTCGGCAAGGGTGCTTGAGAAAATTGGAATGGCCGCTGTTTCAAAGGATGACAACTATATCTATTGGGAACTAGATAAAAATAAAAATTTACTTTGAAAATATAAGAAGTTGGGAATTATAAA
Source organism: Bacillota bacterium (assembly GCA_023421675.1). Lineage (GTDB taxonomy): Bacteria > Bacillota > Clostridia > Acetivibrionales > JANLFN01 > JAEZTC01. The sequence goes on along the minus strand of JAEZTC010000007.1, from coordinate 34,335 downwards.
TTAACGAAGTAAAAACAAAGGAGTTTATAGAATGTACGCATCGAAGGGAAAGAACAGGAACGCGCGTTTTGAACGCAAAAGGAATGATAATTACAGGGAGAATATTAGAGACAGGGAGCCTGCCGAGGAAGAAGAACGAGAAAGTGAAGTACTTGAAGGCAGAAATTCTGTATATGAAGCCCTTAAGGCAGGGCGCGCAATAAACAAGATTCTTGTATCAAGGGGCGATAGAGAAGGCTCTATAAAACAGATTATTGCAATGGCAAAAGAAAAGGGAATAATTGTTCAGGAGGTTGAGAGACAGAAGATTGACAGCATTTCCGAGACAAAATCCCATCAGGGCGTAGCAGCCTATGTATCTGCCAAGGAGTACGTTTCTGTAGAGGACATCCTCGAGGCTGCTGCTTCTAAGAATGAAGCTCCTTTTATAGTCATCCTGGATGAAATAGCTGATCCCAACAATCTGGGTTCAATTTTGAGAACCGCTGAAGTTGTGGGCGTTCATGGCATAATTATTCCAAAACGCAGGGCTGTTGGTCTGACGGCTGCCGTATCAAAGGCATCCGCAGGTGCAATAGAATATGTTCCTGTTGCACGTGTGACAAACATTGTGCAAACAATAGAATACCTTAAGAAGCAGAATATTTGGGTAGTTGGAACTGATTCGACAGGAGAAAAGTCATTTTACGAAAGTGATTTAAAAGGAGCAATTGCTCTTGTAATTGGAAGTGAGGGTAAGGGAATGACCCGTCTTGTAGGAGAAAGCTGTGATTTTACAGTGAATATTCCCATGAAGGGAAGGATTTCTTCACTTAATGCATCTGTTGCAGCAGGAATTGTTATGTATGAGATATCAAGGCAAAGGGGAATGTGAGTGACTTCAGATGGAATATCTTCTTATAGATGCATACAATGTTATAAATTCCTGGGATGATATTTTTGATATGAGGAAGGATTCCCTTGAAGACTGCAGGGATAAGCTTCTTAACATACTCTCAAACTATCAGGGCTTTAGGAATGTAAAAATTTATGTCGTATTTGATGCTCATATGGTAAAGGGAAGAAGATATAAGGAAGAAACTTTTGACAATCTTACGGTTGTATTCACGAAAGAGAACCAGACTGCCGATAACTATATAGAGCGTTTTGTTTACAATTTGGGAAATATTCATACCATCCGGGTTGTTACTGCAGATTACCTTGAGCAGACAATGATCTTGAGAAGCGGCGGTGCGAGAATGACACCCAAGGAATTGCGTGAGGAAATAAAATTAACCACCAAACATGACAAGTCCAGGTATGCAAACAAGAAATCTTCAATTAACGGTTTGTTTTCAAATGTGGACAGCAGCACACTTGAAGAACTTGAAAAATTAAGGAGAAGTTAAATTACTTTTTAATCAAGTTATTGAAAAGGCTTAAAACCTTACTTTGGCTTGACATAAAGAGTGCCCTTACGTATAATTATGAATGTGTATTCCCTTTTTTCAAACACTCAATTCAGGTGTTGTTTTTTCATTTTCTTTAGGTTTAGGGGGCGTTAAATTGAAGCTGAACGCGCGTACAGGCGTTGCAGACAGATATAGTGCAATGCTTGATGAGGAGATTGTCGAGGAAGCAAGAGAAGGCAATTTGAAGTCCCTCGAATACTTGATAAATAAATATAAAAGTTTTGTCAGAGCCAAGGCGAGAACTTACTTTTTAATTGGTGCTGACAGGGAAGACATAATACAGGAAGGCATGATAGGTCTTTATAAGGCTATTCGTGATTTCAGGGAGGACAAGCTATCATCTTTCAGAGCATTTGCCGAACTTTGCATTACAAGGCAAATCATTACTGCTATAAAGACTGCTACAAGGCAGAAACATATACCGCTGAATTCATACGTATCGCTTAATAAGCCTATTTTCGACGAGGAATCCGACAGAACGCTTATGGATGTAATAAGCGAAGAGAGGATTTCCGACCCTGAAGAAATGATAATCAATCGTGAGGAATTTCAGGGAATAGAAGTCAAAATGGGGGAAATACTCAGCAGCCTTGAATGGGAAGTGCTTTCACTTTATTTGCAAGGACGTTCCTATCAGGAAATAGGGGAACAGCTGGACAGGCATGTAAAGTCGATAGATAACGCTCTTCAGCGAGTAAAACGTAAACTGGAGAAATTCCTTGAAGAGAGTAAAGCTTAAACGCTTATAACTCTTCTGGACTTATATATTATTTTGTGCTAAAATACTTTCGTTCTTGAAAATGCGGGTGTAGTCCAATGGTAGAACATCAGCTTCCCAAGCTGACAGCGTGGGTTCGATTCCCATCACCCGCTCCAAATAGTTTACAATGTACAATTTACAGTGTACAGTTAAAAGAGAAAAGATAAGTTGACAGTTGACGAGATGACAAGATGACAGTTAAAGGAAAAGACGAGTTTAAAAGAAAGATAATAGGTAGTAAGTAAACAGGTGGTTCGGTTAAGTGCTGAGGCGCTTTTTTTGTGCCTGAAAACCTTAAATTAAACATTTTACCTAAATAGTCGTATGATATATAATAATGGTTAAAACACAAGATACAAGGGGTTCAGTTATGAAGAAGGAAGCGACAAGCGGTATTGATACAAATCAAATTAGAGGTGGAGTTACCATCAAGTTTCCTCTAAAAGGAGAATGGGTAGCTTTACGAACTCCCGCAAAGTGTGTTCCGACTCATGGAACGGAGTTCTTCGGACAGAGATATGCTTACGATTTTATAAGGTTGGGGCCTGCCAAGGACACGCCTTATAGTAAAAGCTTTTTTCATCATTTGTTGGGACGCGTATCCACTGAAGACTGCTACTGTTGGAATCAACCTGTTTTTGCGCCTTTTGACGGAGTTGTAAGAGCAATAGGTGAAGGCTGGGAAGAGCCTAAAAAAATAAGCTTTATAAAAGATTTACTTAGATTAAGTTTTCATCCTCCAAAGCTTTCTGAGGAGGACTTACGACCGATAGCAGGAAACTATGTAATTTTGGAAGGCTCTGAAGGTATAGCTCTTTTTGCACATCTGAAACTTGGAAGTGTCAGTGTTAGTGCCGGTCAGCAGGTAAAATGCGGGGATGTTCTAGGTACTGTAGGCCATTCGGGTAATTCTACCATGCCGCATCTTCATTTTCAGTTGATGGATAATGTTAATCCTTTTAAGGCCGAGGGAATACTGTGCAAGTTTGATGAATTCGAAACCCTGGACAATGGGCAATGGATCAGCAAGACTGATACAGTTCCGGACTACATGAAAAGAATTAGGGCTTAACAGCCAACAATTTCAGATATTACGTCAAATTACCTCTTTACTTTTATCAATATCTGGCTTATAATAATATTCGCGATATTCGCCCCCATAGCTCAGATGGCAGAGCGCATCCATGGTAAGGATGAGGTCATCGGTCCGATTCCGATTGGGGGCTCCAAAAAGAAATAGACCTCGGATTTTTCCGAGGTCTATTTCTTTTTGTTACCTTTATTTAAATTCGAACTTATCACCTCATCCCCTTATTTACGGCGCTCTGCCGGCAGAGCATGTGGCCTGGAAAACGAGGTATGCAAGGAAGACGAGTATTGAGAAGCGGAGTTTGCTCCCTGCAAATGAGCATCGGAAATGCGATGTCTGACATAGCAGCGCGAAGGTATACAGAATATATTAGATGGCTTAAAAAACAAGTAGTACAAGGAAAGCGAACATCGAGGAGCGGAGCATATTATTATATGTGAGAACCGCAAATGTGAAGCTTGACACAGTAATACGCCGGTTTTTAGGCCATATAACGTCCATGGTAATGGATAGGGTCATGAGTCCGATTCCGATTGCCTCTTTACTAATTTTTGCTTTTCAACTGTTCAAATGACCTTATCCTTACCATGGTTGAGGTCTCGCTTGGACTCTATTGTTGCAACTAACTTTTAGTTGCAAATACTCTACCTGTGTTGTATAATTAAATTATCAAAAGAAAAAATAAAGAGAAAGATAACATATGAGCAAACAGGATAAACTTGTTGAAAGACTCTTGCAAAGACCTACCGATTTTACCTATGATGAAGCCAGAACACTGGTTTCAAGATTCGGTTACACTGAAGATAATAGAGGTAAAACTTCAGGATCAAGAGTAGCTTTCATACACAAAGATACAAAGCATATTATAAGGCTTCACAAGCCTCATCCGGGCAATGTACTTAAAAGGTATCAGATTGATGAATTATTAGAGGCTTTGAAATGTCAGGAGTTGATTAGCAATGACTAAGAATATTATGAATTATAAGGATTTTATAGGTTCAATTAACTATAGTACAGAAGACAGAATTTTCTTCGGAAAAATAGAATTTATTAATGATTCTATTACCTTCGAAGGCAGTAATGTTGATGAACTTGAGGCGGCATTCCATGAAGCGGTGGATGATTATATCGAATTGTGTAAGCTGAATGGAAAAGAGCCTGAAAAGGCATTCAAGGGTACATTTAATGTCAGAGTTGAACCTGAACTGCACCGAATGGCGGTAAGAGAGGCTTTAGTTGAAGGGATTTCATTAAATCAGTTTGTAGAGGAAGCAATAAAAGAAAAGGTTAGTAAGGATAAGAAGGAAAATAAGAAAATTGAATATGCTTAATATAAAGAAATCACCTTACGGTGGTTTCTTTTATTGTGTCGAACTACACATCCTAAACCATAATTGCCCCTGTTGCTTATTCTGGAAGAGTTTAGTATAGTAAAAAACATCATCTCCCATTGGAGGAAATTGTATGTACGATGTAATTGTCATTGGGGCAGGACCGGCAGGCTGTACCGCTGCACGGCAACTGGCTTGCAGCGGCCACAAAGTATTATTGGTTGAAAAATTTAAGCTGCCGAGAAACAAATCCTGCTCAGGCATACTTATAAAGAAGTCAATAGATATGGTAAAGACATACTTTGGCGAGAATGTACCAGAGCATACCAAATGTATGCCAAAGGAAAACAGAGGCATGGTTATTACAGACGATCAAGGCCGGGAGTATCGCTTCGAACAGGAAGGATGGAATATTTGGCGCAGTTCCTTTGATTATTGGCTGGCAACCAAAGCTGTTGAATCCGGTGCCGAGTTACGTGATGGAACAGCCGCCATAGCATGTGAAGAACACGAGAATTGTGTTACTGTAAGTCTAAAAGGAACATCCTTATATTCCGAAAAAGCGAAATTCGTAGTTGTATGCGATGGAGTGGTAGGCTCTGTAAAACGGAAGCTTGACCCTACACCTCAAAACTATATAACAACTTATCAAACCTTTAATAAGGGCTCCATAAATTTGGATTACCATTATTTTTATGCCTATTTACAGCCGTATCTGTCTGAGTATGATGCATGGTTTAACGTAAAGGACGATTATCTGATTTTTGGCGTATCAGTCAGGGATACAAGTAAACTTGAACATTATTATTCAGAATTTATTGCCTATATGGAAAATCATCATAATGCAAAGATTGAAAAGCAGGTAAAAGCCGAAAAATGGCTTATGCCTTGTGTTATGCCTGGGTGTCCTATTAATTATGGGAAAGGGAGAGTGCTATTTGCGGGTGAAACAGCAGGGTTTCTTAACCCTATAGGTGAGGGCATTTCAGCGGGGATGGAAAGCGGGTATGCTGCCGCAAAGGCGATTGGGGAAAGTGGAGTGGACATAGGGAGGGTACATGCTGGTTATAGGGATAAGACTGATGAATTAAAAAGTTATATGGAACGTCAATGGAAACTTTCGGCAAGTATGTCGGGTAGGTTTGGAGAGATGAGATAATAAGTATAGTTTGAAGTTATGTTGATACAAAATGTTTACATTTTGTATCAACATAATCAAGAAAAGGAAAACACCACGATGGTTTCCTTTTTCTTGCTGCCATTAACTTGAATCCAATTGATTAACCCACAGCAGTACAAGGGTAGTAAATTATAAAAATTCTATTGGATTTTCTATAAACTGCTCAAAGCTCTTTTTGGTGTAATTAATAGTTTTTTTAAAAAACCGATTATATCTTATTTCTTCATTATCTCTTTCATCTTCTGTTTTACAGCTGTGATTATTATAAACAATAATATCCAAGGACTTTTGAGTATTTGTTTCAATTCTTTTTAGTAAATACTTAATATGCATATCCGCATCTGGAAATGAATATCCACAGAAGATTATTTTTTCAACTTCCTGTAACAATTTTTCTGTATTATACCAAACTGAATTTATAAAGTGATTTGAAAATTGCTTATAATATGTTGGGGGTATAATGACGGCTCTCATTAAGCTATTACATCTTTTGCATAATGCTTTATCTTGATTTCCGAGTTCTATTGGTCTAACTAACCTTATTACACCTTTTTCATTACCTGTGGATGTCATACTATTACATGTTGGGCAGTGTAGCCAATTTAATGAACCGTGTAACTTGTAAAGGGGAATTTGATTTGTGCTAGTTTTTTTAATATCGATATTAGCAAATGAAAATCCATAGTCTAGTGAATAATCTGTTAAATTACTAATTGCATCAGAAATTGCGTTATCAATAAGTAAGTCATAGTTTGTAGAGATAAATGTAGTATCATAGAAGATGTTTGAATTTCGTAATTTGTCTATAAGTTGTTTATGGTTATTATTTGTATTACTTAATTTATCATATAGAATGCTAGCCATTAACTGAACTAAATATTCTCTACAAGCTAACAGCTTATTGTTAGAACCTGATTCAAAACCATTTAAAGTTTCATTTTTTAAAATTGCTAAATCTAGTATTCCTAATGCTTCTTCGAATGTTGGAAATATGGTTTGGCTTAAATCACCACTATAAACATCAATTCCAAACATAACAGAAAAGAACATTGCTAACTCCCTCTCAAGTTCATGCTCGTCACTATAATTACGGGCTCTATGAGTTAAAAAATACTCTTTAAATAGACTGTTCTGTGTAGGTGCTCCACAAGATGCTGAGGCGCCAGCACCTAAAAAAATGGCGTATTTTCCCATGACCTATCTCCTACTCATCTTTCAGAATTAATAACGAGTTCTATATCCTATAATACCTTAAAAAATTATTTTTAAAATAATATTTAGGGTATACGTTATTTTTACCTTGGATTATGATATTGTAAATATTCGATATGCATATATAATTTTCCTTCTATTTACAATTATATTTAACGATTTAATATGTAGTTAATTGAGTATTAGAGGAAGGGTTTACAAAATGAAATCACCATACGATTGAAACCATATAACAACCTATCAAACCTTCAATAAGGGCTCCATAAATTTGGATCATCATTTTTTTTATACCTATTTACAGCCCTGTATTTCTTAATATGATGCATGGTTTAAAGTAGAGGGTGACTATCTGATTTTTGGTGTGTCTATAGAGATACAAGTAAAATTGAACATTATTATTCTGAGTTTATTGCCTATATGGGCAAAACATCACAATGCAAAAATTCAAAAACAGGTATAAGCCGAAAAATGGCTTATGCCTCGTATTATTCCTGGGTGTCCTATTAATTATGGGAAAGGGAGAGTACTGTTTGCAGGTGAAACAGCAGGATTCCTAAACCCAATAGGTGAGGGTATTTCTGCAGCGATGGAAAGCGGGTATGCAGCCGCAAAGGCAGCAACGGAAAGTGGTTTGGATATGGAAAGGATTCATGCTGTTTATAGGGAAAAGACGGGTGAGTTGAGAAGTTATATGGAACGGCAATGGAGTCTTGCGGCAAGTATGGGGAGTAGGTTTGGGGAGATGAGGCTGTAGGTAAAGTGTGTAAGTTGGGTTGATATACAATGTTTATATTTTATGAATTGAATAAGCTTAAAACATAATCAAGAAAAGGAAATCACCATAGGTTTCCTTTTCCTTTTTCTCCTATACTATATTGAACATCTTAAGTATCTCTATTGAAGCGCACTGGCGGTAGAGCATGTGGCAGGAAACGAGGTCGCAAGGAAGACTAGTATTGAGAAGAGGAGTTTGCTCTTTTAGGACAAGAGTACAGCTGTAGTAGTTGGCACTTACATATCTTCAGCGTCTTAAAAAAACCCTAATTCTTTTGAAGGATTTTATGAATAAGTAGAGAATAATAACAGGTTAGAAAGAATAAGAGAAATATGCATATTGAAATATATTATAATTTTTAAACTTAAACATTTATTAATACTTTAAGAGGTGGCTAAATTGGCAGTAAAAAAGAGTGAATTATACAGTTCTTTATGGAGTAGCTGCGACGAACTTAGGGGAGGTATGGATGCTTCCTTATATAAAGATTATGTTTTGACTTTGCTTTTCGTAAAATATGTTACAGATAGATATTTGGGCGACCGCTATGCTGAGATTGAGATACCGGAGGGAGGAAGCTTTCATGATATGATTGCTGCCAAGGGGAAAAGCGACGTTGGCGATAGAATGAATAAAATAATTAGAAAACTTGCTGATGCAAACGGGCTTAGTGGCATTATTGATGTTGCAGACTTCGATGATGATGGCAAACTTGGAAGTGGAAAAGATAAAGTTGATAAACTTACCAACCTAATTTCCATATTTCAGAATGAAAAACTGGATTTTCGTAAAAACAAAGCTGGTGGAGATGACATAATCGGAGATGCTTATGAGTATCTAATGAAAAACTTTGCAACAGAAAGTGGTAAGAGCAAAGGTCAATTTTATACTCCGGCAGAAGTTTCAAGGATAATAGCTAAAGTTATTGGCGTCAGTGGTGCTTCTGTTGCGTCACAAACCATATATGACCCTGCATGCGGCTCGGGCTCACTTTTAATCCGCGCAGCCGATGAAGCTCCTAATGGCATTACTATATATGGACAGGAGTTTGACCCTACAACCGCAGGTCTTGCAAAAATGAACTTGGTGCTGCATAACAAGTCTACTGGTAAAATTGTTAACGCAAATACCCTTTCAACACCAAAATTCAAGAATGGCGATAGCATAGAAAGATTTGACTTTGCGGTTGCTAACCCCCCATTTTCATACAAATCATGGAGTAACGGTATTGATACAAGTAGTGATGAACGATTTATTGGCTACAATGCTGTGCCACCTGAGAAAAATGGTGACTTCGCGTGGCTTTTGCACTTTATATACTCCTTAAAGCCACAAAAAGGTAAGGGGGCTATCATTTTACCCCATGGTGTGTTATTTCGGGGTAATGCAGAAGCTACAATCAGAAAAGAAATTATAAAAAAGAAGATTATTAAGGGTATAATTGGTCTTCCTGCCAACTTGTTTTTTGGTACAGGTATTCCTGCCTGTATTATAGTAATTGATAAAGAAAATGCGGCTGCAAGAAAAGGCTTATTTATGATAGATGCAAGCCGAGGATTCATAAAGGATGGAAATAAAAATAGACTCAGAGAACAGGATATACATAAAGTTGTTGATTGCTTCAATAACTTTATTGAGATACCTAAATACTCGCGAATGATACCATATTCAGAAATTGAAGCCAATGACTATAATCTTAATATTCCAAGATATATTGACGGTAGTGAAACTGAGGATTTACAGGACATTTCGGCGCATCTGTTGGGAGGATTGCCTCAGCGTGATATTGATGAATTGAAAGCATATTGGAGTGTGTTCCCTACCTTAAAATCAGAGTTATTTGACAGCTTCGGTAGGAGTGGGTATCTAAAATTAAGAATTAATAAGGAAGATGTCCGAAAATCCATTTATGCAAATAATGAATTTATTAATTATGCTAAGAAGATTGATGGGGCATTTAAAGCTTGGAAAGAAAGCCAGTGGATAAAGCTGAATGAAATTAAAAAGGGTGATAATCCAAAGGCTTTTATAACAGAAATTTCAAATGAGCTCCTTGATAAATTTTCGGATATATCTCTTGTTGATAGATATGATGTGTACCAGTGTTTGATGTCCTATTGGGAAGAAACTATGCAAGATGATGTATATGCTATTTCTTTTGATGGATGGGAAGCTGGAAATGATATAGAGCGTGAAATGGTAAAGAAAAAGGATGGTACAACAACTGGAAAAATGAAATCCTTTGAAGGTAGGATAATACCTAAGAAGCTTCTCATAGAAAGATACTTTCCTGAAGAGCAAAGAGTAATTAACCACTTTGAAAGTGAACGTGATGAGGTTATCGGTCTTATGGATGAACTGAAGGAAGAACATGGGGGGGAAGATGGGCATCTTTGCGAAGTGATTAATGATAAAGGCAATATTACTAAAGGCGATTTGCAAAAACGTATCAAAGAAATTAAGGATGATAAAGAGTTTTTTGATGAATTTGAGGTTCTACAGAAATATGAGAATCTAATGTCAAGTGAGGCAACTTATAACACGGCTATAAAAAATGCGGTTGCTGCACTTGAAAAGGTTGTGTTTGATAAATATAGCGAGTTGAGTATTGATCAAATAAAAGAGCTTGTTGTAGAGAAAAAGTGGTGCTATACAATTTTTGATGCAATAGATGCTATATATTCAGCTATTTCTCATCGGCTTGCAAATAGAATTGCAGAGCTTGTTGAACGGTATGAGGAACCACTTCCGCTTATTGCGGAAGAGGTTGCTGTGTATGAGGTTAAGGTCAAAACTCATCTTGAAAGGATGGGGTTCTCATGGAAGTAAAAGAAGGTAATAAAAAAACAGAGGTTGGGCTTATACCACGGGAGTGGGAATGTGTGGAATTGGGTTCCGTATCAAGATACGAAGGCGGGAGCCAGCCACCACTCTTTACATTTTCAAATATTAAGAAAAAGGATTATATAAGACTTATTCAGATTAGAGATTATAAAACGGATAAATATAAAACTTATATTCCTATATCGCTTGCTCGAAGATTTTGTGTCGAAAATGATATAATGATAGGAAGATATGGCCCTCCAATTTTTCAGATATTACGAGGGATTAAAGGTGCATATAATGTTGCTTTAATGAAGGCTATACCGTTACAAAAAATTACAAATGACTTTTTATATTATACCTTAAAGCGGGATGACTTATTTAGGTATATAGATTTGCTTTCGCAAAGGTCATCAGGTCAAACGGGTGTTGACTTAATTGGATTAAAAGCTTTTCTTATTGCGCTCCCACCATTGCAAGAGCAACAAACCATAGCATCTGCCCTATCTGATATTGATAGGCTTATAAGTTCCCTTGTCAAAGTAATTGATAAAAAGAAAAATATCAGGCAAGGTGCAATGCAGAAAATGCTCTCAGGGAAGAAAAGGCTTAATGGGTATAGTGGCAAATGGGTAGAAAAAAGAATTGATGATATTGCAGTAATAATTAGTGGTGGAACACCAAGCACAAGTAATCCCCAATTTTGGAATGGGCATATAAAATGGTGCACACCAACAGATATTACAAGTTGTAAAACTAAATATATTAATAACACAGAAAAGCATATTACTGAAGATGGTTTGAAAAATAGTTCAGCTTGTATACTTCCTAAAGGAGCTTTATTATTTTGCAGTAGGGCTACCATAGGTGAAGTAAGGATAGCAAATAGTATGATTACAACAAATCAAGGTTTTAAGTCTTTGGTTGTAAATATAGATATAAGTAATGAATGGCTATATTACTGGATTCTAACTCATAAGTCAGTATTTATTGAAAAGGCGATTGGCTCTACTTTTCTTGAGATATCAAAAAAGGATATACAAGCAATTACTATTTTAGTACCGACTAGAGAGGAACAGGATGCAATAGCACAAATATTATCTGATATGGATGCAGAAATTGAAATGCTTGAGAGAAAACTAAATAAATATCAAGATATAAAGCAAGGCATGATAAAGGAATTGTTAACTGGTAGAATTAGATTGGTAACTACTGTAGAAGAAAAAACAGCTGTAGAAATAAATATGTCTGAAAAGCTAAAGAAAAGTAAACATACAAAAGAATTTGATGAAGCTGTTGTTATATCTGCTATCGTTTCAAGATTTACCAGTGAGCAATTCCCAATGGGTGCATTTAAAAGACAGAAGCTTGCTTATTTACTACATCGCCATCACGAAAACAAAGCCGAGGGCTATGAGAAATTTGCAGCGGGACCATATAATTATCGTACCAAATATGGTGGAGCTGAAAAGATTGCCCAAGATAATAAATATGTAAAAGAACACATAAGGGATAAAATAAAGGGGTTTGTTGCGGCTGAATATAGTCAGCAAGCGATGGAGTATTTTGATAAATGGTATGGCAAGGAAGTATTAAGTTGGTTAGAGCAGTTCAGATACTATAAGAATGAGGAACTTGAGCTTCTCACTACAGTCGATATGGCTATGGTTGAATTAAGGCAAGACAAAAAGGCTGTAAGTGTTTCAACAGTTAAATCTATTATTCAAAGTAGTGATGAATGGAAGCCAAAATTGAGTAGAACAGTCTTTTTAGATATTAATATTAAACGAGCTATTGAGAGCAGTAACCGGCTCTTTGGTAATTAAAAGGAGTAGGGGGGCTATGTATGAGTGGGGTTGGAGAAAGAGAACGAGTGACCCAGAATCGAATTGTTAATCTTTTTAAAGGTAAGCTTAAATATACCTATATTGGCAATCTCCATGACCAGGATAACTCGAATATCGATGAAAAAAGGCTTAAAAAGTATCTCCAAAGGCAAGGATATTCTGATGAGCTTATTCGGCGAGCAATTAATACACTTGTCGAAGCCTCCAAAAAGCCTGAACTCTATTATGCAAATAAAGATGTCTACTCCTTGCTGCGCTATGGTGCATCTGAGAAGGAAAATGTTTCTGCAAAAAATGAACCTGTCAAATTTATCAACTGGGCGGAGCCGCATAAAAATGATTTCTATATTACAGAAGAAGTGACTGTGAAAGGTGAACATACAAAACGCCCGGATGTTGTACTATATATTAATGGAATTGCTGTTTGTGTAATTGAACTAAAGCGGAGTATTGTATCCGTTTCCGAGGGTATAAGGCAGAACTTGGATAATCAAACAAATGATTTTATTAAACCCTTCTTTTCAACTATCCAGCTCATTATGGCTGGGAATGACACTGAAGGGCTTCGTATTGGAGTTATTGAAACGCCTGAAAAACATTATATTGAATGGAAAGAGGATGAAAAAGCAACAGACCCATTATCATTGTTTATTCGAGTCCAAAGTGAAAATGAGGGTTATAAAGTAGACCGTCATTTAATAAGCATTTGCCAAAAAGAACGCTTGATTGATATTCTATATAACTTTATTGTTTTTGATAGTGGAACAAAGAAGACATGCCGTCACAACCAATATTTTGGCGTGCTTGCTGCAAGACAAAGAATCAAAGCAAAAGAGGGCGGCATCATATGGCATACACAAGGTAGTGGAAAAAGCCTGACGATGGTGTGGCTGTCAAGATGGATTAAAGAAAACAACCCGGAAGCAAGAGTGTTGATTGTTACTGACAGAGATGAGCTTGACGAGCAAATTGAGAATAAAGTCTTTGGTGCTGATGGTGTCGGTGATGAAATATATAGAACAAAAAGCTGCGCTGATTTAATTGAAAAACTTAATACTACCTCACCAAGGGTTATGTGTTCGCTTGTTCATAAATTCGGGCGAAATAATGGGGATGAGGAAAAGGCTTATAATAGCTATATAGAAAAATTGCTGGCAAGTTTGCCACCTGATTTTAAAGCTAAAGGTGACTTTTATATTTTTGTTGATGAGTGTCACAGAACGCAATCAGGGAAACTACATAAAGCAATGACCACTATTTTGCCTGATGCTGTTTTTATAGGCTTTACGGGTACTCCACTTCTAAAAAGTAAGGAAATGAGAAAGCGCGGCATTAAGAGCAGCATTGAGATTTTCGGAACATATATTCACACATACAAATATACCGAAGCAGTAGCAGATAAGGTTATACTGGATTTGCGCTATGAGGCAAGAGATATTCCTCAAGGCATATTGGCTCAAGATAAGATAGACCTTTGGTTTGAAACAAAAACAAGAGGGCTTACAGAGATATCAAAAGCACAGTTAAAAAAACGATGGGGAACACTCAAAGAGGTTTATAGTTCAGAGGCAAGGCTATCAAAGATTGTTTCAGATATTATTTTTGACATGGAAATTAAGGACAGGCTTAATAATGACCGTGGGAATGCAATTTTAGTTGCAGCAAGCATTTATGAAGCATGTAAATATTACAAGCTATTTCAGGACAATGGCTTCACAAAGTGTGCCATTATAACTTCTTATTCTGCGGACATTTCTGAAATTAAGGGTGAAGCAACAGGCGAATCAAGGGACACAGAAAACCGTTTTAAGTATGCAATTTATCAAAAAATGCTGAATGGGAAAGATGTAGAAACCTTTGAATCAGAGACTAAAGAAAAATTTATTAAAGAACCTGGACAGATGAAGCTTCTAATTGTTGTTGATAAATTATTAACCGGCTTTGATGCCCCAAGTGCAACATATCTATATATTGACAAATCAATGCGCGACCACGGACTGTTTCAAGCTATATGCAGAGTAAATCGCCTTCACGGTGATGATAAGGAGTATGGGTATATTATCGACTATATGGACTTGTTCAAAAGCCTTGAAAAGGCAGTCGCAGATTATACATCGGAGGCTTTTGACAGCTTTGAGGCAGAAGATGTTACAGGGCTTCTAAAAAGTCGGGTAATAGAAGCGAAAAATCATCTTGAGGAATTGCTTGAAAGTTTAAGAGCTTTATGTGAGCCTGTAGAGATGCCTCGTACCACGCTTGAGTTTATAAGGTACTTTTGTTGGGTACATGATGGTGATTTAGATGAATTAGAGGAGAATCAACCTAAAAGATTGGCTTTATATAGATTTACAGCTTCACTTTTACGCGCATTTGCTGATGTGGTAGGTAATTTAGAAGAATTAAATTACACCCCTGATGAGATAAAGGCTATTAAAGATGAAGTAATGTTTTATGAAAGGGTCAGAAATGAAATAAAGCTGGCGAGTTATGACTATATTGACCTTAAAAAATACGAAGCTGATATGAGGCATTTGATTGATAATTATATCAGTGCTGGAGAGAGTGAGAAATTATCAACATTTGATGATATGTCACTGATCCAATTAATTGTTGAACGTGGATTGGATTTTGTTGATAGTTTGTCGGACGGCATAAAGAAAAACGGTGAAGCCGCTGCCGAGATAATAGAAAACAATGTCCGCAGAAGGATTATTGAGAGAAGTGGGACAAATCCGCTTTATTATGAGAAAATGTCAGAACTGCTGAAAACAATTATTGAAGAACGTAAAAACCAAAAAGCTGATTATAAAAAGTATCTTGAAAAAATAGTGGAATTGACAAGGAAGGTAGAAAAACCGGAAGATTATGTAGGTTATCCAGATAGAATAAAAAGGTCTGCCGCTCTCAGGGCATTATATGATAACATATCAAAAGATGAAGAATTAGTGCTGGCTCTACATAATAAAATCATAGCAATCAAACCGGATAAATGGCTTGGCGACAGGACAAAGGAAAAAGTAATTTTAAGAGGAATACACACGTTCGTTGATGATGATAACGAAGTGGATGCTATATTTGAAATTGTAAAAGAGCAAAGGGAATATTGGTGACAAAAATGTTGGTTTCTGGTATTGAAATAGAAGTAATAAAAAAGAATATTAAGAATATGCACCTTTATGTCTTGCCTCCAATGGGAAAGGTTCGAATTTCTGCACCCATAAAAGCCAGTGATGAGTCTATAAAACTGTTTGCTATTGCAAAGGTTGCATGGATTAAAAAGCAAATAGAAAAATATGAAAACCAGCCAAGGCAGTCTGAGCGTGAATACGTTTCTGGTGAAAGCCACTATATTTGGGGACGAAGATATAAGCTGGAAGTAAGATATTCTAATATAGCTAATAATGTTGAGATAAAAACAAACAAGCTTATTTTAACAGTCCGGGAAAGTAGTAGTCAGTCACAGCGCGAGAATGTGATGAATGAATGGTACAGAGCTGAGCTTAAAGAGAAGCTTCCGCTTATTATTGAAAAGTGGGAAGATATAATAGGAGTTAAAGTAAATTCTTTTGGTGTAAAGAATATGGTTACACGCTGGGGAACATGTAATGTAAAGGACAAGAGAATATGGATTAACCTTCAATTGGCAAAGAAACCTATAAAATGCCTTGATTACATTGTAGTTCATGAGCTTGCCCATCTTCTTGAAAAAAACCATACACCAGTGTTTCTAGATTATATGGATAAGTTTCTTCCCGACTGGCGAATTACCAAGGATGAGTTGAATAGTTTCATCATGGATAGGTATGTTGAGGAGTAAGGAGATATAGCTCTTAAAAGGTCAACTTGGTTTGGGGAGATGATATTATGGGGTGGGCAAAAAGACATATGGAAGAGGTAGAAGCTCAAGGATTTGATTGTTCTGTTGATAAATATGTATGTAAAGAATGCATTGGAAATTATGTAATTAAGGATTATATTGGGGAAAACGCAGATGAATTTCATTGTGATTACTGCGGAAAAGAAAGCGAAGATGAGGCTCTATCAGTACATCTTGAGGGAGTATTAAGGATAATATTGAATGGTATTAGGACCGAATGGGAAGACCCAAACAATTGCGTTGGGTGGAATAGTAGAGAGGGTGGTTGGTTAGGCGTTACTGTATATGATAAAAGGGAAGTTATTGAGGAGTATTGGGATGATTTAGATATAGAAAATGAAGATTTGATTGAAGATATAATTGACTCGATGAATGAGCAGGAATGGTGTGAGAGAGACCCGTATGGATTAAGACCGTATGAGTATGACTTCTATACATGGGAATTGTTTTGCAAGCAAATAAAACATGAAACGCGCTATGTGTTTTTTAAAGCAAATAAAGATTATAGGGATAGTGACAGCTACTATAAACAACCATTTGAGATACTGGAGACCATTGGGAGATTCATTAATGAATTAGGGTTGATTAAGTCTGATGACTTAAAGTATCAGTTTTACCGAGGTAGGACACACGAAAAACCTGAGGGATATTTTAATGTAAAAGATTTAGCTGCGCCTCCTGTTGAATATGCGAAGTATCCCAATAGAATGAGTCCGGCAGGGATTCCAATGTTCTATGGGGCTTTAGATAAGAAAACAGCGATAGAAGAAATACGGGATGAAAGAAAATATATAAGTGTAGGTATATTTGAAAATGCATCTAAGTTAAATCTTATTGACCTTTGCAGTTTGCCATCCGTTCCAAGCGTTTTCGATGAAGAAAATAGGTATTTGCGCAATATAATCTTTTTTCTACGTAGCTTTATTGAAGATTTGTCAAAGCCTATTGAAAAGGATGGAAGAGAGCATATTGAATATGTGCCGACACAAGTTGTTACTGAATATTTCAGACATGTTTTTTGTTCTGAGGAAGGAAATAAAATTGATGGCATCCTTTACCCGAGTTCAAAAGTCAAAGGTGGGGTTTGCTGCGTTTTATTTTTTGGAAATGACGATTCAACGCAAGATATGTCTGAAAGTGACAAAGCCTTGAGTTTAAATACTAAATCAATTGAAATGATTAATTTATTAGCAGGTTAGGTGCCAGTCCGGAAGTGGTAAAATTGGCATTTCCCCTAATATTTCACGGTTTGCAGCCTATAAAAGTCATGATATGCTAAATTCAATAGACCATTATTCCTTAACAGGATGAGAAGCATGTAACCCAAGATAAATCAGTGTTTTAAAGCCAGACACTGTTAGAAGGTCTTAAAAAAATTATCTTTAAAGTCTGGGTATAGCCTCTAATTAATAAAATAGTTTGACTAACAGTCGGACTTTTTTCCTGTATAAAATCTATATACTTAATTAAACACCTCCTTTTGTACGGACTAACTTATTGTAAAAATAAGGAGTATAAAGTAGAAATATTGTTGTGTATTAGTTAATTTTACTTGACCAAAAGAATAAATGTATAGAATGGGATTTGTGGATAAACCATCAAAGCCAGAAATAATTTAAGGATATCCGAAGCTCCTTATATCTTTCTTTGGCTTGGAAAGTATATGGGGATTCTGGTATTTGCTATTTTACTGCATGAGGGCATAACAAGTTATACAAATCTAAATGCCTTTTTTCCTGTCAATTTTACAAAATTCCCTTTTCATTTTACATTCCTTAACCCCCCACAACCCTATATACTGAAATCAAGAAAGGGAGTGTTAAAATGATCACCGATTATGTTAAGGAATTTGTAAAACATCAATGCAATCAAAAGGAAAATGTGTTTGGAAGTGCATTTTTTGAACAGCACATCATGATCGTAAAGGATTATGCATGCAGGCTGGCAGACATACTGGGAGCCGACAGGGAGATTGTTGAAATTTCGTCATACCTTCACGATATATCAGCTGTCATGGATATCAACACTCTCAGCCATCACTCCGAATTAAGTTCAGTGACAGCAGATGCCATACTTAAGCGTAAGTCGTACGGTGCGGATAAAATTGAAGCTGTAAAAAAGGTAATAAAATCTCACTCAGTACCAATCAAACTTGGGGAAGGAACTTTGGAAGAGGTTTGTGTATCTAATGCAGATGCAATTTCACAAATCGTAAACCCTTCATATTGGCTGTTTTTTGCATTCTCTGTCAAAAAGATGGGCTATGAACAGGGAATCGAATGGTATTCGCAAAAAGTAAAGGCAAACATGGATAGTTTGATTGAACAAGCGAAAAATCTGATAGACAAAAAGCCAGAACTATAGTAATTAATTTGCATGTATCACCAAGACTATTATAAAATTATGTTATGTAATATAGTCGAGGTGTACTTATGGAATTGTATGTTCGTGCATGTAGGTTTTATCCTGAGATAGGCAAAGAGATTCCCATTGCTTACAATCCGTCTGAGAAATTTGATGAAATATCAGGTTTGGGCGAAAGGTTAAGGGTAATTCTCGTTCAAAAGGGAACCGGCATACTCAGCATAGATGACAAGAAAATTTCAATAGTGGCACCTGCAGTTTTTTGCATTAATGAGAAGGAAAGTGTTCATCTGGTTGACAGCGTCAAATTGGATGCTCAGGCTTTTTATTTCCACCCTCAATTTATAAATTATAAATTTACCTTTGAAAAAATCCGCGGGAACAAAAAAGAGTTCGCAATTACCGAAAAACAGGAAACTTTTTTATTGGACCCGTTCATTGAAAGGAATGATAAGTACATAGGCCAGCTTAATATTGATTCTGCTTCAGTAAATTATGTTTCCGGTCTGTTTGATTCAATCAGGAAGGAAATTGAAGAGCAGTCACACAAGTTTTGGTCATGCCGTGCAAGGTCATATTTCATTGAACTTCTTTTCACTCTGGCCAGAGCTTACAGTTCACCTGAAGAAAAGAGTGCAGGCATTGTCATTAACTCATCCGAGACAGTAGATAAAATAATCCTTTATCTTAACTCAAACTATTCAAAAAAGATAACAATACCAGAACTTTGTAGATTATTTAATACCAATAAAACTACAATCCAGGAGCAATTTCAAAATGCTACGGGACAACCGATAATGGCTTATTTAATTTCACTTCGGGTTAAACTGGCTACCTTAATGCTCAAGGATACAGGACTCACAATATCTGAAATTGTTGAACGTTTAGGCTTTAGTGATAATGCTCATTTCAATAAAATGTTCAAGAAGCTTATTGGATATTCTCCAAACCAATATCGAAAGCAATTTACCTGGATCGGAAAATAGAGTTTTTCACACTGTTAAGTCCTGATGATTGAATATCATCAGGGTTATATTTTTAAGTTTCCGTATCCCGGGATACCGAAATTTGCCAACTCCTATGCTAATATAATAAAAAAAGCAAAGGAGAAACCACTATGAACACAACAAGCCTTAAAAGACAGCACACAGAAGTTATGGAACTTGCCAATTACATACTGGACAACATAAATCACAATACAGTATCCCAGAACCTTAATGATATAGCTAAAAGCCTGAACATTATTACCGGCAAGCTTAAAATCCACCTTTTAAATGAAGACAAATACCTGTACCCGGAACTAATGAACAGCACTGATCAATCCCTGAACTCCTTTGGCAAAAAATACAGCGAGGAAATGGTTCGGGTAGCTAAAGCGTATGAGGATTACAAATCAAAATATAATACGGCTATTAAAATTCAACAGGATACTGAAAAATTCAGTGAAGACACAAAACACATATTTGAAGCCCTTTCAGGCAGGATAGAAAGGGAAGAGAGCGAATTATACCCTTTGTTACAATAAAAAAACCAGGCTTTAACCTGGTCTATATACTATGAATTTATACCCAAAATGCCTTCACCTGTTGTTTGACACCTAGCCTTCGCTAGGAGGGTGTCATATTGAAAATTTCAGCCTTCCCCTGCCGTTGCATATGACTTGTGCCATATGGCGGATTAAACTGGGGCCTGGCTTCGCTTTTCACATCCGACTCCCTTATTTCAATTGTAGGTTCAAACAACAAGCTTATCCCGGACATCCCAGGTTTGCTTCACATCTGAAACCAATTATACATGGTTATGAGCATTACGGCAATCGGGGCTGCGTGTAGTTAATGGTCATAGATAATAATAGTTATAATTATTATAGGGTATAATTGAGTATGCGATTTAATATGACTGTATACAATAGTTACAAAGTAATTTTATCATTCATACCTTTAGAGGATGTGATTAAATGGTTTTTTATGATGCTATTTCAAAGTATTACGATATTATTTTTCCAGTGTCACAGGATACTATAAAATTTTTAGCTGAATGTATAGGAGCCCCCAAAAAGTCCGTTCTTGATGTAGCCTGTGGCACGGGAGAGTATTCAATTGAGCTGGATAAGCTTGGGCTTGATTTGACTGCAGTTGATATAGATAAGGAAATGATTAAAGCCTTAACAGAGAAAATCATAACTAAAAAAAGTTCAGTAAAGTGTTTACAGGCAGATATGCAGGAACTAAGCACGAAGTTTGATAAAGGTTCGTTTGATGTTGTTTATTGTATTGGAAATTCATTAGTGCATCTTGATAGCCTCGATAAAATCGAAACCTTCTTTAAGGATGTACACAGTCTGCTGACAAAGAGCGGAACTTTTATATTTCAGATAATAAATTTTGACAGGGTAATTTCAAAGAACATTAAATCTCTTCCGACCTTAGTAAACGAAGCTGTTCCATTAAAATTTGAACGCTTTTATAACTATGAAGATGGTAAAATCACATTCAAAACAATTTTGTCTGTTGAAGACAGGACAATTGAAAATGAGATATATCTTACGCCGCTATTGTATGATGAAACGGTTTCAATGCTTTCGAATGCAGGGTTTAAAGAAATCCATGCCTATGGAGACTTCAAGAAAGGTGCTTACGAAAAAGAAAACTCGTTTATGCTTATTATTGAGGCAAAATGAAAGTAGTTCAGGTTTGACGGAATTTAGATACAAAGCTGCTATAAGGATTATCACATGGCTAATTGCCAGCATAATGTGGTAATCCTTTTTATATTAAGATAGAATTGTTGCAGAAGGATTAACTGAGAGGAGAATACCATGGTCAATTCCAACAATGCCTTCCTGCGGGAGGAATATATATCAAGGATAAACAAGGTCCAGGATTATATAGAAGCTAACATCAGCGAAGAATTGTCACTTGCAGTACTTTCGGGTGTGGCTAATTTCTCTCAATTTCATTTCCATAGAATTTTTTGCTCAATTATAGGAGAGCCGCCTTCAAAATATATTCAGCGAATCCGGTTGGAAAGGGCAGCATTAAGTATTATCGGAAACCCTAAGGAGACTATTGCTGAGATAGCTTTGAAATTTGGATTTTCTAACCAGGCATCCTTTTCAAGAGCCTTCATGAAACATTTCAGGTTCAGTGCAAGCCAGCTAAGAGCAGATATTAACATACTGAAAAGCAAGAAATGCAAAGTGGAAAGCAAGACTGGAAAAGACGATTTAAAATCTTTCACATATAATGGGGTTGTAAGTGTTGAAGCAAAGGAAATACAGGAAATGCCGGTTATTTATATACGCAATACGGGCATGTTCAAAGGGGAACCACAGCTTTTTCGCAAGCTTCTTGACAAGTTATTCAGCTGGGCTAATGCAAGAGGGCTTATTGACCATGACGATACCAAAATTCTTTCTTTGTATCATGATAATTATGAAATAACTGACCAAGAAAGGTTCAGAACAAGTATATGCTTAACTATTAACGGCGATACCGCGGTTGATGGTGAAATCGGAAAAATGACTATTCCCGGCGGCAGGTATGCAATCGGGCATTGTATACTTGATGCAAGCCAATTCCCGGGTGCCTGGAACTTTATCGGAGAGTGGCTGTCTGAAAACGGTTATCAGCCTGATGACCGCCCTTGCTTTGAGATTTATTTGAATAATCCGGACGAGCACCCTGAAAATAAAAGCATTGTTGATTTGTACATACCTGTAAAACCTTTATAATTTCAGTGTTACTTTTTTGGTCGGCCGACTGCTTCAGCACCTATAAATCTATGTAATGAAAGGTGGATTTATGAAAAACATTACAATAAAAGGTGCACGGCTGCACAATCTTAAAAACATAGATATCTCAATTCCAAAAAACAAGCTTGTTGTTGCAACCGGTGTCAGCGGATCAGGCAAATCCAGCCTGGTATTTGATATAATTTTTGAAGAGGGGCGCAGGCAATACTTAAAGTCTTTGGGCATTCTTTCAGGAATTGATGACGAGGACAAGTTCGACAGTATTTCAGGCATAGGACCTGCTGTATCAGTACAGCAAAGTGTTATCCGCCAAAGTAATCCACGCTCAACAGTAGGTTCAAAAACGAATATCCTTAGTCTGCTTAGTTTGCTATATTCGAGGGAAGGCAGAATTCTCTGTCCGTTATGCGGTACGGTTTCGGACAGCAATCTTACCTGCAGTAATTGCGGTAATAAGGAGGAACACCTGCAGGCAAGTTATTTTTCATATAATACTTCCAATGGAATGTGCATAAAATGCTCAGGACGCGGTTCATACTACAGGATTAACATGAAAAAGCTTGTCCCGGATGACAGTATAACTCTGGGAGACGTTTTTGACAAAGCTGGTATAACGCCGGGATACAGGAAACTTCTTTATAAAAAACATGGCAACTACTTTGACATGCCATTTTCAAACCTTCCGGATGAAATAAAATATGAAATTATCTATGGACACCAGGTAAATGGTAACGATGAAAAACGGAGCTATTGTCTTACAAGAATTTTTCAGGCACGTCTGCGGAGCGGCGAGGACTTAAATGGCATTTACTCAGTATCGGAATGCTCAGACTGCCATGGTTTCAGGGTTGGTGAAGAAGCACGCAGTGTTATTCTAGGTGAAAGGCATATCGGGGAGCTCGGTAAAATGACCATTTCAGAGCTCGATAAATTTCTTGGGGGTTTACCCGGGAAAGAAGCATTAACTCCATTAGGAAAGAACCTGCTTAGTGAAATAATTCATATAACGAAAGGTCTGATTAAATCTCGCCTAGGACATCTGTCACTATATAGGGAACTGCCCAGCTTAAGCGGCGGAGAAATACAACGGCTGTTTTTGAATTCTCATCTGAGCTCCAAAATGGATTCACTCATTTATATACTGGATGAACCGACTGCCGGGCTTCATGAGTCTGAAAAGACTGAACTGCTGAAATCCATAAATGAACTTAAGAATCTGGGGAACACAGTTATTGTCGTGGAGCATGATAAGGATACTATCGAAATGGCTGAACATATTATTGATATAGGACCAAAGGCAGGTGAGCAAGGCGGCCAGGCTATTTATCAAGGCAATTTAAAGGGCCTTCTTGAGTGTAAGAATTCTATTACAGGTCAATATCTTTCAGGCAAGATTCCCATACCTGAAAGAAAATCAAAAAGGAATATTACAGGTGATGACACACCTTGTTTGACTATCCGGAATGCAAGAACAAACAATCTTAAGGATGTCACGGTATCTTTCCCGTTGGGTTCATTGGTCGGTATTGCAGGTGTTTCGGGAAGCGGGAAAAGCTCACTTGTTTCTGACACATTAATTCCTATGCTAAAAGGGTATTTTCATAACCCTAACGATAGTGAAGAAAGTAACGATGATAAATCAGAAAGCATTCAAACAGTTGCAGACAGATTAGAGGGTATCCAATATGTTTCAGGCTTTGCGGAAATATCACAGGCTCCAATCGGGAGAAACATAAACTCAAATCCTGCATCCTATGTGGGTATTTGGGATAAAATCCGCTTACTGTTTGCTCAACAGCAGAATGTAATAGATATGGAATTGTCGGCGGGCCATTTCTCTTTCAGTTCAAAAGGTGCATGCCCTGAATGCAGCGGCAGTGGCCGTGAAACTATCTGGCTTAGCGGTAATTTGAATATTTACAATACATGCAGGGAATGTCACGGAAAGAGGTATAATGATGAAGCCTTATCTGTCAGGTATAAGGGTAAAAATATATTCGATGTCCTTGAAATGACCGTTTCTGAAGCTGTTGAGTTTTTTAAAGATGATCCTGGTGTAATTTCAGTTTTAAAAGTAATGGATAGAATAGGAATGGGATATATTAAGCTGGGTCAGCCTACTCCGACTCTCAGCGGAGGTGAAGCACAAAGAATCAAGCTTGCCAAAGAAATAGGAAGGCGCCGCAAAGGTAATATTCTTTACATTATGGATGAACCTACAACAGGCCTTAGCCTTTATGATATCTCAAAGCTTATACAATTAATAGATGAGCTTATTTCCAAGGGGAATTCAGTAATTGTTATTGAACACAACCCGGTTGTCCTTAAAGCCTGCGATTGGATTATAGAATTAGGTCCAAAGGGAGGAGCCGAGGGTGGGCAACTAATTGCAGAGGGTACACCGCAAACCTTGAAGAATAACCTGGAATCCATTACAGGGAGGTATTTGTAATGCAAAGGGAGTATTGGCCAACCATTGAATGGCAGCATGCAAAGCCTGAAGCTGTGGGCATGGACCCGGAAAAGATTAATGAACTTGGAAATATGATAAATAATAAGTACAGTAACCTAAATGGAATTGTCGTAGTCCGCAAGGGATATGTCATTTATGAAAGGCATTATAATGGCTGCGGACCGCTTGATGTCCATAATGTTGCTTCAATTACCAAAAGCGTGATCTCTGCTCTTGTAGGTATTGCAATTGATGCTGGATTCATCAAAAGTATTGATCAGAAGGTGCTAGAATTTTTCCCGGAGTATTCACCTGATGCTGAAGATATATTAAAACGTACTATAACCTTAAGGCACTTGCTGACTATGACAGCCCCCTTTCCGTTTTCATGGAAGGAAGGAAACAAACGCGGTCAGGAGGCGTTTGACAGACTGCGCAGACAGCGTGATTGGATCATGTATATACTTAATCTTTTGGGACAAAACAGTCAACCCGGAAAATTCCAGTACTACACTGGTGGAATACATCTGCTGTCGGCAGCAATTACACGCACCACAGGCATGTGTGCCCGTGAGTTTGCCAATGAACGGTTGTTTGGCCCTTTAGGCATGAGGGTAATCCCTGATCAGAAACAGGCATTTGGATTGTTGGATGTATATAGCAATAAATCAACCGGATGGATTAAAGATCCTAATGGCAACAGTACTGGAGGCTTTGGACTTACATTATCATTATGGGATATGGCTCGTTTCGGGTTTTTGTATTTGAATAAAGGTATGTGGGACACCAAACAGATTATTTCGGAGAAATGGGTTAATGAATCTATTAACCCATCAGTGCACCTTGACCTTGAAGGAATCGGTTATAACGGGTACGGATACCTATGGTGGCTTAGGGAGGACAATGGCATTTCATCATTTTCTGCCTTGGGCGACGGAGGCAATGTTATTTGCTGCATTCCGGAAAAAGACCTGGTAATTGCAATCGCCTCCAAAATTATCTTAAATGCCAGTGACAGGTGGCCGCTTATAGAGAAATGCATCATACCTGCTCTGCTAGATTGAGTATACGGGTATTCTCAAGGGCTATAAATAACTTGGTCTACCATAAATTAAGCGGATGATAATATTATTTTATTGTCCGTTTTTGTTTTATGTCTGAATATGGTATTATCAAGAGTGTTGTTCTATTTTGGTATAAGGAGTACATTTAATGGGATTTGAAATTATAAAAGGAGACATCACTAAAATAAACGTTGATGCCATAGTCAATGCCGCTAACAATTCTCTGCTTGGCGGAGGTGGAGTCGATGGTGCAATCCACAGAGCAGCAGGTCCTGAACTTCTTGAAGAATGCAGAAAGCTTCATGGATGTGAAACGGGCCAGGCAAAGATAACAAAAGGTTACAAGCTTCCTTCTAGATGGGTAATTCATACAGTAGGCCCAGTCTGGCATGGCGGAGACAATAACGAAGATAATCTACTGGTGTCCTGTTACAGGAATTCTCTTGAACTAGCAGTTCAAAATGGAATTAAAACTATTGCCTTTCCATCTATAAGCACCGGAGCATACAGGTTTCCTGTGGATAGAGCAGCAGAAATTGCGGTTAGGGAGATTAAAAGTTTCCTTGAAGCTAAGACAAGTTTTGAAGAAGTTTTTATGGTATGCTTTGATGAGAATACATTTGAAGCATATACCAATGAGTTAAAAAAAACAGACAAATAACTTCAATTATCAGTAATATTATATAGAATTGATTTGTTTTTATTGGAGGGGTTGTTTTGAGTTTTCTTGGAAACATAATCTGGCTGGTATTTGGAGGCATCATAACTTCTATTCTGTGGTTTGCAGCAGGTTTGATATTATGTATAACCATTATAGGTATTCCATTCGGTATTCAGTGCTTTAAGATTTCATCACTTGTATTCTGGCCTTTTGGAAGAGACGTAGAACTTGGAAATTTTGGGGCGGGAGGCCTGCTTTTTAATATAATCTGGCTGGTTTTATTCGGGTGGGAGTTTGCAATAGTCCACCTCGCCTGGGGGCTTGTGTTTTGTATAACCGTTATAGGAATACCATTCGGACTTCAGCACTTTAAGCTTGCTAAGCTCGGTTTTATTCCATTTGGGGCAACTATATACAGCAAGCGCTGGTAAAATCTTTACTTACGAAAAGGAAGTGAAACTCATGAAAATAGGCATAATCGGAGCAATGCTGGAAGAAACCCGAATTATAATGAATAATATGAAAGTGCTCTCTGAAGAAACAATTGGAATGAGGACATATTATTCAGGGAAGCTGTTTGATAAAGACATCGTTCTGGTGTTTTCAAGGTGGGGTAAGGTTGCTGCTTCTTCTACAGTAACCACACTGATCCAGAAATATGGCGTTGATCTGGTGCTTTTCACAGGAGTCGCAGGAGCGGCATGCAGCGATTTAAATATAGGTGATATTGTCATTGCGGAAAAGCTTGTGCAGCATGATATGGATGCAACAGCTCTCCCCGGTTTCGGAGAATTTGAAATACCGCTGTTGGGTAAAAGCTATTTTGAAGTGGATGATTCATTACTGAAATGTGCAGTAAAATCATCCAGGCAATATATTGATACTGAAATTACAAGCATACCTGCAGGCCTGTTAAATGAATTTGGTATAAAGAGGCCTACGGTGTTAACAGGAACAATCGCAAGCGGGGACCAGTTTATTGGGGACAGCAGAAAGATACAAGAGCTTTCAGAAAAAATTGAGAATTTACAGTGCGTTGAAATGGAAGGCGCAGCAGTTGCCCAGGTCTGCTTTGAACATAACATTAAGTTCATTGTTTTAAGAGTAATCTCAGATAAGGCAAATGAACATGCAAATATAGACTTTCCAAAATTCATAGAAAATGCTGCGAGCCGCTTTACATACGGTATTATAAAGCAGCTTATTTCAGCCATATGATTGTTATATAAACTGTAACTATAAAATAAACTAAATTTTTATACACTTTCTATGCGGAGTATTTCTATTATGAAAACCGAACTATTCGAATCTTTTTTTAATAAACCATCAAAATTTGATAACTGGGAACAGGTATTTGAAAATCCTCAGCCTATTATAATAGAAACTTTAAAAACAGGAAAAATTATAACCAAAATATCTGGTATTCTTAATTTGGACAATCCAAACGCTTCCGAAATTAAGGATGGATATGCTGAAATACCTGTCTTAGCTCACCTCATAAGGCATGAAACATTTGGTGATTACTTGGTAGACACTGGTTTTGACAGTACATTTGGAAGACAACCCGGAGGAAATTTCAAAGGATTATATAAGAGGTTCTATTTTAAAAACAGATATAGTCAGGATAAAGAATCAGACGGAATTGAAAATCAAATTATCGAAAGAAAAGTAAACTTAAAAGGTGTTTTTCTTACACATATACATGAGCATGCCTCAGGTGCTCCTTCATTACCTGACGATATACCATATTATTTTGGTAATGGAGAAAGAGATGAAAAGATATATCCGTTTGTTTATTCCAACTTTTTTAAAGGAAAGAAATTTATAAACAAAATTGAATTCACATCTGCACAACAAATGCCTATACTTGGTGGATGTATAGATGTTTTTGGAGATGGATCTTTTTGGGCAATTTCTACTCCCGGACATACCAAGGGTCACATTTCTTATATCGTAAATGGACTGGAAGAAAAAGTTCTTATAACAGGAGATGAGTGTATTACCCGAAAAGGCTTTGAACTTGGCATTGAAACAGGTAAGCATTCCTACAACATAAAGCAGGGATGTGAATGTTTTTTAAGAATTTCAAGCTTTGCACAAACCTATCCTTTTGTTAAGCTAAAGTTTGGCCACGAGACAGATGAGTATAGTGTGAAATACCTTAAGTAAAACTCAAATTAGGGGGAAATATGTCAAATTGTTACAAAATACATATGGGGCCGGCGAAATGTGCTGTGGACCTGAGTGACGGAAGTGAGCGAGGGGAGTATGTCAACCAGGATTACATATTTTCAAAGCTGGGGAGGCCTCATAGAAATATAAACCTTATGTACTGCTATTATCCGCTTGATAAAGGCTGGCCGGGAAGGGCAAGTGAGGTTTTTAAAAGCCCTGATGTTACATTCGCTTGGGATTATCCTTATGATGATTACTTCCCATACGAGGGCGGAATTGGGGGTAGCACTGACGGTGAGCCTTTTAAATCAATGAGGGATATCCGCAGGCACGGTCAGGACGTTACGCTGACTCTTACCATAGATTGCGGTGTTTCAGATGAGTATCTGATACAGATAGCAAAAGAGCTAAAACCTTTTGGGAGAATGCATCTTAGAATAAATCATGAAGCGACAGGTAACTGGTTTGCCTTCAATAAAAGATATTCATATCAGGAGGTCGGAGACTTTTTTGTCAGATTTCATAATATCATAAAGAAGGAAGCCCCAAACATCAGCACAATACTTTGCATAGGTGACAGGTCTAATAAAGATAAGAACCAAATAGCTTATGAAAAGGAATTTAAAAATGCTGTCAAAGCAGCGGATATTTGGTCGGGGGATTATTATCTTGCGTTGAACTGGGGTTGGCCATACACTATAGCGGAACACGACGGAAAGACCCATAAGCGTGTAAGTGTAAGTGAGGTCTTTGAACAAAACAAATTCAGCTTTGACAGGTTCTGCTGCCTTAATAATGGAACCCCAAAACCGCTGGTAATCTCGGAATTTAATGCTGATGGAGATGTTACAGGCTCATACGAACAAGCGATTATGATGAAGGAATTCTATGAAAAAGTTAAGCAGGAAAATGCAACCTGGCTTACAGGTATTACTTTCTACCAGTTCAGGGACAGAGGAAGACTGGCTCTTGAAATAGAAGATCCCAATAATTCTGATGTAGGTATTGAACAGCCAATGCTTGCTGTTTATAAAGAAATCATTCAGGACCCTTATTTTTCACCTGAAATGGAGTATGGAGAAGAGGCAAAACTTCCAGTGTGCCTTCGATGGGGAAGTGCCGAAGACTCGGAAGGTCTTGCAATTCCACTACAATTTGAATGCAGCCCCGTATTTTGTGAAGTTTCCTTTGAGCAAACTGAACTGAATCTTGTAATGGAGCTTAACGGACACTGGTTTTATAAAAAACCGGGGGTTTCTACCATAGATTTAATGCCGGCTTTTTATAATAAACCTTTAAAAGGAGAGTCCAAGCTAACATTCAAGCTTTTTGCACCTCCTGCTTCGGGTGAAAACGATCCATCAAAGGGAAACGACGATTGGGCAATTAATTTCTACACCGAGATCACAAAATTGCCTGAGTTCCGTATTCGTTATGAACCCACTGAAAAAGGTTATTATGTTCCATGGTAAAATTCGGGGACGCTTCTCAATTATTGCTAAAAAAATTAGGGACGCTTCTCAATTATTTAATCTTTTTACTAAAAGTGCTTACCCTTAAAAGGTAAGCACTTCTCCATTTTCAGGTATAAAGACCTGTTTTTCAATATTGTTTTCTTTTGTGAAATCGCGAAGATTTTTCCTTGATAGCCTGCAATGATTCCAAGCTTCCATGTGCACAGCAACTATTTTGGTAGAAGGGCAGGTTTTGCTTACTTCCAATATATCCTGCGCGTTCATGGTAATTGGTTTTCCAAGCTTAAACTTTGCTTCGCCGCAGTAGCATATGGTTACATCAGGATTGAACTTTTTCATAGCTTTTTCTGTACAGCTGTACCATACGGTGTCACCTGTCAAATATATAACCGGCTCACCAGGTGCTGAAATAATAAACCCTGACACTGGGGCCATTCTGCCGGCTATAATTCCATGGCCATGCCTGCCCTTGGTACGAGTTATATTGATTCCCTCCCACTCCAATGAGCTAACTATAGGTTTAACTTCAGTAAAGCCCAGCTTAACAAATTTATCAAAATCTTCCGGTTGGCATAAAACAGGCAATGACTTTGGTAAAAGTTTTCCGGCCTCTTCATCAAAATGATCCCTGTGCGTGTGGGTAACTATTACAGCATCGCAATCAATTAAAGTTTCAACGGGTACGGGAAGCTCCACCAAAGGGTTGGCGTTGGAGTTGGGAACAGAAGGTATGGCTGACATTGTCCCCTTTTTACTTAAAATAGGGTCAACAAGAATTTTCTTATTATTAATATTCAAGATAAGAGTTGCATGTCTTATTAATTGAATTTGCATATTCTTTCCTCCTGGGTTGTATGATATATTAATTATAAAATGACATGCACTTGAATGGAGAAAAATATTCCTCTTTTGAATTGAATTATGAAAGGGTTCCCAGTTATGTTTGATCAAACTGATAACGAAATATTAAATCTTTTAAAGAAAAATTCAAGAATGCAATGGCAGGAAATCGGAGAATTGGTTCATCTTACTGGTCAAGCTGTTAAAAACAGGATTAACCGGCTTGAAAAGCAGGGTGTAATTCAAAGGTACACAATCAAGATAAACGATGATGAGCTTGGACAGGATCAAACAGCATTTGTGACTGTTTTTATGAAAACAACAGACCATTCGGCATTCAAGAAACATCTTGAACAAAGTACTATGGTATCTGAAGCACACAGGATCAGCGGAGAGGGTTGCTACTTAATAAAGGTTCGGACCTTTGGACAGCAGGAACTTGTGGATTTTCTTGATGGTATTCTTAAGTATGGAAACTATAAGGTCAATTTATCCATAGAAAAAGTGAAGTAAAAGGGTGATATTATGATTTTTTATTTTACAGGGACAGGAAACTCCCTTCAGGTTGCTAAAAACATTGCGCAGCATACTAATGAAAGACTTATTTCAATATCTCATTGCGGGAAAAATGAATTTACATTAGCGCAAAATGAAATTATAGGTTTTGTTTATCCAGTATACGCGTGGGCACCCCCTAAATTAGTTTTGCAGCTTATAAAAAATCTCAAAATCAGTAATTATGACAATAACTACGTATTTTCGGTAGCCACCTGCGGTGATAATATAGGTAATACTATGAAGCTTGTTGAAAGAAACCTTAAAAAGGCAGGCCTTCCTTTACACAGCGGCTTTTCTGTACAAATGCCGAACAATTACATTTTTATGTATGATGTTGACTCAAAGGAACTCGAAACAAGAAAGCTTTCTGCTGCAGATAAAACCCTTGAGCGTATCAACAAGGTTATAAAAGATAGAACAGAAAGTATTTTTGAAGTAGTTAAAGGTTCCTTCCCGGGTGCTTTAACTTCAATAATCAACCCATTGTTTAATAAGTTTGCATTAAGAACAGAGAAATTTTATGCAACAGATAAATGCACGGAATGTGGTATTTGTCAAAAGGTTTGCAATTGTGACAATATCCGTGTGGATGGTAAGCCGTCCTGGGGGAAAAGCTGTTCACAATGTTTGGCCTGCATTCATTATTGTCCTGTTAAAGCTGTTCAATATGGCAGTAAAACATTAAAAAAAGGAAGGTATACCAATCCAAATATAAAAATTGAAGAAATAATATCTTGACTAATTTTATGTAAGCGCCGTTTTTGGCGCTTTGTTTTACTCACATTTTGATAACATGATATTACTTAGGTAATATTTTTCTTCTCTTATCATATGGTCAGGTATAAGAGGTTTTAATATTCCAAGTATCCTGCATTTGCATCTTAGTTCCTTAACCTTTTCCAAATAGCATATAAATTCATGTATTTTCTTTTCTACCTCTTTGTTGAACCAATAAAGACTGCCATCCTCCAGGCAAGTCCTTTCGAGCATTATTCCAAGTTCGTTTGCTTTTATAAACAAATTATTGAATTTCATTTTGAATTGTTCAGCCTCTTTGATAAGAGCAAACTCCACCGGATCAAGAAAGTTTGCAATAGATGCCGCGTGCCCGGCTGCGTCAGGAAGCCATAGTTTATGAAATAGTATATTTTCTGCTGTCGGACTCAAAGGTTTAGAATTTATGCTACACAACTCTCTATAAAATTCCATGGCTTCGTTTATCATATGATTGACAAAAGTCGGTGGAAGATTGAGTTCAATACAGCATTTAAGAAGCTTCCAAAGTGTTTGCTTTTTGAAATTTATAAAATTTATTAGAACAGGGGTCACTTTGTTAACAAGATTGCAAACCATATCGGCAGAGCAACCTGTCGCAACAGTTTCAGCTTCATTAATCAGGCCGATGAAAGTATTTTGGAAACAGTATACATTACGGATAGACTCGGTTTCTCTGTGTGATAAGGAAAGAAGGTAAAATTCAGTGTGGTCTCTCATTATGCATAGCCAGAAATGTATCCTTTCGACAGGACTAAGCATTTTAACACCTCCAATAATTTTAAGAGCTTCAGATTTAACTGAAGCCCTGATTTAAGATATTATTTAGAAAATGACTCCTCCTACGAACGGACCATAACCAAATCCAAATGGAGAAATAAAGCCTAGACCAAAGGCGGGATTGTAATAAGGGACACTACTGATAAGGTTTGATATAAGCGCAGCTCCTATGAAATCCCTTAATATCCGGCGTCCTCCGCCAATAAACTGCCTCTCATCCTCACGGGGACTTTGCTTTATAATTGCTTCAATACTGACTTCAACCTTGCAGTATATATTATCTATCATTGCATCCAGCTGTTCCTGAGATGGACATATTTGGCCACATCTAATAAATTCATCGCATGCTCTGTCAATCACCGGTTTTATAATAAGAAACGTTTGGGGAAACATTGCTGCAAGCTGCTGTGGCATCGCTGCCATCGGATTGCTGCAGCAAGGCATCATATTCATCGGCTGCTGCATGCAGCTGCAATTAAAATCCTGCATATATAATCCTCCTAACACTTTTAATAGGGTATGAAAATTTCATTTTACTAAATTTTATGATGGGAGTTAAAAAAAGGTTACATAATGTGTGCAATTAAAATCAGTTTTGATAGGGACGCTTCTCAACAAGTGACAAAAAATTACAAATAAGTACTACCATTGTTCTATATAATATGGTAAAATATGACTGAGGTGATTTGATGCCACGAAAAGCAAGACTTAAATCTCCGGAATCTGTTTACCATATAATCTGCAGAAGTGTTTCAGAATTTCTTTTATTTAGGGATAATGAGGATAAAGACTATTACCTATCACTGCTTAAGAGATACACAGATAAGTATAAATGCAGTATCTATGCATACTGTCTTATGGATAATCATGTCCATATTCACTTTGATGCAAAAGGATTCGATGTTTCAAAGTTCATGCACAGTACTAATACCGCTTATGTAAGGTACTATAATAAAAAGTATAGCCGGCATGGACACCTATTTCAGGATCGATTTGAAAGTAGGATTCTTGGGACGGATGAATATAATTTAGCAGTATCTGCATATATACACAATAACCCGAGTGATATTGAAGGCTATAGAAATAATGAAC
>JAEZTC010000003.1 GCA_023421675.1 Bacillota bacterium | reverse complement strand
GCTTCACCTGATAAATGGCGAAGCAGTCCCCCTTGTGGGAGAGAAACGCCTGCTCCCGTTCCTCCTGGTGGTTCATACGGTTCTTGACCAGCTTATCAAACTCCGGGCTTTCCTCCCATTCCTCGCGGGACACGGCGAAAATGCCGTCATGGGCGTCCAGGTCGGCGGTATCAAAGGCCATCTCCGGGTTCTCGCCCTCCTGGACGATGTAAACGGTCAGGTCGCGCGCCATCAGCTCATAGGCCCGCTCTTTGGAGAGGGGCAGAAGGTCGCTGTCCAGGTATCCGCACTTTTCCAGATCATCCTGGGTCAGCGCCGGGTCCGGCATGGGATATTCGTCCAACGCCTGCTCCTGGGCATCCGGCAACTGGGCGGCTGCGGTTTCTGTGGTCTGCTGGCTAACCTGTTCCTGCATCTGCTGGTAAGCCGCCTCCTGCAAAGTCTCGATCATGGACAGCGGCGCATACTTAATGGACTTACCTCCCATTCCCAGGTCCTCGCAGATATGGCTGACCGCTGCGGAACGGCCCATGTCGGTCCCATCCAGCTGGCCGCCGTCCAGCTGCTTCATGGTTGCCACATCGTAGAGCGTATAGTCCCAGCCGGTATCACAAGGCTGGACATGAAGGTAGCTGGTATCATCCAGCACCAGCAGGGCCTCCCGGTACTCGGCGCTGGGCTGGGATACTTCTTCCGCAGCCTGCTGGGGTGCCTGCTCCGGTTCCGGGGCAGCGGTCAGGTCAATGCCACGCTCCTTGCAGATTTCCTTGTAATTGCGCTCGATGTCGTTAATCAGCTCGCAGGAAGTCTTGTTGATGGTCTCCAGGCTGGCCCGCAGCTCCTTCAGCTCCTTGTCCTTGGACCAGGAAGCGATGTAGCCGAAGCTGTTTTCGCCGGTCTGGATACCGAAATACTGGCAGACCGCATAGGAAATGCTCTCGGCCTCTACTTCCTCGGTGTTGCGGTTCTTGACGGCCTGTTTCACCGCCGTCAGATCTTCCTCCACCTCCAGCCGCCACTCAAACTGATTCTCGTCCACATAGCGCCAGCCTTCCTCGGCGGCGGCCTGTTCCGCCTCCGCTTCGGTGGCGAAGTCCAGGCGATAATCGTGCTTGACACCGCCCTCACTCACCATCACGATCTTCCAGGTCGGCTCCGCTTCATGCTTTTTGGGGTCGTGGAGCTTGCTGTGTGCGGTCTCATGGACAGCGGCGGAAATGGTCTGTACCTCGCTCATGCCTTCCCGGAGGGCGATCCGCTGCTGCTCGGAGGAAAAATAGCCGTCCATGTTCTCAGTCATTGGCTCAAACTCGATGGGGACCGGAGCGGAGCGCCGCACCGCCTCCAGGAACGCCTCATAGTGCGGCACCGTCCCGGACAGGCTGGAGGCCAGCTCCGGCAGAGGCTTTCCGTCCGTCTGCGAAACATCAAACACCTTCACCGGGCGGAACATGGGGATTTCGATTTCCTTTTCCTCCATGACGGCCTTGCCATCTGCGTCCAGAATAGGAGCCTGGGTATCCGGGTCGCGCTTCATTTCCTCGATCTTCTTTTTGTAGGGCGTGGGGGCAATGATGGTGATACCATGCTCACCCTTTTTCACATGGCGCTCAAACTGATTTTTCCACTTGTTGAACCCGGCCACCAGGGTGGCGTCCGGGCGCTGCATATAGATGAGCATGGTGTTGTTGACAGAGTAGCGGTGGAACTTGGACATGACGGACAGGTAGCGCATATACTTTTCACTCTCGAACAGCTCCTTGATACCCTGTTCAATGCCTGCCGTGATTTCCTGCAACCGCTCCCGATTGGTGGGCTTATCAGCCATGAATTTCACTCTCCTTTCCAAATTGGCGATTTCTGAATGATGTTCGGCAATCCACAGCTTTTGTTCCTCCGGGCCGTCCTCCAGGAAAAAATCCAGCAGATAGCCCGTATAGTCCTTTTTCTGAATTGCCTCCATAAAACGGGGATGAGGATTTTCTTCCGGCGTTTTGGGAGAATAGTCGGTTTCCCACTTTCTCAGCAGATGATAGTAGTCAGCCAGGACACGAAAGGCATGGTCCCGATCCTCTTTGAACTTCTGTGCCTCGGTTTTCTGCCGGACATAGCGCCTCCGGGGAGGGGCCTGACTGTCATAAGCCAGGCCAAAATCCTGGGCCAGCTTCTCAGCGGCCTCCTTGGGAGACAGATTGTAGAGCCGTGCGGTGAAGTCGATCACATCGCCGGTAGCTCCACAACCGAAGCAGTAGAAGTATTCCTCGTTCAGCTTCATGCTGGGATTTTTGTCATCGTGGAACGGGCAGCAGGCCATGCCGCTCCGGTTGACCTCGATCCCGTACATCTTCGCCGCTTCCCGGACGGTGACGGACTGCTTGACAGCCTCAAAGACGCTCTCGGCCATGCTTACTCGCTGCCCTTCTTGGGGGTGGGCGGCCTGTACCCGGCAGCCTTGGCCCGTTCACTGGCCGCCTTGCGGCGCTGGTTGCTGTACGGCTCACGAACTGACACGCAGCGTTTAGGGACAAGAAAGGTCTGCCGGTCCTTTTTCACGATCTGGTCCGGGTATTTCTCCGCCAGCCGCCGCAGCTTCTCCAGCAGACGGGGGTCATGGGTATAGACCTCGGCGGCGGCCTCGGCCTGGTTGTAGAGGATGATGGTTTCCTGTTCATAAAGAGAGAGCTTCATCGTTTGCCGCCTTTCTGCCGGTCAAACGCCAGCTTGAAGTTGGCGTACTGCCCATCGTCCTCCAGAACCACGGTGGCGTCGTAGGTCTTGCCGGTTTTCTCGGAATACAGGCCGGTCACATGGGCGCGGCGATTTTTGAGCAGCGCCGTCACGATGGCCTTGGTGGGCTGCTTTCGCTTCAGCTCCCACCACTTGTTGTTTTTCCAGATGGCGAATTTGCAGCCCTCGTTCTGGCAGAAGAAACCCTTTTGCAGCTCCGCCACATCACCGCCGCAGCGGGGGCATTTGCCCACCACTTCGCGGGGCGGCGTGAACAGATACTCGGTTCCCTTGATGACCTGATAGGTCCTCACCAGCTCCTGGAGCATGGCGCTGATCCCGGCCATGAAGTCCTCCGGAGCCAGCTCACCGCGCTCAATCTCGCCCAGCCGGTACTCCCATTCAGCGGTCAGCAGGGGCGATTGCAGCTGTTCCGGCAGAACGGTGATAAGGGACACCGCATCATGGGACGGCAGGAGCTGCACGGTTTTCTTACTCTTTTTGCGCTCCAGAAAGCCGGTGGACACCAGCTTTTCCAGAATCCCGGCGCGGGTGGCCGGGGTCCCCAGCCCCTTGCGCTCGGCATTGTCCG
>JAEZTC010000012.1 GCA_023421675.1 Bacillota bacterium | reverse complement strand
CTCGTGGAACAACTACCTTACTCCACTGATAATACTACAGGAACAACAGAAGTATACAGTGCCAGTAATGGTTGCTCTTGCAAAGGGTGTATATAGGACAGACTTCGGTGCAGTTTATACGGCAATTGCATTATCAATTGTACCTATACTCATTGTATTTGGTTTCTGTTCCAAGTATATAATTGGCGGACTTACTGCCGGAGCTGTAAAAGAATAACTTATATATGTATCAAAACCGGAGACTTATGTCTCTGGTTTTTTTTATGCAAAAGAATTAGTTTTTAAGCACAGTATTTGATGTATATAATATGTTTTATAATACAAAATAATACTAATGTAACATTAAAAAGTATATAATAATTACATAAAATATATTGTAAACAAAATAAGTTAATGCTATACTTAATAATATAATATTAGAAAGTAGGTAATGGATATGGCTTTTTTACTGGGAATTGATATTGGTACTTCAGGAACTAAAACAGTACTGTTTGACGAAAGCGGAAATACTGTTGCAAGTGCATTAAGTGAGTATCCTTTATATCAGCCCAATATAGGGTGGGCTGAACAGGATCCTGAAGATTGGTGGAATGCAACAGTAATAACAATTAAGAAAGTAATTTATAAAAGCGGAGTTAATCCCTCTGACATTAAAGGTGTAGGATTATCCGGTCAAATGCATGGTGCGGTTCTCCTTGACAGTGATAATAACGTTTTAAGAAAGTCCATTATTTGGTGTGATCAGAGAAGCCACAAGGAATGCGAGCAGATTACTTCGATTGTCGGAAGAGAAAAACTTATATCTATTACAGCAAACCCTGCATTAACAGGTTTTACAGCTTCCAAAATCATGTGGGTAAAAAATAATGAGCCCCAGATTTTTAACAAGGTTAAAAAAATACTTCTTCCAAAGGATTATATCAGGTTCAGGCTTACAGGCGAATTTGCGACTGAAGTGTCCGATGCCAGCGGTATGCAGCTTATGGATATACCGAAAAGACAGTGGAGCGGCGAGATACTTCAAAAGCTTGAGATAGATAGTAATATGCTTGGAAAGCTATATGAATCCTATGAGATATCGGGAAATGTAAATAAATTAGCCTCTGAGCTTACCGGCTTAAAGGAAGGTACACCGGTGGCAGGCGGTGCAGGCGACCAAGCTGCAGGAGCAGTAGGTAACGGAATAGTAAAATCAGGTGTTATTTCATCTACTATAGGTACTTCAGGAGTTGTTTTTGCTTATACAGATAAAGTTAGTATAGATCCAAAAGGCAGGGTACATACATTTTGTCACGCTGTTCCAAACACATGGCATATTATGGGCGTTACCCAGGGCGCAGGGCTATCTTTAAAATGGTTTAGAGATAATTTCTGTATAGAGGAAAAAAGAACTGCAGAGCTTATGGGAGTTGATCCGTATGTTCTGATGGACCAGGAAGCTGAAAAGATAGAACCGGGATCTAAAGGTCTCATATATCTGCCGTATTTAATGGGTGAAAGGACACCACATCTTGACCCTGATGCAAAAGGCGTATTCTTCGGTTTATCAGCTCTTCATGAAAAACCTGATATGGTAAGATCTGTAATGGAAGGTGTTGTATATAGCCTTAAGGATTGCCTTGAAATTATAAAAGATATGAATGTTGAAATAAAAGAAGTCAGGGCATCAGGCGGTGGTGGCAAGAGTAAATTATGGAGACAGATGCAGGCCGATGTCTTTGGTACAGGTATTACAACTATAAATTCCAGTGAGGGTCCTGCACTTGGAGTTGCTTTGCTTGCAGGTGTAGGTGCAGGTATATACAAGAGTGTTGAAGAAGCTTGTGATGCGGCAATAAAGGTTAAGAGCGTTCAACAGCCCGATATGAGTAATACTGAAAAATATTCTGAATTCTATAAGATTTATACAAAGCTTTATACCTCATTAAAAGATAATTACGCTGAGCTTGCCGGAATATTAAAAAAATAAGTATTAATCTTAGGGGTCAGTAATGTCTAAAAGAACTGGAAACAACAAGTTTTTAAAAGAATATAACGAATCAATAATTTTAGATTTAATACGAATTAATAGAGCATTATCAAAAGCTGAGCTTTCAAAGCTTACTGGTCTATCGGCTACTGCTACGGGTGCCATTACGGCGGGTCTGATAGAAAAAGGCTATATTTATGAGACAGGAATTGGTGAATCAAAAGGAGGCAGAAGGCCTGTTCTCCTTGAGTTAAAACCGGATTCGTTTTATTCTATAGGGATTGATATAGATTATGACTTTATAAATCTTGTGCTTTTGGATATAACCGGAATAACAGTATGCGAAAAAGTTATAAAAATGCCAAATCAGTCTGATTTCGCAAGTGTTATAAAAAGGGCTGAAGATGCTGCGGCTGAAATGCTGGATAATTACTTGGATGATTATTCACAACTTCTTGGAATAGGTTTTTCAATACCGGGCCTTGTAGATATAAAGACTCGTGATATTGTACTTGCTCCCAATCTAGGGTGGGAGAATTCCAATGTATATTCTGCTCTTATACGTTTTAAGGATGTACCTGTTTTTGTTGAAAATGAAGCAATGGCATCGGCCATATGTGAAAATTGGCTTGGACAGTGCCAGAATGAAGATAATTTTGTATGTATAAATGTAAAATCAGGTATAGGAGCTGGTATATATACCGGTGGAAGACCG
The DNA here is from genome assembly GCA_023421675.1 of Bacillota bacterium. Taxonomy (GTDB): domain Bacteria; phylum Bacillota; class Clostridia; order Acetivibrionales; family JANLFN01; genus JAEZTC01. Next base: position 110,989 of record JAEZTC010000012.1, on the reverse strand, counting down.
TATAGGGGAGCTAGCGGTACTGCCGGCGAAGTGGGGCATATACTTGTTGATGAAAATGGTCCGAAATGCGGATGCGGCAGTTACGGCTGCCTTGAAACTGTGGCATCTTCCAAAAGCATTGTTGATAAAGCTAAACGTTTGGTAAAACAGGGTACTGTTTCAACACTTAATAGCCTTGAAAATGCCGATGAAATGACAATATCTGATGTTGTTGATGCAGCAGCATCCGGGGATGAGGCGGCGAGGGCCGTAATTATTGAAGCAGCAAGATATATGGGCATAGCTGTTTCAAACATTGTTAACACAATTAATCCCTCTAAAATTGTGCTGGGCAAAGAATTTTTAAAATATGCAGATATGGCTATTGATACAATAAAAGGTGTGGTATCCTGTAAGGCACTAGGAACACCGGCTTCAAGGGTTGAAATCGTAGCTTCCGAGATAGGAGAGAAAGCTTCTGCTATGGGAGCAGCAATTATTCCGTTAAAAGCCTTGTTTAAATATAACTAATAATTTATCAGAAAGGGTGGTTGATTGAAATGACTGAATATTTCAAGGGCATCTCAAAAATTAAGTACGAAGGAAAGGACTCCGATAATCCGCTTGCTTACAAGTTTTATAACGCTGATCAGGTTATAGCAGGCAAAACAATGAAAGAACACCTTAGGTTTTCTGTAGCATACTGGCATACTTTTGCTGCAAACGGAGCAGATCCCTTTGGAGTTGGAACTGCACAAAGGCCTTGGGATGGTATCAGCAGCCCAATGGAACTTGCAAAGAAAAAAGTTGAAGCAGCATTTGAGCTTTTCGAAAAGCTTGGCGTTCCTTTCTTCTGCTTCCATGACAGAGATATTGCGCCTGAAGGAAGTACATTGGCAGAAACAAATAAGAATCTTGATGAAATAGTCAGCTACATAAAAGAATTTATGAAGTCAAGTGAAACAAAGCTTTTGTGGGGAACTACAAATGCATTTGGAAATCCAAGATTTGTTCATGGTGCTTCAACATCCCCAAATGCTGATGTGTTTGCATTTGCTGCAGCACAGGTAAAAAAAGCTATGGAAGTGACTTATGAACTCGGCGGTCAGAACTATGTATTCTGGGGCGGCAGAGAAGGCTATGAAACACTCCTTAATACAAATATGAAACTCGAACTTGATAACATGGGACGTTTCATGCAAATGGCTGTTGACTATGCTAAAGAAATAGGCTTCAAAGGCCAATTCCTTATAGAACCTAAGCCAAAGGAACCTACAAAGCATCAGTATGATTTCGATACTGCAACTGTTATAGGCTTCTTAAAGACTTATAACCTTGACAAGCATTTCAAGATGAACATTGAAGCAAATCATGCTACTTTGGCAGGACATACCTTCCAGCATGAATTAAGAGTAGCAAGAGTTAATGGCTTCTTTGGAAGTGTTGATGCTAATCAGGGTGATATACTTCTTGGATGGGATACCGATCAATTCCCAACAAATATTTATGATACATCACTTGCAATGTATGAAATACTTAAAGCAGGAGGCTTTACTACAGGTGGCTTGAACTTTGACTCAAAGGTAAGAAGAGGCTCCTTTAAGCCTGATGATCTGTTCCTTTCACATATTGCAGGTATGGATGCTTTTGCAAAGGGATTAATTGTCGCAGACAAGATGATTAGCGATGGTAAAATAGATAAGTTTATTGAAGAAAGATATTCAAGCTACAACAGTGGTATAGGCAAAGACATTGTAGATGGTAAAGTCGGATTCAAGGAACTTGAAAAATATGCGTTGGAACATAGCGATATAAATAACAACTCAGGCAGACAGGAAATGCTTGAAGCAATTTTCAACAGTTATTTATTTAAATAAATTACAAGTCAATTAAATCTATTGATATTTTTTGTGACTTTATATATACTATAGATTATTATTTTTGGTTTGCGAAGTTGACTTATCTGTTAGCTTGTATTGGAAGTTAAAAAGCATACATCTATAGTATACCAGCCAGTAAATCCAATTACCGGTTTTAATGTATGATAAGCGCAACAAAGCCTTAATATAATTTAAACATAAGGCTTTGTTGTTTTGCGTATAAGCGAAAGCGCACTTTACTTGGGAGTTATTATGAGGTTAGAGAAGAAAAAAATTGAGAAACTTGAAGGACTTAGGCAACAACTTGATGAACTTTTAAAGGATGAAAGTCGTTTAAAAACCAACGAAGCACTAAATCTAAGTAAAGAGTTGGATGAATTGATAGCTGATTGCTATATTGGTGTAAAATTGAATAAAGATTGATATTTATTGATTTGAAAATAAAAAAACCACCTTTAAGAAGGTGATTTTAAGTATTTTTAACTAAGAATAAGGTAGATTGAAAGAATAATTATTCCTGCAGCTATAAGTGACAGGCCAATCACTTTTACCGTTCTGGAGGCCTTTTTAAGTCCCAGCACTGAATTTGTCTGTGGTGTTGAAAAAGGATACTTATAAATGGCAAGGCCTATAATTGCTAGTGGGGCTACCGCACTAAAAACCCCGAATATATCATTTTTATAAATACTGTATAGTATTATAAAAGGTATAAAAGATAGAGTGCCTATTATTATTAATGTAATGAATTTGCGTACATTTTTATTAACATAGGTTATAAATTGCTCAGCTTCCCTTTTACACTCTTCTGAGCAACAGATGAATTTAACATTTTTCTTGCTTCCACCGTGCCAAGTATAAGCTTCAAATTCTATTGCAGCATCTTCTTTGCCGCAATTTGCGCATTTACTCATTTTTTACACCCCACTTTTTTTGCTTTTTCAAATTCGATATAGGAATAAATACATATAATTATTGTTATAAAACTCAGGATAATAGAAGCTGTAATTATACTCCAAACTCCATTTATGAATATACATCCTAAAGATGCTATACCTGCTGCAATTAATGCAAAGCCTCCGAATCTGTGCGTCTTAATCCAAACCTTTTCATTTGATAAAGTCCATGATGTCCTTATTCCGAAAACAGAATTCATTTTTACTCTAGGCATGTAATTACCTATTACGAAAAACATAACAGCAAACATGAAATCCAGGATTTTATATAAATCTATGTTTATTCCCATATAAACAAGTATTAAAACCCAGTTCATAACTATAAGCACGAGAACAATAATCAATGTTGTTATTTCATAAGTTTTTGAATTCTTTTCATTTCTCTTGTCTATTTTTGAAATCAGCTGCATAAGAAAAAACATTCCCAGAGGGAGTAAGGCAAGAATAAATACCGACCATTTCCCGCTGTAACTGTCAATTTCATTAGCCATATTGAAATGGGGAATTTTATTCGGAATAAACGGGTATGCAACAAGGCTCCCCAAAAAAGATAATATTGAAAGAACTAAAGAAATTTCATTTTTTTTCATCTTGAACATCCCTTTCCTTAAAATCATAAAACCATTCCAAAATTCCCTGAAACACTGTTGTGTTTAATGAATATAAAACATTCTGACCTTGTTTTTCACTTATTACAAGACCTGCGTGCTTCAGGATATTTAAATGGTGACTTATTGAAGGCTTTGTCATATTAAAATTGTCTGCTATTTCGCCTGCATTCAAGTCTCCACCCTTGAGCAGCTTTAATATCTTTCTTCTTGTAGGGTCTGATAAAGCGCTGAACACATCATTCAAATAATGGCACCACCTTGATTCACAATTAGATATTTAGACAATTATCTAAATAACTAATTATATTTTATACCTCCATTATATAGAATTCAATATCTATAAAAAAATAAAGCAGGCTATCCTGCTTTATTTTAATTTTTTTGTGATGAGTCGAGTGCATTTTGTACTGCTTTTAAAATTACCTTGCTGCTGTTTGTTGCGCCTGAAACGGTGTCAACCTTGAGTGATTGGGCATTTTGGATATCTGTTATTATTCTTTCGGCTTTCTTCCCTCTATCATTTTTGTGATTTACAAGTGTGATATTTGTAATTTTGTGATCCTGGACATCCACATCTACTGTTGCCGCAACCATGATTGCATCGTATGAACCTTTGTATGAGCCATCGGGTATTTTGCCCAAATCAGCATCGGTTATAGATATATCAGCAATACGTTTCTTATAATCGCGCAGCTGCAGGAAATACCTTGTTCCAAATACAATCCCGATAATAACTACAATAGATATCGCTGATATAATCATTCTTATTTTCTTTCCTTTCTTTACAATTCTGTTTTCTTTGATTTCAGACATTTTCTTTTACCTCACTTTACAAAAATAATAAATTTATAGCATTAACAAAAAAATGATATATAATCAATAAAGTAAGTGCTGTTATAAGGATTAAATGCACTGTATAAGCAATTTTGCTGCGTATAATGTATTTTTTTATGACTCCTGAAATTATTGCAGTTATAAGTACAACCAAGCTTAAATTGCCCGAGGATAAAGTAAAGTTAAAGCTAAAATGAATATGTACCAGGATAGTAACTATAGATAAACATCCCGATATGCAGTGGAATTTAAGCTTTTTTAGGCTAACAAAGCGTTTTTGCCTTTTAAACAAAGGGTACAGTAATGAGAAAATGATCAGATCTGCGCCGATAATTCCTGTTATGACTGTAATAAACATTTTGAGCCACCATCTTTAAAAATAATAGTATCTGTATGGTTTGCTATTGCTTTGAATATGGAACGCTGAAGCTAACCCCTTGGAGATATAAACTTTTTTATCTTTTGTAATAATTACTCCATTCACATTTGTTTTATATATAAGTTCCATGCCGAAATCAAGGCCTGAAACAAAAACCGCTGTGGAAAGTGCATCAGCTTCCATTGATGAACCAGAAACAATAGTAGCGCTTATAATGCCTGAGTCTGAAGGATAGCCTGTTGTTGGATCGATTATATGATGATACCTTTTGCTTCCTTCAATAAAATATTTCTCATAGTCTCCAGATGTAACTATTGACATATCGCAGCATTCAATGGCTGCAAAATAGTCACCGCGTTTGCTCCTTGGGTCCTGTAGCCCTATTACCCAAGGTTCACCATTTAATTTTGTTCCAAGTGTTTTAACATTACCCCCAAGATTTATAAAAGCTGAGTTTACTCCAAGTTCTATATAAAGCTTAACAAGCTCATCTGCGGTATATCCTTTTCCAATACCCCCAAGATCAATTGATTGACCCTGTTTTAGGGATGCTGCCATATTAAAGTCGTCCAGTTTTAAGCCTTCACCTAATACCTTGTAATTTAGATTGCAGACTGTTGATTCGGATGGAATGGTTTTATTATTGATGGCGTTTCTCCACAGCGAAGACAGAGGAGCTATGGTTATATCGAATGTACCATGGCTTTTTTCGTAGTATCTGCAGGCTGCTTTAAGAACCTTATATACATCAGCATCAAGCTTTACTGTTTCTGCTTCGGATGAATTCAAGCGGCTTACAATACTGTCTGGAATAAAATAACTCATTAAGCCTTCCAGATATTTTATATGCTCCAGTGCCCTATTAAAGATTTTTTCACTTATTTCTTTGTCTTTAGCTGAAATCTTCTGCTCAATAACCGTACCCATACCAAAGCTTATATTTTCGTAATAAGAGTTTTTCATACTTTAAACCTTCTGAAGTGTTATTTTATATAAGGGCTTTCAAAAACAGATCATAGCTGTAATCATAAAGATCCTTCATTTTCCTGCCATATTCTTTATATATGTAGTTTCCTTTTTTTATTTCAAGCATGATAAGTCCGTTTAAGGATGACCATAACATAATTGCTGTGCTCACAGGGTCAATCCCTTTTTTAATAGCACCTTCATTAATACATTCCTCTATTGTTTTTACTAGAATCAATAAGGATTTCTCAGTTACGCTGTTGAATTTCTTCAAGGTTTCACTTATATTGGGATCCAACAGACTGAGGTTAGTATCATAGTTTATAATGGACTGTACGTATTCCGGGTAATCCTTTGAAAAGTCATAATACGCATCTCCTATTACTTTCAACTTATCAATTCCGCTAACACCTGAATTTTTTAGGGCATTTTCAAATATTTGGTTCATTACCTCGAACTTCTTTACTAAAAGTTCCAGATATATCTGGTCTTTGCTTTTAAAATAGGAGTATATTGTTTTTTTGCTGTATTCGGCTTCCCTTGCAACATCCTCTATAGTGAGACTGTCATAACTTTTTGACTTAAGAGCCTTCTCCATTCCGTCGATTATTTCATCCTTTTTAATATCAAGCATTTTCTGATTACGTTCATTTATTCCCATATGGTGAACTCCTGTAAACTTAAAATGTATTAAAATAAACTGTTAGTTTACTAACAGTATATAATACAATATTAAAAAGTGTCAAGCGGGGTATTGCTAAAATACCAGTAATTGATTAAGCAAAACCTTGTGATTTTCTGTGAAAACCTCTTGCAATGAATTTTGAACCATGCTATAATACTTTTTGTCGCAAACGTTGCCGGATAGTGTAATGGTAGCACTAATGACTCTGGATCATTCTGTGAGGGTTCAAATCCTTCTCCGGCAGCCAAAAGCCTTAAGATTATATCTTAAGGCTTTTTTGTTGTGTTTTTTGATAATATGGGAAATGGCTAATTTATTAAAACAAAGTGGGGCGAACGGCCCTCTTTTTTATGACTAAAATGAATATAAATGTTGCCATAAATAACCAAAAAGAGTACAATATGTATACTGATTTTTGGTTTTTGTGATGTGCATTTTATATTACATTTATGAAAGGTGGGTTAAAAGGTGGGGACTTTTTTATTAAAACCTGAAACATGTTTTCCTAGATCGGAAATATTTAATGATGAGGATATGATGAAAATATTGGGGCTTGAAAACTCTAGAAAGTTAAGAGTTCTGTTTAAAAAGAGCGATATAAATAAAAAATATTCACTATATAATTTTGATAAGAAAACATTAAATGAAAGTATGGCTGATATTTGTTTCGGAGCAATATGTAAGCTGCTTGAGAAAAACAATATTGCCGAAGAGGATATTGACTGTGTCATTGCCTGTTATAACTCAAATGATGAGCAATTGCCCGGACTTAGCAGCAGGTTGTTTGAAAGATTTAGCTTTAAAAAGGGAATACATAATTATCCGCTTTTTGGTTTAGGGTGCGGTGCATTTATTGGAGCAATAAACTTGTCAAAACATCTGCTGTTAGACGACAGCATAAAAAATGTTTTAGTTGTTTGTTGTGAAGCTCAGACACAATTATATGATAAAAATATAGATCCTGATAATGACAGCGTATTAATGGGGCTGACATTATTCGGAGACGGAGCATCGGCAGCAATTATAACCAGAGATTCTTATTTGGGTGAGAATAAACATGAAATCATCGATGTTAAGGTTGCAACTTCTTATAGCAACAGTATGTCAATGAAAAATGATATTGTATATTTGGACGATATGCTTCTTGAAAACATTTCACCTCATATATATGAGCTTGTAAGGGATTTATTAAATGAAAATAATATTGAAATATCTGATATAAAGCATTGGATTATACATTCCGGAGGTAAAAAGATTTTAGAGGGTGTTAAAAAACTTTTTAATCTGACTGAAACTCAAATGCTCCCTTCCAGACAATCCTACCGAGACCATGGAAATGTGTCGTGTGCAAGTGTTCCTATAGCTCTGAACAAACTATACGCCTTATCGGAGGATGGTTTGTATGAAAAGAAGCATAATGATTTGGGTATTATACTTGGCTTTGGCTCAGGATTTTTCCTTGGTGCAACTCTGGTAAGGTATTTGTAGTTTGATAATAGAAGGAGTTAATCAAATAAAAAGGAACAAAATTACAGAATATAGAGTCTAATATATAGCTTCAAATGTAAGATTATCTAAAATATATAGGACGGTTACAATTGATATTGACCAAGGGGCTTTAGGTGGGGATACAATTATAAATCTTGAAAGGTTATACTTTGGGATTATAGAAAAAGATATAAAACACTGTATCGTGGTCACTGGGTGAAAGTCCATCAGTAATATGGTTAGATAACCATTCTATTAGAATTTATTAAAAAGATTTCGATATAAATACAAGTTAATACATGGGATACTAGAGATTGATTTGGAGGATTATTCATGTCCAATATTGTTAACTGCATTAAAGAAGATTTTATCAGGGAAGAAATGTGTGACAAAGAACGTATAACTAAGGAAGAATACCAAGCTATTGAGGATAAAAAAAATACAATTGTTGATGGTACCGATAGATTAGATGATTTTAATTACAGCAGGATTATTCCAGAGGATTTCACTAAGGAACAAATAGATGAGTTTATAGCCATTAGAACCTATAAAATGCTTCAGAGACTGGATAGGAATATTAGTACAATTAAAAAGATAGCTATATTCTGGCTGGTTTTAACCTTAATAGGATTATTAATTTTTATTCTTTCTAAGTTCGGGTACTGAGTTTGTTGCTAAATTGTTATGCATTGATAAGACTATCCCTTCAGCTTATGTATGTTCAGGAGGCATAAAATGAAAAGAGTAATTCTTTCATTACTACTGATCTCATTTATATTGCTTAGTGGGTGCTCAAATAATAGTAAAGCGTTAAAAAATGAGAATGAAGAACTAAAGAATAAAATTAATCAGCTTGAAACTGAATTGAATGCCAGGGATAGAAAAATTAATGAATTGCAAAATACCGTTCTTCCGATACTTTACATGCAAAATAAAAGCAGTAAACGGTTCGTTGAAAAGCAGTGTGATTTGCTTGCCCTGCCAATTGACAGCTCTGTAAAATTCAGACCTGTTTCAGAGAATACAGTTGTCGATGTGGTGGATACAGCCAGTGTAAACAATGTGACATGGTTATATGTAAGCATCCCGGTTTATGATACTCCTATGAATTATAAGGGGTGGATCAGAGAATCAGATACCGTTTTATATACTAAAGATAATATGAATAAAGTTCAAAGTGATGTAAAAGTAAAAATAGGTGAAGATACATATGAAATAGAAAACTTGGATGCTATCGGAGCGGTTAAGCCTGAAAAGGCCGGAATTCTGGACCATGGCAGAATTATGGAGAAGAAAGAAGGATATGTCAGAATCCAGTGTAAGGGTGGCAGGGCTATATGGGCAGAGGAGTCTGCAGTTATTTATCCAGAACCGGACTAATATACTTCACCTCCATTACTTAAAAGCTATACTATGTTAATATTTATGAAGGAGTTTTATATATGAAAAAGATTTCGCTTTTCACTTGTCTTATTTTAATGATGTTCTCTTTTGCTGCTTGTGGGCAGGTGGGAAAAAATAAAAATGATATAGTTACTATCAATAAATCTATTAAATTCAGTGAAAAGGAAATCAGTAATGCAGAAAATAGTGTAAAGAAAAAATTCAAAGATTTTAAAGGATGTACTCTTATAAAATTATGGTATGATGAAGAAAAATCAAATAATTTCATTGAAGGGTATTTAAAAAATGGCAAGGGCTCAGTTAATGGAGTCCAGGCTGAAAATGTAATTGTCTTACTATCCAACTTTGATGTGGATTCTTCGGGTGGAGATGGAAGCCTAAATCCAAATTCAACTTATTCCAATTGGAGCTGGATATTAATAAGGGATAATAAAACAGATAAATGGAAGGTTGATGATTGGGGGTATTAAGAAATATAAAAGTTTGCGAAGGAATAGAATATGGCTGAGTACGAACGCAGTCTTATTGAATACCTACTTTGATCATAGAGCTTTACCCAAGACTGAAACATAGCTTATAGTAGCTAAGTTTCCCTTAGTACATTAAGCATTTTATCATCATAGAAAAACGCTTCAACCGGAGTCTTCAGTGCTTCTGATATAAGAATTAAGTCATCTACGCTTATTTTTCTTTCGCCGGATTCCATTCTGCTGATTGCTGATTGCCCCAAACCTGTCAATCTGGATAATTCATATGTAGATATTTTTTTATACTGTCTGATAATACGTATTCTCTCTCTAACAGTCATTATTAACACCCCATTGGATTAATTGATGCGATTTTAGCATATAAGAAAGCTGTTGAAATGTCAAGACTCATTGAGAAATTAACTTTATTTTAAGGTATAAATTATTATTAATGCATTAAATGATGCTAAAACAGCATTGATAATGCATATAATGAATGATAATATACGATTACTGACAGGGAATGTATAGAAGTATTTGCGGAGGTAATTGTATTGACCAGAGAAGAAAAGATGGACACTGTAAACCGCATTATAGCAAAAAACATCAGAATGCAAAGGCTTTTAAAGAAATTATCTCAAAAACAGCTGGCGTATAAAACCGGTATGGATCAGTCGTCAGTTGCCAGAATAGAATCTTGCAAAAGGAAGGTGCTTGCTGATGAACTTACTCTTTTTGCTGAGGTTCTGCAGATTAATTTGGACGATTTGCTTAAGATGAGTGAATGATGGGTTGAAAAAGTTGGGGGTTATTATATGAAGGAGCTTTTGAAGGAATATGAAAAATCTATTGTGGCTTTAAATAACAGAATTAATGAACTAAGTAAAATAAAAGGTCATTTATCAGAGACATCACCGGTTGATGATCTACAGATAGAAGCAATAATTGAAAGGATTAAACCTCTGAGAATGATGCTTTATGAATTGAAGGAAGTTGTACAGGAAATAGACCATTATTATGACAGGAGCTGGTGGCGCAGTGAAAAGTACACATGTAACAGACCAAAATCCAGAAAGTTTATATTCGTTGGATTCATATATGACGAGAGCCGCGACTAATGATGAGAAAAGAATCCGGATGAAACGGTTTGTTGATTTGGCAATCAAACTGGCATTGACTGACAGACAGAAACAGATAATTGAAATGTATTATATAGAAAATAAAAAAATGCCTGAAATTGCCCGGTCTCTTGGAATTAACAAGTCTACGGTGCTAAGAACATTAAGGACAGCTGAAGAAAAATTGAAAAAATTTAAAGTAATTTTTGAAAAAGTTGCATATTGATATGCAACTTTTTATGATTTTGGAGCTATATATGAGGGGTGTTTTTAGTATGGACCGCTCAAATACCTTTGCCGGCATAAATAAGGTACGAAAGGCATACTTTAACCTGATTCAAGGGGGTGGTTTCGGTAGTGTTATCAAGAATTAATACAGGAACATCAGAAGTTAAAAAAACTCAAAGCAAGGTGGTGATAGAAATTGACTGATTTAAATTTTATTAATGTAGATGCCTATAAAGTATTGGAAGGCATGATCAACAAATTTAATCTTAATACTGAAGAAGAGCTGTATCCCGGTGATGAACGCAGGATGCTGTTACAAAATCTGCTGCCGGTTGTCTCTGACTATATTAATGACTCCGCAGTGCAAAATCTATTAAGATGTGCAAGCGGTGAAGTACTGGATACCATCGGCAATCTCAGAAATGTAACCAGAATCCCAGCTCAGTATTCAAGTGTTACTCTGGAATTTAGTCTTTCGTCTGTTCAGACTGTGCCGGTTACGATACTCAAAGGTACAAGGTGTACAACCGATGGTAATTTGTTCTTTTTAACTTCAGCTGAACTTGTAATTCCTGCTAGACAGCTGTCAGCGACTGTAAAAGCGCAAGCGGTAGAAAAAGGTACTGATTATAACTGGATTAGCGTAGGAATGATAAACAAAATTGCTGACCCGGCTCAGTCTGCTGTATCGGTACGGAACACAACAGTGAGCTCGGGAGGAGCTAATGTTGAAGATGATGACAGCTTCAGGGTAAGGATAAGGGGTGCATTGGAATCCTATTCCGTAGCAGGTCCGAAGGATGCATATGCCTGCATGGCAAAGGTAGCAGATGATACAATCATTGATGTTTCTGTTAGTACTCCTTCTGCTGGTGTCGTTAAGATAGTGCCTCTTTTAAAAGGCGGCAATGTTCCGGGACAGCCAGTATTGGATAAGGTAAATGCGGTTGTAAATTCTAAGGATAAAAGGCCTTTGACAGATAATGTCCAGGTTACAGCTCCTTCTGTAAGAACTTATGATATTGACTTTACATATTGTATTCCTCTTTCCAGACAGTCTGATGAGACAGCAATCCGTAATGAGATTGAAGGAACAGGAGGGGTTGTTGACCAATTCAGATTTCTTCAGGCATCAAAGCTTGGCAAATCTATAAATCCCGAGCAGTTAAGGCTTATGGTATTAGCTGCAGGAGCTCTCAAGGTTGCTGTAAATTTCCCGGTTTACACAACTCTTGACACAAACGAGGTTGCAAAGACAGGAAACATAAAAGTCACTTATGGGGGGCTTGTATAATGGGGATAAATTTGAAGGATATCAATTTCTTAAGCCTTATGCCTCAGTATATGGGGAAGAACAAAACTATCGAAAGCTTTTGCAGTATTCTAGAACCGCGTGTCAGACAGCTTTCCGATGATATCAAGCTGTGCCTGCTGCTGCCGGCGGTAGACCGGCTTGAAGGTCAAATACTGGATGAGCTTGCGTGGGAATTGCAAGTTCACTTTTGGGATTGTGCTGCCGGGACTGCGCAAAAAAGACAGCTTATTAAGAGCTATATCAATATCCATATGACCAGAGGGACTCCAGCGGCGGTTGAAAAGCTTATAAAAACTATGTTTGGAGATGGTTGCGTTCAAGAATGGTTCGACTATGGTGGACAACCTTACATGTTCAGGGTTGTAATAAATGATGCTTCTGTAACTACAGAAAAGATGCAACAATTTATAAAAGCACTGGATTCAGTAAAAAACATTCGTTCATGGCTGGAAAAGGTCATTATAACCTTATTATGGAACATGAACCTATATTATGCCGGTATTGTACATACCGGTGAAAAAATTACAATAAGGCAGGTGGGATAACATGAGCGCATTTGGCGGCATGATACAGACAACAAAAGGCAGTAACCTACAGGCAAAAGCCTTAACAGGAGTTGAAATACACTTTACAAGGATTGCCATAGGTGACGGTGAATTAAACAGTTCTTCAATCACTGACCTTAATGCACTTAAACATGAGGTCAAATCTTTGGAAATTAAGAAGCTCAAAACATCCGGTGAACAGGCAATAGTGGGGACAGTACTTTCAAGCCAGGACGTTTCAACAGGATTCTATTGGAGGGAAATCGGGCTGTTTGCCCAGGACCCCAATGAGGGCGAAATACTTTACTGCTACGGAAATGCGGGAACTAGTGCAGAATATATACCTGCATATGGCGGACCGGATGTAATTGAAAAGACCATTGATGTGGTGAGTATTGTCGGTAATGCTCAAAATGTCAGCGCGACTATCAATTCATTGCTGACATATGCAACACTGGAGGACTTGCAGGATTTGGACGACAGACTTACTACTGTCATCGAAACAAAGGAGACACCTGAAGGAGCACAGGCAAAGGCCGATACGGCGAGGAATGCTGCACAGGCTTATGCCGACAGCAAGGTAGCAGAACTTATCAATTCGGCGCCTGAGGCATTGGATACCTTGAAGGAACTAGCAGATGCAATGGGTGGTGACCCGAATCTTAAGGAAAACCTTATTAATATGATAGCCGGTAAGGCTAATCAGTCTGATTTTGATTCGCATAAGAATGAAAGTGCTATTCTAGCACCACAAACAGGAAGTACAGCAAATGCTATAGTTTTAAATTGGACGGCTGAACAAAATAAAAAAGGTTCGTTTATGGCTACTGCGGACAACACAGGTAATATGACCATTAACGGAAAACCTTTCTTGAAACAGGGTGGAACGATAATTCCTGCTGCAGGTGTTAAAACTGGTAAAGTATATGACTTCTACTATGATATTGGTTCGGGTGGACGTTTTTTCTTATTAGCTAGAGCCACAGGTACAGTGACTCCCGACAAGGTTCTAGCAGGAGAAACTTTCAGTACTGAAAGCGGGAGTGATCAGGTAGGCACAAGAGATGAAAGTCAGCTATTGCCAGAAAATATTAAAAAAGGAGTGACAATAGCGGGAGTAACAGGAAACATACTTGAATTTGGCACTGGCGATATAATTCCTCCAAATAAGTTGACCGCGTCCACTAGATCGTTAAAATATAGCATTACAATAGCTGGCACAGAAGTATTTCAAGACTGTGAGGTAATAGATAATGGATATACAGTTCTAACTACATTAATCAATGGTGCGGTAGGCGGATATGTCCGTATTTACGACTCGGCAGGTAGTCTCTGGAAAACCTTTAGCTATACCGGGCCATTACGAGTGAGTTGCGCTATTGTTGATGGTGCTATGCATTATCTATATGTATCCCTATTTGATGTGAGTTATGTAACAGCCAGTAGTATCTATAAAATAGACTTAACGGCAGGCAATACATTAACAACCGCAAATGCTGTAGCAAGTAGGACGTATACATCAGGTAATCAGCAATGCACCGATTTAAAGATCTTCTTTGGTAAATTATACGCTTGTGTAAGTAATAGAGGGGTCTCAATGTTAGACCAAACCACATTAGGGGATTTATACACAGGTTATGCTTGTAACGAATTGATCACTGATGGAACTTATTTATATTCAAGTTGTGAAGGCGAATCGGTAAATATTTTTTATAAATACGATTCGTTATTAAACCCAATATCATCATTAAGCGTGTTTTATTATTCAGGAGGCCTTTACGTTTCAAGAGACGGTATAAGATGTTGCTATTGTTGTAATCCAAATGGTAATGGTGCCAGGTATATATACACAGCTTTATTTCCAAGTGTAAATCAGGCAGCTAACTCCCTTTATTTAGATTCATCAAGTGGCTCAGCTGGTTGTTGGATGGATGATGATTCGAGTATTTTAGGCGCATCAACAACAAGTTCTAGATATCTTTCGGAATTTCCTTTCTGTCAAGCTAATGCTGTGACAGCCATTGAAAGTTATGCAGTAAAAAAGGTAAGAAGAAATCAAAATAATAAATACTGCTATTGGGCTGCTGCATATTCACTAGTTAAAATAGCTGCCTATGAGCAAACATTAAATTAATCAGGAGGTATATTTTATGGTATTTCTTTTCGTAAAAGACAAAAATGGTACAGACGAATTAGTGCAAGGTGTTAATTATGACGCCAAAAATACAGAACATGGTATCAAACCGGAACATGAAGCATTGGGTATTTATGCAGAGGAATTGTTACAACAGGATCCTAATAAAACCAATATGAATGCAATATTGCATGTTAACTGTCAAACGGGTCAACAGTGGTATGAATACACTGAAATACCTAAGACAGAAATTGAAGTTTTGAGGGAACAATTAAATGAACAGGCTATTGCTTTGGCTGCTTTGATTGGAGGTGCTGTATAATGCCAACATGGAAAAAGAATATATTTGTAACGGCAATAATTGCAAGAATGCAGAATGAAAGCCGTACATCTGAAGATATCATTCAGGAATACACAAAGCTTACTGATGCTGAAAAAGCTGAAATACTGGCAGCTATATAATTCGCATTAGGATAATAATATAAACTAAATCATATAAATGATAGCACTGAACTAAAGCTCCGCCTGATGGTAGGAGCTTTAGTTTTACTATTCTGGAGGACGCGGATGAACCAAAATGATTTGGAAAACAAGGTTGACAAAGAGCTGTGCAAAATAATCCATAAACAGGTAGACAAACAAATTGAAGGTCTTCAGACCTGTGTGGCTGAAATCCGCGGCGCAATTGGCGAAATGAAGGAAATAGCAGCCTCCAATAATGAGATTTTGAAAATTCTCATGGAAGAAAGAAGTATAAGAATCAACCAGCCGTCAATGATTCAGTCGTCAGGCAGGAAGCGTTTTTGGGAAATGACTTGGTTCAAATATATTGTAATTGCAGGCTGTATAGTTTCTGTTTCAGTGATTGGCACTGCAATAGGGTATAACATTCTTGACCACTATATCAATGCAATGGGAGGTTCAAAATAAATGTCCTATGAAATAAAACAGCAATTCATTAAGTTAAACCATGGTGGATTATTTACCGGACCAAAGGGTATAGTCCTTCATGAGACTGCTAATCCCGGCGGTACGGCGCAGCAGCATTTCAAGTATTTCAACAGTGAAGACAGGCAAGCATCGGCACACGTCTTTGTGGACTGGACTGAAATAGTTCAGCTTGTTCCATGGAATGAACGGGCCTGGCATGCAGGTACAACAGCAAACTATATATTCCTTGGTATTGAATTGTGCCGTCCGGCATCCCATGATACAGCAAAGTTCCAGCAGGTGTGGAACAGGGGGACATGGCTTGCTGCCTGGCTGTTTATTAATGTGTTAAAGGTCAATAAGGTTACAAAGGATAACCTAATGAGCCACGCCGAAGTATCGTTGAAATGGAAGGAAACAGACCATACGGATCCGATAGAATATTTCGACGAGTATGACAAAACAGTGGACTTATTTAGGAATGAAGTTCAAAGGCTTATTGATGCTGAAAGGCCTGTAACAATCATAATTAACGGGAAGCCTCTGGTTATGGATGTACCTGCCCAGTTTATAGACGGCAGGGTATGCGCACCTGTACGGCATATCGCAGAAGCACTGGGTAAGGCAGTGGAATGGAACGATGATACTAGAACTGTAACTATCAAATAACCTTTGATTAAAGGAGGTGCAGCAAGCATGTGGAAAAACGTAAGAGCAATTCTGGCTATTTTGATTATAATAGCTTATATCGCATTTACCGGACTTGAAGTATGGAAAACAGCCAAGGTACCTGAGCATTTCTATGCCATGGCTACAGCAGTGGCTGGCTTTTACTTTATTACGAGGGCTGTGGAAGGCAGAGAACGTGCAAAGAATTCGGTACAGGAGCAAATGGAAGAATCAGAATTAAAATAAATGTAATTATTACTAATACCTGTTGAGGAGCGGCTGGATATCAAAATATATAGCTGCTCTTTTTTGTTTTTTTAACATTTCTAAAATAAATATACTATTGTCTCTCCTAGAGTTATGGCTCTTTCAAAAAAAACTTTCAATAATGTAAACAGAAAGAACGCAACATTTTTTAAATTTATCCTTGAAATGGAATCAAAAAGAATATAAAATCTAATTACAGAACATATGTTCGATATTGCGGATGCATTTTTACTCATAGCATACATAAAAACCTAAAAATAACATATTAAATCTGTACAAAAGACTTATATAATACAAATGATAAAAATTGATAGAAGACTGATTTATATCTTTCCGGATACTGGAGGAATGATTGTGAAGGGGCAAAAAGTACTATATTCCAAACCCGTTAAAAAACAGAAGGCAGAAGACGGTTCAGATTTAAAATATAATAATGTCATGGATATAATTGAAGATAGTGAAGCAGCAAAAAATAAGATATCTGAATGTGCTGACAGTATCAATTCACTGATACTTACTTTGGATGAGCATCAGCTCAAACAGTTTTATATAGCTGAGCAAAAAATTGATGATTATCATACATACATAAACAAAGAACTTTATAATTATTGCCGAAAAAGATAGTGTGCCGTCAGTTTACAAAAGCTTTGGGAGTGATCTCAAGGCTTTTCACGCATACTGGGGCATATCCAATAGACAGGCTCTTATCATTTTGCATTAGGATAATTATTAATTAGTGTATAAAAAAAATAACATACCAGTTTGTAAAATCTTTACTGTGAAAGTATAATATATATATCCAGTTATGGGGGCTTAAATTATGAATCATAAATTAATTGAAGAAAAACGTAAACAGGTAGAAGAATTGTTGTCAGACCTATCCTTTAAAGAACAGAATGAACTCCTTTCGGGTATTCTTGCTTCATGCGAATTTCATACAGCTGCCAACCTTGTTAAGGCAGGCAAAGATGTGTATATGTATGGAGATATTCTGTACGATAATGTCTACTCCTTTTCCGGCAAACGTGGCTGCATAAACCTGAAAGATATATTGAAGCAGTGGATTACGATAGTAAATACTGATAAAGAATATGGCAAAGCACATATCACTGAACTTGTTGTACCTCGAAATGAGGAAGAAATGAGTAACTTAAAGTCAGATAGCCCTGTTGAAATGGTGAAATCTAAAGCTGAAATCGATAAGCTTTATGTTGAGTTTGAAATAGATTAGTCAGTGAAATATTAGCTTCGATAATTAAAGCCAAAGTGACATTTCATACACATCAGGCTTTGTGTACTGTTATGCCAGTAAACTATGTACATGCTTGAATCACAGACAGGGCATCTCGCTGCTGTTTTTTTACGGAATGGATGAACCACCATCATAATACTCTCCTCTATTATTAATGTTAATAGGTTTTACAATTAAAGAACAAATAAACGTGAAATTTATGGCAAAATAAAGGACATAAAAATAAATATAAGGTTCCATCAGGAACCTTATATCTGTCTTGGTTGTTTGTTTTATCCGGGCAAACAAAAGAGAGTCTTAATTCTTTATTAAGTAATTATTATTATACTTGCCCCAAAATACAATGTCAATATGAGGATAGACCTATTTTAATGTGATTTTCCAAAAATTTTATAATCAATATCAGGAAAAATATTATTCCTGTATTCCAAATCAGATAACCAGTTACTGTCTATATTACCCTTCGTAATATCGTTATATAATCTTGTAAAGTTAGAAATATGCTCTTTAATACGTCTTTCAGCATACTTAACCATTGTACCTGTTTTTATTATAAAAGCCCAGTCACTGCTTTGAGCAAGCAGAAGCTCCCTTGCTGCCTGATTTAGTGCAGATTTTATAATTCCTTCTGCACCCGGATTCTTTGAAGCCAATTCAGCCATTCTGGTTCCTGCTTTATGAAGGTGTTTGTAAATCCAATCGTTTGATTTATTTAACCAAACTTCATTATATCCCTTCTCTCCCCAGGTAGATTCGCAGGGCTTTGAAACCTGTATAACCGGATTGCTGATTAAATATTCATTTAATGATACTAACTCTAAAATCTCCTCATCAGCAGCTTTTTTCAGCAGAGTATAAATCCAGTCAGGTCCTTCAAACCACCAGTGCCCGAATAATTCGGCATCATACGGACAAACGATTAGTCCGGGTCTATTTGTTTCATTGTAGAAATTTTCGATTTGCTTACATCTTTTCAGGATAAAATCCGTTGAATGCATTTCAACCTTGCTTTTTGCCCATTCAG
Source organism: Bacillota bacterium (assembly GCA_023421675.1). Classification (GTDB taxonomy): domain Bacteria; phylum Bacillota; class Clostridia; order Acetivibrionales; family JANLFN01; genus JAEZTC01. Next base: position 91,861 of record JAEZTC010000012.1, on the reverse strand, counting down.
GTACGTACACTGATTTATTAGATGTTTTCCCTGTTATACGGTAATATTTTACGCCCGTGCTTATACGAGTACCATCAGATGGTATGTATTGGGACAAATAATCATAGTCCAGTTCATATCCGATATCACGGTAAAATTCTCTATAGTCTACATCTCCGGGGTAGCCATCCACTGCGCTCCAAACCTGCCTAGAAGAGTCGATATCTCTTCCGAATATTACAGTGCCGTTTGGTGAGATAATGGGAGCATATGTAGCAAATACGGGTCTGGGGTCGGCATATAAAACCCCATGGGATTCGGTGATTATGTACTTTATACCGTTGTTCCTTAAAGAGCCTTCTATATGTGCTGTATAACCGCATTCCGGAAGCCACATACCCTTAGGGTCGGTATTGAAAAATCTTTTATAAATTGAAGCCCCAATATTGATCTGTGCTTCTATTGATTGGGGATTGACAGTCAATAAGGGAAGAAAAGCATGGGTTGCAGCGCATGCTATTATTTCGAGGTTACCATGATCCTGAAGCTCTTTGAAGGCGGTTATGATGTTTCGTTTATATTGCTCTCTGAAGAAATATAAATCAGATTTGTATTTCTCATTATACATAACCGCAAGTCTGTTGAATTCAGGCTCATTCTTTGTTCTGGCTATTTCCTTTTCGGTAAGTTCTATAAGCTGTTCCAGATACCTTATATATTTATTCTGAAGAACCTCATCCGAGAGCATGGAAAGGAGAGTAGGTGTAAGGGACATTGTTATTTTAAAATTTATTCCCTCTGAAAGCAGCCTTTGAAAGTTCTTAAGCAAGGGTATGTAGCTTTCGGATATGGCTTCAAAAAGCCACCTTTCTTCTATATAACTATCGCTGTCGGGATGTCGTACAAATGGCAGATGTGCATGAAGAACCAGTGACACATAACCTTTATTCAAAATATTTACCATCCTCCGTAAAGTAACTGTATGAGCTTATGCCTGTATAATCTTTTATATTTCCTGCCAACTGTTCAGAACTTAAACCAGAAATATTACTGGATTTTTCTATCAGCTGTTCAGAACTTAAACCTGCAATATTATTGAAGTTACCTATTAACTGCTCAGAACTTAGACCTAAAATGTTATTGAAGTTTCTCATCAGTTGTTCTGAACTAAGGCCTAAGATATTTTTGATATTTCCTATCAATTGCTCAGAACTTAAACCAAAAATGTTATTGAAGTTACCTATTAATTGTTCTGAGCTTAAGCCCAAAATGTTATTGAAATCACCTATAAACTGCTCAGAACTTAAACCTGAAATTTTTATTAATTGGATTGAACTTAAACCTGAAATACTATCGAAGTTTTCTGTTAACTGAGTTGAACTTATACCCAGAAAATCATTTAATTGATCCTGAAAATAATAGTCATATGAATTTTCAAGTAAAGCAAACTGCCAATCTTCATTCATGGTCATACAATCAATGAAAAAGGCGGCAGAATTTGAACTTATGTTATCGGTAGGTGTAACAACATAATTGGATTTTAATATACTTATAAAATAGTTATCTGAAGTCAATCTTCCCAATTCAACACAGTAAAGGCTACTGGAGCTGGGTACATTAATGTATGTACTATCCATCGCATCGTTAATATTTATTGTAAAGCTTGAGTTCTGGGATACATTGGTAATTTTTAAAGCTGCTGTTGACCTTTGCCAAATGTCATTAGCAAATTCTTTTACATATTTTTCTCTAACGTTATCTGAGATATCCCAATATGCATATAAACATCGAGGGTCTTTAACCATTAATACCAACCTGTCGCTATCAAAACCTGCTAACTGTTGATAAGACATTTTGAAATCTTCATTAGACATTAAAGTAATCCTCCATATAACTTTTTTAACGCAACAGTACAAAATTTTAGGCTTAAGAAAATTTTTCTTACCTTATATGCGTTTCAACGAGGCGAGATATTTATATTGTCGTTATAAGTTTATAATGTACATATTACTAAAATTTATTTTATATACTCAGTAAATTATAGTGTTTCCCTTTATTTGTTTAATTTCCCTCTTACCCTATTATTTTTTTTAATACTTTTCTATATTCTATTTTACATAAAATTAGTCAAAAAAAGAAGGAATTTAGTACTATTTGAAGAAAATATATTAGCTTAAAAACGAATAAGTAGCATGAAGTCTTAAAAGTATATATGCTTTCATGATGTTTTTTATCAATAAAAAGAACTATTTATACAGCAGCTTTATTTTTTTTGATACAAATTACTATTAAAGTGATAAAATATCTTCATGTAATATTGATAATAATAAATATAAAAAAAGTTACAATATATTTGTACCATTTAATATATTGAAAATGTATATTCTTATTTTGATATATATGCAGCTTTGGGTTTGAAAGGAGTATTTATGCGCATACTTATGCTTACCTGGGAATATCCTCCCAGAATTGTAGGGGGTATTTCAAGAGTTGTGTATGATCTCGCACAAAAGCTCGGGGAAAATGGAAGCGAGGTTCATGTTGTTACATGCTGGGAACCTGGCTCAAAAGATATTGAAAAAGATAAAAATGTTTACGTGCATAGGGTTCATACATCGGATATACCAGCCAATAATTTTATTGATTGGGTTTTACAATTGAATTATGCCCTTATAGAGCATTCAACAAGATTGTTTAATCAGCTTGGGGCCTTTGACTTAATACATGCTCATGACTGGATAGTAGCATTTGCTGCAAAAACCTTAAAGCATTCCTATACAATTCCTATGGTTGCCACCATCCATGCAACTGAGTATGGAAGGAACTCAGGAATACATAATGAAGTACAGAGATATATTAACAGTATTGAGTGGATGCTGTGCTACGAATCGTGGAAGGTAATAGTAAACAGTTCATATATGAGGGATGAGGTAACAAGGATTTTTCAGATTCCATATGATAAATTATGGGTTATACCAAATGGTGTGGATATAGATAAATTTAATGGATACGAAAGAGACTTGGATTTCAGGAGAACATTTGCTGCCGATAATGAGAAGATTGTTTTTTTTGTTGGAAGGCTGGTGCATGAAAAAGGTGTGCAGGTATTGGTGGATGCAATTCCTAAGATTTCAAGGGAATATAATGACGTGAAATTTGTTATTTCCGGAAAAGGTCCGCAGATGGATTATCTTAGAGGGAAAGCAGCTGCAATGAATGTACTTGATAAAATATATTTTACAGGGTATATCGGAGACAAGGAGTTGTTAAAACTTTATAAGTGTGCAGATATCGCTGTTTTTCCGAGCTTATATGAGCCTTTTGGAATAGTTGCACTTGAAGGAATGCTTGCAGATGTGCCTGTTGTTGTGTCAGATACCGGAGGGTTGGGTGAAATCGTTAACCATGGAGTTGACGGAATGAAGGCTTATACCGGAAATTCCAATTCACTTGCTGACTGTATTTTGGGTATACTCTTCAATCCTGCATCTGCTGAGATAATGAAAAAGAATGCTTTAAAGAAGGTTAATGATATATATAACTGGAATATTATTTCCCAACAGACCAAGGACCTTTACGAATATATTCTGGATGAAAGCAGAAAGTCAGGATGGAAGCCTGTTAACATCAAAGAAAGTCTTGGATTATAGTGTTATTATCAGAAAGTAAACAATATTTTGTTATTGTAACTGGAAATGTGCTATAATATATAAGTTATAGCTAATTATACCAGCTTTAAAAAATGGAGGTTAAGTAGTGGCAAAGAATAAAAAGAAACTAAAGATAATTCCTCTCGGGGGTCTTCATGAAATAGGCAAAAATATTACAGCCTTTGAATATGGTGAAGACATAATTGTAGTTGATTGCGGACTTGCATTCCCTGAGGATGAAATGTTGGGTATTGATCTTGTTATACCCGATGTAACTTATCTGGTAAAAAACAAGGAAAAAGTAAAAGGTATAGTTCTTACACACGGACATGAAGACCATATTGGAGGTCTGCCGTATGTATTAAAGGATATAAATGTACCTGTATTTGGTACCAGACTTACGCTTGGACTGCTCAAATACAAGCTTGAAGAGCATGGTATGCTTTCAAGTGTTGATTTGCAAACTGTAGAGGAAAGTCAGACCATTGAGCTTGGAGTATTTAAGGTTGAGTTCATCAGGTCAACTCATAGTATTGCTGATTCTGTAGCGTTGGCAATAACCACTCCTGTAGGTGTCATAGTTCATACATCGGACTTTAAGATAGATTATACTCCTATTGAAGGTAAGCCTATGGATTTGGCCCGCCTTGCAGAGCTTGGCAAAAAGGGTGTACTTCTTTTGATGTGCGACAGTACAAATGTTGAAAGAGAAGGTTATACAATGTCTGAAAGGACTGTTGGAGAAACCTTTGAAGAGATATTTATGGATGCTAAGGGACGAATTTTAGTAGCGACATTTGCATCCAATGTTCACAGGGTCCAGCAGGTAATCAATGCAGCAGTTAAATTTGGCAGGAAGGTTGCTATTTGCGGAAGAAGCATGATCAATGTTGTAAACGTTGCACTTGAGCTTGGTTACATGAACATTCCGGAGGGTGTTCTTATAGATATTGACCTTATAGATAAATACCCGGCAGAAAGGCTTGTAATTATTACAACAGGCAGTCAGGGTGAACCGATGTCTGCACTTTCAAGGATGGCTGCATCTGAACATAAAAAAGTTGAAATAGTTCCTGGAGATCTTGTTATAATATCAGCTAATCCTATACCCGGAAATGAAAAGTTTATATCCAGGGTAATAGACGAACTTTTCAAAAAAGGAGCAGATGTTATATACGAAGCTCTTGCTGACATACACGTATCAGGCCATGCCTGTCAGGAAGAAATCAAGCTCATTCACAGCTTGATCAAGCCTAAATATTTCATGCCGGTACACGGCGAATACAGGCATCTGCAGCAGCATGCAAACCTTGCACGTTCTTTGGGAATGTCCATGGAGAATATTTTTATCATGGATATAGGAAGAGTTCTTGAATTAACTGTGGACAGCGCAAAAATCAATGGCAGTGTAGTAGCGGGACGTGTACTTGTTGATGGACTTGGAGTTGGAGATGTAGGAAATGTTGTATTGAGAGACAGAAAGCACCTTTCACAGGATGGTCTTATTATTGTAGCCATTACTGCAGAAAAGGAAAGCGGATCAATTATTGCAGGACCTGATATCATTTCGAGAGGTTTTGTGTACGTTAAGGAATCCGAAGATCTTATGGAGCAGGTAAGAGAAGTAACTAAAATGGCTCTGTTAAAGATAGAAGATAAAAGAAGAAATGATTGGTCAGCTAAACGTGGAATAATTAAAGATGCTCTCAGAGATTACCTTTATGAAAAAACAAAAAGAAGACCAATGATACTGCCGATTATTATGGAAGTATAAATAAAATAAAAAATGGGGTGTGTGAATAAAACACACCCCATTTTTTTATCTGATAATTATTTTTCACATATTTGTGCAGCTACATCAGCGGCGGTTGCAGCATCAGGAGTATATATATCCGCTCCTATCTGCTTGCAGAAACCTTCACTTACAGGAGCTCCTCCCACCATTATTTTAACACTGTCCCTAAGACCGGCGGCTTTTAAAGCTTCAACAACATTCTTCATTTCTCCCATTGTAGTCGTAAGAAGTGCTGAACATGCTATAATATTGGCACCCTGATCTTTTGCTGTTGCAACAAACTTTTCTGCTGAAACATCTATTCCAAGGTCAATAACTTCAAGACCTTTGCCTTCCATCATCATTTTGACCAGGTTTTTTCCTATATCATGTAAATCGCCCTTTACAGTTCCAAGTATTACCTTACCTTTTGATGCAATACCGCTTTGAGTAAGTATGGGCTTTAATATTTCAGAACCTGCATTCATTGCTCTAGCTGCTATGAGTACATCTGGAACGTAAACCTCATTGTTCTTGAATTTTTCTCCGATAATGCTCATACCTGCAAGAAGACCCTCATCAAGTACTGCCTTTGCATCTATACCTTCATCTAGGGCTTTTTGAACCAGTTCTTTGACATTTTTTGCCCGACCCTGCTGTAAATTAAGTGATATATCATCAAAAATACTCACGTATAAATCCTCCCTTAAGCCTTGTATAACCAATAAAGCCTTACTGCCGGCTTCTCCAATTTTACAGAATATGTATTAAAGCCTGCAGACCCTTCTTATTATACTATAATGAAGGCTGAAAATACAACCTTGCATTTTAATTCGACATATATATTTCCAATTAAACGTTAAATAAGTTATAATAAACAATAATTGAAAGATAATATTGATACAGGAGCATTTATGAGAATTGACTCAAAAAAGCTGAAAACGTTTATTAATATATCCATTGCAGTATTATTTATAGGACTTTTCGTTTTTGCAACTATCAGGTATGCACCGGAAATAACCAGACTATTAAAAGATCCTGATAAGTTTAAAGAACTTTTAAACTCATATGGTTATAAAAGCGTATTCGTATTTATTGCATTTCAGATAATTCAGGTTGTAATAGCCGTAATTCCTGGAGAAGTAATACAAATTGCCGGAGGGTATATCTTTGGTACTATACTGGGAAGTCTATATTCCATTATAGGAATACTTCTTGGTACAATTATTGTATTTTATATAGTAAGACTAATTGGTTATCCTTTGGTAAAAAGATTTGTATCTCAAAAAAGTATTGAAAAATTTAATTTCCTTATAAATAGTGAAAAGTCTGAGATTGCAATATTTATGCTGTTTCTAATACCAGGTATTCCTAAGGATGCCTTGACTTATATTGCTGGTCTTACACCTATAAAGTCATTAAGGTTTTTTGTTATCATAACAATAGCCAGACTTCCGGCACTCATAGGTTCCTCATATATAGGTACAAGCATCCAGACCCGTGATTACCTGGTTGTAGGTATTATATCCGGAGTGGCAATTATACTGTTTGTAATTGGAGTAGTTTTCAGAAATAAAATTATTGCAAAGCTTCACAAAATTATTCATAAGAATAAGGACTGACATTAAACCATTACCATATTTTGAGTAAATTCCTGACCGGCTTTGCGTTCAGAACTGTTGCTGTAACCAAGAACATATACATCTGTTGATCTGGCTTCCAACTCAAGCAAACGGCGTATATACGGGTCTTTTGAACGCTTAAAGTCTGCGGCTTTGGTTATTATGGGCAGGTTGGCTGTTTTCTTTATAGTTTTAAGCAATTTCTTTCCTACAGAATTAAACCCCAGAATTCTTATATACTGTGGTCCCTTATCTTTTACAAAGGTGTCAATGTCGGAATTGACTATGCCGTTAAGAATACTGAACAGGCATCTGTTGATACGTGTTCTGGTATACCTTTTAGTAATCGTACAATTTATAAGCTCTTCAAGAGTACCGCAACTGTCAGCACAGCTTTTTAGTCTGTTTTCAAGTCCCTCGCCTAAATAAGGATATTGTTGCAGCTGTTCAACAGACATTTTGCGGATTTCATTGAGGATTATCGCTTCAAAATCCGATGGAAATACCGGTCCTCTTCCGTTATTGATTTCTTCCATGAGAATATTGAGGCTTGATTCAGGCATAACTGTTTCCAGTACCTGCTCAATGCTCTTTGAACCCTTTTCTGAGACGGTCTTTCTTATGGATGTTGCACTTGAAAAAGTTCCTGTAAGCAACTCACTATTGTATGAATTCCCCTCACGTTTAATTGTAAAAGGAGTAATGCTGCTTTTTATCTTTTTTAAGGCTTTCAGATATTCTATTCCAAGAATGTTATTAGCTGAACCTATCGCTTGAACATTATACTTTCTATAACCGTAATCCGACTCAAGGTATGTACTCAAAGCTGCCTGCCTTGAAGCAGGGTATGAAAGGCCTTTGCCCAGTTCTGTTTTTAGCAATTGCTTATATTGGGCAGGCTCATTTGCAAGTATAGATGCAAATATATCAAGTTCCTCGACACTGCCGCTTTCGCTGCCAAAACAAATGCTGTCAACAACCCCGAGACTGTCAAGTGTTTTTACAGCACCGTAGGAAAAGTATTCTGCACTTGCCATTGCATATACAAGGGGGAGCTCAATTACAAGGTCGGCTCCGTTTAGCAGAGCGGCTTTTGCACGAGCCCATTTGTTTATAATTGCAGGCTCGCCTCTTTGAATAAAGTTTCCGCTCATTACACATACAATACAGTCAGCTTCACAAACCTTTCTGGTTTGCTGAATATGGTAAAGATGGCCATTGTGAAACGGATTGTATTCAACAACTAACCCTGCTGTTCTCATACTTCAAGTACGCCTTCTCTGAACTTAACCATATAATTCATACAGTAATCATCGAGTCCCAGAAGAGTTTCTGTTGCATAAAGAAAGGACATGAGCTTTTTATCAAGTGGATCAAGTATAGCTCCATCCATTCCTGCCGTCATAGCTGCAACAAGGAAGGACTGGTTCATTAGCTTTCTAACTGGTATACCAAAAGATATGTTGCTGAGGCCGCATGCAATGTGGACTTCGGGGAATTCAGTCTTTACCTTGCGTATTGTTTCTATAGCAATCTTTCCATAATGGGAGCCTGTGCCAACAGGGCGTACCATAGGATCAATAAAAATGTCATCAATTTGCATACCGCTTTTTGTAAGCTTGTCTATAAGTCTTGCTGCAATGTTAAATCTATCTTCCACTGTTTCAGGCATTCCCTGATCATCCATACATAGTGCTATAACACGTGCCTTGTGCTCAAGAATAAGAGGAAGAATGGGGTTGTATCTTTCTTTTTCATCAGTTATTGAATTAATTATGGGTGTTCCGTTTTTATTAGCCTGCAAAGCCTTTTCAAGAGCTTTAGGGTTGGGAGAATCAATTGAAAATGGAGTATCAGAAGTTTCCTGAATAGTTTTAACAAGCCATTCAAGTCTTTCCGGTTCATCGTTGTAAAACATGCCTGCATTTACATCTATGTAATTTGCACCTGTATCAATCTGTTTTTTAGCAAGTTCCTGAATAAATGCAGTATCATAATTCTCAATAGCAGGTCTAACCGATTTCAATGTACTGTTTATTTTTTCTCCTATAATAATCATTTAGATTTCCTCCATAAATTAAAACTTGGTACTTTTATACATATTTCTGATTAATTATAAATTATATATGAGTTACAGAAAGTTTTAAATATATATTTAATATTTCACAAGTTTCGCTTTTTCTTACCCTTTTCAATTATTGTTTCATTAGTATATAATTACTTATACAAATATGTTGTATTAAGTTAATAAATACAACTATTTCTTTTCACGTCAATAAAAGCTATAACATAATCAAAACAAGGGGGAAATCCATGGAATACAAAAGTGATATTGAAATAGCACAGGAAACCAAAATGCTTCCCATAAACGAGATTGCAAAACAACTTGAAATTGACGGTGACGATTTGGAATTATATGGGAAGTATAAAGCAAAGGTAAATTACAACCTTTATGAAAATATAAAAAGCAGACAAGACGGCAAACTGATTCTGGTTACAGCAATAACCCCAACACCTGCAGGTGAGGGTAAAACAACCACATCTGTCGGACTTGCCGATGCACTCAAAAAAATAGGCAAAAAAGTCGTACTTGCTCTCAGAGAACCATCTCTGGGACCTGTTTTCGGGGTGAAAGGCGGTGCTGCAGGAGGCGGATATGCTCAGGTTGTTCCAATGGAGGATATCAACCTTCATTTTACCGGTGACATGCACGCAATAGGAGCAGCCAACAATCTTCTGGCTGCAATGCTGGACAACCACATCTATCAGGGGAATGTCCTGAATATTGATTCCCGCAGGATTACTTGGAAAAGATGTGTTGACATGAATGACAGGCAGCTGAGGTTTATTGTAGACGGACTTAATGGTAAGACGAACGGGTTTCCTCGCGAAGATGGTTTTGACATAACTGTTGCATCCGAGGTAATGGCTATTCTTTGCCTCTCAAGAGACCTTGATGACTTGAAGGAAAAGCTTAAAAGTATTGTTGTTGGTTATACCAGGGATGACAAGCCTGTAACAGCAGGGCAGTTAAAGGCAGAAGGCGCAATGGCAGCACTTTTGAAGGATGCACTTAAACCCAATCTTGTTCAGACTCTTGAACATACCCCGGCTTTTATTCATGGCGGCCCTTTTGCAAACATTGCTCATGGCTGTAACAGTATCATGGCAACGAAAATGGCACTTAAGCTTGGGGATTATGTAGTTACAGAAGCGGGTTTCGGAGCTGACCTTGGGGCTGAAAAATTCCTGGATATAAAATGCAGGATGGCTGGATTAAAACCTTCTGCAGTAGTAATTGTTGCTACCGTAAGGGCGCTTAAACTCCACGGTGGGATACCTAAGAATGAATTATCAGCGGAAAATCTGGATGCGCTTGAAAAAGGTATTCCAAACCTTTTGAAACATATAGAAAACATCACAGTTAAGTTTGGACTTCCGGCTGTTGTTGCAATAAACCGTTTTCCTACTGATACGGAAGCTGAACTCAGACTGGTTGAGGAAAAGTGTAGACAACATGGAGCAAATGTTGCACTTTCTGAAGTATGGGGCAGGGGCGGCGAAGGCGGAATTGAACTTGCAAATGAAGTTGTAAGGCTCACAAAGGAAGCAAAAAACAACTTCAAGCATATTTATAGTGACGATATGTCCATAAAGGATAAAATAGAAGCAGTTGCACGCGAAATATACGGCAGTGACGGAGTGGACTTTACTCCCGCTGCTGCAAAGGAAATAGACAGGCTTACAGAATTCGGATATGGAAGTCTTCCTGTATGTATGGCAAAGACACAGTATTCATTTTCTGATGATCCAAAGAAGCTTGGATGGCCCAAGGGTTTCAGGATTACGGTAAGAAATGTCAAGCTTTCTGCAGGAGCTGGTTTTATAGTTGTTCTGACAGGTGAAATAATGACAATGCCGGGACTTCCCAAGATACCGGCAGCCGAAAAAATTGATGTGGATTCAACCGGTAAAATATCGGGATTATTTTAAAAGGATAGAAGGAGTAATAGCTTGAAAGACTATAGTCTGGAAAGCTAATGCACATCTGTCTGTTTTGTGAAGCAAAACAATGACAGGTGTAATAATAATAAGAATAACCCCATAAAAAGTGTTTTAACACTTTTTGTGTGCCCGATGGGATAATTTATTTGGCACATAGGGGACACGGAGGTTATCATATATGATGACAGATAAAAGCTGTAAGGATTTTATAGAAGTTTTATCATCTGCTGCGCCAGTACCGGGAGGCGGAGGAGCATCTGCACTGGTTGGTTCTTTAGGTATGGCTTTAGGCAGTATGGTAGGGAATCTTACGTTGGGTAAGAAAAAATATGCAGATGTTCAGGAAGATATAAAACAAATACTTGCAAAAGCTGAAGTACTGCAAAAAGAGTTAATTTATCTGGTGGAAAAGGATGCTGAGGTTTTTGAACCATTATCCAAGGCTTATGGACTTCCTAAAAATACTTATGAAGAAATAAAAGAAAGAGAAAAAATAATGGAAAGCGCGCTCAAGAATGCCTGCAGCGTTCCACTGGAAATAATGCGCAAAGCACTTGAAGCTATTGCACTTCATCAGGAATTATCAATTAAGGGAACAAGGATTGCCATAAGTGATGTGGGTGTAGGTGTACTGTTCTGTAAATCGGCGCTTATGGGTGCAAGTCTAAATGTATATATTAATACTAAATTGATGAAGGACAGGGAATATGCAGACAAAATAAACCATGAAACGGAAATGCTGCTGGAGAAAGGCTCAAAAGCAGCGGATGAGGTTTACAAGGCTGTGGAAACAGGTATAAAGGGATAGGAATTTGCATTTCAGTGTGTTGGATACTTTAATTTGTGGAGAGTGAAAAATGGGTTCATTATTAAAAGGAATAGATGTTGTTAATTCAATGAAAGAAAAGATGATAAGGGAAACAGAAGAACTTAAAGCAAAAGGTGTTAGTCCCTGCCTTGCAATAGTAAGAGTGGGGGAAAGGCCGGATGATATATCGTATGAAAGAGGGGCTATTAAAAGGTGTGAGAGTGTAGGAATAACCTGTAAGGTAAATCAGCTTAGTGAAACTATAAGCCAGCAGGAGCTTACCGAAGTAATATTAAAACTCAATAATGATCCTTCTGTACATGGTATACTTCTTTTCAGGCCATTGCCAAAACACCTTGATGAGAATTCAATAGTAAACATGGTAAATCCTCAAAAGGATGTCGACTGTCTTAACCCGGTAAACCTTGCAAGAGTTTTTGCAGGTGACCCGGAAGGATTTGCTCCATGCACTCCTGAAGCGGTTATTGAAGTTCTTGATTATTATAACATTCCTATAGAAGGAAGCAGGATAGCTGTAATAGGAAGAAGCCTGGTTGTCGGGAAACCTCTTTCTATGCTTCTTCTTAAAAGAAATGCAACCGTTACTATATGCCATACCAGGACAAAGGAACTTGAAGCCACCTGCAGCAACGCTGAAATTGTTATAGCAGCAGCAGGAAAAGCAAAGATGGTAAATAGCAGTTTCATATCGGAAAATGCTGTTGTTATAGATGTAGGTATAAATGTGGATGAAGCGGGTAACCTTTGCGGAGATGTCAGCTTTCAGGAAGTATCCGAAAAAGCCGGTTCAATAACACCTGTACCGGGGGGAGTAGGTACTGTTACTACATCTGTATTGGCAAATCATGTTATCAGGGCAGCACGAACTATTTCTTTAGGTTGAGATAAAGTATTTTCAAAGCATATGTATATTGCGCCGTGGGTTAAAACCCACGGCTCTTTATTTATTTTTTTGCACTTTTTTGCTGTTGCTGTTGCTGGGCCTTCTTCATTGCCTTCTCAAGTGCACTTACGTTAGAAAGAGCCACTCGTCCTTTAATATCCACTAATGCTTTGTTTCTTTCCTTTACGACTTTTTCTAGTTCATAAATGGAAAAATCCAATTTACCTGCATTATCCTGCATTTCTTTAGACAAAGATATTTTAAGCATTGACCAGGATGATTTCATGCTGGTTATATCTGTTTCCGACTGAGGAATGTTATCGGCAAGCGAATTTAATATGGAATCCCTAATATAATATCTTATCCTCTTTATTTCTGGGGAAATTGAGGATTTGTGAAGAGCATACAAATCAGGTACATAAGAATAAAGACGGTTTGCAGTCATAATAGTGTTATCCCTGCTCTTATTCATTACTGCAAGGGTAAGATCGTTTAATGCAGTTTCAAAGCCGTCTAAAAGAGATTTGCTTGCTCCAAGCTTGATGGCTTCCGGAGTATACCCATTCCATTCATAATGCATGCTGTTTATAGTTCCAAGAATATCCTGCCAGGGATCCTGAGCTTTAGTTTCCTGCGGTTTAGAAGGCTGCTGCTGTCCGCCCTGACTACCTTGGGCTCCGCCTTGTCCACCACTTTGTCCCCCCTGATTTCCGCCCTGGCCGCCACCTCCCTGGGTACTTTGCTGCTGGGTGCTTTGCTGTTGAGTGCTTTGCTGCTGAGTACCTTGCTGTTGGCTCTGGCCTTGGCCCTGCTGTGTGCCTCCGCCTTGCTTCTCTTCAGTCTCAACAGCCGGGCCATTCATTGCTTTAATGATTTTTTCAATATTATTTTCAATTCCTGAAAGCTGTTCCATAGATTTTGACGATGTATCCTGCTGTGTCTGCATTTGTGACTGCTTGGGTGCAGAGCCGGTACAGCCGCTTAGTATTATACTGCTTGTTAAAAATATGGAAGCTATTAATACTGTATTCTTTTTATTTATCATAATAGATAGCAGATTTTACTGCTTTCCCCCAATCCGCCTGTATTTTAAACTTGATTAAAATTTTTCTTATTTAGTATTTCGCAAAGAATAAAGAAAATACTTTTTTTTATAATGAACGATATGGAAACTCCTAATAGTTATAATTGCATTGGAGTTAAATTTTTGATATCCATTTATACTCGACTTTAGAAATGCAAATTATGAATATGAAATTTACTTCATCACATATAGAAGAAATTACATAAAGGAATTATCAACTTAATGTTGAATTTTATTATGTAAACAGAGGCTTTTATTTTGCTGCACAAAAACGTTACTAACAGGAGGAATATTACGAGATGGATGTATCAGTTAACTTATGGTCAAAAAAGCCAGGCGAGATTAAAAAGTTCCTTGAAAGGTATTATCAGAAAAGCATTTCAATGGATGATGATGTAGATCAATGGATATATATATATAGAAAGCCTTTGGATTGTATAGATATAATAAGTGCTCTTATGGATAACAATGATAAGTATCAGATTTCAATGTACATACAGATTGACAAGGGTGATATTCACCTGGTTACAAATGAAAATCATAACGACATTATAAAAGGTGTATTTGATTTATTCTATGAAGAAAAGGTTGAAGCAGCGTACTAATAAAGTTTAACCGAATAATTCTTTACCCCGCCTCTATTTTTGTTTACCCTTATATGTGCATATAGTCAGTATTGAATGTAAACTATTGCTGTTATACTTTGGACAAACTTATGGTATAATATAGCAGTAAAAATGAGGGCGTGGTGGTTTAAATGACAAAGATGAAAAAGTCTCATATTCTTGTACTTGTGATGACGTTAGTGCTGGCTGCAACATCAGCATATTCTCTTGCTGCCATAAATCAGGTTTACAATATAAACTTCGAGTGGTATTCCCAATATCAAAAGAACTATATAACAGTACCAAGGGAAACTTCTTTAGATGTTTGGCAAAAAACCGATACAAGTCCGGAAGTTAGGTTTAAAGCCATATTGAATAGAACAATGCTAAATGATATGAACAGTAAAGATGAGCCCTTTTTAGCCTTATATAAGAAAAATAATTTTAATGATTATATTTTATTGGATTGTTCAATGGATAAAGTTTATTCGCCTAACTTCAGGATTAAAGTTACAGGTATCGCTCAAAGAGGAAATGTTGTAGAGGTAAGGGTCAGTTTAAACAGTCCTGTGGTATCGGAATTAAATGTAGAAGATGAGAATGGCCCTGGTTACCAGCCTCGGGATATAGTCCGTATAAGCAGATCATCATTTCCTATAAAGGGAAAGCTGAATTTTATATTTAAAAGTCAGGATGGTGTAAAGCTGTTTGAAACTTATTATGATGTTGTATAGTAATTTTTGAAGGTATATTAAGCGCCCGGAAGGAATATACATATAACTGGGTAATTATATATAAATGTCAAAACCGATAATAAAATACAGTATTAAGCTTACTATATTGATTTAGGTAGTGAGATGTTGTAACATTAAAATGTTGTTATTATTTGTTTGTAAAAGGAGGGTACTTATGTCAGTGTTTGAAAAAGTCACTAAAAAGGTATCTACTACTGCAAAAGCTGCAGCTAAAAAGTCAGGAGATATTGTTGAAATCACCAAATTGAACATGAACGTTGGATCCGAAGAAGATAAAATAGAACAGAAATACTCTGAAATAGGCAAATTACTTTTTGAGATATATACAAAGGGTGAACCTGTGAGTGAAGAATTAAAACCACACTGTGATGAGATAAAAACACTTTTCGATAACATAAATTCGATGAAACTTAAGATACAGGAACTTAAAAAGATTAAGAATTGCCCTGGCTGCGGTGTTGAACTTGAAGCTGAAATCCTTTTCTGCCCTAAGTGCGGTACTAAGCAGGAAATTCCACAGCCAAAGGAAGAACCTGAGGAGGAAGAAAAACCAGCTGAACTTAAATGCCCTAAGTGCGGAGCAATTCATGAGGATGAAGAAGTTGTTTTCTGCCCTAAATGCGGTGAAAAGCTGGCAGAGTAGTAAATAATACATAGTTGGAAACACTGCACCCTATAGTTAGGAACCAATAGGTTTTTAACTAAGGGTGCTTTTTTTGAAAATGCTTTTATATCCAATCTGGCAAATTTTATTATATAATATATATCAACATGAAGAGATAAGGTGAATGCTGTGAAATTGGAAGATTCTTTGCAATCTATTAATGGCTTGGACAGACTGTCGTTTGACAAAGCACAAAAAAGGCTGGACAGCCTGACAAAGCCTCTTGGAAGCCTTGGGAAACTTGAAGACATTGTTAAACAGCTTGCCGGGATTAATAAAAATGAGTTCCCGGTAGTAGATAAAAAGGCAATTGTTATTATGTGCGCTGATAATGGTGTTACTGATGAAGGAGTAAGCTCATGTCCTAAAAGTGTTACTGCTTCTGTCACAAGAAATTTTACAAGAGGAATAACCGGGGTGAATACATTATCAAGGCACTCGGGGGCAGATATTGTTGTTGTCGATATAGGAGTAGATGATAATATAGCCTGTAATGGAGTAGTTAACAGAAAGATAAGAAAAGGCACATCCAACATGGCAAGAGAAGCTGCAATGTCCAGACAAGAAGCTATACAAGCCATTGAAACAGGGATAGACATGGTTTGTGAACTTGCAAAAAAAGGTTATAACCTTTTGGGGACAGGGGAAATGGGCATTGGCAATACTTCTACAAGCAGCGCGGTAGCAACTGTTTTAACAGGCAGCACAGTAGAAGAAATGGTCGGAAGAGGTGCAGGTCTTTCAAACGAAGGTCTTAAACATAAAATAGAAGTTATAAAAAAGTCAATAGATATTAATTTACCTGACCCGGCTGATCCAATAGATGTTGTTGCAAAGGTTGGGGGATTTGATATTGCAGGACTTGCCGGTTGTTTCATCGGGGCGGCAGCTTGTAGGATACCGATATTAATAGATGGTTTTATTTCTGCTGTGGCAGCCTTGGTTGCTGTGAGGCTAAAACCCGAGGTTAAGGCTTTCCTGCTTCCATCACATGGTTCTGCTGAACCGGGTAATAAAACTGTTATGGCAGAATTGGGCTTTGAGCCTTTCTTGAACCTTGATATGCGGCTTGGTGAAGGTACAGGTGCCGCATTGGGTTTTCATATAATAGATGCAGCTGTTGCAGCATATATGAATATGGGCACCTTCGAGGATGCCAGCATAACCCAGTATGAACCACAAGAATGATTAGTGCTTTGGAGGAGTAGTTTTGGAGTATATTGTTAAAATACACGCAGACAGCGGAATTTTAGAAAAAAGCATAGAGGCGGGAAGTAATGTACTTGATCTATTGCAGAAACAATCTTTTGATTTGAACAGCCATTGCTCGGGTAAAGGTACATGCGGAAAGTGCAGCGTAAAAATTTCAGGTGAGCTGAAGCCGCCATGTGAAGAAGAAAAGAAACTCCTTGGTTCCCGTAAATTGACTGAGGGATATAGACTTGCGTGTTATTGCAGTGTGAATTCAAATATTGAAATATTCCTTGAAAATGATAAAGCCTCCAATGCATCCATACTTACAGAAGGCAGAGAGAATAAAATAAATATCCGGCCTTTAGTTTCAAAAGAATGTTTGCAGATTACGCAGGGAACAATTGAAAATCAGACTTCAGATGCAGACAGAATAAAGCCATTAGGTGGAAAATTCTCAATTGAAGATTCGTTGGAACTGCTGAGAAAAATTCCTGTTTTATTGTCTGAAAGCAATTCTGAGATTACAGTATGTCTTAAGGGTACTGAAATTATTGAAATTGAAGCAGGTAATACTACCGATAAATTTTATGGTATTGCAGTAGATATAGGAACTACTACCATTGCAGCCTATTTGTATTGTTTGAACAGTGGGAGGAGAATATCGGTTAAATCCTCATTAAACCCGCAAAAAAGGTTTGGAGCTGATGTCATTTCAAGAATAGAATACTCATCAAGGAGTATTGAAAACAATAACGAAATAAGTAGAACCCTTATAAAAGGAATAAATACATTGATTTCAGATTTGGTGGATGAAAGCAATATTACTTACAATGATTTATATGAGGCTGTATGCGTTGGAAATACAAGCATGCTTCATTTTCTTATGAACATTTCCGCCGAAAAAATTGCAGTGGCACCATTCCTACCTGTTACTACAGATATGCATAATTTCAAGGCATCCTCGCTGGGAATTAATATCAACCCTTCAGGGTGTGTAGTGCTATTACCCTGCGTGTCTGCATATATTGGTGCAGATACCATTTCGGCGGTACTTGCCAGCAGAATGTTTGAAGATGAGGAAGTATCCTTGCTTGTAGATATAGGAACAAACGGTGAAATGGTACTTGGGTGCAAAGAATGGATGCTTTCGTGTTCTACAGCAGCAGGCCCGGCTTTCGAGGGGGCTAATATAAATAATGGTACAGGTGGAATTGAGGGTGCCATAGATAAGGTTTATATTGAAAATGAATTGAAATATAAAACTATAGGTAATAAGTCTCCTGTTGGTATTTGTGGCTCAGGAGTTATTGATACGGTTGCTGTTATGCTGGAAGCAGGGGTTGTTGATGAAACCGGCAGAATTATTGACCCGGAAGAAATGGAATATAGTGTTCCTATAGATATGAAAGATAGGGTAATTGACTCTGATGGCAAAAAAATATTTATTGTTGAGAAAAGGATCAATACCCGAACGAATGAGGATATTGTACTGACACAAAAGGATATACGTGAGGTTCAAAATGCCAAGGCAGCTATAGCAGCAGGTATTAAGACACTTGCAAGACATGCGGGAATTGGACTTGATGAAATCAAAAAGGTGTATCTTGCAGGAGGTTTTGGAAACCATATGAATATGAATAGTGCAGTTAAAATAGGATTGATACCGACTGAGCTTGAAAAAAAGATTGAGTTTATCGGTAATGCAGCCGGGATGGGAGCTGCTGAGTGCTTATTGTCTGAAGAACTGCTTGAAGTAACGCTAAGGATAAAAAAGCAAATAAAATATATTGAACTGTCAGCCGATAAGAATTTTTCCGAGGATTACATCGAAAGCATGATTTTTTAGAGGTCAGTATAATCATCATTGGCTAATATTGACATGAATATCAGAAAAGCATAAAATTTAGTAATGTGTTTGTTGTTTATAGTACTAAAGGAGGAATTCAATTGAATCCTAATTACAATAGAACAAAAAGATGCAGCTATTGTGGAGAAGAAATCGCATTTGATGACAGAAGATGCCCGTTTTGCTGCAGTCTGCTGAATGATAATCAATTTGACACCTCTTCTTTTTATGGTAATGATTTTGTCCAGCCTTATTACAATGGAGGGTATCCTCCGGCAGATAATGTTTATAATTCAAATCAATATAACCAGGTGCCTCCGATTGAACCGTCGCCAATTGCTCCACAGTCGGAGATGACGCAAAATCAGGTATTTATAACGCCTGAAATGCAGGGTTGGAACAATGCACAAAGCCAGCCCATACAAAATAATTCTGTAAATACGGACCCTGAAGAGAATGCTTTTACCACAAGATTCAAGGTTTTTTTGACGGCTGCATGCTCGGTTGTACCCGGGTTGGGACAACTGGCAGGAATTATTATTTCAATTATATTGCTGAATTCAGAGGACAGCGAGGATAAAAGAAAATTTGGAGCCTCATTGATGCTTGCTTCTGTTGTTACGTTTGCGTTCCAGTGTATAATGATTTTTCTTTTGGTTATTGCATTATCTCCATATACACTATAATTAATATTCGGGTGGTAGAAGCCTAATGGACTCCATAGGAGAACTTAAAAAAAGCTTACGGGAAGCGGTATTAAATAAAAGGAATGTACTTGATAAAGAAGAAGTACAGGATAAAAGTTGTGTAATAATTGATAAACTTTACAGTTTGCCTCAATTCAGAAGTGCTGGATTAATAATATGTTACATTGATTTTAAAAATGAAGTCAATACAACACAATTTATAAATACGTGCTTAAAATCTGGCAAAAGAGTAGCAGTACCTTTGATTACAGAACATGATGGAATAAAAACCATGCATGCATGCGAAATTACAAATACGACTGATGATTTGCATACAGGGTATTACGGGATACTTGAACCTGTTAATGACAGGCCGGTTCCAGCAGACTCAATTGACCTGGCAATAGTTCCTGGAGTGGCTTTCGATAAGAGCCTGAACAGGCTTGGTTTCGGGAAAGGGTATTATGACAGGTTTTTACCGCACCTAAAGAAACAATGCCTTAAGATTGGAATTGCTTTTGAAATTCAGATAGCTGATTTTGTACCAGTATCAGAATATGATATTAAGATGGATATGATTATTACTGAGGAAAGAATAATTACCAGGTTTGATATATAATCATGGATTCAGAGAGGATTTTTTTATGAAGGGAAAACTCACAATTACCGGGGTAAATATTGTATTTTTTATATTTACTATTTTAGTCATTGCTTTTCAGTTCATTTTAATACTTCTCAGACAGCTCTTAAACATCGACCTTATCACAAAAAATACCTATATATTGCTGTTAATAAACGAATATGTAATTATTTTGATACCTTGCATAGTTTATATAGTTAAAAACAAAATAAGCTTAAGAGAATCTCTTGGGTTTAAAAAACTGAAAGCATTGCCTGCCTTATTAATTACTCTGATGTCTGTTCCAGGATATTTTGTTGCACTTGCTTTAAACTATCTGGTAGTACTGCTGCTTCAGCAGGTAGGGAACGTTCCCACATCACCTGTTCCGTCCCCTCAGACGGTTACTGAATTGATCATCGGAATTTTAATTATTGCAGTATCTCCGGCAATATGTGAGGAGATTCTTCATAGAGGTTTACTTTTAAGGGCTTATGAAAAAAGAGGGTCTTACAAGGCGATTATAATTACCGGATTCTTCTTCGGGATTTTCCATATGGATATAACCAATTTCCTTGCTCCGATATTTTGGGGTGTAATTTTCGGGTATTTTGCCTTGAGAACCGGTTCAATATTCGCAGGTATGCTTGCACATTTCCTGAATAATGCAATAGCAGAGCTGCTTCAGTTTTTTATCAGAAATGAACCTGAGAACAGTAGTTTTGCTGCCTGGTTTGAGCATCCTGAAAATATATTGCTGCTTGGAGTTGTATGCCTTTCTGTATTTACACTATTATTCCTTTTGTTCAAAAAAGTTACCGAAGGCAAACGACAATTTGTACCATCAATCAGTACCTTTGGGAAGGACCTGAAATCAATTTTTTCACACTGGCCCATTATTACTATCGTAGCTTTGTATGTTGCAATGTTTCTGCTTATGCTTCTTGCATTGTCCTACTCTATGGTTGCACCATAAACATCATTTTTAAGCAAAGGATTGCCTGTAAACGGTAATCTTTTTTTGTTTTTAAAATACTTGATAATAGGCCAAGATGTAAAAGTATATAATATAAGTATAAAGCTATAAGGCCTATGAGGTGAAAGAATTGAACTCTGACGAAATTATAAAAATGAGTTCACAGGAATTATTTGAGTATGTAGAAGAGCAGCTGGAACAAAATCCAGTACTTGAACAGGGCGAATTGGATGAATGTACAGATGAAGCAATACTTTCACTGACTGATAATGCTGAAGATGAAGAAATTGAGGACGAAGATGATGAAAAAATTGAAATGATTACTGCAGAAGGTATGACCATAAAGGAACATTTGATTGCACAGCTGAATACTTCTTCAATGGATAAAAAGCAAAAAACTGTTGGAGAGTATATTATTGATAATATTGATGAAAATGGGTATATGCTTGCTGGAATAGAGGAAATCGCAGCATACTTTGGATTTCCGGAAGAATATATCGGTGAAGTGCTTAATAGACTTCAAAGTTTCGACCCTCCTGGGGTTTGTGCCAGAAATCTTAAGGAGTGTCTTACAATCCAAATGAAGCAGCTTGGAACTTCGAATGAAGATATAAAGGCTGTTGAAAGTTTTCTTGATAATGTAGCGTCGGATAATATTTATACTGACTTTGGCAAAACGGGAATAGAAAGTGAAAAGATAAAAAAGCTTCTGGAATTTGTTAAAACTCTTGAACCAAAACCTGCAGGTGACTATTATAAAAACATTGAAATGAAGTATGTTATGCCGGATATAATTATAGAAAAAGTTAAGGATAGTTTCCAGGCCATTGTACATGAGGACTCTATTCCTGCTGTACACATGAATTTATACTATTGGAAAATTTCAAGGGATGAAAGCCTTGAAAACGAAACCAAAAAGTTTCTGAAAGAAAAACTTGATAATGCATCTTCTCTAATAAGTAATCTTAACAAAAGGAAGGATGCCTTAAAAAAACTGGGCGATTTTATCCTTGCTAAGGAGCTGGAGTTCTTAAAATCCGGACAAAAACATTTAAAAGTACTGTCTTTCAAAGATTCAGCTGTTGAACTGGGAACAAGTGAAGACAGACTTAGAAATATTATATGTAATAAATATGTACAATGCTGCTGGGGCTACTTTGAAGCCGAATATTTCTTCCGCTAAAAAGGCCACTGTGGCTTGGAATCTCCATTAACTCCCAAAAAACCTAGAATACCGCGTTTGCCAAAATGTTCTTCTTCAATATCTTTTATTCTTTCTTCGGTATAATAGGTTATTTCGCCTACTTTTTTTACTTTATCGCTATACTCACGCATTATTTCTATTTCTTTGGCAGATAAGGCAGTCTGGCAGTCATGGGAATTTAAAATACGATTTAATTCAGAAGCATACTCATATCCGTCTTCTGCATCCTTAATACCATTTTTTAAAAAATACATAAGATTTTCCGGTAATGTACGTCCCATATAAATCGCCTTCTTTAAGGTTTATATAATTGCTTCTTTATTATATTATACAACGTACAGCAGATAAATAAACAGTTTTTATTAAAAACCGGTATGCCATAAATTGTATAGTTGTTGAGGAGGCAGTAATGGCAGCAAGCAGGAAAATCAAAAAGAATTATAGTGGAAGAACCAGCAAAGAGGAGCTGCTTTTGAGCATTGTAAAGATTCTCCTCAAATCGAAAAAAGAGGTCTGATTACTGTTATGTCGATGGATGAAAAATACATAATAGGCATATACGTAAGGGAAAGCAGGGACGAAAATGGTGAAAACTATGAGACCATTGAAACTCAGAGGGACCTGCTTGTTGATTTTGTAAATAGAAGCAAGCTCGGAAAAATCTATAAAATTTATATGGATGATAATGCTTCGGGTGCAGCATTCAACAGGGCGGGAATTGAAGCACTAAAAGAAGATGTGACAGGTTCTGTAATTAACATGATTATTTTAAAGGATTTGTCCAGACTCGGCAGAAACAATGCCAAAACCCTTCTTTTTCTTGACTTTCTTGAGGAGAACGGTATCAGGGTAATGACTTTTGATGGAAGGTATGACAGTCTTAAGGATAATGATACGGTTGGAATAGAAACATGGTTTAATGAGAGGTACATCAGGGATATTTCAAAAAAAATAAGGACAAATTTAAAATTTAAAATACAAAAGGGGGAATTTTTAGGTAAGGCTCCATATGGATATAGGAAATCTGAATCATGTAAAAATTCTCTTGTTGTTGATGATGCCGAAGCACGGGTAGTTAAAAAAATCTTTGAAATGTATGCAGAAGGCTATGGTTACAGAAGTATAGCCAATTACCTTAATGATAAGGAGTATTGTCCTCCGGGGTATAAATTAAAAACCGGTTATGTAAAATGGAATCCGGCTGCAATAGGCAGGATACTTTCAAACCGGGTTTATACGGGAGATACTGTACAGGGAGTAAGTGAAAAAATCAGCTTTAAAAGTAAAAAGACCAGAAGACTACCACAAGACAAATGGGTCGTAACACAAAACACTCATCAGCCAATAATCGGTAAAGATGAATTTGAGAAAATACAGATTCTTGTTCATTCAAGGACTACGCGTCCGCATAAAAAGGAGCTTCATTTGTTTAAAGGACTGATTTATTGCGGAGAATGCGGAAGCCTTCTTTATGCAAGAACTAGAAAAGACAGGCCTTTGGGGTATGTATGCGGGAGCTATGCAAAAAACGGCAAATCTGTTTGCAGCAGCCATTTCATAAGAGAAGATGAGCTTGTGAATGTTATATATGAAGAAATAATAAAACTTTTTACTGACAGAGGACTTGTGGAAAAAGTAAATGCTTCGATAAATAAAGCAAGGGAATATGACTGTAGCAGCACATATATGAGCCTTTCAAAGCTGGAACAGCTTATAAAAACAAAACGGAAGCAGCAGGACATACTTTACACAGACAGGCTTGAAGGAAGGATATCACAGCAGTTATTTGAACGTATGAACAGCAACCTTGAAAAAAGTATTGAATTAGTTGAAAGAGATATTGCCTTTGCACATAAAAAAGCTTGCACCGTTAATAATCAAGATGCAATAATGGAAGCGTTAGATATATTTAAAAATACAGGTTTAAAAAGAGATATAATTAAACTGGCTGTTGAAAAAATAACTGTATTTGATAACCAGACTGGTATTAGTGATGAGAATGATGACATAAAAAAGAAGCCTACCAGTACAAACACTGTACAAATAGACTTCAGCTTTTAAAGTTTATTTCATCAAGAAACGGTCCATTACAGTATAGCCTTCATCAATATAAAGTCCTGTTTTAGCTGCTTCCTTTTCGGTATACCCATCAATGCCGCTGCTTTTTAGTGCGTTTTTCTGATAAATAATATATGGCACAGGGTCAGAACTATGGGTCCTGATACTCAACGGAGTCGGGTGATCAGGCATCACGAGGATTCTATAATCTTCATATTTTTCAAGGCCTTTTAAAAGCGTTCCTACAATCTTTTCGTCAATCAATTCTATTGATTTTACCTTGTTTTCTATTTCAAACCTGTGACCGCATTCATCCGGAGCTTCTACATGGATATAAACAAAATCCTGACCGTTTTCCAGTTCTTTAAGTGCTGCATCGGCTTTGCCCTTGAAATTTGTATGTATATTGCCTGTAGCACCCTCTACGTCTATGGATCTCATTCCGGCACTTAAGCCTATTCCTTTAATTAAGTCGACAGCTGAAATTACCGACCCTTTAACTCCATATTTCTCAAAGAATCCAGGTATTGTAAGCTTTTTACCCTGTCCCCAGAGCCATATTGAATTGGCAGGCCTAAGTCCGCGGGATATTCTGTTTTTGTTTACAGGATGTTCACCCAGGAACTTATTGCTTTCCTTCATCATATCAAGAAGGAGTTGTCCCGATTCATATTTCGGTAAGTATTCTTTTATAGGTTTATCAGATATGTCATGCGGCGGAGTAAGTCCGTATTTTTCAGGCCCGTTTTTAATTACCATGCAGTGACGGTAGCTAATGCCGGGGTAAAACTTTACCACATCGTTTCCGAATCTCTTCTCTATTTCATACATAAGCTCACGGGATTCTTGGGTAGATATCTCATCGGAACTGTAATCCACCATAATTTTATCTTCATAGCTTTCATCATCTGAAAGAGTGACCAGATTACATCTGAAGGCTGTGTCGGTATCTTCAAGCTTTACTCCGATGCTTACGGCTTCAAGAGGTGAACGTCCGGTATAATATTTCTTTGGGTTATAACCCAAAACGGAAAGATTAGCCACATCACTTCCGGGAGCAATCCCATCAGGAACAGTTTTAACCATTCCTACCTCGCCTTTTCTTGCCAGGTTGTCTATGTTAGGCTTTTTTGCACATTCAAGAGGTGTTTTATCGCCCAGCTGGGGCATGGGACAGTCTGCCATGCCGTCTCCTAAAACTACAACATATTTCATAAGCAGCATCCTTTACCTATATATTTAAAAAATTAATGATACATTTTATTACCTGCAACCTATACATTATAGCAAAGTTTGACTATAGTGAAAAGACTATAAACTGCTTTGTTGCAATAAGCATATTGTTTTGATAACATGATTCTAATATACAAAACTGTCCTTGCTATGGGAGGTATTATGAAGATTCCAAGGATTATTATTGGCGGTACCAACAGCGGATGCGGTAAAACTACCGTCTCTATTGGCATAATGGCTGCTCTGGTTAAAAAGGGAATATGCGTTCAACCCTTCAAGGTTGGTCCCGATTATATAGACCCTGCCTTTCATACCTTTGTTACTCGTAGATATTCCAGAAATCTTGACAGTTGGATGCTGGATAATAATACTGTATTAAGACTATTACAAAGAAGCGGGAACAGCGCCGATATAAGCATTATAGAAGGCGTAATGGGCTTTTATGATGGGCTTGGAGGAACATCTATCGAAGGAAGCACCGCGCATGTTGCACAAATTACTAAAACCCCTGCAGTGTTGGTTGTTAATGGTGAATCACTTGCACTTAGTGCTGCTGCCATAGTTAAAGGGTTTTGCGAGTTCAATGAAAATGTTAATATTGCCGGAGTCATTTTTAATAATATTTATAGCGAAGCTCACTACCAGCTTCTTAAGGAAGCAATAGAAAACAATACCTCAGCTAAAGTGCTGGGTTACCTAGATAAAACGGATGTGACCTTTGAAAGCAGGCATCTGGGGCTTGTTACAGCTGGTGAACTATCAGACCTGGAGGAAAAAACCAATGCACTTGCACAAAAGGTTCTTAAAGGAATAGACCTTGAAACCCTTATAAAAATAGCTGAAACAGCACCTGATATTGATAATGCAAAACATCAATCTGGGCTTCCTGATATAAATCCACCAAAAACAATAATTGGTGTTGCTATGGATAAAGCCTTTAGCTTTTATTACAGAGATGGTTTGGAACTGCTTGAAAAGCTTGGGGCAGAACTTAAATATTTTAGTCCTCTTGAGGATGAAAGTATTCCTGGGGATGCTGATGGATTATACATAGGCGGAGGTTATCCTGAACTATTTGTTCAACAGCTTGAAAGGAATATTTCTATGAAAAAATCAATTTATGATGCGGCTACAAAGGGTATGCCGGTTTATGGAGAGTGTGGAGGTTTGATGTACCTTTCGGAAAGCATATTTGATATTGACGGAAAAGAATACTTAATGTCGGGGGTTATTCCGGGCAAAAGCCATATGACACCAAAACTCCAAACATTCGGATATACCAATATTAAAACCATTGAAGATAATATACTATCCCGGAAAGGGCAGAGCATAAAGGGCCATGAGTTTCACTTCTCGACAACCGACTTAATTCATGACGTACAGGAGTGTTTCAGTGTATCCAAGGCTTACGGTGCAGCGGCAGTCTTTAAAAGCGGTTATAAAATTAACAATGTCCTTGCTGGGTACCCTCATATACATTTTTGTTCAAATCCGGAGTTCGCGGAGGGTTTTGTGGAAAGCTGCAAAAGGTTTGGAACTATTAGGGGGGCATTTTAATGACGGCTAAAAATATTATGATTCAAGGGACAGCATCTTCTGTTGGAAAAAGCATACTGACTGCTGGATTGTGCAGGCTTTTGTCCAGAGAAGGCTACAAAGTAGCACCATTTAAGGCACAGAATATAGCTTTGAATTCATATATTACTCAGGACGGAAAAGAAATTGGCAGGGCGCAGGCCGTTCAGGCTGAAGCATGCGGACAATTACCTTCGTATTTTATGAATCCCATTTTACTTAAAATAACGTCAAGCACAAAAATGCAGGTGATTTTAAACGGCGAGGTATACGGTAATTTTACAGGAAAAGAATACTATGCCCTCAAGGAAAAAATGCAAAGAGAAATTAGAAAGGCATATGAGGAACTTAGTAAAAACAACGATATTATAGTTATTGAAGGTGCCGGAAGCCCAGCAGAAATTAACATGAAAGAAAATGATTTTGTGAACATGGGTACTGCCAAAATGGCAAATGCTCCTGTCATACTTGTGGGTGATATTGATAAGGGCGGCGTATTTGCTTCACTTGCAGGAACAATAATGCTTTTGGAACCGGACGAAAGAGACAGGGTAAAGGGCATGGTAATAAATAAATTCCGTGGTGATTTGGAAATTCTCAGATCAGGATTTAGTAAGCTTGAGGATATCACTGAAAAACCTCTTCTTGGAGTGCTTCCATATGTGAATCTATCTATAGATGATGAGGACAGTGCCGTAGAAAAATTGGAGAATAAAACTCAAAAAAACACTGATGGTGAGCTTGATATAGCTGTCATAAAGCTGCCCCATATATCCAATTTTACTGACTTAAATGCTTTAGAACAGCTTGAAGGAAATTGTGTAAGGTACATTGGTAGTGTGAGTGACCTTGGACACCCTGATATGATAATTCTTCCCGGCTCAAAGAATACTGTGGAGGATTTCATTTACCTAAGACATACTGGGCTGGAAAGCAGGATTGTTGAGCTTTCTAAAAAAGGTACAATAGTATTTGGTATCTGCGGAGGCTACCAGATGCTTGGAAAAACAATAGAGGACCCGACAGGAGTTGAATCTAGGATTAGTTGCATTAACGGATTTGGTCTTTTAAACGTCAAAACCGTTTTCATGCCAGATAAAACTACTACACAGAACAGAGGTAGAATAAGTAGTAATAAAGGCCTTTTGGAGGGACTTCGGGATTTTAATGTTACAGGCTACGAGATTCATATGGGTACAACGGAATTGATGGATGATTGTGAGCCATTTTTGATTAGCGATGAAGGAAACGTGACAGGTGTTGTTGATTCTTCAGGCACCTTTTATGGAACATATTTTCACGGAATATTTGATAATGAGGAATTTACTATAGGTTTTCTTAATAATCTGAGGAAGAAAAAAGGCGTTGCTCAGATAAAGAACAGCATATTGGATATAAAGCTTGAACGTGAAAGGCAGTATGATCTGCTTGCTGATATTATTAAAAATAACCTTGATATCAATCAAATATATAAAATTATTGAGTTATAATTTAGTTTTCACCGGATGTTGCAATAAGTGAAGTTAAAGAGAGCAGAAAACCTGTAAATATTATGATTGCACCTGCGATTATTCCATAGGCACCATGGATTAATAGACAAACTAACCCGCCTATTATTGTTAATTGAACTCCGAATATGGCAAGGATTGTATAATTCAAGTTTTTTCTAACTCCTACAAACAACAGAAGCCCAGCACATGGAGCAATTATAAATATCAAAAAGAATAATGTCATAAAAATTCCCCCAAGAAATACAAATAAAAATATAATTACCTATCCATATTATACCATAAGCATTTGCACTTCAATATTATTTAACTTTCCCGGGGATACTTTTATATGGGTGATTTAAATGAAGCTCAAAATGTTGGTATTATTTATAACTGTTTCTTTTTTCTTAGCCGGAATGGCGGTTTATGCTGATGAATGTGCAGAAATCTTTGATATAAAACAGGAACGGGTAATAAAAAGTGTTGAAATGAATAAAGCAATAAAAAAGGAAGCTTTGAAGCTGACAGGCAGAATAGCCGGTCCGTGTATGAAGTTAAGACCTGTGCCTGAAAGCGGGTACATGATAGGAATACCTATAGAACCGAGTGAAAAACTGCACAGCACAATGGGCAGTTATACTGTAAAAAGGCTGATTGTTGTCATACCTGAAAAAGGAGATGTTATTTTAGGTGTGTTTGATGACAGAGAAAAGTTTTTATTTTACTATATTAAGGATAATGCAGCCGGACTTTTAAAGAAACTTAATTTTTCTCTTCCAATATCAGGCTGAGAATTCTGCATATTGATTTTTAGCGTCCTTAGTGTTAAAATATTATAGCTGTCATGCGGATGTGGCGGAATTGGCAGACGCGCTGGATTTAGGTTCCAGTGGGCGACCGTGCAGGTTCAAGTCCTGTCATCCGCACCAAAAAACTTCGAGTAAACACTCGAAGTTTTTTATGTTTTCAGGACAGGAATTGAACCTGAGAAGGCACGAAGCGTGAAAAAAACATGCTAAATGTATGTTTTTAGCTGAGTGAGCCGAGACTGAGGCTGGTCGTTGCGCTTCGCTGAACAGCTCTCCTATGTGGCCTGAGTCGAGGTGGTAGTGTGCGAGCAAAGCGAAGCAAACGGTCAAGTCCTGTCATCCGCACCAAAAAACTTCGAGTAAACACTCGAAGTTTTTTATGTTTTCGGCCTGCCAGAGCGAATAGAGACTTATTTTTGCATAGATTTATTATATAATGATACTGTGAGAATATTTATATAATGTAACGTAGCACTCGGATTAAAAATGAAAATAAAATCTTTATCTTCTGGTATGGCGAATTTTAATAGATATGGAGGCCAAGCAGATGGCAAAAAGAAAATATGAGAACACTATTCCCAGTATCAATAAGCATTCTGAGGTGTTGGTCATAACCGATGTAAATATTATTGATGTTTTGGAGAAAACTGTCCATGAGAACAGTACCATTATTTGCAGTGGTGGAAAGATCGATAAAATCGGCTCCGCTGAATCCATAGCTATTCCTGAAAATGCAGAAGTTTTAGAGCTTTCAGACCGGTATATTCTTCCGGGGTTGATTGATGCCCACGTGCATCTTGCCCATCCGGGTGTTGACGATTACGGAAGAATCAGTACGGAATCCATGACAAAAAAGTATCTGCGGCATTCCTTCTTAACTTTAAAATCCGGTGTTACAACAATAAGAAATATGCCCGGTTCTTTTGGTTACAGTATTCTAAGGTTCAGAGATCAAGTTAACAAGGGAAAATACGTAGGTCCTCGGATTTTCGCAAGCGGTCCTGCATTATCTGCGCCATATGGTTATTTTAGTATAAAAAGATTTATTCCTGCTCCTCCGGTTTTACTATCATTTTTAAGTGTCATTTTTGGGGCTCACGGCTTGTCTATTGATATCGACAAGCCACAAGAAGTACCGGAGGTCATTCAAAAGTTGAAAAAGGTCGGTGTGGATTTTATTAAATCCACCACACCGGGTGCATATCTGTCAATAATTGAGAATGATCCCGAGAGTCGGGAGTTTTATTTAAAAAGAAAGATCGATCCCCGTCTGCTTGATGCAAGTATGAAGCCGGAGGTATTGAAAGCTATCGTAAAATGTGCTCATGACGAAGGGTTGAAAGTATCCACACATTCAATCTGCCTGCCTGAGGGTATTAAACAAGCAGTTGAAGCAGGTGTGGACAGCATCGAGCATGCACCGCTCGGATTGATAGACGAGGAAACATTCAAACGAATGAAAGAAACCGGAGTCTACTGGGTTCCTACAGCATACTGTTTTAATCATTGGGCGGATTTAATAGAAAACCCCGACTTGTTCAATGGACAGGAAATTAAGGAGGCCATACCGGAACCATATCATTCCATGGGTAAAAAGGCTTTGGAAAAGCAAAGGAAAGCTATAAAATCCGAGGCTGATCCGAATTGGGCGAAATTCTATGCTGAGATGCCTAATTATAAGCAGCAGTATTTTCCTGTTAATTTAGAAAACGCTATCAAATTCGGGGTGAAAATTGTAGCGGGAGTAGACGCGGGAATGGGCGGCGCAGGATACGTTCCCCATGGCTTTCTATACAAAGAACTTGAGTTGTTTGTGAAGCATGGAATGGACGAATATGAAGCCATTCGAACTGCTACGGTAAATGCTGCGGAACTCTTAGGCGCTACTGACGAACTTGGAAGTATAGATCCGGGAAAAAACGCTGATCTCGTTATCCTACGCTCAAATCCGCTAAAGAATATATCTGATTTACGTCAGGTTGAGTATGTTATAAAAGACGGAAAAATTGTTTACAGTGGTATACAATAGAACGAAACCGATAAATAATAGTATTATTATCAATTTTTTAGTTACGAAAAATAAGCATATTATGAGCATAATGGAAATCTGAATATCTTGCAGCAACATAAAAGATATCGCCAAAAAGTATTAAAAAGATATAGACTTTAGCATAAAATAAATATACTACATAAACTTGGAATAATTAAAATAATAAATGTGTCAAATGTTTTTTGAAATAAAAATAGAGACTATTCAGTCTCTATCGAAAAATGTTTTTTAATTAGAATGATCTGAGCCAGTAATAAATTTCATCCGCAATCTGATAATAACCTGTGAAACCGGGATGAACACCATTGCTCTGCCTTATTACTTTATTCGGGTTTCTGCTGTTGATTGCGCTTTCTTTTACCTGCATATTATTAACTGTATCAAGGTTAACGTTTATTGGTACAAGATATAATCCCTGGGACTCCTTGTTATCAAATTCACTTATCAATTCCTTATTCCAAATAAAGTTGTTTCTTTTACATCTCCACTGGGGCAACTGGCAACCGTAGCTTTCACCGAATGCATCCTGACTTTTTGACGGCGGAATTGTAACGGCAATTCCAATATTTATTTTGCTATTATAGCTTTTTATATTGTCTGTCATTGCCTGAAGTTTTTTAATTATTTCAGGTATCGCCTTGCCAAGTTTTTCGTCATCTTCAAAACTCATTACATCATTTATTCCCAGATTAATTAAAACAAAATCAGGGCAATTCAGCTTATTTGTCTCCATATATTTTTTAAAATCAAAGCTTCCATTATATACAAAAGGACTTTGTGAATTCTCAAAAAATTTGCTTATGGTCCACCCGCTAAACCCTTCAAATTTATTTGAACCATTTCCTTTGGTGCCGATAAGTGAAAGCCTTATCTTATCCGAATTGGCAAGCTTTAGCATTTCCCCTGTATATATGCTTCCGGTTGTAGTACTGTCCCCTATAGCCAGAAATGTTTTTTCACCAGTGCTTGTATTGGGATTTGAAACAATAATATCTGTTGATGCGGAGCATATAAAAGAATTTTGATTGTATACCGAGATGGAAAGATTATATGTTCCCGGTGATGCCGGTTTGCATGTCCATCTGTCAGTCTGCTGCATGCCTATATTACATTTTACAGTAAAATCATATTTTTCAGCTTTATCATTTAAGATATTTTCAAAATATATATTGATCTCTTTTCCTACAACTGCATATATTTTAGAAGGAAGTGATATTTCAGTAGAGGAAGCCTTATCTCCAGGTAGGTTTTTTTCATTTGAAGATAGTATTTTATGGGTAATTTGACCTTGGTCCTCTGCATTTGTATTAGTGAAACTAAAGGCTATGAAGATACTTGAAGAAATGAAACATATAAATATTAATGAAATAAATGTTTTGCTTGCTCTTCTGTTAAATATCATATTTTTCACCCAGTATTTTTTACTAAATTATACATCCTTATCGGCATCTATTCAACATATAATAGGTATTATGTCCATAGAACAGGTAATAATATTGCCCGAATGAATCAATCTTTTAAGCCCTGTAAATACTTAATTATAAACATCTTTAATTGGAACAAATGTAAAAACGTGGTATAATCCAATAGCAAATTTAATTGTAAGTATCAATGGGAGGTATTATGGACAAACTTCTGCAACATAAGATTGAAGAGGCCGCAAACTACTTTTTGAAGTATGAACGTACAGAAAATGAAGTCTACCTGCTTAATATCATTCTTGATCTTGGAAAAGAATATAATAAGCTTGTGGAAGAATATAATTCACTTTTATGTAAGTCAAAAAAGACTGTAAGATACTTCCCTGTTAAAAAAGCTAATGCTATTTCTTAAAATACAATACATTATAAAAAGAATGCTTCTATCGGAAGCATTTTTTTTTGTGCAGACAATAATTTTTCTATGCTATACTGTCTTATTGACAATGAAAATATAATATATTAACATTGTATTAATTTTATTATGTAACTGCGTAATAGTTTAATCAAGGCCTTAAGCAATTTTCAATGTTATAACCTATAATTTAACAAATCTTAAAATAAGGATGATTCATATGCCTATTAATATTCCAGACAATCTTCCGGCTGCGGAAGTAATGTCAAATGAAAATATATTTTTTATGACGGAGAACAGGGCTTACCATCAGGATATCCGTCCGCTTAAAATAGTAATGCTTAATCTGATGCCTACAAAAATTGTTACAGAAACTCAAATATTCAGACTGCTTGGAAATTCACCTCTTCAGGTGGATATTGTACTTTTGCATCCTCGCACATACCAATCAAAAAATACTCCTGAAGAGCATTTAATAAAATTCTATAATACCTTTGATGAAATATGCAATCAGAAATTTGACGGAATGATAATAACCGGAGCTCCTGTAGAACAGATGGAATTTGAGGAAGTAGCTTACTGGGATGAACTTAAGGAAATAATGAATTGGACGCGCACCAATGTTTATTCCACCCTCCATATTTGCTGGGGTGCTCAAGCAGGTCTTTATTATCATTATGGCATTCCCAAATATTCTCTTGAAAAGAAATTATCAGGGGTTTATAAACATACTGTCAATAAGCAGAATGTTAAGCTGCTCAGAGGATTTGATGATGAATTCTATGTACCTCATTCTCGTTATACTGAAGTAAGGCGGGAGGATATAGAAAAGGTTAAAGATCTTGACATCCTTTCAGAATCTGAAGATGCTGGTATTTATATAGTAGCAGCGGGTAAGGGCAGACACATATTTGTAACTGGGCATTCCGAATATGATGCGCTTACTTTGAAAACGGAATATGACAGGGACTTGGCAAAAGGCTTGGATATTGAAATACCTAAAAATTATTTCAGGGATGATGATCCGAAAAAAACTCCCATAGTAAGGTGGAAAAGCCATGCAAATCTGCTTTACTGCAACTGGCTTAACTATTATGTATACCAGGAAACGCCGTTTGACTTGAATGAATTAAAAGAGGAATAAATATTTTAAGGACAATAAAAAAACTCAAGGGCTTTTAATTAAACCCTTGAGTTTTCTTAATTATTTCAGAACTTTTTGTTATAACCGCCTGGCTTCCTTGTGTTGGCTTTACGTGCCTTTCTGCAATCGGGGCACCTTTGGGGCTCATTTGTGAATCCTTTTTCAGCATAAAATTGCTGTTCGCCTACCGTGAATGTAAAAGTTGCATTGCAGTCTTTACAGACCAGAGTTTTGTCTTCCATTTCCAAACCTCCAAATAATTAAATATTTGCCGACCTATAAAACCTTATACATCACGGGTAAGCTTGGAGAAATAATAGGTTTGAGATACGTGGTAACAGGTTCTTTATAGTTGTAGCATTAACAACATTTTATCAGTTATCCAATTATAATTCAAGCAGTCACCATTTATAGAAATAAATGTAATGAATTAAGGTTAAGAAACTTAGTAAATCATTTATTTATGTGAGGTTTTAAGATAAAATAATCTGTAGTTAAATAGTTAATAACATTTAAATATAGATAGGGGAGTGTTTTTTATGAATAAAAAAGCTACAAAGTGGGTAGCAATAATTGTTGCCGCAGCAATTATTGTTCCAACGCTGTGCGCAATTGTATACAGCATAATTGCAGGGAGGTAATTTTTCATGGGAGAAATTATCAGGTCATATATCTTTCCACACCCACCGTTAATAATACCGGAGGTAGGGAGAGGCGAGGAAAAGGGAGCTGCTGACACCATCAATGCAGTTAAAAAGGCAGCAGAGGATATAAAAAATGATGCACCTTCCACCATAGTTGTTACAACCCCCCACGGACCTGTTTTCCAGGATTATATCCATATATCCATGCAGGAGAGATTAACCGGAGATATGAGCAGGTTCGGAGCCAATGATGTAAGATTTGAATTTGAAAACAACCTTTTGCTCGCAAAAGCCATATCATCCAATGCTGAAGCTATTCATATTCCAGCAGGCGGCTTGAGTGAAGAAATATCAGCACGGTACAAAATCTCAAAAAGCCTTGATCATGGGGCGCTGGTTCCTCTATATTTCATAAAAAATATATATGATTCCTTTAAGCTGGTTCATATTTCAATTTCAGGCTTATCCTTTGAGGATCAGTACAGGTTTGGAAAATGTATCGCTAAAGCTGTTGCACAATCTGATGAAAGAGTTGTTTTCCTGGCAAGCGGCGACCTTTCTCATCGACTTACCAATGAAGGACCTTATGGATATAGCGAGTATGGTAAGCTGTTCGACGACATGCTTATAGAGAGTTTAAGGAATCTTGATATAGAGAGACTTATTACTACCGATGAGAGCTTCTGTGAAAACGCAGGGGAGTGCGGATTAAGGTCATTTATTATGATGTTTGGTGCACTGGATGGATATGATTTGGAACCTGAAATTTATTCATATGAAGGCCCTTTTGGTGTAGGTTATTCAGTTGCGAGATTTTCGGTAGGCCGAAAGAACCCTGAACGTCATATACTTGACAAACTGGAGTTTAAAAACAAACTTAAGATGCAGGGTATAAGAGAAAATGAGGATCCGTATGTAAAACTTGCAAGGACGACTCTGGAGACATATATAAAAGAAGACCGGATAATTGAAATACCAAAAGATATCCCTGAAGAGTTAATTAAGAACAGTGCGGGTACCTTTGTTTCATTAAAAAAGAGTGGACAGCTCCGAGGCTGTATAGGAACTATTGAACCTACAAAGGTTAATATAGCTGAAGAAATTATGAGAAATGCCATAAGCTCAGCAACCGAAGATCCAAGATTTGATGCTGTAACCGAGGAGGAGCTTGATAAGCTTGTGTATTCGGTTGATGTGTTAATGCCGGCAGAAGACATAAAATCCATGGATGAACTTGATGTAGTAAAGTATGGTGTTATTGTCAGACTTGGAAGAAGAACCGGATTGCTGCTTCCAAACCTTGATGGGGTATATACCGCTGAACAGCAGGTATCAATTGCTCTTCAAAAAGCTGGGATTAAACCGAATGAAAACTATACAATGCAAAGGTTTGAAGTAATAAGACACAAGTAAAAGCAATTGAGAATTAATAATTGACAATTGAGAATTGACAATTTTTTGTTATGCTGGGGCAAGACAATGGCCCCCCATTCAGGGTAATTGAATACACATTTTTATTGTATTAAAAATACTTAGAAAATCGATAAATTAATTCTATATAAATAATTCTCAATTTTCAATTCTCAATTTTAATTGATTGGAGAACGTATGAGCAAGTTAGCCATGTATTTTGAAAAAATAGAGGATTCAAAGGTTCACTGCAGCTTATGTCCGCATAACTGTGTCATAAAACCCGGTTCACTGGGAGCATGCAGGGCGAGAAAAAACAATGGCGGAGAATTATTCTCTCTGAATTACGGTGAAATCGCATCAATTTCATTGGACCAAATTGAAAAGAAGCCTCTTTATATGTTTCATCCTGGTTCAAACATCTTATCGGTTGGAACCTTCGGCTGCAATTTGAAATGTTCATTCTGCCAGAATTGGAGCATAGCTCATAAAAATCCTCACACTGTTTACGCAGAGCCAGAGGAAATTGTCCAAAAAGCGGTTGAACTTAAGGAAGATGGAAATATCGGTCTGGCATATACTTATAATGAGCCTTCAATATGCTATGAGTTCGTATATGATACATCTAAATTGGCCAGAAAAGAAGGTCTTTACAATGTCCTTGTAACAAACGGATTTATTTCTGACGAACCCCTTGACGAGCTTCTTCCCTATATAGACGCAATGAATATTGATGTTAAAGCATTTACTGCTTCTTTTTACAAGGATATATGTAGTGCAGCCCTTGGAAATGTAAAACATACTGTTGAAAAGGCGGCACGAAAATGCCACGTGGAGGTTACAACTCTTGTTATACCTGATTTGAATGATTCAATTGAAGAAATAGAAGAATTGTCAAAATGGCTTTCCGGCATATCAAAAGAAATTCCACTTCACTTGTCCAGATTCTTCCCAAACTACCTTATGCAGGATAGAGAAATAACTCCGGTAAGCACTCTTAATGCCGCAAAAGAAAAAGCTTCAGAATATCTTAATCATGTATATGTAGGTAATGTTTGGTGAGTGCTTGACAATTGATTAACAGACATTTACAATACCTTTAAAGAAATTAAACCATTTAAAAGAAGCTTTATGTAAAATAACATTGTAAACATATATTTATATACTGCAAATTAAATTTACCATAAGTTTTTAAAAGAACTATAGACGATTTATTAAATTTTTGCTAAAAATAATCATTTTAGCTTACAAAACTACAAAAAAGAGGGTATAATTCTTATAAGAGTATTTTTTGTCCATATACTTTGATTATTCTAACTGAAACAAGGGCGTGAGGTTTTGCAGGAGGCTTTCTCCAGTTTGGATTTTGGTCACATAATTAATAATATCGCAAATTTTCTTGACATAAAAAGTCCTTTAGACATTGTAAGAACAATAGTCGATATAGGTATAGTTTCATATGTGATTTATAAAGGTATACTTCTGGTTAGAGAAACCCGCGCAATGCAGCTTATAAAGGGTTTTGCAGTTATTCTTATCGCCTATTATCTTAGTGACCTCCTTCAGCTTAGAACAATTGAATATATTTTTCAGAATACCTTCCAATTGTTAAGTCTAGCTCTTGTTGTTATTTTTCAGCCCGAACTCAGAAGAGGACTTGAACAAATTGGCCGAAGCCGGTTTCGTAGTATGTTCGGACTCGATTCGAGCAGTCTGGCTGTTCAAACTACTACTGTAATAGAAGAAATAGTAAGAGCAGCAGCATCAATGTCTAAAACGCAGACGGGTGCCTTAATAGTTGTAGAAAGGGCTACAAAAATCGGAGAGATAATAAATACAGGTATACACCTTGAGTCAAATGTATCAAGTGAACTATTGGTTAACATATTTACGCCGAATACTCCGCTTCACGACGGAGCTGTAGTTATAAGAAGCAATAAGATAATGGCTGCCGCTTGTTTCCTGCCACTTACCGATAATCAAAACCTCAGTAAGGAACTTGGAACAAGGCACAGGGCAGCTATAGGCATATCTGAAATATCCGATTCAATAGTGGTTGTTGTATCAGAAGAAACAGGAAGCATTTCTTTTGCCCTCAACGGGGGACTTACAAGGAATCTTACACCTGATCTTTTAAGAAAGGCATTAAATAAAAATCTGCTTGAAAAGGAAACACCCACAAAGAAACTTTCAATTTGGAAGGTGAAATCCAAATGATGGACTTTTTAAAAAAAGATTTATCGTTAAAAATATTATCTGTATTACTTGCAATAATTCTTTGGTTCATCGTCTCGAATTCTGTCAATCCTTTGAAGCAAACAAGAATTACTGTTCCTTTGGCTGTAATTAACAAGCAGGTTCTTGCTGATAAGGGTATTGTGATCACCAATGAAAAGTATACAAAGAATGTAATTTTAACTGTCGAAGCCAGAGAAAACATAATACAAAATCTTACATCAAATGATTTCCTGGTAAATCTTGATCTGTCAAAGGTTAAATCAGTTTCGGATACCGAAATTGCTGTTGATGCACCTACTTACATAGGAGATCAGAATAAGAATGATATTAAAATCACAGGTATGGAGCCTTCAACTATAAAGGTAGAGCTGGGCAAGCAAGCCAAAAATGCCTTTAAGGTTGATGTGGTAACAGTTGGTGAACCCAAAAGGGGCTATAAAATAGTTGAAAAAACAGTGGAA
The DNA here is from genome assembly GCA_023421675.1 of Bacillota bacterium. Classification (GTDB taxonomy): domain Bacteria; phylum Bacillota; class Clostridia; order Acetivibrionales; family JANLFN01; genus JAEZTC01. The sequence continues at coordinate 52,541 of JAEZTC010000012.1, read as the reverse complement.
CCTGAAATGATACTGGTTGAAGCTCTGGACTCACAGCTGGGAACAATAGACTCAATTAAAGCTGTTATAGATGTAACAAATATTGATAAGGACACTGTTATAAAAAAGGATTGTGCTGTATATGATAAAAAGGGGAACGAGATACCTGCACTTAGCAAGAATCTTAGTGTTGATGTTAAATTGAAGGTTGCAAAGCAGGTTTTGGTAGAGCCTGATTTAATTGGAAGTCCTCAGGACAATTATACACAAAGCAGCACCAGAGTATATCCGGAAACTGTTCTCATTACAGGGTTACCGGAAATTTTGGATAAAATAGACAGTATTAAAACAGAATCTGTAAGTATTCAGAATATTAATCAATCTATGGAGACAACAAAGAAATTAAAACTTCCCGAAGGTGTCAAGCTTTATACTCCTATTAAGGATGTAACTGTTTCTGTTTCTATTGAACAATATTCAAATAAGGATATTACAGTTTCAAGTAAAGATATTACAATGATAAATAAACAAACTGAAAACTCATATAATTATAGTATAACTACTTCCAGCATATTAATAAATCTGAGGGGCTTTAAAAGTGACATCAATACTTTGGATGCCGCTGCAATAAAGCCATACATAGATGTAAAAGGGTTAGGACCAGGTGAATATAAATTACCTCTAAAAGCAGTACTACCGGGTAATGTATACATTTCACAAGATTACATGATTGATTTAAAGGTAGAAACACGGTGAAATTAAAAATCTTCAGGAGTACTGATAAATGAAGCTTGCAATTAATAATATAAAGCTTTCGCTTGATGATGATATAAATCAATTAAAAAGTGCGGCGGCAAAGAAGCTTAAAATAGGACAAGACAGGATTAACAGCTTAAAAATTATTAAAGAATCAATTGATGCACGCCATAAGCCTGATATTGTCATGGTTTACTCAGTTTTAGCAGAAATAACTGGCAAATACAGACTGCCTGGTAATAGTGATATACGCGAAATTAATGATATGCCCCGGGGAGAGGTAAAGCCCGGTGATAAAAAAATTAATAACCGTCCAATAATAATAGGTAGCGGACCTGCAGGAATTTTTGCAGGCCTTATTTTATCTCAGAATGGTTATAAGCCAATTATTTTAGAACGCGGTGAAAGTATTGAAAAGAGAACCGAAAAAGTACACCGTTATTGGAAAACAGGAGTCCTGGACACTGAAACCAATGTACAGTTTGGTGAAGGTGGTGCAGGAACTTTTTCAGACGGCAAGCTCACTACAAGGATTAATGATTACAGATGTTCCAGAGTACTTGAGGAATTCTATAAAGCAGGAGCACACGAAGAAATATTATATAAATCCAAACCTCATATAGGGTCTGATGTGCTGAAAGATGTTGTAGTTAATATGCGCCAGAGCATTATACAACATGGCGGTGAAATACGATTCAACTCTAAGGTAACGTCTCTTAAAATAAGCAATGGAGCAGTAAAAGGTGTTATTGTAAATGACAATACCGAACTGGATGCAGAGGTGGTTGTTCTTGCAATAGGTCATAGTGCAAGAGATACGTACGACTCCCTCCTAAAGAATGGAGTGGGATTTGTCAGAAAACCTTTTTCTATCGGAGTACGGATTGAGCATCCTCAGGAGCTTATTAATCAGGCTCAATACGGAATCTCTGCTGCGCACCCAAGGCTTGGTGCTGCAGATTATCAATTATTCTACAAAACCGGCGGACGAACTGTATATTCATTTTGTATGTGCCCTGGGGGTCTTGTTGTTGCATCTGCTTCAGAACCTGATTCTATTGTTACCAATGGTATGAGCTATTTTGCCCGGGATTTACAAAACTCCAACAGTGCACTTGTAGTTTCGGTTGAACCTGATGATTTCGGCGGTGAACACCCACTTTCGGGAGTTGAATTTCAGAGAAAGTGGGAAAGACTTGCATATAATATAGCCGGTGCCAGCGGTGCCGCACCTGTACAAAGACTTGGGGATTTTGTTAAAGGTAATGCTTCAACAGCCTTTGGGACGGTTAAACCCAGTTATACCGGTAATACTTCTTTCGCAGACATCAATATGTGTCTTCCGGAATTTGTAACCTCATGCATGAAAGATTCCATATACTATTTTGATAGAAAATTGAAAGGCTTTGGCATGGGTGATGCGATTATGACAGGAGTTGAGACAAGAACCTCATCACCGGTCAGAATCCCGAGAAGCGATGGGACATTTGAAGCTTTGGGTGTTTTAGGTCTATATCCTGCAGGAGAGGGAGCGGGCTATGCAGGCGGAATTGTAAGCGCTGCTGTAGATGGAATCAGAATTGCGGAGCAAATAATAAAAACATACACACAAATGCATATAAGTTGAAGTTGATTTTTACTAAAAGTTTGTCTCCCAAAAGTCGGATACAAACAACAATACTTTTGAAATTACTTCATCTTATTAATTAAGGAAAATATATTGCATAAAGCTTAAAGTAATATATATGCTTGTGAATTTTGTACTGTAAATATATAATTATTTTTGAATTATGATTTAATATCAATTTTAACAATAACCAGGGGGTTAATATATCATGGGACGTCTTTTTGGAACTGATGGAGTCAGAGGAGTAGCAAATGAGGAACTTACAGCAGAACTTGCATATCAGTTGGGTAAGGCAGGTGCGTATGTGCTTACTAAAGAAACAAAACACACACCAAAAATACTTGTTGGAATGGATACCAGAATTTCGGGGGATATGCTTGAAGCGGCTTTGGTTGCAGGAATATGCTCAGTAGGGGCACAGGCTGTTTGTCTCGGAATAATACCAACGCCGGCAGTTGCATATCTGACAAGGTATTATAATGCAGACGCGGGAATAGTTATTTCGGCTTCCCACAATCCTTTTGAATTCAACGGAATAAAATTCTTTAATAATAATGGATATAAGCTTCCGGATGCAATTGAAGATGAGATAGAAGATATAATTCTGAATCGTGCAGGGCAGATACCGTGTCCCACTGGTAAGGATGTGGGAATTAAAGTGGTTAATGAAGATGCACTTGATGATTATATTACTTTTCTTAAAAGTACAATCGATTGCGATTTTGAAGGTTTGAAAATAGCTGTAGACTGTGCCAATGGCGCAGCATACGAAGCTGCACCAATAACATTCTTTGATCTTAAAGCAGAAGTATGTGTAACCTCCAATGAACCGGATGGATTAAACATTAACAGTGGCTGTGGGTCAACCCATTTGAATAACCTTAAGGAATTTGCAAAAGAAAGCGGAGCGGATCTGGGTCTTGCTTTTGATGGAGATGCTGATAGAGTGCTTGCAGTTGATGAAAAAGGTAATTTTATTGACGGCGATATGATTATGGCTATAATTGGTCTTTATTTAAAGGATCAGGGGGAGCTAGCAGGAAATACAATAGTTGCAACTGTTATGAGTAACCTTGGTTTTGATATTATGGCAAAACGGGAAGGACTTAACATAGCAAAAACGAAGGTCGGAGACAGATATGTTCTGGAAGAAATGCTACAAAAGGGATATATACTTGGCGGCGAACAGTCCGGACATGTAATTTTCCTTAAACACAATACAACCGGAGATGGAATTCTTACTGCCCTTCAACTTTTAAAAGTTATGAAGTCTACAGGTAAAAAGCTTTCAGAACTTGCATCTGTTGTTCAGGTGCTTCCACAGGTATTAAAAAATGCCAAGGTAAGTAATGACAAGAAGCATAACTATCTTGACGATGAAGTAATTGCAGGTAAATGTAAAGAACTTGAGGATGAATTCCATGGTGAGGGAAGAGTGCTTATCAGGCCTTCTGGAACAGAACCTCTTGTTCGTGTAATGATAGAGGGAAAGGACCAGAAATATATTACTGAAAGAGCTATGGAACTAGTCAGGATTATAGAGGAAAGACTTGGATAGTTTTTAGATTATCGGACGAATTTGATTTATTGAAATACAATGAGAAACTATAAGCCCTTGCCCCAAGTACAGGCAGATATTAGCGTCTGGAAGGGGAGAGGGCGTTTTGTTTTATTGCCTTGGGGTTGACTAAAGAAGCAAATAATACTAATATTAAAACTGTAGGCATAATATATTATTAAAAGACAAATTGGAGGTGATAAAAGGGGTTGACAGGGTTGGATACCGGAAAACCGGGAACCACAATAACAAGCGCCTGGACATAAGGTTTAACTTATGTTAACGAGGAGAAGGAGGACACAAAATCAGTTGACAGTTGATAGTGTACAATGTACAGTTAACGGCAAAAAGCTAAAAGTTAAAGGAAATTGAAGTTAAACGCAAAGCCGCTTAGCAGTTATAATATAAATAACTGTACCCTGTAAATTGTAAACTGTACACTGATACGTGTGATATCGGAGAATCGGCGGAAACCTTCCGGCTGGTCACAGTCGTAAGAAACCCATTAAAAATACAGGAAACTGTACAACAGAGTGGATTTCAGTGATAATCCTGTTCTAAAACAATTCCATTTTAAATATCTATTTAACACAACTTTACCACCTCGTTATTGCCTTAAAGGCATCATGTTTGAAAAAATGAAAGCTCCAATGTTTTTTCAAATTCAGTTGATTTTTATACCTGCAAGATGCCTGTTATATTAAAAGTGGGAATGTTGTATATTTATCTTGAGGGGCTATAAGTGTGCACACTTTTGTGTATTAATCTTATATCACCCTATTATCTGCTAAAAACAAATTGTAATTGCCGCTGATTGTTATAGGGGGTACTATAACCATTACCCTATTGCGGTAAATCTGGCCTTAAAGGGCTTGATTAGCTTTGCCTTAATTAATTTGTAAAGGGGAAAATTTATGTGCGGAATAGTTGGATATATTGGTGAAAAGGAAGCTGTACCGATACTTATAAATGGTTTACAGAAGCTTGAATACAGGGGATATGATTCGGCAGGAATTGCCGTATTTAATGACAATGAGCTGAAGGTTATTAAATGTAAAGGAAGGCTTTCAGGACTTGAATGCAAGATTAAAGGTGAAAGCCTTAACGGAAAAGTAGGTATTGGACATACACGTTGGGCAACTCATGGCGAGCCGAACGATATTAATTCACATCCTCATATCAGCCATTCAGGAAATATTGCAGTTGTTCATAACGGTATTATAGAAAACTATATGAAACTTAAGGAATTCCTTCAATCCAAAGGTTATTCCTTTGTTTCGGATACAGATACAGAGGTGGTTGCTCATTTGGTTGAATACCACTATAAGGGTAATTTGTTGGAAGCGGTTATTGAATCCATTAACGAGGTTGAAGGTTCATATGCTCTGGGTGTAATCTGCAAAGACTGCCCAGATGAATTTATAGCAGCGAGAAAGGACAGTCCTCTAATTGTTGGACTTGGCACGAATGAAAACTTTATAGCTTCTGATATTCCTGCAATACTTGAGTACACAAGAGATATCTACATACTTGAAGATAAGGAAGTAGTTATTTTAAAGAAGGATAGTGTAAGAATATTCAATATTCATGGCGCTGAAGTTAAAAAGGATGTCTACCATGTTGAGTGGGATGTTACTGCGGCAGAAAAATCAGGTTATGAGCATTTTATGCTTAAGGAAATGCATGAGGAACCTAAGGTTATAAAGGATACAATACACCCTAGAATCAAGGATGGATCCATTAGACTTGATGATATCAGTATAACTCCAGAACAGCTTAAAAATATTGAAAAGATATATATTGTTGCATGCGGAACTGCCAGCTATGCTGGTATGGTAGGAAGGTATATCATAGAGAAATTTGCCAGGATTCCTGTTGAAGTTGATGTTGCGTCCGAATTCAGATACAGGGACCCAATAATTAGTAACAAAAACCTTGTAATAATTATAAGCCAGTCGGGTGAAACTCTTGATACACTGTTTGCGCTCAGAGAATCTAAGAAAAAAGGTGCGAGAACACTTTCCATAGTTAATGTTGTAGGCAGCTCAATTGCAAGAGAATCGGATGATGTGCTTTATACATGGGCAGGACCTGAAATTGCTGTTGCTTCAACAAAGGCTTACAATACACAGCTTGCAGCACTGTATCTTATTGCACTGGATTTTGCGGTTAAGAAGGGTGTTATGGATATAAAGACAGCAGGCAGTGTACTTGAGGAGCTTCAGAACGTGCCTGACAAGATTGAAAAGGTTCTTGAAAACAAGGAAGTTATTCAGAAATTTGCTTCGCAGCATTACAATGCAAAAAGCATATTCTTTATAGGAAGAGGCCTTGATTATGCACTTTCAATGGAAGGCTCACTCAAACTTAAGGAAATTTCCTATATTCATTCGGAGGCTTATGCTGGTGGTGAGTTGAAGCATGGAACTATTGCACTTATAGAAAAGGGGACGCTGGTAATCTGCCCTATGACCCAGGATGATCTCTTTGACAAAATGGTAAGCAACATTAAAGAGGTTAAGGCAAGGGGCGCAGTAGTGCTTGCTGTTACACAGAGGAGGCATTCCGAGATTGAAAAGATTGCCGATGAAGTGATCTATGTGCCTGATATAGATCAGACGGTTGCTCCGGTTGTAGCTGTAACTCCGCTCCAGCTTTTCGCGTATTATATGGCTATAATGAAGGGCTGCGATGTTGATAAGCCAAGGAATCTGGCCAAGAGTGTAACTGTGGAGTAAATTCCTTTACAGGAAGATACAACAACAAAAAAATGAACAACAACATTATCTAAAATTAATCTGCTATAAAATAAAAATCCTCTTTTGGTATTATAACCTTAAGAGGATTATTTTATTCCTCACCTGTTAAAAGCCAAATGATGCTTACATTCAAAGCCTTTGCTAAGCCTACCACTTCATAATCGGCTACAAACCTGTCACCCGACTCGATTTTTGTTATCGATACCCTGTCAATGTTGTACCCCAATACTTCAGCTTTTGACTGCCCAAAATCGGCGGAAAAGGCGCCGCTCGCCGCGGAGGCCAGCTAGGGCACTGTGAAAAAACTTCTACGCATTTAACGGTTCAAAAATGTTCCTTTGGCGGTCGGTACATATTCCTCATCCATGGCTCACATGCACCTAAAATGTCCATCCAGTCCATTTTCCCACGTCGTCAATTTTTTCACTGAATGCATAACGAAGTATTTTTCAAACACTTATCAGCGGTGTTGTAGAGTTTTGAGTGCAAAATAAAAACAGGGATACGGCAGTTCTTTGAAGAAATCCGAAGAAGCTGCTAATCAGCAACCTCGTTAGAACTTTGTCCACCAAGTGCCTTCAGGGTTGGTTAAAGGGTTTATTTTAAAGAATCTTCTTCGAAGTTGCTACTCGATTGATGTTGAAATAGGTACTACTATAGGCCGTTAGGATACATCAGTTGAAATATTTATTTATTATATCGGACAGTTCATTATATCTTAATGGTTTAGAAAGGTAATCATCCATTCCGGCATTTATGCACAATTCTCTGTCGCCTTTCATTGCATTTGCCGTAAGCGCAATGATTATTATATGTTCACCGGTAGATTGCTCTTTTTCCCGAATCATGGATGTCGCCTCAAGGCCATCTATTTCAGGCATTTGCATATCCATTAATATGAGATCATATTTTTTAAATTCAAGCATTTGCAGAAGTATCTTACCATTTTCGGAGTAATCCGCTTTTAGATTTTTCTTTGCAAGGAGCATTTTAATTATTTCCTGATTTACTTTATTATCCTCTGCAACAATTATATTTAAGTTATTGATGCAGGGTAGACTATTGTTTGAAATAATTATTTTTGTAGATTCTTTAGAAGCTTGTGCAATCTCAAAAGGGATTGAAAAAATAAAACTGCTGCCTGCTCCTATTTTACTTTCAACTCTTATATTTCCTCCCATCATTTCCACTAAATTTTTTACAATTGCAAGTCCAAGGCCTGTTCCCCCATATTTCCTTGTAGTGGAATTATCTAATTGCTTAAAGCTCTCAAACAGGTTATTTATTTTTTCATTTGGAATCCCTATACCGGTATCTGAAACAATAAATCTTATAGTACTACTGGTATCATGAGTTTCCGCAACATCGGCAGAGATACTGATTTGTCCGTCCATGGTAAATTTAATTGAATTGCTTATAAGATTGGTTAAAATCTGTTTAAGCCTTGTAGGGTCACTTGAAACATATTCCGGGAGAAGATCATCCAGATGGGTTTTAATTGATATTTTTTTATTTAGCGCATATATACCAAAGGTATCGACTGTTTCAACCAGAAGGTCTTTTAGATGAAAAACAGTGCTTTCAAACTCAAGCTTACCTGCTTCGATTTTAGAATAATCGAGAATATCATTTAGAAGAGTAAGTAAACTTGTAGCTGAGTTCATAAGAATTTTCAGGTTCTTTTTTTGCTCTTCAGCAGGTATATCGGTTGAATAAAGGATATCTGAAATTCCTACGATTGCATTCATAGGAGTCCTGATTTCATGACTCATGTTAGCCAGAAACCTACTTTTAGATTGGTTGGCGTCTTCAGCAGCTTTTTGCGATGATTGAGCATCAAGCAGTGCTTTTTCAAGTTCGGTTATGTCCTTCAATACAATAACAGAACCTTTAAGTTTACCACTCTTATTAAAAATTGAGTTTTTAAATAAATAAAAATATTCAATCTCATTATCTATACGGATACATACTTTTTCTTTAAGAAATCCATCGGAAAGATCAGGCGTAAAATTTTCAAACAAAGCAAAAACATCCAATATAGGTTTTCCGATATAATTACTTATGGAAGTACTGTTAAATATTCTGTGAAAAAGATGCAGGGTTTGCTTGTTTATTGCAAGAATATTATTGTTCTTGTCAAGAATGATTACAGAATCCTGAAGGTTTTCAAAAAGTTCTCCTTTAGCGATGGGAATAACATCAAACATCCTAAGCTTAAAAAGCGTCCAAAAGCTGGAAAGACCTGTGAGGCTAAAGGCAAGAGGTGTTACATCAATATTTCCTGTATAAATGATATTGAAGTTAAAAAGCATACTTAAAGCAAGAGGAAGTATAGCTGAAAGGAAAATAATAAATGTATGTTTTTTAGCAGATACGGAAGTATTTAATAAATCTTTTAGGAGATAAACAATGCCGATAACTGTAAGAGAATAAACATATGCAATATTTAGCAAAAAACCTATACCGTTTTCTAAAACTAAAATATTATCCTGCATATACACAGATCTATAAAACCCAAAGTGATATTTATTTGTAATCAATAGAAGAAAAAACACGAAAGAAACCAGTAATAGGGGCAGAACTCTTTTAAATTTAAAAAAAGATAATCTCCTGGTATGCTCATAGGTAAGGGCTAAAAAAGATATAGGAATCAGTTCAATGCCGATGTATCGAAGGTTTGCAGTAAATAATTTCATATCAAGCCCCTGTAAGGAGAAGAGCAGTGCCTGAAAAAAAGATGCAACAGCAATAGAGGCTAAAAGAATTCCTAAAGGTAAAGCTCCAAAAGCCGGTCTTCGCTTAAAACATGAAATAGAAGTAAATAAACATGTTGCCGCTGAAATGTATAGTATTAATATATAAGCAGTTAAGTAATCTATTCTCACAACCATATTTATTATACCTTTTTTGACACAAAAATTTATAAAACCGCTGAATATGACAAATACATTTTATCATATATCTGCCGAATTTTATATTTTTCAGGGGACGTTTCTCAAATTTAAGCAATTCATTCTTAAACTTAATCGGGTTGACGAAAGGTAATATTAAGGGGTAGCTCTCCGGGTAAGGTATTAGATGAACTATGGAGCAGGCAGTGTAAGTGTTGGTATAATTGAGAAACGTCCCCCTCTGATATATCAAGGGTGATGATATGCTGGATGCAAAGGCACATATGGCGGTAACTTCTGTACATTCCTTATTTCGAGTTATATAATAATAATTGTGCTGTATTTTTTTAGCTTCATTAAAATTGTTTTTTGTGAGGATGTTATAGATTGAGATTAAATAATCAACATAGCAAAATATATGAATACAGAAAGCTTTTATGGCTGGTTTTAGTCATAGTTGTTTCCTCAGTCCTTTTTGAAAAATTATACTTATTGGAACCTTTTTTCAATCGTATAATCAGTGATTCCGAATACCTTTCATGGCATGCAATATTTGAATTTATCAGTATATTGATGTCTTTCTGCGTTTTTATCCTGCCATACTATGCATACAGCCAAAGCCACAGGTTAAGAGGCATACTTATGGCAAATGTTTTTTTGACAATGAGTATTATAGATACATTTCATACGCTAAGCTTCAAGGGTATGCCTCACTTTTTAATTGAAAACACTGCTGCAAATAGGGCAACTACCTTCTGGATAATTGCAAGACTCATAGGAGCAATAGGAATAGCATCGGCAAGCTTTGTTAAAATAAACAGAAAATCCAATATAAATCGGAGAGTTTTCTCGGGGATTGCTGTTCTGTTTTCTCTTTCAATTTTAGTCATAGTGACATATTTTCCGGATGTCATCCCTGCAATGTATGTTGAGGGAATGGGTGTAACCCAAATAAAGAAGATCCTTGAATATGTGGTTATAATGTTTCTATGCATTGCAGGAATTTTATATTTGCGCCAATATTTAAAAAACAGAGATAACTCAAATCTTATGATTACAATTGCAATTATTTTCGGCATATTTAGTGAATTGGCATTTGTCAGATATTACTCTGTCTATGATATATACAACTATGTAGGGCATGCTTACAAGTTTATATCTTACTTTATGGTTTTCAGGGCAGCTTTTATTAAGAATATTGAAAGGCCATACCTGGCATTATTTAAAGCTAAAAATAGACTGGATAAATATGCCGGACAATTAAACGGACTTGTTGATGAACGCACCAAGGAATTACAACAGGTAAATGAGGAATTGAGTCAGATGAACCAAAAGCTATTGGAAGACCTTGACTATGCACGTGATATTCAGAAAGCAATACTGCCGGGTAAGTTACCTAATAGTGATCAGGTAATGTTTGAAGCAAAATATTATCCTGCGGAAAGAGTAAGCGGAGATTTTTATAATATATTCAAATTGGATGAAGATAGGATAGGAATGTATATAGGTGATGTTTCAGGACACGGAGTTCCGGCTGCAATGCTTACGGTGTTTTTAAACCAATGTATAAAATCTGTACAGCAATTAGATGGGAGCAGGTGTGAAGTAATAAAGCCTTCAAAGGTTTTGGAAAATCTATACGAATCGTATAATAGAGTAAATTTTAAAGATGAGGTCTACATCTTGGTTTTGTATGCAATTTACAATATAAAAACTAAGGAGCTTACATATTCATCTGCAGGAATGAACGCACAACCGCTTGTAGTAAAAAGAAATGGCGAAATAATAGAAATGGATACTACAGGTTTGCCTATCTGCAAGCTTATTAATATTACCCCGGCAAATTATACAGATAGAACAATTCAGTTGGCAAATGGGGATAAAGTGTTTTTTTATACCGATGGTTTGATAGAATCATACGATAACAAAACAGGGGAAGTATTCACATTGGAATATCTGAAGGAATTCCTGTTAAAAGATAATGGCAGCAGCTACTCGAAGCTTTATAATGAAATAGACAAGAAAATCAAAAATATTTACGGTACTAACGGGCTCAAAGATGACATTACATTTTTTACATTGCAGATAAATTAAGTCCTGTAAACTTTTCTGAAAAAGGTACTATGCTTTTCACTTATTAATTCTTATAAAAATTCTTTAATAATTTCTATTCAACAATTTTCTACCGTTATAACTACGATTACATTATATATACCTCATTTGAGTTTTAATTATTGTTTAAAGAAATATAACCAGGGTATAAATGAATTAAAATTAGTAAAATCAGAGTGGAAGAAGCAGCTCAGATTGATTTGGAGGTGTAATTATGAATAAAGAGGAAAGAAAAATGCCCCAAAAATGTAATGCTGATAAAGCAGCACTAATCAGCAGCATTGAGGAATTTGTAATTCCATATGAAGCAGCCTGTTCTCCTGAATTTTCAGAGGGTTGCATTATAGCTGAGGAAGAGAACGATTAGAAAAAATATAAGCTTAAAAAATAAGAGGTGTCAAAAGTGAGCTATAATATTCTGATAGGCGGAGCTGCCGGGCAGGGAATTGAAACTGTTTCTGCAGTGTTCGAAAAAATAATAAAAAGGCAAGGCTTTGAAGTTTTTACAATAAGGGACTATATGTCAAGGGTAAGAGGCGGACATAATTTTATACAAGTCCGATTTGGAAGTGAAAAAATCCACTCTCATTTGGATGAATTAAACGGTATTATAGCGATGAATGATGAAACTGTTGTGAATCATATTGAAAGGCTTAATTCCAATGGTTTCATTATTTGTGATGAAGAAATCAGTTATGAGGATGCCAGAATATTAAAATTACCTTTAAAGCAGACTGCAAAAGCTTCAGGCAATATAAAAACCTTTGGAAGCGTTGCAATAGGTTCACTCCTGGAATTATTAGGGATAAGTGATAGGGGCATTGACAAGGTTTTAAAGGATTTTTTCAATGATGAAATTGCAAGTCAAAATTCCAGTGCTGTTCAGGCCGGAAGAAAGCTGGTTTTAAAGAAATTTGATACTAAAGCGGAAAAAGAGGATTCTAATATTTTAATAAATGGTAATGAAGCTATAGCACTTGGTACACTGGCATCGGGATGCAAATTTTATTCAGCTTATCCTATGACTCCATCAACCAGCATAATGAATTATCTTGCAGCTAAAATGAATGATGCCGGAATTGTTGTTGAACAAGCGGAAGATGAGCTTGCAGCTATAAATATGGCTATTGGAGCATCATATGCAGGAGCGAGAGCAATGACCGGCACTTCGGGCGGAGGCTTTTCTCTGATGGCTGAAGGATTGGGATTGTCTGGAATGCTTGAAGTGCCATTAGTTATAGCTGAAGTGCAGCGTCCTGGTCCGACTACAGGCTTCCCTACCAGGACCGAACAAAGTGATCTTAAATTTGTAATTTCTGCATCTCAGGGAGAGTTCCCACGTATGGTAATTGCTTTGAGAAATGTCCAAGATGCCTTTTATCAGACTATCAGGGCATTTAATATTGCTGATAAATACCAGATACCGGTTATCCTCTTAAGTGATCAATTCCTTGCAGACTCAACGGTAACGATAAAACCTTTTGATTTTGACAACATAAAAAACGATTCTTTTATTAGCAGCTATGAGTATTTGGATGATAAGCCATACAAAAGATATGAAATTACCGCGTCAGGTATTTCACCGAGACTTATTCCTGGGCAGAATCCTGGAGTCACTGTCCTTGTAGATAGTGATGAACATGATGAGTCGGGGTATATAACAGAATCTGCATCTATCAGGAACCAAATGGTAACTAAAAGGATGCGTAAGTTGAAATTGCTGGAGCAAGAAATTCAAGAGCCTTTGTTTATAGGCGAAGATGATTGTGAGGTCCTGTTACTTGCATGGGGTTCGACATGGGGTCCGGTAACTGAAGCAATTAGCAAGCTGAACGAAAACGTGGATAAAAAATATGGTGCTCTGGTATTTGGAGATATCTGGCCTCTGCCTGTAAAATTGCTTCTTGAAAAAGTAAAAAAAGCAAAAAGAATAATTAATGTGGAACAGAATGCAACAGGTCAGCTTGCATCAATAGTTTCAGAAGTGACAGGCGTATTCTGCGACTTCAGCGTTCTTAAATTTGACGGACGCCCGATGAGTTCCCAATATATATAGTAAAGTAAAGGGGGCAGAATGAACATGTGCGACTTGGATTTTAAGACATTAGAAACCGCATGGTGCCCTGGATGCGGGGATTTTAACATCCTGGAATCATTGAAAAATTCATTAGTGAAGCTGGGTAAAAAACCACATGAGGTTTTAGTTGTAGGTGGAATAGGGCAGGCTGCAAAGACCCCTCAATATATCAATACAAATGGATTCTGTGGCCTTCATGGAAGGGCGCTCCCCCCAGCGGTCGCTGCTAAAATTACAAATAGCAGGCTTACTGTAATTGTGGATACGGGGGATGGAGATTCCTATGGTGAAGGTGGAAATCACTTTATTCACAATATTAGAAGAAATGTTGATATAACACATTTTGTACATAATAATCAGATTTACGGGCTGACCAAAGGCCAGGCATCTCCAACTACTGATATGAGTCATGTAACCGATGTCCAGGTAGATGGAACCATAAATGAACCTTTAAACCCTATGCTTTTAGCAATATCCATGGGTGCTGGATTTGTCGCAAGAGCCTTTAGCGGAGACCCGGAACATTTAACTTCAATAATGATGGAAGCCATAAATTACAAAGGCTACGCACTGGTTGATATTCTTCAGCCATGTGTAAGCTTTAATAAGGTAAATACTTTTCAGTGGTATAGTAAGAGGGTCTACAAGATTGATGAAAGCCATGATGCCACAGACAGGCTGAAAGCCATGGAAAAAGCCATGGAATGGGGTGACCGTATACCTTTGGGGATATTATACAAGAAGGAGAAACTAACATTCAATGATAAAATTGATTTCTTAAAGGGAAACCAGGTACTTATTGAAAAATCAACAGATATGAAAAAAATACAAAGTTTTCTTAAGGATTTTGAATAATGCTTTCAACAAGTAGAACAAAGTTGTTGTCCCGGCCTTAGTTAAAGCTAATAATAACATAAGAGTAACCCAACAAGATTAACTTGCTGGGTTACTCTTAGAAATCTGTATAACTGCTTATATAGTGGTTGGACTTTCAAAAGAGTTACTTGATCACCTTTATATTCTTTGCCTTGCCCTGAACTGGGTACGATACCATAACAGGACCTTCAAACACTATTTCAACTTTCATGCCTTCCTTTAACTCATTTGAGGATAGTTTTTTACCTTCTTTATCTATTGAAATTTTTGTACTCTTTTCTATACTAACCGTTGCTTTATCATAAAGGGTATCGCTTTCAACCTTCCCCTCTACCATAATAGCAGTTACTGTCTTACTGTCATTTACCAACACTTTTGTAATAAGTCCCCGAATGCCTACCTTAGCCTCACTTTTAGTTCCAGTGCATCCTATCATATTGAGCATGAAAATGGCTGTTAACACAATCAATAATACTTTCTTCATATTGGGGAGTCCTCCTTTGTAATATAATTGACGAAAAATGCACTAAAAGGTTTCAGGTATGCATAAATCGAGTTATAGATAAAGGCTGACTGCTTAACTTACAGTTCTATAAAATATAATCGTATACAATTCAAAACATAAAACATACTTAACTGAGAAAATTTAACACCGGTTAATTCTTCGCTCTTCTAAGTATTCATTTCCCCACTGACCCATTAAATTTATTATAGGCACAAATTTATGCCCAATTGGAGTTAATGAATATTCAACTTTAGGGGGGATTTCACAGTATACCTTTCTATGTACCAGACCGTCACGTTCAAGCTCACGTAATTGTTGAGTAAGCATAGCATGTGTGATTTGAGGTATTGATTTTTTTAATTCATTAAATCTTTTGGTGCTTAAACTTAAGAGCCAAAGGACTGCAACCTTCCATTTACCACCTATTAGATTTTGCGTGAGTATTACTGAACACTGTTCTTCTTTTTCGAGATTTTTTGCCATGTAAACCACTCCTATAAAGTATGGTTTTTAATACTATATATGAAAAAACTGCGTACTTGTACTGAGCATTATTCTCCAATATTATATAAAAGTAAAATCTTGAGGGCAAGCATATAAAATAACATAAGGATGTGTAAAATGAAAGTATTAGGTTTTGTAGGTAGCGGAAGAATTGGAGGGAATACTGATAAATTGGTCCAACAGGCTTTAGCCGGTGCTATAGCCAAAAGAGCGGAAACACGAATTTTTCACTTAAACACAATGAATATCAAAGGGTGTCAGTCATGTAATTATTGCAAAAGATATGATGGCTGTATAATTGAGGATGATATGCAGGAAATTTATAAGGATATTGCTGATGCTGATGCAATAATAATTGGGTCACCCATTTATATGATGCAATTGTCTGCTCAAACAAAGTTATTTATCGACCGTTTGTATGCTTTTAGAAATATAGATTCTTCCACTAAAATCAGTCCAAAAAAATTAATGCTGATATATGGCTGCAAGTATCCCGATCCCAATGCATATAAACAGTATTTTCAACTAATGGAGTCACTTTTCAACTACTTAAGGTTATTCAAAATTGTGCATACAGTAACGGTTGGTGGCTTAATTGGAGAAAATGATATATTAAACAATTCAGAAGTTATGCATAAGGCTAAAGTATACGGAGAAAATTTAGCAGATACACTTCTTAATTGAACATAAATTTTATTAGCCATTTGTTTCAGGTATTCGGGTCTTTAGATTTGGTTGATTTGTCTGTTTGCCACCACTGGTTTTGCAAATAAAAGTATTGAGATATGAGAGGTATAAGTTATGAATATTGTCAAAAACAAGGTAGTAATCCTTATTATTGCAATGGTATGCTTTATAACGCTTCAAGGCTGCGAAAATGGTAGTACTGAATCCCAAAAAACTGATACAGTGCAGACCTCTGCGCAGACTGGTACAATTGCTGGAAAAACTTCAGAATCCTCCTTGGAAAGTAATAATAGCGGAGAAAAAGATAAAGCATCAAAGCTTCTTCCAGGTGTTTCACATTTCCAAAATGCTACTGTAAAAATTAAAGGAGATAAAACCGTTTATTTTGATCCGATATCAATAATTGGTGAACCTCATGATGCTGATATCGTATTCATCACACACACTCATAATGATCATTTCTTAACTTATGATATTAAAAAAGTTATGAAAGATGGGGCAACGCTTGTTATTACGAGCGATGGAGTTCAAATGGCCCAAAATGCTGAAATAAAAAAGATAGTAGATGTTAGCCCTAATAAAGAATATGAAGTGGACGGAATAAAATTTAAAACTGTTCCTTCATATAATCTTGATGGTGTATTTCACCCAAAAGAAAGTAATTGGGTAGGGTATGTTATAAACATGAATAGTACGTCTTACTACATTGCAGGTGACACAGATGTCATCCCGGAAATGAGCGCTGTCAAAGCTGATGTTGCATTTCTGCCTGTTGGTGGTACATATTTAATGGATTCGTCTCAGGCAGCTCAAGCTGCAAAGATTCTCAAGCCTAAGTTTACAGTGCCCATTCATTATGATTCAAGGGAATACGCAGAGAATTTTCTTAAGCTGCTTGATAAATCGATAAAGGGAATTATTATCGAAAGCTAAAATATTTTTATGTAACCTTTTACTGATAAGTATGAACAATCTCTAATTTAGAAACTCCCGATATTTTTGTCGGAAGGGGGTTTTTGATTTCTATGTACTTATGGAATGGACATACAACGGGTTGAAAAAATAATTAAAGCATATATGGATATATTTGTGATATACTTAATAGGATATTATCTATTTTTATACGCTTATCGGAGAGGTTTATATGAATCATACTTTGACTGAAGAAAATATTAAAAAATTAAAAGAAGAAATGGAATATAGATTGACGGTTAAAAGAGCTGAAATAGCTAAAGTAAAGGCTGAAGCTGCCGCTCTTGGAGACAGGTCTGAAAACGCTGAATATAAAGCAGCCTGTGAAGCTTATAGAGAAAATGATGATAGAATCCAATATTTGCTGTCCATGATTACAAATGCGACTGTAATAGATGGTAATGATATTGATAAGTCGGTCTTAAATATCAGCAGCAAGGCAAAAATCAAATTTATAGAAGATGATGATGAGGATACTGTGACACTAGTAACGACTCTTGATTCTGACCCGGCAAAGATGTTTATAAGCATAGAATCTGACCTTGGAAAAGCTTTAGTGGGAAAAAAAGCCGGCGAAACTGCTGAGGTTAATGCCCCTAGCGGGAAGTATACGGTTGAAGTGCTGGAGATATTGTAAGCGTAGAGTGAGAATAAATTTTAAAATAGTATCCAATTAACTAATAAAATTACTAAGGAGCAGGCACATGCCTGTTCCTTTTATATTATAAAATTTGAATTGGAATAAAGATACATGAGAATTTGTTTCTCTTTTGGGCAAAATGCGATTAAAGATAATTTGAGGTGGGAAATATGGATATCGGTGTAGTTGCTGACATGTTGGATATTATTTTACGAAGTATAATTTCAGTCTTAGTATTATTTGTTTTGACACGGATTATGGGAAAGAAACAAATAGCACAGCTGACCTTTTTTGATTATGTAGCAGGCATATCTATGGGTTCTATAGCTGCTGAACTTGCGGTAGACAAGACGATACCATACTCACACGGTATAATAAGCCTTGTTATTTATGTTGCATTTCCAATTATAATGTCATACTGGTCATTAAAGAGCTTAAGAATCAGGGAATGGCTGGACGGTGTACCCACTGTAATAATTCAAAACGGCAAATTTATTGAGAAAAATCTTAGAAAAGTACGTTTCCATGTTAACGATGTCCTGGAAGAGTGCAGGATTAAAGGGGTTTTCAGTATTTCAGATGTTGAGTTTGCAATTCTGGAAACCAGTGGACAAGTAAGTATACAGCTTAAATCACAAAAGCAGCCAGTCACTCCTGAAGATCTAAATTTATCTACACAATATAAAGGCATATCTGCTGAGTTAATAATAGATGGAGTAATAATGCATGAACATTTAAAACTGGTTAACCTTAATGAGCAATGGTTAATATCTGAACTTCAGAAGCATAATACATCGCCTGATAAAGTGCTGTTAGCGACTCTTGATACAAACGGAAAACTAAATATAGACTTAAAGAATCATGATCCGAAGCCTTTGAAGGTAAAAGAATAAAGTCAATATTAGTGGATACTGAAAAATTCTTGGAAACACTTTTACAGGTAATTACAGGGGAAAAGACTGGCATCAGAGAATAAATAATTTTAATAATAAATCAGTTATCTGCAGGCTCATTCCTTAAAGGATGAGCCTGCCATTATTTCTGAAGACTGAAAACTGTGATAAAATTATAAAGCAAAACAAATTAAGTACATAAGGGAGCGATAATATAAATGTCCAGCGAGAGACTTCTAAAGCAGATCGAGTTTATTACAGAAATAGATAAATTAAAGCAGATATTCAGGCAGAATGTTGTAATAGGTACAAAACGGAATGAAAATGATGCTGAGCATTCCTGGCATCTGGCAATAATGGCAGTCCTTTTAGCTGAATATTCAACTGATAAAAATATTGATATCCTTAAGGTAATAAAATTGGTGCTTATACACGACCTTGTTGAAATTGATGCGGGAGATACTTTTTGCTATGATGAAAAAGGATATCTGGATAAGGACGAGCGTGAACAAAAAGCAGCTGACAGGCTGTTCAACATTTTGCCACAAGATCAGGCGCAGGAGATATTTGAACTTTGGAGAGAGTTTGAAGAAGTGAATACACCTGAAGCCAGATTTGCTGCTTGCCTTGACAGATTTCAGCCGTTAATACTTAATTACAATACCAATGGGCACACCTGGCAGAAGCCTGGAGTAACAAGCGAAAAAGTGTTTAAAAGAAATGGTCTTCTGGAAGAAAATGCACCTGAGCTATGGATGTATTTTAATGAAGTAGTAGAAGATTCTATAAAAAAGGGATATTTGAAGCCATAAGGGAGATTTTATATATGAATGGGAAGACAAATTGTGATTTTTGCGTAAATTACCTTTATGATGAAGATTTTAACTGTTATCAATGTGAGGTTACTCTTGACGAAGATGAGATGGGAAAGTTTTTAAGCAATTCTTTCGATAATTGCCCATACTTTAAGCTTAATGATGAATATAGAACTGTCAGAAAGCAGATGTAACAATATGAGTTCAGCCTTTCTTGATAAACTGGTAATATTGACAATATGGTAAAATTATGAAAAAATTAATTATGTGAGTACGCTTGAACATTAAAATGTGAGTAGCGTAGAGACGAATGTTTTAAACCTCTGTACCCCCCTCAAATGTGGCCTCGTGGGGTTTTTATATGGATATTTAAAGGATTAACTTTTTTCTTCTATGAGAAAAGAAAGGGTTATAAATAAATAAAAATTAAAAGTGGGGTGACTTCTATGTTCAATAATATACCTGAGAAGATTCTTAAAAGGATGGAATATCTTGAACAAATCGACAAACAGGATAAAATTGATGGGACACCAATGCTAAAAAGACTTAAGCAAGTACCTGTGGAAACGGGTAAATTCATCGCTCTTTTACTTGCCAATTCGCCTCAAGGGGATGTAATTGAAATTGGAACCAGCGCCGGCTATTCAACGTTATGGCTTGCCCTGGCCTGCATGGAGACAGACAGGGAAATTACTACTTTTGAAATCCTTGAGGAAAAGTTTTCCATAGCCAAAGAAACCTTCAGTATCTGTGAGGTAGAGAAAACTATTAAGTTAATTAATGGTGATGCACTTGATTATATTAAGGATTATAAAGATATTGCTTTTTGCTTCCTGGATGCAGAAAAGGAAGTTTATGGCAGCTGTTGCGATATACTCATTTCAAACATGGTGAAAGGCGGAATTCTTGTCGCAGATAATGTTATAAGTCATGAGACTGTTTTGAAGCCGTTTATTGAAAAGGCTTTAAACGATGAAAGAATAGATGCAATGGTGGTACCAATAGGAAATGGAGAAATGGTTTGCAGAAAAAAGTAGTTAATAGGTTGGGTGTAGATTATGCACCTCTAAAGGGTAATTTTACATATTTCTTTTGCGAATATAATCTTCCTATCTGGACAAATTAATAGCGTAAGGGACATAACGGTTGAGCCAAGACTTATATGTGCTCCGTTAAAGGGGTATATATGGGTCGGCCAAAGATTGTATGCAGGTCGAAAGGCTTGTATGCAGTCGGAGGGAAGATTCTGCACGGTGGGGAAAGGTTTTATTATGGTCGATTTACCTTGATTATAATAAGATCCCAACTTATCGTACAGGGTCGAGCTAAGATCATGCGGAGTGCCGAAGTGGTTATATGCAGCCGAGAGGTTGTATATAGCTATGAAAGTATTTTGTATGGTCGAACAAACCATCATTATAGGTAATGAACTGCTTGGTTGCGGTCGAAAGATCGCAGTTAGGTAATAAGTTATCTATGGTGGTGTAAGATAGATCGTTATGTTCTTTATTTATACCCTTTTTTACTTTTTGCAAATCATAATTCTCTTTATTTTTACAATTTTTATAATAAATCATCTTGATTCGACATATAATTTAAGATATAATATAGTAAAAAAGTACCATTGATGGTAGGACCTTAGTATCATTTATTTACTTAATGCTTATACTTATGTGACAACTGAATATTTGAAAAAGGCAAATCCATTGAAAAGTGGAGACGCAAAGCCATGAGTCTAAGGCGGTTTAAACGCTATGATAGTCAGGTTGCCAACTTTTTTAAACTTAGCTTTGCTACATGTTAAAAGGTAGACAACCAATACGTTGTCTACTTTTTTGTTTCTAAAAATTTAAAAGGGGGCTTAATAATGAAAAATGTACTTATTATTGATGATGCAGCATTCGTTCGTACAATGCTGAAGCAGGTTCTCGAGAGAAATGGTTTTGAAGTGATAGGTGAGGCTGAAAATGGAAGTATTGGAGTAAAAAAGTACAAAGAGCTTCAGCCGGATATAGTGACAATGGACATTACAATGCCTGAAATGGATGGGTTGGAAGCCTTAAAAGTAATCAGGAAGGAAGACCCCAAGGCAAAGATTGTTATGATTAGCGCATTGGGACAGGAACCAATGATAAAAGAAGCAATATTGAACGGTGCAAAATCGTTTATTGTTAAACCATTTAAAGAGGAGCATGTAGTACAGACAATGACTAAGATATCATCTTTGTAACAAAAATAATCGACTCCGAAGGGGTGGTTAATGTGTCTGACAAAAATTCAACTGAATCTATTCTTGATATTTATATATTTGAAACCGCCCAAAACATTGAACAGCTGGAAGCTTTAGTACTTGAAAGTGATAAATCAGAACACTATTTACCTGATACAGTAAACGAAATTTTCAGGATCATGCATACAATAAAAGGCAGTTCCGCTATGATGTCCTTCAATAATGTTTCGGCCATAGCTCATTCGATTGAAGATTTGTTTTACTATCTGCGTGAGCAAAAGCCGCACAACATAGAATATTCCGAACTATCTGATCTGGTTCTTAGCGGAATAGATTTTATTAAAGCAGAGCTTGTTAAAATAAAAACAGGGGATAATCCCGATGATGATCCCAATGTTCATATTTCAAATATTAGAAGCTTTCTTCAAAAACTGAAAGGTTCAAATGAAGTTAAAGATATAGATATAAAACCGGAAATTATTCAAAATACTAATTGTCTCACTTATAAGAACCCGGAAGGCATTAATACTTTCAAAGCTGTTATATTTTTTGAAGACGGCTGTGAAATGGAGAACTTAAGAGCTTTTGGCATGGTTCATGATTTGGAAGAGCAAGTACATGATATTATTTATTATCCGGCAGATATGGATAATGATGGTGCTATAAAAATTATTCGTGAGCATGGGTTTATCATGTTTTTAAAAACAGATAAGACTTATCAGGAAATTAATGATTTAATCATGCAGGAAACCTTTCTCAAAAGTATTGAACTGACTTTACTACAGAATGATAATGAAGTAGAGCAGTTTACAAAAGCCTATAATTCTATAAACAATATTACATTATCCATATCAGAAAAACCAAACACTTCAATATCCATAGAAAATGAGATGAAAAAGCAGCCTGAAAAATCCTCTGTAAACAGTATTATCAGTATTAATGTTGATAAGCTTGATAAACTTATGGATTTAATGGGTGAATTAGTAATAGCTGAATCAATGGTTACTCAGAATCCTGATTTGAGAGGTCTGGAATTAAATAATTTTTCCAGAGCGTCTGCTCAGCTTCATAAAATAACAATTGAACTTCAGAATATGGTCATGTCTACCAGAATGGTACCGTTATCCGGTACTTTTATTAAAATGAATAGATTAGTAAGGGATATGAGTAAAAAACAGGGAAAGGAAATTGAACTTATACTGGACGGCGAGGACACTGAGGTAGATAAGAACATAATAGAGCATATATCGGATCCGCTAATGCATTTGATTAGAAACTCTATAGACCATGGAATTGAAAAAGTGCAGGAGAGAGAGAATGTAGGAAAGCCGGGAAAAGGAACTATCATACTTAGTGGAAAGAATGATGGGAGCGATGTTATTATTCTTGTCAAAGATGATGGCAGAGGCCTAAATAAGGAAAAAATATTGCAAAAGGCAAAAGCAAATGATCTTCTGACAAAACCTGAGCTGGAAATGACCGATGATGATATATACAACCTTATATTTCTACCCGGATTTTCAACTAACGATGCTGTAACTGAATATAGCGGCAGAGGAGTAGGAATGGATGTTGTTGTGAAAAACATTGAAAACGTCGGCGGCAAGGTATTTGTTCAAAGCTCTGAAGGATTGGGTACAACAGTTACTCTTAAAATTCCTCTTACTCTTGCAATAATAGATGGCATGAATATTCAGGTAGGCCAATCTCATTATACAATTCCAACAATGTCCATCAAGGAATCCTTTAGTACTCATGATAAAAATATAATTATAGATCCAGAAGGTAATGAAATGATTATGGTCAGAGGGAACTGTTACCCAATTTTACGGCTTAATGAACTTTTTAATGTTACTACAGATATTAAAAATTTCGAAAATGGAATTATGGTAATGGTTGAACAAGAGGGTAAAACTATATGCATATTTGCTGATAAGTTATTAGGCAGGCAGGAAGTTGTAGTAAAGGCTCTTCCAGGTATTATAAAGAACAGGGGTAAGATACATGGACTATCTGGCTGTACATTGCTGGGAAATGGAAGTATAAGCCTCATATTAGATATTGGTGCTCTTATTGATAATGTTTAATGAATAATTACAAAAACAGTGACAGAAAGGAGCTGAGCAGAATGAATGCAGAAGTATTATCACAGGTTGGATTGGAGCAGGAGGAAGAAGATACACAGAAAGGAAGATTTCTTACGTTTTCAATATGCAGTGAAAGCTACGGCATTGAAATAAGGCATGTAACCGAAATTATAGGCATACAGCCTATAACCCAAGTGCCTGAGTTGCCTGATTGTTTCAAAGGTATTATTAACTTGAGAGGTAAGATTATTCCGGTAATGGATGTAAGGCTTAGATTCAAAAAGGATTTCAAAGAATACAATGACAGGACTTGCATAATAATCACAGAGATAGATGATATAAGCATGGGATTAATTGTAGACAGTGTTGCGGAAGTATTATCTATTCCTGAGGATGACATTGTCCCACCACCTGAATTGAATTCAGCTTCAAATAGATACATAAAGGCATTTGGAAAAATAGGAAATGAAGTCAAGCTTTTAATTGATTGTTCCAAGTTGATTAATGATGATGAAATACAAAAATTATCTTTAGCTTAAGGGGGAATGATTTATGAAATGGTTTTATAATTTAAAAATAGGTACAAAACTCCTGTCCGCTTTTATTGTAGTTGCATTTGTTGCAGGTATAATAGGTGTTATGGGTGTAGTCAATATAAATAAGGTCAGTGATCTTAATACAGAAATGTATCAGAAAATGACAGAACCTTTGGGTGTTTTAATAGATGTGACCAATGCTTATCAAAATATGAGGAGTAATGTCAGAGATATTATGCTAACATCAGATCAAAATGAAATATCTCAATTTGAAAACCAGTTTGATTCAAACAGCACAAGCTTTGATAAAAGTGTTAGTACTTTTTCAAAAACTTTACTTACCGATAAAGGGCAAGAGATGGTGAAAAGCCTTCAGGAGGCTAAGGACAAATATATTGAATGCAGTAAAAAAGTAATATCCTTGGATAAAGAGGGAAAGAATTCAGAAGCTCTTGCATTATTCTACAGTGATGGTAAAACTGCGGCAAATGATTTTGACAGCGGTATGAAGAATATAATAAGCCTTAAACTCCAGTTGGCAAAAGAAAATTATAATGGAAATATTAAGACTGTAAGCAATTCCGTATTAACTTCGGTAATATTAATAATAGCAGGTATAATAATAGCAATCGGACTAGGAATATTCATTTCAACTATAATAAGCAGACCCATTAGAAAGCTTATGAAAGTTGCGGACAAAGTTGCAGACGGAGACCTAAACGTTCATGTAGATATTTCTACGAAGGATGAGGTTGGAATGCTGGGGGCAGCTTTTAGAAGAATGGCGGACAACTTGAACGACGTTATGAGGAATATAAATATGGCGTCGGAACAGGTTGCTTCCGGGTCTAAACAAGTATCTGAATCAAGCATTGCCCTGTCACAGGGGGCAACTGAACAAGCAACTTCTGTAGAGCAGCTTACAGCCTCATTGGAAGAAATATCATCCCAAACTAAACTTAATGCTGAAAATGCAAATCAAGCTAATCAGCTTGCAGAAACTGCAAAATTGAATGCTCTTCAGGGTAACTCGCAAATGCAGGAGATGCTTAATGCAATGGATGGAATAAATAACTCTTCTGCAAACATATCCAAGATAATTAAGGTCATCGATGATATAGCATTCCAGACAAATATTCTTGCACTTAATGCAGCTGTTGAAGCTGCAAGAGCAGGACAGCACGGTAAAGGCTTTGCGGTAGTTGCAGAAGAAGTGAGAAACCTGGCTGCCCGTTCAGCAAATGCTGCAAAAGAAACTACCGATTTAATAGAGGGCTCAATTAAAAAGGTAGAGGGTGGAACCAAGATTGCTACTGATACTGCAGGTGCACTTAAAATGATTGTTTCTGATATTGAAAAGGTTGCAAACCTTGTTAATAACATTGCATGTGCCTCCAACGAACAGGCAACTGGTATCGGTCAAGTCAATCAGGGCATAATGCAGGTTTCACAGGTTGTACAGACAAATTCAGCAACTTCTGAAGAATGTGCCGCTGCAAGTGAGGAATTATCAAGCCAGGCACAAGTACTTAAAGATATGATAAGCAAGTTTAAGTTAAGACAGACGGAATCTGCACTCAAAAATATGGACGGATTACAGCCAGATGTTATAAAGATGCTGGAAAATGTAATATCAAAAAACAAGGCAAGCAGTACTCAGGTTGCAGAATTGAAAACATCTTCCATAAAACCAAAAATCATATTAGATGATAAAGAATTCGGAAAATATTAATAGCTGTTTATAATGTAAATATGGTTTATTCTCTTGGAAGTGGAGGAAATGGGGTAACCTGTTTCCCCCACTTCCTTTTTTGTGTTTTTTTATTGTCTTTTTTTGTATCAAAGCCAGTTGACAATAATGATTGCGATATGCTATTGTAACTCTGTTACACATTTATTTCTGTTGATATGAAAGGCAAAACTTTTGAAAGGCTGATGATTATCAGCAAAAAATTCATATTTGAATGGAAGTATACGAAAATGAATAAAACAGATCTTCTTGATAGATGGACAAAGGAAAAGTCCGAGGAACTTTATGGAATAAACAATTGGGGTGCAGGTTACTTTGCAATATCCGACAAGGGAGAGGTGCTTGTAAACCCTTTTAAGGACAGCGATAAAGGTAGTATCAGCATAATGGATATCATTTCGGGTATCCGTGAACGTGGCCTTGATATGCCGGTTTTGCTGCGCTTTGAGAACTTATTGGATTCTCAGATTTCTTTTTTGAACAATTCATTTGCGGAAGCTATGAAAAAATTAAATTATAAAGGTGAATACCGCGGAGTTTATCCAATAAAAGTTAACCAGCAACAGCAGGTAGTAGAGGAAGTTACTAAATTCGGCCAAAGGTATCACCATGGACTTGAGGTGGGAAGCAAGGCGGAACTGGTTGCTGCGCTTTCACTGATGAGAGATAAGGAAGCTTGCCTCATATGCAATGGATATAAGGATGAGGAATTTATAGATTTGGGTTTATATGCAGTTAAAATGGGCTTTAAATGCTTTTTTGTTGTTGAGGTTCCCAGAGAGCTTGATCTTTTAGTAGAACGCTCTCAAGCCTTAGGTGTTCAGCCAAACATTGGGATACGTATAAAGCTTTCTGCTAAAGCAGGAGGACATTGGACCGAATCAGGCGGTGACCGCAGCATATTTGGCGTAAATATGTCCCAGCTTATAACTATAGTAGATAAACTTAAAGAAAATAAAATGCTGGACTCGCTTAAACTCATGCATTATCATCTGGGTTCCCAGATTCCCAATATAAGGGATATACGTTCCGCTGTTCTTGAAGCTACACGTGTTTATGCTGAATTGGTAAGAGAAGGTGCACCCATGGGTTATCTTGATTTGGGGGGCGGCCTTGCAGTGGATTATGACGGTTCAAACACTAATTATACAAACAGCAGAAATTATACAGTTGAGGAGTATTGTACCGATATAGTAGAAGCGGTAATGTCCATTCTGGACCCAAGCGATATCCAACACCCTATAATTGTCACTGAATCAGGACGTACTACAGTTGCTTATTATTCGGTACTGGTTTTCAATGTACTGGATATTGAAAAATTCGAAGAGCACAAGATTCCGTCGGAGCTTGATGAGAGTATTTCGGAGCAGATAAGAAATCTTTATGATGTTTATAAGAGTATTTCGCAAAAAAATATACAGGAATGCTATAATGATGCGCTTTATTACCGCGATGAAATACGTGAAATGTTTAAACACGGCAGTATCAGCCTTCGTGAGCGCTCCTTATCCGAAAAGATATTTTGGAATACAATAAACCAGATTGCGAAGGAAAAGCAAAAGCTTAAAAATTCGCCGCCTGATCTTGAAGATATAGAAAGTGCTATTGCAGATATATACTACTGCAATTTCTCGGTGTTTCAATCCATCCCCGACAGCTGGGCGATTGATCAGTTGTTCCCTGTTATGCCTGTACACCGCTTACTGGAGCTTCCTAAGAGAAATGCAGTAATTGCAGATATAACCTGTGACTGTGACGGAAAGATAGATCATTTTATAGACCTGCATGATGTTCGCACAACACTGCCGTTACATGAAATGAATAATGGTGATGACTATTACTTGGGAGTATTTCTTGTTGGTGCGTATCAGGAAACATTGGGAGACCTTCATAACCTGTTCGGGGATACCAATGTGGTAAGTATAAGGGTACATCCTGACGGTAACTATGACCTGGTTAAGGAGATTCACGGAGATAGTGTTGCTGATGTGCTCTCATATGTAGAATTTGAGCCAAAGGACATGCTTGTACATTTCCGTAAGACAGCAGAGGAATCAGTACGGGAAGGTTTGATAACTCCAAGCGAGAGGCGTGAAATCATGCGTGCCTACGATAATGGGCTTCGCGGCTACACATATTATGAAAGATAGACAATTATATATACAAAAGGTAGAGAACCATAGCGTTCTCTACCTTTATTATTTAATCACAAAGTATTTTGATGAACTTGTAATCATACCCACAACAATATCTGCCATCTCTTTAGAAGGAGTTTTCATACCGTCTTCCAGCCACTTTTGTATAATTCCTATACAGCCAGAAATTATAAAGGGTAGAAAATAAATCATTTTTCCTTTTTCACTGCTTTGTTCTGAAAATGGTGAGGAATTATCAATTGCTTTTTTAAACTTTTCAATGAAAGCATAATCTCCATCTGGACCAAGCAGTATCTTACACATCTCGGCATATTCCCCAACAAAATCAAATACATAAGTAACAAACTGAAACATTTCGTCGTATGTAAGATCATGTTTATTAAACTTAGAGTAGGTTTCGTTAAAGTTATCAAACATTTCAGTTTCTATTTTTTCTACCATGTCAAAAATATCTTTATAGTATAAATAGAAGGTTGCACGGTTGACATCAACTAAATCAGTAAGTTCTTTTACTGTAATCTTGTTGATTTTTTTCTCTGACATGAGCTGGGTTAACCCTTGAAGCAATAGCTTTTTTGTTCTGCGTACACGCCTGTCTATTTTTATAGGTTCCATCTCTTATCCCTTTCATATTTTTATTTTATTATCAACAAAAGTTAAGGTATTTGTTGAATATAATACATTCGACTATTAAATTAACGATTGAAAGTTAAGCGACAATCAAATTATAATATACACGTGTCAATTAATCAACTGTTGTTTACAATAAGGAGGCGGATTGTATGCAGAAAATGTTAAGAAACCGTTGGATATTGCTGGCGGTTTGGTTTGTTGTAACCGTATTATTTATTGTAACCCAGCCAGATATAAAGCAAATTTTAAATGAAAAGGGCGAAGTTACTATAAATAACGATGCACCATCAAGGATTGCAGCTCAAATGCTTAATAATATGGATATATCAAAGGGAGATACTGCTATATTGGTTTTTACTGATAAAAACAAGCTCTCGAATGATAAAATGAAAGATATCCAACAAGGTATAGATAAGCTAAATCAGATTAAAGGAAAGCTGCAGATTACAAATATAATTGATCCTTTTGGGACCCCAGATGTTAAGGATCAACTCATATCAAAAGATAATACAACGCTGCTGGTTCAATTATATTATGAAAAGGGAACACGTGATAATGAAACTATAATAAGCGAATTTGAAGATGCGACTAAAGGTATTAATGTGGAGCATTATATTACCGGTGAACTTGCTATATCCAACGATTACATAAAATCAGTCGGCAAAGGCGTTGATAAGAGTGGTATGATAACTATAGCTTTCATACTGGTTATACTTATTATTATGTTCCGTTCCATAGTAACTCCGCTTGTATCACTTTTCGCAGTAGGAGTATCCTATTTGTGCTCTATGGGTATTATAGGGCTGCTTATAAATTGGTTCAACTTTCCGATTACAAGCTTTACACAAATGTTTATAATTCTTGTTCTATTTGGAATAGGTACTGATTATCATATACTGCTGTTTAACAGATTTAAGGAAGAACTCGGAAATGGAATGTCATTGGATGATGCTATAATAACAACCTTTAAAACAGCCGGAAAAACAGTAATATACAGCGGATTGACAGTGTTTATAGGTTTTGCAAGTCTAAGTTTTGTCAAATTTCCTGTATACAGATCTGCAAATGCAGTTGCAATAGGTATTGCAGTGCTGCTTATTGAAATAATGACATTGACACCTTTATTGATGAGGGTAATAGCTGGAAAATTGTTCTGGCCTTCAAAGCATACTTCAGGACATAAGGAGAGCAAGCTTTGGGAGCTATCATCTTCTGCTGCTGTTAAGCACCCTGTAATTGCCTTGTTTGTTATTGCATTGATACTTTCACCGATAATTATTTTTAGCAGCCATCAGTTATCCTTTGATAGCCTGAAGGATCTTAGCTCGGATAACCCTTCAGTCAAAGGCTTTAACATAGTTACAGATAAATTCGGTGCAGGTAAGGCAATGCCTACAACAATCGTAATTAAAAATAAAAATGCCATGGATAATAATGAAGCACTAGCTGTTCTTGATAATTTGACAGACAAAATAAAAGGTTTAAATGGAGTAGCTCAGGTAATGGGACCGACTCGCCCAAAGGGTGATATGATTGCCGAGTTATATACAAATACCCAGACCAAAACTGTTGTAAATGGCTTGTCACAGGCCAATGATGGTGTGAATAAAATAAAAAGTGGTTTGGATACTATAAAAATAAATCTTGCTTCTCAGGATTTTTCAAAAGTAAAAGATCTTTCGAATGGAACCGGACAGCTTCAAACAGGTATTGAAGCAGTAACTTCAGGTCTTGATACAGTGAATTCCGGAATACGGCAAGGTGCAAACGGTGCAGATAAGCTTAATGCCGGAATTGTGCAGTTAAAAAATGGAGTGGCTTCCATTCACAGCGGTGTGCAGTTAATATCTGAAAAATTAACAACTATATACAATGGTTACAAAATCATAGGGGAAGGCTACAAGCAGATACCCCAGTATGTTGACACTCTTAAGCAAGTGCTAGGTGCTATGCAGGCAAGCATTGCAAAGATTAATGCCAAGCTGCCAAACGATTCTGATGTAACAGCACTTAAAACAATGGTTGACAAACTTTCTTCCGAACTCGATAAGATGTCATCAGGTATCATAGCTGCAAACTTAAACTATGACAAGCTTACCATAGGATTATCACAAGTTAATGATGGTGTGAAAGCTATAATAGTCAATACCGGAGAAAATTCGCAGCTTTTGATGGGGATAAATGAACTGGAAAAAGGCTCTACAGCTCTGGCATCAGGATTGAAGCAGGGAAGTGACGGTCAGGATAAAATCATTGCAAGCATGGCCCAGTTAAGCAGCGGCGCTCAGAAGGTAAAGGCAGGCCAGGACACTTTATATACCGGTCTGAGCCAGCTTGGAAGCGGAATGAACCAGTTGAAAGATGGAATAAACAGCGGCAGCAAAGGTTTGGGAGATATATCAAATGGAATCAGTCAAAGCTGTGATTTCCTTACACAGATTACCGACAATACCAAAACCTTTTATATTCCAAAGGAAGCTTTCCAAAAAACTGATGTAAACAAAATGCTGGATGCATATATGTCAAAAGACAGAAAAACACTCAAACTTACGGTAATACTGGATTCTGAGCCTTATTCGGATAGTGCTATAAAAATGATTGATAAGCTGGATTCATTAGTTTCAAATAACCTTAAGGGTACAAGTCTTGACGGTGCAGAATATGGTATATCGGGACCTACTGCACATTCAAAAGATATGAGTGATGTTGCAACCCACGATATTACATTTACTCAAATAATTGTACTAGTTGCGATTTTCATATTGCTTATTATAGTAATAAAGTCATTCTGGATTCCGGTTTATATAATTGCCTCGCTGGCAGCAGCATATTATACAGCGCTTTCAGCAACCGCGTTTATATCAAAACTCTTTTTCAGCAGTGCCAAGCTTGGACTTTCATGGAATGTACCTTTCTTCGCCTTCATTGCAATTACATCTTTGGGTGTAGATTACAGCATATTCCTTATGAGACGTTTCAAGGAATACCCTGAGCTTTCGGCAAGGGATGCAATAATACAAGCTTCAAGGAATATAGGAGGAGTTGTAATCTCAGCGGCGACAATACTTGCCGGTACTTTTGCAACCTTGTATCCATCCAACCTGATTGTATTGATAGAATTGGCAATCTGTGTAGTAATAGGCTTGTTCCTGCTGGCATTTGTGTTCCTGCCTTTAGTTATACCTGCGATGATGTCAATATCAGAAAAAGCAGAAGGAAATATGAAAAAGCATTCCTTGAAAAGTGAATCTATTCAGGGTTGACAACTAAACAACATAATTTAAAAATGGCAGTAGTGGACAATAAATATCACTGCTGCCATTTTGTTATAGGTTTAAGTTTTCCATTTTGAAAGTGCATCTGCCAGAGCTGAATTAAGGCCGTCGCTTTTATCCTGCTGTTTTAAAATTCGGGTGACTTCTTTCTTGTTGACCTGCTCGCTTTTCCGCTGCTTAAAGGCTTGAAGCTTTTCTCTGTAACCGCAGGTACAGTAAAAGGATTTGTTTTCACCTTCACCGCGTATTTCCATTTTTTTATGGCATTCGGGGCATCTTGCATTTGAAGTTTGGGAAAGCATTTTCCTGTAGCCGCATTCACGGTCAGGACAAACAAGCATTTTACCCTTCTTTCCATTAACCTCCAAAAGGAACTTGCCGCACTCCTGGCATTTTTCCCGTGTGACATTATCATGCTTAAAAGACTCACTGCTTGCTATAACAGAACCTACCAGCTTGGAGGCATAATTTTTCATTTGTGAAATGAACGCATTGGCATTTGCCTTACCCTGGCTAATCAATGAAAGCTGCTGTTCCCATTTTGCTGTTAGCTCTGGGGATCTTAAATCCTCGGGAACCAGCCCTATCACCTGGGTGCCTTTTGATGTTGGATATATTTCTTTACCCTTTCGTTCAATATAGAAGGTATTAAAGAGCTTCTCTATTATGTCAGCCCTTGTAGCAGGAGTACCCAGACCGCTCGCATTTTCAAGCGCCTCACGGAGTGCTTTGTTGTCTACAAACTTTCCGGGGTGCTCCATTGCAGACAGTAAAGTAGCTTCAGTGTATCTTGCAGGAGGCTGTGTTTTACCATTTATAAGCTTAACGGAACTTATTTTTTCTTTTTGACCTTTGTCAACCGGTGGAAGTGATTGATCTTTTGCATCTTCGCCACTTTCTTCCTCAAATTTTCCAAAACCTTCATATACTGCTTTCCATCCGGAACACTTCACTACCTTACCCTTTGCGTTCATTAATTCTCCGTTGACATTGACCTCTACAGTTGTCTGTTCATATTCAAAAGGTAAATTCAGAACAGCTATAAATCTCTTAACAATCAAATCATAAATATTACGCTCCTCAGAATTAAGCGAAGACAGGTCTACAAACTGTTCAGTGGGTATTATAGCGTGATGGTCTGATACCTTGCTGTTATCTACAAGTCTTTTTGTAACATTTATTTTGTTTCTTAGAATACTCTGAACAAAAGTTTTGTATGGACCAATAGAAATACTTTTCAAACGTTCAGGAAGTGTTGGTACAATATCGTCGGTAATATACCGTGAATCCGTTCTTGGATAGGTTACAAGCTTATGGGTTTCATACAGCCTTTGCATTATATTAAGTGTTTGTTTTGCAGAGTAACCGTATTTGCGGTTGGCATCCCGCTGAAGCTCTGTTAAATCATATGCAAGCGGAGGAAGCTCCTTTTTGGACTCTTTGATTACCTCTTTAATTTCACCTGTTTGTCCACTGAGTTTTGATATTATTTCTTCAGCTTTTTGTTTGTCAAAAATTCTTGTTTGACCGGCCTTATCTCTCCACTGTATACTGAAGCCCTTAAAACTAGCATTAATAGTCCAGTAATCCTTGGGAATAAACTTCCTTATTTCAATTTCACGTTCTACAATCATTGCAAGAGTGGGAGTCTGAACTCTTCCGGCAGAAAGCTGAGCATTATACTTACATGTAAGAGCACGTGTGACATTTAAGCCGATAAGCCAGTCAGCTTCAGATCTGCTTTGTGCTGAAAGAAAAAGATTATCATATTCACGTGACGGTTTAAGGTTGGCAAACCCGTCTTTTACAGCTTTGTCCGTCTGTGAGGATATCCACAAACGTTTAATGGGCTTTCTGAAACCGGCTTTCTCAATTATCCATCTTGCTACAAGCTCTCCTTCTCTTCCTGAGTCGGTGGCAATTATAAGCTCATTAACATCATCCCTGTGCATAAGGTTTTTTACTATTCCAAACTGTTTTGAGGTTTCCCTTATTACTACCAGTTCCATTTTTTTAGGCAGCATTGGAAGGTCCTCAAGATTCCAGCTTTTATATTTTTCGCTATATACTTCGGGGTCAGCGAGTGTAACCAAATGACCAAGGGCCCATGTTACAATATATTTTGCACCCATTATGCAGCCGTTTCCGTTTTGGCTGCAATTAAGAACCTTCGCAATATCCCTTGCTACAGATGGCTTTTCTGCAAGTACTAAAGTTTTTGACATAATAGAGTATATCCTCCGTAAAAAATCTGCTTAAAAATATATTATACATTCATGATAGTAAAAAAATTAACAAATAGCAAAAGAATTTAGTACACACCGGCCATTTCTGCTAGTATATAAATATGTTAAACTGAATTGGGTGAGTTATTATGCAGATAAATAAAAAAAGCTATAATGCAATTGATTTGGCCAGAATGTTCGGTATTCATCCAAATACCGTAAGGCTTTATGAAAAACTGGGTTTTATATCACAAGCAAAAAGAACTGAAAATAACTACCGCAATTTTGAAGAGCTGCATGTTTTGCAAATGAAGGTGTGCCGTTATATTTTTGGCTATCCGTATACGAACAGGAAAATAAGAAATGCAGGGAATGAAATCATTTTTGCAATTGCGAAAAAACAGCTGGACACTGCGAAACAATGCACGGATAATTATTTGAAAATTATTGAACATGAAATCATGACAGCTCAAAAAGCAACAGATTCATTGCACAGCTGGGCGAATCCAAAAAATGATAAAGAAGTTTCATTAGGAAGGGAAAAGTTATCACGGAGGGATGTAGCCAACCATTTGGGGGTTACTGTTGAAGCAGTACGAAACTGGGAAAGAAATGGCTTGATTATTCCAGGTGGAGTGGGCATGAAAGGCGAAATACTTTATTCAAAGGCTGATTTAGGAAGAATGTGCGTTATATTCATGCTTTTGCAAGCTGGGTATAGCATTGCTTCGATCCACCGCAGTATATCGATGTATGATAAAGGCTATGCTGAATTTGTCGCAGCAGCACTTAATAATCCTGAGCATGAAGAGCTTATTTCAGCTGGAGATCGTTGGCTTTATGAATTGCTTAAATTGATGAAAGCTGCACAGAATATACATCCAATCATTGAAGATATGAGAAAAATTTAAAACCTTACACTTGCACACCACCCTTTTTTTAAATGTTATATTTTCATAGGGATGGTTTGTAGCCTATATTTTACATTATCTATCCTCAAATTTAACAATTGGAGGAAGAGTAAATGACAAGTAAGGTTTTTAATATAATTACAAAGCAACGTCCGGTAGGGACGGCAACAAACGATGAAATATTAGATTTCTTGGAAGAGCAGTTTAAAAATATGAATTATTCAATACAGTCACTGCCATTTGATTGTGTTGTTTGGGAAAAAGGGAAATCGACACTTGAGGTTGATAACTTCATATTTGAAGTACAACCAAGTCCTTTTTCCGTGCCATTCAATGGAAGCGGAAAATTGTGCATCGTCAAAACTGTAGAGGAATTAAAGAGTATTAACTGTGAAGATAGTATTATTTTAATGGCCGGAAAGCTAACTGAAAATCCTCTGCAGCCAAAAAACTTTCCTTTTTATTATCCAGAAGATCATAAACAGCTTATATCTCTTCTTGAAGAGAAACATCCCAAAGCAATTATTACCGTAACCGGCAAAAATCCAGTAAGTGGTCAAAATCCTTTCCCGCTTTTTGAAGACGGAAATTTTTTGATCCCATCATGTAATATAAATAATCATATATTTTCACAAATTGAGGCTATGTTAAATTTAAATACAGTTACCCATTTAACTATAGACTCTAACAAAGCACCTGCTAAAAGCCGGCAAATCTTAGCATTCAGGAAAGCCGAAAAATCTACAGGTAAAATAGTAATATGTGCTCATATGGACACAAAGTATAATACGCCCGGCGCACTTGATAATGCTTCGGGTGTTGCAGTACTGCTAAAGGTTGCTGAGTTATTGAAAGATGTAAAATGCAGTATTGATATTGTTCCTTTTAATGGTGAGGAATACTATGGAGCATGCGGTGAACTGGAATACCTGAAACTAATTGATAGTCAAAGTGATAACATTGAACTTATGATTAATATTGATTCTCCATGCCACAAAGGTGCTAAAACTGCTATTTCTTCTTATAACCTGCCTGAAAACATCAGTCTAATCACTAATTCTTTAATGGATGGAAACAAAGCAATAATACAAGGACAGACCTGGTACGCAGGAGATCATGCTCCTTTCGTATTCCGTGGAATACCTTGCTTGGCAGTATCATCGTCAGATTTATTCAACGGTGCCTTGGAATATACTCATACACCTAAAGATACACTGGATACGATTGATTTTGAGATGGTTAATTCCACGGCTGAGTATTTAGCTGAAGTTATTTCTGTTTTTTCTGATCAAAAATAAAAGACATTGTGGTATCTACTTATATTAAGGAAAGGATAATGCATGTTTGCATTAAACAGGTTAAAAGTATGAAAGGTATAATTTATTATTGTTCTAACACAGGTAATACTGAATTAGTATGCAAATTTATTTCGCAGCAGCTGAAAAATGTAAAGCTGGAATTGTCTGATATTAAAGGGCAAATGAATGCTGATATAAGTAGTTATGACATTGTTGGCTTTGCATTTCCTACACATTATTTGGGATTACCCCGGGAAATGAGAGAATTTATAGAATGCTTAAAGTGTGATCAACAAAAAAATATATTCCTTATTAATACCTATGGAATGATGCAGGGCAAATCACTAAAGCTTGTCGGCAAACTTTTGGACAAGAAAGGATTTCGGGTTGTATCATGGCATGCACTGATGATGCCTGAAAGTTACCCCCCATTTCTAGCAAAAGGCATAACAAGCAATGATAAACCAGATGAAAAGCAGATAAAGGCTTTTGATGATTTTATCTCTAATCTATCTAAAAAGATTGATGAAATTAATAATGGAACAATCCCTAAAGAATCAAAAATAAAGATTGGTTTTTTTAACAGCATTCTCGGAGAAAAGTCCATTGACAAGATTAGAAAGGAAATGAAGGATCTAAATATTGACGTTTCCTTATGTAATCAATGCGGCAGGTGTGTTGAATATTGCCATTATAATGCAATTAGTATGGGGGAAAAACCAGTAATTAATTTCAACCAATGTCAAGGATGCTGGTCATGTTTTAATCACTGTCCTCATGGTGCAATACATACTGAAAAAATTAAATCTTCCAACCGATATAATATTCCTCAAGACAATGTTTTTGTTAGGCTTGCAAATGATGATAGCAGAGGAGGATTTGCCAAATAAATTCTCTTTGTGAAAAAACTATTTTTATAGTATGCCACAAATAAAACAGAGGCATACTTTTTTATTACAATCATTGGAGGAGTTACATGAATATAGATAAGGAACAAAAACCAAAATGGAAGAAAATAGTATCTGCTTTCCTGATTGGTCAGGGCATTTCGCTTTTTGGATCACAAATTGTACAAATGGCAATTATATGGTATGTAATTCTTGAAACATCATCGGGAATCTGGGTTACTGTCCTTACACTGGTGGCCTTTCTGCCCCAAACAATAATTTCTTTGTTTGCCGGAGTATGGGCAGATCGATATAATCGAAAAAAGATTATTATAATATCGGACTCAGTTATTGCTGCCACCACCCTGCTGCTTGCTTTATTTATGATGTCGGGAATTGTGGGAAAAACTGCTTTGCCGGCAATTATAATAGTCTCAATTATTCGTTCCGTTGGAACCGGAATACAGATACCTGCTATAAATGCTATACTTCCTCAAATGGTTCCTGAAGAAGAGCTCATGCGTGTGAATGGATACAACGGAAGTATTCAGTCAATTGTTCAGCTTGTTTCATCTATTGCAGCAGGAGCGATTATGTCCATTGGCCCAATTTACAATATTATGTTTATTGATGTCTTAACCGCAGTTATTGGAATAGGTATACTGTCATTGTTAAAAATACCAAAACATCAGCAATTAAAAAGAACTGAGAAAACATCTGTGTTCACAGAAATGAAGGATGGCTTCAGATTTACATGGAGTAATAGATTTATTAGAAAATTACTAATGACTTATGGTGCCTTTATTTTCTTAAGCGTACCCTCTGGGTTCCTGGCAGGGCTTATGATTGAACGGACATTTGGTAACAATGTAATTCTACTGACAATTAATGAGACGGTTGGTTTTTCAGGAATGTTAATTAGCGGGCTACTGCTTGGAGTAACTGGCGGCTTCAAGAACAGGAACACTACTTTCTTTGCAGGACTAATAATTTATGGTATTACATCTATGGTCCTTGGTTTTGTGAATGTATTTTGGCTATTTGCTGCTTTAATGTTTTTTATCGGATTAACAGTTCCAGCGGCTCAAACAGCAGTTTTTACATTGGTTCAGGAAAAAGCGGAACCGTCCATGATGGGTAGGATATTCAGCCTGGTTAATGTGATGTTTACAGGCTTTATGCCGTTAGGTATGGCTATTTTCGGACCACTGGCAAATGTTGTCCGAATACAGACAATAGTTATAGTGTGTGCAATCCCAGTAATTTTGTTGGGACTAAATATCATCCTGTCCAGGGAATTTTATAAAGGAGGTTATGCAACAAATAAAGCTTCTGTCTAAAAATTATAATTGACACTTCACAAATTGATATTTAGTATTTAATTATGGAAATAATACTGACAATCAACGAAAGAAGGGCCTTTGAATGAGCAGCAAACCTACAAGAGAAGAAGCTTTTGAGCTTCTTAAAAAATATAATAAGAATGAAAGCCTTATAAAGCACGCATTGACAGTAGAAGCCGTAATGAAGCATTTTGCAGAGATTCTCGGAGAACCTGACAGAGAAAAGTGGGGTATTATAGGCCTGCTGCACGACATTGACTATGAATTGTACCCTGAACAGCACTGCATTAAAGCCAGGGAGCTATTATCCGAAAATAATATGCCCGAGGAATATATACACGCTGTTGAAAGCCATGGCTGGAACATCTGCTGTAATGTTGAGCCTGTTGAGAAGATGGAAAAGGTATTATTTACAATAGATGAACTGACAGGCCTCATTGCGGCAACTGCACTTATGAGGCCAAGTAAAAGTATTCTTGATACTGAACTGAAGTCTGTAAAGAAAAAGTGGAAGCAAAAGGGCTTCGCTGCAGGTGTAAACCGTGAAATAATCGAACAGGGTGCTCAGCTGCTAGGAATGGAGCTTGATTATATAATGGATGAAACTATCAAAGGTATGAGGAATGTTGCTGAAGAAATAGGGCTGAAGGGTGAATAGATAAATTTACGGATTATACCCCCTTATGAAAGATTAAGGGGGTATTTTTGTTGCTGTATATAAGAAATAAATTGTAGTAATATTAAACAAAGGAAACTTTTAAGCAAAATAAGATGTCTAAATAATAAAAAAATAGAGGTTATGAAAATGAAAAAACATTTCATTTTAGCTATTATTCTAATTTTTACTTTCATATTATCCGGGTGCAGCGATAACGATAAAAAGGTACACAGTGACACTTCTACGGTTAAAACCCAAACTCAAACTGAAAAGAACAATCTTACAGATCTTTTAAATGAAAAAGCTCCGCAGTTGAAAATCAAGATTGGGAATGGCAGCAGCTTTAAGGCTACTCAATATATGGTTGGAAGAATACTGGAAATGTTTAATCGTACTATACCGGCTCCTATAGCAGATAAGTCTGAAAAGATTGAATGCGATGTTAAACTAAGCTTTGATGGTTTTGAAGATATTGACCTGAATTCAAAAACAGGACATTTCTGGTTTGACGGAGAATCAACTTCTTATACTATCGATTCCTGGTCGGACCAGTATTTTAAAAGAATAATGCTTAAAGAAATAGATGGACAGGTAATGTATGATTCTTTTGAAAAAGATATTCTGCAGCAAAATACGATGACTGATGTTGATAGTGACGGTACCCCTGATGAAATCAAATTATACTATGACGGAGACATCAGGCTGAAAGTAAAGGACCAAGATATCCCAGTGGTATTCGGAGCTATCAGCAATGCGGTTTCAAGTAATGTTCCATCATGCAGGTATGCCTGCAACCTAAGCATAAAAGGTAATCCGAACTTATATCAATTTTTAATTGGAATAGAATTTGCCTTTGTCAATAAATACGGTTCGTCTAGTATTATAAAAAGCTTTCAATATGAAAATGGACAATTAAAAGAAGCTTGGTCTTCAGAAAATGAACTTAAGAAAGAAATTAAAGTAAGAAATCTAAACGGGAATAACCTTGAAATAATACTTGGGGACAAATTAAGAACCATGAAGCTTGATAATGATGAAATGTCATATTTAAAGGATTATATGAACAGTTGTAAGGAAAATAACACAGAATTTAATTGGGATAATGTGGGTTTTTATTTTCCGTTAACGATTCAGTATGTACGATTGGATTATAATAATGATAAAGTAGATGAACTCGTTACTAAAACTGCATTGTCCAGTGGGTCTATAGGTATAAAAGATATTTTATTTTCAGTTTACACATTTACAGATGAGGGACTTTCATTGAAGGATTTGTTTTTCGCCAGCAGTAATAATTCATTGGAAAAATTATTTTATCAGGAATAAGTTATTGCTACAGCTTAATGCTATAATAAATACATCAAAGCTAAGCAACGGAGGACACAAATGAAACTGCTTATAATATCAGACATACACGGTTCTTTATATTACGCAAAAAAGGCTATTGAAGCATATGAAACAGAAAACGCAAACTATATAGTTATTCTGGGTGATGAACTTTACCATGGCCCGAGAAATCCTCTCCCTCAGGAATATAACCCGAAAGAAGTTGCACTTCTACTTAATAAATACAAAGATAAAATAATTGCCATCAAAGGTAACTGTGACAGTGAAGTGGATGAAATGGTTCTTGATTTTCCGATAATGGCAGCGTACTCGACAATTTTGTACAACAGCAGAAGGCTTTTCCTTTCACATGGACACATATATAATGAAAGCAATTTACCTAAGTTGAGTGACGGAGATGTATTTATGTATGGGCATACACACATTCCCGTTGCAAAAAAACAGGAAAACATTTATATTTTCAATCCCGGTTCTATATCATTGCCGAAAGAAAACAATCCCAACACCTATGGAGTTCTAAAGGACAATACGTTACTCATAAAGGAATTTGACGGTAAGATATTTAAAGAACTTAAAATTGATTAGTGAACTGATCATTTAAAACAGGGGGCAGTCATGAAAACAATAGTCGTATACAAATCACGGTCAGGATTTACTAAAAAATATGCACAGTGGATTGCCGAGGAAATGTCAGCTGACCTTTTTGACTATTCAAAAGTAAAATTAAAAGATATCTGCAGCTATGACAACATTATTTATGGCGGAAATCTTCATGCTGTCGGTATAGACGGAGTAAAGCTTATAACTTGTAATATGGATAAATTAAGGGATAAAAGGATTGCGGTATTTGGTGTTGGTGCATCACCAGCCAGAGAAGAGGCTATAAAGGAAGTAGTAAAGAGTAATTTTACACCGGAACAGCAGGAAAGTATTAAGTTTTTCTACCTTAGGGGAGGCTTTAATTACGATAATTTGCCTGCATTTGATAAAATTCTTATGAAATTGCTAAAGGCGAAATTAAAGCGTA
Organism: Bacillota bacterium; assembly: GCA_023421675.1. Classification (GTDB taxonomy): domain Bacteria; phylum Bacillota; class Clostridia; order Acetivibrionales; family JANLFN01; genus JAEZTC01. The sequence continues at coordinate 10,527 of JAEZTC010000012.1, read as the reverse complement.
AGGTAAGAAAAAACAAGCCGATGACGCCTGATGAAAAGGGTATGCTGTCTGGATATGACAAGCCTCTGGATTTTACACGGAAAGAAAATGTAAAGGAATTGGTTGATTATATAAAAAGTTAAGTATATATTTTTATTGGACATTATTGACAGAGAAAAAACAATGTGCAATAATACTGCAAAAGTGAGTATGTTTAAGCATAAGCGAGCAGCATAGGGACGAACCAGTCCTACACGCAGCTTATATAGCCTGCGGAGTCACTCTTATGAGTGATTCTGTGGGCTTTTTGATTGAAAGGGGATGTTTTTATGACTCAAAAGAATTTTATGGTATGGGAAGACAAAAATCTTGCTGAAAAATACTTAACGGGTATAAGAGGTGCAGTTCCTCTGGCTAAGGAACAGTTTGATGTGATTCTCAGGCTTATAAAAATGAACGGAAAGTCCGTAGGTAAATTCCTTGATATAGGCAGCGGAGACGGAATCCTTTCATCAGTAATAGTATCAGTTTATCCTGATGCAAAGGGGGTTCTTCTTGATTTATCAAGTCACATGATAGAAGCTGCCCAAAAGAAACTTGATAACTATAAATCTAACCTTGAGTTTGTTACATTTGACTACAGTGACAAAGAATGGGTGAGTAAAGTAAAATCCAAAACACCATATGATGTAATTGTATCGGGTCTGTCAATACATCATCAACCTGATGAAAGAAAAAGGGAGTTATATGAAGAGATTTTCAGCCTACTTACCCCTGGTGGTATATTTATTAACCTTGAACATGTTTCTTCGACTACCGAATGGGTGAGTTCACTATTTAAGGATTGCTTTATTGATTCTTTGTATGAAATGCACCGTAAGAACGATCCATCACTTACAAGGCAGAAAATTGCGGATGAGCTTTATAACCGTCAGGATAAGGAATCTAATATTCTCGCACCTGTAGATGAACAGTGTAGATGGCTCAGAGAAATAGGTTACAAGGATGTTGATTGCTATTTTAAAATTTATGAACTGGCAATATTCGGCGGAAGAAAGGAATGATTGCTTTGGATCGTAATATAATTTATAGGGAAATAGAATCGGGACAAGAGGAAGCGGCATGCAGACTGGTATTGGAGTGCTTTGATGAATTTGTTGCACCTGGTTATTCACTGGAAGGTATAGATGAATTTAAAAAATATGTTAACTCTGCTGCATTAACAAATAGGTTACATAACTCTGAATGCTTTGTGATGCTTGCAATTAACGGGGAGCAACCGATAGGAATTATTGAAGTACGGTCGTTTAATCACGTCTCCCTCTTGTTTGTAAAAAAAGACTTTCATAAAAAGGGAATTGCCCGTGAACTCTTGAATAAGGCTTTGGAAAAGTGCATAAATCATAATCCGCAGCTTGAACACGTTGAAGTCAACTCATCACCCTATGCTGTCGGAATATATGAAAACCTTGACTTTATAAAAACAGGCCCCGAGCAGGTTATTAACGGGATAAGATTTACCCCGCTGAAGCTGAACCTTGATACAGGCAAACATCGTGAAGATTATGAGGTGAAACAGTTTTATAACACTTTGGCAGAAAAAACAGCAGATGAATGGTATAACATAAATATTCTTGTTCCTACAATTGAAGATTTCTTGTCTTTGCTTCCCGGTAATCCGATGGTATTGGACCTCGGCTGCGGTCCTGGATATGAAAGCATGAGAATGGAAGCCAAGGGTGCAAAGGTTTTAGGCATAGATTTTTGTGAAGATAATATAAGGATTGCACGTGAAAGGTGTCCGAAGTGCCGTTTTGAATTAATGGATTTCCGTCAGTTGGATAATAGATATGGAACCTTTGATGGCATTTTTGCAAGCGCATCAATTATACATATTAGACCTGAAGAACTGGATGAACTTATGCACAGGCTTTCGGGAGTATTAAACAAGAATGGATATTTGCTTGTCATGGCACGGGATGGAGAAGGGCTAAAGGATGGAAGTTTAACCCTTGAAGATGGAACAAGGCTCAATCGTTCCATTTACCTTTATACAAAGGAAGCAATAACGAAATCAGCGGAAAAAGCTGGAATGAGTTTTATTAGGGAAGGATATCTCGATAAAGATATCTACTCTTATGGCTGGCGGAGTTATATTTTTTGCAGGTAGGGAGGATTATAAATGACATTAAGTGAAGAGATAAAAGAAAAACTTATTGGAAAAGGTGCTTCTGTTGTTGGTTATGCCGATTTATCAGCAATTCCCGAAAAAAGCACGAAGGGTTATAAGTATGGAATAATTATTGGAATTGCATTAAACACTGAAATAATATCAGGTATTAATAATGGTCCTACAATAGAATATTATAATGAATATACACAGAAAAACAGTCTTTTAGATAATTTAAGTGAGTATGCAAAAGAGTTTTTAATAAGCAAAGGTTACAAGGCAATTGCTAAAACAAGAAGTTCAGTTAAGTTGGATGAAAATTATTGTTCGGAACTGCCGCACAAAACAATTGCAACCAGGGCTGGAATAGGCTGGATAGGGAAATGTGCGCTGCTTGTAACTGAAAAATACGGCTCAGCAATCAGATTATCCAGTGTACTGACAAACGCTGAACTTGAAGCTGGTATACCTATTAATGAATCCAGGTGCGGAGATTGTTCCATCTGCAAGGATATATGCCCTGGAAAGGCTGTTCGGGGTAACAACTGGGATATTAGCAAGAAAAGAGAAGATTATTATGATGCATTCAGCTGCAGAAGGACAGCAAGGGAACGGACGGCAAAAATCGGTGTTCAAGAAAGCCTTTGTGCTTTATGCATGCTTAAATGTCCTTGGACACAGAAGTATTTAAAGAACAGCGGGGTGTTAATTCATGAGTGAAATGCTTGATCTTAACATTGATTCAGATTCTATAAAGAATCATGAGGAATATAGAAAACTATGGGAAAGAATAGGCAAAATCGAAATAAAAATGGTTGAAAAATATGAAGAATGCAGGCATAATTTAGGTGATACATTTATATATGATAATCCGTACAACAAGCCTGGAGGTGTCTGCAATGCACTGCTTCATGTATTGGACCTTTATACTTGGAGGGTTGCACTGGGGTTCCCTTCATGGAATCCGGAAGACAGAAAAATTCACAAAATTCATTGTCCCGATGCCAAGGGAACTGTATGGGAAATTCGAAGAATAGAGGACTAGAAGGAGGAGAACATGATTAAACACATAGTAATGTGGAGATTTAAGGACTCTGCAGAGAACAACGATAAGAAAACAAATTTACAAATTGCAAAGGATGAGCTTTTGTCACTTAAGGACAAGGTACCGTCTCTTATTTCAATTGAGGTTGGAGTTAATATCAACAATAGTGACGCAGCATATGATCTGGCTTTATATACTGAATTCAAGGATTTGAAGGGTCTTGACGAATATCAGAACCATCCTGAACACGTAAAGGTTGCAGGATTTATCAGAAAGGTAAACGAATCGAGAGTTGTAGCAGATTACGAAGCGTAAGATATATTTAAGGTACTCCTTCAGTTCATTACTGAAGGAGTTTTTGTTTCCAGAGGATGACTTTTTCTCTATACATTGGGGACAGCACTCAACTGATTAAAGTAGTTTGTAAATATTGGATTTAAATGCTACAATTAAATAGGAAAATTCTGCAATTTGTTTTATTATTATTAAGTGTGGTGCAAAAATGTATAGAAGTGAATTCTACAAACTTTATTTTGGTTTCCTTTTTATTTTGTTTGACTTTAGAATTAATGGTTTTGATATCTTACCTAATATAATAGGATACATACTTTTTGCTATGGCATTAAACAGTCTTTCTTCATGCAGCGAGTATTTCAGTACCGCGGGAATATTTACAGCCTTAATGATTATATTATCTATTTTTACAATATATGTAAAAACGGGTAACACTGGTGGTTTTGATTTTGTTAATGGACCATTTGGGTATCTTTCTATTATAATAACTGTTTTATCCATTATTTTCACTCTGCTAGTAATTTATAATCTTTTTCAGGGAATTGAACATATGGCTATTAAATATGAAAAAACTAATCTATCACAAGAAGCTAAAGATAAATGGAAAATGTATATTACATTTCAGATTGCAATGCTGATTTACTTTGTTCTGGCTTTTATGGGTATACCGTTTATGTTGTTTTTCTTAATAATGTTTTTTGCATCAATAGTAGTTATGGTATTAATGATGAGTTTTATAAGGAAATGTGCGGAACAATTTTAGAGAATTGTTAAGGTTAAAATGCTATAATTATGGCAAAAGTTTAAATAAATTTTAGTGTTTTATAACAGGGGGTAAACATGGCAGATAATACAACGCCTCACTTGTCAGACGTTTATGACAGTCAGATTTTAAATACTATTCCATACTATGAATCCTTTCACAATGAAACAATCAATTTAGTAAAAGCATATAAGGGTGAACCCCAAGTGTGGCTTGATACGGGTGCCGGAACCGGAACTCTTATAAGCAGGTGTTTTAATCTATTTGATAAAACTTTATTCATTTTAGCAGACCCTTCAATTAAAATGCTTGACATTGCAAGAAAAAAGCTTGAGGCTTTTAACAGCGAAAGGTATAAAATACTTGAACCGACAGCTTCCCAGGATATTGTTATGGAAGGATTTAAGCCAGATGTTATCACAGCTATACAGGCACACCATTATTTATCAGAGGGAGAAAGAAAAAAGGCCACTCAAAGATGTTATGACTTAATGAAAAAAGGCGGACTTTATATCACATTTGAAAATATAAGGCCATTTACAGACGATGGAATAAATATAGGCAAAAAGATATGGAGCAGTTTCCAGCTTTCGAAGGGTAAGGCAGAGGAAGATGTAAAAAAGCATATTGAACGCTTCGGTACAGAATATTTTCCAATTACTATTGAGCAGCACCTTGGGTTATACCGTGAATGTGGCTTCGAAACTGTTGAGCTTTTGTGGTACTCAAATATGCAGGCCGGCTTTTACTGTATTAAATAATTATTATGTAGGTGTGAGAAATGACCAGGTTTAAAAAAATAATTTACTTGATTGTCTTTATTATAGGTGTATTGGGAATTATAGATACAATTGCGCTGCTAACCTTTACCAACATTAATTTTGGTACATTGTTTCCTGGATTGACCGGAATTGTACTTATTGCTTATTTGTATTTAAAGATTTTTGTATTAAAAGGCAGTCCGTTCATAAAAAACAAAATCTTAAGATCAGCAGTGATAACCATAATATCTTTAGGTGTTGCATCCTTTATTATTATAGAATCCCTCATACTTATCGGTACTGCCTCGGATAAAAACCGGAAAACCGATTTTCTTATTATTCTTGGTGCAGGGCTAAAAGGTGATACCGTTTCGCTTACACTTAAAGAAAGACTTAATACTGGAATAGAATATCTTAATAAATTCCCGGATACAAAGGTTATAGTAACAGGCGGACAAGGTTTCGGCGAGGATATTACGGAAGCTGAAGCAATGGAAAAATATCTTCTAAGGGCTGGTATTAGTGGTGAGAGAATTATTAAAGAGGATAAAGCAACAAGTACCGCGGAGAATTTTAAGTTTTCCAAAGAGCTCATATCGTCGCAGGATAAAGTAAAAATTATGATAATAACAAGTGATTTTCATATGCTAAGGGCAAAAATGCTGGCTAAAAGAAGTGGCTTTGAACCTTATGGGATAACTTGCAGTACACCGGCATCAGTAAGGCTTAACAGCTATATAAGAGAATATTTTGCATTGATTAAGTCGTATTTGTTGGACAAATAATTTATTATTTTTGATGGTGTATATATGCGTGAAATAATCAGCTGTAGCAGAAGAACGGATATTCCTGCTTTTTATTACGAATGGCTTAAGGGATACCTTTATTGCTATGTAAGATAAAAACTTTATTGATTAAGCATCTCCTCCCATTGCATTCCTCGTTCAATAGGTTCGCCATGTGCTACGCATACCCACTTGAAGGGCAAATGTGCAACTTTACCTATAGATTCCTTTAGCTTGCTAACATCCCAATTTAAATTGGGGTAAGCAATTAGTTTGCCATTTTTATTTTTAACAAGATCACCTACAAACAGGCAATCTTTATATAAAATACAGACATGTCCAGGGGTGTGTCCCGGGGTGGGTACAATACTTATATCTCCAAACTTCTGATCCTGCCTGTATTGCTGTATATTATCCAACTTTTTTAATCTGCTCATAGCTGTAAAGATTTTTTTTATGCCAGGACGCTTTAATTCACCTTTTAAATAAGGTATATCTTCCTTAGATGCCCACACAGCAGCATCTGAAAGCCTTTGCAGAATTGCTACATTCCCAATGTGGTCAACATCATGATGTGTGAGTAAAATGTTTTTTATATCTTTAGGTTTTACACCGATTTTTTGTAGCTCCTTTAAAAGTCTTTTTCCTATCCATTTGAAACCAGTATCAATAAGTGTGATTTCTTTATCTTTTATTACAAAAGCATAAGCTCCCTTTGTTGATTTGAGAGCATAAACATTATCAGATATCCTCATAAACTCTACCTCCCGGATTAAATAAGGCCTCTCTCACTTAAGCTTATATATGTTGCCTTTTCCTTGTGGTCCTTGTTTTTAATGATATATTTTTTAAACTGTGATCTAAGGTATAAGGCAAGAACCATTCTCGTAAGTAAGTTCTGGTATCTGTATTTTTTCCCAGATCTAATATCGTTGGCAATTTTTTTACCCAAATCATATGATTCGTTCAATGCATCTTCATTTTCACATGTATTTTTTCCAACACCGTCATAAATTGTTTTTACCCCAAGTGAACCTGATATGTAGCATCTATTGAATATGGTAAATTTAAATACTGATGTAAGCCTTTTAGCTACCTTTTTTGCATCATTTCCATAAGCGGTAGAAATTCCGGCTCCATATTTTCCTCCAAGCAATGACGCAAAAAGGGTATATGGTCCCATACGTTCAAAGAAGTTTTTCATTATAGCATTGTAATCCTTGGCATAGGTTGGGGAGCCAAGAATTATTCCATCGGCTTCATATATTAGCTTTCGTATTTCCTCAAAGTTATCATCAAGACTGCATTTACCGTCTATGGAGCATCTAAGACAGCCATTGCAAAATCCAAGCTTATATTTCGGGAGAAAAATTTCTTCTACAGAAGCACCTTCGCTTTTTGCCCCCTCTAGTGCCTTTCTTACAAGGGTGGAAGTGTTACCGTTTATTTTTGAACTGCTTATTATTCCTATAACTTTAAAACTTTTATTCATATTTTTACTCCTTAAGCTTATCAAGCTCTTCAATACATTCATTTGCCCACTGAATCAGTATTTGGCTTGACATAATTGCTCTTTTTATTACAAAACCTATATAAAGAGATTCTTTGGTACTAATCTCATTGCCGTAGATTTCGGGTTTTTGGGACATTTTAATGGTATCATCCTGAAGATTTTTTATGAATTGAGATCTGTCTTCCACAAAACGCTCAAGTTGATTTTTAGCATGATCCTTTCCGAGTCTTGCTCCAAAAAATAATTTCAGCATGAATTCATCTCTTTTAGGTGAAATGAACTCATCCGGTATATTGTTAAGCCAACCGATGAAAGCTTGTTTCCCATTTTCAGTTATACTGTAAATTTTCTTATCAGGCCTGTCGTCCTGCTCTTCGATTTTTGAATTGACGTAGCCCTTTTTTTCAAGCGTTCCAAGTTCCCTATAAATCTGGCTAAGGCTTGCTGTCCAAATATGATTGATTGATTTATCAAATATTTTTTTCAGGTTATAGCCTGTCATTGGGGCATAATTAAGTAATCCAAGTATTCCAAACTGCAATGACATAATAATCACCTCAATATATAACAAATATAATAATATGTAACATGTATAATAATATATAACATGTGATATAATGTCAAGCAGCTTTGTTAGATTTTCTTATCATGGTATAATAGTGGGGACGTTTCTCAATTTTTAACATTATAGAAGCCGGCTTAGTATGGGATATTCCTACGTATGGTACTACAGTATTTAAGGAGCATGGTAAATGGCTTATTTGAGTTTGCACGGCAATTGTATCCGCGATGAAGTCTCTAAAAATATTGTTATAATGGTTTTTACTGAAGGAACCATACTGGGCCCCAGAAATATTTTTTTACAGTTTAATCATGCGTCATATGTTCCGATAAAAAGCTGTATACATATACTTAAGGCTTGGGAGAAGCAAGGGGCAGGAATCTTTTATATTACTTCAAGAAAAAAGATAAAGCAGGTAAATACAATAAAGAATATATTGCTAAATTATGGTTTTCCCGGACACAGCCTTTATTACAGGGAAAAAGGACAAAAATATAAAGATTTGGTGGAGGAAGTACACCCGGATGTACTTGTGGAAGATGACTGTAAAAGTATCGGCGGCAAGTGGCAAATGTCAATAACTTATGTTAAGCATGAGTTGAAAGAAACAATAAAATCAATTGTTGTTAAAGAGTTTAAAGGAATTAATCATTTGCCGGAGCAATTGAGTGAATTAATTAAATTCTCAAGCGAGGTGAGATATTGGCTAAGATAGGAATGATAGGCGGTCTGGGGCCTGAATCCACAGTAGATTATTATAAGCTGATTATAAGTGCTTTTAAAAAAGAGATAAGTAAAGAAAATTATCCTGAAATTGTTATTTATAGTATGAACATGACCAATTTGCTGGGATTAATGGCAGGTAACAAACTGGAGGAGGCGGCAAGGTGGCTGGCTGAAGGTGTAAATGTTTTAGAAGGTGCGGGAGCGGATTTTGCATTTATTTCATCCAACACTCCTCATGCAGTATTTAATATTGTAAGAGGATTATCCAATATTCCAATTATCAGTATTGTTGAAGAAACCTGTAAATATATTAAAAAATCAGGTTTTACAAAGGTTGGTTTATTAGGAACCAAATTTACAATGCAAAGTGATTTTTACCAGAAGGTATTTGATAAGGCTGACATTGAAATTGTTTTACCTACCATTGATGAACAGCAGTATATCCATGGAAAACTTATGGATGAAATTGAAGTTGGAATTATTCTTGATGAAACAAAAGATGGGTTATTAAAGATTATTAAACGAATGAAAGATGAAAATTCAATACAGGCTGTTATCCTCGGGTGCACAGAGCTTCCTCTTATTTTAAGGGGCGATATGTATGGAATACCATTTTTAAATACATCAAGTATCCATGTTAATAGTGTAATAGAATATTTGAAAAACATTTAAATAGTGTACAACTTACAATGTATGTACTAAAATAAATACAAAACTATATACAATGGTTGCTTAGTTCTTAATGATGGCGAGTTTGGCGGATATTAATTTACTAAAAAATCTGGAGAGATTAATCTCCCCAGAATATAAACTAAAGGTGGCTGCAATGATAAATATAACAGATAAAGAATTTAAAGAATTGTCACGGTATATTAAGGAAAACTATGGTATTAATTTAAAACCTGAAAAGCAATCATTAGTAAATACCAGACTTAACTGTGTGCTTGCACAAAAAAACTTTGAAAGTTTTACTGATTATTATCAATATCTCACTACGGATAAGACGGGAGAAGCTTTATCAACACTTATTGACAAAATAACGACCAATCATACATTTTTTATGCGGGAATCAGATCACTTTATTTATTTTAGGGACAAGGTATTGCCTTATCTCGGGCAAACTATTAAAGACGGGAATTTAAGAATATGGTGTGCGGGTTGTTCTTCTGGTGAGGAATCATATACTCTTGCAATGCTAATAGACGAATATGTAAAACTGAATAACAAACAGTGGGACAGGAGAATCCTCGCTACAGATATTTCAAGCAAGGTTCTTGATATAGCTGTAAAAAGTATTTATGATAATGAGTCTATTTCTACTTTGCCTGGCAGCATGAGGTTAAACTATTTTAAAAAGGTAGACAGCCAAAAGTCATCTGTTGTTGAAAGTATAAAGAATCAGGTTATATACAGAAGGTTTAACCTTATGGAAGATGTATTCCCATTTAAAAAGAAATTTCATGTTATTTTCTGTAGAAATGTAATGATTTATTTTGATAATATAACTAAGATTAATCTTGTCAATAAATTCTATGATCTCACCGAATCAGGTGGATATCTGTTTATAGGCCATTCGGAATCTCTCATGAGGGACGAAACTAAGTACAAATATAATATGCCTGCTGTATATAGAAAGGAATAAACTTTAAGTTACACATTCTATTTGGTGTTTATTGATGGGGACGCTTCTCAACAAGCGACAAGAAATTACAAATAAGTGCTACCATTATTCTATATAATATGGTAAAATATGACTGAGGTGATTTGATGCCACGAAAAGCAAGACTTAAATCTCCGGAATCTGTTTACCATATAATCTGCAGAAGTGTTTCGGAATTTCTTTTATTTAGGGATAATGAGGATAAAGACTATTACCTATCACTGCTTAAGAGATACACTGATAAGTATAAATGCAGTATCTATGCATAC
>JAEZTC010000006.1 GCA_023421675.1 Bacillota bacterium | reverse complement strand
GGATTGCTCCTTTGATAGCAAATGGATGCCCATTCGCTATATTATGCGGTATTAGCACTAGTTTCCCAGTGTTATCCCCCTGTGTAAGGCAGGTTGCCCACGCGTTACTCACCCGTCCGCCGCTAAGATAATATTGCTATTATCTCCGCTCGACTTGCATGTGTTAAGCACGCCGCCAGCGTTCGTCCTGAGCCAGGATCAAACTCTCTAATTAAAATTGTATTAGAAAGCCTTTTGGCTCTTAATTACTTACTCTGGCTTGTAGTATTATTACAAGTTTACTCATTAAAATTTACGAGTTCCTTATCGTTTTACCCTATCTAATTTTCAATGTCCGTTAAAATCGCAATTAACTTGCATTGCTGCTTGTTAATTTCAACTTTATTTTTTTGTCCGCTCCGTGAGCGGCTTTTATATATTACCACGCTGTCTTAACTTTGTCAACATCTTTTTATTTGGTAAATTTTAATCTTTACTGTTTTATTTTGATGTTTGCCGTTGTTTGCGACAGCTATATTATGTTATCACGGTCATCCTTCTAAGTCAAGGGCTAAAATAAAAGGTATTTATAAGCATTAAAATTTCTTATCAATCAGCAAACTGTTTTATCTTTAGTATCATTAAAAATGCTTAATTTAGTTCCGTTTTAAGCGTCATCTCTTATTAAACAACCTAGTTTTTTAATATCTTCTATATAAACATCCTTCAATAAACGGTTATATATAATGCTTGCAGGATGATATAATGGATAAAGTTTATATTCAAAACCATCTATAATTACATATTGCAGCTTACCATGATGTTCCCCCATACATAATCTATGGTCGGATAGTAATGCTTTTAAGGGTACGCTACCCAGTGTTACTATATATTCAGGTTTAATTATTGATATCTCATTAAGCAGATATTTTCGGCTTTCCTCAATTTCTATTTTGGTTGCAGGCCTGTTAATGTTTCTGCCTGTTTTTTCATTAAGCTTTGATAGTCTGTATTTTATTGCATTAGTAATAAATATATCTTCCCTATTAATACCGACAATGCCAAGGAACTCGCTTAAATTCTTCCCAGCAGCACCGACAAAAGGTTTTCCCGACCTAACTTCATCCTTACCCGGTGCTTCGCCTATCAATATAAGTCTTGTACTTACATTACCGGCACCCAAGACTATTTCTTTGTCCCCAAACTGCTTTCTGTAATTATCATACAAGGCGTTTAACAATTTGATTTCAGACATAAGATATTACCCCTTTTTTAAGCAAAACAGCCCTTCCATAAATAAGGACTGCCATTAAAAGCTTGTATTTATCTTTTTCTTCATTATATTTAGATTCAAGAATTTTTTTGAACTTCTGATTTTAATTCTTCAAGCTTGTCTTTTACCTGTTTCATATCTTTCCACATGTAAACCTTTTTTGCTTCATCTCTTAAAAGCGCTGCCGGGTGATATGTAGGCATTATCCAACAGTTCTTTCTGTTAATCCATTGTCCTCGTATTTGGGTTATTTTGGCTTCTTTGTCCACTATATATTTCACTGCAGTTGCCCCAAGGCACACAATAATCGAAGGTTTTACCAAAAACACCTGATTTCTTAAGTATCCAAGACATTTTTCGGCTTCTTCTTCTAACGGAACCCTATTATTTGGGGGTCTGCATTTAACTATATTGGCAATATAATAATCCATTTCATCAATCATCAAGGCATTGATAAGTGTATCCAACAGTTTCCCCGCTGCCCCTACAAAAGGTAAACCCTGCTCATCCTCCTGTTCACCCGGTCCTTCACCAATAAACATGATTGGAGCATTTTTGTTTCCGCGTCCTATTACTATATTAGTTCTGGTTTTACCAAGACTGCATGCCATACAGTCTGTACACCTTTCAATTAATTCATCCCATCCTAACATAGTAACCTCAGACATAACCCTTAACCCTCAACTTTTATCTAATACTATCATCATTAATCTTTACTTGTTTATTTTTTTCTTCATTATAACTGTAAATTGTACACTATAAACTGTACACTAACTAAACTCCTCTTTTCTCCGGGTCCCAAATTATCTTATGCAGCTGAAGCTGAAATCTCACATCGAGCTTGTCCTCTAGAATCCAGTCGACAATATTTCTATATTCAACAGAACCAAAAATAGGAGAAAAAGTTATTATGCCTTTTTTATAATAGTCTTTAATAACTTCTCTAGCCCATTCATAGTCGCTTCGGCTTCCAATAACAAATTTAATTTCATCAAAATCACGCAAAAAATTAAAATTCTTAAACAGCATTTTTTCGGATACTTCAGAAGATGGTACTTTCATGTCCATTACAAAATGATGGTTATCTATTAATTTTATATCTGATATGTCTATAGAACCGTTAGTTTCTATTGAAACCTCATAATCCAGCAAAAGTTTAAGAAGTTCAGGCAGATCCTTTTGCAGTAAAGGTTCACCACCTGTAAGACAAACACGCTTATAATAATGTTTTTGTACGTCATTAAAAATACTTTCAGGAGACATTTTAACACCAGTGTTGTATGCATATCTGGTATCACAATAGCTGCAGCGCAGATTGCATCCGGTGAAACGTACAAAAATTGTTGGAAATCCGGCTGAAAGACTTTCCCCCTGAATACTTAAAAAAATTTCATTAACTAAGATCCAAATCACCTTCTAGAATTATTCTCAATTCTCAATTCTCAATTCTCAATTCTCAATTCTCAATTCTCAATTCTCAATTCTCAATTCTCAATTCTCAATTCTCAATTCTCAATTCTCAATTAACTTTATCTGTCCTCTCGTCCTCTTGTCAACTGTCAACTTGCTTTTGCCCTTAACTGTCCTCTTGTCATCTCGTCAACTGTCAACTTGTTATTCCATGTCTTCCTTATCTATAGTAATAAAACTGGTAGGCGTTTCCCACAGCACAAGCCGTTCAAGCTTGGGTCCTGTTTCAGGCAATCTTTTGGTTATTTGCCCCCATATCCACATCCCAATGTTTTCACACGTAGGGTTAAAATCAAGAATTTCATTAAGGTATAAATGATCTATCTGCACAAGGACCTGATCTTCAACGATATCATTGAGGTCATGGAAATCCATTACTAAGCCGTTTGGATCTGTAAATCCCTTTACTGTTACTTCAAGTTTGTATGTATGTCCATGTATGTTTTTACACTTGCCTTCATAATCATTTAAATGGTGAGCACTATCAAAGGTGAAAACCTTTGTTATACTTACTTTTCCGCTTTTCATTTATTTGCCCCGCTTTCATATTCTACAGGATCAGTAAGACCCGCTTCCCTAAACCCTTTAAGTCTCAGAATACAGCTGTCACAAATACCACAGGCCTTTTCTCCGCCTTTATAGCAGCTGGTCGTTAAATTCAAAGGTGCATTATTCTTATATGCAAGTTTAATAATCTCTGCCTTGGTTAAATGTAAAAGAGGAGTGATTATTTTAATCGGATTTCCCTCAACACCGCTTTTAGTTCCTACTTTAATGGTATTTTCAAATGCTTCTATGAATTCAGGCCTACAATCAGGATAACCACTGTAATCTATGGCATTTACTCCTATATAAATCGCTTCTGCACCTACTACTTCAGCATATCCTACTGCATAGCTCAGAAAAATTATGTTTCTGGCAGGAACATAAGTAACAGGGATATCGCTATCTCCTTTATATTCAGGAACATCGATTTCCATATCTGTAAGGGCACTGCCGCCCACATTCTCCATTTTAATAATTTTATGAGTTTTTATTCCATAATAATTGACTGCATTTCCAGCACAATCAAGTTCTTTTTTGTGTCTTTGACTATAATTAAATGAAAGAGGATACACCTCATAGCCTTCATTTATAGCTACTGATAAGCAGGTTACGCTGTCAAGCCCGCCTGAAAGTAACACAACTGCTCTTTTCATAAATACCTCCATAATAAAAACTGCATTTAAACAGTCTCTAATGTTGTCCTTAAAGTACACATACGCCTATATATTTTAACTCAATCCTTGATTCTAAACCTATTATAAATGTATAGCGGTTAAAATACAATTATGTATTAAATCATAAGCAATAAGCACAGCAGCCGATAGCACCGTTAAGTTGTGGTTCGGAAGGAACAACAATGTTTTTGAAACAGGTCTCATGTTTTACATAACTTATAAGTGCATAATTTTTTGCGACCCCGCCTGTTACTACCAGGGTATTGCACGGGAAGCGTTCCATAAGCGGTTTAATTCGTTTGAACAAGGAATAGTTAACACCTGCTGCAAGGCGTTCAACCGGATAGCCTTCAGATATACGCCCAATAAGCTCGGATTCACCAAAAACAGCACAGGTCGAACTTAATTCAACTGGTTTTTGATAATGCTTCACCAATTCTTCAAGAGTTATATCCAAAACATGTGACATATTCTCAAGGTATCTTCCACACGACGCTGCGCATTTATCATTTAATATCATATCCGACATTCTGCCATTAATTACAGAAATTATTTTACTGTCCTGCCCACCCATATCAAGCAACGTGAAGTCCTTGAGACCTGTCTGCCAAACCGCGCCAAGGGTATGTGCTTTCAACTCTACAATTTTTTCCGAGCCATCAACATTAACATTATTACGGCCATAGCCTGTACTAATAATCCTGTCTGCATCTTTGATGCCAAGCTTATCAAAGTCTACCCGTATGGTGCCGTCGATATGCTTGCAAAATTCTCTGTAAAAAATGGATGTATCAATTATTCTGTTATCTTTCATCTTGCCGTCATTAAATACTACTATTTTAACAGACCTGCTGCCAATATCTATACCAAGTACTTTCATGTCTTAAACTCTCCAACCTATATTTTTAACTTGCAATCTAACATAATATAAATAACATATTGTTATTTGGAAAAGCGTCAGAATCGAGTAGTGCAAGGCGCAAGATAAGTGAGGAACGGAGTTTATTCATATAAATGAGTACCGTAACGAATCTTGCAACACAGCAATGCGAAGGTTCTGACACTTTTCAACTAAGCATTTCGATAAATGACTCCACTCTGAGTTTTGTCCTCGCATCAAGCCCTCCAGGCCTGTCACCTTCAAGCGTCAGTACAGGAACTCCAAGCTCTTTTCTTATAACTATATCTTCTATACCCCTAAAGCAGAATGCTTGCGTATAATGTACTATTCCATCTATCTTTCTGAGTTCAATCTGCTTTTTTATATCTTCAAGGCGTCCATTTAGGTCATACGGGTAAGTAAACTGCCTGTAAACTTCTACAATATCATCATTGTCTATTCCATGGGCCATAGTAAACTGCCGTTGAACTTCATTATAAACAAACCTTGCATCATGTGCTTCTACAAAGTCATATATTTCTGCAAATATGGGGGGTACTCCTATATAACCTAATCTTACTTTCTGATTTTTCTCGTTACGCTTCTCTGTCAATTCAATAACAGATTCCAGTTGGGATGCAAACAGGATTAAATTACTGTTAAAATCACTGCTGCTTACCTGCCAAAGGTGATTTTCAAAACCTGATGCCTTATTATGCTTCCATGTAAGTTCATCAAGATATAATAACCTCTTCCTTATTGTATCAAGCTGTTTTTTTACCTTTAAACAATCCCCCAAAGTAACATTAAATAATTTACACAACACTTCAATTTCATTTTTTAGCATTGTATAGCTTCTGGAATGAGGATACGAAAATGGTATACATTTAATATTGTTCAAACTCAGAACTTCTGTCAAAGCTCTGGTATTTGAGCAATCACCTTCTACAACACTAATAATGGTATTAAGATCTTCAGTTGCCATAATAGCAGAAAAGATACCTTTTATCCATGCACAGGTGTTCCTTGGAAAACCATAGCTCTCAGCCTTCTCTACAAATACAGAGGGGCTTTCAGAAATTACAAAAATATTATTAAGATCAACAGGAATAAGACCTGCAGCAAATATAACTTCAACCGGGATACTCGTAGTAAAGCCAATTTTTTTCAAGTTTGACCTCCATAACTTATATAAGCTCAATATTTTAATTTTATCTTATAAAGCTTAGTATTTCAAACCTTTAGTTTGTTACGAAAGTATACTATTTAAAAAAGTTATCTTCTATCATTGAAGCTGTTTTTTTCCTGTCATATATGAAGTACCACAAATCATCCTCATAGGTTGATTCTCCTGGGATAACAAAGGATTTTAAATCATCATACCTGATATTTTTTAAATACTTAAGGTAGTAATCTACATCAGCAAATTCTATGTTTGTTTTCATGTTTTTTTTGAGTATGGAAAATATTTCAGGGGCTTTTGATATGTATTTTAATTTAAGCTTCTGTTCTATAAAACTTTTGACAAATTCCTGCTGGGCTTTAATTCTTCCTATATCACCATCTGTATAGCCTTGTCCTTCTTCATTACCCTTTCTATATCTAACAAATTGTTCTGATTTTCTCCCGTTCAGTAGTTGAGGTCCTTGATTGAGATGAACATGAAGATTTTGATATGGGTCATCATAATCCATATCAAAAGGAATAGTAAATTGAACTCCGTCAAGTGAATCGATTATTTGCCGAAAACCCTTAAAATTTAAAGCTATATAATAAGATACCGGCAGACCGGTAATTTTCTGGACTTCTTCAATAAGACGATCCTTACCGCTGATAGCTGTAAGAGCGTTTAATTTTTCATACCTACCTTTGTAAACAATACGTGTGTCCCTTGCAATAGAAAGAATATTTATCTTGCCCGAAGCTGGGCTTATATTGAGTAAAAGTATTACATCACTTCTTGAACCTTCTTCATCATATCCAATAATAAGAGTATTAAAAGGACTTGGTTCAGTTCCTAAAGTGGTATTCTTATTAGAATCAGATGAATTCATCTGAAGCTTATGCTTGCTTTCTATCCTTTCTCTGTTTAATTCCTTCATATATGATATTGCTGCAACTCCGTCCGCAAAAAGCAGCAATGCAAAAAAAACCGAAAGTCCGAGAATTGCTTTTCTCATATGGGCACTTCACCCTTTAAAACAGATTTTAAGTATAGTATGTGCCCAGGCTTTGTTTAAAATGCAAAAAACCCAGAGGAACATATTCTCCGGGTTTTATATTTAATCAAAATCAAATCTTTAATCTTGTTTTAAATCTTTCTACAGCCTCTTCTGTGCTTTCCCTGCTTCCAAATGCAGTAAGTCTGAAATAGCCTTCCCCGCTAGGCCCGAAGCCCGCTCCCGGAGTTCCTGCTATATTTGCTTCACTGAGAAGCTTATCAAAGAATGTCCATGAATCAAGGTTATTAGGGGTTTTAAGCCATATGTACGGCGCATTAACTCCACCGTAAACTTCAATTCCAACCTTTATAAGACCTTCTCTTATAATTTTTGCATTGGTCATATAATAATTTATTGTTTCCCTTATCTGCTTTTGACCTTCATCTGAGTAAACAGCCTCTGCTCCTCTTTGAACTATATAGGAAACACCATTAAATTTTGTAGCCTGACGTCTGTACCACATCCTGTTAAGTCCAATAGCTTCTCCTGAGCTTGTGTAAGCAACAACTGACTTTGGTATAACACAGTATGCGCATCTTGTACCGGTAAAGCCCGCAGTCTTTGAAAAGCTTCTGAATTCTATTGCTACATCCTTTGCGCCTTCTATTTCATAGATGCTATGAGGAACATCCTCTTCATGTATATATGCTTCATATGCAGAATCGTAGAGTATTATTGATTTGTTTGCCTTTGCATAATCCACCCATTTTTTTAGTTCAGTCTTATTCAACGTCATTCCTGTTGGATTGTTCGGAAAGCATAGGTAAATTAAATCAACCGCTTCTTTTGGAAGGTCAGGAACAAACTTATTGACAGCTGAACAAGGTAAGTAGGTTACATTGCTCCACTTGTTATCAGCACCATACACTCCTGTTCTTCCAGCCATTACATTACTGTCGACATAAACTGGGTAAACAGGGTCTGTAACAGCAATCTTGTTGTTAAGGCCGAACAACTCCTGAATATTAGCGGTGTCACTCTTTGCACCGTCACTTACAAAAACCTCATCCCTGTCTATTTTTACTCCGCGTTTTGCATAATCCACTTCAATGATTTTTTCAATAAGGAAATCATAGCCTTCATATTCGGGATATCCCTTGAAGGTTTCCACGCTGGACATATCATCAACAGCTTTATGCATTGCATCAATGGATGCCTGGGGAAGTGGTCTGGTAACATCACCTATTCCAAGTCTTATAATATTTGCATCAGGGTTTGCATTTTTATATGCATTTACTCTCTTTCCAATTTCAGCAAATAAGTAATTACCGGGTAATTTTAAATGATTTTCATTAACAAGTGCCATTTTCTTCTCTCCTAACTTAATTTAACATTAATAATAAATAAAGATTAATATATAAAAAAAATATTTTATTTACTTTTACAATCATCAGAAGCGAGTATAGCTAGGCCAATAGTTTTTATAATTATTATAAGTTTACTTGAAAATTGGTAGAAGCAAGCAGTACTAGGAAGTCCGAGTCTTAAAAAGCGGAGCATATTGTTATATGCGAGCATTTTTAAAACGATGGCTGACAACGTAATGCGCCGCTTATAACAATTTTCATATTTCTATATTGCCGTCGAAAACTATAACCGCCGGTCCCGTCATATATACATGGTTGTCTTCTTCATTCCACTCAATTACAAGATCTCCGCCTAAAAGTTTCAATGTTGCGGTCCTGTCACAAAGGCCATTGAGTACGGTTGCAACCAGAGTGGCGCATGCACCTGTTCCGCATGCAAGAGTCTCACCTGCTCCTCTTTCCCAAACCCTCATTTGTAAGGTTTTTCTATCAATTACCTTAACAAATTCAGTATTTGTACGTCTGGGGAAAAGCTTGTGATTTTCTACTTTAGGCCCAATTGCTTCAATATGAAGATTAACCACATCATCAACATATATAACCGCGTGTGGATTTCCCATGGAAACGCATGTCATCTTATACTCTACACCATCAACATCAACGGATTCTGAAATAAAACGATCCTTGCTGCTAATAACCGGTATTTTATCTGGTTCAAGTATTGGTTCACCCATATCAACCCTTACCGAATCAACTTTTCCATCCTTAAGGTTCATTTGAAGTATTTTTATCCCAGCAAGTGTTTCAAGGCTGACAGTTGTCTTATCGGTAAGACCATATTCATAAACATACTTTGCTATACATCTTGTTGCATTTCCACACATTTCTGATTCAGATCCGTCTGAATTAAACATTCTCATTCTGAAATCAGCAACCTCGGAAGGCATTATCAGTACCAACCCATCGGATCCTATGCCGAAATGTCTGTCACTTATAAAACGCGCTTTTTCAGGTATATTATCTATCGTTTGTTCCATACAATTAACATATACATAATCGTTTCCTGCACCTTGCATCTTTGTAAATTTCATTTTTTAAATCCTCCTACTATATTATTAACATAAACAAACTAGTAATCTTTCTCTTAAGGTATTCATATAAGGGGAATAAGAAAATTTCAAACATCACAGTTTTTATTTAAATCTTAACCATTATGCAAGCAGTTAAAGCAGTAAAATGCAAAAATGCTAACTAATTATTAATTATTATAACACATAAATTCAATGATACAATATATTCCACTGTCATGTATTGCGTTTATTACC
The DNA here is from genome assembly GCA_023421675.1 of Bacillota bacterium. Lineage (GTDB taxonomy): Bacteria > Bacillota > Clostridia > Acetivibrionales > JANLFN01 > JAEZTC01. The sequence goes on along the minus strand of JAEZTC010000006.1, from coordinate 227,087 downwards.
CTATATGTTGGAAACGCTTCATTAATAAAGGAAACTTGTACTAAATTATGTTGCGGCTGTCATTTTACTATATTATAATGAATTTATGTGCGAAAGGTTTAACATTTAGGAGGTATATTAATGGGTAATGTAAATATAGTAAAAAAGGAATATAAGGGTTGGAAAAACTGTATCGAAATATCAAATGGCATCGTTGATCTTGTTGCAACTACTGATGTAGGGCCAAGAATAATACGTTTCGGCTTTGAAGGCGGAGAAAATGAATTCTGTGAAGTACCCGATCAGGTAGGAAAAACAGGCGGAGATAAGTTTAATCTGTTTGGCGGCCACAGGCTTTGGCACAGTCCAGAAGGAGACCGTACCTATATGCCAGACAACAGCAAAATTGAATGGAAAAAAAGAAAGAACGGAATTACACTCAAGCAGCCTGTTGAAGAGTTTACAATGATCCAAAAGGAAATAGAAATAACAATGTTCCCGGACAGCTCTGACGTTATGGTTTTGCACAAGCTAACAAATAAGGGTGCATGGACAACAGAGTTGTCTTTATGGTCTCTCTCAGTAATGGCAACAGGTGGTAAGGAAATTGTACCTCAAACGCAAAGAGATATTGCCTATCTCCCAAATAGAATGATTTCATTGTGGCCTTATGCCAAAATGAATGACAGCAGGGTTTATTGGGGTGAAAAATATATTACCTTGAAACAGGATACTTCAGCTAAGACAGCTTTCAAATTCGGTCTTCCAAATGAAGACGGATGGGCTGCTTATGCAAATCACGGAAACCTGTTTGTTGTAAAATTCGACCACTTCGATGGTGCGCTTTATCCTGATTTTTCAGCATCCTCATATGAGACTTATACAAACGATTTTATGCTTGAAATGGAAACATTAAGTCCTCTGGTACCTCTGGAACCCGGAGATTCAATAGAACATGCGGAAACCTGGTCACTTCATAAGGGTGTTAAGGTTCCTGAAACAGAGCAGGATATAGATAAATATATTCTTCCGCTCGTAAAATAGAAAGCTAAATAGGAATGAAATAAAATGGGGAGCATTTTACAATGCTTCCCATAGTTTTGCTTCAAGCTTATATTAAATATAAAACGGGGAAAAGGTATGGCTATCGTAGAAAAATTCAAAAAATATGTGACGCCTGAAACAAGGAAACAATTATTAAGGTATCTTATAACCGGCGGACTGGCCGCAGTTACTGAATGGGCCTTATTCTATGTTCTTAATAGCCTTGCTGGTCTGTCTATACTGCTAGCTAATTCAGCAGCTTTTACCTCGGGCTTCGTTATAAGCTTTATCCTAAACAGGGTATGGTCTTTTGAATCGAAAGGCCATCTTGGAAGGCAGCTTTTATTGTATAGTATATTATTCGGTATAAATCTGGCACTTTCCAATGTTCTTGTTTTATTATTTACAAAACAATTCAAAATAGCAAAAATGATTTCCAAGGCAATAGCAATGGGTATCATAGTTCTTTGGAACTTTGTAATTTACAAAAAAATCATATACAAATAACAAAAAAAACACAGAATGTAAAATCCTGTGTTTTGGTGGAGGGAGATGGATTCGAACCATCGAAGTCGGTGACAACAGATTTACAGTCTGCCCCCTTTGGCCACTCGGGAACCCCTCCATATTGGAGCTGGCGGACGGAATCGAACCCCCGACCTGCTGATTACAAGTCAGCTGCTCTACCTGCTGAGCTACGCCAGCCTACTTCGTCAAGCACATAACATGCGCTTGACACTATGATAGTATAACAGCAGAATGATTTTGTGTCAACACCTTGAACAATGAATTTTTGTCCAGTTTATTATCCCGCTTTTATCATTTATTTAGCCAGATACAACATATCAATGTCGTCTGTCAGCCTCTCTTTCTTATATATCTCATAACCCATCTTCTGGTATAGGTATAGATTTTTTTCACTTCGGTGTCCTGTAAAAATTTCAAATCTTTTATTGTTTAAAGATTCTTCAACCTTTTTAATAAGACTTGATCCTATTCCTTTATTTTGATATTCAGGATGTACTATCAGCTTATATATCGTGCAAATATCTCCATTAACAGCAGCCCTTACAGAACCGACAATTCTGCTGTTATCAATAACTTTCAAAAACATATAGTTGTCAAATTCCTTTGTTATTTCCTCAAGGGTTTGGTTAAGGGGAGGAATATTGAAGTCGTTATAAATTTCAGCCTCACTTACATAGCAAAGCTTTTGTAATGAGAGAATTTCTTCCGCGTCAGTAATTGTTGCTTGTTCGATATACATTACTGCCCTCCATATATTAATCCTTTTTTATTTGATCTTCCTTCATTCTGTCATATTATTTGACGCACTTAAAACACTGTTAATCAAACTATAAGCATTTCTTAAAATTCTTCTGGTCTTTTGCAAAAACATATCCATGCTTTATGTAAAATTCATGTGCCTCAACTCTTTCAGAACCGGATGTAAGCCTTATACCAGTATAGCCCAAATCCTTCGCCACAACTTCAAGCTTGGTTATCAGTTTGTGTCCGACACCAGTTCCCCTATACTCCTGTTTAACAATAAAGCCAAGCAGGTTTAAGAGTGAATCACTAAAAAGCAGTTCATAAGGACTTGCATGGATAAGACCAATAACCTTTCCTTCAATCTCTGCCACAAGAATAATATCCCTGGTATTTATTGATATATGCTCTATTCTTGCTTTGACTTCTTCCTTTGCGTATGAGTATCCTAGTTCCTTAATTAACCCTGAAACATCTTCATAATCTTCAGGTAAAATGTTTCTTATAATAAGTTCTGACATTTTTATCACCTATTTATTCTCAAAATCCTTATACAATAAGCTTGGCTGTATACCTGCATTATTTTGATACTTCCCGCTGATATATTTATTGTAGTCACCTTCAATAGAGTGATAATAAATTTGGCAAATTTCAATATCAGGATAAATTCTTATTGGTTGAATACAGTAAATCTCCAAAGTCCAATAACCTGCAAAACCAACATCACCAAAACCTGCAGTCACATGAATAAACAACCCTAAGCGCCCGATGGAAGATCTTCCTTCAAGCATTGGAACATGGTTCTCAGTTCTTGTATATTCAACAGTGCGTCCGAGATAAAGTTTGTTTGGTTCCAAACAAAGTAAGTCCTTCATCAGGAATTATTATTTTCTTTGCTTTATTTTCCTTCTTCATATCCAGTAATTCATCTTCATAGACAAGTAATTCATTGCCAAGCTTTAAATTGTAGCTGTTTGGATTTAGCTGACTGGCATTAAAAGGTTCAATAAAAATATCTTTACCAAGCCTGTTTTTGATTTCTTTCCCTGAAAGGATCATTAATAGGAACCTCCGCTTATAAAATTTACAAGGTATTTTTTACTATTATAACAAACATAATTTATCTTTTCATTAAATTATGTATAAACATTTTAATATAAATACTGTATAATTTTGTATATGACTCAATGGGGGATTTGTAATGAAAAAAGTATGTTCAATCTTTTCAGTGATATTTTTATTAATGTTATCAGGCTGTGGAGGGCTAAATCTAAGTGTAAACGGAAATATAAATTCTATTTCAGTAAGGAACTTGTCAGGCCTTGATAAATTATATCTTTCAGTCGGGAGTGATCAGTTCTATGCTTTTGATTTTAATGTAGACCCAAAATACAAGTGGGTTCAGTTATCTTTGGAAAAGTACCAAAAAGGTAATAACAAACCTGAAACAAGCGGTTTCTCTGCTAAGCTGGATTATTCTAAAGGAATAATTATTGCTGCCATGAGTGATTACAGAGAGTAAGCAGCAATTGAGACTTATAATTAGCAATGAGGATGGTAGGAACACAGTAAAAACAAACCGAGAATATGAAAAGGTAAGTAAGGATTATGATAAATTAACCGGAACCTTAGGAGATACCCTAAATATTAATACTAACAGTGATACCGTTCTTTTATATACCGCTTACAAAAAGGATCACAGTTCTATGTTAAGTCTTACAACTGAGTTCTTTAAAGATCCTGTAAAAAATGCTGATGAACTTCAGGAATATGATATGGCTTATTTGCTTAAGTGTAGATTCTTTGAAAGTGAGTCAGAAATACAAAAATAAAGGTTTCGAGCCCCATCTGATTTTGGGTATAAAAAAAACTCTTGTTTTCACAAGAGTTTTTTCCTTGGCGACCTGGAAGGGGCTCGAACCCTCGACCTCCAGCGTGACAGGCTGGCATTCTAACCAACTGAACTACCAGGCCATATATAATTGACAATTGTGCATTGTCAATTAATATGGTGACCCGTAGGGGATTCGAACCCCTGTAGCCGCCGTGAAAGGGCGGTGTCTTAGGCCACTTGACCAACGGGCCATACTATAAAGTATGATAAAAATATCGATCTAACAAGTATCGATAAGGGTACTGCGTCGACCGACAAAGTATATTTTATCTGCGATAGGCCAAAATGTCAATAGAAAATGATAATTTTTTTATTCTCCAATATATGCCTGTATAAATAATAATGCCGGCTATTTAACCGGCACTTAATTCATTTCACTGCTGTTACTGATAGAATTGTCATAGTAGGTTGATTTTTATCTTCTTCACTCGACATTATCAAAATTGAAATTTCGTTCCCATCCTTTTTACCGCTTATTGAATATGTACCGTTTGAGGCAAAATCACCTAACTGCTCCGAATCTTTCATTATGTCCTTATAATATTCATATACAGTTTTAGGATCTTTTTTTGATGTGAATGAAACGCTGTAAGTGTATCCTTTATCTTCACTTGCCTGGCTTCTGCTTGAAATGACAATTTTTCCACCTTTATAAATTGGGAGGACATCTTCTGGGTAATCCTTCGGCAGAGATACTCCTCCACCAGTATCAACAGCCAGTTCCGATTGCCCATCTGTACCTTGAATCTTGACTATACCACCGTTTCCATCAACCTTGATCTTACCATTACCGGTATCAATAGTGGTACCACCGCAGCCTGCAAATATAAAGGCTGAGGCCATCACTATCACCAAAAGAACAGCTACTTTTTTCATGTCTACACACCTCCAATTAATATTGTATTTGGAGATATATAAAAATGATTCCAAAAAGAGAAAATTCAATCAAATAAATTAATAACTCTTTTTGGGAACAATAAACTATATATTCAATAAATCTTTACTATTATTAATCTAAGCTACGCAGCATTATAATAAGCTCTGCTCTATTATTTAGTTCAAGCTTCTCCAGTATTCTGGAAACATAATTCTTTACAGTACCTTCTGTAACATACATTTGCTTTGCAATATCCCGATTTGTCTTTCCAGAGAGAATATACATTGAAACTTCAAGTTCTCTAGGTGTTAATATTTGTTTAAGCTTCTCATTTTCATCAATAGCCTTATCTGGTCTTTTATCAATATTGATAGAATTCAAAGCATTTATAACCTTTACAGTTACCTTTGGATTTAAAAGCATATCACCCTGAACAGCACTTTTTATTGCCGCAATTATCTCTTTTGATCCTGAATCCTTAAGAATATATCCATCCGCCCCGTTTTTAAGACCCTCAAATATGTATTCGTCCTCATTAAAAGTAGTTAATATAACAATTTTTATATCAGGATACTTTTCTTTTAAATGCCTCGTGGCTTCAATACCATCCATTTCAGGCATTCTTATATCCATTAATACTACATCAGGCTTATTAAGATCAACCAGATTTAATAATTCTTTACCATTTGATGCTTCTGCTATTATTTGGATTTCTTCATTAAGGCTTAATATCATTTTCAGACCTTCTCTTACTATTTCCTGATCATCAGCAATAACAATATTTATCATAGTATTAACCCCCTATAGGTATAACTACATCAATAGTAAAACCCACATTGTTTCCAGAATAAAGCTCCATAGAACCGCCAAGTTCGGAAATTCTCTTTTCTATTCCTATAATTCCATTGGACTTTTTAATGCTTTCGCATCCCAAACCATCATCACTTACTTTTAAAAGTATATTATTCTCAGCCTTATTTATTTCAACATCAAACAGCCCGGCATTCCCATGTTTAATCCCATTTGTTATGCCTTCCATCACAGTTTTATAAATGCAGCTCTTTATTTTAGGTGACTCACTTTCAATATCATCATCCATTTTTAAATTAAACTTATACTTTTCATTGTCTTGAAAATTTAGAAACAATTCATTAATTCCTTCTCGCAGGTTTTTAATTTTATGATCCTCCTTAAGAACATTTACAACTTCCCTAAGCTTTTCAATACAATTTTTTGAAATAGAATGAGATTTTTTTATAACTTCCTCTGCTTTTTCTGGCTTTGATTTTATAATGTTTTCAGCATATTCTAAATTCATACTTAACGCAATAAGAGAATGCCCAATTGAATCATGAAGCTCCTGAGCTATCCTTGTTCGTTCCTTTGAAATTGTTAATTCTTCTAATTTAGCCGAATATTCTTTAAGCTTCGAATTTGCATTTCTAAGTTCTATATTCAACTTATCTGTTTTGATTTTGTCGATAGTTATACTCTTAATTATGTAAACTATTGTAAATATACTTATATAATTTAAAAATATTTTCTCAATGCTAAGATTATCTGAAGGGTTAGTATTTAACATATCTGGAATACAGAAAGCTATAAAGTTTATAATTATTAAAAACACAGGTGCTTTTTCATTAAATAGAAGTAAATCTATTATAAGAATAATATTGTATATTACTAATCCGCTGCATTTTATCTTGTATGACAGATAAGATACTATAACATTACTTAAAATAAAAGATAGATGATACCAGATCGACTTATGATTTTTTAATGATTTCTGTCTAATATAATCATTAACACCAGCAGTCACCACGAGAATACACAGAATTATTTGCAGATAAAGTTCTGCATCAAAACTGGCAAGCGCAGTATATATTATTGATAATATAACCAAAATCCTTGTAATTCTAAGAATTAATAATCTCATCTTTGCAGAATTAAATTCTATCATAGCCGGTCTCCTATTTCTACTATCCTTCTGTGATAAGTAGTTAACCCTAGTATATCATCATATTCCCCATGTCTCCATATTACTAAAGTAATACCGAGAAATGATATCTAAAGTAATATATCAACTGTGTACTTTAGTAAATATGCTTCCTGACAATATCGAAGTAAAATTAAATAAAAATAAAGGAGGCATAATAAATGCTTGAATTAATTAATCTAAGCAAAAAATTTGGTGACTGCACTGCTGTCGATGATTTAAGCTTAAAGGTTGAGAATGGAGAAATTTTCGGCCTGCTCGGTCCTAACGGAGCTGGAAAATCAACTATAGTATCTATGATAGGCTCTTTCATATCTCCTACTAGTGGAGAGATAAAAATAGATAATATATCTCTTAGCAAGAACCCAATTAAAGCTAAAAGGGTGATGGGAATAGTACCACAGGACTTAGCCTTATATGAAGAATTAAGTGCAAAGGATAACCTGGAATTTTTCGGCACTCTATATGGTCTGTCACGCAAAGAAACAAAAAAGAGAGTTGATGAGGTACTTGACATAATTGAACTCAAGGAAAAAAAACACCAGCTTGTGTGCGACTTTTCTGGAGGTATGAAAAGAAGGGTTAATATAGGGATTGCCCTTATGAATAATCCCAAACTACTTATTCTTGATGAGCCTACTGTTGGAATAGACCCGCAGTCCAGAAACCATATACTTGAAACAGTAAAAAGACTTAATGAACAAAGAGGAATGACAGTAATTTATACAAGTCATTACATGGAAGAAGTTGAATTTCTCTGCAAACGAATTGCAATTATGGATCATGGTAAAATAATAGCCCTGGGTACAAAGGATGAACTCAAAGAAAAATTAAGAGCTTGTGATACATTAACAATTGACTGCTGTGAAGTAAGCGAAAAAGCATATGAATCTATCAAAGTCTTTAAAGGAATTGAAAGAGCAACTTTAAAAGGATGTCAATTAACCCTTCTTGTGACTCCCCGAACACAAAATGTCATAGACATATTGGATAAGATAAGAAATCTTGGAATTAAGATTTCCAGCTTTAAGTATGAGGAAGTAAACCTTGAAAGTCTATTTCTTCAGGTAACAGGTAAATCGTTAAGAGAGTGAGGTGATATTAATATGAATAGGTTATTACATTTGATTTTTTTAGACTTAAAGCTACTTTCAAAAACAAAAATGTTTTATATAAAACTTATCCTTTTCCCCTGTGCTTTAATACTAATTTTAGGGAGCATGTTCGGAAACTCAAATTCAAAGCTCAAATATTTTGATGTTGCGTTTTATTGCGAAGATAATTCTGTAATACAAAATAATCAAACACTAAATCTTGGTAAATCACTCAGAACTATATTAAAGTCCAAAGATATAAACAAACTCTTTAATTTAAAAGAGGTCAAAAACCGCAATGAAGGTAAAAAAATGGTTGAAAACAAAGATACTGTAGCCTTCATATATGTACCAAACAATTTTACTGAAGCCTATATAAATAACGTAAAGTGCACTATTGACCTAATAGCAGATAACAATAAGCAAATAGACAAAAGCATTATAAAAAGTATTCTTAACAAATTCACTAAAGATTTAGAGACTCTTAGAACTGAAGAATCAGAGGTTCAAAAAATTTTTACTGCCTACCCCAATATAAGCGAGGATAAAATCAAGAATATATATAATAAAATTCAGGATACCTCCGGCTATATAACCGACATCACCAAAGAAACTACAAACAATAATACCAAGCCCGTTAATGCAATGCAGTATGAAACCATTGCCATGGTTGTGATGTTTTCAATACTTACAGCCTTTGACCTTTCACATAGTATAGTAAGCGAAAAGCTGAACAATACACAATTCAGAATAAAATCCACACCCACCAAGGACATTCAGTATATTCTTGGGAAGGTCACAGGAATAGTCCTGGCAATTGCAGTTCAAATGTCAATAGTAATGTTAATTAGTCATTTAGTCTTTGGAGTATACTTTGGAAATGTCTTAGATATTCTTTTGACCACACTTTCATACGGATTTACAATAGGTACTATAGTCTTTTGTATTGGTACTGTTGCTAAAAATCACATGTCAATCACAAGCTTTAGCCCCATAATACTTTATGGGTTCAGTTTTTTAGGCGGCAGCTTCATAAGCAGAGATAACCTCCCTCCAAGTCTTCAGATACTTCAGGAAAACATTCCAAATGGGAAGGCAATAAACTGTTATCTAAAAATAATCCAGGGTGGTGGGATATCAGACATTTTTAAAGATCTTATACAATTAGTAGCCATGGGCTTAGTGTTCCTAATATTCTCGCTATTATTATACAGAGAAAGGAGATTTACTAAAAATGCAGATGTTAACAATGATAAAGAATCAATTAAAGCTGCTGTTTAATAACAGAGCTGCTGTTTTTGCAATCATCGCAGCTCCACTGCTTTTAACCTATTTATTTTCGCTTTCCTCTGGTGACAGTAAAACGAACATATATATTAGTGATTCTGACAAAAGTATATATTCAAAACAGCTAATAGATATGATTAATCACCATAATGACATAAATGTCATTAACGTTACAGAACCTGATATTAAAAAGAAGTTAGATAATGGAAGTATTACAAATGCCTTTTTAATAAACAAAGATTTCGGGAGAAATCTAATGGAAAATAATAGTTTGGAAATAAGTATGCTTCAAAACTACGAAAGCGGAGATGGGACCTTACTTCAACAAACAGTATTAAATGAGGCTAACTCCCTGAAAAAGATTGTAAAAGATGCAAATGTGATTTCAAACAGCTTATACCTGTCCAAAGATGAAATTGCAAATGATTTGCTGAAAAAAATAAATAGCCCATCAAATATATTTATAATTGATGAAAATATCAGTAATAAAAATATGCAGAATTCAACTTTCATAAAGTTAATCGGATTTTTGGTAATGTTTATATGGTTTGTTGTTATACAAGGTTTCAGAACACTAATACACGAAAAAGAAAACAATACCTTTAATCGTATACTTGGAACACCAACCAACTACAACATGTATTTAATATCAAAAACTGCGGCTACCTACATATTTGGATTAATTATAACAGCAGTAATTTTAATTTCTGGAAAATATATTTTTAATATAAACTTTACAGCTAATATAACAATTTACGCTATAATATTCGCATTCTATATCTTTTCTTTAACAGGAATTACGATGGTATTTGTTCCATTTATAAAAAAGCAGCAGAGTTTTACTATATTAGGTGCAGTAATAATGGTATTGACAGGAATTCTAGGCGGTTCATTCTTTTCAATTGATGAAATCGGTTCTGGTATAATGCAGCTTATGTCTAAATTCACACCTGAATCCTGGGCCATAAAAGCCATTACAGATGTAACACTTAATAACAAAACATTAAATTCTGTCATACCCTCACTGTTAATACTTGCAATTGTTGGTGTAATAGGTTTTTTAATATCTTATAGCTTATTAAGAATAAAGCAAATTGTTAGACGCGCATAGGAGGAGATATCATAATGGATACACCGCTAATTTTTAATATATTTCTATTAATTATAGGAATAGCAATTAATATTTTTATAGGGAAGCTTGTAATAATAATATTTAAAAAAGATGGTAGGCTGCAAAGAACCCCATTAAGGGTACTTGGAATTTATCTTATTATACACTCAGTATCAGAAATATTTCATATTTGAGATGAAATAGATTAATTTATAAAAAACACCTGTAACCGTTTTGGTTACAGGTGTTTTGGTGAACCATCCGCGACTCGAACGCGGGACACCTTGATTAAAAGTCAAGTGCTCTGCCGACTGAGCTAATGGTCCATATAGCGGCTTAGGAAACTTTTTATGTTACCTCCGCCGCACAGATATATATACTACAACATAAACCATATTAATGTCAAGGTTTTTTATATGGATTAAAGCTTATCTCCTACGATTATTGTCTGTTCTCTGTCTTTACCTACTCCTATCAGCTTTATTTTAACACCGGTGAGTTCTTCAATTCTTGTCAGATAAAGCTTCGCATTACGCGGGAGTTCATCATATGACTTTGCTCCGGATATATCCTCTGTCCATCCTTCGAATTCTTCATAAACTGGAATACATTTTTCAAGCTCATCAAGGCTTGACGGGAAGTAGTCTATTATTTCGCCGTCTTTGTTGTATGCTGTACAAAGCTTAATCTTATCAAGCTTACCTATAGTATCAACATGATTTATAGCAAGTGCAGTTAGCCCGTTTATTCTTGAAGCATACTTAATCATTACAGCATCAAGCCAGCCACACCTTCTTGGCCTTCCTGTTGTTGTACCATATTCCCAGCCAAGTTCTCTTATTGTATCACCAATTTCATTTTTTTGTTCAGTCGGGAAAGGTCCTTCTCCAACTCTTGATGTATATGCTTTAAGTACTCCGTAAACCTCATCAATATACTTTGGTCCAATTCCTGAACCGGTACAAATTCCGCCCCCTGTGGGATTGGAGGAAGTAACGTATGGATATGTTCCGAAATCAAGGTCCAGGAAAGTAGCCTGCGCACCTTCAAAGAGAACATTTTTGCCCTCTTCTATGGCTTTAAAGAGTACAACGCTTGTATCAGTTACATATTTTTTAAGACGCTTTGCATATCCAAGGTATTCTTCAATAATATCTTCAAGCTTAAAGCCCTTGCCTCCATATACCTTTTCTATTATAAGGTTTTTAACCTCGAGGCTGTTTTTAACTCTATCATAAAAATTCTTCTCATCAATAAGGTCACACATCCTTATGCCGCTTCTCTCGGTCTTATCCATATAAGCCGGACCGATACCTCTTTTTGTAGTTCCTATACTATTGCTGCCTCTGAAATTTTCCTGCAGCTCATCAAGTACCTTATGATAAGGCATTATCACATGCGCTCTGTCACTGATAAGAAGTCCATCAGTATCTATTCCCTTTTCATTCAACTCATCTATTTCCTGTAACAAAACTGCAGGATCTATAACAACACCATTTCCGATTATACAAGTCTTACCTTTATGCAGGATTCCTGAAGGTATCAAGTGAAGAGCATATTTAACTCCATTGGCTACAATAGTATGTCCTGCATTATTGCCACCTGAAAACCTTGCAACTACATCTGAATTTCCGGCAAGCATATCTATATATTTACCTTTACCTTCATCACCCCATTGAGTTCCCAATACCACTCTAACCGCCATACTACCAGTCCTCCCGTTTATAAAATAGCTTGCAATTTATTGTTCTAAATTAAAGACAACAACAATATAATACCAGACAGACATGCATTAAAGCAATCTTTTCCGAATATTTTTTACAAAATGTTAATAAATGTTCGAATTTCAATCAGTCAAAAAAAATATACTCCAATAGATAATTAATACATTATCAAAAATCAAGGGGGCATCTTTGCCCCCTTTTAATAGTTTATAAAATAAAATTCAATATTACTTATTAATTGATTCCAAGTAGCCGTTAAGGTCTTCAACTAATTTATTAGCATCTATTCCATGTACTGCACATGCATCTTCAAGACTTTCTCCTGAAGCTGATGGACATCCGAGGCAATGCATGCCGGCATTCATTAATATCGGAATAGTTCCTCTGTCGATTTGGATGATATCGGCTATAATCATATCCGGTGTAACCTTTTGCATAAGTGTACCTCCATTTATTATAGTGTAGTTTATTTAATGTTTATAAGTAAAAAGCCTGTTGCTTAATACTATAAGACCAAAATAAATCTCAAACATAATTATTATACAACATAATTGTATTTTTATATATATTGAATTTGCAAAAATAAAACTTTACAGCTACTTAGCGAATTTTTTTCTTCCTTCTTCATATAAATTATTCCCATAGCTATCAATAATAACAACAGTTTCAAAATCCTTAACCGTAAGCTTTCTTAAAGCCTCTGCCCCAAGTTCAGGAAAGGCAATAATCTCCTGACTGGTTATACAGTCTGATATAAGTGCTCCGGCTCCCCCGATTGCTCCAAGGTATACTGCAGTATATTGCTTCATAGCATCTATTACACCGCTATTTCTTAAGCCTTTGCCAATCATAATAGAAAGCCCCAGTTCAATCAGCTTCGGAGCATATGCATCCATTCTGCTGCTGGTAGTAGGCCCTGCAGATCCAATTATTTCTCCTTCCCTGGCCGGACATGGACCGACATAATAAATAGCCTGTCCGTTTACATCGAAGGGAAGTGGTGTACCATTTTGAATCATTTCTATCATCTTTTTATGTGCAGCGTCACGCGCTGTATAAATGGTACCGTTTATTTTTACAGTATCCCCTGCTTTAAGTGTGGATAACAATTCTTTTGAAAAAGGAGCTGATATTTCGTATAACATTTGTTTCCCCCTATAAGATAATTTGAAACTATAGTTCTACTTCAGCGTGCCTGGTAGCATGACAGTTAATATTAACCGATACGGGCAATCCTGCTATATGAGTCGGGAATACCTCTATGTTAACAGCGAGGGCAGTCACCCTTCCCCCCAACCCGGACGGCCCGATACCAAGATTGTTTATTTTCTCAAGCATCTCTATTTCCAAGTTTTTTACATATTCAGTGGTGTTTCTGATGTTGACAGGCCTTAAAAGCGCCTTTTTAGCAAGTAAAGCTGATTTTTCCATGTTGCCGCCTATTCCTACCCCAACAACAATTGGCGGGCAAGGGTTAGGACCAGCTATATCTACAGTCTCTACAATAAAATTTTTAACCCCTTCAATTCCATCTGATGGCTTCAGCATCTTTAACCTGCTCATATTTTCGCTGCCAAAGCCCTTAGGTGCAATTGTAACCTTAAGCTTGTCACCTTCAGCAATGTCATAATGTATTACAGCAGGTGTATTATCTCCTGTATTTACCCTATTTATCGGATCTGCTACTATTGATGCTCTAAGGTATCCTTTTTTATACCCACGCCTTACACCTTCGTTTATTGCTTCTGTGAGGCTTCCTCCCTCTATATGAACATCCTGGCCTATGGAAACAAATATTACAGCCATTCCGGTGTCCTGACATATAGCCTTTTGCTTTTCTCTCGCAATTGCAGCATTATTAATAAGGCTTGAAAGTATGTTTTTTCCTATTTGAGACTCCTCAATAGCGTTTCCATTCTTCAAAGCATTAAGAATATCCTCATTAAGATAGTAATTTGCTTCTATACAAAGCTTTTCTACTGAATTAATGACTTCTTCAATATGTATGGTTTTCATAAATCCCCCGTCTTTATTAGCTAGATTATAATACCAGTAACATTTAGAATTTTAATATACTTAAAACTAAAAAGCAATATACGTAAAACCTCGTATCTGTAAGCTTAAAGTAAATATTACATAAATATTTCCTCTGCTGTTAGGCTTATTAAACAATTATCTGGTATAATAATCATATGGTTTATTTAAAAAAACCATCCTACAGGAAGGGGAGACTTATTATATTGAAAGCATTAAAAAACATCCTAGTTTGTGTAACACAACAAAAAACATGTGAAAGGCTAATTCTAAGTTCCAACGAGTATAGGACAGACCCCGAAAGTGAATTGTTTGTTCTTCATGTGGCAAAAAATGATTGGAATTTTCTCGATAACGCCAAAGAAGGCGAAGCTTTAGAATACCTTTTTAAAATATCAAAAACAGCAGGGGCAAATATGACAGTAATAAAATCAGATACAATCGCAGATACAATTGCTGAATTTGCTCAGAAAAACCATATAGGAATTATTGTAATGGGAGCATCTCCTGAAACACGACATGAAAACAATTTTTTCGACGAATTACAAAATATTTTGCCTGATGTTAAAATTTGCATTATACCTCAAACATGAGATAGCTGTAGGTGTTCAGGTGCCCTTGGGAAACAAAAGTATATAATTATATACTTTTTTTACGGTAAAATCAACCTTAATCTTATAAATACTTAAAAATATAGTGCTTCAAGACTAATTTACTTCTAAAAGCTTGACTTGGTGCGACTTTCATTATAAAATAATGTCGAATTCCAAATTTAGGAGGTTATGTACATGAATAAGACAGATTTGGTAAACTCAATCGCATCTAAATCAGGACTGAACAAGAAGAATAGCGAAGCCGCTCTCAATGCTTTAATTGCATCTGTAGAGGAAACTCTTAAGAAGGGTGACAAAGTTGTTCTTGTTGGTTTCGGAACTTTCGAAGTTAGAAAAAGGGCTGCTAGAAAAGGTAGAAATCCTCAGACTAAGAAAGAAATCACTATTCCAGCATCAAACGCTCCAGTATTCAAAGCTGGTAAGGGTTTGAAGGACATAGTAAACAAGAAATAATTATTAACATCAAAAAAGCCCTCACAAGAGGGCTTTTTTACTTGCTTTTAAACAACTTTTTTACTGCTTGCAAATCTAATTTTTTCTGCCGCTGTAGCAATAAATTCCGAGTTGGTTGGCCTTCCTTTACTGCTATGGCCAAAAATTTTCTCTATAAAATCCTGGTTTCCACGCGCCCATGCACTTTCTATTGAATTTCGGATTGAACGCTCCACCTTT
Organism: Bacillota bacterium; assembly: GCA_023421675.1. Lineage (GTDB taxonomy): Bacteria > Bacillota > Clostridia > Acetivibrionales > JANLFN01 > JAEZTC01. The sequence goes on along the minus strand of JAEZTC010000006.1, from coordinate 211,492 downwards.
TGAGAACTTGTACTGAACTTATCTGCTATTTCAGGATATAAAGTTTTAGTTACTGATTTAAACATTTTACTCTTGCTAGAAAGCACCTGCAGCAACGCTTCCCTAAGATATTGATAGCCGGTCATATGCGCAGGTATTCCAACACTTTTAAGAAACTTAGATATTTGGAATTCCACATCATTTTCATATTCTGAATTTTCCATAAGCTTCATATTACTAAAATCATTTTTTGTAGCATACAAGGATGCATAATTTTCATGATAAATCTGCCTTATCCTGGCGATCAGGCTATCAACATTAATCGGCTTGACCATATAATATTCAGCACCGAGAGATATTGTTTTTTGTATTAAGGAATCATTTCCTACTGCGGAAAGGACAATAACAGATGTTTTTTTCACTCCTTTCTTCTCATTAAGCTTTTCCAGAACTCCAACGCCATCAAGGTTTGGCATAATCATATCAAGAACAACAACATCAGGTGTCAACTTATCTATCATTTGAAGAGCTTCATATCCGTCATAAGCAATACCTTGTATTTTTATGTCCTTCTCATTGATTAAAATGTTATGCAAAAATTCAATGAACTCTGCATTGTCATCTACCAGCAGCACATTAATCAATTTATACATTTAATTACACTCCTAACAATAAAGGAAAAACAATTTGACAACAGGATTAATTGAGATACAAAAGACAAATACCATAGATGTGTGTAATCTGTTAGTACAATTGCAAATTTAATTTTCCATATTTTTAATTAATATATATATATGATTTGACATATATCTTAAAATTCCTTCAAAAATTTCAAAAAAAATAAAAGCAAAGGTATTCTTTGCTTTATTTTTATAGTTAATTATAGTTTATCCCATTTGGAATCTTTAGGTGTTAAAAAATTAAAACCGTGGGATACAAATATTGCGTCAAGTAAAGCTATCCTTACCATCGCCTCGCATACAGGATATATTCTGGTGCAAATACAAGGGTCATTTCTTGTTTTAAAAGAAATATCAGTATTTTTTAAATTTACAGTATCCACAGTTGATTGTGTAACAGTAATTGTTGGCGTAGGTTTTACAGCCACTCTGATACGTATATCTTCGCCTGTTGAAATCCCCCCAAGAAGTCCTCCGGCATTATTGGTTTTAAATGCTACTTTTCCGGTTGCTTCATCTATAACAGGCGTATCATTTGATTCAGAACCTTTCATACCTGCACTTTCAAAACCCGAACCAAATTCAAGACCTTTTACAGCGCCTATTGACATCAAACCATGAGCCAAAGTAGCACTCAATTTATCGAAAACTGGCTCTCCCAATCCGGCAGGTACATTTCTTGCAACAATTTCAACTACTCCACCGCACGAATCCCCTTCAGCTTTAATTTTCAAGACTTCGTTAATCATTTGGTCAGCAGCCTCGGTATCAGGACAATTCACTGCATTTATACGATAGTTTGCTTTTGCGATTTCATAGCTCACCGGTTTCGCTTTGATACCATGAATTTCAGTAACATAAGCAATTACATCAATATTCATTTTATCAAGAACAGCCTTTGCTATAGCTCCTCCTGCAACTCTTGCAGCCGTTTCACGGCCGGATGCTCTTCCTGCACCATATAAATCTGCATTTTGTCCGTATTTCTTATAATAGGTGTACCCTGCTTGCCCAGGCCTTATATAATCCTTAAAGTACCTGTGCTTTTCTACATGCTCATCGTCAATATCAATATTGGGAATAATCAGCCCAACCGGAGCACCTGTAGAAACATCATTTTCCATTACACCCGAAAAAATATATACTTTATCTTTTTCTTTCCTAGGTGTATCCAGTTCAGACTGACCGGGGCGTCTTTTATCCAGTTCAGACTGAATAAGTTCCGGTGTTATCTTTAGTCCCGGCGGCACACCGTCTACAATTGCCATTAATCCTCCATATAATTCTTTGGGGATGTCTGGATTTTTCCTGAAGGCTCCGCCGTATGACTCGCCGCAGGTAGTTATCCTAAAAAGCCTTCCAAAGGTGTTTCCCATCATATGTGTTGACCTCCAAGAACTGTTTTTTCATAAAATACAGCTATCTCCTCGGTAATTTCCTCAGCAGTTTTTTCTGTACAGTCGATAGCCAAATCCTTATATTTCTCATATAAAGGTGTTCTTTCATTATATAAGTCTAGCAAGGTTTGTTCACTATTACGTGCAAATCTGCGTTTGCCGGTAATTCTATTTTCTATATCCTCGTACTTTACTTTCAAATATACAATAATACTATTTTTCTTTAGATGCTTCATAGCTTTATCGCTATATACGGCGCTTCCACCAGTTGATATTACATATTTATCATTATGTATTTCCATAAGTGCTGCTTCTTGAATATGTAAAAAATGCTGCAGCCCGTCTTTGTTAACAATAGCACTAAGTTCCCTGTTTTCCTTTTCACGGATTACAGCATCAGTATCTATAAAACCCATACCGAGCCTGCTTGCCAAAGGTTTTCCTACTGTTGTCTTTCCAGAGCTGGGCATTCCAATAAGGACTATATTCATTCCATCAACTCCATTTTCCCTCCGCAAGAACGCATCAAATCCACGAACTCAGGAAAAGTAACATTCATTGCTTCAGCCGTATCTATTATTGTTTCACCCTCTGTATTCATGCCTGCAACTGCAAGTGCCATAACTATTCTATGGTCATCATGCCCACATACTCTGCAGCCTTTAAGCTTGCTTTGTCTTATAATAAGACCGTCAGCAAGTTCCTCAATATCTGCACCCATTTTTTTAAGTTCTTCACACATTGTATGGATTCTATCGGTCTCCTTAAGTCTGGCCTGAGGAACATTTAAAAGCCTTGTCTCCCCCTGGGCAAAGCAACCCGCGACTGCCATTGCCGGAAGTGCATCAGGGATTGAATTCATGTCAATTTCAATACCTTTAAGGGTTTTTCCCTTGATTCTTATCATATTATCAAACATCTGAACCTCTGCTCCCATATCTTTAAGTATGGATAAAACTAGCTTATCTCCCTGAGGATCGGTCATATCAAGGTTTTCCAAAAAAAACTCCCCACCCGATATTGCTGCCTGTACCATGAAAAAGGTTGCAGAAGAAAAATCTCCAGGAATAGACATATTAAAAGGTCTATATTGCTGTGAACCTTTTATAACGAAGCTTTTAAAATCATTGTTTTCATATTTAATTCCCTGCTTGTCAAGCCACCATAAAGTCATCTCGACATATGGCACTTCATTAAGGCAGGTTATATCGATTTCTGTATCCTTTTCCAAAAGCGGTGAACTTATTAAAACAGAAGAGAGGTATTGTGATGTAACTGAATTTAAAGATGTTTTTCCGCCTTTTGCACGCCCTTTTATAACTACAGGTGCCATTCCGTTACCCTTGGATGAAAAAGCGAGACCTCCAAGGTCATTGATTGTGTCAAGCAAGGGCTTAAGCGGTCTTCTTCTAATCTGATAGTCACCAGTAAAAACAGAATAGCCTTCCCCCAGAGTTGCAGCCATTACGGCAAATCTTAGCGTAGTACCTGAATTGCCTACGTTTATAATATCATCGGGAGTTATTGGTTTTTTCCCAAAACCCTCAACAATATATTTTCCATCCAGCTTATCAATTTTGGCTCCCATGTTGATACAAGTATCTACAGCAGATAATGCATCATTTGAAATAAGTGGTGAAATAATTTCAGATTTTCCTTCTGAAAGGCTTGAGATAAAAAGAGCTCTTATAGTATGCGATTTTGAACCTGGTATTCTGACTTTCCCGTTAACAGTTGACTTAGCTACCTTAAGAAGCATATTCATACTCCTCCCTACCATTCTACATTGATCCCTATTATTAAACTATGATAAGTTAATACACTATATAAGTCAAACATTTTTATTGGTTTCTTCTTCAGTCCTGGTTCTGTTTCTTGGTGGTGGTGGTCCAAAATACTGAAAATAGTTGCATTGAATTCTTCCATTATAAAGCTTTCTCTTTTTATCTGCTCTTCGTCCGAAAAACTTTTCAAATTCAGGGTGTGAAGAAATTATATAATATGACCACATGTCCAGTTTTTTAAATACCGAACCCATTTGTTTATAAAGTTTTTCAACATCCTTAAGTTCGCCAAGGCGCTCTCCATAAGGAGGATTGCACATTATTATTCCATATTTATAATGAGAACTCAAATCGGCTACCGCTCTTTTCTGTAAATGAACTACAGATTCTACGCCTGCCTGTTTTGCATGATAGCGGGCCAAACTCAAAGCGTCTTCACTTATATCATACCCCTGTATGTTCAGTTCTGTGTCCGGCTCCACAAGACTTTCAGCCTCATTTCTGACATCCTCCCACAGCTTGCTTGGAATTCTGGGCCACTTTTCAGAAGCAAATTCCCTTTTTAATCCGGGCGCAATATTCCGTCCGATAAGAGCTGCTTCTATCGGTATGGTTCCAGTACCGCAAAAAGGATCTACAAGTATTCTGTCCCTATTCCATCTGCTGATAAGAAGCATTGCTGAGGCCAGTGTTTCCTTAAGCGGTGCTTCACCCACAAGTTTTCTGTACCCCCTTTTGTGAAGTCCGGATCCGCTAGTATCTATTGTAAGGGTTGCAACATCTTTTAACAGCGCAACCTCTATTACATATTTGGGTCCGTTTTCTTCAAACCACTGCTTCTTATATTTTTGTTTCATTTTTTCAACAACCGCTTTTTTTACTATAGCCTGGCAGTCTGGAACACTGAACAGTTTTGACTTTATAGATTTTCCTTCCACAGGGAATTCTGCATTTTCAGGCAGCCATTCATCCCAGGGAAGCGCTTTTGTTTTTTCGAACAGCTCTTCAAACGAAAGTGCAGTGAATTCACCCATTCTGATAAGCACTCTTTCTGCAGTTCTTAACCACATATTGCTTTTACAGATTGCGCTTTCATCTCCTCTATAAAGCACCCTTCCATTTTCAACCATCTGGTCTTCATACCCTAATTTAGCAAGCTCTCTTGCTGTTACTGCTTCTATACCAAAGGCCGTTGTAGCAATCAAATCAATCTTAGGCATTGTGCCCTCCATCAATAATTAATGTTTTATGTAAGTCAATCAATTATTCAATATTTGAAATAGCTCCACGGAACAATATCAGGGGGACTGCTTTCAAATTTAAGTTCGGTTTTTAACGTAGGATGTTCTATTACCAGTTCATGTGACCACAAAGCTAGCTGCTGTCCATCCTTACTTAGTTTCGAACCATATTTTCTATCTCCCAACAACGAGTGACCCGTTTCTGCAAACTGTACCCGTATCTGATGTGGCCTACCCGTATGTAAGTTTATTTTTACCAGGCTCAGATTCTGGCAGGACGAAACAACCATATAATCCAGTACAGCAAGCTTTGAACCCTCTGTATTCTCATCAACAGCTTTAACGATATTTTTATCATTATCCTTTAAAAGATAGTTTTTTAGTGTACCTTCCTGCTTATCCATAAATCCATGAACAACCGCAAGATAGGTCTTTTTAAAGGTTCTGTTTCTTACCTGTTCAGAAAGCCTTGATGCTGCTTTTGAGGTTTTGGCAAAAACCATTACCCCGCCAACAGGCCTATCCAACCTGTGTACAAGTCCCAAAAACACATTCCCCGGCTTATTGTACCGTTGTTTAATATCTTCCTTTAAAAGAGTCAACATATCCGGATCGCCTGATTCATCTTGCTGTGATGGTATATTAACAGGCTTTTCAACTACCAGCAGATGGTTGTCTTCAAAAATTATTTTCAACTTATAAAGCCTCCCACCTGCCATAAATTCCACAGGGTAAAATCAGTTTTGTTGCAGTTACCGGTATGCCTACCTCTCCACAGGATGACTTTCCGCCATATTTATTTTCAATAAGCATTTTCAGTATATTCGAAAGAACCGTGGGCGAAAAACCTGTTGTATAAGAGTTTATAAGTACAAATAAAGGCTCAGGTGATAGTATGTCTAAGCATTCCTCCATAAATCCATAAAGAGCATCCTCTATCTTCCATATTTCTCCTCTTGGACCTCTTCCATACGATGGAGGATCCATTATTACCGCATCATAAACCTTTCCTCTTCTTTTTTCCCTTTGTACGAATTTAATGACATCATCTGTTATAAACCTTACAGGTCTATCTTTCAGCCCTGATAGTTCTATGTTTTCCTTCGCCCAATTTACCATGCCTTTTGCAGCATCAACATGGCACACCTCAGCTCCTGCATATGCTGCTGCTACAGTTGCTCCTCCGGTATATGCAAATAAATTAAGTACACTAACAGGACCTTTTCGGGATTTTATCTTTTCTATTATCCATTTCCAGTTGGCAGCCTGCTCCGGGAATAACCCAGTATGCTTGAAATCAGTAGGTTTTATGTGAAATGAAAGCTTATCATAAGATATTGTCCACTTATCAGGTACTTTATTTAAATATTCCCACTTTCCACCTCCGCTGCTGCTTCTGTGATAATGGGCATCTGCCTTTTTCCATAGCTTTTCCTGACCTGATGAAGGCCAAATTATTTGGGGATCAGGTCTTATCAAAATTGTTTTTCCCCAGCGCTCCAGTTTTTCACCATTCCCTGTATCTAAAAGTTCATAATCCTTCCAGTCATCTGCAATAATCATTCTGTTCCTCCAGTGGCTTATCATAAACAAAAGTTCATTTTAAATACATCTTTCATGGTCCATATTATACCACAATAAACAAAAGTTAATAACAAAAGGATTAAATAAAAAGACCAGGCTATAAAACCCGGTCTTTTGCTATACTTAACTGATAATAACCATTATGCACTGATCTTTTTACCTTTTCCGAATACAACAACCAGTCCTACTATGATAAGGAATGCAGCTAATACAATACTTCCAAAATCCGACCACTTTGAAAGGCTCTGAAATAAAGCTATAATTACTCCAATACCTGTTGTAAGAAGTACAATTGATGCTGCAATAAGAAGACCTTTTCTTCTTGCACCGAAAAAGTAAAGCTGGAACAATCCGAAGGCCACAGAAAAAATGTAAACAGGCCATGTATATGCTGCATATTTCCAATTTGTTGCGACCTCAAACAGGAACAACAGTCCGCAGACCGTTATAATACCCCCCGGAACCAGTAGCCCTGGAGCTCTGCGTGATAAGAAATAAGATGCCTCAAATATTACACCAACCCCTATAACTATAAAAGGCCAGAAATCATTTTGACCAAAATCAAATATCTGAATATCCAAAACATAATTAGTAAATAACAAAGCACATCCGATTAAAATGAACAGAATTCCAAAAAACATATTTTGCTTGCGCATTTGAATTACCCTCCATATATTAATTTCACAATCAAATAATTATACGTAAATTATTTAAGTATTACTTCATATTTTCGTTCGTTGTGTTAATATTTTTTTGTTTTATAAGTAAAGTCGCCAATCCAAGACCTATAAAAATAACCGCAGGCATAACACCACCAAAGTACTCCCAGCAGGAAAGAATCTCAAAAGCTGCAATTATCAACCCTAATACAGTTATGGATAAAAGCATCATCATTGAGAAAAAAACTCCTCTGTTTTTGTTACCACATATATAGTACTGAAATAATCCAATGGCTACTCCCAAAGTGTAAACAGGCCATGTAAAGGCTGCATGCTCCCAGTTTGTATTGACTTCAAACACAAACAAAAGTCCATTGGCACAAAGTATAGCACCCGGTATAAGCAGTGCAGATGCCTTCCTTGTATAAAAATATGCTGCTTCCAGAATTATACCCATACATATAACCGTATAAGGCCATATTCTTTCTCCAGAATCAAAAATATTCAATAAAGAGTTTGCAAGCAGTAATAGACATCCGATTAAAACCAGTGTGATGCCAGCGAAACGATTTTTGTTTCTCATTTTTCTTCCTCCGAATATAATAAAAAGTTTTCTCAAATTATTAAACGTTGGAAGTTAACCTTACACTTCAATTTATTCAATATCACTTTTTCTTTTTGAAAACTTGTTTACTATCCCTGTAATTATAAGGGCAGGTATAAGAAATGGGTTTGCAGCATAAGCGACCGCATTTCCGAGAAGTCCAAGCATTCCAAACTGTTGGGCAGTATCATCTACAACATAGGTCCAGGTTGAGGATGGGGCTTTGAGACCTTCTTTGTCCATATTGATTCCATTTTCATCTATATGAGCCTTATTAAAAGTATTAACCGTACTGCTTATAATTTTAATCTTCATTTCTTCAAAGGCAGCTGAAACCTTTGCGTTAAACTCATACAAAGGGTTTGCTCCCCCTATACTTACCAAATGTATTCCTTCCTTGATGTAAGCAGCATAGTCCAAAAAATCCGACCAGTATTTGCTTAAGAAGAACATGAATAACTGGCTTTCTGCATTTTTAACCACAGCTGGGCCAAATCTGGCGGTTAGTTCGTTGCATCGCTCGGCAGACTGTCGCTTGAGAATATCAAGTTCCCTCGTTCCGTTTAGCAGTCCAAGCCTTATATTATGGACAGACTTCCTTTGCAATTCTGTAATGGAGGAATACTTATAAAGGTTTCTTCTTATATCAAAATTCTGTCCCTCAATAATCTTTTGGGCACAGATAATCCTGTTTATTATAATCTTATTGGTTATTGGTCCATCCTGATGTTTGGGGTAATATTTTTCCGGAATAATGTCTTTTAGCTTGTAACGTATCATAAGATCGTCCTCAAGACTTGTAAAAAACCTTGTTGATCCCGGATCTCCCTGGCGCCCCGAACGTCCTCTGAGCTGGTTATCAATTCTTAGGCTTTCATTTCTATTAGTGCCTATAACATAAAGGCCGCCTAGCTTTACAACTTCTTCACGCTGTTCTTCATTTTCCCCGCCCAGCTTTATATCGGTTCCTCTTCCTGCCATATTGGTAGAAACCGTAACTATTCCCAGCCTACCTGCTTGTGCTATAATTTCTGCTTCCAGCTCATCATTTTTTGCATTAAGTACACTGCAAATGATACCTTCTTTGTTAAGTTCATCTGCAAGCCACTCTGATTCTATAACACTGGAAGTACCAATAAGTATAGGTCTTCCGGTTTTATTTACTGAAATTATTTCTTTAACCAGGGCTTTAAGCTTAGCTTCATTATGTGTAAATATCAAATCCTTGTGGTCAATTCTTATACACGGTTTATTGGTAGGAATTATAACAGTATACACACCATAGAATTCCTTTAATTCTTCCGCTGCACTTTTAGCAGTCCCCGTCATTCCACAGATTTTAGGGTAAATGCTTATAAAGTCCTGCATTGTAACTGAATTTAAAACCCTTCCCCTTTGGTCCGACTTAATTCCCTCCTTGGCTTCAACCGCAGCCTGAAGTCCGTCTGGCCAATGCCGTTTATCTGCAACCCTCCCTGTGAACTCATCAACAATTTCTATTTTGTTATTCCGTACTATATAATCACGGTCCTTCTTAATAAGTACACTTGCATGAAGCGCACAATTCAATGCACTTAACAGCCATATGTTTGATGCATCATACAAGTTACCGCAGTTCAGAATGAGTTCTGCTTTTTCTAGTCCTTTATCAGTCATATGAACATTTCTTTCATACTCATCCATATCAAAATCTTTACCCTCAATCATTTGCTGTACAACATAATTCATGATTTCAGGTATGTTCTGCTGTTCATCTTCTTTACCTGCAAGAACAAGCGGTACCCTTGCTTCGTCCACCATAAGCGAATCAGCCTCATCAACTATCGCGCAGTTGAACGGACGTTGAACAAGCTGTGAATTATTGAAGCAAAGAGAATCTCTCAAATAATCGAACCCAGATTCTCGTGCAGTTACATAGGTGATATCACATAAATATGCCTTTTTTCTATACTCAGGGCTCATTTTCTCATTCACATACCCTACCGTTAAGCCCAGATAAGTATAGACCGGACCCATCCATAAAGCATCCCTCTTAGCAAGATAATCATTAAAAGTAAGTATGTGAACACCTTTTCCGGCAATTGCATTCAGGTAAGCAGGGAATACAGCCGTAAGGGTTTTGCCTTCCCCCGTCTGCATTTCAGCAATATTTCCTTTATACATTGCTATCCCTGCTATAACCTGGACATCGAACGGATTAAGCCCAAGAACACGTTTACAAGCTTCCCTTACCAGAGCAAATGCTTCAGGAAGCAGTAGATCGGGCTCCATCCCCCCTCTTGCCTGCTGAATGAGTCTAAGCGAAACCTCTTTCAATCCGTTTTCACTTAAATCCTTCATATTGAATTCATTTATCCTGTTCAGCACCTCCATATAATGGCTCAAATCAACTTCAACCTCGCCATATCGAACATGCTGTATTATTCTTTTAAGATTTTTGAACATAAAAATACCCTCCTGAAAAATTTAGTTTTTTGTACGAAAATAAAACCTGTAAAAACTATCTTTCAGGCAGGGCAGCTTGAATCGTTAAGACGGTGTAATCTTGTCAGAATGAGAGATGTTAATATACATATTATATCCATGGATATAATAACGTGTTTGGAAATGTGAAGGAAAGAGCACAATAAAGAAACACATGCCAGACTAAACGCTGCAAAAATAACAAAGTTATTTAGAGCAGCTGAGTTTTCAAGCAGTTTTACTAAATCATCATCTAAATAGCTGCAGCACTTTAGAAACAAGGTCGCTATTAACTTTGTTACCCAAAGGAACGCAGTAAAGCCTGCTGCCACTAATAATAAACCCATCTTTTGTCGGTTACCTCAATATTATTTATTTAATATTTATAAATTAATTTGCAATTTCTTTATATCTTTTTATCTTTTTTGTAGTAGTTTTTATAAATTCGGTTTCACGGATACTGAAGCTCCTAATTCTCTTATAAAGAGGCATACCATTGTTGATGTTTTTAATTATATCATTAAAAACCGCAGTAATATCATCTTTAGTAAGGGTATGCTTTTTAAGCTTTTCTTTTATAAGTTCAAGGTTGGGGAAAATCTGTGCATTTACTACTGTCTCGCCTGACTTTTCCTCATAACATCCCCACACCATGGATTCCTGAACAAACGGACTCCTGTTGATGAAAGACTCAAGCTCTTCAGGATAAATGTTTTTACCGTTTTTAGTCACTATTACGTTCTTGCATCTTCCGGTAATGTAATAGAAGCCATGCTTATCAAGTTTTCCAAGGTCACCTGTATGGAACCACCCATCCTTAAGGCACTTGTTTGTAGCTTCTTCATCTTTATAATATCCAAGCATTACATTCGGACCTTTTACAATAATTTCACCAACACCCAAATCGTTGATATTATGGACCTTAACCTCAACACCCGGAAGAGGAAGACCCACAGCACCATCAACATAATACCTGTCACGGTTTCCAATTACCAGGGGTGAACACTCAGTCAGACCATACCCTTGCAGCACTAGTATTCCTAAATTTCTTAAGCCTTTTGTAACCAATGGGTCAATGGCTGCTGCTCCTGTTATGACTAGTCTTATATTTCCACCGAAATTATCATGAATTTGTTTAAAAAGCTTTCTCCTTATATCAATTCCACCATAGTTATAAAGAATATTGCTTATTAACATTGCTACCTTTAATTTGGTTTTCATACCCCTCTTTTTGGATGCATGTTCCCATATTTTTTTGTACATATTTTCCAAAATAAGAGGGACCGTAATAAGGACAGTAGGCTTTACTTCCTTAAGATTTTTGGATATATACTTAAGGCCTTCATTAAATGCTATTGTACTGCCATTGTAAATAAAAGTAAGAAATCCCAGGGTGCATTCATACGTATGATGAAGCGGAAGTATGGAAAGAGATGTGTCACTGCTCTTAACATTAACAGTAGTACAAACTGCAGTTATATTTGCGCAGATATTAGAGTGGCTTAGCATAACACCTTTGGCAAAGCCTGTGGTACCCGAGGTAAAAAGAAGAATACTCATTTTATTACTGTCAATGTGAGCATTGATAAAAGAGGTATCCCCTTGATCCAGAAGTTCCCTTCCTTTTTCCAAAACAGTCCTGAAGGATAACACGCCATCTTCATCATTGGCATTATCCATATTTATATAATATTTTACAGTCTGGAGTTTTTCAGAAAGCTTTTTCATTACTTTTGAATATTTCTTTGAGAATATTACAGCAGAGACTTCACTGCGGTTAAGAAGGTTTTCTATATCCTGTTCAGGGAGTTCCTTGTCAAGAGGCACTATTACACCTGTTCCATTGACGGTTGCAAGATATGTTACACACCACTCATATCGGTTTTCTCCTATTACAGCAATAAAACCATCCTTCAATCCCATATTGATAAAAGCAGTACCTAAAGAATCAACATCATTTTTATATTGTGTATAGGTAATTCCAGAGACTAACCCAGAGGAGTTATTATCAAGAAAAGCATTTTTATCAGCAAACAGTTTAGCACTTTGATTGAGCATATCTTTTAAATCTTTTATTTCCCTAACCTCATAAAGGGATCTTTCCTTCATAATCAGCCTCCAAGTTTCCCCAAAAATATCTTTCTAGCTATTTTTGACAAATGATATATATTACACTAAATTTATGTTAATTAAACTAAGTATATCATATCATACTCAAATAAAAAACAACTGTACTATGAAAGACTATTTTATTTTTTAAAATATTCCTGATATTTGAGAGGTTTGTTTTGCAGCCAAGGCTTGTAGGAATTCCCCATTTCAACCCTGTCTTTAAGGGTAGGATGGTCATAAACCCATAATTCATAGAGTTTTCCCGGGTTCGGAAGAGAAAGGCTTGTCATGTGAAGCTTGATCATGCTTGAATTGAATGCATTATTATCCTGTGTGAGTTCAAGAGCGAACCTGTCGGCTTCATTCTCCTCATATCTTGATACAGCATTAATAGCTGGCTGTCCTACAAGCATTAAAATGTTTATTATTAGTATAAATAGAGGCAGTGAAGCAACATCCGCCAGCTTTGAAAATCCAAATCTGCCATTGGATTTTGCCAGTACCCACACAGCAATCCTATCTATTATGAATAAACACAGAATAATAAACAAACCACCCATTACAACACCTTTCCAGATATGGCCCAACATATAATGGCCTGTTTCATGGGCTACTATAGATAAAATCTCACGGTCGCTAAGGTTATTCATGGTTGTATCCCATAGTACTATCCTCTTACTGCCAAACATACCTGTCATATAGGCATTCATCTGATTGGTATCAACACTTTTATCTATACCGTATACAGCACAGTTTCCAATTGTGGTTCTGTCTAAAAGCTGGTGTATTTGAGCTTCAAGCTGCTGATTCTTAAGAGGAACATATTTATTAAAAACCGGGTCAATAACGACAGGTGAAATAAACATCATAAATGCGAGGGCAGGTACTGATAGAAGACCTGTATAAAGCCACCAACGCTTTGGGGACTTTTTTATAAGAAGGTATGGAATCCATATAATAAGGGTGCTTATAACAGTGTCAATAGCCATGCTCTTTATGGAATCACCAATCCATTTAAAAAATGTCTGATTTGATAATCCAAACGCATGAAGCCGTGCAAAGCCACTATAATAATCCAGTGGAAGGTTCATAATATAATTGATTACAGAAAAAATTAAAAAGTACAGGGCTGTAACAACAAAAAAACTTTTACCTTTATTCTGTGCCCAGCGTTTAATTTTAGCAGAAAGGCCTGACAACAAAAAGAATACAGGAATTACCATACTCCACACAAGCGATATTATCCATACCGTGACCTTGTTTGCCTGAAACTTATATGCTGCATTTGAAGGTGCCGGAATAACTGTTGATGTTGCACCGGCTATGTTAGATCGGTTACTGTAAGTACTTTTTATATCATCAATATTTATTTTTTCGGTTATTATTATACTCAGTATAAAACCGGCAAAAATACATATAAAAATGAAGACAGCGATTTTAAGCTCTTTTTTCATTAATCTGCCTCCCGGTTGTATATTCTATTCCCAGTTCATATGGATTATTCGGCTTGGTATTTTAAAAGTGCTTTCTTATACGATTATATACTATATTATCAGGCAACTAAACCTGCCTGTGAGTTTTTCTATATCCTCTTTCAAAGGTTCCCTGGTTTGGGTAAGGCTAAAATCAAGCCCAAGCTGTTCCCATTTGTAGCTTCCGAGTTTATGAAACGGCAGAAATTCAATTCTTTTAATATTTGATAACTCTTTAAGAAAACTAAATAGCTTATCTATCCCCTCTTGATCATCTGTAATACCCGGAACTACTACATACCTTATCCATACAGGCACCTTCAATTCATCAAGGAACTTTGCGAAGCTCAAAACATAGCTGTTTTCAAAACCCGTGAGCTTTTTATGCTTTTGACTGTCCATATGCTTTATGTCTAAGAGCACCAGATCTGTATATTTAAGCAATTCCAAAACCCTATTGTTCTGCTTGCTTCCATGTGACTCCTGTTGGTACAGCATTCCCCCGAAATAGCCGTTTGTATCAAGTGCTGTGTTAATACCTTTAAGTTTGCACTCCTTAAAAAGGGATATAAGAAAATCAAGCTGTGTTAAAGGTTCGCCGCCTGATACGGTAATGCCGCCTTCTGTTCCATAGTACCCGGTGTAGCGCAGTACTCTTTCAACAACTTCATTAACGGAATACTCTGTTCCTGCATCTACATTCCATGTATCCGGGTTATGGCAGTAAACGCATCGGAAAGGGCAGCCCTGCATGAATACAACAAATCTTATTCCGGGGCCGTCTACTGTTCCAAAGGTTTCAAAAGAGTGAATCCTTCCCTTTATATCCAAGCCATCCTCCTTACATCCTGCTGTAAAAAGTCCTCTTAAGCACTTCTTGCTGCTGTTCTCTTGTCAGCTTTACAAAGTGCACTGCATAACCTGAAACCCTTATTGTAAGCTGCGGATATTTTTCAGGTTCTTCCATAGCCTTTTCCAGCAGTCCTCTGTCAATTACATTTACATTTATATGGTGCCCGCTCTGTTTGAAATATCCATCAAGCAGTGAGACCAGGTTTTGCATTCTTGCTTCATAGTATTTTCCCAGGGAATCCGGCAAAAATGATGCTGTAAATGAGATTCCATCCTGACAATACTTGTAGGGCAGCTTGGCAACTGTATTCATGGCTGCAAGAATACCACCCGTATCTCTTCCATGCATAGGATTGGCACCCGGCGCAAAAGGTTCGCCCTTTTTCCTGCCATCAGGTGTAGAGCCTGTCTTCTTGCCATATACCACATTTGAAGTTATTGTGAGAACCGATAGTGTATGTTTTGCATTTTTGTAAGTCTTATGCTTTCTAAGTTCACTATAGAAATCACTTACAATTTTTACTGCAATCTTGTCAACTCTGTCATCGTCATTACCGTATTTAGGGTAATCCATCAAAACTTCAAAGTCTGTAATAAGGCCTTTTTCGTTCCTTATTGCTCTTACCTTGCCATACTTTATTGAACTTAAAGAATCGGCTGCAACAGATAAACCTGAAACACCAAAAGCCATAAATCTTTCCACATCAGTATCATGAAGAGCCATCATCAATCTTTCGTAGGCATATTTATCATGCATGTAATGTATTGTGTTCATAGTATTTACGTATAATCCTGCAAGCCACTTCTGATAAATCTTAAAGAGTTCCATTACCTTATCATAATCAAGGTATTCATCTTCATAAGCCTGTGAATAAGGCCCTACCTGTTCTCCCAGCATTTCATCCCTTCCGCCGTTAAGGCACAGCAGTAAAAGCTTGGGGATATTGCAGCGGGCTCCGAAAAACTGCATCTGCCTTCCTATTTTCATGGCCGAAACACAGCAGGAAATTCCATAATCATCGCCATACACGGGTCTCATAATATCATCATTTTCATATTGAATTGCACTTGTATCTATAGAAACTTTTGAGCAATATTTTTTAAAGTTTACAGGAAGTCTTTCTGACCATAATACCGTTAGATTAGGTTCAGGCGCTGGTCCAAGGTTGTAAAGGGTACGAAGGAATCTGTAAGAAGTCTTTGTAACCATATGTCTTCCGTCATTGCACATTCCCCCGAGAGACTCGGTTATCCATACAGGATCTCCGGCAAACAGTTCATTATACTCAGGTGTTCTTAAATGTCTTATTAATCGAAGCTTTATGACAAACTGGTCGATTAGTTCCTGAGCCTGTTCTTCTGTAAGAATACCGGCTTTTATATCCCTTTCAAAATAAATATCAAGGAAACTGCTTACACGTCCAAGAGAATTTGCAGCACCGTTTGTCTCCTTCATTGCTGCAAGAAAAGCGAAGTAAATCCATTGGGTAGCCTGAGCAGCATTTTCTGCCGGGCCCGAAATATCAAATCCATACGTGGAAGCCAGAGCCATAAGCTCATTAAGGGAATTTATCTGTTCATATACTTCCTCCCTTTGTCTTATGAGATCATCATCCATTGGTTTATCAGTCAAAAGATTCAAGTCATTTATTTTTTCATAGATTAACCTTTCAGCCCCATATAACGCTACACGTCTATAGTCTCCTATGATACGTCCTCTTCCGTATGCATCCGGAAGCCCGGTTATAATTCCACACTTTCTTGCAAGCTTCATCTCTGCTGTGTAAGCACTGAATACACCATCATTATGTGTTTTGCGATAGTTTTCAAAAATTTCATCAACCTTGACAGGAAGCTTATATCCATACTCTTCACAAGCCTGACGTACCATTCTTATTCCTCCGAAAGGAAGAATTGCACGTTTCAAAGGCTTATCCGTCTGAAGTCCGAATATGACCTCCAAATCCTTTTGGATATAGCCCGGATTGTGACTTATAATATTGGATACCGTTTCAGTATCTACACTCAGAACTCCGCCATTTTGGAATTCTTCATTAATAAGCTCACTGCAAAATGACCACAACCTATTAGACTTTTCACTTATATCAGATAAAAAATCTTCATCTCCATCATAAGGAGAGATGTTTCTTATAATAAAATCATTTACATCTATACTTTCCTGCCATTCACCGGTAATAAACCCTTTCCAAGCTTTTTCACACATAAAAATGGCACCCCCGCAACAATAATTTCTTAAGAATATAAAAACCGCCTGAGTACTTTTTATACCCAGGCGGTCGATAATCTTTAAGTCATGCTCCCTGTGGTTAATCCACTTCCGCCAGTTACATGACCAATAATCTAAATTAACTTATAGTTAAAGTATATATTTTTGAGTTTGAAAAGTCAACGTAAAAAGTATAGCTTTATTCAGTAAAGTAAGATTTTATACCTTCATAAATACCTGCTGCGAGCTTATCCCTATACGAATCTGTATTCATAAGCCTGTCCTCTTCTGGATTTGACATAAAACCCATTTCAACCAAAATCATTGGAACCTTTGCCCAGTTAAATCCAGTAAGATCGTTTCTTTCAACAATACCTCTTGATTTGGCTCCAGTTTCAGAAATCAATCCATCAAGTACTTTTCTTGCTGCAGACTTGCTGCTGCTAAGTATATTTTTATCCTTTATGTATTGGCTTCCAGGAACAAGAACAGATATTCCCTTTACTGAACTGTCATCCATACCATCGGCATGAATTCTGATATAAAGGTCTGCATTACAATCATTAGCAATATTGGCTCTTGCTATATTACCAAGATCAACATTGTTTGTTTCCCTTGTCATTACTACCGTGTAACCGTTTTTTTCAAGTATATTTTTTAATTTTTCAGACACCGCAAGGTTAAGTTTATATTCAGGTACACCAGTTGCAACCCCCTGTGCACCCCCTGGATTCTGCACCTTCATTTCATTGCTTGTCGGAGCAAGCGGTTCTGTCTTGTTATTGACTTTGATTTGGTGACCCGGGTCGATGCATATTACCTTTTTTGAAGTTTTCTCTTCTGTTTGCGATGAATCTGAAGTTATCTCAGCAACAGTTGATTGCTGAACTGCTTTTTCAGCTAACCCGGCAGATTCTGTTTTAACATTGTCAGCCTGGGTGGAAGCAGTTGCCGCAGACAAAACTGTTGAGCCTTTTATTGAAGTATTTTGCTGAGTTGTACTATTATTATTGCTGCAGGATACACTCAGCATCAAGCTTATAATTGTGAATAAAGTAATAATAATTCTCTTTCTGGGACTCATTTTTTCTCCTTTTCTATTGAAAATTCTTTAAATAGAAGATTGCAAGCTGCGTTCTATCACGAAGATTTAATTTCTCAAGAAGATTTGTAACATAGTTCCTAACCGTTCCCTCGCTTAGAAATAAGGCATTCGCAATTTCCTTGTTTGTCATACCATCGCCTACAAGTTTAAGAATTTCAAAATCCCTTTCAGATAAAGCATAATCTTTAGCACTGGAGTTTTTTCCATCCTTTATCAAGGTTGAAAGCGTTGCAGCGATTTCACCTTCAAAAACCATATTGCCATTTACAACAGTTCTCAGGCAACTGACAATGCTATCTGATGATTGATTTTTTAAAATATACCCCGAAGCACCGAATTTTATAGCTTCTTTAATATATTCGTCATCCTTGAAGGTAGTTAAAATTACAACCTTAATATCTCTGAAATGTTCCTTAATGAGCTTTGTTCCCAATACGCCGTCCATAACTGGCATCCTTATATCCATAAGAATAATGTCCGGTTTTCGTATACGACATAGTTCAAATGCTTCCTGTCCATTTGACGAAGTTCCAATGACCTCAATATCTTCTTCAAGCTCCAGAATAAGCTTCAAGCCATCTCTTATCAATGCATCATCGTCAACTATTAATACTTTCAAAAATACCAACCTCCTTACCGGCAATAGGTACTAAGAATACAATAATAAAACTATTTTCAGAACTGACTGAAAAAGATCCACCCATATTTACTGTTCTTTCACGCATTCCGCTAATTCCAAGACCCTCTTTAATATTAGGGCAACCCACACCATTATCTTTAATTAAAAGCCTTAAAAACGCAGAGTTGATTTCAATATTAATATTGATTAGAGTTGCTTTTGAGTACTTAGCTGCATTTGTCAATGCTTCTTTTATATTTGATGCTAAAAACTCAAGGTGTTCTGGTGATAAGCAACTGAAATCACCACTTTTTTTGAAGTCAATACTACAAAACTTAAACCCTTTTATAATTGTTTCAATATATTCTATTCCAACAGCTTCATTAGGTTTGATGTTATGAACAGTATCCCTCATGATTGTCAGGGAATTGGACAGTGCATCTATGGATTTTTTAAGGATTTCATTAGAACGTTCCTGATCCCTGCCCTGAAGCTTGAAAGCAGCCTGAAGCTGCATAAGCACACCTGCAATGCTGTGTCCTACATTATCATGTATTTCTCTGGCAATCCTGTTTCTTTCCTTTATTTCAGCCAAATATGCAACTTCCTTGGATGAGCTTAAAAGCTGAGCTTTTGTTTTTTCAAGTTCATACCTGAGGCGTCTTTCATCATCAAGTCCGCCTATATAGTTAGCTTCCTCTTCTTCAGACTTCCGCATAATAAAAGCAAAAACACCAAGCAAGCATATGATAAGCAAATTAACCGGCAGACTTTTATCAACACATACTAAAACTAAAAATACCGCCACGGGTAAATTAAAAATATACTTTTTACAATAAACAAAGTCAAAAACAGGTATAGCCAATAATACTTCGAAATCTCTGTCAAACCATGTTCCAATGCATATAAGAATTAATGACAATAAAACAAGTAAAATGGAATTGATAACTCTTTCCTTAAAAACATTAACACCTATAATAATCAGTAAAATAAGCAGTTCGCTAAACGGAAGTGATTGTTTGAAAGCAAATACAGCTATTATATATGATAGTAAAAGAAGTTTAAGTACGTGCTTCATATAAACCTCACAACAAAAAAGCTTAAAATATTTCCGTCACATTTAAATTATAACAGAAAAAAGGAAGGAAACATACATTGAGAGAGCTAATGTACTTCCATCCTTTTCTATAAGTTCATATTACTAACACTAATTATTAAGGCTTTCTCTTTTCCATGTTCCCAAGAAAAAGAATATTGCTGAGAAAGCAACTATTACCAAAATTTCATTTAATGCGGATGTCAGACTATTATTGTAAAGAAGTTTATTTACCGCCTCCATCACCCAATATACAGGGGTAAACCTGCCGATACTTCTAAAAACATCGGGAGCAGTTGCATTCGGCCACCAACACCCTCCCAGGAAGCTCATCGGAAGTGAAAGGAAAAGTCCTATAAAGCCAGCCTGAACAACATTTCTGGATACTGAGCTTATGGCAATACCCAGTGATACACACATGACTGAGGCAAAAAGGAAAACTGCGTACATGCTAATAAAAGAATTACCCATATATATGCCTACCAGGTATTTCAGAATGACAAATACCAGAGTAACCTGTAAGAAAGATATTATTATAAAGCTCAATATATTTTGAAGCATATAACTTTTCAATGAAACAGGTGCAGTTATTGTTCTGTAAAATGTTCTGTTCTCTTTGTCCCTAAGTAAAAGTGTTGTAAATAGAACTGAAGTCATGACCACGAACATAAGAAATAGTCCAAAAGAAGAATAAGCTCTGTCTCTATCAATATTCGAAATAATATTGTAATTTGTTTTAACACCCAAATTATTGTAACCGCTCATCCCTTCATAAAACTTGGTTTCATTTCCGTTTACAGATACAGCAATTGCCTTTGAAGAATCAACGAAACTTTTTAAGTATTGCCGGATTGGTATACACCTGACCGAATCCTTTAGGTAATATCCATCCAGCTGAACCCCTTTTCCAGCAATAAGTCCTGATGTAAAGCCTTTACTAATTATAATTTCATAATCAATTTTTGAGTTCAAAACATCAAAATGATTATTACTGCTACCTATGCTTATTACATCAGCCTTGGTTTTAAGGCTATCATATAATATATTTGAAAATATTGTCTTATCATTGTCTAATATTCCAACCCTTAAAGGATGCTCACTGTTCATATTCAAAGATATCGGAATCATAAATATTGCAGGTAAAATTAAAATAAAGAACAACTGAATTTTGTTTTTTAAAATCCTTTTAAGAACATTTATAAATACAGTCATACTGATTTCCTCCTTCCTGTAACAAACATGATTGATATTGTAACAGATGCGATTACCGCAAGAGATATCAGGCTACCTGTAACACTGGCTTGCGGGCCTGTGAAAATATCGTTTACAACTGCCTTGTATGCAAAGTAATGAGGACTGATTGGCAACATCCATTGAGGAAATGGAATCGCCCCATCAATAGCCGAAGAAACGCCGATATTACCCAAGAATATATTTACACAAATTACAATTAGTATACTTACTGCTGTACTTTTCGTTATGCATCCGAAAATAATACCTATGGAATTTGCTATTGCAGAAAATAACAGGAAAGCAGTTAGGATTACCAAAAAGTTCCCGTCCCAATTCGATCCCAGTAAATACTTACTTATAACCATAATAATTATGGTACATAGGAACGAAACTGCGGTATTACCCAGAAATATCCCCCCAACATTTGTGAATCTGCTTACAGGAGCCGTATTCATTCTGAGATAGGTTTTCTTTTTTAAGCCGTTTATTATGGATATACTACCCAGAATTGCCCCATAGAATAAAAATAAAGTCATATTCAAATAGGTCCACCGGTCCAAAGCATTAGGGGTTTTTTCGGTAACAGTGATAGCAGTCTCTTTAAGGATATTTGCATCATTCATTGTAATATTCATATTATTTGCATTTCCAATTGCCGCATTGGTATTCATTTTATTAACAAAGCCTTCAACTATAATTCTAGCAGCTGACATTTGTTTTCCACTGAAAACCTCTATACTCACTTTTTTGCCCATTGAATAAGCGTCCGAAAAGTTCGCCGGAATATAAATCAATGCCTCTGCCTTACCCGACACAACACTTGAATAGCCCTCATCATAAGACTTAACAATACTTACATCAAAAGATTTTTTTACATCATCAGACTTTAAAAGTTCATTGAATTGATTTGCCGCCTTACAATTATCAGCATTATAATAAACAATAGGTGTTTTTTCCATAATCCTGTTTGTATCAGTATTTTTAGTCGCATTACCTGTAATAGCAATAGTAAGAAGCGGTGCCAGCAAAAGCAAAACAATTGCCTTCCAGTCTCTAATATTCCTAAGTATTTCATAATAAATAACTTTCAAAAGTTTCATTCTAGCCACCACCCTTAATCCCTTAGTTTTCTGCCTGTAAGCGTAAGGAATACACTTTCCAAAGTAGGTTTTTCAACATTCAGAGAAATTATCTCGGAATCTGCATCAGATACGCAATCTATAATCTTCCCAAGATTTTTACTCTGCTTTTTCGAAATAACAGTAAGACTATTACCGTCTATGCTGCATTCCATAACCCCTTGAATTTTCTTTAGGTTTTCTATAAGTGTAAAATTCACGGTAGATAGATCTATTTTGACCTTCTCATTAACAGCAACCAAAGTCTTAAGCTCATCCTTTGTCCCCTTTGCAATAACACGTCCATGGTCCATTATAACTATTTTGCTGCAGATCTCATCTACTTCCTCCATATAATGAGAAGTATAAATTATGGTTGATCCCATCTGGTTGAGTTTTTTAATAGAATTAAGTATGTGGTTTCTTGACTGAGGATCTATACCTACTGTAGGTTCATCCAATATTATAAGCTTTGGTCTGTGTACAATTGCACAGGCAATATTAAGTCTTCTTTTCATACCGCCCGAAAACTTTTTTGGGTATTTTTTTCGATTCTCAGACAGTCCTGTAAATTCTAGTGCTTCTTCAATTCTTTCTTTCAGGAGAGAACCTCTTAGTCCATATAAGCTTCCGAAATAATTAAGGTTCTCCCAAGCCGTTAGATCTTCAAAAACTGCAATGTCCTGAGGGACAATACCAAACTGGCGTTTAACTTCCATTTCATTAGTGCTTAAAGATTTATCAAATATTTTGATTTCACCACTATCGCTCCTAACCAAACCTGTCAGGATACTTATTGTTGTAGTTTTTCCTGCTCCATTCGGGCCAAGGAGTCCGAATATTTCCCCCTCTTCTATAGCTAAATTTACATTATCTACTGCAAGAACATCTTTATATCTTTTAACAAGATTTTTCACTTCAACTATCATAGATAAGTCCTCCTGTTACTATTTAGAATCATAGTGTAATATTATTTTAAAAAAGTAATGTAATCCAGTGACTTGAGATACAATCCGTTATGACAAATGTCATTTTCTATTACTCAGAAAAGCATAAAAGCTCCTGCATTAATAAAAATGCAGGAGCTTTTAAATCAAACAGGAATTTATTTCACCGGAATATATAAATCCACCTCTGTAGTTTCAGGTGTTTTCATTCGGCTTATATCATACCATTCAAAATCTGGTTTTTCAGCCCTTTCATAATCAGAAGAAGGAAACCAATTTCCATAAATTTCACCCAATGCCTGCTGAACAGAACCGGGCAGAGGACCCTTTGCAGTAAATACAGCATATTTGGCAGATGGAATTTCTTTAATTTCAAGCCCATCAGGAATATCTTCCTTTTTATCAACTTCAACTCCGATAAAGTAGGTAAATTCGCCGATTTCAGTAAAATCAAGGCATATCCCCAGAGTAATTCCCGGGTTAACCAGTCTTTCATTTAGAATACTTTCAATACACCTTTCGGAACAAACCTTATCCCAAAAAGCAGGTATCCGCTTTTGATTTGATTCAATATCGTTACCAAGTACCAAACCCTTTCCAGCTACTAAAAATGACTGCTTTTCTATTATGGAATAATTCACATTAATACCTCCAATAATCTTTAAAATTCTACTTTCATTGAGATCAACAGCACCAAAACATTCAAGTTCAGAATGTATTCGTCTTGCAATGGAAGGTGGCTGCCCATAAGCTTTTCGGAATGCACGGGTAAATGATTCAGGAGACTCATATCCATACTTCGCAGCAATATCCAGTACACGGTCACCAGTAAAAAGAATATCATGTACAGCACATGAAAAGCGCCTTTTTCTAATATATTCACCTGGTGTTATACCAACAAGCGCTGTAAAAACACGGTGGTAATGATACAGTGAGCAGGCTGCTTCACGTGCAGCATCCTCTACACATATATCACTTGTAAGATTCTGTTCAATAAAATCAATAGATTTTTGCATAAGCTCAGGATAATTCATTTTTATTCCCCCGTGTCGAGATTATAGTATCACAAATAAACAAATAAAGCCTGACAGTTTTTGCTTATATCACAAATCTGGTCAGGCTGATTATTATTTAATTATTAGATTTTACTTAATTTTAATTGGTCTCAAAAAATCTTTTATATGCGTCTAAAGATTTGACAGCAGAAAGATCTTCGTCTTTTTTCATATATTCTATTAACTTGGGATTGAGTTCTGCTGCAATAAGTAAATCCTTGATAGCATATTCCAGGTTATTTGAAAGTGAATTAAAGCATGCGCGATTATAATATAGGAAATCCGCACTTTTTATGTTCTGTATACCTCTGCTTAATACTTCAATAGCTTTGGAATAGTTACCTTCATTCTTATATATGACCGCAAGATTAAGGTAACTGTATGGGTATTTCAGGTTTCGGTTAATAGACTGGCTGTAATAGTCGATTGCTTTTTCCTTATAGCCTATTTTATTCATTATAACACCCATATTGAAAAGTGCTTTGTAATGATTCGGATTTATGATAATACATTTCCTGAACATTTCAAGGGCATCATTATCCCGTTCTGTTTCTTCGTATATAACTCCAAGATTGTTATGTGCCCAAAAATCCTCTGGTTTTATTCTGATTACATTTTTATAACTTTCTATTGCAGCTTCTTTTTCCCCAAGCTCATCCAAAGCATTAGCAAGGAAGAAATGTGCTCTGCTGTAGTCTGGGTTTATTTCAATAGCTTTTCTATAAAATTGAACTGCAGATGAGAAATCTTTTCTTGTATCATAAAGGACTGCCATTCCATAATACGCTCTGGCATCCTTTGGATTAAACGAAATAATTTCATTATACATTTTTAGAGCATTATCAAAGTCACCTGTTTTATCATAGGAAATAGCCATATCAAGAAGCAGGTCACTGTTTTGTTTATCACTGCACGAATTATAGCCACGTCTGTAAAACCTAAGCGCAAGTCCTGGAAATCTTTCTTTTAATAAATTACCCGTTAACCTGTAAAAAACCGTCATTTATTATATGCCTCTCTAAAATACGAGTGATAATGATAAAATAAAAAGTACTTCCAAAAATAAATTATTATACAACAAAAGTACACTGTAAATTCCTCTATCGAGGTATATTCCGCTTGCATTCCAAATTAACTTCCCGTTATTCAGATTATCTTTATAATTCTAATTAATATGCAGAATGCATAAAAAAAGTACAGGCTTTACCTGTACTCTACTATAATTATTATAAATCATTCTTAAAAAATAGTCTGCAAAGTTCTATAAACTCAATAAATGTAATCTCATAACCTTCAGAATTATTATTTTTATTTAACTCAAAGCAACTATAGTCATTTTCATACTCTTCAGTGGGCATATCAGAAGAAATCGGCATTATGTTGCTTTCTTGAATATCTTTTTCCATACTAAACCTCCAGTGCCCTAAATCATCAGGACATAAAAGAAGGGCATTTCTACCGTTATAATTAAATATAGCTAAAAGGGATTCATGAGAATCCCCTTCAGGTTAGTTTTAATTATTAATCCTCTTTTGTTTCCTTTGCTTCATTGTCCTTTTTACTTCCACAGTATCCATTAGGAAGTTTTTCAATTATTTCAGGTACCATTTCAATAAGCTTCTCAAGATTGCTGCTCTTTTTTATAGGAAGCATTTCAACACTGTCGCCCTTTATTACAAGCATTGCAGTTGGAGTAACTTTTGCACCAATTCCGGCACCTTCTCCATTGCCATTCATCCCTTTTGCATCGCCTTCTCCACCGCCTGAACCAAGTGCAAAACTCAAGTTAATTACAGGTATAAGTGTTGTATCTCCAACTTTGAAAGCTTCACCTACAACAGTCCTGGTCTTAAGGAAATTTTCCAGCCTCTCGAATAATGAATTAATGTTTGCATTAGTATTAGTTTGCATATACTTTTTTCCCCTTTCTTAATTTAAACATATTTTTTACAGGTCTTGAAAACATGAATTTAATTACTATCGGAATTAATTCTGCAATCACAATCCGCCCTTGAATTAGAAATCTGCCTTCTATAACCTCGTCATCAAAAACAGTATCTATTTTAACGTCATATCTTTGAATCTCTTTATGGAAAATACTTAACACTGCACGCAACACCCCTGTATTATAAGGGTCATCAAAGCCAACTTTGGCACTAAGTATAAATTTCTTTGGCTTGATTTTATTAAATACTTTCTTAAAAGCTGATAAACCTTCCTTGAACAGTTCTTTCATCAAGGATATGCCGACTTTTCCAGAACTTTTCTTCTGTTTTTTTGTGTTTTTCTTTTTAACAGAGCTTTCTTTATTTTCTTTTGATGACGGCTTTATTCCAAATACCCGAAACTCTTTTAAAGCACCTGTCTCTGAGTCATATGAAAAACCGAATTTTAACACTCCGAATAACCACTTTACCTTGGCTTCAAGATAAGTTTTTTCATATTTGAAACCACTGCAGGAATATTGAAAAGGAATCACAAGAATTATTGCAATCAAAGCAACAATAATTATAACCACATATAGCAGTATTGTTAGTATTATCATTCCTGGGTCCTCGATTTCAATATTTTTATTCTGCCACTAAGAAGCTTTGACGAAGCGCTTGATATAATTTTTGAAGAGTACTTGGCACCCGTCTTAATTAATGTGTTACTTGACTTAACCGCAGGAATACAATTAAGAATTTCACCGCCCAGTTTTAACCCTTCCAAAGGTAAACTAACTACATCCTTAACCGTCAGTTTACTGTTGCCTTCTTCAAATATTTGAGACAGGGCTGCTTCCCTCACTTTATAGATATCTGGAGGAACTTCTATTTCAGATTCCCTGATTTCATCCATTTCCCATAACACCAGTTTCATCTGAGTAATGTCTTTCCTGCACTGGATACAGTCCTTAAGATGCTGCTCAAGGAAAATTTTTTCAAGGGGATCTATAGTTTTGTCAAGGTACTCATAAAGCAGGTATTTATCTATTTTACACTCCATTGCTACACCTCCCAGATCCCTTTTTCAGCAAGTTCTTTTCTTAAAGCTTCACGACCCCTGTATATATAGGTTTTGACAGTTCCTAAAGGACATTTCATCAATCTGCTTATTTCATCATAGGTCATACCTTTTACGTGTCTTAGTATAACAGCCATCCTTAATTCAGCCGGAAGTTGACGGATTGAGTTTTCCAGATGTTTTTTGGTGTCGCTGCAAATAACAATACTCTCAACATTTTCACTTGATACTGCAAGATTTTCATAAGCATTACTGTCATCTTCATTTGATGTATCCAACGAAACCGTCTGTGGTTTGCCTCTAATAAAATTGAGGCAGGTATTAACTGTGATCCGCTTAATCCATGGCAGAACAGGGCTTCCTTCCTTGAAAGCTTCAATGGAACGGTATATCTTGATGAATACCTCCTGCATCAAATCCATTGCATCTTCATTAGATCGGGAATAATAATAACAAATTTTATATATATAGTTTTCGTATTGCTGAAACAACTGATTCAAGGCATCTCTGTTATGTTTTTTGCACTTTGATATCAGCTTGTCATCCGGATCACCCACAATATACTATCCTCTTTAAATATGACATCTTAACTTTCGATTTCATAAATATATACACATTAAATATTAAAAAGTTTCAAAAATTTTAGAATATTTTTTTATAAATAATATAACTTTCCCACTTTGAATATAAAAGGAATCTTGAAGGTACAGTCTGGAAGCTACGTTTTATAGTAAAAATCTGCTTATATTGCCTGTATAGTTTATTATAAGTCTGTGGAGTGCCCTTGTGCAGGCAACATAAAGAAGCTTTCTATCGTATTCATCAAAGTAATTAACCCCGCCTGCATCAAAAAGGATTACTGCATCAAACTCAAGACCCTTAGCCATATAAACCGGAATCACAACTGCGCCTTGAGAAAACTCATCTTCCTGCGTCAACAGCTTTATATTAACCCTCTCTTTCAACCTGAAATAAAGCTTTTCAGCTTCTTTCTGAGTTTTACATATAACAGCTATGGATTTATAGCCTTCTTTAAATAAAGCATTAATATCAGTTACTATTGCTTCTTCCAGTTCAGCTATTGATAGTCTCTTTTCAAGGCGCGGCTTGCTTTCGTGTCTTTCAAAAGGTACGACACTACCGGTATTCTTAAGCAGCCTGCTTGTAAAAGTATTAATTTCAAAGGAAGATCTATAACTCTTATTAAGGAATAGCTTAATTGTTTTACTCTTATGCATTAGTTCAGATATTTCATCGTATATCGAAATGTCAGTTTGTTTCTCAATTGACTGGTTTACATCACCAAGGACAGTAAATCTAGCATTTCTGAATATCCAGCTGAAAATTTTATAGTGAATCGGATAGTAGTCCTGTGCTTCGTCTATAACAACCTGTTTTAGATCCGAATAAAAATCACAGCCCTCTAGCCTGATCTTGAGATAAAGCAGCGGAGCAGCATCTTCATACCTTATTTTACCGAATTCCAGGCACTCCAAAGTATCGGATAAAATCCGATTCATTTCCTCCGGAAGTTTTAACCCATTTGCAAGTTTATAAAACAGCTTCATATCAGAAAAAAGTCTCTTATAAAGGTTAATTACATCAATCCTTGTAAATACATGAAGTTTGTCTGTAAAAGCCCTTGTTTCCTTGATAGACAAAAGCCTGCTGAAGGCTTTCAAATCAAACTCATGCCCACCGACTCTTTGAACGGTTTTTTGTATATCATGCAATCGTTCTTTCTGTAAAGGATTTACCTTATCCAATATACGGTTTTCAATTCTTTCAAGACGTTTTGCTGCAGGCACACTTGTTTTGTTGTTAAGAAAAGAGTTTTTAAGGCTTTCTCTTGTTTCAATAATTTGTCCATGGTAATAGACATCACTAAATTCAAGCAGTTTATGCTCATAATGCCAAAGAAGCCCATCAATTATTTTTAAAAACTCATTTGAACCTTTAAATTCCAAGGATTTTCTTTTATAGGTCCTTTCATCTTGGGACGCTGTTTCTATAATATCTTCTATCTGGGTGTCTCTTGTCTCAACTCTTATTTTACTATCAAAACATTCATTGAATATTTCAATAAAAGTCTTTTGATTAACATTGTCCTCGCCAAGTTCCGGAAGTACCTCTGATATATAACCGCTGAACACATTATTGGGCGAGAGAATAAGTATGTTGTCAGATTTTAGTCCCGAATCCATTCCTTCATATAACAGGAATGCAATTCTGTGAAGGGCTATTGATGTTTTCCCGCTGCCTGCAACCCCCTGAACAATAAGTAAATCATTCTCCTGATCCCTTATTATAATATCCTGCTCCTTTTGAATGGTTTCAACTATAGTTCTCATTTTTACTGAAGAGTTCCTTCTTAAAGCCTCTTGCAGAATTTCATCACCAATTCTCACACTGCAGTCAAAATAGTAGAATAATTTAGACTTACTTATTTTATATTGACGTTTAAGCGTAACTTCTCCGCTTATTACACCTACCGGGGCAGTATAGGAAGCTTCTCCGGGTTCATATCTGTAAAATATGCTTGATATTGGTGCCCTCCAGTCATATACACATATATCTCCCGTTTCAGGGTGGATTACTGTATGAATGCCTATGTATATCTTATCAGCGTTATTGAAACCTTCTTCAATAAAGTCAAATCTGCCGAAGTAGGGTGAATCAGACATTGTTTTATATATTTGAAGCTGCTTTTTAGTTTTTTCATAACTCGTACTCTGATTAGATACCTCGCTAAGATATTGGTTTAATTCAACCGCATTACTAAGTTCTTGAGCATGGTGAGTACTGTTTTCCCACATGTCTCTTCTTGACTCAAGCAGTTTTGTTTTTCTTTTTTGAAGTGCTTCAGAAGTTTTGTTTTTAAGGATTTCTATAATCTTCAATGTCTTTTCAAGATAGCTTTCCTCTTCTTTGATGCCTTGTTTATAGTTATCCATAAGCACACTCCTTATTTTTTAGTAAAAACCCCTTGACACATAAAACCAAAGGATGATATAATTATTATGTAATAAATTTATTAAATTGGTTTTTTATGCGCATTTATTAATTATACAGTAAAAGGGGATTCATGTAAAACGTGAATGCTCTTTATTTTTGTGAGGAATACGGTTGTTATTCTAATTTAGGTTTGAATTGCGTGAAAACATTTAGTCTTCTATATTTTTTCTAAGAAAACAACTTCAAATAAATACAAGATTTAAAACCTTATCCTCCTTGCCGCTTTTCAGCGACGAAAATTGGTAAGGGAGATAAAAAAGAAAAAGCTTCGTTGTTGAACGAAACTTTTTCTTTTTGGTTGCGGGGGTAGGACTTGGACCTACGACCTTCGGGTTATGAGCCCGACGAGCTACCAACTGCTCCACCCCGCGTTATAAAAAAACTTAAAGGAGAGCATCGCTCTCCTTATTTTTTTACCATCTGTTTCCGCCGCCACGGTTTCCGCCTCTGCTGAAGTTGTTTCTCTGCTGTTTCTTTGCTCTTCTGCAATCAGGACATCTCTGTGGTTCGTTTTCAAATCCTTTTTCCTTGTAGAAAGCCTGTTCGCCTTCAGTGAAAATGAATTCATTACCGCAATCCTTGCAATTTAAAGTTTTATCTGCCATATCTATATACCTCCTTAATTTTATTTGGATCATATAATTCCTATTCCCGCTCCAATTAAATTAAAGAGAGTTGTATTCGGAAAATGAATCCTGATAATATATAGTGACTGGTTTAATCATCATACCATGGATTAACAAAATAAGCAATAGTTATTTATTATAAAAAATAGCATTTTACTTTTTTAAGAATGTATTTTAACTTCTACAGCGGGAAGATTAGTACCGAGGTGATATTATTGATTAAGCCAATTAAAATGAAAAACATAAATGATATTGAAAAAGTAAATGCAATTGTATCCCGTTATCCCTATGACATATGGATTCACAGTAAAAACGGAATGGCTGACGCAAAATCAATCCTGGGTATGTTTATACTCAAATTAAATGAACCGCTTACTCTTGTAGTACCGGATAATGTTGATACGCAGCCGTTATTCGATGAATTGAAGGAATTCATTGAAATAAGTTAGATTACTAAAAACAGGTCTGAGATTTTCTCCCAGACCTGTTTTTTAAAAGCTCACTAACTTCTAAATAAAGCCTTCTCCTTTTTAAACATGGATACCGCAAGTGCCAGAGTTATTACAACATAAATAGCCGATGAAGCAATAGCTATTCCTAGCTTAAGGTAATCTATGTTTCCTCCTAAAACCATTTTAAAAGAACATATGGTATTGAGTATAGGCACACCAAACATGTATGTCTGTATTTCATTAGGCTGTATAAACATAGTTGCATATGCAGGAATCATTGCGATTATTAATAGGAAAGACAAATAAGTCTGGGCTTCCTTAAAAGATCTTGCAAATGTACTTAATGATATTTGTATACCCGAGAAAGTCATACCCATAAGTATCATAACTACTATTACAAGAACTGCCGCCAAAGGAGGCATATAAAACCCACCGCTACCTGTACCCATTGTCACCGAATTAGGATTAATCATGTAAGCCAATACAAATCCCAACCCGGTTGAGAAAATGCTCATTAGTGCAAACATGTTAAGAGTAAGGTATTTACCCATAAGTATTGACAGTCTTCCTGGCCTGGTTGTAAGAAGCGGTTCAAATGTATTTCTTTCCTTTTCACCGGCTACAAGGTCTGTTGCAGCAGCCGTACCGCCTACAGCTATGAGTACTCCCAGCATCATAGGAAGTATCATAATAAGCATTGAATTATTAGACTTATTCTTGTCTGTAACATCCTGTTCTTCTACTGTTGATGGCTTAAGTAAATCTGTACTTATTCCCATAGCAGTAAGCCTGTCGGCAACCATACTCTGATTAAACTTCTCAATAGCCTCTTTAACAATTGACACAGCAGCCTGAGACTTTGTCTTTGAATTATCATACAGTATTTTTATTGAAAAAGGTTTGTTAGCCTTAAGTTTGGCAGCATAATCCTTGTCAAAATCCAGTACAATACTTACTTTTTCCTGTCTTACTGATTCAATATCATTATCAGCATCTACCAGCTTAATATTTTTGTTATTACTTATTATTCTGTCCTGAACCAAATTTTTAATATCATCGGTGTTGGAGTTCTGAGCCAAAGCTATAGATACATTTTCAGTCAAATCCTTCTGCATTTTCTCAGCTCCGCCGCCCATCAGAAGCATTATTATAGGTATAAGTATAAGCGGGACAATAAAACTTGATATTATAGTCTTCTTATCTCGGCTCATGTCCTTGATTTCTTTTTTAAATACTATCGTAATGTGTTTAAAATTCATTTGTTATCACCTACCAATCTGATAAAAACATCCTCAAGGCTATCGCACCCATATTTCTGCTTTAGTTCATCAATAGTTCCTATAGCAACCATTTTCCCTTTATGTATAATCGCAATCCTGTCACACAGCTTTTCAACTTCACTCATTGTGTGACTTGAAAATACTATAGTTTTATTCTTGTTCTTACAATCCAGGATAAATTCATGCACATCTCTGATAGCACTAACATCAAGACCCGATGTAGGTTCATCAAAAAGCATTATGTCGGGATTATGAACTATGGACCTTGCAAATGCAACCTTCTGCTTCATTCCCTTTGAAAACTTTCCTGCACGTTTATTTATATATTCTTTCATTTCAAAGGTTTCTGTAAGATAATCAATACGCTCTTTAATATCTTTCCTGCTCATATCATTAAGTTCTGCATAATATGCAATGTTTTCATAAGCAGTAAGCCTGTCATATAGTCCGCTGTCTCCGCCGAAAAGAATACCTATGCAGCCTCTTACCTTTTCAGGTTCTGCATTTATATCAAATCCGTTCATTTCTGCAGTACCCGAAAATGGTTTAAGCATTGTTGCAAGCATTCTTAATGTGGTGGTTTTGCCGGCTCCATTTTCGCCTAACAACCCAAATATTTCTCCTTCGCCGACTTCAAAGCTGATATTATCAACAGCAGTCAAGTCACCGAACTTTTTAGTAAGGTTTTTTACCTTAAGCACTTACTTCGCCCTCCTTATAATTTTTGATTCAATTTATTCTTAATTTTATTTCTTTCTGCTAATAAACCGGCAATCCAATATCCAATCATTATAATAACTCCTGCAAAAAAGATTATTAAAAATAGATTAACCAGACTATCCTTAAGGTCACCGTATTCATCTCTAAAATCCTTGATTGATACTCTTAAAGCATTTATTTCAATTAAAAGTACTGCTATTAATAGAGGTGCAAACACCTTAAGAAGTTTATTATACAAGTTATATTTTGATTCATAGTCCGTGTAAATCCTTTCCTCATCTCCGTTAACTGTAATCTTACGGAAATAGTACCAGGTGCCGCCGGGTGCCTTCAATGAATAAGCCTCTTCCCACCCGGCATCTTTAAACAGCTGGTGATAATCCTCTGTATCTTCTTTTTTTGTTATATAGTCAATCTGATATATATAATTGTCTTCACATTTCTCAAATTCATATTTTAAAGGAATCCTACGGTATATTTTTTTTAAAAGCCAGCCATCCCTTGACATCTGCGAAAGATATTCTTCTTCCTTTTCATGCTGATGAACCCCGAAAGCCTTTCTGACATATTTTTTATTTTCTTTCATTTTCAAATACCCTCCTGCCATTTGTATGGAGTTCTCCAATACGCTCGATTTCAGACTTTAGTATGTCTTCGCCAAGTTCAGTTATTTTATAGTATTTGCGTTTATTTTCTTCTCTTGTAATCATTACAAGATTTGCTTTTTCAAGTTTCGATAAAGTGCCATACAGGGTACCCGCCCCCAGATTGATTCGACCGCCAGTAAGGCTTGAAACATATTGCATTACACCATAGCCATGGCGTTCAACAACTAGTGATAAAAGTATGTAATATGCAGTTTCACTCATTGGAATAAAATCCTTAATATTCATAAGATATATCCTTTTATATATCATTGCTTGATACATCGCATCGTGATATAAGCTAGCCTTATTATATCGCGGTGTGATATATAGTGTCAATATTTTTTTCGGCAAAAACATAGCTTCATATTGTAAAATTTTGCTCACTTTTTCAAGCCCGATTTTTTAAGCCTTGTCGTAGTAAAGGATAGTACATTTAGCATTTTCTATCTGTAAACAATTACAATAATTCTATTGCAAACGGAACATTTGTTTGCTAGAATTTAATCTATTATTTAAGCAGTCTATTTGTAAATACTGGGGGGTACATAATGAATATCATTGAAATAAAAGAGCTTGAAAAAACCTTTAAAGTCCTTAACAGACATGAAGGTTTAAAAGGTGCAGTCAAGGACCTTTTTTCAAGGGATTATAAATATATTAAGGCAGTAGATAAAATATCCATGGATATTACCGAAGGTGAAATAGTTGGATATCTGGGGCCAAACGGAGCTGGCAAATCTACTACAATCAAAATGATGACAGGTGTTTTGGAACCCTCCGGCGGAACAATAAAAGTAAACGGAAATGTTCCATATAAGAACAGAAAAGTTAATGCTCAGAACATAGGAGTAGTTTTCGGCCAAAGAACACAGCTTTGGTGGGCTTTACCGGTTATTGAGTCATTTAAGATTCTAAAACAGATATATAAAATTGATGACAAAACATATAATGAAAATCTTGAACTTTTTGACAGTCTGGTTAATATAAGCGCACTGTATTCCAAACCCGTCAGGCAAATGTCTCTTGGTCAAAGAACACTTTGCGATATACTTGCAGCGTTTCTGCACAATCCAAAGGTAATATTCCTTGATGAGCCAACCATAGGGCTTGATGTTTCCATCAAGAGCAAAATAAGGATGCTTATAAAAGAATTGAATGCACGTAAAAAAACCACTGTTATACTTACAACTCATGATATGGGTGATGTCGAAGCGTTATGCCAAAGAATTGTAATAATAGATAAAGGTAAAATTATATTTGACAATGAATTTGATAAGCTTAAGGATATGTTCGGTTCGTATAGAACTCTTAAGGTAAGTATTGAAAATCTGAATGAAGATGCATTCAGCAAGTACTCTGACATAATATTTACCCAATTCAGCGACAAAAAAGCCATATCACTTAGCAATAATGAAGAGGATTGGATGAGCATATCGGTAGATCAGGACAGAATACCTCTTACCGATGTATTGAATTATACAATGAAAGCATTACCTGTAAAAGACGTAAAAATCGAAGAGGTCGAGGCAGAAAGCATAATCAAGAGAATTTACGAGGGCGGAAAAGTTTTAGAAGAAAGTCTTTCTGCCAGTTCAACCTAATCTGTATAAAAGAATGCAATAAAATTAATCCATCTGGGGGTAGTGGTTAAAATGAAAAGATATTGGGGGCTTTGCAGGGGCGCCCTCTTGGATAGCGTAAATTTCAGAGGGCATTACCTGTTTACATTCATAGGTAATATACTGTTTATAACTTTAATTTATTTTTTATGGATAGCAATTTTCGGAAGCTCATCTAAATCCATCAATGGCATGACCTTTAATGATACTTTTATGTATCTTACACTTGCTGCTTCAACAGCTACACTTCTTAAGACCTGGTGCGACTGGGATATGTCCCGTGCAATGCTTAACGGGAACATTGTACTGCAGCTTTTAAGGCCGCTTGATTATCAGCTTTACAAGACATTTGACAATCTTGGCTTTGTAATAAGTAATTTCATAATCATATTTATTCCATCCTTTGTATTAATAGTGTTTGTTTTTGATGGAGGAATATTGCTTGGAATTAATATAGTATTTTTTCTCGCAGCAATTATTCTGGCATACCTTATAAACAACAGTATAGATTTTATGATTGGATCAATATCCTTTTATACTGAATCCATATGGGGGATAAGTACTACCAAGGATGTGATTGTACTTCTTTTGTCAGGTTCAGTGGTTCCGCTTCCTTTTTTCCCGGAAGCATTGAGAAATATTATTGAACTTCTGCCATTCCAGGCAATATACAACCTGCCACTGCAAATACTCACAAACAAGAGTCTTCAGGTTATTGATTACCTTAGATATATGGGTATACAAGCCATTTGGGCAGTGCTGCTGCTTGCTGCCAGCAGACTTGTATTCAAAAAGGCATCAAAATTAATTACAGTGAATGGAGGTTAGCATAAAAATGAAACAGGGATTAAGATACTATTCAAAGCTTTATTTTAAGATAGTTGCACAGGATATAAAGTCTAAGATGCAATACAGAACAGACTTTTATATAAGCTCCATCGGAATGATTGCAACAAACCTTTCAGGCTTGCTTTCCTTCTGGCTGCTTTTTAAATCCATTCCCGATATAAAAGGCTGGAGCTATAACGAAATGATTTTCCTTTACGGTTTTTCGCTATTGGCAATAACACCTGTACAGATTTTTTTCGATAACATCTGGAACATAAGCAATTACACCCTGACAGGCGATTTTATAAAATATTGCTTCAGGCCTATAAATATTTTCTTTTATTACATATCTGATGTATTTGATATGAAAGGTATAAGTCAGATGCTATTTGGAATTCTGACACTTGGTTACGGTTGGGTAAAGCTAGGAGTACCTCTTACTATAGTAAACATACTCCTTCTGATACTTGCTTTAATAGGAGCATCACTTGTAATGACAGGAATAATGGTACTTGCGTCTTCATCAGCATTCTGGATAACAAATTCAACATCGGTACTTTTGTTCGTGTATAATTTCAAGGATTACTCCAAATACCCTATGTCAATTTTCAATACTGTTTTTAAACTGATATTCAGCATTATTATTCCTGTAGGATTTATAGCATTTTACCCCAGCCAATTATTTTTAAGGCCAAACGCAGCATCGGTAACAGCATTTCTGTCGCCGCTAGTCGGAGCAGCCTTTTTCGCACTTGCTTATTTTGTATGGATGAGGGGTGCAAGAAGATATTCAGGAACAGGAAGCTAAATATTACATTAATAATTTGTTATAAGTTATAAAACTCAAGGAACACACATCCTTGAGTTTTATTTTGTCCTAAACCAGGTATTAACATGGATACTCCGGCTCTATGTCTTTTTAATAAATTCTTGTTTACAAACTGGACATGTTACCATAAGCTTTCCCTTATTTTTAGGGAGTCTGAGCTTATTCTTACATTTTGGGCA
Organism: Bacillota bacterium; assembly: GCA_023421675.1. Taxonomy (GTDB): domain Bacteria; phylum Bacillota; class Clostridia; order Acetivibrionales; family JANLFN01; genus JAEZTC01. The sequence goes on along the minus strand of JAEZTC010000006.1, from coordinate 174,064 downwards.
TTTAACAAATACATGAAATTGCTTCTGCTGCTGTCTTGACTTATAGCCTGTACGTCTACTTTTTAATTTGTATATACCTTTCATTATCCACTGAACAATCTTATTAATGAAAGCACTATATACCTGAAGTTCATGGACACGCTTTTGACGGTTTTTGGACAACACTCTGAATAAAGCCCAACCAACTAAAAGGACGCTAATAATCCAGACATATTTATATGTAACAAATATCAATGCAAAGGCCAATATGATAAACGTCAGGTTATCTATACCATACCGGTCTTTCATAAAATTCTTAAACATTCTTCCTCCTTTTTACCCGTTGCTTTTGTCAGATTGCAAGAACCTGTTTTTGCATTCCTCACTGCAGAAATAATACTTGACTCCATCCTTTTTTAATTCAAGTGAGTTGTTTTTTAGTATAAATTTGCCACACACTTCGTCTTTAACCATTTCAAACGAATCTGCTTTTTTTGTTTTTTTCCCTTCGGCATTTCCTTTGCCGTTAAACACTCTTTTAAGCTTCCTGTAATAATAAATAACAGGTATAATAATAATCAACAAAGGTATTAAAAAGCGTAATATTGCAAACATATATTTTTCCTATTCTTTAATTATTTTTTATGCAGCTTCAATCCCAACCAGCCCAAATTTCAGGCTTATATCCCACAGTTGCTTTATTTCCGTTTCTTACTATAGGTCCGTTATAAAGCTTTGGATTTTTAAATAAAATTTCTTCAGCAGCAGGTCCTGTCCCAAGCATACTCATATTAAGTGTAGTATATTCCTTACATTTCACATTTATTAATTCTTTTAACCCCACAGAGGCCTTAACACTTGCAAATTCCCCTTTACTCAAACCATAGCGTTCCAATTCAATATATTGATATTTAATTTTTCGCTCCTTAAAATACCGTTCTGCCTTCTGTGAATCAAAGCTTTTCTTCAGCCCGAAAATCTGGATATTCATGTTGACTCCTCTATTCAATAGGGTAACCTATTTCTGATCACAGCCTTCCTTAAGTGCCTCAATGTCCTTAATACGGATCGCAGAAAGATGAAAATCTATAATACCCTCATCTCTCATCCTGCACATTTCCCTTGACATAGAAGGCCTTGAAACATTAAGAAAATCTGCAAGCTCATTCCTGTTCATATTAAGCATAACATTATTATTTTGCGTTTTCTTATATAAATCAAGAAGAAAAGTACTTATCTTTCCGCGTATGCTTTTTATAGTAAGATATTCAACCTTTTTATTTAGCATAAGGGCTCTTTGAGATGTTATACCAAGCAAATTTGTAATAAGTGTCCTATGCCAGGAACATACCTTTTCACACTGACCTATGATTTTTTCCCTTGGAAGGAACATGATTTCACACTCATCCTGAGAAATTACCGAAGCCGGCCAGGTAAACTGATTTGAGAATGCAATTATTTCTCCGAATATTTCTCCCGGACCGAGAACACTTAGCATTACTCTGTTTCCGGTTGCATTCTCCTTGCTCACTACAGCTTTTCCCGAAAGTACAATACCTATGCCTTTACATTCATCACCCTCAAAAGTTATATATTCATTCCTTTTATATACCTTAACAGAAGGGTTTAAGCATAAAATCATAGCCGAAAGTTCATGGGACGAAATATTTTTAAAAAGTACTACTTTACCTAATAAATTAATGTATTTGTCAAACATATAATTCCTCATTTTTGTAACTATAGATACCGATTATTATTTCACATTATATTATAATCAAGCCACAAAGGCAACAAAATACTAATAACAATGGAGGTTACTATAATGAAAAGAAAAATTGTAAACATAGATGAAGAAAAATGCAACGGCTGCGGTCTTTGTGTAAACGCATGCCATGAAGGCGCACTTAAGTTAATTGACGGGAAGGCAAGACTAATATCCGACAGCTATTGTGACGGTCTTGGAGATTGTTTGCCGGAATGTCCTACAAATGCGATTACTATTGAAGAAAGAGAAGCAGAAGCATATAACGAAGAGGAAGTAAAAAAGAATATGGAAATCGCAAAGAAAAACACTATGCAACCTTTTGCACATGGTTGTCCGGGAAGCCGTTCACGAATTATAGAGAAAAAAGCTGAAACTGAAACCAGAAACACCGAAAGAGCAGAGTCACAATTGAGGCAATGGCCATGCCAGATAAAGCTTGTTCCACCTAACGCCCCATACTTTGACAACGCTAACCTGTTGATTGCAGCCGATTGTACAGCATATGCAAATGCAAATATACATCAGGATTATATGAAAAACAAAATTACAATAATCGGCTGTCCAAAGCTTGATGATACAGACTATTCTGAAAAGCTGACACAGATTATTGCATACAACGATATAAAGAGTGTAACTGTATTAAGAATGGAAGTTCCATGCTGCGGCGGGATAGTAAATGCGACTAAAAATGCACTTATTGCAAGCGGCAAGATGATACCATGGCAGGTAGTTACAATAGGAACAGACGGAAACGTAATATCTGATTGATTAAAAAAAGCATATTAAAGTTACTAAAGAGCATAATAGGTATGTTGAATAGCATATGTTGCACGTTGTTTATACTGGCAACATATGTTCCTTGATCCATAAGATAAAGTAATTACTTAATTTTTAACTTTTGTATCCGGCGTTTGGGATACAAAAATATTTTAAATATTACTTTATCTTATATTAACTTTGGAGGTTTCTTATGCGAAGCATGTGGAAAGGCGCCATAAGCTTTGGACTGGTTCACATACCTATTAAGCTTTATTCGGCGACTGAAAAAAAGGATATAAAATTCAATCTTCTCCATGAAAAATGCAAATCACCTATTCAATATAGAAAGTTTTGTCCTGTCTGCAATTCCGAAGTCCCTCTAAACGAAATAGTTAAAGGCTATGAATATGAAGAAGGAAAATATGTCATTATGAAAGAAGACGAACTTGAGGGCACTGGTGAAAAATCCAAAGCTATCGGCATTGTTAATTTTGTTGATTTGAGCGATATTGATCCCGTTTATTTTGACAAATCCTATTACCTTGCCCCTACTGAAGGAGGTCAGAAAGCTTTTGAGCTTCTCCGGCGTTCTCTTGAAAAAACCGACAAGGTGGCAATTGCTAAAATCACAATCAGAACAAAGGATTCACTTGCTGCCATACGTGCATATAAAAACAACATACTACTTGAAACCATGTTTTACCCCGATGAAATCAGGAGTACTAACGAATTGAGTGAATTAAAATACAATGTCACACTTCACGACAATGAGCTTAAAATGGCGGAAAGTCTTATAAACAGCTTATCGGAAGAATTCGTCCCTGCCAATATGAAAAACGAATACAGAATTGCAATTGAAGAGCGCATAGAGAAAAAAATTGCAGGAGCTGAAATATCTGTCCCGCCTGGTGTTGAAAACAAGGTTGTCGATCTTATGGAAGCGTTAAAGGCCAGTATAAAAGCAGCAAAAGAAAAGACTGATACTGCCAAAGCAGAAGATAAGGATAAAAAGCCCAAAACCAGAAAACAGCGTGTAAAGGTTTAAGGAAGATACTTATGGAAGAATTTATACCAATGCTTGCTACCAAGACAAAACCCTTTGATTCTGAAAACTATTTATACGAAATAAAGTGGGATGGTATCAGGTGCATTTCTTATATAGAAAATGACAGATATGTGTTAAAGAGCAGAAACAACCTTGATATAACACAAAAATATCCTGAATTCAGGGAAATGGCATCATGGTTCAATCACAAGCCTGTAGTTATCGACGGTGAAATAATAGTCATCCATGAAGGAAGGCCTTCTTTCAGTGAATGGCAAAAACGAGGTAATGTAACTGATATTAAAAAAATCGAAAGGATGGCAGCTACCAATCCTGCAATATACATTGTTTTTGACCTTCTTGTATATGAAGGCAGGGATTTAAGAAATGAAAAACTGATTGAACGCAAGAGGCTTCTTGAATCTATTGTTACTGAAAATCAAAGAATTTTAATTTCAAAAACGGTAGACAGGTATGGAACCGACCTTTATAAATCAGCTGTAGAAAACGGACTTGAAGGAGTAGTTGCCAAGGACATAAACAGCCCTTATATAGGAGGAAAACGTACCAGGTACTGGTATAAGTTTAAGAAGATAATAGAAGAAGATTTTGTTATATGCGGATATATAAAAGGCTCAGATAAGGAAATAGGTTCACTCATACTTGGTTCTTACAGCACCGGCAAACTTGTTTACAGAGGAACCACCGGTACAGGGTTTACAGATAAAATGCTTGATTATCTAGAGAATTTATTTAAACCTGGTATTCAGGCATTCTCACCTTTTGGTTATGAAATAAAAGGTTTGAAAAATCACGTATGGCTAAACCCAAAATACGTTTGTGAAGTAGAATATTTGGAAGAAGGCTCTTCCGGACTAAGACATTCTTCCTTTAAAGCACTGAGAGATGATAAAGACCCCAAGGAATGTATAATAGAAAGTCATTAGTAGTTAAAACAAATGGAGGCAACATGGAAGATAAACTCGTTAAAATAAATGATAAAACTGTAAAGCTTACCAATCTTGATAAGGTGCTGTGGCCTAAAGATGGCTATACCAAGGCAGACTTGATAAATTATTATTATGAGGTTGCTCCCTATATATTACCCCACCTTAAGAACAGACTTTTTACAATGTGCAGGTTTCCGCACGGTATTGACGGTGATTTTTTTTATCAAAAAGACTGCCCGGAATACGCAGATGAATGGGTAAAAACCTTCCCCATCCCATCCCCGAACATTAAAGATAAAGTAACCAACTATATTCTTTGCAACAATCTTGAAACCCTTATATGGATAGTCAACCAGGCTTGTATTGAAACCCATCCCAGTCTTTCTATAGTCCCGGAGGTTTCTATGCCTGACATAGCTGTTTTTGACCTTGATCCTATGCCTCCTTCGACATTCAAGGATTCACTTAAGGTTGCTGTTCTGGTAAAGGAAGCACTTAATGAGTTTGGAATAAAAGGATACCCTAAGACCTCCGGAGCTTCAGGACTTCACATTTATGTACCGATAGAACCCAAATACCCTTACGAAGAGGTAAAGAAATTTGCACAATATATCTTTAAAATGATAAACAAGGTTTTCCCTTCTCACACCTCCATGGAAAGACTAATTAAAAACCGTGAAGGGAAGATATATCTTGACTATCTGCAGAATACTCCAGGTAAAACAATGGCCTGCCAATACAGCCTTAGGCCTGTTGATGGGGCTAATGTTTCCATGCCTCTTTATTGGGATGAGGTTGCAGGGGAAAAGATTAGCCCATCAGATTTTAATATAAAAAACGCACTGCCCAGACTAAAGGAAACAGGCGATCTATATGCCGATCTCCTTAATAAAAAGCAGTCTATTGACAAGGTACTGGAACTAGCCTCAAATAAAAAGCCAGCCCTGGTTTAAGTTATTTCAGGGATATATAAATATCAATAAATTGGTCGTTTATATCTTGTGAATTGTTATGATACAATTCAAAATCAGTAGTATAAGCCCTATCCAAATTCATAGACCAAATTTCATTCCACGCAGCTCCAACCGCCTGTTGTATATGTCCTCTGACTGAGAACATGGCATATTTACCTGCGAGGATGGTTTTTTCAGTTAGTTTCGAATCTCCCGTAAACTTAGTTACCTCGCAGCCGGCTAAAAACATATAAGGTTTGGTGAAATCACCTTCATAATCGGTATAGAGACCAATTGTACTGGTATCAGCCTTATTAGGGATGCTTTCACATACACCCATACCTATAAATTCTCCCCAAACCTGACCAATATCGGATACTGCCTGCATATTCTCATTTGTTGTTTTCCTTGAAATACCTGTAACCTTCTTCTCTTTCAACTCTACAATTTTGTAATCCATAATACTCTCCATTCTTTTTTCTTAAGTATACAAGTTCATATATGACAGCAATATGTCATATATGAAAAAAAGACCCGAAGGTCTTTTTTATCGAATGTTTTGGAACATATTAAGCAGCCGTAGATAGTGACTGGCCTCACGAATGGTGTGGTCTCCCAAAAGCGGAATTATAATAGATTTTATTTTACATTCCAGAATTCCTTTGGTCCCCTGTTCTTTAAAGTTACGTATATCTCTTGTAGCTTTAAGGCTATCCCGGGTTACATTACTGATAGGTAATGTCTTATCAATAGCATTTTGTGATTCCTGAACAAGCTGTATAAATTCATTTCCAAAATTATTTGCAGTGCTGATTAGCTCATTTTCAGTAGGATCAAGTAACCCTCTTATAAATAATGCATGCTCGCCCATAATCCTATTCCAGAACAGCTCCTGTTCATATGCATCCCTGTTTATATTTACTGTATCCCTGTTCTGAAGCCGTTGCAGCATATTAAGATAAAACCTGGCTTCCCTCATTATATGGTCTATGAGTAACGGATAATTTACAGTAAACATTTTACAACTAAGTACACTTGATAATATCTGTGATTTAAACTGTATTAAAGCAGCAACCAGGCTGATAGCTCTCTGATTGATTCCAAGTATCCTTTGAACAAGTACAGGACTGGCAACAATATTTCCGCCGCCTGCAAGCCCTGCTTCAGCCTGGGTGATACCTGTCGGGATTCTTACACCGGTGAAAAATGCCGAAGCGGTTTCAGCCCTTAAAGTGTATGGAGTAATCACTTCACCCGAGTTCAGGACACTCTGGTCTACAACTCCATTAGAAAGCTGTACCACTTCATTCAGCAATTGATCAAATTGTATCCTGAACGCATCCGCCTGCTGCATAAAGTTAGAATCCCTTGGAGTAAAACCTATTTGAAGAAAGAAGGAATGCTCTTTCATGATTCTTGCAAAAAAAAGGTGCAATGCAAGTGATTGTTTTATAAAATCAACATCTGAAAGCATAAAAGACTCCTTATTATATACTTTTATGCTACCATATTATGTTGAGACAAATATTTAGTTACTTTTTATTCTTACCACTTTCCCTTTTTCATATGTCCTTCAATTTCAGCCTTTGATCTTTGCTTTATGACCCATGCTTCGTCCTTTGCTTTTTCGAAAGCTGATACACATGCAGGATCAAGATTTAAGTTTATTCCTTCTTCACAAAGCTTTGCCATCTTGCCTGCCAGGGTAATGAGCTTCATGTGTATATCATTAGTCCTGTCTGATTTATATATTTTGTCTGCGTCTTCGCTGGCTAATTCAACAAATTTATCCTTTGGAGCTCCGCATTTAGGGCACTTATCAGGTGCGTCCTCACCTTCATGTACATACCCGCATACACTGCATTTGAACAATTTTTTCATTATAAATACCTCCCATTTTAAATTTAAAATTAAACTTAATCATTAATACTTTTACCCATACAAGTATATTTATAAACATTAAATTATTATATAAATTAAAATATTTGTTGCAACAGATACCGATTTTATAGGTAATTTAAAATATAATTGCCATATAATCAAAAAACTTAAGCAAATCAGGAGGTTACTTATGAGTGAAATGTTTTGTTTTCAATGTGAACAAACTGCAGGAGGAAAGGGCTGTACACGCGCAGGCGTATGCGGTAAAACTGCCGATACAGCTAAAGAGCAAGATAAACTGACGTCTGCACTTATTGGCTTAGCTCGTGCAGCAGATGGTAAACAAATTGGTAAGGAAGTAAATGAACTGATTATAAATGGTCTTTTTACTACCGTTACAAATGTTAATTTTGATGCAGCTCGTATAGCTCAATTAACTGAATTAATAGATTCAACAAAAATAAAGCTTGGCAATGCAGATAATTATCCGGTTGAAGAACTTTGGACAGGAAATGAAGATATCAGATCCTTGCGTTCAACACTTTTGCTTGGCATGAGAGGTATGGCAGCTTACGCACAGCATGCATTTGTTTTGGGCAAGGAAAGTGAAGAAGTAAATTCATGGTTTATTAAAGGATTAAAAGCACTTGGCGAGGAACATACACCTGAAGAATGGCTCAATCTGCTTATGGAGTTTGGTGAAGTAAATTTAAAATGTATGGCCCTGCTTGATGAAGCAAATACATCAACCTACGGACACCCGACTCCTGTAAAGGTTTCAATGAAAGTAGAAAAGGGTCCATTTATAGTTGTGAGCGGCCATGACCTTCTGGATCTGAAAATGCTGCTTGAACAAACTGAAGGTAAGGGAATAAATATCTATACACATGGCGAAATGCTTCCCGCACATGGTTATCCTGAACTCAAAAAATATTCTCACCTCAAAGGAAACTTCGGTACAGCATGGCAGAATCAGCAAAAAGAATTTGATGGAGTACCGGCAGCATTCCTGTTTACTACAAACTGCCTTATGCCTCCAAAGGCTTCATATCAGGACAGGGTATTCACAACTGCAGTGGTAGGTTTTCCAGGGCTTGTGCATATACCTGAGACAAACGGACATAAGGATTTTACCCTTGTTATAAATAAAGCTCTTGAGCTTGGGGGATGGAGTGAAGAAAAACAGTTTACAGGTATAAATGGAGGTTCAGTTGTTTCAACAGGCTTTGCAAGAAATACAGTCTTAGGAGTTGCTGACAAGGTAATTGATGCAGTAAAAGCAGGTGCTATAAAACACTTCTTCCTCGTTGGCGGCTGTGACGGTGCAAGACCGGGAAGAAACTATTACACAGAGTTTGTTAAACAGACACCAAAAGATACTGTAGTATTAACTCTGGCCTGTGGAAAATATCGTTTTAATGATCTGGACGCAGGAGAAATCGGTGGACTTCCGAGAATTATGGATATGGGACAGTGTAATGATGCCTACTCTGCAATCCAGGTAGCTGTTGCACTTTCCAAAGCCTTTGAATGCGGTGTTAATGATCTGCCTCTGACTCTTGTATTGTCATGGTATGAGCAAAAAGCTGTTTGCATACTATTAACATTGCTTGCTCTTGGAATAAAGAACATTTATATTGGACCTACACTTCCGGCATTCCTTTCTTCAAATGTACTTGGTATACTTGTAGAGAAATTCGGGTTGAAGTCAATTAGTACACCTGAAGCCGACCTTGCAACTATATTAGGATAATATTGTTGTGCTAACTAAAAAGTGCTGATGCAATAAGCATCAGCACTTTTATTATAAGTAATATTATTCTATTGTAAATTCGTCAGCATCTTCGTATACGTCTTCTTTGGAACCGGTAAGTCTTATTATATAGCCCCCGATTGTTCCTCCAGCGAATGCAATTACTAGCGTAATAGCTATTCCAATTAACTGAGCGCCAGCTATACCAGGTACAACAAGGATAGCTATAAGTCCGCCCAACAAACCGGGCATACCGTGAAGATTATGAACACCACAGGTATCTACGATTTTAAATACTGATTGAATTTTAGGCTGAATAAATACATAACCTACAACACAGATTGCTCCTGCCAAACATCCAATTAGAAAAGCAACAGGAGTAGAAACAAGATTACATGTTGCTCCGATTGAAACGCCTCCTGCGAGTGCGGCATTTACTATATCTGCTATTGCAGGTTTACCCTTTCTGAATAAAGCACTGAAAATGTAAGTCACAAGAGTCGCGCCGCATAAAGCTATAATAGTATTGATGACTGTCCTTTCAAGATCAGCTTCAGGTACTATTGCTGCACAGAAACTAGGCCAGAATATCCAAAGGACCATGGATCCCAGCATTGAAAATCTATCTGAAGTTTCATCGCTTTCAATTTTCTTTAGCAAATGTTTAGACTTTGTCAACGCTATAGTCAGTCCCAAACCAAAATATGCACCGAAAGCATGAATAATAATTGATCCGGCTGAATCTACAAAACCTTTTGTCAGGCCAAGACCATTATCCAGCACAAGCCATTCATTAATCATATAAACAGGAACAATAAGGATTGAAAGAATTGCATATTGATAAACACGAAGCCTGCCAAGTACCGCTCCCATTGATATCAAGCCTGCTGCTACTGCAAACTCTGCAAGCAGAAGAACCTGAATATTGTCTGCTGGAATCGCTTCTGCCGAAATGATACCGGTAGAACGAAGTAACAGATAAAGAGGCAATCCAGCCCCAACTACGAGATATGTACCTGTAGTGGCACTATACCCATATTTCTTGACAAAAACCATTAGAAAACCAAAACCAACCAGCAGCATTGCCATAATGTTAATAGAAAAGTTATATTGCTGAACTCTCCTTAGTCCACCAGCAACCGACATATTTCCAGCTTCTGCTGCAAATACATTGGTTGAAAGCAACAACATTGTTGCAAGGCATACTAAAAAAACAACTTTGCTTTTTTTCATATGAACCCCCAAAATATACTTTTTTATTTGGTTTTATTCCAATTAACCATTCTATTTAATAAATTTCGATATGTCAAAATTTTTTGATATAAAAAACGCCTGTGAATAATCAGGCGTTAAAGTCAGGATTAAAATTAAAAGTTTTTTGCCAGTTCCTGTGCTTCTATTATAGCTTTTCTTACATCTTCATCAACATCTTCTCCTTGAATGTCAAGCTTATTGGCTGCGATGGTTGTAAAGTCTGTTATACCGAAAAAGCCGAAAATTGTTCTAAGATACCTGTCACCCATTTCAAAAACACTATATGGCTCGTGACTATAATCTCCGCCCCTGGAAACTATGTTGACCGCCTTTTTGTTCTGAAGCAATCCTACTACGCCTGTAGCTGTATATTTAAAAGTGATTCCCACCATTGAAACATAGTCTATATAAGCCTTAAGTATTGCAGGAATGCTCAGGTTCCACATGGGCTCTGCAATTACATATTTGTCGGCTTCCGCGAACTGATAGGCATATTTGATTATAGGATGATTTTTGCTTTCCTCGGTCTTAGGTCCAAACACAGCACTTATGTCATCTCCGGTAAGGAATTTAATATTTTCCTTATATAAATCAAGGGTTATAATTTCATCACCGGGATGAGATTGTTTATAAGCTTCTATAAAACTATTTGAAATTTTGAAGGTTCTTGATATATCATCCGGCTTTGTATTAGCTTTAATATAAAGAATTTTGCTCATAATTGTTCTCCTTTTTAAGTTAAGTTAATCTCTATTATTATATTGCCCAAAAAAGAATAATAACTTTCTTTGTAAATAAATTAAAAGTCTGAATATAAAAATCCCAAAGGCTGATAAAATCAACCCTCGGAATGTAATACATAAATCACTGTTTTTAAAAAATATTAAAATCTGAACTTGTTTACCAAGCCTTCCAATTTATCAATGCTTTGTTTCAGATTTAAAGACTGATTGCTGACTTCACCTGCTCTATTTCTTATAAGGAGCACCTTTTCAGCAATGTTGTTAGCACCTTCTGCTCCTTCATTGCTAGCTTTTGATATTTCATTTATTGCTTCAGTTACCGTTTTTATTGATGTAAAGAGGTCTTTTGAAGTATTACTCAAATCCCCTACCAAAGCTTTAACGAAGGATGCATCCTTATCATAATTTTCACCCACATTGACAGATTCTTTGTAACTCTCTACAACCTTAGTCTCTATGTAGGATAATGTGTCCTTTGAAATAGCCGTAAGATTATCAACTGCCTCAAATACACTATTAATAGTAGACTGTATTTCAGTTACTGTTGATTTTGAATCTTCAGCAAGTTTCCGAATCTCATCAGCAACAACTGAAAAACCCTTTCCAGCTTCCCCTGCACGGGCAGATTCTATTGATGCATTTAAAGCGAGGAGATTGGTTTGTGATGAAATCTGCAATATAGCATCAGATAAGGTTTTAATCTTTTCTACATAACTAATTTTTCTCAGCGCCTCATCCATAGCTTTCTTAATTGCAAGGCGTGTTTCATTCGCTTCAGTCTGAAGAGTCGTTGAACTTTCTTTTAATTGAACAGCCTTGTTACTTATTTCACTCGCTGAAAGAGCACCCTCGGTAGCTTTATCTGCAATTCTTGCAACAGCGTTTTCAATATCCTGGGAAGTTGCATTTATTTCTTGAGTTGATGATGCTGTTTCCTCTATTCCAGCAGATAACTCCTCTACGGTAGATGATGCATCTTCAAGCTGTCTGGTCAGTTCTGAAATACTTTCATTCGTAATATTCAGTGCAAGGTTTACATTATTTGCCTCATCAGATATCGACAGCATGATATCCTTTACCGATTTATGCATTATTTCCATTGAATTGGATAAATCTCCGAGTTCATCTTTCCGATTGAATTTTTTAATACTGAAGTTTAGGTTTCCTGCAGCCATTTCTTTCATACCTGCTGCTATGCTTTTAATTACTTTTGTAATTCTGCCTATGAAAAGGATTATAAATACTATGAAAAATGCCATTGAAGCAAGAACTATTATTGCAACCACCAGCATAAGGTTATTCAAATCTTTTGTAAAATCTTCTTCAGTCAGGGTTGATACAAGATAAAAACCCGTATCATTCAAAAACTCGGAATAATATAATTTCGACTGGCCGTCCAGCTTTCCTTTTATAATACCGGTTGTTTCGGACAATAACTGTTTACCGATTTCCTTAAGGCTCCCCGAACTAATTTTAAAAATTGTATCTGCCTTCTCAACATCCTCGTTATAATGGTATTCAGGATGAATTACAAATCTTCCATCCTTATCCAACAAAAAGGGATACCCTGTCTCACCTATTTTTTCTTTTAAAAACAGGTCTGTAAGCTGCGTAAGCTCTATATCGATTGCTGCAACTGCATATTCTCCTGTATCTTTTCGCTTTATTGCTTGAGAAAGTGTAACAATTAGCTTTTTAGTATGGGAATCAATGTATATGTCAGTATATACTAATTTTCCATCGGCCTTTACCGCTGCAGTATACCATGGTCTTTCATTAGCTTTCCATGCCGGGTCATCAGGAATCCAGCCCGAACCACATTCTACTGTTCCATCCGGAAATCCTGTATATATATCAATAATTCCATATTTATTATTAAGTTTGCTGAAAACAGAAGCAAGATTCTCATTAATGTTCCTTTTTGCTTCTGCTATTTTTTCACCAGAGGCTTTTTCAAGTATATCTGACTGAAAACTTATTTCATTCTCAAGTATAACCTGCCTCTGGGCGAAGAAATTGTTAATTTTCTCTCTCATATAATCAGTCTTTGTAATAAGCTGTTGGTCAGATTGCTTAATTATACTGCTTCTGGTTTCAAAATAGCCTACTACAGCAACAGCCGCAAAAGAAATAATTAATAAACTGATTATTACTAGTAACATTTTTCCTTTAAGACCCATTCTCATCCCTGTTTTCCCCTTTGTTTGAAGAAATTATTACTTATAATGAATTCAACATATAATGATAAAATCCTCCTAATTACGACAAATAAAGACATTTTATTAAGAGAATGTTTAGTAATAAAAAAGTCTGATGATTATCAGACTTTTGCTACAAGGTGCATTAGCACCGTTTTAAATTTTCAGGTTTTGTTCTCTTCGGATTTAGTTGCTATTTTATACTGCTTATATAAATATCTCCTCTTGAGCTGATAATATCCATAGTTATTGGTGACTTATGGTCCACAAAGTATTCAATGCCGCTTCCTGTATTGTTCCCGGCCTTTGCTCCATTCACTTCAATTTTACCAACCTCTGTGCCAGCGCTTATATTATATGTATCTGGAATATTCTTATTGGTTATATGTATTTGGCCGCTGTATGTCTTTGCCTTGATATTTTCCAGAAGATCGATTACTGAAATGAATCCGCCTGTACTTTCAGCAGAGATTATACCCGGGCTATAACTTTCAGGAATTGAAACGGTAACTTCTGTTCTGCTTTCATGAAGCCTTGAAATTTTGAATAAAGGCAGGCTCCCATTAGAGCTCTCATAGAAAGACAACATGCTGCCGCTTTTTTTAATTTCATAATCCAGCCAATCAGGCTGCTCATAAGAAACCATTATCTTATTTGTTTTATTTCTTAAAATTTTGATACATGAGTGCTGGGTTGTTATAGAAATTTTATTTATTTCAGCCGGGTTGAATTCTGTCGTTCTGGTGACAACATTATCAGGCTTCATACTGTTGAAGATAGTGAAATACTTGACCGGCAACCCTGAAATGGAAAATAGTATTAATCCCAGGATAGATATAATTACTGATGAAATAACAATCTTTTTAGACCATACTAACTTCCTGGCAGGGTAATTTTCATTTTTCAATGGAGCCTTTTTAAGGTTCTTTTTAATTACCTTTCTGACAAGCTTGAGTGATACCCTTATTAAAAGCCTTCCTAATTTATATAAGCCAAAAGCAGTTAAAAACAAGATTCCTGCACATAGAAACGCCATACCAAAGGTCCCAGCTATTTCAAGAGCATATTTTGATGGTATTGTAAAGGCTTCATATATAAGCTCAAAACCAAATACCACGGAGGCTATCAATGAGATAAAGGCTCCGGCGAAAACAAACGCTACAGTCACATATGATAACGCTACAACAAGGTACAGCATAATATTTGTGAAAGGAGTTGTTACAGTATGTAGTGCATTTTTTACAACTCTGTTGAAGCTCCTGAAACCCGGGTTTTGCTCCGCAAGATTAAAATTTGCCTCTGTCTTAATTGTTTCTGCAATACTTTCAGGTGAATCCAATTGTGAGAGAACCTCATCGAGGTCTTTTCCCTCTTCAGAAGCATCATTAAGAAAATTTTCGTAATAGTTTATAGCATCATTTTTTTCATCATCAGGAATATTTGTAAGATTTGCTCTGAGCAAATCTAAAAATCCTACAATCCGTTCATCCATGCTGTTCACCACCTATAACAGTATCTATAACTCTTTTAAGTTCTTTGAGTTCCTGAATATTTTCTTTAAATCTATTTATACCCTGAGCGGTAATATGATAATACTTGCGAAGACGTCCTGAATGCTCCTCTGTATATGTTTCAAGCAGATCCTGACTTTCAAGTCTCCTGAGAACCGGGTAAAGAGCAGATTCAGAGGTATCGAGAAGCATGGATATCTCCTGTGTGAGTTTATATCCATAAGCATCTTCCTTTTTTAATACATAAAGTACACAAACATCCAGCAAACCTTTTTTCATTTGGGCATCCAATTATTAATACCTCATTTCCACCGTTACTTTGCAGGCTAATTGTTTTAAATAAAATATATTATGAAGTGCCTTTTAATTACCTCAATACTATATAATATATAACATGCTTTTTCAAGACACACACCATCAGCCTTTAAGTATGTATTACTTAATCCCGCAGGCCTTAGCAGAGAATTCCCACAGTTTAGCTGCGGCATCCTCACGCAAAGAGTATGCACTAGGCTTTTGAGGTTTGCAGTTCTTCCAGTAAATTTCTCTTGAGTTGCTCACTGACGGATCTCCAGCAATAAATAGAATGGCTTTTGCCGGGACATGAGGGTCATCCCCCCTTTTTGCTTGCATGTTCCAGAACCACTTTGCCAAGCCAAATGTTCCTTTAGTACCTATACTTGTATTAACTAATCCGGGGTCAGCTGCAAATGCTCTTACTTTAGAATGAGAACCATACCTCCTGTTAAATTCTGCTGTAAACAAAACATTGGCAAGCTTAGTCCTTTTATATGCCATGAGTATGTTATAATGCTTTCGGTTCATTATATCACTGAAATTTATGCGAGTTTTGTAATGTGAATTCGAGCTTACGGTAATTATCCTTCCGGATGGTGACTTTTCAAGAAGAGGCATCAGCTCATGAGTAAGCAAAAATGGTGCCAGATGATTCACTGCAAACTGCAGTTCAAAACCGTCAGATGTTTCTTTATACCATGAGGATACTGATCCGGCACTATTAATTAAAACATCTATACAATGGCGATTTTCAGCAGAGAATAATTGATTAATGTTTTTAGCAAGACTTCTTATTTGATTAAGAGAAGTGAAATCTGCTAACAGATAATGAATTTTCGAATCCGCCCATAATTTTTTTATTCTATTTTCAGCTTCTTCACACTTTTCACGGGATCTTCCTATTCCAACCACATATGCACCTGATTTTGCAGCTTCTTCAGCCACTGCAAATCCAATTCCGGATGTAGCTCCGGTAACAATAATTGTTTTACCCTTTAAGTAAGGTATCACTTAATACACCCCCATAACGAAAAATTATTTGATATTATGCTTTTGCAGGAGTTATTGCAGTAGCATGGCTCTTTTTAAAAGCTTTATTCCAGCGCATTGCGAGAGCCCAAGCAACAAATTTCTGTGGTGCACTGCCTCCAATTCTTCTCAAAATACGATTTACACGCCCCGGTATATAAATTGCCTTGCCCTTTAGAGCCCTATTAATTGTATTTGACGCAACATAGCCGACGTTATTCGTAGTAACAATTCCCATAAAGCCCTGCGCGTGAATACATTTAATTACTTGTTCATTTGTAGGCATTCCTCCTGGACACAAAATTGTTACACTGCAATTCCTTTCTTTCATTTCTGCCCTGACAGCCATAAAGAAATTAAGCAAAAATCTTTTCGATGCAGCATATGTTGCTTTAATAGGTATTGGATAAAAGGCAGCAAGGCTTGCTACTGTAATAAGTCTGAATTTTTTACTCTTATCCCTTAACTTTATAACTTCATGTGACACATCCAGGGTAGCCTCAATATTTATCCTCAAAATTGTAAGTATCTCTTCCCGTGGCCTATCAAAGAAAACACCCTCAAAATCAACCCCCGCTACATTTATGAGACTCCAAAAACTTATTTTGCTAGACCTCATAAAATCAAAAAGATGTGTTCTTGAATTATGGTCAGTAAAATCGCTTGCAAAATACATTACTTTTACTCCATAAGTATTGGATAGAGACGATGCAAAATTAGACAACGTCTCTTCTGATATATCAGTTATGAATAAATCCCAGCCACGAGCCGCACATTCTACAGCAAAGGCTTTGCCCAGACCGCCTGTTGCACCGGTAATACATACAAATGATCCCATAATCATCTCTCCTTGATTAAAACTAATTTATACTAATACTATACATTAT
The DNA here is from genome assembly GCA_023421675.1 of Bacillota bacterium. Classification (GTDB taxonomy): domain Bacteria; phylum Bacillota; class Clostridia; order Acetivibrionales; family JANLFN01; genus JAEZTC01. The sequence continues at coordinate 157,060 of JAEZTC010000006.1, read as the reverse complement.
ATAATATTGTTTGTAAAGTTTTATTTATTTATATATTATATTTTTTATTGTATCACATAATATGAAAACCCCTGTATACAGCAATAGCTATTACAGAGGCTTTAGAATTATTAGCTGGATTATTTATAAAGTATTATAAACCCATACTAAGTCTGATCATATCAACACATTCAACTCCATTTTCAATTATTTCTTAGAACTTTCTGAAAAAATCCTTGCCTATGACTTATATCCTTTTCTTGTTTAATCAGCCTTAATGGTAGTCACTTAATAATTTACAATAATTTCTTACAGCATATTGACAGATATTTATTGTTCGATTATCATAGAACTATGATGAACATAGATATGGTTAAAGTATTTAAAGCTCTATCGAGCGAACAAAGATTAAATATATTCAAGATGCTTTATGAATGGCATAAAACATCCGATGGCAGTGATACCCGTTTTTTTGATGATGGCATTGAAAAGTGCTTTACAAAAGCCTGCTGTTGTATGAGTTTATCCAAGTCAACAATATCCCACCATTTTAAAGAACTCGAAAATGCTGGGCTTATTATCTGTACTCGAAATGGTCAGAACTTTAAATGTAAGATAAATATGGAAGCTGTCAATGCAATAAGGGATTTTTTAAAGTAATTATTTTTTTATTTTACTGTTCGATATTCTTAAAACCTTATAACTATAGAACATTAATAGATTATGTATTTTTAATAAATACTAATATTAAGGAGGCCGCTATGAATTGGAATTATAATCAGGTTACCGATATGGTTATTGAAAGCAACAGCGGAAATCTTTTAACCCAAGGGCTATTCGGGCTTGAAAAAGAATCACAGAGGGTAACTTCCGAAGGAGAACTTGCATTAACTCCTCATCCGGCTGCATTGGGGGACAAAACACAAAACACAAGGATAACAACAGATTTTTCGGAAAGTCAGATAGAAATGGTTACACCCCCTCTTCCTTCCATTGAGGAAACCTATCGATCTTTAAAACAGATTAGCAGTGAAGTGAAAGATGCCATTGGAAATGAGATGCTTTGGCCTCTAAGTATGCCTCCAAAGCTGCCTGACGAGGAACTTATACCCATTGCAAGTTTTAATGATACCGAAGAAGGAAGGAAAAAAGAAGAATACCGCAAAAACCTGGCAAAACGGTATGGCAAAAAAATGCAAATGATTTCAGGGATTCATTATAATTTTTCCTTTGATGGCAGACTATTAAACTTGTTATATGATAATTTTGGTAACGGAATGGACAGAAAGGAGTTCGTTAATGAAGCATATTTTGCTGCAGCAAGGAACTTTTTACGTTACCGCTGGCTGTTAATTTATCTTTTTGGTGCGTCACCCGTATGTGATTCAACCTACTACCCTGTAATAAAAAAAGAGCTTGCAGTTATCCAGAAATGCTGTCCTGACTGTTGCAATGCAATAAAGGATTTCGATAAGTACGCAACCTCTCTAAGGGTGAGCAGATTCGGTTATTCTGATACCAATGATGGAAAAAACAGCGTCCTTTTTAATAGTCTTTCAGAGTATACCGGCAAAATAGAAAAAATGCTTATTGAAGGCAGTATTCAAAGGGAAAGCGAGTTCTATTCCCCCATCAGACCCAAACAAGTAGTATCAGAAGGGGAAACGCAGCTTGAAGCACTTCAAAAAAGAGGTGTTGAATATATGGAAGTACGTATCATTGATTTGAACCCTTTTGAAGAATTGGGAATAAGTATTGACCAAATGCGATTTCTTCATATCTTTATATTATTCTGTCTTCTTAATGAAAGCCCTGAAATAACCGAGACAGAGCTTGAAGAAATCAATTTTAACCATCACCTTGTATCACTCTTTGGCAGGAGAAAAGACTTACCGTTATACAGGTACAGCAATAACTATAAAAGGTTAAGGGATTTTGGTGAGGAGATATTTAAAAAGCTTAGTGATATAGCTGTAATAATAGAAGACAGTACAGGAGATAAAAATTATATAACAAGTGTAGGTAAGGAATATCAAAAACTTATTGATCCGGAACTCTTGCCTTCTCAAAGGATAGCTTCCGAAATGATAAAGGTCAAGGAGGGTTTTCTTCAATTTGGTGTCAGATATGCAAAAAAGTATTCTCAAGTATTATCAGGGAGGAATTAAAAATGGATTATAAAAAACTTGAGCTTTCAACTCAGATTCTTATTAAAGAAGCATTAAACCGCGGAATAACAGTAGATGTCCTGGACTGGGATGATAATTTCATCAGGTTGTCTAAAGGAGAAAAAGCAGAGTATGTAAAGCAGGCGACAAAGACTTCAGCAGATACTTACATAGCTCCTCTTATAATGGAAAACAAGGAAGTAACGAAAATAATTCTCAAGGAGCAAGGTTTAAGGGTGCCGGAGGGCTTTACAGTCCATTCTGTCGAAGAAGGCCTTAAAATTGCAGACTCGTTTAAAGGCAAAAGCATTGTAATCAAGCCTAAATCAACAAATTTCGGGAAGGGTGTTCAGATACTTGGTGAAAATGCAACTGCAAAGGAATACAAATTCTCATTGGAATATGCTTTTGGATATGACAGTTCGGTACTTATAGAAGAATTTATTTCAGGAAAAGAATACAGATTTTTAGTAATAGGCGATGAAGTGGCAGGTATTTTACACAGGGTACCGGCAAATGTTACAGGTGATGGAATCCACTGCATATCTGAGCTTGTTGCAGAGAAAAACAAAGACCCCTTAAGAGGGAAAGGCTACGTTACACCTTTGGAAAAAATAGATCTAGGGGTGACAGAAAGGGAATACCTTTCACAACATGGCAAAAGTATTGATTATGTTCCGGCAAACGGTGAAACCGTCTATTTGCGTGAAAATTCAAATATAAGCACCGGCGGAGATAGTCTGGATTTTACTGATGAAATTCGCGAGGAGTATAAGGCTATTGCTGTAAAAGCCTCAAAAGCAGCAGGTGCAAAAATATGCGGGGCCGACATAATAATAAAAGATATTACGGCAGCCCCTGACAATAATAATTATGGAATAATCGAATTGAATTTCAACCCTGCAATCCACATTCATGATTATCCTTATAAAGGATTAAACAGGAAGGTTGAAGATAAGGTTTTAAGCTTATTGGGCTTCTGATTCAGATCAGCCTGTAGTGTATTCATCTATAAGCCATTTACCATCCGGCTCTTTTACAAGCCCTACAAAGAAGGATGTCTCCTTCTCTGGGTAAAGTGCGGAGGTTTCGGCGGTTTCCATGTCCACATCTATGAAAAATCTCATTTTACCGTCGACACCTTCATACTTTATGCTCTTTGCCTTTGCCCATTTCATACCGAATACATCACCTTTATGCATATAAAGGTTATTATGATGATACGTTGATAAGGTTGCCATTGTTTTGTAATCTGCTTTTGCAAAGGCATCGAAATACTGGGTAACAACCTTTAAAGCATCGTCGGTTTCCATAGTATCTGTTTTAACTGAAGTTTCAAGGAAAATATCATGGGACGGCTGTATACTAAAAACGAAATTTGTTGAGTCCCTGATTATACTCAGCTTTTTTTCAGCAATAAGTTTCGTACCATTTCTTATTTCGGCAACAACAGATATTTTCTCTGTGTTTACTTTTTCATCAGTTACAGGGCTCCAGTAAACAGGCGTCGATATTGATTGCTCACTGTAATTTCCCTTGATTTCTATCGGTGAAGGTGGGTTCCAATTCAATAATCTACCGTAATTAACAGAGTATTTTACTTTAAAATCACCTTCATTATATCTTGCAGTTATTTTTAGACCTGGTACGCTTGATATTGCCAGAGAATATTTTTCCGAATATATTTGAAATCTCAGTGAAAGACTGTTTATTAATAAATCCAGCGAATCCTTATCCTTTGCATATTGTCTTAAATCTTTAACATAGTTTTGCTGAAGTTGTGATCTAGTATAACTGTACTTCTTCCCTCCCCCGGGAGTGCAGTCAAATGTCACTTCATCCACATTGTCTATAAGTACAAAAATCAAAACCGCATTGTTTCTGAAAGTTTCTTCAACTTTTTCAATGCTGGAGCCTGGAGAAACCAGTTCACCATATTTCACAGTCATTCCATATGGCTGCTTATCCGTTTGAAGCGACAGGCTTTGAAAGGATTTTGCAAATGGAAGACTGCATACAACACCTAAATCCTTAACATGATTTCCTACATAAGGATTTTTAAGCTTTATCAAATCCCCTGAAGAATAGCTTACCTGAATGTCGCTCTTATTAGTAGGTTTAAAACTTTTGGCTATGCTTAGAAGCTCAGCTTCGCTCACATATCGGGTATCTGCAAAGATATCATACGACACTTTATCTTTCTCAAAAATAAGGAATAAATGGTTTTCATTTTTAACAGTAGGGTCATTTGATGCTGCAGGTTGTGTAAGATCTAAGTTATATAAGACAGCTTTTGTTACTAATCCCTCAATGTCCTTCTTAATCTTAGTTTCCGAATGGTTCGGTAGATAAGGAGCCTGCTGTCCTATCTCATAATTTAATATTTCAATCCCCCCGATAATCTGGTCATTTTTTATGAATGACAGTTGGGCGATCTCATTATTAACACCTTTTGTACTACGCACCGTCCAATCGGAAGGAACTGATACAGAGTACTTTCCTATTTCATAGCTCTTATTTTCATCATTTATAGTTGTTTTACCTGCGGCACTTGTAAGCAATACACCACAAAGCATTGTAATGCAAAGTACAGCTGTCAGCACTGCCATCCGTCTTTTGCTTTTAAAGAATTCTGTCATTTTAATCATTCTGATTCTCCTTTCAATATTCTTTTTATCGTCAACCATCCCAATAAGCCTTGGAGCCAGTTTTACAGTAGAGAAGCGTTCAAGTAGGGATAGAAGTGCTTTTCCATACTCTTTTTGTTCATTTCCTGTAAGTAGTCCTAAAACCTTTTCATCTGCAGCAACCTCCATATCCTGGCGGATCTTTCTGAAACAAAACCATATAATGGGGTTAAACCAGTGAATTATTTGGAGTAATAGAAGTATGTAATTTGCTGCGGTATCCTTTCTTTGGTAATGTGCCAGCTCATGAAGGAAAATATAGGATATATCATTGTCACTTAAATCCAATATGTCTGGTGAAACAAGAATTTTTGGCCTAATAATCCCAAAAATCGCAGGTGTTTTTATTATATCCTGAATAACTATTGGTATATCCATGCTTATATCAAACTGTTCCTTACACCTTTCAAGAATTGAATATAGTCTTCGAGGTACAATAGTTGAATTTTTTCGCACCTTTTTATATAGTGAAATATTTGTATACAACAACCACCCCAACAAAGCAGCTGCACCAATAGCCCATACATAAGGCAATATCTTCTCCGCTGTTGCTGCAACAGACAGAGTCGTATCCTTAACCTGCATACTTAAAGGAATATCTGGATTATCAAGTCTAAATGCTTCCATTGATTTGTGATAGGTTTCATAATAGTGTGAAAAATCAATGTTCTGTGGAACCTGCGGAACAGTATTAAAAAGACTTATAATACTTCCGGGGCCAAATGGAATAACAAGCTTTAACACAAGTATTAACCAGATAATATAATGCCATTTGGGGTTTATTCTATTCCTAAGAATGGTTTTAATAATTGAAATACAAATTCCGACTATACTCGCATATAAAGAAGTAACCAGAATAGTCTTAAAAATACTCTCCATTCTTATTCCTCCTCATCCAGCAGCTTTTTCAGCTTATCAATCTCTTCTTTTGTAAGGCTTTGTTCCTTGATAAAGGTAGAAAGCATAAGGTTTACAGAACCATTGTAAAGTTTTTTTAGAAAAGATTCGTTTGCATAGCTTCTATACTCCTCTTCTGTGATCTTGGGAGAATAAAGGTATGATTTGCCATCAATTTTTTCTGCTTTTACAGCATCCTTTGAGACAAGTCTTGTTATCAAGGTGTGAATAGTCTTGGGTTTCCATTCCGACTTTCCCTCAAACCTATCAACAATCTGAGTACTTGTAGCTTCACCAAGCTCCCATAATATTTTTATAACTTCAAGTTCTGCTTCGGATATCTGAGGCATTGATTTCAAAAAAACCACTCCTTAATGGATTACATTTGTAAGATTAATTATATATTACACTTGTAAGAAATAATTGTCAACGTATTTATTAAAAAAGTCAATAAAAAAAGCAGATAACTTTATCGTTACCTGCTTATACTCCAATTGTTTTATTTAGTAATTTTATAAACACTGCCTTCTTCCATACTAGTTATCTTTTCAACCTTATAAAGCTTTCCAATATCCTCAGGACCGTAAATAGAGTCGTTTTCTACTGTGCTGAACCATACCAGATAAGATGTCTTGCTGCTTTCAACAAGTTTCTTGAATTTTTCAACACCGTATATTTCAGGACCATTTTTTCTAGGCGTATATTTAGCATCAATACCTCCCGCAGTATTGACTGCAGCAGCGTCATTGGTGAATACGGCACCATCAGGAGCTGAACCCCTTAAGTATTTTATAAGGTTATTGTTTTTCCATTCTGTCGAGGCATATCCGCCTGTTCCATACTCGGTAGTCATTTTAACTACCTCTGCTGTCCTTAATGCAGGATATAAGAGCCAAACGGCTGTCAATAAAACCATTGCCGCTGGAATCAACTTCCTTGTTCCAATTGACTTGAATATGCTTGTTGCGTTGTCAATAAGCAGTATAGCAAGAAGTATAAGAGGAATGTAGACAGGTATCATATAACGGTCACCGATAGGATCAAAGGCAACTTTCGTGGCAGAAATAATCATATATATAGTATAAATTATTATGAAACCTGTAAGAACCAGAATAGTTCTCTTATTAATTGTACTTTTTATTAATCCGTCCCTGCCATTTTTCTTAAAAATAAAACAGACAGCAACCACTATCAAAACTGTAATAGCAACTACAGTTAATATTGATAATACAAGCACAAGCTTTTGTCCAGCAGAAGGAAGAACATCTCCCAGATTATTATATGGCAAAACCCATGAAGCAAGGGTTTTTGCTGTAAGCTTTATATTATGTGCCAATGTAACAAGCGCTGGAGGGCGTACACCAACAAGAGTTGACGATTCTATATAGTTTCTTATTACCCATATCAGTGTTGGAACACAAGAAATCAATCCAAAAGTAAAAATATTTATAACTCTTATTTTAAAGCTCCTTTTTTGCAGCAACAGTGCAAGACACGCAATTGCTACTATAGTAACACCCATATAACGTTCCAGACATGCCAGTGCTGTAAAAACTGATGCCCAAACAAGCCAGCGTTTCCGGTCCGTTCTGATATACTTGTCAAACGTAATAAGGAATGCAACAAAGAACAGAACAAAGAGTGTTTCAGTCCAAACATTTATCGACATGCTTAAAAGCGGCGGTGCAAAAAGTACTGCAAGTGTTCCAAGCAAAGCAACCAAAGGATTTTTAAGTCTTTCAAAGAACCATTTACCACAAAGAAAAATTATAGCGGCAAAACCAAGCGCATTTATGAATCTGGAAGCATCTACTGCATTAATACCTAATAGATCAGTTCCCGCAAGAAGCGTAGGAAAAAGAGGTGGCCACTGAATAAATGGGCTTACATACCCGAAATATTCGTAACCGTTACCATGCGACAAGCTGTTAGCCGCATAAATATATGCAACCGAATCATGCGTCACCCCGGGACCATACTTGGAAGTACATATCAAGACCAGTATAAACCCCACAATGGCAGCAGCTATAAGAAAAGCATACTTTTTTATTTGAATCTTACGTTCATCAGACATCGGTAACCGTCCCATTCATTATTAATATAGGTTTTACCAAGTTTTTAAAACATAAACAGTATATCTTAACCAGGCTGTTAGTGTCAACTAACAGGATTTTAAGGTCCATGGCAAATCAACTTTACACGACAGGTTTTTGTCAGGTTTTAATACTGAATTTCATTTTATGAATAAAATCTTCACCCATGAGTGACAGATAGATTTCATACATTGTACTCCCAATATCATTAACATTTTCATTCACTGACGGATAAACCATTAAATGCATGGGTATATCCCAAATCGAATAGTCTATACCGGGAACCATTTTGAAACCAGCTTTCTTATAGAAATTAATTCTCTTATTACATATATCCCGTTGTAACATTGTTTCAGCTATTTCAGGCTTTTCAACTTCTATAATAATACCTTTACTATCAGAAAACATGTTTTTTATTTCTTCAAGAAGTATGGTTCCGGCTCCCTCTCCTCTATGGCCCCTATATACTGCGAGCAGGCTTATGAGAACATAACCGCTCTTATTCCCCTCAGCACAGATAGAATAAGCAATATCCAAGTCATCCCTGGATAAAATAAATCCTTTCTGAACACCTTTATCCAGATGCTTATAAAGAATACTATATGGCGGGTACTCTCCAGCAGCAAAGTCACTTACTATTCTCTCATAAATATCTTTTAATTCATGTAGTTCCATGTTTCTTATATTATAGGATGTCACGTTAACCTCCTGTACAAAAACCATGCATCACTTTAATTCCCTATAATATTGTCCAATACAGTCATTTTAAAGTCAAGAAATGTTATTGCTAGAAAGGTGCAAAAAATAAAGGCAGAAGTCTGCCTTTATTTTATATAATCATGTTAATTAACTTCAATTAAATATCCGTCAGGATTGATTCCAAAATCATCAGAGTTTCCAACAATATAAGCTTTCATGTACTTTACACGGTCTTTTATCCCGCCAAATGTACCTTGTTCAAGCAATTCACTGAACTCTACAGTTTTTCCGGCTTCTATAGTGGTAGAAGTAAGCATCATTGTAAAAAATCTTCCGTCAGACCACCGGTAAAGTTCTTTTCCGTTAGAGTCCAATAGTGTAAAATCAAACTTCTGTCCCGAACTATGGTTAAATACTATTGGTTTATCCGATACATTGGTAATTGATACTTTCATTGTAAGACCTGAACTATTCATCTCAAATGATGGCTTTATTTCTGCTTTAACTTTAAACTTGTCTATTGTGGTCATCAGCCTTTGTATAAAAGTTACTGCTTCAGCACGGGAAGCTGCAGCCTTAGGATAAAACATATTATTTCCGCTTCCGTATACAATCTTAAGCAAAACTGCTTCAATTATATCATTCTTATATGCAGCAGTGATTTCGTTATCATCACCAAAAGGTGCAGGCATCATTTTAATAACCGCATAATTCCCGCCTGTTACATCCTTGAGTGCATTTATAATGTAATGTACCATTTCATCTCTTGGGAGCGTACTGCTGAGTTTAAAACTTCCCTTCCTGTCTATAATACCAACCGAAACAAGATCATAGAGGTCTGCAGAACCAGGTTCTTCGTTGTTTACATCGTTAAAGAACTCAGTAATATCAGGTGCTTTTATGTATTTGATTTTGATATCAAGTGCCTTATGAAGCATACGAACAAATTCGCCTCTTGTAATTTGTCTTCCGGGGTTGAATTTACCGTCTTTTAAAGCAAAAACATCTGTGTAACCATATTCAAGTATTGCAGTTTTAGCCCAGTGCCCGGATATGTCATTATATTTAATATCTGAATCTTGTGCTGCAAAAGCTGGAATGCTGAATAGTGCAATTGAAAGTGCTAAAAAAAGTGATAAAAATGTTTTCTTCATATATTAACCTCCACTACTGTAAAAATTATTTGTTCGAACAATTTTATAGACGTAAGCATAAAAAAATAGTTCCCAAATCTTCGGAAACAGCTTTAAATAATAATTTATAATTTATATAAAAGTTGTGGAATTTTTCTGTTTTTTATAACAAGAGAATCTATCTCCCCTATTAATTGGGCTCCCATTTTTATATAAAAATCCTTTGCTTGCGGACTGGTAACAAGGTTTATTTTATTCATACCCATTTTTCCAACAGCATAGATTAAATGCTTCCACATTGCTTTTCCATAGCCCTTTCCAATACATTCAGGAGTTATGTAGAAGTATTCCAGCAAAGCCTCATCCTTATCTGTTATTACACCATAAAAGCCTACTATAAGGCTATTTTCCTCAATTACATAAACAGTATTATCCCTGATAAATTCATCAGTTACCTTATATATTGATGTGAAGTTTTGCATATATTCTTCATCATATCCCCAATATGCCTCTGATTTCGAAGCTATATCAGTTAGAATTTCCGCCTCTTTCTGCTTAGCAGGCCTTATATTAATCATTATATATCTCCTAATGTTCTACAAGTACATACACTCTAAAAATCTTGTACCACAGCTTGTTTTAAAGTATTTGTTCTTTATAGAAACAATGCTGTCTTTATCCATTTCATCTTCAAAAATGTTAACAAGGAAATCCGCCTCAACAAGTATCTGAAAGTCCAGTCCATCAATATTTTGATAACTATGGTGGTTACCTATAAGATAGCATGCTCTGTCAATTTTATCTGATTCCACACCACCATTTTCAAGAATCCTTTTTGCTATTGGAGGGCCTTCTATTTCCTGATATTTTCCGGCAGAAGAATTGTATTTTTCTTCAGCAGCTTTTATGCCAATGTCGTGAAGAACAGCAGAAAACATGATTATTTCTTTTTCATATTCCGAAACCTGCTCAGCTTCAGCAATAGATAAAGCAAATCCATATACCTTAAGAGCATGGTTTATTCTTTTAACATCGCTGTCAAAGTGCCTAATCATCTCACTTAATGCACTAAACATAAGGTTCATCCCCTCTTTGTATGCTTAATCATATTCAAGTACTATTCCTACACCCATTTCCTTCAGTTCAACAACCTGAGACAGCTGAATTTTGGAGTGAAGGTCTGTACAATGGCATGCATGGACTTCTTTGGGTGCCAGGCTTCTCATATATTCAAGTGTTGAGAAAAGCTGTTTGGATGAAGGATTTAGAAGATGAAATCCTCCTACAATATCAATAACTCTATTATCCCCACACACCTTTTTAGCATACTCAACTATATTACAAATACCCGAGTGAGAACATCCTGTAATAATAACAATTCCCTTTTCCGTCTTATATGCAAGTGCGGTATCATCAATAATATAATCATCCTGCTCGACACCATCAATTGAGGTTATTCCGATTGGATTTTTGTTTTCATAATCATTAGTCCTTTCTATTTCACCAAGATAACACAGCTTTGGTGTTAACCAGATTGGTTCTTTGGAAAGACTCATCTTAAAGCACTTCTTAAGCATTTCTTCAGAATAAATCAATCCAATTGGTTCCCCGTCATTAATCTTTTGCTGTAGAGCCTGAGGATGCGCGATGAGTTTAATAGCATTTTCAGGATTCATATACCTTTCAGGGTTCATAGCCTGCATAAAACCTGATAGTCCCCAAGTGTGATCAAGGTGTCCATGAGAAAGTATTATACAGTTGATATTATTAAGGTCAAGCTGCATTTTTGCCGCATTTCTCACCAGAACGTCCGAATATCCCAAATCAAATAGTACTTTAAGGTTTTCTTCTTCAATTAAAAAAGATAAACCCGGTTCTCCATAATAATTTTTATCAATTAGCGTATTGTTTTCAACCAAAACAGTTAATTTCATATTAACCTCCATGTCCCCAATGTGCCAAATGAATCGTCCCATTGGACACACAAAAAGTGTTTAGACACTTTTTTATGGGGTTAAATTTATTTTTATTACACCTGCCATTATTTTGTTTCTCAACTGGCAGATGTGCATAGCTCTCAGACTAAAGTCTTTCGCGCTAACCCTCCCTTTATTTATTCTACTATGGCACCATGTGCGCATGCCAGTCTTATAGCCTGCGAGATATCAAGATGAGTGCCTTTCAGATAAATATTTTTAAAATCAATGCCATCAACAAGTGCATCCCTTAAATCCGCACTTTGCAAATTTGCCTGTGAAAGGATAGCATGTGATAAATCAGCGCCACGCAAATCTGCCTTTTCCATGTTGCACTTGTATAAATCGGCATACACAAACTTGACTTGTCTTAAATCAAGGCCCCTTAGGTTACTTAGCTTCAAGTTAGTATATGACCAATCTCCCTTTATAATATTAATACCGGATATATTGGTCTCAACAAAGCTTGAGCCAGTCATCTTACATTCTCTAAAGCTTGCGCTGAACAGGTTTGCATAATCAAACCTACAGTTTGTAAAAGCAGTTCCCTCGTGAATAGATGCATTCAATCGGGCACTTTTGAAATTGCAATTTACAAATGAACACTTCTGTGTCTCAATATCTTCCAGTATAGCACCAGTAAAAGTGCACCCGTTAAATTCGCACTTGACAATTCTATTGCCACACAATTCAAACCCATCAAATATTTCATTATTATAAACATTATGTTCAATACTTTCCAATATAGTTCACCCGTTGAAATATATGTTTGGATAAATTATACTCTACTCAAACGATAAATTAAAGCTTATATAAATAAAATAAGGCCCCTGAGCTTAGCGTCCAGGGGCCAATTTTAATGATTAAAGAGTATTATTTCAATGTTTCCCAGAATGCTTTGAAAGCATCAGAGTCAACCTTAAAAAGAATATTTACATTTCCATAATAGACATAACCGGCTTTAAATAAACGGAGCTGAACCTTGGTTCCATCCATCAGTGTAATATGAATAAATTTCTGTGCGTCTGCACTGTCATCATCCCAAATACCTGAAACTGAATCCATATTGTAAGCGGCAGCTTTATTAATGGAAATAAGAAAATCATTAAGACTTTTTGCATCAGATAAAGGCTTAAGTTCCTGTTTAGCGTTATTCCAACTCTCGAAATTTTCATATACTACACTTTTAATATTATTAAGTATCTTTAGATTGTCAAATATGTCGCTGCCTGTTTTGACAGTAATACCATTGAGGCATTCGAAAACCTGAGCATAGGAATTGCCATTTTCAAATGTTTCGAACGTCATTATCCTAAAGCTCTTGTCGTAGCCCTTAACTGTGTAAACATCCTGCACACCCACTGTAGATGCTAAGTCAAAAGCATAATCGTCCTGTTTGCTCCATTCAGTTATATTGCCCTTTGTTCTTCCGATTTTTTCACCCATTAAATTTCGTGCCGTTTCAACGTCTATTTCACTGCTGCTTTGTGTATATATCCTTCCCTGATATACAATCAGACCAATCATTTTGGCAGAAGTGCCAGGATTATCTGAAAGTATAGTTTTAGGAATATATACTCCTTCATTTTCAGCAACTTTACCAGTACTTTCTGCGGGCTTTTGTACAGGTGGTGTTACTTTTACAGTTTCAGTTTTTTTAGTGTCCGCAGTCTTTGTTTCGGGTATACTTACTGTTCCTATCTTTTCATGTACATTCTGTACAGGGTCAATACTTTTTACTGTGCTATTTTCAGCAATTACACTTTGCGTGGCAGTTGATGTGTTTTTTGCAATTGCTGTCGTATTATCCGGTTTATTGCCAACAAAATGGCTCACTGCTATACCTACACAAACTGTAAATGCTACTCCTGCTGCAATTGCGCCCCACCTTTTATAGCCAAATTGTTTATTTCCATTTTCTTTTAGCTTTTCTGCAAGCCTGCTTTCCATCCCACTATCAGGTTCAATCTTTCCAATTACCCGCTTTATATCATTTCTATTCATATCTCTTCTCCCTCCAATTCCAACTTCAGAAGCTGACGTCCACGCTGAAGACGCATCTTTGTTGCCGAATCACTAATTTTAAGAATTTCGGAAATCTGTTTAACAGAATAATCCTCGTAATAATAGAGCAGTATTACTGCTTTATACTTTGAAGGCAGTCTCAGGATTTCCTTCATAATATCCATATCTCTTGATTGGTCGTAATACTTTTCGATTTCCTCCATTTTTACAACCCGCTTGTGCCAAACGCTGCGAAGCATATCTTTGCAAAGGTTTACGGTAACTCTAATTAACCAAGCTTTTTCGTGTCCTTCGTCACAAAATTCCTGTTGTTTGCAGAGCAGCTTGTAAAAAGCCTCCTGCATGACTTCTTCAGCGTCTTCTCTGTTACCAAGGTAGGCCATTGATATTCTAAATAAAGTACTGCCATATTCACTATATTTCAAAGGAAAATTGTTACCCGGCCACCGCGACAATTCCTGCATCCATCAAGCCTCCTTTCATATGTAAAACGAACGAAAACACTATTTAGTCACATAATTATCCAATAGAATAAAAAAAAGCTTCCGTTACGATCAATAATCGGAAGCTTTTTCAAGGAATTCAAACCAGAATATAATATTATGTTAACAAAATTCTTTTCAACTTTCCATAAATTCATTAGTAAAACAGCTTATCACTATTCAATTTGCAATCTTTGTCTTTTATAAAAGAGAAGAATTATCAACGCAATAACAGAAGAAATTGCAACTGTTAAATAAACCTGTTTAAAGCCGCCATTAAGAGTCTTTTGGAATTCACCTTCAATTATGCCTTTGCTTTTATCTATCTCAGATAAATAGTTATCCTTTGCAGTCTTAAATGCTCCGGGGATTGCATCTTTTAAAACGGTCATTTTATTTTGTGCATCCTTCATTTGTGATTGTGCCATTTTCATTCCTTGAATAGTTCCAACCATACCAGGATTTTGAGGCCCCTCCTGTATTCGTGAAACGGCAATATTCAATTCATCCATCCCCTTGCTTATCCCGCTAATACCACTTTGAATACCATTTTGAGCATTTTGAATAATTTTTGGAGTCATTTGTTCAAACATATAATTTGAAAACTCTTTTACATTTTTAACAATTGTGGTCACATCAGAAGCCTTCATTAGTTCAAGAAGGTTATCTGGGACTTTGCCGTTATTGCCGTTCATATTTATTTTTACTGTCTTATATGCAGTCAAATCAGGGATATTAATATCCTTAAACTTTTCTTTTGTCATAGGGTCAGTTTTTAATTTATTCATTGTTTGATTCAATTCCTGAGCATAAGGCAGATCAGGCATAACTGCTTCCTTTGGAAGTAAAGCCATTACATTCGTCTGAACAGCAGTACCCGCATGAGCAAGAAAACCAACCATGATTGCAGGTGCAATGGCAGTACCTATGGATCGTACAAGCGAAAGGGTCGCAAGGGCGGAATTTGACTCCTCTTTTTTAGTATTATCAAGCATCATATAATTAAGAGGAGTACCTATTGTAAATCCAATACCTACGCCTATTAATACCAAACTTACAACAACTGTAATTGTATTTGGATTTTCAGTTGCTACCAGCACCAGAAAAACAGATCCAACTATCGACACTAAAAATCCGAAGCCTAAAATAATCTTTGCCCCCAGCTTATCGATTAATTTGCCGGATAAGGGGGCAGCTATACCAGAGAATAAACCCAGAATTATGACAAAGTATCCTCCGCTTCCAGATGCTACTTTCAAAGCATTTTCTGAAAACTGAGGTACAAAAATCATTCCCATCAGGATAATGCCTGAAATAAATGCAACAACAAGTGTTATTATAATCCTCGGATTAGTAAAATAGCTCAGGTTCATAACAGGGTCTTCAGCCTTTTTCTCAGCTAGTATGAACACAGGGATAAGAACAACAAAAACTATCAGGAACGGTAAAACTGAGCTGCTGGTAAAGGTTGTTCCAAAGTTGAAAAAGTCTATATTCTTTAATCCATATAGAATGGAAAGGACCATTATTGTAAGAATAGATATTCCAAGAAAATCAATCTTCTTTACATTAGATTCCCTTGTATTAGGCAATTTTATAATACCTGCTATTACTATAAAAATTGTTATAGGAATATTCACATAAAAAATAAACTGCCAGTTGTTTTTACCAAACAGGTCAAGTATGGCACTTCCGGCGGAAGCACCGAATATATTTGCTATTCCATAAACACCGCCAACAAGGCCAAGAGCCATCCCTCGTTTTTCAGGAGGGAAGGTTGTTCCGAATTCAGCCGTTGCTACTGGAAGAATTCCCCCGCCTCCTATAGCCTGAACACATCTTGCTGCAAGCAGCAGTTCAAAACTTCCAAAATTCTGTGACAAACCACAAAACAAAGAGCCAAGTCCAAAAAGTGATATACTTAACAGATAAATATATTTTCGGCCATATTTATCAGCAAACTTACCCATAATCGGGATACTTGCTGCATAAGCAAGCGTATAGATCGTAATCATCCATATGCCGCTCTTTTCATCCACAAGCAAATTATTCTGGATTACTGTCCTTGCCGGAGTTACAATTCCTGTATCAATAGCGCCCATAAAAATACCGGCAAGATAAATAACCATTATTAATACCATGTTAGATTTTTTACTTTTCATCATTTCCAATACCACTCCATTCTTCACTTATTACCTTTGTTGCATTTGATGCGATGACTGATGTAACTTCAATAAATTTCTCTTTTTCTGTCTGGTTTATACCCTCAAAAAGGCATATATTCCAGTTATCCAATATCCTTCTCATATGGCTGATTATTTCTTCCCCTTTTTCAGATATTGAAACCAACTTTTCTCTTTGATTTTTAAGATTAGGAAATCTCTTAATGTAATTTTTTTTCTCAAGCCTGCTTAAAGTCTTTGCTATTGTGCCTTTGTCAATCATAAAGTGCCGTGCTATTGTTTCCTGATTTACAGTTTCCTTGTCTATGAGGTATGTAAGTATTGCCTGTTCAGCATGCCCGATATCAAGTTCCTGAAGCTTTCTGTTCAAAAATATATGGCTGTAACGGACAATTATAGAAAGGTTATTCATCAGCATTATAATTACCCCGATCCTAACTGTTGCATTATGCAACAGTTGTCTTTACAACTATTATGGAATAATAATACAATAAAGTCAACTCATAATTATTAATTCTTAACTATAAAAATAAAAAACCCACACATGTGTGGGCAGGCCATTAGTGACCTTTTTTCTTTTTTTTCTTTTTTTCCTGCTTTTTTAAAAACTTATCATTTTCAAGCTTCTCCCAGTATTCCTTGGAAAACTTCTTTCTCTCAACCTTTCGAGCTTCCTGTTCAAGCTTGATAGCCTGCTGGGCTTTAGTACCAATTCCGGTTTTTTCAAGTTCCCTGTTGACCTCTCTCTGGATTCTTTTCGGGTTAATTTTTTTAACCTCGGTTTGCTGATTTTCAATAGGTCTTGAGAATTGAATACGTTGAAACTTTTCGAGTATGAACTCATAAACTTCGTAATCTTTAGGTTCAGAACCAAATACAACTCTCGCAACACGAAGTCCATCAGTATCGGAATGCTCGAAAATTCCTACCCAGAACGGGTCTTCAAAAAAAACAGTAAGTTTGATATTCATTTTTATTCCTCCTGTTTAACCACAATCAGAGAACGGACAACCCCAGGAGGGCAGGTTACTGACAAGACTTTAGCCTTGCGCCCGGACTACCAACCGGACCGTGTTTTTATCTCCGCTATTATTATATATGAAGACCGATAAAAAATAAATTGTTTTATATTTACGGGCCATTATACATACTATTATCCCTGGGAAACAACCGCCTGGGATAATGCATCCTCTACCGCCATCATGATCCCTTCTGATGACCTTGTTGCTCCCGAAATCGCATCAACTGAGGTAGACTGAGAATTAACTATCTCCTGCGGTACTATTTCAAAAGGCATTTGGGCAAACCTAGGTGTTTCATTGCTAGATACAATTTCAACTGAGGCAATTTTTCCATTTTTTATTATAACCTGAACCTGTAAGTCCGGTCTATATCCCCGTCCTACACCTGTATAAGTTCCATCCTTGTATTTTTGCTGACTGTTATTGTTTGTGGTATTTACCGATGTAGACGGAGTTGTTTCCTTCTGATTATTTAAAGTATTTTCATCAGTATTGGGTGAAATATTGTGCATATTCGAAAACAATCCGTTAGGATCGGCTGAATTATTATTGTCGCTGACGATATTGGTATCATTCTTACTGCTAATACCCTGAGCTATCAGAGTATTCATGCCATATGTTCCCATCAAGGCTGAAATGGCAACCGTTCCGGCAACTACAGGGTTAATTGTTTCACGGACAGCAGTCATCTGAGGATTTTTTCCGGGGCAGGCGTCCATACACTTAAGGCAGTAGATACATTCTCCACTTTTTACCTTTTCCATTTTGGTGAGTTCAATGCCCATAGAACATTTACGGGAACACAAACTGCAATTGCCGCAGCCACGGGTCGGCTTGCTTATCCTGAAAAAGCTGAGTTTTGATACTATTGTAAAAACTGCTCCAAGTGGACATAAGTATCTGCAGAAAAATCTTTCAATAAATACTGCACCGGTCATTACAAGCAATAACACTATAAAACTAACAGCATAGGCTGATAACATGCCTGGAAACTCCTTAAGCTGGCCGAAAGCTTCCCATGGACTCAGGCTGTTAAGAGAATTCCCTTTACTGTTCCATAAAAATACCAATCCAAACAAAAGCACACCATATTTTATAAACTTAAGATACTTGTCGGCTGTTTTATTAACCTTAAATTTAAATTTAAAAATCTTTTTAGAAATACCATATATAAAGTCATTCAGAGAACCGAATGCACATAGCCAGCCGCAGAAAAACCTACCAAACAAAATTGTTGCAGGTATTATTGCCAGGGCTTCTATTATTCGCGGAAAGAGTTCATTAAAATAGAAATTGCCGTTGACAATCATAACATAGCTTTCCTTTATTGCATCATATGTTAAAACAAATAATCCCGGAAAAACAATAAAAAAGAAAAGCTGTATAAAAAATCTGAAAAGTTGTTTTCCGGATACCTTTAGTTTCATCTTGCCCCCTCCATTTCTGTAACATTATCCTCAATGCAGAACTCTGAATTTGTAACTTTAAATTGATTATTCAACCCTTTAGTGGCATATATTTTCCGGTCTCTTGTAATAAGTATTGCTTCTGTACCCTCTATATTTTTAATAAATTTTAGTCCTTCCTCCAGGCCCTTCACGAATATACAGGTAGACAATGCATCACCGTCTATTGAGTTGTCGGAAACCACTGTAACACTTATCAGGTCACTGTTACAGGGATACCCGGTCTGCGGATCAATAATATGATGGTACCTTTTACCGTTCCTGATAAAGAATCTTTCATAACCTCCTGAAGTAACTACCGATTTATCCGAAACGCTTAATATTCC
This sequence comes from Bacillota bacterium, assembly GCA_023421675.1. Lineage (GTDB taxonomy): Bacteria > Bacillota > Clostridia > Acetivibrionales > JANLFN01 > JAEZTC01. Next base: position 137,924 of record JAEZTC010000006.1, on the reverse strand, counting down.
AACAAACTCTCCGGTTGGTTTCAGAGGATTTTGTATTCCGACTGACCACAGATCTTTATTATCTTTTTTGCCAAGTGCATTTATGTTTCCGCCCAGGTCTATAATTGCAGAACTGATGCCGTTTTTTAGCAGTATTTTCCTGACCTGGTCAGCAGCAAATCCCTTTGCTATCCCTCCAAGATCAATTTTCTGATTTTTCCTTTTAAGTCTGATTGATTTAGATGAATCACATATTTCGATATCTTTATAATTTACAAGCTCCATCATGCTTTTAATATCAATGCCTTTAGGCACAACAGCATCCTTAGTTCCGATTTTCCATAATCCTGTTACCGGTCTTATTGTCGGGTCAAAACTTCCCTGTGACAACTTACTGAAATCCAATGCCTTTTTTATTACGTAAAAAGTTTCATCCGAGACCCTTTGGAAATCCATACCTGAATTCTCATTTATTAAAAAAACTTCACTGTAATTCTTAAATACAGACATTTTATTATCAATATCCATAAGCTTAGCTGCAGCCTCATAAATACTTTCATGGGCATTTTCCCCCGCTGCTGCTATACTTATAGTAGTTCCTAAAACATAAAACCATTTGACAGTCATCTTATCCATAATTATGCCTCTCAAAGCTACATTTGTTTCAATGTGTTGTGTCAAAAGCACCTTGTCTATCTATATCTATTTTAATATTAATACCCACAAAAAATCTCCGACAAACTGTGGCAAAGATAAGGCAAGAAGCACCCCATAGTTGATAAAAAAGGAAATTGGGCATCCAATGGAATTTCAACCACAAAGGTATAGTCTTTATCTGTAATCTAATTTTATATATAATAGTTTATGAAAATATAAAGAAGCTGAGGGTGTATGGAAATTTTAAGAAACGCCTTAATACTTTTATCAGGTTTAATTATTGGTGCAATTATAATCAGATTAAAAATTATTATAATCAGTACATTAAATAGCAAGAAAAATAACAAAAAAGGATAAAGCATATATTTAAAGGGACATTGCCATATACAGGCATGTCCCTTTTATATTACTTTACTGTTATACTGTTCACTATCACACCGCTTTTACTCTCATGCCAGTTTTATAACTGCCTTAACTACATCCTGCTTATTATTGATAACAAAACCAAACGCTTTTTCGGTATCACTGAAATCAAATTCATGTGTAACAATTCCAGAAACATCTATAAGCCCTTTCGCAATAGCTTTAATAGCCTGTGGGTATATGTTTCTGTAACGGAAAACTGATTTTATTACAGCTTCCTTAGCCATAATTTTTGCAAAATTATATTCAATAATATCCTGCGGAGCCATACCTACAAGTACCACACAGCCTCCGTTTTTAATCAGGTAAGGTGTTTGTGAAATTGTTTTTGCAGAACCTGCAGTTTCTATAACTACGTCAACACCTTTACCATCGGTAAGTTTTTTTACTTCCTCAAGGGTATCAGTTTCAGCAGCATTAATAATTGTGGTAGCCCCAAGTTTTTTAGCATATTCAAGTCTTTTTGGAATAACATCAACTACTGTAATATCGGTTGCACCATAAGCTTTGCAGGCAAGAAGCGTTACTAGCCCTATACAGCCTGAGCCTAGAATTACTACCGAATCTCCAAGTTTTACACCACCCTGATTTGCAGCATGCATTCCCACCGCCAAAGGTTCAACAAGAGCCCCTTCTTTAGTAGATAACCCTTCAGGAAGTTTGAAAGCCATATTTTCAGGAAAAGCTATATAATTCATCAAGCACCCATGATATGGGGGGGTAGCAAGAAATTCAACATCCGGACATAGATTATATCTGCCTGTTTTGCAATACTCACACTGTCCACAGGTACATCCTGGCTCCAACGCCACCTTATCTCCTACCTTAAGATCCTTTACACCTTCTCCTACAGCCGCTATCGTACCTGCACATTCATGTCCCAGAATAAAATCACCATTTACAATGAAATCTCCTATTTTTCCGTGTTCCAGATAGTGAACATCTGAACCGCAAATTCCTACATATTCAACTTTAACTATAACCTGTTTTTCCTTAGGAATAGGCATTTCGATTTCTCTTGTTTCCATTTTGTTCAAACCGGTCATGTATACTGCTTTATTTGCCATAATTATTCCTCCTGTTATATTAATCACTAGTACATTTGTTAAGTAAAAATCTATATAAACCATATGTTTCTATCTTATATACAATTTTTTAAAGTTCAGTTAATGAATAAAGCGTGAACACATTGTGTTCACGCTTTACAAAGTATTGGTATGAATACGTAATGTGATTATTTTTATAGTAATCCTCTAATAATTAGATTATTTTATTGCTCCCGACTTTTTGAGTATTTCTATATATTGATCAACATTATCCTTATTAATTAATGGGTTTCCTATATCTGTATCAACCTTCTTTTCAGCTCCAGTCAAAAGCTTATTAGAAGTTTCCATAAGCTTTGTAGCAAGCTCATATGCATTCTGCATGCAGGTTGAAGTCATTTTACCATCTTTTATTAGGAGAAGTGCTTCTGCAGTTCCATCAACACCGTATGCAAGCATGTTTTTGTATTTAGCATTATTCTTTACAACTTCTATTGCTCCAGCAGCCATGTTATCGTTCATGGATATAACTGCATCAATCTTGTCATTTGATTGAACCCAGTCTTCCATATATTTCATAGCTTCGTCCTTATTCCAGCTTGCAATCTGCTCTCCGACAATTTTAACGTCAGGACGTTTTTCAAAAAATTCAGTCTGCCAGCTTTTTCTTCTCTGTTCTGCATGGAAATTACCTGAAGGCCCGTTTAATACAACAACCTTGGCATTTTTGGGTATCTGCGTTACAGCAGCACGCGCATTAACCGCAGCCTGCTCATAAGGATTAGCATCAACAGAGGATGCTCCCGGGATATTGGAAATACGTGCATTTGTTGTTATTGCAAACATTCCGGCCTTAACAACTTTTTCCACGTATGGCCTCTGAGCTTCACCGTTATTAGGCTGAACTATAACGAGGTCATACTTGCTGGTTATAGCATTTTCAATTAATGAGTTTTCTCTATCGTCATTAGCTTGACCATCCATAACATCAAGTTTGATGTTCGGATATTTCTTTGCTTCATCCTTTACCGCATTAGCGAGCCATGCAGCAAATGAGTCAGATTGAGCACGAGCAACATAAGCAACCTTGTAAGTCTTTTGTTGAGCACCTGTGTTTGTTCCTTGAGTTGTTGTTGAAGGAGCAGGTGTCGATTTACCACAGCCCACTAGTAAAACAAGTACCATCAACGTTGAAATTACGGTTAATAGTGTTTTTCTCATTTTCTCCCATCCTTTTGTGTGATTTTTATTTTAAACAGCAAGCTGTTTAAATCAGTTCTACATATATAGCTGCAATTAGTATTATATTTTTAAGTGCAAATTATTTACTTTTTTCAACTTATTAAGACAACACTATTTTTTATAATTATGCTTTATTCAATGCTTTTTTGCCTTGTCCCTTGTCTTCAATTTTTCCAAGCATGCTCTTTGTTCTGCGGTTCTTTGAACGTATATCGTAGATAACAGCAAGAGCTATGATTGCACCACGAACGATCTGCTGGAGATATGAGTCCACACTCATAAGATTCATGATATTATCAAGGAACCCTACTATAAATGCACCGGCTAAAGTACCGCCAGCTGTTCCTATACCACCAGAAAAGCTTGTACCACCAATAATTGCTGCAGTAAGTGCAGTAAATTCGTAGTTAATGGCACCATTCGGGAGACCTGCATTAACACGGGACATGAACAATACACCTGCAAGTCCTACCAAAATACCATTAATAATAAATACCTTATACTTAACTCTGGAAACGTTTATTCCTGATGCTATGGATGCTTCCTCATTACCCCCCACTGCATATAGCGACCTACCCAGCCGTGTATGCCGCAAGACGTACCATGTTGCAATTGCTACTGCCACGAGGAAAATTATAGGTATAGGTATTACCCAAAGATCTCCTTGCCCAAGTATTGTGAAATCTCCCAACTGCAGTATATTTTGCCCTTTTGTATATAGCAGTGCAACACCTCTTGCCATCGTCAGCATCGCCAGAGTAGCAATGAAAGGCGGTGCTTTAAAAGTGCTTATCATTAATACGTTAATAAGGTTACAGATTACACCTGTTAAAATACCTACAAATATTGCAATTAATATAGATCCTGTCATTTTATATGCCGAAACAGCAAAAACTCCGGATAAAGCAAGTACAGAGCCTGCTGACAAGTCAAGCATTCCACATATAATAAGCATTGTTTCACCAAACGCCAGAATAGTTGTAACAGATAACTGTCTGGATATATTAGTCAGGTTGTTTACTGATAAAAAGTTCGGATTTGCCAGTGAACACACAATAAACAATGCTACAAGAATCATGTAAATACTGTATTTCTTTTTGATAGTACTCCAATTAGCATTTCTTAAATCCATTTTTTTCACCTCATCTAGATACTAGAGTTCCAGTAGCGTATTTCATAATGAGTTCCTGAGAAAACTCTTTTCTTTCTATTTCACCAGCTATGGCGCCCTTGTTCATCACATACATTCTGTCACACATACCTATCAATTCAGGAAGCTCAGATGAAACCATGATTACAACCTTGCCTGCTTTTGCAAATTCAGTCATAAGCTTATAGATTTCATATTTAGCTCCGACATCTATACCCCTTGTTGGCTCATCCAGAATCAATATATCCGGATTTCTTATCATCCATTTTGCAAGAACTACCTTTTGCTGGTTACCACCGCTCAAAGAACCGATAACAGTTTCAAGTGTAGGAGTTTTAACTCTCATCCTGCCAAATATATCAGATACAACTTGCTGCTCAACTTTTTTATGATACCTAAGACCATAGAATACTTTTTGGAGGAATGACAAAGTAGTATTCTCTCTAACCGAACGGATTGGTATAATACCATACCTTCTCCTATCTTCAGAAAGCATTACAAGGCCATTGTTAATACTTTGTTCAACATTTTTAATTGTGACATCCTTACCCTTAATCTTAATTACACCGGAAGTTTTTGGATCCAATCCAAAGATTGATCGCATAACTTCTGTTCTACCGGCACCCATCAACCCTGCAAAACCGACTATTTCACCCTTTTTAACGTGGAAGTTAACATTATGGAATTGCTTACCGCTGAGATTTTCCACCTTAAGCATGTCTTCTCCAATTTGTACATCTTCCTTAGGGTATTTGTTTGTAAGCTTACGTCCAACCATCAAGGTAATAACTGCTTCAATATCAAGTTCTTCCTTCGGATGGGTTTCAACAACTGCTCCATCTCTGAAAACTGTTATTTCATCAGCTATCTGGAATATTTCATCAAGCTTGTGTGAAATATAGATTATACATACTCCTCTGGCCTTCAGTTCATTTATCTTAACAAACAGTTTCTCAACTTCTTTTTGAGTAATTGCAGAGGTCGGTTCATCCATTATGATAATATCCGACTTATAAGATATGGCTTTAATAATCTCAAGCATCTGTATATCCGATACGCTTAAGTCTTTAAGCAGTGTTGTCGGGGAATAGGGTAGTTTTTCAGCCGCCAACAATTCTTTTGTATGTCTTCTTACTTCTTTCCAGTCTACTCTGCCAAATTTGTTGACAGGAAGATTTCCAAGAAAGATATTCTCTTCCACCGTCATTTCCGGAACATAGTTCATTTCCTGGAAGATCATCGATATTCCAAGATTTCTTGCCTGAATGGGATTATTAATTGTAACAGGCTTTTCGTCAATATAGATCTGACCGCTATCCGGCTGGTAAATTCCATTAATAATTTTCATTAATGTAGATTTTCCCGCACCGTTTTCCCCACATAAAACATGAACAGTTCCTTTTTTAACAGCAAAATCGATCTTATCAAGAGCCTTAACTCCTGGAAAGGATTTTTCAATTTGTGATACTCTAAGTTTAATGTTCTCCATTTCCTTCCCTTCTCCCATAAGGTTTTGTTAGTTTTCAAAAGTCTTTTAACACATACTTATAATGTTATCAAGGTACTTTGGTGAATCACTTATATATTTGTGTTTTTTAAAACACTTTTGTAAAATAACTTTATAAACATTATATATTGGTGTTTAACTTTATGTCAACCAATATTTTATTTGTAAATTATTCAAGGATAAGGATTAAAAAAGATTGAACTTTTGTGTAGAAAAAGGAATTGCAAGGTGCATATTTTCTCATTTACAGAATTGTCACCTTAAAATGTATCAAGTGGAAAATATAATATTATTTTAAAAAAGCATAAGAAAATTTGAGTAACTAAAAGCTACTTTATGTTAACATATAAATGCCAATTATTTAAATATTATCAATGTAATTCTTAACATGCTGTAAAGCAGCACCAACAGCGGTAGCTTCCATTTTGTACTTACATGCATACAAATATGAACCATCATTCTCAAAGGTATTCCTTTTTGATACAAGCTCACGGATATATTCAATATAGTCATCCAGATAGGCGCCAACATAACCGCCAAGTATAACATTACAGTCATACAGCATTCTTAAATTATTAATTGCAACTGTAAGATGATTAAGATATTCATCCCAGAGAATTTTTTGAGGTCCTCTGTTTAATTTTAAAAGCTTGAAAAACTCACTTATGTTTCCATCAGTACTATCTGAAAGGATTTTTGCAGAACAGTAAGCATCAACACAGCCTTTTTTACCGCAATAACAAAGATTTCCTTCAGGTATAATTGTCATATGTCCAAACTCCCCGCCGCGCTGGTTTTGTCCCGAATATATATTCTTTCCAATTATAAAAGATCCACCAACACTATTATTGAGAGAAAGATATACAGCATCATTTAAGTCTTCATTTCCCCACAACTCGGCAAAACCGGCAGCATTAGCATCATTGCTCAACATACATGGGTAAGGAATAAAGCCTGCAAATCTATCAACACTCCCGCCTTCAAAGTCTATAACTGTTGCATAATCAACTGTTTTCCCATCACCTGATAATATAGCAGGTAAGGCAATACCAACTCCCAGAATCTTTTTTTCATTTATTGAGCTCTCTGTTATGAATTGCCTAACCTCTTTACCTATACCCTCAAAATACTCTGTAGTGTTTAAAAATGGATAATGCAGCCTTATACTTTTTATGAGTTCACCGCTAATATCTATTAAAGCTATCCCAACATGGTTTCGTGTAATATCAAGTCCTATGGCATACTTTGCCGATGCGTTAAAACTAATTGCTTTGGCCTTTCTTCCCCCGGTAGATTCAAATAAACCGGTTTCAATAATCAGGTCTTTCTCAAGAAGCTCTTTAAGATTCTGAGTAACCGTTGGCAAACTAAGGTTTAACCGGCTGGCAATTTCATTAATAGAGATAGCCTCATGCCTGTATAAAAGTTTATAAATTGAATTTCTATTCATTCTCTTAACTTCCATGCTATTTACCCTGGCAGCCAATCACAGACACCAACTTTCATAAAAGACTTTTATCAATGTATTTTATTTAAATATAATATATTTACATAAGATTTTCAATTGCAAATTTCTTCATTGTCATATTTTTCAGTATCTTGAAATATATAAATAGATTATCATTAATATTTTATGTTAAGCAATAGGAAGATAATAAAAAAGCTCCGATTTATAATCGGAACTCCAAGCAGATCTAAAAAACTTTAATATACAATATTTTTATCTGTAACAAACATGGTAATATGGGATTTACAGTATAGGGTTCCATCTTCAGCGTGAACATCAACTTCACATCTGCATATTGTCTTACCCTCGCTTATTACCCTTCCTTCTGCTATTACAAGTCCAGAATATGCTGCTTTGATATATTCGGTAGAGGCATTCAGTGTAACAGCCTGTTTGCCGCAATAAATCATTGAAGCTCCTGCTGCAACATCAGCCATTGTATAAAGCAAACCTCCATGCATACTTCCCATGTAGTTCTTACTATAATCATCAATGGCCATTTCAACCCTTGCATATCCTTCACGCAGTTCTGTTAATTTCATTCCGCTTCTTACAGAGAATTTGTCACTGCAATTGAAGTGTTCTCTAAAGCTTTCAAGTTCCAATATTCATACCTTCCTTTATGCATTAAAAATCATAGGCAGGAGATTGAAGTCCCCTGCCCATATTTAAACTCAATTAAGCAGTTTCTATCTTGCTAGCAGCTTGAAGACCGAATTTTTCAACTGCATGTTCACGCATTTTATATTTAAGGATCTTACCTGCCGCATTCATTGGGAATTCATCCACAAAGTCTATATAACGCGGGGTCTTGTGTTTTGCCATATGCGATCGGATATAATCCTTAAGCTCTTCTTCTGTAAGTGTTACGCCCTCTTTGAGTATGACACAGGCCATAATTTCTTCACCGTATTGCTGGTCTGGAACACCTATAACCTGCACATCCTTTACTTTAGGATGAGTATAAATAAAGTCTTCAATTTCCTTAGGATAGATGTTTTCACCACCGCGAATAATCATATCCTTGATACGTCCGGTTATTTTATAGTTACCATCGGAGTCACGCCTTGCAAGGTCACCTGTATGCAGCCATCCATCAGCATCAATCGCTGCGGCTGTTGCCTCAGGCATTTTATAATACCCCTTCATGATATTGTATCCACGTGCGACAAATTCACCGTCAATATTATCAGGTAAATCTTCTCCTGTTGCAGGATCAACAATTTTACATTCAACACCAGGGAGCGCACGTCCAACAGTGTTTACACGAACCTCCAGAGGGTCATCAACACGGCTCTGAGTACAGCCTGGGGATGCTTCAGTCTGACCAAATACTATACTTATCTGAGTCATATTCATTTTATTTACAACGTCCTGCATAACCTTTACAGGACATGGGCTTCCAGCCATTATTCCCGTCCTCATATGAGAGAAGTCGGTCTTGGGGAAATCCTCATGTTCAAGCATTGCAATAAACATTGTTGGTACTCCATGGAAACAGGTTATCTGTTCCTTGTTTATGCAATCAAGTGACTGCTTCGGTGAGAAATAAGGAATCGGACACATTGTAACGCCATGTGTCATTGAAGCTGTCATTGCCAACACCATTCCAAAACAGTGGAACATAGGAACATGTATCATCATTTTATCTGCAGTTGAAAGGTCCATACAGTCACCAATGTTCTTACCATTATTCACAACATTATAATGGGTAAGCATAACACCCTTGGGGAAACCTGTTGTTCCGGATGTATACTGCATATTACAAACATCATGTTTATTAATTGAAACTGCACGGCGGTATACCTCTTCAATGGGAACCCTATCAGCCATTTCAATAGCTTCTTCCCAGGTAAGACAGCCTTTCTGCCTGGAATCCACGGTAATTACATTTCTCAGGAAAGGAAGCCTTTTAGAGTGAAGAGGTTTTCCAGGTTCATTTGTTTCCAATTCAGGGCAAAGTTCCTTTATGATACCTACATAGTCTGAATCCTTATACCCGTCTATCATTATTAATGTATGCGTATCCGACTGGCGGAGCAGGTATTCTGCCTCATATATCTTATAAGCTGTATTTACGGTAACAAGAACCGCTCCTATTTTAGTGGCAGCCCAGAAGGTTATATACCACTGCGGCACATTTGTAGCCCAGATTGAAACGTGGTCACCAGGTTTAACACCCAGAGCAATCAAGGTTCTTGCAAAAGTATCCACATCATCACGGAATTCGGAATAAGTTCTGGTATAATCCATTGTTGTATACCTGAAAGCATATTGGTCTGGGAACTCATCTACCATTCGGTCAAGAACCTGCGGGAAAGTGAGGTCAATAAGAGTTTCTTTTTCCCAAACATATTTGCCGGTTTTTGCATTGTTATCGTACAAGTGTGTTTTAGCAATTCTTTTTTCGGTATAACGGGTCATAAAGTTAGCAAACTGAGGGAATACAATACCTGCATCTTCAAGGTCTGAAGCCCAGCGTTTAACCCATTCAAGCGAAATGTATCCTTCATAGTTGATTGAGCGTAGTGCAAACATAAAGTCATCAATAGGAAGATTACCTTCACCCATCATGCGGTACTTTATAGTTCCGTTTTCAATAATCGAATCCTTAACATGAACATATTTAATATATGCACCAAGGTTCTGCACAGTTTTGCCAGGAGTTTCTCCTGCAAAGCGGTAAGGGTGATGTATATCCCAAAGTGCGGCTACTGCGTCACTTGCTATATGATCAAGCAGCTTGCGCAAACGGTCGGTATCCGAGTAAACACCATTAGTTTCAATTAGCAAGGTAACCCCTTTTTCTTCAGCATATGGGATCAAATCGTTAATTGCATTAATTACCTTTTGATCATCAATCTCACCATTAGGCTGAGGCTCAAGGTCAGCAAGTACACGTATATAAGGCGTACCTAACTTTGATGCAAGAGTTATATACTCCTTTATCTCACTGCAGTTGCTTTCGGTTTTTTCTGAGAACTTAAGGCAGCAGCCAGATGAAAGACATGGAATCTCAAGACGCAGTTTGGACAATTCCCTAACTGTTTGTGGAAGCTGTGATTCTGTAAAAGGCTGTGCTTTTACCGCATAGATTTCATTACCAAGTCCGCGGATTTCAATCCCATCAAATCCAAGATCCTTAGCCATTGAATAAATGTCCGTCCAGCTAAAATCCGGACAGCCGAGGGTCGAGAATGCAATTTTCATAGTAAATTCCTCCTAATCAAAAATACCGTAGTGGGTGGTTAAGGTTTTATAACCAAGGGTACAAAAAAAGCCTTCGTCCCTTAGCATTTCTGCAAGAGACGAAAGCTTATGCTTCCGTGGTACCACTCTAATTGGTATAAATATACCCGCTTAGCAGCATCAATCATAAAGATGAATGCCATCTCATTGTAACGGCGAGAAACCCGTTCACACCTACTTGCAATAATAATATTTGTATTATAGCTTTCAGCTGACTGCTCAAGGGGGAGTTCACTCCTGTGTTGTGCGCTGTCTTTCAGCAGACGACAGCTCTCTGTGGCAACATACTGCAGTGTGTTTTCCCTATCAACGCATTTAATTATTGTTAATTATGTTATCAAGATTTAAACTTTTTGTCAATAAAATTTTATTTCTCTCAAAAAGTCAAAAAAGTCTATACATAATATATATTCTTTATTGTCAATATTGGTGAATAACTTTGAGTACGTAATGCAAAGATTTCCTGTTGCCAGTGAAACATAAGGGTCTGTTATATGTTTTCTAAGTTTTGCGTTTGTAAGATTGTAGTAATACCCTTTCATTGAATGGTCTGTACCCTTTCTAGCTGAGTAGAAAATTAAATTCTCCTTACCTCCATCCTTACAGCAAAAGCATATTGTATCACTTATTTGAATTCCCTTTTCATCAAGTACATAAATACATTCAATAATTTTATTGGAGTAAGCTGTTAATGATAGTTTCTCATTAAAATCATCACTTTTTAATTGTGAAAGTTCCTCAATTGCAGTATTCACAACCAGATTCAGGTGCTTATATTTTTGTCTCTCTTCTTTTATCTTTTTATTAATAAATGTTTTAAAACTCGTACTTAGTATGTCAAGCTTATTAATAATATCCTGTATACTACAAACTTCCTGTGGTTTAGAGAAATAATAACCCTGTATCATATGTCCGCCAATCTTCAGCGTTTCCACAGCTTCCTGCTCGATTTCAACACCTTCAGCAATTATAAGAGCTCCAATTCTGTTAGCTAAACTGACCAACGATTTAAAAACTTCCTGTTTATAATAGTTATTATGAATATTTCTTACAAGTGACAGATCAATTTTAATAATATCAGGCTTTGCCAGTGGTATCCTATCAAGATTTGAGAAACCCGAACCCACATCATCCAAAGCTATAAGAAAACCAAGCTTTCTGTATCTGTTTATAAATTTCTTTAACGCTGTTGGATCCTGGACTATTGTTTCCTTGATCTCTATAACAATATTTTCAGGCCTCATCCCATATCTGTAAACTTGGTCTATTAAATAGTTGGAGCCACCGACAAAGTCTATAATTGATGCATCAATATTAAGGAACAATAACATATTGGAGTTTTCACTATATAGATTGGCAAAAGATTTAATTACAATATCTCTGCAGGCTCTATCCAGCTCAATAACAAGTCCTTCATCCTGTGCTGCCTTGAACAAATCTATTGGTGAAATCAACTCATTTGTCAGTGTGTTTATACCTCTGACCAAACCTTCGAAACCACATATCATTTTTCTTCCAACAGATACAATAGGCTGAAAGTACGCTACCAAGCTTTTTTCATCCACTATTTCTTTAATTTTAAATGTTTTTTGTTCATTTTCGTTAAGATTCAAAAGCTGCATCGTTACTCCTCCGAAAAATCAAAATAAAAAGCCTTCCGGAATAGTAATAAGAACTATTCCAAAAGGCTGCATTGACAAAAATCAAAAGCTTCTTCGCTTTTCTAAATAATATACTACCTCCACTAAAAAGGCAAGTAATTATTTGTTTTTATGACAAAAAATCGCATTAATCGCCAATTACTTTTATGTATACCTTTCTGTTTCTTGGACCATCAAACTCACAGAAATAAATTCCCTGCCACATTCCAAGTTTCAACTCACCGTTTTCAATTATTACAGTACAAGATGACCCCATGGCAGAAGCCTTTAAATGGGCATGTGAATTACCTTCAGCGTGTAGATATTGTGTACTTTCAGGGAAAGCTCTCCTCAATCCGAGCAGAACATCATGTACAACATCCGGGTCAGCATTTTCATTTATGGTAATGCCTGCTGTGGTATGTGGTACAAAGGTAACAACTATTCCATTTTTCACACCGCTCTGCCTGACTTCCTGCCTTACCATGTTAGTAATATTAATAAAATCATCTGATTTTGTGGTTTTTACCGAGTATTCCATAATTAACCTCCATGTCCCCAATGTGCCAAATGAATGGTCTCATTGAATATATTTTCAAAATTATTTTGCAAACATTACATTAATGAAACATAACCATGTAACACTGAAACCGCTACTCTGATCTCGTCCGGTTCCATATGGCCATATCCAATTAATAGCTTATCCATATGCAGACCTTTACTTATACAGTGATGTTCTACAGTATTAATTCGTATACCGTTTCTTTTGCAGTTATTTATAAAATCCTTGTCAAATGTTCTGCCTTTAAACTGAACTGCAAGATGAAGACCTGCTGAATCCCCCCAAAAACGGAGTTCTTCATTTTCAAATGCCTGTTTTAAGCTATTTATAAGAACAAGCCGTCTTTCGCCATATACCCTTCGCATTCTCTGAACATATCTGTCCAATTTCCTTGAACCAAGGTATTCCGCTAAAGCAGCCTGTTCAAACGGAGGATTCTGTACATCAGTATGCGTTCTTAAATATTTCCACTTTCCATGCAGCTCATTCGGAAGAATGACATAACCTATCCGTAAAGCTGGAAAAAGGATTTTACTAAAGGTCCCCACATAAATAACATGTTCCTTATCTATTGAATAAATTGGTGCAACAGGTTCACCACAGTACCGGAATTCACTGTCATAATCATCTTCTATAATATAACAATTGTTTTCTCTTGCATAACGTATTAAATCAGCACGGCGGTATGCTGGAAGAATGCCGCCCAATGGGAACTGATGGGATGGAGTTACATATACAGCCGCTGCATTCCTTACTGGAAGATTCTCTGTTATCAGCCCATGCTCATCTACAGCTACGGGATATATGGGGAAGTCCTTGTTGTTTAATACCCTAAGCATTCCAAGGTGACACGGGTCCTCCGTCAAAATACCTCTATCTTTGTTACATAGCAGTTCAGATATTAGATGCAGTGCATACGTTGCACCTGCTGTTATATATATTTTTTCAGGATCGACCTTGATTCCTCTGCTTCTAAAGAGCCAGTCTGAAATTTCCATACGCAGTTTCAATAAACCTTGAGGTCCGGTGTAGCCATATTGCTCAATCGGCATGCTTTCAATTTCCTTGTGTAAAATACTGTTCCATATATATTTGGGGAAGTAGCGCAAATCCGGCTGTCCTGTGTTAAAATCGGCGATGATTGGATTATCGGTAATTATTTTAGGTTTAACAATGGCAGCAGGTTCAGTTTTAACAATATTCAAACCTTTTGCAACTTTCGTTGCAGACCCCTGATGGCTTAGAATAAAACCTTCAGACAGCAGCATTTCATAGGCTTCACACACAGTATTCCTTGAGACAGAGAGCTGTTTAGCCAGTTCACGGGTGGAAGGAAGACTTTCACCTTCTGCAAGCGACCCGTTTATTATACGGCTCTTGACTTCATCGTATATTTGACGCTTTAATGCAATTTCACTTTTATAGTTTAGTAGAATACCAAACATAAACCTCCAACTGGACTACACAAATTCATAATAAACCGGCACTTTATGCATACCAGTTATTTGACTATTATTATACCATACTTATTTTATATTTAAAGCTTATTAGATCGGAGGCATAAATGGATCATTTAAAAGGCTGCATATATCTTTTTTGTGCATTCACCCTGGCAGGGACATCTGTTATTGCAGCTCATTTTCTTTCCCCATATCTTGGAACATTTACAATAACTGCTGTAAGCCTGTTTTTTGCCGTTGCATTTCTTATGACAATTTGCAGAAAAAAATTATTGATATTTATAAAACAGCTAAGCATGGGAGAATGGGCATTAATCGTTGTCCAGGCACTATTTGGAATTTTTCTTTTCCGTCTTTTTCTTCTTCAGGGTTTGTTAAATACGACTTCAGGTGAGGCTGGTATTTTAACAGGAGCTACCCCGGCATTTACAGCAATATTTGCCTGGCTGGTACTTAAGGAAACCTTAAATAAAGAAGGTATTTCGGGTATTGTTTTAACCGTTGCAGGGGTTTTATTGATACAAGGCATTCTACTTCCAGGGAATAAATTTAAAACGGATCACTTGATTGGTAACTTATTGGTACTCTGCGCTGCAATGAGCGAAGCCATATTTAATATTTTTTCGCGGGTAAATAGTTTGAAAACAAAAGACAGCAAAAAAGAAGCTATAGATCCGGTAATCCAAACGGCACTGGTTTCAGCACTTGCATTTATTTTCTGCATTGTACCGTCTCTTTTTGAACACCCTGCTTCACACCTGGCATCCATAGGTTTAACTCAATGGCTGGCACTTGTTTGGTACGGAGTTGTTGTAACAGCCTTGGCTTTTATATTCTGGTATGCAGGTATTAAACGCTGTAAAGCATCTGTTGCTGCAGCTTTTTCAGGCATGATGCCTTTTTCATCGCTACTTTTATCAGTTTTAATTCTGTATGAAAAAACAGGCTGGCAGCAATGGTTGGGGGGATTATTTGTTATAGGTGGTTTGTATTTCATTGGGAAACAGCCAGCCCCAAAGGCTCCAAAATCATTATTCAGCCCAGACCGTATTAAAACATAGAAAGGAGCCCTAGGCTCCTTTTTTAAAACAAATTTTTATGATATTTAGAGCTGCACATATGTCTTCGGTTCAAGGTTTTTTGCCATTGACCATACCGAAGCCAATCCACCCTTTAGTCTGTATATAACAAAGGAATCATAGAATTCCTGTTTACTCATACTATCTACCCATGGCTTTAGAAATGTCCTTGTCGGATGATTTGCAATCTCATCCTTTAGAGTGTTATCCTTAATTTCTTCAAGAATACCGCTTATACGGACTTGGGTGCTTGTTTTATAATCATTAAAGCATAATTCAACTTTTGAATTGTTAACAACCTGTTTGTAAAGATCTCTCATATTCCCCGTATGAAAAACTATACCCGATTCATCAGCTGAATAAGTCAGCATTCCCCTGACTCTCGGCTGGTCTCCTTCTGTAGTTCCCAGAAAAAATACCGGATTTTCAGCAATTAATCCTAGTACTTCAGATTTATCCATTTATATCATCTCCCTTAATATATATGGATATAATTATAATGGAAGAAGTTAAACTGGACTTTCAAAAAAACAGCAAAGTCTTATAAAATACTGTAGTAGTACTACTTCAAATTAAACATATTTTGATATTTGGAAGGACTGATACCCATATGTTTAGTGAAGCATGATGAAAAGTGCGATGTGCTTCCAAAGCCGCACAGGAATGAAACCTCCGTTATGCTCGTTATACTTTCTCTGAGCAGCTTTTTTGCTTTTTCTATCCTTATACTGATTAAATAGTCCATCGGGGAGTAACCTGTTTCGCTCTTAAACAAGCGTACAAAAGTGGATTCTGACACATTAGACATTTTTGATAAATCGCCTATTGTAAGCTTTTGTTCAAAATTCTGATGCATATACTGGATTATTTTTTCTATTTCAATTCTCTCAGATTGTAATGCATTATGCTCTTTAATATTAAGTAGTCCACGCACCAGGTAATGTGCGACTATAACAGCTATTGAGCCCATTAGATTTCCCTGACCCGAAAGTCTGTTTTCATACTCAGACATAAACTTATTAAGATAAAACAATATATCGCGGTGTACAGCAAACTGAGTCCAAATCAGCTTTGGTATCTGCCCATCAGAATATTGTTTAAAAATCTCTTCAAACATTTTTTGAGAAAACTGAACTGCCAAGTATCTTGTGAACTTGTCCATTTGTTTCTCTTCATGAGGAACATCAGGTTCAAAAGCTGCTGCAAAAAGATTATTATCAGGTATTTCAATTTTCCTCTCCAGAAAACTAAGTTCCCCAGTAAAAGATATTATGAAGGAATAAGACGGATGTGTGTGTGCAGGCTTTATAGCATATTTACAGTATCCTACACTTGGTATGAATATTCCCATATCATCCCCTACATAGCAATCAACACAGCTTAAGTCATCTTCAGAAACATCTCCGACCAGACTTTGTATTTTAATAAAGTCTTCTTTCTCTGACCTCATATTTTTTATAAGAATACGCCTCCAGTATAATATTGAAAAAATTATACCATTGAAGACATATATTTATAAAGATTTCATTTTAATTTTCTGAAAATAGAAACTAAAACATAATATCAATAAACCGCCTCCGCTTATTGCCATCAGAACACTTATTGAGCTTATGTTAAGAAGTACTCCGAATATTGAATATGCTATTGGAAGTGATGTGTTTCCAATTAATGAAGAAACACTAAAAACTCGACCTGTCATATTTGAAGGTGTGCTGTTCTGTAAAAGAGTCAACCAGAACACAGATGCAAACGCTATGCATGATCCTACGATAACCATTATGACAAGATAAATATAAGTAGTATTTATACCAATGAATTTGAATGTACTTATTAACCCAAAACTAATACCCATTAAGGCTATAAACTTAACCAGTGTAAATTCATTTTTAATATTTTTCCTTACTGATTTAATTATAATTGAACTGCCGATTACTCCGGTACCCATGGCAGCTTCGAGATATCCAAGATTGTTTACGCCAATACCTGTCAGACTATTTGCGAGGAAAGGAAGTGAAACCGTCAGGCATCCGACAAAAATGTGTGTCAAGGCTATAATTTTCAATACAAATATTATATTTTTCTGATTTTTAATGAACCTGATACCTTCTTTTATGTCACTAATATAATTGTTCTTGTTAGAGTAATTAGCAGTGACTTTGGGCCTGGATACAAAGCTTGTAAGTATTGTTGAAATAAAGTAGGAAACACTATTTGCCATGAATACTGCAGTAAGTCCAAAAAAGCTTACAGATACTGCACCTAAAAGAGGACCTGCAACAGTACACACTCCGCTTACCATCTGACTCATCGCGTTAGCTCTGGTAAGGTCTTCTTTTTCGACTATTTCAGGAATTATTGCCTGTATAGCCGGGTCAAAAAACGCTGTGGCAAGAGATAAACACATACCAATGACAAAAACGTGCCAAACCTCAATAACTCCAAACATCGCCAGAAACGATATTGTAAGTACTAAAAAACCCCTCAGCGTATCTGTAACTATAAGTATTGTTTTGCGGCTTAACCGATCTGCCAATACACCTGCAAAGAACCCAAGAATCAAGCCCGGCAGCACCGAAACAAGTAAAAATGTTCCCATAATCGAAGGTGAATCAGTTTTCTGTAAAATCCACCACGCAAGAGCAATGGAATAAAACTTGTCACCAAGCTGGGATATACTCTTACCTGTCCAAATCAATGTAAAATTCTTATTTATCATAAAACAATCGACCTTTCTATAACTTTATATTTTCATAATAAACTATAAAGCTATAGTCAGGTCAACAATTTATGTATTCATTGCTATATGCCTCGCGAATGTACGTATATCCTGAATTTCTTTATCTGATAGTCCTAATAATTCTAAAAACAACTGATGAGATTCAGGTGATTTTTTTTCAAATATTACATGAAATGAATTTATTTGACTTTCTTCAAGACCTGCAGCAGTAAAAATTGATAAAAAGGTCTGTTTGTCGAGCGGCATTTTTTTACCTGTTTTATTTTTTCTTTTAAGCATTTCAACAATGACTTTTTGCTGTATCCTTAGATAGTATATCTCCCGATTCAATTCATTTAAGCGCATTTCAAGCACATTGTCTTCACTGGTCCCTTCATTATCAAGTATAGCTTTTATGTGATTAAGAGGTATCCCAGCTTCTCTAAATGTGCATATTTGCGAGAGACGGTTTCGGTCTTCTTCAGTGTACTGCCTGTAGTTCGCAGGAGTACGACCAGATGCTTTTATAAGATCAATGCTATCATAATATAAAAGTGTACTCCTTGAAATTCCAAACTCCCTGCATAATTTACCTATGGAATACATAATACCCCCAATTCAAACACAATTGTATAATAAATGCGCTTTACTTTCGTATTTTCAGTCAGCAATTACTATAATATTATCCCAACCTTCAGTTACTTCCGGTGACTGCAGTCTTTCAAACATTTTTACAATAACCTCTTCCGGAACCTGTCTATTCCTGCTAAAATTCCTTTTCAAGGCTTCCTCAAGGGACACATTAATGAAATAGCATTCCTTATAATATTTATCAAATTTTTTAAGTAAGCTTTTTCGTTCGGATCTTCTTATATTTGTAGCATCATAGATAACACTTTTGCCTTTTTCTAACTCTTTTAATGATCTTTTCAGCATTTCTCCAAATATAACACCACTTTTCCCCATATTAGATGCATTCCCAAACAGTTCTTCCCTTATGTTGTCTGACGAAACAACAATGCCTCTTTCCTCTTGTACAATTTCAGCGGCAACAGAGCTTTTTCCACTGCCAGGTATACCAACCATCATAATAAATTTAATCATAATTATTCCTTAAAGAAAAGTAATTACATATAACATTTTCATTTTAAAAGTAAAAAATTCAAATAGCAAGGAGAAAACAGTTATATCGAAAGCCACAAAGATTACACACTTCAATATAAATTTATTATAATTTCTGTCCCTGTTTTCTGTTTACTAATTCTATTATATTTTAACTATTTTGTACTTTTTGGCTCATCAAGAGCTGAATTGATTATTTCTATTATGTTTGCAATACGGCTGGTGTTTTCGGCGTTGATATCCTCTCTATTATTAAAATCTGCTGTATGTATATTGCTTAGAACAATAATTGTTAGTTTTTTATTTAAATTCTTAACTATACGCGTAGTATACCCTTGTGTCCCTCCAACTAATTGAGCAAGTGAAGCCATATTATTGTCTTGACTTAAGATGGCCCATCCATAGCCCTCAAAAGAGGCAGGGGTATTAATATACGTTTTAAAAATCTTATTTATGCTTTCCTTTTTTATCAAACCCTCTGTATTTAGTGCCTGGTCAAACTTATATAAATCCTCAGCAGTAGAATAAAGATTACCTTCAGGGTATATTGCTGACGGGTCATATCCTTTAGCTTTTTTATAGTCTTTTCCTATTGTAGTATATCCAATTGCTTTATTGTCGTTCTGACTATTATCTTTATAATACCCTGAGTTATCCATATTAAGCGGTTTAAAAATAGATTTACTTATGAATTCATCATATGTTTCACCTGTTACTTTTTCAATTATGTATCCAAGGAGAACCCTGTTAGATAAACTCGGATCAAATTCACTTCCCGGGCTGAAGTTAAGCGGCTTGTTTTTAAATGTGTCAATAAGCTCGAGAGCAGAATAAGTCTGATTTTGCTTAATTGTATCATTGACAAGATAGTCCTGGATTCCGGTACTATCAGTTAAAAGATTATGTATTGAAATACTATCCCCGTTAGGGAAATCAGGTATATACTTTTTTATCTTATCTTCCACTTTTAACATACCCTTTTCCTCAAGCATCATAATTGCTACTGCAGTAAACTCTATAGATGCCCTTCCGAGATTAAAGGTTGTTTTAGAATTCACAGAAATATTCTTTTCGTAGTCAGCCATTCCATAGCTTTTACTAAACAGGATTTTCCCACCCTGCGCAACAAGAACAGAACCACTGAAATTGTCCTGACAAAAACTGTCCAGGGTATTTGCAAGTTTGGCTTCTGCTTTATCAGCATTTGCTTTTGTTGAAACCGTACTTCCTGTCATTGTAACATCATTTAAGCTTCTATTATCTCCGCACCCAGCTAAAATAATCATAATTAATAGAATTGGCAATATCCTGAAAATAAGTTTCATACCAACACCTTCCAATCACATATCTGTAAGATATATTATCAAATATGTATTTTTCTGTAAACGAAAGTTATCATTTTGGACTAATTTTTATACATATTATATAGCTATTACCCCTATATTTATTTGCGGAATTCTATATAACAATATTTTAAACTTATAAACAAAATTATAACCCTATGGAAAGTTAAGTAGATGGAATACACAATTCTTTTAAATATTAAGTGGCTTTGATTTATAAACATAACATCAACGCCACTTCTGCTTTAGATTATTCTTAAACAACAATTCCTTTAGTAATTTCCAAATCTCATTTAAAATCTTATACTTTAAACTCCCCTAACTCCTTCAGATAATGGTTTGCTTCCCTTAAAACATGATCGCTTAAGAGCGGAAGTATAATCGAACGTATTCTGCACTCCAATATTCCTAAAGTACCCTGCTGTTTAAAATTCCTTAGATTTGTTGTCGCAGTCAAACTGCTGCGTGTCACCTGAGGAACCAGCTGCAGATTATCAAGCGCCTCTCTTGCAGCTCTTGTCAAATCATTGAATTGCCCCATAAAATTATTTGCTGTTCCGATTAGATCTGATTCGGTAGGGTCAAGCATTCCTCTAATAAAACTCGAGTGTTCTGCCATTATACGGTTCCAAAAGGCTTCCCCTTCTGCTGCCGTTCTTGGTTCCCATTTAAGGCTCTGACGCCGCTGAAGAGTCTGAAGATGTTCAAGATAATGCTGCGCTTCCCTGGTAACATGATCCATCATCAGTGGATACACACCTACAAACATTCTGCAAGATAAAACATTGTCCAGCATCATTGTCTGAGTTTGTATTGTCGTGTTAAGCAGTGACATTATATTTTGGTTCAGCATATTTACCTGCTGTTCTAAAGCTGCTGCATGTGTTGTTGTTTTACTGTTTGCAAGTTCAGCCTCTCTCCTGGTTATTTCAATGTTTATAGGCAATCCGGTAAAACTTTGTGTTGCTATTTCCGCTCTATAGGTATATACCGTAAGGATATCCCCAGCTGCCAGTGCCTGAGGTGATATGATTCCATTTGCCAGCGAAACAGTCCTGTTAAGCAGCTCCTCGAACTGATTCTTTGCCTGCATCAGTACCGGCACATACCTTGCATCCCTTAATGTAAGGGCAGCAGCTGCAAATATCAGATGTTCCTTGACTATCCTTAGAAAAAAAAGGTTTGTATTTATAGATTGGTTAACATACTCTGCAGCTGTTAACATATTAAAAACCTCCATTAAATGTAGTGGATAATATATAATATGTTAACTTTACATAAAACTGTTCCTTTGTTTCTGTCAGCTGCTATAACTTCATTTTATGCCCTTATAACTTTACATTTTTTTCAATTAGTCAATATTTTTTACATAAAGTCAAATTTATTGATTTATGTATAAACACATTAATGATAAACTCAAAAAAGTTAATAGTATCCCTTAAGTAGAATCATATTAGGAGGGTGTTCCCTTGTGTTTACTAAGAGTATAAAAAGATATCTTATTTTAGCTTGCAGTATTACTTTAATAGTAGGTTTACTTTCCAGCTGCGGTCTTATGCCTGAAGAAGAAGAGACCTTGGCTCCGCCTGTTGTACAGTCAAAAAGAACCGAATATGAACTCTATAAGGTCGTTCGTAAGGATATTGTAAAAAGTCTGAAAGAAGTAGGCAACTTTCAAGCCGCAAAAGAGCAGGAGCTATTTGTCAGCCAGTCGGGAGAAAGACTGAATACTATCAATGTAAAATTGATGCAAAAAGTAAAAAAAGGAGAGCTCCTCGTTAAAATAGACAGCGGTGATGTTGAAATCCGCATGAAGCTTCAGGAAAAAACAGTTCAAAAAATCCAGCTTCAGCTGGATAATCAAAAAAAATACTACAACCAATATAAATCACTTCCGGCTGATGCGCAGCCATCTCCCAAGGAAATGGAGAGTATGAAACTCAATATTGATACAACCCAAATTGATTTGGACAGTGCAAAAATTTCTCTCGAAGATTTAAGAAAAAAATATCAGGAATCAATGATTCAGGCACCTTTCGATGGAATTGTGACTTATATTGCAGACCTTAAAGCAGGTGATATGCTCGAAGCATATAAAACTATCATAACTGTTTCAGATCCAAAGGATCTTCAAATCTATTATAAATCTGCCGATGATACATCTTTACAGGATATAAGGACAGGCATGTCTGACGTAAAGGTGACATATAAGGGAAAGGAATATCAGGGGGTGGTTGCCCTTGCACCTGATAATATACCTAAAAATGCAACAGAAAAACAAAAAGATTCATTACTTATAAACGTAAATAATTTGAACCAGGATGCAACTATTGGTGACTCAGTTGAATTTGTTATTGACTTACAGAAAAAAAGTAATGTAATAGTTATACCACTAAATGCTATTAGAGACTATATGGGTTCAAATACAGTTCAGGTACTGGATGGAGAGTCTAAAAAGCAGGTAAATGTTGAAACAGGTATTAAAAATGAAGTGGAAGTTGAAATTGTTAATGGTCTGAGTGAAGGTGCTTCAGTAATCTTGAAATAAAGAGGATATTCAAATGGCTATGATAAAAATGATATTAAGAAAGATGTTAAAAAACAAAGCTTTGGTGGCTTGCCTTACATTAGGAATAATAGTCGCTGTAGGCCTTATATCAAGTATACCTCTTTACACTCAAGCAGTACTGCAGAAATCTTTGATTAAAGAAATGGAGAATTACCAAAACAAGGAACAAAAGTTTCCCGGAAATTATATTTTAACTCTCAGCCAAAAAGAAGATTCTGCTATAATAAATACAATGAAAGGACTTGATGAGAAAGATGAAAATATATATAAGGATAACGAAGTAATTGATTTTTATAACAAACGCTTAAAATCATTTTTAGAAGTAGACAATTATGTATCCAATAACGTTGAAAATCTTATTGGGCTACCGGTATTGTCCAAGCTAAAGATTTATTCTACAGATAACAGAATAATTTCAGTACAAAATAGCAAAGGCAGAAGGGAAACTTTCGCAAAAATGGTATCTGTCAGCGATATCGAAAAACACATTAAACTGCTAGACGGCAAGTTGCCTTCAAAAACTCCCAGCGACGGTGTATACGAAGTTCTTGTTTCTGAAGCTGCCTTAAATAAGCTCAACCTTTTACTGGGAAGTGAAATCACCCTAAATGATCCAAGAGAAAAAAGTAAACGGGATCCAGTAAAAGTCAGACCTGTCGGAGTATTTACCGAAAAATCAACAAAGGATTTGTACTGGGGATTTAATACATCGGATTCTTTTGATGACTGCTTTATAATTGATGAACAGTTAATGAAGAAGGACTTCATTGAGAAGCAGCCCACCATGTTACGAAGCACTCAATGGCTTTTTGCATTTGATTATCATGCTTTTAAGACAGGCGAGCTATCAAATTTTACATCCGGCAGCGCCACACTTGAAAAAAATGTAAGAGACCTCTC
Source organism: Bacillota bacterium (assembly GCA_023421675.1). GTDB lineage: Bacteria > Bacillota > Clostridia > Acetivibrionales > JANLFN01 > JAEZTC01. Next base: position 113,773 of record JAEZTC010000006.1, on the reverse strand, counting down.
TTTCAGCAGTACGAGCAAAGTAGAGGCACCATGTACATCCTTGATTTATTCTTATCTGGAAAAAAGTAAAAAGCTTACACAAATGCTATTTTCACTTTATGTCCCAATTACAATAATGCTTTTTCTGTATTTATTTATGGTATCAAAGCTCATAATTACGCGCGAAAAAAATGAGATTTCACTTCTTTCCAGCAGAGGAGCAAAACGTTATCAAATTGTGATTATATATCTTATTGAAGGTTTAATAATTGGAGTAATTGCGCTTATTATTGGTCCTATGCTTGGGTATCTGCTGACTTCTGTAGTAGGTGCATCAGGTGGTTTTCTTGAGTTTACCAGCAGGAAAGCCTTACCCATAGTAATAAACAAGACTGTTTTCCTTTATGCAGGGGTAACAATACTTCTATCTATATTAGCCTTAATAGTTCCGGCATATATCGCAAGCAAGACAACCATAGTCAATCTGAAGCAGGGAATGGCTCGAAAAGCCAGATTTTCTTTGTGGGAAAAACTATTTATAGATATTATCCTGCTGCTTCTTTCAGGGTATGGCTATTATTCCTTTACAGAACGTCAGAAGATAATGAAGGCTACAGGTATATCTTCAAATGAATTATCAATAGACCCCCTCCTTTTCCTTGTTCCTGTTCTGTTCATTATCGGCCTGCAGCTGTTTTTGCTTAGGTTTTATCCATATATTATTAAACTGATATATTGGATTGGGAAAAAGGTATGGACGCCTTCACTTTATGCATCTTTGCTTCAGATAGGACGTTCTATGAGAACATATCATTTCCTCATGATTTTCCTGGTAATGACCCTATCAATAGGTATATTCAGTGCTGTATCTGCTAGAACTATAAACCTGAACGAAGAGGAAAAAATAAAATATAAGAACGGTAGTGATATGGTAATTACTCCTGTATGGGAAAGAGGTAAAGAGAAGCATCAGGTTATTTATGAACCTCACTTTACAATTTATACTCAGCTATCAGGTGTTGAAAGTGCAACAAGGGTACTTTATAATGAGAATGTTTATATAAATGCCACCGACAAAAATATAAATGATTCCAGCTTAATGGCCATTGATCCTTATGAATTTTCCAAAACTGCATGGTTCAGGACCGGCCTTCTGCCAAGCCATATTAACAACTATCTTAACCTGCTTAATTCAGAACCAAGTGCTTGCCTTATTTCAAGTTCGTTAAGCCAGACCTATGGTATAAAAACCGGTGATACTCTACGAATTAGGTTATCAGAGGAAGATTCACAGACGGGCACCTTTACAGTGTATGGAATAATAAACTACTGGCCTTCATGGAATCCAAACAAGAATGCTAGTTTGACATATGACAATGATCCTATGTTGGTTGTGACCAACCTCCAATATATACAGGATCATTTATCAATAAAACCTTATAATGTATGGCTTAAACTTAAACCTGATGCAAACAGCACACAGGTATATGATAGTATAAAGAAAAACAATCTTGTGATAACTTATGTTGAAAATACAAAGCAGCAACTTATCGAAAGGAAAAACGATCCCTTCCAACTTGCCTTTAACGGTGCATTGACACTAAGTTTTGTGATAAGCGGTTTCATATGCTTCCTTGGGTTCCTTATATACTGGATCCTGTCCATAAAATCAAGGACTTTGCAGTTCGGCATTTTCAGAGCCATGGGATTATCAACAAGGCAGTTGATAAGTATGATTACCTTCGAACAGATAGCTACTTCTGCAGCCGCAATAATAGCAGGAATCTTTATTGGAATAGTTACAAGCAGGATTTTTGTACATTTCTTCGAGATATCCTTTGATGCATATTCGCAGGTTCCTCCTTTCAGAGTTGTAAGCTACCCGGGAGACAGACTCAAAATTTATATATTAGTAGGCATTATGTTATCAGTCTGTCTTGCGGTTTTGGGGTTTATATTATCACGACTGAAAGTAAATCAGGCAATAAAGCTTGGGGAGGACTAAAAATGGATGCAATAATCAAAACAAAAAATGTTAATAGATTTTTCAAATCAGGATCGGAAACAATTCATGTATTAAATGACATTAGTCTGGAAATAATGTCGGGTACCCTTACTGTTCTTAAAGGTCGATCAGGCTCAGGTAAAACTACTTTGATAAACCTTCTTGGAGCCTTGGATAGGCCTGATACCGGTGAAATCTACTTTAAAAGCAGTGATATTGTTTTATTATCCGACCGCGAAAGAGATCAACTGAGAAAAAATAACATGGGATTTGTTTTTCAGGCATTATCCCTGATTTCTCTTATGACTGCATTTGAAAATGTTGAGTTTGGTCTTAGAGTTGCCGGTTATGAACCAAAACAAAGACTTAAAAGGGCAAAGGAATGTCTTACTTTTGTCGGTCTGGATAAGCGAATGAAGCACATGGTTCAGGAACTTTCAGGTGGAGAACAGCAAAGAGTCGCTATTGCACGTGCCATTGCTCACAAGCCTAAAGTAATATTCGCTGATGAGCCCACAGCTGAACTGGATTCTCACATGGGACTTCAGATAATGAAGGTATTTAAGGATCTTGTTGCAAATGATGGAATAACAGTTGTCATGTCTTCGCATGACCCTAATATTATAGAACTGGCTGATTGCGTGTATTCTTTACAGGATGGACAAATAGTCAACGAATAATAAAATTTAAAGGAGTTTTGAAAATGATCATCTGTGAAGATCTGGTCAAAATATATAAAACTTCAGACATTGAAGTAGTTGCTCTTCAGGGGCTGGATCTGACTGTTGAAGATGGAGAGTTAATGGTCATTATCGGTAACAGCGGAAGTGGAAAATCAACCCTTTTAAATATTCTCGGAGGCTTAGATAGGCCGACAACAGGAAGGGTTTCTGTAAATAATACAAACCTTTTGAGTATGAGCAATAAAGATATAATAAAGTATAAACGTGAAACAGTAGGTTTTGTATGGCAGAATAATGCCAGAAACCTGATTCCATACCTTACTGCTATTGAAAATATAGAAATCCCAATGCTTTTATCCGGTAAGTCGAAAAAGAACAGAGCACAGGAGTTATTGGATATGGTGGAAATGGGTCACAGGAAGAACAGCAAATTAAGTCAGCTGTCAGGCGGAGAGCAGCAAAGGGTTGCTATTGCAATAGCCTTGGCAAACAATCCGAAGCTGCTTCTTGCCGATGAGCCTACTGGTGCAGTTGATACCAAAACAGCGGATCATATCCTCAGTATTTTAAAAGAACTTAACAAAACTCTTGGATTAACCATTGTAATAGTTACACATGACCGTAAAATGGCAAAACAGGTAGACCGTGTTGTAGCTATAAGGGATGGTAAGACAAGCAGTGAAATTCTACGTAAAAAGAGTTATACTGAAGAACTTGCTGAATTGGAATCAGGGGCTGCTGTTGAAGGGGAGACACATGTTGAACTCGCAGTAATGGATAAGGCAGGCCGTTTGCAAATACCAAAAGAATATCTGGAATCTATAGGAATGGGCAGTAAAAACAAGATAAGGGTTGAATTGGAAGAAGGCAGGATTATCCTATATCCACCTGAAAATTAATTATTAGCTTGTTAGGAAATCTGTTTATTTAAAAAAGCAATATTCTACAATAAAAATAGCCTGATTGTGTTTACAATCTAAAGTAATACACAAATAGGAGGTAGAATATGATGAAAGAAGCTATTTTAGAAAAATTTGAGTCTGGTATGGTAAGTCATATTGACAAGGATATTATTACAAGTGAGCTGGCATGGAACAGCCACCCTACTTTTAAAGGGGTATATCTCAAGCATCTTATAACTGGTTTACAGACCAATGGAACACTAAGTTGTCATCTTGTTAAAATTGAATCAAATTGCTCAATTGACAATCATATACACGAATCAAAGCTTGAAGTTCATGAAGTAATCCAAGGAAAAGGTCTCTGCTACATTCAAGATAGAGAAATCCCATATGCAGCAGGAAGTATTGCTCTTATTCCCGCAGATATAAATCATAAGGTTTTGGCTGATGAAGAAGGCTTATTTATACTTGCGAAGTTCAGCCCCGCCCTTTTATAAATATATTTACATAGTTATATTATTTTTTAAATATTCAGCGGGTGTAATACCTGTAAATTTTTTAAAAAGCTTAGTAAAGTGGCTTTGGTCTGTAAATCCCAGTTCCAGAGCCACATCTGTTATTGAGCTATCCTTTAAAAGCATATCCTTTGAGAGTTTAATCCTGGCTTGAAGTAAATAATCATAAGGAGTTATTCCTATCTTTTTCTGAAATAGTCTAACAAAATGAAATTTGCTCATGTTAGCTGCAGCTGCCAAATCAGAAAGATTTATTTTCCTTGTCAAATTGTCATTTATAAAATCACACGCCTTATTAATACCTATATCAATAAGCTTTATACCAGTATTAAAAGTACAGTATGGCAAAATATATTCCAATATATCAAAGAGAATACATTCCCTTTCAATTGATAAGTCGCTCTTTATGATACATGAAAAGGCCTCTGTCAACTTGTTACCTAATGAATAATCCTTTACAACCGATTCATTAAACTTTATATCCTCATTATAAAAGTTACTTAAACTTTCAAAGCACAATACAATATAACTGAATCCATTCTCATCGATTGATTTCATGGAATGAGGCTCATTCGAATCTATAAAATAAGTATCACCTTTATTTATAATGTATTCCTTACCCCTAACAGAAAATATAGCTCTACCGCTTTCCAATGTTCCAATACAAGCTTTTCTATGAATATGGCAGGGAAAATTATTATTTACATTTGAACCTCTGACTGCCTGAAAACCATCAAAGCCTTCAAACTCATAAAATTGGATATTGTTTTTTGTTATCATTTAAGTACCAGCCTTTTACCTTTTAGTAGCAGTCAGTTTTATTATATATGTTTTATTAAAACAGCTTCAACATAATAATAAACAAAGCTTTTCTAGAGGTAAATATACGATAGATTTTGACGATTTCAATAAACAGTCTGTAATGGCATAATTATAAAAATAAAAGGCAGAGCATATTGAACTGAACCCCAAATATTAGTTTCATTTTTGTCTAACATTTGGGGTGTATCCAGATGCGCTGCCTTTTTGCTTATATTTAATTTTTTTAAATAGATTTTAAATCAATCCTGATTTCTGTAGCAGCTTTCTTACCATGTCTGCAATTTCAGCTCTTGTAGCTTTATTTAGCGGTGCAAGCTTATCACCATAAACCCCAGGAACTATTCCCGCCTTTGTACAAGCCGCGATACTGTCCTTAGCCCATTTTGAAACAGATGATGAATCCTTGAATAAGGACTTTACATCGCCTTCATTCAAATCAACTTTTAACCCTGTTATTTTCATAGCCCTTGCAATCATACTCATGGCTTGTTCCCGGGTTATATTATCCAAAGGCTTGAACTGATTATTTTCACATCCCGAAATAATACCATATTGATAAGCTAATGATACTGCATCATAATACCAATCATCTTTACTTACATCACTGAAAGAATCCTTTCCAGTACCTGGACGCATAAGTCCCAGAGCCCTTACAACAATTGCTGCAAACTCTGCTCTTGTAATTTTGAGATCAGGGCCAAAGTTATCATTACCTATTCCGCTTATTATAAGCCTTGAGCCCATGTCATTTATTGAATCCTTTGCCCAGTTGTTTTCAACATCCTTAAAGGTTTTTGGACTCCATATAACCGAATATGTACTATTTGTAAGGCTGTTTATTTTTGCATAGTATTTACCACTTATTTTTAATATTGTTGTCGGTACATGGGAGAAGGTTCCATCACTGTTGAGTACTATGCCTGTTGTTATTTTACTTGGGTCAATCCCATCCGGTATGGCAACAGTTCTTTCTACATACCCGCTAAATTTGGATACATCAACAGTTTTAGCACCACTCGAACAGGTAATACTAAATTCTACAGGCTTTACTACCACCTGGTAGTTGTTCTTATTTGCAGTATCTTCAACTAATCTTTCTGTTTCTTTGGGTGGCTCCGCTATTATTACTTTTACCTTGATGTCTTTTAATTCAACTGTTTTACCAATTTCACCAGAAACTGCGTCTATATTAATCAGAGCTGCCGGTAAGGTGTAGGTTACATTTTCTGTTTTAATTTCAAGTACTGCATCCTTTGTCTCCATATTCTTGACCGTTTGTCCGTTCAACTGACCCACAACCACATCAGCTCCTGTATTTACAGGTATGACAACTGTCTTTTCTTCTAACCCATTGTTAAGCTTTGCTTCAATTGCTTTGTCATCTAAAGTAACAGTAGTTACCTTCTTGTTGTCCACAGTCTCCGTTACCGCTGTAGCGGCCTTTTCTTCCTTGTCATTTATTATTACTATTACTTTGTCGTCCTCCGTTGGTGTTGAAGGAGTAGTTGTTGGAGTTGTTGGAGTTGATGGTGTAGTTGGTGTAGGATCATCACCAGACGCCAATGCTTTTATAGTTACATAAAAATCCTTTGTCTTACTTACACCCCCTGCCTTTCCAATTTCAGCAGTAAGTTTTACTTGCTTATCGCCAATTTTAGTTGAAGGCCTTTTAACCTTTCCAGTTGTTGTATCAATAAAACCTTCTGGATCCGACTTCCATGATACTGTAGTTCCATATGTACCCATTGCTGGCAGAGGATCGACCAAATCCATGGTTACATCAGACATTGTTTTATTTGAGCCCTTAATGACAGACCACGTTAGTGCTGTTGATGCCAAATCAATATCATCATCTATATTGTGAGACTTCCATTTCAAGCTTGGATAAGTCTTGTTTTCCTCTATATTCCATATGCTATCAAAATCCCATCCTTCAAAGGTATTTTGCTTCATCATATCAGGCGTTGAAGTTCCATTTCCCTTTCCGGTATCAATCATCTCAGACGTATAACTATCATAGTATGATTGTTCAATTGATCCATCTGGATTTCTCCCCAAAAGTCCTCCAATATTAGCATTTGTAAGTGGGTCTGTTACTGTAGAAACATTTGGTACACCAATGGAATAACAATTTTTAATGTTTGAAGAAGAATTGACTCCTATTAATCCGCCAGCACGTTCCCTTCCACCATTCTGGGTATCAGTCTTGGTAGAGGCATTTCCTGTGCTATAACTGTCCAAAACATTTGATCCCTTATCAATATAACCTAGTAATCCGCCTGCAGCAGCATATTGAGTTCCTGAACTGAATGTATCTCCTGTACTGCAGTTCTGATTTACAGATCCGTTTTCAATGTACCCCCCAAAACCGCCTGCATATGAATAAACAGAAGCAGAAGAATTTATATTACCTGTACTATAGTTCTGATTTACAGTTCCGTTTCCAATGTATCCACCGAAACCGCCGGCCCATGAATTAGAGCCATTGCAATCAACATTACCTGTACTATAGTTCTGATTTACAGATCCAGTTAAAATGTATGCCCCGAAACCACCGGCCCATGAATTATTACCAGAGCAATCAACATTACCTGTACTATGGCACTGAGTTATCATTCCTGAGTCAAAGTGTCCTATAAAACCACCAGCCATTGATTCTATAGACGAATTGTAGCAATTAACATCACCTGTACAATAGCTCTTTGATATTGATACATACCTACTAGTATATCCAAGCAGTCCTCCCAAATGTGCATCTACAGCATCTGAGCAAGTTAATTTTAAAGAACTGTGACATTCTTCAATTAAAAGGGAGCTGTTACAGAAAGAATCATCTCCTGCTAAGCCTCCAGCATTAGACCAGTCACCACCTTTTATAGATATTGTACCCGAACTAGAGCAATTTTTCATAGATATTAAGCCTAATGTTCCAACAACCCCGCCAGCGCTTACTCCATCCTTAGTATTGCTGATTACTGTTATACTGGTATCGCTTACACAATTACTCATGATACCTAATTCAGCAATTCCTATCAATCCAGCAGCATTACAAGAACTTGTATGAATCGAACTATCATTAGCAACATCACAATAAATAGTTCCCGAGCTGGTGCAGTTATCTACTACAGAATCAGATTCGCCAAACTCAACATAACCCACCAAACCGCCCACATTTGCGTAGTTAGATGGTTCATCTTCCGGTGGGAGATTTGGATAGCGCACTTCTATATTACAATTACTACTACAGCCCAAAATTTGTGTATCTGAACCATATGAAAGCCCAATCAAACCACCAACTTCAGTTGACGGAGCATTGATAGTTATTTTTCCGTCTACTGTACATTTATTAATACAGGAACCTCTATTACGTGAAATAAGACCGCCAACAACACAACAACTATCACGTTTTTCCGAACACGCATAAATATCTATATTTTTAAGATTAATGTTACTGAACTTGGAATTTATCGTTGTATCTCCAAACAAACTGCTGTTACTAAAAGGGGAGTTGACATCATCAATATGCAGATTACTAATGCTAAAGCCATTACCATCGTAAGATCCATTAAAACTCTTATCATTAAAAATATCGAATTTACCTATAGGTACCCAATTACTATACTCTTTTAAATCAATGTCACATGTCTGTACAAAGTGTTTATTCAAAAAATCCCTGACATTGTTTAACTGAGCAGCAGTACTTACTTTATAAGGATTTTCTATAGAACCGTCCCCCCCGGAGAAGTTTGTAATGTCATCCTCCGCGAATACCTGAAGCCTAAATATACAACAAGTACTTAAAATCATAGTAAATAATAGGCTTACTGCAATCTTCCTAATAAAATTATACTTCACACAAATACCCCCAAATTGTTATATACTGTTTATCATTTTTCTAGATAAGCAGATATTTATCTGCAAATACAGGTAATTATATCATGACTTTGTCATTTTTTGTACTGTTTTATAAGTTTGAGTTTTTATGTACTTGGTGTACTACTTTGATGTAGCTGCTGCAAATTCACTAATTATCTTCTATACCTTTGTTTTAGGTCGATTGAAGCTGTCACTGGAAGGTAAAATATTGTTATTAAAGCAGCATTAATATAATAATTTAAAAGCTTACATGTATTGACAACATTAATTTTATTACATATTATTTATAGCAACTAAATCTATCAATTAACTATGTTTATCAAGAAGATGGAGGAATGCCATTTGAAATATAATTTTGATGAAATAGTCGACCGTAAAAATACAGATTCACTCAAGTATGATTTTGCAATTGAACGTGGAAAGCCTGAAGGCATACTTCCTTTGTGGGTTGCAGACATGGATTTCAAAACACCTCCAGAGGTAATAGAGGCACTTATAGAAAAAAGCAATCATGGAATATTTGGATACACAGAAAGTAAAAATGATTATTTTGAAGTGTTACAAGACTGGTTTCAAAATAATTTCAGCTGGAAAATAGAACGGGAATGGCTTGTAAAGACCCCAGGAATTGTGTATGCAATATGTACTGCAATACGTGCACTTACTAACAAAGGCGATGCAGTTATCATTCAGCAGCCGGTTTATTATCCCTTTTCAGAATCTGTAATTATTAATGAAAGAAAACTTGTAGTAAATGAATTGGTCTATTCTGAAGGTAAATACACAATAGATTTTGATGATTTTGAGAAGAAAATTATTGAGAATAATGTTAAGGTGTTCATACTTTGCAATCCGCATAATCCTGTTGGGCGTGTATGGACAAGTGATGAACTGATACAATTGGGTGATATATGTATAAATCATGGTGTTTTGGTAGTTTCCGATGAAATTCATGCTGATTTCATATACCCTGGCTTTAAACATATTATTTTTGCAGACCTTAAGCCTGAATTCTCGAATATATCCATAACCTGTACCGCCCCTTCAAAGACCTTTAATCTTGCGGGATTGCAGATATCAAATATTTTTATTTCCAACAGGGAAATTAAACACAGATTCAAGACTGAAATAGTCAAAAGCGGTTACAGCCAGCTTAATTCAATGGGAATTGCCGCATGCAAGGCTGCATACAGTTACGGTAATGAATGGCTCCATGAACTCAAAGAATATCTTGTAGGTAACCTTAATTTTGTAAGAAGCTTTGTTGCCGAAAAACTGCCTCAGTTAAAGCTTATAGAGCCAGAGGGAACATATCTGATCTGGCTCGGCTTCAACAAGCTTGGTTTGAATGAAAAACAGTTGGAAGACCTGATAATCGATAAAGCAGGATTGTGGCTGGACGCCGGAACCATGTTCGGTCAGGGCGGCGATGGTTTCCAAAGAATAAACATTGCATGCCCGAGGATCATACTTGAGAAGGCACTTAATCAACTTGAACAGGCAATAAACAGTCTATAAAATAAAGGAGAGTATTTTTGCCAATACTCTCCTTTTTTAAACCATTTTATTTAATAAAATAATTGACATTCTCAACGTGTATTAATTCTTCATTAATTATCTCAGAAAAAACCTTGTAGCTTTTTGATTGTGAATTATCCGAACTCACCAAAAGTCCCTGTATGCTTAACAGCAATGCTAGATTTTCCTTTTCAAAATCCAGACTGAACTCCAGTATCTCTTTTATATTTTCAGTTTTTGACTGCTGAAATACCTTTGAAAACTCACTTATAAGTTTTGATGCCTTATCATAAATATCAAAACCTAATTCTATATCCGTTCTACCACTTATCTCGTCTTTTAAATTCTTATATAATTCAATATGCCGCAACTCTTCCTTTGCGAATACTTTGGCTATTGTTTTTATATTTGCAGGCATATTATCCAGTCCTGCTATTTTAAGAAACATTTCGTATCCATTTTGTTCTATATTAATAAATTTATCTAGTAAATCAACAATAGTGTATGGCATTGTAAAGCCCCTTAATAAGTAACTGATTTTAGCCCTACCGGCTTATAATGGGTATAAAAAACTGGTTGACAGGAATTATCTACCTGCCAACCAGCTTTATATTAAAATTGTGAATCGAATATCTTATGCTTCCTGCAATCTCTTTTCAAGAGCTGCAAGCTGATTTTCCATTTCCTTCGGAAGTTTAGCACCAAACTTAGCATAATGTTCCTTTATAGAAGCAACTTCATTGAGCCATTCTTCCTTATTGATCTTGAGAAGTTCTTCCATGTCAGCTGCACTTACATCAAGTCCGTTAGTGTCAATTGCATCAGAAGTTGGCATGTAACCGATAGGTGTCTTAACTGCACTACCTTCACCTGATACTCTTTCAACAATCCACTTGAGTACACGGCTGTTTTCACCATATCCAGGCCATAACCATTTACCCTTTGAATCCTTACGGAACCAGTTTACATAGTAAATCTTTGGAAGCTTGTCAGCAGTAGTCTTAGCTCCAACATCAAGCCAGTGCTGTAAGTAATCACATACATGGTAGCCCATGAAAGGCAACATAGCGAACGGATCACGACGAACCTGACCAATGTTTGCTGATATAGCTGCTGCTGTGATTTCAGAACCCATGATTGAACCAAGGAATACACCGTGATTCCAATCAAAGCTTTCATGAACCAGCGGAATTGTGCTTGGACGACGTCCGCCTATCAATATTGCTGAAATCGGAACTCCTGCAGGATCCTGCCACTCAGGTGCTATAACAGGGCACTGTGTTGCTGGTGCTGTAAAACGTGCATTTGGATGAGCAGCTGGAGTTTCTGAATCAGGTGTCCAATCTTTGCCCTTCCAGTCAATGAGGTGTGCAGGTGCATCGTATCCGATACCTTCCCACCAAACATCTCCATCGTCTGTCAAACCAACGTTTGTAAATATTGTATTCTTTTCTATGCTATGCATTGCATTTGGATTTGAATCCATTGAAGTTCCAGGTGCAACTCCGAAGAAACCTGCTTCAGGGTTGATTGCATACAGACGTCCGTCTGCACCATATTTCATCCAAGCTATATCGTCACCGATTGTTTCAACCTTCCAACCTGGAATAGTAGGTATAAGCATTGCAAGGTTTGTCTTTCCACATGCACTTGGGAAAGCACCGCATACATATTTCTTGTTCCCCTTAGGATCAGTAATCCTGAGAATAAGCATATGTTCTGCCAACCAACCTTCATCACGTGCAAGTACTGATGCTATACGAAGTGCAAAACATTTTTTACCCAACAGAGCATTTCCGCCGTAACCTGAACCATAGGACCAGATCATTCTTTCTTCAGGGAAATGGCTGATATATTTCTTTTCGATAGGAGCACATGGCCATGATGAATCCTTCTGGCCTTTTTCAAGTGGAGCACCTACTGAGTGAAGACATGGAACAAATTCCCCATCTCCAAGTGCTTCAAGAACTGCTGTTCCTATACGAGTCATAATGCGCATGTTAACTACAACGTATGCGCTATCGGTAAGTTCAACACCGATTTTTGATATTGGTGAACCTATAGGACCCATTGAGAAAGGAATAACATACATTGTTCTTCCCTTCATGCAACCCTTGTATAAGCCTTTCATTGTTTCCTTAAGTTCATCAGGATCTACCCAGTTATTTGTCGGTCCTGCATCTTCTTTCTTTTTAGAAGCAATAAATGTCCTGTCTTCTACACGTGCTACGTCAGATGGATCACTGCGGAAAAGATAGCATCCGGGACGTTTGTCCGGGTTCAAAGGTGTTGCCATTCCACTATTAACCATCTCCTGAAGTAAACGGTCATTTTCTTCCTGTGAACCGTCACACCAGTAAATTTGATCCGGCTGACACATGTCTGCCATTTCTTTTACCCATTCCTGCAATTTCTTATTTGTTGTCATTCAAAATCACCCTCCCAAGATGACTTATCATATTAAATTACAATACCTTGTTTTCAGTTGTTTTAACCGAATAGACAATGTTTCAGCAATTGTAATATGTACATTGATAAATTTTTAATTAAATCCTAACATAAATCAATGAAGTTTTCAATAACAGTTAATTCAATTAACAAAAAATTAACAGAGTTTTTTTACTAAATGCGCATAAATTATATTATCCCTATATTTAAGCAAAAATATAAATCTGTTTTTTTATATATTTTATAAAAATTTATAATTATATATTAGTAATAAATAGTAACGAAAAGCAGGCTTAAAACTTAACAATTCTAACTATTATTGTGAAATCTCCAGAGACTTGCTTCTGCCGAATATTTTGTTTCTCATATTATCAAGACCTTCAAAAACAACTGGCACCACTATCAAAGTCAAGAATGTAGATGTCAGCAAGCCTCCGATAACAATGACCGCAAGTGACTGAGACATAGTAGAACCTTTTGTCATTCCGAAAGCCATAGGCAGCAAAGCAGCCATTGTTGCTATAGCAGTCATGAGTATAGGTCTTATACGTACCCTTCCTGCCTCCAGAAGAGCTTCCCTTACAGTAAAGCCATCTTTGAGTTTCTGCTGAACTCTGTCAATAAGAACTATTGCATTGGTAACAACAATACCTATGAGCATTAATGCTCCAATCATTGAAGGCATATCTATTGGCAGTCCTGTAATAAACAGAGCTATCAAACCTCCGATGGCAGCAAGCGGAAGCGAGAACAGTATTGCAAATGGAGCTCTGGCTGTACCAAGAGCAACAAGCATTACAAGGAATACTAAGCAAACTGCAATAAGCATTGCAAAACCAAGCTGTGAGAATGTATCTCCCATCATTTCGGTTATACCACCCATTTTTATTTCTACACCTTCAGGAAGGCTTATACCTTTAATGATTTTTTGTACCTTTTGTGATACTGAACCTGTATCCTTTGTAGTTATTTTTCCTGTAACTTTGGCAAATTCCTTACCGTCTAGGCTGTAAATACCCACTGCTCCAGGCACTTCCTTAACCTCTGCTATATCTCCCACCTTTACTGCAGCACCTGTCTGTGAGGTTAACTCAATTGCCTTTATATCGTCCAATTTACTTATAGTATCAAGTTTTAATCCAATAAGAACATCAAGTGTTTTATTATCAACCATTACATTTGTTGCAGTGCTATTTTTTAATAAGCTGTTTATAGTCATACCTATTTGTGCTGCTGAAAGGCCAAGCCTGCTTGCCTTTTCCTGATCTACCGCTATAGAAATTTCAGGTTTGGATTCACTAAGATTATTGCTTACCTCTTCAAGATGCTTTACAGAGGACAATTCCTTTGTAACCTGCTGTGCAACCGTCTTGATTTTATTTATGTCATTTCCGGTAATATCAACTTCAATATTGTTGATACTATCCGCCCCGCCTCCCGAAGGATTAGTCTGTGTGATTGTAAAGCTGCCCTTTCCGGGAATCGATGGTATCTTCTGTTTCAATGTATTTATAACCTTGTTAAGGTCAGACTGACTGGTCAAGTGTATCATTATTTTACCGGCACTGTTATTATCCATCATAGACATCATATTTGTAGAGGAAGAACCTACAGTGGTCTGGTACTTATCTATTTCCTTTACCTGTGAAAGGACTTTTTCAATTTCAATTGCCTTTTCATTTACCACTTTGGGGTCAGTTCCCGCTGGATAATCCATACTTATATTAATATACTGCTCTTTTTGCTGCTGCATGAAGCTTGTTCCTATACTTGGCACCAAAGCCATGGTTGCAAGCAATATTGCCAAAACAATTACAAGGGTCCTAACCTTATGATTCAATGAAGATACGAGAAGTTTCTCATAGGATTTCATAAACTTACCTTCATGGAATTCTGTATGTTTAATTCTTTTTGACTTAAGAAGCAGCAGCTTGGACAATACAGGAATGACCGTTACTGCTACAAGGAGTGATGAAAGCATTGCAGTTGCAAGCGTCAGAGCAAAAGGTTTGAACATTACACCTGCAAGTCCTCCTACAAATACTACAGGAACAAAAACTGAAACAGTTGTTAGTGTGGAAGAGGTTATAGCAGAAGCAACCTCTTTTGTCGCAATCTTGATAAGATCAACACTTCTAATATCTTCAGTCTGAAGCCGCCTATATATGTTTTCAATAACGACTATCGAGTCATCAACTATTCTTCCTATCGCAACCGACAGTCCTCCAAGTGTAAGTATATTAAGAGTAATATTTGCCTGTTTTAGTACAATGAGTGTAATCAGAACAGACAAAGGAATTGATACACAGGCAATGATAGTTGTTCTGAAATTCCTGAGGAATACCAGTATAACAAGGAAAGCAAGTAACATACCTACGAGTCCTTCACTCAGCATACCCCTTATTGATTCATTTACATAGTCTGCCTGGTTAAGGATAACGGAAACCTCAGTTCCTCCTGGCAGCATATTTTTAACACTATCCAGCTTATTCATAACGGCGTCTGAAACATCTACCGTGTTTGATTCCTGAGTTTTCATAACTTGTAGTATAACACTGGGATCACCGTTTGTTCTGCTGAAGGTTGTAACATTATCGGCTCCTACTGTTATTTCTGCAATATCACTAAGCGAAACCAGCTTAAGTGAACTTAAATCTGTTGTCTGCTGTGACTTATCGCCATTCTGTGCAGTCTGTCCGCCAGCTGTCAGTCCTGTAGAAGCTCCCGATTGCTGGTCCATCTGAGCTTGAATCTGCTTTAGCTGTGCATTCATTTGCTCCAGAGCAGACTCCATCATTTTGATATTGGGCGTTAATTGCTGAATGGTAGCTGATGCAGTCTGCTTTTGCTGTGCGGTAGCATTGGGGTTATTAAGTGTTTGGTTTGCACTGTTGACTGCAAACTGTGCTGCAACCAGCTTGGACTGGTAATCCTGTATGGCAGCAACGAGTTTAAGCTGTCCATTAAAGGCCTGGCTCATACCCTGCATACCTTTTCCCAACTGTCCCACAGCATTCCCAAGCTGTGAAACTCCCTGCCCAACCTGTGAAAACGCCGAACTCATCATAGACTGTGTATTTGGGATAACAGGAAGCTTCATGTTTTTCAGTTCATCAAGAGAATTGAATTTGCCTGTTACTTTAATAGGTTCTACAGTACCGTTTATACTTAATGAGCCAGCTGGAAAGGATAAATTATTTGCCTGCAGCAGCTGTGTAACAGTCTGTAGATTCAAGTTATATTCCTTAAGTTTTGATGGCAAAAGTTTAATATATACTGCCTTCTGAGTATCACTCGCAAGCTGTGCCTGGCCTACACCGCTTATTCCGGTTATACTTGGGAGAATAATTTCTTTTACCTTTTGCTCGAGTTCCAGAGGGTTCAGTTTATTATTTGATATGCTTACACTGAGAACAGGCATTGATGTAAAATCTATACGTGCAACTTTTGGAGCATTAACATTTTCAGGCAGCTTTGCAGTTTTTATTACGTCCTCAATCTTACGCTGCATTTTCTCCATATCAGCCGAATAATCAAATTCAGCGACTATTACAGATACATTTTCGGAAGAAGTTGAGTTTACGGTTTTCAGGCCATTTACACTAGACACCAATTCTTCCAGAGGTTTTGTAACCTTTTCTTGTATATCACTTGGTGAAGCACCTGGATATATTGTAATTACACTAACTATAGGAATATTAATATCGGGCATTGTCTCCTTTTTAAGCGACTGAGTGGAATACAATCCTCCAAAAACAATCAATACGCAAAGGATAATGATTGCCGATACATTCTTCAACGAGAATTTGGTAAAAATGTTCATGTATTAGTTTCTCCTTTATTATTATTCTCTTCAATACCCTTGAAGTAGTTAAAGACCATATTTAGAAGCTCTATGAGCTGGCCGCTTTTTTGTGCTCCAAGATAATCAACAAGACCTTCAAAACATTTATAATACTCATTCTTTGCTGCTTCAACCACCTGTTCGCCTTTTTCTGTCAGGATAATTTCTACTGAACGCCGGTCGTCCTTGTTTGCACTGCGTTCAACATATCCCTTTTGTTCCAGACTTGTAACCTGCTGAGTTACCATAGGCGGTGCAACATTAAGCATTTTACTTATACAAGTTACTTTTGAAGATGAATTGGGATCATTAATCAATTGCTTTATACTAAAAAGAGTAAACAGCTCACTTACTCTTAGACCATTGACAGGGCTCTGATTCCAGTTTAATTTACTAAACCTGCCAAAAGTTCTGAAAACCTTTAGTGCAAGATCCTTCTTTAAATCGTCCATTTTCCTACCTTTCCTTTTAAAAATAGTTATTACAATTAATTATTAAGCAACTTAAATAATAATATATAAAAAAGCAGGTTATTTCCAGAGGAATTTTAACCTGTTTTGCTTCATCATTTGGATATATCAATCTTTTAGAACATCTGTCTTGTATTATTGGAGTATTTCTTTTCCATCCCATCAATTCATATGACTTCAAGCCACGAATGTAACGGTTTCTTAAAGAAGATATAAAAATGCATGGTACATAATTGCCATGCCATTTACTTTATATTAGAATTTTTTATTGCCATGTCAACTTAATACCATCATTTGTAATTATAATGGCACCTTCCTTTAAAAGCCGCCCGACAGCTCTTTTAAAAGCGCCTTTACTCATGTTTAATTCAGATTTAATAAGTTCAGGGGAGCTGTTATCATTTATCAGTAACATACCTCCGCCTAACTTCAACCTCTCCATAATTTTCTGAGCATCACTTTCTATCTCATTATAGGCTTCTTTTCTGAGACTAAGTTCCAGTTTTCCATCCGACCGAACCTTTTTAATTCTTACTTCAACATTATCACCTTGGGCAAAACTACCATAAAGCTCTTTGTTAGGGATCAAACCGTGGTATTTATTATCTACAGCTACAAAAGCTCCTGCTTCCTTACTTATACCATAAATGGTTCCACGAACTCTGTCATTCTCTTTAAAGGGCGATTCACTGCTCAGAATATTATATATATTCATTGTTGCACATAATCTGTTACTGCTATCTATATATAAACCAACCAAATATGAATTATCTTTAGTAACCTTACCTACCTGTTCCCTGAATGGTAAAAACAAATCCTTTTCCAAACCCCAATCCAAGAAAGCGCCGATACTTGTAGTTTCTACGACTTTTAAGATTGCTAATTCTCCCAATGTAAGCTTTGGTTTTCTAACAGTCGATATCATTCTGTCCTCAGAATCCTTATAAACAAACACTTCTATTTCATCACCAATTTCAACATCATCGGGTACTTGGCTCTTTGGCAGCAAAATGTCGATATGCCCTTTGTCATTTTTGGAGTTCAAGTACAACCCTATCTGAGTTTTTCTTATTATTTCAAGTGTCTGAATTCTGCCTAATTCTATCATCTTTTACCTCTTTTTCGGATTATATTTAAATGAGCTATATCAAAAATATTATGATTTTAAGTATTTTTCTCAATAAGTTGAGCGATCAGATCCATCTTTCCCAGATTAAAATAGCTGTCCAGGCGTGCATCTGAAAAGCCGTGTCCATCCTTTTGGAATGATTCTTTTATATAGTGGAACATCGGATATTGTCTCCGTTCTATTGCCTTATAGTTAGAATCCTCCCCACTCTCCAGCCAGTTTACAGAAAGAATATCATTTAGGAACTCCCTTAAATCTGCCTGCCAGCGCCTTGCAAAAAATGCCGATCTGATTTCCCTGCATATATTGCCAAATTCAAAATTATACTTAAATCCTACACCTGTAGTTCTGCAAACCAATGGTCTGACCTTGTAGATTGTACAGGCACCTTCTTCACTAAGAAATACACAAGGAATATGGATTTTAAATCTTTCTGAATCTTTATAATAATTATCCAGCGAGAATTCTTCAGTTACATCATTAGAAAAATACTTTTTATAAAACTTATTGTGATGTTTTTCAAGTACCTGCGAATAAATATTTGCAGTCTCGATTATAAAAGCAAGCTTGCTTTTATCCCATTCTTTTAAGTGATTAAGTATAATAATGTACTCAACTTCAGATATCTCAAAGAATTGAC
The DNA here is from genome assembly GCA_023421675.1 of Bacillota bacterium. GTDB lineage: Bacteria > Bacillota > Clostridia > Acetivibrionales > JANLFN01 > JAEZTC01. The sequence continues at coordinate 94,942 of JAEZTC010000006.1, read as the reverse complement.
TGCAGCATGAAGCACACCCCTTAGCGCAAGGTGCCTGTCTTTTTTTATCCATATAATGAGCCGCAATTTTCATATCAATTTTTTCATACAGATTAATAATTTCACATCCATAACTATTACTTAACATGGTTCCTCCATTCAGTAATAAACAATTAACGATACATCTCCACTTTACTCACCTTGCGGAGCCGTCCTTTAATTGGTTTATTCTGCAGCTCATTAAAAACTAATTCACCCTTGTTATTCAGTATTTCGACAAAAGAAGATACATCAACTATATTAATGATTCCAATATCTGCAGCTGTCATACCCTTAATGCTGCAAAGAGTACCTACTATGTCTACCGGTCTCATCTTTGTTTTCTTTCCTGCATTTATATGCAATTTCATAATTTCTTTGCTTAATTCTGAACCTTTAGTTTCCTTAATTTCAGGTGCTTTATTATTCTTATCAAGAAATTTTTGTTCTGAATTATTCACCGTTTCTTTGTCAGGTCTTTCTTTCAGGCTAATTTCTTTACCAATATATTTATGGATATCATTTAAAAATTTAGTTTCATTTTGAGTAACAAAAGTAATTGCCCTTCCTTCCCTGCCTATGCGCCCGGTTCTTCCTATCCTGTGAACATAGCTCTCACTGTCTTGTGGTATATCATAATTAATAACAAGTGAAATATCGTCTATGTCAATTCCCCTTGCTGCGACATCAGTGGCCACCATGTACCTAAAATACCCTCGTTTAAAATCATTCATGACCCTTAATCTATCACGTTGTTCCATTCCGCCATGAATCTTCTCACATGGATAGTTCAATCCTGATAATTTGTCGTAAATCTCATCAACCTTTTGCTTAGTGTTGCAAAATATGATACAACTATCCGGGTTTTCAACTATAGTTATATCCGTCAGAAGTTTTATTTTATCAGCCTCATCAACAGAATATCTTTCCTGGCATATCATATCTGTAGCTGATTTTTTCTCTACTATCTCCACGTTTATTGGATCTTTCATATACGTGTTGCATAAATTCTGTATATCTTTTGGCATTGTAGCTGAAAAAAGCATTGTGGTGCGCTCTTTGGATAAGTTGTTTGCAATAGTCTCGATTTGCTCAATAAATCCCATATCCAGCATTTCATCAGCTTCATCTATAACAAGATATTTTATTTCAGATGTATCAAACGTACCTCTCTCCAAATGGTCTATAATACGTCCCGGCGTTCCAACCACCACATGCGTTTTTTGCTTAAGTTCCTTTTCCTGATTATAAAAGGAGACTTTCCGTATATTGCAGCCACCTTAAGCCTTTTAAATCTTCCTATATTAAAAATGTCTTCTTTGACCTGAATGGCAAGCTCTCTGGTAGGTGTAACAACTAATGCCTGAGGTTTATTTTCGTCCCAGTCGACCAATTGGCAGATAGGAATTGCAAACGCAGCAGTTTTACCGCTTCCTGTTTGAGATTTTACTATAATGTCATTTTTATTCAATACAGCAGGTATAACCTTTTCCTGCACAGCTGTGGGACTTTTGAAACCGAGTAATTCAATTGCTTTTAATAATTCATCATCTAGATGATAATTAATAAAGTTCCTGTCTGTCATATGTTCATCTCTTTCAAGTTATATTTTAATTATTGTTTGAAGTATATTTCATTTTATGTTCTTAAGTTTTTCATCTAATTCTATAGCTTTAGGAATAATTATTCAATTATTATTCTTGTAAAAAACAAAGCCGCTATAAAATTCAGCGGCTTACTTTCAGAAAGTTATTTAAATATCTTAATCCAAATACTATTAATTCCGTATCTTTATATAAACTTTTAAGCTTTCCTTAATAGTGGCTCATCAATGACAGATATTTTCTTGGAAATGAGTTTCTGTATATCACTCAGATATTCCTTTTCCTCTGTATCACAAAATGACAATGCAGTTCCCTTCATTCCTGCCCTTCCGGTTCTTCCTATCCGGTGGACATAAGTTTCAGGTACATTGGGCAAGTCGAAATTAATAACATGAGACAGTTCCTGAACATCGATTCCTCTGGCTGCTATATCTGTTGCTACAAGCACTCTTGTACGTTTTAACTTGAAATTGTTCAAGGCCATCTGTCTGGATGACTGTGATTTATCTCCATGAATTGCCTGGGCTGTTATCCTTACTTTTGCTAGGTCTCTGGCAACCCTATCAGCCCCATGCTTTGTCCTGGTAAATACCAAAGCAGAGTCAATTGATTTGTTTTTCAGCAGTTGTATAAGCAATGACTTCTTATCTTTTCGATCAACGAAATAAACAGTTTGTTCAATGGTTTCTGCTATGGACGAAACAGGAGTCACTTCTATTTTAACGGGATTTGATAGAATTTTATCTACCATCTTTGTAACTTCATGCTGCATAGTTGCAGAGAACAACAGCGTTTGCCTTGATACCGGCAACTGGGCTATGATTTTTTTCATATCATGTGAAAATCCCATATCAAGCATACGATCTGCTTCATCAAGCACAAAAAGTTTTATATGCTCCAAACTTATATACTTCTGATTCATCAGATCAAGCAGTCGGCCTGGGGTTGCTACAAGAATATCAACTCCAGACTTTAATGCGTTTATTTGTGTTACTTGTGAGATCCCGCCAAAAATCACTGTATGCTTGATTCCTGTATGTCTCCCACAGGCTGCAAAGCTTTCACCAATCTGTATTGCCAACTCACGCGTTGGTGTCAATATTAATGCTTTAATTTTTCTTGGGCCTTTTTCATTTATCTTCTCATTATAAAGAATCTGTAACAAGGGAATAGCAAATGCAGCTGTCTTTCCTGTACCAGTTTGTGCACACCCCAGCAGGTCCTTACCGTCAAGTATAATTGGTATAGCCTTTTCCTGTATAGGGGTAGGCGTTGTATATCCTTCTGTGTTTAAAGCCTTCAGTATAGGTGTAATTACGTTCAATTTTTCAAAATTCAATTCATTTTCTCCTTTAAAATATGGCAAGCCACTACTTTGATTTTACATTCAACCTCAACTTATTGAATTCATTATTTATAGCATCAGCATCTGCTTGTTTATGATTATCATCAATAAGCTGCTTATATAACTTCTCTATCTTCTCATATTCTCCCATTTTTTTATATGCACTAGCCTGACTAACAGCATATATCAATAACGGCTCAATACTATAAGCTTTTGAAAATAGCTTTGCAGCCAATCTGTACTTACCTTTTACCATGGAACTCTGTCCTTCTTTTAATAACTGTGCAATTGTTTTTATTTTGTCTACAAAATCACTTTCCTTTTGATCTTTCTCAATTTCATTCAGATTGTTAATAGCTCCCCGATTATTGTTGTCGATTTCTAAGGCCTTCAAATACATTTTTTTAGCTTCAGGAATGTTTTCTTTAAGCTTATAGTACTTGGCCAACCTCGTACACGCAGCACCATTATTTTGGTCTATCTTCAGGATTGTCATATTAATTTTGTATACATTCTCTCCCCAATTATTGCTTAAGGCCATCTGCTCCGCTTTATCCACCAACATTTGCAAATTCATATTATTCATCTTATCCTCTTTTCCCGTTCAAATATAAAAAGAGCAAGCAACTCATAATTAATTGAGTTTCCCGCTCTATAATCCCGAAATACTTCATACTATATCATGGGCAGTTGAAAAAACAATATTACTTTTTAAGCATATCACATATTCAACAATATAGCAAAGACTTGGAAATAAATTATTAATGTCTATAAAAATTGTTACTCCATACTTCTTAAATATTCGATAAAATGACGAGCTGCACGGGGTGAGCGTCCTCCACGTTCGAGAGCATATCTTTCCGCTCTTAAATCAATCTCCTGTTCACTTATTTTAATATCATATTCTCGTACAAGTTCATGTACAATTTTTAAATATTGTCTCTTATCAGGCTTTGAAAATATAACTGATAATCCGAAACGTTCGGAAAGCGATACCTGTTCCTGTATGGTTTCATTAATGTGAATATCATCGTTTCCCCTATCCGAGAAGGTTTCACGCATTAAATGTCTTCTGTTGCTTGTAGCATATATTACAACATTAGAAGTTCTTGATGAGGCTGACCCTTCAAGTATGGCCTTTAACGAGCCTATATCTTCATTATCTGAATTGAAAGATAAATCATCAATAAATATAATAAACTTTAACGGGTTATTGCACAGTTGCTCCATAATTAGAGGTATTTCGGTCAGCTGTTTTTTTGTTACCTCAATAAGCCTCAATCCCCTATCTCCGAATTCATTTACAATAGCTTTAACTGTTGAAGATTTGCCTGTTCCTGCATCACCATACAATAGAGTATTTGCAGCAGGCTTACCTTTTAAGAGCGCAAGGGTATTGTTAATTACCGCTTCCCTTTCCAATTCATAATCCTTAAGGTCAGATAATCTTATGGGGTCTGGAGCTTTTACAGGGGTAATAATACTACCCTTAACAGTGAACATATGATACTTTGAATAAATTCCATAGCCATTTAAATTTATATTTTTCATTCGGTCAATATATTGTTCATAAAAATTTATTTTACCAGTTTGCCATATAGCTAAATATCCTTCATAATCTATAGCTTTTACTATATCCTCTGCTGAAAGCCGGGAAACCTCCTCCAAAATACCAAGTTCGTTTTTCAGGCATAACTCAAGGCTATCATTGATATGTTCATTTCCAGCACGCTTTGTAACGTAGATATTCTCATCCTCTAAAACCCGGCTCCAAACATATTCAGTCAGGTTCTCACCATGCTTAAAAAGCTCCGACACAAATGCTGTATAGGTTGTTAACCTTTCAATATTTGTTTTCTCTTTAGAGCACAAGACAGCAGGTAAAAGCTTAAGTACACTGTCGCAAAGCAAGTGTCTGAAAATAACCAGCGAATGTAATTTTAAATTTAAGCTTTCATAATTATTCAAATCTATATCTCCTTATACACAATAATAACCAGTAAAATCATTTATTTAACTATTATAACTTAAGTCAGCCAACTATAAAACAATTTGGTACAATTTAGATGCCATATACATTTGAGGCACATTTATGTTTACATAATCATAAAATATACAAATAAAATAAGGTGGTTTTATCTATGCCTCAATTCCAAATACAAACAATTCCTTACACAATACGTCCCGGCGATACATTATGGTCTATTGCTCAAAGATATAACACTACAGTATATGCAATAGCCGCTCTTAATCCGGGTATTGATTTTAACAGGCTTTACATAGGTCAGGTAATTAATATTCCTCAATACGCTTACAGTCAACAAAACTTTATAAGTAGGGCTGAAGTTGATTTGAATAACAGCCTAAGATCGTTGTGGGAGCAGCATGTATTCTGGACTAGATTGGTCATTTTAAGTATCGCATTTAACCTGCCAGATTTGGATGTTGTTACAAAACGGCTTCTACGGAATCCAAAGGATTTTGAAAATGCATTAAGACCTCTTTACGGTGAAAGAATCGCCTCAAGGTTTGCAGAGTTATTTACGAATCATCTGGTAATAGCAGCAGAGTTGGTAAAAGCTGCAAAAGCCGGTGATACTAAAACTGCTAATGATGCCGAAACCAGATGGTATGCAAATGCAGATCAAATCGCATCTTTTCTGGCTTCCATCAACCCTTACTGGTCGGAAAGCACCTGGAGGTCGTTGTTGTATGACCACCTTGCAATGACAAAGGCAGAAGCCATTAGTATACTAACCGGCAAATACAGCGATGGAATTGCAATATTTGATCAAATAGAGAAACAAGCATTGGTAATGGCAGATACCATGACCAGCGGAATTGTCAGACAATTCCCACAAAATTTCAGTTAATAAGCTATTATTTATAAATTCCGATTGACTTTATACTGCCCAGGTAATACTGTAATAATATGAATTTTATCAGGAGGACAGCATGAAAAGGGTTTGTATTGTTACAGGCGGTGCCAACGGAATCGGGCGGTGTATTGCTGAAGAATTCATAAAAGAAGGCTGTTTTGTTTATGCTATTGATACAGATATTGTTTCTGGCAAAAGGCTTGCTGAAAAGTACGGGGATTCCAAGTTCCGTTTTTATCCGGGAGATATAGCAAAAGAAAATGTGCTTGATAGTTTTATTGACGAAGTATTAAAAAGCCACAAATCAGTAGACGTTCTTGTTAACAATGCCTGTATAAGCCGTGGTGGCCTACAGGACTGCAGTTATGACGATTTCAATTATGTGCTCCGTCTTGGTGTCACTGCTCCATTTTACCTTACAAAATTATTGATACCTTATTTCAACAAGGCAGCATCAATCGTAAATATTTCTTCTACAAGAGCACAAATGTCACAGCCAAACACAGAGAGTTATACTGCTGCAAAGGGTGCAATCTCAGCTCTTACTCATGCAATGAGTGCCAGTCTTGCCGGAAAAGTAAGAGTAAACTCGATAAGCCCAGGATGGATTGATACAGGGGCTTATCAGCATGAAGACAATTATGTTCCCAATTTATCAGAAGAAGACTCAGTACAGCATCCTTCGGGCAGGGTAGGTGTTCCTAATGATATTGCCCAAATGGTACTTTACCTGTGCAGTGAAAAAGCAGTATTTATTACAGGTGAAAACATCACTATAGACGGGGGAATGACCAAACAGATGATTTATCATAATGATTTCGGCTGGACATATAATGCCGGAAAATCTTAAATGCAATTTTACTTCAATTAAATTACTATAATCCACAAAACAAACCTCATTTTTTCATACAGTTTAGCTCTCTGTCTTACTTATGTATGTAAAACCAACTTATAATCACACATCAAAATAGGTATACATAATATATATAAATTAACACTATGCCCCATCTATGAATTTTCAAGGAGGGGAAACATTTATGTCTACTAAAATAATAACAATGGAAGATCTCCGACAAGCATTGGACGTATTAAATAAAATTTATGATTCAGTACGGATTGTTAAGCCTTTGAAAAAAAAGATAATAGATATCTCCAAAGGAGTAACAAGTGAAACCGAATATAACTGTTATGACTTCTGGTCACACGGTGGAATATGCAACAACTGCATTTCAATGAGAGCATTTAATAAAAAAGATATCTTTACAAAATTGGACTGGTTAGGAAATAAAACATTTATGGTGATAGCTGTTCCAATACAGGATAAAAATGAAACAGTTATACTGGAGCTTCTGAAAGATATCTCTGAAAATATGAATACTAAAGTGAAAAAATCAGCAAAGAACAATTCTCTACTGCAAACATTGTATGAGATCGGACAGCTTCAAATAAGGGATAGCCTGACAGGAATTTATAACAGAAGATTCATTGATGAGAGGCTTCCTGTTGACATTCTTAGTATTAATGTTGATTCAACTCCATTTAGTATTATTTTTACCGATATAGATCATTTCAAACTTGTTAATGACACTTATGGACATGTTGCCGGGGATCATATATTGAAAGAGTTTGCTCAATTACTTCAAAAAAGTATCACAACCAGTGACAACTGGGTAGCAAGGTATGGTGGTGAAGAATTTCTAATCTATTTAAAAAACTCAGATATAACCACATCGAAAGAGTTTGCCGAAAAACTCAGAAATGATATACAAAAAAATGAATTTTATTTTGAAGGAAATACTATCAGAATAACTTCAAGCTTTGGCGTTTGTACGGTTCATCAAAATAACGGTATTAGTACTGAACAAATAATAGAATTTGTGGATAAAAACTTATATATGGCTAAAACAAGCGGCCGGAATAAGGTCGTTGCCTCTGAAATCCTATAGGTTTCTGTTATTTATCTAAATTTCCGTTTATCTGTCTGATCCTCCATTAACAATTCCCATCTTTGCAGCATATGCTATCACCTGTGCCCTGTTTTCAAGATGCAATAATTCAAGAATTCGCCATATGGTACTTGACTGTACATTCAGTAAGTCTGAGTTTTTCCCCTCCTTCCTTATAGGTTATACCTCTGGCTACCATTTCAAGCACCTCCAATTGCCGTTCTGTAAGCCTTTGAGTATTCTGAATTTTTGAACAATTTTGAATCTCAGCCTTTATAAACCTTAAAGCATCAAGCCATTAAATACTGCTCTTACAAGAAGAATCCATACTGTCTATATTCTTGGAATGTGAATATACGGCATGAATGAAAAATAAAGGACCATATTTTTTATCTATAACAGGGAAAGCACTACTATATAGATAGACAAAATTCTGACACTGATAACAAAAAAGCTGCATACAAGAATATATGCAGCTTTTTCTATAAGTACAATGCTTTTTATCTCTGAACCCTGCCTGAACCGTCTCCGCCCATTAGAGCTTTAACCTCATCAACAGATACCCTGTTGAAGTCAGCCTGAATTGAATGTTTCAAACAGCTTGCAGCTACTGCAAATTCAAGGCATTCTTTTGCATTCATGTTTGTTGCAAGCCCATAAATCAAGCCTGCACCGAAACTATCCCCGCCGCCGACCCTGTCTACTATATGAATTGCATAATTCTTCGAGAAGTAGCATTCACTGCCATCATATAACATTGCAGCCCAGTTGTTGTCATTTGCTGATATGGACCCACGAAGGGTAATAGCAACATATTTAAAGCCGAATCTGTTTGTAAGCTCTTTTGCAACTGTCTTATATCCTTCATGGCTTAACTTTCCGCCTGATATGTCTGTGTCAGCTGCCTTAATACCGAAAACCTTTTCCGCGTCCTCTTCGTTGGCTATACATACATCCACAAATGGCATAAGCAAGCTCATTGTTTTACATGCTTGCTCACTTGTCCACAGATTTTTACGGAAATTAAGGTCACAGCTTATTGTTATACTCTTTTCCTTTGCTTTTTTACATGCTTCAAGGCATATATCAGCAACATTCTGTCCCAGTGCAGGTGTAATTCCTGTAAAATGGAACCAAGTCACTCCATCAAATATTGAATCCCAATCAAAATCAATTTTTTCAGCCTTTGATATAGCTGAATAAGCCCTGTCGTAAATAACCTTAGAAGGACGCTGTGAAGCACCCTTTTCTATATAGTATATTCCTACTCTTTCTCCGCCACGTACAATTTTTGAGGTATCAACCCCGAAGTATCTTAAACTGTTTACCGCTGCCTGTCCTATATCATGCTTTGGAAGTTTTGAAACAAAAATAGCATCAAGTCCGAAATTCGCAAGAGATACAGCTACATTTGCTTCACCGCCGCCAAAAGTCGCTTCCATACTATCATTCTGAAAAAACCTGTGATAACCCTCAGGTGCCAATCTTAGCATTATTTCACCAAAAGTTACTATTTTGCCCATTTAAATACACCCCCTATTTCTGCATCAGATGAACTGCAAATCCGCCTATTTCCTGTTCTACATAAATAGCAGTGATGTTACCCTTTAAATCAAATTTTGCACTGCTTTCATTGAATTTTATACCCCTGCTTTCCAAGTGGTACTTTGCCCTCAATACAGAATTTGTTTTAACTCCTATATGGCCGTACTTTCCCAAATAAGGAGATTTCATTACTTCTACGGCACTGCCTGCGAAGATGGAACTGTTACCTGATTTTACAGGAAGATTAAATAAAGCACCGAAAAGGTTTGCTGCAGCTAAGGCTTCCTGCTCATTTGCTGCGTTTATTCCTACATGTCCTATTTCGAAACCCAGCATAATATCAACAGATTGCTTTGAAAGTGCAGTAATCTTATCCCATTCACCATTCTTAATAAATTCTTCCTTTACCATAAAACTTCCGCCGCAAGCAATAATCTTGTCGTTTGCAAGATATGTACAAAGATTTTTTAAATCTATTCCCCCTGTAGGCATAAACTTTATATTACTGTAAGGTGCTGTAAGCGCCTTTATCTTATCAATGCCTCCGCTTTGTTCGGCAGGAAAAAATTTTACTACATCAAGTCCTAATTCTATTGCCTGTTCTATTTCAGATGCTGTTGAACAGCCTGGTGTTACAGGAATACTCATTTCATTGCAATATGAAACGATTTTCGGGTTGAAGCCGGGGCTTACAATAAATTGTGCACCTGCTGCAACTGCGGCTTTAACCTGATCAATAGTAAGAACCGTACCCGCACCTACAAGCATTTGGGGAAATGCATCTTTTACAGTCTTTATTGCTTTATCCGCACCTGCAGTACGGAAAGTTATTTCGGCTACAGGTATGCCTCCATCTATAAGGGCCTTTGCAAGCGGTACAGCATTTTTTATATCCTCAATTTTGATAACGGGGACTATTCCTATTTCACTGATTTTTTTAAGTACTTCGTTCATTTGCTACACCCCTTTTTAAATATCACTAATTCATTTAAAGCTGCTTATTATAGCGTTACACCATCCTTAAAGATTGCTATTTCCCTATATCCATGCATCTCATTTTTTGTTTTTCTGCCAGATGCTGTTTTAATTATTAAATCAAAAAGCTCTTGTTTACAAGTCTCCATATCAGAGCCTTCCAATATTTTGCCAGCATTGTAATCGATCCAAGCAGCTTTACGTACCGCTAAACTTGTATTCGAAGAAATTTTCAGGGTAGGCACCGGTGCTCCAAGAGGGGTTCCTCTACCTGTTGTAAACAAAATTATGTGCGCGCCGGCAGCTGTCATATTAGTACATGAAACAATATCATTTCCAGGCCCTGTAAGTAGGTTAAGACCTTTAGTTGTACAGTAATCGCCATATTCAAGCACATCCGTTACCTTTGCCTGCCCGCCCTTTTGAATACATCCAAGAGACTTTTCCTCAAGAGTGCTTATTCCACCAGCTTTATTACCCGGCGACGGATTTTCATATATTACCTGCTTATGAGAAGTAAAATAATCCTTGAAACCATTAATCATATTTACTATCTTTTTAAATACCTTTTCATCGGCAGCTCTTTCCATCAAAAGAGTTTCAGCTCCGAACATCTCGGGAACCTCTGTAAGTATTGCACTGCCGCCCTGACTTGTTATCTCATCTGTAATCCTGCCGCATAAGGGGTTTGCGGTGATACCTGAAAAGGCATCAGAGCCTCCACATTTGAAACCTATCACCAACTGGTCGGCACTTACCTGGACACGCTTTTCAGAACTTACCTTTTCAGCCAGTTCTTTAATGATATTCAACGCTTCACTTATTTCATCGTTCACTTCCTGTATAACCAGGAATTTTACTCTATCTTTGTCGTAATCCCCGATATGTGTCTTAAACAGCTCAATGTTATTATTTTCACAGCCAAGACCTATTACAAGTACTGCTCCGGCATTCGGATGGTTTACCAGCCCGGATAATATCTTTTGAGTATATTTTTGATCCTCTCCCAATTGAGAACAGCCATAAGGATGTGTGTATGCATAGATTCCGTCGCAAAGGTGCCCGTACTTTTCCATAGCAGTCATTTGGATATTTTCAGCAGTCTTGTTTACACAGCCGACTGTAGGAATTATCCATATCTCGTTTCTTATGCCCACCTTGCCGTTTTTGCGTATATAACCATTAAAGTTTACTGCATTTTTGCTTTTGTAAATCCTCTTATTATCCTTATAGGAATATTCAATCACATCTGAGAGGTTTGTCCTGATATTATGTGTATGAACATGACTGCCCGATTTTATGTCAGTTGTCGCATAACCTATGGGATGTCCATACTTGATTATTTTTTCACCTTGTTTGATGTCACAAAGTGCTATCTTGTGCCCGAAAGGAACAACGCTGTTTTCCTGGGTGACTACAGCAACATTGTCTGTTTGCGAGATCCTTATTTGGCTATCCATGGCTAGATACCCCCTAGAAGATTTTTCACGGTATCTTTAGCACCATTTTCAGTAATGGAATCAAGGTGCGTTTTAATCATCTCGCACAAGCCTTTTACCCTAGTCAGATCCTGACCCCACAAAGCACTATTTGAAAGTGTTTTTTCAACTATATCAGACGGGTTTTGCCATGCTTCACTAAAGAACTTTAAAATATCGGCATCATCCCTGATTTCGTATGTATTATCTCCACGGATACCTATGTATTTGCCATCCTTCATAGTTCCCTTATAGAATGCAATAAGAGCGGCTAATCCAAAAGGTAAAATTCTTGGTAATGTGTTTGTTTTTTCATAATATTCAAGCAGAGAAGGCAGACAGCGAGCCTTGTATTTTGATACAGAATTGAGCGAAATATCTAGCAGACGATGTTTGATAAAAGGATTGGAGAATCGCTCGAACACAGCATCTGCGAACTTATCCATATCATCCTTTGGAAGAGAAATTGTAGGAATGATTTCATTCCAGATGCAATTTCTCAGATATTTATCAAACAGCTTGTCATCCATCATTTCCTTTACAGTATCATATCCATACATATAGGCAGCCAATACACTAACAGTATGTCCACCGTTTAATATCCGGACCTTGCGTGTTCGGTAGGGTGTGATATTATCTGTCCATACCACCTGAAGCCCCGCCTTTTCAAGCGGCAATACCGTTCTCCACTTTTCAGGAGCTTCAATAACCCAAAGGTGGAAGGGTTCACTTGTAACAAGAATATCGTCTTCATAGCCAAGTTCCTTCGAAATTTCCTGTATCTCATCTCTTGGATAACCTGTTACAATCCTATCGACTAGTGTATTGCTAAAGTAGTTGGCGTTTTCGATCCAATTTATGAAATCAGGCTCAAAATTCCATTCATATGCATATTTTAATACACACTTTTTAAGGGTTTCTCCATTTTTCTCAATCAATTCAACAGGTAAAATCAATAATCCCTTATCCTGAGCACCTTTAAACTTCTTATACCTTTCATGCAAAATCACAGTCATTTTTGCGGGATAGCTTACAGGTGGTGTGTCCGACGGCTTATCTCCTTCGCGGTAGGCAATTCCTGCTTCTGTTGTATTAGAAATGATTACCTTGAGTTCAGGGCTTACTGCTATATCGATAAGTGATTTGAACTCTGTATATGGATTTATGCACCTTGAAACCGATGTAATGACTTGAGCGCGTTTAATAATCTCACCATTTTCAATACCACGCATCAAAAGTGTGTAAACTCCGTTCTGTGCATTAATAATGTCAGACATACCTTGCGGTATTGGTTGGCATAACACCACACTTCCATGGAAGACACCTTCAGTGTTGGATTTATCAATCATCCAGTCTGCAAAGGCACGCAGGAAATTTCCTTCTCCAATTTGCAAAACTTTTTCCGGCAGACTGCCATGTATTTTTTCCTTTGCTTTGTCTATTTTCATAATTCTTATCCCCCACAAAACATCTAATTACATTTTAATTATGCAATCAGCTACCTTTAGCTAAAATCTACTATGTTAATTAGAACTTGAGCAGAACCTTTAGTTTATTGCTTCCGTTTGAATTGAGTTCTTCAAACGCGGATGCAGCGTCTTTAAAGTCAAATATGTCCGATATCATAGGTTCTAAATCAACCCTGCCCTCTTTTACAATATCTATAAGTTCTGTAAAATCATCTTTTAAAGCGTTTCTTGACCCATAAATATCAAGTTCCTTTGTCTGTATTATTGAGTAAAAGAAGTCCAGACTTTGTTTACCTATACCCACAACGACTACCTTTCCTCTGAAAGCAGCCGCATCAATACAGCCCTGGAATGTTGAAGGCAGTCCCACTGCTTCGATACAAACATCGAAGCCTCGTCCGTTTGTAATCTCGTTAACCTTTTTCTTGAAGTCCTCCGGACCATTATTTACAAAGGTATAATCAGCGCCCATTTTCTTTGCATATTCCAGCTTGCCTTCTGAAATATCGCTTACATATACCTCAGCGCCCATAAGCTTTGCAGCGGCAGCTGCAAGACATCCTATGGTGCCTGATCCTACAACCAGTACTCTTTCTCCTATTCTGATGCTTGCACGCTTGGCAGCATGATAGCTTATGCAGAATGGTTCAATAAGCGCAAGTATCTTTGGAGTCAAGCCCTTACCATCATAAATGCGTTCAACAGGCATTGAAATATACTCCAGAAAAGCTCCATCTCTTTGCGCACCCATTGTCTGGTTTGACATACAGCAGTTGACATGTCCGCGTTCACAGGAATAACAATCATTGCAGTTGAAGTAAGGATTGCATGTAACAACCATACCTTGCTTTAGTCCATATTTATTATCCGCTACTTCAACAATCTCAGCAGAAAACTCGTGACCTGGTATTCTTGGATACTTAGTGTAGAGGAAGGACCCCCTGTATGTACCTAAATCAGAACCGCATATTCCGCCGTAAAGTAATTTCAATATGGCGTGGCCCGGCTGTAATACCGGCATATTTGTTTCCTTTATTTCTACTTTTCCCGGAGTGGGAATTGAAATATATTTAATACTCATCATTATCACCTTCCAACTTATAGTGGATATGCTGTTATTGCATTGTTGTAAAATACTGCCTCCAGCTCATTTTCAGTAAAAATGTTACCGCTGGTAATATAATTAATAAGGTTTTCATATTTCTCTCTGGTAAGAACTGAAGGAACATCGGAACCCCAGATAAGCTTTTGTGCACCAACTATTTCTTTTGCAATACGTATAAACTCTCTGCCTGTATTATAGGGATATTGCTCAGGAGCAACGTTCCATGGAATAGCAGCCAAATCAAACCAAATATTCTCCAGCTTAAGAATTTCCAGACTATTCTTTAATTCTGATACATCTCGTAGGGTAGGAGCCAAAAGGTGGCATAAAATAATTCTCATGTCAGGATACTTTCTTGCCACATTATAGACTGCCCCAGCCTGGAAGCTTCCCATACCCGGACTTCCTATATCAAGAACCAGAGTACTGCCGGTCTTTGCAACCTGTGAGAAAATATCATCAAAGACTTCCCCGTCTATTGCGAAGTCATTATGATACCCCATCAAACCTCCTCCGGAGCTTGTTTCAAATTTAAATACCTTCAATTTCATTTTATTAAGCAATCTTTCAAGCAGCTTATCCTTCTCCTTGCAAAAAGGATCAAATGTACCAGATGCTATAAAGCGGTTGGGATATTTTTTTGCTGCTTCATACGTATATTCATTTTGGAAACCATAAAAACTGCCCTGCAGTAAAACTGCCTTTTCAATTTTATGTTTATCCATAAGTGATATAAGTGTCTCGCATGTAAATTCACATTCACCCATACCATCAGGTATCATATGGATTTCATCACCGCTTGCCCAACGAGCTCGTCCGTTGCCAATAGGCCTGAGTTCTCCTTTTGGTCCAAAACCTGCTATTCTTTCTAGTACGTGAGCATGAGCATCAATTATCTTCATTACATTAGCCTCCTAATTTGCCTTGCTTGCCTTTAAGAAAGACTTTTTAGTTTTAACAAGACCGCTGTTCTTATTTCTGGTATATATGTCAAATGCAACAGCTGCAATTATTACTACTCCCTTGACCAATGTATGATATATTGAAGGAACGCCCATCAATCTGAGACCATTGTTCAGCAATCCGACCAGAAGTGCTCCGAAAACAGCTCCCTGAATTGATCCTTCACCACCCATAAGGCTGGTACCGCCAACAACAATAGCTGTCAACACATCATTCTCATAGCCCTGTGCTGCCTTTGCTATTGCCTGCTGATTCATGGATGCAAGTACTATTCCCGCAACAGCTGCAGTAAAACCTGAAAATACATAGGACATAATTGATATTTTCTTGGATGAAATACCTGATAATTGAGATGCTACCGGGTTACCGCCTACGCAGTAAACTCTTCTTCCCAGAACAGTTTTATTAAGGATGAAGTAACTGATTACTGCCATTATCAAAAGAATAAATATCGGGAAAGGCACTCCTAGAAGTCTTCCTCCGCCTATAAAAGTAAATCCTTGAGGTTTTAAACATCCTATAACCTTGCTGTTTGTCAAAAGTTGTGTAACTCCATATATGATATTCATGGTTGCAAGCGTGATGAGAAAAGGCGGAACATCAAAATTTGTTACAATCAATCCATGTATCAATCCTACAATTATTCCGGAACATAATCCGATAATTACACCAATCAACACTGATAATGGAGAATAATTATTATTGACAATGATCAATACGGTGCAGCCTCCGCTTAATGCTGCTGTAGCACCTACCGAAAGGTCTATACCTCCAAGCAGGATGGGGAATATGGTTCCGCAAACCATAATTCCATATATAGATATAGCTAGCAGTATGCTTTTAAAATTACTCCAGGTTGGGAAAACATTTGGCAGGAGGATTGTCAAAACCAGCATTATCACAACCAATATTAGAGGTCTTTGAAGCCTGCTCATGATTTTTTTCTTATCCATCAAATTATTCAGCCTCCTCTTGTATAATTCCCGAAGCAGCTTTCAGTACATCTTCCTGGGAAACTGCGCCTTTGTTAAATTCTTTAATTATTTTGCCATGTCTTAATACAATGATTCTGTGTGAAACCCTTAGTAACTCCTGCAGGTCGGATGTAACGATAATTACTGCAACACCTTTGGTAGCGAGTTTTTCAATAATATTGTATATTTCTTCCTTAACTCCAACATCAATTCCAGCGGTGGGCTCATCAATAAGAAGGATTTTAAGATCTCTCCTAAGCCACTTGCCTACAACCACCTTCTGCTGGTTTCCACCCGAGAGGTTTCCAGCATGAATTTCAGGGTTGCCGGGACGTATATTAAGCTGATTTATTGCTTCCTTGCACATTGTAAGCTCTCTACTTTTCTTTACAACAAATTTTCCGTGGGTAAGCATGTCATAATTGGTAATTGCTACGTTCCTGGTAATACTGAGCAGTGGTATGAAACCTTGATTTCTTCTATCCTCAGGAATCATTCCAAATCCCGCTTTGATATTCTTTATAATTGAGGAGGATACTTTTCTGCCGTTAAACAGGATTTCTCCCGAGTCTAACTTATCAGCACCATAAATAGCTCTTAGTATCTCTGTTCTGCCCGAACCAACAAGGCCGCTGATACCAAGCACTTCTCCCTTGTGAAGATCAAAGTTCACACCCTGGAAAAGCCCTTTTCTGGATATGTTATTAACCTTAAGTACGACTTCTTCATTATATGGACGCATTTTACCCATTCCTGATGTATCTGCAAGCTCTCTTCCAATCATAAGCTTTATTACATCTGTCGGATTGATCTGTCCTCTTTCCATTACTGCGACATCTTCTCCGTCTCTTAAGACGGTAAGTTTGTCGGCAAGCCTGTAAACCTCTTCGAGTCTATGTGAAATATATAAAATACTGACATCTTTCTCTTTCAGTGTTTTAATGATAGAAAACAGACTTTCTGATTCTTTTGAACTAAGAGATGCGGTAGGCTCATCCATGATTATCAAGGAAGATTCAAAGGTCAGCGCTTTAAGTATTTCTATCATTTGTCTTTGTGCAATGCTAAGAGTTTCAACTATTGCATCAGGGTTTATAGACAAACCATAGTACTCCATTATACCAAGCACTTTTTTTCTCATTGCTTTCTTGTCCAGCACTCCCACTTTTGTTATTTCCTGGCCAAGGAGAATGTTCTGGATTACTGAAAGCGTAGGAATAAGGCTCAATTCCTGGTATATTACTGCAATACCCAGATTTTTTGCGTCTTGCCTTGAATTTATTTCTACTTGCTTTCCATTATAATAAATGGTGCCTGCATCTTTAGGGTAAATACCTGTTAATATCTTAATCAGAGTTGATTTTCCTGCTCCGTTTTCACCCATAAGAGCATGTACTTCACCACGTTTGATTTCAAGGTTTACTTTTTTCAGTACTGATACGCCTGAAAAGCTTTTCTGAATGTTCTCAGCTTTTAAAAGCACTTCATTGTTCATTATTGGGCTCCCCCCAATCCCCCAGTAGTTTCTTGAAGTTCCGCAGCCGCAAGTTTATTCGCATTTCTTAATCTGTTTTCCATAAATTTTTGATATACCGAATCAAATATTACCATTGCAACAATAACTGCACCTTTTGCAATCATCTGGTACGCTGCTGGGATATTATACTTATAGAGACCATTTGTAAGAACAGCCATAAACAAAGCACCTACCAAGCTTCCAAACACATCACCACGTCCGCCGCTGAATGCACATCCACCAACAACTACTGCAGCTATAACATCAAACTCCAGGCCTATACCCATTTCAGGTGTAGCTGTCTGCATCTTGGCTGTAAGGAAAAATGCACCGATAGCACAGCACAGTCCTGAAATTACATAAACAAGGAATTTGACTTTATTTGAATTAATACCTGAAAGATCTGCTGATTTACGGTTTGCACCTACTGAATATGTGTATAAACCGAATTTTGTTTTCTTCAAAATAAACTGTCCTAATACTGCAACAATGAAAAATGCTATAGTTGCCAGATATAGCCCGTTAACGTGTCCGCCCAATATATTAAAGGACTCATTTTTTATAACTTTATTTGATATAATTCCACTTTCCCTTATTGCAAAAACCAGTGTAAGCCCCCTGAATATTCCCTGGGTAGACAGAGTTGCTATAAAATCAGGCAATTTAAGCTTTGTAACCAGAAAGCCATTGATACTTCCTCCCAAAGCCCCTACTGCTATACCAATAAGAAGAATTACAGGGACAGGAAGAGCTGTATAATACAATAGATTTGCACATATCATGGATATGAGTGCAACTAGTGCACCTGTTGAAAGGTCGATTCCGGCAGTAATAATAACGAAGGTAACTCCCACTGCCAGAATACCGGTAACAGCAGCTTCACGTAAAAGTGTAAATATATTGTCTGAAGTTAAGAAAAACTTGCTTGTCGTTCCGAATATAACTACCAGTAGACATAATAGTGCTACCGAAACGAGCCGCCGTATTGTCTCTTGTCTCACATCAGATACCTCCTACAGTGTTATTGAATCTAAAATTATGTATAGTCTGGATATTATAATATATAGTGCTTTGCATGATGCGATAAAGATTAAGTTTTAAATTGTAAAATATTAAAGCTATGAAATAGCTATGTCAATTTATAAACTGTGATTTATACTATTATAGCGGGGAATATCATCCCCGCTATAACGGTTTATAACTTACAAGTGCTTACCAACGGATATTAGGAGATATTTGATTTACTGTATCTTTTGTTACAACTATTGGTGCCATTTTTACAACTGGAGTTTTGGAGAATTTCGAAGAATCCACCTGTCCAGCTGAACCTATTGAATAAAGTGCCATACGTGCTGCTGTTGCTCCCTGGTCATAGCAATTAGTATAAATAGTACCTGTAAGTTTACCGTTTTCTATGTATTCAAGAGCCTTTTTCTCACCGTCTGCGCCCCAAATAACTATATCCTTTAAACGTCCAGCCGCTTCAATTGCCTGGGAAGCACCTTCTGCCATAGCATCGTTAATAGCAAATACACCATCGATTTTTGGATATTTAGTAAGGAAGTCTCTCATTACCTCATTACCTTTTTCAGTTAACCATTCTCCATTCTGAGCATCAAGAATTTTTATCTTAGGATGCTTTGCAATTCCATCCCTAAATCCTTTTTCAACGTTTATACCACGTGATGCTCCAGGAGGAGCTTGAATAATTACAACATTTCCATCTTTATCACCAATAGATTTAGCAATCTGTTCTGCTACCAGATTACCTGCTTCGTAATCAACCATTGCTACAAGAGCTGCGTGAGGAGTATCTGCATCAAGGTTTAATGTGATTACGGGTATACCAGCTGCTTCCGCTTCTTTAACAGTACCTGCAAGAGCAGCTGAATCATTTGTCTGCAGTATTATACAATCATACTTCTGATTAATAAGGTCTTTCATAATCTGTACTTGAGTCTCGGCTGAAGCTTTACCGTCAAATGCCTGGAATGTGATGTTTGAATAATACTTCAACTCTCTCTTCATTCCTTCTCCCCATGCTGCTGCAACTGAATCACCTATTACATTAGGTATAAAGCCAATTTTTATATTGTCCTTATACGGATTTTTTGCTTCAGTTGCTGAAGCTTTTGATGTGTCAGAGGCTTTTGCTGTGTTAGATGATGAATCTGATGTTGATACGCTGCAACCAGTCAACAACATTGATAATACTAGTAATAAGGCTGCAAATACAGAAACAAATTTTTTCATTTTTAACTTCCTCCTTTATTATTTTCTCTATTTTTATCATGCTTACGCATGGCAGAGACGAAACTTGAAGAAGAATACATGTTGTATACATGTTGTATTACAACTTGTATTCTACTATAATCAGAATAATATTTCAATAGTTTACATAAATTTTATAAATTATTAATTTTAAAGGTTGAATACACTCTCGGCTGCAGCCTTTTTAGCGTTTTCAAGATGAATCATCATCGCTTCCGCTGCACCCTCATAATTACCTTTGATAAGCAAGTCCAATATATTAGCATGCTCTTGATATGTTACTTGAAGTCTCGTACTTATTTTTCCTGAAATTATCCTTATTCTGTGATTCCTATCATATGTTATACTGATAAGCTGTGTGAAATACTTATTTTCACATGCACTAAGAATGAATCTGTGAAGCTCATCATCAACTCTGTATACTTCCTGCTCACTTATGGAGGTTGACAGCTGAAGAATTTTTTCCTTGTATTTTTCAAGTGTATTTTTATCAAGTCTGTTTCCCCATACTCGGATTATGTATGGTTCTAATAGTTCCCTTATTTGATAAATATCATTAATTTCATTCATAGAGACTTCAGATACTAAGACCCCTCTTTTTGAAATAATCTTTACAAGGTTCTCCTGTTCAAGTTTATTCAGGGCTTCTCTTATTGGGGTTCTGCTTGCATTTATTTCTTTCATCAGATCCGCCTCATTTAAAAATACACCAGGAGTATACTCACAGTTGATTATTTTATTCTTTATTATCGAATATGCCTTTTCCTTTAAACTCTCCCTCGCCATATTGTTCTCCTTTTAAACAAATAGTATATATATTGTATACAAGAAGTATATACTATTATATTAAACTGTTCCATAGTAAATTTCTAATGGAATTTAGTTACTTCATACTATATTTATGTTAGGAACTGTATTTTAAGGAATATAGCAATCAAGTAACAACTTACCCCACTTACATTAATATGAACCTTCATGGGGCTTTTATATTACTACATTTATGATAATACTCATTGACTCAATCATCCATGGAATTAGTTTACATAAATTAGTTAAGTAGGTATTGATTAAATTGGTAATTTCCTTGGCCAAATTTAAAAAGTTGAAGAAATTACAATCAAGATGTTATACTAGATTGTAGTTTTGTGTTTATAATTATTGTTTTTTATTGGGGAGTGTATATGTCGGAGAGAAGCAGCTTTTCAAAGTATCGTTGGTTTATTCTATTTGTAATAATTCCTATAATTATATCTACAGAAATGCTGTGGCTTTCCCTGGCACCCATATCAAGCCTGGCAGAGAAATTTTACGGTGTCAGCAGTATGAATATAACCCTTTTTTCAATGAGCTATATGATAATGTTTATTATTTTTTCACTCCCTGCATCCTGGGTAGTGGACAAGTTTGGTTACAGATATTCCCTCATTATTGGTGCTTCAATAACTGCTGTTTTTGCAATAATTCAGGCAATATTCGCTCATGATTATACCATTGCTCTTGTATCTCAATTCATGATAGCGATAGGTCAGCCTTTTATATTGAATATTTCTACTAAAGTCCCGGCCAACTGGTTTCCCGTTTCTGAGCGTTCTACTGCAGCCGGGATACTGACAATGGCACAATACATAGGTTATACAGTTCCTATGCTTTTAGCACCAATGATAGCTGAAAACCAAGGAATACCAAATACATTCATGGTATTTGCAATTATTGCGTCCGTATCAGCTCTCATATCGATTATATTTACCCGAGAAAAACCTCTCGTAGCTGCTCCCGGTCCAATTGATCCAAAGGAAGGTTTAAGTATAAAATCAATAAGAAAGTTATTTTTAAATAAGAGCTTTTTACAGGTACTTTTTATCTGCTTCATTTCAATGGGGATATTTAATACGTTACTTTCTTTGTTGGAAACAATTCTTCTTCCAAGAGGTATTACATCGGCTCAATCAGGAATAGTGGGAACAGTTTTTGTAATTTCAGGCATTATAGGAGCGGTTGTTTTACCTGTTATTTCTGATAAAATCGGTAAAAGAGTACCATTCTTTGTAATTACCATAGCATTGCTAATACCAATTTATCTGGGGTTTTCCCTTCTAAAAAGTTATCTAATAATTACAATACTTGCTGCAATTGCAGGTTTTTTGATTATGGGAGTCGCACCCATTTTATTCCAGCACGGTGCAGAGGTAGCTTATCCTATTCAGGAAGGTACATCTCTTGGCTTTATTCTTTTGATGGGGCAAATTTCAGGTGCATTATTTGTTTATCTTTTTGAAATAATTAAAAATTCAACTGGTTCAGTAGTCTGGCCAATGCTCTTTATTGTATTATTAACTGCTGCGGAACTTCCTGTAACTCTGCGTATGAAGGAATCAGATTTGCTTGTAAAAAATCAAGGCAGGCTGGACAGTTCTAAGCAACAGTATCAGCATAGCACAGGTTACTAATAACAGTAATATAAGGGTTTATGTAAGGATAAAGTGCCGGTATTTTTATGTTATAAACTAAATTTATATTCAGATACATGTGTATAAATACGCTTATTCTGTACCTGTTCACTTTTAAATAAATATATTGAATCCACCACAGATGAATTAAGCCCGAATTTACCTATAGATCTTTTAATCTCATCAAATCCACACTCAAAGACAACATCCTGTGCAATTGTAATATGGGGGTTATAGCATCGTTTTTCCTGTGGAAAGCCCAGGGGAGCCAATTCACATTCGATAGATCTTTGAAAAGAATTCAAGACTGGAATATCCCCGGCAAGGCCAAGCCATAAAACTCTTATTGAATCCTTACCATTGAATTTACCAATGCCGGATATCTGTAAGCTAAACGGCTGTTGTTTGGAACATAGGTTTTTTAAAGCTCTATTAATAAGCTGCTGCTGTTCTGAGTCTATTTCATCCAGGAACTTTAATGTAAGGTGAAAGTTGTCACTATGCTTCCATCTTCCCTTAACAACATATTTTCTCAATTTATTCTGAAGCTCAAGAATATTATTTTTAATTGCGTCTTCAAAGTCTATGCCTATAAAAGTTCTCATATAATCAGCCTTTCAGTCAATGCTTATATTTAAAATATAATTTATTATTTTTAACTTTATCAGTAATATACCTAAAAAAATACTCTCTTTATATAAAGGGAGTATTTTTGATGCAAAGTTATATTTTTAAGGTTTAAGTTCTTATGTTTATCTACAAAAAACTAATTTTGATTAGGTTGATTATTTCCTCTGTTCTGGAAATTACCCTGGTTTCCTCTCATTTTTTCATTTATAGCATCGGCTTGTGCCTGTGTGATTACTCCACTTGTTACAAGTCCGCTTAATCTGTTAAATCCGGCATTGTTTTGACCATTCCCGATTCCGCTTTGCTGGCCCTGGTTGTTGTTCTGCTGATTATTATTCCGATTGGGAGTTCCTTGTTGTGGCACACTTTTTGTAAGCTCTGCCAAAACCTTATCTGACTGTTCCTGATTAATTGTTCCAGCTGTTACTAATTCTTTAAGCATAGGTTCATACCTTGATTTCATTGAAAGTTCCATTACCTTTGCATTTATTGCATCAGCTTGCACCTGTGTAATGACTCCGCTTGTTACAAGTCCGCTTAATCTGTTAAATCCACCCCTGCGGTTGTTTTGGCCATTTCCGTTATTTTGTCCCTGTGAATTCTGATTTAATCCTGGTTGTGAAGCATTTGTTGAAATCGCTTCAAGCACCTTATCTGCCTGAGTTTGTGTAATCGTTCCTGCTGAAACCAATTCTTTTAAAGCAGGTTCATAGCTCTCCTTCATCGCTGTCGGGTTAAATTGCCTGTTGCCTCGCTGTCCCTGTACTGCACTCTGTTGAGATGCAGATGTTCCTGCAGAAGATTGGGATCCACAGCCCGTAAATAGTGATATAAACACACTTAATAATAATAATAACAAAGTAAACTTTTTTGCATTTTTCATTTTTCTACCACTCCAAAATTTGTATTTAATTACTAATTTACATTATTGATGTGTAAATTTTATTAACAAATTTTGAATTATTGATGGTTTTATTTATTATTTAGAGACATCCGGCAGGACAATATTAAATTTCTTGTTGTAATTAAAATACTATAAAAGGCAATAACTCAAAACATCAATACCAATTAATAAAATCTTTTCCATGATGGTAAACCCCTTTACTTAAAAATATTACCATCATGTAACGTCTTTACATTAATGGAAAGTAGTTTCATAATCATTCCTGTTTTTCAATAAATTTACGATTCTCATTAATTGTATTGTATATACTAAGCTCCATTTCATTATCAAACTTAGGTTTATTTAAATTAGGGCTGTCCAGACTTCCACCCGCATCCTGTATTGCCTTTTTTACTTTATTCGAATCTTTTTTACCTACTTCAACAACAATTTTACAATTTACATCTGCAATTTCTTCAAATTTTCCATAGCCGCTTACCATAGGACTTGCAGCGTTTAATGGTGATTTATCCCGAGCTGCTCCAACTGCATCTGATTCCAGTACAAGTCCTGATAAACTTACCGATTCTTCAGTACCAGGCAGGTTAGTCTGTACATTTCTATCATCAACATAGTGGTCATTTATATCAACAAACGCTTTAAAACCCATTACCTTCAGTTTCTTAACCGCATCATTTCCATCTTTGACTCTGCTGAAAAACCCTTCAATTTTCATAATTAATCCTTCTTTCTTTGTTCCTTGCTCCTAGTGTAACTCCATTAAAAATTAATTATTCAATCTGAATGTTTTAATTAGGCTTTATATTTTAATATATTTGTTTTTTAAAGTACATGAAACTGGAGTTAAAACCAATTTATTGAGATTTTTGCGATGTCTCCGAAGCCTTTTTAAACAGTAGAGACCTTGAATAGCTGCCACCTTTAAACGGAAGGTTATCGTCATTAATAACAGGTAATGTCAGGTTCTGCCCGTTGGATTTCAGGTCGAATGAAATACCGGATGTTTGCAGAACTGTAGGTGAAACATCAATAAAGGATGCAGCTTTACTTGTTTCCTTGTGTGTTTGCCCGTCTGGCGTTATAACAAACATGGGAACAAATTCAAAATATCTGCCGTCCATGTTAAACGAAGCCTGTTTATATATATTTGAATTTATACCGGGTGTATGATCCCCGTAAATAATGATATAGCTATTTTTAAAACTCTTCTGGATTTCCTGTACATAGTTTTTTATGCTCTGGTCCACATATGAAAATGAATTATAGTAATTTTGCACTGTTTTATCCTCTATATCATCGTAGAGACTGTTGTTGTAATAGTTTCTTGCACTGTTAAACGGCTCATGACTTGTCATTGTTATAGTATATGACATAAATGGCTGTTTGACTGCTTCGAGCCTACCTAATCCATAATCAAACACCTCACTGTCAGGTATACCCCAGCCATTTTCCGGCAGCTTCATTTGCACCATATCATCGAATACCTGGAATCCCATTTTGGGAAATGCTACATCACGGTTATAGAAGCTGCCTACATTACCATGAAATGCAAAAGTTGAATACTGATCATCATCCATTTTTGACACAAAGGAGTTCGGGAAACTATAACTTGTCAGTTTAAGTGCAGGGAAAAACTGCAAAGGTTCAACACTATCCATGACTGAAAATTCACTGTCTGAGGTTCCTCCACCTTCATGGTAACTCAGTGTATATGGGTAATAAACACTTGAATTTTCAAGTGAATGCAAGAACGGGGTTATATAACTTCCTTTATACTGTTGATTGACTATATTTGCATCCATTGATTCGACCTGAATAATAACATAATTGGGTTTAGATACAGATGCAGAATTTCCGGTTGACCCATTGAAATCATTACTTGTCAGATTATTTCCGTACTTAAACTGGCTTATCATTTTATTTTCATTACTGTTCAGATACAGATTTACGATATTGTTTGCAACAGTACCATACCTTTCAACTATCGGTGATTCACCCGAATAAGTATCATTCATCAAGTTTGCAATTGATTTGCTTTGATTAGCATTGTAAGCCTCAATTGAAACAACAGCACATAAAGAAACAAGCATAGCTATTTTAAAGATCTTATGCAGCTTTTTTATAAGCTTCTCATTTTTGAAGTTATGGATTAAAAGAATCACAAAAAACGGCAAATCAATAAATATAATAAGCATTTGAGGAGTCAATGGAATTGCTCCATTCCCCGCAACACTGGCTCCCTCTTTTAGGAGAGATATAGCCTGTATAACATGTAGGTAGTTTCCAAAATATTTATAATAGCAAATATTGATTAAAATATATGCTGATTGAATAATATAAGCTGTTATAAGAACCCACTTTGCCTTAAGGCTGTAGATTAGTGGATAAATTATTATTATAATCAGCAGTGTCATGAGCAGCTTGTATTCAAATATAGCCGCAGTCTGCTTGGGCAGAAGATAAAAGTTAAACAGCGTAAGTTTAAAGACATTAAAAAATAAAAAAGCTATGACCGCTGCAAGTATTATTGTATCTGATGTCTTTCGGGGCTTTGATATTGTTGTATTAATAATTGAAGGTATTGGTAAATTCATATCCTATTCTCCTTTCTGATACATTAGGAGATTATAAGATACAAATATGGTTATGGTGTGAACAAACTGTGAATGTAGGGATTGTAATATATTCCACAAACCAACGGAGACAGACTTTCTCTGTTAGATGGATTGTCAAAGACCCGGCTTGTTTTGACTTTTTATTTTATTCTCCGTAACTCTGTATTGCACAATCTTTCTTATTAGCTCGTGAGGGAGAGGCTTATTCGTAGGAAAATGAATTGAACCCTTAGTAAATTTATATCCTGCAAGTTCTTCTTTAAAAGCATCAATTCCACTTGGGGTCGGATAAAATCCAATATGATTTTTACATGCAGCAAAGTATACCAGAATACCATGAAATGCAAAAGCAGGCATTTGATAACTAATTGTTTCAGTTGCCTCCGGTGCCGCATCTTTTATCACTTTTCTCAGTTCTTCCAAAATACCCTGAACCTCAGTTGAGAATTTTGAAATATATTCATCGATTGTCTTGAATGTAATTTTATTTTCTGGCATTATCAATTCTCCCTATCAAGCCATAAGTCTATTTTAGCTGGTCAGCCGGTATGTAGCTGCTCTCATACATTACCTTGGAGTGGTTTCTGATTATAAGCTCTTCGCTTAGAGTTTTCCCTGTGTGTTTATCAATTACCGTCCTATAAATCTCATTATTGCGGTAATACTCCTCATTTTCAAAAGTGAAGCAGCTGTTTTTTTCAATAATGTGATATGTAGTGTCAAGTATATTGTCACACCTGAGTTCACCAACAAGATACTCATCTGTAGTATGAACCAATATTTGAAATGTATTATTAGTATTGTTTGTAACCTGGTAGTCAACATGATTATAGCATACTGAAGTTCCGGTGCCGAAGGGAATTTGTCTATTAAAATCAGGAAACATATCAAGCTGATTGTGATGATGGTGTTCAGTTATATCAAGGGGACTGTGAAGGATCATCCAATGAATTAAATTAGTCAATTGACACATTCCTCCGCCTATTCCCTTGTCTGGTCCTTGTGTTTTGATAACCAATCCTTCCAGGTATCCTTTTCTCTTGGTACAGTTCCCAGCAAGTCTCCAAAAAGAAAATGTTTCTCCCGGTCTTATCAAAATTCCGTTTATTTTTGGAGCTGTTAATGCCAGATTCACAGCTTTATTATTTTGCAGCACCATATCAACTGTTCCCAACGTCCGGCGCATTAGTGAACTATGCCTGTAAATAACATTTGGGAGCTGATCTTTGGACATTTTTTTTGCATATTTCTTTTCATCAAAAAACCAATGTAAATATCTTTTTGTTTGTTCTTTAAATAAAGAGATTTTATACGTAAATGTATTTATCTCACAAAAAAGCTTTTTCGGCATAAGAACTCCATCATTTCCATATTATGTAACTTAAATTATAGCATACATGTTAGACTTTTAATATGTTTTTTTGTTCCACTGACTTTAATAACTATGCTTCAGAATACCTTAACGTTCTGCTATAAATTAAAGGTATATACTAAAAAAGCCATGTACACAGGTGACTATTCACCAATATACACGGCTTTAAAAATACTAATTATTAAAGTGAATTCTCATATATCTGTCTTACAGTTTCCTCTGTAGCTTCAACAGGAGCCATACTAAGCAGAAGTCCAAGGCTTGGTGTCTCAAACGCAAGCTTAACAAGCTTGTCTACATCTCCTTTTGTAAAACCTTCATCAGTCAGCTGGGATTTAATTCCCGTATTTTTCAGCCAGCTCTTAACACCTTCAAATGCCTTATCAGCCTCATCAGCTGTTCCCTTTAATCCCGGGATAATCGGAGACAGCACATCTGCAAGTACTTCACCGGATGCAGGATAAATTTGTTTTATCACAGCCGGAAGCAGCATGCTAAGTCCAAGTCCATGTGATAATTCAGGTTTTACACCGCTCAAAGGATGTTCAAGCGCATGTGTGAAATGCAAAAGTCCATTGTCAAAGGATGTACCTGCTATCATTGATGCATACAACAAATAATATCTTGCAGTGAGGTCTTCTGGATTTTCTTTAGCAATTGGAAGATATTTTACAACAAGCCTTACAACCTCTTTAGCTAAGAGTATTGAAAAAGCATTAGCTGCTTTGGAGGTTGACGCCTCAACTACATGGTTAATTGCATCTACCGAAACATACAGGGTTTGTTCTACCGGCAGTTTTGTCATTAGTGCAGGGTCATCGATTGAGAATATCGGGTATATGCAATCATAAGCAATTGCAGGCTTATATTCATTTTCTGGGATACTGACAACTGCAAATCTGTTAACCTCTGTGCCAGTTCCATGCGTTAGGTTGATTGTTATTATAGGTACTGCTTTTGCCGGTGTAAACGTAAATCCATATAAATCTCTTGCGTTTTTATCCGGGTAAGCCATAAGAATTGCAACACTCTTTCCAGTATCTATCGGGCTTCCGCCGCCAATTGCCACAACTGCCTGTGCACCGAATTCAAGAGCAATTTTAGTTGCTTCATCCACCTGATCTACATTAGGATTGGGAGTAACTTCACTGTAAAGCTTGTAACCAATTCCCTTTTTATCAAAGGCTTCTTTAACAACATCCCATGCACCGGTTTTGATATGCGAGCCTTTACCGGTTACGACTATAACCTTGTTTATTTTCATTTGTGATAAAGCTTCTGCGATATCACTGATTTTGTTTATCGCACCTACGCCAAAAAATGTAGTAGTTTTTGTCCTTATCTCTGTAACCTGTTTAATATCAATTTTGTTTTCCCACATAGTTATCGCTCCTTTTGCTATTATGTTAGCTGCATTTATTATTGGTTGATTATCTGTATAATATTATGATAAATCTAGATTGTTAAAAAAACAACAATCATTTTGTTAAATATTTGACAATGTGGTCAGGCATTAGAGAATTAGTTCAGCTTAGCTCTTATAATCTCAAAAATTCTTCATTATTTTTTAATTATTAACCAATGAAATATAGTCTTAATATTTTATAAACTGATTCCTACTAAAATGGCATATCCTACAAAAGATAAAACCGTAGAATAAAGAATAAGCTGAGTAAAAAAGGATGACCCTTGCTGGCTTTTTATAAATAGAGGGAGAATGTATGGCGGCGGTAAAAGAATAAAGGCGTAAAAAGCCTGAGGAAACAATGGGTCTAAATTCGTAACCAGATTCGATAACATAAAAAAGATTAGAGTTCCAAAGCCTAATATTAGTATCCATCTTGTAATAATATAGCGTAACATTTCAAATAAGCGGCCACCCTTTAATACCATTGAATAACCGATAACAATAAGAATTAAGGGTGAGGTAAGGGGTTTCAGAAATCCTATGGTTGTATAAATACTCCCTCCTATTAAAGTATCACCAATCTTATGATAGATACCCAATATATTAACAATAAAACCTAAAATAATTGCTACTATAGTAGGAGTTTTAATAAAGTCATGCAAGGTTTTAGCAATATGAAACTCTTTGTTTTCCTTCATCGATATTAAAGGTACATAGAAGAACCATATAAACAATTCGTGTCCAAAACCCACAAGCATAATAACAGGAAGTTTTTCTACCCCCCAAATGGCTCCAAAAAGCCCGACTCCAATCATCCCAAATTCAAATCCGGTCATATAACCTTTTGTGTAATACTGACTGAAAGTATTGGGAAAATAGCGATTCAACATACTCCCAATACCATAGAGAAGTATACAAAAAATAAACATAACAATAAATATCAATAGATACGATACCTGAAGGGTCATGGAAGCAAAGGCATCGAATAACACAGCCGGAAGTGCAACCTTTATTATGATATTCTTTAAACCATCAATTACGCTATCTGTTAGCAGCTTTGTTTTATTTAAAAGAAAGCCGATTAACAGCAAAATGAAAATCGGCAGTAATTTTCTCACTAATTCTTCCACTTAAACACACCCTAATATTATTTTACTATACCGTCATAAGTTAATATGGCTTTATATAACTCGGGCCTGCGGTCACGGAAAATACCCCATTCAATTCTTTGCTCGGCTGCTTTATCCAAATCAAATTCTGCTAACAGAACAGCTTCTTCGGTTCTACCTGCCTCAGCAATCTTTTCACCAGTTACATCTGTTATAAAGGACGAACCATAAAAATTGATTACTGAGTCATCAATCCGTTCAGTTCCTATACGGTTTGAAGCAACAACGGGAACAAGGTTACACGCTGAATGTCCTATCATACAGCGCTGCCAGTGATCTTTTGAATCTACCTCAGGGCTTTCAGGTTCTGAACCAATAGCTGTTGGATAGAACAATATCTCAGCCCCCATAAGTACCATACATCTTGCAGTCTCTGGATACCACTGGTCCCAACATATACCGACACCGATTCTGGCATACCTGGTATCCCATACCTTGAATCCGGTATCCCCGGGATTGAAATAGTATTTTTCCTCATACCCGGGACCATCAGGAATATGACTTTTGCGGTAAACACCCAAAACCTTACCATCTGCATCAATCAATGCCATTGCATTATACCTTGCATTATTCTTTTTTTCATAAAAGCTGATAGGAAGTACAACTCCTAATTCCTCAGCAACCTTTTGAAAATGCAACACTGCCTTGTTTTTTTCTGCTTCTGATGCAAAGTTGTAATATTCAGGCTTTTCCTTCTGACAGAAATATAATGTCTCAAAAAGTTCCTGGATCAATATAATTTGCGCACCCTGAGAAGCCGCCTGTCTTACAAGCTTTTCAGCCTTCTTAATGTTTTCATCTATGTCATCTGAGCAACTCATCTGTAAAGCTGCAACCTTAACCATTCTCATAATTATCCTCCTTTTAGCCCTGGCTGCTGTTTCCAGGTCTTTGTCTTACCTTAATGCATCAGGCATTTGCTGAGTGATACAATGTATATTGCCGCCTTCAGTAATGAGTTCCATACTATCCACAGCTTTAACCCTGCGATCAGGGAATACCCTTTGGAGTATATCTGCTGCATTATTATCTGTAGTTTCTGCATCCCCGCCAAAAACCGGAAGAATTATACCACCGTTAACAATATAAAAATTCAGATAACTCAGGGTTAACCTTTCTCCATTATAATACCTTGCAGGCGGCTGCTCAATTTCAATAATCTCCAGCTTTCTTCCTTTGGCATCAGTTGTATTTCGTAAAATTTCAACATTTTCAATACTTATTTCATAGTTAGGATCTTTTGGATCACTACATGTCTGAAGAAGTACAACTCCCGGCTTTGCAAAACAAGCTACATTATCAACATGCCCGTCTGTCTCATCACCAAAAAGACCATGTTTAAGCCAAATTATCTTTGATATATTAAGATAGTATTTTAATTCTTCTTCAATAATTTTCTTTTCAAGGTGAGGATTACGGTTCTTATTAAGCAGACACTCTTCAGTTGTAAGCAAGGTTCCTTCACCATCAACATGAATAGACCCCCCTTCCATTACAAAAGGAGCATCAAAATATTCTATACCAAAGTGCTTTAAAACCCTAGGTGCAACCATGTTATCCAAATCATAGTGAGGATATTTACCACCCCATGCATTGAATTTCCAGTTTACAGCGGATATCTTCCGTTCTTTATTAATTAAAAAGGTAGGCCCATTGTCCCTGCACCATGCATCATTATGTGCAATAGTCAGATATTCAATTTCACTACCACACAGAGCAGCTGCTTCTTTAGCAGTATCTTCGTTTACAATCATTGTAACCTTTTCAAATTCTGAAATAGCCTTTGCTGCTTTTGCATAACCTGCACACACGCTGTGATAATTCTCAGGCCAAATCAGTGATGACTTAACCGGCCATTCCATGAATGTTCTTTCGTGTTTGTCCCATTCAGCAGGCATGTAAAAATTGTTCTTATTCCGCATTAGTATTTTCCTCTTTCTTGCGTACCTTTTTGTTATGTTTTCACATTCGATTGTAACATATAACAAGCAGATATATGAATAACAATTTTACATCTGACTATTTAAGTAAATAAGATATCATAGCTTACGCCTTTAGTCATTATTCGCAGATCTTTTAATCTATGTTTAGAATTTCAGATGCAGAAAAAGCCTGCTTTTAAAAAAGTCAGGCTTTGTATCATTAATATGATAATTTCTTATCTAAATATGTATTCTACTGTTTTTTAAGTTTATTTTTTTATTTTGCTCAAAGTACCTTAAATGACTCTATAATACTCTGGTATTCTGCTGCCATTTTGTCGAAGTCCTCACCAAATGCACCGCAAGTCAGTGTATATACCTGTGAATCTTTGAATAAATACACAACCCTGTATTTCATCTTCAGACCTGAAACGGTTGCTGAAAATTCAAAATCCCGTCCTTCAATACCATTTACGGTAATTTTTTTGGCATCGCTGAAACTTACTTCAGAGAAGGTCTTTTTGAATTGATTCTTTGCAAATTCCACATAATCATCCTGACCCTTTGCTTCAGAAGAGACAACGCTACTGGTAACTATAAAACTGGCAGTCTCCTTCATATATTGTGCAAGAGCTACACTTTCCATTTTAGTCCACCCATCAGGAACACTGACCGAAATTTTGGGATTTGAGGTCGGAGCTCCACTTTTGGCATCTGAAGCATTGTCATTCTTTTTTTCATCCGTAGGCTGCGTTGTATTTACTTCTGTTTTTACAGCTGTAATTTCACTTTTGCTGGAAGAATTATTCTCGGAAGAACAGCCGCATATAAGTGTAAGAATAACGGCCAACATTAAAAATACTGCAATAATCTTTTTCAAAACATTT
Source organism: Bacillota bacterium (assembly GCA_023421675.1). Taxonomy (GTDB): domain Bacteria; phylum Bacillota; class Clostridia; order Acetivibrionales; family JANLFN01; genus JAEZTC01. Next base: position 61,500 of record JAEZTC010000006.1, on the reverse strand, counting down.
CCCTCCTAAACAAATTGGTAAATAATTTGATAAGTTATGATTTAGCAAAAACTCTTCGTTCTGAACATTGCATAATATTATAATAACCATGATATGGTAATTATAATACGAATAATATACCAATTTAATTCCAAAAAAATTAACTTAATATAATATTTATTTCATGCCTGTATTTTTCATTTTTGGTTTGGATTAACGGCTGTAATTGTTTCAATCATTGTTGTTATGTTACTACCTATTAACTGTTAAACTTTAAAGCATAAATAAACCGACATAGGTTTTTGACCTATGCCGGTTAGTAATACTTTTAAAAAATAGTTGTTATATTTTCATTTTACTTTTTTCTTTTTTGGCTTTGGCACCTGTGTAACCGGTTCCAATAGAGCTATAACTTCTTTGCTGAATTCTGCATTGTCAATATCTAATATATAATGCTCTTTAGCACCGTTATACGGAAAACCCTTTTCTGCATCTCTCATTTTTTCAGCTATACAGTCAAGCATTTTTACATAGACTGTGTTATCACAAACAAGAAGTATTGGCTTATCATTTACATAAACCATATACTCCCCAAACATTTTCTTATATCTTACTGCACCTATTCCCGATATCTGCTCACATATATATTCTACAAAATCAATACTTGTTGCCACATGAACACTCCTTCCAAAAGAAAATAGTGAGATTAATAAAATCCTCTATTTAATTATAACAGAAGGCTTATCAGATTTCTTTCAGTTTTTTCTTTCTAAATTTCTGTATCAAGCTTATAATAACCCAATAGCAAGCAGAAAAAATAATTATCCAAACAACGGATTTTGGTATATCCCATTCAATAAAATAGCTTATTCCCGTATATGGTTCATTTATGTCTGTTTCAGGGCATAATGTGGTAATACTGTAAGCAAATGAAACATATACATTGCATTCGCCACCCGAATACATGATAGTTCCAAACGGATCACCTGTTGCATGAAATGTAAGAATTCCAGCTGCTGCAACCCCGAATACTGTAAATACTCCCAACAATAAACTAATTAATATTTTCTTCATATTTAAGTGCTTCATAATAATCCTCCCAAGTATATTACAATAATTATTCCTGTTAGTTACATAATTCATATATAATTATTAGAAGCATTTTACTATTAATTTGTTCCAGGAGTATCTGTATCACTATCTACTTTTTTTGACTCATTATAAGATTCCATTATTAAGTTATAAGTGCTGTTATTTACCTTTCCAGTGACATATAAGCCATTTTCCTTCTGAAATTTCTTTATGCTTGCAGTCAATGAATCCCCAAAAACACCATCTGTACTTCCTCCATAATATTTCATCTCCTTAAGAGCTTTTTCTACTTCCAAAACATCAGAACCGACATCACCATGCCGCATAGTGCGAAAGGGTATATTTTCATACACAATTTCAACAGAAGTGCCATAGGGCAGCAATTTAAATAATTCTTTTACATCCGCATTCTTCATTCTTATACATCCCTCGGATGAATTTGACGTGCCGACATACCATGGTTCTATGGTTCCATGGATTCCATATAAACCCCACGGCACATTAAATCCCATCCAAGCTCCTCCAAATCCCTCTCCCCATGTATCTTTATTTATGATTTTCCATTTACCAAGCGGAGATGGAGTATTTGTCTTACCTCCTGATACAGGGTAAGTCTTTAACAGTTCACCACCGTTGTAAACATACATTTCCAGCTTGTCAAGGTTTATATAAATATGAAAACCTTGATTACTTTTTTCATTCTCAATAGGTGCCTGTTTTTGAAGTTCTTGTTCTTTATAGTCTTCATCCTTCATTGCTTGTATATAAGATTGCATCCATCTTTCGTGATGAAAATTCTCAATGTTGTTTTTTACAAAAACAAGTGTGCTTACAACTAACAAACTGCTTAACACAAATATTATCAACCATTTTATCTTCAAAGCTAAACCCCGATAACTATATTTGTCTTTTTCTATTACTATGATTACGCATTTAAGACTTGAAAAAGAATATGCTCTATGTTTTTTGATTATTTAATAAATATGCAGAGCAAATCGGTTAAAATAAAACTTTTAGGGGAATATAAATTAAAATCAGCTTAACCGTTTTAAAAGAGGTGTGTTTCAATAGACAGCAAACTTAACAGTTTTCAGGAAAAGAGAATGAAAATATTCGGTGAGCTTGTTAAGCTTTACTGGAATGGTAAGCTTCAAAACCCTAGCGATTTGAATGACCTCGCTAATGATATAAAAGAGAAACATGGTTTTAAAAATGACGAGTTGTATTTTATTAAAGATCATATCAGGATAGCCATGGGTCTTGATCCTAAAGGTAATGCAGAGTTTAGGGACGAACTGGATATCATCAGAAGCTCCAGAGAAGTCGGTGAACCGGTAATTGCCAAAATTCAAGGCATATGTGAACACTGTGACCATGAAAAATGCAAATGCGAAAACACCTGTAAATATGAAGCCAACATATATAAAAGAAGCACTGCTCCTATAATTATTGACAACAAATGCCTAAGCTGTGGAGAATGTGTTACTGCATGCGATTTTGGAGCTCTAGCTGATAAAATTGAATTCCTGCCATTGGTTGGTCTTTTAAAGGACGGTAAGGTGCCTGTATATGCCTCAGTTGCTCCGGCAATAGCTGGCCAGTTTGGCGATAATGTAACCATGGGGCAATTGAGAACTGCTTTAAAACTTATAGGCTTCCAGGATATGATTGAAACTGCATTATTTGCAGATATATTAACTATAAGAGAAGCCTTCGAATTCAGCCACCTGGTGAAGAATGCAGGTGACTTTTTTCTGACAAGCTGCTGCTGTCCTGTATGGTTCAATTTAACAAAGAAACACTATCCGGAAATCTTTAAGCACATGTCTCCATCAGTTTCACCTATGATAGCATCTGGCAGATTTTTAAAGAAGTTATATGAGAATGCAAAGGTTGTCTTCATAGCTCCATGTATTGCAAAAAAGGCTGAAATTAAAAGCCCTGAACTGAAAGGTTCCATTGATTATGTAATCAATTTCAATGAACTGGCTGAAATATTCAACGCTCTGGATATTGATCCGAGAGAGCTCCCAGGCGATGAAAAAGACCAGGCATCAATGGGTGGAAGGATATATGCAAGAACAGGGGGTGTAAGCTTTTCAGTAAAAACAGTTGTTAACAGACTGGAGCCGCAAAGACTTATACGTCTAAAATCCATGAGGATTGACGGAGTTAATGCTTGCAAAAGTATATTGGACAACTTGTCACTTGGCAAGGAAGTAGATGCCAATTTTATTGAGGGAATGGGCTGTGAAGGTGGATGTGTAGGAGGCCCCAGAACCATTATTGATGCAGATAAAGCAACACACCTTGTAAATGAATTCGGTGAGGATTCATTGATTATGACTCCATTTGATAACCTGAATGTAATGAAGATACTTAAGCAACTAGGTATAAACCGCATAGAAGAAATAGTAGATAATGAAGAGATTAATAAAATGCTTAAAAGAGAATAACATGCTATATGTATTGTTACCATACATCAACGCCCAACATAACCCCGGTAATGTTTTTGACATTGCTCAATATAGCTGAAGCAGCTGATGTCCTTTATTCATAGCAATATGTCATATATCCCTAAAAGGAGCGCCTTATAGATTGGCACATGAGTCGCTTCAAAATATTAAAATAAGTATTATATTATCAGGTTTGAGAGATATTATAATTATATCAATAAAGGAGGACTTACCTATGACAGATAAGAATAAAAATAGAAAATTCAGTAAACCGACTGTTGCTCCAGGCTTTAGTGATGAAAAATTTGGGGAAGATGCCAGTAGAGATGATATTAGAAAGGGTAACTATACAAAGGTTACAAGAGTATTTCTTGATGAAAATGACCCAAGTAAAAGGGGTTAAAAGTCAAGCAGATACCACACTATTTTTAAAATACTGATATGTCAATTAAACAAACGAGTCAAAAAATTAAATGTGGTTGCTATTAGTCATGTCTCTCATCCTTGTTATCATAAGTTTCGCAGAACCTTGCGGAAAAGGACGGCTTAACTCCCGCGACATACAAATGTGAAATGTCACCAAAAGAGCTTACTCTAAAATAAGCTATTCCCTTTCTGCGCTCCTCTGTAACCAAAGTTGTCACAGACGTAGGCGCAGCACAAAATCCATGCCACAGAACCATCGGTGAGATACCCAGCAAATGTCCCAGCATCACACATTGGACCCCAAAATGGCAGAACATAACTATAGTATCATTATTCGGCCTGATAGCCCGATATATTTGCCCGTCACGCCTATAGCCGTGCTTTTCAAGTATTTCATCTAGACCGGAATAAACCTGTTTCGCTTCATCAAAAGCTTTAACTGACTGCATAACCTCGACTGTATGCCATAGATCCTTGTCATAGTACTCATTAACTCCGGTCCAGTCAGCAGGAAGCCAATCCCAGGTTACCCGTTCCATGCCGAGATTCTCATCCATTATAGGTGCATGAAATTCCCTTAGCCACGGAAGAACCTTTCCTTCACGATTCATCTTTTTAAGAGTAATTGATGCCGTATCTTTGGCTCTTCCCAAGGGTGATATGTAAAATTCCTTTACATCCATGGCTGATATTCTGTCAGACAGCAACTCAGCTTCTTTCCAGCCCTGTTCTGTAAGGGAATCCATAGCATAGTCAGGGTCACCATGGCGGATTATTATCAGTTTCATATACGCTATCTTTCCTCCACACCTTAAGGTCTCTTCTAAGCCCTTAATCAGTTTATCTATTATTCTACTATCTTTAAAAATCCCCCAAATGGGTGTCATTCGTTTTATCTGCAATGATTTTCAATTTATTTTCAGAAAGCAGCTTTCTAATATGTAAGGCATACCATCCATCGTTTATTCTTAAGGTTAACTTCCTTTAAGTAATCCGTATGTCTTTTATACACCATTTTCATAGGAAAGTAAATATGCTCACAAAAGCCCAGGTTATGACTTCCTGTAATTTAATCAATTGTTCAGGGTATGTAAGGTGGGGTTACTTGAGTAACCTCTGAACAACTGCAAAAAATGCAAAGCAGCCTTTAGAGACTGCTTTACATATTTCGAGGAGTTATTGAATACACTTCTTTATAATTTTGTTCTAACATCCACAAGCCCGGACTTTTGCAGTAATTTTAATACTACAGTCGCTGTTTCTGCTCTGGTGATGTTTGATTTAGGATTAAACAGTCCGTTATAACCTTGAATAAATCCATTATTTATATTGAAAATTACAGCATCAGTTGCCCAAACAGATTGCGTGCCATAATCGGTAAAGCTTCTGGTGTTGTCTGTACCTGTCACTGCCGCATACGGTGTAAGCCTGCTTGCATTATAAATCATCTGCATGGCTTGTTCTCTTGTGATTTTGTCATTTGGTGCAAATTTATTATGGCCAACACCACCGACAATACCATATTGTGCCGCAGTCGCCACAGCACCACTGTACCATGCATTTGCCGAAACATCGGAGAATGTTGCCGTACCACTTGCAGGTAATCCTAACGCACGAACCAAAATAGCAGCAAATTCTGCTCTTGTAATTGCTTTTTCACCAGCAAAGCAATTGTTGCTTACACCACTGATGATTTTACGGCTGCCCATCTCATTTACAACCGGTTGATACCACTTACCATCAGCATCAGAAAAGCTCATCTGATTATATATCAATACGTAAGTAGAGTTTGTCCGGCTATTGATTTGCGCATACCATTTACCATCTTTATGATATACAAAGGTTGGTACGTGGCGTATTGTTCTATCAGGATTAATGACAATAGCTGTTGTTATTTGCTGTGCCTGCTCCTGTGTGATTTCGACCGAACGGCTCACAAAGTTATCAAAATTAACAATATCATAGGTTTTGCCGTTATAGTTTGCCGAAACTTCAAATTGCACTGCCGGAATAATTTCTTTGACACTTGTTGTACTAATGGCTGCATCAACAATTGCTTGTGTCGCTGAATCAACATTTATCCTGATAGTCAAATTAACAGGTGCCAAAGACGGATCTGTTGCACCCAGTGCAGTTAAAATGGCTTTTGTATCGATCGAGGAAGCCGGAATATTGTAGTTTATATTTCCTGTTTGGATAGAAAGCGGGACGCCCTTATCGTTCATATCCTGGACATTTTTCACAACAAGCTGTGCAACTACAGTACCGGCATCAGAACTAACCGGAACAATTACACTTTGCTCAGCGGCTGCAAGTTGTTTGTCAAATTCAGACTGGTTAACCGTAATTGTAGCTGTATTATCTTCTACAGCGACATCGCCGATAAAATAATCTTTACCGTCTACAATAACCGGGACGTGAGTAGGTGTCAGTGTCGGTGTGCCACCGCCACTTCCACCACTGCCACCGCCAGAGCTGCTTAGCGTCCAATTTGCTGTAATGGTCGCTGCACTTGCTGGCATTGTGAATGTGGTTGCTGCACTACTTGCAGTACCAAAAGTGCCACCACCCGAAGTTGTCCAGCCGCTGAAAATATAGCCACTCTTTGTACCTGCGTCTATTGGAACTACAGACCCGGAAGTATATGAACCAGCACCGCTGACACCTGTACCTCCGCCGATAATTGTCAGAGCATAAGTCGGAATATTTAAATGCGAAAATGTAGCAGTAAGTGCTACTATACCGCTTGAAGCATCACCCGAAGCTATTGTATAAGATGATGTACCACTGCCGGGTGCACTTACCGCCGCCGGGTTACTTGCTGCACCGCTGTATGTAAGTGTGTTGCTTAGTGTACCTGTACTATCCAGCGTGTATGCAAGGCTTATACTGTCGCCGGCTTTACCATAAGCATTCGCTATGGATACGTTATCTGTGCCGGTATTGCCGGATTTGGTTACGGTTACTTTGTATACTGTGATGGATGCATTGATTGATCCGGATGCTCCGGCAGCAGTCAACGTACAAGTTGTCGGCATGCCGAGTGTCGGTGTTGCTGTCGTCCCTGTACCCGTCGCGCCGCCGGACCATGTGTAGGTAAGTGCTCCTGTAGTGCCTGTGTTTCCACCTGATGCAGAGGCTGTAACCTGACCTGTAGCTTGGTTAATGGTAAGATTTACCGAACCTGTTAACACAGGTATCCAATTTGCCGTAATGGTCGCTGCATTTGACGGCATTGTAAAGGTCGTCGACGCGCTACTTGCAGTACCAAAAGTGCCACCACCCGAAGTTGTCCAGCCGCTGAAAGTATAGCCACTCTTTGTGCCGGCGTCTATTGACACAGCAGCGCCCGATGTATAGGAACCATAACCGCTGGCACCTGTCCCGCCGCCATTAATTGTGAGTGCATAAGTCGGAGTATTTGCATGTAAAAATGTAGCAGTAAGTGCTATCGTACCGCTTGCAGCATCACCCGAAGCTATTGTATACGATGATGTACCACTGCCGGGTGTACTTATCGCCGCCGGGTTACTTGCTGTACCGCTATATGTAAGTGCGTTGCTTAGTGTACCTGTGCTATCCAGCGTGTAAGCAAGGCTTATACTATCGCCGGCTTTACCATAAGCATTCGCTATGGACACGTTATCTATGCCGGTATTGCCGGATTTAGTTATGGTTACTTTATATACTGTGATGGAAGCATTGATTGATCCGGATGCTCCGGCAGCAGTTAGCGTACATGTTGTCGGCGTGCCGAGTGTAGGCGTTGCTGTCGTACCTGTGCCCGTCGCACCGCCAGACCATGTATAGGTAAGTGTCCCAGCAGTGCCTATGTTTCCGCCTGATGCAGAAGCTGTGACCTGGCCTGTTGCTTGATTAATAGTGAGATTTACTGAACCTGTTAACACAGGCTTCCAATTTGCCGTAATTGTTGCCGTATTTGACGGCATTGTATATGTTGTACTTGCATTGCTTGTATTTGCAAAAGTGCCACCGTTTGAAGTTGTCCAGCCGCTGAATGTATAGCCACTCATTGTACCCGCATCTATTGGAACTATAGACCCAGAAGTATAAATACCGTTTGCTGATGAGCCATTTCCACCGTTTAAGTTTACTGTTAATGAGTAATAGGATACTGTTACGCTTGTGCTTATAACACTTTGACCTGTATATTGGTTGCTGGTTGTATCCCATACATAGTAAGTTGTGGCAGGATCAATGCCTGCAAATGTATACACACCGTTTGAACAGGTACCTGATATGGCGCCTTGTAACGCTGTATTTGATGTGGACAGCTGCATTGTTGGAGTACCGGCTGTCCAGATTGAGCCATCTTTCTTTACCGTTATTGTGGCCGTATTGATCATTACAGGAGTGACAACTGCAGGGCTTGTAACAGGAATATTGGTTACACCTGCTGGATTTGTCATGATAATCCCTAAAAGTGTAGTATACGCCGGGTCGGAATAAGCATTAACAGCAGAATCTGCTGCCGCACTGAATGCAAAGCTCTTATAATTTCCTGGAAACGTCAATTCGTTCCCGTTGCATTTTAGGTATGTTGGATTTGTGCTGATTGTCTTGTTTAATGCTGCGTTAATTACAATGCCGCTTCCGCTGTCCGCATGAATTGCAGGCTTGCTATTATCCGATGCCGCCATTATGATAGGAGTGCCGGTAATGTTGAATGTGGAACCATTTGGGCTCATACTGCCGCCGCCGATCCCTGCACCACCGCTGCCGCCAGTTGCTGTAACTGTACCTCCACTGATGTTAACTGTGCCGCCTGCACCGCTAAGGCTGCCGCCAATACCTGCTGCACTATCACCGCCTGCTGCTGTAACTGTACCGCCAGTGATGCTGACTGTGCCGCCTGCGCAGATATTGCCGCCACCGATGCCTGCGCCTCTTTGTCCACCTGTTGCTTTAACTGTACCGCTGTTGATGTTGATTGTGCCGCCTGCGGCACCAGAGCCACCGCCGATGCCTGCTCCCCATCTGCCGCCTGTTGCTGTAAGCGAACCTGTGCCGTTAATGGCCACGGTTGCAGTACTTGGTACGCATAGACCTGCGACATTATTAGCGCCGTTTGCGTCCAGTAAATTGCTTGTGCCGTCTGTCAGTTGGATTGTCACGTTGGCATTGCTTTGTAGGTTGATTGGTGAGCTCCCTCCTGATGGGCTTGTTATGCTTACATCGTTTAATATAAGTGTAAGACCTGAAACACCACCTGCTACTGCGATGGTGTTTGAGCCTGTACCAGTCACTGTAATCGGTGAAACTGCGTTGCTGTTGATTGTAAATACACCGGCGTTGTAATTCACATTAGTCGGCATAACCAATGTATCGTTAACATTAATTGTGGTTGCATCACCTTCACCTCCTGCCGCAGAAACAGTCACACTGAACTGCATTAGCAAGGACAGTACCATGGCAAAAATCACAATAAAACTGATTTTTTTCATTTAATTCACCCTTCCTTTTTCATATATTGTAGTAATAAATTACCGATTTTCTTTTTACTGAATGGTGTCAATAGAAACCCATCCGCCTCATATTCAAAGGCTTCTACAGCGTTTTCTTTCAGACTGCTGATAAAAATAACTTTCGAAAGTGGATTGCGTAACCGCATCAAACAAGTAAGCCTGAATGCATTCAGTTCCACTTTACCAAGACAGATAAAGGCGATGTCGGGGGGATGCTCATCGATACAATCTTCCGCTGTTTTGAGAGTTGTATAGAATCCTTGAAAATCTAAAATTTCATAGCTATCTATTATTTTTTTCAGCTCAATACCGTTTTGCATATCAGGGTCAACAATTATGTAATTCATGCATAACTCAACCTCCATTAACAGCTTTTTCTACATAATAAAACAATGACCCTAAATGAACCCTAAATGAAAAAGAGACCTGAGGATTTATTTATCCTACAGGTCTCTTAGTACAAAGTCTGATGTATCAAGGCTTTTGACAATATTAATCAAATATCGACAAAAAATATTTTATTTCTTTATTTTTTTCATATCGTTTTTTACTCTTTGGCACATTTCATCAATTTCGGCTGCCCTTGGATAAGCCCATTCGAATCCACTGCCCTCCATATATCCTTTTTGTGTAAAGCCCTCCAACAGTCGGTAGTCGTCTTTAGTTTTGAAATTATTCTTTTTGAACATCTCTTCAAGCTGATAGACATCGCAGTCAACTTTATCCTTCAGGATTCTGTAATTGCCGCGAACACTTTCAAGAATCCCGGACAGTCCAGCCCCCGCCAATCTTTTGCGCAGTAAATATGTGGTTGCATGAAAGTTGGTTTGGGCTTTTTCGGAATTATAGTCTGGCCAGACAGCAGCAGCTATCTTTTCCCAATTAACAGGAACTCCGTTTTTATGCACTAAAAACGCCAATACCTCCTTAGCCTTGGAGTTCTTCCATGTCATTGCCTCCCCATTTAAAAATACCTCAAATTCACCGAAGCATTGAATATATGGTTTTCCAGGACTCGTTGCCGTCTTATCGGTTTTTAGTAACCGCCTGATGGTTTTACCCAGTCTCTCTTCAGTCAGTGGCTTCATTATATAATCCATTGCCTGCATCTCAAACGCCTCAACTGCATATTGATTAAAGGCGGTGACAAAAATGATTTCAATATTTTCATTCAGGTTTTGTATTTGCTCTGACAACTGAAGACCGTTAATACCAGGCATTTCAATATCTAAAAAAACCGCATCAAGTCGATTTTTTTTCAAATAATTGAGCAGCTGTTCTCCAGTTTCAAACAAACCGCACAAATCCAGTTCGGTCCAATTCGAAGCCATTCTTTCAAATCGTTCCAGTACATGTGTTTCATCATCAACCGCTGCAATCCTCATGATAATGTAACCTCCGGTATTGATATTTTTACACAGGTGTACCCCGGGGCACTGCTAATTTCAAGACCTTTTCCGAACAATTTGAGAAGACGGTTATGGATATTAAGAAGTCCGACTCCATTATTAATATCGTTTCCGCTTAAAAGTGTCATCAGCTTTTCTTCACTTATCCCGACGCCATCATCTTCAATCTCTATGTAAATTTTCTCTTCCTTTTGTATCATCCGCACGGTTACGGTACCGCCTTCCGGCCTTTTTGAGATGCCATGTCTTACAGCATTTTCAACCAGCGGCTGGAGAATAAGTACCGGTATTTGTACATCAAGAGGTATTTCAATCTCTTTTTGCAGCTGTATTTTTTGCCCGAAACGCGCTTGTTCTATATGGAAGTATGTGTCAACAAACTCCAACTCTTTTTCTACCGTCACCATTTTGTCCAGATTGTTAAACTCCAAACTGCCTCTTAAATAGATTGCCAGATCGATAATCAATTTCCCAGCTTGTTTTCCATTCTTTTCACATACGTTGGCAATTGCACTAAGTGCATTATAGAGGAAATGAGGCTTAATCTGAGCTTGCAAAAACGACATTTCAGTTGCCATTATTTTATCCTTTAATTTGTCTGCCTCAAGTAACTTTTCATTGTATAGAATAAGCTTTTTTCGGTCAATAGCCTGCTGTCTCGCCTGAACATAGGACATAGCCAGAATAACGGCAAAATTCCCAAACAAAAACATATACGTCAAATTGTTGTTGCCGATCATTACAAAGTTGATGATATCTTCATTCATGGCCCAAATCAAAACACAGATCGCGATAAACATCAAAACTGCATTGTCTCTTTTTCTGAGTACAGCTTTTATCAGCACATACATGATATAAATCATTTGCAGCAGTAAAAGAACATAAAGGTACTTTGTATAAAATGTCATAAATTCAGGACTGTGAGTCAGGAGAGCTACATCAAAAACAAGACTGGGGGCCAGGATCAAAGCTATAATTTTTTTATTGAATTCCAAGGGGTATAAGGTGTAAACAAATATAATTACAACAGCTACATAATTATAGCCTGTCAAATAGTTCATATACATCCTCAGATCCAAGGACGCATTTGGGAAAAGTATCATCAATGGGATTTCACCCCATCCTAGAGACCTCAAGGCCGTTATAAAGCAAAATATAGCGAAAATCAGGGCCGCCTTGTTCTTGGGCCAAAGGAGGAACTGGAAGAAATAATACAAGCCAAATATGAAAACTCCTCCGATGAAGAGCACCTGAAAGATTAACATCATCATTTTTTGCTGTTCCAATACCTGCTTTGATCCAAACACAGGGGCAACGCGAAGCCCTCCTGTGGCAAAATTCAAATTGGCTACCTGAAAAACCAGTTCAACTTCCTGACCAGCCTTCGGCAAATCAATAATCAGTATTTTATCATCGTTGACGAAGTTTGCCTTATTGTCCAATGCACTGCCGACTTTAGACGTCAGTTGTCCATTTATATATAATTTATAAGAGTTGGCAACATTTTGAATACGAAGAGCAGGGTCCATCAATGTCGCTGGGTATTGCAGTGTAAGCCTGTAGGTAGCGACACCCTGACGGGTATAATGTGAATCAGCCTGATCAGACCAAACACCCGGAACCTTCATAAATGAATCCATCTGCGGCCTCTGTCCTGAATGAAAGTCTTCCGGCATCAGCAGTTTGTTCCAATAGAATTCCCACTTTCCGTCTATTGAAACTGTATTGTGACCAAAATCCATGTTAGTCAAATCAGCCTTGCCATTATTCACAATGATTGGTTCTGGTGACAACATCATGAGCAAAGTATATAGCATAATTGCAGGAACAATTATGATGAGTAGTGTACGCCATTTTGAACTGATTTTTAAACAAAATTTTCTCAGATTCACAAATTAACCTTTCACTTTCAAATTATTTTATAGTCTTATTAGTTATTACTTATTTCGACATATAAAAGGATAATCTTAATGAAAGTTCAATTGATAGTGTTCTGAAGTTCTTATGCAGATAGTTTAATTTTATTCTACCGATTTAAGTGACTCAATCATATCAATTGTCCTCAGCTTAAAATAGGTAACTATTTGCATAATTGCAGAAAATATCATGGTAAGCAGACATGCCAGAATAAAGCTGAGCAATCTGATTTTTTTGAAAAATATTGCATACCCTTCAATAACACCAATAACAAAACCATGAAGGAAAATCCCCATAATCAGACCAACCGCGATGCTGACTAAGGTCAGGATAAAGGCTTCACGGTAAATGTAACCGTTTGTTTCCCCATCGGTAAAGCCCAGCACTTTAAGAGTGGCAATTTCACGCGTTCGCTCGCTGATATTGATTGATGTCAGATTATAGATAACAATGATTGCCAAAAGTGAAGCAACCACTACAATCAAGATAATGATACTATTTAAGCTTTCGTTTCTTTCAAGGGCTTTTTGAAGTATATCACCGGTAAAGACCACATTCAAAACCAAACCGCTATCAATCAGGTGCTCCGCTAAAGCTTTTTCATCTGTGTTATGATTTGACACAACCGCATTATAGGATGCGGATTTGCTGAAAGCCTTACTATACAGAGCATTGTTCATGTAAACATAATTAGCAATATAGTTTTCTGCTACATCGCTGACAGTTAATTGATAATTATTATTATCAGCGTCTTTTACAGTGATGGTATCACCTTTATTAACATTAAGGACTTCTGAAAGCTTTTGTGTGATAACAACGCCGTTGTTATTCAAGGTCAAGGCGCTTCCGGTAGCCTTGCTTTTCAGGTTGTAGTATTTATGAAAAGCGTCCTCATTCTCAGGCACAATCAAAAAGGCGTCCAGTGATTTATCTGACGATTCACATTTAAAGGCGTTTTGTTTAATCAAAAGAGGATCTTTTATTTTCTCCCTTGTTAAAAGACTTTCCAACTCACTGCTGATATTTCTAGTTTCATCTTTGAGAATGATCATGTTACCATAACGAAAAATTTCGCCATACTGCTTCTCCCCAACGCCGTTCATGCTGTCCCTTAAACCAAACCCTACAAGTAAAAGAGAAGTACAGCCTGCCACTCCGACCACAGTCATAAACGCTCTTTTTTTGTATCGAAACATATTCCGCATAGTAACTTTCCAGGTAAAGGAAAGATGTTTCCATATAGGACTGATTTTTTCAAGCAAAATCGTTTGCCCATTTTGCGGTGGAGCCGGACGTATTAAAGCCGCAGGCTTCTGTTTTAGCTCTCTATTACATGAAATTATTGTTACCAAAGTCATAAGAATTAAGGTAACCGCCAAAATTATTGAGAATGTCATCATATTATATTGGATGATAATGGGCGGTAAAATGAACTGGAAATTTGAATAAATAAGTTGCGGAATAATACCACATCCCGTAAAGAATCCGGCTATAGCACCCAAACCTGAAGCAGACAGAACATAGAATATATATGTCGCAATTATACTATTGTCTTTGTATCCCAGCGAGGTTAATGTACCGAGTTCGCTGCGTTCTTCCGCTATCATCCGGGCCATCGAATTGGATGTCATAAGCATTACGATCAGTATGAAGAAGAAGGGGAAAACAGCGGCAACCGAAGTAATTACATCTATACCGGTTTTTAATTCACTATAGCCGACAGCAGCATCCCTGTCTAAAATATGCCACTGTGGTTTTTCAATGCCTGAAGGTCCTGTTTTTATGTCATCAGCTTTTGTCTGTGTATTAGCCGTTGAAACATTGACATTTGATGAATTTTCCTTATATTTGGTGTATAACTCCTGATACCGTGCTTTTTCCCTATCCGGCTTAATTTTTACCAGCTCATCATTAAGCTTCAGCGCCGCTTTATCATAATCTTTTGAATATGCGACAGTATCTTTCGTACCTGCAGCAGCAATATAAATCTCAGTATAAGCATTTAGAATAAAATTATTTCTGCCTATAAAAATAAAGGAAGACAACTTTCCGTCGCCAATGGTAGTATTTCCGTAATCGTCAGCGAGATATAATACCGATTCTATGGTGCCAACAACAGTGAATTCGTTGTTTTTCAATTTTTCACTTACATCGCTTGTGATTTTAATTTGATCGCCAATTTTATAAGTTTTACTATCTGCTAAACACTCATTATCCTTTTGAGGCAAACTGCCATCAATTAACTTTACTGTATTGACCTTATCCTCTATTGCATGAACCCGAATCACCTTATCCTGATTCAAAACATCCAAGGAATAACTTGGAATGACAGCATTTACATTATTCAAAGCCTTAAGTGCATTGACATCATCATCCGTCAAGCCCATTGAACTGACAACTTTAAAATCCATTAGCTTATGATCCTTATAATAATGATCAGCAACTGCAATCATATCAGGTGCGCTTGCCTGTATTCCAGCAAAAAAACCAACACCTACCATAACAATGATAAACAGTGATATATACCTTCCAAAAGATTTCTTAATTTTTACCGCGGTGTTTTTATAAAGTAAGCTAATCACCACACAATCTCCTCTGCTTTTTTGGGATTTTCATTGATAATAACATCCTTGACCGTACCGTTTTTGATTTTGATGACTTTATCCGCAATATCCGCAATTACTGCATTGTGAGTGATTAAAACAGTAGTCATACCCATTTCTTTGCAAGTTTTTTGCAAAAGTTCAATTATACGTTGACCTGTTACACTATCGAGTGCGCCTGTAGGCTCATCACACAAAAGCAGCTTTGGATTTTTTGCGATCGCTCTTGCTATAGCGACACGCTGCTGTTCTCCTCCTGATAACTGAGAGGGAAAGCTGTCCATACGCTCAGACAACCCGACCTGTTCCAAAATTGTTTTAGGTTCAAGTGAATCCGGGCATATCTGACAGGCAAGCTCAACATTTTCAAGTGCAGTTAGATTTCCTACAAGGTTGTAAAATTGAAATATAAACCCAATATCCTTGCGCCTGTAATTTATCAATTCCCTTTTGCTGTATTTATGAATTTCTTTACCATCGATCGTAATATTGCCGCCGCTTGGACTGTCCATCCCCCCAAGCAGGTTAAGTACTGTTGTTTTCCCTGCCCCTGACGGGCCGAGTATGACAACAAGTTCACCCTTTTCTATTGAAAAAGAGCAATTATCAACCGCTGCAATCTTCATATCACCTATTACATATTGTTTTTTAATATTTTCAAATTCAATAAGCGCCATTTATGTGCCTCCAAATTTTAATAAACATAGTGTTGACAATTTAACTTAAATACATTATATTGACATCATGAGACAATTTCAACAATCAGATATTTAATAAATGTAAGCTTTGCAACAGATATCCAAAAAATGTTTAGTAAATAGCAAAATTCATTTAAATTTTTTGTAAACGGGGGACTTGGATGGAAACAAAGAAAACCGACAGGCGGGTAAAATATACCAAGATGGTTATCAAGGATAGCTTTGTTCAGTTTTTAAAGCAAAAACCGATTTCAAAAATCTCCGTTAAAGAAATTTGTGATGATGCGGATATAAACCGCGCCACCTTTTATGCACATTATGTAGATCAACATGATTTACTTCAGCAGATTGAAAATGAAATAATTGACGATATTAATAAGTATTTGAGTGGCTATGACTTTAAAAACACTGAACTTATTCCTGTTGAAGCAATTGAAAGGATATTAGAATATATTGAGGAGAATGCAGAACTATTTGATCTTTTGCTAAATTCAAACGGAGATATGAAGTTTCAGCAGGAAGTCATAAAAATAATAGGTGGTCAGCATTTTATATCAATGTTTGAAAATAGCTCCTTAAAAAAAGAAGATGCTGAATATATTTACCACTTTCTAGCATGTGGTGCTGTAGGAGTCATCCAATTGTGGCTGAAAGATGGTTTAAAAAAACCTGCCAGGGCTGTGACAGAATTAATACTTAAAACAGCAACCAATGGCAGGGCAGCGTTTATGTGACTATAATCGGCTAAGCCCTCCTTCATCTTGTGTTCAGCCATTCCAGAACAGGCTCGAGATTTTCCTCTTTTACACCGTCAAAACCGTTTTCAATGTTAGAGATGGCTTCTTTGAGTTTTTCATCTTTGTCCTTGCGGCTTTTAAGTATCTTTAAAAACATTGACATCGTGATTTTATCCATACCCTTTAACTCTTTTAAAGGAAAACATCCGCCGCGCAGATAAAAAAATGGTATGCCTTTGATCTTATTCTTTTCGGTAACCGCTTCGGTATTGGGCTCAGCAGTTCGTCCGGTGCCCGATCCACAAACAGCTTTGACGTTATACTTTCGCAGTTTATCAATACCCTGTATCTTCCCGGCTTTTATCCAACCAAGAAAAATGATTTCTTCATCTTGATTAACCTTTGAAAGTTCTTTTACTCGGAGAACCTTTAGTCTCGTCTTTTCAGCGAGCATATAGGCATACCTCTTTGTAAAACCCGTTTTTGATTCATAAACAATTAGCATTTTATTGGTTACCTCCATTTCATTCTATCATATTAGTCATTATTGGAAATATGTGTATAATATGTGCAATATAAAAATAATAATGTATTTTTACATTCAAATAGGCTTTATAATGAAGTAATAGGATGACAAGGGGGTAAGCACAATTCTTAAAAGTTAACAATGCATTGCATTTAGACGGCACAAGAGTCATCCCCTATGTTTTTCATAGCCCTTCTATGGCATGTTTTGCCCAGTGCATATTCTTTAGCATTGCCCGCCCAATTCCAACAAAATCAGCTTTTTGTTCCATTATTAAGCGATTTGCCGCCGAAGGCTCAGTTATACCACCAGTAAGAAGTACAGGTATTGATACTACTTTTTTTATTGCATTGGAGAGCGACGAAAAGTAACCCTGGGAATTATCACCTGGAACTGTAAAACCGGACAAACCTCCTGATATGCTTAATAAATCAACTCCTGCCTTTTCAAGCTCCAATGCCGCAGCTTCAGAATCCTTGATAGTGGTTCCTCCTTCCATATAATCACAAGCACCAAGGCGAAGTGAAATGATAAAATCATCGTTAACTGCCTCCCGAATCGCCTTTATCACTTCAATATGAATACGAATTCGATTATGTACGGCACCACCGTACTCATCTGTTCTTTTATTAACTAATGGAGAGAAAAATTGATTTAAAAGGAAACCATGGGCAGAATGGATTTCAACGCCATCAAAACCAGCCATTTGTGCCCGAAGGGCGGCTGATCGATAATAGCCAACTATACAGGCGATTTCCTGCCTGTCAATTGCCCGGGCATGCTTTTGACCATTGGGATCAAATATATCAGATGGTCCCAGAGGAAGGGCGTTTATTGCCGCTTTATCTGCTCGAATACCGGCATGATTAATCTGTAGGATGCTTTTTGTACCATTTCCTTGTATCGTTTTAGCAAGCTTTGCCAATCCTTCTATCATATCGTCACTTTCTATAGAAAGCTGCCTTCTATCAAATTTACCATTTGCAAATATAAATGCATTTTCTATTATCGTTGCCGAAAAATATCCTCCCAGCGTTAAATTTCTATAATACTCCAGAAGGTCTTCTGAAACTTTTCCATCTGCACCAGCCTTATTTGTTACAATTGGAGGCAGAATCAACCGATTATGAAAATGTATCTTCCCGGATTGATATGGCTTAGTTATACAAGTCATATATATCTTGTATGATGCATTAATTAAATCAAATACATCAATATATTCCTTTCTTAATATTTTTATTTCATTTCTATTAACTTAGTATAAGAAACTGAGCACAAAAGTACAAGTAGGCACATTTTTGTTACTTATGCATAGTACCGGCTTGAGAGCGAAGTAGGTAGCTTACAGCTATGCTTTTTATAGATAAAACCCCCGCTTTGAGAGTAAAGCAGGCCTCTCCCTGAACAATATAAATAAATAAGTTTGAATCTTTTTCAGTATTTTTTTCTTATCTGGAAATGAGGGCTTTTATAAAAAATCAATCATATTTTGCGTGCAAACCTAATAGCAAAATATCTATTGAATTGGTAAGTCCTTTAATTGCTACTTTCGGATTTATACGCGCTTTTCCAAGTTCCATTGATGAATACCCATGAAGGATACTCATTAACAGACTTATTATTTCATCTGTATTTTGCGTTTTGAAGCTACAGGATAAAATAAGCTTCTTTATCAGTACCTTGTAGTTATCAAATATATCTGCTGTTTCACTATTGCCATGCCAATATGCCCATTGGATAGTTTCATATATTCCGGGATGAGTTATTACATAGTTGAAATAAACAACGCTAATAGACTTTATCGCTGTATCCCCGGAATTACCAATAGCCGAATGTGTCATTTGCTCATTCATTGTTTTCATTCCTTTATGAGCAACTTCTCGCAGTAAATCATCCAAACCAGCTATATGGTTATATAAAGACGGAGTGCGGATATTAAGCTTTTCGGCAACAACTTTCAAGGAAACATTGTTAAGTCCATCTGCATCGGCAATATCTGATGCAGCCTGTATAACTGCTTCTTTTGTAACACGCATGATTGTTCCTTCCCATTGATTTTTAATCATTACATTTTTAGTTTAGCTAATTCGATTAGCTTCGTCAATATTGCCGTTATTGACAAACATGCTTGATACTAATACAATACTAATAACGTTAGTTTTATTATTACTTTGATTAGCCTATTAAGGAGTATATATTTATGAGAAAAGAATATTCTAAAATTCAGGGGACCCCGTCAATTCTTTGGGGAGAGCCATCCAAGAAGTTATATTTATTTATTCACGGACAGGGAGGGTGTAAAGAAGAGGCTGAACATTTTGCTGAAATTGCCGGTCCTCATGGCTGGCAGGTTTTGAGTATTGATTTGCCAGAGCATGGTGAACGTACACAAGAAAAGAATACATTTGACCCATGGCATGCTGTACCCCAATTGTCAGTGGTTATGGAATATACCCAATCACATTGGGATACTATTGGATTAATGGCCAATAGTATTGGAGCATGGTTCAGTATGTTAAGCTTTGCAAATGAAAAGCTTGAAAGATGCCTATTTGTTTCACCGATTCTTGATATGCACAGGCTTATTCAGAATATGATGGTTTGGGCAAATGTAACGGAAGATCAACTCGAAAAAGAACAAATTATCCCCACATCCTTTGGACAGACGCTTTCGTGGGAGTATTTATCTTATGTAAAAGAACATCCTATTACCAAATGGAGTTTCCCGACTGAAATTCTGTATGCAGACAAAGACCACCTTACCGAACCTGAAGTTGTTAAGGACTTTACAAAACGTTTTGGATGCCGCCTGACTGTCATGGAAAGAGGTGAACACTGGTTTCATACATCGGAACAGTTCAAGTTCCTGAATAAGTGGGTTAGAGATGTATTTGAAAACAAATGAATGATTTGGTTAAAATAAGTTTGTATCACTTGCTCAATGGCTTGCAATGACACCCCGTGAAGTAGTGAAATTAATATTAAATCTTCCTGATGAATTTCTTGATAATATACGCAAAGACAGTAATCCTGTGGAAAAATATAAAAATTTTGCGTTTCCATATGCCCAAAATAAAGATTTTGATTTTAAAGCACCCGTGGGTCCAGATGACAAAAACTATTCTATTTGAATTACTACATTAAATAATTGTTTCAGAAGAGAAGAATCATGACCGCCTGCTCAGAGCCAGCGGTCATGATTTATGCTTTATTTTATTATTGGATCAGGCATTGGATAAATCTTTTTTCCGAAAGCACTGTTAACTATCATTGCACTGGCCAGATAAATACCCATTATACCTGCTATCAATAAAGACCATGCAGGAATTTTTGAAAAAGATTTTGATAACACACCCAAATCTATTAATGAAAGAAATGGAAGTGCCACATCCAATGCAAGAACTATTAAAGTCAGGAAGAAGTTAGCCTTAAAAAACGCCGGCGTCCATAAGTACATAACAAAAGTAAGACATAACCATGCCCATCCATCAATATGTGCATCCAAAATTACTTTATTATTTGCCATGAGAAATTTAAAGATCATTTCGCTTCCGCTTACCAACATGAAAAATGCAGAGAAGAATAAGAATGTATTTCCCCCGGTAGAATTACCACCTTTAATGTCAATTACTCCAACTACGATTTGTATAACAAATCCTCCAAGAAGCCAAAAACCAAGTAAAGGCATTGCTGCAGAAGTTACATTCCCTGTAAGTAAAGCAAAGAAACCAAAACACGCTACTGCCAGGGCAACCAAGCCTGCCGGAGTAGGATTGGCCCATTCCTTAATTTGATTCGTTTGATTCATAGTATACCTCACTTTTTTATAGTTATATAAAAATAATATATGAATATAGTTTTCTAAACAATCAGGGCATTAAAAGATGGTATAAAACCGTAAAAAACATTAATCCAAAGAGCCATAAATCAGAAAAATACCCAATCCCATATCAAATATTTAAAATCTCCTGTTTACTTATTATTTACTTGTTCATGGTGCCCATCAAAATCAGTCTAACTTTCACCAACAAGCACTAACAAACTGCATAATATACAAAAGCAGCCTTTTAGGCTGCTATGTATAAAACTTCATTATTTTTTTGGTTTAGGCTAAATCAAATTGGATTTTTGCAATAATTTCTGAACAATAACTGCTACCTCCGCACGAGTTATAAAGCTCTTTGGAGCTGCAAGCTTTCCGCTCCCGTCTGGCACAACACCCGTCTTGATACATAAAGCTATAGAATTCTTAGACCATGAGGAAGCATTTTTAAAATCACCATAAGATGCGATTAGCTGTTCTGCTTCGCCGTTTTTGAATTCTGCCTTCAGCTTTGTTATCTTTATAGCTTGTGCAACCATTGCCATGGCTTGTTCATGGGTAATTTTATCATTGGTCCGAATTTACTGTTTCCATAACCGGATATAATACCATACTCATAAGCTATTGATACTGCATCGTAATACCAGTCATTTTTCGATACATCGCTGAAAGAAGTCTTTCCTGTTCCAGGATGCATCAATCCCAATGCTCTGACTATAATCGCAGAAAACTCAGCTCTGGTAATATCTCTGTCAGGTGCTCATTTTAGATAGTATTTTGTGAGTTTCTAGAACTGTCCCCGAATTTTTAAACAACATATGTTGTGATTTGCTATGTATAACCGGAAATGAGCTGCTCTATGATACACATATAAAAATTAACAACCAGGGATACAAAGCTGGATAAAGCTCAGATAGAAATGTTGGATATGTTTGCCGGTTTGCTAATCAACCCTGTAGATAATATAAACAGCCTGATTGAGTTAAGCAAAACAAATGAATTTTATATGCCTATCCCAAAACTATGAAATAAAGTAATTAATCGCTGAGTAAATCAGTTGTCAATTACATGTATGTTTCTGTATTTCTCCTGCAATTTTATAAATCCTAAAGCGATAGCTGCCCTGGCCTGACTTCCTTTACTTTAGGCGGAAATGCCTTATCAAAGGCTTCAAGTTCTTCCCCATTTACAAAATAGCATTTCGGATCAGAATAAGTACCTTTCAATGCTTTCATGCCATGGTTATCTAAAACTTTGATCATAAAAAAGGCTGCTTCCTCAGATCTATCCATTCCATCATAATAGATCTCATACTTTGATGCGCTTTCAAAACCTAATCTGTTGTAATATGCAGGGTTGCCTGTAATAACAACTGCAGGGTATCCCATCTGTTTTGCTCTCTCTAACGTAAAGTTTATAATTTTCATACCGTAACCTTTGCCCTGGTATTCAGGAAGAACGCTGACCGGTCCAAACAACAAAATCTCCGTTTTTCCTCCGCTGTCCAATGTCAACGTGCCTTTTGCATATACAATATTAGCAATGATTTTACCGTCTTCCTCCAGAACATAATCTAACTCAGGCACGAAACAGGCATCATTTCTAAGATTATGTACAACTAAGTGTTCAAAGCACCCGGGACGATATAAATTCCAGAACGCTTCTCTGGTCATATTTTCCACTTTGAAATAGTCTTTTTCCTTTTCTATTCTTATCATCATCTTGCTTTCCTCACAATTTCTTTTTATTAGTTTTGTTAATCTTTGCAATGTTCTTAAATCTTATATTTTTCTGCTCCATATAATCTGTTTTATTCTCCGTGTAAGAATCTTCTGTTTTCAGCTTTAGATATGACTGCCAACGTTTCTCCGACAACTCGCCTTTTTCAATAGCTGCATAAACCGCACAACCAGGTTCTGTAGTGTGTGTACAATCATGAAAGCGACATTTTCCAAAGTTGCTTTCCACATCACTAAACGTCTTATCCAAACCCTCTTCAACATCCCACATACCGAGTTCTCGCATACCGGGAGTATCTATTATCATGCCACCACCAGACAACAGAATGAGTTCTCTCCTTGTTGTTGTATGCCTTCCCTTGTCATCATCCCTGATTTCCTGCGTGTCAAGAATCTTCTGACCAGTCAGCCTATTAATGAGTGTTGATTTTCCCACACCCGAAGAACCCAGCAGTGCCACTGTCCTTCCATGTGAAAAATATGGCAAGATGTCTTCATAACCATCTTCCTCAATGGTAGAAATGCCAAGTATATCTACACCAACTGCAACTGAAGCTACTGCTCGTAATTTGACGTATATGTCATCACACAAATCTACTTTCGTTAGTACTATCACAGGCGTTGCACCACTTTTCCATGCTAAAGCCAGGTATCTTTCCAACCTACGAAGATTAAAATCATTGTTAACAGACATACATATAAATATGGCGTCTATGTTAGCAGCTACCACCTGTTCTTCCCCTGACTTTCCAGCCGCCTTCCGAATGAATGCGCTTTTTCTCGGTAATACATGATGAATGATTCCATTTCCGTTTTTGCCAGAGTCACGATCCAGTATAATAAAATCACCTACTGCCGGATAATCCATCTGTTTACTGATTTCAAACCGTAATTTACCTGATATTTCAGCAAAAAACTCCCCTCTTTCACAAACAACATGATAAATTCCCTTTGATTGTGAAAGTATTCTTCCTACATAAAATCCTTGATACTTAGCTGCTTCTGAAGTCAATTTCTCATTAAGTCCATATTCTTTCATATTAATTTGGCACATTTAAGATTCTCCCTCACCGCTGGAAGTCTGCTTCTTATGCACCACAATTTCCATTTTATCAAGCGGAAATGGTGGCCTAGCCAAAGGTTTTAATGCTATTGACATCAGTTTCACAGTGTTATCATCTGCAGCAATTCGATTAGAGCCCAAGTGTCCGCACCGATTACACCTATGAATAATTGCCCACTCTCCATTTTTCCTTACCCAAACACCAATCGGTTCCATTATTCCACTGCATACGACAGTACGATCTCCTGGCAAATCATCTACGTGAAGGCTGCTTAAACAATATGGACAATGATTTCTATGATTACTCCCAGCACCTTCTGGCCCGACCATACTTCCACAGTTTTTACAAACAAAGCTTTCGTAACATGCATGGTTCTTATAATAATTTGTTTCTCTATTTAAATATTTCAATGTAATCTCCTCCTAAAAGCATTTTGATGCTACACGGGAGGTCTTGCAGAGACTATTTCTTGCAAGCCTCCCAGTTTGCCACACTCTTCAATATATAATTATTCATTTACTGTTACTCCTTTCAATAATTTATTTTCGCAATTTATAACTCATGCTAAAGCAAGCAATATGCTCCCTCACAAGTTTAATGGGTTCTTCCTTATTTTCAGTGCCATCATAAAGATTCATCAGCATATAAATTGGCGCAAAATATTCCAGAGCAAGCTGCTTTGTATTATACTTCCAATCCATTTGTTCAGACATTTCTCGAAAGATATCTGCAAGATATTCGATAACTCCTGATGAAAGATACTGTTGATAGAGCTCGGTCATTTCCTGATTTCGGTACTGCTCAATAGTCAACATTTTCCGAAAGCAGGAAGCAAACTCGTCCTCCGTCCAATAGCGAAACTGTGCTTCAGTGAAACGTTTTATTTGTTCCAACGGCGTATTTCCATAAGCCTCTGCCATTTCGGAAAAACTTCCTGCCGGTACTTTAAACATCCTGGCACGCTCAAAATCATTATCACGCATTCTTTTAACAATACTATCAAAAATATCTTGTTTGCTGGCATAATGCTTGTACAGAGCACTTTGAGTGATTCCTAATTGTTTCGCAATATCCCTGACAGATACAGCTTCATAACCACTGCGCGAGAACAAGCGCAGGGCCACTAAAAGAATCGCTTCTTTTGTATTCACATTGTTCCCCTCCAAAAATAATGGCATGCCAACACAAGCACGTAACTGTTGTGATTGTATTTCCCATATATACCTGCACACCTCAAAAATAAAGTTAACGACTGTTCACTATTATTATAGTAAACAGTCGTTAACTTGTCAATAAAATATACTTTTCTAACACCTATTGTCGCTTAGCTAAATATTCATTATATTTCACTTACAATCATCTCGTGCCCTCCTGTTCTAGATTAAATTTGATATTAGAAGAATAAGTTTACCTATCACTTGACAAGATATAAGGATTCACTCCAAACACTTAAATATTAAAAAATGAGAAAACATTATGAAATTCGATTGTATTTTTATTTTACAACTACCTGTGTATGTCCATGCTGCAGGCACTCCCGTCATGTAATACTTGTCCAATATTTGTTTTATCTGTCGAGTATAATATGTATAATTTCATGTCAATCATTGTCATAAAAAAGAATAAAAAAGGCTATCCTTTTCACTGTTTTGAGAAGAATAGCCACGTATTTTATTTGGTACTTTTAATGATAATTAGTTTTATCTCTCCCGAAGTATTTTATCCATAGATTTGCCTTTTGCCAATTCATCAACCAGCTTATCCAAATATCGAATTTCCTGCATTGTCGGCTCTTTTATATCTTCAACCCTAACACCGCAAACAACTCCCTTTATTAGAGTTCTTGACGGGTTTAGTAGGGGAGCATCTTTAAAGAATGTCTCATAGTCTATTTGTTTTTTTAATTGTCCCTCCAACTCGTCCTGAGTATATCCGGTTAACCAGCGAATGATTTCATCAACTTCCGATTTAGTACGTCCTTTTTTTTCTGCCTTTGAAACCAATAATGGATATATACTTGCCAAGCTCATTGTATAGACTCGGGGTTTAGACATTGCACTTCCTCCCACATCAAATATTTAAAATCTTTTGTTTATATATTATTTACTTATTCACGGTGCCTATCAAAAATATTAACGTAATCAAATTTATCCCAATAACCACTAACAAACTGCATAATATACAAAAGCAGCCCTTAAGCTGCTATGTATAGTAAAACATAATTATTAATTCTATTTGGTTTAGGTTAAATCAAATTTGACTTTTGCAATAATCTCTGAACAATTACCGCTACCTCAGCCCGGGTTATATTATCCTTTGGAGCTGCAAGCTTTCCGCTCCCGTCTGGAACAACACCCGTCTTGACGCATAAAGCTATAGAATTCTTAGACCAGGAGGAAGCATTTTTAAAATCACCATAAGATGCGATTAGCTGTTCTGCTTCGCCGTTTTTGAATTCTGCCTTCAGCTTTGTTATCTTCATAGCTTGTGCAACCATTGCCATGGCTTGTTCATGGGTAATCTTATCCATTGGTCCGAATTTACCGTTTCCATAACCGGATATAATACCATACTCATAAGCTATTGATACTGCATCGTAATACCAGTCATTTTTCGATACATCACTGAAAGAAGTCTTTCCAGTTCTAGGATGCATCAATCCCAATGCTCTGACTATAATCGCAGAAAACTCAGCTCTGGTAATATCTCTGTCAGGTGCAAAGCTATCATTTCCAACGCCACTGATAACAAGCCTTGAAGCCATATCATTGACTGCATCCTTAGCCCAATGATTTTCAACATCTTTAAAGGTTTTCGGACTCCAGATAACAGAATAGGTACTGTTAGTCAGGCTGTTGATTTTTGCATAGTACCTGTCATTAATTATTTTTATTGCCGTTGGTACATGTGAGAAGGTCCCATCTGAATTCAATACAATGCCAGTGGTTATTTTGCTTGGATCAATACCTTCTGGAATCGCTACCAATCTCTCAACATAACCGTTGAATTTGGATACCTCTACTGTTTTGTTCCCGCTTGAGCATGTGATATTAAACTCTACTGGCTTTACAACCACCTGATAATTATTCTTACTTGCTGTATCCTCAATCACCTTCACGGTGTCCTGTGGTGGTGTAGAAATAGCAACATTCACCTTTATGTCATTCAGCTCAACATTCTGGCCCATCTGCCCTGAAACGTTATCAATGTTAATTTGCGATGCCGGCAGTGTGTAAGTCACATTTTCAGTTTTTATTTCCAGGACTGCTTCTTTGGTTTCCATATTCTTCACTGTCTGGCCGTTTAATTGACCTACTACCACGTCTGCGCTATTGTTCACAGGTATGGTCACAGTTGCATTATTACCTTCAGTCTGAAGCTTTTCCTCTACCTTTTTATCATCTACGGCGATTGTTGTAACAGTCTGATTACCATTCTGTGTGGTAGTTGCTGTTGCAGCCGTTTCTGTTTTGCCATTTACAAGGATTATAACACCTGCACCCGAGGGTTGGGTAGGTGTTGTGGAACCTCCACTACTTACCTTCTGAGTGACTGTTACTGTAACGGTTTTTGTAGAAGAAAGGGTTCCATCGCTTGCGGTAATTTCCAATACATAGTCATTATGGGTATCCGCGTCGGTAGGTGTACTATAAGATAGTGCGGCTGTAAATGTAACAACTCCTGTACCGGGGACTATACTGAACTTCCCGGCATCAGCTCCGCCTGTGATACTCCATGTAATACTACTTCCTTCCGGATCTGTTGCCGAGGCAGTGAAAGCTGCCGTATTCCCCTCAGTTACACTTACTGAGGCTGGGGATGTTATTACCGGTGTTTCATCTACATTAGTAACAGTAATAGCTACATCCTTTGAAGCAGTAAGACTACCGCCATCTGTTGCTATGACCGTGATGTTGTATGTGTTGTCTGTACCGACATCCTTTTTATCCTCATAGTTCGGTGCTGTCTTAAAGGTCAGATCACCTGTACTGTGGTTTATATTAAACAGTCCCGAGTCTGCTCCGCTGATGCTCCAGGTCAATGTATCACCTGTATCAGGGTCTGTTCCCGCTGCAGTGTATACCGCGCCTGTCCCGTTTTCCGCAAAGCTGGCAGTCGCTCCCGATGTAATGCTTGGCGCCTCATTGACGTTTGTTACCGTAACTGCCAGAGCTTTCGTTGCAGTCAGGTTTCCATCAGTCACGGTTATCGTGACATCATACACATTGTTAGCACCGCTATCTGCAGTTGATTCAAAGTTGGGTGCAGTTTTGAAGGTCAGTTCTCCTGTACTGCCGTTGATATTAAACAGTGCTGAATCTGTTCCACTGATACTCCAGATCATACTGTCACCGTCCTGATCACTGCCTGCTGCGGTATATACCGTGCCTGTTCCGTTCTCTGCAAAGCTTATGGTTGCTCCCGACGTGATTATCGGTGCGTCATTGACATTGGTTACGGTTATAGCAATTGTTTTGGTTGCAGTCAGGTTTCCTGTTCCATTATCGGTCGCGGTTATCGTAAGATCATATACATTGTTAGCACCGCTATCTGCTGGTGATTCATAATTAGGCGCTGTTTTGAAAGTCAGTACGCCAGTGCTGCTGTTTATGTTAAACAGTCCAGCGTCTGCTCCGCTGATGCCCCATGTCAATGTATCGCTTGCATCCGGGTCTGTTCCCGTTGCAGTATATACTGTTCCAGTGCCATTCTCAGCAAAGTTCGCGGAGGCTCCCGATGTGATGCTCGGTGCATCATTGACGTTTGTTACCGTAACTGCCAGAGCTTTCGTTGCAGTCAAGGTTCCATCAGTCACGGTTATCGTGACGTCATAAACATTGTTTCCGCCATTGTCTGCAGGAGAATCATAGTCTGGTACGGTTTTAAAGGCCAGTTCCCCTGTACCGCTGTTGATATTAAATAGTGCTGAATCTGTTCCACTGATACTCCAGATAATACTGTCACCGTCCTGATCACTGCCTGCTGCGGTATATACCGTGCCTGTTCCGTTCTCTGCAAAGCTTATGGTTGCTCCCGATGTGATTATCGGTGCGTCATTGACATTGGTTACAGTGATAGCAATCGTCTTAGTAGCAGTTAATGTTCCTGTCCCATTGTCGGTCGCGGTTATCGTAAGATCATATACATTGTTAGCACCGCTATCTGCTGGTGATTCATAATTAGGCGCTGTTTTGAAAGTCAGTACGCCAGTGCTGCTGTTTATGTTAAACAGTCCCGCGTCTGCTCCGCTGATGCTCCATGTCAATGTGTCGCTTACATCCGGGTCTGTTCCCGTTGCCGTATATACCGTTCCAGTCCCGTTCTCAGCAAAGTTCGCAGAGGCTCCCGACGTAATGCTCGGTGCATCGTTTTCTCCTGCCATAGCAAGGGTCATCGTTGCTGTGGCACTCGAATAGCCTGTTCCGTCACTTGCCTTCCATGTGAAGCTTGCGTTCCCTGCAAAGTTCGCAATCGGCGTAAAAGATATTTTTGAAAGATTAGCAGCGGCTATCTTCTGTCCTGCCGTAATATTACTTCCATCTAATTTCAGAATACCATGCGATGCACTAGGCAGTGTCACTATCTCAATCTCGCTCAATGCAGCACTTTCTGCATCGCTGTAATTGCCTGTAAAGTCTGTTACTGCAAACGTCAGTGTTGTATCTTCCGTTCCATTCTTCGTGCTATTCGTTATCGTTGGCAAATCGTTTACTGCGTTTACTGTTATCGCGAAAGTTGTTTCAACTATACTGCCGCCTGCTCCATCGGATACCGTGAACTTGAAGCTGTCTGCTGCCGTTTCGCTTCCATCGTGCGTGTATGTAAGCCTGCTGTTATTTATATCATCCTGTGTAAACGTATTGTTTGACGTGGTACTCAGAGTCGTTCCACTCTTCTTCAGAGTACCTTTTGTAGGCACTGCAGTCAGAGTATATGTAATTGAACTTGCAGCTGTGTCTACATCTGTTATTTCCAGATTGCTTTTTGCTATTACGGTATTAACACTTCCCTCATTTACCGTTATTCCTGCGTTAGTTTTAACCGTCGGAGCGTCATTGACGGCGGTTATGCTGACTGTTGCAGTAATATTTAGATACGTACTATTATTGTTTGAACCGCTGTCTGTAATGCTGGTGATTTTGATTGCACGACTTGCAGCGGTTGGATCCTCGCTGCTGTTTCTATAGGTAATGCCGTCAATCAGAGCTCCCATTTGTGCGTCGGAGAGCGTCATTCCGCTGATCGTCACTGCGGCAGTATTGCTTGCAACAGCTAGTGAATAGTTACCAATTCCAGAGATGGTGCCACTTTTTCCGTTAACCAATTCCACATCGGTACCGCCAATGGATAAATATTCTTTAGTATCAGTTACGTTGGAAACTGTTAAGGTCATACCGCTGAAGGTCTGACTGGAATCATTTGTTGTCGCAGTTACGCCGCTGAACAGGTCAACCGGACTGACGTCGTTTTCTTTAAATGTCGGAGTGCTGCCTGTTGCCGTAAGTGTTGGGGCGTTGTTGCCGCCGACGACGGTGACTGAAACAGTTGCACTATCTATTTCAGCAAAGCCGCTATCTAAACGAACCAAAGAAAAAGAGTAAGTTCCGGGAGTAGACGAATTGAATATAAGTTTACTTATCTCTCTGGTATCTGCACCAGTATAGTTACCCTCCGGGGCGTATGTGCCACCATTGCCTGCCGAGAAGTATACATCACCACTGCTGGCATCTTTTAGGCTGAAACCAACAGCATGGCCCAAACTATCAATCGCGGATGTGGTAATAAAGTCATACCCAACGCCTAAATGAACTGTAGCTGAGTCGTCAAAAAAATCCCACCCGTACAAAGTTTTGTCTTGGCCTACAACTACGGTATAAGTCGTTGTCGCTGCGTGCGCCGTAAGTGTAAGCGCCGGCATGAGACTTATCACCATCAAAAAGCTAATTAGGAGCGACGTTACTTTTTTATTAATCTTTTTCATATTTATACTCCCTCCAACAATTCCTATGTTTTTCTTTCTGGTTCAATTGCTTTTCCGTAATATACTTTCTTTTATCTCCTCAAGCAGTTTGGCGTAAGCCTCGCCGCGCAAAATCCCCCATCGATGGGCGTAGATCGCCGAATCAAGCAGCCTGTCACCTTCGTGAAGTCCGACAATTTCTGCAAACGAATCACCGTTTTCCTCGTAATTATCCTTTAGCTTCTGTATCAATTCATTATTAATCTGAAGCTGCCTGTCCAGAAGCTCAAGCTGCTCCTCCGTACTTAATCCGCCCGAGAAAAACAGTTGCATAATATTGGGCAGCCGTGAAATAAAATCCGATTCGGATGGGTTTGATACCAACGACAGAAATGTTTCCCGTCCTTTATACGTTATTTTATAAACCTTTCTATCCACAGTCATACCTCGGCTGTGCCCTTTCAACTCGGTAAGTCCGTCGGACGTCAATTTTTTGAGTGTTCTGTAAATCTGCGCCTGATCAGCAGGCCAGAAATAGGCTGCCGACATATTGAACAGCCTCTTCAGATCATATCCTGAAAGGGGCTTCATTGACAAAAAACCGAGAATTCCAGTCTCAAGTGACATTTTTACTCTCCCTACTTATTAATATAAGACTTGTCCTACTTTACATTATAGTATAATATGTATGATTTATTGTCAATATAATACAATATTTATGTTGATTGTCAGAAAAAATAAATAAAGGCCATTCTTTTCATTGTTATGAAAAGTATAGCCCGCATACTTCGTTTTCTACTTACATATAAAGCAATTCGCTTCGGTAATGGAATGTTTATGGCAGTAGGTAATGGTGGCAAGGTTATTACGTCGCCGGACGGCATAACATGGGCAGTTCAAAGCTTAGGTTTTTATTTCATTAATTGCCGTTTAGCTAAATATTCATGATACTTCATAGGATAAAAATAAGCTTTGTTATTATCTATTTCTAATATTGAAGTTGCAATACCAGAAATAAAATAACGGTCATGTGATACAAATATTATAGTACCGTCATAATCTCTCAAAGATTTTTCCAGGGCTTCTTTGCCCGGAATATCAATATGATTCGTAGGTTCATCCAGAATTAAAAGATTATCATGTTTTAACATCAGCTTTGCAAGCATTAATCTAACTTTTTCTCCTCCAGACAGCATATTTACTTGCTTTAGGGCATCATCCCCCTTAAATTGAAAACATCCTAAGGTATTGCAAATTTGAGTTTTCCCTAAAGTGGGGTAGCAGTTCCACAATTCTTCAATTACAGTATTACTACTATTAAGTTGTGCCATCTCCTGGTCAAAATATCCTACCTCAATTCCTTTTCCGAAAGTATAGCTGCCATTTAACGGCTTTAATTTACCCACCAATGTTTTTATTAATGTTGATTTGCCGGATCCATTTTTCCCTATAACGGCAATACGGTTACCATAAATAGCATCAAAACTGACTTTACACAATTCATAATCATATCCAATACTTAAATCTTTAATAGTCAGAGCTTTCTTAGCTCCCTTCGTACTACTTGAAAAATGTGCATGGAATTTAGATGTATCTACTTTTCGCTCATCTATAACTGTCATGCGTTCAAGGTATTTTATTTTTGATTGTACAAATTTAGCCTTAGTTGCTTTATATCTAAATCTTTCAATAAGTTCTTCCAAATGCTTGATTTCCTTTTGTTGGTTTGTGTAATCCTTATTTTGCCTCATGGTATCATTTCTTTTAGCCTTGATATAAGCAGTATAATTTCCGGTATATCTATATGCTTCGAGATATTCAATCTCATAGACTATATCCACAACATTGTCAAGGAACATCCTATCATGAGATACTACTATAACAGCTTTGGAATAATGTTTAACATAGCCTTCCAGCCACTTTATAGTTTCTAAATCCAAATGATTTGTTGGTTCATCTAAAAGTAAAATATCTGGTTTACTTAATAATAGTTTTATAAAAGCTAATTTGGTTTTTTGACCGCCTGAAAATTCACTTATTTTTTTCTTTAAATCATTAATGGGAAAACCAAACTTTGTAAAAACCGTTTCAATTTCTGTTCTGTAAGTATATCCACCCAAATCTTCAAAATGGTGCAATGTATTACCATATTTATTTAGAATATCTTGGTTATAATCCGTTTGCATAAGTAATTCCAGCTCTTTCAGTTTGTTTTCATAATAGTGTAAATGTTCAAATGACTTTTCAAACTCATCATCAGCTGTAATATCTTCACATGAGAATGCAACCTGTTCCAAATACCCAATGGTACATCTTTTCTCTTTTTTTATCTCACCGGAATCCATTTGTTCTATCCCGGCAATTACTTTTAATAATGTCGATTTTCCCGAACCGTTTTTCCCAACAACAGCTATCTTTTCTTTTCCTTTTATCTCAAATGAAAGTTTTTGAAAGATATCCTGTGCGCCAAATGATTTGTGGCCATCTATAATCTGATAGAGCATATTAATCACCTTCCAACAAAATGTTAGCAATTTGTATGTCAGGAAGGCAAGCTACTACTTGATACAGTGCCATTTAGTATTAAAAAAGAGGACTTTCCACATCTGCTGGAAAATCCTCTAATATTATTTTTGATATAAAATTTTTCTAATTGCGTGAGTAGAAAGGAAATATATTTTAGAGAGTTCCTCAATTACAACACCATTTTGATAATGTTGTATAATCTCTTTATTCCTCTCTATGATAGCTGCCCTGCAGCCGGTTAATTCGCCCCACTCCCTGCGTTTTCCTTCTTTTACAGGGATATAAAGATAATCACCTTGAACATATTCCTGTAATACCTTCACTAAATGCTCAGGTAAAATTTCAGTTGCGTTTATATAATTCATGCAAGCCCACTCCTTGATAATTTATAATTCAAGTTGTAAAGCCGGCATAATGTAAGTGCGACTTATATAACTCCATGCAAATGTCGCAAATCAACAGCCAGCTTTGCATGGAGTAAACCCACAGCTCTTTGTTCTATATTCAAAATCATCACCACCCATATTAATCTTTGGTCAAATTATATCAATTTTTCCAAACAACCGGATTGAATTGCATCTATATTCTTTGCAATTTTCTCTCTTGACCAATTCCACCACTTTATCTCAAGCAATAAAGAAATAGTTTGTTCAGAAAAACGTTTTCTTATTGGCTTTGCCGGTATTCCACCCACTATAGTATATGGCGGAACATCTTTTGTAACCAATGCGCGGGTACCAATAATTGCACCGTCTCCAACTGTAACACCAGCCATTATAATAGCCTCATACCCAATCCATACATCATTTCCAATAATAATATCCCCTTTATTGGTCCATGAAGCTGCAACATTCTTTTGTTCCAATCCCCATTCCTCATAAAAAAGCGGAAATGGGTACGTGGACAATGAATTCATATTGTGATTGGCACTATTAAAAAGGAACCGGACTCCGCAAGCTAAAGAACAATACTTCCCAATGATGAGCTTATCGTGGTTTATGGGGTAATGATAAAGCACATTTTTTTCAAACAATGTTGGGTCATTAATAAAATCATTATAAAATGTATATTCCCCAACAGTAATGTTTGGATTTGTAATTAAATCCTTTAAGTATACAGTCTCTTTATCTCCTGACCTGGGATAAAACTTTTTCTCTGGAATAGCCATTTTAATCCTCCATATTAATAAAATGTTTTAACAAGCTATTCCAGTTAATGCAATGCAAAGCTGCATGATATCACCTCCGTTATTTACAATAATATTATAGAATCTATGGAAAATAAAATCAAATATAACCCTAAGCAAGTAAATTCATTGAAATTCCCTGTTGTAGTACATTGTCTGCATTGCAGTACCTATCTTCTTGCTCCTAAGCATAAAATGGGGTAATGATAAAGCCACAATATAAATAAGAGAATATCCTGATAATCCCCAGATACATCAAGCCTTTTTAATCGGATGTCGTATTACGGTTTTCCATTTTGATGGTTCCACTTTGCGGGCATCCGAAAGATAGATTTCATGGTGCAAACGTCTATCTGTCATGTCATTTACATATCCGTTTTTAAGCAAATATTCGTCCATGATAGCAACAGTAGCAGGTTCATCGTCAAACGGACCTGTGTGCAGGATTTGCACACATAAACCTTCATTAACCGTCAGAAACTCTGCTGAAGAACAGTCCATCTTTTTCTTTTTAGTCGCTTCTGCTACTGCCCAATCAAAACCATCTCTTGTTACAAAATCAGGCAGACGAATAATTGAAATCCAGTTGAACGTGTCCTTATTACCATAATCAACACCCTTGACATTATCCTGCCACCAGAAACCTTCCAGCGGAGGCACTACATATTCAAAAAAGCCTTCAATTTTATGCGAACCCTTATAGCTCATTTTGATTGTCCATGCAATCGCATAAAGAATACTTACAGCTTTCTGATATGCACCGCCTTCCTGATTTGGGTTTCCTTTACCTCTTACTGCAATATAGTTTGCGACCGGAACAGTTACTATTTCTGGTGTGTTCTTAGGCATATAGAATTCCTTGTACTCTTTCTTAAAATCAAAAGCCATAACTTTACCCCCAGATTTCGTTTATTTAAATGGTCCTTTTTCGGAAATGTTACCTTATCAAAAGGACAAACCCATCTATCATAATCTCCATTACCTTTGTGAATAGTCCAGGCAATTCGCCCGTCTTGTCCTTTTCCCCGGTGAGATAGGTCACAATGATATCTGTAATTTCAGAGATGATTGCGGCTCCTGCTTCAAAACGACCTGATGCCTCAAGCCACATCTCATTTTTATATTCTTTTCCAATATCATTAAGAACACGGCTTATTTTATCAAAGCCTCCGCAAAAGTTCACTTCGTCCGGTTTATTAATTCCCTTTAATGTGTTAGGGACAGTTGGTACTGTACCGAAAAACTTGACCATGTTGGAAAGTATCCCTTTGTAATCCTCTTTAGCGAGCTCGTTTTTCAGCTTGGGCAACTCATATATGAATTTTTCAAATCCTTTTCTCCCAACAAAGCTCACCGGCGGATTCAAAAACATCTCACCTTTTTTTGCCAGAGCTTCCTGTGCAATCTGATATTTATTCTTTGTAGCGTTCATTCTGACCGTGCAGACAGTGTTCGGCTTTGATAGGCCGGGATAACTGCAATCCCAAGCATGACGCAGTTCATCGTAGGAAAGTGATTGCATCTCTTCGCGACCACAGTCAAGCAGATAAATGCATTGCGCATCATCGTCGTAGCCTACCATCAAAATATAGTGAAAGGGAATATGATCTCCATGATATAGTTTTGAATAGTACGGCAGATAGTACATATCCAAAGCGCCTAAAACAGGCGGATACCCTGTATCAACTTCTGCCTTGGCCTTTTTGATTGCCTGCTCAAATGTTTTATACTCATAATGTTTGTATTCAAATCCTGCAATAGGAGCAAGAAATTCATACATCTTCTTTGTACGTCCGTCTCCAAGTGCAATCATTCGTTTCAGTTGTGATTTAGGTGTTTTCATGTAGCAGAATGATCCTAGTGCAGAGAGAACAAAAAAGAAACTGGGTGGAAGTATTTCACCAGTATCCCGTATATATAAATCCTCTATGCCATTCCACATACATTCATAGTCATCCACATGGTGCTTTAATGAGATTAATTTTTCCCGCATAAATCAAATCCTCCTATCGTTTTGACCATTCTTACAACAGGAGTATAAACCCTCGTATTGTACGAGAGTCAAGAACTATTTTTTGATAGGATAACAGATTTCTGTAATATAGTTTTCCGGGTTTGTTTCGTTCCCCGGTGATATGTAGTAGATGTTGAACACTTTCCCCGATATCCTGTAACCATTCTCTATGATCCAATGATAGATGTAACTATTGATATCGCCTATCCGACTGTATTTGCCCTGAAATGCCACAACAGCCGCTTCAGTTTCTGGCATCTGAGAAAATCTAAGCCCTTCAATTTCAGGCCCAGCTCCCTCGACGACCCTGATGACTTCTGTGTCTATTAATTTTTTCTCAAAATCTATGCTGTGTGTAATTGCCATAGAATATTGTATATCCGCAAGTTTGACTCCATTTGTTCTACAAGCCCTGTTAAGACGTTCCCACAGCAGCCCTTCCTCGTTGAATTCCCGGATAAAATCACGCACACTGACAACCTTGCGCGCAGGAAGCCTTTTAACGCTGACGGACAATGTGCACCCATTCTGGGCCTCAATTTCATTAAGAGCATGCCGCATCTGTGCTATCTGTCTTTCCGTTATTAAAAGGCTTTCTTCCTTTTCCTTTATCTTGCTTTCCAGAAAGGCTTTGAGCCTATTGTCCAGTGTGTCATCCATCAAAATTGCAGATATTTCATTCAGGCCAAAGCCAAGGCTTTTTAATACCTGGATATGGTTTGCCCGGACAATTTGTTTTTCGCCATAAAACCGGTAGTTGCTCGTATTCTCTACCTTTTCCGGCTTAAGTAACCCGATCTTATCATAGTTTCGGAGCATATGAATACTGATTCCGGTCAGTGCTGAGAATTCCCCGATTTTAAGCATATGTTACAACTCCTCTCTTATTGCAGCTGCCCACTTCTTCACTCGTTCAGCGGCTCCTTCAGGGCAATTGGGAAGATAAACATCTGAAATAGTCATTTTCCAATTTCGCTGCACTGGGCATCTTTCACTCTTATCCTTAAGTACTCGTCTATTACCGTTATATAATTTCTCATTAAGCCTTCTGATTTCTACAACACTTAAACCATTATCCAAATGTTCAAAAAAAGCTTTTTTCAACCCGGATATTGCTTCATCAGTGAACTGTGCAGGGTGTTGTAAATTATAGCATGCTACTGTCTTAAAATGCTCAGCGAGGAGTTCAGGGTAATCATATTCCCATGCCAAAATTCCACCCAATTGCTCCCAACAGTTCATGCTATCGATCAACGGAGCACCACATTCAGGACAAATATCTGCTTTTTCAAATTTATTTATTTTCAACTGAATTAAGCCTCCTTGCCCCACATTTATTTGCCAAGCTTCATATTTTATTCTATTTTACATAGACGCAATTTCTCTTACTTCAACACTGGTACCTTCTCCAAGTAAAATCGGGCATGCTTTAGCAATGTGAACTGCTTCTTCAAAATTCATAGTATGAATAATAATATACCCAGCAATTGATTCTTTGTTTTCAATATATGGTCTATGCTCTATTTCATTATTTGGTTTAATAACTCTGCCTTCTACTGATAAATGATTTCCACCTACAAGTCTACCTTGTTTTGCAATACTGCTTGTCCATTCATTCCATTGTTTCATGTATACTTCCATTTGAGCCGGAGTTGGTTGTGCATCCGGGGTTGTAATATCCATACGGAAAACCAATAAAAAATCTCTCATATTTTACCCACCCTTTATTTTTCTTTATTATTTGCTTGATAACCGCAAAGACTCTAGGAATAACAGTATTAGAAAGAATTCACTATTCATAAATCCAGCAATGGTAAATATTTTTAACTCTACTTCTGAGAATCAAGAATAAACAAAGATGCGTCATGTCCCATAAATATTTTACTTCCGGTATAAAAAATTTTAGAATGAATATCCTTGTATCCCATTTTAGTCATAATACCAGCTAACTCTATTTGATCAAATCCATTATGAACCATATCTGAAACTATTTTTTGGTTTTTATAAAAATCTATGATTAGCAAATGTCCGTTTTTATTTAGAATATCATATAATTTTGATAAAATTAATCCAATATCATTAATATGGAGTAAAACCTGAGACATAAATATATAATCAACATGTAAATTCGGAAGACTATCTTTTTCAAAATCAAAGCATAATGTAGCTGCATTCTGAATATTAAAATCAGGTAGAATTGCCGCCTTTCAGGTCAATTACCGCAACTACGATTTGTACGGTAAATCCTCCAAGAAGCCACAAACCAAGCAGAGGCATTGCTGCAGATGCTACATTCCCCGTAAGTAGAGCAAAGAAACCAAAACATGCTACTGCCAATGCAACCAGGCCTGCCGTGGTAGGATTAGCCCATTCCTTGATTTTACTGATTCATAGTATACCTCACTTTTTTATAGTTATATGAAAAATAATATATGAATGTAGTCTTTTAAACAATTAGGGTATTGAAAGATGGTATAAAACCGTAAAAAACACCGGTAAATCACTTTTAACTTCACTTACTCCCATTGTATTGAGAATATCCCACCCAAAACAAAGGCTCTCGATGGGCCGGTCTCAATTCAACAATATTTTATCATACACCCATCTGATTGGGAAGTTCTGGCATAATGTACTCTGACTTATACTCCATCATACTTTAGCATAACAATATAAAGGAAAATCCAAAAGGAACGATGATAACTGAGGCTTTTTGATATTACCAGTTTACCGTTACAAAATATCATATTTTTAAATTGTGCATATACTCAATTTGAGAAAATTATTGCACTGGTGTTATTAGGGTTACTTTTATTCTTAGTGGTAAAGTAAGTTTATTCGGCACCCGTCCTCCCTATTCTTGCCCTGGGCAGCACAAAAAGAAAGGTCTCAACAGAGAATATATCTCCATTAAGACCTTGAACCAATTTCAACTTCTTTGCTAATGATTTAATCTGAAGAAACAAGAAAAGGGATTTGAAAGCATTGTCATGTTTCATAGCAGCAATTTGATTTCAGCTTGTAGTGGTTTATTTACCCTCTCGAACTTAGGCTCATCCTGCATATAAAATTACAATCTAAAATCCATCCTGCCGAAATTCTTAAAAAGATTGACATTTTTTATAATATTAATAATCTCCCAACAGTTTGCGCTTACAAAACTCTCATTCGGGTATTCGCCTCCCTGGTTATTATCAAACCAATACCAACCGTTTGCATTTACATTCCATACATTAAGCTCCGGAATTCTTCCTATTATCTTTTCAAGCTGCCAGTCAAGCTCTTTCGACATTATATCTTCGTTACCCTTATAATATTTACTGTCAGGCGATTCAATAAAGTAAGAAGGTCTTCCACTCCATCCAGACCATTTCAAGGGGTCTTTTTCCATATATGTATTCACTAATCTCGGCAAATTTTCTTTCATATCTGTGACATCAAAACATGAATCCAGTTTATACTCTTCCATCTTTTTGAACAAATTACAATAAACCGAAATGGTGAAAAAATCTTCAGTATTACTGAAGTTGCGGATACTGCTCTCAAGAAACGTTGCAGCTTTTTCATATATTTTAGAATTTTTATCTGAATGCCGTACAGCAAAAACGGCAAGTTGTGCGGTAACAAGCTCTATATATGCTTCTGTATTGCCAGGATCGTATGTATACCATGAAGCATGAGCGTAATCGTTATTTGACGGAATGCTCCAAGTCCAACCCCGTTCCTTAAAATCTGTAGTGTTTTCGATATACTTTAAAATTCCCTGCAAAATCGGATGCTGTTTATCGTCAAAGTTTATTTCTTCTAAAATACCTATTGCGCAACCAGTGGTAGCCGGTGATGAATTCGGATTCCAGTTATCTGCCTCAAGCGCGTGACCAAAGCCCCCATCCACATTCTGATAAGCTGAAAGAGCGGTGAGAACAGCATCCTTACTGCCGTTTTCAAAGTGATAATTCCACAAAGCCATTTCAATCGGCCTGGCAATACGATAAACCCATGATCTTATTAACTGAAAATCGTTCTTGCTAAGCATTTTCATAATATTTCCTCCTCGTCTGCATTTAATATCAGGCTCTGATAGATAAAGATACAGGTATCTAAACTATATATGGAACAAATCTATTAATAGGCGTAAAGCTTGATATTAGATGATTTGGAATACCAAATATATGTGCAACATAGCCAAATATTATGCTACAAATTATAGCATGTACTTTTTTT
This sequence comes from Bacillota bacterium, assembly GCA_023421675.1. Taxonomy (GTDB): domain Bacteria; phylum Bacillota; class Clostridia; order Acetivibrionales; family JANLFN01; genus JAEZTC01. The sequence goes on along the minus strand of JAEZTC010000006.1, from coordinate 20,637 downwards.
ATTGTATTGCAAAAAAACGACATTTGATACTACTTTTATCTCAGAACTGAAGCAAATTTTCTTGCTTGCTTTGGAGTCATACTATGATATTTTTTAAATTCGTTCAACATATGCGACTGGTCCGTAAATTTATATTTTTCAACTATATCTTGTACATCAAACTCGTTAGAATATATTAAATCATTAAGAACATTTTGATAACGAACCAGATTTGAGATTTTTTTGGGAGAGGTACCTATATATTCTATAAACAAACGTTCAAGCTGTCTTTGATTAACTGTAATATAAGAACTCATTTCTTTCACCGGTACTATTCCTTTTTCATATAAAATAAGGTATATTGTGTTCAAAAGATTATGATTATACTTTCTCAGTGAGAACTTTTCCAGAAGAAATTTCTGTGTTAATCGAATTCGGTCACCTATGTTTTGGTTGAAGATAAGCATATCTTTGAAAAACTCTTTCCATCCACAAAAATATAAATCTAAATCACCAAAAACCCCATAACTGTCCCTCATTGGGCAGCTCGTAAATAAATGTACTGACCAAAAATAGAACTGTATGGCAAACCGGGAGATATTTTTTTCAAATTTAATGGTAGAAGCAAAGGTCGGCCGGTCAAATATGCCGCAGTAGCCGCATGAGACTTGGCCTGAACTGTGATTAACCGTAAAAATAATATCTACACATCCATCCGGGACAATCAATGAAGGTTCATTTTCGATGGAAGACATGCCAGTAGTTGGTTCCACTGTACCCCAGAAAGACTTGATAAAAGGTTTTAACTGATCACATGGAGCATATACAGTATGTACTTTTGATGAAATATATGGCTGGGCAGTTGTAGGCTGATATATAGAATTCAGATTAATCAAAAATCCCCCCCATTCTCATGAAATTATCCAAAAAAATAAAAACGCAGTTATAATCAGTATCAGCTAAGGATACCTTCAGCACTCTTCATTTATGGTAATATTCTGTAAGTAACATTTTATTGTTTTCTTTTTTAAATTTTACCACTATTTTGTGTTATGGTCTATTGATTTGGCTATTAGGTGATAAGCGAAGTGTTGCGAATTATAAACTACGTAATTTATTAAAAACTCCAGAAACGGATTTTACATACTTGACAACTATACTATTAAGTATTACTATATAGTAGTAAGTATTACTAATTACCAGTCATACAGAATAGCGAAGGAGTGATTGTACTGGAAAACTTAACCGAAATGCTTAAAGGTGTACTTGAAGGCTGTGTCCTTGAAATTATAAGCCGCGGAGAGACCTACGGTTACGAAATTACGCGTCGATTGAATGCTCTTGGCTTTACAGATGTTGTGGAAGGAACTGTCTACACGATTTTGGTGCGGCTTGAGAAGAATAAACTTGTAGACATAGAAAAAAAACCATCCGATATGGGGCCGCAGCGAAATTTTTTTACGCTAAACGATGCAGGGCGTGAGGTGCTACGGAGGTTCTGGGAAAAATGGGAGTTCGTATCATCAAAAATTAACGAGTTAAAGGAGATGAAATGATGAATTTTTGGGAAAAAATCACAGGAAGTGACATGACTAAAGAACTGAAAACTTTTGAATCGCGAGCTAAAAAGCTGCCAACTGATTATCAAGCGGCATGGGAAAAAATCAAAGCCAATCTTTGGCCACACTCAGATTTCACCGGTCGCAACCTCATGCCAATTCTTGACGGTGTGCTTGGCCTGCTTGAAGAAACAGCAGCGGACGGTCAGAGTGTCCAAGAGGTTTTGGGTGAAGATATCAAAGGCTTCTGTTCAGCGTTGGCCGGCGAAGAAGGGGCAAAGTCTTTTCGCGACAAGTGGCGCAAGCAACTGAACAATAATATAGCTAAAAAATTAGGTAAATAGGAGGTTAGCGTAATAGACTTAGTCGGAAACGCTAATGCACATAGCCTGTTTTGTTCAACAAAACAAATGGCAGGTGCAATAAAATAAATTTAACCCCTTAAAAAAGTGTTTCAACACTTTTTGTGTGCCCGGTGAGACAATTCATTTGGCACATCGGGGACATGGAGGATTAAATGAGAATACAAGATATCATCGAAGGCAAAAAAGAGTGGCGAGCACACGTGGCACGTGTCAAAGCGCTCCCGGAAGATTATCAGATTGTTTATAAAGAGATTCAAAAATATCTCTTTAAAGTCGGTCCTGTTGAGCTAACCGAGGGGACAGGGTTACTCTCAGGGATTATCGATCTTTTTGAAGAAGGCGCAGCCTTGGGGAAAGGAGTACTCGAAGTGACGGGCAATGACGTAGCGGCTTTCTGTGACGACCTAATCAAAGATTCAAAAACTTACGCTGACATATATCAAGAATCTGTTGACCAAAAAGTTAACAAGGCTATGAAAAAAGTTACGGATAAAATAAAGTAAAAAGGGAGATATCAGTATGGAAAAAGCAATCCAGGTTAAAGGGCTGCAAAAGTCATACAAGAAAGTTCATGTGCTAAAGGATGTGGATTTAGAGATAGACAAAGGCAGTATATTTGCCCTTCTTGGCTCTAACGGCGCAGGCAAAACAACAATTGTCAAAATTTTAACCACTCTGCTCAAGCCAGATGGAGGAACCGTTACAGTAAACGGCTACGATGTCACATCAAAACCTGATAATGTGCGACAGTCAATCAGCTTAACCGGGCAATTTGCCGCAGTGGATGAGATTTTGACCGGACGAGAAAACCTAATTATGATTGCCAAGCTGCGGCACCTAAAAAATCCGCGTCAGGTCGCGGATGATTTACTGAACCGCTTCAGTCTAACAGACGCCGCCGACCGCAGGGTTTCCACCTATTCAGGCGGTATGCGCCGTAGGCTCGACATTGCCATGAGCCTGATAGGGAAACCGCAGCTCATTTTTCTTGACGAGCCGACCACCGGGCTTGACCCCGAAGCACGTATTGAGGTCTGGAAGACTGTCAAAGAGCTTGCTAATTATGGCACGACAGTATTCCTGACTACACAGTATTTGGATGAAGCTGAACAGCTTGCCGACAGAATTGCCATTCTGCATGAAGGTAAAATTATCGCTAATGGCACACTCTCAGACCTGAAAAAGCTGTTCCCAACCGCAAAGGTAGAATACATTGAAAAACAGCCAAGTTTGGAAGAAATATTCCTTGTAATGGTTGGTAAGAAGGAGGAAAAATAAATGGAAGCGGTAAAGATACACTTTTTTAGTGACATGGGCATTATGCTTGGACGTTCCATGCGACATATTTTCCGTAGCATGGACACCATCATCACAGTAGCTATCACGCCTATCGCTCTTATGCTGTTATTTGTTTATGTGTTCGGCGGCGCAATTAAAACAGGCACGGATAACTACGTAAATTATCTGTTGCCTGGTATCCTTTTGATTGCAATTGCAAGCGGCATTGCGTATACGGCTTACCGTCTGTTTATGGATATGAAAAGTGGTATTTTCGAGAGGTTCCACTCCATGCCTATTTCGCGTTCGGCTGCACTTTGGGGGCATGTACTGACCTCACTAGTGTCCAATGCAATTTCAGTTGTCGTAATTATTCTCGTAGCACTCATTATGGGCTTCCACTCGTCGGCAGGAGTATTGTCATGGCTTGCTGTGGCCGGTATACTCACCCTGTTTACACTGGCATTGACATGGATCGCTGCGATTGCCGGACTGTCCGCAAAATCGGTGGATGGTGCAGGCGCCTTTTCCTACCCGCTTATCTTCCTCCCATTTATCAGTTCAGCATTTGTGCCGACTGAGTCGATGCCTTCAGTAGTTCGCTCCTTTGCCGAAAATCAACCGGTGACCTCGATAGTCGAATCCATTCGTGCGCTGTTGTCAGGTCAGCCGGTCAGTAATGATATATGGGTTGCTCTTATGTGGTGTGTCGGAATTATGCTTGTGGCATATTTCTTCGCTATGAGGGTATATAAAAAGCGGGTGTAAAAATCCTAAGTAAACCTACATATCAAAATGGAATAATAAATGTACAAAAAAATCGGGCGAAAATTCACTTTTTCAACCCGATCTTTTTGATATTCATTTTTCATCTTCAAGAGCTATAGCTATTTCTCCCGAAGTATTTTGTCCATAGATCTGCCTTTTGCCAATTCATCAATCAGCTTATCCAAATATCGAATTTCCTGCATTGTCGGCTCTTTTATATCTTCTACCCTGACGCCGCAAACAAGTCCTTTTATTAGAGTTCTTGATGGGTTTAGGAAGGGAGCATCTTTAAAGAATGTCTCAAAGTCTGTTTGTCTTTTTAATTGTTCCTCCAGTCCATCCTGAGTATATCCTGTCAACCAGCGAATGATTTCGTCAACTTCTGATTTAGTACGTCCTTTTTTCTCCGCCTTTGAAATATATAGGGGATATACACTTGCAAAGCTCATTGTATAGACTCGCGGTTTGGACATTGCACTTCCTCCCACTGCTTATATTTAAAACCATATTTGAAACTATTTTTTGATTTTTATCAAAATTTATGATTAGAAAATGTCCGTTTTCATTTAGAATATCACATAATCTTGATAAAATTAATTTAATATCATTAATATAATCTTCTCCCATTTTATCGTTGAGCTTTTGCTGCTCCTGTTTGAAGCTTTAATAAAAATCATCGATTTTTTTACTTGATCCCTTAGATAAAGCCTACCTGTTTTGTTGATTTGGAGTATTTTGTTTATTAAAATCGTGTGAGTTCTGCTGAGATGATGAGACATCATTTGTATTATTAATTTGTTGTGGAATATCAACATTCTTACACCCAAATATAGCATAGAAGCAAAGCAAACAATAATAAATATGTTAGAGTGAAGATATACAAAAAGAGAACACATGAGTTTTTATATGTCTTCTCTTTTTATCTGAAACTTTAGACAAATTCGTATATCAATATTGTACTACTCTTTGGATGGTTTTTTACAACCTTCTATCAATTCATCCTTAATTTTATTAAGAAGATTCTCCATAACGCTTCGATCAACTGAAGGCTTATAATAACCAACTGTCAGCGTTATTATACCATTATAAGTACTTGCAACAAGGAGAATACCTGGTGCACGTAAAACTGGCGGGAGAATATACGCGTCAGTAACGGTGTGTTCGCCAAATTTAATTGGTGATTTAGATACAAAGCCAAGGTTTGCAAATGTTACACTAGCCTTGTCAATAATATTAAAAAAAGGATTATACGAAGCCATATCAGCAAATAGTGACATGATTTTAAATTGGCTGATGTATTGGTAGAAATTTAAACTTTCAACATATTCTCCCCATACAGCATCTTCTAATCCCAGGTGACCGTCTTTTAATATTTTTGTCGTAGACATTACCCTGGATAAGGTTTCCGGAAAAGATTCATTCTTTTTCCTGGCTATCGTTGTTATATGTCCGGCGGCAAAATTCCTTATTGCCTCAGTTTTTTGATCTGGAAGATAGCGACGCAAATCAAGTGTTATAGGAATGTCTACTGGTACGCCATATGGAGGTTTGGATATTTCAAACATAGCCCTGTAGACTGCAGTTAGAATCAAATCATTGATTGTTGCCCCTCTCGTTTTCGAATAGCTTTTCATTTCATCAAGCTGACAGTTTGGAAGCTTGCAGACAACAAATCGGGTAGCACCGATCTGGTTGTTTCTCCATGGAAAATTCCACAATTGATGCCCTGTTTTTAGTTTATAATACGAAGTTGCTTTTGAAGCATCTATATCTAATTCCTCATACAGTCTAATCCGGTCATTTTTATTAGGTATATGTTGTATTGGAATATAATCGATGCTTTCTTTATCTATTTGAGAGTAAATATCCGCAAGAAGTAAAAAGTATTCCTTTGCACCAGTGCCGTCACAGCATACATGGCTGACTTTCACACACAATATATCACTCAGTCTGGATCGTATTAGTTTTACCTTGGCCATAGGTCCTTTATTTAGATCCAAAGGAATATCAAGAAAATTTTTAATAGCTGCATCCGGATTATCAGTTTCCTCAAATGTACAAAATTCAACACAGTCAATGTCATTTATACGTTCCCAATAAGGATGAGTGCTTTTAACAAAACGGCATCCGAAAACAGGCTCAACATCAAATGATAATCTTACTGCTTTTGATAGTTTATCGAAATCCAGCCTGCCATCGAGCTTCATTACCGCTTGAATCTGAGAATTTGCAATTCTGTAACGAGCAACATAGTTATATATATCCTGCCCATCAGCTGGTATACAATTTGAACTATTTTCTGTTTTTTTATGATTCGTTTCATTAATTCCAATAAATTTTGTAAATTTATTAATATTTTCAAGATAAGAATTTAATGGATTATTTACTTTCATGCCAAATCGCTCCCATCAATTAGATTTTAAATATTTTCAACTGTCTAATTATTATAAAGTTTACATAGTTTATTAGATAATCTATGTTATGTAAATATAAATGAGTGTGTTACATATCAAATTATCTTAATACGAAAGTGAATCTAAGGTATATTATTCTGTATTCTCTTATAAATTAATTATTTTGATAAGTTAGAGGTGATATTTCCCGAATTCGGTTTCATTTCAAATTATGTAAACATATTATGACTACATAAATTAATTTGAATTTGGAGTGAAACAATGATGCAGAACGTTGGTATTGAACCTGAAGATATAAATACCATAAATGATTTAAAAAAGTTAGAACTTACAAATAGGGAGGATTTTATAAAAGAAACAATTGGCGGCATCATTGACAAAATGTGTATCAAATATGGAAACAATGAAGCCATAGTCTACAGGGACAAAAATGTTAGGTATTCTTACAGAGATTTTAAGAAAATGTATGATGGTATAGCAAAGGGGTTACTGAAACTGAGGATAAAGAAAGGAGACCATTTATCAATTTGGTCATTGAACAGTCCAGAATGGATTGCACTTCAAATTGCGACTGCCAAAATCGGGGCAGTTCTTGTATGTATTAACACAGATTACAGTAAGCATGAACTTGAATATGTTTTAAAACATTCTAATTCAAAAGCTCTCTTTTTCTCAAAAGGATATAGTGGAAACAATTATACTGATTCCGTGTATTCTATATGCCCGGAACTTAAAATTTATCTCCCGGGAGAGTTTTCAAGCAAAGCCCTTCCTGATATGAAGAATGTAATAAGTTTAGATGGTGAAGATAAAAACCTGATGTCTCTTGAGAATCTTATAGAAATGGGCAGAGATGTGTCCGATGAAGAATTACTTGAAAGAAGCAATTCATTAGAATGTTATGATACAATAAATCTTCAATACACATCAGGTACTACTGGAAATCCTAAAGCTGTAATGTCCACGCATTACAATATTATTAATAATGCTATCATTTCAGGTAAAAACCTTGATTTTTCTGAGAAAGACAGATTACTTGTATGTCTCCCCCTCTTTCATGTAATGGGATGTGTTTTAAGTGCCATTCAATGTTTGTTATATGGGTCAACAATAGTGCTTGTGGACAGATTTCAAACAACAAAAGTTCTTGAATATTTAGACAAAGAAAAGTGTACGGGATTAAATGGAGTCCCTACTATGTTTAAATTTCTTCTTTCCCATCCCAACTTTGACAACTTCGATTTATCTAATCTTCAAAAAGGAATGATTGCTGGCTCTTATTGCCATCCTGATCTCATGAACGAAATAATGGATAAAATGAACATGAAAGAACTCTGTATCGTTTATGGGCTGACAGAAGCTTTAGGGATAACACAAACTCTCACTTCTGACCCTTTTAATATGAGAGTCAACACGGTAGGCCGGGGTATGTTCGGAACAGAAATAAAGATAATCAATCCTGCTACTGGAGAAGAAGTACCTAATGGTTTAGAGGGAGAGCTTATCACCAAAACAGAATATATCATGAAGGGATACTACAAAAACCAAGAGGCTACACAAAAGAGTATAGACAAGGACGGATGGCTGCATACTGGAGATTTAGCTATTAAAGATAACGAAGGATATTGTAAGATTATCGGCAGAATAAAAGATATAATCATCAGAGGCGGTGAAAATATATCACCTACAGAAATAGAAGAGTTATTAGTAACACATGTATCTATAAAAGATGCCGCAGTTGTAGGCGTTCCTGATAAAAACCTTGGAGAGGAGATATGTGCTTTTGTAATTATAAAAGATAATCATACTATATCTAGGGAGAATGTCATATCACTAATTCAAGATAATCTTGCAAAGTTTAAAATCCCTAAATATATTGAATTCGTAAAGGAATTTCCCACTACGGCAAGCGGAAAGATTAAAAAATTCATGTTAAAAGATTATGCCATTGAAAAATACAGTCTTAAATAGGATTAACGAATTATGACAATCAAATTATGATAATAAGGTTGCTTCTAATATATGTGGCCTTATGTGCTCATAGGGAGGATAAACAATTGCTGCAATGGCTATGAAAACAGCAAAAAAATCGGGCCATAACTTTCACTTATTTGCCTCGATTTTTTATTATTTTTCGCTTCGTATGCAGGAACATGTCCACAGGCTGCATCTCTTCCACCCTGTACCCGTTATCCGCAAGGTAATTCAAATCCCTTGCCGGGGTTGACGGATTGCATGACAAATATACAATCCTTTCGGGCCGCATTTTAACCATAGTCTCATGGGGTTAGATAATCCAAGCGGCAAGGATGATGCGGCCTTTGAGTATATGCGCACACCATCGAAGCCAAAATTTTGGATTTGAAAAAGCATATATCTGAGTTGATGGGTTAAATATCCCCATTGGTGTCTTGCGTCTTAGTCAATATCGACCCAGTTGCCACCGATTTTATTACTCGCCAGACATGCATGAATGAATTTTACGCCTGCAATACCATCATCAATGGACGGAAAATCATTATCATATTTGCTGAATTCTTCACCATTGAGTTTTTTCAAATTTGCATCAATCCACACTTTGTAGATATTAGCAAATGCTTCATATAGTCCTTCTGGGTGACCAGACGGAATGCGGCTCATTTGTGCCGATCTTTTTGACACATATGACATGCCTCGGTTATAGATCTGCGTTGGCTTTCCTTTTAGTGTCACTAAAAGGATATTGGGATTCTCTTGTACCCATTCAATTGAACCTTTTGTTCCAAAGATGCGCACAACAAGTCCATTCATATGACCAACACAAACTTGAGATGAAGAAAATACGCCATGTGATCCATTATCAAACTCTACAAGAATATTGGCATTCAAATCAAGAAGTTGCCCGAAATAGTCCATTTTTGCAGCAACCTTTTTCACTTTCAAGCCTGTGATATAAGAAACCGTATGTTCAATGTGCGTGCCTATATCACCTACACAATTGGAGCCGCCCGATAATTTCGGATCTTTACGCCATACGGATAGCTTGTTCATGGTGTTGTCACCAGCACCAATATCATCAATTAACCATTCCTGCAAATATTCAGCATTGACATTGATGATGTCACCTATAAGTCCTTGTTCAACAAGTTCTTTTGCTTCTTTAACCATGTTGTTACCTGAGTAAGAGTAGTTAACAGCAAATAAAAGTCCTTTCTCATTTGCAATCTTTTTCAGTTCCTCACCTTCGCTAACTTCAAAAGAGAGTGGCTTTTCACACAGAACATTTATACCATGTAAAAGAAATTCCTTTGCTACTATATAGTGCATATTGTTTGGTGCTGCAATTGTCACAAAATTGATACCATCTTCTCTTGAGCTTTCTTTCTCAGCCATTTCTATATAGTCCTTGTAAATCCGATCTGAATCGAGACCAAGGAATTCACCGCACTCTTTATTCGGTTCAGTTTTAGGATTAAAACATCCCGCTACCAATTTAGCTCTTCCGTCGAAGGAAACCGCTACTCTATGAACACCACCGATAAAAGCATTCAAATCTCCGCCGATCATACCATAATTCAATCGCTTTACCATACAAGCCTCCTAATTCGCTATTGCTTCATCAAACTTTATATTCGATGCTTCAAAATCAATTTTGCGAACAAATGCCGCTGCCTCTGTTGCACCATATTCTCTTTCCATTCCGGAATCTTCCCATTCTACAGACAGAGGGCCCTTATATCCCACTTTGTTCAACACTCGTATAATGCTTTCGAAATCGACATCACCATGTCCCAACGACCGGAAGTTCCAGCCTCTGTTTAGTTCTCCGAAATCAATATGTGAGCCAAGCAAACCGTTTCTTCCATCAAGTGTTACTGCCGCATCTTTCATGTGGACATGATATACACGAGCTGCAAAGTCCATCAAAAAAATCTCTGGTTTGAGACCTTGCCAGATTAGGTGACTTGGATCAAAATTCAAACCGAATTCAGGTCTGTCATTAAACTTTTCCAACAACCTTTTTGTAGAATAGTAGTCAAATGCAATCTCGGCAGGATGTACTTCCAAAGCAAATTGAATACCTGATTCTTTAAAAACATCCAGTATTGGTGACCAAAGATCATAAATCTCTTGGTAACCAGCTTCAATAATTGATTCTGTTGTCTGAGGAAAGCTATAAAGGTATTTCCAAATTGGTGAACCTGTAAAACCGGTAACCACTTTGCATCCGAGCTTCTTCGCTGCAATAGCAGCATATTTCATATTGGTAACTGCCCATTCACGAATAGCCTCAGGGTTATCTGCAAGCTCAGCCGGTGCAAAATTATTTAAGCGAGGATCATTATAATCGCCTACACATTGCCCTATAATATGTGTTGCCAGAGCATATACCTTAAGATCATACAGATTGAGTAGTTGTTTGATATCCTCTATATACTGGTCATCATCAACAGCTTTTTTCAAATTCAGATGGTTACCCCAGCAGGCAAGTTCAAGTCCGTCATATCCCATCGCTTTCGCTTTCTGACACATAGTTTCCATTTCAAGATCTGCCCATTGACAGGTCATAAGAGTCAACAATCTCCCCATCGTTCTATCCTCCTGCTACATCGATTTTTTTGTTTGGTGACGAATATTCAGGCACATACCAGTGAACGATTCTCAAATTTCATTTTGAAGGAAAAGGCGCTTTGATTAAAAATCAAAACACCTTTTCTAGTGAAAGCCCTAAGTTATCCGAGATAAGCTGCTTTTTTAGGACATTCAATTTCACATGCATAGCAATCAATGCATTTTTCTTTGTCAACTTCCATGTGCTTTTCGCCCTTTGAAATAGCTTCAACAGGGCAGATTTTTACACAAATACCACAGTTAATGCAATCATCATCTATAACTCTAGCCATAATCATTTCCACCTTTCAATATTTAAATGTTTCATAGCGGTTGGTCGTTAATCTTATCTATCAATCAAGTGTGTTTTGCCTTCAGTTTTCCTTCAGCTTTGATCATATCCACATACTCAGTTGTATAGTGCTTGTCATAGGTAGCGCATCCACAATTATGTTGACGGATGAGTAACTCTACACAATGGTCGCAAAGGGTACACCAGTGTACTTCCTTCTCCTTGTCTTCCATTATCTTCGCAGGCAGATAAGGGTCAGCAAATGCCTGACGACCAATAGCGACTGCATCCACAACACCATCTTTGATATTTTTGTTGCCCCAGAAACGAAGTGTATTGTTTTCTGGCTTTACAGCACAGAATGGTTGCTTACCATCGCGGAATATGGAATATGCAGAACCCATTACAACAGTTTCTGGCTTCAAATTATCTCTGCATATCTTCTGGAAGTAGAAGTGCATATAAGCATAGTCAGGTGTACGACGGTCAGGATGTGCAAGATCCAATGTATGTGATGGTGAACCAGCAGATTGTAAAATGTAATGTGCTCCATGTGCTTCCAAGGTTTTTATGAGATCAATTGATTCTGTTAAATCCATACAAGCACTGTCTGGACTCATTGTACCTACACCACCTGGGAAACCTTCATACATAGATATTTTTGATCCAAGAATGAAGTTATCATCGTCCACAGCAAGACGTACGCGATCATAAATATCAACCGCAAACTGTCTTCTGTTTTCCCAAGCTCCGCCATATTTCCAGTTATCTTTGTTAAATGGGCGTAAGATCTGTGTGCCAAGGTAACCATGGCATAGTTTCAGGTCAACGCCATCGGCTCCGACTTCATACGCATATCTCGCTCCAAGGACGTAATCTTTGATAACTTGTTCGATTTCAGCCTCTCTAACGAGTATAGCATCCTCATATCCGGCAAGTGGCTCTTCGGTTACGCGTATTCTTTGTGAATACACATTATTGCTTATTTCACCTGAGTGTGTGATTTGGAACAAGAAAATGGTTTCTGGGTTAATCGACTTGAGGTGACTAACAAATTTCTTCAATGCAGGCAGATTGTGTTCCTTAATAGAAAGCTGATTTTTACGCGCAATGTAATCATATTGTGGTGTAATAGCCTCTAAAACAACTACGCCGGCTTTGCCTTTAAAGTAGTCTTCATAACGCTTGTAGGTCAATGGGCTTGGGTCACCATTTGGCAGTGCATCACAACATTCCATCGCATTGATAACGATACGATTTGGAGCTATTTTCTTTCCGATTTTTAATGGTGTAAACAATAATTCACTCATATCTTTTCCTCCGTAGTTTGTTTTTATTAAAATTTTATTAATGCTTTGACATATAATCGTCTACGGCTTTGTCAAATGCCTCATATTTAACCTTATTTTGCTCATAACTTTTTTCATAGTAAGACAGATTCCAATCAAAAGCATTATTAGAACGTTGTTTCATATATGTATCAAGTATCCATGAAATGCCCTTGTCAGTATTCGTTGCATCAAGAATAATGGAAGGTGTAATTTGAATTTGCTTTTCGTATGGCTCTTTTGAGAAATACTTTACAATTTGCTGTACACATAGGTCAGCGCTTAATGAAGGAGGATTAGGAACAGAAATTGCAAGTGTTCCATCTTTCATCGCATCCCAACCAGAGTCCTTACCGTTGTTTGAAACAACAACTATACCTTTTTTTCCGTCATCCGGATATTGCTTAATCGGGATATTGCGTTCTTTAAGAACCTGAATCACACCAAATGCAGTTTCGTCATTTGCAGCAAATACGACATCAAACTTTTCTCCAGAATCGATTAATGCTTCCATAATCGGTACGGTTTTTTCTTTCTGCCACTCGCCACTTGCCAAAACCTTTAACGGTGCCATTCCAGCTTCTTCAAGAGCCATTGCGAAACCAACAACTTCACCTTCGGCCATTCTCTGACCTAGCTGACCAGGTATTGTGACACATTTTGCTTTGGGATATTTTTCGCTAATCCATTTTCCTGCCATATAACCCATCATTACATAGCTATCTGTTACATGTCCTTGGATTTCGGATCCTGATTTCAATTCAGGCTTGCCACCAACATAAAAGATTGGAACACCGGCACTATTTGCAGCTGCGATAGCAGCAGAGCTACCTGCGGTATTTGCACTTATAACTGCAATTGCATCAATGCCTGCAGATATCATATCCTGAACATTAGCCAATTCTTTTTCTGCACTATATTCGGAGTTTAATTCAACGACACTCATTCCATAAGACTTCGCTACTGCTGTAAATGCATTACCGAAAGCTGCATAATAGTCATCAGGTCCAGCATTTATAAAGGCTAATTTCTTGTTTTTCAGGTCTACACCTGTGTTTGCTGTTTTTTCCGCAGTCGTGGTTGCTGGATCTGCTGAATCATTGGATGAACATGCACTCATGGACAATACCATGACAAGTACCATAAATATTGCTGCAAGTTTTTTCATTGTTTTCCTCCTTCATTGTGAACAAGTTATTTTCAGTTTGTACTCTTCCGATTCAATCTTGATTTTGAATCCTTTCTCAATCCGCTATAGTATCCAACGAAAACAGATAAAACAATTAATCCTCCTTTCATGACATATTGGTAATAAGGATTGACTCCCAAAATGTTCAGCGCGTTTGAGATACATCCAAGTAAGATGACACCTATCAAAGCTCCCCAGACATTTCCCTTTCCGCCGGACATTGCAGTTCCGCCAACAACAACTGAAGCTATTACATCAATTTCTTTTCCTTGTCCCATATTTGGACCGCCAGTACCCAATCTCGAAATCATAATCATTGCTGCAATGGAAACAAAGAATCCATTCAATCCATAAACCCACAATTTGAAATTTTTTACACGGATACCTGATAAGAATGCAGCACTTTCATTTCCACCTACAAAATAAAGGCGACGGCCGAATTTAGTATATTTAATGGCTAACCATATGATAACAGTCAGTAATATGTAAAAGATAACGGATGAAAATATTTTAAAGTTGCTTGTTACATTAATTGAGGTTTTACCTATAAATTCAAAATTGTTTCCGATGCTAATCTCTCGTCCGTTTGTAATCAGATAGATTAAACCCTGATATATGCTCATAAATCCTAATGATACAATAAATGATTCTAGTTTCGTGCGTGATATAATAAAACCCATCAACAGCTCACAGCCAATAGCTAAGAACATACCGATCAGCACAATACACCAGATTGGTAAGTTGCCTGCTTTTATCAGAGAAGCCATCAGTACACCGATGAAGCCCATCAGCTGGCCTACTGAGAGATCTATTCCACCCATTACCATGACAAGTGTCATACCAATGGCGAGAATACCTGTAATCGATACCTGCTGCAAAACACTTGAAATATTTCTTGCTGACAGAAACGCAAGATCCTTGAATATCATGTCTCTAGCGAAAAAGAATTCGGCAAGGACAACTGAAACAATTACTAGCAGCAATACAAATAAAATGGATGAATTTTCATGATGCATTAGTTTCCGGGTCAGCACATTTTCTCTCTTTTTTTCATTGCCTAAGTCCTTTTTAATCATCACTACCACCACCTATTGAAAATTTTAGAATGTTTTCTTCTGTCATTTCCTCTTTTGGAATATTGGCAACCAATCTCCCCTTTCGCATAACCAATACACGATCACTCATTGCAATTAATTCAGGCATATCAGAGGAAATCATTATGATACTTTTACCTTCCTTAAGCAGTTGTGTCATGATTTTATATATTTCTTCTTTGGCACCAATATCAATTCCTCGGGTAGGCTCATCAAAAATATAGATGCTGCCATTAGTTGCAAACCATTTTGCAAGAACTACCTTTTGTTGATTTCCGCCAGATAGTTGATTTACTTTCTTATAAACTGTTGGTGAAACAACATTCATGCTCTTACAATATTTTTGTGCAACCTTTAAATCATCCGAAGGCTTTACAAACCGTTTATTATTTTTTGAATACATAGCGATATTGGAATTGCTGAGAATAGAATGCTGTAGTGATAGACCAGTTGACTGTCTGTCTTCCGTAATAAAGCACATGCCATTTAGAATAGCATCTAAGGGAGAATCGATTTTAACATCTTTCCCGTCTATTTTAATTTTGCCGGTGTCGGCCTTTTTAACACCGAACAAAAGCTCTGCCAGTTCAGACCTGCCCGATCCAACCATACCTGAGAAACCAACCAATTCACCTTCACGAACAGAAAAAGAGACATCATGGACACCGTTTCCAGAGAAATCTATGGCTTCGAATTTGATGTTTCCAATATCCACTTTTTCACGTTTAAAAAAGGAACATACATCACGACCTACCATGTCATTGATTAAGGTGCATTCATCTAAATCTTTGATATCATAAGTATTGATTTTCATACCATCACGAATGACAGTGACGCGATCAGCAATTTCAAACACTTCTTCAAGATGGTGAGATATATATATAATACTGATTCCTTCGCTTGAGAGCTTTTTGACAATATAGAGAAGATTTTTGATTTCCGATTGACTAAAAGAAGCTGTTGGTTCATCAAGAATAATCACTTTTGATTCTTTTATGAATGCTCTTGCAACCTCAACCGTTTTTTGCTCACCACTTCCAAGTTGACCAACAATATCAAATGGTGAAATAGTAGAATTTAAAAACGTTAATATTTCTGAAGTCTTCTGTACCATTTCGGACTTCCTGAGCAATCCGCCTTTTGTATATTCATTTCCTGCAAATAGATTTTCATATACGCTCAATAGTGGAAACAGATTATGCTCCTGATAGATGGTTTGTATACCTAGTTCCATTGCCAAATGAGGTGTATTATTTTCAACAATCTTGTCATCAATACGGATAGTTCCACTATCTGGCAAATGTGCTCCAGAAAGTATTTTGATTAAAGTCGATTTTCCGGCACCATTTTCGCCACAAATACAATGCACTTCCCCTTTTTGGACATCAAAACACAGGTTATCAAAAACTTTTACGCCCGAGAATGACTTTGAAATACCGTCCATCTGCAGTATCGTTTTTCTTTGCATTGTTACTTGCGCCTCCCCCCTGCATTAATATGAAAATTTCAAATATACACTTTAGCATCGATACTATGACACATCAAATATGAAGGATCTCATTCAGGTATTTGATAGCGAATTGATGTGTTTTAGTGTATTTGCCTAAATTTAAATTGTTTATATATTTATTATTAAGCAATATGTATAATTTAGCGATTCCAGCAATGTAACAGAGAAATACTAATAAATTTTAGTATCTCAAGTGTACTTTCTTGAATCTCTAAGAATATAAAAACTTATGTATCTTTCATATATATACATACAGGATAGAGTGACTATAGAAAAAGCTTAAAAAAGCAAAAAAAAAGCTTCCGAATCGAATTCGAACGCTATTGTAATACTTTTTCATTTTTCAGATTTATACTTTCTCATCATTGTTTCAAACTTATTTATTTAATATTCATTTCAAGATATCGCTGCAAATTGTCTTCTGGATTTAAATTCAATTTTTTACGGATATTCGTGCGGTGAAAGTCTACTGCCTTTTTCGTTATATGCAATTGATCAGCAATCTCTTTACTCAACTTGTTTTCAGCGATTAATTTTGCTATCTGGATTTCCTTCGGTGATAATCGTTCAAACAAATATTCTTTCTTCTCAGTGATTGTCTGTGTCGATAAATCCAATTGGCGTTTAACAATGTTCATGGCTTCTTTATCTAATACATTTTCCAAATACCGTAAAACCGGCTGAATAATACGATCAATATTGACTGCAAAATTACGTTCCATTAGTTCTTTCTCTTTTCGTTTTTCTTCAAGAAAGCCCAGCAAAAGTTTATTTTGACTTTCTATTAGCCCGGAAGAGAGCTCTAAATGTTTGAATTTGCTGATGTCTCGAATATATTCAATGGCAAGAATGACTTCGTTGTCATTATCAAATATGGGGGTGCAATAGATTTGTTGCCAACCAAAAGCAGACTTGCCATTTTCAAACGGGACTATACCTGTAGCTGGATTTTTATCCTTAATGGCCTTTAAAACAGGACAGTTGTCACATGGTTCTGATCGGTGATGATAGACTGCAAAACACTTTCGCCCTTTTGTTGGTACGTAGTCAGGATACCAACACAAAATTGTTGGGTTAATATATATAATGTTTAAATCCTTATCCAAGAAGCAAATACCGTCCTGCACAAGTGTTAATAAACTTGTTAGCAAGCCGTCACTCAGATTTTCCATGAGACTATCCATTTTAAATTTCTGGGGTTTAGGAATGTTTATCCAATCTTGGTTTTCAGGTATCATTGATTTGTCCTCCGGATATAGTGTCAATATAAACTCAAAGTTATCGTTATCAATGTCTTTAGTAGATAACGCAATCTCTGTCCAATCTGAAAATGCTATATTGATATTTTCTGGATTTCATATATCAAATCTATAACTTCTTCACAAAAGTATTAATATGAAAGCACTTACAAGGCTACCATTAACGGTATTTGCTGAAATTTTGCTGTTGAGCAATTAGTATGAGGCAGAATATATCTAAAACTTCTAACTAGAAAATCGTTGAAAGATTTTATTGCTTATGTAAACTATTATTCGTTTTTAATCATACACTAAAAAAACAAAAATGTAAACCGCAAACATCCTCTCTTTTTATATTAATGCTACCATCTCCACATGCGCCATACGAGGGAACATATCCAACGGTTTTATGTATATTTATGCAATATATATGTATAAACGACGTCGTTTTCCGCCTCTTTCTGTATTATACTGCATGTTTATTCTGTCATCTTTTTATATCCTCAAGGGTAGGGTAAGAAGTTCTTACCGTCTGCAGTACTTTTCATATTCGATTATATTTTTGTGTCCAAAATGCGTATCTGCAATGAAAATCTACCTCGACAAGCTGTACCACCTCATATTATCAGAATTCTTGAACTTTCCTCCCGATCAAAAAGCGGGAGTGCCTCAAACGTGAGGCACTCCCGCTTCTATACTATCTACTTTGCCGCTACTTTGATAAACCTTTGCAGAATGGCAGCCACCTGTGTACGGGTGGCGTTGTCCTGCGGCATCAGAGCGCCGTTCGCACCCGCTATAATGCCGTTTTCCACCGCCCAGGCCATGGCGTCCGCAGCGTAGTTTGCCACGCTGCCCGCGTCGGAAAACTTGCTCAGATCGCCGCCGGCCTTGGGTAACCCGGCATAGCGCCACAGGATTGTTACCATTTGTTCTCGTGTGATACTGCCGTCAGGGTTGGTGCCGTCCGTGATACCGGCGCCCATTGCCCAGACGCGTGCGGTATCAAACACGGCACTGCCCGAGAGGCTCTGCCCATCCAAACGGCCAAGCACCGTCCAGAGCATAGCGCGGGTCATGGGGCTATTAGGCGAGAAGGTGGCGGCGCCGGTACCCGCAAAGAGGCCGTTCCGGTTGGCAAATTCCACTGCGCCGTAGAACCAGTCGTTCTCACTCACATCGGTAAAGGGGTTAACCCAGGGCGCGTTCACGCCCACTACATATAAAGAGAAGTGTGTGACTGTAAAGGTCGCCAGCTTGGTTGCCGGGTCAAAGGTACAGGGGATTTCGGTCATTGTGCCATCGTCTGCAAGGTACCAGACGGTCACGTCCTCCGCAGTCTCCCCGTCCTTAAGCGTATAGGGCAAGGTGATGGTGACTGCGCCGCCGAAATTCGTGATGGTGCTGCTGCCGGAGGAAACCGTCAGTGAAAACACCTGCTTGCCGGGGAGACTCTCCTGATGCGTGGAGGAAACGTCCTTCATCTCCACCTTGATATCACCCGAGGCTTGGCCGGCGATGCCCTTGAGGGCTTCGGTGTCGAACACAATCTTCTCACCCTTGTCACCGTCCACTGTCAGGGTTTTCCCGCCGGAAATGAGCTGGCTGAGGTTAGTGCCTGTCGTGCTGCCGCCGTTTTTAATCTCGGTTAACGGAGTAGGAGGAGTGACGCTGCCACCACCGACAGAGGGGGGAGGGGGCGTAACCGCTCCGACTAGGGCACTCTCAACTGCTGTTCCTGGAGAGATTCCGGTTGCGGCTACAGGCGTTACCTCGAAGCTGATGTATTTGCCTGTTTCTGCATTCTGCAGCACGTAAGTTATGGAGATTGCGCCTCCTATAGCTGTCTTGTTTAGTCCTGCTGCATTATCTGATCTATACCATTTGTAAGTACTTGTTCCCTCAAGATCACCATTTACGTCGCTGTAGGTATAGTGACCTGTCAGTGTTGCTCCTACCTGCAGCGTTCCTGTGATGGGTTGTACCGTCGCTGTTGGCGCCACTTGCGCTTGCGGCGTAACGCTGTTGGACGCCGATGAAACCGCTCCTGTTCCTGCCGCATTTGTTGCTGTTACTGTAAATGTATATGCTGTTCCATTTGTAAGCCCGCTTACTGTTATTGGGCTTGTTGTTCCTGTCCCTGTAAATCCTCCCGGACTTGATGTTACCGTATATCCTGTTATTGCGCTTCCTCCATTATTTGAAGGTGCTGTAAAGCTTACGGTCGCCTGACCATTTCCTGATACTGCTGATACTCCAGTAGGAACTCCTGGAACTGTTTCTGGGAACACTGCTGTTACAATTCCTGAATCAGCGGCATTTGTCGCTGTTGCCCCATCTACTGTAAAGAAGTTTGCAGGTACATCTGTTAACGTATAGCCTGCTTTTGGTGTAATTGTAATGGTGGCGGTATACACTGTGCTGCCTTTAAATGTCGCATCTGCAGGTAGCCATGATATTGTCGCTGTATATTCTGTTGCATCAGCTATTGTGGCTGTCGGAACTGCTCCCGCAACCGGTACTGTCACTCCTGCTATTGCTTTTGTGCTGATTACTGCCGGTGCAGTTACAGGGAACACTGCTGTTACAATTCCTGAGTCAGCTGTATTTGTCGCTGTCGCTCCTGCTACTGTAAAGTAGTTTGCAGGCACACCTGTTAGTGTATAGCCTGCTTTTGGTGTAAGTGTAATTGATGCTGTATACACTGTGCTGCCTTTAAACGTTGCATCTGCAGGTAGCCATGATATTGTTGTTGTATATTCTGTTGTATCAGCTATTGTGGCTGTCGGAACCGCTCCAGCAACCGGTACTGTCACTCCTGTTATTGCTTTTGCAGGATTGGCTGCCTTTGTCACTGTAACAGTATATTTCTGTGTTGCGCTATCTGCCGCTGTTACTGTATATTCTACAGGGTTTGTGAAGTTTTGTGCCACTCCTGTATTGGGAGATACGCTTGCTCCCGTATGAGTTATGGTAGGAACCAGTGAAGTTACATCTGTTCCGTATGGTACTGTCAGAGCTATTGTTTTGCTT
>JAEZTC010000017.1 GCA_023421675.1 Bacillota bacterium | reverse complement strand
CCAGGGTATCATTAACTAGGGGAACCGCCCTTGCAAAGCTTTGAGCTTGGGAGAGGATTATGAAGCTACCGCGCGCTTGCCCTGCACAGGGGGACTTGCGAGTGCGGGAAATTTTAAACCCTGAGCTGCACCCGGAGAAAGTCTGATTTTGGAACTTTCGGACAGGGGTTCGACTCCCCTCGCCTCCACCATATGAATAGGGTACGAAGTATTGAACAGTTTTATTGGATTGTCCAGTATTTCGTATCTTTTTCTATGCCCGAAAGCCTATGTTTATCAGCATTTACACATTTAGTATGAAATCAGGTGTGAAATCTCATGTTTATTTCCTCCATCAACTTTTGATGTATTTTGAATTCAATCAAAAGTGTAGAGGTGACCGTACAATTCGGCAAGTACATTGGTAATATCATTGTGGGTTATGGCGATATATCGTATAATTAGTCAACGGTAGGCGCAATGTCTGTCCACGCAATAGATGTTCTTGGGAAAAAAGATGACGTGTGGGTGACTTCACAACGTGTTGAGCGACTCAAGCAACAGTGGGATATGCGGGCATAAAAAAGGCGCATCAAAAAACGATTTGACGGAGAGAGAAAAGCAACATGAAAAAACGGTTTTTTAGTGCGCTTCTTGCCCTATGCATGGTATTTGCGCTGCTGCCTGCGGGGGCGATGGCAGCAGACTCCACATCCCGTATAGCCTCTCCCACGGAAAACATATCCTCTCCTTCTGAAAGCCAAAATGTCAGAGGCATGGGGGGTATCCGCGTTGCGGAAATTGACGGCAGGGGCTACAGCTCCCTTCAAAACGCGGTAAACGAGGTCCAAGAGGGACAAACCATTAAGCTGATGGTCGCAGGCTATACCCTTTCCGCCGCCGTCTCCATTGCAGAGGATAATGAGACGAGCTTCACCTTTGACTTAAACGGCTATACGCTTGGCAGCAGGCAAGGTGTTATCAGCCACAAGGGCAGCGGTACGCTGACGGTTATAGATAGTATGCACAGCCAAAGCGCTAGGCTCACAACAAGCGCGAAAAACAGCGATACGATTGAGGTTTTGAACGAGGGCAGCCTTGTTTTAGAAAGCGGCACCATAGAGCATGCGGGAGAGGGGACCTCGTTCGTTGGAGCAATTCACGGCTGCGGCTACGGCGGCATATACATCAAGGGCGGCACGGTGCGCACTGCTTCAGGCTACGCCATCATCACAGAACTTTTGACTACTGTAAACATTACGGGCGGTTTGGTGGCGGCGCAAAACGGTACGGCGATATTTGTTACGGACATGGGTGACGTTATCGTTGGCGGCACGGCTAAAATAACCTCCGCAAACACTGACACCGACTCGGGAACGATCGTTATGGCCCATTTAAACTCGTGGCAAACGGATGTCTACCTTGAGATCACGGGCGGCACGGTGGAAAATACCGCCGCAAACGGCAATGCTCTCACCAACCTGGGCTACGGCACTGCGGAGCTTTCAGGCGGCGTGGTTGACGGCTCGGGCGTAAACGGCGCAGGCGTGCTTGTGAAAAGCAGAAGATCGCAAACCATCGTAATTAAAAAAGGCGCGCTCGTCGTCAAGGGGCGTGGCATCGCGATAAACGGAACCCCTCTTTTGGAGGAGGATGTACAGCTTCTGGCGGGGCTCGGCTATGACAGTGACGCATTGGCGGACTACTCGTTGTCTCTGCTGTTCCCCGACGATCTGCATCGGTTTATACCCTTCTTCAACTACAAATACCTTCGGTTTGGGCCAACCACCGCCGTTGCAAAAATAGGCACAAGGTTTTATGCCGATCTGCAAGAGGCGTTTTACGATGGCGCAAGCGGAAGCACCATTCTTTTGGTAGCAGACAATGCCCTTAAGCAAACCGTGTTTAACGAGAAGGGGAAAAACTTCACCCTCGATTTGAACGGAAAAACGCTGAGCTGCCCTTCGGGGAGCGTCCTGTTCAACGCGTGGGGCGAACTGACCGTTACCGATAACAGCGCGGCCAAAAACGGTGTCATCGACGGGGATATTAAAAACGGAGTAAACACGCTTACCATCGCGGGCGGCACAGTGCACGAAAGCGGAAGAAATGCGGTTGCGATTTCTTCGTCCGGACGCAGCGGCCCCATCGTCATCTCGGGCGGCACGGTAAGCGCAAGCGGAGTGGGGGCATATGCGATCCAAAACGATAGCCAATACCCTGTGCGCGTTTCGGGCGATGCGGTGATTTCTTCGGAATTATGGTGGGCGATTTCGGGCAAAAAAGGCGTTGTGATCGAGGGCGGCTGGCCCGTGATAAGGGGCGGCGGCAGGGCGCTGAACACGAGCACAGCGCCAAGCTTTGACAGCGCCAAGGTGACCGTTAATGCAAGCAAATTTTATGAGGGAACCCCCACAACGCCCTATGACGCGAGTCAAATTTATAGCTATAAATACCTCGGATTTGCGCCTGCTCCCGAAGAGAACCACGACGACCAAGGCTTCCCCACACCCGAAGAAAACCACGACGACCAAAGCTTTCCCGCACCCGAAGAGAACCACGACGACCAAGGCTTCCCTGCGCCCGAAGAAAGCCACGCCACGCAGAATGACCGCGATAGTTCAAGCATAACGGTTTGGCTTAGCGGAGGCGACTTTAATCGCAACGATCTGCTGAATACCCAAGTCTTGACCAGCGGCAGCGACTATACGGCCATGATGAAGCTCAAGGATGAGAATGACGTGCTGGGATCAACCAATGTCATTGCAGTGTTTGAATTGTCGCTGAAAAGCAGCATAAAAACGACCGGCGATGCCATCTATGTGAATTTTGATCTGTCATCCGGCTACGCGGAGCAGGCGTTCACGCTGGTGTATAAAAAGCCGGACGGCACCTATGATTACATATATGCCATGTCGGACGGGAAAGGACATGTGACGTTTGGTCCCATTTATGAGCTTTCGCCCGTCATGCTGGTGGAGGGTACGCTTCCCAATGAGCCCATGGACGTGGACGAGATGAAAACGCAGGCGGGCGGCGTGTTTGAGATGTATCTGTGGGGCATCAATGTCTGGTGGTTCATCAGCATCGGCGCAGCGCTGGTGTTCGGTGCAGCAGTCATGGCGGTAATCATAGTGCGCAAGAAAAGAAATAATTAGAAAGGTTTTTGAATTTGAATATATATCGATGAATGAATGTGATGACAATTGTATTACCCCGCACTGGCGCATTTTGAGAAGTTTGTTCAGGATCACTTCGGCATGAGTATAGACGAGCTGTATGCGGCTCCGAAGCAATAGAATGACCCGATGAATACCCAATAAATTGTTTAGGTAGACCAAAACAATAACTACCAAAATAACAAGGAAGTCGCCGACTCCCTTGTTTGTTATGAAAATTGATTTTTGGGATACTTCAACTTTGAAAGGATTAAACCCCGAACTGTCTCGCTATCCCATTTGCCATCACCTGGGCCATCTGAATCGCTTCGCTTTGTATAGCGTCATATTGAGTGATGCTGGCGTCATATTGCCCCTGAAGTATCTGGGTAGCTTCATTTTCCGTCATTTTTAGATGGTCGTAAAGCATTGCTCTCCATGTATCGACATTCCAATATGGGTTTATACTGCCGAGAGAGGCGGCGATGTTATCCGCGTTCGCGTACCATTTATTTCTTTGTTGCGCCGCAGACTGGGTGTCACCCGCTTTAGCCGCATTCACAAGCTGGGCGGCTATAAGT
>JAEZTC010000001.1 GCA_023421675.1 Bacillota bacterium | reverse complement strand
GTAGGAACCAGTGAAGTTACATCTGTTCCGTATGGTACTGTCAGAGCTATTGTTTTGCTTGCTTCATTTACTGTTCCGGTTACATTCGGCGTTAAGCCTTTAAAGTTAAAAGCTGTTATTGCTTTTGAAGGATTTGCGTTCAAAGCACTAATCGATATTGGCGCAACAAAATCAGCTAAAGATGAGTATAGCCTTAAATAATAAGTATTTCCTGCAACAACACTAAAAGTATAATTTAAATTATTAGTCAGACCTAATACTGGATTGCCCTCATCCGGACCAGTATCAAAGCCAGAATCATTGGCAATTACATACGCAAAACTATTAACATCAGATAAACTAATTGTACAGGGTCCCTCAAAATCTGCAGTAAATTTAAAGAAAGCATAATCTAAACTTGGATCTCTTTCAACAGTATATAACTTTATATCCTGAGGTGAATATGTTATTTCCTTCATATTAGTATAAGAACCGCCTATCAAGGTATCTGCATAAACATATGTAGCCCCTACATCCAAGCTTTGCAACAAGCTACATACCATAAATATTACAAGTAGCATCGCAATTATTTTATTTGTAACTCTTTTAAACATAAATATCCCTCCGAAATTTAGATAAATAATTCCTTTGAACCGCTCTCCGTCAAGAAGAAAATTTACAAAAATTTTTATTATTTCATTTGTCTAGCAATTCTCCTTCATCTTATTTTATTTGTTATTTTATATGTATTAAAAACCATAGTGCTAAGTGGTTATTAATTGCGCTGGTGCGGTTTATAGCCCAAGGCCATCAACTCTGGGAGACAGCCCATATCCTTCACCTCCCTAAAGCCCATGAGCAGAGAGGGGATGCGGTTCATAGGCTTATGCAGAATGTTGTTATAGCCCTTGGCGGCTTCACGATAAAGCATCCGGCTGGTTTCCATCATTCCATTGGCAGACCGCGCATCGGGACCATCCCTTACCTGGGCGTACAGCCTCTCGTGCAGACGCAGCTGCTCATCAAGATCATCAAGGCAGTTTCGCTTTGCCGACAGCTCGGCATAGGCGGTTGTAAACCAGATGGTCACAAATCCCGCTGCACAGATGCCCGCAATAAAGCAAGCTATTAAAGTGAGCACACGGCGTCACACCTCTCTTTTTGCATTTAACGACAGAATACCAGAAAAATCGCCAAAAAACCGTTTCTAGCCTGAACGGTAGTGAATTTCGGCCTGAACGGTAATTGAGACGGTTGAAGAAGGTTCCCTATTATAATAAAATATTTATATGAATAAAAAAGAGAGGGGGCGGAACGGCTGAAGATTGCTATTTGTGACGATGATAGTCAGGATCTGCTGAAGATTGCTTCACTACTGGAACGGTACCGGCATGACCGAAAAGCAGAACTTTCCTATGTGAGCTTTCAGAATGCAACGGAGCTTTTGGCCTCCATGGACACTGGAGATTACGAGTTGCTCCTGCTGGATATGCTGATGCCCGGAGTCAACGGTATACAGGCAGCCCGCGAAATTCGTGAGTTCAACAGTCAGATAAAGATTGTGTTCCTGACCTCCTCGCCGGAATACGCGGTTGAGAGCTACAGCGTCCAGGCGCACCATTATCTTTTAAAGCCCGTCTCAGAGGAAAAGCTTTTTCCGATCCTGGACAGGCTGCTGGACGATTTCAAAAAGCCGGAGGACGCTTTGCGCATAAAAACGCAGTCCAACATGTTCAACCTCCCTTATAGGAAAATAGAATACATAGAGGTCATTGCAAAAAAGCTGTATTTTTATCTGACAGACGGCGGCACACGGGAGGTAACGGGCAGTCTGGCAGACTTTGAACAGGACCTTCTGAAAAGACCATGTTTTATGAAGGTGCATCGCTCCTATCTTGTGAATCTGCAATGGGTGCAGGAGCTGCGGCAGGGAGAGCTTGTCACCGCATCGGGGCAGCGTGTGCCTGTGTCCAGAGCGGCCTATCCTCACGTGCGAACGGCCTATACACAGTTCCTGTTCTTCGAGGCAGAAAAGCTGGTGCAGGACAGGAGAGGCGGTGTTGAATGATAACAACTTACATTGGACTCATACGATTTGGTTTTTCTCTGCTCTTCGGAGTGGCACTTACTGTGTGCTTCGCGGGCATAGAACGTACACGGAAGAACAATCTTGCTGTTGGCTGCATTTGCGTAATTCTCCTTTTAGCGCAGTCCTTCTGTTGGTGGCTTTTTGGCATAGATTTAACATCAAAAATATATCCCCTGATTATCCACCTGCCGGTGATTCTTTTTCTCACTATATATATGAAACGCCCTTGGTTGATTTCCATCGTCAGCGTACTCTCCGCTTATCTTTGCTGTCAGGCGCCTCGATTGATCGGTAGCATTGGGGGCGCAGTCTTCGGTAGCAGGCTTGGTGAGCATATTTGCTATATCGCAGTCGTATTTTTAGCATATTATCTCTTTCAAAGATATGTAGCAGGTACTCTTAGACAGCTGATGGATAAATCCACGAAATCCTGCATTCTGCTAGGTGCTGTTCCGCTGTTTTACTATTTATTCGATTTTACCACGATTTCTACTGATTTGCTTTACCAGGGTGTAAATGGAGTGGTTCAGTTCATATCCTCTGTGTTTTCAATCGTTTATTTCGTGTTTATTATCCTATACTACGCCGAAATGCAAAAGCAGGTGCTTGCCCATAGAGAACGGGATATGCTGGCTGCTCAACTCCACAGTGCACATTCGGAGCTTGTGTCCCTTCGACAGATGCAGAATACTGCTGCCGCCTACCGACACGACATGCGCCATCACTTTGCAATTTTACAGGGTATGGCTTCCGAAGGTGGTATAGAAAAGATCAAAACGTATCTAAATATTGCACAGTCCGATATAGATGCAATCACCCCGATCCGTTTTTGCGAAAACGAAACGGTCAATTTGATTTTGTCAACCTTTTTTACCAAGGCGAAGCTTGCGGGAATTACTATGAAGGTGGATGTGAAGCTGCCAAGTTCAATACCTTTAAGCGACACAGAGCTTTGCTCCTTGCTCTCAAACGGTCTTGAAAACGCCATTTTCGCTGCTTCCCGCCTCGATTCGGAGCGCAGGGTCGTATCTTTCAAGGCCATGGTACATAAGTCCAATCTGCTGATTTTGATAGAAAACCCCTATGTTGGTGAAATTGTAATGAAAAGCGGACTTCCCCAATCATCTCTTGAGGGACATGGCTATGGAACGCACATCATAGCAGCCATCGCCGATGCTCACGGCGGTCAGGCAATTTTCAGTGCTGAAGAGGGTGTATTTACTTTGAAAATCATACTTTCACTAAGGAAATTAGATACATAATTGATATCCGCTTATAATGTCCCTGCCTTGATAAATTCCATGCGTTGATGTCAGAAGATAGTCGGAGCTAAACTTTTGCGTTTGTAATACAATTGGTTGATAATTGAATCAAATACTTATTTCAAAATCAAAAATTGGTTCCCCCAAAAAATACACTATTGGTTCTTATAAGGAACCACTTAGTGTATTATAATTACTTAAAAACAAACCTTAATATATGGAGGAACACTAAATGATGAATAGAAAGCTTGGTAAGTCAGGTATTGAAGTCAGTGCTCTGGGCTTAGGCTGCTGGCCAATCGGAGGACCGATGTATTCCAGCGATGGAGTATTGGTTGGATTTGATACCGTGAATGATGAAGAATCAGAAAAAGCATTATTAACTGCATTAGACCTAGGTATTACATTCTACGATACCTCCAGTGTATATGGATGCGGTCATAGTGAAAGACTTCTCGGAAAAGCTTTTTCCCACCAAAGAGACAAGGTGGTCCTTGCAACTAAATTTGGCGGTATCTTTGATGAAGAGACAAGAACTTGCTTAAGTAATAGTGTAGAACCTGATTTTATCCGTCAATCCTGTGAAGATTCCTTAAGAAGACTAAATACGGATTATATAGATTTATTTCAATGCCATGAATGGTATGTTCCCTTGGAACAGGCAGGAAGTGTTTTTGAAACTTTGGATAAGTTAAAAGATGAAGGAAAAATCAGAGCGTATGGTTGGAGTACGGATCATCCGGATTTAATCGACTTCTTTGTTAAGAACACCAACGGCTGCGCGATTCAGCACCAATTTAACGTCTTCATTAATGCAGATGGAATTTTGGAAACCTGTGATACTTATGATATGGCAAGCATCAACCGTTCTCCACTGGCAATGGGTTTATTAAGTGGCAAATACACCAACGCCTCTGAAACCTTAGTTGATGATATCCGTGCAAATAATATAGATTGGAATTTCTACTTTAAGGATGGTAAGGTTAATCCGACTCTTCTGGAACGATTGGCTCAAATCAGAGAAATACTTACTGCTGACGGAAGGTCTTTGGTTCAAGGTGCACTTGGTTGGTTATGGGCAAAAAGCAATCGGACCCTCCCAATTCCGGGATTTAGAACCGCAAAGCAGGTAGAAGATCTGGCAATGGCTATGACATTTGGTCCTCTTACGAAAAAGCAGGTTGAACAGATTGATAGCATCATCGAAAAGATCGCCATAGTCGAATAGTATAACACCTTCACCGAAGCTGATTACGATTCCACTAGCATATCCTTACTGTTATTGCGTATGTAAGCAGATCGTTCAAATTGATAACAGTTAACAAAAACGGATGGTATTCTGTTTGAATCCATCCGTTTTATATGTTTATATCTTTGGTGGTAAAAGCAAATGTGACCTATGGAAGGTTTTCTTATTGTCTATATATCTTGAGCAGCCAGATAGGCTTCTTGGGTCGCATCTATAAATTTTCTTGCTTTTATACAATCCCCTATCCTATATATATCATCCACATGGTTTTCAAGCTGGTGATACAATGAATCATCCGCCTTAAATCCTACCGATATTATCACTGTATCACAAGGTAGTTCTCTTGTATTGCCGCCCGATTCCTTTACAACAACGCCTTTATCGGTTATCTCCACCAGCTCCAGTCCTCCTTCTGTCTTTACCCCTTTTTCCTTAAGTGCCTGAAGCAATGAAAACTTTGACATGAAGATAACATCCTGTGCTATTTCAGGGAGCATATCAATGATTGTAACGTTCTTTCCCTTTTCCGCCAAATGGAGTCCTGTCTCACATCCAACAAGACCACCACCCACAATTACTACGTTTTCACCTGTCTGCTCATTCTCTTTTAACATAGTAGTTGCAATTTTTACACTGGGCTTGTCAATCCCAGGTATTTTTGGAACAATAGGGCTTGAGCCTGTTGCAACTATAACGGCATCCGGCTTTAATTCCTGGACCAATTCCTTTG
Source organism: Bacillota bacterium (assembly GCA_023421675.1). GTDB lineage: Bacteria > Bacillota > Clostridia > Acetivibrionales > JANLFN01 > JAEZTC01. Next base: position 413,207 of record JAEZTC010000001.1, on the reverse strand, counting down.
TTCCCAGAGTATTGTACCTTACATCGACATTGGAGTGCTTGATTTTGCGGACCAAATACTTACAATAAGCTTGGACCTCTTTCTTATGGTCCATAATGGCCCCTTCCAGTAGATGTCCTCCCAGTTCCGAGGATTTTTCCACCAATGTGACACGATGACCCTTTTCTTCAGCTAAAATTGCAGCTTGCATACCTGCCATTCCGCCACCGATGATTAGGACATTTTTGGGTATGTTTGTTGGAATTATAGGGCTCAAATATTCCTTGCCGAGGACCGGATTCACACTACAAGCCGCATACTGTCCAAAAAATACCCGGTTAATACACTGCATGCATCTAACGCAGGGAATGATATCCTCTTTTTTATCGGCACGTACTTTATTCACCCATTCAGGATCTGCAAGCAAGGACCTGGCAAGCCCGATAAAGTCAAGCTTATTATCCTCAACTAACTTATTTGCTAGAACAGGATCTCCAATATTACCGTCGGAAATAACCTGAATACCTACCTCTTCTCTAACTTTATTGGCATATTCAACAGAAACTCCGTCTTCCATATATTCTGTTGGAATCAACAGGTTCATGTTGTCATAGCTCCCACGTCTTAAATGAAGGGTATCAATTCCTATTCCTTTGAGTATTTTTGCCATCTCTATGGTTTCGTCAAGTTCTCTTCCACCTGGGAAACCATGGTCCAGAGCCAAGCCAACAATTAAAGGGAAGTCTCTTCCAACATTTTTCCTGGCACTTTCAATACATTCTAATAAAAATCTCATTCGGTTTTCCAGGCTTCCTCCATATTCATCGGTTCTGCGGTTCCATGCTGAGGACAAAAATTGATCTCCCAAGTAAGCAGTAAAGTGGACATAGATGATGTCAAAGCCGGCTTGTTTTGCTAGTCCTGCAGCTTTACCATAGGCCTCTACCAGTTCAGCGATTTCATCTTTTGTTAATTCACGAGTTTTTATTTCCTGATTTCCCAGCAGACCATTTTCTGATGGCCCTACTGGCCATTTTTCTTTTAGAGCATCATCTGCCAATCTTCCGGTTCCAGGAGATAACTCGATTGCAATTTTTGCGTCGTATCGGTGTGCCATTTCTGTTATCTCGTAGAAATATTTGATTTGATTTACTGAGTTCAAAGTAGCATATCCATAGGTTAGAGGATAGGGGTCTACATTTTTCTCTGCTTTGACATGAGTAGTGATAATCAACCCAACGCCGCCTTTTGCCCTGGCTTTATAATACTCAAAATATCTTTCTCCAAGGACAGGGGGTTCTCCTATTGAAAATTGCGTATTCATTGGTGACATGACCAATCTGTTCTTGATTTTTAAATTGCCTATATACACTGGTTCGAATAGTTTATCGTAAGCCATTATTATACCTCCACCATTTTTTTTACATTCTTTAATTTGTGAAACAAGCAGCATGATTATACTTCAATGGCTTAATTTATATTTTCTATTTTACATAACTACGATAAACAAAAAATAAACAAAAAAAGATTCCGGTATTTCTCCGAAATCTTTTTACATGCTGTATCGCGCCTCATTGAAAGAGTTTTCTTATTTTCTCCCTTGGTTTTGTCCCCAGTTCTTCCATCAGAAGCTTTTCTAGCGCCAAATACTGCTGCTGGGCTTCCTTTTTTCTTCCCAATCCTATGTATAAAAGGATTATCTGGTTATGGACATCCTCTCTCAAAGGATCAATTTCAAGAATTTTGTACAGCTTTTCCAATGCCCTTTGTGGTTGTTCTTGTTTTATATAAAAGCGTGCTGCTTCCTCCAACAGTTCCATATAGTCTTTTTCAAGATTGCGTGCCTTTTCAGCTGCCCATTCATATCCTTTTCCATTCAAAAAGCTCCCGGAATAAAGCTCCAAGGCCTTCTCGCAGATACTGGAATCCTTTATGCCGACAATTTTGCTCTCCTTGATCAATTTTTCAAATTCAAGCAAATCACAAGCAACTCTACTTGTGTCAATACCGATTTCTTTCTTGCTGGTTCTTATACAATCCGCCAGCCCATAATGGCTCAAGGCCTTGCGGATATAGTATATGTTTGCGTTTATATTCTTTAGTGCCTTGTCAAAATCAAAGCCCTCCCACAGAGTATCAACGATTTCTTCCCGGCTGGTTACCCCCTTATACATGATAAAAGCAAAAAGCTCTTCGGTTTTGGGACTTCTTAGCTTTATCTCCCTTACTTCATACCATGTTGCGCAAATTTTAAACCCATTAAAAAGCGAAACTTTTATACTGGGGCTCTCTTGCACATATCTGCGTCTTTTTCTGATTTTATCCAGGGTGTTTTGCAGCCTCTCTGAGGTTACTGGCTTCAAAAGATAATCAAGGGCATCCAGTTCAAAAGCTTTGACAGCATACTCATCATACCCCGTAATAAAAACTACATCAACACTGCTGTCAATTTCTTGCAGCTTACGGGAAAAAGTCATTCCATTCATGTCCGGCATTGAAATATCTAAAAAAGCCACATCGATTTTATTTTCTTTTATATATTCATAAGCCTCTAAAGAGCTTGAAAACGTATTGCATATCTGCATTCCACTGCATTCTGTCAGAATTTTCTTCAATCGTTTAATGGATAATTCTTCATCATCTACCAGGATGGTTCTTAGCACATCTTCCCCTTCTCTCTGAATTTTACTGTATATTTTCTGTAACGATTATAGCGGAATATTAAATGAAACTTTGGTACCTGTCCCTTCTCGGCTATCAATTTGAATACCATTTCCATAAAGCAACCTCAACCGCTGGTTGATATTCCAAATTCCAACTCCCATTCCTTCGGCATTTGAATTCAGTATCTCCTCAACCTTAGTTCTGTTCATTCCTTTCCCATCATCATCTACTCTAAAGCTTACAGTGTCATTGTTCTTTCTAATGGTCACTTTCACTGTTCCGCCCTTAAGATTTGACATTATACCATGCCGTACAGCATTCTCCACCAAAGGTTGCAAAATTAGGGGGGGAATGAGAATATTCAGGTTTTCATCAATATCATATTCTACATTAAGCCTTTCACCAAAACGCGCCTTTTCAATACTCAGATATGCTTTTAACAGCTCCAGCTCTTTTTCTATGGTAACCAAAGAATCTAATTTTTTGAAGTCGAAACTGTTTCTTATATATTCTGAAAGCTGGATGATCAAATCCTCTGCTTTTTGGGGCTCGTCTATACACAATGCAGCAATTGAATTAAGCGCATTATACAGGAAGTGGGGCTTGATCTGCGAACGCAAAAAAGCAATCTCAGCATCTTTTGCACTTTTGGCAGAAGTTTTAAGCTTTGTCAAGGTTCTTACCCTCATCTTTAGCTCTTCAGCTTCAAAAGGCTTACCAGCGAAATCATTGGCTCCATTTTCCAGCGACATGACAATATCGGCAATCCGATTTTTTGCTGTCAGCATTAAAACCGGCAGCTCCAAAAGCGAAAATCGCTCACGTATCTTTATCAGCACCTCATATCCTGATATGTCGGGCATCATGATGTCAAGAATGACTAGAGCAATATCAGGATTCCGGGAGATTTCCTCCAGCGCTTTCTGTCCGCTGTTCACGGCAATAATGGAATACTTCTCCATCCTCAACAGATTGATAATGGCTTGGAGACTTGCATAATCATCATCCACCACTAGAATATTCTCGGGCAAATTGCCGCGAACGTAGATGGGATACTCCGAACCCTGCTGGTACAATTCCCCTGGCCGGAGTTCCTTATGTCCCTCATCCGCTGCCGAGGCACTAATATGGGACACCGGAAGCGTGAATGTAAAAGTCGCTCCTTTCCCCAAACTGGACATTACACCAATTTCCCCTCCATGAAGTTCCACCAGATTCTTGGTTATGCTTAATCCCAAGCCTGTTCCTTCATATCTTCTTGTTTCGGAGGTATCCGCCTGTTCGAAGGATTTAAATATGATCTCATGCATATTTTCTGCGATTCCTATTCCTGTATCTGAAACACAAATCTTTACCTTCTCCTGATGTATGGAAGCACTTACCTCAACATGACCCCTTTCAGTAAACTTTACCCCATTGCCAATTAAGTTATAAAGTATTTGTATAAAGCGGTCACGGTCTGCATAAACCGGCGGAAGCTCTTTCGGCACATTGTTGTCAAGTGTGATTTCCTTCCCCCCCGTGATAAACCTATGAACCTTAATCACCGTATCCACAACGGTTCTTACATCTACGCTGCTCTTATGCAGCTCAATGTCTCCGTTTTTCATTTTTGAATAGTCCAGCAAATCATTTACAAGATTTGAAAGCCTTCTTCCACTTCCAACAACAATAGAAAGATTTTGAGCCTGCGAATCGTTCACCGGGCCTTCCACTCCTTGGATGATGGAATCAGTAATACTGATGATGGCATTTAAGGGTGATTTCAATTCATGAGAGGTATTGGCAAGAAAATCATCCTTTAGTTTGTCCAACTGGAGAAGCCGGTTTGACATGCTCTTAATAGTGCTATATGCCTCAAAATAGCGGAGAAACATCAAGAAGATCATCATGATTGCAAAGACAATGATATAGATCTGTCCAAACAAAACATTTGTTTTCAAAGCAGATCCGAGAAGTATAAGCTCAATAGAATACAAATTCATGGTCAGTATAGCAATGAAAAGTATCAAATGCTCCATGGCATCTTTTCTATGGCTTTTAATAAACAATACACCCGTTCTTATAAGCAAACCTATAAGGAATATCTCATCCACAAGAACGATGTATATCTGCATCTTCATGTAGGTATATATAGGAAAAAATACAATTACCAAGAGATATGCACCAAATACAAGGGATATGAGCTTTGTAAGCTTTAATGAAATAATACCTTTTTTCAACTGGTAAAGCAGACCCGCCAATGCTATGAAACAGGCAAATATGAAGAAGTCCCTCAGCTTGAACACAGCTCCAAAGGGAATTTTGGGCACTATCTCCAAAATAGGCCGCTCGCTTGTAACTGCATTGCTAACCGAAAGTATAAGGCACAATACGGCAAAAGACAATAACGAATAGTCTTTTCTCTGACATAATACACCCGTTATAAAAAATATGAAATAGATAAGTGCAATAGAAGCCATTATGACAAAAACACTGAATTCAAGCAGACTGTTTTTTTGCTGTGTTTCCAGCATTTCAGATTGCTCCCCTATATTGATAGAGACCGGAATACCTGAATTGACATATTCGTAATTAGAAACCTGTATAAGAATCTCCACATCCCCGCCATCATTATTAAAAAATGCCAGCTGCGGTAAATTTCCAGATTTGTAGTCAGCAGCCTCTTTGGACGGATTCCCATCTTCCATGAACTTAACGCCATCGACAAAAATCTTGCTTGAAAAGCGGATATTGTTCTTTTTCAAACCATAAACCTGATTTGAAGGCATATTCTTCAAAACAAGCCTGTAAGTGGCACTGCCATAAACGGGCAAGGATTCTCCGTTCAGATTTTTTCCATTCCATTGGGAAGGCACTTTCATATACCCCGTCAAAACGGGTTTTCCTACGCCTTCCTTTTTGAAATCTTCTGGTGTCAACAATTGATCCCAATAAAATTCCCATTCTCCGTTCAGAGAAATCACTTTATTGATTTTAATATCCCATTGCTCAAGGTTTATGATCCCCTTATCCGCCTGAACGTTATGACCCAATTGATTACGATCCCCTGCAATTGACAAAGGAATCAGCAGGAAAGCCATCAATATTATGAAACAAACTGCCAAAGTCCTTCTCGTCAAAGCATTCGCACTCCCCCACTACACGTACAAGATATCGCATAATATTTTATATTTTGAGTTCATTATACTGATTTCGACAAGAAATGACAAGCATTATGCCTCTTGAAGCTGATGTTAGCGCCCGTATACTGTTGAAATCCGTGCTTTCTACCCTCATCTCCCAAAATGCCCTAATTTGAAAAAACCTAAAAGTTGGTCTGCAATTTTCTTTGGTGTAGCAATCAATAAAAGAAGGCAGGTGTCTCGTTGTTTATTTTTTGTTTATAGCAAAAATGTATAATGGTTGGCAAAGCACTGATTAAAAAAGCACACCATCCATAGCTCCCATGTGAAAGGAGGAAAATCTGCAGGATGCTTCATTTATCTATACGATTTATAACAGTCTAGAAGTAACAACCCAATGCTTCAAAAGAAATTTTTTAACAAGGAGGATTACTATGAAAAGAGCATGTCAAAAGGGTCTATCCATCCTGCTCGTCCTGTGCATGATGCTTGGACTCTTACCAGGAATCACATCCCATGTAGCAGCCGATGGTGCCCTCACGCGCAGCCAAGCGTTGGATCTGACAACCGCTACCTCAGACATCCCCGATACGGGGGAAGGTTGGTCATGGAATAACGGCACAAAAACCCTTGTGCTGAATGGCATGAATCTTCAAACTGATGCGGCAACGCCCCTGCTGCTTCCGTTTGATTCAACAATTGTGCTGGCCGACGGCAGCGTCAATACTGTGGCAACTACATATACCGGCACATCTTTAACTCGAGGAATACACTGCACGGGGTCACTGACCATTCAAGGAACCACCGGTACATTAAACATTACAAGCGGCGTTACTACTGCGACTTCTTCAACTATGGGATTGTCTTCAGGTAAAAACCTTACCATATTAGGCGGAACCATTAACGCCTTAGCCCAATCATCTGGCTATAGCAGCATAGGAATCTATGCCGTAACTTCTGTTATCATCAGCGGAGGAACCGTTACAGCCACGGGCAGTACTTCCGCAAGCAGCAGTGTCGGCATACTTGCCTCCAGTTCTGTAAGCATCACCGGCGCAACCGTTACAACTACGGGCAACAATGGTACACAGGCTAGCTTTGGCATCCAGTCCATCGGCACTGCAATATTTTCCCGCAGCACCATCTATTCAAAGTCAGGCACCGCTCCTACAACTCATGCCGTAATGGCGTTGGACAGCATCACTGACACCGGTATGGTTGTACTCCAGAATAACGCCTCGGATTATACATTGCCAGCGGTAAAATACCAGTACTATTACGATTCGGAATGGCTCAAATGCTATGTGTATAACACCAATACTTTTGCAACCGACATCAAGATTGCACCACAGCCCGGTGCTACGGTCTCGGACAAGACTCTGTCCGGCATGACGGGGACAGACCTTTCCGACTCCGACACCGTTACCCTCACCCTGACCGACTGTAATTTTATAAATCTCTCCCAAGGGGATACTGTATCGACCTGGTTCAGCAACCTACCCGAGGGCATTGAGGTTACCGCCGGCGCAGTGAGCAGCAATGCAGCCTCTGTGGAGCTCACATTTTCCGGCAACCCCACCTCGGCATACATCGGAGCTATGTCCATTGCCATCCCGGGGGAGAAGCTCAGCACCGGAAGCAATATTGCAGTCACCCCTAACAGCAACGCTAAGTTCAACATTTTACACAAGCGCACCACGGCCCTTGACCTGACTGCCGGCAGCAGCATTTCCTATATCACTGCCATCGGCAGCACGGGCGGCCCAATCTCTGCCAACTCCAACATTACCAACACGGCAGAGGGCTGGTCCTGGTACAAAAATGCCAGCGGCACCTACGCCGCAAACACGCTGGTACTGAACGATATCCGCCTTGTAACTGGGGACGCCATCGCCCTTAAACTTCCGGCTAACTCCATCATTGTCCTCTCCGGTGACAGCGTCAATAGCATAACAAGCGAATTTAACGGCATCCCTTCCGCAATAACCAATGGAATCAATTGCGAAGGAGCACTGGAAATTCAGGGCACTGGCACGCTGAACGTTGCAAGCGGTATAGGTAACTTTAACAGCAGCCTCGCTGTAAGTGTAACTGGAAACCTTACCATATCCGGAGGAACTATCAACTCCACAGGCGGGCAAGCTGAATTTGACAACATCGGTGTCTTCACCGGCGGATCCACCATCGTCACCGGCGGCACCCTAACAGCAATAGGCAGCACCTCCACGTCAAGCTTTGCCAACAGTTATGGAATTTACTCCGTGGTCAATGTAGTGTTTTCCGGCGGCACAACCTATGCGAAAGCAGGTTCCGTCCCTGTTAAGGCTTATGCTGTATATGCGCAGTCCGATATAACCGACAGCAACATGACGATCCTCCAGAAAACATCCTCAGATTACACTATGGCAACCGTCAAACAGGACAATGACGATTGCTCGTACTACACTTATGGGGAGCAGGATACCCCTGCCACCGACATCCGAATATCTGAGACCAGCTTTTCCGGCACCGGCACCGAGCAGGATCCCTATCTGATCTCCTCGGCAGCACAGCTGAAGGAAATGTCCAATGTGGTGAACAGCAAGAACAGCAGTTTCGGCAACAGCCATTACAAGCTGACGGGCGATATCGTGCTCAACAACGATATCAGCAACAACCCCCAGCAATGGAGCCCCATCGGTGCTGATTATAGTACACCCTTTACCGGCATCTTTGACGGAAACGGCAATACTATCCGCGGTCTTTACATCGATGATAGCACTTCATACTCCAGCCTGTTCGGATATGTTCGCGGCGGAACGGTGAAGAATGTGGGACTGACAGGCGGATACATTGCCTCGGACAATGCTTTTTCCTTCTCCGGAGGAATTGTGGGCTTCAATCATTTGGGCACCATTGAAGACTGTTATAGCTCCAGTACCGTCACAGGCGCATTTGCTGGTGGTATAGCAGGATTCAATTTAAAAGGACATATACAGGATTGTTATAATACCGGTGCAATCTTCGGGCCAGATTACAGTGTTGTGGGCGGTATTGTTGGAGAAAATATTGACGCTGATTTAACCATCGTCAACTGCTACAATACCGGCAGTGTGGCTGTGAACGTAACTCAAGATAATACTGCCTATGTTGGCGGAATCGCAGGTAGGAATACAGAATCCTCAATTAAGAACTGCTATAATTCAGGTACGCTTTCCGCCAATGGCGCTATCGCCTATGTGGGAGGCATCACCGGAAATAGCCAGAATGGCACCATTGAAAATGCATACTGGCTTGATAGCACCGCAGATACCGGAATAGCAGAAAATTTGGATGTGAGTAGCAGCACCGTAAACACCACTGCCATGACGGCTGCAGATATGAAGGCCGCAACCTTTGTAGAGACCCTGAACACCAATGCAGACGCATTGAGAACCACCTATGGAACTTTATCCCCATGGAAAGCTGACAGAAACAGCGCGAACGGCGGCTATCCAGTCTTTGGCACGGAATCATCCTCCGGTGACCCTGGTAACCCCGGCGGCTCTGGCAGCTCCGGTAACCCAGGCAGCTCCGGAAATTCTAACGGAGCCGATGAGACTGTGGTCCTGGTCAACGGCCAGTCCAAGTCTGCAGGCACCGCTAAGACCGAAACGGGCTCTGACGGCCGCAAGGTCACAACGGTGACCGTGGACTCCACTAAGCTGAAGGTCCTCCTCGCATCGGAAAGCAGCGGCGCCAAGGTGACAATTCCTGTCACAAGCGGCGCAGATACAGTCGTAGGCAGTCTCACCGGCGAAATGATCCGCTCCATGGAGGACAAGGCCGCAACCCTCATCATCCAGACCGATTCATCAAGCTATACCCTGCCGGCCTCGGAAATTAACATCGGTTCCATATCACAGCAGTTGGGTGCCAACGTGTCCCTCTCGGACATCACCGTATCGGTTAGCATCTCCCAGCCCTCGGATACAATGACAAAGGTGGTGGAAGGCGCAGAGAAAAATGCCGGCTTCACCATCATGGCACCATCGGTGGACTTCTCCATCCGCTGCACCTACGGTGAAAAGACGGTGGATGTAAGCGTATTCAATGCCTATGTGGAAAGGACCATCGCCATCCCCGAGGGCGTGGACCCTTCTAAGATCACCACCGGCATTGTCATCGAACCAAACGGAACGGTGCGCCATGTGCCCACCCAAGTCACCGTCATCGGCGACAAGTACTATGCAGTCATTAACAGCCTTACAAACAGCACCTATTCCGTCGTCTGGAATCCCGTGGAGTTCTCCGACGTGGCAAAGCACTGGGCGAAGGATGCCATCAACAACATGGGCTCTAGGATGGTAGTGACAGGCGTTGGAAACAACACTTACAACCCAAACAGAGAAATAACCCGTGCAGAGTTTGCCACCATCGTAGTAAGGGCTCTGGGTCTCGAGCCTGGAATGGGCTCAAGCAGCTTCAGCGACGTAGATGCATCAAAGTGGTACAGCGGATACATCAAGACCGCTGTGTCCTACGGCATTATAAACGGCTATAATGCCAAGACCTTCGGACCTAACGACATCATCACCCGCGAGCAGGCCATCACCATGATCGCCCGCGCTATGAAGACCACAGGGCTGAATGCAACCCTGAGCGACAGCGAGATAGGCAATCTGCTTGCAGCTTACAATGACGGGGCAAAGGTCTCCGGCTACGCTGCCAACGGTATGGCCGTCTGCCTCAAGACAGGCATCGTTTCAGGCAGAGCTGGCAACATGCTGGCGCCAAAGGCCAATATCACCCGCGCCGAGGCCGCCGTCATAATTGAAAAGCTTCTGCGCAAATCAGCACTAATCTAGCAGCACACTGGAAACTGTTACTGTATGAATAAAAGCGTCGGTAGGATACCGTCTACTTGGTATCCTACCGACGCTTTTTATTGGCTATAGGCAGAATATGGCTTTATCAAAAGGCCAAACAATACGCAAATTATATCTTACGGAAAATTAATTCTGCAAACTGTCCGTATTTCTTTACTTCTTCCAAGTAAAACTTCTTCAATACTTCTTTTTGCGAAAACAATCGTATTCCGTCCCCTAATAACACTGGAGCAATCTGTATTATTAATTTATCAACCATATCATTATCTAACAAAGGAGCTAGTATCGTATTTCCTCCAATAATCCAAATATTTTTATTCTTTTCTATTTTTCTCACAAATTCAACAACATCACAATTTACTGGAATAAACTCCGATACTGACAAACTATCTGCATGGGTAAAAACATAATTTTTTGTAGTTCCATATATACTAGCTACATCCTCTATCTTTTCAATTTCATTAAATGTCTTTTTACCCATGATAGTAATATCCATCTTTTTATAGAAACTATCATAACCAGTTTCTTCTATTGTACCTGTTTGATAAAGCCAGTCTAGATTATTGTTTTTATCAGCAAGATAGCCATCAATTGTCATACAGCCATAAAAAAATACACTCATTTTTAAACCCTTTCTAATACGTACAAACGAATTATTTAATATCGGCCATGACCAAGTGCCTAAAATTCAGGATTTCTACAAATCCTTACGACGTATTCCTACCACACACTCCACATGTGCCGTATGCGGGAACATATCCACCGGTTGCACTTCCTCCACCCTGTACCCATTCTCAGTCAGGTAATTCAAATCCCTTGCCAGAGTTGACGGGTTGCACGAAACATAAACTATACGTTCAGGCTGCATTTTGACCATAGTCTCAAGCACCACCTGTTCACAGCCCTTTCGTGGTGGATCAACTACCACAACATCAGCCCTTATGCCCTTTTCATACATCTGAGGTATAACTCTTTCCGCTTCACCTGCTATAAACTCAGTATTATCGACTCCATTAGCCGTTGCATTCTTCTTCGCATCCTTTATTGCATCTTCTACAACCTCAATACCATAAACCTGCTTTGCCTTTTCTGAAAGAAACAGCGAAATGGTTCCTATGCCACAGTAGAGATCAAACACTGTTTCATTTCCGCCAAGCCCGGCAAACTCTAGCGCTTTCCCATATAAAACCTCTGTCTGAACTGGGTTAACCTGAAAAAATGACAAGGGCGATATATCAAATTTAAATCTTCCTATATAATCAGTAATTGTATCCCTTCCAAAAAGCTTTTTATTTTTCTCTCCAAGAATTATATTTGTATTTCTTTTGTTAATATTAAGAAATACACTGGTCAGGCCTCCAACATTATCCTTAAGGTTCTCTATCAGCTTATCCGAGTTGGGAATGCTATCACCATTAATCACTAATACGACCATCACTTCACTAGTCTTAAACCCTTTTCGAACCATCACATGCCTTAATAGACCCGAACCTGTTTTCTCATCATATATGCTTATTTTATTAGTAGATAGAAACTCCAAAACTACTTGACGAACAAGACTACTGGACTCATCCTGTATTAAACATGAAGAACCGTCGGCAACATTATGTGACCTTCGCTCATAAAACCCCATCACAGGTTTCCCGTCCTTAAGAGCTACCGGGAATTGTACCTTATTCCGGTAATTATGAGGATTATCCATTCCGATTGTATCATTAACCTTAACCTCTTCAAGTTTACCTATACGCTTGAGAGTTTCCTTAACAAGGTCTGTTTTAAATTCCATCTGAGCCTTATAATTCATATGCATTAGGCTGCATCCGCCGCATTTTTCAAAATTTCCACATGGTGGTTCAACTCTGCCAAGGGAGTTATTTAATATGGATTTAATACTTGAAGTTGCATAATTCTTTTTAACTTCATTTATTTTAACCAACGCCTTTTCACCTTTGATACCGCCGTCAACAAAAACAGCCATACCTTCCAGTCTTCCTACTCCCTGTCCCTCATGGTTCATTCCCGTTATTTCAATTTCATAAGTTTGATTCTTTTTTATCAACTGTATTCTCCTTTAATAGTAAAATAAAAATGGGCAGTGGCTCAATACACCATCACCCATTATAAATTCATATTTAAGTTATTTTAATCAATTTTATAGGCTGTCAGTATATTGTTAAGGTTTTTAGAGGCTGTATCAAGCTCGCCGGATATATTATCAAGCTCCTTCATTACGTCATTATGAAGGTTTATGTTTTTATTAATACCTTCGCCTGATGCAACCGATTCAATAGATACCTTTGAAACACTATCCATAAGCTTAACCAGCTCATCGGCCTTATTTTCTTGATCACATGCGGTTTTAGCTGTAGCTTTAACAGTATCAGTCACAAGCCTTAATGAATCTATTATTTCATAAATCCTTGTTTTTATTTCATTGACCTTGGCAACACCATCTTCAACCCCACTGACACCAATATTTATATTATCTACTGCTAGCTGTATCTTATCCTGAATATCGTTTATCTGGCTCTTAATATCACCTGCAGCTCTATTACTGCCTTCTGAAAGCTTTCTTATTTCATCGGCAAGTACCGTAAAGCCTTTTCCCTGCTGTCCTGCCCTTGCAGCTTCTATTGCGGCATTAAGAGCAAGCAGGTTAGTTCTTGATGCTATTCCTGTGATAGTATTTGTTATTTCACCAATTTTTCCTGAAGACTCATCAAGCTGTGTTATATTGCCTGCAATCTGTTTAACGGTTTGATTAACCTTTTTAATTACTTCCTCTGCTTCCAAAGCTGCCTTTTCCCCTGTATAAGCTGCCTCTATCGCCTTCATTCCGGTGTCCATAACCATTCCGGTTGTTTTGGAAACCTCCTTCACCTCAGACGCAAAACGGTTAACTTCTTCAACACTTCCGGGAGTAAGGTTTGCCCTATTCTTCATATCTTCCACTGCAATATTTAGCTCATCATATATCTTACCTACACTGTCCCTGCTGTTTGTTGAAATCTTCGTAAGCTTTTGTTTAAGCTGTGAAATGTCTCTGGTAGCAGCCATTGCCTGCCCAACAATTCTTTTCTGGCTATCAAGGACATTGTTCACCTTTTCACCAAGTTCCCCTATTTCATCACCGCGCTGCAAAGATGAACGGACTGTCAGATCACCCTTTTCAGCCCTTCCAAGAAGTGTTGTTATATTATTGATAGGCTTTAGTATATGCCTTGATAACATAAAAGCAATAACCATTCCTGCAATAATGCATATTAAAACAATTACAAACACTGCAACCTTAATACCGGTTTTTATATTTTCCGAAGTATTTATATCGTCTGCCAGGTATTGTTTGAATGAGCTTTCAAGCTTGTCAGAACTGTCTGCAAACTTTGCAAATGCTTCAGTATTGTTTTTAAAATCAATTGTAATATTACTGTTCTTAAGCTTTCCAATTTGAGTAAAGAGTGGTTCAATACCTTTTGCAGCATCAGCGTTTAATGCCTTTACTGCATCCAACATTTTTTTATCCTCAAGACCTAGTGATTTGGTTAGACTTGTTGTGTACTCATTAATTTTTGCTGTTGCTTCATCTGCAGATGTTCTATTATCATTAACAACAGCCACAGCCTCCGCCTGCAGGTAGTATAAACGTTGTGTCCAATAAATCAGTCTGTTTATGTTAGATAAATCATTAATATTCTTTTTAATCTGTTCTGAATTAAGCTTTGAAACCAGTTGCGACAATTGAGCAGAATCAGAAGCAATAATGGAAGCACTACCAGCAATTTTGTCCAGCTTCTGGGAAAGGGAATTCAATTCTTTTGCTATATCTGCCGGTTCAGAGCCATTAGTTAAATTTGTGGACGTGCTGTATTCTGCATTTTTCAAATCATTCAGCATACTCACCAGAGAACTGGTTTGTGCATTATCAGTCAGGGCCAGTCCTTTCAATACAGTTACATTCTTAATATCACTGCCTATCATGCTGTCAATTCTTGAAGATACAGAATCTTTCAGTTTTTGAGCTTCGTCAAGTGTCTTTTTATAATTATCTCCGGAGTTTTTAATCTGGTCTGCTAACCCATTTTTACCAGCAACATTTATACCTTCCTCGACCTTTTTGTATACTCCGAGGCATTCATCATTTAAACTGTTAAGTACTTCAAGTTCCTTTACATCCTTTTGGTCAAGCTTTCCAGAACCGGAAATGTTAAGAGTCTTTATACCGTCCTTGATTTTGTTGTTTAAGCTTTCAAAATCATTTCTTTTTGAAGAATCCAGCTGTATTACACTATCAGTCAATATCTGTCTTTCCTGATACATGAGGTCTTTGATCTGCTGCACCGAATAGACCCTGTCCTTACTGTAATTTATATCGTTAACCATTGAAATTATATAATTATAACCCAAAAATGATGTAACGCCTGCTACAATAAGTATTACAACCGCTATGGAACCAAAAGCAATAAAAAGTTTGCTTTTCAACTTTATCATCGTGTAACCTCACGTGGTTGGAAATATAGTATTTTTACCTTAATTAATTCTATAAAAAATAATAAAATCCTTCTTAATTCTACATATTGGGAGTTTATTTTATTGTTTTTGTTTTAAGATATGGGAAATAGTCTTTTTATAAGAATAAAGTCTTTAAATAAGATTATAAATGAGGACTTTATTTAACGGAAATTAATAAATCAAGGTACAATTATAATTTCCTGAACTCAAAAAAGGAATTTTCTAAGTTTTGTAGAATTTATACATTTGGATGTTTTTCTAATCCTAATTAAAAGGCGGTTATTCATGGAAAAGGGTAAGCTAAAAAAACAAAAAAAATACCTGTCAATAGCAATAATTCCGCACTCGCTTGATAAAGTAAAGGTGAGGAAGTTTTCAGCATTGTATTCAAAGCTTATAGTCACAGCTGTAATAATACTTGCTGTATTTATCGCCACAGGTATATTTATTTATTCAACTGTAGCTCAAAACAATGAACTGAAAAAAAGCAACGATTCATTACTTAATTTAAGTGTGGAACAAAAAAACCTGCTTCAGGAAAATGCAAATGAAATTAAAAAATTAAAAGACACAGAAGAAAACTATAATAATCAAATAAAAAAATTTAACGATATGTATAATGACATTGCTCAGAAATATATATCAAAGGGTACTTCATCAAGGTCTGGTGGAGCCTCAAGCCTATCCTCCTTTGTAAAAGATGTTCAGAACCTTAAAGTCTCACTCGACAGTCTTAAGGAGCTTAGTGTTTCCAGAGGGATTGAGAACTCAGGAAATGATGAGACAAAGTCAAAGCTTGATGTATACCTGGATTCTCTCCCGACCCAGTGGCCTACTTGGGGAACTATAAGTTCTGCATTCGGCGGCCGCAAGGATCCTTTTAACAACAGCAGCCGTTTTCACACAGGGTTGGATATTGCTGCGCCTTATGGGAGGGATATTTCAGCAGCAGGAAGCGGAACAGTAACACTTGCGCAAAGGACAAGCGTCTATGGAAATACCGTTATAATTGACCATGGGCATGACTTTTCAACAATGTATGGGCATACGTCTAAAATATTAGTGAAACAGGGACAAGTTGTAAAAAAGGGACAGGTCATTGCCAGGGTCGGAAGCAGCGGAAGAAGTACAGGAGCACATCTGCATTTCGAGGTTAGGATCAATGGTACTTCAGTTAATCCGCTTAATTATCTTGACAGTAATTAAATATTAGGAGGTCGGTTATGTTTAAGAAGGATACTAACGGAAGTTCAGGCAGTTTTGACACACTTGTAGGAGTAAATACAATATTTGACGGGAATATAGAGTCGGAAGGCACCGTCCGCGTAGACGGCAAAGTTAAGGGCTATCTTAAAATATCAGGAGATGTTTACGTTGGCCCGGATGCAGTAATCAAAGGAAATATATTCGGCAACAACGTTCATATATCAGGGAACGTTGAGGGAAACGTTGTTTCAAAAGGAGTATTAAGAATCCTTTCAACAGCACGGCTTATCGGTGATATAAATGTACATAGTTTTGTAGCCGACGAAGGCGGAATCTTCCAGGGCAAATGCCATATGATTGAAGCAGAAGCGGAAGTTGCTGTAACAGAAAGGCCATCTGTTAAAAAAACAAGAGATTATAAAAAAAGTTCAGCTATAAGCCAATTAGACGACAATGAAAAAGCAACAGAAGCTGAATAAAACAAAAAAACCGGTGAAAACCGGTTTTTACTTTTATTACTGCTAATGATTTATTCAAGAACAGGAATATTCATACTTTCAAAGAATGCCGGTGACAAGTCCTTTTCAAATATCATTTCAGTAATAGGTATACTGGTCGTAACAGCAAATGATTCTTTCAAAAGAAAAGAGAACTTTATATCAACCCATGCTACCACCTTCAAAAAAATTTTATGACTTGCTTTGGAGTTTTCAAGTGGAGTAAGCTCTGAAACATATTCAGTTTGAATCCTGTCAGATGTTATAACCTTAACATTAAGTCCCTGACCTTGTTGATTTATTTCGCTGCTTTTATATAAGACGTTAAAAGGTAAGGAAACAGACAAATTTTTAAGTGATACAAGGTTTTGACTGACTGCATTATTCACTTCATATACAAGCTCATTCAGTTTCGCAACATCAGTTCTTACTGCTGCTATTCTGTTTTCATTATCCTTACTTATAGTCACATAGTCTTCATAGTCTGCATTTTCACTCATATGTTTTAATACTTCGGTTTTTATTATGTCCGATACAAGTCTTTCAGTCTGATATTTGGATGCTTTTGCAACATTGGGCAAAGAATAGCTTTCCAATATGTAAAGTAAAAATGTGATAATGATAATTGTAATTGAAATACCAATATAGAGGTGAAATCTTTTTTTATTGCCTTTACTGATATACCACAAGCGGCGGAATAAAAGCTTTTTTCTGGGCATTTTTAACCACCAGTCATTTTTTATTGCCTGTAACATTGTATGATAAATTTTGATTCTTATGTCGGTAAAGGATATATATTACAAAAGAAAGGTTATATATTGTTTAGAACCTGAATGGCCATATACCTTTTAAGTGTGGTTTCAATCTGGATATATATATCCTCGAGGAAGAGGCTGTATAATTGACTGTCTTCAATAAGGTATTTTGCATCAAGCATATTTTCAACTATTGAACAAATTTTCTTAAGCACTTCTTTATCTTCAAGCACTTTGGCATTACGGTCTTTAGCTAGGACAAGCTTCAATAAGGATGGAATTTTAAGATTCAGATTTTCATTCGAGCTTTGAAGGCCCAAAAGCATATCTATGTCAATTTCCAGTTCTTTACTGATCTTTGTAAGAACTTCAAGGTTGGGATTTGTTTTTCGACCATTTTCAAGCTGAGAAAGATATCCAGCTGAAACACCTGCAATTTTGGCAAACTCTACAAGGCCATATCCCTTTTCAAGCCTTTTTGCCTTAATGACCTCTCCCACTTTTATTTCCAAAAAGAATCCCTCCTGAGAAGTAAAACTTACTCTGCCTAAAAAATAGTGTATAATATTAGAAAAGGTTTTTCAATGGGTAAAAGTAAAGCTAGTGTTTACAATAGAAAGATGGTAGTACTAAAAAATAAACATAATGATATATTTATGTTATAATAGTACTATTAATCAATTATGACAAAGTGGAGGAAAACATGGATCCTAAACCAAAGGTCTCCGGGGAAAAAAAAGAAAAGAAAAAGAAGCAGAAAAAACAGCGTTCCCCTCAGGCAAAGTTTGTATTTACAGTTTTAAAAATATTGGCCATTTTCTTTGTAGCATTAATATGTGCTGTAATAGGTATAGTTGGTGGAGCCATTTATGGGTATATCAAAACTACTCCGATTATAACAGACGAGCAGCTTCAAATAACAAAAATGAATTCGATAGTTTATGATAGGGACAATAAAGAAATTACACAGTTACACCAGGGTGAAAACAGGATTTGGGCCTATTATGATGAAATACCTAAAAACCTTGTAAACGCTTTTGTTGCAATAGAAGATGAAAGATTCTGGGAGCATTCGGGAGTTGATATTAAAAGAGCTATCAGCTCTATGATAAGTGTTTTTACCGGAAGTAAAATGCAAGGTGGAAGTACTATCACAATGCAGCTTGTAAGAAACTTGACAAACCAAACACAGGTTACTCTTAAAAGAAAGATTCAGGAACAATGGAGTGCTATTCAATTGGAAAAGCGTCTTGAAAAGTGGCAGATTCTTGAATTGTATCTGAATGTAATTAATACTGGTCATGGCTGCAGCGGTGTTCAGGCTGCTGCTAAAACATATTTTAATAAGGATGTAAAAGACCTTGACCTTGCAGAATGCGCAAGTATTGCCGGGATAACAAACCTTCCTGGTTATTACGATCCTTTAAGCAAATATGGAACAGAACCCAACAAGAAACGTCAGGAAATTATTTTGAAGAAAATGAGTGAACTGACAGATCCCAAAACTGGACAGAAAATGATATCGCAGGAGCAGTATCAACAGGCTTTAAATGAAAACCTTAAATTCAACCAGGGCAACGCCAAGGAGCTTAGTAACAACAGTGCACAACCATATTTTGTTGACCAGGTCGTGCTTGACGTAAAACGTGATTTAATGGCAAAGGGAATTTCTGAGCAAATAGCTCTTAAGACAATATATAATAATGGCTTGAAAATCTACACCACCATGGACAGTAATGTTCAGAAAGCTATGGATGAGGTTTACAACGATCCGTCATTCTTCCCTGCACTTCCAAGTGTTAAAGACCTTCCACAGTCTGGCATGGTACTCATTGATCCAAAAACAGGCCAGGTAAGGGCAATGTACGGTGGGAACGGTAAGAAGACAGGTAATTCGATGAACATGGCTACGCAAGCATTCAGGCCTGTAGGTTCATCTTTCAAACCGCTTGCAGTTTATGGTCCAGCCATAGACCAAAAAATCATTACCGCAGGAACGGTTGTAGATGATGTACCAATGCATCTTAACGGAGCAAATAAAGCAAGCTTGTATCCTGTGAACTTTACAAGAGATTTTAAGGGTTTGACTACCATACGTGATGCAATCGCCAATTCTGTTAATACAGTTGCCGCTCAGGTTTATATGATGAACCCTGATGCATGTTTTCCATATTTGAAAAAAGTCGGTATACAAACAGACCAGAGGAACATATCACTTGCCCTTGGAGGTCTCAACAATGGGCTTAGTCCGCTTCAGATGGCATCAGCTTATACACCGTTTGCCAATAAAGGTATGTATACTCAGCCAACTACCTATACAAAGGTAGTGGACAGTAAAGGAAATGTAATTCTTGAAAAGAAACCGAATAATACAATTGTTTACAGTCAGCCTACAGCATATATAATGACAAGCATGATGCAGAGTGTTGTTAATTACGGTACAGCATACCCGAACGGTATTATAAAGAACGGAAAAGGTCAGATAATTCCCACTGCTGGTAAAACAGGTACAACAAGCGAAGACAAGGATAGGTGGTTTGTTGGTTACTCCCCTTATTATGTTGGCGCCGTTTGGTATGGCTACAAAACCCCAACTGATTTAGAGGGTATTAATAGTCTGCCGGGCTGGAATGGTATCAACCCATCATTAAAAATTTGGAATGCTGTAATGACAAAAATTCATAAAAACCTTGATCCTGTTGACTTCTCTCAGTCACCTGATATTGTTACTAAAACAATATGTGTATATTCAGGCAAGCTACCCGGTCCTTTGTGTGAAAAGGATCCAAGGGAAATCTCAAAAGTAAAAGGAAGCCTTAAATATAATGAATTATTTATAAAAGGTACAGAACCTAAAGAGACATGTGATGTTCACGTTGAGGCAAAGGTAAGCAAAAATGCGAAGGCGGCTGACGGCAGGTATCTTCTCGCTGGGCCTAATACCCCGGTTGATGCTATAATCAATCAGATATTTGTGCATAGGAAGAAGGAATACAAACCGATGTTCCCGAATGACCCACCCGTAAAAGATTGGATTTATGAGCTTCCTGCAGGAGAATACGATAATGTAAGTACCCCGACACAGCAACCGCCGACAACTCAAAATGAAAATGGTACTGCAACCGATGACAAAAATAAGGATAACAAGACAGACAATGGACAGAACAAAAACCCTGATTTACCGGTCGGGCAGAATTAAATAAACTAAGATTGGACATTAATAAGGAGCTGTACACTAAGTAACAATTAGTGTACAGCTCCTTTTAAGTTCAAAACCTTCTGAATTGGCTCCCCTAACAGGGGAGCTGTCCATAGGACTGAGGGGTTATGCAAAGTATTGGCAGGAGCTGCCGTAAGACCGTGGGGGAAATAATTAATGTAAGAACCTAAATTCATCAGGCTTTATAACATCGCTTACTGTGTCGTTTACCTTATTGAGCCTGAAGTATTCCATCAGGATATCTTTTGCAACCGGTGCTGCCATACAGCCCTGAACACCTCTTTCAATAACAACTGCAATCGCTATTTTGGGGTTATCGGCAGGTGCATAGCATACGAAAACACCATTGTTTGAATGCTTAGTATCACCGGTTTCTGCGGTACCCGTTTTACCTGCAACCTTGAATTCAGGTGGAAAATCCTGAAAGACACTAAATGCGGTACCGTTTTCTGAATTGGCAACCTCTATCATTCCTTGTTTAACAGCTTCTATTGTTGATTTCTGAACAGGGACTGATACAGACTCAGGTTTTGTTTCTGTTACAATAGAACCGTCGTATTTTGTAACTCTTCTAATAAGATGAGGCTTAAAACGTTGGCCTCCGTTTGCAAGGGTACTTATATAATTAACAAGCTGGATAGGCGTCAATGAGTTTGTAAACTGACCTATGGAAGACTGTGCAGTATCAGCTCTACTCCATTCATAGGATGGGGCACCCAACGCCTTATCCCTTTCTATCTTACTCTTTTTACTTGCCAGTATTCCTCTTGACTCACCCGGCAAATCAATGCCTGTAAATTCCCCAAGTCCGAACATTTTGCCCCATTTATCAATTTTGTCAATTCCCATTACCGGATCTGTTGCAAGCTGCATGAAGTAAATGTTACAGGATGTCGCAATAGCCTTTCTTAAATCTAAAGATCCATGTCCGCCCTCAAGACACTTATATGTCTGATCCTCAAGCTTTATAAAACCCGGATCATATTTTACATTGTTCTGAGGAGTTATGGCACCTTCTTCAAGTCCAGCAATACCTACAATAGGCTTAAATGTTGAACCCGGAGCATATCTTTCACCTATTACTCTATTTAACATCGGCTTAAATACAGTATCTTTTCTATCATTCCATTTTGCTATTGCTATTTGTGCTTCTCTATTTTCTAAAGGCTCCAGATAGTATGATGGATCATAATCCGGGTAGGATACCATTGCAAGCACCTCACCGTTTCTTACATCTACTGCAATAACCGAGCCCGCGAAAGCATCACCCAAATTCTGCGGAATGTTTGTAAATCCCTGTTTATTCTTAATATAATCAATATTCCGCTTGAGTGAATCAGCCGCTATTTTCTGAAGCTTCATATCTATTGTGAGCTCTACATCATTACCTGGAATTGCAGGCTTTCCTTCACCAATAATTTCATTGATCTGCCTGCCGCTAATATCCATTTCTACAAGCTTCTCTCCATCTGTACCTCTTAAATATCCTTCGGCCTCTTTTTCAATCCCAATCTTCCCTACGATATCACTCATTTCATAACCTTCATCTTTATGAGATTTATATTCTTCAGGGCTGATCCCTCTTACATATCCAAGCACATGTGAAACAGGTTCTGCATCTATATACATTCTTATGGGCTGGGTGTCGGTTGCTATACCCGTATAATCAAAGTTTCTTTCTTCAAGTTCAGCCACTACCTTACTGCTTACATCTGTAGCTATGGTGACAGGGTTAAGCGAGCTATAGCCCTTATCCAGCATTTCAAAACGGATGGTCATTAGCTTATAGGCATCCTCGTCGGAATACTTGTCATCGATTTTAAATTCCTTCCTCAGGTAATCAAAGGCATCCTGTGGGCTTTTAATCTTATCAACATCCTTATCTGCCAGTACAATCCTTTTGATAAAAGCTTTTATGTCTTTTTGTGAATTTTTAATATAATCGCCATATGCAATGGGATTGAATGTAATATAATGGTTTAGCGTTTTTATATATGTATCATTATTCGCCTCGAGCAGTTTAATAAGATTAAAAAGCATATCATTAAACTTTTGAGTATCCGATTCCCTGTTAACGACCTGGACGTTAAAACCCATTCTGTTAACAGCTATGGGTATACCATTCCTATCTGTTATTTTTCCTCTTGGTGCTATAATTTTTCTTTTATTAAGAAGCTTACGCTGTGATTGTTCGTCATAATACTGACCTTTTACTATTTGCAGTTCTGCCAGCTGGTAGACCAGTATTGAACTTATAAAAATTATGATTATCGCTATTATGGTATATCTATCCTTAAGTCTTTCCCTCATTTTTGTCTCCTGTTTCATCTTGAATGGTTTTCCACCGGAGGTAAAAATCTCCCAAAATAAGTATAAATCAAATTCACCAGCATTTCAACAAGCACAGTTATCAGCTGGCATGATTTCCCCAAGCCCATGGAAGAGGCTTTGCCTAGGGTAATTTGATTTTGACAATGTCGATTTCTGTATGATATAATACTTTCATTAAACGGGGGCTTATGCATAATGCAAAAAAAAAATTCTTTTTTTTCGTATTTATAATAACCATTCAATGTATTGCCATTCTATCTATTCTCGCTTATTTGGTGTTTGTGGCACCCGGCACCGGAAATAAACCTGCAGATAATTATATTGTTCCTGTAAACAGCACGCCTGCTGATACTTTATATAATATCAAAGCTGATATAGAGGTTTCAGGTAACATAGTCAATATTACCCAGGATATAAAATTTGAATCGCCACAAAGTAAGATTTATGCTTATATTCCTTCTGCAAACCACGCAATAACCACCTTGAAAAAAATAACTGTCGATGGCATGTATAAGGATTCAATTACAGATAGTATGAATCTATCCATAGTATGTGATAAGCCTCAGAATAGTATTTCTTTGGAGTATGAACTGAAACTTGATTCAAACAGGCAAACCTTGTCTTATTCAGACAGCTATATACTTTTAACAAACTTTTTGATAACTCCTGCAGTCATGAAGGACGGGAAGCCCATTCAACTTTATAAATCAAGCTTTGGTGACCCATATATATATAACATGAACAATTATGAAATTTCAATCAAGGCTGATAAGGGTTATAATGTGTTTGGCCCGGGGCAAAAGGGTGATAAGGTATCAGGGAGCTATAGGACTGCGGCTTTTAAAGCTATTAATTTAAGAGATTTCCCAATTGTACTTGCCAAAAATCCAAACGTTAAGTCAGAAAAGCACGGTAACAGTACCGTTTACTATATAAATTCATACAGTTCAAGGAATTATGTTAATGAAGCCCTTGCTTTTGCCGAAAAAAACATAGGTGCTTACCCATATAAAGAATTATTTGTAGTAAATGCGCCTATATCATCAAATGAAGGTATGGAGCAATCGCAGATGATATTAATATCGGATCGTTGCTTTAATAATGGCAATGACCTCAGGGGAGTAACTTATCACGAGATATTCCATCAGTGGTTTTATAATATTATTGGTACAAATCAGCTGGATGAACCATTTCTTGATGAAGGACTGGTCAATTACCTGTCAATAATATTAGGAGGAGGTCACCCATCAACTTTTTATGACAGCAGTTTTTTGAACATGCACCTGAATAATTACAGTTCAAGAGACCAATATATGAGGCTTGCGTATGTTAACGCAGCCCAATATTATTCTGATATTCATAAAAAAATGGGGAATGGGTTTTTCAAAACGTTAAAAAAAATATATAATGATAAGAAGAATTCCATTCTTTACTATAAGGATTTTTTGAAATACACTAATTAGCGATAAATTAAGGAGGCATCACTTTGAAAGTTGCAGAAAGTATAAATAGCGAAAAATACATAAGCTTTCTCCAAACAAATAAAAAAGGTCATTTTATGCAAAGCCCCGAATGGGCAGCCGTAAAATCAAATTGGAAGAATGAAATAATTACCGTTGAGGATGACAATGGAAATATAAAAGGCTCAATGAGCATTCTAATAAGAAAAATACCGGTTTTTAACTATACCATGATGTATTGTCCCAGAGGTCCGGTATGTGACCCTCATGACAGAGAAACTCTTGCCCTATTGCTTGAACAGGCTAAAAAGCTTGCAAAGAAATATAAAAGCTATGCTTTAAAGCTTGATCCCGATATTGAAGTTGAAGATACCGAATTTGAAGATATTATGAAAGGCCTCGGTTTTAAGGTTGCACCCCGTTCCAAAAATTTTGAAGGTATACAGCCCAGGTTTGTATTCAGGCTTGATGTCCTTAACAAGACTGAGGACGAGATGATGCAGGTTTTCCACCAAAAGTGGAGGTACAATATACGTCTTTCTGCTAAAAAAGGTGTTGAAGTAAAAATAGGAACCCGTGAAGATATCGGGGACTTTCATAGAATTATGCAGGAAACCGGTGCTCGTGACAAGTTTGTAATAAGAACAAAGGAATACTTTGAAAAAATGTTCGATTGCCTTGGACCAGACCATATAAGGCTTTATGTAGCTTATTATGAAGGAAAGATAGTTGCCGGAACACTGGCTGTCCTTTACGGTAACAAATGCTGGTACCTCTATGGTGCAAGCAGTAATGAATCCAGAAATGTAATGCCAAATTACCTTCTCCAATGGGAAATGATAAAGTGGTCTCTTGAGGCGGGCTGTGACATATACGATTTCAGAGGCGTATCAGGTGACCTTGATGAAAGTAATCCCTTGTATGGGCTATACAAGTTTAAAAAAGGCTTTAATGGAAAGTTTACTGAGTTTGTAGGAGAAATGGATTATATATTCAAACCTTTTATTCATTTCGCAGTAGAAAAAGGTGAAAAAACCTTCAGAGAATTAAGAAGAAAAATTATGACAAGAGGAAGTAAGGATACTTCTTCAAAAACAGAATAAAAGGAGTTAATCCCAATGAAGGCTCTTATAATTGAAAAAGAAAAGCTTTTACATAATATAAATGTAATCAAGGGAATGACGAATTCGACAATTATTGCAGTACTAAAAGGCAATGGATACGGTCTTGGAATACTGGAGTATGCAAAGCTCCTAAAGGAAAACTCAATAGACTTTTTTGCCCTTTCAGAGCTGAATGATGCTGTAATGCTTAGGGAAAACGGTTTTGACAGCAAGCTTCTGCTTATATCATCAACAAGCCTGGAAGATGAAGCCGACAAGCTGGTCGCAAATGATATAATGCCTACCGTAGGTTCCATTAATTCGGCTATTGCAATAAACACAGCGGCAAAAAAGCTTGATACTGTGGTAAAAATACATCTGAAAATTGATACAGGCTTTGGAAGGTTCGGTTTTGCATGGGACAAGCCTGAAGAAATAGTCTCCTTGCTTAAAGACCTTGAAAACATAACAATTGATGGCACCTACACTCATCTTTCATTTGCATTCGAAAAAAAGCCTAAAAGCTCCATAGAGCAGTTCAACAAGTTCAACAAATGCATTGAAGGGCTTAAGGCAGCAGGTATAAATCCGGGAATTCTTCATATAGCTAGTTCAAGCGCATTTTTAAGATTCCCGCAAATGCATCTTGATGCTGTAAGAGTGGGTTCAGCATTCCTGGGAAGAATTCCTGTTCAAAACAATGTAGGGCTTAAGAAAATTGCATATATGAAGTCTAATATTATTGAAATGAAAGAACTTCCGGAAAAACATTTCATTGGCTATGCAAACACCTATAAAACGAAAAGAAAGACTACCATAGGTATCATACCGGTTGGTTACATGGATGGTTTTGGTGTTGAAAAATCAAGGGATACCTATAGGTTTATGGATGTGCTGCGCTATATGTATAATGACTTGAAATCCTTGAATAAAAGATACTATATTCGTCTTAACAGCGATCAAAGGGTGCCTATTTTAGGCAGGATAAGCATGTTCAATATAGTTGTTGATTTAACCGGAACTAATGCAAAAATAGGTGACGAAGTGTATCTGGACGTAAATCCCATACTGGTTGAAAGCACGATAGAAAGGCAGTTTAAATAACTAAACCGAAAAATCAGCAGCAAAGGCTATGGAAACATAGCCTTTGTTTATTTAAATCACTCTTTCAAAGGAATTATCTGTTTTACATCTCCATTTTTATTAGTATAAGTAAAACTTTTAATACCGCTGACACTTTCCTGTTTCAAACAGTAGAATCTATTATCATCATTGAGCTTATAATTTTTTTTAATTCCATTAAAAAATTCTATATTCAGTTCTTTGATTGCCGGGTTGTTTATAACCCCGCCAAGCATAAAATATATTTTTCTATTATTTCCAGCTAGATAATCACCGGACATTTCATTCATTGTTACAGATGTTCTTGTATCAACAGGGGCACATAGAATATTAATAATTTCCATTGTACTATTGTTTTTATTTAACATCATAACCATACCTTCATATTTAACCTTGCTGCCGTCAAATAAAAACATCGTCATTATTCCGCCGTCAACAGGGTATATTGAAGCTAATTTAAAATTCTTTATGTCCATATCCCTGTTATTCTTTTGAATGTACTCTTTAATACCGTCTTCAATTGATTTTGTACTTCCAAATACTATTGTTGCACCAATTGAATCTGTAGGAATAACAGCAACTGGTTTGGAATAAGTATTTATATTTTGTTGGTAACAACCTGTACAGAATAAACCTATAAGTAAGATAGAAAATATTAGACCTCTGATTCTAATTTTAATCACCTAATTTCATAAAGTATAAACAAATTATAATACATCTTTTACCAATTAACCAGTATAAATATTTTATTCAATAATAAAAAAGCTGCTGACACTATAGTATCGTCAGCAGCTATACCTCTAATTTTTTATCTTATCTGTCCGTTTCCGTTAATGATATACTTTATAGTTGTCAATTCCTTTAAACCCAGCGGGCCACGTGCATGAAGCTTTTGGTTGCTTATACCTATTTCTGCTCCAAAGCCGAATTCAAAGCCATCGGTAAATCTGGTTGAAGCATTGACATAAACAGCTGCAGCATCGATTTCCTGCTGGAACTTTCTTGCCTTATTGTAGTCGTTTGTAATTATAGCCTCAGAGTGCCTTGTTCCGTGGGCATTAATGTGTTCTATCGCTTCATCTATTCCATTTACGACCTTAACAGCGAGAATATAGTCCAGATACTCAGTATCCCAATCCTCTTCGGTTGCAGGCTTTACGTCGGAAAACAGCTTTTGAGTTTTTTCACAGCCATGGATTTCTACATTCATATCACGAAGTGATTTAAGAGCCTTAGGAATAAATTTTTCCGCTATCTTTTCATCCACCAACAGTGTTTCTGCTGCGTTGCATACTGCAGGTCTGCTAGTTTTTGCATTAATAATTATTCTTTCACCCATTTCAAGGTCACCATCACCATCTACATACACATGACAGTTTCCTGTACCAGTTTCAATAACCGGGACAGTGGCGTTTTTAACTACAGTTTGGATAAGTCCTGCTCCACCCCTTGGAATAAGAACGTCTATATATTTATTCAATTTCATCATTTCAACAGCGGTTTCGCGTCCGGTATCCTCAATAAGCTGTACTGCAGCCTCAGGAATTCCTGCTTCCTTCAATGCTTTTGAAATAATATTTACTATGGCCTTATTTGAATTGATTGCTTCACTTCCGCCTCTTAAAATCGCAACATTACCCGACTTGAGGCATAACCCTGCCGCGTCTACTGTTACATTAGGTCTTGCTTCATAAATTATACCAATAACACCCAGAGGTACACGCTGCTGGCCTATCTGAAGTCCATTAGGCCTTTTCCATGCTGATATAACTTCTCCAACCGGATCAGGGAGAGATGCTATTTGGCGCAACCCTTCAGCCATATCATTTACTCTTTTTTCGTTCAAGGTAAGCCTGTCAATAAGTGCTGTAGTTACACCTTTGGCCTTTGCATTTTCCACATCTATGGCATTTGCAGCAAATATTTCATTAGCATTATCTATAAGCATTTGTGCAATTTTGAGAAGTCCTTTGTTCTTGTCAACCGTTGATGTATTTGACAGCTTATATGATGCTTTTTTAGCATTTTCAGCCTTAATTATAAGTTCACTCATTCTATCCTCTCCTAACGCTTTCCTAAAAATAACGTGCCAACTTCCTCACCGTTAATTATATCAATCAGTGCCTCAGGATTATTACCGTTTGTAATAACCATATCAATCCCTCCGGCTGAAGCTATTTTGCCTGCTTCAAGTTTGGTTGCCATACCGCCGGTACCTCTTTTTGTTCCAACGCCGCCGGCACACTTTTCAACATCAGGTGTAATTTCATCTACAATTGAAATAAGTTTAGAGCAGGTATTTCTCCTTGGATCACAGTCATAGAATCCGTCTATATCTGATAGGAGGATAAGCAAATCTGCATTTACAAGTCTCGCAACGTAGGCAGAGAGTGTATCATTGTCTCCAAAAACCCTTTTATGACCAAATTCAATCTCTTCAACAGCTACCGAGTCATTTTCATTTACAATGGGAACAATACCCTTTTCAATTAGCGTTTCGAAGGTATTGATTACATTTTGTCTTCCTGTTTCATTCTCGACTACATCTCTTGTAAGAAGTATCTGGCCTACAATATGGCCGTACTCCTGAAAAAACTTGCTGTATATATGCATAAGCTCACACTGGCCAACAGCGGCAACTGCCTGCTTTTCCCTTAAGGTTTTGGGTTTCCCCTTAAGTTTCAGCATTCCGACTCCAACACCAATTGCACCCGAAGTTACAAGAATAACTTTTTTGTCCTGGTTTTCAAGATCAGAAATAACCCTTGCAAGCTTATCAATTCTGGTAAAATTAAGTTTTCCATTATCATAAGTTAATGTTGAAGTACCAACCTTAACAACTATTCTTTTCGAATTACGCAGTCTTTCACGAATGTTTTCCATAAGAGCCCCTTATTTTGATCTGAATTATTAAGATTAATCAATAGATAGGATGAAGTAAATTTCTTATACATCATTTGCATTTCTAAAGCCAAATGCAAATGGGTATCGAATCGGTATTTACTTTATCCTATTTCATATGTAATAAGTTGAATTAAAATCGCTTATTATACCATCATGTCCGGAATTAAGGACATGATGCATATTCAATATTTAATTAAACTTATATAGATTAGAATTATTATACAATACTTGATTTAATAAGACAATTACATATAGAAACCGTTTCCTAATTTGATGGTTCGGTAGGATTAACAGCAGAATCCTCAGACGGGTTTACAACATCATCCGACTTTTGGCTGTTTTCATTATTCTGATTTACATAATCTTGAAGTCCAGGTTCTGCATTATCACTTGTTTCCGGTTCAGGAAAACTACTATCATCAGAGTCTATATTGTTTTGTGTACTGAGGTTCATGTCAGTATTTTCAGACTGTGAAGCGTTATTCTTTTCTATCTGTGAATATATATCAGAAGGTTGGCTCATATAGCCGGTATTGTCCGGTTCATAAGAAATATGAGCATAATCATAGCCTATAAAAAAACCTATAATAAATAAACTTGTAAAAAGTATAAACAACTTGCTTATAAATATTCTTCTAAGCACTTAATGCAATCCTCCACTCTTTCAACAAACATTGTTGTGGGCTGATAGTTACATTGTTTACACTAAAAAGGTTAATTATACAAACTTATACTTCGTAAATTACTTGGACTTATGTAACCAAAATAATTATTTAACATAAAATGATATTGTAATTCAGGTTGGGAGGTTCTAATGAACAGTCAGGAGTTTTTAAGTTATATTGCAAACAGCATTTATGCAGCCCAAAAAATAAGAGGTATGCAGGATTCCTACTTAAGAAAGGATGAAAACGCGACAGTACGTTCAAGTGGCCTTGATGTTATAAATGATATTATTAAGGTAATAGCGGAATACTTTCCTGGGAATGACAGGACAATGCTTGATCGGATAACTTACACAAGTGAAATTTACAGTAATGCATACAGAGGTTTGAAAAGCTTTATTACAGAATCAAGAAGTAAAAGCCCCGATTTTAATTCGATCATGAGGTTGCTGGTAACAGTGAAACCTATTCTGGGTAACAATCAGAAAGTTATGATTGATAAGGTTACTAGGATTTATGAAATCATAACTACATAAATCAGATTCCAAGTATTTTTGAAACACGTTCCAGCAGTTCGGTTCCATTAATAGGCTTTCTAAGATATCCTTCCACGCCTATATCTTTTGCAGTTAGCACATTATCCCTGTCAGCATGTTCCGTTAATATGAGTACAGGGATATTATTATACCTTTCACTTGACTTCAAACTTTTTATTAAATCAAAACCATTTTCATTTTTAAGAGTCAGGTCCATTATAATTAAATCAACAATTTTACCATACTCCTCAATTGCATTGTACATACCAATGCTGTTTGCTACTTCAATGAGTACAACACCAATTTTTTTAAGCAGAAGTTTTACTTCATACCTTACAGTATTTGAGTCTTCTACTATCATAACCCTTTTTTCCAGACTCATGAACATTAGCCCCCTTTAAAGGCAACTAAAGGCCTTTAACTTTGAAGAATTCTTTTATCTCTAATATTGAATCTTTTATCCTTAAAACAAGATAAGCAACATTTGCATCCGCAGAGCTGGTTACACCGTTTTTTAGTTTGGTATCAAAATCAGCTGCCGCTTCATAAACATCATTGATTCTAAGATTGGCGGATACGCCTTTTACGTTGTGAACCACTCGTTGAAGCTTTTCGTATTCCTTTGCCGAACAAAGCTGTTCCATTTCTTCAATTTCTTCATTCATCTCTGTCTCATAGCTTTTATAAAGTTCCTTAGCTTCCTCAAGTTCTATCTCAAGTTCACTGATAAACCCGTCAATGTCATATCTGCAGTTATCTAACATGAATTATCTCCATATAATTAATAAAATACATTTCTAAAATTTAATTTACTCTCTTGACTTATGGTTGTCAACATTTGCCTGATTTACCCATTTTTCAAGCACTTCCCTAAGGCTTTTTAGCTTAACGGGTTTACATATATAATCATCCATACCGGCTGAAATACATCTATCCCTGTCCCCTTCCATTGCGTTTGCAGTCATTGCAATGATTGGAGTATGAATACCTGTAGCAGCTTCCTTCTTTCTTATTGCGTTCGTAGCCTCAAAACCATCCATTTCAGGCATCTGACAGTCCATAAGTATAGCTGAAAACTCATGTTTTTTTAGTATTTCTATTGCATCCCTTCCATTAACGGCAACTGTTATCCTATATCCTAGTTTTTCAAGCTGAAGTGTAGCAAGATTCCTGTTTACCGGATTATCTTCAACAACAAGAATAGATTTGCTGTTTAGAGCGTTTTCGTGAGCAAGTATTTCTATATTAGTGTTAATATCCATGTTTTGTTTGCTTAAACCGCTTTGAGCTGTTCCTCCAAACAGGTTTACAATGCAATCAAGAAGCTGGGATTGCTTAACAGGTTTATTGATACATGCAGAATACCCTCCCTGTATTGCTTTTTTCCCATGATCACGCCTTAAATGGTTATCTATAAGTATCAGAACAGGCGGTGAACCCTTTGTGGCACCTTTAACCTTATCCGCTGCCTGGAATACATCCCAGTCAGGTTTAGGCGAATTTTCAATAATAATAAGATTATACGGATCATTCATTTCGCACATATCTTTTAATTTTTGCTGAAGGGAATTAATGCTGTCAATCCTCTCATTTCTAATACCCCATGAAGAAAGGTATTTACAGATGATTTCCTTTCCATACATACTATCGTTTACAATAAGTGCATGAATCTTCTTAAAACTATCCGAAAATTGTACAGGAATGCTTTCAGTCGATGAAATACCAAATTCTGAAGTAAACCAGAACTTTGAGCCTTTACCGACTTCACTTTCTACATTGATTTCCCCGTTCATCATCTGCGTAAGCTGCCTGGATATAGATAATCCTAGTCCTGTTCCCCCATACTTTCTGGTTGTAGAACTATCAGCCTGAACAAAAGCTTGAAACAACTTTTTCTGTATCTCTAAAGGTATGCCAATACCGGTATCTGATACCTCAAACCTTATTACAATGTTATCTTCTGTCTGTCTTGATATTTCCGCCTTAAGTACAATTTCACCATTTTCTGTGAACTTGACTGCATTAGAAATAAGGTTCAGCAAGATTTGTTTCAAACGGTCAGAATCACCAATCAATTCAGGTATATCAGGGGAAATGAATGTCATTAACGATAGTCCTTTTTCTCTTACCTTTAATGACATCAGTTCTGCAACACTTTCAACAACATCAGGCAGACTGAACTTGAAACTATTAAGAACCAGCTTACCAGCCTCTATCTTTGAGTAATCAAGTATGTCATTAATAAGATTTTGCAGGTGCTCTCCGCCTTCAAATACAGTATTTGCAAGGCTTCTTTGTGCCGCTGTCAGAGGAGTTTCAACAAGAAGCTCAGTTGACCCCACAATAGCGTTAAGCGGAGTCCTTATTTCATGGCTCATATTTGCAAGGAACGAGCTTTTTGCCTTATTTGCCTGTTCAGCTGCTTCTTTTGCTGCTTCAAGCCTCTCCTGTATTTTCTTAAGCTTCGTAATATCATGAAATATTATAATAGCGTATCCATTCTCAGGACAATAAACATATACTGAAAACCACCTCCCAGTTTCTTCAAAATATCTGTCAAAGGTTAGCTTCTGGCCTTCTCTGGTAACCTTCCCCAAATAGTCAAGCCAGCTATTTATAACACCAATCCGACCCATGACCTCGCTGATTTTCCTACCTATGAGCTCATTTTCTGAAATTGCTGCCAGCTTTTCAAAGGATTTATTAATTTCAAGGAAACAACCGTCACATGGAATCTGGTCATCGTTGAATTCCATTTTTAAATAAGCATATGCATCCAGCATATTTTCAAAAAGATACCTGTATTTTCGTTCACTGATTTTCAGCTCATCTCTGGACTGCTGAAGAGCAAAAAGCATTGTATTCATTTCTTTAGCAAGAAAAGATATTTCATCCTTACCTCTAACAGCAATTCTAGCTGTCAAATCTCCGCTTTTTCCAATCCGACTTACATTTTTAATTAAATGTTTAAGCCTTCTTATAATATTTTTTTCAAGAAGTAAGATGATAACTATAGTAATAATTATACCGCTTCCGGCCAGTGACCATGTTAAAAAGACAATGCTTTTATTACCGGCAGTCCTCATGTCTCTTGGCATAGTTACTTTTATAATGGTTTTAGTAGTATTATCAAGATTTGTCAAAAAGGTATATCCTGCAATTGTATTTTTATCAATAGGTTTTATGCTTTGAGAATTATTTTCCGAAATAGACCTGTTTGCCTTTTTTATATCTTCAGGTAAATTGGGGTCGTCCGATTTGTAAATGGAAATGTTGAGCTGTGTCAGCCGTGAAATATCTCTAATCATTTTGTCATCTAAGAAATGTCCCATAATTAAAGTGCCGCGCGGATCACTGCTTCCGTCACTGCATGTTATAGGCTGAGCAGCAACGAACATAAGCCCTTCGGGCAGATTGACAATTCCTTTAACGCTTTTAATAGACCTGTCTTTTATATTCAGGTTACTATCTATTACATCTTTTTTAAAAAAAGAAGGCATGTCCAGTACATAGTTTTTATAAAGGTCAAAAGCTTTACCGAAAACTATTTGACCTCTAGAATCTATAAAAACCATAACATTAACTTTTAAGCCAATAAAAACATCATTTACAAGATTTGATTCAATATAATTAGGATTACGGTCAATCATAAACCTGTATGTATCGTCCCATGCCGACCAATCGGTAAGCTTTGAGCTCAACGCATTAATTTCATAATTAATTGAACTGCTGATTCGCTCCAGATTCTTTGACATATCTTCATTTTCAAGCTCTGAAAATGCTTTATCAAGCGGCACCAGTGAAATAACGTAGGCTAAGGATATTAGAATTATGACTGTCAAAATTATAATAAAGGCAGTTTTCTTCCTAAGGTTCACGCTGCTGTCCTCCGGTACTGAAAATCACTTACGTTTTGCAAGTAAAATAGGTTTGTATAGTGACTGATTACCAAATCCAATGTCTTACCAAATTGCTTAGGAAATACTCAAAAGGTAATAAATATATAAAGCTGATATTATTATAGCATCTAAGCTTCTACCACATCAAATATTTTTCGACTTATTATTCATTTAATTTTACATACTTGTTATACGATATAATTATACCAACCAAGAGCAGCAGTGAATTTATCAACAGTGAAACCCGTATTCCTGCCAGCTTTATTACAGAAAGTGCTACCCCTATTCCTGCAAGTTTTGCCAGATTATTAATATAATCATTTATACTCATGACCCTTGCCAAATACCTTTTTTCAGAATAAATCTGCATAAAGCTCCCAAGCAATATACTGCAAACCCCAAGGAGAGTCCCTTCCAACGACTGTAATACCACTACAGGCACCAGGCTGTATGAAATACTATATAGGAACCAAACCCCTGAAACCATTAAAAATATTGAGTTTACAGACCTGGTTACATTTCCTTTAAAGAGCTTAAAAAACGGGTTCGAAACTATCATTGCAACAAGATTTGTCCCGTAAAAAACAGAAAGCATAAAGCTCCATTGTTCATTTGTAACCTTTAACTGGTTAAACGCAAACGGATAGAAAAGCATATTAACTGCCGCTGTTCCAAAACAGATAACAGTAGAAGCTATTACTATACTTTTAAGTTTAGGTTCTTTTTTAAAGTATGAAATACCTTCACGTATATCACCTGTAATACCTTGTTTATGCTTAAGGGTCTTGCTACTTTTAAAAAGGCTGCTTTTAATCAGGGCAATTGTTAAAGAAGAAAAAACAAATGAAAAGCTGTTTATATAGAATGAGAAATCAAGACGGTATTTGTTAATAAACCAGGCAGCAGTCAAAGGACCTATAATATAAACAATGCCTGATATTCCTGTAAGTATTGAGTTTGCTGCTATCAATTCATCAGTATGAAGAACACCGGCTAAAAGCTTTTTAAAAGGCGGCCCATATAAATTCCCCAAGGCAGCTTGGACAACCAGTATAATATATATTTCAGTAACACTGGATCTTCCAACAAGCAGCAAGGTTATTAAAGCCCGTAAGATATCAATTAAAATCAGAATATGTTTTTCACAAAATTTATCTCCTAGGCTTCCTGCTATCGGAGAGAGTAAAAGGCTTGTTACAGGGGTACATATTACACCAAATGCAGCCGACAAACCAGAACCTGTCAAATTATACAGCAGTATGGTAACAGCCAGTAGTTGAAAAACATCTCCTGCAGCTGAAAAGCTTTGCCCGACAGTTATAAGCCAAAAAGGTACTTTTTTAATTAACTTTGTTCTACTTTTTAAAGGCATGGATATGACCTCACTAAAACAGGATGAAGTAATAGAAACTTCACCCTATATATATCCTATACCTTCAATCTTATTTATGGCAGGCTATACTTATTCCTGCACTATTCTGAAACTTCAATAACATTTGGCATTGGTTTATAGCTGCTTATTCCGAGTTCCTTAACAGCTGAGGTGCCGTCACTTTTCGTAATTGTAATCCATGACTTAACAGTAGCTCCATCCATTCCTTCAAGTACCATTTTGGATGTTCCAATAGGAAGCTCGGGATTCCTTGTTTTAATGTCGGGAGCCTTTTGTGTATTTAAAATTTCATGATGCCACTCAACTTTATCCGGAGCCTGCTTTCCGTAAAAAGCTATATAAAGAGTATTGTCTATTCCCTGAGCCCACATGAGAATAGGTGAATCAGTATTGTTTTTAAACTTGATATCCTTTGAGCCATAAGCAACAGTTGCATCCTGTCCATAAGGCACATAGGGTACAGGCATGCCGTGGTTGTGTCTTTCTACTATCTGAAGATTACTAAGAATTGCAACATTATATAAGGTAGATGCAATTTTACAAACACCGCCTCCAATTGTTGTTATCAGCTGTCCGCCTGCATATGTGGGGCCTTTTTTGAAGCCCCTTTCAGTTGTATACGGCCCGACACGTCCATTTTGCGAAAACACTTCGCCAGGCTTAATTACAATACCAGCCAGCATACTTGCCGCCAGGTGGACATTGTATTCCTCCCCAGGCAAAGGATCCCTAAGAACCGTTTTATAAGCAGCCATCAGAACGGCTGTACCATTTTCTTGCTGTGCCTTTGTAAAAGCCTCGTCATTTTCCCAAGGAAGTGAGGTAATAGGCCCTGAGCCTGTGACACCAGCTCCTGATGCAGTTTGAGCATTAATAGTATTTATATTTACTGTATCCCAAGCTAATAAAATTGTCATTAAAAAACAAAGAGATAAAATAAAGCTTTTAGTAAACTTATTTTTCAATATTATCATTCTCCATTCAGATAATAATTTACTTATTGAATTATTATCTGTAATGGATTGTGAAATTACACAGTAAATTTTTACTTCTGCTCGTCCAGCATTGCGTTGGCATTTGCAGTTACTTCCTGGGTTTTTGCAGTTATCTCTTCCATAATTGCTGCAATATTCTGCATTTCTGCATTAATGCTCTCAATTTTTTGTTCCAGCTCAGCACATTCATCTTGAATGGCTTCAATACTTTCAACCAACTGTTCTTCATCTTTTTGAGTTGATAGTACTGCCGCATTAGTTTGTGCTGAAAGCTTTTTAACCTCTTCTGCAACTACACTGAAGCCCTTACCTGCTTCGCCTGCCCTGGCCGCCTCAATTCCGGCATTAAAAGCTAGCAGTCTCGTCTGATCGGAAACCCATTGTACTTCTTTTGAGACGTTAGTAAAATTAATTATGCTTTTTTTTATAATATCTATTCTTGATTTTAAATCGGCTGAAAACTGAACAAGCTTTCCAGTCGCTTCACTCATTGTTTCCATACTTCTTGAGTTATTACTGCTTCCATTGGATACTTCCTCCAGAGCCTGAATCATTCTATTAACTCTTTTGACCAATAACTCAAGCTTTTGTTCACGCTGCTTGCTCAACCTGCTGACATCATCAAGCAGATTCGTAACTTCCTTGTTTTTATTCTTAAGAATGTCTCTCTCACCCGACATTTTTGAGTTATAGTCAATACAGTTTTCTATATGGTTAATATTATTATGTACAGACGCAGCCATTAGTTCGCATGTTCTATAGCCACAAGCGTGACAGTTCCTGTTCCTGGATTCCTCATCAAATTTCTTCATCTTATTATATATCTCGTCAAGTTCGCTTTCTGATGGCATTACAAATGGAGTCATGTTCTCCTTAACGTACTCTCTTGTAAAATCTCCAAGCTTTAACGACTTATTGAAATATTTCAATAACTTATCCGGATTTGATTTGAATTTATTTCCGGATTTATGTCTTAACAGGTTGGTCTGGTATTCGATTTCAGTTACGTCAATATTCTTGCAGGTTCCCGATCCTATGTTACACCCATGAGAACAGCTTAAAATATCTACAAGAAAAGGCAGCGGTTTGTTTTGGTTCTTTCGGTCTATGTATTCATCAATATATTTATAAACAAATTCAGTACCTTCAACCTGTTTTACCCATGCCTTTTTGTCATAGTAATGAACATTTTCCCTTAGTCCCCCGGGAACACAGTAAACATCACCAAGACCATATGAGTTTACATCAAAATCAGCTTCTTTATAATTATCGAGTTTTATATGATTTGATTCCATATAGTTCATAAGCTTATTAAATGTAACATTATAACTGATATAACCTTTAGTGTTTTGGTCGCGTATTTCAGATGTTTTTGCTATGCATGGAGACAGGAAACATATTTTGTCCTTTATATTAAGATATTTGTTGATATATATTGCAGAACACATCATTGGACTATGAACAGGTATAATGCTTTCCAGCACTTTATGCTTGTGTTTTTGTCCATAGTTTACTATAGCAGGACATGGCTGTGATATTACAGAATTTATTTTCCTCTCCTTAATAGTTTTGAGATAGGCCCATGTTGTAATATCTGCGCCAAATGATACATCATAAAATGTGTTTACCCCAAAAGCTTTTAGGATTCCAAGAATCTTTTTATATTCAGGATAGTTTGTTTTTAATGCGGGAGCAGCAATTACAGAAATAGCTTTTCCACTTTTTAAGTCATTCATAAAGCACTCGGTATCATCTTTATAGTCTCTTGCTCCATGATCACACAACTCAATACATTTTCCGCACATGATACACTTTTGTCCATCAACATGAGTCTTGCTATGGCCTTCTTTTATATATGATACATTGGCATCCACTATAGGACACTCGTATATACACTTATTACAACCAATGCAATTTTCTTCAATTGTAAATATTACAGAATCCATTCTACACCCCTTAAAAATATTGTTTAATAAATACACTACAATACAAAAATCGACATTATTCCCTGAATAATGTCGATTTTCATTATAACATAGTCATTTTTGTCAAACAATGTTTCAAAAGCATTACAACAATATTTTACACTCTTGTAACGCCATAATAGACGATTCCTCTTGATGCATCAATAGTAACAACCGTTCCGCTTTTCAATATCTGCGTTGCATGGTCTGCTGATACAATAACGGGCATTTCAAGCGTCATACCAACAATTGCAGCATGTGAACCTATGCCACCTTCTTCAGTTATTATTCCTGATGCCCTTCTCATATAGAAAAGCATGTCGTTTGTAGTTTGAGGCACCACCAGGATGTTGCCCTCAACAAAGTTATTTTTCAATTGATCAAGTGTTTTTGCAACACAAAGCTCACCGGTTACTGTACCTGTACCGACACCTGTTCCCTGAGCCAGTACCTTTCCTACGATATGAACCTTTAGAATATTTGTAGTACCGCTTACACCAATAGGAACACCTGCTGTAATAACTACAAGATCACCATTATTTACAAGACCTGATTCAATAGCCTTATCTACTCCAACATCAAACATTTCATCCGTTGAAGTTGCCTCCTTAACAAGGTATGGTATAACTCCCCACGATAAGGAGAGCTGCCTTTGAACTCTCGGTTCTACGGTAGTAGCTACTATCGGACAAGCAGGCCTGAACCTGGAAATCATTCGTGCAGTGTGTCCTGATTTTGTAACTGTAATAATAGCCGAAGCCTTTAAGTCCAATGCAGTAGTGCAGGTTGCGTGGCTTATTGCATTAGTTACACTGGTAATTATGTTATATTGGTTTACATTGAATTTTTTCCAGAAATCTATTGCATTTTCAGCTTTTTCAGCTACCCTAGACATTGTTTCAAGGCTCTCTACAGGATACTTGCCTGATGCCGTTTCTCCCGAAAGCATTACAGCACTTGTCCCATCATAAATAGCATTTGCTACGTCGCTTGCTTCAGCTCTGGTAGGTCTGGGATTTCTTATCATTGAATCAAGCATTTGTGTTGCTGTAATAACAGGTCTTCCGCCTTTATAACATTTTTCAATAATATTCTTCTGAACTACAGGCACTTCCTCTACCGGTATTTCTACTCCCAAGTCCCCTCTTGCAACCATTATTCCGTCTGCTACTTTAATTATTTCATCGAAGTTTTGAACACCCTCGCGGTTTTCGATTTTTGCAATAACATTTATTCCATGACCGCCGAATTTTTCGAGAACCTTTTTAATTTCAATTACATCCGACGCCTTTCTTACAAAGGATGCTGCAACAAAGTCAAATTCATTTTCAATTCCGAATTTGATATCTTTAACATCCTGCTCGGTAAGTGAAGGCAAATGTATTTCAGCACCAGGAACATTAATTCCCTTATTGTTTCCTATGACCCCACCGTTTAAAACAACACAGTATATATCCTTGTTTTTTATTTCTGTAACTTCAAGTTCAACAAGACCATCATTTATAAGAATCCTGCTGCCCCTTTTAACATCCTTGAAAAGCTCTTTATAAGTTACAGAAGCACCTTTACTGTTTCCTATCACATCATCATTATAAAGAATAAAACTATCATTTTCCTTCAATTCAACCTGCGAATCCTCGAATTTACCTGTCCTGATTTCAGGCCCTTTAGTATCAAGGAGCAGCGGTATTGCGTATCCTAGTTTTTCTCTTACCTTTTTAAACCGCTCAATACGTATCTTGTGTTCATCATGATTTCCATGAGAGAAATTAATTCTAGCAACATTCATTCCCTTCAAGATAAGCTTTTCTAAAATATTTTCATCATCAACTGCCGGTCCCAGGGTGCATATAATTTTTGTCTTTCTCATAAAACCCTCCAATTTATACTTAAAAAAAGCGCAAAAAAGCATATACGCTCCATTGCGCAAAAAAACGTTAAATTATACTGATTTAACTTATGTATTATAGCATTACCTCTTTTAATCTTCAATACTATACTGGTTACACAAACCTATTTTTTACTACATTGAAAAGCAATATGCAATATTATTGCAAGTAAAAAGGAAAATGTTTTATTCTAATTATCTGAATCTAATCATCATAATTTATTGAATTTTTTCTGTATGGTGGAAGCATACTATATTGGAGAATTTGAAAAGGAGGTAGTTACCAAATGGCTAATCTTACCACAAGAGAATTATTGTATCTTGAAGACATCAGCAAGATGTTTGAAACATTTTCAAAGGCATGTGATACTGCAGCAAATTCAACACAGGATACACAGCTGAAATCAATGCTTCAGTCAATGTCTCAGGAACACCGCCAATGGATTTCTTCTACGGCTTCAATCGTAACTAATACTAACGTTCAATAAGGAGGTAAACTTATGCCTAACAATCAATTTCAGGAAAAGGACTGGGCTGGAATGATTCTGTACATGCAGAAGATGGAAGCATCAACACTTTGTACAGCCGCAACTGAAAGCGCATGTGACAAGGTAAGAACACATACAACCAACTTATTAAATAAAACTCTTGAAAACCAGAGGAACTTATTTAATTTCATGAATCAAAAGGGCTGGTACAAGGTAGAAACAGCTCCCCAGCAGGAAATGAGCAGAATACAGCAGTCTTTCAGTTCAATGCAGTCACAAATGCAATAGAATAAAAATCCACCCGAAACCGGGTGGATTTCTTATAATTCTGTTTTTAAAAATTCTGCAGTCTTTTCTATAGTTTCAGATTCAATTTTAAGACTGCTGAAAAGGTGATCTCCGCCTTTAATTATATGAAGCTTTGCTCTGTAACCATATATATCAAGATACATTTCAGATGCCTTAATAGGAACAGTTTCGTCCAGCTCTCCATGAATAATTAAAACATTTTTATCAAAACCTGCAGATCTTTGGTATATATCTATATTGGATATATCTTTAAGCATATTCAACCCCAGAGCAAGACCTCCTATATCAAGCCAACCCTTTTCAGTCATTTCGGGGAGGCGTTCTCCCACATACCTTTCAGATATTATATCAGCCATAGTTCCAGCTGGTGCCAATAAGCAAAGCAACTTGATTTCTAAGGATCTTTGTCCCGCAAGCATACTTGCTATTGCTCCACCCATACTTAGACCAATCAACCCGATTCTATTGTTATCAATAAAGTCGAGAGTTTTTACAAAATCCAATATATTATGGGCATCAGAAAGCTCGTCTGACAGTGTCATATCAACAAAATCCCCGTCGCTTTCACCGCTGCCGGCAAAGTCAAACCTTACGCTTGCTATACCAACTTTTTCAAGATACCTTGAAAGCTTGACAAAAATAAAGTGAGGTTCCATACTATTCCCTGTAAAGCCATGAAAAAGTATAACTGCCGGGATTTTTCCCGATACATTCTGAGGTGTGTGCAGCATACCACGAAGTACTTTTCCCTGACTTACAATTTCAATTGCTTTTTGCATTGTACACCCCCGTAGTTTTATTTAGTTAATTTTATCATCTTCAAAGTTTTTTTGTACATAAATATGTTTTTTATATATTAAATTATTATTGCATAAGCTAACTTGTTGATGTAAAATGTTTGTAAGTTCGATAGTGGTCAAACAATCGATTAGTAAATAATGGGGTTAAAATGAAGAATTTACGCTATATTAAAGATTTGATTTTCAGATATAAGTACAGGTACATTATTGGAATAATATTTCTAATATCAGTTGATGCTCTCCAGCTTATATTTCCAAAAATATTGGGCTTCTTTACTGATGATCTCAAGGGAGGAGGCATTACTGACAGCAAGGTTTTATATTATGCAATTATTATAGCATTAATTGCGGTAGGTATTGCCCTATTCAGGTTTTTATGGAGATATTTCATTTTCGGAGTATCAAGAAAAATAGAGAAAGAGCTTAGGAATCGTTTTTACGAACATCTCCAAAAGCTGTCAGTGAATTATTACAATAATCACAAAACCGGAGACCTGCTTGCCCATTCCTCGAACGACATAGCAAATGTTCAGGTTGCATTGGGTCAGGGAATAACAATGTCTTTGGATAGCCTTCTTATACCGGTTGTATCAATAATATTGATGATAGGCACTGCAGGCTTCAAGCTTACGCTTATATGCTTTTTACCGCTTGCACTTCTAGGACTTATAATAAGTCTTAACGTAAAATTCATGCATTCAAAAATAGAAAAAATGCAGGAAGCCTTCTCACAGC
Source organism: Bacillota bacterium (assembly GCA_023421675.1). Taxonomy (GTDB): domain Bacteria; phylum Bacillota; class Clostridia; order Acetivibrionales; family JANLFN01; genus JAEZTC01. Next base: position 369,813 of record JAEZTC010000001.1, on the reverse strand, counting down.
TTACTGAAACAGCAAGAGAAAACTTTTCCGGAATTCGCGTAGTCAAGTCCTTTGTTCAGGAACAAAAAGAAATGGCCAAGTTTATAGCTTCAAACAAATATAACAAAGAAATGAACCTGAAATTCGTACGGAACACGAGTCTTTTGTTCCCAATTGTTATGTCAGTCTCTACTCTTACATTTGCAATAGCTTTATGGTATGGTGGTTCACTTGTTATAAGTGGGGAAATAACTTTAGGAAGCTTTATTGCCTTTAACGGTTACCTGTTAACCCTCACATGGCCTATTGCAGCACTTGGCTGGGTTACAAGTCTTTTTCAGAGGGGCTTTGTTTCACTTAAACGTATAAATGCAATACTTGATGAAAAGCCTGAAATTGAAGATAGTCAGGATATTGTACAAATTTCAAAAGTGGAAGGAAAGATTGTATTTAATAATTTAAACTTTACCTACCCAGGACACTCCTCTCAGGTATTAAAAAACATCAACATAACATTGGAAAAGGGCAAAACGCTTGCAATTGTTGGACGAACCGGAAGTGGAAAAACCACTCTTATAAATCTTATAGTAAGATTATATAACGTTGGAAACGGTCAGCTTTTAATAGACGATATTGATATAAACCGTGTCCCTTTGTCAGTATTGCGGGAAAGCATCGGGTTTGTTCCTCAGGATACTTTTCTATTTTCAGCTACAATAAAGGAAAATATAGACTTTTTCCTGGGCAATGATGATAGTTCTATAGAAAAAGCATCAAAAACATCAAAGGTATATGATGATATAAAAGAATTCCCCAAAGGCTTTGATACCATTGTAGGGGAACGTGGTGTTACTCTTTCAGGCGGTCAAAAGCAGAGGATATCCATAGCCAGAGCAATTCTCAGGTCACCTTCAATTCTTATACTTGATGATTGCCTGTCTGCAGTAGATACCAATACCGAAGAAGAAATCCTTAAAGGCCTTAAGGAAGTAATGCAAGAGCGTACTAGTATTATCGTGTCCCACAGGATTTCAACAATAAAGGATGCAGACGAAATAATTTTTCTTGACGAAGGAGAAATAATTGAAAGAGGTACGCATGAAACTCTTCTGGAATTGCAAGGACAGTACTATGAACTGTATCAGAAACAGCTTCTCGCTGATCAGCTTGCAAAAGAGGATTAAATTCTGATTATTGATATGGAGGTTTACTTTGGCTGACGAAAATATAAATCATAATGATGAAGAAGAACTTGGTAAAGCGTATGACTCAAAACTAATGAAGCGGCTTCTTAAGTATGCAAAACCTTATTGGAAGTTCTTTGTCATTGCGGTATTACTACTTTTGGGAACAACCCTTACTGATTTGGCAGGTCCGTATCTTGTTAAATCCGTTATTGATGACAACCTAAACGGCTATACAAAGCCTATGGTAGCTTATGATGTAAACAAAAATGTTAAAGGAATCAACTTTGAAAACAAGGTTTATAAAACATACGATAAAATACCTGAAAATACTCAATCAGAAGATATATATTCAATTGTATATTCAGAGAAAAAGCCTTATTTAATTAACGGAACAGCTGATAGTTCAAAAAATGGTAAGATTGTAGCTAACGGGGAAAGCATAGCGTTTTTGGAGAACGGTAAACTCATAAACGCCAAACTATTATCCCAGGAAGATATTCGAAAATTCAGGGCTTCAGATATGAAGGCTGTTCAAAATAAAGGGCTGCTATATATTTTGATAATTTTAATAGGTTTTCTGTTTAATTTTCTTCAGATTTATGTCCTTAGTTATGCGGGGCAGTCCATAATATACAACATAAGGAACGAGGTGTTTTCACATCTTCAGAAAATGTCTCTGAGTTTCTTTGATAAAAATCCTGTCGGAAGACTTGTAACCCGTGTAACAAACGATACCGAAACACTAAATGAAATGTACACTAACGTCCTGGTTAATGTTCTTAAAGATGTTTCAATAATCATAGGCGTAATTATTATAATGATGTCAATGGACATAAAGCTTTCACTTGTTGTAATTGCCGCAATTCCACCTGTTATATTAGCCACAGCTTTATTCAGAATAAAAGCGAGAAAGGTTTACAGGTACTTTAGAATCAGCCTCGCCAAGCTTAATTCAGTATTATCCGAAAACCTTTCGGGTATGAGGATCATACAGATTTTCAGCAGGGCAAAGGAAAAATACAAGCAATTCAAGGGTATAAACAAGGAATATTATAAGGCAGGAGTCAGCCAGGTGGTTGTATTCGGTATATTCAGACCGCTTCTTGAAATGATTCAATATCTGACAATTGCAGCTGTCATCTGGTACGGCGGCAGCGGTGTCATAGGCGGCACACTTAAATTCGGAGTATTATATGCATTTATAAGCTACATTAATCAATTCTTCAACCCAATAACAGACATGGCTGAAAAGTATAATATTCTCCAATCTGCAATGGCTTCATCTGAAAGAATCTTTATGATTCTAGACACTCCGGTGGAGGAAGATAGCGGTGATAAATTGGCTCAACCGACACGTTTTATGGGTGAAATTGAATTCAGAAATGTATGGTTCTCCTACAATGGTACCGATTGGGTTCTGAAAGATGTCAGCTTCAAAATACCTGCCGGAAATACAGTAGCAATAGTGGGTGCTACCGGTGCTGGGAAAACTTCAATAATCAACCTTCTCAACAGGTTTTATGAAATACAGAGGGGTGATATTTTTATTGATGGTGTTAATATTAAAGATATGAAGAAGGATGTACTTCGACAAAACATAGGAATGGTTCTTCAGGACGTTTTCCTGTTCAGCGGTACTGTAAGGGATAATATCAGGCTTGGTGAGCAAGGTATAGATGAAGATAGCATTAAAACAGTTTCACAATATGTTAATGCAGATAAGTTCATAAGCAAGCTTCCTTGCAAATATGATGAGGAAGTGATGGAACGCGGGGCAACTTTTTCTGCAGGTCAAAGGCAGTTACTGGCCTTTGCAAGGGCACTGGCATTTAACCCTGCTATTCTTGTCCTTGATGAAGCCACCTCAAATATAGATACTGAAACTGAACTGCTTATTCAGGATGCGCTTACGAGAATAACCAAGAACCGTACTACAATTGTAATTGCTCATAGGCTTTCTACCATTCAGCATGCAGATACAATAATGGTGCTTCATAAGGGCAGGCTCAGAGAAATCGGGAATCACGACGAACTCTTGTCTTTAAAAGGAATGTATTATAATCTTTACAATCTTCAGTATAAGGGGTCTTAAAAAATAGGACTCTTTATTTTCCTTAAAGGCATTAAAAACATTTCAATTCTCACCGATAACATTTATATACTACAAAAGACAAATCTAAATACTTACCCATGAAAAAAACAATATTGTTACTTGTATGATCATATTTAGAACACGCAAAAAACAGCAAGCTCATCTCAAAAGGGGGTTTTTATCTTGAGAATTCAGAGTTCTAATATCCTATTGTCTTCCGGATCATACAAAATGGAAGGCTATTTTAAAAAAGAAACCTTGAAATATTGGGATTCCAATAAAAGTATTGAGCAGAATTCTTCATCTGGAGCTTTGGCAATATCTGATTCAAAGGATTTTTCTGTTATGTTGTCTGACACGGCATTAAAAAAGTTTCAGGACGAAATTAATTCTACAAAACTAAGTAAAACCAATAATGAGGATGATTATGACATATCAAGTCCTGAAGAATTAAAAGCCAAGATGCTTGAAGAGTTTATAAGAGCACTTACAGGGAAGAAAATAAAGCTCATACATGTAGATCGAAAAATGCTTGAGGATTTAAAAAGCCAAGGAAATATATCCGGGATAAAGGGAATAAATGCACCGACTCAAGCGATTAATGGCTGGGGGCTTTCATACAACAGTACCGAGATATATGCCAAAAGCGAAAAAATGGCTTTCAATGCATCTGGGACAATTCAAACTGCTGATGGAAAGAAAATAGAATTTGATTTGAACCTGAGCGTAAGCAGAGAGTTCATTGCACAAAACAGCATAAATATCAAAGCAGGAAATGCACTTTGCGATCCTCTGGTCATAAATTATGCAGCTGCATCAGCAACTCTTGGTAATACAAAATTTAATTTTGATATCGATGTGAATGGTACTTCGGATCAGATCTCCTTTGTCAGCGGAGGCAGCGGGTTCCTTGCTCTGGATAAGAATAAGGACGGGAAAATCAACGACGGTTCAGAACTGTTTGGAACACAAAGCGGCAATGGCTTTGCTGATCTGGCAGCATATGACTCTGATAAAAATAACTGGATTGATGAAAATGATTCCATATACGATAAACTTCGTATATGGACAAAGGACAAGAATGGCAATGATCAGCTTTTTGCACTCGGTCAAAAGGGAATTGGTGCGATATACCTTGGCAATGCAGAAACAAAGTTCGATTTGAATGATAGCAATAACGTCCAACAGGGCCAGATTTCAAGGACAGGAATATTCCTTAGAGAAAACGGCACTTCTGGAACAATACAGCATGTGGATCTGGTATTATGATGTGTATCCTTAACTTAAACAACAGTTCTATTAAACTCTTATTAATTTCAATAAATTGCATATGGGGTCGTCAAGACCCCATTTATTTGATAACAGTCCCTTTTTAGCTTTGGTCTTATTACTTATTTAATCCAATTCACTAAAAAATTTTTCCATATGTTGATCAAAGAAACCAGGTAGTCCGCCTTCGAGATTAGTGAATATAACAATCAAACGCTTTTTATTTGTATATCTGATAATATGTGAATTCCCCCCATTTATGACACCATCGTGCTGAGCAACAATCCCGCCCTTATCATCTGAAATATACCAGCCATAGCCATAGCCGTCCGGGTATTTTCCAAAAATTTTATTCAAAGTCTCTTTTTTTACAAGCTTATCGGTATACAAAGCCTGATCCCATTTATAAAAATCCTCTGCAGAAGAATACAGGCCTCCGGCTGAATAGGCATACTCCATACCTGCCATATTTGCTCTAACAGGTGGTTGTAAAATTTGAGAATAGCCCACGGCATGGTTTTTATCTGCCATGTTCGAATGATAATACCCTGAGTTTTTCATTCCAAGCGGTTTAAATATGTTTTTGCTTATAAAGCTTTCATAGCTTTCACCTGATAGCTTTTCTATTATATAGCCAAGTAAATAATAGTTTACATTACAGTAAGAAAATATTGTACCGGGCTTATTACCAAGCTCAAATTTTTGCCCCTTCAGTTTCTCTATAATTTCAACCACATTCCCCCCCTGTGCGTTTTTAAACATATCTTGTTCATATATATTGTTATCAATTCCAGAAGTCTGCGTAAGAAGCTGGTGTATGGTTATTTCATTTCCATGGTCTATTCCCTCTATATACTTTCCGATTTTATCATTAACATCTAAAAGACCTTTATCGCTGAGAATCATTATACCCATAGCAGTAAATTGCTTTGTTAATGAAGCGATATTAAAAGATGTTTCTGGTGTATTTGGAATATTGTTTTCATAATCAGCCATGCCATAGCCCTTGCTTGCCAGGATTTTACCTTCTGAAGCAATCAGTATAGAACCGCTGAAAGTATCCTTATAATACTTATCAAGGTAATCATTAAGCTCTTTCTGGACCTGCTCAAATTTTTTCGTATCAGCAATTTCAGTATTTTTTTGAGCACTTTTTGAATCGCTTGTACAAGAAACAGCTGAAAAAGGCAGCAAGCTTAATATTAACAAAGAAACTATTACATTAATTATTCTTTTCACGAAATTCCCCCCCTAAATATATTAACCTATATAATAAATGTTTAATGCAACTATTATTTTTCATCCAATTCTTTTAATACATTTTCTATGTATGGAACATGTGAACCAATAATGCCACCTTCATGTTGTGCAATAACACCGTATTTATCATCTGAAATATACCAACCATATCCATAGCTATTAGGTATAGCTTGCAAAGACTTTATCCAGAGTCTGTTTTTTATAAGTTTATCGGTATATATGGCCTTATTCCATTTATAAAGGTCTTCTACAGAAGAATACAAAGCTCCGGCGGCAAAAGCATACTCAATATCCTTCATATCGGCTTTAACAGGTTTTGGACTCAAAATTGAATAACCTACCATTAAAGTATATTTTATTAGCTGTTGCTTATAAATAAACAAATTAAGCTAAACCGTGGAATTATTTGTCTTATATAAGGAATTGTGTATATAATAATATACAACAATATACAACAACAAGTTTCACATCAATCCTTTTTTCCTTTTAAAGGATATATTTAAAAACAAGATACTGAATATAATATTATTAAATTCTTTATCTCACAGAATAATTTATATATCTTAACATAAAAAAAAGATGCCTGCCGGTTTGTTCCCGGGCAAGCATCAAAGCTTATGTTGTTAATCAGGCATTTGTTTCAACTTTTTCTGTACTGAGGTAGTCCAGCATCAAAATTAGTTAGTATAACAATCAAACGCTTTTTATTAGTATATAATACCTGTTAAAAAAACTTTTATTTCTTATTCCAGCTCTTTAAATACACGTTCTATGTATGGAATAGGCGAGACTTTAATGCCGCCGCCTTCATTGCTTAACAGCACTATTAATTGATTTTTGCCGATATATCTGATGATGAACGTATTAGTTCCGTTTCCCATGCCTTCTATTTGTGAAATAATACAATCCTTATCGTCCGCCATATGCCATCCGAAGCTATATCCATTTATATGTCTTTCAAAAATTTTATCTAGCGTCTCTTTTTTTATAAGCTTATCGGTATACAAGGCCTGATCCCATTTATAAAGATCTTCTACTGAAGAATACATACCTACTGCCGGGTATGTGTATTTGATATCATTGACATCCGCTTTTACTGGTTCAGGATCTATGACAGAATATCCCACGGCATAATTTTCATTAGACAAAGTATTATGGTAATACCCGGAATTATTCATTTCAAGTGGCTTAAAGATATTTTGTTCTATAAAATTCTCATAGCTTTGTCCCGATAGTTTTTCTATTATGTATCCAAGTAAAAAGTAATTTATGTTACAATCATAAAAGAATTTACCAGGTTGGTCACCAAGTTTAAATTTCTTTCCTTTTAAGGATTTTATGATTTCAGCTATAGTATCGCCTCTATCCATGTTGTCAAATATACCTTGTTCATATATTGAATCATCAATCCCTGATGTTTGTGAAAGAAGCTGTTGTATAGTTATTTCGTCACCATGATCAATACCCGGAATGTATTTACCAAAACTATCATTTATACCAAGAAGACCTTTGTCGCTAAGTATCATTATTCCCATTGAAGTAAACTGCTGAGTTAGAGAGGAAATGTTAAATGCAGTATCAGGAGTGTTAGGAATTTTATTTTCATAATCAGCCATTCCATATCCTTTAGTGAATAGCACCTCACCATATGATGCAATCAATATCGAGCCGCTGAAAGAATCCCCATAATATTTATCGAAGTAATCATTGAGATCTTTTTTTACTTTTTCAAATTTTTCTTTATTGGGGGGTTCGGTTAAATATGTATTTTCTGAACTGTTATTACAAGAAACAAATAGAGAAATCAAAATACTAACTGTTAATATAGAAATTATAGTTTTAATTACCCGTTTCATTTTATCACACCCTGTTACTAAACCTTTTAACGCTTATAGGTTTTTAAAATTGATTTAGCATAGATTCTATATCATGAATAAGTAATTCGGAGTCATAGTTTGCATAATTATTAAGTATCACAATTAATTGTCTTTTAGCTGTATTTCTTTTTATATAAGCACTAAATCCATCAGCTTTTCCTTTATAATCGGCAACAATTCCATCATTATCGCTCCCAATAAACCACCCATAGCCATAGCCACCTTTATAGCTTTTAAAAATGGCTCCCAGAGTTTTTAGTTTTACAAGCTTTTCCGAATATAATGCCTGATCCCATTTGAACATATCCTCAACTGAAGAGTACATCCCTCCTTGAGCATCATTGACAATATCTTTACTGTCCGTAGCTCTAACGGCTATTGGATTTAAATCCATGTAACCGACTGCATGGTTTTCATCTATTGCATCATTACAAAAGCCTGATTCATCCATATTAAGCGGCTGAAGTATATTTCCAGTGATAAAATCCTGATAAGACTTTTTCGAAACCTTTTCTATAATATATTCAAGGAAAGTATAATTTATATTACAATAACTGAATGATCTTCCCGGTTCATATTCAAGGTTTATTTTCTTACCTTTTAAGGCCTGTATAATATCTTTAGTCGTACTGCTTTTTTTCATATTCAGTGAAATGCCATCATAAATTTTATTAGTAATTCCTGATGAATTGGTAAGAAGCTGGTGCACTGTTATTTTATCCCCACAATCAATTTCTGGAATAAACTTATTTATTTTATCAGATACATCAAGCAGACCCTTTTCACTAAGAATCATAATTCCCATAGCTGTAAACTGTTTTTTCAGTGATGCTATATCAAATGAGGTATTTGGCGTATTGGGAATACCATTATCATAGTCAGCCATCCCATAACCCTTACTGAATAATACCTTCCCATATGCTGAAATAAGTATCGAACCCGAAAATTTATCTTTGTAATTCTTGTCAAGATAGTCATTTAACTTTTTTTGAATTTCCTCAAAACTGTTTTTATCAGGTATATTTGTTTTTTCATTAATTATATATGAAATATTTTCACAGGAAACAGTTATAAAAAGCATTGAAACAACTACTATCAGAGAAAATATTCTAGAAAGCACTTTATACATTAATCTCCGTCCTAAGTTTTTTAATACATTTAGAAAATAATAATAGTAAAGTATAGTATAGTTTATTGACGGATATTTTTAAATAAATATATTAAACAAAACTGTGGACTTTTTTGTCTAATATTACGAATACGTCCCTAAATTATTAAAACTGCCTTAGCAACAATTTACACTTCAATTCCATTTTTTGTTTCATAGGATTTGCGAAAGAACAAAAAGCTGAATACAACAACACCCAGTAAGTCAAGTATAGCCATGTATAAATAAATTGGCCTTGTCCCTATTGCATCACTCAGTGCTCCGCCCCCTATACTTGCAATTATTTTTGCAAGTCCTCCGGAAATGAGGCCATTTATAGTTTGCCCGGTGGTTCTTAATTCTTTAGGCATTCTGTCATTTATGTATGTTGCCAATGAATAGGCAAAGACTATGTAATTCATTCCATGAAGAACATTTATAGCTAATAATCCATAAACATTTGTAACTGCATACTGAAGGAACCATCTTAGAGTTGTAACAAAAAGCGATGCTACTAATATTTTATTAGTGCCGAATCTTCTAAGAATCCTGTCCGCAAAAAACAGGAATGGTATTTCCGCAACTGCAGTTATAAAAGTAACCCAACCTACTAATGAGTTGTCAGCTCCCAATTGCTTGTAATATATAGCAAAGAAATTTCCGTTGAATCCAATTGTTATACTAAAAATCAAATTAAGAGTCATAAGTATGACAAATTCACGGTTTTTAAATATGCTCCAGATAGGAACTTTGTTTCCATTGCATTGGTGGCCTTTAACCTTGGGAATTACTAAGGATGTAAGTGCATTTATAATCATAATGCCTGCAAATAAGGGAAAAATAATGTTGATATCCTTATTTGCAAAAAAGCCCCCGCCCAGAGCAGCAATCGCAAACCCAATAGTACCGGCCATTCTTATAGGCCCAAAGTTCCACCTGCTGTCCTGAAGGTATTCGAGAGTTATAGAATCATTTACCGAAAATATAGGCGATTGAAAAACAGCTAAAGCCGCCATACCAAAACAAAGATACAATATGCTGTCATCAAGCTTTAACAATACGGCACTTATTACACTTCCAATCATTAAAAGTCTGAGGACATTATTTTTATTCTGAGCCCTGTCACATACCAGTCCCCATAAAGGCTGTGCTAAAATTGCAACAAAAGGGCCTATTGCAAGCAGTGTTCCTATTGTTGTCTGGTCAAAGCCCTTTTCCTTGAAGTAAAGTGGCAGAAAAGTGTTGAAAACCCCTCCGCTCATAAAGATTAAAAGGTAGAAAATAAAAAAATAAAATGGATATCGCTCTTTTTTATCTATATGGTTCATAATAAATTACCTTGGTCTCCCTGTTATTTCCTTAAATCTAACACCCATTAATCCCCTTTTCAATTCATTATCTTACTGAAAAATGTATATATCTTAACATTTTGCCATGCAAAAGTGCCTGCCGGATACTCTCCGGCAGGCACCAATAATCTTTTAGCATACTGTATTAGGCGTTTGTCTCAACCTTTTCTGTAACATTTTCGTTCTGGGTTTTTGGAGCATTCTTCTTTAACAAATCCATTATATTGGTACCTGTTAATGCTTCTACTGTTTCAGGAAGCTGGGATATAATATCTGTAATGTAACCTGAAACCTTTGATGCACCAGTATTTTTGCCATCTCCGCCATTGTCTATTATTACAATCTTATCCGTCTTTGCAAGCGGGCTTGCAACAGCCTGCGCAATTTCTGGAAGCTTCTCAATAATCATCTGAGTTATAGCTGCATCATTGTATAACTTAAAAGCTTCAGCTTTTTTGGTCATTGCGATAGCCTCAGCTTCTCCCTTTGCCTTAATGATTTCAACCTCAGCCATACCTTGTGCCTTTATGGCTTCAGCTCTAGCTTTACCTTCAATTTCTGTTGCTCTTGCTCTTGCTTCAGCCTCAGCAATTTCCTTGTACTTGCTCGCATCTGCATTAAGAGTAGCTTTGTACTTTTCAGCATCAGCCTGCTTTTTAACAGTTGCTTCAAGTTCTTTTTCTTTTCTGAGTGCTTCCTGCTCCGCAAGCTCTATTTCCTTCTGTTTCTTTACAATTTCAACCTGCATGGAAGTTTCGGCAACTTCCTTTTTAACTATGTTTGCTTTAATGTCATATGCAAGATCAGCTTCAGCCTTTGCAGTCTGCTGGTCTTTGTTATATGACTGTACCTTTAATTCCTTATCTTTAAAAGCCTCTGCTATTTGAGTTTCAGACTGTATTCTTGCAGCTTCACCTTCTTTGTTTGCTTCAGCAGTCTTAATCTTGGTTTCTTTTGTTGCATTTGCCTCTGCAATCTGTGCGTCCCTTTTTACCTCTGCGATTCTTGGCTTACCAAGAGCTTCAAGGTATCCATTCCTGTCCGAAATATCCTTTATTGTTAGAACTTTCAGTTCAAGCCCCATATTCTGAAGTTCAGTAGCAGCAACAGCCTGAACATGTGAAGCAAATGTTTCCCTATCTTTGTAGATTTCTTCAACTGTCATTTTCGAAACGATTTCACGGAGTTTACCTTCCAGTACCTGCTGCGTAGTCTTTGAAATGACCATCAGCATGTACTCTAGACCCTTTGATGTATTAAACTGCTCTGCAGCCGATAAAATCGACTCTCTGTCCGACTTGATCTTAACAACCGCAACACCGTCTGCAACTATGCCAACCCCTTGTGATGTCAGAGCACCATCTATTCTTATATCTATCTGCATATTTTCGAGTGTGATTATATCTGTTCTTTCAAGAAGCGGAACAACTATTCCGCCGCCGCCGGTGATAACCCTTCTGCCCCTGAATCCCGTTACAACGAGAGCTTTATCCTGCGGAACCTTTTTGTACATTGCAAAAAAGCTGAACATCAATACAACTATCACTGCAACAATTAATACAGGAATCATTGTTGTCGAATCCATTTAATCCTCTCCTTTACATAATTAATAATATAAAGCCTTTTAAGGCAATTTTAAATTCTCTCTATTCTGGAAATATAAAATATGTTTTCTTCAATCCTGCAAATAACAACCTCTGTACCCTGTTCAACAGCATGACCGTCTACTTCCCGGGCAGGAGCATTATATCTGGTATCATTTATTGTATATCTTATTTCACCAAAGCCATTTTTTAGAACAGGTGAAATTACTACCGCCATTTTACCTATCAAATCAGCTCTGGAGGCATGGGAAGAATTCTCAGATCTATACAGAGGTAAAGCTACATACCTGTAAAGAATTACAGCAATTACTATGCCCAGCATTATAGAACCCAGGAATACAAGCAGCCCATTCCAGCCCAAATGAGTTCCAAGCAGCCCCAATCCCCCAAACACAGTAAGAAAAGATACTGCTACCAGAGGATTTATGAGTATAAGTATAAAAGACATCATACCATGTGCTGCACCTGATACATGCGCATCTGAGTCAGCATCGCCCCCAAAATGGCTTGTATCCCCATGAGTATGAAAATGTCCATGTGCATGTCCGTCCAAACCGCCTCCTGCATCACCGCCTATATGTCCAATATGATGGGCACCAAAATGCAGAGCACCTGAAACACCGCTAATTATGAGCGAAACAAGGGTATATAAGATTCCAACGGCAAACATGATTTTATAGATATCAGCCACCGCCTATTCCCTCCCCCCAAAAAATAAAAGCTAACTTCAATTTTACCACTATGTGGAACGAATGTAAATTTATCTACAGGATGGAATTAATGGTCACAGTAATTACTATATAGAAAGACGGCCCCCTTGCTTAAGGAACCGTCCTCTTTCAAATACTAGCTTTAATTATCTGAACATACAGCCGTTTTATTTTACTTTAACTTCATTCCGGTAATAAATTTTGAGTTATTTAGTGAATTCTTTTCATAAGAGACGAAGGAATAAACCTGTGAAGCCTTGCCGGAAGAATTTCAAGGTCCTCCTTTACCATTCCGCCTATCAGAACCACACAAGCAAAGTATGCTGCAGCCCCAATAGTTATTGAAAGAAGTGTAGATACTGTTACTATTAAATAATGATGACCCAGGAGAGCAGTTATTAAAAAGTAAGATCCATAAGCTGCTGCTGCCATTGCAATAGCAGCAATAACAGGTTTAAAAGCATGTCTTAACAATCTTGTCTTAACTTTAAGGGTTTTCCGTATTACAATACTGTTCAAGGAAATTGAAATAATGTATCCAACTATACTTCCGATTATAGCTCCATAAATATTTACAGCATGTATGGAAACCATGAAATAGTTGGTTACTATCTTCCCTATGATTCCTAAAACAAGGTTAAAGGTAACCAGATAAAGCTTTCCGGCGCCCTGAAGTATTGATGTCTGTATTTGCACTATCGCAAGCATTACGAGCGCAACTGAACCATAAAGCATCAGGTTTGAACCCTGACCATATTTCAGCATTCTATAAATAGGATCGCTTAAAACCGAAAAGCCCAAGGCAGATGGAATAGTAATAAGGAAACATAAACGGTATGCATAATTGACCCTGTCCTTTACCTTGGTTTTGTCACGCAAGGCAACTGCTGCTGAAATAGCAGGTAAAATAGTTGCTGCAAGCGCCGCCATGACTGCAATTGGAGCATTAAGCAGCTGTTGGTATTTATAAAGGTGACTGAATAATTCTGTCGCCATCGACTCTGAATAGCCTCCATGCATAAGCCTTACCTTTGTGTTCCATACATCAATAAGGTTACCTGCATATTGCATTCCTATTGACAGAGTTATGGGAATACTATATCCGACTACTTTTTTCAGAAGCTCTGAATATGTATACCGTCTGGCATCCATACTTATAAAGTTCTTATTTTCTGACATTCTGCCCTTTGAGTCATGGAACCGTACAAGAAAGATTGCAGCAATCAGTGCCGCAAGTGCAGTTCCTATCATTCCTCCGGCACAGCCCCATTCAAGCCCTTTTTTTATAAGAATTGAAGCAAATACAAGAGTGAATACCGCATTTATTACCTGTTCCAGAATTTGTGAAACTGCAGTCGGGATCATATTTCCTCTTCCCTGAAAATAACCCCTGTATGCTGATGACACTGCTGTAAACAAAAATGCGGGAGACAAAAAGAGTATTGCAAGGTAAGATTTTTCATAATGCATCATTATTGATATTTTTTTAGCAAATATTGCCATAAGGGCTGCAGCTAAAACGCCCATTATTATAAGTAAAAAACGTGCAATTTTAAAGCTTCTGACTGCGTCTTTATAATTACCTACAGCTATCAATTCAGAAACCAGCTTTGAAATTGCAACAGGAAGTCCAACATTTGTTATGGCATATAGTAATACATAAACCTGGTTTGCAGCAGCATATATACCATTGCCTTCCTCACCTACAATTGCTATTAAAAAAGGAATATATAATAAAGACAGCAGTTTTACAATTATACCTGCCGCCGAAAGGACAGCAAATCCTTTAGATACCGATTGTTCTCCCATAAATACCTCATGCAAATTTATGTCGAAATTACATTAACAAAGCTGGAAAATGTAGTTTCCAATATAATGATAGATTAAAATGTCAATATTATCAATAACCAGCTTTATTTCTTAAGCACCACCATACTGTTTCAAATATGAATTTGTGAAACGGTAAAGCCTTTTTACCCCTTCTTCAATTTCTGGTATATCAAGGCACCCATAGCCCATAATTATCTTATTTTTGTTGTTTCCTTTTTTTATACAAAAATCTTCTATGCTATCTACCTCAACACCATATTCTATAGTCTTATGCCAGTCAATGTGATTAAAGGCTTCCTGCAGGAATTCGATCTTGATATGCATTCCTGCTTCGTCTCCAAGTATAGCCGCATTGTTACCATAATATTCATACAGCACTTTAGACAGAAATGTCCTTCTCTTGGAATAAATATTTTTCATTTTGTAAATATGACGTTCCAGACAGCCGCTTTTTATAAAATCTGCCATTGCCTTCTGCTCTATGGTTGATGTACGCATATTAAGCCGGACTTTAACTCTTTTAAAACGGTTTATAAGTTCCCGAGGAACTACAAGGTACCCAAGCCTTAGTAAAGGTGCCATATTCTTGCTGAATGTTCCCGTATAAATTACTCTGGAAGGAGAAAGTACTTGAAGAGGCTGAATAGGGAGACCTTTAAAGCGGAATTCACTGTCATAATCATCTTCAATAATGTATGCAGAATTTTTCTCCGCAATTTCTATCATCTGAAGTCTTCTTTTAATAGGAAGAATACTTCCTGTAGGGAACTGGTGTGAAGGTGTAAGTAAAGCAAGCTTAACTTCCTCTTCCTTCTGCAGCGACTCCAGACACGCACCGTTGCTGTCAACCTCCAGGCAATTGATTTTATATCCCATCATTTTAAAAATGTCTTTTGTGAATTTCACCGATGGGTCTTCAATATATATGGAATTGCATATATCAAGAAAAACCTTTGCACAAAGTACAAATCCTTCCGACGAGCCGGAAACTATTATTATCTGTTCAGCATCACAGCGTATCCCTTTTGCTCTGAGAAGATATTCTGAAAGTACTGAACGGAACTCATAAAATCCGAAAACATCATCATAATCAAGGTATTCTCCATCTATGTCCATAATGGCATTTTTCAGACATCTGCCCCATGCATTCCTGGGAAACATACGTAATTCAGGTGTACCATAAGCGAATTCAATTATATCCCTTTTAGAATCATTTGTAACCCTTGCAGGCATAGACTGCCACACATTCTGGTCATAGACCGGTCCACCCTGTTCCGGGTTCCATGTTACATATGTTCCGGAGCCAGTCCTGCTTTCAAGATAACCTTCCGCTATAAGCTGTTCATAAACATCTATAACAATATTTCTTGAAACCCCCAGCTCTCCTGCAAGCTTCCTTGTTGATGGAAGACGTTCATTGCCTGCCATTTTCCCAAGCTGGATAAGATTTCTTAATTGTTCACAAAGCTGCCTTGTCAGGGATACACCCGAGTTAGTTTCAAGCTTTATACCAAACATTTTTACCTCACAAAATTGGTTCTAGATTGTATTTATCAAATTGGTTCTTAATAAAACCAATTATTATTATTATAATTAAATAAAAAAAGAACGTAAATAACTTACTTTTTATCAGCAATGCATAAAAAAAGGTTATAATAGTTTTAATATTTGTGTTGGAGGTTGGATATGAACTACAGACAATTTGGAAACAGTGACTGGAAGGTATCAGCCCTCGGTTTTGGATGCATGCGTTTTCCAATGACACCAGACGGCAAAGTTGACGAAACTGAAGCAATAAAAATGATACATTATGCAATAGACAATGGAGTTAATTACCTTGATACTGCTTATGTTTATCATGACGGGAACAGCGAAATTATAACCGGGAAAGCACTCAAGGGCGGTTATAGGGAGAAAGTAAGACTTGCAACAAAATGCCCTGTATGGCTTGTAAATAAGCCTGAAGATTTTGAAAAGCTCCTGGATGAACAGCTGGAAAAGCTTCAGATCGATTACATTGACTACTATCTGCTTCATGCACTGTCTCATGATAACTGGAATAACATTATTCTCAAACGTGATGTACTTAAACAAGCTGAAGAGGCAAAAAAGAAAGGTAAAATCAAGCATATAGGTTTCTCATTCCATGATACGCCTGAAGCATTTACAGAAATAATTGACGGATATGACAAATGGGATTTCTGTCAGATACAGTACAACTATCTGGATACAAATAACCAGGCAGGGACAAGCGGCATAAAATATGCAGCTTCAAAAGGAATTCCGGTAGTAATAATGGAACCACTCCGCGGAGGAAAGCTTGCAAATCCTCCCAAAGATATAATAGAAATTCTTGATTCAGAAGGCTTGAATCCGCCTTATGATTGTGCTCTTCAGTGGCTCTGGGATCAGCCTGAAGTATCTGTAGTTCTAAGCGGGATGAGTTCAATGAAGCAGCTGGAGGATAATATAGCCTCTGCCAACAAATCTGCTATCGGTTCAATGACAGAAAGCCAAAAGGTTGCTTTGGACAAAGTAAGAGAAGCTTACGAAGGAAGAGCTGCAATACCCTGTACCAGATGTAACTACTGTATGCCGTGTCCTAACAATATAAATATCCCCTGGAATTTTGAATTGTACAATGACGGCATAATACATAATGATGTCATGAGTTCAAGAGTTTCATATACACGTTTTATGGACGAAATGTTCCGTGCAAGTAAATGCATTGAATGCAGAGTTTGTGAAGAGAAATGTCCTCAGAAAATAGCTATTAGTGAATGGATGCCCAAAGTACATAGCGTCCTTGGTGAAAACAATCCTTATTAATCAATTATATAGTCAAAGGGGCTTATGCCCCTTTTTTTTCTTTTATATATCCAATCCAGCCATCCTCATAAGATATACTGCGTTTCTGGTATCGGATGCCCCAGGTCTAAGCTTGTAATCAAAGTAGATTTTATCATCCTTATAATACTCACGAAAATGAAAATTCTTTACCACGCCGTTGCTTTTTTCCAAATCACAAAGCTCAAGATCATGAGTAGATACAAGACCTATTGAATTTGTAGTTCCAAGCTTTTTAATAAGAACTCTTGCACCTTCATGCCTGTCTTTTGAGTTAGTTCCTTTAAATATCTCATCAAGAAGGAAAAACACACTTTCTCCTTTTAAAGCAGCCTTAACAATAGTCTTTATTCTTAATAGTTCTGCATAAAACGATGAAATATTTTTTCCAAGGTTATCACTTATACGCATACAGGTATAAATATTCATAATTGAACATTTGAAATATGCAGCACACACCGGTGCCCCTGCATAAGCCAATACGAGGTTGATTCCGGAAGTTCTGAGAAGAGTACTTTTGCCTGACATATTGGAACCTGTAATTAAAAGAACCTTATTTGGCTTTAAAATATCAAGATCATTATATACCCTGACTTCACCAAGCAGCGGATGCCCCATTTCCTTGGCTTCAAATTCCTGTCCCTGGTCAAGAATTTCAGGTGCTGCCCATTCGGGGTGGTCATGCTTTATAATAGCAAGGCTTGATAAAGCTTCAAACTTACCTATCGCGGTAAACCAATTCTTAAGGTTGATACCTGTAAAGGCTTTCCACCTTTCCAACGAAACCATATTCTGATAATCCCACAGGCTGAACAGGTTAAAAACAAGGTAAAAATCGCTATGTCTGAGAGATATGTAGCTTGCGATTTTTGAAAGCTTTTCAATTCCATAAGAGGCACCTTTTCCCTGAACATTCGTCATGCTTGCAATAACTTCAAAAAGAAGCGGTGATTTAAACTTCTGCTTTTCCATACGTTGAATCATGTTTGAATATACTTTAATATCATCTCTGTAGCCGGCAGCAATTGAAAGTGCTTTTATTCGCTCTTTCCTTCCAATTCTGAGCGCTACAAATTGGACAAGCGGTAATGCTAAAGGAACGTATAAGGGCAAAATAGTTGTAGAAAATGATATTATAAATGAAACACATGTAAAAATAGGAAGCAATCTTACAAACCATAATATTTGCTTGCTTGTATATTTATCATTAAATTTCTCTGCCCAATTGATTATTGTATCGGGATTCTTCATAGCCTTGGAAGCCATTAAAGCTTCAGTCTGAAATCTTTGTCTCCATGCAGTTTTATCAGCAAGTTCAGAAATTGCATGCTGTCTTTTAAAAATAATTTCCTGGTTGACAGGACCTTCTGCCAGATATGAGTATAAGGCTTTTCTTCCATAATAGGTTTTAGCAGTATTTATCCATTGAAAAAGTGAGCCCTTACCGAATATATCAAGGTCGTTGGAGTAATTATGCTCATTGTCTGAGAAGTCTTCCCCATTGTCTTCAAACTGAATCCACCCTCCATTTATCCGTTTAATCGAATCAGAATTTATATTCGCTAATACCTTCGCATAGTCCCTGTTGTTTATTATTTTGGTATGCAATACGATAAGGTAAAGAAAAAATCCTACCCATACAATAAAACCTGCAGCTGCAAAATAGTAAAGCTCATAAATACATAAGAATATAACCAGAGCTAATCCGGCTATAAAAACAGCGAGCCTTATATTGCTTAGCTTATCTGCTTTTTTTGCAAGCTTTTCTGTAAAATTGCTAAATCGGGTTGCTCTTTTTTCATATTTATCAGCTATCTTCTTCAATACCATAACTCCTTATAATGTAATCAGTTTATTTTATAATAGCACATTTTTAATTGACTATTAATTTTCACTTTTATTATTAACAAAAATAGTATCTTTTTTAACAATATAATAACATTCAAGTTTTTGGAAATGAATGTATGGCAGTAATAACCTGCATATTTCTCATTAACAAAAACTTATAAGCTAATCTGATATTTACGGCGCGTCCCTTAAACACCAGGGGTTTTAAACCAACATAATCAATAGGCGATAATAAAAATATTTTTTTCTTAAGAATTTGGCGGCATATACTCTTGCATTATGGCATATCATTTGTTATAATTCGAAGTGTTAAATAATCTTCTTAAAAAATCCCCAAACTTTTAAAAAAAATTTGGGGTATACAATGACGTATGCCGTACAAAATATGCAATGATGTGTATTTTAAAAGTGTTTATGCTGAGAATGCTTTTATTTGCTTTCTCCAAACACTGTGTTTTATGTGTGCAATTTGCTTTATACATAATAAACTCTGGATTATTCTTAGGGTTGTTTATCTATAACGCAATCACAAATAAATTATATTAATAAAAGCAGGGGGTTTAATATGAAAATATTAGCTAACGTAATGGAACAAGTCATTAAAAGAAATCCTAATGAGCCTGAATTTCACCAGGCTGTAAAGGAAGTCCTCGAATCACTGGAGCCTGTAGCAGAAAGACATCCTGAATGGGTTGCAGCCGGAATATTTGACAGAATAGTTGAGCCTGAAAGACAGATCGTATTTAGAGTACCGTGGGTTGATGATAAAGGTAAGGTACAGGTTAATCGTGGTTACAGAATTCAGTTCAACAGTGCAATAGGTCCTTACAAGGGTGGTTTAAGACTTCATCCATCAGTAAACTTCAGTATTCTCAAATTCCTCGGTTTTGAACAGATCTTCAAAAATTCCTTAACAAGCCTTCCAATAGGTGGAGCTAAAGGCGGAAGTGATTTCGATCCTAAAGGAAAATCAGACGGTGAAGTTATGAGATTCTGCCAGAGCTTTATGACAGAACTTTGCAAGCATATAGGTCCTGATACTGATGTACCTGCTGGTGACATCGGAACAGGCGGAAGAGAAATCGGTTTCATGTATGGTCAATACAAGAGATTGAAAAATGAATTTACAGGCGTTCTTACTGGAAAAGGGCTTGATTGGGGCGGAAGTCTTGCAAGAACAGAAGCTACAGGTTACGGCCTCTGCTACTTCATGGACGAAGCATTAAAGGCAAAGGGTAAAAGCTTCAAGGGTGCTACAGTAGTTGTTTCCGGTTCAGGAAACGTTGCAATATACGCTACAGAAAAGGTATACCAGCTTGGTGGTAAAGTAGTTGCATTAAGTGATTCAAACGGATACATTTACGATGCTGAAGGAATTAAGCTTGATACAGTTAAAAAGATTAAAGAAGTAGAAAGAAAGAGAATAAGTGAATATGTAAAATATCATCCAAACGCAAAATATACTGAAGGCTGTTCAGGAATATGGTCAATTAAGTGTGATATTGCTCTTCCATCTGCTACACAGAATGAAATAGATGAAGAGTCAGCAAAGAAACTCGTTGCAAACGGTTGCTATGCTGTAGGTGAAGGTGCAAATATGCCTTCAACTCCTGAAGCTGTCGAAGTATATCTTAAGAACAAGGTTATATATGGACCTGCAAAAGCAGCTAACGCAGGCGGAGTTGCAACATCAGCACTTGAAATGTGCCAGAACAGCATGAGATATTCATGGACATTTGAAGAAGTTGATGCAAAACTCAAAGATATAATGGTTAACATCTATAAGAATGCAAGTGAAGCTGCAAAGGAATACGGCCATGAGGACAATCTGGTTGTAGGAGCTAATATTGCAGGATTTATAAAGGTAGCTAAATCAATGTATGCACAAGGAATTGCATACTAAAATAAAGTAATTCATAATCCTACCCCTGTGTGAAGTTCACACAGGGGTAACCCCATTTTTGGGGATTTTTTCATTTCCTATTTTATGTAGATAATAAATTGAAAATCTGATAAAATAATAAATATTCATTCAAAGTTTAATCTACTGGGATTACAAATTATAACTCTGCCTATAAGAAATAGTAATTGTTTTTAAAAGCAAGTATTGATTTTAGAAAGGGTGTTTATTTTTGGTCAATTATAAAAAGCAAGATATTATAAAAATAGCTTCTGAAAATGGTGTAAAGTATATATGTCTTCAGTTTACCGATATTTTTGGTATTCTTAAGAATGTTGTTGTTACAATAGACCAGCTTGAACGTGCATTGGACAACACTTGCATGTTTGACGGCTCTTCAATTGATGGTTTTGCCAGGATTGAAGAATCAGACATGTATTTAAATCCCGACCTTGATACTTTTTTAATATTTCCATGGGGTTCACACAATGGAAAAGTAGCAAGACTTATTTGTGATGTATACACTCCAGATGGAGAACAATTTGAAGGTGATTCAAGATTAATATTGAAAAAAGCCTTAAAAAAGCTTCATGATATGGGTTATGACTCATTTAATGTAGGCCCGGAATGTGAGTTTTTCCTTTTCCATACTGACGAAAAAGGAGAACCCACTACAAGAACCCAGGATAATGCAGGCTACTTTGATCTCGGTCCAGTTGATCTGGGAGAAAACGCACGCCGGGATATGTGTGCGGTTCTTGAGGATATGGGCTTTGAAATCGAGGCTTCCCATCATGAGAATGCCCCCGGACAGCATGAAATAGACTTTAAATATAAGGATGCGCTGACTGTCGCTGATTGTATTCTGACCTTCAAGCAGGTTGTTAAAACAGTTGCACAGAGGAACGGATTGTATGCGACCTTCATGCCAAAACCATTGCTTGGAGTAAGTGGTTCAGGCATGCATACCAACCTTTCACTTTTTAGGAATGGCAAGAATACATTTTATAGCAAAGATGATGCAAAGAATTTGAGCCAGGAAGCATATTGGTTCATAGGCGGTTTGCTAAAATATGCGGCTGAGATAAGTGCAGTTACAAACCCGACTATAAATTCTTACAAAAGACTTGTTCCAGGTCATGAGGCACCTGTATACATTGCCTGGTCTGCAAAAAATAGAAGTCCTCTTATAAGAATTCCAGCGGTTAACGGTGATTCCGTAAGAATAGAATTTCGTTCACCTGACTGCGCATGTAACCCTTATCTTGCACTTGCACTCATATTAAATGCAGGTCTTGAAGGTATTAAAAATAAAATTATGCCTCCTGCATCCGTTGATAAGAATATTTACTCACTAACTCAGGAGCAGATAGATGAGATTGGCATAAAAAGACTTCCTGAAAATCTTTCAGAGGCTTTAAAGTTCATGAGCAAAAGCAGCCTTGTTAAGGAAACTTTAGGAAATCATGTATTTGAAAAATTTATTGAAGCAAAGTCATCCGAATGGGATGAATATAGGAAAGTAGTTACAAGCTGGGAATTGGATCAGTACCTGACAAGATTTTAAACATTTATGAATAGTATAAAATAGAGAGTCAAAAATACAATTAACAACAGTTTCATCAACGATGCTGAGACTGTTCGTACCCAATGGAGGGTTATCTTATGTATTTTAATGATTGCTATCTGTGCAAGTACCTTACTTTCTGTGAATTAGGAGACTCTGGCAGCTATGTATGTACAATTACAGGTATAACACGTGGCTGTACAGAGTTTGCAACCGACTGTCAGGAATATTGCGAAGACCGCGAAGAATAGGATCAGTCAAGATCCACTTCATAGTCAAAGATTCCGCCGAATGTACTGTAATAAATTCTACAGGCAACCTTGCCTTTTATTTTGCTTTGGTATTTGTTCTTTAAAGCAGACAGTATATCTCTCGGGGATTCACTGCAAGTGATATTACAGTCAGTATCAAACCTGATTGTGACATTATTATCTTCATCAGGTTCACTGACATACAGTTTATGCTTCGTTAACTCAGCTGTCGAGCTCCATTTTATGAAGCTTTTTAAAGTGCTGTCTTTACTGAGCATTTCCTGTATAAATATACTTTTAGGCAGTTTTATATGCCCACCCACAATAGAATATTCAAGTACCATATTAAACCTCCATGTCCCCAATGTGTTAAATGAATTGTCTCATTGAATATATTGCAAAATTATTTTGTAAACATTACATAAATGAAACAAGTTATATATTATAATTTAAGAGTTATACTATGACCGTAGTCTGCCGGTTTTCTGCCTTTTTCTGTTAAAACCCAAAGTACCTTCTGATTGGATTCCAAGGGTATTTTCCCATCTCCATCAGTAAAAATAATTAGCAGGGGTATACGGATTTTATCAGCAAGTTCAAAAACAGGTCTGAAATCTGTCCCTCCGTTTTTGGTCCTTATTTTCTCTCTTTTAAACCTTTCTGCTGGTATTGGTTCGGTACATTCAGTATCAAATTGAGTAACATATATTGTTGTTCCGGTAATTTTCCTTATAGCAAGCAGCTCACCATAAAACTTTTCTAGCTGACTATTTGAAATAGAACCGCTTTCATCTATTGCAAGCAGTACTTTTGTTCCAACAGTTCGCTTATTTCCAGGGAGATTGTCGAATCTTTTAGATTCCCTCTTACAGGTCTTTCTTATTTGAATTTTTCCCTTCCCGGATAAAAACCTTTTTAAAACATTTCTCCAGTTTATATCATTAATTTTATAGGCATCTTCTAATGTTGAATTAATACTGACAGGAATTTCTCCTTCCTCAGCCGCCTGTTCAACCAATTCCTTAATAATGGATTTTGCCGCATTTTGTCCCATTTCTGAATTATCAGTTTTGGTTGTATTATTTATAGTAAGCTTCTGCCCCGATTTAAGCATTATACTTATTTGTTTCTCATCCTCAATGAAACTGAAGCCGCCATATTCCGAAATGATTTCATAATAAAACTCTGCACTCTTAAATCTTTCCAGTGTTTGGTTTATTTCAAGCCCTATTTTTTGGACAGTAATAGATTCCTGCGGCAAAAGATTTAAATCTATATGTTCATTAACTGCCATGTCGCACGCAGCTGCCCATAACTTCCCATCCCTGTCTCCTTTCCTGTACGGATGAAGCAGCAATAAGTGAAGTAATTCATGAATTAATGCTCCCATAGCATGATCTATTTTCAAGTTTTCATACCATTCTGTGTTGTATATTATTCTTGGAGTTGGTTTTAATAATATGCCTATGTTTGGTGTATCCTGGCTTTCTAATGGAGCCAAGGTTGATGCAATATATCCGTAAAAAGGCTGCTTAAGCAGCAGATGAACAATAACGTCCTGTATATTCATACTAATTCCCTCAACTTATTAAGATATCCAGTATCTTATCTGACACCTTATCGAAACATTGTAATCTCTCACATATTTGCTGGAATGATTCAGGTTTGTTAGTCGCGAGCAGTTTAAAAAAGAATATCCCCAGCTCTTCAGGCAGGTTTTCAAGAAATGCATTAAGATTCTTGATATGTAAATCAGATTCATCGAAAGCAACCACTATTTTTTTAATAATGAGAGTAATTATATCCATTCGGTGTTTATTAATTATATCATTGATTTCTTCCTTTACTTCATCATAAGAATTCAGTATTTGATAGGTTGCAGGTATTTTAAAGTCCCTGTTTTTTATATACCCAAAAAACGAAGAGGCTGTTTCAGGCCCCAAAAGACCTGCAGCCAATTCCAGCAAAAGTTTATCTTCCAGCTTACATTTATTAAGAAGCTCCTGTAGCTTGGTCCATGCTCTGGGTGTTGGAGTTTTTGACAAAGCAGTAGAATCCGATGCTTTTCTTACTATAAGCAGCATATCGGGGCATGCTTGCAAAAATGCCAATACATCGTCATTAGGGTTGTTCTTTACTGAATATTCTATGTAGTCATCCAGATTCGCAGTAATTTCAATAGCTACAAATCTGTCAAGCATTGCATCATCCAATGAATTAACCGAATAATTCATTGTGTCCGGATTCATTGTTACACCTATTCTCCAACCTGCGGCAAGGCTGTGTCCATTAATCTTTTTTTCCAAAAGAAGAGGGTATAATACAGATGTTGTATCACTTGGAACACGGTTAATTTCTTCAAGTATAAGTAATCCTTTTTCAGGGAACAGCCCTTCTTTTACAGCTTGTACAGTAGGTAAAAATTGAGGCGCAAGATATCTTGTTATTCCCTTATCCCTGTCTTTATCAGGAAGACCCATAAAATCCGGGCCTTCCAAAGCCGCGGCGTATAGCCCCATATATCCAAGGCCTAATTCATCAGCACATTGCTTATATAGTGATGTTTTTCCGACACCTCTTTCACTTATCAACGCAGTAACACTGTCAGTATTAAGAAACAACTCTTTTATACACTTTTTTGCATCACTTAATCTCATTAATTCACCTATTCTCATATAATGATATTTTTTTAACAATCTTTATATATTATTATATAAGAACCGGTTAAAATTGTAAACCTTTATGATTATTTTCCGCTAACCCTTACTATACTATGATTTTTACTATATAAAAAATAAACTATGAATCCAATAGCAAGCCACACTACAAACCTGATGTGTGTTACAGTAGGAAGAACAATTATAAGATACCCGCATATTATAATTGCTACTGCAGGTATGAATGGTACCCAGGGACATTTAAATGTCCTTTTTATATCAGGGCGTCTTTTTCTTAAAATGATTACAGCAGCAGAAACAATTATAAAAGCTGCAAGAGTACCTATGTTTGTAAGCTCGGCAACTTCCCCAATCTGCAAAAAACCTGACATTATAATGATTACTGCTGACGTAAGAAGTGTACTTTTCGCCGGTGTTCCATACTTTACATGTATATTGCTGAATACTTTGGGAACGAGACCATCTCTTGACATGGCAAAAAGTATACGTGTTTGTGCATACATCATTACGAGTATTACAGAAGTTATTCCGCAAACTGCTCCAACTGATACAAGAGCTGATCCCCAGCTTATGCCTATATGTGACAACGCATATGCAACAGGTGCGGATGTGTCCTTTAATTGGGTAAAAGGTACCAGGCCTGTAAGCACTCCTGAAACTACTATATAGAGAACAGTACAAACTGCCAGCGACCCGATAATACCCCTGGGCATATCCCGCTGAGGATTCCTAACTTCTTCTGCGGCAGTTGAAACAGCGTCAAACCCTATATAAGCAAAGAAAATCATTGATGCACCTTTAAAAACACCATTCCAGCCATATGGTAAAAATGGATGCCAATTCTTAAAATTCATATTTAGTGCTCCCAGTATTATAAAAATGAGAACTACTATTACTTTAATAGCAACTATTATGTTATTAAACGTTGAACTCTCCCTTACTCCCCTAAATAAAACATAAGTAATCAAGAGTACAATAAAAATTGCAGGAAGATTTATAATTCCTCCGTTAATACCCGGAGGGTTGGCAAGAAATGAAGGAATATTGATTCCTATAGATGAAAGAAGGCTTGTTATATACCCAGACCAGCCTATTGAAACTGCTGCAACAGCTACAGTGTATTCAAGAATCAGATCCCAGCCAATAATCCATGCCCATATTTCACCTAAGGAAGCATAGCCATAAGTATAAGCACTACCAGCAACTGGAACCATTGCCGCAAATTCCGCATAGCATAAAGCTGCACATGCACAAGCAAGTCCCGCAATAACAAAAGAAAGCATAAGTGCAGGTCCCGAATAATTTCCAGCCGCAATTCCGGTAAGAACAAATATTCCGGTACCTATTACAGCACCTATTCCCAGCATCATCAATTCAAAGGCACCCAGAACCTTATTCAGTGACTTCCCTTTTTCTTCCCCGCTGGCTTCTTTCAGTATCAGATCTATGGACTTAGTGCTAAAAATATTTGACATAGTTATCTTCTCCCGATTATATAAAATAAATGAAAAATATATAGTTTACAGTTTTATGTTGTACACCGTAAATTTTTATATGCTTAACAAATAAAACCGGGAGAGGCTGGATAAAACAACTTTACCATAATAAATTAAAAGACATCTAATAAGAAAATTCAGTTTTTATTTTCTGTTATTAGATGCCTGTAAATTATAATTAATGGTAATGCTTTCTACTAATCCTTATTTTGCTTTTTTTTAACCAAAGAAATTACGCCAATAATAATTAGTGCTACAATTGAAACTATAAAAAGAATCAATGCTCCGTTGTCACTATTGCCGGAGCTATTTTTCAATGTAGTTTTTTTGTTTAGAAGTAATACAGTTACTAATGAAATAACAACTGATACTGCCATTACACATATAACTTTTAGGGATATTGTTTTAGACTTTATACGAGGACCTACAAATGCATTTTTACCAATAATTCGAATCAGGTAATATGTCATGCACGCCATCATTATTATAAAAACATTTAAAGGGTACTTGAGCCATTTTACCCCAAAACCATAAAGACCCATATCAATTAAAAGAAGATAAAACAAAATTGACAATGTCTGATTGCCAATTTTATTTCTAACCTGTACCTGCATTTCATCTAATTCATTTTTATTCATTAATTATCATCCTCCCAGAAAATTTTATCAAGAGTACTGCCCAAAACCCTACATATGGCAATACAAAGTTTTATAGACGGGTTATAATCACCATTTTCAATTGCATTGATGGTTTGGCGCGTCACACCTACCATATCTGCAAGCTGCTTTTGTGATATATCTTTAGAAGCTCTTAGTGATTTTAGCTTTAGATTCTTTGACATGTTACCACCTCAATTACATAGTAATATATATCTGACCATATGTCAAATATATATTACATTTTGACACATATAATATACAAAAAGAGCTGATACTCTATGTACCAGCTCATAAGCTTCTCTTATTTTAAAATTCTGCAGATTTAACTGTTCTTGGGAAGGATATTACATCCCGTATATTCGTCATTCCGGTAAGATACATGATTGCCCTTTCAAACCCCAAACCAAAGCCTGCATGCCTTGTTCCACCATATTTACGCATATCAAGGTACCACCAGTAGTCTTCCTTATTAAGACCTAGCTCTTCCATCCTTTTTTCAAGCATGTCAAGCCTTTCTTCTCTCTGACTTCCTCCGATGATTTCACCTATGCCTGGAACAAGAAGGTCCATTGCAGCTACGGTTTTGTTATCTTCATTCATTTTCATATAAAAGGCTTTGATTTCCTTTGGATAATCAGTAACAAAAACAGGCTTTTTAAAAACTTCTTCTGTAATGTATCTCTCATGCTCTGTCTGCAGGTCACATCCCCATTCAACGGGATATTCAAACCTGTCCTTAACCTTCTGTAGTATTTCTATGGCTTCTGTATAGGTAACATGACCAAAGTCAGAGTTAACTATGCCGGTGAGCCTTTCAACAAGGCCTTTATCAATAAAGCTATTGAAAAACTCCATTTCTTCCGGAGCATTTTCCATAACATAATTAATTACATACTTAAGCATATCTTCAGCCAATTGCATATCGTCAGATAAATCTGCAAAAGCTATTTCAGGCTCTACCATCCAGAATTCGGCTGCATGTCTTGCTGTATTAGAGTTCTCAGCTCTGAAGGTAGGACCAAATGTGTAAACATTTCTGAAAGCCATTGCATAAGTTTCAACAGAAAGCTGCCCGCTGACAGTAAGGTTTGTAGCTCTGCAGAAGAAGTCCTTTGTATAATCAATTTCTCCCTTTTCATCCCTTTCAGGGTTTATTGCATCAAGAGTAGTAACCCTGAACATCCTTCCCGCACCTTCACAGTCGCTTCCTGTGATTATTGGAGTATGAACATATACAAAGTTTCTTTCCTGAAAGAATTTGTGGATAGCAAAAGCTAATACGGATCTAACCCTGAATACTGCTGAAAAAGTGTTTGTTCTGGGTCTCAAATGAGCAATTTCTCTAAGGAATTCAAATGAATGCCTTTTCTTCTGGAGAGGGTAATCCGCCGAGCAAAAGCCTTCCACTGTTATTTTATGGGCTTTTATCTCGAAGGGCTGCTTGGCATTCGGTGTTGCCACAAGCTCGCCTTCAACAATTATGGATGAGCTGACAGGCAGCTTGGAAATCTCTTTAAAATTATCAATTGCACCTTCTTCGAAAACAACCTGTATATTTTTGAAGAAAGATCCATCGTTAAGCTCTATAAAACCAAAGGTTTTGGAATCTCTTATTGTCCTTATCCATCCGGACACAGTAATTTCTTTACCGATAAAATTATCTGTTTCCCTGAAAATTTGTTTTATTAAAATATTCATTAGTCTATTCTCCCTCGTAATTATTTTTCCCTTTTTGTGGGTGAATATCCCGAAGCAAACAAATTATATCACTTCTTTTTGTTTTTTTAAATTACTTTATACATGATATAACCATATTAAACCGTTAAATTTAATGTCTGTACTGCTTGTCGCTTATTGCGCAAACCTGTATAATATGCTTATACCAAAAAGATTGTGAAAAAAATATTGAAAGAAAACCATACCTACAGGAGGAACGCATATGAGAGCAATTTTAACAGTTCTAGGTTCAGATAAAATAGGAATAATTGCCGGAGTGAGTGATTTACTTGCAAAAAGCAATATAAATATTTTAGACATATCCCAGACAACAATGCAGGAGATATTTACAATGATTATGCTTGTTGATACCTCTTCAATGACAGTAAGTTTCACAGAACTTGCCAAACTTCTTGATAAAAAAGGTGAAGAACTTGGAGTTACTATAAGTATTCAGCGCGAGGACATATTCAATTCAATGCATAGAATATAGAAAGTGGGAGTGAGCATATGATAAACCCTTTTGAAATAGTTGAAACAATAAGGATGATAAAGGATGAAAACCTTGATATAAGGACCATTACAATGGGAATATCCTTGAGGGACTGCTGTCATCCTGATTCCAAAATTGCATGCCAGAAAATATACGATAAAATAACCAGGCTTTCTGAAAACCTTGTTAAGGTAGGCGAAGATATTGAGCATGAATATGGTATTCCTATAATTAACAAAAGAATTTCTGTAACACCCATATCAATGGTAGCTGAAAGCTGTGAAGACAACAACTTTGTCAGGTTTGCACAAACCCTGGACAAAGCTGCTGATACAGCCGGAGTTAATTTTATAGGGGGATACTCTGCTCTTGTTCACAAGGGCTATACATCAGGAGATCAAAAGCTTATCCAGTCTATACCCGAAGCGCTTTCCACAACAAAAAAGGTGTGTTCGTCAGTCAATGTAGCAACTACAAGAGCCGGGATCAACATGGATGCTGTAAAACAAATGGGTCAGGTAATAAAGGAAGCTGCAAACCTTACTGCTGAAGGCGGAGGGCTTGCATGTGCAAAGCTGGTTGTATTTTCAAATGCCCCAGAGGATAACCCCTTCATGGCTGGTGCGTTCCATGGAGTCGGTGAACCGGAATGTGTAATAAATGTTGGTGTAAGCGGCCCCGGAGTTGTAAAGGTTGCTCTGGAGAGGCTCGGAGAAGAGGCAGATTTCGGTGCAATAGCGGAAACTATTAAAAATATTGCCTTTAAAATCACCAGAATGGGCCAACTGGTTGCAATGGAAGCATCCAAAAGGCTTAATGTACCTTTTGGCATAGTAGATTTATCACTCGCCCCGACACCTGCAATTGGAGATAGTGTAGCCTATATACTTGAGGAAATGGGACTTGAAAAATGCGGAACCCATGGTACTACAGCAGCTCTTGCTCTTTTGAACGATGCTGTAAAGAAGGGCGGAACAATGGCCACTTCATATGTTGGCGGCTTAAGCGGAGCATTTATTCCTGTAAGTGAAGATGCAGGAATGATAAGTGCGGTAAAAGCAGGTGCTTTAAGTATTGAAAAGCTTGAGGCCATGACCTGTATATGTTCGGTAGGTTTAGACATGATTGTAGTTCCAGGTGATACAACCGCAGAAACTATTTCTGCAATAATAGCTGATGAGGTTGCAATAGGAGTTATAAATAATAAAACAACTGCTGTCAGAATTATTCCCGCTCCAGGCAAAAAGGTGGGAGATACAGTTGAATTTGGAGGGCTTCTTGGTTCAGGCCCGGTTATGGCGGTAAACAAATTCAACAGTGATAAATTCATTAACAGAGGCGGCCGTATACCCGCTCCAATACACGCAGCGAGGAACTGATTTTAAATATCAAGGAAGGGCGGCTACTTATGTAACCGTCCTTTTTATGTGCATTAGTTTCTTTACAGTAGTGCCCACCCTAAGGGTGGGCTACTACTTATAAATGAGAGAGGAATTAGAAGCAAATAAAAGTTGCAATCCTTCTGATATCAACAGCAAAATAGACCCATCTGAACCCTATCCATCTCCAGCCAATCGCTGTGCGAGGACCGACAAATACCAGCCATGCCCAGAACTGCTGTCTGTTGTCAAGCCACATGTAGATATACCTGAAAGTGCAGAGTCTTATTGACCCCGGACTTACCAAGGGTTGAGCTTGAGGAATAAAAGACGGTGGTGCACCGAGCGGAGGTCCCATTCCTGCAGGTCCACCTGGTTGAAACGGTGGAGGAAAACCCGGACCCGGACCTGGGAAACCTCCGCCTGGTCCTGGGAATCCCCCGCCTGGTCCTGGGAAGCCTCCACCTGGCCCTGGGAAGCTCCCGCCTGGTCCTGGGAAGCCTCCACCCGGTCCTGGGAAGCCTCCACCCGGTCCTGGGAAACCCGGAGAATCTGGTCGATCACCCTGCATCTGACTCGTAAAGCTCTGAACCTGGTCTGGATAGTCTGTTATCTGGTTTTGGGGCCCTGTCCTTTGCGTATCCGGTGGTACAATTCCCTGATCCGGCCGCTGCTCCCTTGCCCTATAATCATATAGCATAGATTTTCACTTCCTTAAATGTCCTTTTATAATGTATGTAGAATCGCGATTAAAGGTTACATAATCACCTAACGTTTGCATATTACGGGTTTTATTGAATAATTTATTATCAACCTATATAAAGGCATAATATCCCCACTCTCCGAATAACTTTTAATACAAGTAGTTCAATTAAATTTATTAGGATATAACATGAATGCATATAGACAAGTTTTATAAGGATTCACTCATACTTACTTCAGCGAATCTTTTTACTGGAATAATCGGTTTTATATTTTCAATAATTCTGTCCAGAGAACTTGGACCGCAAGGTTTAGGGCTTTATGGACTTATTATGCCAGTTTACAGTCTGGTGCTCTGCCTCTCCTGTGATGGTTTGATTACGGCTGTATCAAAGGTCACAGCTGTATACAGAAGTAAAAAGGATTCACGTAATCTGCACAGATCAGTATCAACCATTTCTTTTTTTATATTTCTCTGGAGCTTGTCAATTGCATTGCTGGTTCTTCTTTTTTCTAACATTATAGGAAGCAGACTTATAGATGACCCCAGAAGTATACCGGCTTTAAGGATTATTTGTCCCGCAATAATATTTGTCTCACTTTCAGCTATATTAAAAGGATATTTCTATGGATTTGACAAATTTAAAACAGCTGCGTATATTGACATAGTTGAAAAAATTTTAAGAGTTACAGTACTTTTGACCGTTCTTGCTGTATTAACTGCTAAAAGTATTAAAAACACTGTTTCTGCCGCTTATTTTTCATTGATGATTGGAGAGTTTATCAGCTTCGTACTGCTTTACGCATTTTACAGACGGAAAAAAAGCAATGCTGTTGGTTTAACGTACAAACCACAGGGCAGAGTTCAGCTGTTGTTTAATATCCTTATAATATCCAGTCCGCTTTGTATTAACGGTTTTTTATCATCAATTCTCTCAACAGCATCTACTCTGATTCTCCCAAGGAGATTAGTATTCGCAGGTATTCCTTATGAGCAGGCTCTTGCACTAATAGGAAAATTCCTTGGAATGGCAGCCAGCATTACCTATCTCCCCATAATCATAATAAATTCAGTAACTACTGTACTTGTTCCCGACCTATCCATCAATGCAAGCAAAAATAACTTCTGGGCATTGGAAAGCAGGATAAAACAAGTGTTTAAGATTGCCTGCTTTGTAGGAACCTGTACATTGATTATTAACCTTTCAGTTCCAAAGGCCCTGGGAATGTTGTTTTACAACAGGACCGACCTGGGTGGGATGATAGCTTTTGCATCTCTGGCAACAGTCCTTAGCTTTGTTGCTGCTCCTACATTTGGTATGCTCAATGGTCTTGGAAAACAAAATATTGTTTTAAGAAATTCACTAATTATTTCAATATTAGCACTTATCCTAATCTATATATTTACCGGAATACCCAAATTGAATATTTATGGTTATGGGCTTGTTATGTTTTTCATTGCAATAGCAACCCTGGTCCTTAATATCAGGGAAATAAAAAAAGCCTGTGACTTCCGCTTTCCGCTTACAGAAGCCTTAATATACCTATTTTCAGGTATATTAACGTTTATATTGATAAGCATTTTGAACAGCTTAATACCAAATTCCTTTATTTTAGTTAAAGTTATTTCCACAGCTGTCCTTTCTTTTGTTCTTGTGTATTTTCTCGCCAAACTTGCTCAGGACTAAAAGCCATACTTTTGTCCGCAATTAAGTTTTCAAATTTAGGAAGGATATTTCAATTCTTCGTCGAATATTGACGTTATAATAAGGATTTATGCTATAAGTACTCATCATGGGGTGATAATAGGTGTCTATTCCTGATAACTACAGCAAGGACATTAATTACAGAACTCTTATAAAAGGAATGCGTGAAGGTGTTGCCTTTTGCAGGATAATTTTTGATGAAAACCATGCACCCAGTCAATTTATTTTGGCAGATTACAATCCTTCATTTGAAACACTTTTCAGTTCCCCCAAAATGCTGGTGCCGGGTCTTCAGATGAGAGAGATTATTCCCGGTATTCTTAATCAAACAATAAATTTTTCAAATTTAGCCATGGAAGTCAACTCAACCGGTGAAAGCAGAAGTGTTCAATACTTCTCCCAAAGGACGAGTAAGTGGATTTCCCTGTCAATAAACTACTGTTCGCCTGATGTACTTTATATAATTGTATATAAAATATCCGATATAACACCTCAGTATAAGTTCTTAAGGAATGTACTGGATATGTCTCCCGACCTTATCGTAATAACAAATATGTATGGTCAAATAATTGATTGTAATATCATGGTACTCAAAAAATTTGGCTTTGACAACAAAGAGTCTATCCTTAACACAAATGCATTATTGCTTATTTCAGAAAAAAGTCGTGAAAAAGCAAACCTTGACATGATGACAAGTATTGAGACAGGTTTTGATGGGAAGAGATATTTTTTTAACGGGAAGGACGGAGAATTCGCCGGAGAGATGTCATCCAGCGTTATAAGGGATAATAAGGGAAATCCCATTACACGTATATATATAGTAAAAGATATGACCGCTGTTGAAAAAATGCAGGAGGACTTTATAAAGCTGACCAGGGAAAACTCAATAATATTTAACAGTACTCAGGATGCATTGGCGCTTATAGATGTAGAAGACGAGAAGAAATTTACATATAGCAGAGTTAACAGGGCAAGCATGATTTATTCGGGAATAAACAGCAAAAACTATAAAGGCCTTTCTTTTAAGGATCTTTTTGTATCTGAACTGGCACAGAGTCTTGAAGTTTATTACATGGAATGTGTCAGAGAAAAGAAACCCATTAGTTATGAAAAAGCCTTTGAACTGCCTTCAGGGAAGAAGGTTTGGCACACAGTTCTGTCCCCTGTTATTAAAGACAACAAGGTTACAAATATAGTTACATCTATCAGAGATATTACAGCAATAAAAAGTGCAGAAGATGCTCTCGAGAAGGAACGGGATTTTTTAAATACAACCCTTCTTTCAATTTGTGATGGTGTAATTGCTACCGATATTAATGGTAATATAACACTTCTCAACAAAACAGCCCAGCTATTGACGGGGTGGTCTGAGGAGGAAGCTAAAGGGAAACAGCTGGAAGAGGTTTTTAACATTTACAACGAAGAGACAGGAGAACTTGCAATAAATCCCGTCAAAAGAGTACTTGAGGAAGGTCAGATTGTAGGGCTTGCAAACCATACGTTGTTAATATCAAGAGATGGACGAATAAGAAGCATTTCAGACAGTGCTGCACCAATAAGAGACTATAATGGGAACATTCAGGGTGTAATACTGATTTTCCGTGATGTAACGGCTATAAAGGAAGCACAGGACGCTCTTCAAGCATCTGAAGAAAAGATGAGAAGCTTTTTTGCCTGTGCCCCCTACCCTATAATGATTTGTAACCTGGATGGAGTTATTATTGACTGCAATTCGGAAGAAATAAAGTTAAATGAGGTGTCGTGCAAGGAAGAACTTCTCGGTAAATCCATATTTGAAATGGTATTACCCAAGGATAAAAAAAATGTAGTACAAAAAAGCAAAAATCTCCTTGAAAAAGGTTCATTAAACAATGAAGAATACACCATAAAAACAAACAATGGTACTGAGAAAGTGTTGGAGGTATCCTCCAGTCTCATATATAACAAGGATGGCAAACCAAATTTTGCAATTATTATATCCAAGGATATAACAGACCGTAAAAAAGCAGAAGCTGAAATCAAATATCTTAGTTTTCATGATAAGCTTACAGGCCTATATAACCGTGCATACTTTGAAAAAGAATTGGAAAGGATTGATACTGAAAGGCAGCTCCCCATATCAGTGATCGTAGGGGATTTAAACGGGCTTAAGCTGACAAATGATATTTTCGGTCATACAGCCGGAGACAGATTACTTAGAAGAGTTGCAAAAATAATGAAGAGCTCATGCCGACAGGAGGATGTAATCGCACGCTGGGGCGGTGATGAATTTGCTATTATTTTACCCAAAACACAGAATGACAAGGCAGTAGAAATCTGTGAAAGGATAATTAAACTTTGCAACAACTCTGAAAAAAGGCCTATTCAGCCAAGTATTGCTCTTGGTTATGCAACTAAAGAAAAACAATCAACAAAAATGTCGAGTATTCTTGAAGAAGCAGAAAACTGGATGTACAGGCACAAGCTTCTTGACAGTAACAGCGCAAGAAGTTCAGTCATAGCTTCCCTTGAAAAAACACTGTTCGAAAAAAGTTATGAAACAGAAGAGCATGCACAAAGAATAAATCACTTATGTAACAAGCTTGGCAAGGCCCTTGGACTATCCAGCACCGAAATGGATGCGCTAAGGCTTTTGTCCCTGCTTCATGACATAGGAAAAATAGCAATAAGTGATAACATTCTTTTAAAACCCGGCAAATTGAGTGATGAAGAATGGGAAGAAATGAAAAAGCATACTGAAATAGGTTTCCGTATAGCACAATCTTCACAGGAATTATCATATATAGCCGAATATATCCTGTATCATCATGAGCGTTGGGATGGAACAGGCTACCCGCATGGTCTTAAAGGACATAAGATTCCAAAGCTGTCCAGGATAATAACTATAATAGATTCCTATGATGTCATGACTCACTCAAGGCCTTACAAGGGTGTAATGACCCATACAGAAGCCATTGATGAAATAAAACGCTGTACCGGAACTCAATTTGATCCGGATATAGCTCAATTATTTATTAAAATTATGAACGAAGAAAACTAATTTTTATCTTTCTGTTTAGTGATAATCACTTAGTGGTATATTACTTCTATGAATAACACAACAAAATAAAATATTAATTAATAGTTATTTTAAACAGGAGGTAAGATATGAAAGTTTTTGTATGTTCAGTTTGCGGTTATATTCATATGGGAGAGGAAGCACCTGAAAACTGTCCTCAGTGTAAAGCTCCCAAATCTAAATTTTATGAGAAAACAAGTGAAAACAAAGCCTGG
This sequence comes from Bacillota bacterium, assembly GCA_023421675.1. GTDB lineage: Bacteria > Bacillota > Clostridia > Acetivibrionales > JANLFN01 > JAEZTC01. The sequence goes on along the minus strand of JAEZTC010000001.1, from coordinate 332,994 downwards.
GCTGATGAACACAAGATTGGTGTTGCACAGGGTGTTGATGCTGAAGTCGTAGATGGTTTAAAAGCTAATTTTTACGGTGAATGTACTGAAATCGGTATGTACCTTGCAATGAGCCGTCAGGCAGACCGTGAAGGTTATCCTGAAGTTGCGGAAGCTTATAAGAGAATTGCTTTTGAAGAAGCAGAACATGCTGCAAAGTTTGCAGAACTTTTAGGTGAAGTTGTTTATGCAGATACAAAGAAAAACCTTGAACTCAGGGTTGAAGCTGAGTTTGGTGCTTGTCAGGGTAAAAAGGACCTTGCAACCAAAGCAAAACAGCTTAACTATGATGCAATTCATGATACAGTTCATGAAATGTGCAAGGATGAAGCAAGACACGGTGCTGCTTTCCAGGGACTTTTGAAGAGGTATTTTGGTAAGTAAAATCAAGCATTCAAGGATGTTGGCGAAAGCTAACATCCTTTTTTATTTGCCATAGTTATTAAAAAGTTAGGGTGTAAGTAACAGGTGCTGAATTTAAACCCTCGGCTATTTATTTTAATTTTAGCAATTATTTACATTATAAACATAGATGATATAATATCCATGGGAGGAAAATTTATGAAGAATAAATTTATTTACCTGATATTATTAATTTGCAGCATAGTTTTACTAAGCGGTTGTATTACTCAAAAGGGTCTTTCCTCTTCAACTCATCTACCTTCTGCAAATGAATCTACTATTTCACACACACCATCGATAAATACTGACTATAGCCTATCACCAGAAAAGTTGTCATATCTTGCAAAAAGCAACATTGGGGCTGATATGGCTACATTGGATTATGCCTCTGATGATAGAGTAATACTTCACTATAGTTATGCCTTAATAGTCTATGACTTAAAAAATGAACAAATTTACAGGAGTATTGATTTAAGCAAACTTGATGTTCCGTTGAATACTCAAGGAGATAATACAATTCATATTATGGCTGATGAAAACGGAAAAGAGGTATTCATAGGTAGCTACCCTGCAAAAAATAGTTATATATTTGATATTGAGTCTTCAGTAATAACAAAAAGTGAAGGTGAGTATAAAGGAAATAAGTTTACTGGGCTTATAGATTCGATAGAACGTAATTTTCAAAACGGTTGGTACAGTATAAATTATGTAAAAACCAATTCTGAAAATATATATGTTTTACGTTATAACGGAGGTGGCATGAGCAATATGAAAATTGTCTGGATAAATGAAAATGGTAATAAAACCTTTAATGTTTTCTGATAATTGGCGAGGTAGAATAATTTACTTTTTATTTAATCCGGAACGGTTCTGGAAGTATATCAGGCCAGTGCGGAAGCCATAATCTTTCCAGGGACTTTTGAAGAGGTATTTCGTGAAATAAAATGCAGCACTAAAATAATTTGAAATTGATAATCAGCTCTTAATATATTAAAATGATTAAGGAATGTTGTTTCGACAGCATTCCTTGATTTTTTTAGTTGAAACATGGCAAAAAACGAACGCTTATGTCGCTACCAATGGAGGTATCTTTATTGACTCAAAAGAGTTTTTCCCTATTAAGACAGATAAAAATCAGAATTATTGTTATTGTTATAATGATAATATTAATCATAATATCTCTAGCCTCCCTATTCTATTTTTCAGGAAGCAATAGTTATGAAGAACGTGTTATTGTAGATGTTTGGGGAAGGCAAAGAATGCTTACACAAATGATTGCAAAAGAAGCCAGCCATATTTATGCTCTTATTCAGGCAAGGGAATCAGGAAACATAGTTGAACCTATTGATATAATCAACAGTAAGATTAATACTGCCAAAAGTGATATGTTATCTGCGAGATCGGATTTTTCTAAAACGCTGGATGGAATAAATAGTGGCTATATACAAAATGAAAAAGCAAAAATTAAGTTTGATAGTTCAAATCTGAATATAAGTTCGGATTTGAAACAGATAAAGAGTATGTGGGCTATATTTAATCAATGCATAAATATAATCCTGGATTCAACAAATATTAATAATAGCTTTGCACGTTCGACTATTTACATAAATGAAAATAATGAAACCCTTTTAAAGTATTGTGATAATATTTTAAAAAGTATAGTGGATTATGCAAAAACAAATTCATCAAAGGTAATGTTTATATCACTATTTTTTGTTTCAGTATCTTTGATTATTACTGTAATATTGATTCTGAGCTTATACAAATACATTATTATGCCCCTTGATGAAATATATACCGGGTTTTCTGAAATTGGAGTCTACTCACCAAAAGCTAAAACATCTATGATGACCAGGAAGGATATAAAACCCATTGTAGGGGAAATTAATGGTATGTTTCAAAAAATTGAGAAACTCATCTCATTAATTGAAAACATCAACAATAATTTATCTTTTAGTGAGGTATTGGAATTCATTTTCAATAGTTTCACACCTTTTATGCCTTATAATTATATAGGTTTGGCAATTGTAAAAGAGAACGGCAGACTTCTTGAAGCTTCATTTGGAATCTCCGACGGCTCAATAAAAGGGATGCCTGAAGGCTTATTAAACAAAGAATTTGAAGTAAAGGGAACAAGCCTTGAGAAAATTCTTTTAACCGGTGAGACAAGAATAATAAATGATTTGGAAGCATATACAACTGCTCATCCGATAAAAGAATATACTAATGTGATATTAAATTCGGGCATCAGGTCCTCTATTACCCTGCCCCTTAATATTAACGGCAAGCATATAGGGATAATATTCTTCTCAAGCAAAAATAAATGTATCTATAAAGACCAACATATCAACTTTTTAAAGGTACTGGCAAATAGTATAGCTATAAGTTTTGAAAAAAACATCTTCGTTGACGATTTGCTGTATAGCAGTCTTCTGGCACTTGCAAAGCTTGCAGAAGCCCGCGATGAGGATACTGCAGAACATCTTGAAAGAATGAAAAAATACTCAAGGCTGATTGCAGAGCTTTTATATAAAGGCAGTAAATATGCGGATCAGATTTCTCCTGAATACATTAATGACATTGAAAGATTCAGTCCAATGCATGACATAGGTAAGGTAGGAATACGTGATAAAATTCTTCTTAAGCCAGGAAAGCTCGATAACGAAGAGTTTGAAGAAATGAAACATCATACGGTTTATGGTGCCGAAGTTCTAAAAACAGCTGAAAAAAATATATCTAAAAGCGGCAGGAGTCTATTTAAACTTGGTATAGAAATAGCAGAAAATCATCATGAAAAATGGAATGGGTCAGGTTACCCAAGCGGAAAATCCGAGATGGAAATTCCATTAAGCGCCAGAATTGTTGCTGTTGCTGATGTTTTTGATGCTTTGACCAGCAGAAGGCCGTACAAGGAACCATTCCCCTTTGAAACATCATTCGAAATGTTAATTGAGGGCAGCGGAAAACATTTTGATCCTGAAATCATCAAAGTATTGGAAAAGAATAAGAAAAAAATATATAATTTATACAAAAGTTTTTTATTAAATTAAAATAATTATTTATAAATAATAGTTATATAAACTTTGTAAGGGGTATATATCGGTTGTGAATATAATTGATAAATTATTATAAGTAAAAAAGGGGGTTATTAAATGGCATTTGAATGGAAAGACAGATTCAGTCTGGGTATTGATGAAATTGACAAGCAGCACAAAAAACTTTTTGAAATTGGTGCAAGAGTATATGAACTTGCAATTCTCAATAATTCTTACGACCACTATGATGAGATTTTGGAAGTACTTAATGAATTACTGGACTACACAGAATATCATTTTAAATTCGAAGAGAACTTAATGGCTAAGCACAATTATAGTAGCTTTGAGCAACAAAAACATGATCATGAGTATTATGTAGATAAAATAAGAAGCATAGCTAAAAAAGACATTGACAATGATCAACAAAAGACTATTACAGAAATTGTAGATTTTCTGTCAGAATGGATAAGCAGCCACATTTTATTCTCAGACAGGGGTTATGCAGACTATTTTAATAAAAACGGAATAATTGTCTAGAACCTTAGAGGTAACTATAAAGCCGAAAATTTTTATACTAATAGAGGGAGGAATGCTGGAGTAGCAGTATTCCTCCCTTTATTAGTTTGCAACAATACTCCCCACCCTATTTTTAATTTCTTATTAAATATTTGTTGACTTATAAAGATTACAGTTGTAATATTATAGAACATTTCAATTTGATAAAGGAGTGATAAATTGAAGCTGTACAAAATATATTTTATCTTGCTTTCATTCTTACTCGCTCTTACAGCTGGTTGTTCAAGTAAAAATATCAGGCCGATCAGTAAGGAAGAAATAAAAAATGTCAGTTTTGAATACACTGTGGAATTTGGAGATATGAACAATCAACCTGTAGCAATAAAATACTGGATTAAAGATACCAAAATGAAAATCCAGATGAAAAACAGTACTTATTTCTTTGACTCCGGGGATAATTCAATATATACATACAATTCAACTACAAATACAGCGGTTAAAGAACCTGATTCAAAACCACTTTCAAAAGACATTATACCACCGGTAAGAAAGGATATCCCTAATAAACCGCTGGAAGATTATTTTAAAGCTTATAAAAAAATCCTGAATACAACTCCAAAAGAAACGGTTAATATTGAAGGCGTTGCATGTATTTTATACGATTTTTCAAGCAGTTCAACAACCAACAAATTTTATATTTCAAAAGAAAGTGGCTTCCCTATAAGGTGGGAATTCATTACCCCCAGTTATACAAAAAAGGTTAACATCAGTGAACTGGAATTTGATAAAGTTACTGACAAAGATGTTGAAGTGCCAAGTTCAGCAATAATAAATTAAGTATAACGTGATTTTACTACCTTGAATATAAAAAGCGAAGAACGTATTAATAATACGTCCTTCGCTTTTTTCGTCTATATTTCAATCAGTTCATACTTCCTACTCCCCATCCCGATACTCTGCGCATATTCCAATGTTCTTCGTCCCCTTCTGAAAACGGTTCTTCCCTCATTCTTATCCAGAGTATCGAGGCAAGCCTGGTCAATTGCTACCGGATCTGTAGAGGCAAAAACGCCCACATCCTTTGCAATAGTTTTCATAGGATGCCCTTCACAATCGCATTGCCTTGTTATATTAAAAACAAAATTGATATATATATTTCGTTTACCTATTGATGCCGCGTAAGCATATTCAGCCATTCTCTCGTTAAAGGACTTAGTGAGCGAGGCAAGCCAGCTGTTTTTTATTGCATTGTTTTTGCATACAGCCATACATGAAGCACAACCGACACATTTATATTTATCTATTTGTGCCTTTTTTGTGACTATTATTGCATTTTCCGGGCATTTTGCAGAACAGGCTTTACATGATGTACATTTCCTATTGCTTATTTTTGGTATTGAATTTGCATGCTGTGCCAACTTTCCTCCTTTAGAGGCACATCCCATGGCAAGCTGTTTTATAGCACCGCCAAAGCCGGCCAGCATATGTCCCTTGAAATGGCTTAAAACAATAATTTGATCCTCTTTTGCTATTGCTTTCGCAATTTTACAGTACTCAAAGTTTTTCTTATGTATATTTACAGATTCATAATCTTCCCCCACTTCACCATCAGCTATAATCACGGGAATTCTGGTAAAGCCGTGTTCTTTGGCAACTCGTAAATGATTTTCACTAGTGTTTCTCTGACCTTTGTACAATACATTTGTTTCAATAAAAGCTGTATCAATTTCCTTGCCAGTTAAATAATCTATTATTCCATCGAAATTTTTAGGCTCAATATATGTTTTATTCCCATGCTCACCCAGATGTACTTTTAGCGGAATATATTTGTTTAACTCAATACCTTCCTTTTCTTCCACCATCTGAAGGAGCTCAGCTGACGCTGCATTTATCTCTTCTGTTTTGGAATAGGAGTCAATTGATTTAAAATAAACTTTTGGCATAAAAAAGACCTCTCTAATCAACAAAATTTTAGCTACACGGTACTATCAAATATATTTTTATTTACATTGTGTAATTTATTATTATCCTAACATTCAATGTGTATATTGTCAATGAATTACTTATGCCTTATAATTAAATTAATAATTCATTACTCATATTGAAGGTGGATAAATGGGTTTTCAAAGAGCAAGAACCGACAAACATATACAGGAAAGAATCAAGGAAATTATTTCTGCAGCTTCAGAAATCTACAATTCCTCTGGCTATGAAGGCTTAAGCTTTAGTGCAATATCCAAGCTGACTAAATTTACACGGCCAACAATTTATAAATATTTTAATACTAAGGAAGAAATTCTTCTTAAAATTTTAATATCAGATGCAGAATCCTGGGTAGCATCTTTAACAAATTCATTTAAACTGAATAAAATTTATTCTATAGGTGAGATTGCTGATATTTGGGTAGATACAATCAGTAAAAATCACAGGCTTCTTAATCTATATTCCATGCTATTTACCGCTATTGAAAAGAATGTATCTTTGGAGGCACTGGTAGAATTTAAGAAGGCTTTTATAAATCTTCAGGAGTCTATTGTAAAATTGGTAAGTCAGCTTTTTCCCAAAGCTGAAATGGATGATATAGAAAGCTTTATTGCTAATCATTTAGCTCTGGCTTTAGGACTATATCCAATGTGTGAATTATGTGAAATACAAATACAAGCAATTGAATTATCAGGTGTTCATTATACGCCCCCTAACTTTAAGACAGTATTTAAATCAAACCTTTATCAACAGATGTATTGCCTTCAGCAAGGTATACATTATCAGAAGTAGCATCAACCGGCTTTTATTAAGTTTTTTGCATAAAAAGAGGAATGAGCCAAAACTCATTCCTCTTTTATCTTATTTAAACTCTGATTACTTACCATATGGGTCTATTGTCTGAATGGTACCATCTTCATTATATTTAAGTTCAGTGTATTTTACGCAGCGTTTGTTATCTACTCCGCCTGACAAGCTGCTGTCATGATAGAAAAGATACCATTTTCCCTCGAATTCAACTATAGAATGATGGGTTGTCCAGCCTATAACAGGTGTAAGTATCTTACCTTTATAAGTAAAAGGTCCTTTAGGGCTTTTGCCAACCGCATATACCAGGAAGTGAGTATTGCCGGTAGAATAGGAAAGATAATAAAGTCCATTATATTTATGCATCCATGGTCCTTCAAAATATCTTCTGTCTTCATCGCCTGCAGTTAAAGGTTTGCCGTCTTCATCAACGATTGATATCTCTTCGGGTGCACTCTTAAAAGTAAGCATGTCCTCGTTAAGTTCTGCCACTCTTGGTCCAATAGCAGGTGCTGTTGCTGCAGGTCCTTCTGCATCTGGTTTAAATGAGCCTGTCTGCCATTTTTCAAGTTGTCCTCCCCACAGACCGCCAAAATAGATATATGCTTTCTGGTCATCATCAACCAGAACAGCAGGATCTATACTGAAGCTTCCCTGAATATAATTTTCTTCTGCTTTGAAAGGTCCTACAGGTGATGAACTTGTAGCTACACCAATTCTGAAGATACCATCTTTATCTCTTGCCGGGAAATATAGATAATAGGTTCCGTTTTTATAAGCAGCATCCGGAGCCCACAATTGCTTTGATGCCCATGGAATATCTTCAATATCAATTGCCTTTCCATTATCCACACAAGGTGAATTAAAGTTATCTATAGACAGGACATGATAGTCATTCATAATATATTGGTCACCATTGTCGTTTATAGGCACATCCTGATCAAGATCATGGGAAGGATATATGTATATTTTACCGTTAAAAACATGTGCAGATGGGTCTGCTGTATAAATGTGAGTTACTAAAGGTTCTTTTGGAGTTACATTTTTACTCATAAGTGCACTCTCCTTAATCAACATAAATTTTGTTAGAAACTATAATATTTATTATATCAGCATTCAAAAAACAATCAAATAATATTATGTCAATATTTGCATATTTAAGCATAATTATCATACACTAAATTATTTATTAGTATAATATTAGCTTTTTTGAAATTAACTATCTCGCAATATGTTAACAGAATATGGACATATATTGCTATGCGTCAAAAATAAAAACTCAAGGGTTTCCCCTTGAGTTTTATAATTTTTTACCTTGGTGAATTATTTTTCTTCATCTGCAACCAACTTACCTTCAGAGTCCTGAGAAATTATAATTCTTTTTTGTGCCCGCTCCTTTGCCTGCTTTTCTGCCTGCTTGGCAAATTCCTGGAAATCTTTCATCGCCCTGTCATATGAAACATTCAGGAATTCCTGATTAACTTTCGAAAATTCCAGCTGCGCCTGCTCACCATTTTCAGAAGTCACAATGATAGCTATTTGGGCATTCTTCCCTGTACCTTCATGATTAATACAATAACCCTGAGATGCATATTCTACGGAAGCTATTTTGCCTGTTACCAAATGAAATTTCTCTGCTGTTTGTTTAGCAAGATCCAAATACTTACCAGGGTTTTTCATAAGTGCCTTATCCATACCTGTATCTACATTTCCGGGCAAATACCTTTCAATTCCTGTATTACGCAATTCACCGGTTAATGTGTCAATTGAAAATAGGTAAAACAGGGTTTCATCAACCTTTATAACTCCCAACCATTCGGCACGGGGATGATGTTCATTCACTGCAGCATAACTCATTTCAATTGACTTGTTACTCAAATCAGCTTTAAAAAGCCTCCAAAGGTCCTGAGCACCAAGCTCAGCCGCCTTTTCGGCGGTTATCTCTTTTTCGGAAGGCTTAGCCAAGCCATCAATCTTTATCTGGTAATTGGCTTTGACATACCCATCAGGAATTTTAACTTTGGTTACATCACTTACTGTTGATGAATAGGTAGTAGGTACTGTTATCGTCTTATCGATTCCAGCTGCCTGTGCTGATTGGGTCAGTGCACCGAAGCCTAATGTTGAAAGCCCGATTGCAGCTGCTGTTCCAACAGCTAATTTTTTAATATTACTTATCTTCGACAATTTAAAATTCATTCTTACATCTCCTTATATTAAACTTATTTGTGATCACATTTTTAAGATAACCCACTTAAGTTATAAAACTATAATCATCCTATTATAAAGTTGTAAAAATAATTTTAACTGTTGTACCAAAGTCAGTTCTTGAAGTAAAAAACAATTCGGCATTATGACGTGAAGCAATCTGTTTGCATAAAGACAATCCCAAACCCACTCCGCCTTCAGCACGGCTGCGGGATTTATCCACCCGGTAGAAGGCCTCTGTAATGTGTTCAAGGTGTTCTTCTGCTATTCCAGTTCCATTATCCTCTACAGCGATTACTTTTTTCCCGTCCTCCAAATATGCTCTCAACTGAACTATACCACCTTGCTTGCACGCTTTTATCCCATTTTCAGCCAAATTAATCACTAAGCATTTTAATAATTCATAATCTCCGGTAATCAGGTCATACTTATGATCAAATACCAATGTTACCTGCTTATCCGACGCCTTATTTCTTAATTCTTGAATAGTACCATTAAAAAGCTCTGAAACTTTTACCTCTGTAAATTCGATTTCATTACTGCGCAGTGTGGCAAGGTCCAGTAACCTGTAAGCCATATTCTGAAGCCTCTGGGTTTCAGACATTATATACCCTGTTGCAGACAGCTTTTCTTCCTCACTTATAGATGCTTTCTGAATATACTCCGCATACCCGTAAATAGTCGTAAGAGGAGTACGGAGCTCATGGGCAAAATTATCTACAAAATTTTGCTTCTGTTCAGAAGACTTTAAAAGCTGAGCCATCTGACATTGGATTTCCTCAGCCATATTATTAAAGCTATGTGCCATTTCTGACAGCTCGTCCCGGCCTTTGACCGGTATCCGGTTTTCATATTCACCTTTTGCTATACTTTGAGACGCAAGAGAAATCTGTTTTAAGGGCTTAAAAATATAATTGAGAATTAATATAAGGCATAAAGCAAGGACAAAGGAAATAATTATTCCTACTACAAACAAAGTACCTGTAACTTTGTTCAGAGAGGCAATATTTTGAGATATATCATAATAATATATAAGAGTATAATCAGCATATGGTGAAGGTAAAGATCCTGTTACACTGATATACTTTTTTCCATCAGTATTAACTGTTGAGACAGTTCTATTTCCTTTCTGAACATGCTGCATCTTAAAATCATTGGGCTTTGATCCCGACATGGTAGTAAAAAGAAGCTTATCCTTTATACATAATTCCAGATAAACATTTTCCTTTTGGTAATAACCTGAGTATGACTTAAATATTGAATCAATTGCACTATCTGCAGAGTTTCCTCTGCCTTCAACTGCTTTTATATCCTTTGCAAAGGATGCAGAAATAAAATAATGTTCTCCAAGGGCCCGTTCCCTTATGTTGTTAAGATTGCTGTTGGTGTTTACCAATGAAAGAATTAAAATGCTCCCATAAAAAAAGAATAGAAAAAGCAGTAGTGTCAAAAAATAAGTTTTTAGTTTCATCAGCCTACCTCCAGCCGATATCCAAGCTTATAAACAGTTTTGATACGGTCCTCAAGGCTTAGCTTTTTACGCAGTTTTTGTATATGTACGTCAACTGTTCTGGTATCTCCTTCAAAGTCATAACCCCATGCAAGCTCAAGTAGCTTTTCTCTTGACAGTGCAATGTTCCTGTTTTTTACAAGCACTTCCATAAGTTCAAACTCTTTTGGGGTGCACTCCATATTTTTTCCGTCAACAAATACCTGCCTGCTACTGAAATCTATCTTTAAATTATCCAGTTCATAAGTATCATTTTCTGCCTTTGTCCTTCTAAGGACAGCATCTACGCGTGCCAATAGCTCAAGCATTTCAAACGGTTTTATAATATAATCATATGCACCCATGTTTAAGCCTTTTACCCTGTCGTCTAAGCTATTGCGTGCAGTAAGGAAAATTACAGGAATGTCCTGTATCCTCTCAAAGACACTAAAACCATCCAGCCCAGGCAGCATAATATCAAGTAAAACAAGGTCAAGCTTATTTGTTCTTTCCAATATGTCCAAAGCCTGTAATCCGTCAAGTGCCGATATACATTCATGTCCAACAAGCTTCAAATTGCGCTTTATAAGTTCATTTATAGCCGGTTCATCTTCAACAATCAGAATATTAGCCAATCCTATCACCTCTACATAAAATATATTATATAGATGTTATAGAGTTGTAAAGAAAAGATATATTCCCGTTTTGCAAGCCCACCAATTAATAAAATAAAAAGCCAAAGTATTTCTACGTTTGGCTTTAGGAATCTTTACTATTGTTTTATTATGCTATTGAGACTACTTCATAAAACATATAACCAATTACTTTATAATAAATGCAGACGGCACATACCTTGGCCCATAAACACTTGAAGGACTGTTCTGAATCTTATTCTGATATACAAACGTACTGGAAGCCCCTCCATCAAGATTTGCTGCATTATATGCACCATACTTAAGCATAATATCCTGTGCTTCTCTCAGTGTAGCCCCTATACTGGAAGTCTGCCTGCCGTCAATGACAAGAAACAGTATTGTACCGTCTCTCCTCTGTCCAATAACCGTTCTCGGCTGTATTCCCCAACCGCCGTTTCCAGACTTTATTGAAGGAACACCATTTACAATGAGAAATGGTTCAAAGGATACGCCAAACTTTATATTCATCTTCTTTATCTGACTTAATGTGTAATTACCTAATACAAGGATATTATTTTTATCCATACCTACAAGGCTGTATGAACCTGCAGGGTCTGCGCGCAGAACCTTATAATCCTTAATAAGTATACCAAGAGGTGTCCCGCCGTTACCCTTACCGTCAACATCCAGGAATCCTCCGCCATTAATACCTGCAACCGCATGATTATTTTTTACAATGTCCAATACCTGCTCGCCTGTTTTTCCTAAATTTGAGGAAATACCCATATCAAGCCTGGAGGCATCCTTTACAATGAGCAGCTTTCCCTTGTAATTAGGTCCCTTGATATTAACCATTTCAATTCCATCATCATTTTTACCTATCGGATGAATTGCACTTTTATCACTGTTTCCAACGGGAGTTATCTTATTCTGTGCCATTATTTCTTTTATAGTATCTTCATCGGCAAATATCTTTGCAATATACTGGTGATTCATTGTCGTCATTGCCGTTTCAACAAGAAGCTGTCTTATTTCCGGGAATACGCCAAATCTTATCATAGCTACCAGACCGGTAGATAAAATCATCATAGATATTATAAAGGTCAGTATAAAGATGCCTATAGTTCTTAAAACTCTTTTATTTTTAGTCTTTTTCTCATTTAATATCATCTCTGTGCGTGTAATATACCTCACCCCCCCTAATAACTGGTATATAACGTAAGTATATAAATTATTCATATCATATTTTAAAGACCTCTAATATAATAATCAAATTTTTTACCAAGTATAATACTGGTACAAGCCTTAAATACATAAAAAAAGGCAGAGCTTTGTCTCTACCCTTAGTAAGCTCTATTTAAATGTCAGTATATTTCAGCAAGCTTGCCTGAACGTTCAAGCTCCAGCAATGCTTCTACTATACTGATATCCAAACAACCTTTTTGCACTTCCTCCTGCAGTATACCCCATACCTTGTCTATACTCATCTTAGTTCGATATGGCCTGTCTGAATAAAGTGCATCAAATATATCTGCTACCGCAATAATCCTTGCATCAATTGATATATCATCACCCTTTATTCCATCAGGGTACCCTGAGCCATCAAGCTTTTCATGGTGGTGTCTTACTGCATCCAGGCAGGATTGCAAACTATTTAAAGGTTTGCAGATATTTTCACCTATTACGGTATGCTTTTTCATAGCATCGAATTCGTCATCTGTAAGTTTACCGGGTTTATTCAGTATAACCTCCGAAACGCCTACTTTACCAATATCATGAATAATACCCGCAATTTCAAGGTGCCTGACCTCATCTTCCAAAAGCCCCAGTTTTTCACCCAGCATACGGCTGATAGCACCGACCCTTCTGGTATGACCATCGGTATATTTATCCTTTGCTTCAATGACGTTAGCCAATGAAACAATAAGACTCATTGTATTGTCTACTTCCTCCTGATAATCCTTCTTTAAGAGATCATACAATCTTTCAATTTCCTGTTTGGATTCACGGACCTCCTCAAATTTTTGCTTAAGGTTGTCAGTAAGTTCCTTTTTTTCGAGACCATTCTGTATGATTTTTATTAAAGCATCATTATCCCAAGGTTTCTCCAAATAATAATATAGTCCGACCTCGTTTATACTTTTAATGGCATTTTCTTTATCAGCATAACCGGTAAGTAGTATTGTAACAGCTTCAGGATTTTTTTCCTTTACACTTTTAAGAAATTCCAAGCCGTTCATACCCGGCATCATAAAATCGGAAATAATCATATCCGCTTCTTTTTCTATAAGCTCTTCCGATTCAAGTGCTTTAACAGGATCATTAAAAACCTTAACGCTATATTTTAACACCATCTTTATAAGCGTTGACAGTGTTGTTGTTATCATTTTTTCATCGTCTACTATTAATATTGTTTTACTCAAGCCTATTCCCTCCTGCAAAGTCACTGATGCGCAGCTAGATTTATCATATAATAGCATATTTTTAATGTTAATTATAATAATTGTAACATAAGATAATGGAAAATTATATGGACTTATGTGAATTTGTGCACTTTAATACATTTTAATGTCACATTATGTATATTGATGGTATAATTAATAAAAGTAATTAAATGCGGGGTTGTACTATGGCACATAAAAATAAGCATACTCTTAAAAAAAAGGTAAGAAGAACTATTGCAATATGTATTATGATATCTTTGCTGGCATTTGGATTAATGCTTACATATATGACAGCTGAAGTATCCAAATCACAGGCATCAATAATAACCCAGTACTACAGCTACTTCATAGGCAACGAAATGAATTCCGACTTTTTCCTAAAGCTCATGAATATAAAAGGTCTTGAGGAATTTAATATGTTTTCTCCCCAGGCTAGTTCATGGCTATATTCTCTTAGAAAATCCAACGGAATGAATACATCGGATGCAAACAGTACAAACGATCCCAATGTACCCAAAAACCATGCAAAAAGCATTATGGACATGACACATATTATAAGTGAGAAAGCAATACCCGGTTTTACATTTATAAAACCCGAACTTATTACCAGTGTAAAAATTGTTTTAAATAATGTTGAATTATATAGGAGCCCGAACTGGATTGAAACTGAAACCTCAACATCACAAAACACACAGACTAAAAATAATAATAATTTCTTAGGAAAAATTCTTAATTATAACGGCGAATCAAGAGTTGCCCTGTTAGATTCTAAAGGCAAGGAAATAGGCTATGTAACAGCTAAAATAGACCAGGAATATATACTTACAATGTTCTATTCTATGGTGGCCACCATAATATTTGTAGGAGTACTTTGTCTTATTGGTGCCAATATTATTGCTAAGTTCTTTACAATGTCAATAACCAAGCCTTTAACACAGCTTAATGAAAAGATAATTGATATAGCTGAATGTGACTATGAAACCACCAGAAATGCACAGATAGTTATGAAAAAGCCGCTTTATGAAATAGAGCAGCTTGCGGACTCAACCAATAAAATAATGCTTAAAATGAAAGAATACAATTATACACTTGAATCACAAAAAATGATGCTAGAGAACCAGAACGATGAGCTGGAAGCACAAAACGAAGAGCTTACACTATCTAGACAGCAGATAAGAGAGGCACAGTCACAGCTTGTTCAGACTGAGAATATGGCTTCCATCGGACAGCTTACAGCTGCTATCACCCATGAAATAAATACTCCACTGGGGGCAATCAACAGTAACGTTCAGCTATTCAGCATGCTTATAAAGCTGTTGGAGGAAAATGAAAGCATTAAAGCCAATGAGGAGACAATGGGTCTTATATCACAGCTAAAGGAAACAAATGATGTAAATGTAATGGCCTGTGAAAGAGTAATACAGATAATAAGGAGTCTTAAGAACTTTACAAAGCTCGATCAGGCGGAATTTCAGGAGTCAGATCTTAATGAAAGCATAAAGAGTGTACTTGTACTCACTTCAAATCTTTGGAAGCGTAAAATAAAAATTCATGAGGATTACGGCAGCCTTCCCCCTGTAAAATGTTTTTCAGGCCTTCTGAATCAAGTGTTTATGAATATTGTTGTTAACGCTATACAATCAATAGAAAACAATGGTTATATATACATTAAAACATATATAGATGACAAAAACGCATATGTTTCCATACGTGATACAGGCTGCGGTATCAGTGAAGAAAACCTCAAGCACATATTTGATGCAGGTTTTAGCACTAAAGCTGCAGGAACCGGAGCAGGACTTGGACTTTCAATATGCAATAATATTATAAAAAAACACAATGGTGAAATTATTGTTAAGAGTGAAATAGGAAGAGGAACCGAGTTTATAGTTTCAATTCCTTTAAATATCTATAACAGCATTACAACAGAACAACCCGAGAAAGAACATCTTGAAGAACAGCAAGCAAGTGAAGAATAAAAATGCCTTATACATGTAACTATAACTTTAGATTATATAAAGGAGTGGTAACATGGGAAGATTCGAGAATGCAGATCGGATAGGCTTAAGAGATAAACAGACAGGAAAACTCATTGCTGTTTACCCTGAAAAATTAAGCGGTACAGATGAAGAAATAGAAAATAAGGTTAAATTTTGGTATTACCAGCAAAGCTGTTCTGCAGAAAATGTATTGGAACACAGTAGAGTCGATACTCTTAACGAAACTGAATTAAAGAACCTTCAATAAAAGGCAAAGCCGGGATTATCCCGGCTTTATTGCATTGGTGCCTGAAAATTTGATTGCTGCTGTTGGTTTACACTTTGTCTGCCCTTTTGAATATTTTGGGCTTCCTGAGGATTAAGTATATCAAGTAACTGCTGCAGTTCTCCAACATGCTGTTTTTCCTCATCAGCAATATGTTGGAGCACCTTTTTTGCTCTTGCATCATCTGTTGCCATTGCATGAGCTTCATAACCTATTATTGCTTCAAGCTCACCAGCAATATCCACTCTCAGAGCCTGCATCAGTTCATTATTATTCATTTGTTTTGGGCTTTCAAACACAAACGGATTTCCAAGTAAAGCCAAGTAGATCACTCCTTTTTGCCTTTTTACTTAGTTTTACTTTTTGTAGGTGGTTATATTCATATCCAAAAATAAAAAACCTTATAATTAATAAGGTTTTTGATCAATCAGTTTAGCTTATCACTTTCTTTCTACTTTTACCTTAATGTTTTCTATAAGCTTGTCATTCTTTGCAACAATCTCAACTTTTCCTTTAACGTTCTTTATTTCATCATAAAGCTTTGCTATGGTGTCTGTTACTTCAATATCTACTGTTTGAAGCTCTCCGAAGTTAAAAGTAACACTTAGGGGTTTAATGAAAAGCAGCCCATATACCGCCTCAGGAAGGTCTTTTAAGTTCAATTTGCAAATGTTTTCACACAGCATTATTGTAAAGACACCTTTATCATTGTTAATAAAAAATGGTTGATCTGCTGAAGGAACATAACCGGCTTTTTTTGAAATCTTTTCAGTTCCGGCGTTCTGGGCGTTTTCAACCATAACCCGCTGAATTGTTTCTACAAGCTTGGAATATTCTACAGGCTTAAGAATGTAATTCATTGCTCCGCTCTGCAGAGCCATCAATACCATTCTCTTTTGTGCAAGTGCACTTACCATAATTATTTTTGCTTTTGGGTAATTATGAATTATCTTTTTAACAGCACCAATTCCGTCAAGCACCGGCATCGTTATATCCATCAATACTATATCAGGCTGGCATTTTTCGTATTCCCTGAATGCCTGTTCACCGTCTTCTGCTTCGGCAACAACTGTATGTCCGGCTTCTACAAGCATAACACCGATTTTCTTTCTCATCACTGAAACATCATCCACCACTAATATCCGAGCCATAATCACCCTCCTGAAAGATAAGCAAATAATCTGACAATTAATCGTTCGTTTTTATATAATTATCAACAGTATAATGAACATCCTCATATAGTATGAACCCTAAATTTACAGTGCCTTCTTCAAAAGCAAGGTCCCTTCTCCAAACAGAAAATGATGGGTACCTGACTGTACTATCAACTGAATTCATTATAAATGGCTTCTCCAATATCATAAGGTCTTCCATTCCTCTGAAAAGACTCATTGAGTTTCCAGCTACAATATTTGCAAATTCCATCAGCGACTCAGTAAAGAATTCATCATTATCTTTAGTGGAATGCGGGATGTCAGAGCAAAAGCTTTCAAATATCTTTTGAGCTATTCCTTCTTCATATATAAATACAATTGTCCCGTTCATAACCCCTTTTACATGTACAAATACATTATATTTTTTTAATTCCAGTGTACTCTTTCTATCAAGAAATAACCCGCTTTCCGAAACCAATTTACTGCCAGTCTGTTCCACAACATGCCTTACTGCTGTCTTTGAAATTGAATCCAGCATATCCTTAGCATTAACATCAAGTGTATAACCCGTAGTTTCATACGGTATTGTGAAAACAAATTCTGTCCCAACCTCTGGAATTGTGGAAACTGCGACTGTCCCCTCCAGCCTTCCGATTTCCTCTTTAACTGCAGCCAATCCGATTCCACGGCCTGAAAATTCGGTAACACCTTCACGTGTAGAAAAGTTATCGGTAAATACAAGTCTTATAATTTCATCATCTGAAAGGGAAAATGCTTTTGTCTCGCTGTAAATACCGGCTTCTACAGCCTTTTGTCTTATTTTGTTTGCATTTATGCCCGCTCCATCATCAGAAACCTTAATTATAAGACTTCCGTCCATATGATGAACATTACAATATATATTTCCTTCAGCATTTTTTCCTTGTTCAAGCCTTTCCTCAGGAGTTTCTATTCCATGGTCGACTGCATTCCTGAATACATGAACTAGAGATTTTACAAAAGGCTTAAATTTTTCACAGTCTACCAGGATATCATCACCATCAAGATTCAAAGGGAGTACTAACTTTCCCAGCCTGTTTGACAAGCCTGTTATATAATCGGAATATATTGATAGCATTTCCTTCATTGATCTATTCTTGTATTGCTGTATATAAGGCAGGAACTGAATACACTCATATGGTGAAAGTATCTGCAGCATCTTTTCTTCTACTTCCATCAGACCGAATTTATCCATTGCAACAGTATTTTCAAGCTTGTAATAGTAATCCTGGAGAACATTCTGGAGTGAACTTAGGTCCTCGTTAACATGTTCCATTATCCTCAAGCCTTTGCAATAGTTATTCAGCTCGTTTGATTTATTCTCTGCATTGCGTAATATATTAAAAAGGTTATCTTCCATTGAATGCAGGTAATTAACCGTGTTCTGCATATAATAAATTCCAAAATCACCTTTTAAGGTGTGTATCTTACGGAAAACTTCAGCACACGTTTCCTTGAAATCCTTACCGCCATTAAGTATCTGATCAAGTCCTATGTTTACAAAATACCTGCAGTCATTGATTGACTCATTAAAATCATTGTAATTGGTAACTACTTTTACAATCATATTCAAACTGCTTTTTTCACTTTGAAGCCTTGCAACAAGAGCATCTTTTTCCGATAAGTCAGTTAAAATGGCAAGAATCTTTTGAACTGTTTTATAATAAGCATCATTTATAATCTTGTAACGGATTTGAATCGTTTTACCGTTTATACATACCTTATCGGGAAGCAGAGGAAGAAGCAATTCACTTTCATTTCCTGTGTGGTCCCTGAGTATTTTTACAAGTGCATCCTCAACTAAAGCTCTTTCTTCGTCATCATTCGGTATTGTAAGCTGGGTAAAGCTTAGGCCCTTTACTTCCCTTCCAAAAATGTTAACACATTCAAGGCTGTATTCATCATCAACCAGCAAATCGTCACCAAATGTCAAAAAGCCCTGATTGGCATTATCCAAAAGATTTTTAAATGCTGTTGTTTTAAAATCTACAAGCTGGGACAAAACTTCATTTTTACCCAGTTCCTGACGGTAATCATTTTTAAGCAGTTTATATAAACGCTCTATCTCGGCATTAGAGTTCTCAAGCTGAGCATACTTGTCCTTCAGTTCCTGTGAAAGATGTTTTTTCTCCATCCCGTTTTTTAAAACTTTTATAAAAGTATTGTTATCCCATGGTTTTTCCAGGTAATAGTATAAATCAAGTTCATTGATACTTTTAATTGCATTATCCTTGTCTGCATAACCCGTCATCATCATAATGACTGCATCGGGACATTTGCTTTTTGCTTTTCTCAAAAATTCAAGCCCGTTCATACCGGGCATGATAAAGTCTGATATTATAACATCAATTTTGTTATTCGCCAATTCTTCCAACTCAAGTGCGCTATAAGGATCATTGCTGGTTATTACATCATATTTAAGTACAATTTTAATAAGATTGGAAAGTGTAAAGGTAATTGTCTTATCATCATCCAGTACCAGAACAGTGCCACCCATGACTTTACCCCCGGAAAAAAAGAAAATACGCATCTATAGATGCATATTATTTTATCACAAATATTTCAAATTTAGCAAATGATAGCTTATAGATATTTAAGAATTTTAAAATATTTTGTATTGTTTTGTCCAAATATCTAAGATTTTGTAGGTACAAGACTATCCTCATAAATTTTTCTAAAATGGAAGCCATAAATGGATAATGTTAAAGCCATTCCAAATGCACGAGGCCTTCTAAACAAGGTCCAAAAAAACAGTTTCCAATAGTATTGTCTTTCAATACCAATAATACCAAGCCTGAATATTGATTTGAAAAACGCAGTTATATAGTTTAATCGAAAATGCTTTATATTAAGCCTATAAGGTGAATATTCCTTGAGAAACACCTTCACTCGATTGTAATAATAGCTTGGTGAATAGATGGTATCAACTATTTTTTTATAGCCTTTAATGAGTGTTTCATAATTCATTTTTGGAATAAAATTCATGGTAAAATCCGTATTGTCACCGGAAATTTCATTTAACAGTCTTCCTTCTTCAGAAAGCCTCTTATGCAGATTTGTGCCTTTTGGAGCATTAAGCAGCCCTACCATTGCTGCTGCAATACCGCTTTCCTGTATAAAAACCACCAGTTTATCAAAGACCCTGATGTTATCGCTATCAAACCCGACAATAAAACCTCCCTGCACCTGAAGCCCGGATTTTTGAATTTTCTTGACGCAAGCTACCAGGTCTCGGTCTTTATTCTGGAGTTTGTTGCATTCCAAAAGACTATCTTCATTAGTAGTTTCGATCCCAATAAATACTGTATGGAAACCAGCTTGGACCATCAGGTGCATCAATTCCTCATCATCTGAAAGATTAATGCTTGCTTCGGTCATAAAAGAAAACGGATACTTCCTTTTGTTCATCCAATTAATAATAGCAGGAAGTATTTCTTCCTTAAGCTTTCTCTTATTACCTATAAAGTTGTCGTCAACAAAAAACACACCACCTCTCCAGCCGGTCTTATACAATGCATCAAGTTCTTCAATCAGCTGAGTTTTACTTTTTGTTCTAGGCTTATGTCCATAAAGAGAGGTGATATTGCAAAAGTCACAATTGAAGGGGCAGCCTCTCGAATATTGGATGCTCATAGTTGCATACTTGTTTATTTTTATTAAGTTCCATAAGGGTACAGGTGCCTTTTCGAGGTCAGCCCACTCATCCGAAGTATAAATATGCCTTGGCTGTCCATTTTTTAAATCCTTTATAAATTGGGTAAGTGTTATCTCACCTTCATTTAAAACCAAATAATCAACAGCATCGAATTTTTCGTACTCACATGTAAACAACGGTCCGCCGGCAGCGACTTTTTTACCTAAACTCTTACACTGTTCTATAACCTTTACAGCTGATTCGGTCTGTATTGCCATAGCACTTATAAAAACGTAGTCAGCCCATAAAATATCTTTCTCCCTTAAAGTATCTACGTTCATATCTATAAGCCTTTTTTCCCATTCATCAGGAAGCATCCCTGCAATAGTCATAAGACCAAGCGGAGGGAAACTAGCTTTTTTAGATATAAATTTCAGTGCATAGTAAAAACTCCAGTAAGTTTTTGGATATGATGGATAGACAAGCAGTATTTTCATTTAATCTCCTTTCAGCATTTACAAGAATTAATATAGATATATTTTCTGCGGCATTCAGGAGAAATATGTTATTATTTTTTACAAAATTAAAAAAGGTGGCCTGAAAGGCCACCTCAAAGCTAACTTATCTCTTTATTTGAATGATACTGATTTAAACAAGTTCTTAACGTCAGGAAGTACGCTTGCATAGCCATCTTCAACACCTGCAAAGGTAAATACAAATGCTTTGCCGTCTCTTACAAAGAATGTTGAAAGGCAGCTCAACTTAACACCCTGCTGTTCACCAAGAAATTCTATACTTATAGCTTTATTGTCTCCTACAGATATATTACTTGTATTCAAAAGCTTAACTCCTGGCATAGAGCTCTTTAACTGACCTTCAGCTGTTTTGTTATAGTCATCCAAAGTAATTCCCTTTGGAATTTCTTCCACCATAAGATTTAAACTAGCTACTTTTTTTGGATCTGTTTGATTTGCAGCAAACATTACAACATATAAACCGGAGCCTTCCGTCATTGTCCATGCTTCCGGATAATTAAATTTAATGCCATACTTTGCATTTTCAAAAGTTTTTGTACCTGCTGGTGCGGGTTGTGCTGAATCCGTTTTTTCAGATTTGGTTGCTGCGGAACCCAATAAACCAGGTTTATCCATTGTTGTTTCGGATGTACTTGCAGCTGTGTCGGTTGTAGTTTCCTCAATTGTTGTCGAAGATGCACTGTCTACAGATGAACTGCTGCTTGATCCGCAGCCTGTGAGCATTACACTCATAAATGCAACAACCAGACATAACACCAATACCAATTTTTTTCCCTTAAATTTCAAAAATTTCTCCTCCTTATACGTGTGTCTACACCACATTATCAATATACATTTTATAATTATACAGCTAAATAAACAACACCAAATATTACGAAATCATTAATAAAGTTTGCTCTCAACAATTGTAGCTGGTGATAGTCAAAATAATATACCAACCAATCCATACAAATGATATAATTATTTTATATTGGGGGTGATAACATGTCTGAAGTTGTAAACAACAATAATGTCAGAAAAGACAAAGTGCGTATTTCAGATGAGGTCATAGGAATAATTGCCGGAATTGCAGCCGCTGACGTAGAAAACGTTACATCTTTAAGCGGTGGTTTTGTTGAAGGCATAGCCAGCATACTCGGCAGAAAAAACCTTGGAAAAGGTGTTAAGGTACAATCAGGCGAAAAGGAAGTTATTATTGAAGTATCAATAATAGTTGAGTATGGCTGTAAAATACATATGGTTGCGAAAAAGATTCAGGACCGGGTCCGTGAGGCTGTAGAGAATATGACCGACCTTAATGTATCAGAAGTTGACGTAAATGTTGTAGGGGTAAATGTAGAAAAGGATTTTAAGAAAAGTGAATAAGTTATTTAAGAAAACCTTTTAAAAAAGATGGTTCATTTAAAAACAAACCATCTTTTTTAAATTCAACATTATTTAACATAAACTGTTTTTAATAAACTTTCTAGTGCAGAAGCATTCTTATCATATCCGGTTTCAGATCCAAAGACTGTTACTACAAATGCTTTTTTGTCCTTGGCAAATGCCAATGTCAGGCATTTCATTTTTAAACCTGACATTTCACCGGTATATTCCATTCTTACTCCATCACAACCTGAAACCTTTGTATCTTTATTAGATGAAACTTTAAAATTCTGCAGTTGATTTTTATACTGCTCTTCCATCTGCTTGCCTAATCCGCTAACATCTACTTTTTCAGAAGACTCATTTGCTACAACATTAAATGTATAAAAATCTTTCTTTTCCGTTGCATCAGTAGTATACATGCAAAGAATAGAATCAGTTCCTTTTTCCAACTTCCAGCTTTCCGGGTAATTAAAAGTAATACCATACTCTGTACTTTCAAATGCCTTTGTTCCTGCTGCAGGTGTAACCGGTCCTGTAGGCGTTGCTACTGATGAGTCAGGGCTTGAAGTTGAGCTGCCACTTGATCCGCAGCCTACAAGCATTGAACTCATTAATACAAATACAAGACAAACTACTAATAATAATTTACTCTTTTGAAATTTCATTTATTCCCCTCCTTAAATAGGTAAAAAAACTCCTACAATTATACATTTTATAATGAGTTTTAGCAATAAACAAAATTGTATTTTTTAAAACTAATAATATTTTTTAATTGTAATTAGGATATTTTTAAAAACAAAGTGAATTTAATTCATCATAAGTATACATACATATTGAAAAAATAAAAATAAAAAAGGTTCTCGAATGTTCAAGAACCACCCATACATAATTATTATTTAAAAGAAATTGATTTTACCAGGCTGTCCATTGCAAAAGCATTTTTTTCATATGCTGTTTCAGAACCCCCTGCTGTTAATACATATAGTTTTGAACCTTTACCAAACACCAGGAAAAAATTCTTCATTTTAACATCGTATACAGTGCTTGTATACTCAAGTTTAATTCCATCACAGCTGGCAACCTTAACATTGGTATCAGACAATACCTTTGCATCCTTTAATTGCTTCCCAAGGTCTTTTTCCATCTGTTTGCCATATGTACTCCAATCAATCTTCTCTTTGACCTCAGATACAATAATATTAAACGAATACAAATCCTTTTCTTTAGATGCTTTAGAAGTGTATGAAGCTATCATTTTTTTGTCGCTTTTGACTTCCCAATTTGCAGGATAATTAAACTTTATACCCTCTTTTGCATTTTCAAATGTTTTAGTTTCTGTTGAAGGCGGTGGAACAGGCGTACCTTCTGATGAACTTTTACTGCTTGATCCGCAGCCGGTAAACATTATACACATAAAAGAAAATACAATACAAAGTCCTAATAATAATTTCTTTTTTTGAAACTTCATTGTTCCCTCCTAATAACTAGGTTATTTAAAATATTTTAATTTTTATGTATCAGTTTAGTTGTCTGTTCTACATTTGCAGCTTTCATAAGGTCTAACGGGTTTATGAATATCTGGCAACCCCTGACACCGGCACTTATTGATATGGAGTCATGTTCAAGTGCGCTCTTATCGAGATATACCGGGTATGCTTTTTTAGCGCCTATTGGTGAAACTCCGCCCCTTATGTATCCTGTCAAAGGCAGTATTTCCTTTAAAGGAACCATTTCTACCTTTTTATTACCGCTTGCAGAAGCCAGAGCTTTAAGGTCAAGTTCCCCAATACTGGGTATACAGGCCATGATTACTCCCGTTTTATCACCATGTACAACGAGTGTCTTAAATACCTTTTCCAACTGAAGGCCTATCTTTCCTGCTACCGTTTCTGCACTAAGATCATTTTCGTCCACTTCATATTCAAGCAGTTGATACTTTATTTTTAAAGTATCCAGGTGCCTCACAGCATTGGTTTTTTTCATATTTCTCACCTGTAATATTTAATCTAATATACCATATAAAATGACCAAAAGAGTATTTACCATATATATTTAAATATTATTCGTAATCAGGTTTCTCAAGGCTTTTTCAAATGACTCATCCTCCAACTTTGTTCTTTTACCGGGCCCCTTGGTTCTTCCTCCCGATCTTCTAAGCTTTTGGGAAATATGTCTTTCAAAAAGCAGCCTGTCAAGATTATCATCATTATATATCAAACCATTCTGGTTTAAAGCCTTAGATCCCTTTGGAATGGCCATTGCAGCCACCCCATAGTCTTGTGTTACAACAATGTCTCCAGGTAATACTTTGTTTACAAGAGCAATATCAACAGAATCCCTTGCTTTATCCACCGTTATTATTTCAGAATACCCATCATTAAGTATGTGACTTGTATCTATAAACATAATAACAGGTATTCCAAACTCCTTAGCTGCCCTGACAATTATTTGTTTTACCGGGCATGCATCAGCATCTACAAGTATTCTCATCAGAATATCCTTACTTATTATAAATTAATAGTTTTCTTTGAACCAGTCAATAATTCTTCTTGCTATACTTATTTTAGATGGTATTAAAGGGATTTCATCACTTGAATACCACCCTGCGTCATCAATCTCAATACCATCAACATTTATTTCTCCGCTGTCATAGTCAGCAAGGAAACCAATCATGAGTGTATTCGGGAAAGGCCAGGGCTGGTTACCAAAGTACCTGATATTCTTGACCTTAATGCCAACCTCTTCCATCAGTTCCCTTTGTACACAATCCTCAAGCGTCTCTCCGGCTTCCAGGAAACCTGCAATTATACTATAAAAACTGTTTTTATAGTGTGTAGAATGTGCCATCAGAAGTTTGCCATCCCGAATTACACCAACAATTATCGCAGGAGAAATCCTTGGGTAGCTTATAAAACCGCACTCAGGACAAATCTTTGCTCTTTCATCTTCCATCTGATTGGTCTTGGAGCCACATTGGCCGCAGAATCGGTGTGTTCTGTCCCAATCAACGATTTGCTTTGCTTTGCCTGCCAGGAAATACATATCTACATCAAGAAAATCAAACAAATACCGCAAATCCTTAAAATCATAGCTTTCAGGCACAGTTTCAGTAAGTTCCAATTCAGTACAATAACAGTCTTTTCCATCAAATAGTCCTAGGTACTGGGCTGTTGCAGTTTTTAATTCCAATTCCTCAGAAGACCTTATAAATGGTATTTCAAATGATTCACCTTTTAAACGTACAAGAAGATTATCTTTGCTGAATATAAACCACCATGAACTGTCATTAACCTCAGGTTGAGCAACCCCCGGCTCATACCTGTCGTATATACTTTTTTTTAACATAAATCTATTCCTTATCTGGTTTACTATTTGTTTCTGCATTTTCTTTTACTTCATTTTCTACTTCTTTATCCTTAATGTCAACATTCTCAGCTGAAGGCGAATCGGAAATCTCATTTATATCTTCTTTTTCTTGCTCTGTTTTAGTAGCTTGAGTATTCCTGTTACGTCCTCCAAAGTAAAGGTAAATAACTAAAATCATGAGGATAAAGCTTGCATTGTCAAATATGCTGTTGCGAACGTTAAATTTAAAAATTCCTCCGGCAATACCATATAAAATATAAATAATGCCTACTCCCAGAGCTATCTTCGTCTTGTGCTTGAATAAAAAGTCCATTTGTTTGCATCCTCCTCAATATCTCTCATTATAACATAGGGAATTGATCATAAACACGAAAAACCTCATATTTTTATATTTCTCAGCCTGCTAGAATATAATTCAATAATTTGAACAATAAAAAGAAATATTATATTATAGATGATGTAATTGAAAATTTGCCCTAAAAGGAGATCTTTATGGAGAATTTTACTTTTCAAAATGCGACTAAAATAATATTTGGAAAAGATACTGAAGAACAAGTAGGGACAGAAACAAAAAGATTCAGCGATAAAGTCCTGCTGCATTATGGAGAAGGCAGCATTAAAAAATCCGGCTTGTATGACAGTGTAGTAAAATCATTGAAAGATTCTGGAGTACAATATATAGAGCTTGCAGGAGTAAAACCCAACCCCCGTCTTGACCTTGTTAAGGAAGGGATTGATATTTGCAGAAAAAATTCTATCAAATTTATACTTACGGTAGGCGGCGGAAGCGTTATTGATTCTGCAAAAGCAATTGCGATGGGCGTACCTTATGAAGGTGATGTCTGGGATTTTTACTCAGGAAAAGCAGTAGCAAAAACAGCTTTGCCAATCGGGGTAATTCTTACAATACCTGCAGCAGGAAGTGAAACAAGCCCAAGTACTGTTATCACTAACGAAGACGGCAAACTCAAGCGTGGCTGCACTAACATAATATTAAGGCCCCAATTCTGTATTCTTAACCCTGAGTTGACATATACGCTGCCTGATTATCAAACAGCTTGCGGGGCTGCAGATATAATGGCGCATGTAATGGAAAGATATTTTACAAATACGAAAAATGTAGACCTTTCAGACAGACTTTGTGAAGCCACTCTAAAAACCATGATCCATAATGTGCCCCTCGTACTGAAGAATAACAGTGATTATGCTTTAAGGGCTGAAATAATGTGGTCGGGTACTGTCGCGCATAACGACCTTTTGGGGATGGGACGAATAGAAGACTGGGCATCTCATGCAATTGAGCATGAAATAAGCGGTATTTATGATATAGCTCACGGTGCAGGTCTGTCTATAGTTTTTCCGGCATGGATGAAATATGTATATAAAGACAACCTTGATAGATTCGTACAGTTTGCAGTAAGGGTTTGGGATGTTGATATAGATTTCAATGATCCTGAAAACACTGCGCTTGAAGGAATTAAAAGGATAACTGACTTCTTTAAGGGTATAGGCCTTCCCGTTACTTTAAGAGATGCAGGTATTTCTGATGATAAGCTGGAGGAAATGGCCGAAAAGGCAACCTTCCGCAAGATAGGTAATTTTAAAAGCCTTGGCAAACAGGATGTACTGAATATACTTAAGCTTGCAATTTAAATTTATAGTAATATATAAGCCCTGGCAGCGACTGCTTCCAGGGCTTCATCTATATTAATATTCGCTTTAGCGTTTTTTCATAACATTCATCAATTCCCTTAAAGTTAATGTTTGGTACATAGTAGGTTTCCAGCCTGTCATGCACTGTTTTTGCCTTGTTTATATTAAGCAGAGCTATTGAAAGCAAGTTATCAAATTCCTCCTGGTTCTGATACAACTCATCACCGTACCTGTCAAGCACCTCTTTGTCAAGATAACTCTTTATATCAATAGTTTCACAGCTTTTAACCCTTGACGAGTGATATGGATTGGAGGTTGTAAATGACACATCCAACTCGGGTATTACAAGGTGTTCCAGCTTATTAGGCCTGAATGCGCAGTAGTAGGATTCTGTAAGCAAACCACGTTTTACAGCTGAATTTCGAACCTCTTCCAAAATTTTTTCCTCTCCGGTTGCCAATCCGCCTCTAAGTTCATATACATACTTTGTTGTTAGTATTGAATCCAGAAAATTGCAATAGCCATTAGGGGTCA
This sequence comes from Bacillota bacterium, assembly GCA_023421675.1. Classification (GTDB taxonomy): domain Bacteria; phylum Bacillota; class Clostridia; order Acetivibrionales; family JANLFN01; genus JAEZTC01. The sequence continues at coordinate 304,887 of JAEZTC010000001.1, read as the reverse complement.
TTGCACTTGCGAAAAGACATCTTTCCTTTCCGGGCATACTGGCTGTATGCCTTTCATTAAATATTACATCTATAATCGAATCTATTCTTAGATCAAGCTTACCCTTATTCAAAGCCATGCTGTTTATATAAGCACTGTCTTCATAAATGGAAGCGGCAGCTTTTAGGTATTTGTAAGCACGGTTGAAATATCTTGTTGCTTCCCTGCTGTCATTTATGACATCCTCTCTGTTTTGCTTTATTCCTTCTTCGTTCCAATATTCACCGAAATTAATTATTTCGTCTATGGCTCCGGGGAATTTAGGGTCTACAATATGCGGTGCTGTGCCATCTATAAAAGCATATTTCAGAGCAGGGATCACAACACCGTCAAGTGAATTATTATCTGATGAGCAATGCATGAATTCTATATCATAGCCTCTCTTAAGCATTTCATTTCCGATTTTTTTCATGAATGTAGACTTACCGACACCCGGTCCGCCTTTAATAACAAATATTCTGCAGGCTTCATCCGGGTCAATTATGTAATTGTAATAGCTAAAGAAACCAAGAGATGTATTTCCTCCCGGAAACACATGTTTTACCTTACCCTCAGGCATATTCAATCCCTCCATTGAGATTTAAGCCAATCCAACAACGGATTAACTTTAACTTTAAACCTGTTATCAGAATATGCTTAAGATTTGGATTTGTTTCAACCGAATGATGCTGCTGCCCTGTTTTTGACCTAAACACATGAATTGTAAATAGGATGATAAAACCATTTTATACACTTCTTAATAACTATATATATTCAGTGCCCTGGAACTATAACAAACATTCTTACTATTACGATACATATTGTATCAATATATTGACAAGTTTTTTCAATTTTGGGCCCTTGATTTCTCAAAATTTGACTCAGGAGGCGTATTATGAACTACAAAACTATGAAGAAATCCTCAGTATTACTGCTCTTATTCGTATTGTTATTTTCATTTAGTTTGACTGCTAATGCTTCTATTGACCAAGGTTGGTCTGCATGTACAGAGATGGGGGAAGGCAAGGCTTATTTAGGAGTACAATCAATTGGTGACAATATATTACATTTGGCGGTCAAACAAATTACGCATGGCCCTTTTCACTAAATAAATATAACGAAACAACCGGCAGCTGGCAACATGTAGATGGTTCTTATACCTACATGACAGAAAATTGGGCCTCAGCTGCATGTAATAACAAATTATATCTTTTCGGTAACGGTTATGATTATGAAAGCAGGACAAATGTTGAGAGTTATGATCCCGAAACCGGTTTAAGGCAGTGGGTTGCATCTGGTTATGGAGAGCTCCCGTTTGCTCCGGCAACTGCTGTTGTAGGTGAAAAAATATATATTCTTGGCGGTGGTGAAGGAAACACATATGACTGCACAAACGAAGTAAAAATTTTTAATACTGCTACAGGAAGCTTTGTTATGCCAGATCCGATGTCCTCACCTGTTATGCCTGCCGCGAGGGGATTGCACAGCGCTTCTGTAGTAAATGGGAAAATATATATCATGGGCGGAAGAATAGCAGGTCAGCTAACTGATAAAGTAGAGGAATATGATCCCTCAACTAATACATGGATAGAAAAGGCTCATATGCCAGTAGGGCGAGACAGCTTTGCGGCAGTAACTGCCGGAAATAAAATACTTGTTATAGGTGGAAAAAATGATCAAGGCATTCTTGATACAATAGATGTGTATGATCCAGCAAATGATTCCTGGTCAAACCTTAATTGCAGTATATCATCCCCTAGATACGGTCTGAGTGCTGCATTCGTAAACGGTAATCTTTATATTGCTGGAGGTAAAGGAGCCGATCACTGGAACTGTCTGACAACATTTGAAAAACTAAAGTTAACACCAGAGATACCAACAGGTATATCTGCAACACCAAACCCAGATGCATTAACTTTAACATGGGGTGCAGTCAATGGAGCAACAAGATATGATATTGAATTTGACGGTGTTATTAAATCTGTTGAAGGTTCTCAGTGTTTAGTCAATGGACTGGTACCTGAAACAGAACATGTTATACGAATAAGAGCTGTAAATGAATATGGATTAAGCGATTGGAGTCAGCCTTTAAATACATCAACTTCACCTTTACCGAATGTTGATATACCAACCAATGTTTCTGCATCAGCCGCAATTGTTATAAGCTGGAATGCAGTCCCAGGGGCTACAGGTTATGATATAGAAGTCGATGGGCTAGTAATAGATAACAAACAGAGCACACAGTATATCCATACCAATATAGTACAAGGAACTACCCATGCCTATAGGATCAGAGCAAGGATCGGAAGCACTGTTTCCGATTGGGGAGGATTGATTGAAACGCCCACTGTTCAAGACAATTAATAATCAATAGTAATAAAGCAAGTCCCCATAAGGGGACTTGCTGTTTTTTAATTAGAACAATTCCTTGATCTGAGGTTTGACTACATCCCGGTAAAACATCATAAAGCAACCTGCAGTAGATTTTTGAGCAAGCGGCAGAATAAATTTTGTTATTACATAGAACCTTTTTTCCTGATCTTTTATATTCTTAAGTTTTGAATAAATTTTAATGGAACAGCGTGCATTGCATTTTACTGCTTCACTGATATTATGCATATGGTAATACCCTTTTTCATAGGCACGAAACTCCTTGGCATGCTTATAGTTTCTCCGTATAAAATTCTCGTAACGCCTGTGACTATCAAGAAGCCTGATATTCGCATGCTGCGGAACTGCAACATCCTGTACAAGATGAACAGCCGCTCCCAGATAAAACATGGATTTATCCAAGTCACCATATTTCCAGTAGGCTAATGCCCTATTGTAATATTCCACTGCCAAAGATACTGCATCCCTGTTTCCATAAAGCCCTGTTCCAGCATAAGGATTATAAAAATGTCCCATGCTTCTGAAATTTTGATCTGCCCAAAATACCCCTTCATTGAGCTGAGCTATATAATCTGAAAAAAATGTATAAGCATCCTGGTATCCATCATTCTTAATTATTTCAAGCGCCTGAAAATTAATAAACTTGTGTACCTTGCATTCAGTAATAACTAATGCTCTTTTGAAAGGATTAATTGCTATTCTGAAGGAGTTAAGAAATTTGCTATATGTATTTTCAAGTCTAGTTGTCATATCTAAAGACCTCAAAATGTTTATTTTTTAGTATATCCAACTATTAAAGTTTTACTAAATAAAAAAGGCAGTCCAATAAATTTATTGAACAGCCTTCTCCTATATATAATATTAGTTTTTTATATCAATATCTGCCAACTTATTGCCAGACGAATCTTTTATAGTAAATTTAAAGTCCTTCAGTTTAGGGGAGATCCTGAATACCAATCCTCTCTTTTTTTAGTTACATTCAATGCTTTTAGTACTGTTGTTAATAATAAAAATCATAAGTTATTTTATCAAAATATAACTCTTGTATTAATTTAAATTTATACTAAATTGTTTAAACTTGCAAAAAGGACAATATTTTTGTCCAAATTTGTGTATATTGTTTGATAACATTTCCCACCATGGTAAAATATTTTTGGTTTTTGTTATTTTGTATACCAATAATTCAAAAAAATGGAGGTCTCAAAATGTTAGATTCAATTGACTATCTGGATTCAACAGATGTAGCTCAAGCATTTGATTCATTAAGTGACTCATTAAATGATTCAATCAGTTTTTTTAGCGGTATAGTTGTTGTCTTTATGTTAATTGGCTTGGCAATATCTATCTTTATGATAGTGTGTATGTGGAGACTGTTCTCAAAAGCGAACCAGCCAGGGTGGGCAAGTATCATACCTATTTACAATATGATTGTGTTTTTCAAAATCGGTGGGAAACCATGGTATTGGATTTTACTCATGTTAATACCTATTGTTGATATAGTTCTTGCTATTTTGGTACTGCAATCCTTCCTCAAAGCATATGGTAAGGGTAGCGCTGGTTCTGTACTTTTAGCAATATTCTTCCCTGTCTTTTATTATCCGTATCTGGCATTTTCAAATAATGTCCAGTATGTTGGTGTCTAATATTAATATGAACAGAAGTAGCTAAGGAATTACACCTTAGCTACTTCTGTTAAGTTTCCATAAGAAACCAAGGGTGTCAATAAGTGTCCTTTTTTAAAAGGTGGTTTTATATTTTGCTTTTTTCTCCACAATATTTTTAGAAACGATAAATTTAAAAAGACTTTTTCTTAGTGTCCAAGAAGGAGTAATTATCTTTTTATCCTTCCACTTTATATCTTCCAACGCAGCTACTTCACAGTTAATACTTTGGATTATTTCCTCTTCATTTCCATAGAAACCAATCCTTTTATAAGCAGGATTCCTCTTTAAATTGAAACTTCTCATTATAATAATTATATAAATAAATATATTAAAAAGGAAAAATGGTGCAGCAAATACAAGTAAGCGAAAAATATCACCCTTGAATTTACCTGCCGAATTAAGCATAAATGGTAATAAATCGGTTTTAGTTAAAGTGCCTCCAGTATTTTTTAAAATCAGTTCTTTTATATCTGGCGATACTGGGGTAATTATACCTGAGAATCTTTTTTGTATTTTGTCGGATTCAGCTTTTACAACTAAAAGTTTATTATCGATCTGAAGCAACTGATAATATGAGGAAATATATTTTCCCTTATTTAGAGTGAGTAATCCATATTTAGTCGAAAAGTTTACTTCACTATAGACACCAGGATCAAAAACATTATCACCTTCAATAGTGAAGTAAAATTTATCTTTGAAAGTGTAGTAATTATACATCAAAGGACTTTCTTCCCTATCAAGAAAATTGTTTGTTTTTGCATCATTTTTATCATCATATTGAATGTTTGGAATATCTAAAATTATGTTCTTGTCCAACTCAAATGGTCCAAAAATAATATTGTATAAGCCTTGAAAAACAAAACTTGCAGCAACAATAAATATTATTACTGTAAATAAAATATTAGCAATTAAAAGGTTCCTTACACAACGGAAAACATTCTTCTGAAAAAATCCTTCCTGCATGTTTAGCGTTTCCTTTCTATGTTACTTATAAATTTAATAAGCATGGACATGTCATTTATAGGTTTTTAGGATAAAGATAGTTAACATGATATAAGCTGTATAAAAAAGAAAAGTCTTTAGGTAGGCTCTATTCATCATATTACATATATTATATTAAAATCTGCATATCACTGTAAAATCATTTTTTAAATACTGCTCAACAATCTCCACACTTTTTAAGCCCAATGATAAATCGCCAATAATTTTTTTAACCTCTTCCGGATCAAAATAATAATATGTATCCTCTCTGTCAAGTGATGCAATATGCAGCAGGTTAAAGACTATAGCCTCCCGGGCTGTTTTTGCAAACAAAGAGATTGCCTTTGACAGAAACTCCCTGTTATTACCCAGATTGAGATTAAAAATACCCGAGGTATATATTACATCAAAGGCTTTCTCGGGGAATGGATTGTCATTGAATATATCCAAAAGCATAAAACTTCCGTCGGGATTATTCGCTGATGCCCTATCAATCATTTCCTTAAGAATGTCTATACCGGTATACTTTATATGTATATCTTTTGAATGAATAAACTGAAAAAGGTTGCCAAGCCCACAGCCGACATCCAAGAGAGTTTTGCCCTCAAGACTGACATTATCCGTTAGCACTGCAAACCTTAATTTTTGGGCCTCTTCGCTTTCCCAGCCAAGTACCTTGAAGTCTTGCTTTTCTTTATCAAGTTTTGGTTGATAATATGTTTTTATCTTCTCAACCTTTTTCATTTTAACCTTCCATACACTTCATGTTGTCTGTCAGTTGTCTTTTCTGAGACTTCGTCTGTTTCCCTTTTTATCAACAATAACCATGCAATCAAGCTGTGATTTTAAATCACTTCTGAACGCTTGAATATATTCCTGCCTTAAAGCCTTCTGTTCTTCCTTCTCTTCACAAGTCAAGCCGCAGGTTTTTGCTTTTTTTGCAAGTTCATTTATTCTGTCTATCTTTTGCTTCTCCATAAAAAACTCCCTAATAAAAATAACCTGTTATAAAAGTCTATTTTCAATTATGTTTAATATTTCTTCCTTACCTTGCCTCGTTTCAGCTGAAAAAGCTACAGCCTCAGTACCGTCAGTTACCCTCAATTCCTTTTTAAGCATTGCAAGGCTCGGTTTAACCTGTCCCCGTGAAATCTTATCGGCTTTCGTAGCAACAATTAAATGTGGAACATCATAGTTTTTAATCCAGTCAAACATTATTTTATCATCAGCTGAAGGTGCATGGCGTATATCAAGCAGCAGAATAACAAGCTTAAGCTGCTGACGTGATGAAAGATACGTTTCAATTATATCTCCCCATGTATTCTTTTTTTCTTTTGATACCTTTGCATAGCCATAACCTGGCAAATCAACAAAGTTGAGTTTGTCTTCAATGTTATAGAAGTTTATTTCACGTGTTTTCCCCGGTGTGGCTCCTACCCTTGCAAGGTTTTTTCTGTTTGTCAAAGTATTTATTATAGATGACTTACCTACATTGGATCTTCCTACAAAAGCAATCTCCGGTACACTGGTAGCCGGGTACTGCTGCGGCTTTACCGCTGTTATAACAAATTCAGCTTTATTAATTACAAGCATGTATTCTCCTCAAATAGTTATTTCTTCAGTTTTTCAGGCTCTTCAAACTCCTGTCCGAAGGTTTCTACTGTCATTGATTTTATTTTTTGTTCTTCATATGGTCTATCGTTATAATCGGTATCCACTGAAACTATCTTATCTGCAATCTCCAAACCTTCAATTACCTTGCCAAAAGACGCATATTGTCCGTCAAGGTGAGGTGCATCCTCTACCATAATAAAAAACTGCGAACCAGCAGAGTCAGGCCTTGCTGAACGCGCCATGGAGAGAACTCCTTTTGTATGCTTAAGATCATTTTTAAATCTGTTTCCGGTGAATTCACCTTTTATAGAATATCCTGGGCCTCCCATTCCTGTGCCTTCAGGATCTCCACCTTGTATCATGAATCCGGGTATAACCCTGTGAAAAATAGTTCCGTTATAAAAACCGCTTCCCGCCAAAGAAATAAAGTTCTTTACGGTATTTGGGGCAACTTCGGGGTAAAGCTCCGCTTTAATTGTTCCCTTGCCTTCAACTTCGATTGTAACTATTGGATTCTGCATAACAATATCATTCCTTTTCCTTATTTAATAACAGATTATATCATATTATATAAGTTTGCCACAATCAGGTTTTAATATTAGGTAAATCTAAATTCTCTATTACTTAACACTAATTTTTGAACCCCTAGTTACAATAATATTATTATCAGTTAACCACTTGACAGACTTATTAATATCCTTATCTCCATCAAATTCAGTTACCAATGAATTAAGGTCTTTTTTATACAAATATCCGTCTTTAATAATTTTATTCATTATTCTTGATTCAAAAGTATTTCTATCAGCTATGAAATTTTTATAAACGTATATTTCTCCACTGTCAATTTTCCATATTGTCAATATGGCTGACAGAGTACTTCCTAATTGTTCATTAGAGATAACATGCTGCGTTATAATTTCCCCGTAACCATCCCCGTCATAATCCCCTGCTCCTACTGCTGTAAGTGTGGTCATAATCGGTCCATTAAAGAATTGATCTATTGTTAAAGGCTCAATTCTTTTTAATTGTAATTTCATATTAGAAACCTTTTCTGAAATATCTCCGGATATTTCTTTTCCATTTGGAAAGCTAAAGTAAATTCTATTGTTTTCATATCTATATTTATATTTATAATCTTCCAGATTGCCATTCCATAGGAGTTTTAAACCACTTTTACTATATTTAATTACACCCAGAAAATAACTACCACCAATGCGCCCAACGCCTGGGTTAGGCTGATATTGAACAATATATTTATTTTTATCTTTGTCTTCAATTATTTTAATAGCCGGCGCTGCAGTATCATTATATATTATTACGGATTTCAAATTTAGCGTACTATCATTAACCTTTAATAATAAGTAATCTCCTTTGTCAAGTAAATCAATGGTATCCTTTTTACCATCATTATCAAGGTCTGTTTTGGATGAATAATAAGAATTAGAGTCAGTCATACCCTGCTCAATTATATCTGAATTGTCAGTCTGTGAACATGCGCTTAACATTAAAATAAAAACTACAAGTAGAATTGATTTTCTCATAGCTCTCCTATAGATTAATAATCTTTATAATATTAGTACTTGAAAATATTGTATCATGTTGTAAACATAAAACAATATATTCCAGGTTAATAACCTATAGAAACTTTTACTTGATTTCATGTATATATTTTCAAAATAAGGTCCATAATATGAATGACCTCACAAAATACATTTTGACCCCCTTTAAATGCTCCGACAACGACGTCGGAGCCCTTTTTTTATCATAATGCTTGGGAAATTATGGTTCTACCTTGATTTATTAATTTCCGTTAAGAGCATTTCATTAAAGTCTCCATTATAGTCTTGTTCAAAGACTTTATTCTTTTATACGGTCAACTGCCTTGAGAATCCCATACAGAATAGCCTGAGGCCTTGGAGGGCAGCCCGGAATATAAACATCTACAGGTACAATACAATCAATTCCATTCCTTGTTGCATAGCTGTTCCTGAAAATACCCCCACTGCATGAACAAGCTCCAACCGCAACCACCAGCTTGGGATCAGGTGCCGCATTATAGGTTTTTACAAGAGCAAGCTCCATGTTTCTTGAGGCTGTTCCTGTTACAAGCAGCATATCAGCGTGTCTTGGAGAAGCAACAAAATGTATTCCGAACCTTTCAATATCATTAAATGAATTATTCAAAGCATTAATTTCATAATCACAGCCATTGCAGGAACCGGCATCAACTTCCCTTATCTGAAGGCTTCTGCCAAATACCTTTGATATCTTTTTTTCAAGGCTGGCGCCTATTATTTCATATTCTTCGTCCGGTATGTTTCTCTCATCAATGACTATGGGGGATTTTCTCAGATAATCACGACTTTTTTGGGCAAGCTCGAATTCATTAGTCATTTTTACAGCGAACCTGGTGCATATTTCCTCACACAGCCCACAAAAAATGCATTCATCAAGATTTATTCCGATTTTATTATCAGAGGTTTCAACTATCGCTGAAGATGGACATCTGGAGATGCATTCCATGCACATGTTACATTTAACGGTATCTACCTGCGGTTTTCCTATAAACAAGCTTGAATCAATAGGCTGTCTGGGATATTTTATTGTCAGTCTCGGATATTGAATAATCTTTTTTAAAGTCTCAAACATGGAACTCCCCCATTATAATACATCAGTACAAAATTTATAAATCATTTCCTGCATAGGAAAGATTAAAGCTTTTATTTATCAACGGAAAATCAGGTACAATGTTTCCCCTTACCGCGTAGCAAAGTGCCGGCCAGTTGCAGAAGGAAGCCGTTCTGATTTTATACCTGAATATTGTATTGTTTTCACCTGTCATAATCCAATGTATATTCTCACCTCTCGGAGATTCGGTATAACCAAGTGAATAGGTGTAAGGCTCAATCTGACCAAGAGGTTCGTATACTTTCCCCTCAGGCATTGTTTCAATAGCATTTCTTATTAGATTAACAGCTTCTATAGTTTCTTCTATCTTAACATTCATCCGGCAGTTCACATCACCATTTGCATGTTCGGGAACAGTGAATTGAAGCCTGTCATATGCGGCATATGGTAAATCCCTTCTGACGTCATGGCATATCCCCGAAGCCCTGCCCGCAGGTCCCACAGCGTTAAGATCTTTGGCGATTTTGTTTTGAAGAACGCCTGTATTTTCTACCCTGTCTATGAATAAGCTGTTTGATTTAATAATATTTACCGTATCCTTCAGCTCTTTTTCTATTTTATTAAGCTGCCCGATTATCTGTTCTTCCTTGCCTTTAACAAACTCTTTCCTTACTCCGCCGGGCTTATTAACACTTCTTAAAAACCTTGCCCCGCATAAAATATCTGCCAGCTGGTAGGCCCAGTTTCGCAGCATATTGAATTGATAACTGGCAAAGCCATAAGCAACATCCTGGCAAATTCCAGTAAGATCTCCAAGGTGGCTTGTCAGTCTTTCTGTTTCAGCAAAAATCACCCTGATGTATTCCGCCCTTTCAGGAGCCTTAATGCCTGCAACTCTTTCAACAGCCTGACAAAAAGCAAGTGAGTTTGAAAAGGTTTCATCCCCGGAAATTCTTTCAGACAGATAGAAACATTTCTCGATACTCATTCCTTCACTAAGCTTTTCAATCCCTTTATGTACATAATACAACTGCGCCTCTAGATTTATTATAGGCTCACCTGCCACACTGAAACGGAAATGTCCTGGTTCAATAATACCAGCATGAACCGGCCCAACAGGGATTTCATAAACACCTTTTCCCCCGACCTTTGTAAAACTTGTCGGAAGCTTTTCAAATTCAGGCCTGGTTTTACCGTTAAAATCCTTTCTTAAAGGATATACCTCTAACGGCCAATTTCCGTGAAACACCAACCTTTTCAATCCAGGGTGCCCCATGGCCTTAATACCGTACATATCATTAATTTCACGTTCATATGAGGCTGCTGCATATATTTCCCCCGAAATAGATTTGAATTCAGGGTTTTCCGGGTCCAACAGCGTCTTAAAAATCAGAAACAAGTTATTTGCCCTGTCAGAAAAAACACAATAAAGTGAAAAGAAGCCCGAAAGATTTCTTTCATCGTTTGCAAACATAGAAACAAGATTGTATCCCAGCTCTTTCCCGGCATACAGACATGCTTCATAAAACTTCAAATTTATTATTTCAACATAAAGCTCATTATTTTTTTGTATAGTGTTTTTGATTGCACTGAATCCGAACTTCAGGTCAATTTTCCCCTTTAATGACTTAATGTCCATTACATTACCCTCCGATGATTATGTTTCTGGCATCTTCAATCAAGTGGCGCACTTCGTTTGGAACATATAATCCGCCAATTGTGACAACCGCTAAAAGGATTATTGTTGTAAAAGTCATAAATCTGCTGGGTTCTCCCGGCTTTACATCACAATCCCTTTCGCCTGGGTAGAATATTTTAAATACCGAAAAAGCCATCCCTGCAAAGATAAATGCAAGAAGGAATATAACCGCTACACCAACAAAAGTCTTTCCTGCTTTGAATGCTGAGGTTATCACATACAATTCACTTGTAAATATACTGAACGGTGGTGTGCCTGCAATTGCAAACATACCGAGCAGCATTGCCGTACCGGTAACAGGCAGTATTTTAAGCACTCTGTTTACCTTTGAAATTTCCTTTGTCTTATATTTAAGAAGTACTCCTCCAGATGTAAGGAAAAGCATTGACTTTGTAAACGAATGATTTATTGAATGCAGTAACCCCGCAAATATTGAAAGAGGAGTAAATATCCCCATTGAAATTGATATAATACCCATGTGTTCAATACTCGAATAAGCCAAAAGCCGTTTGTAATCCTTCTGTGTAAGGATAAATACAGCTCCTACAATCATTGAAAGCAAGCCGAAAACTATAAGGAGAGTACCGCTGTAATTGCCTGAACCAAGGTTTTTGTTAAGTATTGAAACAGCCCTGATAATAGCATACATTGCACTATTCAGGAGGACACCCGACAGCATTGCACTAATAGGTGAAGGTGCCTGACTATGAGCATCCGGAAGCCATGTATGCATTGGAGCAAGCCCGGCTTTGGTTCCAAACCCGATAAGAATGAATATAAATGCAAGCTTTAGCTGAGGTGTATCAAGTGCTTTGGCGTTCTCGTACAAGGATGACCAGTCCAGACCTATTCCTTTAATGCCGCTTAGCTGTACATATGAAAGATGTATGAACACTATTCCGAGAAGAGCTATTGCTATGCCTACAGAGCAAATTATTACATATTTCCAGGCTGCTTCTACAGCCTTTTTATCATTATAAAAACCTACGAGGAAGGCTGATGCCAGTGTTGTAGCTTCAATAGCTATCCACATGATACCCATGTTTCTTGCTGTTAAGGCAAGAATCATAGTAAAAACAAAGGTTTGAAGCAGAATATAATAGGTTCTTATTTTCGCAGTATCAACATTTCCATGCTTCTGTTCCTCCTTAAGATAGCCTATTGAATATATACCGCATAAAAGCCCTATAATCAAAACAATGTCCAGAAAAATAGCACTTACAGCATCAACATAGAAAAAACCGCCAAGGAAAGAATATGTAACGCTCCCCTTGGAAAGTACATCACTTGTTATATAAATTCCCACAGCCAGCATGGACAGCAATGCAATAATGTTTATACAATCCATCAGCGTTTTCCTTGCTGCCACTGCAAAAAGCAGCAATGTGACCAAAGGCAGCAAAAGCAGCAGTAACCCCATTTTTATCCCCTCAATTTGTTCAATTTATTTATATCTATGGAATCAAATTTCTCATTAATCCTGAATACCATAACACCCATAATTAAAACAGCAGTAATCAAATCAATAAAAATACCCATATCTACAACAATAGGCATACCGTGTGTAGCAAATATAGCTGTTATAAAAAGTCCATTTTCAATTACAAGAAAGCCTACAATCTGCCCGATAGCTTTTCTTCTGCTTATCATGAAGAAAAGCCCTATGAGTACGACTGACAAGGAATATACTATATTTGAAATGGATTGGCCTTTTCCGAATACCCCTGAAGTTGATAATGTAAAATAAGAAAATACTACAAGTCCGCAGCTTATCAGCACCAACAGCGGAATATTAAGAAAGAAATCTTTTTCAACCTTGTACTCCACCTTTATAAAGGTTTTACGAAGTAAATGCGGTATATAAATTACCTTGAGGACCAATATTACACCACAAATAATGAACAAATCCAATCCTTCATGATCATCAATGTTTAAAAGTCCCATGGCAAAAGCTGTTGCCGCCGTTAACAACGATTGGAGCTGAAAGGTTGTTATATATGATTTAACACGTTTACCTGCCATAAGTACAAAGCATGACAGCAAAACCAATAATGCAAGTACATCTAAAGAATAATCCATCTCTACCTCCCGATAACAAAGTATTGCAAAAATCCAATGAAGGATAATATAAATGAAAGTGCCGCAATATTCGGCACACTGAATAATCTTAATTTGACAGTGCTGACTTCAACTACAGCAATAACAACAGCGGCAATAACAACCTTCAAAACATAGAACGCAAGTGAAATCACTATTGCAAGCCAGTAATCCACCCCCGACAAGCTTAAGGACGGTATAAAAAGGTTTACCAGCAGCGTTATAAAAAGCAGCTGCTTTACCGAAGCCCCCAACTCCATCATTGCAAGATGCTTTCCTGAATACTCCAGTATCATTGCTTCATGAACCATTGTAAGCTCAAGATGCGTGGCTGGATCATCTACGGGAATCCTGGAGGTTTCAGCAAGAATAATTATAAAAAGTGCAAGAAATAAAAATATGTAAACAGGGCGGCTGAACATTCCGCCTGACTCATTAGCTGTACTCATCATTTGAAACAGGGAAGTTGATTTTGCTATAAGACCCGTTGTAAAAAACATTACAAGAACCGAAGGCTCTATAAGGGCTGAAATCATAGCTTCCCTGCTGCTTCCCATGCCTCCGAAGGTACTTGCAGTATCAAGACCCGAAAGAGTCATAAAAAACCTTCCTAAAGCCAGCAGATAAACAAGAAGAATCGCATCGCCAAGAAAAGAAACTGAATTTATATTTGTAATTACAGGAACAAGTACTGCGGCTGTAAGTGCAGTGAAAAGTACAATGTAAGGTGTTGCCCTGAATATCCAGGATGCGGTATCCGAAATTACAGAATCCTTCTTAATAAGCTTGTATAAATCAACATATAACTGATATACAGGAGCACCCTTTCGTTTTTGTGTCAATGCCTTAATCTTTTTTATAATACCGTTGACAAGTGGTGCCAACAATATAAAAACAATTATTTGAAATAATATGAATAACAGGTTTGACATTTTCTTTCTCCCTAACTTGTACTAATAATACTTCATCTTATTTGGCCAAGCTGTTATAAAGCATAAGAGCTATAAGTGCTATAAATATGTACAACAGATACATGTGCATGCTTCCGGTCTGTATTGTAAATTTAAGTCTTCTGGAAGTATTCTTAAGAATGCGTATTACTGGATTGTACATGTACTTTTCAAAAATCTTCTCAGTTTTCACAACATACTTCACACTGCGGGGGTAATACGGTGAAACGCCTTCTTTTACCTGTAATTCCCTGCTTGGCCTGTAAATCAGCCTGAAAACAATTCTCAAGGGTTTTGAAAAACCTGTTGCACTATACTGCATCCTGCTGTTCAGGTCTTCATAACCACAGTCCCATGTGCCATATTTCCTGATGCTGCTTTTGCCTCCAATAAGCCTTATAACAAAGTACCCGGCAAATGAAAGAACCGCAGCAAGAACAAATATTGCAGCCGGTGTTATTGAACCCTCGGTAATTTTTACAGGATAATATACAAAAGCGAAGTTCCCCTGGAGGCTGTCAATTATTGATGTACCTCCCAGCGAAGTGCTTACCTTGTCTATGAGATTAATAATTATAAACGGAAACAATCCAAAAATCATGCAGGCAGCAGCAAGTATTCCCATTCCGGCGCGCATTGCAACAGGGACTTCTTTTGCTTCAGCAGCTTTATTGCTTCTTGGTTTTCCGAGAAATGAGATTCCGTAAAGCTTTACAAAGCATGCCAGTGCCATGGCACCAGCCATAGCGAGTGCCGCCACACAGAATATATTTACAATATTAAGACCTGCTGATCCTGAGGAAATATTCATAAAAAGCGACTGATATGTGAACCACTCACCTATAAATCCGTTAAAAGGAACTATGGCACAGATTGCAAGTGAAAAGCAAAGCATGAATACCGAGGTATAAGGCATCTTTTTTACCAGCCCTCCAAGCTCCTCCATATCCTTTGTATGGGTTGAATACTGTATTGAGCCTGCTCCCAGGAAAAGTCCACCTTTAAAAAGTGCATGGTTAAAGGTATGAAACAATGAAGCAATAATTGCAAGCGAAAATAAAACCATATTATTCTGTGATATTGCTATCATAGCCACTCCGAGGCCCATTAAGATTATACCTATGTTTTCAATACTGCTGTAAGCCAGAAGTCTCTTTATATTATTAGACATCAGAGCATATGCAACACTCAAAAGTGTTGACAAAGCACCGATTACAAGAATTACTATTCCCCACCATAATGCCTGTACTCCCAGATAGCCAATAATAAACCTTATAATACCGTATATTGCTGTTTTAATCATAATTCCCGACATTAGTGCTGAAACATTGCTTGAGGCTGCCGGATGTGCATACGGAAGCCATATGTGCAGTGGAATAATTCCAGCTTTGGTCCCAAACCCGATTAAAAACAGAATAAAAACAATTCCTCTTACAAGTTCTGTCATATCCCCGGCATGTCCTGACATATCGAAAGAACCGCTGTAGCTGTATAAAATCATAAACGCAAGCATCAGAAAGGCGGTACCAACATGCATCATTATAATGTAAAGGTTACCTGCTTTACGTGTTTCCTTATTTTCAGATTCAAACACCACAAGAAAATATGATACCATGGACATTACTTCCCATGAGATAAAGAAAAATACCATGTTTCCTGCTGTCAGAACGGATAATATCGAGATAATGAAGGTACTGTAAAGAAAATTGAAGAGACCAATATTTTTCTTGTTATAATAGTGTGTCAGGTATCCAATTGAATATATTGATACACATAAGACCAGAACCGAAAGACCAAGTATGAAGAAAGCCGACAAACTATCAAGACGAATATTTATAGAAATCAAATCAATGGGCATTTTTAAATCTAGAATGTCTGTTTTATTATCCGAACCCAAAATATGCTGTAATGAAAGGATTATTCCTGCTGTTGCTCCCAAAATGCATAGTAAATTCGGAATTATGTTAGCTAATTTATTATTTTTATTAAATATGACTGATGATATGGCAGCAGCGGCATACGAACCGATAACTGCCAAGAAAAGAACTGAAATATCAAAAAACAATTTAAAAGCCCCCAAAAAAATTATAAAACAATACAGTACATAAGACTATCACTGATAATGTAATCAGTCAACCTTGATAGTGGGTCTTTACGGCTAATACACGCAAATATGCGGTAAAGACTGAAAAAAATCATCATCTGATATAAAATAAGTAAATATTAACTTTTACAGCATTTTTGCAGGAAATAAGGCATTTTATGTTGAATTTATTGTATATGTGGGGGGATATATGATTTTCTCTAATATATATTTTATTACTTCAGTAATATCCATAGTAATATCATTGGCCTTGGTAATGTTGTTTATAAAACGACACAACGAGACTGCCAGATCAATGTCAGTATTATTTGTGATGGCTGCGCTCTGGAGCTTGTCTGATCTTTTGTCTGCTGTTTATGAAGACACCTTACCGAAACTGTTCTGGGACAAGTTTGCATATATAGGGGTTGTGCTAATCCCAGTGTTATGGTTTACTTTTTCAATACGCTATACAAATCCGGGAAAATATATTAACAATAAAAAAATAATTCTACTTTACATTTTTCCGCTTATAACAATCATTATAGTATTTACAAACGATTTTCATCATTTATTCCAAACTAAAATGAAATATCTTAAGGTTGGTACTTTCAATATAACAAACCCAGATTTTGGAATATGGTTCTTTTTGCACACGTTTTATTCCTACACTCTCTTTATTGTAGGAACAGTATTACTTATTAGAAAATTAATAAGGCAGCCCGCAATTTACCGCAAGCAGTCCATAATTATGGGTATGGGAGCCTTGGCCCCTTTTTTGGGGAATATAATTTATACATTAAATATCTTACCCATAATAATGGATCTTTCAGTTTTTTCTTTTTCAATAACAGGAATAATGTTTTTCTGGGCCATGTACAAATATAAGCTATTTGACCTGGTACCTGCTGCACGTGAAAAGGTCATAGAAAGTATGGATGAAATCTTTGTTGTACTTGATAGTAAGGATAGAATAATTGATATTAATTTGATTGGCAAAAAAACCATATGCAAAAATGGTGCTAATATTATAGGCGAACAATTTTTAAATGCAGTAGGATGTAACCGGACCGTTTTTGAAAAACACATGCATTCAGTACGGACAAACAAAAAACTATCTCTGGAAGTAGAGGGTGAGAAGAAATATTTCAATTTTAAAATAAATCCTCTCTTTGACAACAAGAGCAATATTAACGGCAAATTTATTATAATGCATGATATCACCAGCCTTGATGAAACTATGAAAAAGCTCAATGAATCCCGAAAAGCAGCTGAAGAAGCAAACAAGTCCAAAAGTGCATTTCTTGCATCAATGAGTCACGAAATCAGAACCCCTCTTAATGGGATCATTGGTATGGCACACCTTCTTGAAGCAGCTAATCTTAACGGTGAGGAGCATGAGTACCTTAAATCCATAAACTATTCAGCAAACTCTTTACTTCAAATAATAAATGACATACTGGATTTCTCTAAAATAGAAGCACAAAAAATGGAGCTTGAGAAGACCACATTCAATTTAAGAGAGTTATTATCTACAACTATAAATTCATTTCTTTATATGAAAGAGGAAAAAGATATAAATCTGCAGCTTGATATTTGCTGCGACATTCCAGACCAAGTAATTGGCGATCCTGTAAGGTTAAGGCAGATATTAATAAATCTCATTGGGAATGCATTTAAGTTTACTCCAAAAGGGTCAATAAAAATAAGTGTTAAGAAAATTAAAGAGGTAAATGAATACGTAGAACTGGAATTTTCAGTCTCAGATACCGGTATTGGAATTCCAAAAAACAAAGTAGATAATCTTTTTGAAAGTTTCAAACAGCTTGACAGTGCCACTACCAGAAAATACGGAGGTACGGGGCTGGGACTTGCAATAGTAAAAAGCCTTGTAAATCTTATGGGCGGCCAGATTAAAGTTGAAAGCGAGCCTGATAGGGGGAGCATTTTCAGCTTTACAATACCACTGTATAAAACAAAAAATACAGTGGCAAGCCTTCAGGAAGAAACATCTTTAAATGAGATAGAATCAATTGATATGACAATTCTGGTTGCAGAAGATAACAAAGTGAATCAGATGTTCCTAATGAAGCTTCTTGAAAAGAAAAAGTGTAGTGTTGATTTGGCAGATAACGGCTTAAAGGTTCTTGAAAAATTAAAAAAAAGCTCATACAACCTTATACTTATGGACATCCAAATGCCGGAAATGGATGGATATAAAGCAACACTGCTCATCCGTCAAAAAGAAGAAAATACAGGAAAGCATATTCCAATTGTTGCATTAACGGCTAACGCAACTGAAGAAGACCGGAAAAAGTGTTTTGAGTGTGGCATGGATGATTATATAACAAAACCTGTTAAATATGAAAAGTTATTTGCCTGCATACTAAAGTATCAAAATAAAAAGACATATTAAAAGGGAGAGCGCAGCTCTCCCTGATTTTTTACCACCTGTTGCCAAAGCTTCTGCTTCTGTTGCTGTTATTGTTTCTCTGCTGCTTTCTTGCTCTTCTACAATCAGCGCATCTTTGAGGTTCATTTTCGAAACCCTTTTCCTTGTAAAAAGCTTGTTCATTTTCTGTAAAAACGAACTGTGTGTTGCAATCTTTGCAGGTCAATACCTTGTCTGCCATGTTCTATATACCCTCCTTATTATATTTGGATTACACAATTCCTGGACTATCACTCCGATATAATAAGGAATGCTTTGTCTGTAAAAGGTCAATCCATCAATATATAGTGACTAACATTAATATAGTATCACACGAAATTCCAATATGCAAACAAAATTTCCCGAAATTGTAAAATCTTAATATTAAAACCATTTAATTATAACCTTTTTCAAACTATAGCATATACTATCAACAGGAAATATATTGGAGGAGAAACAAATAATGATTCCACTTCAGATAGCAGGACTTGTAATAGCTGGAAGAGCTTTGCTTACCAAATATAATAGAACAGCAACAACTAATAACAATCCCATTTTTAATGCTTTCAATTTAAAATATACGACGAATGGGTCACGCTTCAAAACAAGACCTATTTTTAAGCTGCGTCCGGCAAGACGCCCCGCAAAAACTTTTAAAGCTAAAAAAGCAGGTAATAATCCGTTTCAAACGATATTCAAAGGATTTTCATCAACTTTTTCAAGGATTACAAACAGCAATAAAAAAGAAAACTATTCAATTATATTAAAAGAGTTCATACCTGAGGGTTCCGAGCTTCTTAAGCCGAAATATCCTGTTAACGCAGCCAGAATCCAGCTTTCAGATATAGATAGTGATAAAAACAAGGTACTTGTTGCATCTTATAAATCACTTAACGGAATAAGGACTATTATTCTGAAAAAGCAGGACGAACGCTGGATTAAGCTATCGGAAATCAACAACCCGGAATATGATTCATTAAATTTCAGAGCATTTGCAGATATTGCAGGTGAGGGCAGAAAACAATTATTACTGGGACTTGTTTCAGGAAATAAGGCAGGTCAGCTATACGGATATACACTTTCAGAAAACCGCACAAGTGAGATGTTCAATAGAACATATAATAATTTTGAAGTAATAATGCCATCCAGCAGAAACAATAACCTTACAAGTCCGCATCTTGCAATATGGGAAAAAGAAGAAGCAGGCACATATAATATAGATTTATACAAATGGAACGGACTGGAACTGGAAACAGCAGAAAAATATACAAATTATTACCGTAACAATGTTACCCCCTATTTTGCGGAGAAAGTGCGTCAGTCCCCAAATTCTGCGGCAAACTGGTATAACTTTGCCAACGCTCTTGCAAGGTCCAATTTTATAGCAGATGCAAATTCTGCAATTAACATAGGTATGAGTTATGATAAAGGCTCAGCCTTAAAAGACAGATTCGACACCCTTAAAAACACTATCTCAAAATGATGTACCAATAATTAAGGAGGCGGCTTTATTGCAGGCTGTCTCCTTTTAATTATTTTAATAGAAGTTGTATTGTGATATTATAAAATAAAAACTCTGAGGTAAATGATGAATATAGATTTGTCGAATAAAACAGCACTTGTAACCGGGGCTACAGGAGAACTTGGAAGGGTTATGGTCCGTACACTTGCACAGTGTGGTGCAGATATAATAATACACTATCACAGTCAAAAGGATACGGCAGAATTGCTTTTAAGTGAAGTATCCGGACTTGGGCGTAAAGCAATAGCTATACAAGCAGATATAACCGATTTTAATTCAATCAGGCAAATGGAAAAAACAATTACAGACAAATTCAGTACACCCAATATTGTTGTGGATAATGCCGTAACTCAATATAAATGGACAAGCCTGCTTGAACAGTCACCTGAAGACTATGAAAGCCAATTCCGTTCCTGTGTAATGCAGAATGTATACATGGCAAAAACCTTTGTACCTTATATGATTAAAAAAAATTACGGTCGATTCATAGGTATTAATACAGAGTGCTCAATACAAAGCTTTCCAACTCAATCGGCCTATGTTGCTGGCAAAAGGGGAATGGATGGTATTTTCAGGGTCCTAGCCAAAGAAATCGGAGGTTATGGAATTACTGTCAATCAAGTTGCCCCAGGCTGGACTGTAAGCGAAAAGGACCGCATTGCTAAAACCCCGGGTACCGAGGAATATGAAGCTGGTGTCCCATTAAAAAGACGTGGAACAGACCAGGAAATCGCAAATGTTGTTGCCTTCCTGGCATCTGATTTAGCAAGCTTTATTACAGGTGCATATATTCCGGTATGTGGCGGCAATGTAATGCCCTCAATTTAAAGTACTATCTCCAGCTTAACAAGTCTGGCAAGCACTTTAATATCTTTAACAGTAGTCATTTCGGTTCCGAGATTTCCACTGTTATTTACCAGAAGAAGTTTTTCTCCGCCCAGTTTTTTTATTTGTCTTATCATACGTTTTCCCTGAAGTTCAATCAGATATATAGCATCCTTTTCTATTTCCGGGTTTGAAAATGCAAGTGCAATATCACCCTTCATGATTCTGAAGCCAGACATATCATCATCTGAAATTTTCAGATAAAATACCTTGTCTTTTGGATACCCCTCAACCTTATTTGAAATAACTGGCAGCTGCCGGCTTTCAATTGCTTTATCCATAGCATATTCATAGACAGGGATTGACTTGAGAACACCTGCAAGAGCATCATCCCATATTGCCTGTACCGGTTTGGGAACAGCTTTCATTGATTTGACAGGTATTTCCTTGCCTGGTTCTGCCTTATCATCGGTATACAGTTCATATTTATCTTCTTCCTGACCAAGCAGTTTAATAATTCTAGCAAAAAGTGCTCCGTTTAAAACCTTTTTACCCGATTCCACCTCATCTATAAAGCTTTCAGATACACCTGCCATCTTTCCAAGCTGTTTCTGGGTAATTCCCTTTTCTCTTCTCAATCTTGCAATTTCAGAACCTACCCTGCTCATTGTAGCCTCCAATAGTATCTATTATTAAATATTCTTAAGGTAGCAGTCCATACAGTAAACCGCCCCTTCACCATTATCGCCGCAAACCTGTTTAAGTTCCCTGCCGCAGCTTTCGCACCTGATAACAGCCGCAGCATCTTCCTGTTCATCACTTATATAATTTTCACAGGTGATATCACATTCAGCAGTATCACAATCTCCACAGGATTCAGATGGGTATCCGTAGCGGCACTCATAATTATTCACTTCTCCATTATCATCGACAATTCCTTTAAGGTTTTTACAACTGCTGCAAATACATTCAGCCATTTTCGCACCTCCTAAGATTCCTGTTTTTTAAGCTTACTTTTTAGTATCAGAGATAAAGCCAGACACATAACTGCAACTAACGTAAGAATTATAAATATTATATGCAGTGAGGAATAAAGCGATTGTATAACCTGTTCACTGCTTATACCTGTTTCAGACATTTTTGAAGAGTACAGATCGTTTGGTACTATACCCTTAATACCTTTATTGTTAAAAAAGTTAACAATATTCATGTTAAATAAACTACCCAGTATACTTATACCTATTGTTTGACCCATTGTTCGTATAAGAGAATTCGAGGCCATTGCAGCACCCCTTTTATCATATCCGACTGATTCCTGCACCATAATTGTAAGAGTAGTAAAGCTGCCTCCAAAACCAAACCCCATAATTAATGAAAATATAATAATATAAGTAATAGAGGAACTGCTTTGAAGTGTCAGTAAAAGTGCAGTGCTTACTATAATTATAGCTGACGAAATTATAATAACAAACTTCTCTCCATACCTTAATATGGCCTTTGAGATTATAAATGAAGATAAAAGCCATGACAGGGACATTGGAGCCATTGCCAGACCTGATATTTTCGCTCCGTAGCCAAGTACATTTTGAATATACAAAGGCATATAAACATCAGCACCTATCAAGATAACACAGCTAAGAAAGCTTATTGCGTTTACAGTGATACTTGATTTAGTAAATATATCAAAAGGCACTATCGGCTCCTTGGCTTTTCGCTCAACAAAATAGAAAGCAACAAATAAAATTAATGATGCAAGAACTAAAAATATTACCAAGGGCGACAGCCATTTACTGCCTTGACCGCCTGCTAACGAACCGTACAGTAAAAGAATTATAGCTCCCATTAAAACAATAATGCCTAAAAAATCAATTTTATGTTTGCTTTTAACAAACTTTTCTGCAAAATTTTTCTGCAGCATTATAACAGACAGTATTCCAAAAGGTACATTAATAAAGAATATCCAATGCCAGGAAAGGCTATCTATGAGAAATCCTCCAAGGAAAGGACCGGCAAGGCTCGCAACTCCCCATACAGTGCTTATTATACCCTGAATTTTAGCCCTTTGTTCAATTTCAAAAACATCTCCGACAATAGTATAGGTTATAGTAAATATCGAACCTGCGCCAAAACCCTGTATTGCTCTGAAAGCAATAAGCTGGTACATATTTTGCGAAAGACCGCAAAGAGAACTTCCTGCAATAAAAATCAGAATACCGATAGAGAGAATGTTTTTCCTCCCGTATAGATCAGAAAGCTTGCCATAAACAGGCGTTGAAACAGCAGACGTAAGGAGATAAAGAGAAAAGGTCCAGCTAATAATTTCAAAGCCGTTAAGATCTTTTATTATAGTAGGCATTGCTGTTGTAACAATTGTTCCTTCAACAGCACCCAAAAACATAGCAACCATAAGTGCCGCAACCAAGCCTCTTTTGCTGGAATCCACCCATTTCACTCCTTCAAATTAAAGATACAAAGATTATTCTACCACTCATTTAATGTTATGCAAAGAAAATTTGAGGGTTTTATCTCCAAATAAAAAGGGCTGTCCATTTTTTAATGGACAACCCTTATAAATCTTATTTTAAAACAGATTACATATCTTTAACGCTATCAAGAATTGACTTAACCTGCTCTGCAGAATTCTTCAAAGCAGCCTTTTCATCCTCTGACAAATCCAAATCAAGTATCTGAACAACACCATTTGAGTTTACAATAGCTGGAACACTTATTGCTACATCGCTTATACCATATTCACCATTTAAAACACTGCTTACTGTTCTGATTGTATTCTGACCTTTAACAAGTGTTTCAACTATAGTATTTACAGTAATTGCAATAGCATAGTAGGTTGCACCTTTAGTCTTAATAATTTCAGCGCCTGCCTTTTTAACTTCTTCAGCTATTATAGCCTTATCAGCTTCTGTGATACCGCTTCCAGGAATTGAGCAATATTCGTCAAGCTTCTTTCCTGCAACGTGAGTAGCACTCCAAGCTGGAAGTTGGCTGTCACCATGCTCACCAATAATATATCCGTGAACGTTTCTTACGTCTATATTAAGTTTTGCACTTAAGAGATATCTGAATCTTGAACTGTCGAGAACTGTTCCTGTACCTAATACTCTTCCGTTTGGAAGACCTGACCACTTCTGAATCATGTATGTCATAATATCTACAGGATTTGCTACAACAAGAATTACTCCACCTGTATAGTACTTCATTATGTTACTGGTTATATCCTTTGCTATTGCTACGTTCTTCTTAGCAAGGTCGAGCCTTGTATCCCCAGGCTTTCTGTTAAGACCTGCAGTAATAACGATAACGTCACAATCTGCACAATCCTTATAATCGCCTGCGTATATTGACATTTGTTCAATAAAAGGAAGTGCATGGTTAATATCCATTGCCTCTCCAATTGCTTTGTCCTTATTTACGTCTATAAGGACGATCTCACTTGCGAGCTTGTTAATTGTCATTGCAAAAGCTATTGACGCACCTACAAACCCTGTACCAATAATTGCTACCTTTGTTTTTCCTTTTGACATATAATCCTCCCCAATAATAACATTTATACAGCATGTTTTTTATATAAACTCAAAAAAGCATATCTCAACTAATGTAACATATGTACTAAAAAAAGGACACATAATATGGCCGCTATTTTTAGCGAATTTTAGCCGAAAATCAGGGTGTATCTAAAATATCACACTTTTTTGGCATGGCATCAAGGATTTCTCGCTAAATATAAGTTTGTTAAAAAATTATTTATTTTTTGTAGCGATATATCTTCATCAAACATAAAAAACTGGTTTTTTATGCAAAAACCACCTTGATTTTAAATAATATTAATTTAAGTTTATATATTTCTTCACGAACTTTTTAACAATTTCATCACTTCATCTAATCGAGGCATTGCAGGTATAGCTCCTCTTCTGCTTGTACATATTGACGCAACAGCATTAGAAAACCTTACCATCTCAATGGTATTAACCTTACAAAGTTGTTTTATGCTGCTGAATTTGTTTGACAACACAGAATATAAAAAACCTCCAAGGAATGCATCTCCTGCACCGGTTGTATCTATTGTCTTAACCTGATTAAATGTCGGTACATCACCGGTCTCATTCCCTAGTCTGAAATAGCACCCATTAGCTCCTCTTGTAATGAGTACAAGCTTTATATTGTATCGCTTGCGTAATTCATTGCTTCCTGTTTCAAGAGCTTTTGTCCCTGTAATAAATTCAAGCTCATCTTCGGATATCTTAAGAATGTCTACATCTGATAACACAGATATTATTTGGCTTTTAGCCTCTTCAGCATTCTTCCACAGGGCAGGCCTTAGATTAGGGTCATATGAAATTATACAACCACTTTTTTTTGCATGTTCAAGTGCAGCTACCGTAGAGCTTCTTGAAGGCTCATCCGTTAAAGTCAGTGAACCAAAATGGAATATTTTTGACTGTTCGATTAATCTGTAATTAACATCAGATTTCTCCAACATAGTATCTGCACCGGGATTACGATAAAAGCTGAAAGACCTGTCTCCATTCTCATCCAGCTGTACAAATGCAAGAGTAGTCTTTGCTTCACTTGTTGTTTTAATACCTTCAGTGTTAATACCATGTTGTTCAAGGACATTGACAAGATAATTACCGAATATATCTTCTCCAACCTTGCCTATGAAAGCGGTTTTTCCTCCCAGCCTGGATACGGCGGCAAGGACATTGGCCGGGGCTCCGCCAGGATTTCTTTCAAAACAAATATTACCGTTATCTTTTTTACCGTCAGGTGTAAAATCTATAAGTATTTCTCCCAAAGCAGTTACATCAAGCATATCAAATTAAACCTTTCTGTCCAACGCTGGGTTTATTTCAGAATCGGTATATATATCGAATTCATCTCTGCTTTTGGTAGAAAATTCAGATATAATTGCTCCATCAGATCCTGCTTGAAACCAATGAAGAGTATCCGGCCTTATTGTATATTGTTCCCCCGGATTCAATTCAATTTCATGCCAAACAGTAAAATATTGCTCTCTGCTTTTAGGAACAGCCGCTTTTGGATTGTCAGCAGGTGTTCCCGGCACATAAAGATATACTTTACCCCACCTTACGCGGAAAGTTTCTTCTTTACCGGGCTCACCTGCTATATCAGGATGTCTGTGTTCAGGGCATGTCTGACCCGGAAACAGCACCAGTTCTTTTGCACAGCATTTCTCGGTATTAACATAAACTATTAGTTCAAGCCCAATTTCTTCAAGAATACCCAATCCATATTCTGCTACTTCCATGCTGTTCTTTTCAGAATCAGTGATGGCTATTCCTGCCTTATCCAGGTACTCTAATGCTTTTTTACAGGCTTTTTGATATAAATCCCTTGTTAGCATTTACCTCACCTCACCTGTAAACATTTTAGCATATGGAACCTTTAATGTTCTACTTCTTCTTTGAAAGTACATCAAATGCTACTGATCCGAGTAATACGAGACCTTTTATAGTCATCTGCCAGTCACTTCCAACTCCAAGTATTGACATACCATTATTTAGTACGCCTATAAAGAAGGCACCTATTAATGCACCAGTAATGGTTCCTACGCCACCTGTAGCAGATGCTCCGCCTACAAAACAGGCTGCTATTGCATCAAGTTCAAAGTTATTACCAGCTACAGGAGATGCTGCATTAAGACGAGATGTCCACATTACACCTGCAACTGCTGTTAACACTGCCATGTTAGTGTATACCAGGAACATAACCTTTTTAGTTTTGATACCGGAAAGTCTTGCTGCCTTTTCATTACCACCCATTGCATAAATTTGTCTGCCCGGAACAGTTTTATTTGTAATGAATGAATAGATAACTACTAAAGCGCCAATAATAACCAATGCTATCGGAATTCCTTTAAAGTCTGCCAGCCAGTATGTCATAAGACCGATTGCAGCTAATACAACGATAAGTTTTCCGATAAAAAGAGGCATTGATAGAACTTCAAATTTATATTTCTTAGTGTTAGCCCTTTTCCTGAACTGAAGGAGCAGATAAATAACCGCTATAAGTATACCTACAATTATAGTCAAAATATTAAATTTTGAACCTTTTACTATATCAGGAATATAACCGGCACTAATATCAGAAAATTCTTTAGGGAAAGGTGAAATAGTCTGACCCTGAAGTATTGTATTTGTTAAGCCTCTGAAAAGGAGCATTCCTGCAAGAGTTGTAATAAATGCAGGTATTCTAACATATGCTATGAAGAATCCCTGCCATACACCTACAGCTACTCCTACTAATAATGCCATGCCGATTGCAAGGAATATGTTCACATTCCATTTAGTTATGAATATTCCAACCATTGCTCCTATAAATGCTACTACAGAACCTACAGAAAGGTCTATGTTACCACCTGTTAAAATACATAAAGTCATACCAATTGCAAGAATAATTACATATCCATTCTGGAGAATCAAATTTGCAACATTCTGCGGCTTTAAAAGTGTACCAGTAGTTAAAATCTGAAATAAAACCGTTACAAAAACAAGAGCAATCAGCATAGCATATTGTCTTACATTATTCTTTAAAACATTGGCAGTCAGCATAGCATATTGTCCAACTTTATTCTTGAAAAAATTATTTATATTCAATTATACCGCCTCCTTGTTGCTGTTCATAATACATTTCATAATGTTTTCCTGTGAAGCACAGTCCTTATCAAGCTCTCCTACAATTCTGCCAGCATTCATAACATATATTCTGTCACTCATACCTAAAACCTCAGGAAGCTCAGATGATATTATGATTATTGATTTACCTTCAGCAGCCAATTGATTGATTATTGTATAAATTTCATATTTGGCACCAACATCTATACCTCTTGTAGGTTCATCAAGAATCAACACATCCGGTTGGGCCATTATCCATTTACTCAAAACAACTTTTTGCTGATTTCCGCCTGATAAGTTACCAACCTTTTGAAGAATACTTGAAGACTTTATGTTAAGCTTTTTCCTATATTCCTCTGCCGCTTGAATCTCCCTATTGTCATCAATAACCTGATGCTTGCTCAGGCGGTCGAGGCTTGAAAGTGAAGAATTCCATTTTATGTCATCTATTAATATCAAGCCTGATGTTTTTCTATCTTCTGTTACATAAGCAATATGGTTGTCTATTGCATCTTTTACCGTATTTATTGTTATTTCCTGCCCATTCTTTTTCAGTTTACCTGAGATGTTCTTTCCATATGCTTTTCCAAAAACACTCATGGCAAGTTCTGTTCTGCCTGCTCCCATTAAGCCGTACAATCCGACAACCTCACCTTTTCGTACATTCATGCTTGCATTCTTTATTATTTGATGTTCAGTTACAATGGGATCAAAAATATTCCAGTTATATATTTCAAAGGCCATATCACCTATCTTTGATACTCTTTTCGGGAATCTGTCTACAATTTCACGACCTACCATACCTTTGATAATCCTGTCTTCGCCTATATCATCAACACCCTTTACAAGTGTTTCTATAGTAGCTCCATCACGGACTATTGTAATTGAATCAGCAACTTTTGATACTTCACTAAGCTTATGTGATATCAGGATTGATGTCATACCTTCAGCTTTCAATTCAAGCAGCAGGTTAAGAAGGTTATTGGATTCTTCTTCGTTAAGTGCTGCTGTCGGTTCATCAAGTATCAGCAGCTTAACTTCTTTTGCAAGGGCTTTTGCAATTTCAACAAGCTGCTGCTTACCGACGCTTATATCTTTAATATGAATATCAGATTTCTCTTTCAAGCCAACCTTTTTAAGGAGTTCGGTACATTGTCCATGGGTTTTATTCCAATCAATTATGCCTTTTTTTGCCCTTTCGTTTCCAATAAACATATTTTCAGCTATTGAAAGATACGGAACAAGGGCCAGCTCCTGATTTATAATTACTATTCCTTTTCTTTCACTGTCTTTAATAGTTTTAAACTTACATTCAATACAATTGAACAATATTTTACCGGTATATGTTCCATATGGATAAATACCGCTGAGAACATTCATCAGGGTAGATTTACCTGCCCCATTTTCACCTACAAGTGCATGAATTTCACCTTGTTTTACACTTAAATTAACATTATTTAATGCTTTAACACCTGGAAATTCTTTTGTTATTTGCACCATCTCAAGAATATTTTGATTCATAATAACCAACCCCTTCTAGAATCGCGTTACTTACAGTTGCAAAAGAGTTGTAATACTTTATATATACTGTCCACAAGCCGAACACCATTTGATGTCCGGCTTGTGAAGGATGATTAGATAGATTTTATATTATTTAAGATCTGATTCCTTATAGTAACCACTGTCTATAAGTAACTTCTTGTAATTGTCCTTATCTCCAAATACTGGTTCGCAGAGGAAGGATGGTACTTTCTTGTTACCATTGTTATAAGTCTCTGTATCATTAGTTGGTGCAGGCTGTCCTTTAAGGATAGCATCAACCATTTCAACAACCTTTGAAGCAAGAGTTCTTGTATCCTTAAACACTGACATTGACTGCTGTCCGTTAATCATTGCAACAACGTTTGGTTTGTCACAATCTTGGCCAGTAAGTATAGGAAAAGGTTTTGAAGCTGAACCATAACCAGCACTCTTAAGAGAAGCTATAATACCTATTGCAAGGCTGTCATTTGGTGAAAGCACTGCATCAAGCTTTTTGCCGCCTGCATAATTTGCAGTAATCAGATTATCCATTCTTGCCTGCGCTTTACCAGAATCCCAACCCTGAATAGCTATCTTCTGGAAATCAGTCTGTTTACTTGGAACAACAAGCTTACCGCTGTCAATGTAAGGTTTCAAAATGCTCATTGCGCCGTCAAAGAAGAATGCAGCATTGTTGTCGTCAGGCGAACCATAAAAAAGTTCTATGTTGAAAGGTCCTTTTCCATCTTTAAGTCCGAGTTTAGATTCTATATATTGACCCTGGATAACTCCAACCTTCTTATTATCAAATGTAGCATAATAGTCTACGTTATCGGTTTTCATTATCAAACGATCATATGCAATAACCTTTATGCCCTTGTCAGCTGCAGTTTTAAGTACGTTTGAAAGAGCTGAACCATCTATTGAAGCTATTACAAGAACCTTAACGCCCTTTGTTATCATGTTTTCGAGCTGCTGAACCTGTGTATTTACGTCATTGTTGGCATACTGAAGATCAACTTTGTAGCCTTTTGCTTCTAGCTCTTTCTTCATGTTTGCGCCGTCCTGATTCCAACGCTGGAGTGACTGAGTTGGCATTGCAACTCCTATAAGTTGATCTGAACCACTAGCTGCTGGAGCGGATGTTTCAGGTGCAGTTGATGAAGCTGAACTTTCAGATGATGATGAGGATGTGGAGCTGCCACAAGCTGCAAATGCAAAAACCATTACACATGCAAGAACAATTGCTAAAAACCTTTTCATTTTCATGACCTTTCCTCCCTTAGGTTATGTTTGCCGAGAAACGATAACATCGGATGTTCGCCTCTCAAGCCTAAGATAATTCTACATTAGGAAAGTCATATTTACTCTAGAGTTAATTATCCTTAATCTTCAAATTATGTCCTAAATATACTTTATGACAAAAAAATATAGCACTCTTTAGTGAAGAATATAGTGCTATATTTCCATGATATATTTTTGAGAATTTATTTATGAGATTTTATTTTTGAGGCCATAAAGATTTCGGAACATTTGCAAAAACTTCCTCTATTTTATGAAAACCATCATGTATAACAGTATCCATAATGTTTTCCTTGGTTACAGCAGTTGGTTCAAGAACTAAATAGGGTACATCATATTTACCGTCATAAATAGTGCTGTTCGCTTTTACCTGCTCACCCGACGCCATTTTTACAGCAGCCTCGGCAGCAGCTTTTGCAATTCTATCAATAGGCTTATATACTGTCATAAACTGTGTTCCTTCAACTACTCTTTGGCATCCTCCCAAATCAGCATCCTGCCCTACTACCCTAACCCTTCCCGCAAGACTTCTTTCAGAAAGGCCTTTAATTGCTTCCATTGCGAGATTGTCATTTCCGGCAATTATACCATCGATGCTGCTGCCCTGATCCAAAACCTGTCTGACACACTTAAGTGCCTCTTCGTAGGTCCAATCCTGTGCCCAAGCTTCTTTTATAATCTTTATTTTACCACCTGTTATATAAGGCTGCAGAACCTTGTTATAACCTTGACTTACCATTGTACAATTATAATCCGTTGGAGAACCGTTAATTATTACATAATTACCATGAGGATCCCTGTCTACAACATATCTGGCCATTAATTCCCCAACCTTAACATTATCAAAAGATATATACATATCTACGCCTGCATTTTTTACCAGCCGGTCATATGAAATTACTTTTTTACCTGCCTTCTTTGCCATTTGGACAAGGGAAGCAGACTTATCTGCATCCTGAGGTATTATAACAAGTATGTCTATACCTTGATCAAGGAGATACTTAACCTGGTTAACCTGTTCCTGACTATCATTGTCGGCATTTTGAACAATAACATCAGCTCCAAGTTCTTTTGCAGTGGAAACAAAAATGTCCCTATCCCTTTCCCATCTTTCCTCCTGAAGCGTGCCCATAGAAAACCCAATTTTTATTTCAGACTTGGATGCATCCTCAGAGGAATTGTCGGTAGCATTTCCTTTTGAACCACACCCGCTGACGGAAACTGTAAGAAATACAAGCAGTAAAGTTTTGGTTACCAGAACTATAATTTTTTTCATTCTTACCCCTACTTTTCTAAAAATTTAGGTATTTCTTTAAACTCTGTCGGAGTAACTCCAACTATCTTTTTAAATATCCTGCTGAAATAATTAGGATCGCTGTACCCTACCTGGTAACATATTTCCTTGACACTCTCCTTGCCTTCCTCAAGTTTAACCTTAGCCTTGGATATTCGAACAGATGTAAGATAGTCAATAAAGTTTTCACCAGTCTCGCTTTTAAACAGCTTGCTGAAATAATGCGGGCTTACACTTACCTCAATTGAAACATCCTCAAGTGTTATATCCCTAAAATAGTTATCATTAATATACTTTTGAGCCTTCAAAATCAAACTGCTGAGTTTCTTTTCCCTTGTACTGTTTATATGGACTGTTATCTGTTCAATAGTGTATCTGCACCATGATTTAAGTTTTGATATGTCCTTAATTTCAAAGAATTCGGCAAGATAATTATCCCTGGAGTTTAAAGTTCCTTCTCCCATCTCATAATTCTGTGAAAGCCTGTAAAGCATTACTATTATCTCTATAAGTCTATTCTTTATTTCCTGGACATTTCCTCCGCAATTGTTAAGCAGCCAGTCGAATATTAATCCGAATATCTTTAAACTGTTTTGAGCATCCCCTGCGGAAACCATTTCTATAAGATATTTTTCCTTAGAATATGGGTAATTGTAGGTATATCCGCTTTCTTCAGTAATATCATTTATGTGCATTATGCCTTTGCTGTTAGTATGTCTGATTGCCTTTAAGGATTCCTCGTAAGATATGTGGAGATTTTCAAGGCCGTATTTCCTGCCTATTCCAATATAAAAATCAACATTTGCCCGTTCAGAAATTTTATTAAAAATATACTGGGCAATGTTAAGTGCCTCAAGCCTCTGTGAATACTCGTCATCTTCCCCTTTAACAGTTATATAGACAACAACACGGTTAAGCATCACGGGTCCTACAAGACATTTACACCTGCACTTTATTATGTCTCTCAGATACGGGTAAAAGGATTGACTTAAAACACTGGAACCTATTCTATTGCCAAGCTGTCCGGGCTTCTCCTCTTCACCAAATTCTATTGTCATTATAAAGCCAGAATCTTCTTGTATATCAAATATTTTTTTGTAGTTTTCAAGATCCATGTTATTATCGTCATAAAGTAGCAGAGAGTAGATAAAACCGCTTTCAAGAATCGGCAGGATTGTTTCCATCTTTTCTTTCATTTCAAGCTCTTTTTCTCTTTTCCTTCTTTCACCTTCAATAATTCCAATAGATTTTTTTACTATCTCAACTATTTTGTTTTTGTCAATGGGCTTGGAGATATACTCTAAAACACCCAAATTAAGTGCTTCCTTGGCATAATCAAACTGTTCAAATGCAGTAAGAATAACAAATACAGCCTTGTTATATATTTTTTTAATTTCCTTTATAGCATCAATCCCGTTGATACCTGGCATTTTAATATCCATGAAAATAATATCCGGACTAAGCTGTTCAGTCTTTTCTATTGCTTCCCTGCCAGATCTTGCAGTACCTACAACAGCAACATCACGGAAATTTTTCTCTATTATAAATTTTATAGAATCAAGAACAATTTGCTCATCATCGGCAACTAAAAGCTTAAACATAGGCTCCTCCAGATAATCTTACTCTAATATGGCAGTTTAAGAATAACACAGGTACCGGATTCAGGCTCACTTTTGATATCTATAACATCGTTTGAATTAAAGAACAGTCTGAGCCTGTTAATGACATTGTGAAGTCCTATTCCGCTGTGAAGTGTGGTATCCTGTACAACCATGTCATCATTTTCATTTTTAAGTATGCTTTCTACTGTATCCTTTGTCATTCCCTTTCCGTTATCCTCAATCTCAACAATAACAAAACTGTCATCTTTTCTTGCCCTCAAAGATATAACCCCTCCGTCTTCGTTCTCACCTATTCCATGCATGAAAGCATTTTCTACAATAGGCTGAAGTATAAGACGCGGCATTTTTATATCTGTGCTGTCAGCATCTACATCTTTAGAAAACTGCACCTTATCTGCAAATCTTTCTTTAAGAATATAAATATAGCTTTCAATATTTTCTATTTCCTTTTTTAAGCTTACTACCTTCTCAAATTTCCCCAAATTATATCTTAATAGTTCGGATAGTTTGTTCATAAACCTTTCAGTTCGCTCAGCCCCTTCAAACATGGCAATCTGTACTCCCGCATTTAGCGTGTTAAACATAAAATGAGGATTTATCTGTGACTGCAAAGACTGAAGTTCTGCTTCCTTAAGCAAGCTTTTCATTTTTAAATTCTGCATTTCCTGTTCCTTGAGATGAGTCTCAAGTTCAGCCTTAGCCTTTATTTCTTCAACATGATTGCGAATACTTTCAGTCATTCTGCCAAAAGCTTTTGCCAGAACACTAATTTCATCATTTGTATTAACAATTACAGGTCCCACATCATAATTTCCTTTTGCAATTTCATTAGCCGATCTTGACAGCTTTATAATAGGTTCTGTAATGTAGTAAGTAAACAGAATTATCAAAATAATATTGAATACAGCAACCGAAAGTATAAGAATAATATTAATAGTTTGCATGACATTATGTCTGTTTTGAAGTGTCATATAGTCATTTGTATTATCCTGGAACTGGTTCAGTTTTAATTTGTCAATGTATGAATTAATATAACCGTACAGCTTACTGGCCTCATTGTAATGTGTATTATACTCATCTACATTTCTTCCTCTTTTTGCTCCTATAGCTATCTGGCATTCATCAACATAAGTCTCTATCATGTTAGACAAATCGATAAACATCATTCCGGTTTCAGTGCGTAAATCACCTTTTTTTAGAGTATCCGCCTTTTCCTTCAGCTTACCGCTGTATTTATTATATTGGTTCAAGCTTTTGGAATGACTGGTTGCCAAATAATTTTCCAAGCTTGTATGAACGGTTTCAATATTTTTGTACAGGTCAGATAAATAAATACCATTCATAAAAAGAGTATTCATCTTGGATGCGAGCATATTTGAATTGACATAGGTATATATACTTACAACACTGGTTAATATCGTAGATAAAAAGAAGTACAGGAATAGCCTTTTCCTTATAATATTTTTATGTGCCATGTTTTTAAATATATTGAGTAAACTATTCATTTTTATCGGCCGCCTTATACTTCTGATTTAAAATCTGGTCAACATTCTGCCTAGTAATAGTTTTTATACCAGTATCACTGTACGATGTAGATGGACGGCCATTATCCTTGGCTTCTACAAGTAACCTGATGCTTTCATATCCAATTTTATATGGATCTTCAACAACTGTGCCATAAATCACCTGGGATTTGACGTAGTTTAAAATATTCTCATTATCGCTGTACCCAATCATTTTTACCTTTCCAACCTTGTAGAAATCTATAAGTACTTGAGCAACTCCAAGTGTATCATTAGGATTGGTGCATATAATCATATCTACAGTAGGATAATCCTTAAGAATATTCCTTGCTATTTCTTCTGCGCTAAAATGGCCGGTTGATGCTGTTTGGACTGTTTTTACATCAATGCCCTTATAATCTTTTACAGAATCAATAAATCCTCCAACCATAACATTTTGAAGAACATTTTCAGTTATTGCATAATAATTACTTAAAATAATGGCGACATCAGCCTGTCCCCCCGTAGAATTGATTACAAGTTTGCCTGCTTCAATGCCAAGCTTGTAACTGCTGCTGCCTATAAAAGATACCCTTTGGCTGCCTTTTGCATCCGACCCAACTGTTACAACAGGTATACCCCCGCTTGAGGCTTTATTTATCAACGGTGTAAATTCCTGTTCTCCAAGTACGCTGGTTGCGATTCCATCTGCACGTGAAGCAATAGCTATATCCAAATATCTTAACTGTTCATTTATATTGATAAATTCAGGTCCGTTTATTTCAACAGCGACATTAAAATCCTTTGCTGCTTGCTGGACACCTTTGCTGTAATCCTGCCAGAATGGGTCATCCATACTCTGTGTAATTGCAACAAAATGGTATTTTGGCTTAGGCTGTTTTTTATTGTTTTTATCTGAAGTAGAGGAGAGTTTAATTTGAGTATCCTTAAAATCTGTTGACAGATATGTTAATCCTACGATAGCTCCAACAAACACCAATATCAACAAGCCTACTATTACTTTTTTCATAACATCACCATTTCTATATAATTAATAAGCCTGATACCTTTAATCTTTTGTTGTAATTTACCATAATATATAAACATTATAGCAATCAAAAATAATACTTGCAAATAAAAAAAAGCTGCCTATTGAGCAGCCTTTCTATCATTTTTATTCACTTATACATTTCCAATACCCAAAAGCCCTACAAATACCATTTGATTTAATGAAAATTCCTTCTTAATTACTTCGGATACTTCAGAAATATCCTTAATTGCTATAGCGTAAACTCTGAGTCCTCTGTCAAGCATTTTCCTATAGGCCTCATTTATACCTCTCATAAGCCTTCGGGTAAGTTTGACGAATTTTGAATCTATTAAAACATAGGTGCATTTCTTTAAAACTTCAGGTGCATTACCCTTTGTAACAACCCTCAGCTTGTCATTTATAAGGTGCACTGAAGGTTTAAGGCATATTTCGTTTTCCAGATTAACATCTGCAATTTTTGGCGCTATGATATCAAACAGACTTTTATCGAAACCCTTGTTTAGTGTAAACAGGCTGATTGCCTTTTCCTGCTCATCACCTATCACTTCTACTTCCTTACCGGATTTTATAACTGTTGAATTATTACTAAGAATAACTGAATGCATAAAAATTCCATAGCTTTTTTCATGTTCATCTATAACTTCAGCTTTTTTTAATTCACCATCAAGATATACTTCACATACCGTTGGCTTTCTTTTTTCAGTTCGGTTTGATGTTGCTGACGGCAGTAGTAACATATTCAATCCTCCTTCACAATATAAATAAAATATTTATATCCATGCAGGTAATTTAAAAACTATTTTTTGGTTTTATTTATTTTAACAGTACGTCTACTGTTTAAATATGTAATAAGACCTGGCAATAATGAAATAAAAATTATTGCAAATATTACAAAAGTAAAATTATTTTTTACAAAACTAATTGACCCAAAGAAGAAACCGGCAAACAAGAACAATATAACCCACGATATACCGCCAATTATATTAAAGCTAATAAATTTGACGTATGACATGCTTCCCATACCTGCCACAAAAGGTGCGAATGTGCGTATTATAGGAACAAACCTTGCAATAATAATAGTCTTGCCTCCATGCCTCTCATAAAATTCATGGGTCTTATCAAGATATTTCTTTTTAAAAAGCTTTGCATCAGGATTTTTAAATAATTTATGTCCAAATGCCTTACCTATATGATAATTAACAGTATCCCCAATAATCGCTGCTGCCATTAACACAACCATCATTGCAAAAAGATTAAGTTTTCCGTCATGAGATAAAACACCTATTACAAATATTACTGAATCTCCAGGGAGAAAAGGAATTACAACAAGTCCAGTCTCACAAAATATCAGTGCAAACATTATTAAATAAGTCCATACCCCAATGTCATTTACCAACTGCGGAAGACGAACATCAAGATGCAACACAAAATCTATAAAATCTTTTATTAGCCCCATTATCAAACTCCTTAGTATACATATATTAATACGTAATTTTTTTAAATAAGTTTCATAAAAATAAAATATTTTTATGCACGTATTTTATTATAAACATTTATTATTTCCAAATATCTTTCTGAAACCTCATCTATTACTGCTTCCCAACACTGAAAAAGGGTATTGAACGCGTTATGTCCAACCATCATTAATTTTACCCTGTCTTCTACAGAAGAAATTATTACCTGCGCAAATGCTTTCTCATCATTCTTTGCAAGGAAACCATTAAACCCATCAACAACATTTTCTGCTGCATTTGAATTCTCAATAACTATTGAGGGGCAGCCAACAGAAGCAGCTTCACGTACTACAAGTGAAAATGTATCATACACAGAAGGGAAAAGGAGTAAATCTGTATTCGAATAAATTGCTTTAAGTTTTTCTCTGTCATTAATTCTGCCGGTAAAAATAAAATTGTCCTTCATCCCTAGATTACAAACCATCTGCTGCAAGTCTCCCATTGCATTTCCTTCACCAACCATGGTCATAAGAAACCTTTTTCCCGAATCCTTAAATATTCTTAACGAGTTAACGAGCAACTTAAGGTTCTTATGCCATACATGCTGACCTACATACAGCATCCTAAATAATCCGTCTGCATTACCATTTTCGGTACACAATGGATTTTTATCATAATTGCTAAGATCCATAAAATCAATACCGTTTTCAACCACTTCCACATTCCCTTTAAAACCATACTCCCGTAAAGTATCAACAGTAGATTTGTTGACTGTCCAAACATAGTCGACGTTGTTATAAAACTCTACTACTAATTTAGTAAGCATTTTTGCAACAGCATCACTTTTTAACGCATCTTTAAAATCATCATAATACTTCGAGTGAAAGGATGCCACAATGGGAATCCCTTTCATTCTTGCAAGTTTAAGCGCCATTTTACCCGTCCTGAAAGGACTGTGAGCGTGAACAAGCTCAAAATCAATACTCTTCAATCTTTTATGAAAACCAACATCCAAAAAAGGAAATCCTGATCTATACGGCTTTCTTGTGGGAACAGGTACAGAATAGTACCTTAAAACCCCAAATATTTCATCATCTTTATAACCCGGAAAATCAGGAGTAATAACATAGCAGGTACCGTATTTCTTTTGAAGCCAAAATGCATAATTCTTGACAACATTGGTCACACCATCTGCAATTGGCATAAAAGAATCGCAGAACTGACCAGTTAAAAATGCCATAACATGCTCCTACATTTGAGAAAAAAATATTCTTTGCAAAAGCAAAGTATATTTATTATTCTCCGTTAAGGCATTTTTTAGTGTATCAAGATATATACAATTCAACAATAATATTCATAATTATTTTATCACCTTTTCATTAAATTTTCTTTAAAAATTAATAAATTTACAATATATTAATATATATATCTGAACAACGCAAAAAAGCCGAAAAGTATCGGCTTTTTACTCTTTATATTAACCTATTTTTTTAAAGTAACTTCTTCTCTTTTTGTGCTGCCTTGTTTCGTAGTGCTTCCAAAGAGCCTGTACCTTTGTATTACTTTCAAGCTCAGGACCGGTCTCTGCCGTGGCTATCGAATTCTTTATACTTGTCTTTGTTATTTCAGTCATCAAAAGTGCATTTATACCTTTTGCCTGTAATTCAGGCTTAACAGCAACAAGTAATAAATCAAGAGAATCATTCTTTTTCATCGCCCTTAGCAAATGAATGAAACCAAACGGCAAAACCTTGCCTTTTGCCCTCTTGATGGCTTTAGACAATGCAGGAGCACAAATTCCAAAGGCAACAACTTCATTCTGTTCATTTAATACTAGTCTTACATAATCAGGATTAATAACACCGAAATACTGCTTGGTATATGAAGCAACCTGTTTATCTGTAAGTGGCACAACACCATAGAGATCACTATACGCTTCATTAAGTATATTAAAAATACCCGGAGCATATGGGAGAATATCCTTTGGTTTCTTTGCAACAAATATACGCAGGTTAAGCCTTTTAAGTACTATGTCGTTTATTCTCTCAACCTTTTCAGGTATAGAATCAGGCGTTTTAACTATATATTCAAGCCAGTCTATATCCTTTGCAAAGCCCAAGCTTTCCAGGTGTCTCGAGTAATATGGGTAGTTGTAAATGGTGAAGTAAAGGCCCATTTCCTCAAAGCCTTCAACCAGCATGCCCTCCTTATCCAAATCACAAAATCCAAGAGGACCGTGAAGGCCTTCCATGCCATTTTCGTGTGCCCATTTTTCAACAGTATCAAAAAGTGCTTTTGATACTTCAGGATCGTCAATGAAATCTACCCATCCGAAACGCGCATTTTTGTTTTTCCATTTTTCTACATACTTATGATTAATTATTCCCGCTATCCTGCCTGCAACCTTACCATCCTTGTAAGCAAGCCAGTATTTTGCATCACAGTACTCAAAAGCAGGATTCTTATCCTTGCGCAGAGTATTCATTTCATCAAATTTTAAAGGCGGTATCCAATATTGGCAATCTTTATAAAGAGAAAACTGAAAATTCATAAACTTCTTAAGTTGGCTTTTTGTTTTAACCTCTTTTACTTCAATCATAAATTTGACTCTCCCTCAAATGCCTGTACAAAATAATAATATGCCGTGCATTTTTTTGTATACCTAAGAATATATTTTATCTGCCATTTGCAAATAAGTCAAATTTTTAGATACTATCCTATTTAAACTTCTTTTTATGAGCCCAATCAAGAACAGGCTTTTCGATAAAACGGTAGGATAGCGCAGCAATTATGTATGATACAACCAACAGAACAACTGATGCAAGGGCCCAATCCTTCCAGTTTTCCATCCGCATAACTTCATAATTAGGCATCCAGAGCCTGGTAATAGCAAATATTACAAGGAAATGCCATATGTATAAACCAAATGATATTTTGGCTGTAAATCTGAAGAACCTATTGTCTAAAAGTTTACCAAACCATAGAGAATGAGGTGCAGTTGCTAAAATTGCAGCCATTAAAAGTGCCAGGAACGGAAAGAAATAGGGCTGGTTCTGGATACTTAAGCTGAATTCCTGCTTGTGTCGTGCAAGCCAGAGAAATACAATACTACCTACTAAAGCTGCAACACCTATTAAATCAAACAATCCTTTCTTCTTCCATTTTTCTATAGAAGAAGCTTTCTTATAAAGGAAGCATGCAACACCCGCCGCAAAAATACCCATTGCAAAATGTCCGAAGAAACCAATAGGGTTGTAATTTGGCATCCAGTATTTAGCACCGCCTATAATTCCATAATCCCAACCTTTGTTTACATCATCCGGAGTCAGCAGTACATGTACCAGCTGATTTGCAGCAGTAATGAGAGCAAATACACCTATCCAATAAACAAATCCCTTTGCAAAAGAACGTTTCTTACCAAAAAGTCCGAAAAGTCCTATCATGAAAATAGGCATAAGAACATAACAGATTACTTCAAAACCTATGGACCAGAGAGGGCCGTTTATATCGGATGGGAAAAAGGTTACATAACTTGTTCCAGAAGTGAAGGTATAGCCTGAAATTATACGCCTCAGCATTGATTCCATAGGCATGTTCAGTATTAATGGAAGTATTACTGCCGATATTGTCAACGAGGCGTAATATCCTGGCATAATACGCGAAGCACGACGAAGTGCATACTGTTTCATACTAGGAAATTTCTCTTCGTTTAAATAACGCTTCCAGAATGGATAGGAAAGAAGAAATCCGCTTAATACAAAAAACACACTTACTCCTGCGTTCCCCAAAAGGAAGAATGACTGTGCCTCTTGTGCCCATTGAGGCTGAGCCGGAGTAAATAACCTTTGCATGATATGATGGAGAATAACGCTTAAACAAGCAATAGCACGAAGTCCATCCGCACCCATTAAATTAAAGCCGGATCTTTCTGCAAGATCATTCTTGTTCTGTTTTTGGCTTTTTGCTTCTTTTGTGTTTTGAATAAGCTCATCCGTGTTAGGTAAATGTGCAACCTTAGATTCCAAGATACCAACCTCCTGCAAATTATTTTACTAAAATAATTTTACATAATATGAGTAGACAAATTAATAATGTAAATT
The DNA here is from genome assembly GCA_023421675.1 of Bacillota bacterium. Lineage (GTDB taxonomy): Bacteria > Bacillota > Clostridia > Acetivibrionales > JANLFN01 > JAEZTC01. Next base: position 263,485 of record JAEZTC010000001.1, on the reverse strand, counting down.
GTTATTATTAGTATAAATTTGCTGAGTTTACTTAAGAATACAGGAATCTTTTATAAGCTGTGCCGCCTTTTCAATTCGCTGCTCATTTTGAACAAGCGCAAGGCGGACGTATCCCTCGCCATTACTGCCAAAGCTGCTGCCAGGCACAACAATTATACCTGTCCGGTCAAGTAGATCAAAAGTAAATTCAACAGAGGAAGAATAGTTTTCAGGTATAGGCGCCCATACAAACATTGTTGCCTCTGATTTAGGTATACACCAACCTGCTTCCATAAAGCTTTCAACCAAAACATCACGCCGCCTTTGGTAGGTCAGCATTGTTTTATGTACATTTTCCTGTGAACCAGTCAAGGCAGCTATTGCAGCCTTCTGAACAGGTAGAAAAATACCATAATCAAGATGTGACTTTAAGGTTTTCAGCTGCTTTATCATCTCTTTGTTCCCTAAAGCAAAAGATATCCTGCAGCCGGTAAGATTATGAGACTTTGACAGTGAATTAAATTCAACTCCTATATCCTTTGCGCCGGGAACAGAGAGAAAACTTCTGCCTTCCTTGCCATCAAAGACTAGTTCACTGTATGCATTGTCGTGAACCACGGCAATATCATACTTTTTAGCAAACCATACAAGCTTCTCGTAAAATTCATAAGGTGCTGCTGCAGTTACTGGATTATTCGGATATGACACAATCATAAGTTTCGCTTTATAAGCTGTATCAGGATCAATTTTATCAAAATCTATAAGATAGTTATTCTCCCTGAGTAGAGGCATTTTGTATACTGATGCGCATGCCAGCCCTGGACCCACACTAAAAATTGGATAACCAGGGTCTGGAACCATTACAACATCTCCTGGATCAGCAAGAGTAAGAGCTATGTGCGATAAGCCATCCTGAGAACCTAAAAGCGATGTCACCTCATTAAGCTGCAAATCTACACCATATCTGACCTTATACCACCCCAAAGCTGCTTCAATCAGTTCCGGCATGTCATTTATTGCATAAACATAATTTTCAGCTTTGCCGGATGCTTCCCTAAGTACTTCAACTATATGAGGAGCCGGAGGTAAATCAGGTGTTCCAATGCTAAGATCAAAAACATCCCTTCCGGCGTTTATAAGCTCTCTTTTCTTATAATCAAGCTCTGAAAATATTGCTGATGTAAGTCCGTCCATTCTTTTAGAAAAAATCATAAATGTTCATCTCTTCCAAGTAATTTTAATATTGATTATAGCAGTTATTGAAGCATATTCCAAATTAATGAAATCAAAAAGGAGCGGTATAAGAATCCGCTCCATCTTAGCCAATCAGCTTAATAGCATTCTATCATTATCAAGCTCAGTTCCGCTTTTTTTACCGAACTGGTCAATCAGCTGTTCTACCGTCATCTCTTCTCTTTCCTTACCTTTAAGGTCAAGAATTATTCTTCCCTCATGCATCATTATAGTCCTTGTACCATACTCAAGTGCAGCTTTCATATTGTGCGTTACCATCATGGTACAAAGCTTTTCTTCAGAAACTACGTCTTTAGTCATTTTCAGTACTTTTTTAGCTATTGAAGGATCCAGTGCTGCAGTATGTTCGTCAAGAAGCAGAAGCTTTGGTTTTACAATGGTAGCCATAAGAAGCGTAAGCGCCTGTCTCTGACCTCCCGATAAAAGACCTACCTTTTGCTTCATCCTGTCCTCAAGACCTAGTTCAAGAAGCGCAAGACGTTCTCTGAAGAATTTCAGATCCGACTTTTTTATCCCCGGCCTCAAGCCCCTTGGTTTTCCCTTTGCATAGGCTATTGCCAGGTTTTCCTCTATCGTCATGTCATAAGCAGTTCCCTTCATAGGGTCCTGGAAAACTCGTCCTATATACCTTGATCTTTTGTATTCGGGCACAAATGTCACATTTATATTGTCTAGAAGAATTTTACCCTTATCAATATCATATACACCTGATATACAGTTAAGAAAGGTTGATTTTCCAGCACCGTTTCCGCCTATGATTGTAACAAATTCACCTTCTTCAAGAGTCAGGCTTATATTGTCAATTGCAAGCTTTTCATTTACGCTTCCTTTACTGAAGGTTTTACATATATTCTGAACAACCAGCATCAGTCCCGACCTCCTTCACTGGTGTTAGTTAGAGACATTCTCCTTTTTAGCTTTACAAAACGTCCTTTAATAGTAGACATGGATAATGCCAGAGCAACAATTACAGCTGATATAAGTTTGAGATCATTTGTAGGCATTCCCAGTTCAAGTGCCAAAGCTATAACCAACCGGTAAACTATTGCACCAAGGATTACTGCTACAAGTCTTCTCATTAAGGTTTTAATTCCGAAAATAACTTCACCTATTATAACAGATGCAAGGCCTATAACCACCATACCTATTCCCATTGAAACATCTGAAAAGCCCTGATACTGCGCTATCAATGCGCCTGAAACAGCAACAAGACCATTTGACAGTGCAAGACCGATTATGACAGTCCAGTTGGTATTTACGCCAAGTGCCCTAACCATTTGGTCATTGTCACCTGTAGCCCTCAGTACAATACCCAGCTTTGTTTTCAAGAAAAGGTAAAGAAGAATAAGAATTGCAATCAATATAACTGCTGATATGATTATTTTTAAATAATCCGATGCATCTGAAAAATTGAACAAATCATAAATTGTGTTTTTATTTAATAATGATATATTAGCTTTTCCCATGACCTTAAGGTTTATGGACCATAGGGCAAGCATCATTAATATACCAGCCAGAAGAGGCTGTATTTTTAATTTTGTATTCAGTATAGCGGTAAGGGACCCTGCCAGACAGCCTACAATAAACGCAAGTAATATTCCAAGCACCGGTTGACCGTTCATACACAATACCGCGGAAACCGAGGCTCCCAATGTAAAACTTCCGTCAACAGTCAAATCTGGTATGTTAAGTGTCCTGAATGAAATAAAGACACCCAACGCCATTATTGCGTATATTATTCCAAGTTCCACTGCACTTTGCAAAGACAGTAGCATGATCCCAAACCCCTTCTAATTCTTATTTTTTAAATACCTCAGCTGCTTCCTTGAGAACATCGTCAGGTATTTTAATCCCTATAGCATCTGCGGTAGCCTGATTAACATAAATCTTCATCTGATCCATTGTCTTAACAGGAATGTCCCCTGGCTTTTTGCCATTGAGTATTTCAACTGCCATATTAGCAGTTTCCTGTCCTAATACTACATAATCTATACCGTAAGTTGCAAGTCCTCCATCCTTAACCATTGAATCTGCTCCGACATATACCGGAATCTTTGCCTTATTTGCAACCTTTGCAACTGTTGGCATTGCAGAAGCTATTGTGTTATCTATAGGTGAGAAGATTGCATCTACTTTTCCAGCCAGGGACGAAACAGCCTGCTGAACTTCAGATGAATTTGTTACTGTAGCTTCAACAACTGTCAAGCCATTCTTTTTAGCATATTCTTTAAGATTGTTTACTACGGAAACTGAATTTGTTTCACCTGAGTTGTATAATGCACCGATTTTCTTTGCATTTGGTGTTATACGTTTTGCAAGCCCCATGATCTTTTCTGCTGAAACCGCATCAGAAGTTCCAGTAATGTTCTTACCCGGCTTTTCAAGGTTTTGAACAAGTCCTGAAGCTACAGGATCGGTACAAGCTGAGAATAATACAGGTATATCCTTTGTTTCGCCTGCTGCCGCCTGTGCAGAAGGTGTAGCAATTGCTATAATCAAATCATACTTATTATTAACAAATTTTTGTACTATTGTTTTAAGATTAGTCTGATCACCCTGGGCATTCTGGTAATCGATCTTTATATTATCCCCATCCTTAAATCCCTTATCGGCAAGCTGCTTAACGATGGAGGTCCTGATTGTGTCAAGTGAAGGATGCTGTACAATTTGAACGATACCTATATTTTTAACGGTTTTATCTGCTGTTGTAGAAGCAGACTGTGTACTTGAACTCTGTGAACCCTCATCGGATGTTGATGTGATTGAGCCACAAGCTGCCATTGTGAACATTAAAACAAATGCCATTACTGCTGAAAGAACGATTTTTACCATTGATTTTCTCATAGAAAATACCTCCCGAAATAATTTTTATCGAGGTTTATTCTCTGCAATTATCTATTCTTCCGAGGCGGAATAGATATATTAAGCGTACCAAAATAAAAAGCACCTATCCTTTATAATAAGGACAGGTGCGATAACCTGCGGTACCACCTTAATTGATGCCTTTATGTAAGCATCCACCTTGCAGAGTGCCAACACACTCATTGCCCTGTAACGTCGGCTATACGTCAATGGATACTAAAGTTCATAAAACTTTTTCACCATGCCCTCCGAGGTCCATTTGTCCACTCCATACTCACCGGGATTTCACCGTTCCCGACTCTCTTTACAGCTGGGCTGTGGTTTTACTTCCTCTTCAACGGTTTAATGGAATAATAGCACATAAGAAATACATTGTCAATATATGTGCTTGCCCTAATTTATGCCAGAGAAAGAGCTATTTCCATCATTTGTGTAAATGAATTCTGGCGTTCTTGCGCAGTTGTTTCCTCGTGTGAAACAAGTGAATCGGAAACCGTAAGAATACATAACGCATTAACACCTGCACGTGCTGCATTCATATAAAGCCCTGCAGCTTCCATTTCTACTGCTAATACACCCATCTTAGCCCAATTCTTCCAATCATCCGCATCATCATTATAAAAAATATCTGAAGATATAATATTTCCGACTTTGACCTGAATGGATTTTTCTTGAGCTGTATCAACAGCTTTTTTAAGCAAATCCCATGAAGCACAAGGTGCAAAGGTTCCCGATAGTTTATACTGCGAAGCATAGTTTGATGTAGTGCAGGCTGCCATGCCTATTACTATGTCTCTTATGTTAATATCAGGCTGTAAAGCACCGCATGAACCTATACGTATAAGATTTTTAACTCCATAAAAATTAATCAGTTCAAATGAATATATACCAATTGAAGGAATCCCCATTCCGGTTCCCATTACAGATACCCTTTTGCCTTTGTAGGTTCCTGTATATCCAAGAATATTTCTTGTTGATGTAAATTCAACAGGGTTGTCTAGGTAAGTGTCAGCAATAAATTTCGCCCTTAATGGATCACCCGGCAGAAGTATTGTTTCTGCTATTTCATCCTTGCTTTTTGCTTGTATATGAGGTGTAGGTATCATTATTACCACTCCAGTCTTTTAAATTTGAGTAACCACATAAACAGTGTATACGATAAATTATATTATAAGTAATAAAATATTCTTTATCAACAGATTATACCAGATTGCCTTTGTTTATGCAGTAATCCTGCCATTATTACCCCATCTCCCTTTTATATCACACTTTATAATGGTAAAATTACTTTAATCAACTGACATTAAAAGTAAAGGTGGAACAAAAATGGCTGAAATAACTAAAAAGACTATGGCCTCCATGATTGATCACACAATATTGAAAGCTTCGGCAACCGAGGAAATGATAGAAGCTTTGTGCCAGGAAGCAATTAAATATAATTTTGCTTCGGTATGCATAAACCCTGTTTTTGTAAAGTTTGCAGCAAAGAAATTATCCCATTCCAACGTCAAGGTCTGCACGGTTATAGGTTTTCCTTTGGGTGCAAATTCTCCTGAGACCAAAGCCTTTGAAGCTACCAAGGCAGTGGAGGACGGTGCACATGAAATTGATATGGTAATTAATGTGGGAATGCTTAAGTCAGGTAACCTTAAATACGTCGAGGATGAGATTTCAAGAGTTGTTAAAGCATCCAAGGGCGCTCTTGTAAAAGTAATAATTGAAACCTGTTTCCTTACAGATGAGGAAAAAGTAACAGCCTGTAAACTTGCCAAGAATTCAGGTGCTAACTTTGTAAAGACTTCAACCGGTTTTGGTACAGGAGGTGCCACTGCCGCTGACGTGGCATTAATGAGGAAGACAGTAGGAGCTTCCATGGGCGTTAAAGCTTCTGGAGGTATAAGGAGTCTCAGTGAAGCATTAGCCGTAATTGAGGCAGGTGCCAACAGGATAGGTACAAGCTCGGGAGTATCAATAATTGACGAAATGGCTTAACAACAAAAAGCATCAGTTCATTGTTTCTGAACTGATGCTTTTTACTGAACACTATATATTATCGCTGTGCGTCTTATAAAACTCCTGATAATCCTCAAGCATATATTTCAAAATGCCCGGTGTATCAAGCTTGTATGGGCATTTACTTATACATTTTCCGCAATTCTTACACTCATTGATCAATTCCATCTGCTTTTTCCAGCCATCCGACATAAATTGCTGATATGGGGCCCTTCTTAAAAGAAGAGACATTCTGGCAGCCATCGGAATATGTATACCTGCCGGGCATGGCATGCAGTAACCGCAGCCTCTGCAAAATGAGCCAGATAACTCACTTCTGTCCTTTTTTATAAGTTCCCACATCTTTTCATCCAAAATGGGCGGATTCTTTTCCATTTCAATAAACTCATCAAGTTCTGATTCACGCTGAACACCCCAAATCGGAATCACATTATCATATTGTCTAAGGAATGCGAAGGTTGAAGCCGCATTTGTTATAAGTCCTCCCGATAATGCTTTCATGGCTATCAAACCGATATCATGCTTTTTACACTCTTCAATAATTGTCAAATCCTCATTTGAAGAAAGTGAGGAAAGCGGGAATTGTACAGTATCATAAAGTCCAGACTCTACCGCTTCAAGAGCATTTGAAAGCTTATGGCAGGTTATACCCAGGAATCTTATCATTCCTTTTTCCCTTGCTTCAAGCATTGCGGAATATGTACCATCAGGGTCTTCAGGATCTGGCAATTGATCCGGGTTATGAAGCTGATATATGTCTACGTAATCTGTTTTAAGCTTACTTAAGCTGGTTTCAAGCTGTGTAACCAATTCTTTTCTATCTTTAGCCATAGTTTTTGTAGCTATAATAATATCTTTTCTATGTTCTGAAAGCGCGTACCCTACTTTTTCCTCACTATCAGAGTAAGCTCTGGCTGTATCAAAAAAATTAATACCGTTATCATACGCTTTAACAAGGATTCTACCCGCATCCTCAATACTAATCCTTTGTATAGGCAGCGCCCCAAATCCGGTTCTGCTTACCATCAAACCTGTACGTCCAAACCTTATCTTATCCATAAAATATTCCTCCCGTACTTTGCTGGAATTTCTCAACATGAAATAAATGTATAGAAACTCTCAGAAAAAATTAAAAAGGCAACTCCGATAAATATAAGAGTTGCCTGTATCATTACAATTCTATTTGAAAAGCTGTTTTGCAGCCTTGTCAATCATATTTCCGATTTCATTGTTGTCAACCTTATTTTTCTTATACAATTCCTGCCATTCATAGATATGCAGTGCAGCCATCTCATTCCCGTTCTTTGCTTTTTCAAGCACCTGGCTGAAGGTTTCCTCGTTAGGAATGGATTTCTTTGAATTATCGGGCTTTTGGCTATGCGATTTTGCTATTTCATTAAAAAAGTTTTTATCATATATCCTTACCATAGCTCTTGGACCTCGTTAATTATTTACTAATATTATAACTATTGTAACATATACAAGCAATAAAAACGAAGTAATTTTATAATTATATATATTGGTAATAATTATATTGTAAAAAAGCTCTCATAATAATATTAAACTGGTTTAATTAATCAATTCATGTTACACTTGAAATTATAATGTAAAAAAAGAAGAAAAGGAAATTAATATGGAAAACCTTATATTTAAAGATTTAAACTTATCGCCCGAACTGCAGAAGGCAATAGCTGAGATGGGCTTTGAGGAAGCTACACCTATCCAGTCACAATCCATACCTCATATTTTAAAGGGTTCGGATGTAATTGGACAAGCTCAGACTGGGACAGGTAAAACCTGTGCTTTTGGTATACCTGCCATTGAAATGGTAGAAAGTTCTGATGAAGGAGTCAAAATCCTAATTCTGTGCCCTACCAGAGAACTTGCAATACAATCCGCAGAAGAACTTAAAAATGTATCAAAGCATAAAAAGGGTATTAAAATTCTTCCTGTCTACGGAGGACAGTCCATAGACAGACAGATACAGTCATTGAAAAAGCGTCCTCAGATAGTTATCGGAACACCAGGACGTATAATGGATCATATGAGAAGGCACACATTAAAGCTTCAGGATTTAAAAATGCTGGTCCTTGATGAGGCTGATGAAATGCTTAACATGGGCTTCCGTGAAGATATAGATACAATACTGGAAAAGGTTCCTGAGGAAAGGCAGACAATTCTTTTTTCTGCAACTATGCCAAAGGAAATCCTGGAACTTACCGCGCTTTACCAAAAGAATCCCGTACTTATCAAGGTTGCTCACAAGGAGCTTACAGTTCCTGGGATCGAACAGTTTTATCTTGAGGTAAATGTACATTCAAAGCTTGAGGTACTGACAAGACTTATAGATGCAAACAATATAAAGCTGTCACTTGTATTCTGCAACACCAAGAAACGCGTTGACGAGCTTGCTTCAAGCCTTCAATCAAGAGGCTATTCAGCCGAGGGCCTGCATGGTGATATGAAACAGATGCAAAGAGACAAGGTAATGAACAGGTTCAGAAAAGGCCACTTGGATATTCTTATTGCAACTGATGTAGCTGCCCGCGGTATCGATGTAAACGACGTTGAAGCAGTATTCAACTATGATCTTCCCAACGATGAAGAGTATTATGTCCATAGAATAGGCAGAACCGGAAGGGCAGGCAAAACTGGTAAAGCTTATACATTTGTTGTCGGACGTGAAATTTATAAACTCAGGGACATACAAAGATATACAAAATCAAAAGTACTGTTGATTAAGCCTCCATCGGTAACAGACATTGAAGAAAACAAGATAAACAATTTTATCGACGAACTTAAAAATGTAATAACCCACAGTGATATTTCAAAATATGGTGATTATATAGAAAAGGCTCTGGATGATATTAATTCTCAAAACAAGGAAGACAGTTATTATACAACCCTCGATCTGGCAGCCGGGCTTTTAAAAATGCTTTCAGATCCCAAAGGTCAGGCTGGCGAAGCTAAAGCCGATGATAATATCCTGGATGATGAAAGTATGGTTAGGTTATTTTTCAACATAGGAACCAGCAACAGGGTTCAGCCCCGTGACTTTGTAGAAGGCATAGCGTCTAAAACAAGCTTGCCTGGAAAACTGATAGGAGCTATTAATATCTTTGATAAGTATTCATTTGTCGAAATACCCGGTAAATACAGCAGCGAAGTTCTGGCATTAAAGAATTTCAAGCTAAAGGGCAAACGAGTCAATATAGAGATGTCAAACAAAAAGTAATACAAAGTTTGCAAAGGAGAGTTTTCGCAAGACTCTCCTTTTTTATTTCTTAGGAAACTATTATCAACCATTTTTTTAATTTCTATTATAAACATTCAAAAGTCTTCCTTATAGACTTATTCAAGTTATTTTATTCATAACATAATTCCCTGTAACATAAATGTAAACACTTGAACACCTGTTGTTGTAGCATTTGCTGTTGACAGTCGTAACCGGCATAAATTAGTATAGAATTACAGGGGGTCTAAAAAATGTATAGAATAAACAGATTCAAACTTTTTGTGAGTTTTTTTGTGATTTTTGCATTATCAATGCTTATGCTGCCTATCAATGCCGCCGGAGAACCATGGGATAATTATTCAAGCTATATTCCTGCTGCAACTCCGGACGTAAAAAGAGATTTAAGAGCAGCATGGATAAGCACTGTCGTTAACCTTGACTGGCCTTCTGCTCAGACAAGAGACATTAAGGACGATACACTGCGTATTCAAAAAAGCAAGCAGGAACTAATCAACATACTGGATAAAGCTGTTGAAATGAATATGAATGCAGTTTTTTTCCAGGTAAGGACGAGTTCTGATGCCCTATACAAGTCCAACCTCGTACCCTGGTCACGTTACCTCACCGGCACTTTCGGCAAGGATCCGGGGTTTGATCCGCTTGCCTTTGCTATAGAAGAAGCACATAAACGAAACATAGAACTACATGCATGGTTGAACCCCTACAGAGTTTCCATGGACACATCCGCAGCAACTAAAAATTCTCTGAACATTGCTAAAAGTGTTTACAAGGAACACCCCGAATGGATAAAAACAGCTGCCAACAGGTTTGTTCTTGATCCGGGTATCCCTGCTGCAAGAGCGTGGATTGAGGATTGTGTAATGGAAATAGTTAATAATTATGATATTGATGGAATACATTTCGACGACTACTTCTACAATGAAAATATAAATAATGAAATGGGTGATGATAGTACATACACTGCATATAACAACGGTCAGTTTTCAAACAAAGGTGACTGGAGACGTAATAATACATACTTGCTTATAAAGGAATTATCTCAGAAAATCCGTCAGAAGAAATCATGGGTTAAATTTGGAGTAAGCCCTTCGGCGATATGGGCAAATAAAAAGGATCATGATGGAGGTTCCAATACAAATTCCAGCTACACAAACTATGACAAGACCTTCGCTGATACTAAAAAGTGGGTTAATGAAGAAATAATAGATTACATAGCTCCACAATTATATTTTTCCTTTGGAAATACTGCAGCTCCCTACGGTGAGCTTGCTTCCTGGTGGGCAAATACAGTTAAAGGCAAAAAAGTGCAGCTTTATATAGGGCAGGCACTTTATAAATTCAATTCAGACAGCGATACTTACTTTACTAAAGATGATGGTATTCCTGAAATTACAAGGCAGGTTAAATTCAATATGTCCAATCCCGAAATAGACGGCAGCATAATGTTCAGGTTCGACCAATTCTTCCAACCAACATGGACAGGAAGTGTAAATGCTCTAAAGTATAATTTATGGAAAAACAAGGCATTAGTACCAGCTATGCCTTGGAAAGGCGGTAGTGCACCTACCGTACCTCAGGGCGGCTCAATAAATGCCGACAGCAGCGGAGTAACAATAAGTTTCACTGACAATGACAGTAAAACCGCTTACTTTGCAGTTTATAGATTCGGAAACAGCGACAATATTGATACTTCCGGCAACAGCGGCTCCAAACTGATCGGAACTATAAGGAAACAAGCTAATGGTACCCAGAAATTCACAGATTCATCAAGAAGTGATCCCAATGGAGCCACCTATGTTGTGACATCATTAGATAGACTTCATAATGAAAGCTCAGGATTAAAAATCAGCTACAAATCAAAATATTTTTCAGATGTTGGGCAAAATGTTTCATGGGCAATAGATTCAATAGATAAGCTTTATGAAAATGGAATAATAAGCAGCGGCGGAGGCTCCTATGGTCCTACAGCAACAGCTAAACGTGCTGACTTTCTTGTAATGCTCGTAAAGACTCTTAAGCTTAATACAACTTTTACAGATAATTTCAAAGATGTCCTGAAAGGCTCATACTATTATGATGCGGTAGGTATAGCCAAAGCACTCGGAATAGCAAAAGGCAGCGGCGGGCTGTATATGCCCACAACCGGCATTACAAGGGAAGACCTTTTTTCATTAATATACAGAGCCCTTCCCATAGCAGGAAAGCAACTGCAGGATGCAAACGAAGATGTTCTTAATGTATATTCTGACTCTAATAAAATAAGCTCTTATGCAAGGCAGGCTATTGCAGTATTCACAAAGGAAGGAATAATACACGGCAACGCAGGTAAGGTAAACCCCAAGTCATATATAAGCCGAGCTGAAATAGCCGTTATACTTTCAAAACTTATTGATTAAAACTTATTTCTTTTTAAGGCTCTCATACTGCTGGATGCCGGCTTTCGTTATAGAAACCTGCATCTTTGCTTTGTTTATGCTGATAAAACCCATTTCAAGCAAAGATAGTATTACACTCATTGGATCGGAAATTTTCAAAACTTCTCCGAAATGCTGTATTGAACCTTTATATGAAGCCGGTTCACCCTTTGCATGACACTGGTAAAACCAATGCAGAACAGTAATCTGTGTGACATTTAAAGCCATTTTGTTCCTCCTAAAGCTTTTTTGTTATTAATACTATCATATTTAGCCTTATATTTGACTGGTAATTTGTAAATTTCTCTGATAAATCTGGAAAGAATACTGAAATTGCAAGTTTATGTAAATCTAATTGTTTTTGATCCAGGTTTAACGTAGCTCCCTTTCAAAGAATCTAATTGTTTCCATATTAACTTCATCCGTCCATTCTCTCTTATCAAAGGTATGATTTGCGCTATTTACAGTATGGAACTGCACCTTGCTTCCATAATATTTAACATATTTAAGTGATGTTTCAGGCACAACAACTTCATCGTTGTCTCCATGAAGTATGAGTACGTTTTTATCATACTGTGACGCCCTCCCGTATATATCAAGAACAGCAGAGTCTTCTATAAACGATTTTCCAAGTATATAGCCCTCAATATCAGTATAACCATCTTTAAGTAATTGAGGCAGCTTTTCACCTATATAATAATTTAGTATTACATCATTCATATTTCCTGCAGGAGCCCATAAACAAAGCGACCTTATATCATCTTTCCTATCGCCGGCAAGTATACTTGCAACCGCTCCTCCCATACTAAGACCCAGGACGCCAATCCTTATGCTGTCCACAAATCCAAGTGTTTTTACATAATCAAGAATAGTCTTTGCATCTTCAAGCTCCCCAGACATTGTCATTTCAGAAAAATATCCGTCACTTTCACCGCTGCCCCTAAAGTCAAACCTCACACTGGCTATACCTTTTTGCTCCAATAGCCTCGATAGCTCTACAAAAATAAAATGAGGCCCAGCCTTATGCCCCTGAAAGCCATGAAAAATTACTACTACAGGTACCTTTCCGTCTATATTGTCAGGTGTATGAAGTACACCTCTTAATGTTAATCTTCCATTTTTTATTTCAATATTTTTCTGCATCTAATTACCCCCCTAAGAAGCTATTATTTTATATATTATTTATCCTATTGGTTTACTTGGTATTTATTTTAATAATTTATGACAGAATTGTCAACAACAAAAATGGTTTTATTCCAATGCTCAATGCACTGTAATAAAACCATTCAAGTACTATATGAAATAAAATTATCTTGCAGCAATAGCAGCACTTAATATATCTTCAGTAAAGCGTAATCCCCCACGATAACCCGTATAGCTCCTATCCAATATCGCTCTGTTGGCAACCGGGAAGCTTATACTTAAATGAGGAACTCCAAGCGACAACGCTGCTTCGCGGTCCAGAGAGCTGCCTACTATAAAACCTGGAGTAAAAGTCTTGAAATATTTCTTTGTTCCTATTTTGGGATATTTCTCATTTATATACTTTATAACCTGACTTGTATCAGTATCAAAAATAATTCTTGGCTTTAATCCTGACTCAAGCCCGTCAAATACTTTCTCAAGTCCTTCCTTCTGTTCATCCTTAAGCTGATCCGTAAACACCACAAATTCTGGTATCCATCCCAAATCGTCTGCCAGGAACTTTGTAACAGCCCTTGCATAGTTAACGTCTCCCACAACTGCTGCATAACGCTGCATATCAAGGTCATTATAGCATTCTACGAGTGGCTCGACATAGCTGTAATATACATCATTTTCATGCTTAATTACCTTTTCCACCAATTGCTTATCAATAGATAGCATATCTCCTATTTTCCGTAGGAAGTCATCAGAGGCGGAAGGCCCTATTGGAAGCGGTGTTAAAATGTATGGCGTATTATGTATCTCTTCAAAGGCTTGTGCAGTCTCAACACCGTATACATCTGAAACAACTATGTTAAGCTCAGCTTCAGATGAATTTTTAATTTCCTCAAGACTGTCCTCTGATGTAAAGAAGGTATTGGCGGTAAGTCCCAGCTTTTCAAGCAAAAAGCGTATCCCTTCGAGGTTTCCTCTCCAGAACACATCCATGTATGGAACAATACCGAAAATGTTAACCTTACCCTTGACCTTAGAGCGCCCTTTAGTGACAAAATCCTTTACTAATGCCTGCATAACTATATCATAGCCATAATAGGAATTTCCTCTGAACCCGCCTGTTTCAGCAGCTAGTATATCTACACCCTCGCCTTTGAATTCACTTACAACCGCTCTGATATCATCACCTATAACTTCAGTCACGCATCCGGTAATGACAAAATAAAGGTCGCCATCAATTACCTCCAGCGTATTTTCAATCTGCTCCCTGAGTCTGTCATATCCCCCAAAGACAACTTCCCTTTCCTGCACATTTGAACTTGGAACCGCCAGCCCACCGCAGTAACCCCCTACCTGAAGTGCACTTCCGCCGTTCTGTGCCCAGGCAATACTTCCTGCGCAGCCTGAAGCTGCATGGAGTATGGGAATAGTCCTTGGCAAGGCTGTAATTGTTGACATTGCACCGCCAAGTGAACAAAAATAGCGTGGTCTTTCAATAAAATTACTCATCCCGTCCACCTCCTGCAGCCTTAATGTATTTAAACGGATCAGATTCATACCATTGATCAGTATAAGGCAATTTTACGTTGTTACTAAGTTTCTTGTTGAATCTGGAATTTGTAAGCTGCCTAAAAAGCCTTCTTGCTATTTCATAAGCACCTTTATATCCGATATAGCTCAGTCCGGTGTTGTAAATAACATGAGTTGGTATTCCAAGCTTTGATGCAGTGCCATTTCCATTCCAATGTCCAAGGAATAGGTCAGGCTTCAGCTTTTTGAGAAGGTTTGCTTCTTCATAAGGCTGTACATTTGCTATATTAATAGGAAAGTCCTTCTTCGAAGCCTGTATAAGCTTGTCGTATTCGTCGGTTGCAAATTCATCATGATGGTATGAACGAAGAGCAACAATTTCAAAACCCAATTCCTGCAAAAGTCCTCCAGTTGCAAGCGCACGGAATTCACCTGCTCCTATGAATACCTTTTTATCCTTAAATACAGTGAGAAATTCTTGCAGTGCTTCCTTCAGCTCCCTATTTTCTTCTTCAATTATCCTTTCGGCCTGCTCCTGTAGTCCGAAGAATTCTGCAACCTGGCGGAGCCAGTGGTTTGTATTTTCTATACCAATAGGCATATGTTTTAAAATATATGGAACATTAAATTTTTCCTTAAGATGCTTTAGGAGGTAATCATCATGGGTAGGGCAGGTACTTATAGAAAGTGCCGCCTGTGTTACCTTATACATTTCCTCCTGCTTTGAAAAAACAGGGAAAATATTGACTTCAAGTCCAAGTGCCTGAAGAAGTCTGGAAAGTTCGTCCTCATCAACCTTTCCCATTGAAGATACATTGAAAAGATTAACTGTACGGCTTCTGACATACTTTTCTTTCAATTGCTCAAACTCATCTTTAATAAAAGAATTGTAGTAATAATTGGGTTCATCAAGAAGTTTTTTGCCTATTCCATGATAAACCGCATCATAAGCAGTTGCCCATATTTTTGTTTTAAAGCCTTCACAATGAACAGGTATAAGCTTTGCAGCAACCTTTGACTGAGTCCGTTCAATAACACCGTCAATATCATCACCTATAATTCCAGGCACACACCCTGCAACTACTGTAATTGTAGCAGGCCTGTATTCGTTATCGGCTTCAACAATAGCCTTTTCAAGCTTGGTTTCTCCACCGCCGATGACATCCGACTCATTTAAAGCTGTTGAAAGCCAGACAATATCTTTAACTTTTCCGAAATGTGCATTTCCTCCAGACCTTACATTTGCATTCTGAGAATGTGCACAGGCTCCGCAGCCTATAGCACCATGCAAAAGCACAACATTGTCAGGAATACTGTTCAAAATTGCTATACCCGGCAGCAAAAGGCATATTGAACCCTGTGAAAAGCTTCTTTCACCATCATCAAAGCAGCAGCCTCCTACCTTTTTTGCCAGTCCACAGATTGTACCGCCATATGTAATACAGGCTTTAAGTCTGTCTTCACGTTTTAGCGGTTCCTTATTATCAAGATAACTCAAAGAATACCACCTCCGTATTTTCCATTATTATAGTTATAGGCGGTATCAACCATCGCCCTAATATTTTTGAGAGGCACTGCCGGAGGAATATCACAGCCTGGCATTAATACATAACCACTGCCGTCTCCCGCTTTCTCTAAACATTCAATACATTTTTGAGTAACCTCTTCAGGTTTTAAAGTTTGCATAACACCTACAGGATTCATATTCCCTGCCAAGGCTATCTTGCCTCCAAGCAATTCCTTTGCTCTTAGCAGATCTACTTTATAGTCCACAGATATTATATCTGCTCCGGTCTCCGGAATTAAATCAAGCCTGTTTGTTGTATTTCCGCATATGTGTATAAGCACATAAATGCCCTTTTGCTTAAGCCTTTGAACTGTTTTTTTAAGGTAGGGAATATTAAATTCTTCAAATTGCTGACGTGAAATCAAGTCACCGGAAGCAGACGGGTCTGCAATTGATACAATTTCAGCCCCAGCCTCAACAAACATGTTCAAATACTCATAGCACAGATCTGATGTAAAATCCAGAACTCTGCGAACAGCCTCCTTATCCCTGTATATGCTTCTCATAAGTCTTTCTACTCCATAGACATGCCCTGCAAGGGTAAAAGGCCCCCACTGGCTTGAGCCGACAAGAGTTTTATGACCGATATTTTTTTCAAGAATAGAAGCAGTCTCACACAGCATATTGATATCCGAATCATTTTTTATTTGGCTCAGATCGATTTTATCCACATCTGTGGCTTCGTCAAAAAGGGTCTCCTGTACATCTGGTGTCCCTTTTTTCCTGAATTTTATCTTACCTCCGATAGCGCGTATAACCAGATTATGATATCCTGAACCCGGCCACACGATATCGGATTTAACTATCTCATTAGTTTCAGCAATAATCTCTGCAGCATTTTCAGCCCCTTCCAAAAGTGCCTGTTCCAATGTCAAACCCTTCTGGTTGAATGTCCAGGCCCCCCCGGACAAAAGTGCCACAGCAGGTCTTGCGGTCTTTTTTAATTGTAAAGTATTAATAATTACTTCTTTTGAATTCATGAAGTAAACACCCCACTAATCTTATTCAACGCCCTTGAGCTTGATGAACGCAACCTTAAGGAGAGCTTCAGGTTCAGTTTCCTTTGCCAGAATGCCTATTTTTTTCATTTCCTTCGCTGCATTAAGTACTGCATCCGAACCGCCGTCAACAGATGGTTTATAGTTATATGCTGCAAGAACTTTCGCATTTACAGACTCTTCACCCGGAACATATTTCTTTTCAGTTTCAATTTTAGCCATCTCCTGTTTATGTTCGTTTGACCAATTGGCTCCTTTCATATAAGCCCTGGTTATTGCAGCCGCAGTATCAGGGTGTTTTTCAATAAGCGTCCCATTTACAACCACAAGGCAGCAATATTCATCTTTGAAAGGTGAATCAGATGCAGAATTGTAAATACTTTTTCCCTTACCACTGTCAACAGTCATCTGAGCCAACGGATCTGCAAGAGATATAGCATCCACTTCACCTTTTTCAAGAATAAGGGGAAGTTCTGAATTGGGATATACCTTCCATGTCACATCCTTCTGTGAGTCAAAACCTTCCCCTGACAGTAATCTGGAAGCCAGAATCATTGGGCCGCCTCCAATTGCGGGCACACCAATAACCTTACCTTTCAGGTCCTTAACAGATTTAATTTTCGAATCAGGTTTGCTGAGGACTTGAATACAGCCCGTGTGAAGACCTGCTGTAAATTTTATGTTAAGTCCGGATTCAATTGGTTTAAGCCACTGCATTAACAGTCCGTCTGTCGCATCAATTTTTCCTGCTGCCAGAGCTTCTTTAAGTGAGTTCGCATCCCCTTTTATGAGTTCAACATCCAAACCCTCTTCCTTAAAAAAGCCTTTCTCATAAGCTGCATAAACCGGCACTTCGCAGGTATTTCCGAAATAACCTATTTTAACCTTGACTGGTTCTTTTTTTCCGCTGCTGCTGTCAGCAGATGTGTTGCTGCTTCCACAGCCGGTAAAAACAAACATAATTGAAAAGATAAGTACAGCTGAAATGGCAGCTTTAAATTTTTTCATATTGACTCCCCCCTTAGATATGCCTTTGAAAGGCATCCGTAAATAGATAAAATTTCATCGGAATTATTAACTATATGCCTGACGCTTCAGTCCTTACCTCTCCAGTTTCAAGGGCAAGTATCTGGTCCGCCCACTTGGACGCCCATTCTCTCAATTCCTTTACATCAAGAGGAGAAGGGACCTTGGATTCATTATGCTCAGCAATCCTTTGTGCGAGCCTGCTGTATATTTTCGCCTGATCGGAATTTGGTGCTGCTTCAATAGTTGTTTTACCCTGAAGCTCACTCTGTGTTACCGTAACTGATCTTGGAACATACTCTACAACCTGGGTATTTGTATGCTTTACAAAATCGTCTATTATTTCTTTTGCATAGGGAGCATTAATGGAATTTGCTATAACTCCGCCAAGAAGTGCTCCGCCTGAGTTTGAATATTTCTGGATACCCTTGAACAAGTTGTTAGCCGCATATACTGCCATGAAATCAGCTGATGATACAGTAAATACATGCTCAGCTATACCTTCACGAATTGGTACCGCGAAACCTCCGCATACAACATCTCCAAGGACATCATATATTACAATATCCAGATCCAGTTGTTCAAAAATCTTCTGCTGTTTAAAAAGCTGAACCGCTGTAATAATTCCGCGGCCCGCACAGCCTACTCCCGGAGCAGGTCCCCCTGCTTCAACACAGTAAACCCCTCCAAAACCCTGATGAATTACCTCGTGCGCTTTTACGGTATTATTCTCTCTGAGTGTATCAAGCACTGTAGGTATATACTTTCCGTCTCTTAAGGTGTTTGTCGAATCACTTTTCGGGTCACACCCAAACTGCATTACCTTATAACCTGCTTTAGCCAATGCAGCACTGATATTAGACGTAGTAGTAGATTTACCAATGCCTCCTTTTCCGTAAATAGCTATCTGCTTAATTTTTTTGGACAAAATCAACAACTCCTAACTTTGTATTTTATAGACAGAATCCCTCCTGTTTACAGGTTGGGGTACTCCATCTTTATATAACTGCTTAATGATAATTTATATAGAACATCATCCAGGAAGCTGCTTCCGCTTAAAACTTTTATACCTCTCTTGCCAAGAAGCTTTTCTGCTCCAGGTCCAATCTGGCTTGCGAGAACTATTTGGCAATCCTTGATTATATCAATTGACCTATCAAGGCTATCCTCAGAATGGTCTCCAAATGAGCACGCAGGAGAGTTTTCTCTTGTTTCAATGAATTCATAGCTACCCTTGCTTAATGAAAATACAAGAAATTGGTTTGCTCTTCCAAAATGTGAATTAATCACTTTTCCGTCACTACTTGCCACCGCAACTTTAATAGACATTAACCTACCCCCCAACAATCATCCATGTGAAAAAGTATCT
The DNA here is from genome assembly GCA_023421675.1 of Bacillota bacterium. Lineage (GTDB taxonomy): Bacteria > Bacillota > Clostridia > Acetivibrionales > JANLFN01 > JAEZTC01. Next base: position 244,077 of record JAEZTC010000001.1, on the reverse strand, counting down.
TGAGCCGGGTATTCATAAAGCAAATTCGAAAAATCCTTACCCTTGCCCGGTATTCCGCATGCATCCGCCCTGCAGTGCCTGCAGTGCCTGAAAACATCAAGATACTCCCCTGCTGCATCTCTTGCATTATTAAGTTCATTACACCCTGGAGCGCTGTATTCGGACATGTCACCCTGAGGAATCAGCGGTATTATATTTACAATGGAAGCACCTGCTTCAGAGGTCAGCTTTGCAATCTCACCTATGTGTTCATCATTTACGCCGGGAACAAGAACACTGTTTATCTTTACAACCGCACCCAGACCTGCAATTTTCCTTATACCGGTAAGCTGAGCATTTATAAGAATTCCCGCCGCTTCCGTTCCGGAGATAAACCTATCCTTGTAAAAGATACCCGAACATATTTTGTCAAGAATTACAGGATTAATGGCATTAACCGTTACAGTTACTGTTTTGACACCAGCAGCAGCAACCCTCTCAGCCTTTTCTTCCAATAAAAGTCCATTGGTGCTTAAACAGTTTATAAGGTGTGGAAACCTTGTATGTATTAACTCAAATGTCTCAATCGCATGATCGGTTGCCAGTGTGTCACCGGGGCCTGCAATTCCTACAACAGTAATTTCCGGACAAAGTTCCAAAGCTTTTTCTACAATTTGAACTGACCTTTCGGGAGTCAGCAAAGTCCTGCTTACCCCTGGCCTTTCTTCACTATTATTAAAGCACCTCTTACAGAACCTGCAGCTAATGTTACACTTTGGGCTTACCGGAAGATGTATTCTACCGCAATTTATATTTGCCTCTCCACCAAAGCAGGGGTGATTTTTTACACTATTTTTATAACCTTCAGTTTTTATTTGCAATTCTGTAACAGCCATATTTTCACCTCATCAAAATGCAAGACATTTTACAAATACCTTATCAAAATCCTTATAATTTGAAAGTTCAACAACTTCTATGAGTTTAACCGTCTTATCCATATCTTTTCTACAAGCTTTATTAAGCAAAAAAGCTTTACCGCCTGATTTCGATGTGTTTCCTATGAAATCAATCTTCCCCTCGAACTCCTCAGGGAGCAGTCCGATATTGATAAGGCTTTCAGCTCTCAGATGGTACCCAAATGACCCTGCAATAAGCACCCTGTCAACATTCTCAGCACTAACATCCCTGCTTTGCAGAAGGTATTCAATCCCCGCTCTTACAGCTCCTTTTGCAAGCTGTACCTGTCTTATATCCTTTTGTGACAGATAAACCTTTTCTGAAATGCTGAATACGGTTTTCCCCTCTTTAAATATCAGTCTGCCGGCAAGTTCCTTTGGAATGTCATCCCTGTTTTCGATAAATTTGCCGTTTGCATTTATAATTCCATGCTCTACCAGTTCTCCAACAATATCCAGAAGACCGCTTCCGCATATTCCAGATGGTTCTGAATCTCCAATGACTTTTATGGAAACACTGCCCTTATCATCTATGTCAAAATACTCAACAGCACCATTTGCGGCTCTCATACCGCAGCTTATATTCATTCCTTCAAAAGCAGGACCTGCGGCTGTCGACGTCGCGGACAGCTTTCCACCCGAAGCTATAACCATTTCACCGTTTGTTCCGATATCAACGAACAATGTTGTACCATCAATTTTATCCAGCTGTGAAGCAAGGACTCCTGAGGTTATATCAGCACCCACATACGAAGAAATAATGCTTGGTAGGTATGCAATACCTCGCTCGGATATATCCAATCCCAGTTTTTGAGCATTTATATGACTTCCGCCTGTAATAGCTGGCGTATAAGGATATTTTCCAAGTGAAAAAGGATTTACATTTGCTGCCAGATGCAGCATGCAGGTATTTCCGCTGAATACAATTTCGTAAACATATTCTTTTCTAATACTGGTATCAATTAGAAGTTTCCCCAGCATTTTATTTATTTCATTAATTATTACAGTGTGAAGGATTTTAAGACCTTTATCCTCAGATGCAAACTTTATTCTTGAAAGCACATCCTGCGCATATACCGCCTGAGGGTTTAATGCCGAAACTACACCCAATTCCTCGGCAGAATTAAGATCAATTAGAGAAGCAACAAGTGTCGTAGTACCTATATCCACTACCACACCATAAGTCTTGTTTCTCGTGTCGCCAGACTCGGTGGCTAAAATATTTTCTCCTGCATAAACAGTGGTTTTATTTATATCTGATAAGAAGCATTTTTTTATATAAGAATCAAGCTTTACTTCCAATCCAAGCCCTTCGCTAAGAATTTTAAGAGAGCCCTTATGATCCCTTTCAGGTACCAAAATAACCGAAACATCAGCTTTTACCCTTGCCTCACATGCCAGCACCCAACCTTTTTGATACTCATCATCAGATATATGATGATTGCCGTAAAGCTCCACACTGCTTAATGATGCCTTATCAAGCTTAACCTTGCATTTGCCACACGTACCGGCACCATTACAGGGTGATTCAAGTGGCACACCCGCCAACCGTGCTGCTTCGAGAATTGTTGTTCCTGAGGATACCTGTACTGCAATTTTTACCGAATCAAAAGTAACCTTTGGCATGTGTCAATTCTCCTTCACTGTTCTGGTCATTGTATTAATATTGTCAAGTGATGAGGAAGTACTTAACCCACAGGCAGGTGAAATAATATCAATGCCGTCGGATACCAGCCTCTGTGTCTGAAGTTCAACTTTATCGGGAGTTCCGAATTCAAGAAGGTATGTGCTTAAATTACCCATTGTTCTTATTTCAGGGTAATCTTCCTTAAGATGCCTCAGGTTAACCAAGGCATCAGTGCTTATTGCGTCTGCATTTATTTTGTGAATAAGGTGCCTTACTGTGTTCATATTGCCGCATATGTGAACTATTGCCGGAACCCCTGCTTGGTGAATCCCGTCTGCAACCTTATTTATATATCTCAATGCATATTCCTCAAAAATTTTGGGGCCAAGTATTTCTCCTGTAGCTGTCGGATCACCGATCGAAATGGCAGCTGCACCGTTATCAACCATAAGACGGGCATATTCTATTAAAAAGTCAGAAACATAGTCTATTACCCTGTGTGCATTTTCAGGGTCTTTACGCAGTTCCTTCAGAAAAGGTATAGGGTCAACTATGGATGCTGCAGTGCTTATTGGACCTGTAAGATTGCCAAGCAGCGGAATATCAGGATGTTTTTTAGACAGCCTGTAGCCAGCTTGTATGATGGTATTGATTCTGCCTGATTTCAGCAAAACCCCTGTATCCTCATAATTAACCTGTGAAACCGAACCATAAAGCTCTTTCTGAATTTTCGGCTCACACGAATAAGTTCCAAAATTTATTTCACTACCTAAAACCTCTGCTTCCACAGTCATGCAAAAAGGTATTCCAAAATTTTCAAAACCGGTATTACTGCTGACATCATAAGACAACTCAGACATGAGCTTTTCATCATGGTGCGCTTCAGGCAGCGTATGCCCTGTTTTATCCATAACTTCAACTATGGCTGCATTCATCATTCCTCCCGGACATATGACAGGAGGCCTTTCAACCTTGTCACCCTTTAACACGCGCAGCAATCTTTCTTTTGGACTAAATACATTCATGATTCCACCATACCTTTAACTTTTTCAACGCTTACCGGATATCCTATTTCCCTAACTGTATCAAGCATAGCGTGTATATTTTCAAAAGGGGTTTCGGTAGGAAGACTACATCCGGAAGCAACAATGAATCCCTTTGGATTGTCATGAGCCTTAAGGACACATTCCGCCACAGCTCTTCTGACATCCTGCTTATTGCCTTGCAGCATTGTTTCGGAGGGTTTTACGTTTCCCATAAGCCTTACCCTGCTGCCTACAGTCAATTTGGCTGCAAGAAGGTCTGCATCATTATCTATACTTATACAATCAGCCCCGGCATCAGCCATAAGGTGCCATATCTTATTTGTCTTGCCACAAATATGAAGAGTGACGGTTTTATTTCTTGAGTGAATATAATTGATTAATTTCTTCAGATATGGATATGAAAATGTTTTAAATAATGCAGGACTTATTACAGTTGAAGATGACATCGCATCAGTAAGACTTGGCGTACAGCCCGCATCAATTATTGCCTTGGCATACATGATACAAGTTTCAAGGGAAACCTGGCATAATTTATGTACTGCTTCAGGATTTTTTAATGTAAGCCTTACCAGCTTCTCTGCACCGATAAGAAATGAAGCATTTGTAAAAGGACACGTTAACGCTCCTGCTACTGTAACCTCTTTCCCCACTGCCTCTACAGCTATTTTCATTGCTTCAAGGTACTCGGGCAGGTTCCCGTCCTTATATGGGTTTGCGGGTCTAAGCCTGTTTATCTTTTCTTCCGAGTCTATTGCGGGATTTTCAAGATAAGCCGTTTCATCAAATGGATAATGAACCTTTGCTCCCATTGCTTCAGCTTGAGTATAAAGATCGGTAAAAATTCTGATAATATCATATCTGAAAAGCTTGTAAGCCTCTATGTGCGCCTTTGCAATCAGGACCCCATTCCCTCTAAGCCTTGAAATACTAACTCCTATAACTCTTGCCGCCGTATTGCCAACAATAGGAACACATGGCAATCTATCTATTGTTTCGCCCTTGTTATATGCAGTAATTCTTTCCAGAGAAGTCATATAATCAGAGCCCATTATGCGGCACCTCCTACCAGCTTTCTGGCAAGTCTTACTGCTTCTGCAGCATTTATGGAATAACCATCTGCTTCAATCTTATCAGCAAAACTCTGCGAAATAGGACCCCCACCAATCATAATCTTATATTTATCTCTTATATTTTCTTTCTTAAGAATATTAATCACTTCACCCATTACATCCATTGTTGTTGTCATAAGGGTTGAAAGAGCAATTATTTCAGCCTTTTGGCTTTTTGCAGTTTCAACAAACTTTTCAGGAGGAACATCTCTTCCGAGATCTATAACATCAAAACCTGAAGTTTCCAACATGATTTTAACGAGGTTCTTTCCTATGTCATGCGTATCTCCCTCAACCACACCTATGACCACCTTGTGTTTTTCTTCAGAGTCACTTTGACTAAGATGGGGTTTTAGCACATCAAGGCCTGCATACATTGCATCAGAGCACATAAGCAGTTCAGGTATAAAATACTCTTCATCTTCAAAAAGCTTTCCTGCCCTTTCCATGCCATTGGAAAGTCCCTTATCAATAGCCGCATAAGCATCAACTTTGTTGATTACACATTCATTTGCCAGTATTACAGTTTCCTCCTCATCCATATTTACAACTGAGTCGGATATTTTTTTATAAATCTCCTGATTGTCTGAAGACATTTTAAACCCCCTGAACAAATTTATATTGTAGTATGTTGATTTGTTTACTTGGTTATCATTTAAATTAAAAGGGAGAAATCTCCCGTGTTATCCTAGTAATTCTATATGTTTTCTTGGTTATTCTTATAATAATACTTTATTATATTCCAGTCAATACTTTTGTTTTAATTAATATTCATACTTTTACTCAAGTTAATTTTTCTTCCACCTCAGAAGATACTTTCCAGCCCTATCTAGAATGTACATAATACCCGTGACTACTATTCCGATAAACAGAATTCCGACAATAACTCTTGGATAATCCGAAAAATCTGAAAAGTATTTAACATACCATCCCATTCCTGAAGTTGCTCCTATCATTTCGGCAGATGTCAACAGTATAAAGGAAAATGTAAGACCTATTGTCGCACCGCTTAAAATTGGCGGTATTGTACCAGGAAGAATTATCTCAAGAAGCATTTCCCTATCGCCTACATTTAATGCTTTTGCAGAATCTATAAGATTTTTGTCTATATTGAAAACTCCACTAAGAGTGTTAATAAAAATTGGCCAGAATGCTCCGACAAAAATTATAAATATTGAAGACATTTTAAATGTCGGCAGAAGTGCAATTGCATAGGGAATATAGACAGTAGGAGGTATAGGTCCCAAAACCTTGGTATAAGGATTTACTGCCCTGTAAAGTCGTTTTCTCCAACCAATGATAAGTGCCAAAGGTACAGCTGTAAGCAGAGCCAATATATATCCTACCCCCAGCAGTTCTATAGAAGTGAGGAAACCCTTTAATAAAACCGGTAATTCAGAGATAAATAGCTTTATTATATTACCCACCTCAGGAAAAAGCTCCTTAGCCAAAATACCTATTTTTGCAGTCAATAACTCCCATATAAAAATTAAAGAGTACAGAATTGCAATAATGTCTCCCAGGGTTTTGACCTTTTCCTTGTCTTTTCTTAAGAATAAATTTAATAAATAATATACTTCAATCAAAGAAAAAAGAACAACAGCATATATGCCGTTTTGGACGGGCTTCCATATTGTATCCAATTCAAATAAAATTAAAATAATGAACAATAAATTTATAATGTTAACAAATCTCTTCAATACATTTTTCCTCCCGAAAATAAATCTAAATAAAAGGATTAAATTGTTACTTCTTCCCCACCTATTTTTTGAAGTATATCATCATAAAAATAATCAACAAGCCTGTTTCTAAGGTTTGCGTATTCCTTATCCTTCATTAGCTCATACCTGTTTCTTGGTCTTGGGAACGGTACTTCCACTTCTGTTTTTACGGTACCAGGGCTTGCCGACATTACAATGATTTTGTCAGACAATAATATAGCCTCATCAATGTCATGCGTTACAAAAACCACGGTTTTTTTAGTTTCACTCTTTTCCCAAAGTTCCAGCAGCAGTTCCTGAAGAATAATCCGGTTCTTTGCATCCACAGCCCCAAAAGGTTCGTCCATAAGCAAAATACCGGGGTCCATTGCAAGAGCTCTTGCAATTGCAACCCTCTGCTGCATCCCTCCTGAAAGCTGAGAAGGGTATTTACTTTTAAAATCATTAAGCCCCACAAGTCTTATATACTTGTCTGCAATGCTCTCTATTTCCTTCTTTCCAGCCTCTTTATTAACTTGTTTAATGCCAAATATAAGATTTTTCTTTGCACTCATCCAGGGAAAAAGAGAATAATTCTGAAACACAACGCCTCTGTCGGTTCCTGTTCCGGTTATCTTTTGCCCATCCAGAAGAATAGTACCGCCAGTTGGAAAACTTAGCCCGGTGAAAAGGCTTAATAGCGTACTTTTACCACAGCCACTGGGGCCTATTATGCTTACGAATTCGCCTTCCTTTATTGATATATTTATATCCTTAATAGCTGCGAATTCAGAGTTTTTGTCTTTATAATTCAATGAAACATCCTTTAATTTAATCTTGCTCATATTAAAACAAAGGTGTACCCTCAAAAACACAAGGCACACCTTCACCCCCTATTCTTTAAATCCTGATTTCAAAAGCAGGTAGTCCTTATCTTCCGGATTGCTCTTCAATACATTGTTCAAAGCATTTTTGAATATATCTGTATTAATATACTTCTCAATCTTATCTGCTGATGAAATAAATCCTATCTTGTTCATGAAGTCCCAGAACTTAACAACACCTTCCTTATTGGGGTCTGGGTTGTTGCTTATGTAATCACCATATACTTCAGATTTTATAATGTTCTTATCAACCTTGATATATTTAGCTGTATACTCCACAGTCTCATCCTGGTTATTCTTATAGAATTTATACGCCTTTATAAGTGCAGTAGTAAACCTCAGATATGAATCAGGATCCTTCTTAATGTCAGCAGTCAAAGCAACCTGTCTGCAGCAAGGGTGTTCCTTGAATATTTCTCCACTCTGCTTTACTACCTTGAGTCCCTGGTCTTCAGCCATTTTCCTGTATGGAGGCCATACAATTCCGGCATCTACAGTTCCTTTCTTAACAGCCTCAAGTACTGATCCCTGGGATTCAAATTCATTGATTGTCAGATCCTTAGACCAGTCCAGCCCGGCTTCCTTAAGGCCGCCTCTGAAAACTATGTCCCCTGTAGATAACCTAACGACTCCTATTTTCTTTCCCTTATAATTTTTTAAGTCTTTAAAGGTATCTGCATTTTCCGGCTTAGCAATTAATGCATGGCCTTGTGACATCTGACCGCCGAAAATAGTAAAATCGGTCCCTTTTGCTATGAATGTGAGTGGTGGTGCTGTACCAAACGAGCCTGCATCCAACTTTCCTGCTTTCATTGCATTGAGTCCTTCTGCAGAATTTGCAAAGAGTGAAAACTCTACGTCTAAACCTTCCTCTTCAAAATAACCCTTTTCCTTTGCTACAAAATACAAAACGTGTCCTGTAGACGGCAGGTAACCGACTCTGAACTTCTTAAGCTCCTTATAGGCAGGTTTTGTACTTGCTGAGGCAGCGGTTTCTTCCTGTGAGGCTGTTATATTAGACCCACTTCTTTCCTTACTCTGTCCGCAGCCTGTAAACGCCACCGTTGCCAAGACTGTCAGAATTATTAAACCTGACAAGATCTTTCTCATATTATTCCCCCTCTACATTTTTAATTCCTAGTATTCTTAGTATTTTACTTGGAATTTATTTTAAATCACACTCTGGATAATGTCAACATTTATTACCAAAATTTCTTAAATATTTTTACTATATGTTGCTCAAAAAACATTTTAAAAATGGTATTGACAGAGGAAAATTATTGAAGTAAAATCTTATCCAAGTAATTCAATATATTTACTAGGATATGAGGAAGTGCTTTAATGATTGAAATAAAAAATGTTTCAAAAGTATATAAAACTAAAGACAGTGAAATTAATGCACTTAATAATGTAAATTTACGAATCGGTGATGGTGAGATTTTCGGAATTATAGGTGCAAGCGGTGCCGGCAAGTCTTCACTGGTCAGGTGCATAAATAAGCTTGAAGTGCCTGATTCAGGGCAAGTGTTTATTGATGGTTCGGACATTACAAGCCTTAGCCAAACCAAATTACGGGAAACCCGAAAAAAAATAGGCATGATATTTCAGCATTTTAATCTTCTGATGAATAAAACGGTATTTGACAATGTTGCATTTCCCTTAAGGATTTCACATTTGCCAAAGAAACAGGTAGAGCAGCAAGTACAGAATATTCTTGAACTGGTAGATTTGTTGGATAAAAAGAATTCATATCCGGCACAGCTTTCAGGAGGTCAGAAGCAAAGAGTCGGCATTGCAAGGGCTCTTGCAAACAATCCTAAAATAATACTTTCGGATGAAGCTACATCTGCCCTTGATCCAACAACAACAAATTCTATTTTGGAATTGCTTAAAGACATAAACATACGTTTTAATATAACAATTGTAGTTATAACGCATGAAATGCAGGTTATCAAACAGATATGCAATAAAGTCGCGATTATAGAAGAAGGGGCTATTGTAGAAGAAGGTTCGGTAATTGACATTTTTACAAACCCCCACTCACAAACCACAAGAAACTTCACTAAAAGGATAAATGATATACCTAAGGAATACTTGAATACTGGTGGCAATAACGGAAACGAAATTATTATACGCACCTTGTTCATAGGCAGAAACAGCAATCAGCCAGTAATATCTACAATGATAAAAAAATTTGATGTTGATGCAAATATCCTAGCAGGCAAAATAGAAACAATTCAGGATACCAATGTCGGAAACCTTGTTCTTAAAATAACAGGTAATGCTGAAAACGTATCAAAAGCAGTTGAGTTTCTCAGGGAAAATCAGGTTGGAATCGAGGTGCTATCATAAATGACTAATTTGCAGCACTTGTTGGATTTAATACATCCATCATTACTTGAAACTTTATATATGGTTTTCTTTTCAACACTGTTTTCTGTAATAATAGGCTTCGCTCTAGGGATTTTGCTTGTTATTACGGATAAAGGAAGTATTTGTGAAAAGCCCTACCTTAATAAAGTACTTGGCACTGTTATAAATGTAACCAGATCTGTTCCGTTTATTATATTGATTATTGCAATTTTTCCTCTTTCGAGACTTATAGTAGGAACAACTATAGGCTCAACCGCCGCGATAGTGCCATTATCTATCGCAGCTGCCCCATTTGTGGCAAGAGTTATTGAATCCGCCCTCAAGGAGGTGGATTGGGGGGTGATAGAGGCTTCTCTTGCAGTTGGAGCATCTGTTCCCCAGGTTATAATCCGGGTTCTAATACCCGAAGCTCTTCCATCAATAATACTGGGTATTACGATGACAATAATCAATATACTAGGGTATTCTACCATGGCAGGTGCAATAGGCGGAGGTGGTCTTGGCGACCTAGCAGTCAGGTATGGTTTATACAGGTTTCAGACTGATGTATTACTGGCCACAATTGTTGTTTTAATAATATATGTGGAGATTGTACAGGCAATTGGTAATCTGGTTGCCAAAAAATTAAATAAAAAATAAATGGAGGTATTAATTATGAGAAAAAGTTCAATTTTGTTATCACTTATCGTATTATTATCAGTGTTTACACTGGTTTTGACAGGCTGCGGTTCAACTACAACCAGCGGAGATTCAAGCACCAACAATGCATCAACTGTTCAAACCGGTACAACAGCCGGCACAACTGCTGATACAACAACGCAAAAAACTGTTAAGCTTGTTATTGGAGCAACTCCGGTCCCTCATGCAGAGATTCTAAACTACATAAAACCTATATTGAAGGAAAAGGGAATTGATCTTGAAGTAAAAGAGTTCACAGATTACGTTACTCCTAACACTGCATTAAACGACAAACAGCTTGATGCAAACTTCTTTCAGCATGTTCCATACCTTGACGACTTCTCAAAGAAAAACAATGTAAAGCTTATTGCTTCAGTAAAAGTACATGTTGAGCCGCTTGGAGCTTATTCTAAAAAGATAAAATCAAAGGATGAAATAAAAGACGGTTTTACTGTAGCAATTCCAAATGACGCAACCAATGAAGGCAGGGCTCTTCTTCTGCTTCAGAAGCAGGGACTTATAAAACTCAAAGATGCATTCGGACTTACACAGACTCCAAAGGATATCACAGATAATCCGAAAAAGCTTAAATTTAAGGAACTGGAAGCAGCTCAGCTGCCAAGAGTACTCACCGATGTTGATTTTGCTGTTATAAATACAAACTTCGCACTCGAGGCAAAGCTTAATCCTACTTCGGATGCACTATTCATAGAAGATAAGGATTCTCCATATGCAAACATACTTACTGTAAGACCTGACAACCAGAATGATCCCGCAATTAAGGAATTGGAAAAAGTACTTAATTCTCCTGAAGTTAAAAAATTTATTGAGGATAAGTATAAGGGTTCTATAGTACCGGCATTCTAAATTTATTTATATAGTCACTAAAACAGGCATCGGATGTATTATAAATTCCATGCCTGTTTTTTATCCTTAATTATAATTTTTTATATACATCGTTTTTTTCCAATGTGCTTAATTTAATAAAATGTAATAAAATATAATTAAACTTTGACAATATTTTGACTTTTAGCGTTTATTATAGTTTTAAGTATAATCAGGTGGTGTATTGTTTGAAATATAAAATTTTGATTATTGACGATGAGTCATCCATTATCAATTTACTAAGAGATCATTTTGAAGCAGAAAGCTTTTTGGTATATACCGCCCTTAATGCCAATGAAGCGCTGGAGAAAATAAACTCGAAACCCGATATCATTCTTTTGGATATTAATATGCCGGACATTGACGGTATGTCATTATGTATGAAAATCAGAAATCATATCTCCTGCCCTATAATTTTTCTGACTGCCCGGGTTGAAAAGCAGGATATAATAAATGGATTGCATGTCGGGGGAGATGATTACATAACAAAACCTTTCAATATAGATGAATTGACTGTCCGGGTAGAAGCCCATTTAAGGCGGGAACAGCGCAGCCATAGTGTATCAGATGCTTATTTTTTCGATGAATTGGTTATTGATTATTCAAAGCGGACAATATATTTTAAAAATGAGCCAATTCCGGTGTCCAAACGCGAATTTGACATTATTCATCTATTATCCATAAATACAGGAATGGTATTTGACAGAGAATCCATCTATGAAAAAATATGGGGTTTTAATGCTGAAGGAGATAGTTCCGTAATCAAAGAGCACATCAGAAAAATACGATCAAAAATTGCTCAGGTAACCGGACATGATTATATTGAAACAGTTTGGGGGACTGGTTATAAGTGGGTTGGATAAGAAGTAAGTTTAATAATCTATCACTTAAAAAATCTTTTATTATCATTGTGTTTATCATACAACTTTTAGCAATAAGCCTTTCTGCTGCTGCAATCTGGTGGTGTACGTCCATACAGCAAAATACAATGCAGTCAAGAGCAATCGTTATTCAAAATTACAATGTGCTTGATAAGACAAGTAATTCCATTCAAATCAGGCCGGAAGATTATAAATATACGAATTTAACCCCGGAACAATCTGTAATTAATACTATTGCTACCATTGGTACTATAGTATTGCCTGTTTTGTTTGTATCAACTGGAATTTATTGTTCCTCCCTGTTATTCTACCGTATGAAATTAAAACAACCCATTAATATTTTAAATCAGGGGGTTTCTAAGATTGCTGATAATGATCTGGATTTTTCAATTAGTTATCGCAAAAATGATGAAATGGGTCAGCTTTGCAGTGCATTTGAAACAATGAGGAAAGAATTGTACCAGAATAATAAAACCATGTGGCAAATGCTAAATGAGCGGAAACAACTCAATGCATCCATGAATCATGATTTGCGAACGCCAATTACGGTTGTAAAGGGGTATACCAGGTACCTTCAAAAGAATATCCCAAAAGGTAAGATCAGCAGTGATAAACTTCAAGAGACACTTGGAAATATAATGGATTCAGTTGAACGCTTAGAAAAATATGTAGATTCAGTTCGTAACATTCAAGCAATAGAGCAAATAGAATTGCACCCCGAACCTATATCCCTCAATAGGTTTATTGAGGAGATAAAAATCACTATGTCCGTACTAGCAGCACAATTAGGCAAAGAATTGGTTTTTACTTATGACGTTGAAGAAACTGAAATTAAAATTGATAAACAGATACTATTCCGCATATTGGAAAACATTGTAACTAATTCTATGCGGTTTGCCAAGCAGGTGGTAAACGCATCCTGTTCTCTGGGAAAAGATAATTTGTGTTTTAATATTTCGGATGACGGGGAAGGATTTTCGTCAAATGCCCTAAAATATGCCTGCCGTCCATTTTATACAGGTGACCAAGATACGAGCCATCTTGGAATGGGGCTAGCGATATGCAAAACGCTATGCGAAAAGCACGGTGGAGAATTAATTCTTGCAAACCAGGAAGGTAGTGGTGCCAAGGTCAGTTTTTCAGTTTCAATAAAATGATTATAGACCTTGGCTAAAAATTGACTTTTATTATTTATTCTCTCCTTATAAAAGAAAGGAGAGTTTTTTATGGAAATCAATATTCAAAACCTATCAAAAAAGTTTGGTAAAAAATATGCTTTGGATAATATTTCGCTATCAATAGGAACAGGCATGTTTGGTCTGCTAGGCAGGAATGGTGCCGGGAAGACAACACTAATGCGTATTCTGGCTACTTTATCAGTAAAAACTACAGGCTGCATTGTTATTAATGATGTACCTATAGAACACACAAAAGAAATCCGTAAAATGATTGGCTACCTACCTCAAGACTTTTCAATTTACCCACATATGACAGTCTGGCAGGCAATGGACTACTTAGGAATGCTATCGGAACTTTCAAAAAATGAACGCATGGAACGTATCCCCAGGCTGCTGGAGCAAGTAAATCTCATAGAAAATCGTAGCACGAAAATAAAAGCCTTATCAGGCGGAATGAAACGCAGGCTTGGAATTGCACAGGCTTTGCTTCATAACCCGCAAGTGCTTATCGTTGATGAGCCTACCGCAGGTCTTGATCCCGAGGAACGTATCCATTTCCGTAACTTATTATGCGAAATTGCACACAAACATATAGTAATCCTTTCCACTCATATTGTAGGCGATATTGAATCCACCTGCAAATATACTGCAATACTGGATAGAGGACAAATTCTATTTCACAGTACAATAAATAAACTTGCTGAACAGGCAACCGGCAAAGTCTACACTATGGACATAGCAGCAGATGAAATAAGTGTTGCCAAACAGAATTTTCATATTCTGAATATGCAAGTAAACAGCCAAACAACTAACCTTCGAATACTGAGTGATTACAAGCCTGCCGATAATGCCATACCTTGTAACCCTACTGTTGAAGATGGCTATATGGAGGTTTTAAGGAAGAGTGAAGGAGGTGGTTTTCAATGAGTCTGTTCATGGAAGAATGTAAAAGGGTTATAAAAAGCTTGATATTCTGGTTGTTTGTCATAAGTCTGGTAGTTAGTTGGGGTGTAAATTTTTTAGGCGTTACATCAGAAGAAATAAGTGCTGAAGATAAACCTCTTACTGCACATAGCGATGGCTCTCTGCCGATATTAAGGAAACCTATGCAGGAAGATAAAGTATTCGGAATTAAAAAGAAGGAAATACCCGATAAACTCATGACCGGTGCAGTAGATCAACTTCTCATTGAATATAAGCAAAACCGTTATCAGTACTACCCTCTAAACTATGTAAAGTTCAAAACATTCAGTAAAGAGCAGCAAAACAGGATAAAAGAAATTCTGGAAGAAATAACAGGGCTATCGGAAAAACAACTGCTTAATCTGCCCGAAAATTATTTTCCTCAGACAAATGGTCTCGGAATCATCCATATGAGCAAGAATAATACACTTAATGAAAATGGTGGCCTGAGTGTCAGTATAAAGCAGGAAAGCACTCAGGGTGATAAAAATGATAAAACAAAACACTTTATCTCACAGGTTTCATATGAAAAATTCAAAGAGCTTATGCTTGAAGTTGAAGCGATGATCGGGAAAAATTCAATGTATTCAATGAGTTCACTAATAGATCGTTTCGGAATTGCAGATCAATCCTATGAGGAGGCATTGGAAGAATATCATACAACTATTCAAAAAGACAAAGTAACAGGTGCATTTGCAAGATTGTTTTGTGATTATATAGGACTGTCTGCAGGCCTTTTCCCTATATTTCTTGTAGTATTTATGATGCTGAAAGACCGTCGGGCAAAGATGAATGAACTTATTTATTCCCGAAGGTCATTAAGCATAAAATTAATTTTTTGCCGTTACTTTGCTTATGTAACATTAATGATAATTCCAATCCTCTTACTCAGTCTGGAATCACTTATACAACTGATTTTCTTCGGGGAGTCTCATCAAATAGCAATTGATTATTTTGGCTTTTTAAAATATATTTTATGGTGGCTTCTGCCAACTATTATGCTTGTTACAGCTGTCGGAATGTTTCTGACTTTATTGACTGATGCCCCGATTGCTATTGCTGTCCAACTTATCTGGTGGTTTGTTGACAGTGGGTTGACAAAACTGTTGGGTGACTATTCGTTGTTTAACCTTATGATTAGAAACAACAGTTTAAGGGGGTATGACTTAATACATAATAATTTAGCAACTATTTGGACAAATCGTATTCTACTGGTTTCTCTTGCAGGAATTTTACTATTGCTGTCCGCCTGGATTTATGAGAAAAAAAGAAAGGGGAGATTTGATTTTGGTTCATTGTATATCAAATGGCAGCACACTCTGCAAAATAAACTTCACACTCAGCATACGTAATAATTTAATACTATCTATAATTATTCTTTGTCTTGTACCTATCATTCATGGGATTTCCTATCTTAATGAAGTTTTCTCCGCTCAGTGTATGGAAGGCTTTGTTATCATACCTGGAATTGTTCTCTTGGTTCCCCTTCTGCAGCCGGAACATAGCCGGGAGATATCTGAGATAGTATCAAGTAAAGTAGTTTCACAGCGGAAAATCATTTTGTCAAGAATCTTCATTGCTGTAATTTGTCTGGCTGTGTTGTTTTTTAGCTTTGCAGGCATTATGAAAGCTTTTAAATGTGATTTTCCCTACATTAAATATGTTTTTGGAACCTTTTGCTCTGCAATTGCCTTAGGAAGTACAGGTCTTTTTGCATCAGCAGTTTCAGGAAGCACAATTATTGGATATCTCGTATCAATCTCGTATTTCTTGTTTGATAAGTTTACTCATGGTGAGTATCTGTCTGTATTTACACTATCATCAATGCAATCGGGGAGTTTCACAGAAAAATATTATATACTGGGATTGGGTATTCTTTTATCTGCAGCTGCAGTTTTAAAAAAAAGAGATTAAAGAATACATAAAAAATAAAAGCTTGATTTCCGTTGAATACGGCAAATCAAGCTTTTTTTGTCTTAAATATCTAAGTGTTTCTTATTTTGCAGCGATTATGAATTCAACCTTTCCAAAGGAGAATTCAAATGGCACGGAAAATGCATTGTAGAGATTAAGGCTCTTATCCTTTTCAACAACCTGAGGATCAAGTTCAAGTTCAATATTGTTGTTTGACATATTTACAAGGAACAAACCATTTACAAGGTTGAGGAATTCACCAACAGATGCCTGTGTGTACTCATCTGCAGCTTCGAATTTTTCTCCTGCGTATTTCTCTGCAAAGCCTATAAAAGGTTTTTCATCAGCAGCAATTGCAGTAAATAAGGCCTCTTCACCGTTTATATCCTGTATCGCAATCCAATTGGACTTATATTCCTTTACTGAACTAACTTCTAAAGGCTTAAACTCATCATCTATAAATCTGATAATATTTCTGATAAGCAGTGAAGTATACTGTTTTAAAAGATCCGCCTTGACACTGCCTGAAAACTTATAATAGTTTTTAACAATTTCATCTATGTCTTCTTTTTGAAGTGATTCATTTGTTATGCTGTATTCCTTTTTATAACCTTCAACCGCTTCCTTGAACTTTTCAAGGTTCATATAACCTCTGTCAACCAATGCCTGACCCAGTAAAAGATGTCCTGTCTTCTGTGTTGAAAGCAGTGTATTAAGCTTGAGGTCATCGAGGAATCCCATATCTATGGCTATTTCACCGAACTTTTTATCTACCTTTGCCTGCTGACTGTGTACGGCATTAACCTGGTCAACCGACATAAATCCTGCATTAACAGCTAAAACACCAAGTTTCAGGTGTACTGACTTCTGATAATCCAATGCATCCTTAAGTTGTTCGGAGGTAACAAATTTCTTATTTAAAAGATAACTGCCAAAAAATTGAGTAAACATTATTTATTTTCCCTCCTTCTTGACATTTGCGAGAATATTTTTAATTTGCGCCTCCTCAAATGGCTTCTGAATAAACTCATATGCACCGGCTTCCAAAGCTTTTTTAAGGTGAGTTTTGGTACCTGACGAGGATGCAATAACAACCTTGGCATTCTTATCAAATTCAATTATTTCTGTTACTGCTTCGATGCCGCCCTTTACAGGCATTACAATATCCATGAAAACCAGATCGGGCTTATTTTCCTTGTACATGTCGATGCCCATTTGTCCATCTGCAGCTTCAAGAACCTCTGAACAGCCGTTTTCTAGCAGGCACTCCTTGAGTTTTTTTCTGATAAGAATTGAATCGTCACAGACTAATGCACGTAAAGCCTTATTTTCCATAGCATTTCCCCCCTAAATATGAAACAATGACAGAAAATCTCATTTTAGAATAAAAACTATCATTATTTTCATAATTATATCATCTATGGTGACGTTTCTCAATTATCTTGTAAATGTTTCATATTAATATATTTTTTTATTAATTAAAAAGGCCCCGTCAAGGAGCCTCCAATTTTTAAAATTTATTCAGGATCGTAACCCTGGTCTTCTATAGCCTGTCTTATTCTTTCCCAGGCAACAATTCCCGGATCATACTCAATTGAAACCTTTTTAGCCGACAGATCTACACTTACATTACCAACACCCTCTAAAGAGCCAACCGCTTTTTTAACTGCGTTTTCGCAGTGGCTGCAAGACATTCCTTCAACTTGTATGGTTCTGCTTAAATTAGCCATAAATTCTCCTCCTTATAACCTATCATATTATATACCCAAATATTTAAGGCCCAACTCACTTATAATAATATAGCATTGACAATTGCTTGGAAAATTATTAATTTTGATAATAGCAATCTACTATGAAGATTTCAACAACAGCATTATTTACAGGACAAATAATAACCTTATTAATATAAAAGACCTCTGCATATAGCAGAGGCCTTCTATTTCTCTGAACAATATATAGGAAGAGTTATCAGAGGCTGTCTCCAAAATCTTTTCTGAACTTGGCTACCAGTTTCTGCTGCCAGTCAGAAGTCGTCGCAAGTCTTCCGAAGAAGAAACGCAATACATTTGGTTCTTCAACAAATTTCAAACCGCCTATAAGCTCACGGTTTTCATAAAGCCAATGAATTCTGTCAATTGCATACTTAACTTGTGAAAGAGTAAACACACGCCTTGGCATAGCAAGACGCAAAAGCTCTACATTAGCAAATCTTTCATCGCCGTTTGGTTCTCTCTGCTCTGAAATAGTTCCTCTTTCCATGCCTCTTACACCGCTTGTAAGATAAACAGCTGCTGCAAGAGCACCTGCAGGGTATTCGCTTTGAGGAATATGTTTAACGAATTTCATAGCATTTATATGGCATCCAAGTCCACCGGGAGGTGTTACAACAGGTACTCCCCTTTTTTCCAATTCTTCAACCATATATGCAATAAACTGAGGCCCCTGGTTTATCATGTTTTCATCCATGGTCTCTTCAAGTCCTACAGTTATTGCTTCCATTTCACGAACCGACATACCGCCATAGGTAAGAAAGCCTTCATAAAGAGGCACGAATTCACGTATTTTAAGGTACAATTCCTTGTTTGACGTGCAAATTCCGCCTCCGCGTGCACATCCAAGCTTACGAGCTGAGAAGTAAACAATATCCGAAAGATCCGCCATTGCACGTGTGATTTCTCTAATACTCATGTTTTTACAGTCTTCTTCTCGTTCCTTAATAAAGTACAGATTATCAGCAAGAAGACTTGCATCTAAAACAAGAGGAATATTGTAGTCATTACATACCATGCGAACATCACGCATATTCTGTAGTGAGAATGGCTGTCCTCCTATGAGATTAGTTCCCGACTCCATTCTTACAAATGCTATCTTTGAAGCACCCTGCTTATCTATAAAAGCCTTTAGCTTTGCAATATCCATATTTCCTTTAAAAGGACATTCACTATTAAGATTCAAGCCTTCATCTATAACAAGTTCTTCAACGGTACCACCGTTTAGTACTATGTGTGATTTTGTAGTAGTAAAGTGATAGTTCATAGGAACAAATGAACCTGGTTTTACAAAAACCTGGGACAGGATGTTTTCACACGCTCTGCCCTGATGAGCCGGAAGGAAGTAATCAGTTCCAAAAATTTTTGTAAGTTTATTTTCAAGCTTGGTAAAAGTTTCAGACCCCGCATAGCTATCGTCAGCTTCCATCATTGCTGCAAGCTGCTTATCACTCATTGCATTAACTCCGCTGTCTGTCAGCATATCGAGAAATACATCCCTGTTTTTAAGAAGAAATGTATTGTTTCCCGCTTCAGTAATAGCTTCCAACCTGCGTTCAATAGGAACAAGATTAAGTTTTTGTACTATTCTCACCTTATGCATTTCCAGAGGCACTTTGTCCCCAAAGAAAAATTTAACCTCAGACACTTTAACCACTCCTTTAATATATTGTTCATGGGTATTTGAATAAAAGAACAAAGTCTCTGAAACAGACTATAATGAAGACTTTGCTTATCGGAAATTAAATATATTAAAATAGAACATAATTTCCTAAGCATTAAAAAAATACCCTTCGCAGGGTATTTTGATTGTGTAATAGAAATAACTGCACAAAATAAATTCGAAAAAATCTTATCCGTACAGGTTAATATATTTACATTTATCTACCATAATACCATGCTACAAGTATTATTTTAAAGTAAAATGTATGAGTATTCAATAGCAAAACTATAAATATAAATATTCTTATCCTAGCTTTTCCAAATATTCAGAGCTTTTTTCAACGCAGCCTACACATGATAGCTTCTTTAATCCTTTAATACTTGTACATTCAAGCGCCCCAGCCTGTTCCTTGAAAAATTCAATAAAATCTTCAAGTTTATCCGCATCAAGCTTTTCAAGAATCTTTTTAACCGCATAATATGCGCCGCAAACTCCTGAAGGTGCCCTTCCCCCTCCATAAGAACTAAAGGATTTAACAAATTCATCATCGAGCTTAAATTTATCCTTAAAAGCACTTGCAACTGATTGGGAACAGTTCATTCTTCCACAGCTGCCAAGACCCGTATAATTGTTTTTTGCCGCATTTACAGACATAATATCTTCGCCCCTCAAAATTAATTTTGTTTATATTTACCCAAAAGATATCATAAAACATAATAATCCAAGAGGCAATTTTTTTGTTAATTATAAATTTACCTGAATGCTAAAAACTATGCGGATAATTCTAACTATTTTCCCAACCATGTTAAAGTATATTCCATACCATCTATCGGATAAGGATTGTCAGTTTTCCCCCATTCCCCGGAAAGACCTTTTTGTCTTGCAGCAAATTCAAAATGAAGCATTGCAATACCCATGTCTATCGGATGCCCGCCTTTTCTGTAAAAATGAAAGTTTTGGCTTTCCTTTTCCTTATAAACTCTCCATGGCTGCTTGTTTACAGCAGAAGGTGCAGCTCTTAATGCATTTAGTGCTTCAACATAATTGCCAATCATGCTTTTATCAAGCGGATCGCCACCAAAACCATCAAAGAATAATTCCTCCCAAGCCTTTCTGCTGTTAGTTCTCATAGCAATTCTTACAAAAGCCTGTACAAAACCATCCTTTTCTTTTGGATAACCAAATGGAGAAACAGCGGGAACCATCTCATTTTTTGAAATTCCATACCTGCTTTCAAAAGTTGCTCTGACAATTTCCTTTTTTGAAGCTACAGCCATCCAGCAGGTTCCCAATTTCATTTCAGTCAGTTCAAGAATTATTTTTTCAAAGCAGTAGCCATAATCTATATAAGCAGCTGTGCTTTCGGTAATGGCGCCGCCTATAAATATTCTTGCACCTTTGATAATGCCATAAGTACCAAGTTTACCGTTAACCTCATCACTATTTTGTGAGAAGTCAATAATTCTGAAGCTTATTTCGTTACCCAAAGGGCCTATATAAGCTTGTTTAAGCAAATCCCGTATCTTATCCATAGTTTTTTCAGCAACCGGTTCAACAGAAAAGTTTCTGCAGGATTTTCTTATACTAATCGTTTTGATTGCATCATACATACAAATTACCTTCCTTATGGTAAAATAGGTTTGTTACCCTAAAACTTACAATAACACATTACCTTAAATTGTCAACGTTCCTGACTTATATTTATGTTATTGTTAAAAATTTAATTATTTATTAAAAATTTTGGTCCATTAAATTGTCTCGGGTTATCATTTGTGGTAAAATAAATATTGTATACAAAGTACAGAGTTAATTTATCTAAAAGTACATTAACTTATATATAACTAACAGGAGGTCAGAATTTATGTCAAGAAAGAAACAATCAATGGACGGTAACACCGCCGCTGCTCATGTGTCGTATGCATTTACCGACGTTGCTGCCATCTACCCGATTACGCCTTCAAGCCCAATGGCTGATTCTGTCGACCAATGGTCTGCTGCAGGCAGAGAAAACATTTTCGGCAATCAGGTTAAAGTTGTTGAACTCCAGTCTGAAGCAGGTGCTGCAGGAACTGTTCACGGTTCTCTTGCTGCCGGTGCTATGACTACAACATTTACAGCTTCACAGGGTCTTCTTCTTATGATCCCTAATATGTACAAAATTGCCGGTGAACTTCTTCCAAGTGTATTCCATGTATCTGCACGTACAGTTTCATCACATGCATTGAATATCTTCGGTGACCATAGTGACGTTTATGCTTGCCGTCAGACCGGTTTCGCTATGTTAGCAGAATCAAACCCACAGGAAGTAATGGATTTATCCGCAGTTGCACATCTTGCAACAATTGAGGGAAAGATTCCATTCATTAACTTCTTCGATGGTTTCCGTACATCCCACGAAGTTCAGAAAATTGAAACTTGGGACTATGCAGATCTTAAAGAAATGACTAACATGGATGCTGTAAAGGCTTTCCGTGATGGTTCTTTAAATCCTGAACACCCTGCAATGCGTGGTTCACATGAAAACGGAGATATATTCTTCCAGCATCGTGAAGCATGTAATAAGACATATGATGCATTGCCAGCTGTTGTTGAAAAATACATGGCTAAGGTTAATGCAAAGCTTGGTACTAATTATGATTTATTCAACTACTATGGAGCTCCAGATGCTGATCGTGTAATTGTTGCAATGGGTTCCTTCTGTGATGTAGCTGAAGAAGTTATAGATTACTTGACAGCTGCAGGTGAAAAAGTTGGACTTATCAAGGTTCGTTTGTATCGTCCATGGGTTTCAAGTGCACTTCTTAAGGTACTTCCAAAAACAGCTAAGAAAGTTGCTGTTCTTGACCGTACAAAAGAGCCTGGTGCATTGGGTGATCCTTTATACCTTGATGTTGCTACAACTCTTCGTGAAGCAGGACTCAATGATATTATAGTAACTAACGGACGTTACGGACTTGGTTCCAAGGATACTCCTCCTTCATCAGCATTTGCTGTTTATACAGAGCTTAAGAAGGCTGATCCTAAGAAACGTTTCACTCTCGGTATAGTTGACGATGTAACATACTTAAGCTTGCCTGAGATTAAGCCAGCTCCTATCACCGCTGCAGCAGGTACAGTTGAATGTAAGTTCTGGGGTCTTGGCGGAGACGGTACCGTTGGTGCCAACAAGAACTCTACAAAAGTTATCGGTGACCATACTGATAAGTATATACAGGCATATTTCCAGTATGACTCCAAGAAAACAGGCGGTGTAACAATCTCACATCTCAGATTCGGTGACAAGCCAATCAGGAGTCCATATTATATAAATCAGGCTGACTTCGTTGCATGCCATAACCCATCTTATGTTGTTAAAGGCTTCAAGATGGTACAGGATGTAAAACCAGGCGGAATCTTCATGATTAACTGCCAGTGGTCTGATGAAGAATTGGATACAAAACTGAATGCTGCTGCAAAGAAATATATCGCAGACAATAAGATTCAGTTATATACAATAAACGCTATTGATAAAGCTATTGAAATTGGTATGGGTAAACGTACCAATACAATACTTCAATCAGCATTCTTCAAATTGGCAAATGTAATGCCAATCGATGATGCAATTAAGTTCATGAAAGAAGCTGCAAAGAAATCCTACAGCAAGAAGGGTGATGCAGTTGTAGAAATGAACTACAAAGCAATTGATGCAGGTTTAACTGCAATTCACAAGGTAGAGGTTCCTGCTTCATGGTCTAATCCTGAAGCTGATGCTCCTGCTGCTGAACTCAAAGGCCGTCCAAACACAGTTAAAATGGTTAAAGACCTTCTTAATCCAATTGCTTTAATGGATGGTGACAGCCTTCCTGTATCCGCTTTTGCTGAAAATGCAAACGGTGAATTCGAACTTGGCGCTTCTGCATATGAGAAACGTGGAACTGCTGTTAATGTTCCTGAATGGACTGCAAGTGAATGTTTACAGTGTAATATGTGTTCATTCGTTTGTTCACATGCAACTATACGTCCATTTATGTTAGACGCTGAAGAAGTTAAAGCAGCTCCTGCCAATACAAAGCTTGCTGATACTAAGCCAAAGGCTAGTGATTATAAATTCACAATGAGCGTAACTCCTTTAGATTGTATGGGATGCGGCGAATGTGTTACAGTATGTCCTACAAAGGGAAAAGCTATTAAGATGGTATCACAGGAATCACAGGCAGACCAGCAGCCGGTATTCGACTATTTGGTTGCTAACGTTGGTAAGAAGCCTGGAGTTCCAGCTGAAACCACAGTTAAGGGTTCTCAGTTCAACCAGCCGCTTCTCGAGTTCTCAGGAAGCTGCGCAGGATGTGCTGAAACATCATATGCTCGCCTGTTGACTCAGTTGTTCGGTGAGCAAATGTATATTTCAAATGCTACAGGATGTTCATCCATCTGGGGAAATCCTGCTGCAACAAGTCCATTTACAGTAAACAAAGATACAAACAAGGGTCCTGCTTGGGCAAACTCATTGTTTGAAGATAACGCAGAACACGGTTTTGGTATGTATCTTGGACAGAAGGTTCTTCGTGAACAGGCAATTGCAAAGATTGAGAAGCTTGCTGCTTCTGGCGAAGCATCTGCTGAGTTAAAAGCTGCTGCTGTTAAATTTATCGAAACAAAAGAAAACACAAAAGAAAACACACCTGCTACCGCAGCGTTGGTTGCAGAACTGGAGAAATCAGGATCTGAACTTGCAAAAGAAGTTCTTACGAAAAAACAATACCTTGCTAAGAAATCCGTATGGGTTCTCGGTGGTGACGGATGGGCATATGATATCGGCTTCGGCGGACTCGACCACGTAATCGCATCCGGTGAAGATGTAAACATCATGGTATTTGATACAGAAATGTATTCAAATACAGGCGGACAGTTATCCAAGGCTTCAAACATCGGTGAAGTTTGCCAGTTTGCTGCATCAGGTAAGGATATCGGTAAGAAGAGCCTCGCTGAAATAGCTATGAGCTATGGATATGTTTATGTAGCACAGATTGCTCTTGGTGCAAACCCTGCTCAAACAGTTAAAGTTCTTGCTGAAGCAGAAGCTTATAAGGGACCATCCCTGATAATCTGCTACGCTCCTTGTGAACTCCACGGAGTTAAGGGCGGTATGAACCACTGTCAGGATGAAATGAAGAAGGCTGTTTCTTCCGGTTACTGGAATCTGTTCTCCTTCAATCCTGCTCTTAAGGCAGAAGGCAAGAACCCATTCACTTTGACTTCCAAGCCAGGTGATGGAACTTACCAGGACTTCCTCAAGAACGAAACTCGTTACACTCGTTTGTCAATAGCGTTCCCGGATCGTGCAGAAAAGCTCTTCAAGGATTCCGAGAAAGCGGCTATGGATCGTTACGAGCACTTATTAAGGTTAGTTGAGCTTTATAAATAAGAAGCTATAAAACATTAAAACTCAAGGGCATTACGCCCTTGAGTTTTTGTTATATTCAGAAACAATTATAATTAAAATCACACTGATTATTAAGTTAAGTGGAATAATTAATATTTCATGTTCGGGGCATAAATCTTGACATGTATTTTTTTGTATGTTATTCTGGCAAAAATTAAATGATACACAAGGAGTATATACGTGGCTGATAAATTCCCTTTATACTTAAACCGAGTCCCAGGAGCTATAAGCTTTCCTGTAGGAATAAATGATGATAACATTTGTACTACCGTGAATTATCCGTTTCTGATGGCTGAAACACCTGTGACATACGAATTCTGGACAAACCTGCTTCAATGGGCGACTCATAATAGTTATCTATTTAAAAATGACGGAATGAATGGAAGTACCAATACAGGATACAAAACACAACCGGTAACCATGCTTAACTGGTGGGATGCCATAGCTGCATGCAATGCCCTTACAGAATATTACAACATGCTTAATAATACTGAACTTACATGTGTATATCTTTGTAACAATGAGGTTGCCCGATCTTCAGAGGCATTGAGTATAACCGATAATGCCAATATTACTATTGCTTCAAGCGCAAAAGGGTTTCGCCTGCCTACCAGTATGGAATGGGAATTAGCTGCAAGATACATAGACGGAAGCACATGGACTCCCGGAAATTATGCCAGCGGAGCAAGCAAAAATTATCAGAATAAAATGGAAACTCAAAAAGTTGCCTGCTACGAAGATAACAGCAACATGACTACTTCTCCCATAAAAAGTAGGTTGCCTAACGCCCTTGACCTGTATGATATGGCAGGTAATGTATGGGAATGGTGTTATGATACCTATGGTGATTCTCACCGCATTGCCCGTGGTGGAAGCTGCTATGATATTGCTTTCGTATTACAGTCCGGCTTTTTTGTCAGCTGCGATCCATCATATGCACACAACAGTTTTGGATTCAGACCTGTCAGAACAGAATAACCTATTGCTCATATTTTGGATTTATATCTAATAAATCTTAGAACCTTTCTAAATATGAATTAAATACCTTCCTGAAATTATACCAATGTATGTATATAACTTGACCGTCCTTTGATGTAAGCGTATAATCGTTAGAAGGATTTTTTAATACTAAAGTAATATAATTTAGTTTGAAAGCTGGCTTTATAATGCGCTTTAATTTGCTGCAACAAAATATAGAACAAAGACGTAATTTAATATTGAATGGCAACATAACAAAAACCATTATTATGCTCTCTGTACCTACGCTTATGATGGGTCTGGTACAATCTATGATGCCTGTAATGGATGGACTTTTTATAAACAATATTGTTGGCACAGAGGCTGCCAGTTCGGTTACATACTGTGTCCCTATAATAAATATTATAGTCGCAATAGCACAAGGCCTAAGTGTTGCAGGAATGGCTCTTATAGGCCAATCAAACGGCAGAGGCGATTTTGATGATGCAAGAAATGTTTCAACTCAAATTGTTATTTTCGGCTTTCTGCTTGGATGCATTACTGCCCCTGTTCTGCTAGCTTTATCATTCCCTATTTCAGGGAGCGTAAACGCCTTGATATCGCATGATGTATTTGTATACCTTGCTTTAAATTCCCTTGTGCTGCCGTTTTTATTTCTTGAATCAATATATAATGCAATTAAAAATGCAAACGGTAAACCAGAAGCTACCCTCATAAGAATGGTACTCATGCTTATATTGAAAATACTTTTTAATGCATTATTTATTGCAGGCTTTAATTGGGGTATAGTTGGTTCTGTTATGGCATCACTTGCTGCAAATCTGTTAATTAGTATATGGATGTACTATGAGCTCTTTATTAAAAAGAGCGAAGATAAACTTCAACTAAAAGGTTTCAGGTTTAAATCAGATATAATAAGAGACTTAATCAGAGTAGGCGTTCCGTCAGTTTTATCAAATATGATGCTTAATCTGGGTTTTTATCTAATTAACAATGAGGTACAAAAGTATGGTCCAATAGTACTTAACGGACAGGGAATTGCAAATAACATTTCTATAATTTGTTTCATACTTCCCTCATCTTTTGGAGCAGCCGTAACTACAATGGTAAGTATGAATATTGGAGCCGGTCAGGGTGATAAAGCACGAAAATCATGTATTGCGGGCTGTTTTTTAAGTGCCGTTACCGCAGTATTCCTTATTGCATTAATAGTTCCGTTATCTTCTCATATTACTACCTTGTTTACCCGTCAAAAGGAAGTTCTTGAAATAGCTGATAAGGCGCTGCACATTTACACTTATTCAGTTGTCGGCTTTGGAATTTGTATGGTTCAGCAGGGTGCATTTATAGGCCTTGGAAGGACCAAATTACCTTTGGTTATGAGTATTTTACGGGTATGGTTACTAAGGTATATCTTTATATTGGCCACAGAGCACACCTTAAGCTATTATTCAGTATTTTGGGGTAATCTGTTTTCAAACTATACCGCCGCTTTAATAACAACTATTTTATTACTGCGTATAAAATGGGTTTCAGCCATTCCCAAAAGGAGAACATAGAACCTGATTATTTTATATATTTATCATATATGCTTTTTGCAATATCTCTTATTTTCTCCCGCAGTTCAGGAGGCTCAACAACCTCAACCTTGTCTCCAAATCCAAGAATGAACCCATAAACCCATGATTCTTCAGTAAGGTTAAATGATACCTTAATTTTTCCATTTTTTAAAATTTCACGGTTGTCCATATCAAAAACATCACTTACAGCATATTTCATACATTTATCAAACAGCAACACAGCTGTTTGATCTTCACCCTTTGGGATATCTCCATCCCATTCAACACTCTCAATTGAGTATTGACGGGACACAAAAACAGAGTCTGAAACAACAAGTTCATTCATTCTTCTAATCTTGAAAAGCCTGAAATCATTTCTCAGCAGGCAAAAGGCGTAAAGGTACCAATGAGAATCCTTGAAAACAATTACATACGGTTCAACTTTTCTTTCAGAAACAGTTTCACTTGTACCTCCATAATAAGAAAAAGTGATAAACCTCTTTTCATGAATTGCCCGTTTAATATCTTTTATAAGTGTAGCCAGCTTATCATTCTTATTCCACGAAGACAGGTCTATCAATATTTCATTTCCGGTAGTTATGTAATCAGATTTATTTGCAATGCTTGAAAGCTTCTCAATAAGTATCTTTATTTTTATATCTTCGTTTATACTGTTTAGCCCTTTCAGACCGGCAAGTATGCTCAATACATCTTCACTTGTAAGCAGGTTTTTATCAAGCTTGTAACCTTCTACAATACCAATACCGCCATCAGCACCCTGAAAGGTTGTTACGGGTATTCCTGCTCTGGATATGGTATCAACATCCCTGTAAATAGTCCTTACAGATACCTCAAATTTATCGGCAAGTTCCTGTGCTTTTACTTTTTGATGATTTAAAAGATAAGTTATAATAGCGAGCAGCCTTTCAAGCTTCATACAGCAATCTTTCCTTTCACTTGATTTCATTATTCCTAATTCCATAATAACACAAAAACCCGACACATTCAGTGTCAGGTTTAATAAAGATTATTTAGCTATATATCCAGCTGCATACCAGCTCCGAAATCTTCAGTTGGCCTTCTGAAAAAGCCAAACTGTTCATAAAAGCTTTCTCGCCCTTTAGCAGCAAACAACCATACACGGCCATTCTTAGGACAATTGTTTTTAAGCCACTCCACAATCATTCGTACTATTATTTTTCCGATACCCTTTTGTTGAAACTCAGGTATGACTACTATATCTGCAACTATAAAGAAGGCGCCTCCATCACCAAAGACCCTTCCCATTCCTATGGTTTTACCTTCACTCTTTGCAAGCACGGAATAGCAGGAACCATTAATACCATTTTGCATTGAAGCATCATCTGAATGCCCCCATCCGACAGCATCCCTCAACATCTTGTAATCTTCAAGTGACGGAAGTTCTTTGACATATTCAATTTGCATCTGGCATACCCCCAAATTTAGAAACCTGACTTTTTACCTGTCATGGAATCTATGTCTATCTTAATAATCAAAGTCCGTTCAAATACTTTTTCGGGGTATTCGAAAGCTACTCTAGTTGTATGCTTCTTCATTATTTCATCAAGCACAGTTTTCTTCACTTTTGCATCATCAATCAATACTGAATTGCCTATTCCTACAACACTTCTGTATTTTGTTGTACAACTGCAGGCTTCTTCTCTGAGTACTATTTCCACATCGGTGTCAACTTCAAATGCCACCCTGCTGTTTCTTTTCAGCACATCAATTTTTCTGCCTTCTTTTGCAGAATGCATATAAATACAACCATCAAGATATACATGATTCATGGCAACAATATATGGCTCATCCCCATCTACCATAGCTATTCTTATAACATCAGCCTTATTAAGTATCTCTTCCATAACATGTGTATCAGTAATTTCCTTATCTACCCTTCTCATACCATAGCCCCCTTTTACTATATATTTTCAAGCTCTGACTGTCTTTCGGTGAAATGCTTTATATGTACGTTCATATGCCTGTAATAATCTATTATCAGATCTTCTAATGATATTCTAATATCAATACCAATCCATTCATTGGATAAAGCTTTATTATCAATATTTTCAATAATATTCAGTAAAGCCAGGTTATAATAATGCCATAGCTTGATAAGCAGTTCCCACTCCATTTTGTTGTAACCCTGAACCCTAATCCAATCTTCCCCGTCATATGCCGGGAAATCTCTTAGATCCCCAAATTGAAGCCTTACAAACCTCTGGTGATTATTTGATGCAGAATCGACAAGATGACCTATTATCTCTTTTAAACTCCACTTGTCTGAACTTATTTTTACACCTGTTTTTCCAGAGTTGGTTTTAAGCAAAGAGCTATAAAAGAATTCAACTGTTTCTCTAAAATTGTTTACCTGCATTTTGTAACCCCCTATTAGCAAATTTATCCTTATATTTTATTAATAATAACACGAATATATTTATAATGTAAATGTAAAGTTAGCTTGACATTGAGTAAACAGGTTGCTAAAATAAAAATGTAAAGCAGACTTGTCATCGGAGGGATAATGTTTGAAAAACCGACTTGAAGAAATAAGAAAGCAAAATGGACTTACCCAGGAAGAACTTGCTGAAAAACTTGAAGTATCAAGGCAGACAATAAGTTCGTTGGAAAGCGGACGATATAATCCTTCAATTTTACTTGCGTTTAAAATTGCCAAAATGTTTAATTTGTCCATTGAAGAAATTTTTATATATGAGGAGGAGCAGTGTAATGAAAAATAAAATGTTATTATATGTGCTGCTTGCAGTGGCTGGCATAATTATTGCAATAGCTGGATTTGTTCTTAAGGGTGCTTCAGCAGAAAAATTATCAGGTATTCTTATGGGTGTTGGTGCAGGCATTTTCGGAGGATCGGCCGCAATGGTTATTTCAACCGCAATTGAAAAAAAGTATCCCGAAGTAAAACGGAAAAAGGACATTGAAGTTAATGATGAAAGAAATATTTCGGTTAGAAACAAGGCAAAAGCTCAGACACATAACGTCATGACACAAATTCTTTATTTTGTTACAGCAGGCTTAGCCATTGCCAATGTAGACATGGTTATAATTCTATCCATGGTTGGAGCTATTCTTTTGCAGACTGTTTTATATATAGTTTTCTTTAATCATTACAATAAGGTTATGTAAATAACATTAAATAAAACTAAAAGGGGACGCATAAGCGCCCCCAATCCCTCTATTCTACCCCCGATTATGATGTAAGTTCTATTCCTCATCAACTTGTAAACTTTGTTCAAGCATATCCGAAGCAGTATTTAAACATTCCAGTGCTTCATCAAGTCTATCCAAGCTAATAAGTACATGAGCCTTTTCACTATACACCTCATAATTAGATGGATCGAGTTTGATTACTTTATCATAACACTGCAGGGCTTCTTCCAGTCTTTCTAAATCTACCAGTATTTCTGCTTTTGCCATCAAGATAGTAGAATTTTCTGCCTTCAGATTAATGAATCTATCACAAGTAGTTAATGCTTCATCAAGTCTGTTAAGCTCCCTTAAAACCTCTATTTTCGCAACATAAAGCTGCACATTATCAGGATGATTTTGTATTGACTTATCGTAGTGAAGTAGCGCTTCATCGTACTTTTCCTCTTCTACTAATATAGCACCAGTAACTTCATCAGGGACAGATATTTCAAAATCAAAACCATTAAGTTCTATTACGACAGACATATTATCATCGGTACTGTAAGCATTAAGACTTATCTTCTCAAATGTACCAGTTTTTTTATTAATTACAATCTCTATATTAGAGGAACTAACATCCTTCCCAAAAAATCTATTTAAGTGACCATAACTTTTTAAAATTACCTGATCAGTGTTTTGATCATTTAAGCTAAAACCAAAACTATCACTTTCAACAAAGTTTAATTTTAAGTAGTCTGAAAAAATGCTGTTTAATAATTTATCATTATTACTTTCTATCCAAATCCACTTACCATCGTTAGACCTATTAAATAATAAATTATTATATAGATATGTCTCGTTCGAAGTTACAGTATTATTTCGAGTCTCATACATCTGAAAATGAGAAAGATTTTTCTTTCGATCAATTTCAAAAATGGTATATTCTTCTTCTGAATAGCTGTTATATTCATGGTTTTCTTTCATGGTCAACTTATATTTATCTGATGAACGAAAAGTGGAAAAAGCTTTTGTTATATAGTCCTTGACCTTATTTGCAGTCACGTTATCATATATAAAAATACTTTTCGATTCCTCACCCCACGAAACCTTCCCACCTAAACTCTCTGCTATAAATCTTAAAGGTATATATACATTTCCTTTGTAAATAACAGGTGAGGCGTTTAACATTATTTCCTTCCCATTGACCTTTGCTTTACGGCTGTTTATAATCAGGTTAATATTTATTTTATCCTTAATAATTGAAACACTTTTCCTGTCACTACTCCAAATGATATGTTCATTATCATTTGTGATTCCAAGGTCTGATAAAATCATTTCCATGGGAGACAGAAAACTTTCATTTGATATAATAAGACTACTATTATATTCACACTGCTTCCCATCAATATATAACCTCACTTCATCATTTTCAACAACAGATGGCTCAGCACTTGATATGGATACAAAGCATAGGTTTGTAATTAAAAAGGCAACAAGCACAATGATTTTTTTCATAAAATCTCTCCTAAAAGTGTAGATTTATCAAAAGCATATTTATAAATTACTTTTTTACCTTAAGCATCATAAGCCTTTTTACATCCTCAAAAACCCATGGATCCGTTACGTTGATCATCAGCCACTTTGTTCCGTTAAACAGCTTGCAGTTATCATATAATTCCCTGATGTATGTACAATACCCATCCCTTGTAGCATCAAAGTCATCCCTGTCATCCTGGCCCAGCACGACAAGTGCAATAAAAAAATCCTTTTCAGGATACAGTGTGCAAAGAGCCTTTCCGCTTTTTTTGTACTTCACGTTCCATCCCGGTTTTCCGGCGCAAACACTATAGACAATTTGCGCTTTTGATTTAAAGTCTGCTTCAATATAACTGGTGAAATTCAGCCACATTTCTCTGGCTTCAGGTTCTATAAGAGCAGCTATTTCCTCCATTGAAGGCATATGGGACTTGTCCATAATAAGGCTATTATTCTCCATATAATTGTCCTCTTTCTTATGTTAATCTTTTAGAATACCTGTTTTTCCATAAAACACACTCCGAATGGAAGGTGCTTGAGCATTAGTAGGAGCGTTTTCCTTAGTTAAATTAAATTGTTTAGCTACAGTAATAAAAGACTGCTGTATGACTTTTACACAATTATGTAACTCACTGAGATCATTAATCTTCTTTATAAGAAAATTATCCATTTTACAATCCCTTTACCAACATATGGTTCTTTTGTAGTTAAATTATACCTTAAAAGTCGAATAACAGCAATTATATAAATTGTGAAGATGAATTTTAGGGAAAAAGAAAAAGATTACCGCACTGTAATCCTTTTCATTAGTCTTTTATTAATTTTTTCATAAGCTTATTGTCATGTTCCGGTCTCTTTATCAAGCAACATTTCCATTCCTCCCTCTTCTACCCGTTCTCCAATGCCCCATAAAACCGAAATAGAATTCTGATACTTGGGATTCATTACGGTAACGCTATATTTGTCATAGAAAATTTCATTTTTATATTCTAGCCTTAAAGTTTTATTTCTATCCCGATCATTAAACTTTTTTTTGCAGCACGTTTCATTAAATATCGGAGGTGTTATAAGTTCAATGCCTTTTTCAAGAGAGAAGATGTATTTAAGCTCCCTGATCCGTGTTTTAACCTGTAGGGATGAACAAAAGCTATAGTCCTCCTCGGGAAGGTTCTCAGTATCCAGATAGCCGTCTTGAACCGGAAACATACCTGGAATACTTAAAGCATATGTCAGATAAAAAATCTTCTTTTTCTTGGATTTTAAAACCCTTTTATCAATTTCAAAGTCCCACTTCAATACTTTATTATTATTACTTTCTACCTGTGTTATTCTTCTTATAAGATTATTGGATTTATCACCGTCGGCATCGCACCAGAAGCCCATTTCAGTAAATCTTTTTGTATGGCTTACATTTTTAAGCTCATGCAGTGATTTATTGAAACAAACATATTTTTTACCATCGCTGATATCAAGTTCCCTATAAAAATTTGTAAAGTTCTCATCATCAAGAACGCGTATATAGCAACTTTCAATTAAAATACCATGACCATTTTTATAAAGGGTTAAGTGCTTACAGTAACTTTTGAAATAAAAGCTCTCGCCCTTTATCCCTTTATAATAAAGTTTATCAATTATATGGTAACTAATAATTTCATGGCCTATATCCCATAAATCCTTTAAAGCTTTAAAGACTTGCAGAATGGTTTGAAGCATTTTATCCTCCACTCCCATTGTGCCAAATGAATTGTCACACCAAAGGCACACCAAAAGTGCTGGAAACACTTTTTAATGAGGCTGACTAAGGTCCTTTCAAGCGGAACTCCTTGTCCATCTGCCATTGCTATGCCAAGCTTATCAGGAATAATGCAATTTTATGAGATAATCTAGTATTATATTATGATGTTCGCTTAAAGGTGTGACTTTTTTAATTTTGATTATAACCTGTCAATTAAATAATACCATCAAAACATAAACATTTGTATAAATTTCCCATTTAAAATATTATTGACAACTTAGCCAAAGAAAAATAATATGTATCTAAAAGATATATTTGATAAATATAGAGGTAAAAATGTTATGAAGAGTTCAAAAAGTAAAACACAGTTTCTTATACTTGGATTATTAAGTGAGCAGCCTTTAACAGGGTACGAAATTAAAAAGATAGTTGATATCAGATTTTCAAACTTCTGGAGTGAGAGTTACGGTCAGATATACCCTGAGCTTGCGAAATTGGAAAGCCGTGGTCTTGTAACAGTAAACAGGCTAAATAAAGATACAAAAAAGGAACGTAAGCAATATTCAATTACAGAACCAGGGCTAAATGTACTAAAAGAATGGCTTGCTCAACCGGTAGAAAAAGAAATAGTCAGGTTCGAACTGTTGCTTAAGCTTTATTTTTCAAACCTGACACAAAAGGAAGTTATTATTGACCATGTTAAAGATTTTTATAAGTTTCACAAATGCCAGCTTAATCTTTTTGCGCAATTCAAAAATGAGGTAGAAAAAATTACTGATTTGCATGATAATCACCAGGAAGTTCTAATGGTTATAGACTTTGGCGAAAAGGTGTCTCAAGCTTATACCGATTGGTGTAAAGATGTACTGAAAAGGCTCAAAGACAAAAAAGATAATGGAGGAAAATGACGTGAAAAATATAATAATCTATTACTTCAGCGGAACAGGTAATACGTTAAAATTACTTGATGTTATGAAAAAGAGCCTTGAAGTTGAAAATGTTAATGTAAAACTTCATGAGATTAAAAAGAATAACTTTACAATACCTGAAAAAGATGGTTTAACAGGCTTTGCATTTCCTATAAATTCGCAATCAGCGTCGCCTTACGTATGGAAATTTTTAAAATCTCTTCCCAGGGTCAATGGCTTAGAGGTTTTTGTACTCATAACACTTAATTCATCTTCAGGCATAATTAGTCCCCTGTACAAGCTGCTTAAATCAAAAGGTTACAATGTTAAGGGGCTATGCGAAATCAGTATGCCGAACAATATGTTTCATGGAACTGCTGATGACAAGTTAAATAGAGAACGTCTGGAAAGCGCAATAATAAAAACAGAACAATTCTCCAAGGATCTATTAGAAGGTTTGGCAAAATGGAAATCAGACTATAGAGGTTCAGGTTTTGTGTCCTTTTTAAGCAGAGCTACTCCTCTCCCCTGGATATTTATGCGAAAGTTCAGCAAATTTACTGTAAATAGTTCCTGTACAAAGTGCGGCCAATGTGTAAAAGAATGTACTGTAAATAATATCAGCATGAAAGAGGTACCTGTGCATCATCCTTCATGTGAGTTTTGCATGCGCTGTGCAGCATATTGCCCTAACAGTGCTATAACCGTTAAGCTAGCAGGTAAAGAGGTTTCAGTTGTAAAAGGCAGAGAAAATCTCACTATTAAGGATGAAAGAATATGATCACTTTTCATTGGGAAGGGCTTTTAATATCATTTGCAATACTTTTACCGAATATTTTGGTAATTGCATTTCCCCCGGTTGATTACCCTGCTGCAGTCAAGCTTAAAGGCTGGTTGAAGGCAGCAGAAATATTTGAACGGTTAGGCCAGATTGGTTATACACTTGTACCGCTGCTTGTTTACACAAGGTTTGAAGGTGTAACAGGTACCGTATCTTATATTGGGATGGCCTTGGCACTTGCTTTTTATTATATTTGTTGGCTGAGATTTTTTGCTTGCAAACGAAGGTTTAAGCTTCTTTTCAGTCCAATGTGTAAAATTCCAATACCAATGGCAATAAGCCCAATAATGTATATGGGTTTTGCATCAGTTGGGATGAATTCCTGGATTATGGGTCTTATCGTTCTTATATTTTCTATAGGTCATTTACCAATAAGTTATAGAACTTTTTTAAAGTCAAAATAATTACCATAATAAAAAGCTGCTAAGGCAGCTTTTTTTGTCAGAAAAATCACCTTTTTATGATATTGCACTATTAACAAAAAAGATAATTAATTTTTTCACAAATTTTGTCTCATAATAGAAGACAAAATACAATATCTCCGTTATAATATATAAGTAGCATTATTTGATACGGTATAAGCTGTGAATTTGTATACAATATACATATTCACCAAAATATAATTAAAAAATGTAGAACGTGAGGTAGAAACGATGAAAACTTTATCTAATCAAAATCGTATTAAGGTAACTGTTAACAATCGTGAAATTGAGGTTTATGAAAATCTCACCATTCTTCAGGCCTTACTCCAGGAGGGTATACATATCCCGCACCTGTGTTATGATATAAGGCTTGAAAGGTCAAACGGAAACTGTGGTTTATGTGTTGTTGAGTTAGGCCCGAATGGAGAACGCGATGTAAAAGCATGTCAAACTCCTATTAAAGAGGGTATGATCATATGCACCAACAGTCCAAAACTTGAGAATTACAGAAAAGTACGTCTTGAGCAGCTGCTTTCAGATCATAATGCCGATTGTGTCGCACCATGTGTTATGACTTGTCCTGCAAATGTAGACATCCAGTCATACCTTCGTCAGGTTGGAAATGGAAACTATGAAGTAGCAGTTCAGGTTATTAAAGACAGTAACCCGTTCCCGGTTGTCTGCGGACGTGTTTGCCCACATCCTTGTGAAGCACAGTGCAGACGTAACCTTGTTGACAAGCCTGTTGCCATCAACAATGTAAAACGTTTTGCTGCAGACTGGGACATGGCTCAGGAACAGCCATGGATTCCTGAAAAGAAACCGGCTACCGGTAAAAAGATAGCAATAGTCGGGGCAGGTCCTTCAGGATTATCAGCAGCTTATTACAGTGCAATAAACGGCCATGATGTCACAGTATTTGAGCGTCAGCCGCACGCAGGCGGAATGATGCGCTACGGAATTCCTGAATATCGTCTTCCAAAGGCTACTTTGGATAAGGAAATAGACATAATGAAAAAGCTTGGCGTCAAGATTATGACCGGAAAAGCTCTCGGAACTCATATTCTTCTCGAAGATCTGCATAAGGATTTTGATACTGTTTACCTTGCAATAGGTTCCTGGCGTGCAACCCCAATGCATATTGAAGGTGAAAACCTTGAAGGTGTATGGCTGGGTATTCAGTACCTCGAGCAGGTTACAAAGGGAAAGGAAATAAATCTTGGAGATACGGTTGTAGTAATCGGTGGTGGTAATACTGCCATTGACTGTGCACGTACAGCCATAAGAAAAGGCGCAAAATCAGTTAAGCTTGTTTACCGCCGTACAAAGGATCAAATGCCTGCAGAGCCATATGAAGTTGAAGAAGCTTTGCATGAAGGTGTTGAAATGATTTTCCTTATGGCACCCAACAAGATAGCAGTTGAAAACGGTAAAAAGCAGCTTCACTGTATTGAAATGACGCTTGGCGAACCAGACCGTTCAGGACGCCGCCGTCCGGTACCAGTTGAAGGCAGTGATGTAGTAATTGAAGCGGATACAATTATAGGCGCAATTGGTCAGAGCACCAACACACAGTTCCTGTATAATGACCTCCCTGTAAAGCTGAATAAATGGGGAGATATTGAGATAAACCCAAAAACATTGCAGACCTCCGAAGTTAACATTTTCTCTGGCGGAGACTGTGTAACAGGACCTGCAACGGTTATTCAGGCAGTAAGTGCAGGACGCCACGCAGCAGAGTCTATGGACAGCTTCCTTATGAAAGGCTATATTAAGGAACAAAACGTTGATTACAGCTGCAGCCGCGGATCACTTGAAGATATTCCAAAATGGGAGTTCGAAGAAATGCCTAAGATCCCTCGCGGAATAATGCCTGCAATATCCCTTGATGCACGTAAAAACAACTTTGATGAAGTTGAGCTTGGCTACACTGAAGAGGAAGCTAGAGAGGAAGCACGCCGCTGCCTTAAATGCGGGTGTACTCACCGTATGGATTGTGACCTTAGAGCAGAAGCTACAGCTCATAGTGTTGACTATAAAACCCCTGAACATGAACGTCCATATATACCGATTGTAGATGATCATCCATTTATTATGCGTGACCACAACAAGTGTATATCCTGTGGACGCTGTATTGCAGCATGTGCCGAAATCGAAGGCCCTGATGTTCTGACTTATTATATGAAACAGGGACGTCTTCTTGTTGGTACAAAGAGCGGTCGTCCGCTTCAGGAAACTGACTGCGTAAGCTGCGGACAGTGCGTAACAGCATGTCCTTGCGGTGCTTTGGATTACCGTCGTGAAAGAGGCAAGGTATTCAGAGCAATCAATGATCAGTCCAAGACCGTTGTAGCCTTTGTTGCTCCAGCTGTAAGAAGCTTGATATCAAAAACCTTCAATGTTCCATTTGAAGAAGTATCTCCTTACATGGCAGGACTTCTTAAGAAACTTGGCTTTGATAAGGTATTTGATTTTACCTTCGCTGCAGATTTGACTATAGTTGAGGAAACAACTGAATTCCTTAAGAGAATAGAAAATAAGGGTGTTATGCCTCAGTTTACATCCTGCTGCCCAGGTTGGGTTAACTTTGTTGAAAAGCGTTACCCTGAACTTATACCTCATCTATCAAGCTGCAAATCACCACAGATGATGATGGGTGCGACAGTTAAAAATCACTTTACACAGCTTTCAGGTATTAAAAAGGATGACCTTTATGTAGTTTCAATTGTTCCTTGTCTTGCAAAGAAACATGAAGCTGCACGTCCCGAATTTGCTCCTGATGGAATTCGTGATGTTGATGCAGTACTTACAACAACTGAATTGTTTGAAATGCTCAAGCTTGCAAGAATAAACACCAATGATGTTGAACCACAGGAATTTGATGAGCCATACAAGCAGGTATCAGGTG
This sequence comes from Bacillota bacterium, assembly GCA_023421675.1. Taxonomy (GTDB): domain Bacteria; phylum Bacillota; class Clostridia; order Acetivibrionales; family JANLFN01; genus JAEZTC01. Next base: position 204,992 of record JAEZTC010000001.1, on the reverse strand, counting down.
CTGGTATCCTCTTCGGAGCATCAGGCGGTGTTGCTGAAGCAGCACTCCGTATGGCTGTGGAGAAGCTTACAGGCAAGGTTCTTACTGATCATCTTGAATTTGAGGAAATACGCGGATTTGAAGGTGTTAAGGAATCTACAATAGATGCAGATGGTACAATTGTTCGTGTAGCCGTTATTAGCGGGTTGCACAATGCAGAGCCTATTATTGAAAAAATTATTCAGGGAATTGATGTTGGATATGACCTTATAGAAGTTATGGCATGTCCTGGTGGATGTATCTGCGGAGCAGGTCATCCTGTACCTGAAAAGGTTGATGCATTGGAAAAACGCCAGCAGATACTTGTTAACATCGATAAGACTTCGAAATATCGTAAGTCACAGGAAAACCCTGATATACTCAGGCTTTATAAGGACTTCTACGGTGAAGCGAACTCCCATAGGGCTCATGAGCTGCTGCATACAACTTACTCTACCAAGAATGGTGACAGCCTTTGCGGAAAGATCCGTAAAAAAGCAGATTCAGCATTCGTAACACGTGAATATACTATTTGCACCTGTGAATCATGCTCTAAGAAGGGTGCAAAAGAGTTATACGAACAATTTTCAAGCAACGTTAAGAAGCTTAAGATGGATCCATTCATAAGCGTAAAGACTATACGTCTGAAGGAAAACCATGCGGGCGAAGGAATTTATGTAACGCTTAACGGACAGAAGATAGAAGAAGCTGCTTTAAATAACATTAAATCAAAATAGTATATAAATCAAATGGCCTTTCCATATCGGAAAGGCCATTTTTATTAGAAATTAATATTCACTAACAATTTTACTATTACAACCTGCTCTTAAAATCTTCATATCCAAACTGCTTGATTACCTTATTCCCCTCTTCCTCGCTATAAAGTGCAATAGCAGGAAGGTTTATACCATTGAAGGTATTGTTCTTTACCATGGTGTAATGTGCCATATCACAGAATACAAGCCTGTCTCCCGGTGTTAACGGTCTTTTAAACGAGTAATCCCCTATTACATCACCCGCCAGGCAGGTGACCCCGCCAAGCCTGTAAGTGTACTCATTTTCATCCGGTTTACCCGCATCAATTATATTAGGCCTGTATGGCATTTCAAGTACATCAGGCATATGGCACGCAGCAGAAGTATCAAGAATAGCTATTTTCATACCGTTATCTACTATATCAAGCACTGAAGCTACCAAATAACCGGTATTTAAAGCTATTGCTTCTCCAGGCTCCAGATATATTTCAACACCATACTTGTCCTTAAAGTACATAATTGACTTTATAAGTGTTTCGACATCATAATCAGGTCTTGTAATATGATGCCCACCGCCCATATTAAGCCATTTCATATTCTTAATATACTTTCCAAACTTCTCGTCAACCACTTTTATTGTACGGTACAGGGTGTCTGAGTTCTGCTCACACATAGTATGAAAATGCAGCCCATCTATTCCCTCAAGCTGTTCTGGCTTAAAATTGGCTAAATTTACTCCAAGTCTTGAGTTAGCATAGCAGGGATTATATATCGGTGTTTCAATCTCCGAGTACTCAGGATTGATACGTATACCGAATTCTATTTTTTTCGGTGCGCTTAAAGCCTTTTCCCTGAACTTATTCCACTGGTTAAAGGAATTAAATACTATATGGTCGCAATATTTCAACAGTTCATCAAATTCTGCTTCACTATAGGCAGGAGCAAAAACGTGTACCTCTTTCCCCATCTCTTCGAAGCCCAATCTTGCTTCAAATAGGGAGCTTGAAGTAACCCCTTTAAGGTATTTGCCTACCAAAGGAAAAACCGAATACATTGAAAATCCCTTCTGAGCCAGAAGAATTTTGCATCCGGTGCGCTGCTGAACATAATCCAGCAATTCAAGATTCTTTTTAAGAAGCCTTTCATCAACAATATAACAAGGTGACGGCAGGCTGTTAAAATCTATATTCATTTATATATACTCCATTCAAGCCAACTATTAGTCCAAAAGTGTAGGTGAAAATTCCTCTTGCCATGGAAGACCGTATTTATTCAATGCTTCCATAAACGGATCAGGATCAAACTCCTCTATATTATAAACACCCGGCTTCTTCCATAAACCCTTCAAAATCATCATTGCCCCTATCATAGCAGGAACACCTGTTGTATAGGATATAGCCTGGGAGCCTACTTCAGCGTAACATTCCTCATGAACACAAACGTTATAAACATAATAGGTTTTAGGCTTTCCGTCCTTTATTCCCTGAATGATACATCCAATGTTGGTCTTGCCCTTAGTCCTAGGTCCTAGAGATGCAGGATCAGGAAGTACTGCCTTCAGGAACTGAAGTGGGATAATCTTCTGACCTTCAAATTCAATAGGCTCAATAGAGGTCATTCCAACATTCTCAAGTACCTTAAGGTGGTTCAGATAATTATCTGAAAATGTCATCCAGAACCTTATACGCTTAAGGCCTTTAATGTTTATAGCAAGTGATTCAAGCTCTTCATGGTACAAAAGATAAATATTCTTTGGTCCTATCTCTGGAAGGTCATATACCTTCTTTAATTCCAGAGGCCTTGTCTCCACCCAGTTTCCGTTTTCCCAATAACGCCCGTTTGCAGTTATTTCACGAATATTAATCTCAGGGTTAAAGTTTGTAGCAAATGGATATCCATGGTCGCCCGCATTAGCATCAACAATGTCTATTGAATGTATTTCATCAAAATAATGCTTTTGCGCATACGCACAAAACACACCAGTTACACCTGGATCAAAGCCGCTTCCAAGTAAGGCAGTTATTCCGGCTTTTTTAAATTTCTCCCTGTAAGCCCATTGCCATTTGTATTCAAACTTAGGCACATCCGGCGGCTCATAATTAGCTGTATCAACATAATGAACGCCTGTTGCAAGGCACGCATCCATTATTGTCAAGTCCTGATACGGAAGAGCCACATTAATGACAATGTCGGGTTTAAAACTCATGATCAAATCTATTACCGCATTGGTGTTATCGGCATCAACCTGTGCGGTATGAATTTTTGTTCGTCCTCCGGCCAGTTTTTCCTTTAAAGCATTACATTTTTCTATGGTTCTGCTTGCAATACATATCTCGGAAAACACATCCGGGTTCTGGCAGCATTTATGAACAACAACACTGGCAACTCCACCAGCGCCTATGATTAGTGCTTTAGCCATAACAACACCTCCAAAATACTATTTATACAACAAAGTTGATTATACAAAAAAAGTCTTAAATAATCAAGAAAACTGACAAAAAATCAATACTTTTTGTGACGTTTTAAATTATGGTAAGAAAATCTCTTGAATCCTTTAAGTTTCTTTAATTTACAATGTAAGATATATGTTAAATTTTAAAATAAAATAAAAGAGGCCTATACAGGCCTCATATATAATATAACACTGTTTACTCCTCAGTAAATTCAGGTATTACCTCACTCTTAACCTTTAATCCGGAAGCAGCTGGCCTTTTCCCTGCCTCTTTAAACAAGAATGCTATTATAATTCCCGCTACTGCAATAAAAATACAAAAGAAGAATACATCGTGTATTGAATCTGACAAAATAGTTTTTAGCTTATTAAAAATACCATTAAAATAATCCATATATTCATTGGGCACATGCGCCTTAATCTGACTCATCGCCTGGGTATCCGTAATTATCTGAGGATTTCTAAGCAATGGCTGCACATTTTCAGGAACATGTGAGAGGTCTATTTTTGAAAGTCCCAAATTCATTGAAGTTGTCATTATTGTTCCAAATATTGCCGAACCAATGGTTCCTCCGATATTTCTGAAGAATTGCACTACTGATGTGACAGAAGCCAGCTGTTCTCTCGGAGCTGCATTTTGAGCCGCAATATTAGCAATAGGCATGGTTATTCCAATTCCAAAACCCAGTATCACCATGAAAACTATAACTTTATAATATGGAGTTGTAACTCCCATGCTTGAAAGAAGCCATGTTCCAAGTGACATTAATACAAAAGCCAAAATTATAAATCCTTTACTCTTGCTCTTCTTTGATACCATAATACCAGTTATATTACTTGTAAGTAAAAGAGCAAGCATCATTGGAGTTGTGATTGCACCGGATGTAGATGCAGATGACCCCAGTACACCCTGTACAAAGTAAGGTAAAAACATTATTGCTGCAAACATCAAGGCATTTGTTAAGAATGCAACTAACATTGAAATATTGATTGCTCTGTCCTTGAACAACACAAGCGGAATTATTGGGTTTTTGGACTTTGACTCAATAAACACAAAAACAATCAACATCAATACAGAAAATATAAGCATACCTATTATCTCGACAGAAGACCATGCATAATCCTTACCTGCCCAGCTAAATGCAAGAAGCATAGGTATTAATGCCAAAGTCAGCGAAATTATGCCTTTGATATCTATAGATTTTCTCACACCAGCAGTCTTAAAGTTTGGCATATTTATAAATATTAATATCACTGCAGCAATACCTATAGGAATATTTATATAAAATATCCAACGCCAGCTTAGATTATCTGTTAAAAATCCACCTATCAACGGTCCAACTACACTTGCAAGCCCAAACATGGAAGTTACTATCCCCATATACTTTCCACGCTTCTTAGCATCAAACAAATCTGCAACAATTGTAAATACACTTGATACAACAATTCCACCGCCTATTCCCTGCAAACCTCTGTAAATTATTAGCTGCAGCATACTCTGTGAAGTACCGCTTAACACTGATCCTGCAAGAAAGATTACAATTCCTGACAGGAAAATATGTTTCCTGCCGAATATGTCGGATAAACCCCCAAACACTGGTATTGCTATAGTAGAGCAAAGCATATAAATTGTAAATGGCCACGCATAAGACTGGATATCTTTTAAATCATCCACTATCTTTTTCATTGCAGTACCTACTATGGTTGAATCAAGTGCAGACATGAGCAGACTTGCCATTAGCCCCAGCATTATCAGTACTATTTTTGTTTTGTTAAATTGCTTATTTCCCATAAAAATTCAATCCTCCATTTATAAGTTAAAGTCTGGTATATAAAATACCAGTGTAATTAATACTGCTATACCTTATACCACTAGTATATAAAAAAACAATCTTATGAATTCTCATATTTATTTTTCATATCTTCAGACCAATTCAGGAAAAGTGTGAACATCTGATGATATACCTCTATAAGTGACCGTGCATTAGAAGGCAGGTTGATTTTATGTTCAAGAGCCATGTCCAAATAATGAATTTTAGTCCTGAATTTTTCCTGCATATCCTTTATCATTTTAAGACCGGTTGCTTTATCAACGTTATGAAGGTTTGCTACAAATGCTGAAAAATCAACATAAACATTTCCCGGGTCCATTGAGTATTTATTCATTAACTCAAGGAAGTACTCTCTTCCTTTTTCATTTATTGTATATATAGTCTTTTCAGGCATTTCTCCCTCTTTAACAACTTCACCGTCAAGATAACCCTTCTTGTACAGTTTGACCAGATTCTTATATACCGATGGGGTACTGATCTTTATCCAGCGTTCAATATTTCTGCTCTCAATTATCTTCTTCATTTCATATGCATTTAATGGCTTTTCCATAAGTGCACCCAGCAGTGTCAGGTCAACTGTAGACATTAATTCACTTCCTTTCCAACTAGTATACTTTATACCAGTGTAAAACATAACCAATATAAATGTCAATAGGAATGATAAATCAAATATAAAACAGATAGCCTAATTTTAGCTATCTGCTTTATAAAATCTATCATAATGGATTTTGTTTAGTACTTATTTAGACAGCAGGTTGTACAACACCTGTGCCATTTCAGCTCTGCTTGTTGTACTTTTGGGTGATAATCTTCCATCGGTTCCGCTGATCTTCCCTGCCTGAACGAAGAAGGTCATTGCATCCCTTGCCCATGAAGCCACCTGTCCTCCATCACTGAAATCAGCAAGTGTCTTTGTACCTGTAACTTTCGGAATATTACCGATTGCCTTGAGTGCATTGTACAATAGTACGAACATTTCCTGCCTTGTGATTTCATTATCCGGGGCAAACCTGTTGTTTCCGACACCGTCGGATATTCCAAGTCTCTTAGCTGCCGCAAGATAATTTGTATAATAAGTGTTTCCGCTATCTGCGAAGTTTTCAGCCGGGTTCTGGTCGGGATTTATACCATAAGCTTTCATAACCATTACTATGAACTGTCCTCTTGTAAGCTTTTGCATAGGTCCAAACTGTCCGTTACCTGAGCCTGATGTGATACCTCTTGCTGCAATAAAGCCTATCGCCTTGCTGTACCAGGCAGTATCCAGCACATCATTAAAGCTAACCTTGTTGTATCCTACAGCATATTGTGAAAAGTGTGTTGCAATAAAGCTCACCGTTCCGGAAGCACGGTCATAATGTCCGTTGGGTACTGACACAACATTGCCGCTACCGTCTATATACCATATTACAATCGCTTCAGGATTTAGCAATTCCGATGCTGTTGGCGTATAAGGTATTGACAATTTAACAGGTGCTTTGGGGTTGTTCCACACAGTCCGTTTACCATCCAGAGTTACTGCCAGTTCTATAACCGGCCTGTCTCCAATCTCTGCTTTTACATCATCAGGTAGATTGTTTGCATCTGCCTGACTGATACTGATTTCAGCTTTCTTTCCTTCCGATCCTTCAACACCCGCAAGCATATTAGCCGGGAGAATCATACTCCCTGCAGCAGTGGAAAATGTCAGTGTACCCTTTACATCAGGTATAGATAAATAGGCTACCGGAATACCCAAAGTATATGTATCAACTCCGGAAATTGAAGGTACGGTAATAACTGTAGTACCTCCATTTGCAAAAATATCATTTTGCCGGATACTGCCCATGTCTACCGCTGCACTGCCCGCATTTGAGTCAACAGTTACCGGCAAATTGGTTTTAGATGTATTTGTACCTGTAACATCTGCATTGTAAAGCGGCACAGGAGGAATGACCGGTGTAACTGCCGGTACAGGTGGTGGTGCAGGCGGAGGTGCTGTTGATACCGTTACTGCCGCTGTTCCGGATTTGCTATTATCAGCTGTTGAAACTGCCGTCACTGTGAGAGTATTTGCTGTTTCATCCACTGCTACTGCCAATAGTCCGGAAGTATCAATGGTTGTACCAACGCTGGTATTCCCCGAAACACTCCATACTACAGTCTTTGCCGGGTTATTTGTTCCTGTTACTGAAGCACTGAAGGACTGTGTATTCCCTTTTTGTACTGTAATAGTGTCAGGAGCTACCGTTACACCCGTTACTGCCGGTGCAGGCGGAGGTACTGTTGAAACAGTTACCTCAGCAATCGTGCTTGTAATTGTTGCCGTCTTGGTTCCAGTTGCAGAGTTATTTGTATTTGTCACCATGCAATAGTAATAGGTCGTTCCTGTAGATGATACATCCGGTGAATAAGTACTCGTCGTCACACCCAGCTTGGTTGCACCTGACGTTAATCTTGTCGTGTTGCTGTACCACTCATAACTGGGTGAACCTCCATCATTTACTGTTGCTGTGGCATCCAGCGTTACCGGTGTTCCCACGTTAGTGGTCTTGTCTGTGAGGTTCAATGTGATCACAGGTATTGCAGCGTTTACCGAATCGTTAACCGTCAGCGTGAAATTAAGCGTTGCATCCGGCAAAATGCCGTTGCTGACTGTCAGCAAAACCGGATAGCTACCAACCTCAAGACCTGCAGCAATGTCCAGCTTCTTTGTCGTATCATTCCATGTAATACCGGCATCACCTGAGGTTTTGATAACTGTCGCCGGGGACGTACCTGTAATGGTATACTCGCCGGTAGAGGTAACATTATACCCCTCTGTAAGAGTCATCTCAGTTGGACCTGTGATAGTTGGAGCAACTGGGACTGTGTTCACCCTTACCTCGGCGATCGTGCTTGTAATCGTTGCCGTCTTGGATCCGTTTACAGAGTTGTTCGTGTTTGTCACCACGCAGTAGTAATAGGTCGTTCCTGTAGATGATACTTCCGGTGAGTAGGTACTCGTCGTCACACCCAGTTTGGTTGCGCCTGACGTTGACCTTGTCGTGTTGCTGTACCACTCATAGGTAGGCGAGCCTCCATCGTTTACCGTCGCCGTGGCATCCAGTGTTACCGGTGTTCCCACGTTCGTGGTTTTATCTGTAAGGTTCAAATTAATCACAGGTGTTTTAGCGTTCACCAAAGCGTTCACCTTGAAGGACAAACCGATTGTCACAGAAAGCCCATTATTACCCATGATTTTAAGGTTGGCAGTGTGAGTTCCGACGGGAAGCCCAGTCTTGGGCCGCACCTTTACCGCAGCTGTACCGCCCGGAAGAATAGTTTCGCTGGTCAGCGGTTCACTGATTTCAAACTTGCTTACATCTGTCAGTGATGCGTTCAGACCCGTAATGGTACCCGTGCCGGTACTCCAAATGATGAAGTTCCGAGCCACTTGCTCACCATAACCTTCTATTGCAGCATCGAAGGTGTAGCTATTCGGGGTAACCGTTGCAGTATAGGTTGGGTTCACCGTCAGCGTGAAATTAAGTATTGCATCCGGAACGGCACCATTGATAGCTAAAAGCGTAACAGGATAGCTGCCCGCCGCAAGGCCGGCTGCTATGTCCAGCTTCTTTGTTGCATTGTTCCATGTGATCTTGTCATCACCTGAGGTTTTGGTCACTGTCACCGGAGCCGATCCAGTGATAGTATATGCTCCTGTGGAGGTAGCACTATAGCCTTGCGTCAAGGTCAGTGTTGTTGGACCGGTAATGTTCGGTGCAGTACCGTAACCTGGTGTCAGGGTGCTACCCTTGGTTAGATTGGATACTTTCGCTCCTGATGCATAAAATGTCGACCCAGCGTACCAGCCTAGTGTACCTGTACCGATACCTGTATAGTAAAATCCATTGGCTTCAGTGATTGCCGGCAGGGTCAATTCACCGGTATAGACCACTGTGGCGGAGGTTATCGTTTTCTTATCGCCTATCGTACCCTGGCTGCCCATGTTAAAGGTAACGGTTTTAAGACTGTCTGTGCCCAGAGCATCTACCTGCAAAACTTCAAGTGTAGGGCGGAATCCACAGGTGTCGGGCATAGCCGACGCAGAGCATGACCATACTCCATTGGGCAAGCTTTGGTATCCACGGAGATACCGCTCCCCCACTACAAGAAGATTCGTATCCTGCCCCCAGGAATACATTTCGGAGGTATTCTTAATGAAATCCATATCCTTATCCAGAATTTGATCCCACTCATTTGTAAGCGGAAGCCCCCTCAAGCTATTCCCACTGCCTGTAATATTGCTTCCAGCCGATGGGGAACGGAGCAGGTAATTAACAGAGCCCTTGCTGTATGCTTTACCAAAGATGAGACCATTGTTGTTCAGTTCGTCCCAGGAAACCGCTTTTGTCACATTGTAATCAGCCACAAACAAGCTGCGTTTATTGACAGACACCGTTTGGTCTGTGCTGGCGCCTGCCCCTATACGGGAATAAGCATTCACCGTTCCAGCATAAGTAAAGGGCACCCATTTCAGGCTAGAATCTGGCAGAGCGGAGTTCTTAGTACCTGGAATGATCTGTGCCGACAGATCGAAATAATAAGTGCCGATTGGCAGGTTTAATTGTTCGCTATCATATTTACAGCCTGCCTTTAATACTGTGCCGGATGGAAGGTCGACTGATGTTCCCGGTTCATAAAATGTGGTTCCAATATTCCAACCGCTCTTGCCTGCTCCTGTATAGTTAAAGCCGTTTGCATTAGTAAGTGCCGGCAGGGTCAGTTTGCCGGTGTAGACCACTGTGGCAGAAGTTAGGGATTTATCGACAAGTGTGCCGTTGCCATCCATATCGAAGGTAACAGTTTTCAACCCATCTTTACCCAATGCAGTAGGATTCTGTATCTGAAGAGCTGGTCGCAAGCCACATTCAGGATCCAACGCGCTTTCAACTTGTAAACTCCAAAAGCCTGCAAACTGGATCCCACGTACAGCACGATATTTGGACCCTCTTGTAGCCGTATCCTGTCCCCATGACATCTTATTCCAATTTTTGATAAAAGCGGAATTCTTATTTAATATCTGATCCCATTCGTTACTTGCCGGTACGCCCAGGTTACTACTGTTCCACGTGTTACCGGCCGACAGGGAACGGATTGTATAAGAAATGCCACCGCTGTTATAGCCTTTCCCAAATATAAGTCCTGCAGCGTCAAAGTTGTCCCATGACTTGCCAACAGATATATTGTATTCCGCCACAAAAAGGCTGCGGTCGCTTGCTGTGGCACTATTTGAAGATGATGAAACACCTGAGCTTAATCCCGTCAGAGAATAGGCATTAACCGTCCCGACATAGGTAAAGGGCACCCATTTCAGAGCATCGGCGTTCATAGTACCCGGAATACTCTGCGCCGACAGGTCAAAATAGTAGGTGCCGCCGGGAGTAAGGCTGAATTGCTCCGCAGGAGCTGTATCGGCGGCAAAAGAAATCGGTATCTGTGACAGAAGCATTGCCACAGTAATTAGTATTGCAATGATTTTTTTCTTAATCTTCACTTGATTCCCCCTTCTACAAGGCAAATCCCTGTATTCTGTTTTCAATCCCTTATTGCAAAAAGTATATTATCAATGGTAAGCCTGACAGGCATCAGTGTCTGTCCAGGAGTCCCTATGTCATCCCAGTAGAGCGCCTTGTCTTCAACCTTTATGTTTTTGAACCGTTCAAAATCGTTTAAAGCGTTGTATGGAATGGTCTTAATAAGTCTTTGCATGTTAAAAATAATCTGATTTCCTTGTTCAAACTCTATAAGCAATGTATAATCATCATTTGGCGTTACACTTATAATCCTGCTTATATGAAATCCCTCCCTGTTATCAATAAATAAAACTTTTCATTATGCATAATTATATTGAATTAATTTTTTTACGGTATCTGCCGTTTGGCGTATTTTTATATATTTTGTTGTTTGATGGGATATTTTTTAATATAATAAAAATGTAAGTTACCAATAAATTGACATTTTGTTAACGTATAATAAAAAAGGAATCTATTAAATGAAAAAAACGGAAATATTGAATAGAGAGCGTATTTATAAAGCCCTGTCTGTCATAAATGATTATCCGCTGACTATTGTCGAAGCCCCCATGGGATATGGAAAATCAACTGCTGTCCGGGGCTTTCTTAAATCAGAGGGAAAAAAGGTCCTCTGGGTTACCTTTATTAATTCCGGAGAATCAGCTTCCTCCTTCTGGGACAAATTGATTTCTGAAATATCCAGACTCAACGAAAATATATCCTCAAAGCTTAAGTCACTTGGGTTTCCTGTGGATACACCCCAGGTGGAAAAAGTAATATCACTGCTTAATGATATTTTTTTAAAGGACAAAGTTGTTTTGGTAATAGATGATTTTCATCTTTCGCCCGATTCAAGTATAAACAAACTTCTATATCAGGCTATCTTTGAAAAAATTGACAATCTTCATATTGTTGTTATTACAAGAGACACTACTAATATAGATTTTGCTGAAATGCTAGCAAAAGGCCTGTGTTATGTTATCTCCCAGCAGGTATTAAAATTTTCAGAAAATGAAATAAAAGATTATTGCCGTATGATGCATGGCGGCATTTCATCAGACGACTTGATAAAAATCTCTGAATATACCGATGGCTGGATTTCATTGATTTATATGATATTGCTTGGGCTTGAAAATGGAATTCCTGTTGGAATGAACAATTCCATCGACGAGCTGGTCGAAAAGGTTCTATTTAATGCTTATGATTCCCGTATCCAGAACTTTTTGCTACAACTTTCGATTATGGATGTTTTTACAGCCAAACAAGCTTTATATGTAACCGGAGAGGAAAAAACAAATGAAATCCTTAAAAAGCTCCAGAAGGAAAATGCTTTCGTGTTTTATGATCAGTCATCAAAAACATATAAAATCCACAATGTACTTCTGGATTATCTCAGAATAAAGCAGCAGTTTACATCTGAAGAGCTTCGGGAATTACACAAACGTTTAGGTGAGTGGCACCTAGAGAGAAATGATTTTTTGACTGCATATAGCTGCTTCAACCGTTCTGAGGATTTTGAGAGAGTCCTGTCACATCTTAACGAACCTGAAAACATCCGTAATGAACTTACTAGTTTTGAAGGATCTTTTGATATGTTCAAAAAAATCCCGCAGGGAATTTTATATAAATACCCTCTTGCTTATTTGCAGCATATTTTACTTACCATAGTTAAAGGCAATGAAGAAACTATGGCAGCCTGTTCAGAGCAATTGGACAACCTAAAAAAAGCATATGAGGATATGGAAAACATAGATGAAACTTACAAAAACCGTATTCTTGCTGAAATACTGATTTTAAGAAGGTTTATATCCTTTAACGCCATTAGCCCTTCCAATGAGTGTAACGATGAGATCCTAATGCTTCTCAATGGGCAGCAGTCCTACATAATGCACCGGGAAAATGAATTTACAATGGGTTCACCTCACTTGCTTTATGTATACTTCAGAGACAAGGGTTCCTTTAAAGAGCTTTCCAAGCTGGCAATTGAACGTTTTTCAACCTATGCTGCCTTTGCCAATGGTTGTGGTTCTGGTTCAGAGTATTTGATTCAGGCAGAATATGCTATTGAAACGGGTGATTGGCAATCAGCAGAGCTTAACAGCTTTAAGGCAATTTATAAGGCCAGAACAAAAGAGCAGGTAAGTATTGTGATTTGTGCAAACTTTACATTGATAAGACTATACCTATTACAGGGGAAATTTTCCGAAGCTGTTGATATGTTAAGACAGCTGGAGCAGGAGATTGCAGAAGTCAACAACCCGGTTTATAACACTACCATCGATATGTTGAAAGGATATATCTATGCATGTCTCGAACAGCCTGAGAAAATCCCCTACTGGTTGCAAATGGGTGAAATGTCCGAGGGGGAGCTCCTATATCAGGGAGTAGCATTTAACTATATAGTTTATGGAAAAGCAGTAATGCTTTCAAAAAATTATGTAGAACTTGAAATATTAACTGAAAGCTTTCGGGAGCACTTTTCTATTTTCAGCAATCAGCTGGGCTTCATCCATAACGGCATTTTTGAAGCTGTTGCTAAATATCAATTATATGGGTTAAAAGATGGCATGGCAGTTTTGGAAAATGCATTGTCTAAAGGCCAGGCAGATGGAATCATAATGCCATTTGTAGAAAATGCACCCCGTATTCTTGATATGTTGAAAGTTATTGAGAATATGGATTCAAATAATGAATACATCAAAAAAATTGTTCAATACAGTGAACAGTATATACAAAGCCTTAAACTTAATCATCAAGAAAAAGTCAAACTGTCCCAGAGAGAAACAGAAGTTCTTTCCCTTGCTGCGGAAGGCTTGAAAAGAGATGAAATAGCAGCCCGCCTGCAATTATCACAGGGTACTGTCAAAACCCATTTACAAAATATTTATCAAAAGCTGGATGCAAGCGGAAAAACTTCAGCAATTAAAATAGCCCAAAAGCACGGTTTAATCTAATAATACAAAGGAGTACTGTATGGAACTGGGAAAACTAAAGAAAAACAGCTTAAACATATTTGAGACATTAGCTTTATCTGTAGCCATAATGGGACCGTCTGCCTCAATTTCAGTATCGGTAATCCTGATGGCTATATATGTCGGGTGCTCATCACCGCTTATTTACTTCATTTCGATGGCTTGTGTAGGTTTAATCTCTGTTTCCATTATCGCCTTGAATAAGTATTTTCCCTCATCAGGCTCGGTATATAGTTTCGCCGAAAAGACCCTGGGAAAAAGAATGGGTTTTTTATCGGGTTGGTTAATTGCCTTTACTTATCTTATGCTGGGTGTAAGCTGTGTTGCAATTGCAGCGTCTACCCTGCAGAATATTTTGGAGAGCTTTGGTATTAAGATCCACTGGGGATTTATTGTTGCATTACTTGCTGCATTGGTTTGGTATCTTGCCGGGAGAAACGCAAAGTTAAGTACCAGAATATTGCTTGTGCTGGAAATAGTCTCAATGAGTATTATCCTGGTATTGTCCATAGTTATATTAGTAAAGACAGCCTCTACAACTGGCTTGACTGCTACCCCATTCAAACCCGGAAACAACAGCCTTTCTTCATTAGCCAGTGCAGTTGTATTTGGATTTCTTGCTTTTTCAGGCTTTGAAGGTGCATCAAGCCTTGGTGAAGAAAGCAAAAATCCAAAAAGAATGATACCTTTAGCAGTTGCCGGTTCCATTATAATTTCTGGGATATTTTATATTGTCGTCTCCTATGCACAGGTTCTTGGATTCGGTCCAACCACGGAAGGAATTCAGGCATTGACTGCAACTGATGCTCCTCTTTCGGATTTGGCTAGCAAGTATTTATCGGACGGAATTTCATTAGTAATAATGTTATGTGTAAGCATATCATTTTTTGCTACCACACTAGGCTGTGTCAGCGCAGGCTCAAGAATTTTATACACCATGGGCAGAGACGGGATGCTTCACAAAAGTCTTTGTAAGACTCATTCCAAGCACAATACTCCTACCGCAGGCATTAATATCCTTGTTGCAGTATCAGTTCTGGTTTTTGCCGGATGTTTAACACTCGAAGCCATTGACATAGGCAGATATGCTGCTACAATAGGAACTCTCGCTCTTTTACTTACTTATTTGCTTGCTAATGTCTGTGCACTGGTGTTCTTTTATAAAAATAAAATCTGGAAGGGTTTAAAGCTTGCTCTTCCTGTTTTATCTATACTGATTCTTGGTTTTGTATTTTTCCTCAATGTCTATCCCGAGCCAGAGTTTCCACTAAATCTGTTTCCTTATGCCGTATTGTTCTGGATTGTAGTCGGAATTTTTTTAAGCTTCAGGCTAAAAAATAAACAATATAAAACAGATAGCTAATAATCAGCTATCTGTTTTCCATATCTTTTTATAATAAATTTTTATTAACCTTTAATCACTATTCCGACAGCAGGTTATATAACACCTGCGCCATTTCAGCTCTGCTTGTCGTACTTGTGGGTGATAACCTTCCTTCGGTTCCACTGAGCTTTCCTGATTGAACGAAGAAGGTCATTGCATCCTTTGCCCACGAAGCTACCTGTCCTTCATCACATCACATACTATCAGCTGTTTGTCTGTTCCGACACCAGAGCAGAGGCATGGAACTTCTCTCTCAAACGCGGCTTTTCTATTTTACCTGTAGGATTGCGCGGAACCTTGTCAAATATTATTTTTTTCGGACGTTTATAACGTGGCATAGGTGCACAGAAAGTCTCAATATCCTCTTCTGTACAGGTGCAGTCAGGCTTCAGTTCAATAATCGCGGCAGCTATTTCACCCAAACGCTTGTCAGGCAGCCCAATAACTGCAACATCCTTTATTGCATTATGAGCCCTGAGGAAATCTTCTATCTGAACAGGGTATAAATTCTCTCCGCCACTTATTATAACATCTTTTTTACGGTCAACAAGATAAATGAACCCCTCTTCGTCCACCCTTGCCATATCTCCGGTAAACAGCCAGCCATCTTTTAATACCGCTGCTGTAGCTTCGGGGTCATTGTAATAGCATTGCATAACGCCAGGTCCCTTGACTGTAAGCTCTCCAACTGTCCCCTGCTTTACTGTTAAGCCATTTTCGTCAACCACCCTGGCTTCCCAGCTATAACCCGGAATACCAATTGCTCCTACCTTGTGGATATTCTCAACACCGAGATGTACACAACCCGGACCGATAGATTCGCTAAGGCCATAGTTTGTATCATATTGATGATTTGGGAAGTACTTTTTCCAGCGGTGAATCAAACTTGGTGGAACAGGCTGAGCACCGATATGCATTAATCTCCAATGTGAAAGATCATAATCTTTAAGTTTTACGTCTCCCCTGTCAATCGCATCAAGAATATCCTGTGCCCATGGAACCAAAAGCCATACTATTGAAATCTTTTCATCAGAAACTGTTTTCAGTATCCAGTCAGGCCTGATTCCTCTAAGCAGTACAGCTTTACTGCCGGCCAGCAAGCTGCCGAACCAATGCATCTTTGCGCCTGTATGATAAAGCGGAGGTATGCACAGAAAATTATCCTCACGATTTTGACCGTGATGCTTCTGTTCAGTATAGCATGCACACATCAAGCTCTGATGGTTATGTAGGATTGCTTTTGGAAATCCTGTTGTTCCTGATGAAAAATATATTGCAGCATCATCTTCATCTCTAATCTTAATATCAGGCGCTTCAGACGAACAATTGGCAGTGAGGCGGTCATAGTTTTCAGCAAAGGTAGGTCTGTCTTCCCCTGCAAAGAACAATGTTTTTACCTTTGGTATCTGATCATAAATAGTTTCTACTCTTCCAATAAACTCAGGTCCGAAAATCAAGGCAATGGAATCTGATAATCCAAGGCAATACTTTATTTCTTCAGCTGTATAACGGAAGTTTAACGGTACTGCAACTGCACCTGATTTCAAAATGCCAAAGTAAATAGGTAGCCATTCAAGACAGTTCATAAGAAGGATAGCAACCTTATCACCTTTTCCTATTCCCCTCTTAAGCAATAAATTAGCCATTCGGTTTGCTTTCTCGTCAAACACCCGCCATGTCATATCCCGACGGTATTCACCGGCAGGGTTATTTTCAATAAGTTCAAATTCACGCCAGATAACATTGTGTTTTTCCTGAAGATCCAGATTAATTTCTGTCAGGCATATTTCCTGACCATATTTTTCTGCATTATGTGATAATATTTCTGTGATAGGCATTATTCTAATCCTCCCGTTCTGCAAAACCGATATTGTCCATATACTTATTTTCCTGCCGTAATACCATCTTACAGGCTGCATTACTGTTACATAGTTCATTATATTAATACTGAGAATGCCAGTGTCAGCTTAAAAGGAAAATTGTAATTAACAATAAAACGTCTACATAAAACAATGAAACACTTTATATTATAAATTGATAAAACCATGTAATCAATAGCAGGATTATTAATCTAGTAATCAAATACTGTAAAAAGAAGAAATGTCCATGAAATAGAATAAAACTACTATGAGACATATACTTTCCAGAAGATTAGACCACATCTGCGGGAATAATAAATTTACAAAACTTAATGTTTTATAGATTAAATTAATGAAAGTCTAAAGGGGTGATTCGTGTTTGAAAAAAAGACTTGCTTTATACTTAATAATTCCGCTTATCACTATAGGAGTATTTTCATATAATTCATCCCATGCTGTCAGTATACAAAATGGTGATACGAATGACAGTCCAAGCCCGTCTCAAGACTCAAAAGGAGGATCGTACCAGGACGCACTGAAAACACTTCTCATGCATCATATAGATAAAGCAATTGATGAGTTTTATGGGCAGTATTTAACTTATACCCCAATGGAAAATCCCTGGAGTGTTGAATTTATCAGCCTTGAGCAAACAGGCTTTAAATTTTTGATAAAGTTAAATGTTCAGCCTTATATAGGCCCTCATAATTCTGTAGGAATTGATTGTATAACATTTGAAATAGATGCCTCAGGTAAAGTAACAGTCAAAAATTTCGAACATGTTAAAAGCTTTCCCATTGCACCTAATTACCATGATATTATTAAAAAGTGGCCGCCGCCTGAAAATGCAGCATGATTCATATCTTCTTATAGCACCAATACCAATCCACACAATTCAAGCCTTGTTTCTGAGAACACTTTATCCTTTCCATCATTTCCTCATAGGTTGCCGGAGGCGGCACAAGTACAGGCATACCCGGTACCCAATTGGCAGGTGTTACAACCTTTTCCCTGTCTGATGTCTGAAGTGCGCAAACGAGTCTAATAATTTCGGGTATATTACGCCCATTTGTCAGAGGGTAAACAAGTATAGCCCTGATTATCTGCTTATCATCAATAATAAATACATTTCTTACCGTTTGAGTTGCGCTTACATCCGTTGCAATCATCCCGTACATTCTTGCAATTGAACCGTCCCTGTCAGCTATTATCGGGAATGGAATTTGTATCCCGGTATGTTGATAAATATTATAAACCCAAGCCAGATGAGATGGATTACTGTCTATACTGAGGCCTAACAGCTGAACATTCAATTGCGCAAATTGCGTGGCACATTTTGAAAATGCAATAAATTCTGTTGTACATACAGGAGTAAAATCACCGGGATGCGAGAAAAAGACAATCCACTTTCCTTTAAGGCTTGAAAGCTTAAGTGGCCCGAAGGTTGTAACTGCAGTGAAGTCAGGAGCTTTCATGCCAAGTCTGAGACATTGTTCACGTGCATCTGTATCCATATTTATCACCGTCCGAAATACTTATATTTTATTCTATGATGAAGCACTTTGAGTTGTGTTTACATAAAGTAAATCATCCATCTTTTAATTGATAACCCTGTCAAAAAAATGTAATATATGAGTTAAGAAACCCATCTACCAGGAAGCAGGTAAATATAATGGACATTCTAATAATTGATGATGAAATTGAACTTTCAGATATAACTAAAGATTTCCTTGATGAATACGGCTATGCCGTGAAGCAGGCCTTTACCTGGAAGGAAGCACTCAAGCTGCTTTCAGAAACTGAATTCAAACTGATAATTCTGGATATTAATCTTCCTGATGCTTCTGGTTTTAATATATGCAGTGAAATACGTAAAAAATCTAATATACCCATCATATTTATAAGCGCAAGGACAAGTGATGCAGATAAGGTAGCAGCATTCGGACTTGGCGGTGATGACTATGTCCCGAAACCCTATTCCCTTATTGAACTGTTGGCAAGGGTTAAAGCCAGCTTTCGCAGGTGCTACGACATGGAAGCAGATCAAAAAGAGTTTTTCACTTTTGGAAATGTAAGTGTAGATTTCAGTTCAAGAAAGGTATTTGTTTCAGGCAAACAGCGTGACATGACAGTCAAGGAATTTGACCTCCTTGCCTATCTTATCAGAAACCGTTCAAAGGCAATTACAAAGGAAGAACTCTTTGATGCTGTTTGGGGAATGGACTGCCTTGGAGAGATAAGCACTCTTGCCGTCCATATCAGATGGCTGAGAGAAAAAATTGAAGTGAATGCCTCCAAACCCGAGTATATAAAAACCATATGGGGCATTGGCTACCAGTTTGAGGTGTAGCATGAAGCATCGTTATTCCTTTGTCTTTGCTGTTTTTATAACAATTAATATAATAATTTACTTACTATCTGTTTTTCTTTTTACAAACCAGCTTAACAGCAGCGAAAAAACCAAGGACAACTCTATAAATGTCAAATTGAATGAAATTCTGGTATATGCGGAAGAAAAGCTTGATGATATTGGAAGTAAAACTACCAATAAAAAGCTTGATTCGTTACTGGAGAAATATGATTTCAGCCTGAAAATCTATGATCTTAGCGGAAATGTACTTTTTGACAATACAAATCCCTTAAATAGAGAAAAAATAAATCTCAATGAAGTATTAACACAAGTAAATACAAATGAAGAAACTACCCGCTGCATTTATTCAGGCAAACAAATGAAAGCTTTGGCAGTATTCAATACAGGTACAGGAAATAATATTTATCCATACTTAAAGACTATCGGACTAACATTTATGACTGCTGTTTTCTTGTGTGCAACAACATTGATACTTATTATGTTTATATATTTTTACTCAAGGATTATAAAACCCTTCAAAAGGCTTGAAAGTTATTCTCAAGAAATAGCCAGGGGCAATTTTAACATCCCTTTGCCAATGGAAAAAACCAATATCTTCGGAGCTTTTACCTGGGCTTTTGACATGATGAGAGTTGAACTCAGGAAAGCTAAAGAAAGTGAAATGGAAGCACAAAAGGCTAAGAAGGAGCTTATAGCAACGCTATCGCATGACATTAAAACACCGGTTTCGTCAATTAAAGCCTATGCAGAAGGTCTTATTTATAATATGGATAACAGCAGTCACAGGCGGGAGAAATATCTCCATACTATAATGAAAAAATCTGATGAAGTAACAAGGCTTGTTAATGATTTATTCGTGCATGCAATAACCGATCTTGAAAAGTTGGAAATAAAACCTTCAGAGTGTTACAGCAAAGAACTTTTCGAATCAATTGTAGAACCCTTTGAGATACAGCTGGCTGAAAGACTGACTGTTAAGCAGGATATTCCGAATATTATGGTATGGACTGATAGAAGAAGATTAAGCCAGGTCATTGATAATGTCATAACCAATTCATTGAAGTATGCACCTGAAAGCAGCATTAAAATATCCGGAGAAGCCTGCGACGGTTACTTTGTAATATCTGTAATTGATAGCGGAAAAGGTATTGCCCCTGAGGACCTGCCTTTTGTATTTGAAAAATTCTTCAGAGGTAAAAATGCTGCTACAGGTGAGGTTCAGGGATCCGGTCTGGGACTTTATATTTCAAAATATATTATGGATAAAACCGGGGGTTATATAAGTGTACATAACATACCTGGTAATAAAGGATTTTGTGTAACAATAGGTATTAAGGCAGTTTAGAGTAATCTTATCTTATAATTTAGTTGTTTATTTAATAAATATTTAAGAAATACCCCATCCTTTTAAAGATTCCTTAAGAACTTTCCTGCTAAAATTTTAATATAACGAGATGTCTTAATTGGAGTAAAGAGAGGAAAAACATATGCAAGAAACAATTCTTAAAGCGAAATCATTATGTAAAAGCTTTTCTAATGAAGGTGAACAGAACCATGTTCTTAAGAATATTGACCTTGAAATCTACAAGGGAGATTTCACAGTAATTATGGGCAGTTCCGGTTCAGGCAAATCTACCTTATTATATTGCCTCAGCGGAATGGATAGGCCTAGTGCAGGAGAAGTCTATTACAACAGCAAACGGGTTGATAATCTGAAAGAGAAGGACCTTGCATTATTCAGGCGCAGGGAAATCGGCTTTATATTTCAGCAAATGCACTTGGTTCCAAATCTTTCGGTATTTGAAAATATTACTGTTCCGGGATATCTTTTAAAGAAATTACCTGCGAAAGAAATAGACAAGCGCGCAGAACAACTTCTTGGAGAAGTTGGTTTAACCGGTCTTAAAGGAAGACTGCCATCACAACTTTCAGGAGGTCAGCAGCAAAGGGCTGCAACTGCAAGAGCAATGATTAACGGTCCTCAGATAATTTTCGCAGATGAGCCTACAGGTGCTTTAAACTCAAAAGCAGGTAATGAAATATTGAACCTAATGACAGAAATAAACATAAAGGGCCAGACAATAGTAATGGTAACACATGATATCAAAGCTGCAACTCGTGCTAACCGGATTATTTACATATCCGATGGTCAAACAGCCGGTGAAATAAAGCTTGATAACTATACCGAGCAGAGTCAATCTGAAAGAGAAAAGCAGGTATTATCCTGGCTTACCTCGAAGGGGTGGTGACAATATGGCTATCTTCAGATTGATACTTGCAAACTTGAAAAAAAGAAAAACATATACCATAGCTATATTCATCCTTGTTTTTCTTGCTGGTTTTTTAATAACAACCTCCATTTCTACCATTCAACGGTCAATGGCAATTTATGATGAGGTTTTTGATAGCGTAAGCCCTCATAAAATCTACTATTTTAATAAGAGCGATTATTCCACAAAGTACTATGACTGGTTCAAATCCAAAAGCAATGTGAGGGAAGTTCAGGCAAAAGAGGTATGTAACGTTGAAGAGCCTGTAATAACCGTCAAAGGGAAGGTATTTGAGCAGATAAATTCTATTACTCTTGAAACATACAACAACACTGACAAGCTGGATAACCCGTTACCAACTGGTCAGAATCAATATACCCCGTTAAAAAAAGGAGAAGTACTTGTACCTATTGCTTTTAAAAAACAGCTGGATCTTGCAGAAGGAGAGTCCTTCATTTTAAATGCTGGCGGAAAAAAATTATCATTAAAAGTTTCAGGATTCATTAAGGATCCTCTTTCAGGTTCACCTACTATACATATGAAAAGACTCAAGATATCCGTTGATGATTATGAAAATATATTTAAGCCCCTTGCAACTGCAGATAACAAATATGTTTATCAAAGTACTGCGTTAAGCGTTCGATTAAGTGATAAAAATTCGCTGGACTCTATAAATAAAGAATTTACAGATAATTTTTCTCCAAAGACTCATGGTGATATAGATTATGAATCTTCACGACAAATGACTATTCTTACCCAGCAGCTTATGCTTGTAATACTTATAGTATTCTCCATACTATTATGCATTTTGGCTATGTTCGTTATAAGATTTTCAATACTTTCAGCTATCGAAGCCGATTATACCAGCCTCGGAGTTTTAAAGGGGCTTGGTTTTACACCAAGAAACATTAACCTGACAATTTCCGGGCAATACGCCTTTATTGCAGTTACTGCCGTCGTTACAGGCTTTTTTGCAGGCGTGCTTGCAACTCCACTTCTAGGAAAAACTGTAATGGAGGCAACCGCACTCCCATGGGAAGGCAGCGCTCCTGTCGGAACATCATTATTAAGTGTAAGCTTATTAGTAATAATAATTATGTTATTTACTAATATTACAGTCAGGCGGACACGTAAAATAAGCCCAGTTAAAGCTATCAGACAAGGAATGGCTGAAATTCACTTTTCTTCAGCTTTAAGTATCAACCTTTCAGGTATCAATAGACTTCCATTTAGCCTCATTATGGTAATCAAACAGATTACATCACGTATGAAAAACTGCATACTTCTCTTTATTATATCAATGATACTTGCATTGTCTCTTACTGCTATAACTCTGGTATCCAACACAATTTCAGGTGGAAGAATGTACAACATGTTCGGGCTTATGTCTTCGGACATCTGGTTGTTATCCAATACTTCTGCAGGAACTGCCGACAGCCTAATTTCTGATATAAAATCCAGGTATGCTACAGCATATGTTACCGTCCAAGGCAGTACAAGACTTACTATAGGTGATTTGACAATCCATACATATGTAAGCAGGGATTATGACAAAACAGACGAACTTCCCTGCTACAAAGGCAGGAATCCCAAGCTTTACAATGAAATTGCCATAACTCCTGTAATATCCAAAAAGCTTAACAAAAATATTGGGGACTACATAAGAGCCAAAAACGACAAAGGTGAAGAGTTTACATTTATAATAACAGGCCTTTATCAGTCGGTTAATGATCTTGGCTCTACACTTAGGGTTAATGAATCTGCAGTGAACAGAATAGATCCGGGAATGGAGATAAACGACATTTATATTAAACTGATGGATGACATCAGCCTTTCCAGAACAGTTGATGATATCAGGAATTATTACGGTGAAAGGGTAATTAAAGTAACCGACTATTCAAAAATCATAAAAGATAGCTTCGGTTCAATACAATCCTCCATAGTTCTTATATCAATAATTCTGCTTATTGCATCAATGATTATAATCATAATCGTTACACTGCTTATGTCACGAATTGCTTCATTTAAAGAAAGAAAAGAGATGGGTATATATAAATCTTTGGGCTTCACAGGAAAGCAAATTCGTATGCAGTTTGCAGCGAGGTTTTTAACAATAGTCGGTTTCGGAGTAATTATCGGCTCAGTGATTGCAGTTTTATTCACAGGAGGTGCATTTTCAGCAGTGCTATCGTCAATAGGAATTGCCTCTTTCAAGGTCGATTCGGGGTATTTACAGGTACTTGCCGAGATGGTTTGTATAATGATGTTTGCATTCCTTTCAGCGTACCAGTCATCAGGAATTGCGAAAAAGGTTACAGCATATAACCTTATCAATGAATAAGAGTAACTTTTGAAAAGAGGGGTGATAGACCCCTCCTTTTTATGTACAATCCCAATTGTATAACACATTTGAAAAGTCACACTTCTTAAGGTCTTCGGGTTTTATAAAGAAGTTTGCGACACCCGAGTCCCCCCACATTATATCCACATCATCATCGGTATCTATCTGCAGCAGCAGTATGTCAAAATCCTTATATCTTGCTTCTCGTGGATCATCTTGGGTAAAATATGCGTAGCCTGCCATCTTATGCCCCGATGCCGAATATCTTTCATAATACCAATCGTCAAACTTTTCCGGATCATCACTTATGCTTTCAAAAAACGAATAGGCAGACCTGCCTAAGAATTTTTCAAATTGGTAGTCCTCCGGCGATACCGGTGCATTAAAAACCTCAAATTCAAGCTTGGATTCCTTTCCTATCGGAAAGTACTCAGCTTCAAGGTCATCTAAAAAGTTGAAATCCGTCACTATTTTAGATAAATCCCTGGTTATTTCAGGTATATATATTACCTTGAAGCTCTGCTGATTGGTCTGATTATCAAAATCAATGCCGTAAACATCATCGGCTGCAGAAATATAAAACTGCAAAAAACCTTTTTGAGGGAACAAACCTATATCAGGCACCTCTTCAAAATTAATCTGCGCCAGCAGCTTCATAAGGTCCCCTTCCGAATCCTTGGGATACTCATAGTCATTCGGCAGGTACGGAGTCCCGCCAAACTTACTTTCCCACGGAAGAGTTTTTTTGCTTTCAGCGCAAATGCTTATGTAAGGTTTTATAGCACTTTCAAATACTTCTCTGTATTGTTTCAATTCCTTATGGAGCTTTAATTTAAAATCTTTTCCCATATCCGATAAACCCTTTCAATTTTTCTACATTTGCAAATATGTTTCACCTGAAAAACGCGTCTTATCATAAACATCTCTGAAGAGTCGTTTAAGCAGCAGATTATAAAATATTTTTGTAATAATACTTAAAACCAGGTAAATGGCTACAGCAATAAAAAAGTAAGTAATATCAGCTTTCGCATTCATTAGTTGGTTAACTGATTTAAAAAGGTCTGCAACTCCTATTATTGAAAGCAATGAAGAATATTTAATTAATACACCAAACTCCTTAACCATCGAAAGAAATATTACTTTGGCAATGTAGAAAACCTCTAGTTTATATCCGCTTAAATCTGTAAATGATTTTGAAATACTGGCTATATTAGCTACTGCGTTTAAGGATAGAAGGATTATTGCAGTAGTAATACCATCCAACACCAATATGCTAATTGTAGGCAGTACAAAGTAAAAGAAAAACAGTTGCGCAATTAACGGTATTCCTTCAAATAATTCAATATAACCAATGCACACAAACCGGATTAATTTTTTATCGCTTTTTCTTCCTAGAAACAGAACGCTTCCAAGTATTCCCCCTATAAACAGAGAAACCAATGAAATCCAAAGAGTTGTTCCCAAGCCTTTCATAATAAGCTCGATGACCATAATCTTACCCCCAAGTGTACAACAACATAATCATATATACGTATTCTATACCAATTAATTCTAATTAACAATAGCGGTAAATTAATCGTTATCAAAGAACTCATCCCTATTTCATTTCTCTTATTTTATCGATTTACTTTAACTCATATATTAAATCCAAGAATATTCCACTGGTTTAAGAACCATACAAAAGCTAATGAGGATGCTGTAATAAGCGTATAGTGAATTTTAAAAAATTTGGTTCCGGATTTTCTTCTCCAAACCAAAATATTAAAAATGATAAGTATTTCTGACAGTACACTGCTAATAATAAGCCCCGTTAACATAATATAAAATATAAAAGGCAAGCCATAAACAAAATCATACCCGGCAGATATAAAATAAATTATAATCCCAAAACTGCATGTAATATTTAATAAGCATACAATTGCGGAAGTAAACCTTGAAAACCTTTCTGTTTTAGTAATTGCAGGATTGTGCTTTCTTATCCTTTTTATACAATTAGCGAACAATATGAATAAAGAAACTATAAAGACTAACATGCACCAGGTAAACAATGCGAAATTAAAATCCTGTGTCTCATACCATTCGGACTTTTCAAAGCTTACCTCTGCATTATCATTAAACATACCTGTAATATGTCCTTTTTCATTTTGTTTGAAAACAACAAAACTTCTGTTATCTTCACGTTGGAATACCATAGGTTCTACCTGAATGAGTCTGACAGAGCCGGGCTTTTCTCCGACAAGAGTTGAACCTTCCATAGTCAATGAACCGTCATTATTACTTTGGATCGTAATGTTTCCATCGTCTGAAAAAAGGCCTGTCATCTTTACAATTGTACTTTGTGTTATCCCATCGTGGCTGGAGTACATACCTTCAAATTCATCCATGTTAATCCTGCTATTTTTCATAGGCTTTATCGTTTCAGGGTTTACAGGAAAGAATTCATTAAGGAATTTTTCTTCAAATTCAAACGGTACATGGCTCAAACTGTTCGTGACAATAAAGAAACCAAAATTTAAATCAGGCATTAAAAACAGTGATGAGGTATAACCACTAATATCACCGCCCTCATGCTTTATAATTGACTGACCATTGTGAAAATCCTGTATAAAAGTATATGCCATACCCGGTAATTTGGGATTGTTGGTAAAATGCTGCCTGTGCATGAGTTTGGATGTTTCATCATTAAGTATTCTTTTTTCATCAAATTTACCGTTATCCAGATGTGCAACCATAAAAGAGGCAATATCCGTTACGGTTGAATTAATGCTCCCGGCACCTAAGGATGGTGAATAAATATAATTCTTAGTAGGAATAAAGCCCTTACCATCAGGATTATAGCCTGTTGCAAGATTGTCGGAAGGCCTCGCAATATAAGTATTTTTCATGTTAAGAGGTGAAAGAATATTTTCAGTAATATAATCCTTATACCTCTTTCCTGATACCTCCTGGATTAGGTATCCTAGCAGGTCATAACCCATATTTGAATATCTTGTACTAAAGCCAGGTTCTTTAATAACAGTAGGTTTTTTTAAGTTTATAAAGTCCTTGTAAGTCATCAGTTTTGAAGGATCTTTTGCTGATCCGCCTATCGGATCTTCCTCGTCAAGCCCGCTTGTATGAGTCAAAAGATTTGAGAAGGTTATGGGTTTTGAATATGGATTTTTAATTTTAATTCCTTTAGCATACCTGGTAATATCATCATTGAGATTTATTAAGCCTTTTTCATGCAGCTGCATGATTGCAGTTCCGGTAAAAAGCTTACCTACAGATCCAATGCAGAATACAGTATTATCAGCATCTACAGGTATCTTCTTTTCAATATTTGCAAAACCATAGCCTTTCTTAAAAATAATTTTGCTATCTTTTACTACCGCCACAGCCATTCCAGGAATTTCACCTGATTTTAATTTTCCATTTGCAAAACCGTCTATAAAAGCACTTATATCATTAAGTTTGGATACAGATGGGTTTGCAGCCGCATAACTAACACTAGAAGAAGCGGTGATTAAGCAGATAAACAGTGTTAGGGCTATAATGGATTTTAATGTTTTTTTCATAATTTACTCCCTTTATAAATTAATATTACTTTAAAGTATAAAAGGAGTTTTTAACTTTCTTCTTACAAAAAGCTTAAGAAAATCTTACAATTCAAATCAAAAAAAAGGCAGTGTTTAAGCACCGCCCTTACTTCAAACAAAATTACTTGACTTCCTGGATAGCATACTCCTGTGTTCCAAGCCCTCGTTTTTCAAGTTCATCCAGCTGTATGAACGGGTTTTTATGATGAAGCCTTTCAAATAAGTGGCCTTCGGTTCCAAGCTCTACTCCCTGTGGCACGCCCGATTTAATGAGGTTTTCAACTTTTATTGCATCCAGGCTTGCCCTTTCAATCGCGACAATGTCCTTTGACGCCATTATTCCGATATCAGGTACGAGCGATGGTGTTGTAAAGCCCCAGCAGTCACAAAGAGCAGTAATGTTGGTAAGGAAATTTATATAAAAAACATTTTCTGGTTCAAACACTTTTAGAACTTCATCTGTACATAAAGCCATACCAGTCTGGAAATCCTTGAATTTGGATGCATTCATCTTTATTGCAGATGTCGGACATACCTTTACACAGTGTTGACAGAAGGTACAGTGGTGGAAAAATACATTATATTTTCCGTCCTCGGTAAATTTGTTGGCGTTATGATTGCAGTTTGTTATACACATTTCACAATGTGAACACAGGGCTTCATCCCATTCAATTCCGCCTTCAAGCCCGTGAAGCTGCTGTCTTGTCCTGTCTGTTACACAACCCATGGCGATATTTTTGCACGCACCGCCATAACCACAGGCCCCATGACCTTTTACATGAGAAAAGACTATCATGGCTTCTGCATCATTTATGTTACCTGCAATATCAACATTTTTAAATGTATTATAATCCACCGGCTTTTCATAATAGTATTTCCCGGTTACGCCACAAGCAGGCACAACCGGAACTCCAAGGTATTCCTCTGTATATCCGCGGTTAATTGCACCGGATACTTCCTGATCAGAAATATATACCTTTGCTCCATAACCTTTGAGCTTATCAACAAGCAGTTTTACAAACATCGGATGAATTGTGGAATAACCTATGTTCCTTCCAAGATGCATTTTTATAACGGTCCATTTACCCTTAACCCTATCCTCAAGGCCCATTTTATCGATTAATCTGCCGAACTTGGCAGGAAGAGTTACATCAGGGTCGTACTTATCGAAATTAACTGAAGAAAAAAGAACGTTTGATGCCATAATAGCCTCCTAATATTATTACTTTATTGACGATTATACCCTTAACGATATATTATTTAAAGTAGTTACATTTTCACAACATAATTTCACAAAAGTAACTAATGATAAAATACGCTATTTGGGGGTATCAGATGACCGAAGAAGTTATAGACAAATGCTGTCCGGAAAATGTTGAATGTTCCATTGAGAAAGCTTTGGAAGTACTCAACGGGAAATGGACCTTTTTAATTTTAAGAGATCTGTTTGAGGGTACAAAAAGATTCGGCGAGCTAAGGAAATCGCTTTATGGGGTCAGCCCTAAAACACTTTCACAAAGGCTTAAGGAGCTAGAAGATAAGGAAATTTTGGTTAGAAAGCCCTATTCAACCATTCCGCCAACGGTTGAATATTCCCTAACTGAAAAAGGACAGAGTCTTAAACCAATAATAAAGGCAATGAAGCTTTGGGGAGCTCAATGGGGATAAACAAAAAGGATGTGCCTGAAGCACATCCTTTTTATTACACAGTCGGGGTTAAGGCAGCTTGTTGCCTGCTGCTAGATATATGTCATACCATTCCTGCCTGGTAAGCTCTATATCAGATTCCCTGCAGATATCTCTAAGATGTGATGGGTTTTTGGCCCCCACTATTGTCTGCATACGTGCAGGATGTCTTGAAATCCAGGCAACTGCAACAGCCGCCTTTGGAACACCCTTCAGAGCAGCAATCTCATCAAGCTTGCTGTTCAACTCAGGAAACTTTTCATTATCAAGAAATACTCCTTCAAAGAAGCCGTACTGGAATGGTGACCAGGCTTGTACAGTTATATCATTAAGCCTGCAGTAATCCAATATGCTGCCGTCACGGTTGATTGAACGGTCAATCTGCATATTTACATTAAGGCCTGCGTCTACCATCTGTGTATTGGTAATGCTTAACTGAAGCTGATTAATAATAATTTTCTGGCTTAAATATTTATTCAGAAGTTCAATTTGCATTGGATTATGATTACTAACACCAAAGTAGCGCACTTTACCACTGCTTTGAAGGATATTAAAAGCCTCAGCAACTTCCTCAGGTTCTACCAAAGCATCCGGCCTGTGCAGGAGAAGCACATCAAGATAATCTGTTTTAAGTCTTTTGAGGCTTCCGTCAACTGAATTTAAAATGTGTTCTTTTGAAAAATCGTAATAGTCCTGCCTTATACCGCATTTTGACTGGAGTATGATTTTCTCTCTGATTGAAGGATTTATACCAATAGCTTGTGCAAAAATTTCTTCGGATTTGCCATTCCCATATTTATCAGCATGGTCAAAATAGTCAATGCCCTCTTCAAGAGCAGTATTGATAAGCGCTGATACCTCTTTTACAGACAGCTGCCAAATCCTTCTGCATCCGAGTGAAACCCTGGATGCTTTTAACGCACCTTTCGCAATATCGATTTTATTCATTCTCTTTGCCCCTTTTCTGATATTTAGATATATTGCCATATTTACTGTTACATATAGTGGTAAGGCAACAGGATTAATGAACTTTACATAATTACATTATAGTGAAATATCAGAAATAAGCAATCAAATAAGATTTGCTAATCTTAATTGTTTTCTTGCAGCCCGCCAGCGGTATGCAAGTACTATAAACCCTATTAATCCAACGAGTAACTGACCAATCAGAACTGAATTTAATGATGGCATAAAATTATTTAAAACGAAAGGTATCCCGTCCCACAAACCGTGCAGGACTACTACAGTAACAAATGCACCAATAACCTTTCCTGTCAGGTTATAACCCCTAAGCCCGCTTTCACTGAATATTACACTGGCAAGTATTGCAGTCCAGGCACCATGGCCTACAGGTGCTATTGCTCCTCTGATAAGCGTAAGGGCAACCGCTTCCGATAAATTACCTCCGCTTTGAAGAAAGTTTGTAAAAACATATCCCGTGCTTTCCAATGCTGCAAAACCCATTCCTGCGGCTGCGCCAAGAATAATTCCATCCAAACCTGATGTATGGCTTCCGCGTTTTGCAATTAATAATACACCTACAAGCTTTGCAGATTCTTCAATTAAACCTACTATAAAAGATGTCTTGAAATTGAGCTGCAGTATAAAATAGGGCTCAAGTATAGCGGCAGCAGCCGTTCCAAGTACACCTCCCACTATAAAACTCAATGCAGTGGAGATCAGGCTTACATTGAAGCGGTTTCTTCTTTCATAGAAAAATGCTACAAAGGATACCGGAACGAGGAAGTTGCCCACAAGAGCAATTGTAGGAAAAAGGTTCGGATTCCCGGTTGAGGCAAAGGCTATCAGTGAAGCAATATAAATTACAAAACCAATTGTAAGAATCCTGAACCAGAATTTTTGTTTTTTATTATTCATAGCATTACTGCCATAAGTATTTTCCATATTTTCACCTTTTGCTTTATATATTTGTTTTTAATATATCCTTATTAAGTGAAAAAAATATCGAAAAACATGTATTAAGTTGCTGTAATTTTTTACTGCATTTATAATAGATAGTGTAATTTCATAAATTTAGCGTAAGCGATTATAAGAAGCATCTATTGCCTCTAAAATGGCACTAGCGTATATTTCTGCTCCTTTGCTGTTAAAGTGAACTCCATCAAGAGTATAGTACAAACCCCTGCTTTCAGATTTTTTATCGATAGAATTCTTATTTCTAAGAAGCAATGCATCAAATAGTGCTCTCAAAGCTTTGTTGGCGATATAATCCGAAGACTTTTTATTTATAAAATATTCCTCGTAGTTCTTTCTAATATTTATAAAATTTATGTTTTCATACTCCGACACAATTCCTTTAATTACTTTACCTAATTCTTCTAGTTTCCTGTTCCATGAATTGCTTAAATCCTCCCCTAAAAAAAGCGGAGGAATAACAACTATCTTTTTTGCTTTATCTTTTATAAATAAAATTAAGTCTTGATAAGCCTTTTCAAACTCAACCGTACTTTGTGCTCATGGTTGTCGTAAAAGTATTTTTATAAATGGAAATAGTTTTGATACATTAACAAAAATATCATTTACCCCAACCTCTATAATTGCAATATCAATGTCATCATCAAAATCAGATTTTTTAATTCTTTTAACAAGGCTCAAAACGGTATCTCGCCCTTACCCATATTTATCAGAGTATGACCCTTTAATTTTTTCTCAATAATATTAAAGTATCCTACTCCAGGTATACCTTCTGTTACACTGTCCCTGATAAATACTATTATCATTTTCAATCACCCTGATTAACTATATTTTTTAAATATATCTTCGCATAAGAGATCAATAATATAATCCATTATTTCAGGATACTCCTTTACTACATCATCAAAAATATACATATAAATTCTTGTTGAATCAAGTTAATTAACATATGGATTTTCGAATGAAATTAAAATTAAATTAATTGCTAAGTGAATCTTTAAAAAGATAACTTAAGATCATATCAACAGTTTCATCGATAAGCTTTTGAGAATTAAGTTGATTTGTTGAAATCATGATATTATCAACAATACTGTGAACAGACCAATACACGATTCTGGCAGCAGCCTCGAGATCAGACACCTTGCTAGAGCCGTTGCATTCTTTCAAATAGGAAAGAGTGAATTGTATACTGGCTTCATGTTGTTTATCTAGCAAGTCGTGAATTTCTTTATCAGAGTGAGACATTACATAAAGCTCGTTATGGAATTCTGTAAATATTTTGTGAGCATCCATCAGACTTTTGATGAGACCCACAAAAAAGTCCTTTTTTGAGATACAATTCTGAGTGAGTAAGGTGACATGATCTCTTAGAATGTTATTGAACTGGTCGCAGTATATTACAATGGCATCCTTAAAAACTGCACGTTTATCAATAAAATATGAATAAAAACAGCCTGTTGCTACACCGGCTTCCTTGGCAATTTCTTTAGTATTTGTTCCGTGATAGCCCTTTTCGGAGAACAGTTTCATAGCAGCTTCAATTATTTGTTTTTTTGTGTTCAAACTTCTTTCCTGCTTTGGTATTCTTACTTTTTCTCCGGATTTACACATGTTTATCACCCGCTCTATTTTATAATCAGCGTAATTTTTTGTCAATGGATATGTGAACTTTATTTCATATTATTATTGACAAATGTGAACCGAATTTCATATAATTAGGAACATGAAATATGGCTAACATTATTGTACATATTTACGCATCATAGTTAGGAGTGATTTTGAATGAAAGTTGGGACTAAAAGAGTTATTTCTTTTGCAGCGATAATTATTGGGTTTTTTATGGCACTGCTTGATACTACTATTGTTAATATTGCTCTGCCTGAAATGACAAAATATTTTAATTCAGATATGCAAAGTATTAGCTGGGTAATGAATGGATATAACCTTGCCTTTGCAGTTTTTCTAATCACTGCATCAAGGCTTGCTGACCAGTTTGGCCGTAAGAAACTGTTTATAGTCGGTATTGCTTTATTTACGACATCCTCTTTTATGGCAGGTATTTCTTCTACTGTCGGTATGCTGATATTCTTCAGGGTAGTACAGGGTCTTTCAGCTGCAATAGTAGTGCCTGTTACAATACCCCTTGCAATGGAGCTTTTCCCCACCGAGAAGCATGGAATGGTAATGGGAATCTGGGGTGCAATTTCAGGGCTTGCTGCAGCTAGCGGTCCAGCTTTGGGCGGGATACTGACAGATAGCTTTAAATGGCATTCTATTTTCTTTGTAAATGTACCTATAGGAATAGTTGCTGTAATCCTTGCTGCGGTATATATTAAGGAATCTTACGATCCCACAGCTACCAAGAGGATTGACTGGGCGGGGATGGTAAGCATTTCAATAGCTATGTTTGCCATAACCTTCGGGCTTATAAAAGTGACAGATCTTGGCTGGACATCAGCCACCACTTTATCCATGTTCGCATTATTCATAGTGTCTCTGACAGCATTTGTAGTAATAGAACGCAAATCTAAAGAACCCATGCTTCCTATGTGGTTATTGAAGATTCTGCCTTTTGATGCAGCCAGCATGACATTGTTTGTATTTGGAGCAGGAATAATGGCAGCAACCTTTATAATGTCGTACTTCCTGACACAGATACTTGGGCTTAATACTCTTCAGGCCGGTCTTACCATATCTGCAATGCCGCTGACTTCAATGATTTCATCTGCCATTGTAGGACCTGTAACCGTTAAACGTGGAAGCAGATTCTTTGTTACTCTCGGAATGACAATATTAGCATTTTCCATTTTCCTACTAAGTGGCTTGAGTGCAGAGTCAACAAGAATGGATGCAGTTTGGAGGCTTCTGATAGCAGGTGTAGGTCTTGGAATGACAATGGCTCCTGTTATGGGCTCTGTTATTAGAAATGTTCCGAAAGAGAAGGTGGGAATTGCATCTGGTGTTACAAATATGACCAGGGCTCTTGGCGCAGTGCTAGGAGTTGCCATACTGATTACAGTATTGAACTCTAGCGTAGGTACCCAGATAAATAATGCTAAGGAAAGTATTACATCAATAGTACAAAAGGATACTGTATTAATACCACAAGTCAAAGAAGCATTTCTTAAACAAATTAAGAATATAAAGATATCGCAGAATAATCAGGGAATTAATGTTGACACTGTTATAAAGCCGTTGGACCAGATGGAACAACAGCAGCTGGCGCAGACACCTGCTACAGGTCAGGATAAAGTAAAGGCTTTGTTTGCCTCACAGAAAAACGAGTTTAGAAAGCTTTGGCCTAAGGTAGAGGGCACATTTAAGGACAACTTAGCAAATGCCTTTGACAGTACCTTTAAATTCGGCGGATTTATGATTCTCATAGGAATCCTATTTGCCATTTTCAGCGACAAGAAGAAGGAAAAAGAAGGCGGGCCTGCTGATGTAGTTTATGAAACATAATTATATTTTGGGATATGGGTATTGAGCATTTTTACTCTTCACCTTAAGTCAACCTCTGGGAATACCAGCAGGTTGACTTTTTTTATGGGCAAAACTTATTTGACATCTAATAATTATTTATTGTACTTATTTAAAACGCTTTTTATTTCGGTATTGATATCTTGTAAATCCGCAGGTCCAGTCTTTTCATCAGAAAGTTCATATTTCTGCTTAAGCAATAATATCTTGTAAACGCTTTCATAGACCTTCTCAGCTGGTATATCCCCGTTTTCCACAGCTACCTTTAAAGCCTTTATCACTGAAGCCTGCTTCTCATAATCATGGCAGATAAGAATGATATTGCTGCCTGCATTCACTGCCTTGATTGCTGCATCTTCTATTTTATAATTTTTTGTTATAGCTCCCATTGTGAGGTCATCTGTTATAACCAGACCATTGTAATTCATTTCATTTCTTAAAAGGTCCGTAATAATAGCCTTGGAAAAGGATGCAGGGTTTTGAGCATCTATTTTGGGCAGTAGAATATGAGCTACCATTATAACATCTGCATTATTTTTTATTGCATTTTCAAAAGGAACAAGTTCCAGCTTTTTAAGCCTTTCCATGCCGTTATTTACAACCGGAAGACCAACATGGGAATCTACCGATGTATCGCCATGCCCCGGGAAATGTTTTACAACGGAAATAACATTCTGAGACCCAAGTCCCTGCATTGTTTTTACACCAAGCAGGCTCACAAGCTGAGCACTATTCCCGAAGGATCTGTCGCCTATTACAGGATTTTTAGGATTGCTGTTAACATCCAGTACAGGAGCAAAATCCATATTAAAACCTAATGATCTAATCTCCTTGCCAATAACCTTACCTATTTCAAATGAAAAATCCGGGTTGTTTCTGCTGCCAATAACTTTATTTGAAGGCAGCTTTACAAACTCGTCAGGCATCCTGCTGACCCTTCCCCCCTCTTCATCAACACTGAAAAACAAAGGAATGCTACTTGTGTTAGAATTTTTATCCTTTAAGGAATTGATTAAGCTTTGAGCCTGCTCTGTGTTTTTAATATTATTCTTAAATAGGATAAAGCCGCCCACATGGAAATTTTCTATCATCTCTGTCGAATGAGCATCGTTTGTATATCCATCAATACCGACCATAACCATTTGGCCGATTTTTTCCTCAAGAGTCATATTTTTAATGATTTCCTGAATGGCATCTATTGTTTCAGTCTGCTGAGGCAGTTGCTCATCCGTTTTATAAGTATCTGTCTGTTCAGAAGGGGTAACGTCATTAGTCCCTTTCTGACATCCACCGGCAATTGTAGTAATTATAATAGCCATCAATACCAAAACCAGCCTTTTTAACATAGGTCATCTCTTTTCGTTTATTTAGGTTGATGTTAAGCTAATAATATCATATCCAATATATCAAAACACTCTTAAAATAGACGTAGAAACCGACCGCATAGTTTCATATAAATATAAAAAAGGAATGCTAAGCATCCCCCTTTAATAAACAAATTATTATTCTTTATATTTTATTACTTTATTCCTTATCTATTTCTTTAATCCAGTCACCCAATTTGGACTTAACATTGTCCATGTCGGTTAACTCTGAACTTATAAAATCAATTCCTTTAAGCACCTTTGCACCTTTGCATGCACTTTCAAACTGTCTGAAAAAATCACCGTAGTTGCTTCCACAGGTACAGAAAGGCACAACTTTCTTACCCTTCAGATCATACTGTGAAAGGAAGGACATTACAGGCAACGACACAGAGAACCACCATACCGGAGAACCTATAAATATGGTATCATATTGCTCAATATTTGAAACGGAATTTGCCAATTTAGGCTTATATCCATCACTAATCTGCTTTTTTACTATGTTTTCCACATCAGCTGTCGCATAGTTTTCAACAGTTTGAATTGAAAAAACATCTCCTCCTGTAAGCTCCTTTATAAAATTTGCTACTTTATCCGTATTGCCCGACATTGAATAATAAACAATAAGAACTTTTCCAAAGCTATTTCCTTTTAAAGGTTGCTTTGCAGTTGATGAAGTTGATGAAACTGTTGAGATTGCTGTCCCGGCTGAAGCTGTTTTATCTGCAGTTGATGATGCCAGGAACGTTTTCGTATCAGACCCACAGCCTGCCAGTAAAAACATACTTGCAAAAATTACAGTTAAAATACTAGATATAGTTTTTTTCATATTTACCTTCCTTTCAAATTAGACTATCGAGTAAGATATTAATAATACCTTCTTGCCTAAGCTTATATAGAGTATTAAAATATAAATATATGAACATCATATATGAATTTCATATAAAGAATATCATGAGAAAGATATTAGCGTAAATATAATATCTTGCACTATAAAATTTACTTTTAAACTGCAAGTGCAATAATTTAAACAAAGCTTTTTGGGAGGCACAATGGCCAGAGTAAATAACAGTTACTATTCGATACTCGGAATATTGGGATTTGGCCCCATGTCAGGGTATGGTATAAAAACTTGGGTTGATGAAGGTGTAAGCTATTTCCAGGACATAGATTACAAGCAGATATATCCTACACTAAAAAGGCTTGTTGAAGATGGCTGTGCAACATATAAGCTTGAAAGAAATGGCAACAGGCCCGAAAGCAAGGTATATGCAATAACGGAAAAGGGTCTTGAGGAATTGAGAAAGTGGCTTAATAAACCCATAACCAGCGGTAAAAAGGGTAATAATGAATTAAAGCTTAAGCTCTTTTTTGGGTATCACATACCTGTAGAAAAGCATCTTGAACACATAAACAAGCATAAGTCAGACACTATAAGAAGTCTGGAAGCTATAAAGCAAATAAAGGAATGTCTGCAGAAGGAAGCTGTCAAGGATGCATCCTGGCATTACCGCATGACCACCATCATGAATGGCGAAATGGGGCTGGGTGCCACTATAGAATGGTGCGATAAAGCAATTGAATATCTTAACACTTATTTAGTGCAGGATATTTAATAAATAAGCAGGCCAATAGCATATGATGTTAAATTCATTAAGAAAGACAGTAAAAACATCTTTTTTCTGCCCAAACCAAGCGTATATTGAAGAATACCCCACTCAACAAATACCACTGCAATTTCTAAAGGAATAACGAAAAACAGGTAAAGCTTAATTAACCCTAAATAGCTAATAAGAATTATTATATAATTCAAAAACGGGTTGGTAATAAAATTAACCAGGATAACACAAATAAAAAACCTCTTGTGCCTGTATCCCAGCAAAAATGCAACTATACACTCTATAATTATTGTAAGAAGTAATGGAACAATAAAATTATTTATTATCATTGTTTTTCTTTTTTAGCAATTTAATTAATATAAAAGAAATTAACCATATTGCAAGGATGGCGAATCCGACAATTGCAATAATAATAAAGCCTCCAAAGGGTATAAGTCCCCCGCCGCCAATATCAGCATATGCAACCTGGCAAAAACCAGTTATCAGCAGACATACCAGCATTATCATTACAAAGGTTTTAATTTTGATTTTTCTCATATTAATCCCTCTTTTGTTATTTAGCCTTCTTCCTTTTAAAATATTGAATTGCAAAATAAGCCACAACCCATATAATTGTTACTCCAGCACCTAAAACAATTACAACAATTAATGTGTCTGTTTTTACAGGCGGAGCAACCGCATCAGCATAAGCAGGCACAAACAATCCTAAAGTAATAAAAGCGGATAATAAAATAATGCTCATTAATTTTTTATACATAGTACACCCCCATAACTAATTCAGCTAGTTCACTTATTCTTCTTAAAATATCTCAGTAAAGTGAAGGAAACAAGCCATATAACAAGTATAGCCGCCCCGCATATAATAATGATAGTTAATGTACTAAGGCCTTTATTCCCGGGAACAATAAGATCTGCCGAACCAGAGGATACTATATTTGTACTCGGCTCCGTTGTAGGTGCAATAACATCTGCAAAAACCCTTTGGGCAGTAGTGGCAAACATTAATACCCCAGTAAACATTTCTTTTAAAATTTTTTTGACTTTTGACATTACAACACCCCTATAAAATGATTAATTAAAGTGAACAGTAGAATTGTTTCTTATAGCATTATATTTTTTACTGCTGAAATAAAGTCTCAAGCCTATATAGAGCGAAACGGCGGATAAAAGTATAGTTATGAGGATAATAAAGCTTCCATTAAAAAAGATTTTTGCTTTTGTAAATGTCGGCAAAGCCCCTGTAACAAGTGCCAGGGTGGTAAGTCCAAACGAAAACCCCGCATTTCCCGGAAGCATGTTAGCTATAGCAGTAAGTGTTACCGGCATTGTTATATTGAACAGGAATATGCCTGTTATGGCAAGCACCGGGTAATCAATTCCAAAGGATATAAGGGGCGCGGACAGCAGCAAACTTATTACAGATACTCTTTTCCAGCCACACCTGTCAGCAATAAACCCTCCAAGGGCTTTTCCCAAAACAACAGCCAGTGTCAGACATACAAGCAGATATATATTCGACTTCCACGGGAAATCAACAGCTAACCCTATTAAAGACCTTATTGTTACAGAAATAAGTAAAAGTATGATTATCAGTTCAAACCACTGTGTTTGCTTACCTTGCCCTATTCCACAATTGATTTGAGGGCTTTTTATAAAGTAAATAATTATCGCTGAAACAATAAGAATTACTATAAAAGGCCACGCAACAAAGTACCCGTTTTTTCCAATCAGGGTTCCAATCATTAAGCCCAAGGCACCGGGGGCAACGTAAATTCCAGGCATTGAAGCCTTTCCGGGCTTTAAATTAAGGCTGATTATTCCTCCTCCTACATGGAACAAAGCATTTCCAAGTCCGGCAAAAACAACTGCAATCAATGGGTATGATGATAAAACTGTAGCAATTACGGTCAGAAAGCAGCCTGTTATAGAAGAGACAACAGGCTTTTTAAGTTTATCAAACAGTAAACCAAAAGGTGCCTGAAGAGAAAAAGCAAGAACATTATAAAGCAATACAAGAAAAACGAAATAATCAGCATCCGACTTTAAAGCAGAGTAATTTGAAAGCAGGACCGCAGCACAGCTAGCATCAACAGCCGCATGGGCAAAGGCATATGTAATAAGATTGGAAAATATAAGTCCGTTATCCTTTTTCATCTTTAACCCCTAAATCATAATAAATAATTATGGCTTTTGACTGCTGTCCAAAAAGCTATTTACATGTATTGTAT
The DNA here is from genome assembly GCA_023421675.1 of Bacillota bacterium. Classification (GTDB taxonomy): domain Bacteria; phylum Bacillota; class Clostridia; order Acetivibrionales; family JANLFN01; genus JAEZTC01. The sequence goes on along the minus strand of JAEZTC010000001.1, from coordinate 165,311 downwards.
ATTATAATCAATATTTTACAATAAATATCTGGATTTTTATAGATATAAGTTAAAAAATGCATTGGACGTAGAAGACTTTATTCTGAAAAACTAATGCACACCTTCTTGCTTTGCGAAACAAAATAAATAATATATGTAATAAAATTAACAAGCCGCGGGCATTCCCACGGCTGCTTTACCTCAAGTCTCTGTAAAAGGTTCATACTCCTTAATCAATTCATGATAGCACTGTTCAAAATCGGAACTTCTGCTATAAGTATTCATTTGCTGTCCCATTTTTTCAAGTATCCCGAGTGAATTTGCCCCTGCTGAATTGTCAAGCCTGGCCTTGCTGTCCGACATTTTCTCAAGGGATTTTCTGTAAGCTCTGCGGAACTTACTTTCAAAATCGTCACTTACGTTATCAAAGGATAGTTTATCTATATCAAAACGTGATTCAAAGGTCATTGCTTTTTGTGTCTCATCCATATTCGTCTCCTCTTTACCTATTAGTCCTGTATAATTTCCACAGCCCCGGACTGCTCCATTATTTCTCTCACCTTGGAAGCTTCATGTTTCGGTATTTTTACAGCAACCACAATTCCCTCATCACCTTTCAGGCCCTTTATACCTTCAGCAAAGGGTTCCATTTCATTGAATGAGTTCCGCTCTGTCTTTATCATAGAAACGCCCGCATCTGTAGCCTCTTCAATACTTTCGAATTTCTCCTCATCTGCAAGGCTGCTTATTATCATATCTCCGCGGTCAAAGCCTATGTTCCTCAGTGAATCCACAAGAGCACTGACCTGCCGTTCATCTGGTATTCTGGCAACTAATCGCATATTTTTTACACCTCCTCTGATTAATATAACCAGAAAAAGTGCAAATAATTTAAACGAAAATGCTTTATGAGCAAAAATAAAACGCTGTACTTTGTTGACATTAATTCTTGTTTCTCGACAATTAAAGCGAAAAATGATAGTATAAATAAATATTCGTCCAAGGAGGTGACACCATGCTTAGTATTGCCATCTGTGATGATATGCCGGGCGAGCTGCAAAGCCTTGTTTCACTTACAAATCAGTACATAATCGCCAACAGTCTTACCGCTCAAGTGACAGAATTCTCTCACCCCGACAAGCTTTTAAAGACCATTGTAGCAGAGAGCTTTCATCTTTACATACTGGACATCGTCATGCCTATGGTCAACGGATTAGAATTAGGCAAAGAAATACGCCGCCTTGACCGCGAGGCACAAATTATATATGCTACTACCGAACCGCAGTTTGCCCTTCAGGCGTATGCTGCAAGCCCCATCAATTATCTCCTTAAACCAATTGAAAAGCAGAAGCTGTTTGATACACTGACCCTTGCTATTTCCAAAGCAGACCTTGCAGAAGATCAAACGTTTACCGTGAAAACAACTGATAGTCTGCGAGTTATCAAACTGTCAGACATCGCATGCTGTGAGTACCAAAGTCACGCTGTCATCTTCAGTTTGATAAACAGTGAGGAAGTGGTCAGCCGCACCATTCGGGAGAATTTTTCAGAATACTGTGTACCAATATTGAAGGACAGGCATTTTCTACAATGCCATACCTCGTTTGTGGTCAATATGCGGCGGGTGGAACGTTTTGCAAAGGACAGCTTCACGTTGTGCGGCGGTAAAATCGTCCCCATAGCGGCAAAGCAATATCCTGCGGTAAGAGATGCCTATATGGACTACCTGATGGCAAAGGAGGTCCGGGCATGACTTCACTTTTCCCTGACCTCTTGCGAGCAGTCATAACCGATGTTATGCTGGTACTTTTGCTTTCTACCATGGCGACGCCGAAATACAAAAGCAAAGTTGTATATATTATTGCAACTACCATTATACTGGTAGCAAATGTCAGCGCTAACTGTTACTTTTATCTGTTAGAAAACTACACTGCCGTATTTTACGTGGACCTTGCAATGCTGATGCTGATTGGCGTTGCTTTGAAGCCTCTTTTTACCGACAAGATCATGCAGTGGTGTTTCAGCTACATCACAATGGTAAATATCTACGCCATAGTGGTGTTTTTAAGTTATATGCTTTGCGATATTTTTCCAAGACCTATTTATGGCAATGCTTATTTACGCCTTATTTTGTTTTCGGTTATTGTTTTTGTATTTCACAAGTGGGTATCAAAGCTTTATCGCAAGGTGTTGGACTATTGGCACATCTACATCTTGCCCGTTGTCTCATTGCTTGCGTGCCTTTTGAGCTATTTCTTAGGTGGTAACATTGAGGAAATGCTGACCAGCAACTATGTACCTCTTTTGTTTGTCATGCTTTTAGGTTTTTCGGTATATGTTTCCATAATTCACTCGCTCAAAACTATAACAGAGCAATATGCCATGCGTGAGGAAAACCAAAAAATGCAGGCAGAGCGAGAATATCTGCAATTGGCTGCAAGCAATATGTCTCAGAGGCTGGAGCTTATGCAGGAGGTGTCGGCACAAAACAGCCGCGCCGCCCATGACCGCCGTCACTTCAACAATGTCCTTTTAGAGCTTTTGGAGCATGGAGAAACCGGCGAGGCCGCAGCTATGCTGCAAAGTCATAATCAATCGGTACCCAAAATCAACAAGGTCTACTGCGGAAACCCTGCAGTCAACGCTGCCGTCTGCCACTATGCAGGTCTTGCGGAGCAGGCGGGTATTTCCACAGAGATTGAACTGGATATTCCAATAGACCTGTCTGTGGATTCCTTGGAGCTTTCCATGGTGGTGTCAAACCTTTTGGAAAATGCAATTCAGGCTTGTGGAAGACTTACCGATAGCTCAAATCCTTATCTCCGTTTTACCTGTCGAAGCGTGGGGCGGCTCTTGCTGGAGATGGAAAACCCATGTACGGAGGATACTGCCCTTGATGAAAGCGGATATCCTTTTACCAGCCAAAAAAATCACGGCATCGGCAGTAAGAGCGTAATCGCTTTTGCAAAAAAGTATGACGGTGAGCTAATATACAAAATAGAAAACGGTGTTTTTCGGGCCCGCCTTCTTGTATAAAAAAACAAAATTTTAATTTGTCAAGATTAATTTGAGATAAATATAAATTTTTTAAGTGTAAAAATGAGTCTTTTAAGTGTAAAGACTCATTTTTTATTTTGCCTGTGCTATGCTCTGGGTAGAATTTGTCGAAACATCTGCAAGATTTGTTTACAAAGGAGCGTGATCAAATGGAATACCAAAAGCATGAAGACCGACCTCTAAACGCCCCCAATTCCGAGGGCAATGTGTGGCCCAAGCAATGCTGTCCAGCCTTTGAGCCAAGAGCTACTACTCCTGATGGATTTTGGCAGTGTTGGTACTGTCGGTACGCTGACTTTCATTTAGACCAACCTCGCGCACTGGATGTTGGCGTTTGCTACTGGCCCAAAAGAATTCTAGCATAAAGAAAGAGAGGAATAAAATATGAAAAAGAAATTATTGAGCATACTGCTTACCCTGTGTATGCTCCTGACCTTACTACCCACTGTGGCGCTGGCGGCGGATACGACCGGTACCTTCGGTGCTTTCACGGTCACTTATGATGACAGCAGCACCGTGCCAACTTATGACAGCAGCACGCTGACCCTTGGCGAAGGAAACTACACCATTGCACAGACTGCCGGGATGACAACTGCCACTACCGACAAAATCGTGGTGGCCTCCGGCGTGGCAGCGAACATTACCCTCAACGGCGTGAACATCGATGTGAGTAGTATAAGGGATGCTTGCGCCTTTGATTTGACAGGTGCAACGGTGAATTTAACCCTAAGCAGCACAAATACTCTGAAAAGTGGTAACAATAAAGCTGGCTTACAGGTACCCACCGGAGCGACGCTGACCATAAACGGAATCGGCAGTCTCTCTGTCTTTGGTGGGGGTAGTGACGGTGGCGCAGGCATCGGTGGAGCGGGGTACTATTCTGCCGGTACAATTATCATTAACAGCGGTGTAGTGACAGCCAAAGCTACAAGCTTTGGCGCGGGTATTGGCGGCGGCGAAAGCGCTGGCGGTGGTACGGTCACCATCAATGGGGGGATGGTAACAGCAAGTGGTTCCAGAGGGGGTGCCGGAATTGGCGGAGGTAGCGGTTCTGCCAGTCGTACTTGCGGCAGCGGTGGTGAGGTTACCATCTGCGGAGGCACTGTTATTGCTAATTCGGGTGGCTTAAACAGCGCAGGCATTGGTGGAGGTGGAAAAGATTACGACTATATTCCGCCAGTTACCGGTACGGTCACCATTACTGGCGGCAGCGTCAAAGCAAGCTCCATACCTGCGCAGCCCAAAAACAGTAGTGCACAAAACGTCTATCTCTCAACCTTCACCGTACCGAACGACACATCAGGCGGTGTGGATGTTAGTGGCATGACTTTTACCAGCGGCGGCACGGCCTATACCTACAGCATGACCGATACAAAGAGTATTTTGGATGGCAGCAATGGCAAGGTCTATGTCTATCTGCCCGGCGACAGCACCGGCACTTCGGCAACCGCGATTTATGGCGGTAACACTTATACTGCCACGGTAAAAGACGACAACACGGCAACATTTCAAGCACCCAGCTTTTCCCTCACCAAGAACACGACTACTAACGGAAGCTACACTGTGAAGGTGGGCGGCAGTGAGGTAACTTCTGCAAAATACGGCGATACCGTAACTATCACTCCTGCGGCAAGCAGCGGCTATGAGGTGGACACGATAAGCGTTTACAAGACTGGAGACACGAACACCACCGTAGCGGTTAGCAGCAATGCCTTCACCATGCCAGCCTATGACGTCACGGTCAGCGTCACCTTTAAGGCGAGCAGCTATAACGTTTCCAAGACCACTACTACCAACGGAAGCTACACTGTGAAGGTGGGCGGCAGTGAGGTAACTTCTGCAAAATCCGGCGACACCGTAACCATCACCCCTACGGCAAGCAGCGGCTATGAGGTGGACACGATAAGCGTTTACAAGACTGGAGACACGAGCACCACCTTGACGGTCAGCAGCAATGCCTTCACCATGCCAGCCTATGACATCACGGTCAGCGTCACCTTTAAAGCAGTTTCCACGCCTCCTGCTGGCGGCGGTGGCGGTGGTGGCGGCGTAACACCAACATCTCCAGACGCTCCTGTTATTGTGGATGGTAAGACCGAAAGCATCGGAAAATCCGAAACCACTACAGACGAAACCAGGGTTACCGTAGACAGCGACAAGCTCACAGAAAAGATAAATACTGCCCAAACAGGCGGCAGTGTCGAGGTACCGGTGTCCGATGGCAAGACAGTGTCAACGGCAGAAATCGTTGTCAAAAACGTTGAGGACATGGCTAAAAAGGACATGACGCTTGAGGTCAAGTCCGGCAATGTTAGTTATCAGCTGCCAACAACCGCAATCGACACTACAGCAGCAATGGAAGCCCTCGGCGCGTCTGACGCGAGCAAGGTTCCATTAAGCGTTACCATCACGAAACTCGATGAAAGCACTGTAAAGGTGGTTAACGGAGAGCTCGTGGTTCCGCCTGTTGAATTTACAGTTACAGTTACCTACAGCGGCAAGACAGTTGAAATCAGTAGCTTTAGCAAATATGTACAGCGCAGCATTGAGATAAGCAAGGAACAGGCATCACAGATAACCACCGCCGTTGTAAAGAACGAGGACGGTACCTTACGCCATGTTCCGACCTATGTATATGAGCAAGATGGCAAATGGTTTGCGGATATCAATTCCCGCACCAACTCCACCTATGCGCTGATTCAAAACGAAGTAACCTTTGCCGATGCTAAGGGTAAATGGTACGAGAACATAGTTACTGAGATGGCGAGCCGTAAAATCATCGCGGGGCGTAGTGCCTCCGTATTTGGCGGTGGAGCCAGCATCACCCGTGCTGAGTTTGTCGCAATTCTTGTTCGTGCATTGGGGCTTTCTGCTGACGGCATAAGCAGCTTTTCAGATGTCCCCACTACCGCATGGTATACCGGTGCGGTAGCCACGGCGGTGCAATATGGACTTGCGTCGGGCACAGGCGAAAACCGTTTCAGCCCCAATGCGGCGATCACCCGGCAGGAGGCAATGCTCATGCTGAAAAGGGCGGCTGCTCTCACAGAGTTTAGCGGAACAAGCGGCGCTCTGGACGGCTTTACAGACGTAGATGCCGTTAGCTCCTGGGCAAAGGATGCGGCGAAATGGAATGTCGGCTCTGGTCTCATCAAGGGTTCGGATGGGAAACTGAACCCCACAGCCAAAATCACCCGTGCCGAGAGTGCGACTATTATACTCCGCCTGCTGCAAAAGGCAGGTTTGGTGGATGTACGAAGTTAAGCAGCACTAAGGTGCAGCGTTTTGATCCACCTGTCACAGCAAGCCTGAAAATCCGACAAAACACAACATTTACGCTAAATATCTTGCAATTACGCCACGGCCAAATTTTCGGCCGTGGTTTTTTTGTATAATTTATACTGAGAAATTAGCTTTGAAGGAAGTGATTTTTAAGATGAAAGAACCCGGCGACAGAACCGCGGAGGTAAATCTGGCGGTCAGCAAGCTCAAAATTGCGCAAGGCGACGTCTGCGACGCTTTTGAACAGGATGCCGACCGGCTGTTCTCTAACCGGGAATGCTGGTACTACAAACATGGGATTTCGGCATTTTTACTGCGCATCCCACACAAAACGGCGTGTGCAGATATAAGAAGTCAATGAACGGCATTCTTGATTCATTCGCAAAGCGGTGCGAGTGTAATCCTGCCATTCAGGCAAGCAAAAAACAGGAGGAAGAGACAAAATGAAAAAGAGACTTTTAAGTATGATACTGACCGTGTGTATGGTGCTGACCCTACTGCCGGCCGTTGCGCTGGCAGCGGATACGACCGGTACCTTCGGTGCTTTCACAGTCACTTATGATGACAGCAGCACCGTGCCAACTTATGACAGCAGCACACTGACCCTTCGCAAAGGAAACTACACCATTGCACAGACTGCCGGGGTGACAACTGCCACTACCGACAAAATCGTGGTGGTCTCCGGCGTGGCGGCGAACATTACCCTCAACGGTGTAAATATCGATGTGAATAATACCGATATGGCTTGCGCCTTTGACATGACAGGTGCAACGGTGAATTTAACCCTAAACGGCACAAATACTCTGAAAAGTGGTAACAATAAAGCTGGCTTGGCGGTCCCACAGGGTGACCAATTGACCATTAGTGGTACCGGCAGCCTCACAGCAACCGGCCTCGATAATGCTGCGGGTATCGGAGGCGGTTATTCACTTGACTGCGGTACTATCGTCATCAACGGCGGTACAGTCAGCGCAGTTGGCGGTTCCGAAGGTGCGGGCATCGGCGGTGGCTTCAACGGCAGTGGAGGAACAGTCAGTATCAGCGGCGGTACGGTCAGCGCAACCGGCGGTTCCAAAGGTGCAGGCATCGGCGGTGGAAGCAACGGCAGTGTAGGAACAGTCAGTATCAGCGGCGGTACGGTCATTGCAGCTGGCGGCTCTAGAGGTGCGGGCATCGGTGGTGGAAACGGAGGCGACTTTGAAGGAACAGTCAATATCAGCGGCGGAACAGTCAGCGCAGTTGGGGGTTCCGAAGGTGCAGGCATCGGCGGTGGCTACAAAGGCAGTGGAGGAACAGTCAGTATCAGCGGCGGTACGGTCATTGCAGCTGGCGGTTCCGATGGTGCAGATGCAATCGGCCATGGCTTCAACGCCTCAGTGCAAGGTTTGCTACAAAATAGCGGCGGCTCAGATGTCCAGCTCTATACCCTCACCTTATCCGGAGTTACTTCCGCTACAGCAGTGATGGGACTGACTCTGCCCGGCAGCTACAGTTACCGCATTACCGACATGAAAACCGATGACAACGGCAAACTTTATATCTATATACCGGCAGGCAAAACTGGTGAGGTTACTGTTACTACCGCTACCACAAAGTACACAGGCAGTATTACGAGCAACGCGGCGACGCTCCTCCCCACAGCGCCGACTTATACTATCACTAAAGACGCTGCTACCAACGGCAGCTACACCGTGAAGGTGGGCGACAGCGAGGTATCATCTGCAGAAGCTGGTGACACCGTAACCATTACCCCCACAGCAAACAGCGGTTATGAGGTGGACACGATCAGCGTTTACAAGACCGGCGATACGAATACCACAGTGACGGTAAGTGGCAACACATTCATCATGCCCACATATGCCGTTACGGTGAGCGTCACCTTTAAAGCAGTTTCCACGCCTCCTGCTGGCGGCGGTGGTGGCAGTGGCGGCGTAACACCAACATCTCCAGCCGTTCCAGTTATCGTTGATGGCAAGACCGAGAATATCGGAAGCTCTGAAACCACCACAAATGAAACCAAGGTTACGGTAGATAGTAACAAACTGACTGAAAAGATAAACGCCGCCGGCACAAGCGGCAGCGTTCAGGTGCCTGTATCTGACGGCAAGACGGTGGCAACTGCGGAAATCGTTGTTAAAAACGTTGAGGACATGGCAAAAAAGAACATGACCCTTGAGGTCAAGTCCGGCAATGTAAGTTATCAACTGCCAACAACGGCAATTGACACTGCGACAGCAATGGAAGCCCTCGGTGCATCTGACGCGAGTAAGGTTCCATTAAGCGTTACCATCACGAAACTCGATGAAAGCACTGTAAAGGTGGTTAACGGAGAGCTCGTGGTTCCGCCTGTTGAATTTACAGTTACAGTTACCTACAGCGGCAAAAAAGTTGAAATCAGCAGCTTTAGCAAATATGTACAGCGCAACATTGGGATAAGCAAGGAACAGGCATCACAGATAACCACCGCCGTTGTAAAGAACGAGGACGGTACCTTACGCCATGTTCCGACATATGTATATGAGAAGGATGGCAAATGGTTTGCGGATATCAATTCTCGCACCAACTCCACCTATGCACTCATCCACAACGAAACAACGTTTGCCGATACGCACGGCAAATGGTACGAGAACATAGTTACCGAGATGGCGAGCCGCAAGATTATAAGCGGTAAAAACTCAACAGCCTTTGACGGTGATGCAAGTATTACAAGAGCAGAATTCGCATCCATAGTAATACGGGCACTTGGTCTGCCCGCTGACGGTAAGTGCAGCTTTACAGACGTAAAGAGCAGCGACTGGTACTATGGCTCAGTAGGCACAGCGGTCGAGTACGGCTTAGTAAGCGGTTGCACCGACAGCTCCTTTGCACCGAATGCAAACATCACCCGTCAGGAGGCAATGGTAATAGTTCAAAGAGCAGCTAAGATTGCCGAATTTACCGGAACAACCAGCACTCTCTCGGCCTTCACCGACAGTGATAAGGTAAGCTCATGGGCTAAGAGTGCGGCTGAATTCAGTGTCGGCTCTGGTCTTATGGTCGGCAGCAACGGAGAGCTTCGTCCCAAAGCTGACATCAGCAAAGCCGAAGCCGCAACGGTCATTCTCCGGTTACTGCAAAAGGCAAGGCTGGTAGACGTTAGAAGCAAGATCTGAAAATTTAGATTTCAGGCAAGGGCAGTCGGCTAATCCCGATCGCCCTTGCTTTATCTTTGTCGAGTTTTTTAGGAAAAACAGTGCACAAAAGGGCACTAAAAAAAGACCTGTATCTGAAGGAATTATTAATACAGGCCTGTGGGTTATTTTATTTAAGTTCTATTTTTATAGGATCGAAAAACTTATAATACTTATCAAAATCAATTGTTTTAATTTCTTTTATATCTTCTTTGTTACATGCCGGGAATACCGATTTGAATTTTTTCTGCGAGGAATCCATCTGTTCCGGAAAACTGTGTGTATTACGGTCACGGTATATATCTTTACCAACCTTATTTACAAGAATTATCTCATATGCCCGGTCCAGAGGTAAAATACCTTCAATGGAATAATAGACATCTGTCCTGTCACTCAAAAAATCGATTTTGTCTATAGTTATATGTCCCACCTTACCCTGTTCAATCGTCACAGGTAATTTGCCAAGACTTTGGATAATCCATTCAGGTTTTCCTGAAACATACGGCCAGAGAGTAATGCTGCCAGGCGAACCGCTCAGCCTGTCGAATTGCATATATCCTCCCTTACTATTAGAGCTACCGCCTTTTATAGCAATCTGTCTTCCCTTATCATCAACCAAACAGAAAGCAGGAAGTTTATCTGAAATTTCCCCTGTAAAATAAATCGTCGTATTTAGAGGAGTTACACTGACTTTGTTTATTGTAATATATCTACTTCCCAACGTCACCTTTTTATTCACTTTGAATTCACAGGAATCTTTACTTGTGGCTGTTTTTGAAACAGAAAAATCAAAAGACCAATCCCCATGTATCAGAGGTTTTTTCCTGTCCCTTATAATATCTTTTATCACAAACTTGAAGTCCGCCTTTTCAGGCACATCAAATTCTGAAAGGTCAATGGACAAAGTTGAAATATAAGTATTTTTATCAACAAGACTTCCGTTTCCACCCATATAACAATCATTCCATACCAAGTCTAATTTCTTTGTAGATAACGCCGCATCCATAAAATAAATAGCATCCTCTATCCTTTCTGTACTTACAACGGTAAATCCCAATACAAGTTCTTTATCATCAAGGACTGCACTATTTAGTGTTATTGTATACCCATTATCAGTAATAGTCTGATTAATATTTTGGGAAAACTTATTATATTCTCCATCATAACCAAAAAGATGATTAAATATATAGCTTATTCCCGGTATATTTCGTGCAAGAGAGGGACTAATGGCAAAAACACTTATTGTCAGTACTATAACAAGAGTTGCTACTATAGGTATAATTTTACGTGTTCTGACATGTCTTATTCTAATACTTTCTAAAGTTTCATCCAGTTTTTCTTTTGTCTTTTGGGGCATGGTAAAATTATCCTTATAAATTAATTCCTTAAGTTTATCTGTCATATCATACTACCCCCTCATCATTCAGAGCATTAAATAATTTCTCCCTGGCTCTTGAAAGTCTTGACTTAACAGTACCTTCAGGTATGCCAACAGAGCTGGCTATTTCTTTTATACTCATATCCTCATAGTAGTAAAGCAGGACAACCATTCTGAGATCCTTCTCAAGACGCAAAACCTCCTGTCTTACATCAGACGTATTTTGAGATTCTGCTGCAATATCCTGTACAACCACTTCGTTGAGGCTTACATACTTTTTTCTTTTTTTATATATACGATTACTCTCATTTATTACAATCCTGACAAGCCATGTTTTAAATAACGCATTATCTTTAAGCTTGGCTATATTTTTATACGCTTTAATTACAGCTTCCTGAACAGCATCATCACAATCATTTTCGGATAGAATTGCTGCAGCAACCCTGTAAATTGTATTCCGATTTGCTTCTATCAAGCTGCAAAAGGCTTCTTTATCTCCTTTTTTTGCAAGACTTATTGAATCCATTCCACTTCTCCCTTTGTATTTACTTAACCCAAAACTAATATCGGCATTCAAGTATTTCCACTCCCATCTCTTCAGCAATTAGACACCATGAAAGGAGTATTCGGTTCAAGCCATAGTAATAATTTATATTAAATGGTAATAATAAAGGACTGTAACATATGTACAGTCCCGTAAGTAATTCAAGTTATATTTTTAAAGCTTAGTAATTGTTCGTATATGTTTCCGCTTTTGCAACCGCAGCTTCAAGTGCCATACCGGTAAAATCCTGGGCAGGGAACCATCTCCCGCTTTTTTTATCATCAACGAAAGCACCAACAACAATTCCCGGAATAACACTCTCTACCGAATTAGGAGCCTTTGGTCCTCCAAGGTCTGTTCTGCACCAGCCTGGATCAGCAAGGTTTATTAAAACATCTGTTCCATTAAGCTTAGATCCCAAATCTCTTGTATACTTGTCGAGGGCAGCCTTGCTGGCTGAATATCCTGCCTGTTCAGGCTCGTTCATAATTCCGCTGGAGACATTAATAACGCGTCCGAACCCTCTTTCAATCATTTTAGGCAGCAAACGGTAGCATATTGTAGTTACAGCTATAAAGTTGATTTTAAAGCTTATATCAAAGTCTTCAACGGGTGTTCTCCAGTAGTCTGTCCTGTAAGCGATCTGAACTGCAGCATTGTTGATTACTATATCAACCTGTGTACCCTTTGATTCAATTTCATCAAGCATTGCTATTACTTCATTGTTGTTAACAAGCTCTGCCTTTACACAATAAGCTTGTACACCCAAACCTTTTACTTCTTCAAGTACCTTCGCAGAATGCTCCAATGTTCTGCTTTGTAAAATAAGATTACAGCCCTGCTTGGCCATAAAAATTGCTGCCTGGTAACCAAGACCCCTGCTTGCGCCGGTAATAAGCGCCCATCTTCCCTTTACATCAAACATATTTGTCTCTCCTTTTATAACTAATCTTTTTTAATATCTTCGGCAGCCTTATCCATAGCTGCTATAACTTTATCACACCATTTATCAAACTCTTCATCCAAAACCTGATATTCAGGATGCTGGAGAATATATTGAACTGTTTTTCTAATTCCCTGATCCAGCCTTGTTGTTGCAACAAATTCGGGCACAAGACGTTTGAGTTTGGTGTTGTCAAAAACAACCGAGTTTGCTTTATCTCCTATCAAGCTTCCCTGCAAATCAAGATTGCTACATGCAGCCAGAAAGGAGGATGAAACGTGAACAGCCTTGAGTTCAACACCCAATGCATCGGCAATGGTCTGATAAATCTGGTTCCAAGTAACAGTCTCATCTGAAGTAATATTGACTGCTTCACCAATTGCGTGGATGTTTCCCATAAGACCAACAAAGCCTTTGGCAAAATCACTATTATGTGTCATAGTCCACAGTGAAGTACCATCCCCATGGATAATAACCGGTTTGCCTTCCAGCATACGTTTTGCAACCTGCCAGCTTCCCTTTGAACCGTGGACTCCCAACGGTATTGAACGCTCATCGTATGTATGGCTTGGTCTGACAATCGTCACAGGGAACCCGTTTTCACGGTACATTTTCATAAGATAGTCTTCACATTCAATCTTGTTTCTGGAGTATTCCCAATATGGATTGACGAGAGGTGTACCCTCATTTATTCTATAATCTGAAAGCGGTTTCTGATAAGCTGAAGCAGAACTGATAAAAATGAACTGTCTTGTTTTATCTTTAAAAAGTCTATAATCCCTTTCAAGCTGTTGGGGTACAAATGCAATAAAATCTGCAACTACATCAAAATCCAAATCTTTAATTAAAGACTGGACTTTTTGCTCATCATTAATGTCACAAGTAATAAAATTAACTTTGACATTTTCAAATTCGCTTGAACGGCTTGCACGATTAAGCAAATAAAGCTCCCAACCCTGTTGTACAAGCAATTTGGAAATTGCCATACTGATTGTACCGGTTCCGCCGATAAATAAGGCTTTCATCCATTCATCATCCCTTCTATATCATATAAACATAGCAATTGCCATAAATATTATACTATATGTCTGTTTCTGCCATGTCAATAACATAAAATGATACCTTCAATTCATAATTTTTATGTGAGAAGGCTAATTGGAGGTAAATTTCACTTGACCCATAAGAAATACACCTGTGGTAAGCACCGGACTCCATTTTTTAATTCATATATCAAACGTTAGTATCAAATCATAGTATGCATAAGAATGACCAAAAAGGCAGGTGATTACCATGCCATATAATATTTACAGGCAGTGCCCTCAAAACCATTATCTTTATATTATTAAGCCCGGAGATACTTTTAGCATTATCGCAAACAGGCTTGGTATAAGCGTCATGAGATTAATGGCGGCAAACCCGGGAATAAATCCATATAACCTTATGATTGGTCAAACCATTTGCATACCATCGGTCTGTCCGTCAAATTACCAGGAAATAATAACAGCTATGCAAAGTGATATTGATATGCTGAAGGCTGACAGCAATGCTCAAAAAACGGAAGAATCCAATTACGGAACCTCAACACAGACGACTCGGGTATTAAAAGTCACAAGTACGGAGCTGCAGTTTGATGCAGCACCGGTAGTTTTTTCCGGCAAATATACAGGTCATTACACAGCCGGGCAAAGCTATCCATATTTTTCAGAGGCGGCATCGGGAGGTCAAAGAGGCGTAACAGTCAAGGACAACTTCGGAGTATGGCATATTTTTGGATATCATGTACCACTTCCCCAATAGACATCAAAAGACATCTTTCCCAAAAAAATATATATAATGACAGAAACCGTTTAACGGCGGTTCCTGTCATACACTTCCAACCATTCTTAAGGCAAATGACAGCTCATCTTTTTAAGAGAAAATATAAAAGATGTCACCTTAAAAAGATGACATCTTTTATATTCCATTATGTAATTTACCTGAAACCAAGCAATACCTGAATTTAAATCAGCTGAATCAGATATTTATTACTGATCAAGAAAATTAATTGCAGCCACCTGTTCATTAGAAAGAATTATATCTACAGACTTAATATTTTCCATATATTGTTCTACATTACTGAAGCCGAGAAGAGTTGAAATCTTAGGCTGTTTATACCTTAACCATGCAAGTATTAGCTGATTACCTGTAATTCCAAGTTCATTGGATAACTTATCAACTATCTCCAACTTCTTCTTTGACTCTTCTGTATTGAATAAACTCCAATTATAATAGTTTCTTCTTTTTTCTTCACTATTATAAATTCCTTTAAGCAGCGGGGAGTAAGCAAAAAATGTAATATCCGGATTATCACTCACATAATCAAACATTTCCTTATCTGCATGAACAATATACCCTGTATCTGCATCCTTTTTCGGATGTAGATAGGAATATTCTTGTTGAAGCGCTATATAAGATGCATATCCTTTTTTACTACTTATTTCTCGTGCTTCCTTTAATTCTTTTGTTGTCAAATTACTACAGCCTATGTGTTTTACTTTCCCTTCCTTTACAAGACTGTTAAGTGTTTCAAGGGTTTCTTCGATAGGAGTATTGTGGTCATATATATGTGTATAATAAAGATCTATGTAATCAGTCTTAAGGTGTCTAAGACTGTTTTCCAATCCTTTACGGATAACTCCTTTTGAAAGACCTTCACTTTCGCACTCAATACTGCCCCACCTTCGATTACCATCAGCATCCCAGGCATGATAAGGATCTTTTATAAGGCCCCCAACCTTGGTTGCAAGGAAGATTTTATTCCTATTACCCTTTTGCTTCATCCATTCACCTAAAAGCTTTTCACTCTCACCTCCAACAAACTCACCTTTGCCTATCCACCATGCATAGCTGTTGGCTGTATCAATAGAATTCCCACCCAAATCAATATAATGATCCAGTATGTTAAATGATGTTTTCTTGTCAATTGTAGTACCCATTAACATTGTTCCAAGCGACAATTCACTGATTGATTCTCCTGTTTTTCCAAAATTTATTTGCTTCATATTTACCTCCTGTTACATTCATTTCTATTTAATTTACATTTTTAATTATACAATTACATTGGTTTAATAAAAGAGCCAATAATTAATAAATACACAGAACCAATTACCATTAAAACTAATAAAAAGCATTAAAATATGAGAACTTTGACAAGCCCTATTGAATATACTGAAAGTATATTAATAGTCAGGAGTCAGAAATGAATGCATTAAAGGTTAAAAGGTATTACGAGATCAAACAGCAGATAAAGGAACTGGAAGATGAAGCCAAACTACTTAATGATGAAATCAAAGACACAATGCTAAAGGAAGACATCAACAGAACAACAGTAGGAAACTACCAGGTATTACTGCAAAAACAGGACAGAAGCGAAATCAAAAACACAGTTATTCCCTATCTTAAAGAAATGGGATTCAAAAACCTTATAATCGAAACCTACGATCACGAAATGTTTAAAGAACTTGAGAAAAGGGGTGTATTTGACGAGGAGGAGCTAGCAAAACACAGAGTGGAAAAAATCATTTATGCCCTATATGTAAAACCCTGCTAGGATAAAGTTTTATATTTTTAAGGAGGGCCTAAATGAGCGATAGTATTGATGTATGCATCAGTTTTGACACAACAGGTTCCATGTACCCTTGTCTGACTCAGGTACGAAGATCTGTCAGCCAGATTGTCCGCAAGCTTTTCAGTGACATAAGCGATTTGAGGATTTCAATAATTGCGCATGGTGATTATTGTGATGCCGGCGACGCCTACGTAATAAAAATCAGTGACTTTTCTACAGACGAAAAAGAAATAATTGATTTTATAAACAATGTGGAACCTACAGGTGGAGGGGATGCTCCTGAATGTTATGAATTGGTCCTTAATCAAGCCCGTACCAAGCTTTCGTGGAAATCAGGCCGAGCAAAGGCTTTAATCCTTATAGGTGATGATGTTCCGCATGGACCTACATATTCAGGTAATGTGAACAGGATTGACTGGAGGAATGAGCTTGGACTTCTTTTAGAAGCAGGAATAAATGTATATGGTATTCATGCAATGCCGGGGATAAGAAAGCATTCAAAAAAATTCTATGAGGAAGTCGCCCAGAAAACCGGAGGCTTCTATCTTACACTGGACCAGTTTGCAAATGTTTCAGACTTAATAATGGCAATCTGTTATAAGCAGGACAGTGAAGAAAGTCTAGCCGGTTTCGAGCAGCAGCTTAAAAGCAGCGGCAAACTGAATTATAACCTTAAAGCATCAATCCAGAGACTTAAAAACGGAGAGGTTGAAGAATATATCAGCACATCTGGTCTGACACCTGTTTCTGACGGACGGTTTCAAGTGTTAGCAGTAGACAAGGAACAGAGTATTAAGGAATTCATAATGGAACAGGGGATTTCATTTAAAACAGGCAGAGGCTTCTATGAATTGACTAAGAGCGAAAAGGTCGGCTTATACAAGGAAATTCTGTTGTGCGAAAAGGAAACAGGCAAGCTGTTTAATGGTTCCCAGGTAAGGGAGATACTTAATTTAAGCCCTCAGGTAGATAGAAGGGGAATAAATGAGACCCTGAAGCCTGTTTTTCTGGATAAATACAAGGTATTCATCCAATCCACCTCCTATAACAGGAAGCTCATGGCTGGAACATCACTACTATACGAAGTTGAGGATTGGGACAGGGAATGTTCGTGAGGACAATAAGATAATGCTTTTAGGGTTATGATATCAAATCATAGCCCTTTATTTTATATGAAATGAAATTTCAAAGCACAGATTATTCATTAGAACTTAAAAAAATGTTGTTATAGGAGAAAAAAGCGATTATAATTACTATAATAATATTATCAGAAGGCAGTAAACAGTAGTTTTAGAAAAACATATTGCAATAACATCCTATTAACATAATATGAAAGTAATGTTCTTTAATATTGCAATCGGTTACGCATTGGAGGTGCTATTATGGGAGAGATAAAAACTATTGGTGTTTTAACAAGCGGTGGCGATGCCCCAGGTATGAACGCGGCTATCAGATCTGTTGTAAGAACAGGAATTCATCAGGGCTTTAAGGTAATGGGAATACACAAGGGCTATAACGGACTTATCAGCGGAGACATCTTTGAAATGGGTTTAAGGAATGTATCCGACATAATCCATAGAGGCGGAACAATACTGCAAACTGCGCGCTGTATGGAATTTAAGACCGAAGAAGGAATTAAAAAAGGTGCTTCAATGGCCAAGGTTTTTGGAATAGATGCACTTGTTGTAATCGGTGGGGACGGTTCATTCAGAGGTGCCAAAGACCTTAGCAAGCATGGTGTTCAGGTAATTGGAATCCCCGGGACTATTGATAATGATATCGGCTGTTCAGAATACACAATAGGCTATGATACAGCTCTAAACACTGTTCAGGATGCACTTGATAAGATAAGGGATACAGCATATTCCCATGAACGCTGCAGCGTACTTGAAGTTATGGGAAGGCAGGCAGGTTATATTGCTTTAAATGTAGGAATAGCCTGTGGTGCGGAGGTTATAATTCTCCCTGAAAGGCCTTTCGATTTCAATGCCAATATAATAAAGCCTATTATCGAAGGACGAAACAGAGGTAAAAAGCATTACATTGTAATAATTGCAGAAGGCGTCGGTGGAGCGATAAATGTAGCCAAACAAATTGAAGAGATAACCGGAGTTGAGGCAAGAGCAACCATTCTTGGTCACATTCAAAGAGGCGGAAGCCCTACAGTTCGTGACAGGGTAATGGCAAGTATGATGGGCGCCAAGGCAACCGAGCTTCTTAAAAATGGAGTTTACAATCAGGTTATCGCTTTAAAAGACAGCAAGGTTGTAGGTATTGACATAGATGAAGCGTTAAACATGAAAAAGGAAATAGATAATGATATGATTGAATTAAGCAAAATTTTATCATTATAATTTAGAGTGTCAGCAGCCTCTGCAATCCTGCAGAGGCTTTCTTTTTATATCCCTGGATTTTATATTTCAATGATCATTTCAGACATATTCAATACCTTGCCACCAACCTTAGCCCCCAGTATTTCGTTTCCCTCAAACATTACAGAAGCAAGTATTTCTGATGGCTTTCCCATTAAATAACCCTGCTCAAAGGTTATTTTTTGAGCTGCATTATTATCAATCAGACAATATTTAAACAAATAACAAGCAAGAGCTCCATTGGATGTTCCCGTAGCAGATTCCTCAGGTATCGCATATAAAGGTGCAAAATTTCTGCAATGCGCAGTTGAGCCATTTAGGGATTCAAGAGTAAATACATGATAACCTACAACATTATACAGTTCACTTATTTTCTTAATCCTATCAAAGTCTGGATTTATAGTAGACAGTACAGCCAGATTCTTAACCGGTACTATTATATCTTTTAAACCTGTTGACACTATCTGAACAGGTAAATTGCCCACAATTTCAGTTTGATTAATATTCAAGGAATCTGCAATTTGCTTTTTATCAATGGTTTCATAAAACACAGGTGCCGGTTGATCCATCATTATAGAAAAATCATCGTTTACTCTGACGTTTAAAATTCCTGCTTTTGTTTGCTGCGAGTAAGTTCCAGGCTTAATAAACCCTTTTGATGACAAGGTATAAAAGGCGCCAATTGTAGCATGTCCACACAAATCCACTTCTTCATTAGGTGTAAAAAATCTTATTTTAAAATCTGCGCAATCAGATTTCGTAACAAAAGCAGTTTCACTAAACCCGACTGCTCTAGCTATTTTTTGCATTTGCTCTACAGATAAGTTATCTGCTTGCAAAACAACTCCTGCCTCATTCCCACCATGTTCGGTTTTTGCGAATGAATTCATTTTATAAACATTTATCTTCATGTTCTCCCCCACTATCTATATTCATCAGATTTGGACAACTGTTCCCAAATTTCTTTCTTCCGCTATCGATATAAGATATTTGGAAACTGCAAGGTCCTGCAATGCTATGCCTGTACTGTCAAAAACAGTAATGTCCCTACCCGTTAACCTTCCTTTTGAATTTCCTGTTATTAGTTCACCAATCTCCGTAAGGTGTAATTTGTTTAATAGACCTGATTTTATTGCATTTTGTATTTCACCTGCTTTTGATGCCTGCTCAATATCATCTGCAAACACAACCGCTCCATTAAAAAGCTTTTCGTCTATTTCCTGTTTAGACGGCATGTCAGCCCCAATACAGCTAAAGTGTGTGCCAGGCTTTATCCACTTTTGCATAATGAATGGAGTATGTGACGGTGTAACTGTTATTACCGCATCAGTCTCAGCCAAGGATTCTTCAGCTCTATCTACAGCAGTAAATTCAACCTGCTGCACTCTTCGTGCCCATTTTCTATTGTCTGTATCCTCTTTATCGTTCTGAATTTCTATAAGCTGTTCTTTAATGGAGTGTTCAAGCTTACATGCACTATCATACCTCAAAGGGTTAAATAAATATACCTTTTGTATTGTCGGCATAGCGGACAGCGAAGCTGCTATCTGATAAACAGATTGAGCACCTGTACCTGCTACAAAAAGAACCTTCGAGCTTTTTTTAGCAAGATACTTCACACCTATTGCACCAGCGGCCCCGGTTCGCATTCCTGTTAAATATCTTGAGCTGATTATAGCTTTAGGTAATCCGTTTTGTAAGTCAAACACCATGCTTAAGCTGCTTAAAGCAGGAATTCCAAGTTTATAATTGTCTCCAAACCATGAAACAAGTTTCAGTCCGAATATATTTTCACCGTTCAGTAGTCCGGACTTAATATCCATATCAGCTTTTCCCGGAAGGAACTCCTCAGATATCAAGGGAAATAGTCTTCCTTTTTTACTTGCCTTGAGCATATATGCTTTTTCTACATATTCAATTGCGCTTTTTATATCCAAGACAGCTCTGACATCGTCCTCACCAAGTATTCTTAAGGGTATCATATTTATCACTCCATTAATTTATTCTTCTCAGCAATTATAATAAAAGAGATATTAAATGTCTCCAACCATCTTTGGTTGTTTTTTAACCAACCAAATGATATATTATTGTTAAAAAATATGAGGTCATTATATGTTAAGTATTAACTGGAAACCTGATAAGAGTAGCCCTGAACAACTACATATTCAAATAATAAGGTATATTAAGGATAGGATTGCCTCAGGAGATTGGCCGGCAGGCACCAGACTTCCAAGTCAAAGAACTCTTTCCGAGCTGTTTTGCGTCAATAGAAGTACCATTGTAGCTGCAATGGAAGAGTTAGCCTCAGAAGGTATTGTTGCAGGAAAGACAGGTGGAGGAACACGAATTATAAATAATACCTGGACATTAATATCTAACAAATATGTCCCAAACTGGAATAATTACGTATCCTCAGGCACCCATCAACCCAATCAGGCTGTTATGCAGCTAATCAATAAAGCCGAGTATGATCCCGGAATTATAAGGTTAGGGTCGTGTGAGCCTTCCCCTGAACTTATCCCTTCTAATACCATCCAGACAGTACTGAAAAAAGCAGCATCCAATATTCCCCTTGGCTATGAAGAACCAAAAGGTTCTCTGCGCTTACGTAAAGAAATTTGTGTATACCTTGAAAAAATCGGTATAAAAACAGAACCATCATGTATTCTGGTTACCTCAGGAGCATTGCAGGCCTTACAGCTCATATGCCTGGGTATATTACACAGCAGTTCTGTTGTTTACCTTGAAAAACCATCTTACCTGTATTCTCTAAGGACCTTTCAGTCCTTTGGAATGCAGCTGGCAGGAATCCCGCTTGATAAAGAAGGTATCGACCTACAGCAGCTTTCGGAAAGAAACAGACAAAGAAAAGGCTCAATACTATTCTCTATGCCGACGTTTCATAATCCAACAGGCAATGTGATGTCCTTAAAAAGAAGAAAAATGCTTCTAGAATTATGTGAAAAGGAACAACTTCCTATCATAGAGGACGATGTATATAGAGAACTCTGGTTTGACGCTCCTCCCCCTGCTCCAATAAAAGCTTTTGATAAAAATGGGTTAGTCTTATATGTTGGCAGTTTATCTAAAAACCTTAGTCCAGGCCTCAGAATCGGGTGGGTTACAGGTCCCGAACAAGTTATAAACAGATTGGCTGATATAAAAATGCAGACAGATTACGGTTCAGGCTCATTATGCCAGTATGTAGCTGCTGAGCTGTTGTCAAAAGGCCTTATTTATGAGCATAACACCATTATAAGGAAAAATATAAAACTTAGAAGAGACATTGCTCTTTCAGCACTAAACAAGTTTTTTAAAGGAATAGCTACCTGGGAAATACCTAACGGAGGTTATTTTATTTGGATAAAGCTGAATAAAGGAATTTCCATGTATGAGCTTTTTATTAAATGTTTGAATAGAAAAATTCTGATTTATCCTGGGGATTTATATGAATTTCATTCAAATCAATATATAAGAATTTCGTACTCGTACGCTTCTCTGAGTGAAATAGAACATGGAATAGCAGTTCTTTCAGAACTTGTCTCACAGCAGTTAAAATAAATTAACACATTTAAAATATCATACAAATAGATTTTAATATTATATTTTAAGATTATGGATAAAATATTTGTGACAAACAATAACTAAGCAAAGGAGATATTTTAAATGGATAAAAAAATGAGAGACAGGGATATAGTAAAGGAAGCTATTGGCGACCCTGCATTTTATAATGACAAGATAGATGCAAAAAAGGAACCTCTTAAGGCAGACTATAACAAGGACGAAAAAACTAAAGGCAAGAAAAGTTTTTAATTTAAAAGCCTCTGCTTCGCAGAGGCTTCAAAATGTAAATCATAATTTTATATTTAGTAATTATAAAAGGTGCTTAATTTATTTAACATAACCAATTATAGCCTCATAAACAATTACTGCAACAGTAGCTCCAGGATCTTGTTTGCCAATGGTCTTATCCCCAAAAACTGCAGCCTTGCCCAAAGCAGATTTCATGAGTTTGGTTTCTTCAAGACCTTTTTTTGCTCCTTCATATCCGACTTGCAATAATTCACTCATGCTTTTATTTTCTTTTATTGCCTTATCCATTGCTTCATATGCAGGGTACAAAGCATCCAAAATTGTTTTATCGCCCCTCCTGCCCTTTGCACGGCGTTCCATTCCTGCGATTCCCAACAACGCCATCTGTGGCAAATCTTCAGCAGTAATTACTTCCTTACCCGCTACAGCTTCACCCGACTTCATTATAGCCGATGCCATAAGTGTTCCCATAGTGGAAGGTACGGCACCTGCCATTGCAAAGCCTAATTTTTTTATAAAAACACCCAGGTCTTTCTCATCCCTCAAGCTATCAACTGTTTCACATATTTTGCGAAAACCCGCTTCCATTGTAAGTCCAAGGTCTCCATCTCCCAGCTCGGAGTCCAGTTTTATGAGGTAGTCCCTGTTTATTGATATATTTGCATGAATTGCCTTAAATATTTCTATTACATCATTTTTATTAAACTCATTCATCCTGAACCCTCCTTATATTTGCTTGAAGAATGGTGAATTGCAGGGTATATCGAGCAATTCCTTAAGCTCGTCATCCAGCTTGAGCAAGGATACTGAAAAACCTGTCATTTCCATAGAAGTTGCGAATTCACCTATATAAGATTTATGAATTTTTACTCCCTTTTCTTTTAAAACCATGCTGCATTTTCTGAATGCTATATACAGTTCTTCCAATGGGGTTGCACCGAGTCCATTGATAATTACTGCAGCCTCGTCGGATGCTTTATATTCAAAATCATTAAAAATATATTCAAGCATGGTTGAAACAGTTTCATCCGCTGTCATTATTTTTCCGCGGTTAATGCCCGGTTCACCATGAATACCCATTCCAATTTCCATTTCATCTTCTCCAAGATTAAAGGAAGGGTATCCTACTTCAGGTATAATGCAGGGTGACATTGCAACACCCATTGTACGGGTATTGTCCACTGTTTTTTGTGCAATCCGTGTAACTTCTTCCAGAGAAAATCCCTTTTCAGATGCAGCGCCTGCAGTCTTGAAAGCAAAGACAAGACCGGCTACACCTCTTCTTTTATGTTCCTCTCCTTTTACCGATGATGAAGCATCATCATTACCTAAAACTGTCGTTGTCTTAATCCCATCCATATCTGCCATTTCAGCAGCCATATCAAAATTTATAATGTCACCTGAATAATTTCCAAACAGGTAAAGTACACCTTTACCTTGATCAATAGCCTTCGTTACTTCATACATCTGCTGAGCACTTGGAGATTGGAATACTCCACCTACTGCCGCACCATCAATGAGCCCCTGCCCTATATATCCCAAAAACAGCGGCAGGTGCCCCGAGCCTCCTCCGGTCATAATTCCGACTTTGCCATCTCTTATCTTATCAGCCCTTACAAGGCATCTGACATCATTATTTACACTTTTTAACTTATCAGGGTGTGCTAAAAGAATACCCTCAATCATTTCATTTACAAAGTCTTTAGGATCGTTAATAAATTTTTTCATATTCCTTCCTCCAATTAATGTTAGATTCATTACATAGTCTAGAGCAGCATTTAAAATTGATAGAAATATTTAAAATATTTTATATGGTATAATAAAATTATAGTATATACCTCTAGTAAGGTCAATAATCATTAAAATATTTTAGTTGTTTATTAAAGGTATCTTTTATAGAATTGCAATAGACAAGAAAAATATACAAAAAGGTCCTTTCATATGGAAAGAACCTTTTTGTATATTTCATTTAATTGAATTTAAAGAATTAAACTCTTCTGGTACTCTTACGCTCTATAATCTCTGCCCCCACTCTTGCTTTGATTACAGAGGTATCATTAGTTTCTATTTTTTCAATCAGTCTTTTAGCTGCCATAGAACCAATCTCTTCTTTTAAAATCTTCATAGTAGTAAGTGCCGGCTCTATCATAAGGCAAAACGGAATATCATCAAAACCTATAATAGAAATGTCTTCAGGGATTTTTACATTAAACTCTTTTAGAGCTTTAATTGCACCCACAGCAATTGTATCATTATCCGAAAATATGGCTTGGGGAAGTTTGGGGTTGGTTTGGAGGATACGTTTCATATCCCGGTAAGCGCCCTCCATTGTGGATTCAAGCTTAAAGGTATACTCCGGTTTATATTCAAGCCCGAGGGTGTTCAATGCTTTAATATACCCTTCTTTCCTCTCAGTAAAGTTATTAATTATTACCGAACTTTCAAAATGCCCTATATTTCTAAATCCCTGTTCATATAAAAATTTTACAGCCTTATATGCAGCATCTGTATTGTTCATTACAACACAATCATAATCTTCAAACTCAAAATAGCTATCCACCAAAACGATAGGTACTGATATATCTTTAAAATATTTTAAATCATCCGAATTCAACTCGGTACCGAGAATTATAAGCCCATCCCTCGGATCATTCTTTACCATTTCAAGTACTGATTGTTTATTGTCTTCAAGTATTGTAGTAATAACTACGTCATAGCCTAGCTTCCTTGAACCTATATCTACGCCATCAATCAAAGACCCGATAAACCCGTTCTCATCGACCACCAGTCCGAATTTTTTAAACTTTAAAAATCTTATACTTTTGGAACTGTTGATATTATCAGCTTGTGTTAAGTTGGTTGTAAAACCGTGACTGTTTATTATCTCAAGTATTTTATTCCTTGTAGCTTCACTTACCCCCGGTTTGTCGTTTATAACCAACGATACAGTTGCTAAAGATACACCGGCTTCCTGGGCAATCTGCTTGATTTTTAATTTCATAAGTATCCTCATTTATAAATTACTAAATTCTTTTAAAAATTATATTACATTTTTTAAAGTAAAACAATACTTATGAAATTTCTATTTAAATGGTCTGATCATATCTTTATGGCAAACCCTTTCCTCGAATAAACCATCAGCTGCATCTCCTTTGCGGAATCCGGCGTACCATTGAAATCACTGTAGGTTTCAATAATTGTCATATCCCTGTCTGACAAGATTTGTCTCAATTCGTTTTTGTTATATAGCCGTATACTGGAATCGGGCTCAATTGTCTTTGGAGCTTGTGCAATTTTGCCCAGGGGAATATCATAGCCGCCATAAAGCATCCTTTTAGTTTCTTTATTCCATGAAAACTCCGAAAGTGAAATAGATTTGGCCCCTGTCTCCCAATGTCTTTTGGGGAAGTACATTTCTGCATGTTCCCCATTGCATATATCCATCAAATGCTTGCCACCGGGTTTTAGTGAGGCTGCTATGATGTCAAATATTTTCAGGTTTTCATTCTCATCTTCCAAATAGCCAATAGCACCATCTGCAAGGTTTAAAACAACATCAAATTCCCCATGGCAAATAACATTCCTAATGTCACCACAAGAGAATTCTATTTTGAGATTCATATTCCTTGCAGTCATCTTTGCATCTTCAATAAACTCTTTTGTTATATCTACACCTACAACATCGAAACCCCTCTGAGCCAAGGCAATGCTGTGTCTTCCAAAACCGCACGCAAGATCCAATATTCTTTCAGAACCATTGAGTTTCATTTTTTCTATCAGAAAATCAACTTGCCTATTTGTATCTTCTACCCATGACATATTCTTAATATCAAGTGACCATATGCTTTTATACCAATCGGAGTTTGGTTCCTTCATTTTTATATTTGATCCGGTATGAAACTGGATACTCTCCCTTCATTTTTAATCTATTTTCATTATATTAATAGACAATAGAATGGTAAAATTCAGAAAAAGGCGGTGACATACATAATCATAGTACTGGGTACTACATTTAATAATTTCTTAGCTATATCTTTAATTTCGTTGACACGTTTATACTTTTATTCTAAAATATTGTTTAAGGTGCGTCCATTTTTACACAACTTATAAAAACCCTTCTCTCATGAGTTTTTATCTTATTAGTCCTTATAAAAATTGCAAAGGTGTCGTATAATGTGAATTAACTATAACTGCAATTTTCCTGAAGGGAATCATGATATGGTACAGAAAAATTCACGTAGTAAGAAATATCTTCTGCTGGTCTCCCTTGACGCAGTATCTGACAATGATATCGACAAACTACTTAAGATGCCTAACTTCAGCCAATTCTGCACCAAGGGTACTCTGGTAAGAGAAGTAAGTTCTATTTTCATTTCAAACACCTATCCCGTTCATACCACCATTGTTACAGGCTGCCACCCCAATCGCCATGGAATCATTGAAAATATGGTTTCTTTACCTAGCAGAAATAATCCAGACTGGCACTGGTATGATAAGAAAATTAGAGTTCCGACACTCTACAGTCAAGCTAAAAAATCAGGCCTCAAAGCTGCAAGCATAATGTGGCCGGTAACCGCAGGCGCTGAAATAAGATATAACATACCTGAAATATTCGCAAACCGATGGTGGACAAACCAGCTAGGTGTTTCACTGGTAAATGGAAGCCCTTTACTGCAGCTTGGAGCCATCGTCAAATTTGTACGTCACTTAAGCAAAGAATTGCAGCCCCAGTTGGACAATTTTTCGTGTACAACAATGTGTGACATAATAAAACGCAAAAAACCGGAACTTGCAATGCTGCATCTGACTGATGTAGATTATCACAAGCACAAGTACGGCATTTCAACTGCTGAGGCATCAAACGCTCTTGAAAGAATGGACAAGCGCCTTGGAATATTATTAACTGCTGTTGAAGAAGCAGGTATAAGTGGCCAAACCAGTATTATACTTTTTGGTGACCATTCAATGCTTGATGTAAATAAAACCATCAATTTTGATGCTGAATTTGAAAGAATGGGATTGCTCAAATTAGATAACCATAGGCGCATCACAAGCTGGAGAGCATGGCTTAAAGGTTGCGGAGGCACAGCATTTCTTTATTTGAAAGATAAGAATGATACAGAGGCTCTAGCTATATCAAAAGAATACATAGAAAAGGAATTGAACAATCCATCGGGCAGCATAAAAAGGTTCTTAAGCCAGCATGAAATGGAGATTTCAGGCTTAGCAAAAGAGTGTCCTTTCGGTTTTGAAGCCAAGGAAGGTTTTGAATTTTATAAGCTGAGCAGCAAACATAAAGCAGCTCATGGTTATTCATTGGAGCAGGAAAACTATAAAACCTTCTATGCAGCTGCCGGGAATATGATAAAACCAGGCATCAGACTTTCAGGCGGCTGTCTCACCGACATAGCTCCGCTGGCTGTACAGCTTTTGGGAATTCCTTCATGGGACATGGATGGAAGCCTGATGGAAGGAATTCTAAGGGATTAAAATTAATCCATCTCTTCAAACCTGTTAACCATAACTCCATTAACCTCTTTCTGTCCCAGAAACATATCAAGAGGTCTTACCCAGATACCACCCTCTCCATATAAAGCCTGATACACCACCAAGTCCTCAAGGGTCTCAGAATCCTTTGCAACGTGAAGTGCAAGGTATTCATTTCCCTTAAAATGCCTGTATTTATGACCTATTCTAATTTGGCGACTGTTTGTCATTAAGCAAATCTCCTTTTCCATAATTAAACCTCAACTGACTTACTCAATAATTCTATAACAGTATTCTACTTTTCCAGTCGAATTCCTTTTAGAATAGGACAATTAAACAAAACAGAAAGTTGTGACTAAAGTATCACAACTTTTTAGTATTACAATAAAATATGCCATAGTAAAGAATCTACCGACATTCACAAATTATCCAAAAATTTATTGAATTTATTTTCCGAAAATATTTCATTGGTAACAAAATGACCGTCATAGAAAAAGCTGTAGGTAGTGAATGGTGAAGGTGCATTCTGAGCCTGTTCAGTTGTTTCAAACTTTATCAATTCAACAGTTTTACCCCTCTGCTCAGCAATATGTTTTATTATAGGAGCATACTTGTCAGTATGCGGACATTGGTTGGAGTAGTATAATACCATGCCCTTCCTTTCAATTATCCCCTTTTTGGCGCAATCACGAAATTGAGGTACCTGAACATTTTCCTTCAATGGAAGATATAGAAGTTGAAAATAAGGATGCGCCTCATCTGCCAAAAGAAAACCTTTATATCTTAAATATCGGGGATCTGATAAAAAGGGCATTTTCTTGTTGGAGGAAAGTATAGTCAACCCGGATTTTCCCTTTTCTTTTGCATAAGCAATACATTCATCAAGAAGTAGGTTTGCAAACCCCTGACCTTTGTACTGACCTGATACCCAAAAACAATTAATATGCATAAAGTTGCCCGCAATAATTGGGCACCATGCTTTTTCTGCCGGAATATACTCAATAAATACCTTTCCCCGTACATCAAGCTTTTTAAATACCAATCCATCTGCGAAACGTTCTCTAAGCCATACTTTCTTTGAAGAAACGCAGGTTTCTCCTTTTTTATCCGTTATTGCACAACATATATGTTCCTTTTCCAGATTACTCTCATCAACATTTAATATATTCATCTTACAATCACCTCTAATGAAATTATAGAAGATAGAACATGACAGCTATATGTCATGATAAATTAAATAGCTTTTGGCCAGGGATTTGCAACTAAACAACGGGCTATGTAAAAAAGATGTAACTTATTTCCAATATACATTGACCGATTCGGTTTATGGTGGTATTCTTAATGTAAACCGATTCGGTTTATAAATTATAGAGGTGAATCTTTTGGAAAAGTTTTTTAATCTACCACAGGAAAAACAAAATGCAATTATTGACGCAGCGCTTGGTTCCTTTGGTTCAAATGGTTATAAAAAAACATCCGCCAGTGACATCGCTGCCGCTGCCGGAATATCAAAGGCTATGGTATTTCACTATTTTGGAACAAAGAAATCTTTATACCTGTATTTAATTGACTTATGCGGCAATATACTAATGAGTGAAATAGAGGATAAGCTTGATAATAAAATTGATGATTTCTTTGACAAAATAAAGCTTTCAACAGGTATCAAAATGGCACTTTTAAAGAAACATCCTGCAATCCTGTCATTTTTAACAAGTATTTACTATGAGGAAGATGTTGAAGTAAAAAAAGAAATAAAAGCCCTTTTATCAAAAGCAGAAGACTTTAGAAATAAAATAGCCTTTGACGGTACTGATTCGACCAAATTTAAGGATACTGTGGACCCAAAGCTTTTAATGAAAATGCTGGTTTGGATTGGTGAAGGATATGCCAGCCAGTTTAAAGGCCAGGCAGAATTTGATTTTGATGCTTTAATAAAAGAATTTAATGAATGTCTGGATATGCTTAAAAGTAATATGTACAAGGAAGAATATTTATAAAAGTAAGATAGATATCTTATAAAATCTAAAGTATGCTAGGAGGGTTCAATATGAGTGTCATAGAAATAAGGAATCTCACTAAGAATTATGGCAAGGCTAGAGGTATAGAAGATGTAACTCTGAACATTGAGCAAGGTGAGGTTTTCGGATTTATAGGTCCAAACGGGGCGGGTAAATCAACCACCATACGAACACTATTAGGATTAATCTACCCATCAGCCGGCACTGCGACCATTTTCGGAAAAAACTGTGTCGAGCATCCTGAAGTAAGACAGGAACTGGGCTATTTACCCTCCGAAGTATTTTATTATGACAATATGAGGGTTATTGATTTACTTAAATATTCAGCAAGCTTTTATAAAAAAGACTGTACAAAGCGTATTAACGAGCTTGCAGAAATAATGGACCTGGACCTCAAAAAGAAGATAGATAACCTTTCCTTCGGCAACAAGAAAAAGGTTGGTATTGTACAAGGATTACTGCACGAACCCAAGCTTATCATTCTTGACGAGCCAACAAGCGGCCTTGACCCATTAATGCAGCAAAAATTCTTTGAGCTTATAGAGCAGGAAAACCAAAAGGGTGCTACTGTATTCTTCTCTTCACACATCCTGAGCGAGGTACAAAGAATGTGCAGCCGCGTTGCGTTTATCAAGGAAGGCAAAATAATCAGAATTGAAAAGATGAGTACCTTACAGGAAAGTTCCTACAAGAGGATACACATCGAAGCAAAATCCAGTTTGAGTAATGAAGCTTTTAATATAGATGGTGTAAGTGATATTAATTTCAAAGGTAATACTGTCAGCTTTATATTCAAAGGAAATATCAACACTGTAATGAGAAAAATCTCAGAAATTGAGCTCCGGAACATATCCATTGAAGAACCGGATCTTGAAGAAATCTTTTTGCACTATTATGTAAAGGAGGGATGACCTGTGAATATTTATTTCCATGAGCTTAAGTCCCTTCGTAAATCAACAATTATATGGACTTGTACAATGATTGCACTTGCTGCCATCTTTCTTTCCATATACCCCAGTATGGCTAATGAAGCGGAAGACTTCAAGGAACTTCTAAGCGGTTACCCTCCCGCTGTAAGAGCAATGCTTGGAATAAACCTGGACTATATTACATCAATCCTGGGTTTTTATGCAATGGTGTTTTCATTTATTGTTCTGTGCGGAGCTATTCAGGCTATGATTCTTGGGGTTTCAATCCTTTCAAGGGAATCAAGGGAAAGGACAGCCGATTTTCTGCTGGTTAAGCCTGTTTCACGTTCACAAATAATCAGTGCAAAGCTTATGGCAGCTCTTACAATGATTTTTGCCACAAACATTGTTTTCAATATCGGAACTTTAATTTTGGCTAGCAGTTTTAAAACAGCTGACTATGACCACAAGCTATTTTTGATGATTAATCTTACATTATTTTTTATACAGCTGATTTTCCTTGCAATCGGAATGGCCGCTTCAGTATTCTTCAAAAAGCTGAAGACAGTACTTCCAATTTCACTTGGAGTAGTTTTCGGGCTATATATGATTGGTGCTTTGATTGCAACAGGTGAAAATAATAGTATGGAACGGTTTGTCTCTCCTTTTAAATACTTTGACATTATAAATATCATAAAAACTGCAAGTTATGAGGTACAATACCTTGTCGCAGGGGTAGCAATTACAGTGGTTTCGGTAGCTATCGCATATGTTGTTTATATAAAAAAGGATATCCACTCTGTAAGCTGAAATAACAGTACAAAACTCAGTAAAGGATATAGATGGAGGTCTGATTATGAATATTTTCTTAAGGGAACTGAAAGCAAACAGAAAAGCCTTGATAATATGGAGTATATGCATGTTTCTATTAGTCCTGGGCGGTATGAGCAAGTACACAGCTTATTCTTCAGGCGGTGCCAGTAGTGATGTATTTAATAAAATGTCATCTGCAATGAAGGCTTTGCTGGGAATTGGTTCTTTTGACGTAACAACAATGAGCGGCTTTTTTGCAATGCTGTTTATATATGTAGAGCTTGCTGCAGCTATCCATGCAGTGATACTTGGAAGCAGCATAATAGCAAAAGAGGAACGCGATAAGACTACTGAATTTCTAATAGTTAAACCGGTGTCACGAACTTCTGTAATAACTCCAAAAATTCTGGCTGCTGTAGTAAATATATTGGTTTTAAACGTTGTGACGCTTATTTCATCAATTATCATGGTAGCTTCTTTTAACAAGGGTAAAGATATTACCGGAGAAATAGCCGTATTCCTTTTAAGCATGTTTATTGTCCAACTGATATTCCTATCACTGGGAGCATTCCTCTCAGCACTTATAAAAAATCCAAAAGTTTCCGGTTCTTTTGCCACTGGGATAATGTTAGGAGCTTTTATAGTATCAAAAATTACTGACCTCAATGAAGGTATCAATGCTTTGAATATACTTTCACCTTTTAAGTATTTCAGCCTTAAGGATATGGTAAACGGAAACGGCTTAAGTTTAATTGTTGTTATTCTTACAGTTATTCTTATTACTTTATTTACTGCCTCTACTTATATGTTTTACCGAAAAAGAGATTTAAGCATATAATTATAAAGGCTGCCTTCAATATTATTGAGACAGCCCTAATTTATATTTTTAATCTTTATACATTGCAAGAATTCCCTTTGCTTCATCCTGTATACTTTTTCTCAAATGTTCAGGCCCAACAACCTCAACATCCTTTCCAAAGCTTAATATAACTTGCTGAAGCAATGTATCATCAGGGTATTGGGTTTGTACTATAATATAATCTTCCTCATGCTTTATATCCTCTGCAGCAAATAGTCATAAGCCCTTCCGATAGCTTTATTGCTAAGAATAAGATTTCCTCTTGAAATAGATAGCAAATATTATTCCCGATATAAATATTATCGCTGCAATGATACTAATACCATTTATAAGATATAGTGGCAGTTTCGCTTGAGTCGGTAAATCAGAAGCAGTTATACCAAACCCTTTCGGCGGCATTAACATCTTTTTAAATATGAAATGTGCAAACCTTAAAAACAAAAGAGACAGCGCAGCATATCCAGAAATGAAATAACCAGCCAGATACCCTTTTTTCTTAATTAAACTTGATACAAAACCATTTGTTGAAGCACCTTTATTATGAGCAGGAATTTCTTCAAAGCTATTGTTATTCATATTTTCATCAAGTAGATAATCTGTCGTAACCCCAAATATTTTACTGATTAACAATATTTTATTTGTATCAGGTAAAGACTCACCTAATTCCCATTTTGAAACAGCCTGTCTTGATACAGCCAATTTTTCCGCTAACTGCTCCTGGGACATGCCTTTTGATTTTCTTAAGTATTGTAGCTTTTCTCCTAACATCATTCATAATACCTCCCTGTTTGATGATTAAAGTATAGCTTTTTGTTTGGTTATTTCTACCAAGCAGACCTTGAACTTCTGCAACTTACAGTTGCAAGTAGCATTTCAGGCTGTTTTATCTCATAATATCATAACACACACTTCATATCACCCTACAAATACGCAACAAAACAGAGTGTTCAGTTTACTACATTATATCAAACATAGACTCTCCTTTTAGAGACTATAATTTTTGTATAGGCGCAAAGTCTATATTATTCTATCAATTTTAAACGCTTATTTAGAACATAGCATAATTATAAATTTTTTCTGCGAGTTTTTTAACCAGCCAGTCATTTACGACACACATATATCGTTTATTATTTGCTATCCTTAATCTATTAAAAAGAATGGAGTTATGATAATAAATTGTATTTGAACTACAGAGGAGACGTTTTATAGAGTTTTTAAACAAGCATCACATCTGGGTTTTGGCAACATGTTCTGAAAATGATATTTCTGCAAGAAACATGTCAGTTATAAATATTGGACCTACAATTTATCTTCAGACTGATATAACCTTTGAAAAGTACAGACATATGGGGAATGAACTTGATGGGTAATAGGCAGGAAAGGGTTGTGATTAATGCTCACAACCCTTGATTAACTATAGCTGTACTGTTTCCTTGGGTTCAAAATTCTTGTCCATTGACCAAACAGTAGCAGTCCCGTTTTTTAATATATATACTGATATATCCTTGTAAAAATCCTTATACATGCCACTTTCCTTCCATGCTTTCAGGAATTTTCGTGTTGGGTGCTCTACTATTTCATCCTTAACGCTGTTGTCATCAATCAACTCCAAACAACCGCTTATTCTTATCTGTTTGCCATTACAGCTGAAGCAAAGTTCAACCTTATTATTTACCGTTATTTGTTTTCTCGCGTCTCTAGTTGTTAACATATGAAACATTATTCCCGAGTCATCTGCCTTATAAAGCAGCATTGCCCTTACTCTCGGCTGATCGCCTTCAACTGTTGCAATATGCATAACAGGATTATTTGTTATAGCTTCGAATATTTCATGCTTTGTCATAGTATTCCTCCAATCTTTAAATGCTCATAAAGTAATGTTTTTCTAAGCTTACCTTATAATGAAGTTTTTATCTATGACAAATCATGCATTATATATGACAACTAGCGCAATTTTTATACGTATCATCTGGCAGTTGAGGTGAAAAAATTCTCCCTGTATTCTTTGGGAGTAAGCCCTAACCAATTTTTGAACGCTTTTCTGAAAGCGGAGGGATCAGAAAATCCAAGAAGATAAGTGACATCTTCAACAGTGTAGTTTTCTCTTAAGTATTTTTTTGCTAGCTGTTGCCTTGTTTCTTTGAGCAGCTTACTGAACTCCATCCCTTCATTTTTCAGCTGCGTCTGTAAAGTCCGCACACTCATTGATAACTCCCGGGCAACAGACTTAATTGATAATTTATCATTATCCATATTAGACAAGAGAAGATGTTTAACCTTATAAGTAATATCATTGGAATCATCAATCTCGGATAAGAATTCCTGAGCATAGCTTTCAAAGCATTCAAGAAGGTTTCTGTTTGGAAGAAGTGCAGGAATGCCTGCAGTATCTTTATCAATAATCATATAATTTTCTTTTCTATCAAATAGAACAGGACAATCAAATATCCTGCTATACTCTTCCATATTTCCAGCTTGCGGAAAGGCTATCCCTACCTCAATAGGCCTGATATCTTTCCCACTTATGTTTCTTGCAAGACGAATCATGCTGGACAAATAGCCCTCATAGCAATGCCGTGAAATACGCGGGGCATCTTCAGGCACAGTAAGCGTAATGGTAATGCGCTCGGATTCCTGTTTAGCTTCACCCTTAACAAGGTTGCCTATTATGCCGGAGTATTTTTCAAACTTTTCAAAAGCTTCTCCAATGTTTTTACAATTCATCATCATATAGCCTAGAATTGACCAGTTACCCGCTTCGGTATATTGTCCCATGTGTAGTCCAAAGTACGGATCATTGGCTGCTTTGGCAGCTTCATCTTCTATTTGAATATACTTTTCAACAGGCACCCTTTCATCGGGAGATTTTAAAATCCCCATATCCAGGCCGGCCAAACTAAAAACTTTTTCAGTATCAATCCCCAGACATGACAGGTAATACTCAAGCTGCACCAATACACCTATTGAAACTTTATATAAAGATTTACTTCTTCCGTTCTTCATACGTCACCTTTTATTCCGATGTCATATTTAATACTTATTTAGCTTTATATTATACTATCTTCTTTAAAAATCAATATAAATCTTATTTATATAACAATTCAGTCGTTATAAACATAACATATTAATAATGAAAACCTTATGGAGTATATGATGATTCCAGTATTTAACCCTATGATGTCAAATATCAACCGGCTGCCATGCCAGGTAGCTTCAATGCCTTATTCCCTTTATCAGTCGTTACAGGGTCAGTATTTTGTAGGCTATGCGGATGAAATGTTTCTTGAAAAAGATAAAAATGCGTGGGCTGCACTTTATAACCCTCCTAATTCAGGGGTTAACCTGTTTGTCAATGTATGGACCGTAACAGACCTTAAAGAGCCCCCTATCAGGATGCAGATATGGCTTAATTCACAGCTTCCCGGCAAATATACTATTTCAAATCTTGTTACTCCGTCAAACACCGCTTTAATTCCCCTGCCAAAACCTAAAACAATAATGTTCGAGGCATCCAATGTAACAGGTTCACCTGAAGGCGGAGTAAAAGCTTTTGTCAGAAGAACCCAGCCTGGTGAGACAGTGGTAGCCCAAGAGGACGGGAAGTTCATTATACCTCCTGGAGGGAACTTTGCTGTATTCCTTTCAAATGCTGAAGGAGTAAATATACCCTCAAGAATGAGGGTAGCTTTCGGATGGTGGGAGGAAAGGATAGGTTGTTAAGGTTTTCTATTTATAAAACTTTTCAATTGTAAATCCGCGTCCTTTTACTTCATTTACACGGTTTATTACCATAAATGCTTTTGGATCTATCGATAGGACAAGGTTATTCAGTTTAGGGAGTTCACGATTTGATACCACTGTAAGGACAACCATGCTTTCAGTCCTCAAATATCCGGTTTCAGCTTCTACCAAAGTAGAGCCTCTATCCATCCGATGAATTATAGCCTGGTTAATTTCTTCATACTTCTCACTTACTATTTTAACCTGAGTCCGTGACTGTCCCAACAACAGCACTTTATCCAAAACAACTGTATAAATTATAACCATCAGAATTCCATACAGTACCTGCTCTTTATTTGCAAAAAATATCTGTGATAACAAAATTGTAAAGTCAAATCCATACATTACTAAAGAAACTGAAAGTCCAAATTTTTTATTAAGTGCCAACGGAGGTATATCCATGCCGCCCGTGGAAGCTCCGGCTTTTATTACAATCCCGATGCTGAAGCCAATCATTATGCCTGCATAAATTGCTGCCAGCAAGTGGTCAGAAGTCATATCCTTTAACACATCAAGCCTTTGAAAAACCCCAAGAATAAGTGGATAATAAAAAGTACTGATAAGTGTTGTTACGGCAAACTTCCTTCCAAGCACTGCAGCTCCCAGAATAAACATAACAATATTAAAAACAGACACAAACAAGGTTATCGAAATGTCAAACCCATGGTTAGCCAAAAGTGCCAGTCCTGTAGAACCTCCGGTTATCAAACCGTTAGGAAGAATAAACATGGTTACAGCCAAGGCATAAATTGTGTTGCCCAGTAAAATGAGTAAAATATTTTTCAATAGACTTTTTAACCCTCTGGACATAATTAATACCCCTTAACATATATTCAATATTATGTTAGCACAAAACAAAACATAATAGCAATTTTAAAATTGGTTCTAAAAAATTCTTCCAATTTGGTTCTTTCGTGAACCTCTTCTTTTAATTATACTATTCATTAAGAAGTTATCAGTAGCATATATTTTATGTTTATATTATAAAATTCAGGAGTTGACTTAAATGAAATTTACCAGAAAACTAGGCGGTCTAAATACTCAGGTAAGTGCTCTTGGCCTGGGCTGTTGGGCAATAGGCGGTACTGCCGGCAGTACCAATTACGGTGAGATAGATGATAATGAGTCCATTAAGGCAATATGCAGAGGACTTGATATGGGAGTAACATTGCTGGATACAGCTGACTGTTATGGCTGTGGACACAGCGAAAGAGTAATAGGAGAAGCAATAAAAGGCAGGAGAAAAGAAATTATTATAGCCACCAAATTCGGCCATAGTTTTGATGAAGAAAAAAGGGATTTTACTGGTGCACGTACTGACAGGGAATATATTGAAAAGGCCCTTGAAAATTCATTAAGGCGGCTGAATACGGATTATATAGATGTTTACCAGCTTCATTTGGGCGGACTCAAAGGCCCGGAAGTCGATGCTATCATTGAAATGCTCGAGGATTTTGTGCAGAGGGGTAAAATCAGAAGCTATGGGTGGAGTACCGACGACGAAGAAAATGCAAGGAAGTTCGCCCCATTGAAGAACTGTTCAGCGATACAGTTTCAGCTTAATCTTTTTTATGATAATCCCAAACTGGTGCAAGTATGTGAAGAGCACGATGTCACTGGACTCATACGGGGACCTTTGGCTATGGGTGCATTAACAGGTAAATACAATACCGGAGCACAAGTAGCCGGTGATGATCTCAGATCGCAGAATATAGAATGGGTACCTTATTTTAAAGACGGTAAGTTACTGCCTGATTTCGCAAAAAAGATGGACGCAGTACGAGAAATCCTGACAAGCAGAGGTCGTACATTATCGCAGGGTGCACTTGCATGGATATGGGCTAAAAGTAAAAAAGCTATTCCCATTCCAGGGTTCAGGTTGGTGTCTCAAGTGGAAGATAACGTAAAAGCTATGGATTTTGGACCACTTTCCCCAGCCCAAATGCTTGAAATCGAACAGCTTATTCCTCCTCTTCAGTGGAAGCAGTTTTAAAAATTTTAATAAGTCTTTACAGGTATGTATAAATCAAAACAAGAATTGTATTTTTCATATACTTTAATATAAGGTTTGTCACACGGTAAAAGGCCTTTTTGAGGCAGCCAGAAACCATAAATATAAGAAATAATTCGAATAAAAATTTGACTGAAATTTAAGTTGTATGTATCAAACTTATAAGTTACATAACTACCTCCGGAAAAGAATTTACGTATACGAAATTCTTTTTCCGGTTGTGTATTTTCCGGAACAGAGATACAAGCATCATATCTGCATTTATCTAGCGTTAATGTTTCAGTGTTATCAAGAACTATACCCATCATTTTTGTATTATTATTAATTAATCTTCTTGAACTGGCCCAGGAATATAGTCTTATAAACGATGCCTCTATTTCCTTACTGCGATGATTAGGCAATAACCCGGTATTTCGTACATAAGCCACTGTATAATCCTCCAGATCCACCAAGGATATTCCTCTGTCAAAAAAAGGATTACTTTTTCTGTTTATCAATGACTGCTTGGCACACGTTGCAATAAGTGTTTTTGTATGCTTTACATATTGAAATGGAGATACACCGAAAAAAGATTTAAAAGATTGGGAAAAACAAATCTCTTTCTTGAAACCGAACATTTCTGAAACATCAGCTAATTTAGCAGCAGAATTGCTAATAAGGGTATTGGCAGCGGCTATTAATCTCCTTTTTTTAATATACTCCAATACCGTACATCCAACTAATGAATGGAATACTATATGGAAATGGTAATCGGAAAATCCCGCAACTTCTGATAATTCTCCCAAAGACAATTCCGAACCTAGATTTTTGTCAATATAATCAAGCACCCTGTCTATTCTCAGATGGTAATCCTTAATAGTAATTATATTATCACTTAACATATTTTCATCCATTGTCTAAACCCCACTACATTTATAAGTAATAAATACTCATTTTACTACCTTTTATTCTTAATACTTAGCAGTCCCTACTACCACTGGTGTTTAGCCATGGTAATTATACGCAATTATTATTTCAATATCAATTTTAACAAAAGAGGTGTGGACTAACACAACCCTAACTTCCATCAAACTTTACTGATACCTATAATCCAGAATCCTCTTGCTCTTTTTCTCGCTTCTAGGGAGTTCCCCAAGTTCTACAATTTCTGATTCAATATGTATGCCAACCTTTTTCTTGAACTGGTCAACAACCATTTCTCTCAAGCCGGAATCAGAACAGTTCTGCTCTTTTTCCACCCTCAAAGTCATTTCATCCTTTCCATTTATGTGTTTAATAACAACCTGGTATTCACTGCTTACGCCTTTGATGTCTCTTAACAATTCATCAATCTGCCCGGGATAAATGTTAACCCCTTTCACTTTTACCATATCATCCGTCCTGCCAACAATTACATCATGCCTTGGATATGGAGAACCACAGGGACATGCACCAGGTATCAGCCTGGTTATATCTCTGGTTCTGTATCTAAGCAACGGAGCACCCTCTTTTTTTAGAGTGGTTATAACCAATTCTCCATATTCCCCGTCCTTTACAGGTTCACAGGTTACAGGGTCTATAATTTCGAAATACAGGTAATCGTCCCAATAATGAAGGCCTGTATGGTAATCACAGTCAAGAGATATACCCGGGCCATATATTTCGGTAAGACCGTAAATGTCGTATATTTCAATGCTCAGCTCGTTCTTTATTCTGTTGCGCATTTTTTCGCCCCAGCGTTCGGAACCTATTATACCTTTGCGTAAATGTATCTGTGAGCAGATACCTCTTTTTGCAACTTCCTCTGCAATAACAAGTGCATAAGAAGATGTTGAAATCAGAACAGTCGATTTAAGGTCCATCATCATCTGAAGCTGTTTATCAGTATTACCTGGCCCCATGGGAACAGCCATTGCACCTACTTTTTCAACTCCTGCCTGAAAACCTATTCCTGCAGTCCACAGACCGTATCCAGGGGT
Source organism: Bacillota bacterium (assembly GCA_023421675.1). Taxonomy (GTDB): domain Bacteria; phylum Bacillota; class Clostridia; order Acetivibrionales; family JANLFN01; genus JAEZTC01. Next base: position 125,332 of record JAEZTC010000001.1, on the reverse strand, counting down.
AATTTGTACCCTGTCCAAAGGTGTCATTCCCGCCATTTCAAAACACCTCGCCATTAAAACAGCCCAATCCCTAATATCATTTTCAGTGTAGGGTATAATTATTGGCTTGCCTGTTGTTCCTGAGGATGAATGAATTCTTACCACCTTTTCATCAGGTACTGCCTGAAGTCCTAGCGGATATGCATCCCTCAATTCCTCCTTGGTTGTAAAAGGCAGATTTTTTATATCATCCGGTGATTTTACATTATTGATGTCAGCATCTGAAATTTTAAATTTGCTTTTGTAAAACGGACTATTTGCCTCCAGCCTATTAAGTAACCCCTTAAACGAATCAAACTGTTCTCTTCTCATCTTTTTTTGCTCCTCTGTCTAATCTGTTTTGACCTTAACTAACTATTTTTTGTATGAAACTCCTATATTAAAGGCTTTTATATTAAGGTCAACATACTTTTTCGAAACATTTTTACTTATTACTTTTTCCAGATGTTCCTTACCAAAAGGCATGTTACCCGAAGCAGCTGCCACACCTAAAAGCACAGTGTTTAAAGCTTTTACAGAACCAACCTGCTGTGCCAGATCATATCCGTCTACCATTACAGCTTCGGATGAATTTTTAACAAGGAAATCGTATATTGCCTCAACATCATACGAACCATTATTAAGCGATGCAGTGACAGGCTTAATAGCACGTGTGTTTACGATACATTTTCCGTTCTTTTTTAATCTTCCTATATTCCTTGCCGCTTCCGAAGGTTCAAAACCAATTATTAAATCAGCCGATGTATATGGTATTATTGGACTGACCTGCTCATCGCCTATCCTGACATGGCTTACAACGCAGCCGCCTCTCTGCGCCATGCCTATAGTTTCGGAAGTGCGGACAAAATAGCCTGCTTCAATTGCAGCTGCGGCCAACAGCTTGGATGCAAGGACTGTACCCTGCCCCCCTACTCCGGCAATCAGAATGTCATATTTCATATTTTTGCACCTCCTATGGCGTTTACAGGACAAACCTGTGAACAAAGCGTACACCCAAAGCAAAGAGAAGGTTCAATTACAACCTTGTCATTAGTAACGCTAATAGCAGGGCAGCCTATTTCACGAATGCATTTTTTGCACTTTGTACACTTATCAGTAATTAAAAGTCTGGTTGACTGTGTTTGGAGTGCAACACACGGAGCCTCAAATATAACTGCAGAAGGTCCTTCATACTCAACTGCATCTATAACTGCTTGCACAGCTTCCTTTTGATTAAGAGGGTTTGACCTTTCAATGTGCTTTACCCCACAAGCCTTTACCATATTATATATATCGACCTTTTCAGTAATACATCCCATCATGGTTTTACCTGTACCCGGATGAGGCTGGTTACCTGTCATGGCAGTAGTACTGTTGTCAAGAATAATCACTGTAATGTCTGTGTTGTTATAAACCGCATTAATTATTCCGGGAATTCCGGTATGAAAGAAGGTTGAATCTCCAATGAAGGCCAAATGCTTCACATCAGGTTCAACTCTTTGTAAGCCTTGCGCAATGGTTATTCCTGCTCCCATACAAAGGCAGGTGTCAACCATATCAAGCGGTTTTGCATTTCCTAAAGTATAACATCCGATATCTCCCGAAAAAACAGCCTTCCGGCTTTTCAAAGCATTTTTTACTGCATAGAAGGATGCTCTGTGCGGACAGCCAGCACATAATACCGGCGGCCTTACAGGAAGCTCTGGAGCGGCAGAAGGAATTATGGTTTGGATTTCGATGCCCATAAATCCGGCAACAGCCGCCTGAACCAATTCATAACTATATTCGCCGGCACAGGGGAGATTTCTGGACCTTTTACCCAGAACAGCAGGCTTACCATGATTTAGTGCAGAAATTTCAAGAAAGCTTTCTTCTATTACAGGATCAAGTTCTTCAAGAACCAAAATTTCATCCAAACCGTCAATAAAATTGTAAGCAAGCTTTTTAGGGAACGGATAGGTTGTACCGATCTTCATAAGCTTAATATCAAGCTTCATATTTGAAATTACTTCTTTTACATATGCATAAGCAATTCCCGAAGCTGCGATACCTTTATTGCCGCTTCCGGTTACTGAATTATATTTCATTTCTGAAAAAGCATCACCCATTTTCTCCTGGGCTTCTTCAAGCTGAACATGCTTTTTATATGAAAGGCTTGGGAATATGACCCAACGGGCATCTTTAACAAACCCTTCCGCCTTATGTCTCTCTTTAATTTCAGGAATTTCAAGCGTGCTGCATGAATGACATATTCTAGTGGTTGGTCTGAAAAATACCGGTAAACCCACCTGCTCAGAAAATTCAAAAGCTGTTTGTATCATTTCAAACGCTTCTTCAGGTGAAGAAGGATCAAAAACAGGCAGATTTGAAAATCGTGCAAAGTTTCTTGTGTCCTGCTCTGTCTGTGATGAAAAAGGTCCGGGGTCATCTGCAACAAGTACCACCATTCCGCCCTTAACACCTATATATGATAGACTCATAAGCGGGTCGGAGGCAACATTAAGTCCTACCTGCTTCATAGTTACAAGTGCTCTTCCTCCTGCGTATGCAGCTCCGGCTACAACTTCCATCGCAACCTTTTCATTGATCGACCACTCTACATAAATATCACCGGGATTATTTTTTGCGATTGTTTCAAGAACTTCTGTAGAAGGCGTTCCGGGATATCCGGAAACGACATTGACACCTGCCTGTATAGCACCCAGGGCAATTGCCTCATTGCCCATTACAAGTTTTTGCGACATTTTGAACCTCCAAAATACTGCATATCTGTATCTTTATATAAAAAGCATTAAATAATTGAGGGTTTTTAGTGCCCCGTCTATTATAATATGTCAAATTCAGAGGGAAGTAAAGCTTCAGTCAAGAGGGCAATTTACCCGTATTATAAATATACAAACACCCCTTAGTCCCAATAAAATAAATTATTTAAAATAAAGTTGCGTAAAATATTTATTTGCTACAAACAATAACAACTGAAATACTATAAGGTTCTGAAAGGAGTATGCTTAATGCTGCAGCTTAAGGATATTCTTAAAAGTTATATAACAGGTGATTTTAAACAAACTGCACTTAATAATGTCAATCTTAATTTCAGATCAAGTGAATTTGTTGCAATTCTTGGTCAGAGCGGCTCGGGCAAAACTACACTTTTGAATGTCATTGGAGGGCTTGATCAGTATGACAGCGGGGATCTCATTATCAATGGAAAATCAACAAAAAACTTTATGGACAGAGATTGGGATGCTTATAGGAACAACAGTGTTGGCTTCATATTTCAAAGCTATAATTTAATTACGCATTTAAGAATTATTGATAATATAGAAATGGGAATGACACTAAGCGGCGTTTCAAGCAGCGTAAAACATATTAAGGCAATAGAGGTCCTGGAAAGAGTCGGCTTGAAGGAACACATGCACAAAAAGCCAAATCAGCTTTCCGGAGGGCAAATGCAAAGAGTAGCAATTGCACGTGCACTTACCAATAATCCAGATATAATTCTTGCCGATGAGCCTACTGGTGCACTCGATACCGAGACAAGCAAACAGATTATGGAGCTTATAAAAGAAATATCACAGGATAAGCTCGTTATCATGGTTACTCATAATTCAGAACTGGCACAAAGATATGCTAACAGAATTGTCAGGCTTTCCGACGGTAAAGTAGTTTCAGATACCAATCCGTTTACCGACCAGGAAATTTATTCAGATTATAAGCTAAAGAAAACAAGCATGAATTTTTTCACTGCTTTAAAGCTCTCCGGAAGAAATATTCTGACCAAAAAGTGGCGTACTGCACTTACCTCTTTCGCATCAAGTATTGGCATTATCGGCATCGCCCTTATTTTATCCCTGTCCAACGGATTTCATAAACAAATAAACAATTTTGAATCAGGTACACTGTCCAACTTTCCTATCACTATCAAACAATCATCAATGAATGTTAACTTGTCAAAGTTTGGATTGGAAAACAAAACAGTTAAGGATAAATTTAAGGATGTAAAAAAAGTCTACCCGTATGACTCTATAAAAAATACAATTGTTCACTCCAATGTACTTACCGAGAGTTATATAGCTTACCTGAACAAAACAGATAAAAACCTCCTTGATGGTATTTCTTATACATATGGTGTACACATGAATATTTTAAAGAAGGATGGGGATAAAGTTTCTCCTGTTAATATAAAAGCAATAAATTTTGAAGCTTTTCCAAACAAACCTGACAATATGGATGGTAATTATCTGAAGCAGTATTATGATCTGCTTTCAGGTCAATATCCTATAGATAAGAATGATTTGGTACTTATTGTCGATGAATACAACAGGCTTGATACTTCAATACTCAAGGAGCTTGGAGTAAATTTTACAGATGAAGAAGGCATTGATTTTAACAACCTTATTGGGAAAGAATTTAAGCTTATTATGAATAATGATTATTACAAAAAAACTGGACATATTTATTCAGTTAATGGAGCATCCGCAGAATTAATAAATCTTTACAACAGCAGCAAGGCAGTCAAATTAAGTATTGTTGGGATTATCCGTATTAAGAAAAGCGTAAGCATAGCATCTCTCCAGCCTGGAATAGCATATTCTGATACACTTTCAAAATTCTTTTTAAGCAATGCAGTCAATTCAGATGTTGCAAAAGCTCAAAGGAAAGCAGATTACTACGTTTTAACTGGTGCACCGTTTACAGAAACCGAAGACATATTCGCCCGAGGCATGAATACAGACTTAACAAAGGAATTTGCACTGTCATCCCTTGGAGCAACGACTATTCCAACATCGGTAGCTTTGTATCCAAGGAATTTTGATGCAAAAGAAAGAATTACTGCTTATCTTGATAAATGGAACGAAGGTCTTAAAGAGGAAGACAGAATTGAATATACAGACATGGCAGCTATGGTGGTAAGTCTATCTGGTAATATTATGGATGGAATAACCATAGTGCTGGTTGCATTTGCAGCAATATCTCTTTTGGTTTCGTTAATTATGATAGGGATAATTATTTATATCTCTGTTTTGGAGAGAACCAAAGAAATTGGAATATTAAGAGCTTTAGGGGCAAGGAAGAAGGATATATCCAGAGTTTTTAATGCAGAAACCTTCATTATAGGCTCCTGCTCGGGTTTGCTGGGGATTGGCATAGCATATCTGCTTACAATTCCGGTTAATAAAATACTGTATAACCTCACCGAACTGAATAATGTGGCTCAGCTTAACCCTCTTCATGCGTTTACACTTGTTGTAATCAGTGTACTTCTAACAATGCTTGGTGGATTTATTCCGTCTAAAATAGCTGCAAAAAAAGACCCTGTAGAAGCACTTCGCAGCGATTAATGGTGTTTAAACCGGGCGGAGCAAATGCTTCACCCGGTTTATATAAAATTATTCCCATTTAAAAAAGCGGATTGAAATGCTTATACAAACTACCGCAAGCGCAATAATAACAATAACCGGAAGCAGTACACTATCGAAAGGTAGCCCTAATGAAGCCGCCTTAAGCATTTTAATACCCTGCGTCAGTGGCATTACATCAGAAATTTTTTGCAGCGCCGCAGGCATCACTTCATAAGGCAAAGTAGCTCCCGAGAAAATGAGCATGGGAAAATACAACAAACTGGCAATAACACCGGCAATTTTTATATTTGGAGCAATTCCACCCACCATCATGCCTATACTAAACATTGATAGCATAACCATAAGGTATGCGCCCAGGAACGGAAGAATTGAGCCATTAAACTGGTAGCCATAGAAAAGAGCCGCTGCTGCATAAACAAGGATTAGTGAAGCGACAGAATAAAGAGTGTATATAGTAACCTGTACAGCTAAAATAGTAGTAGGACTTGTCGGCGTTACCTCAAATCTCTTGAGGATTTTTTTATGCCTGTAATCTGATACCACCAAGGGGAGACCCATAACTCCACCTGCACATATAGCAATAGTCGACACTGCTCCGAAAGACTGCTGCATAAAGGTATACCCTGCACCGTCAAAAGCAGGCTTATTTCCGTATATCATCCCAAGGATAACAACTACTACAACCGGCATACATATTGCAAAGATTAACATATCCATGCTGCGAAGGGACAATTTTATTTCGGTTTTTAACAGAGATTTAAATGCTTTCATATCTTATTTCCTCCTCGTCGGTATACCACAGATAGGCATCCTCAAATTTATCATAAGGACTGGAAGCAACTGCTTGCTGCACTGTTCCTTGAAAAATGGCTTTCCCTTTATTTAAAATTAAAATTTTATCGCAGAGAGTTTCTACCTCATCCATAAAGTGAGAAGTAAGTAGAATAGTTAACCCTTTTGATTTTAAGTCGGAAAGGCATTTCCAGACATCCCGTCTTGCTCTTGCATCCAAACCTGTTGTCAGTTCGTCCAGGAATACAACCTCTGGGTCCGGGATAAGTGCAAGGACAATGAACAAACGCTGCTTTTGCCCTCCCGAAAGCTCACTTACCGGGCTTTTTAATTTATCTGAAAGTCCGAATTGTTTTAATAAGTCCCGATAATCCAAAGATGTCCTATAAAGTGACTGTGTAACTTCGCAGAGCTCACTTACAGTTATTTTATCCTGATAGTTAGCTTCCTGAAATTGTACTCCAACCCTCTCGTAGAGCTTTTTTCGTTCTATTTGAGGATTCATTCCTAAAACAGTAACATCCCCTTCATCATGCTTCCTGGTACCCAAAATACACTCAATAGTAGTACTTTTGCCGGCACCATTAGCTCCAAGCAAACCAAATACCTCGCCCCGTCTTACTGAAAAGTTAACGCCTTCGATTACTTTAACGCCAGCGTAGGATTTACTTAAATTACTTACGTTAATTGTTATTTCCACGAAACAAATCCCTCCTTTATTTTTCTGTAAAAAAAGAATAACACCAGAATAAAGTCTGGTGTTAAAGTGTAGGGTTTTATTTGTATCGTTTTTTCATTTGCCTAAGCTGTACAAGCATCATTTGAGCGTTACTTTCAGCATATTTAAGAGACGTAAGAAGCTTGTCACAAACCGAGATTATATCATCATCTTTTTCAGGTGTATCAATAACTTCCCGTATGTCAATCTGATGATTACGGGACAAGGCGTTAAGCATCCGTAAAATTGCTGCCAATGAATAATTTGCACATCTAAGAGAACGAATAATTTTCAGGCGTTGAATATCTTCATCAGTATACACACGGTAACCATTTTGCTTCCGCTTTATATTAAGAAGACCATTCATTTCCCAATTTCTTAAAGCATCCATTGATATTTGCAGATGTTCAGCTGTTTCCTTTCTGGTAAAAAAGACGCTACTTTCTTTTAAAGTACTGCCTGATAACAGCTGTTCAACAATTACAATAGCTTCATCAGCATTCTGCTGCTCTGTTTCAAGTTGTTTTAAATAACTCTTTGTAAGATTAATTGCCTTGTCAAAATCACAGTGGGCAGAAGCTTTGATAATATTCATTGCCATTTTACGCAAACCGTTTTGCAGAACTTCTACTTTTAAAGCAGTTCTTACAAGCCTTATTTGTTCTATGTGCAAATCGGTAAAAATACGGTATCCGTTTGGTTTGCGCTCGGGCTTTAGTATAAGTCCAAGTTCTTCATAAAGCCTTACTGTATTGGGATGAATACCTGTAAGGCGTGCAACCGCCGTAGTTTTATAAGTATTCATAAATGAGAGCACCTCCAATCATAACCTATAATATCATCTTAAAAAAGTCTGGTGTTAATATGGAGGGTTTTATTATATCTGATTGGAACATTTTTCTCAATAAATGAATACACTGCTATTCCTTCTTTAAAGCCCCTTCATGATAGGTATTCATCGGATCCCATAAAAACCATTCTTCATACCCCGCATCATAAACAGCCTGGATTTGCTGCCTAACCTGTTCATCTCCATAATTCTGGTAGTTTCCCTTTCCAATCCATGTCGCTGTAAAATCCTGTAGGTAGGCTCTCACCATGGGCTTATAACCATCTACTTTTTCAAGCCTTGCTTTGGCTTTAAGATAGGTATTTTTAATTACACTGTAAGGGTCAAAATCCGGTTTTGGAAACCTTACATTATTAATAACCTGTCCCAAAGCATAGTGTGATGGGTATGACATAGGGCAAACATAATCAAGACTTTTCCCTACCTCTTCCCATACTTGCCCAATTCCCTCAGTATCTTCAGGGCTTTCGGTAATAATCGCAAAAACGTCTCCGGATAATATGGCATCAGGTAGCTGCTGCCTTGCATACGTCAAAAAATCATTGACAGTATCAGACATTTTCTTACCTCCAGTATCACCAAAAACCATTTGACTCTTTTTGCCGTCAGGAAATCTGATATAATCGAACTGTACCTCATCAAAACCTTTTGAAAGTGCTTCCTTTGCCAAATCTATATTATACTGCCATGCATCCTTATTATATGGGTTTACCCACGTCTGTCCATCATGTATGTATAATCCACCATCTTTATTCTTAATTGCAATGTCAGGTCTGCCTTTTGACAAGAATGGGTCCTTAAAACATACAATTCTTGCTATAGCATAAATATTGTTATCATGCAGCTCTTTTACAACCTTTTCGGGATTATATCTTGCATCTAACGCATTGACTTCCTTTGCAAGGGGTACTTTTGAATCCACACATACATATCCGTCATCATCCTTGTAGTCAATAACATAGCTGTTGATTTCAGTGGTATTTGCAAGGTTTATATAATGGTTCAGTCTTACGCCTGCTGATGATGCAGTCAAGTATAATCCCTTGGCTTTTACCCTTTTTTTGTCTGAATTCTTGAATCCACCCTCTGATGGTGTGGAGTTTTCAATGGGTGAAACCGTGCCTTGGTTTTTAGTATCCGTTTGGGTGCTTGCAAAACTCGTACTTGTAACCGTTTTGGTTTGATTTGTACTATCTGTAACTACACTGGAACTACATGCAGCAAATGATACAGGCAGCATACTGATTAATACAGCTGCAGCAATTCCTCTAACAATATTTTTCTCCAAGATATGACCCCCCTGTTGTCTTTTGTAAATGACATATTTATGTGTTTTTTTCTCTTATATAATAAATGTAACAAATCCTGCCGGATGTATCAATAATCCAAATTCTGAATACTTGAAAATATGTTTGTACCCGTATGAAAGAAATGCTTTTAGGATTCAATTATTAAGACGTTTTTAAATTCGCCAGGTTCCATGAAAATGGGACTTTTTTTGCAGAAATTTGATTAATTCTATAATAATTAAAAAAATGCACAGTCAGGTATAACCCTAAAGGTGCATTTACTACTTACAAACATTATTTAACTAAGTAATTAATTTGACTCCAACAACTAAAAAGTATTACAAATTGGAAACCTCAGCATCTTCCTGCCATGCCTTTGCAACCTTTTTCATTTTGCCTTCAATTTTTGAAACTCTAACATTATGACTGTCAAGTTCCGCTTTACCTGCATTATTGGAATGCTCTATAGACCTTAATACTTGATACATTTCATCTTGTCTTGTACTTAGTGACTTAAGCAGTTCATTTTGTTTAGCACTTACTTTGTCCTGACGTTCCCCGAACTGCCTTAACTCCCTTTGGAAAGCATCTAATTTATCAAGTATAGTTTTTTGAAAGCCTTCATTACTCATGTTTATTTCTCCTTTAATATAAGGACTTTATTAAAGCACTCTAATTTTATAGCTATAAACTTAAGAAAGCAATAAAAAAATATATATTAATTTATGTAATTATTATACATTTTTGTTTGCATTTTGTCAAATTATAGTACAAGTCCTACCAAATAATTAAATTACCCCTATCTGATAAAAACTTTTATATTTATCTATTCCCGCTTTTGAACCGGCCAAAATCGGGGGAAAAGCCGCCGCTCGCCGCGGAGGCTAAAAATATGGGCGCGACGGATTCCGTGACAGAACTTCCAAGCCTGCATACCTGCTATTTTCCGGCCGGTTCCAATGCCATCCACGACATACCCACCTGAATCCGTCATCCGTGACGAATTCGCCGGACTTTGATAAATGCAGGCAGGAATTTCTAGGTCACTCCACCAAGCGCCTTCAGGGTTAGGGTAACAGGAGGCTATACCGAACTTTGTAAACAAAGTTCTAACGCAGTTACTTCGAGGAAAATTTAGTTATAGATTTAAAAAATTAATCTTACTGTACCGTGGGTTAAAACCCACGGCAAGCACAAACCAAGTCGGTTTCACCGACTGGGGAAGAACACTTCATTCATTATCTCCCTGCAATCCTTGAAACCGTACATGTAAAAGAACTCGTGTGCCAGTGCATCTATCTCGTTGCTTACCCGCTCCCAATCAAGAAAAACCTCATGATCGGCCAAATCAAGTTCTTTTTCCAGCTTATCAAGCTCACTGGTCAGCTGCTTTATTTTTCTGATCTTTATGAACTCCGCTTCCAGCTCTTCAAGCCTTAAATCACAGTGAGGTTTAAGGCGTTTAGATATATCGGACATATATAATTTCCCTCCCGTATGTTATTGGGAGGGAAATTAAAAGCGCATAACAGGTACACCCCGTATGCGCTAATGTTATCATTGTCTTGTAACAATGGAAAAAATCGGCTATAATAACATTGTTGCTTGTGGCGGACTAACGTCCGTACGTGTGGGTGCGTATACACCTGCATGAGCCTTCAGGTGTTCCTGCACCTGAGGGTCACGGCAACTTTTAATTTCCCTATCCATTATTGTATCATTCTGGAACGGAATTGCAACAAATATTTGTATAGAACATTATTAACTTATTGCTCTATACAAATCTAAAATAACTAACAAAGTGATTTAATTTTTTCAACAAGTAGTTCTGCTCGCTGCTTTAAAAACAACTCATAATTGTCATTTAACCACCCACTGTCACTACAAGTAGGTATAACATTTGAAGTAAATACATTATTAGCTTCATTCCTAAGACTCTTATAACACTCTTTTAGATACTCACTGGGAGCCCTATTTAATATATCTTTATTAGCTGATGATGCTAACATACATATGTTACAAATATTATTTCTTTTCTGTTCATCTATCCCAAAACTCTTTAAAAAATCTTTAGGAAAAATATGATGAAATTCTTTCATGTTAAAAATACTTAAAGAATTTTGAGTATCAATTCTAGCACCATTTGTTATATTACATGGTTTTTCTTTTGCTAACATAACCGCAAATGTTTTACTAAATGCACTAGCTTTCCAAAACTGTCTTTTTAATAAATCATTTTCAACAATATTTACCTTAATATTCAAAGCACTTGTATTACCATTTAAAAGTTCATCCACTGAATTTAAGTCATATTCCAGAATCCCTTCAGATGCACCTCTATAATGTTCAGAAAAACCTGATTGCCAAAACCACCTTCTTAGTATACTTAACTGCTCTGATGAAGGTCGTGGCTGTTTTGAGAAAAAATATGAAAATACTACAAGCTGATTTTCATACGGAAGAAAAGAATCCGAGGGAATCATTAAGTCTGTTGAAAGAAAATCAATTGCTTTTTCAACCGAAATTTTAACTTTTGAAGTTAATTCTACTAAGGCATTAGAGGGTAAATTTCTTAGTTTAAAAATTCCATCTCTTTTAGATCCAAATCCCTGAATACTTGACATTATTTTTAGGAAAATCGAATTATCTATATTTTCGAAATCCTTTAATCTTGTTGAATCCTTAATTTTATCAACTTGATCATTTAAGTCAAAGTCATTACTCCATGTGGCTGCAACCATAAGATCAAATACATTTAATTGTGTACCCGTACTATTAATCCGTTCGAATATTGGACATACTTCATCTATAGTTTTCTCTTTTATTGTTACAACTGGTAATAAATATTCACGAAAAGTCTCATATAAAGTGTCTATATTATCTTGAAGCAAACTATTGTTTTGAAACTTAGCTAAATTAGTTCGAAATTTTAAAAACTCTGTAGTATTAAAAAGTATATTCATTGGGATTTGTTTTTCGCTTCTCTCACCTTGGTAATTAAAAAAAGCTTGTTTTTCAATATCAAAATATACATTAAGTTTATGAAGTTTATTATTATCAATCCAGTTCAGTACTCCATATATAGTAGTCAAACGCTGTTGACCATCTAGCACATAATTACGGGGATACTTATCCGGAGTTCTTGGAAGCTCAAACCCGCCGATATCACGCTCACTTTTCATCTGTATTTCGCTTAACCAAAAAAGTAGACTCCCAATAGGGAACCCTTGGTAAATGCTTTCTAGTAACTTAAGAATTTGATCCTCTCTCCAAACGAATCCGCGTTGAAATTTGGGTATTTTTATATCACCAGACTTAATCCTTGATATCAAATTAGAAATTCTTTCAATTTTAGGTTCAGGTGGATTTTTAATAGTAATCATAGAAAATAATCCCTTCTATACATTAAAATTATTCAAATCAGATTTTTCTTAGCCCTTTATTTTATAAATCAAAATTGTATCTAGTAATTATTCTACAAAAACTTCCATATTCCTGCTATTACCTAATTAAAATACTTTTGTTTAAATTACTTAAAGTGAATAAATACGAAGTGAATTAATTGCAGAAATATGGCTTATATTGAATTTGTTTATACAATTCATCATCTAACTTCATATAATTAAATAATTCTATAAAATAGTCGTCTGTCATGCTTGCAATATAGTCAGTTACAGCATCATTAGGGTCACATATAATTTTCCGTGTACTTTTATCCCTATAGCAGTTACCTGAAATTGCGTCGTTTAAATAGAATTTAAATATAGGAGATTTAAATGCTCTATTTCCCAGGTCATCTAACAATTTTTCATACATTTTTTCCATCATAGGTTTTATAAGGTTTTCATAGGTTGTTACTACATCAACATGTTTATATATTTGATCATTTTCTTGACGCAAGACATCTAAATTTTTGTAAACTTCATCATCCATAGAAATATAAGGTTTTCCTATGCTGCACTTTATAACATTAGATATCAACCTTGATACAATTTCTGCATTCTTTACACCCAAAATACCCTTCTGAGAAAACTCTTGCTCCATTGTTAATTTTGCTTTAAATAAATCTTGCCTATCCTTTCCAATATAAGCAATCATATCACTAATCCGCACTACACAGCCTTCCAGTGTATTCGGCTTAAGGGTATTTATATACTTGGTGTCTTTATAGCACTTTTTAAACTTATTCTCAAATTCTTCAAAATTAGATGTTTTATCAGGCATATATTCCTGGAATGCTTTTTCTCCATTATGTGATAAAATACCGTCTAAAGTTTGCAACGTTAAATTTGTATTTGTTATTTCTTTCAAAATTCTTACACTATGCACATTATGGCTAAAGCGCTTTGCATTACCTGTTTTTGATGAATACTTATTATACAATTCATCAAGATATTTTTCACCTCTATGGCCGAAAGGAGTATGTCCTATATCGTGACCCAATGATATTGCTTCAATTAGATCTAAATTTAGGCATAATGCCTTTCCAATTGTTCTAGCAATTTTAGAAACTAACTGGACATGTAAAGCTCTTCTTGTGATATCATCATTTTGGTAAAATGAAAAAACTTGTGTTTTATCAGCATATCTATTATAAAATGGATGGTTTAGAATTTTATCTACATCAACAGAAAAGGGATTACGAATGTGGTCTCTATCGCTTCTACTTTTAACCACCCTCACTGCATTTTTACTTCGTGTTGCAAAAGGTGAAAGAAGATCTTCTCTCTGACTTTCTTGTTTATCTAAAATTTGAATTTGTTTTTGTGTAAATTTAAAATAATTGTTCAAAGCTATATCCTCCTTCAAAAAGTCAATAATAGAATATTCTACATAATAGGCCAAATCCCTTCTATTAAATGTAACATTTAACAAACGTATGTCGAATCAAAATATTTCTTCAAAGTGATATAAAAATACAAATCCAGATCCACTTCGTAAAGGAAAAATACTATTTTAATTGTATCAATTAGAGTAGCCGCGAATAGTCAATAAACATATTCAGAAGATATAAGAAAAAATTTAAAGGACTAGGATGATGCCTTTCCCTACTTTAGCCCCACCCCCAAAGCCCTGCCCTCATACCTTGCCCATTGAAAGCTGAGCTGGCAGATGTTGCTGCGAACGAAGTTCGAATGCCGGTGAATGGCCCGGATGGCCATTCAAGTAGCATCTGAGTAGGATAGCGAAGTTGCATCGTACCGGCTTGAGAACGAGCAAGCAGCTTACAGATGCCGCAGTAGGCTTTCACAAGGGCGAGCCATGGAAGGTGGGGTCTGGGGGAAACCGTGGCGGTGAACAGGTTTCGCCCCAGAAATAATTTTAGTTATAAGAGACATGAATTTACTATGCCCTTTTTATTCAATTCAAAAGAATAATGGAAGATTTGGAACTTAGCGAAATACAAAAAAATCAATTCATTAATGTAAGTTATGAGCTACGGCTGGCACGAACCAAGTCGGTTTCACCGACTTGGGAAGAACAAATTACTATAGTTGCCTTATAAAAATGGGATCTGATACCATCACACCCCATTCAAAATTGCCCCTAATACACCACAACCGTAGTCCCCAGCGGAATATACTTCGCGAGCCAATCAATATCCTCCTGCTTCATACGCACACACCCATGAGAAGCAGGCTTGCCCAAAGTAGCGTCCAACAGGCTTCCATCCGGCAAATAAGTTCTGGAATGCATGGCTGCACCGCCATTGAAAAGCATTACAGGTCCTACATAATACTCCCCGAAATTCCACCTCGTCTCATATTCAAAGTATTTAAAAACACCGCTGATGGTTGGTGTCACATTTCTTCCCGTAGCACACGTTGCGCATCGTGCCAGCTTCCAGCTCCCCTTTTCCCCTATGAAGACATTCACCTGCTGAAATTTCAGACTGATCCATATTAAATACTTGGAGCTACTTTTATAACCATTCTCATTTACAAATATCTCTTTTAACTCGTCGGAACATCCCTTGTTGTCTGTGTAGTTAGTTTGCGATATATATACATTTCCATAAGGCACCCAACCCACTGTCCCATCTGAAAAGCATACCTTTGCGGCTGTTGTCCCGCTGTAGCTCACATAAATGCCTTTGCTCCCCTTTTTCTTATAGGCTGTCTTCCTTGTCAAACCGATATCACTATATACATTTGAATCTCTGATAAGACTGCATTCAATCTCTACAGTCTTAATGGTTTTGCGCATTTCAGCCACTTTCTTCAGATAAATAACTTCAGGCGGGCATTCCTCAACCTCTATTCCAATATCCTGTGAAACATTGATAATTCCGTTATCAAGGACAAAACTGATTTGGTCTTTTCCGGCAATAGTTGAAAGTGTGACAGGACAGCTGGAACCGGACTTTTCTCCTACTACAAAATGCTTATTCTCAAAGCCTTTAACTTTTTCTCCGTTAAATTCCCAATGTGCACCTATTTCAAATACCCTTCCGCTGTCATTTACAACCTGAATCGATGCTTTAACCTGTTCATTAGTATATGCTTTTTGGACCTGAGTTGTAGAGATGATAGTAACAGGAATTGTATTACTAACTTCCAAGCTCTTTTCCCCCGATGAAACCAGCTGATTCAGCTCATCATAAAGCAATAAAGAGACTGTTATTTGCGGATATGCTTCAGGCGGAACAACATAATTGAATTCCAATGGTACTTTCGCCTTAACGGTTGTAGGTTTTCCGGAATTTTCAGGTATTTCAATGCCGTTAACCATCCATACAGGTTTAATTGCAGTTCCCGGTTCAAGAAAGTTTAAATCTGCAGTAATTTTTATTCTTTCACATACATAAACCTCATCATATTGGCTTTGTAAGGTTAATTGATCATGTACATTAAATGCCTTGGCATCCTCCTCTGCAAATGCCGGAAACCCACTGAAAAGCAGGCATACAGCAAGTATAACAGTTACAATTAATTTATTCATTTTCTGACCCTCTAAATATGTAAAATTTTTGAGACATTATTCTATATGTTTCAGCAGCGTGAATAATTACATATTTGGGATCACTGTAATATTTGTGTAAATTAAAAGGTGCGATTGTTAATCACACCTTTGAGAAATTATTATTTAAAATTACTTTGTAGTCCTCTAAAATCTCCTGTTCACGAAATAGGCTTGATACAGCATCTTCATAATCCCGTAACCGAGCGGACTTTTTTATTTTCTTTAAACATTTTTCATGGTTGGAAAACAACAAAATCATAAAAGTCCATAATTCTTTCATTTTGTATAATACATTAACATCACCTGACAGGACTCTCTTATAGTCACTGTATATTTTATCATGGAATTCCCGCAGCAAATTCTTATCCAATTTTACAGAACTTCTGATTTCTTTAGTCAACCCCGGGTTAATCAATAAACCCCTTCCGATCATAACTGAATCTACCTCTGGAAACTGTGCTATAAATTTATGGTAGCCGTCGATTGTATTTATATCACCGTTATAGCATAATGGAGCTTTACTCCAACTTAGAGCATACTTAAAGGCTTCCAAATTCGGCTTGTTCTTGTAAAAGTCCTTTTGGACCCTTGGGTGAATTGTAAGCTCCTGGATTGGGTATTTATTAAATATTCCGAGTAAATCTTCAAACTCATCTGACTTATCTATACCAATTCTAGTTTTAATTGAAATTTTTGTTCCGCCCCATGAAAAAATCTCATAAAGGAATTTATCTAGTTCAGACGGTACTGAAAGAAAACCTGCTCCTTTATTTTTAGATACCACAGTTCCTGAAGGGCAGCCCAGATTCAGGTTAATTTCATCATAACCCATAAGCCGTATTTTATCTGCCATAAGGATAAAGTCTTTTGCATTGTTGGTAAGTATTTGGGGAATAAGAATCAAACCCTGATTGTTTTCAGGTGCAAGGTCATCCTGTTCACGCTTCCTAAAACTCCCGCTTTTATTTGCAGCTACAAAGGGGGAAAAGTATTTATCAATATTGTTAAAAAAGGCATGATGGGCATTTCGATAGACATACCCTGTCAAGCCTTCCATGGGTGCAAAGTAATGTTTCATAAGTTATCAATAGGTCTCCAGATTATTTATAGTAAATATAATACCGGATTATTCTAATACCTTTCTATATTGAAATAACCAGCTCATTTTTTCTAGCTTCAATATCTTGAATTTTATAATTAATTTCAGATGCATTAATTTTAAGCTTGCTAATAATATCATAAATCTTGCTTTGTAAACTTCCAAGTCTTTCGCTATCTTCACGGATTCTGCTTCTCACATTCAAGTCGGTAAATATATTATCAAACCAAAAATCTATTGTTCTTGTTGTGGAATCTATACCTGAAAAACCCATATTTTCAGTGAAGTTAACATCTTTAAGTTCCTTACTTAAATCTTTAAGCTCATAACCCAGCTTGTTGCAAATTGATTGAGCCTCGTCAATATGATCATATTTAGCCATATGGCTTAATATGCCACCTCTAGACCACACATCAAATGTAGCCCAATTCTCTGCACTTTCAAGATGCCTCATCGCACTTTCCAATGTACGCAAAACATTATCAGCAGCTCTTAAAGCTTCTTTTGTTTCAATCACCCGTCTGGAAAGTAAATTCTGTTCTGATTCAAGCTGGTTGTATTTTATTGAGGCTTCACTGGTTAAATTCTTTTTCAACATGTCTATACGGTTACACAACTCTGATTCATAGCACAATTTTTCTTCATTTAATACATTTATCCTATGAGTAAGGTCATCGCGCTTATTGTATAATTCCCTGACTCTTTCATTTTCTTTATCATACTCCATTTTCGCAGTATACATTTCTTGCATTTCTTTTGTAACCTTGTTTTCATACTTTCCAATGAACTTCAAAATAGTCGCGGATAGAGAATCCTTCTTCAAATGCTCCACATCCAAGGATTCTTCTTCATACTTCTTTAGAAGCAATTGAATACTTTGTTCTGCATTTCTTATATCACTACTTAATTTTTCCAGACGTTCCTGTAAAATCGGCAGCATAACAAGGTTATTCTTTATTTCTATCAACCTACTATTCTCCATATCTATTCCCCTTACACATGAAATTAAGCCTATACATATTTTACCATACAGATTGAAGAATGTAATCCTCTTTAATTTATAAATACAGAATGATAATCTAGTATTTTTATATCAGCTTGCTTTTACGTCTCCAGACTTTTCAAGTTCTAGCATTAAGGCTCTTGCCAGTTGTTCAGGACATGAGGTATTTCTCCATTCACATTTAATACCTTCAAGCCTTTTTATTACATCTTCAACTTTCATACCTTCTACAAGCCTGCTTATACCTTGAGAATTCCCGTTGCAGCCGGATACAAAATTTACATTTCTTAAAATCCCATCTTCAATCTCAAATGTAATTTTTCTTGAGCATACGCCCTGCGTCTTATATTCAATCATGATAATCCCCTAAACATTTATAGAATAGCCGCTCTAATTATATCATAAGGCAAAAAAATGGTTACATAAATAAGAAAAGGGGTGCTCTTTATTTTGAGCAGTCCCCTTTTAAAAATTTTTATCTATTTCTGTGATCCAATCCAATTGATTATGTCATCTATCACGTATCCAGGAATGTTTGCTTGGTTAAAATACTCCATATTCGTGCTTAACTCACCACCTTCTCCTTCGGTATACATATGATTAAGCTTAGGGTAAAGTTTAAAGCTTACATTAGGCTTATTTGAAAGAGCGTCCTTCCAGCCTTGAAAGTCTTTTGCAGCTAAGACCTGATAATCCCTTGCCCCCTGCATTATAAGCAGAGGAGTATTTAATTGTTTGGCAACCTCTACCTGGTTATATGCCTTTAAGTCTGCCCACCAATATGTACCCCCTAAAGCAAAACCCTTTGGTGGATTGCCTGCTGAAAAATCCGGGTTATTAATCATGCTGTACTGGTTGATATAATAATCGAGCTGTTCCTTGTTAAGCTGCCCAAGCTTGTAAAAATACCGATACTGATCCATTGTTACATCCTGTAGTGGTCTTGAATTTCCACTCATCATAACTGCCCCTTTAATCAGTCCTTTTTTATCGGCACTTATTATTCTGGGCATAAGCATTGCTCCCTGACTGTGACCTAACACAAATATTCTTGATGTATCAATTTGCGGAAGAGCAGCAAGATAATTAATAGCAGCAAAGGTATCATCTATAACCTCATCTTTTACCGTAGCTTTTTTTATTGCAGCGTAGGATGCATTATATTCAAATGACCTTTTATTATATCTTAATACTGCGATATTTTTTGAAGCCAAGCCAACAGCAATGTCCTCGAAAGGTTTTAGTGGCCCCATTGTTTCATCCATATCATTTGGACCGGAGCCGTGGACAAGAACTACTACAGGAAACGGCCCTTTTCCCTCTGGGACAGTAAGAATTCCAGGAAGTTTCCATTTCCCATCCCCAATTACAACCTCTTTTTCAGTATAACTGTTCTTTATATCATATAAAGGTGCTTTATATGGCATTTCAGGAATTATGTTAAGCTTGTAATCCGCTATTTGCATATTTGAGTCAAACCTGACTGTAAACGTAAACGCCCCTGATATTGAAGTATTATAACTTAAAATAACATTATTGTGGATTGCGTTCTTTTGTAAGGATATATCCAATGGTTTAAGCTCACCTAATGGTTTGAAAACAGCTGTACCATATGCTTTAATAGCATCAGGGGTAATGTCTTCATTTAAACTTGCATTATAAAGCATTTTACAATCATACACATCACCGTTTTTTAATAGTTCAACATATTTTACAGCTATTATTTTAATTGTATCCTCCGTGGTTAATTTAGGTGAAAAAGCATTATTTATAAGTTCAAGCGGAACCTTTACCCTATTATTCACTATTTGTATTTTGTTATCACTTGAAGACTTTTTTCCATTAATCTCAGCACTTCCATTCTTTAGCCTCAGAGTAAGAATATTGTTATCCTTTTTTACGGTAACCACATCTTTATCATAGTTTATATTTGCACCTATAGCTTCACAGATTACCCTGAGCGGAACATAAACATTTTTGTCTGATACTTGTGTTGCATTTACTGTTGTAGAATTAAATCCACAAAACAGTAAAGCTGCAGTAATTAAAAACACAATAAATTTTTTCATAAACATTCATTCCTTTCTATTACCTTGTAAATATTGTTATTGCTATTGAAAAAGCAGCCAGTAACACAATAAATCCTATTATAACCATCCATGCTCCCGGTCTGCCAAAATTAATAGTCACACCTACACCAAACCTCTTTTCAACAAATATGGAAGGATCATCAGGATTATAATATATCAAACCCAACTTCCAGTACTTGTCTACATCCCTATTAATCACCTTATTGGCGATATTGCCTTCTTTACTGCCTTTTATATTTATCCTGCTTCCACCCTGGCCTGTCTTGATAGAAAGTATAATTGAAGCTATAAGGATACTCAACGGGAATAAAACAATAGCAGCTGTCATGAACCATGTGTTTTTCAGAAAACCAAAAGAGAAAAATTCTATAAGCAGAAACATAATCAGTAATGCCAGGCCGGTAAATATAATAAAGCAGGACCACCTGTATTTGAACAATCTGTTCTGCTCAGATGAAACCTCAGGATTTGCCGGATCGATTACCTGCTTTGACTTTGCTATAGACCAATAGCATAACATCATTGTAAAGGTAAGAAAAATCTGTGCAACAGGTGCCCACATTATTGTCCTGTAAGATTTATCCACCCACTTATCAGCAACCCCATCAATGTTCCAGTGCATTGGTATCCTTGCAGGAATTTTGTCATATAAGAGAATTCCAATTGCCGCAGTAATTATAATAATTATTGCATAAAGAGCAAACCATAGAGGTGAAAGTGTCAGTTTCCTATTTCTAAAGCCTGTGTCTATGACAACTGTCTGCGTTCTGCCAGCAGCCCAGTTTTCCTTTTCCTTCAATTCCTCCATTTTTTTGCGACTATCCATATAAAACACATACATAACAAATATATTGAGAATCATGGAAGCAGGTATTAAAAGGAAAATCAGGTCTGAGGCTTTAATCAAGATTGCAGTAAGAACAGCAAGGAATATAATACCACACGTAATCAATACTTTTTTTATGTAGTTCTTTTCTATATTTTTAATCTCAGGATAGGAGTGTACATCTTCCGGTATAGTCACACTAAAACTTACAGTTTTTCTTGTAATATATGGTGTTAACACAGCAATTATCATGGTTGAAATATTGCAAATCATAAAGAAAATAACCATAGTGAATGTCTTCATTTTAACCTCCCTGTATGCTATCTGCCAATTCCGAGTATAAAGAACTGCAAACTTTTATGAACTCTTCAACTTTCATTCCTCTGCAATATGCTTCTGAAATAATTGGCCTTAAATCTTCTTCAAGCTTTTTTGTATATTCCTCTGTAACTGTCGGGCCATTACCCGGGTTCACTACGACACCCTTTTGTCTGTGCACAATAATGAATCCATCTTGTTTAAGATAATTGTATGCCTTATTTACAGTATGAAGATTTATTCCCAAATCAGCCGCAAACTGCCTGACTGAAGGTAGAGATTCACCCTTCTCTAGCTTTCCGGTGGCAATACCCTCAATAATTTGTATCTTTATTTGTAGATATATTGGAACTTCAGATTCAAAATCCACCTTAAGCAGCACCTTATCACCTCATTAGTAAATTAAGTTATAACTGTTATAGTTATGATATAACAGTTATATGTGAATAGTCAATTATTAATGCTTTAAATTAATAGAAAATAAAAAAATATCCTTGAAGCCTGCTTAATGCAGTGCTTCAAGGACTATAATTTAAAAAAGGGCAGCATTCAGTTTTATTTGAATGTAAATTAATCGCAAATGAAATTGCAGAATAAATCATTTTTGTCCATAATATGCTCCCGAACCATGTTTCCTTAAGAAATGCTTGTCAAGGAGCGTCTGCGGCATTGGCTTAATCAATGGATTCATTGTCTTGCATTGAATAGCCATCATAGCGATTTCTTCAAGTACCACCGAGTTATGTACCGCTTCACCTGCGTCCTTGCCCCATGTAAAGGGTGCATGGTTTTTAACAAGTACACCGGGTATAAAGTTCGGATTAAGATTCTTAAAGGTCTCTACTATTACTGCTCCTGTATTAGCCTCATACGCCAAACTTATTTCTTCCTGTGTCATATCCCGCGTACATGGTATCTCACCATAGAAATAATCCGCATGGGTTGTTCCATATGCCGGAATACCCAAACCCGCCTGAGCCATCGAAGTGGCCCACCTTGAGTGTGTATGGCATACCCCGCCTATTTCAGGAAATGAATTATATAAGGCTACATGTGTAGGGGCATCTGACGACGGCTTCAACCTGCCTTCAACGACATTTCCAGACAAATCAATAAGTACTATGTCTTCAGCTTTCATTGTATCGTATTCAACACCACTGGGTTTGATTGCAACAAGTCCGCTATCCCTGTCTATACCGCTTACATTTCCCCAGGTGTAAGTTACTAGCCCCTTTGCAGGCAACTCAAGATTTGCTTCAAGAACAGCTTTTTTCAATTGTTCCAGCATATTAACCTCCGAATAAACGTTATAAAATCAGTGTCATTTAAGGTTGTCAACTGCAGCTCTTTCTATAGCCAACCCCTGGGTATAACGTTTCATAAATTCATTAAAACCGGCAACATCAGCAGCATCGGGAGTAATTGAATTTCTCTTTTTCCCGGCAAATACCTTTACTTTAAGGAAGTCCTCAAGAGATTGTTCATCTGATTTATTGACCATGTATGATGCAAGCAGTGCAATACCCCATGCTCCACCCTCACCGGCAGTTTCCATTATAGATACGGGAACATTAACAGCAGCCGCCATTATCTTCTGTCCGACATCCTTAGTCTTGAAAAAGCCACCGTGACCAAGTATTTCATCTACCTTGACCGATTCTTTTTCCATTAATATGTTCAAGCCCGTCTTAAGTGCGCCCAGTGATGTGAATAAATTTACCCTCATAAAATTAGCAAGATTGAAATTACTTTTTGAAGAACGAACAAACATAGGACGTCCCTCATCAAAATGTGTGATATGCTCACCTGAAATGTAACCGTAGGATAACAAGCCTCCGCAATCCGAATCACCTTTAAGTGCCAGGGTAAGTAGAGTGTCGTAAAGCTTCGGCTTATCTACTTCCATTCCCAAAGCCTTTATTGCCTGTGCAAACAGGCCTATCCATGCATCATAATCCGAGGTACAGTTATTTGAATGTGCCATAGCCACCACTTTACCATCGGGCGTAGTAACCAGGTCAATCTCAGAATATGCTCTGGAAAGCTCCTTTTCAAGTACTATCATTGCAAATACTGAGGTTCCGGCAGATACATTTCCGGTACGGGCAGATATGCTGTTTGTAGCAACCATTCCGGTTCCAGCATCACCCTCAGGAGGGCAAAGCGGAATACCCGGTTTTAGTAACCCGGTAACATCCAGAAGCTTTGCTCCTTCGGGTGTAAGTTCACCCGCTCCAGTTCCTGCTGTAAGTACTTCCGGGAGAATTTTTTCCAGACTCCATGTGTAATTCCGTTTACTTATTAATTCGTTAAACTGAGCTATCATTTTTTTGTTAAAACCGCCGCTGCTTATATCAATGGGGAACATTCCCGAAGCTTCTCCAACCCCCAGAACCTTCTGACCTGTGAGTTTCCAATGTATATAACCAGCCAGAGTTGTCATAAAATCAATATCCGGAACATGCTCCTCAAGATTAAGTATGGCTTGATACAAATGAGCAATACTCCACCTTTGCGGAATAGGATAGTTAAAGATCTTTGTTAAAGCGTCAGATGCCTGACCGGTTATATTGTTGCGCCATGTACGGAAAGGTGTCAAAAGATTATCCTTTTTATCAAAAACAAGGTAACCGTGCATCATAGCACTAATACCTATTGATTTTACAGTTTGAATTTTCACTCCGAACTGTTTACTGACGCTGTCAGCCATATTACTGTAACTGCTTTGAAGGCCCTTCCAGATATCCTCCAGACTATAAGTCCAAACATTGTTGATATAACTGTTTTCCCAGTCATGGCTTCCGGAGGCAAGAGGTGTATTATCCGTACCTATAAGTACTGTTTTAATCCGGGTTGAACCAAGTTCTATTCCAATTACTGTATTACCACTTATAATTTGATTTATTTCTTTGTCCTTTTCTGGATTCATAGTTGCCTCCTTTGTATTATGTTCTGAAAATGCATTAATAATCTTTGTTTACATAATGTTTTTTCTTTTATTTTATCAGATACTGCAACAATATTGAATAATTATTCAACAGAGTTGTATGAAATAATACAAAAAATGGTTATGATTCGTCATCACAAACATATTATATAAATTTTTATTTAAACGGATTTTCGTCTTTATATAACATCGATGCCGGCTGATTGAAAGCCACATCTTCTATCCCAAGGAGCTTCATTGTCGCAAACAGAATCTTGCCCGAATGCTTGAAAGCAACACCGCCATGGTGGGGGTATCTTTTTGCAATAAGTACGTGCCTATAGAACCTTCCCATTTCTTTAATTGCAAATATTCCGATTCCGCCAAAGGATTTTGGATCCACATCAATGATTTCACCCTCAGCTACATAGCTCCTCAATTTGCAGTCCGCTGTACTCTGAAGCCTGAAGAATGTTATCTTACCAGGTCTTATTGCTCCTTCAAGTGTTCCCCTTGATATGTCAGGTTCCTTATCAGGTTCAAGCAGTCTGTGCATTATAAGCTGATATTTCATTGAATAATCTTTCATGCAGCATGAAGGGGTGTTTCCGCAGTGGAAGCCCATAAACAGGTCTTTAAGCGTATAACCTTCAAATTTACTCTTGTTGTTTTCATACATGTCTTTTGGAACAGAGTTGTTTATATCAAGAAGTGTTGCAGGAAGTTCGGTAGCGCAAGTAATTATGTATTCACTTATTGCCCCATAAATATCTGTTTCGCAGGCAACAGGTATTCCTACAGATGCCAGTCTTGAATTTACATAACAGGGTACAAAACCAAACTGAGTCTGAAATGCAGGCCAGCACTTATTTGCAAAAACAACGTATTCGGATGCACCTTTATTATTTTCAGCCCAGTCTTTCAATGTAAGTTCATATTGAGCAAGCTTTGGCAAAATTCCAGGATATCCATTACCGCTTCCCAGCTCAGCTTCCATTTCTTTCACAATCAATGGGATTCTTGAATCATTTTCATGTTTATTAAATGCTTCAAACAAGTCCAGTTCGGAATTCTCCATAATCTCCACACCCAAATCATAAAGAGGCTTGATAGGGGCATTGCATGCAAGAAAATCCTGAGGTCTCGGTCCAAAGCTAAATATTTTCAATTTTGAAAGTCCGATTTTAATTCTTGCAATGTCCATAAAATCTATAATCATGTCCACAATATCCTCAGGAGCACCAACCGGATATTCAGGAATATATGGGTTCAATTTCCTAAGGCCAAGACTATACGAAGCATTCAGCATACCGCAATATGCGTCTCCGCGCCCGTTGATAAGATTATTTTCAGTCTCTTCGGCAGCGGCCACAAACATTGATGGTCCGTTAAATCTCTGTGCAACAAGTGTTTCAGGTCCTTCAGGACCAAAGTTTCCTAGATAAACCACTAGGGTGTTTACACCTACTCGATTGATTTCATCAAGAGCCTTCAGCATATCTTTTTCATTCTCTATAACTGTCTGAGCTTCATAAATTTCTATTCCTTTATTGGCACAAGCCTTTACTACAGATTTTCTTCTTTCTATACTCAACCCAACAGGAAAACAGTCCCTGCTTACAGCCACAATTCCAAGCTTCACTTTTGGAATATTGTTCATATTGATTTCCCCCTTATATTTCCGAATGTTATCTATAAAAAACCTCAAAAAATAATTTTTAAGCCTCTATTTTTGCTTTACTTTTACCCCAAAACCACTTGATCTTGCTTTTATGCCCTTTATTCTTACGGGAACAAATTATACTCTGAAGTACAATAAAGAAGCAGAGCAATCCTGCGCGTGTGATCTGTGACCACCATGGGTCTTGACTGCCTATTGCAGTTACGACCAGTAAAGCGATTCCACCTGTTAATACGCCGAAAAGAGTACCAAAGATATTACCTACACCACCGGTAAGCAGTATTCCACCAATAATGGACGCAGCGATAGCATCCATTTCAAGTCCTGTTGCCAACTGAACCGATCCGGATCTTGTATGGAAAAGGTATAGGAACCCGCCGACACCTGCAAGCAAGCCACAAAGCAGATGAGCATAAAACCTGGTTCTCTTGACATTTATACCAAGCATCATGGCACTTTGTGCATTTCCGCCTACAGCGTAAAAGCTGCGTCCGAGTTTTGTCTTTTTGAGTAACCAGTACATTACACAGACTATAATAATTGCTACAATAACACCATATTCAAGCTTTGATTGAATTAAAACGCCCTTTTTATTGGCATCGCCTAAAAATGGAATCTGAATCCGCGCACCTGACAACTTCTCAAACCCCGCGTTATGAACCTGTATTTGATTGACTTCTATCAGAGCAACCAGACCTCGACCTATGAACATTCCTGCCAGGGTAACGATAAAGGGAGGCATCTCCAGATACGCCACAAGAAACCCTTGAATAGCGCCAAAAGTAAGACCAATTGCCACAGCCAGAAGCAGAGATGTATAAAAGTCAAATCCATAATTGTTAAGGCAAACTATACAAGCCGTACAAATAAGTGCAGTTGAGCCTCCTACTGAAATATCTATACTGCCTGTTATCATAACAATAGAAAGCCCGCAGGCAATTACTATAAGAGCAGCATTTTCGTTGAAGAGGTTAAAGAACATCTGTACCTTGTTGAAACCTTTATCTCCAAGAAAGACAATTGAGAGAATATAGATTGCAATAAACAGTGAAATAGTAATCGTCAGTAAGAAAGTTGTATCAGACAACGATTTTTTATCTTTTAATCCCTTCTGAATAACTGAGATGTTATCGGAACCTTTAGTTTTATTCAGGAATGACATACTAACCACGCTCCTTTACATCACCTGCAGCCAATTTGGGTAAAATATTTTTTTTGCTGAAGAACTTTTTGACAACAGGTGTTTGAATGGTTACAAGTATAATAATTATCACGGCCTTAAAGACTGGAACAGCATTTGTGTTGACATTGAGCGTGGTCAACATAGAAGTTAGAGTCTGGATGGTATATGCCCCAATAATTGAACCTGCCATATTGAATTTTCCGCCATTCAATGAATTGCCGCCAAGGGCGACTGCCAAAATAACATCCATTTCAATGCCAGGTACTATGGTGTATGGGTTTACAGTTTGTACCCTGCTCGACTGAATGAAACCTGCAATACCCACGCAAAGTCCTAGAATAATAAATGACAAAAGCTTTATCATTGCTGGGTTAAGACCGTTCAGTCTTGAGGATTTATCATTGATACCTACGGCCTGGGTGTACAGACCTAGGTTTGTTTTTTTCAATATAAGGAAAGTTACCGCAACAACAACAATCGTAATAAGTATTGGTGTGGGGATAGGAATATCCGGGAAAAAGTTGCCGTAATATCCAAATGAAGCAGCAGCTTTAGGCTTAAGCCCACCCATTACCATTGAGCCTATCGATCGGCCTGCTGTAAAGAGTATAAGCGTTGCTACCATAGGCTGTATTTTAAATCTTGAAACAAGAATACCATTAAAAGCTCCACAAGCCATACCAGCAAGGCATCCAAGTAAAAGTGCAACAATGATCGAAGCATGTAATTCGGTTGGTTGGATTTCGCTCCCGCATAGGACTCGCATAACCACCCCTCCGACTATCGCGATTGTAGCTCCTACACTGATGTCCTGACCTCCGGAAGCAGCTGTAACGAGTGTCATTCCTATAGCAAGAATAACAAGCTCAGTCGAGTTATTTAAAATATTGATCAAATTCCCTATTAAAACGGAATTACCAACACTGTCTTTGCCCATGCTGATTTTAAGAAAACCTGGGTTGATGAATATATTAATTAATAAAAGAAATCCAAGAAAAGCAATTGGAATAAACAACCTATGCTTAATTACTGCTTTAAGAACAGATGTTGAACGGTCGGTATCAAGTTTGGTGCTAATTTTGGTCATTTTGACTGACTCCCCCCGCTATGGTATACATTATTTTATCCTGTGTCATATCATCGCCCTGTAACTCACCTACTACATACAGGTCACGCATGACAATGAGTCTGGAACAGGTACGCAGCATCTCCTCAATCTCCGATGAAATAAATGTGATACTCATACCCTCAGAAGCAAGCTTTAGCACTAGCTTTTGAATTTCTACCTTGGTGCCGATATCAATTCCACGTGTTGGCTCATCAAGAATAAGGTAATCGGGATGAGTGAGCAGCCAACGGGCAAGTATTACCTTTTGCTGATTTCCTCCAGACAACGAATTTATTGGGGTATCTGCCGAAGCGGTTTTTATGCCGAGCAGACTGATATATTCATCTGCAAATGACTGCGCCTGAGCTTTGGTAAAAGGCTTGAAGAAACCTCTCATAACCTGTAGCGCAAGTATGATATTATCACGGACTGATAAGTCACCAATAATCCCGTCTCGCTTACGATCCTCTGAAAGATAACCTATTCCTTTCTTCATGGCTTTTATTGGCGATGTAATGCCAACATTCTCGCCTTTGATTTTCAACTTGCCATTTATGACCTTATCTGCACCAAAGATTGCACGCACACACTCACTGCGGCCAGAGCCGAGCAGTCCTGCAAATCCAGTTACTTCTCCTTTTTTTGCGGTGAAATTGAATGGCTTTATTCCGGAAATGCTTGAAAGTCCTTCCGTTTCTATTATTTCTTCTTTAGCGTTATCGGTAATCGACTTTGCTTCGTTTTCTATCTCCTCCAAATCACCAAGTTCCTTGCCCATCATTTTAGCAACAAGCTCTACCTTAGGAAGGTCTTTAATCTGATATTCCCCAACCAGCTCGCCATTGCGCAAAACAGTAATTTTATCGCATAAAGCGTATACTTGATCAAGAAAATGAGTTACAAATATTATGCCTACCCCTCTACTCTTGAGTTCACGCATCAGTGTAAAGAGCTTGGCGACCTCCTGCTCATCCAACGACGATGTAGGCTCGTCAAGTATCAACACCTTACAGTCCATATCAACAGCACGTGCAATTGCCACCATTTGCTGAACCGCTATAGAACAATTGGACAGTTGCTGAGTTGGTTTTGCAGGTATTCCGAGACTGTTGAGAATACTTTCTGCTCTTTCGTTGCTTTTCTTCCAATTAACTAAAAGATCATTGGTTCTACCAATAAAAAGATTTTCAGCAACTGTTAGGTTTGGGCATAGTGTGATTTCCTGATATACAGTGCTTATACCAGATTTTTGAGCTTCCTGAGGTGATTTGATATTAACTGGCTTATCGATTCCTTTAATACAGATTTCTCCGGCATCTTTAGTGTAGACTCCCGTCAAAACCTTTATTAAGGTGGACTTTCCTGCACCATTTTCGCCCATCAGAGCATGAATCTCTCCTTCACACAAAGTGAAATCAACATTTTGCAAGGCTCGTACACCGGGAAAGCTCTTATATATATTTTTCATTGTAAGTACGGTGTTCTGCATAGTAATAAACTCAAACCTCCTTTCAGACACAATATCAGACATTATCATGTCACTTCTGCTATTTGAGAAATGCGCGGTGCCAAGATCTGAAAACAATATCCACATAGCTCGGTGCCGCGCATTCCATCAATATTTACCTTGTTAACTTGTTGAAAATTACTGTATAATCAACAGAAACAATTACATTTATTAATAACTGCGTTTATCAACGATTTCTTGTGTTATAGTAGCAGTATCAAACACTTCTTCAGTAACATATGCATTCTTTTCAACTTTTTCTCCAGCCTCAAGCTTATTAATTAATTCAACAATACGAGGACCATGGAGAGGATTGCACTCAACGTCAAGGTTAAATTTACCTTCAAGAACATTCTTAAGAGCCCACTTGTTTGCATCAAAAGCAATAACCTTTACATTGCCGCTCTTTCCGTATTTAATACCTGCAGCATCCATAGCAGCGCAAGCACCACGAGCCATATTGTCGTTTTCAGCGTATACAACGTTGAATTTGGTTCCTTTAGCTATAAGATCAGCAACAGCCTGCTTTGCAAGTGTTTCGTCCCAACCCTTCATATTCTGATTGAATACGATTTTCCAGTTATTTGCCTTTGCGCCGTCATCAATAGCTTTTGAACGTCCAATCTGAGCGGAAGAACCTGTGTCACCGCCAAGTACAACAATATTGTTCTCACTGAGTTTTTGATTTTTCAGCCATTCAACAGCCTTCTTACCTTCAGCTTCGAAATCGGAGCATACCATTGCCGTGTAAAGATCCTCTGCCAAGTCAAGTTTACGGTCAGCCATAATAAATGGAATTCCAGCTTGCTTAGCAGCCTTTGCTACGTCTTCCCAACCTGCTGCCTGAAGTCCTAAAACTACAAGATAGTCAACTTCTTCCTGGATAAGCTGTTGTGCCTGTGAGATCTGTTTTGCATGGTCGCCTTCACCATAAACTATTTTCAGATCAAAACCTGCTTTACCAAATGCTTCTTTGAAAGACTTTGTGTTTGCAGTACGCCAGTCTGACTCGTTCGCATTTGTCTGCACAACACCTACAGTAACTTTCTTATCTGATTTTGCTTTAGAATCGGAACTTACTGTTGATGCTGTGTTGTTGGAATCAGTACTGCTTGAACTGCTTGAACTACCACATGCTGCCAATGAAAATGTCATAATCATTGCAACTAACAAACCGATAACTTTTGAAAACCTTCTCATTATTTTTCCTCCTAATTAATTAATAATTAGTTTCCCGCATTCTCTCCGCGGAAGAGTATGCCTCGTTTAATACACCTTCATTATATTTTGGGTAGTATGTTTACTCAATGCAATTGCTTTGGGCATAGGTAGATTAATTTATCTAATTTTAAAAAACAAAAAAACCATCATTTGGTAAAATGTTGGTTTTTTTATTCGATATGTTTATTTTTTTATTAAGTTTTATTAGGCTACTTGAATTTTCCAAAAAAAGTATTGGAAATGATACGTTTTTATTTTGAAAGTTCATTTTTTTACGGACAATATAAGTTGAATTAAATATTTAATATGCATCATGTCCTTAATGCCGGCCATAATGGTATGATAAATGAGTTTAATTCAACTTATTACATCTGTAATAGGATAAAGTAAATTCTGATTTGATACCCATTTGCATTTGGCTTTAGAAATGCAAATAATGTATAAGAAATTTACTTCATCCTATATATTACAATAGTTATTTCTCGTTTCTAAATTCCTTTGGTGTCACTCCGGCTGTCTTTTTAAAAATATAACTGAAATAATGAGGATCGTTGTAGCCTATATTATAGGCTATTTCGGAGGACTTTTGCGTAGTTGTCTTAAGAAGTTCCATGGCTTTTTTCATTCTCATCCTTGTCAAGTATTCAATAAAATTTTCACCTGTTTCCTGGCTGAAAACAGTACTGAAATGGCTGGGACTCAAGTTTACTGCCGATGCAACCATATTAAGGGAAATATTCGGGTCATAAAAATTATTTTTTATATATTCCTTTGCTTTACTGATTATACCGTTATACTTATTCTCAACTCTGCTGTCCCTGTATTCAAAAACCTTTGTAAGAAGTTTTACAGCTTGCTCCTTAAACTTCATTATAGAATCTATATTAGAAACTATCATTTCAAGATTGGCCACCTCCGGAATCAAACTTTCGATATCTCCTCCAAGGTCGAATATAAATTTTGAGGTGTTCATAACTATATCCATAAAAACATAATAAATATAGATAAGTGATTTCATTCCTGTTACACTAAGGTTCTTCACGTATCCATCAATGTACTTTTCTATGTCTGCCTTTGAACCGCACTTCAAAAAGTCACGGATATCATTTTTATCAATTTTGATATATTCTTTTTTACTCGCAGAGTCTATTTTGATATCATTTATTCCAATGATTTTATTGCTTCCGTACATATATTTGTAACTTTGGACCATCTGTGCATCTTTATAGGAAAGAGGAATACCCTGAAGCCTTTCCCTTACACTTCCGATACTTATTGCAATCCGGAATGGTGTATTCCTTTCAACCTCATATTTTATAGCCTGAGCCATGCTGTACGCAGTTTCTTCCAGTGCCATGGGCTTATCACCTTTAATAATCACTACCTTCTGATTGTGGTTCATTTTAAATATGATATAGTCGCTGTTATCGGCAAACATAGTGTCAACTAACGCCTCAGACTTTAAGTACTCGGAATAGTCATATTCATGCTCATTAACATCAGGTATTTCAAATTCAATAATCAAAGTCAGATAGAACTTAGCTATTATATTGATGTCATAGCGAGAACACCCATCGATTACTTCCAGCGGTGGGACCAAACCCAGCACAAGCTTGTTCAGGAACTCGTTTCTGAACAGAGGTACATTGCTTTCTATCTGCCTTTTTAGTTTTTCAGTATTTTCCCGTTCCTTCTTTTCCTGTTCTATCTGGAGAGCCACCTTATTCAAGACCTCAATTAAATCAGACGAACTGACCGGCTTTAGCATAAATTCATTAATACCTATACGTATGGCTTCTCTGGCATAATCAAATTCATCATGACCACTGAGGATTATTATCTTTATCCAGGGTATGCTTTTTTTGATTATCCTGCTTAACTGCAAGCCATCCATGAAAGGCATTTTTATGTCTGTAACAACTATATCCGGTTTAATTTCCTGTATCATGGGAATTGCAATTTCACCATCCGGAGCTTCTCCAGCTAACACAAAGTTAGTGTTCTCCCATTTAATGTTATCCCTTATCCCTTCACGTGTTACAATCTCATCATCAACAATAAATACCTTATACACCCAATTCACCTCTTATAGGTATAACTACTGATACTTCTGTACCTATTTCATTCTCAGTGCTGATGCTCAGCCCATATTGTTCTCCATAGTAGAGCTTTATCCTCTTATGAACATTACTCAGGCCGAAGCCCCTGTCCTTTATAACCATTTCCTTCGAGTCGTCTTCAAGCTCCGCTTGTACTTCCTTATAGCGTTCCTCGGTCATTCCCGCCCCATTATCATTAATTTTAAAAACTATTTTACCATCCTCAGTCTTGTAACCGCTTATGGTTATTACCCCTCCCTTTCTTTTGTTCTTAATTCCATGGTAAAGAGCATTTTCCACAATAGGCTGCAATGTAAGTTTTAAGATTGTATAGTCCATGATTTTTTCGTCAATATCTATATCAAAGTCCAATATATCCCTGTACCTTATTTTCTGAATTATAAGATAGCTTCTGATGTGTGCTACTTCATCTCTAATTGTTATCCAGTCGTTTCCCTTGCTGAGGGTAATTCTGAAAAAGTTTGAAAGTGCGCGTACAATTTCAATTACCTGCTCACTTTTGTTGGCTTCAGCCATCCATATGATGGTATCAAGCGTATTATATAAAAAATGAGGATTAATCTGAGCCTGCATAACCTTTAATTCAGCCTTTTTCAGTTCCTCCTGCTCCTTGATACTTTTCTCAAACAATTCTTTTATTTTTTGTGTCATTATGTTAAAGCTTCTGCCGAGGCTGGTAATCTCATCGACATTTTTATTCTCGACTCTTACGTCAAGATTACCTTCGGATATGGATTTTGTCATTTTGTGCAATACGCGTATGGGCTTGGAAATGCTTTCTCCGATGACCCAAGCTGCAAAACCTGAAAAAACAAATACCAGGCCCAAAACTATAATATTAGTCAAAACCCAGCTTTTTATATTGTTCTGTATCTTGGTATTTATTTCTGCAGAATCCTGAAGCTCATACAGAATGAACTCCTGTATGTTTTCTTCTACAAGGGAGGATACTCCTCTTATCTCCTCCAGAACTTTCTCATTCTCAGCAACACGCCTTTTATCTCTGATTTGCTGACCCATGGTATCAACATAGCTGGTAAGGGTCTTCATGGTACGAAGTGTTACATCAAGTCTTGTTCTATTGTCCGGATTACTAACATTTTTCATTATATTCTTGATATTTGTGTTTATTTCCCTGATTATTTCATATTGCTTTCCTTCTTCGAACTTGACCTTACCTTTGACTATATCCCACATTTCACTGTCTATTCTGGTTTTTACTATGCCATTGATGCTGTTTGCATTGGTAATGTTCAAAACTACTGTATTGTATTGTTCACTATACTTTAGAGAGCTATAAAGCATAGCAATATTAAGGATTCCCATAAGCAGTATTACAATAATAAATGCAATAATAATCTTATTTCTTATAGACAAATTTGCAGAAGTAATAGTATCAATAAGCTTAAATTTTTTGAATGCATGTATAATGGATTTTAACCGCACAGCGTTTCCCCCGTCCATGATGATTTAAAAGGCTGGTACCTAGATTTAACAGTTTAATATTTGCGGTTAAGAAGCTCAACTGCTGCAGATTCTTCCGGGAATATACCTTCGTCAATAAGTATTCTTTTGGGAACAGCTTTACCATTAATAATATCCTTAACAGTTTCCATAAGCTGAGGTCCCTGAAGTGGGTTGCATTCTACCGTACAATTGATTTTTCCTGCAACCATAGCTTCAAAAGCTGCCCTATTTGCGTCAACTGATACGATTTTTATATCATTTCCGGGTTTCAGCCCATACTCCTGTATGGCTTCAACAGCGCCCAGAGCCATATCATCATTATGAGCAAAAAGATAATTAATATTGTTACCCTTCATTTTGAGGAAGAATTCCATTACTTCCTTTCCTTTAGATTCCATGAAATCTCCCGACTGGGATAATAAGATTTTTATATTCGGATTTTCTTTTATGGTTTCCTCAAAGCCTTTTTTACGCCCTATTGCCGGCGTTGAGCCGGCATTTCCCTCTATCTCAACTACATTAATGTCTCCTTTTAAACCCTTTGTTTTCTCAAGAAGCCATCTTCCGGCTTTCCTTCCTTCTTCCTCAAAATCGGAGCCTATATAAGTAACATAAAGTGATTCATCCGTTATCTCAATACTTCTGTCCAGTATGACTACAGGAATATTTGCAACTTTTGCTTCCTTTAATACCGAGTCCCATCCACTCTCCACGAAAGGTGAAAAAGCTATTACATCAACCTGCTGAGCAATAAATGATCTGATTGCTTTTATCTGTTCATCCTGCTTTTGATAAGCATTTGAAAACTTTAGTTCAATACCTGCTTTTTTTGCTGCTGACTTTATAGATTCTGTATTTGCAGCACGCCAATCACTTTCGTCTCCCAGCTGTGAAAAACCTAGAACGATTTTTTTCTGGGTTGTTTTCTCAAGCGTAGTACTGTCGACAGTGCTGCTTTTTTGCGTTGAACAGGAGATTGAAGATGCTAATAAAAATAGCAAAATGATACAAGCTGAAAACTTTACAAGCCTTTTCATTGTTAACCCCCATATTCTTAATTTTTGCCGATACTTTAAAGAGATATATTTATTATAAAACTATTAAATGGACATAACAATTGATTAAATTTTTGTAAAGTTACAATGTTTTACGATTCAGAACATATTTGTTTTTAGAAAAAAGGTTAGAATAAAGTAATATTTATTACCACATTCTTGCAAAGGCATAAAAAAGGGTTGTGCTCTTATAAACACAACCCTTTTTACAGTTTTTAAAGCCTTTTATTTAATTTAAATCCTTATTTAAACGGGTTTTCATCCTTATAAAGCATTGCTGTCGGCTGGTTAAAGGCTACGTCTTCTATCTTCAGAAGTTTCATAACAGCGAACAGTACCTTTCCGATATGTTTGAATGCAACACCGCCATGGTGAGGATACCTTTTAGCAATAAGTACATGTCTGTAGAACCTTGCCATTTCTTTAATTGCAAATACACCTATAGCTCCAAATGATTTAGGATCAACATCAATTATTTCCCCTTCTGCCACATAGCTTTTCAGTTTGCAGTCTGCTGTGGTCTGTAATCTGAAAAATGTTATCTCTCCTGGTTTTATGGTACCTTCCAGGGTTCCTCTGGATATGTCAGGTTCCTTATCAGGCTCAAGCAGTCTGTGCATTATAAGCTGGTACTTCATTGCACAGTTCTTCATGCAGCTTGAAGGAGTATTCCCGCAGTGGAAGCCCATAAACAGGTCTTTAAGCGTATAACCTTCAAATTTATCCTTATTGTTTTCATACATGTCCTTTGGAACAGTATTGTTTATATCAAGAAGAGTGGCAGGAAGCTGAGTTGCGCATGTAATTATGTACTCGCTTAACGCACCATAAATATCGGTTTCGCAAGCTACAGGTATTCCAACTGATGCAAGCCTTGAATTCACATAGCACGGAACAAAACCAAACTGGGTCTGGAATGCAGGCCAGCATTTATTTGCAAATGCGACATATTCTGATGCACCCTTGTTATTTTCAGCCCAATCCCTCAATGTAAGTTCATACTGCGCAAGCTTTGGCAGAATTCCCGGATAACCGTTTCCGCTGCCCAGTTCGGCTTCCATTTCTTTTACAACCGCAGGTATTCTCGGGTCATTTGCATGGTTATTGAAAGCTTCAAACAAATCAAGTTCAGAATTCTCCATAATTTCTACTCCCAAATCAAATAAAGGCTTGATAGGAGCATTACACGCCAGAAAGTCCTGTGGTCTTGGCCCGAAACTGAATATTTTTAACTTTGAAATACCCAGCATAACTCTTGCGATATTTTCAAAATCCATAATCATTTCTGTAATATCATCCGGCGTACCTACAGGATATTCCGGGATATATGGGTTCATATTTCTTAGACCCAGATTATAAGAAGCATTGAGCATACCGCAGTAAGCGTCTCCGCGTCCGCTTACAAGATTGGTTTCAGTCTCTTCAGCAGCAGCTACAAACATTGAAGGTCCGGAAAACTTTTGTGCCAATAACGTTTCAGGTCCTTCAGGTCCAAAGTTACCCAAGTATACTACCAATGCATTAACCCCTGCAGTATTTATTTCTTCAAGAGCTTTAAGCATATCCTTTTCATTCTCTACAACTGTATCTGCCTGAAATATTTCAATCCCTTTACCGGAACAAGTTTTTGCAACAGCCTTTCTTCTCTCCTTGCTCAGTTCTACCGGAAAGCAGTCTCTGCTTACAGCTACAATTCCAAGCTTTACTTTTGGAATATTGTTCATATAAAATTCCCCCATTAATTAAAATAACTTAAATTATATTGCTTGTGCCTTAAATTTTATATTTATTATACATTAATGTATTTGCAGTTTAAATAGGTGAGAAAGGGACGGATTTCTAGATACATTGTTTAAGTCTTAAAAGGCCCTTCTCCATTTCTTCAGGCTTAAGCTGTGCATATCCCATAATTACCTTATCAATATGCCCGCCTAACATAGAATGTTTCTCTACCGGTACAATATAGACGCCCTTATCTGTTATACGTTCAATAAGGTTCGGAGAAAAAGTGGTCCCCTCAAACCCAGCTGTAATGTGCATTCCTGCCGATTCACCATAAATGCTTACCTGTCCCTGAAAGTAGAAACTCAATAATTCCAGCAGAGCACATCGCCGTGTGTAATAAATCTTTTTCATTCGCGAAATGTGTCTCTCCAATTCCCCACTTTCAATAAAGCGCATCAAAGCCAGTTGGTTAATGGAATTGGAGTGATGATCTGCAAGGCGCTTCCACTCAAGACATTGCTTAATAAGAGAATATGGCAGTACAAGATAGCCTAACCGCAGGGATGGGAACATTACTTTGCTGAATGTTCCGACATAAATGACATGCTCACTGTCAAGCTCAAATAAAGAACGGACAGGAATATTGTCATATCTGAATTCACTGTCATAGTCATCCTCCACTATAAAGCACCCGCACCGCTGTGCAAACCGTGTAAGCTCCAACCTTCTTTGAATTGACATTATTCCCCCCAAGGGAAACTGATGGGAAGGTGTGGCGAAGATGAGCGTAGGTTTCCCACCATGCAGCAATTGTTCTGTCCGGATACCCTCTCTGTCAACCTCAATTGGCATAATGTGTTTTGTATGATAGGAAAAAATTTGCCTTACATTGGCATTGCACGGTTCTTCCAGCCAAACCTCGCTTTCCTGATCAAGAAGGCATTTTGCGAGAAGCGTCAAACCCTGCTTTGCACCTGACGTGATAATGATTTGATCCGGGCTGCAGTGAATTCCTCTCGATTTCTCAAGATAGGCAGCCAGCACCTCCCGCATCTCTGGTCTACCCTGCGGATCATCGTATCCAAGGGCTGATATAGGAGCTTCCATAAACGAACGCATAACAAAACGCTCCCATCTGCTTCTAGGGAATAAATCCAGTGCAGGGATTCCACTGTCAAAATTGATTACATCATTTGATATCCTTTCAGCAGAAAGAGAGGCTGTATATAAGTCAGATACAGGCGGCTCCGGCAGTTGTTTAGACGTACCCTCGCTAACATAATTTCCTGAGCCAGGCAAGCTATCTACAAAACCTTCGGATACAAGCATATCATAGGCTGTCAAAACTGTATTCCTTGATACATGGAGCTCATTGGACAGTTCTCTTGTAGAAGGAAGACGTTCCCCAGATTTTAGTTCTCCGAATAGAATTTTTTTCCGTACCTGCAGATAAATTTGGTTTGCTATAGAACGTTTCTGGTCTTTATCAATCTCAATAAATAGTATAACCACACCCCACATTAAAAACCGGCTCAATAAAGTGTGTTTCAAATTGGTACTTTTATGAGCCAGTAGTTTATGGTTTTATTATAAATGAATAATAAATTTTGTAAATGGGGCAAAAATACTATGAAATTCAGCAACAGTTTTCACCCGTACGCAAGCGTTACCATTCTCTTCTGGTCACTGGCTTATGTTCTTACACGGCTGAGCCTGGAATACTTTTCACCATTTTCCCTGGGCTTTCTTCGCTATTTTACCGCATCCTGTGTATTGCTTACCATAGCAATTACTGCAAAAATTAAAATACCTAAAAGGGCTGACATGAAATGGTTTTTTGCAGCAGGCTTTTTTGGATTCTTTCTTTATATGATTGCTTTTAATAAAGGGTGTGAAACAGTGACAGCTGCCACCAGCAGCGTTATTATCGCAACTGTGCCGGTCATTACAGCACTGTTAGCCAGGATTTTTTATAAGGAAAAATTAAGCAGTTTTCAATGGGCAGCAAGCTTAATAGAATTTTCAGGTGTTGTTGTGATGACACAGATGAATCATAATTTTTCGCTAAATCATGGAATTCTTTGGCTGCTTCTTGCAGCTATCTCTCTAGGAATTTATAATATACTACAACGCAAGCTCACAAAAGCCTATTCAGGGCTGCAGGTTTCTGCATTCAGTATTTTCGCTGGAGCAGTTATGCTTGCTGTATTTCTCCCTGCATCCGTCCAAGAAGTAAGCACTGCCCCACCTATCCAGCTGCTTTACATAGTAATCCTCGGGGCTTTTTCAAGTGCAATGGCTTATGTTGCATGGGCTCTAGCTTTTAAAAAGGCAAAACAAGCATCTCTTGTCAGTAACTATATGTTTATTACTCCGTTATTAACATCTCTGCTGGGATTTGTTTTTACAGGGGAACAACCAGATCTTCCGACAATTGTAGGCGGCCTGGTTATTTTAACCGGAATGATAATTTTTAATTTTGGAGCAAAGCTTCATAAACTGCTACTTCACTCAACAAAAATGGTTTAAGAATTGACCTCACACATCAAAACCGTATAACCTTTATAAATAAATTCAGTCTAAAAGCAGCGCATTCATTTAGATTAGGAGTGATAAAACAATGAACTTTTTAAGAAAATTGAACGAAGGTGACACAATCGGGGTATTTTCTGCATCATCCCCGGCAACATTTACATATGCAGAAGAGTATGAGAATTCAAAGATATATTTTCAGAATAAAGGATTTCATATATGTGAAGGAAAGCTTACCGGGAAATACGATCATTACAGATCCGGTTCAATCAAAGAAAGGGTTGAAGAGTTTAATTCCTTGGTACAAAACAAAAATATAAACTGTATTATGTCATCCTGTGGAGGCTGGGTATCAAATTCTATTCTTCCTTATATTGATTACAAGTCACTTTTGAATAATCCCAAAATAGTTATTGGATTTTCAGATATTACCGCAATTTTGTTAGGCATTTATGCTATGACAGGCATTACAACCTTTTATGGTCTTGATTTTCTATCATTTGGCAATGTTGGACTATCCGACCTTAGGTATGAGTATTTCAAAAACATGTTTCTCGATATCCCAAAAATTCCATACTCATGCTTGCTTCCATCCTTACAATCAGATAAATGGATAACAGCCCGTAAAGGAAAATCAAGGGGCAGACTGATTGGTGGAAATTTAAATACTATTACAGGAATTTGGGGCAGCAAATATATGCCGGAAATTAGGGAAGGTGACATTCTCTTTATTGAAGATACTGATAAGACTGCTTCTATTGTAGAAAGAAGTTTTTCTTTTCTTAAACTTAACAATGTTTTCGATAAGATAAGCGGAATTATATTGGGTAAACATAATGCATTTAATGACGAGGGGTGCGGTAAAATGCCTCACGATATTTTACTGGAGGTTTTAGGCGATACAGATATCCCAGTATTATCAGAGTTCGATTGCAGCCATACATGCCCATCAATCATACTGCCAATAGGCGTCGAAGTGGAACTCGACGCTACTGATAAAAAAGTCCTTATTTGTGACAAATGCCTTTATTAAAAGGCAACTAAATATATGTCCCAGCTTGGGTGATGCTTTTGAATATGGACATACATTGCTGTGTGATGGTATATTAAAATAAACAGTGCAAGTCTATTAAAACTATGGAGATAAGTCATGTATCCCTATTACGAGACAGCAATCACAAATGAGCCTTTCGATTTCAGGCTGCAAATTGTAGAAAATTTCAACTTTCCTCTTCACCTTCATTCACAT
This sequence comes from Bacillota bacterium, assembly GCA_023421675.1. Lineage (GTDB taxonomy): Bacteria > Bacillota > Clostridia > Acetivibrionales > JANLFN01 > JAEZTC01. The sequence goes on along the minus strand of JAEZTC010000001.1, from coordinate 84,229 downwards.
ATGGAGCTTGCATATATTGTAGAAGGTGAAACAATCATATCGGTAAACTATAACAAGAAGGAACTAAAAAAAGGGGATATGGTCTTATGCTTTCCGAACGATGTCCATAGTTACAGCAGTATATCCGACTGTAAACTTATGATAATTGTCTTTTCTCCGGATATTGTCAGGAGTTATTTCAGCAAGTGCTTGGGTAAAACCCTGGCTGACCCGTTTTTTAAGAAAGATTCCTTTGATGAAGAAATTAATTATCTGCTTAATATGCTTTTGGCTGAAGATTTAAAGGACAGGAATCAATATGTGATTAAAGGTCTTTTGTATTCTATTTTCGGCAAACTGGATAAGATTTTTGTTTTTAAAGACGGTAAACAGCTTCATGATACTACAATTCAGAAGCTTTTAAGATATATAGGCAGCCGTTTCTATGAGAATATAACTCTCGAAAACACAGCAAAGGATTTAGGATTCAGTAAATTTCATATATCACGCATATTTAACCACAAAATAGGCGAACAGTTTAATGATTATATAAATAAGCTTCGTATAAATATGGCGCAGAGCTTATTAGTAACAACAGATTCAAATATAGCCACAATAGCTTTAGAATGCGGCTTCGAAAGCATCAGGAACTTTAACCGTGTATTTAAAACATACAGTGGAATGACCCCTACCGAATTCAGAAACAGCCTAAAAAAGCAGGAGTAAATACCTTTCTGATAAAATTTTTTATTTATTTCCATATATCTGGCGAATGATATTATTTTTCTGCAAAAGATTCTGCAAATGGCATGAAAAATCCTTGTGGATGTTGACAAACACTGCAAACCTCCGGAGCTTCCTTCCCTATATGGATATGCCCGCAATTGGTACATATCCAGGCAATTTCCTCATTTTTTCTGAAGAAGTTACCTCCTTCCAGTTCATCCGCAATTCTGCCAAATCGGTCTGCATGAGTCTTTTCAATTGCTGCAATAGCTTCGAAGATATAAGCGATGGATGTAAATCCTTCGTCCCTTGCTTCTTTACCAAAACCCTTATATACTTTATCCCATTCCTCCAGTTCATTATGTTGGGCAGCCCTTAGGGCCTTCACAGTGTTATCATAAAGGTCGATAGGGTATCCTCCGCATATGCTTATAGTATCTCCCGCAAATTCCTTTAGCTTTTGATAGAATACCTTAGTATGAGCTCTTTCCTGATCTGCAGTATAATTAAATACTGCCTCAATGACTTGAAACCCTTCCTTCTTCGCTGCAGATGCAGCAATGTTATATCTATTTCTTGCTTGGCTCTCTCCAGCGAATGCCCTCATTAAATTCTCATAGGTTTTACTTCCTCTTAACTCCATACTTCTTCTCCTTTAATGAAAAAAGAATGGTCATACTCTGAAATATATTATATTTCGATAATTGCTATTTTATTCAAACTATCTAAAATAGGAGTTATTAACATGTCTAAAGGCGATTTTAAAAGAAAAGAGCAACAGAATGGTATCTGTGCCCTCTAAAATTTACAAATCATTATTTGTTGTTCTGTATTAGAAAAAATAAATAATTTACTCTGTTTTTATTCTTTTACCACCAAAAGCATGAATTGTTCTTGTTCCGGCTATGCATCTGCCCCACTGCAGAGTACCTGCCGGGACGAACAGCTCATCACCAGGATTAAGGATTATTTCCTTGTCTTCAAAGCATGCAACATACTGTCCTGACACTACGACTGTGTACTCGTCAAAATCGTGCTTGTGCTTTTTGGATACTCTATCAGAATTACAGGTCCAGAAAGCCATCTGCCCGCCTCCCGGTCCTTCATAGTAATACCCTTCAATGTCCTCTGTGTTCTGTGCACTCCCGGGCACACGGTTCTTTGGATTCTTCATAAATTCAGGAAAATCTTTCATCACTGTATATCTCCCCTTCTTTTTTAAGAAAATTATTCAATTTGAATTACTTTCAAACTTTGATATTGTATTCTCTTTTCAACAATAATGTACTCTTATAATTAACCGTTGGTCTTCTCAATAACAGGTTATTCATGATATTATCTCACTCTATTATTCTATTTCACCGAATACTCCTGTAATAGCCTTTCCTTCATCTCCCACAATTTCTTTGACAAATCTACATAGTATTTGTGAGGGTTTTCAAATCTTTTTACCTCATCCCACAATGTATCAATCTGCTCTTTGCAGTAGCTTTTAATTTCGCTTAACCTCGGATTTTCATATACACATGCTCCCTTATCAAAAATCCTGGTTAGAAGTCTTTTTGCAGAAAAGTTGGTAATAGTCTTTCTTTTCCATGTATATTCTGGATCAAATAGTTCATAAGGCTTGTTTTCATCTATAATCTCTTCATTAGTTGTAAGTACGTCTGCAATTGCTTTTCCGCTCACCTTGTCAAATAGCCTCCAAGCCTGTTTAAATCCCGGATTGGTTATTTTCCCTACATTTTCACTAAGCTTTATTTTAGGAATCATTACACTATTTTCTTCAACTGCCACCAGCTTGTAAACCCCACCAAATACAGGCTCTGACTTTGAAGTGATTAAGCGTTCCCCAACACCGAATAAATCCACCTGTGCACCTTGGACAAGAATATCTCTTATAATAAATTCGTCGAGTGAGTTTGATGCAACGATTTTACAGTCACTGAACCCAGCTTCATCCAGCATTTTTCTTGCTTCCCTTGAAAGATATGTAATGTCACCGCTATCAATCCTTATTCCCTTGGGTCTGAATCCCCTTGGAACTATTTCCTCGCTAAATACTTTTATTGCGTTAGGAACACCCGATTTTAATACACTATAGGTATCTACAAGAAGCGTACAACTATCGGGATATGTCAAAGCATAAGCACGGAAAGCCTCCAATTCGGTTGGAAACATCTGAATCCAGCTATGCGCCATTGTACCAATAGCCGGAATATCATATTCTCTCTCTGCAATGGTGCATGCAGTACCAACACACCCACCTATGTATGCAGCCCTTGCACCATAGATAGCCCCGTCATAGCCCTGCGCCCTTCTTGAGCCAAACTCCATAACATTTCTTCCTTGCGCAGCTCTGACAATACGGTTTGCCTTTGTTGCTATCAGACTTTGATGGTTTATTGTTAGCAGAATCATCGTTTCAATAAACTGGGCTTCAATTACAGGTCCTCTCACAGTTACGACCGGCTCATTTGGAAATATAGGAGTACCTTCAGGTATAGCCCAAACATCACAGCTGAACTTAAAAGTTCTGAGGTACTGCAAAAATTCTTCACTAAACATTTTTTTACTTCTGAGGTATTCTATATCTTTATCATCAAACTTAAGGTTTTTAAGATACTGTATAAGCTGCTCAACTCCAGCCATTATCGCATAGCCGCCGTTATCCGGGACCTTTCTGAAAAACATATCGAAATAGGCTTGTTTTTCTTTCAAATTATTCTGAAAATATCCATTTGCCATAGTTAACTCATAAAAATCTGTCAGCATAGTTAAATTCATCTTGTTCATTTTAATGTCTCCCTTCAACGGGGTTTATTTTTTATATATGAGCAGCGCACAAGTAAAATCTGACGCCGCAGAGTGATTCTTATCATACGTTCCGAACCACTTCTACCCCATTAATTATCATATTGTACAGTGCCATTACATTCATTAAATCGCCATTGTGTATCCCGAGATCATAAGTTTCAACTGCATTTAAAGGAACTATCACTCTTACCTTTTTATTTTGCATATTGAACCAAGTCTTTAGTGTTATTGCAAATTGCTGTACACAGATATCGGTACAGTCACCGACAATTATGAAGTTATTTATATGTTCGTTTTTCTTTAACCACTTCTGAAATTCTTCTTCTATAAAGCCATTTGTAGAGTTTTTTGGAATAAGGTTATAACCCCCGACTTCTATAAGTTCATCAACGATTTTCCCTTCATTTGTTCCTTCCATACAATGTACCGGATAAGCATCAAATTCCGGTGAAGCCTTTGTATGGCAGTCTGCGAATGCAAGCTTTGTAATATTCAATTGGTCACAGTCCTCTGACAATTTTACTATTCCAGGAATCAATCCTTCCACTCTTGGACTCATTAATGCACCTTCCCTGGCAAACCCGTTTATCATATCAACTATAACAAGCGCTGTTTGCTTCCCCTGTAAATCTTTCAGCTGTATAGCCGGAAGCTTTGTTAGCATATCAAATATTTCTTCAAGCGTTTCAACACTTCTTTTCAAAAATTCAGGTTTATTAATGATTTTCATGACGATCTCTCCTCTCAAAACTTACCATTTAAGCATATCACACATTCGACCAGTTTGGGTTAAATCTGAATAGCTTGCAGATTATTTTCTCAAATGGATAACGTCAAGAAAAGGTTAATCTAATTATGAAAAGAGAAGAAAAAAGATAAGGATGGATAGAGCATAATTTGTGATTTAATAAGTTACGGTCTGAATGGGCATTATTAAAATACACTAATCATTCAGTCCCTTTCCATTAAGGATTTGCTGCACATATTTTCCAATCCTTGACTCCCGGGTTTTTGATTGTTTGGGCTGTGAAAAGTAAAGGACATATGCTCTTTGGCGTCCTGGTGTTAATTTTCCGAATGCAGCTTTCAAATCAGAGTTTTCATTGAACTTATTTTGCAATTCTTCCGGGATGGCTTCAATACTCTTTTTTAAATCCACCTGTAACCCCGCTTTTTCTATATCAATGGCTTCATTTATATAGTCTTTCAAGGTACCTTCCATCTCAACAATTTTATTAACATCTGTGAACCGTACCTGACGCCCAGCTTGGACATTCTCGGTCTGCTGAGTCAGAATGCCCTTGGCGTCCTTCAATAAGGCACCTTTGAAAAAGAGAAGTGCACAGTATTCTTTGAATCCATGTATTAAAGCGATGTTGTCTTTACCTAATGTGTAACAGGGTTTACCCCACTTGAATTCCTCGTTCAGCTCACAGTCAAGAAGTATCATTCTCAGTTTTTCCATTTCCTGCTTCCATTTTGTGAGTTTATTAAGGTATTCATCAACCTTGGGATTCATTTTTGTCATTGGCCGCACCTCAATTCGATCCTTTAGTACAATGAATATTATTACTCATAACATTAGAAAATACTTATAGAGAAAATATTAACAACACGCGTATACCTTTGAAATCAAGGGGACGAGTTTTATTCACTCTTTATTGTATGTTTGCTCTTGTGCTTTAAAAGAAAGATAATCACACCACCAACTACCAATATACCCAAAATTGAACCCCACAAAATGAGTGCCGAATCGTTCTCGGTTGTGTTTTTGTATAATTCATTTTTATTCTTTAAATTTGTTCCTGTTTGATCTGATTTAATTTTATTTTTAACTTCTGAATTAGCTGAACTTTCTTCATTTGCGTCACCAATTCTTGAACTGTCAACCACTGGGTTGAATGAATTATCCTCAAATTTCTCATAGTACAGCTCTTCTATTTTATAGTTTTCTTTTTCACCATGTTTCAGTTTTCCAAGTTCTATGGAAAGATTAATGCTTGCAGCACTGCCGAAATCTGCTTTTTTAAATACATACACTATTTTGTTTCTCAAGTCGTAAATGTTTGAATATTTTGTCCCTCCATCACCCCAATCCTGTTTGACATTAGAAAGGACATCCTTAAAGTTTGCCAACGAGATATTATCAAAACCTTTTAGCATTGCTTCGGCTGTCTCATACCTGTTACATGGATACCCTCCTAATTCGGGGTTGGAAATGAAAAAATTAGTTACAACCTGATAATCCTTCTCTTTCGGTATTATTCTCATCTCATCCTGAACCCATTCGACAATTGCCGATTTACCTGTTGCATCTGCCAGCAGTAAATGGTCTCCAAAACTCTTAGGGATATTATATTTTTTGAGAAAATCGACTGCTTCGTCCACATTTGAACATTTGGAAAGAACCTCTTCTCCAAAATTCATGCCTAGGATTTGCTTATCTTTGGAATATGGCACATTTGTTGAGGGGCAAGCCGCTCCATCATAAAACAATCCCTTTTCGTTCATGCCTCCCTGAACATACGAGGAATTAGAGAAAAACACCATTCCATATGAATCTTTATCAGCAGCTTTGACTGTCATGCTGGAATTAATGTGATAAAGATAATCCTCATTGTTTCCGACTAATACCTTTCCATCCTGTTCTTTTGTAAATATTGTACATGCATAGGTGTAAAAGTTTGCTGTAAAGAACATAACAACAATTACCGATACCAATGCCAATAACTTTATGTGCACTTTTTCTTTAGCTCTATTATTTTTACAAATCATATCAAAATATCCTTTAGAAAAAATATGGGGACGGTCACCAAGCATAACTTTTCAGACCTTGGTATGGCAACGCCTTCCATTTTCAAATCTTATCATATGGAAAGAATGTAATCAATAGAACAATCCCCCTTACCTCCGGGGGTCATTTGGAATCAAAGCTATACTGTTTAGAAAGAAGAAAAGGATCTGAGATAAGTTAAGAAACAGTGCTAAATGCTAGCACTGTTTTATTTTCTATCAGAGGATATATGCAGAATGTTATTGGCTCTTAAAATCTATTTCTTATACGCATAACTTTTTATCTCCAGTTTAATTATATCATATATAAAAGTTAAGATGCAGACTATTATTTCTTTCACTCTGCCATTAAAATATGATTAATAAAATTAATAGATTGGAGACTGCGCATGAATGACAAAAAAGATGTTTTAGATAATGGTCCTTTTTTTCATGGTACTAAAGCAGAACTCAAAATTGGAGATTTATTGGAACCACAACACTTATCAAATTACCAAAATAAAAAATCCAACTACATTTATTTTACTGCAACATTGAATGCTGCAAAATGGGGTGCTGAATTAGCGACATCTGAATCAAAAGAAAGAATTTATATTGTAGAACCATTAGGTGAATTTGAAAATGACCCAAACTTAACTGACAAAAAATTCCCTGGAAACCCAACGCGTTCATATAGGTCTAAATTTCCTTTGAAAATAATAGCCGAATTAGGTTCATGGGAAAGACATTCCGATGAAGAGATAAATAATATGCTAGCATCTTTAAAAAAGTTAAGTGATGAAGGAAAAAATGTAATATACGATTAATCCATAGATATTCAATATATAAAAATATTGTAATGAACATTAATCCCTTTTACTAATTTCATCTGTTATTAATGTTTTTGATATATACATCGCTTTTATTATATTTTTAAGGCGAGTGTGATGGACCGTACCCTCTGTAGCTTTCAGCTGTGCTTTTTCACATTTGTTTATAATTGAAGCTATGGGGGGTAGTGCTTCCATCAATTCTTCTTTTGTATATGTGCCCAAAACATTTTCATCTGTCATCAATGATTTTGAAATATATAGCGCTTTTATCCTGTTCTTTAGAAGTGTCTGTTGTGAAGTGCCCTCAGCAAATTTGGGCTGTATTTTTTCGCATTTACTAATAGTAGAAATTACAACCAGCAGTGCCTCTGCCAGTTCTTCCCCTGTATATTTAAACATAGGATTGTACCTCCTCAAACTAAACACTCTTCATCAATTCTATTTGAATCTCTCTTTCCTTCTTAACTGCATCTAAATCCTTGGGAATTCTGGAATATCATCAATTTTTCTTATTAAGCCAACACAACTCATGTAGCTGTGTCCGTCCTTATGCTTTCCCATGAAGGGCCTCCTGATTTAACATATAAAGAATTCTATCTAAAATGAGAATTGTTTGTTTACTATTTAATAAATTTATTCTCCTCAAGTTCCTTGAAGGCCAAATCAAGCTCCTCCTTTGTATTCATCACAATAGGACCTCCCCAGGCGATTGGCTCATTAAGTGGTCTCGCTGAAAAAAGCAGAAATCTTATACCACTATCCGATGCATGCACCCAAAATCTACGCCCTGTGTTAAACAAAACAGCCTGTCTTTCTGTTATTGTTGTATTGCTTTCAGGTTCAAATCTACCTTTGCCCTGGACAATGTATATAAACAGCGTTGAACTCTCCTCACTATCAAAGTGCCATTCACTGCCTTCCTCTATTTCGACATCCAGATAAGTAGCTTTTACATGGCTGCCTTCAAATGCGCCCTTTGTCCCCAGATAGTCTCCTGCAATAATATGTATTCTATTCCCGCCCTCAACAATTACAGGAATTTTTTCTTTTTTAATGTCCCCATAACTTGGAGCCGTCATCTTTTCCTTTGCCGGCAAGTTAAGCCAAAGCTGTGTCCCCAGCATTCGTACTGATGGCTGGGGCATCTCCTGATGAATGATTCCGGATCCGGCCGTCATCCACTGACAATCTCCATCCCTTATACTCCCAGTGTTACCGAGGCTGTCACCATGCTCGATATCACCTTGTATCAGGTATGTTATCGTTTCAATTCCTCTATGGGGATGCCATGGAAACCCTTTGGTGTAATCATCCTGATTTTCGGAATCAAAAGCATCCAACATTAGAAATGGGTCATAATCCTTCGTGTCATGGTATCCTATTACCCGCACCAGCTTAACACCCGCACCATCAACCGTATGCTTGCCTTGGGTAATTTTTTTCACTGTCCTTAATTCACTCATCTTTTCAATTCCCTTCTATAAATAAAACGTTGGATAATCCATTAGTGATATATTACCATTTTTAAATCTTTTAAAACATAATATAGTTTCTTCAGAAGCTTTCCGGCAATAAAATAATCGAAAAAATATCCCATAAGTATTAAATGTCCTATGGGATATTCTTTGCATATTTTATTATATTGTCAAACCTTCTGTACCACTTTTAATCCCATATGTTTTTCTTATACTTGCAACATTTGCACTATTATGCCCCCAAGAGATTATTTGTGTTCCGAAATTCTTACCTGCTGTTTCTGTAAAATCTTTAATCTTATAAGAACTACCATTTTTTCTTCAATTTTATCAAAGATGAAATCGTTTCTGCATTCGCATCCAAATGGCTTTTGATCTTTCGGGACATCATCTTCAAAAATCTTTGCTTCAACCAGTTCACAGAATATTTTCTCATTGAAGAATTCAGTGTGCTCAAAGGCCATCTCGCATGGGTCACGTCCCATAATCTTTTGACAACAGAATTCATCCTCTTTTATTTCTTTAAAAAAGGACGCAGTTTCTTCTGTATTTCCCTTCTTGCTTAGCTGTGGTGGGGTAATGAAATGTATCTTGGTTACACAGCTAAAGGGTACATTTACTGTTGTGTGGCGTATTCTACCGCTTACGCTTTTGTTGTCTTCACTGCTGCAATCAGCTGTAGCAAACTCAATATTCTTTTTAACAAAACCGCTCAAAAATAGTTTTCCGCTTTTGCCACATCCAGTATCAACTATTGTACATTGGTTAACAAAAACATTTTTTTTAATTCTTTTAATTTCAAATGCAGGTTCTTCCAGCTGAATTATCGACTCTACATCAACCTGAACAACAGGCTCGGCAAGTACTACAGGTATTTTCCCTACCACAGGACATTCATATCCTTTAGGTATTAATTCTTCACTGGAGCATTCAGGGACGGTATGGGATTTAATTATACCGGCTTTGCAACTATTATCATTGTTCATAATTATTCCTCCTATTACAAAATCGATCTGCTATCTTCAATACTATATAGTCCTATTATATGAATACGTTTACAATAATGTTCATTATGTAAACCAATTTTTAAGCAATTATTGTCGAAGCATGAAATAAAAAAATAATAATCTTATGTTAAGGATTGCAGTTTCAGATTTTTTTTACATTACCTTAACGATTTATATTGCCCGTTATAGGTAGGATAGGTAGGAAATTTGGGAATATTTACCCATTGCCACTGTGCAAGCGTAAAAGTAATGGAAATGATAATATGCTCAGCAAAGGTATGCTTATCTGGCGTTTTTTTTTCAGATAAAGCAGTTTCGCATTGCTCACCCAATTCCAGAATAATTACCTCATCCAATTCACAGAACATGTTTGCTGAACCATAGCCGGATGCTGTGACATAGCACTCCAAGTTTTGTGCTGTCGAAGCATTACACCGATTTTCAGGTGTATTGCACATGGCAGAGAGCGCGATATTGACAAAGCGATTCTTTGTTTTTATTGTAGGAGCTGTATAATAGCTAATTTTTGCAGTGCATTCAAATGGGATTTTTACTACTGTATATCGGATATCTCCACTGGATTTCATATCCCTTATGTAATTAGTGGCAGCATATTCAATACTTTCTCTTACATAACCGTTTAAATATAGCTTGCCATTTTTTTGATTATTAAGATCCAAGAGCTTGCATTGCGTTATAAAAACATCCCTAGTGCAGTTACGGATGGCTGTCAAAGAACATTTGAGGTTGATGTTAGCTTCAACGTGAATTTGTACTTTGTTTTTTGAAACAAGCACCGGAATCTGGGCAATTAACGGACCATAATAGCCAGTCGGCGACACTGTTTCACTCTGAACCTCTGCTATCGTCCTTGTATCGCATAATATCTCTGTACAGGGGATTTTATTGTTATTATCGATGTTCATCCAAGTGTTCCTACCCAGTAAACATGATTCTTCTTTATCATATGTATCGAGAAATATTCTGGAACACTTCCTTGCTTCGTTCTTCAAATGGAAGTCTACAATTAACTTTTACATACGTTCAAGAGGATACAGATATTTAAAGAGCTTTGAGTCGTTTTTCTAACAATAATTATAAGAAAAGCCCATGGAACATCAGGTACTGAGATAAGTGGATGAATTGAATATAATGAATAAGTGATAAAAACATATCAAGAAAAACAGCACTAAAAGTAATTCCTCATTATATAGATCTTCATTAATCATTTAACCATATGGAAAAATCTTGATATCATAAATGTGCCATGGTAAAATTATGAGCATTAATGATGATTAACCCAAAGGACACCTTATGGAAAATATTATTATCTTAAATGTAAAGTATAAATTTGGAGATATGGAGGGTACTATTCACCCTGTTGTTTTAAAAGATGACAATGAAATGATACTGATTGATTGTGGATATATAGGCTTTATGTCTGTTATAGAAGATGCCATTAAATCTGAAAACCTGGATTGCAGCCATCTGACTAAAATCCTTATTACACATCATGACCATGACCACATGGGTGCCTTAGCAGATTTTAAACAAAAATATCCTCAGATAAAAATTATTTCAAGTGAAATTGAAGCTCCCTATATTGCGGGAGAGAAGAAATCATTAAGGCTAGAACAGGCAGAGTTACTTCAAAATACCTTAAGTGAAGAGCAGAAGTCATTTGGATTGGCTTTTTGTAAAGTTCTAAAAAGTGTTAAACCTGTTGAGGTAGATATATTAGTGCATGACGGCGAAGTTATGAACTGGTGCGGCGGATGCGAGATCATTAGCACTCCCGGACATACACCAGGGCATATATCTTTATATTTTAAAAATAAAAGAATTCTCATAACAGGCGATGCTGCTGCATTACAAAACAGTCAATTGGTCGTTGCAAACCCAGAGTTTACGTTAGATATGGAAAATGCAAAGAAAAGCATTTCAAAGATATTGGACTATGATGCTGAAACTTACATTTGCTACCATGGAGGAATATATAAAAGACAAGGATAACATTGTCCGGTATACTTCTTAAGTTTGAGTTAAACTCAGCAGGCTTTCCGGCAGTCAATATTAAGTTTAGTGACCGCAAGAAATATTATGACTGCTTTTCCTCTTATTATGAGACCGGCAGCCGCGAACAAATGGCACTTCTTGTGGGAGGGTATGTTGAGGAAAGGCTGGATAGGTATTTAGGGATATTGAAGGGCTAATAAGTTTTGCACCAAGCTGCTATGTTATTCAGTTTTGTTTTAATTCCAACTTAATAAAGTAAACATTCACAAAATATCCTCAGTTTTAAGCAGGAATGAATAGATAAATTTTCTCAAAGTTATTTATAAAACTATCCCAGTAAATGCAAGCCCATGGCATTCTTGATTCACCTTGATAAAGAAAAATTTTATCCTGACCACCACTTGTTACATAGTAATCATTATCTATCATTCTTCCTTTTTTATCATAATATATTTTCCCACTGGAATCCCATGTACCATGAACACTTGAAGAACGCCAATAATCAATGCTATTAAGCATACCATCATGATAATTCAATTTCATTTCACCAGAAGAATCTTTGGTAAACTCATTTGAATCACAATCTTGCCGTTCTTCAGTAATTTTTTTGAGTTCAGACGAGTTATAAGAGCTACTACTTGGGTATTTAAAATACTCTTTTGTATCGTATTCATTTTTATAGCCATTGTATCCGATCCATTTACCCGAATCATCAAATTGAGACTGTTCCTTATAAAACCAGATCTTCTGATTTCTGCATAACCCGTCTCGAATCAATTCAGGGCAAGTGTTTAAATTCCAAGAGTTCGTAATAAATGGAAATGGAACTCCTTTAATATACTGATAGGAAATACTTGCCATATGCTTACCTTGCGCATCATATAATTTTTCTTCTGTCACATTCTTTTCTGGTTCATATTTTGAGATGAGATTTCCTACTTTATTTAAGTCATCCAAATGAAGTGTAGTACAATATATTGCATCAGTTTTAACACGAGTACCCGCATCAAAATCTGTGAGATAATTTCCCCACATATGAACTACGAAACTGAGCTTGCTTTTATCTTGGTTAAAATAATATTCCACCAAGGGCCTTCCTTCATTATCTAAAGTCACGCCATCCGGTACTTCCTTATATTGCCCCTGTCCTTGCAGATAGGTTTTTATAAAAGACGCCTTCTGACTGTCATCAAAAAGTTGATCGCTAGGATCGTAAATAACTGTCGTCTGTTTTTGCTCATTTGCACCTTTTGAATCATCATGAATAAAATCTTCCCAGCAATATATCTTTTCAACACGATTACTGCCTATTTTCACATCATTGGCAAATTCCGTCTGTACATCACTAAATGTGGATTGTTTAGTCTGTGTTAGTTTAGGTGTTACATTACTAGATGTCGGCAGTTTAGCCTGTGTAAGTGTGGGTGCTGCTTTCTGTGATGTTAGTTGTTGTGTTTGCATAGGTGCATTCTTTGAACAGCCAACTATAATAGAAATTGAACAAACTACAATAAATAATAATAGTACTTTTTTCATATAATTCCTCATCTGAACATATGATTTAAACATATTATACATTATAATAAATAAGAAAAGTAAGTTTTTAATCATTTTTTATGCAGTCAACAACTTCCACTTTTTTGTATAAATGCAATAATATTCCCGCAAGTTAAAAGTCCCCTAACACCCCTTATTTCCCGGATTAACAAAGACGAAACATTGAAGATATAACATTTATAAACACTCTCCCAATGTAAATACCCGTTGAACGCTTTGCATTCAAGCTGTTTCATGGTGAAGTAATATGCCTGTTCCCTCCCTCAACAGCAGTCAATGACAGTACGACCTCTTCATAAAACAAAGCAAGACTCTGCTTTTAACAACAAAGTCTTGCTTTGGGAAATTTCTTCATTTTATGATGTTATTATTTAAATCACCCATCCTTGTTCCAGGAAAAGCAAGGACAACCTACCAATGCCATGGTTCGGTATACTTTTCTTCCAGGTTGGCGATATCCTCTTGGGTGGGAGTGTTTGAGGCTTTTGCATGTCCGCTTACATACATGATACTGCTTGTCAGACCATCATTAAACGGATGGTCCAAACCAAGGCAATGTCCGATTTCATGGCAAGCTGTACGCTGAGTCTGCGCACTTGTCAATCCGGACTTTATATAGACTTCACATTTTGTCCAATCTTGTGAAGGATAACCTCCCGGTGTATTCAACGATGTTCCGCTGCTGTAATACAGTACATACCCATTGGCAGTACTAATTGCAGAAGGAAAAGTTGATTGCTTCTTGAAAACAATTGTGGCTGAACTTGCCGAGCTTGATGTAAAATTAATCCTTCCGCCTGATGCTGTTGACCATGCATTCATTGCAGCTTTAATCTGGGTTGAACTCCCTGATGCGGAACTATCAATATAATATGTCAGTTGTCCGAGCGGAACCGTCAGGCTTTGTGTAAGAAGATCACTGTAGTTCTGCGCCCATACATTTGCACAGAAAGCCGAGAAAATAAATGTTAAAACCATAAAAAGCGAGAACATTTTTACTGATTTCTTCATTGTTAATTCTCCTTTCCAAACTATCCAATTGTTTACTTCCACACCTTTGATGTACCTAAAAAAGCCACATTCAGTATGTTTGTGAACAATATCAGTTTTTAATATATCACCTCCTTATTTGTCAACTTTTATTTCCGTTTATGTAAATTTATTGTATCAAATTCCAGATCATAATTACAATATTTCCTGCTATACCATCAGGGAAACTGGAAATACCACCAAATCTACCCAAAGTAATAAAAAGCACCATTAATACGCAATGGCACTACATTCTTATACTGGTTAAAATCATATTATTAAGCAAAATCAACACTTTTCCCCTTGCAGCACATGTTTTTTTCCGCCACATCCAGGGTATTTATTAAGTGTAAAGCCAGCTTCTACGAGGGCACTTTTTACAACACCCGCTACAGTAAAAGTAGCACAAGTGCCTCCGGTTTTTGTCTTGTTTCCGATTGCCATAAGTAACTCAGGCCGCCAAATTGAAGGGTTCTTTTTGGGACTATGTCCATCAAGAAACCAGACATCACAGGGTTTTTCCAGAGAACTCACCATTTCAAGGGCTTCTCCTATCCATAGATTCAGCTGTATCGTACCAAATGATTGCTGTATTTTCACTGAATGCCAACCAGGCACAGTTATATCGATACTTCGGTATGCTTCCACGAGTGTACTTATCTCCTCACCGGCTCGCTCTTTAAATCCGCTAAGGATATCCAGCATTCTATCAGGATCCAAAGGATACAATTCAACTGTGTTATATTCTATAGAAACATTTTGCATACCACTTTTTCTGATGAACTCCATAAGCGCAACTACCACGCGGCCGGCGCCAAAGCCCGTTTCACCAATTATAAAAGGGGTTTCTGATTGCAGCCCCATTCTAATCCGTTCAATCAGATTATTATTCCTGAAATATATCTGCTGAGCTTCGTCCAGCGCGCTAACCACGTCAAAATAACGGTCATCAAAATGTTCATTAACAAGGTTTGAAGGTATTTGCATATGTCATGTTTTCCTTTACAGTTGCCGTCAACTGCGGCTTAATATTGAACCTCTCTTAAGCAAAGACCCTTTGGCTGAGCCATTGGTATTGCTTCTGTACGTTTTTTCTCAGCTAATATTTTTTGGATATCTGCAGCTTTTATTTTATTTTTGCCAACCTCTATAAGAGCTCCGGCAATCAACCTTGCCATATGAAGCAAAAAGTCATTACTATTTATTACAATCTCAATTAACATACCATTTTCAATAATATCTAAAGAATTTATAGTTTTTACTGTGGATTTTGAGCTCTCTTTTAGGCTGGTAAAGCTTTGAAAATCATGGGTTCCAATTAAATATTCAGATGCATTTCTCATTTGAGTAAGATCAAGCCTCTCATCTGAGTGAAAAGAATACTTTCTATTAAATACATTTCTAAATTTCCCCTTAGTAATGCTATATACATAAGTTTTTGATTTCATATTGTGTTGTGCGTGGAATCTTTCATCCACTTCTTCTACTGATTTTACTACAATATCCTCGGGTAAAAATTCATAAAGGTAGTTTAATATAAGTTTAGGTGACAATGTTGAATTTGTGTGAAAATTTGCTACGTAACTTTCGGCATGAGTGCCTGCATCTGTACTTCCGCAACCTATTACATGAATTTCTTCTCCTGCCATCTTAGCAAGTACTGTTTCTATCTTTTCCTGGATTGAAAGATCACTATCTTTAAACTTTTGCCAGCCTTTATACCTGCTCCCATCATATTGGACAATTAGCTTGTAGTTTTTCATTATATTCCCCTTTTTTAAATGTATTTCAACTATTATCTTTTCCAAAGTAATCTAGTCTTTATCATACATTGTTTTATCAGCATGTTCAAATTAATGTTGAGTGACAAGGTTATTATCATGATATAAATTTTAACTAAATGGGTATTAATAATTAGTATTCATTGAACGAATAGTAATTATAATCGTTTGTGTTTTAGGAGGGATATTATGTTTTCGCTAAAAAATCGCGTAGTTGTAGTGACAGGGGCTTCTTCAGGTTTAGGTCTTCAGATGGCGCATGGTTTTGCGGGGCAGGGTGCCGATTTGGTTCTCATGGCCAGAAGAATTGAAAGACTGGAGGCAATAGCTGCTGATTTCAGGTCTAAAGGAGTCAGGTGCCTCCCCATACAATGTGATGTTACAAAAACGGAAGATGTAAACAAAGCAGCTGAAGCTGCAATTAAAGAGTACGGGAAAGTAGATATTCTGGTCAATAATGCAGGAGCCGCAAAAAACGCGGGCATACTGGATATGACCGATGATGACTGGAAATTCACCATCGATGCAGATTTAACCAGCGTATTCAAAGTAACAAGAGCGTTCTCAAAAAATATGGTTGAAAACAAGTATGGCCGAATTATTAATATCGCTTCCATATATGGACAGGTTGGTAATACTGTCATGGATACGGTCGCATATCATTCATCCAAAGGCGGCGTTATTAATTTTACCAGAGCTGTAGCAGCTGAATTAGCCAGATATAATATTACCTGCAATGCTATTAGCCCCGGATACTTCGAAACAGAATTGACAATTGATACATTAAAAACCGAGGCATTTACCAATTTCATGAAATCATCTGTCCCGCTTGGGCGTTATGGCAATGAGGGCGAATTAAACCCTGCCGCTATTTTCCTTGCAAGTGATGAAGCTTCCTATATTACCGGTCAGAATATAAAAGTTGATGGGGGATATACATCTGTTTAATGTTATCAAAGGTCTGATTCCGGGCACGGGTTCAGACCTTAATTTATATTCGAATCTATATTCCTTTAAAACCGGACAAAATAAGAAACCAAGCATCTCAGTTTATCTGAAGCACTTGGTTTTCTAGTATTGTGGAGGCAACAGGGACGCATAAGAACCACTATTGCCCTGTATTTCATCCAATAGAGACACATCCACATGTATGGGCGGCTGGTTGCCCACATTGAATATTACGGTTGCATTATGGCCTCCATTATCGTTGATGTAAATATAGACGCTATAACAAGTAGCTTTCTGTATTCTAAGTCGTCGGGGTTCCCGTTTTTCAAATGAGACAGGAAGTTCATCGGTTTGGTAAATAACTTTCGTTATAAAACTGGCAATTAATTTAAACAAAGATATTAAATGATTTTCTTTAATGCCTTGTATTGGTTTTCCAGGGGTTTGGGGGGTGGAAGACCCCTAAGACCTAAATGTTTTGACCATTGTGTGTTATTATTAATCTTCTAGGGAATCTTATTTGCCAAAAAGCATGATTAAAATTTGCCAAAAATAAGGTATATAATAGAATTACCTTTCAATTATTGGAAGGGGTGTTACCTCCTAGATTAAGGGATCTCCGCAAAAGAATTTTAATCTAGGAGGTTTCTGCTTTTTGTAAATATAATACACCCATAAGCAAATAATGTCAATATTTACAGAATAAAGTATTATTTTGCTTTACTACTTCTTACCTTCTCTAGGTAACGTATAATAAGTTTAACAATAAAATATACAATTGCAATATTTAAGGCAAGACCCAGAATATAAGCTATTAAAAATGTAATTTGTTGCATAGCGCCCTCCCATTAAATGGTTATATATATACTATTCCATACTCGAGTATGATTCAAGGATTAATATGGACTATTTTAGAATGATTTTATTCATTTTTTGCCCATTCGCTCTAAAAGATACAACTTTTCACCATATAACGGTAAAGCTATTTATTTTTAACATAATGATAAAGGTTATTTATAAGACTCTGTTTCATGACTTTATTGTTTAAAAGCTTAAAATTCTTTTCTTGCCGCTAGGTTCGACACCCCTTCCGATTTCCATACAAAATAAAAAGAGAACAGGTTCACCCTGTTCCATCCTTTCCGCCCTCTCCAAACCTACACCTTTCCGCACTCCATTTTTGCATCCTTTTTCTCAATCCTGATTTCCAAGCCCAGGCTGTCTACATACTTTATAAAGTTCCTGAGCGTGGGGGAGTTATCTACGGTTTCAATCCTGGAAACCATCTGCTGTGTCAATCCGGACTGCCTTGCAACATCACTTTGGGAAAAACCCATTTCATTTCTTATTTTTACAAGCTGCTTGATAACTTCATACTCATGCTGTGCATTAGCATATGCTTTCTTAAGTTCTACGTCATTTTCCAGCCTTTTGTTGATTTCTTCCTTAACATTGACTTTTTTAAACGGCATGGGTATTCACCTCTCATTCATTCAAATAAATCTCTTGCCCAGTTCCGTTTCCAGTTCCCTGACTCTTTTTATTGCTTTATCCAATTCAAACCTTTCAGCTTTACCCTTCTGCTTTTTACAAACATGAACCAAATACATATTTTCCCCGTCTGCTATAACATACATAATCCTATTATTATCATAAAACTTGATTTCCCAGAGCTTTGCCCTGAGTTGTCTCGTATTTAGTACATCAAGTGCTGCGAATCCTTCATCCTCAAGTTTTTCAAGAATTGTTAACCCCTCTGCTTTTTCATTTTTGGGAAGCTCGTCAATATACTCAAGGATTATGTCTTTGCCTCCCCTTGTTTCATAATGATGTACATTCATAGTATTTCTCCTGTATTACATGTTTATACACCACTTTTGATGTATTCACAATTATATTTTACATCAAATATGGTGTATATGCAAATAATAATTGCATTTTTGAATTTATTTTGAGATTCTGTTATCTTGGATAATGGTATACGCCTTTGAAATCCATCCAGTAGATATTACGTTCATCCAAGACTGAAGAAGCCATTTGCAAATCACTTGCCGGAGCAGCAATGACACGGTTTCCTATTGAGCCGCTTTCGATTCCGTCACCGTTTTTCTTCTTATCGAATAGCTGGATAGCTACTGAACGAAAATTGCTATCGGTATAAAGCATTCCCAAACTACTTGTATGCGGTAAACCATCCTTATAATAACAATAAACAATTGGACATACATCCCCTTTATCATGTAGAAAGGGTATTTCAACCTGAGTATCGTGTGTAAACGGATATGTGCTCAGTTCAAATACCCCCTTGAAGCTTGGCGTTGTAAACAATCCTCCATATAACCATCCTTCGATATGAATATCCGTTTTTTTAAGTAGTTTTGAACCTTCACCGCCATCTCCAACTCACTTCCCAAAAACTCTCTTTGAATATGGCGAGGTATGTAGCTGACACCAATGACTACCCCGAAAATAAGTGCAGCCGCGCACAGGGAAAGCAGAGCGGGTTTCAGCCACTTGAGTCTTTTCTCCTTCCGGTTATGCCGGTCTAAAAAACTCTGGTAGGATTTTTCGCGCTCCTCGGGTGTTTCCTCATCAAATTGAGCGAAATGCGGCCATACATCACGTTGCGGTAATTCAAGATGTTCAGCGCTTTCAGTAAGTACGGCACATAGCGCTGACAGGCTGGGGTATTGACTGCCAACAGCATTTTGTACTGCTGTCAAGGCTTCAGCCTGTTTTCTTGCACTCTCCTCCAACGAAATCAGGTGTTCTTCTATAATGGAACCAATGCACTCAGGTTCATTTTTCATAGTTAGAATTTCGGCAATGGAAAAGCCTATTTTCCGTAGTATTGCAATCTGCTCGGTTTGTCGAACATCATCTTCTCCAAACTCATAGTATGTACGCCGATTCTGTTCACAGCTTTGAGGCTGTATAAGCCCTTTCTCAATATAAAAGCGTATCGTGCGTTCAGACAGACCTGTACTATCGCATACCTGCTTAATTTTCATAATAATTACCTGCCTTCCGCGTTAATCGTAACATCTTACGTAAGGTAAGTGTCAAGTGTTTATCTAAAAAATGTAAATTTTTAAGAATGTGCCGTACTACTTTGTACTCTTAATAAGGGTATAACCGACAGGGAAGAACTTGATGTAAACGGATATATTAATATTACACTCTTGATACATTTGTTAATATTGTGGAATATATTATATAGATTAAAAATCAACAAAAAATAACCAATTCCAAAGTTATTAACATACATTTCCAATTAAACAGGACTGTTCACTTTGCCATCAATAGTAAAGAAACAGTCCTGTTATTTTGAATTGTTGTTATCACTTTAGACATTTATTTTGAACTCAAAATCCCACGCAGTTCGGTCAGTAAGTTTCCTCCACCAACTGAAATGTTTCCAACCCTGTCGCAGATTTTTTCAAGATATTCCATCTCTTTCAGTTTATAAAGTGTAGCATTTTCCTCCATCAACTTAGCAGTATTCAGTAAGCTTCTGGTAGATGCAACCTCCTCGCGGCGAGCAATCACATTAGCCTGTGCATTTTTTTCGGCGATCAACACAGTGTTCATAATGTCACGGATTTCTCCAGGCAAAATAATATCCTTCAAACCAGCATCGAAAAATTCCACAAACAACGCGTCCTGTTTAGCCCTTAATTGTTCCAGAACAAAAGCGGCGATGGAGTCCTTTTGCTCCAACAATTCGTCGAAACGAAACTTGCCGACATATTCACGCAGAGCAAGCTGTGTCATAGTATAAATCTGTGCTTTGTAGTCCCTGATATCGCTGACGATTTTGACTGCATCAGTGATTCTGTAGGTGCATACAAAGTTAAGCCTCAGCGACACTTTATCTGCTGTCAGGATCTCCTGACCAGCAATGTCAAGCTGCTGTGCACGCATATCAATGTTCTGGCATGTAATTTTCGTCATACTATTCCAGAAGTAATAGCTGCCACTTTCAAGTTTGCGCTCTAGCTTGCCGTCAAAAAACAGCAAACCTGTCTCACCTTCCGGTATTTCAATTTTTGCGTACATATTGCGTGGCACAGCCATTAACTGTTCGCGTGTCAAATCGGTTACCTCGGGCTTTGAAATATCAATTAATTTGAAACTTTGAGTTCGGTAGCAGTTCCAGAAACAATATGTTCCAGGCTGTAGAGTGCTTGTAATTCTGCTGTCCTCCATTCGTATGGCGACAAATCCATCAGGAACATCAATTCTTGTAACGCTTTCTGCAAATAATTTATCTTTTAACAGTACAGCGATATCCGTATTGGCAACCTGCACATGCTTTGCAACATCAGTTCGTGCATATGATTCTCCAAAACACCTGTAAATATGATGTTTTCCAGGTAATAGCAATTTACGATATGTACCATTCTTAAATAAAAAGCCGCGTTCATTTTCATTAATAACAATCTTCATTTTATTACCTCTTTCCTTTTAATTTCGGTTTCTATCAAAAATGTCCACGCTTTTCCTGCGGGGTAAAAATTGAAGTTTTTCCGTCATTGTCCGGTGTACATTCATCACTTGAACGTTATGGAACAATCCTGAAACAAACGGTATCCTTTTCACCACTGGCTGGCTAATCGTTGCAAAAGATGATATGGTTTCCAGTCCATCTCTTGCCGGACATTTTTGATTTCTACCATTTGTGAATAGACTTGAAAGGTCTTTTCCCTGATTGAGGATTTGAACCTCAGGCGACTGCTCGCTTACCATTTGAGTTTTAGCTTTTCAGTCTAAAACTAGACATACTCTTCCAACTGAGTTAACCCTTTCACGGGTAGAGGATTCGAACCTCCGACACTGTCTGTCATTTTTCTGATCTACCCGGCATACCGTGAAGCTAGTCGCTACGGCACCGCAAAGGATTTTGATCCCTTAGCATAGAATAAATCAGTTGTATATAAGGCTGCAACACCCTAAAACCTAACCTTTGACCACACCTATAGTCTTTAACTTTTTGATTGGCTTAACCAAATCCTGTTGATTTTCCATTACAACATCTATATCCTTATATGCAAAGCGACTTTCTTCCGCCACGTCTTCTTTGTTTTGCTTCCCGAGAATAACACCCTGCTCTTTCAAATCGACCATGACCTGTTCAGTAGAAAAATTCTGCATTGCAACTTTGCGTGAATATTGACGACCTGCCCCGTGTGAAGACGAGCAGAAGCTCATTTCATTCCCTAAACCTTCAACCACATAGCTATAGGAACCCATTGCACCTGGAATAACTGCGATTTCACCAAGTCGTGCTCTGGTCGCCCCTTTGCGGTGAACCCATACATTTTTATCGTAATGATGTTCAATTGCAGCATAATTATGGTGGCAGTTTATTTCATCAGCATAGTTAAAACTAATATTCGTATATTTGCCAATCCATTTTTCGATGATTGAACGTACTGCATACATCATTTTAGAACGGTTTTCAGCAGCAAAATCAAGCGCTAAATTCATCCAGTTAATGTATTGTTTACCCTCACTTGAATCAACCGGTAAAAATGCCAACCGCCATTCATCAGGAATCTTTGAATACCATTTTTGATTTAAATCACGGGCGGCTTTGTGGAAGTAGTCACATACTTGCTTACCAAAATTACGGCTGCCGGAGTGAATCATTATACCAAAATTGCCATCATTATCTTCCTGTAACTCAATAAAGTGATTACCCCCGCCAAGTGTCCCAATCTGATAATAGCCAGCATCAATTTGCCCTACAAGCTCGGTATTTGCTTCATATTTATCCATATTATCAAGTGCAACATCAAGAGTGGTGCAACTTTGAATATTCTTATGATGATTAAAGCCGACTGGTACATTGCGAAGGATGTCTCCAACAATGCCCTGAAGAAGTGAACCGTTCCCGGTCATAACTTCATGAATTTCAGCGACCTTAATATCTGTTCCGACAAAAGCCATTCCACATCCGATATCTACACCAACAGCGTTCGGAATTATTACACCGGTTGTGGCAATTACACCACCAATTGGCATTCCCATGCCCGTATGTGTATCAGGCATTAATGAAACCCATTTATGTAAAAATGGCAGATTAGCGAGGTGGTACGCCTGTTCAAGACAGCTTTCCTCAATTTTGTTTTCATCTGACAGCCAAATTTTAATAGGTACATTTGTGTTTTCGTTTGAAATTACAAACATTGTATTCATCTCCTTTCTATGGTTAAATTTTACCAGTAACTTATTTTGCTTTCATTTAAAAAAGTTTGCGAAGTTGATTTTTTAAGGAATAATTATTATCATATTATTGGGTGAGGGGCATGGCAGAGTTTTCAGAACTGATAAAAAGATTTGATAAAATCCGAGACTATATGCGAGATTTCTATGTATATGGCTTCAAGTCGCGCAATGATTTCACTAAAAAATCCGCCAGAACCTATGATAATGAAAAACGTCGATGTGAGAGTTATCTCAAGAAATATATGAAATGGGATTACAAAGATGGCAGTAAAACCTCCTTCATATCAGTGGACAGTTCTAAAATTCCTGTTAATCCATTGTTCGCAGCATGGAAGTCTAAAAGTTTTACTTCAAATGATATTATGCTGCATTTTTATATTCTGGACGCATTAAGAAGCAGAAAAATGGCCGTGGATGCACTTACTGATTATATTTGCGAAAAAAGTGGTGTCACTTTTGATGCTCAGACAGTCCGTGGAAAGTGCAATGAGTATGTAAGAATCGGCATGATGACTTGTGAAAAACAAGGGAAAGTATTTTTCTACGGTATCGCCCCGCAAACTATCAACATAACACATGAATTCTTAGATGCAATCAAGTTTTTTCAGGGAGTTGCTCCAATCGGGGAAGTTGGCAGTTATATTTTGGATAACGAAAATGCTGAAAATGACCTATTTGCGTTTAAACATCACTATATCGCATACACTCTTGAGGACGGTATTTTGCTTGAATTGCTTACAGCTATTCACAAAAATCAATCAGTAGTATTTGAAAATCAAAGCGAAAGAAGCGGAAAGACCACGACCACACATGCATTGCCGCTGAAAATATTTGTCAGTGCGACAACCGGGCGCCGATATGCATGCATGTATTCGCTACGAAAACGCCGCTTTTTCAATTATCGTTTGGATTATATTAAATCGGTTGTGCCTGATGTTGTAATTGATTTTGCTCCTGAAATCAAAGAAAAGCTAAGTACTAATCTAGATAAGGTCTGGGGAGTCAGCTTTGGCGGTGAACACCGTAAGGAAGTTATATGCATGAAGCTGTACATTGATGAAAAACGTGAGCAATATATCATCCATCGTATCTTGAGAGAGGGTCAGGGCGGTGTACTTACGCATCTTGACACAAATACTTTTCTATACACCAAGGAAATGTTTGACTCATCAGATATGTCGCCATGGATTAAGACATTCACCGGCCGCATTCTCGCGCTTGAAGGGACAAACGAGCTTGTTGTCAACCGTTTTTACAGTGATATTAACCAAATGGCAGAGATGTATAGTATAGGAGGTGAGCAGTGATGGAATTGTTTTCCGAAATTTATGGATGCTATTTCACTGTTGTGGCTAAAATTTTGGAGCAAGCCCAGAACGGCTTATCTAAATCCGAGATTGAACAACTTGTTTCCGGATACGGCTTTTATGATACAGCTTTTCATCTGCTGCCTTCACTCTTTTCCAGTGAATGGAGTTTACTTGCGGAAAGGGACAAAAAATATTTCACAAAATTCAACAGTGAAACAAAGAGGCCTTTAACTACTCTTGAAAAATCATGGTTAAAAGCACTTCTTAATGATCGGCGTATAAAATTGTTTTTAAATGACAGCCAACTAACGGTATTAGATGAATCGCTGAATAATATCGAACCACTATATGAACAGAATGACTTTCATATATATGACAAGCATCTTGACGGTGATGATTACAACGATGACGGGTATATTGCCCGATTTAAAGCTATTCTCGGTGCTTGCAAAGCACATCAGCCCCTGATTATCGAATATGGCAGTAGTAAGGGTGGCCGTACCAAGCGGCAATATCATCCGTATAAAATATGCTATTCGGCGCGCGACGATAAATTCAGGCTCATGTGCGCTGCATTCAACCGTCATCATAACAAACTTGAACGGATTACATTAAATCTTGGGCGCATAAAATCTGTTATGCCATCAGAAAACCAATTTGATATTTTTGTTGATTTGGATGCACTTTATAAAGAACCTTTCCACAATGAACCTGTGGTTTTAGAAATTTCAAAAGAACGTAACGCATTAGAACGTTGTATGCTTCAATTTGCATCTTTTGAACGGCAGACAGAGTATGATAAAGACCGAGATACTTACACTTGCCGCATCAACTTTGACCCCGCAGATGAAACCGAACTACTGATTCGTATTTTAAGTTTTGGACCAGTAGTAAAAGTTTTGGGACCAGATAATTTTCTATCGCAGGTAAAGGAACGGATTAGCAGGCAGTTGAACCTTCAATCAGGCGGACACTGATTAGGTTAGAGATTAAATTAAAAAGGGTTGTGATTATCATCACAACCCTAGCGGAATACAGTTACCCTTGTATTTTATGTCCTAAAACTATTTAAAGCAATTTGTCAAATGATTAACTACTTCCGAGATTTGCCTACTGCGATTAAAACTCCACCATCCCACACTTCCTATTCCACAAATCTTCGCACCTTTTAACTCACAAGCTTGTTTTATATAATTGATGGTTTGCTTCCGGCCAATACAAGACGGAAATGCACCTGTTACCAGGCAAGCAACTCTTTTGCAGAAATTCGTATTGGAAACAACTGCCTGATTGGGCCGGATGTCGGCATCTATACAGTGGGTCACAGGCTATCTCCCAAACGTCCAGCATTGTACAGTTATAATCGGCGTGAAAATTATCACCAATATATATGTTTTTCCCAAAATCGCAGTGAAAGTTATCCCCTATAAATGGGTTCTTGCCGATGCTGTAAAATAATGAGGAACCTGGGGCAATATACCTTCCTTATACCTCATTATTTATCTCTTTTACTAGCTTATCATATTTAATCATTCTGGTACCAATATCGTATGGTATATAAATATCTTCCCCCATATACTTTGTCAATAACTCTTCAAACAAAGTAGTTTCATCATATCTATAATAATATTGTTCTTGAAGACGTTTCTCTTGTGTTGTAAGTTTATAATAATATTCTACAAATAGATTAATATTATTACTATTCCTTTCCAAATATTCAATATCAAGCTTTGGACTAGGTACATCTCCATAGGTTATACAGTACCAATTGTTACTTTCACTTTCTATAACAATATTATTTTCAAATCCAGCACGCATTCTATTTTTGTTTTCTTCAAATATATAATTAAATTCGACCTTTTTAATATAGGCCCGAATGTTTGATAAATCATATGCCTTCCCAAGATTAATTGCATAATTTAAATCTATGCATTGTTTATATTGTTGTATAGAAGAAATTCTACCTTTAGTTACAATCAAATGGTCAATCTTAGAGATAAATTCTTTATCATCTATTTGTTGAGTATCACTTTTTACCCACATTCGATTAATAAGCTTAACGTCTAGTTTTTCCAAGCTATAGTAATGGCACAAATTAAATCCTTTTTTTGTTAAGAGATAATCAGAAGAATCGAAAACACGATACGAATAATCTCTCGGACTTATTGCTGGGTGTAAAAGATTTGTTTCTTTTATTATTAACTTTTCCTCATTTAGTTCGGTAATATCATTTGACATTATTAGTTTTGCTATAATATCGGTATAGATGTCTTTTACAAGATCTGTTTCGAAAGGAAGCCTATTGTTGCTTATGCCATTTCTATCAAGATTTAAAGGTAAGTTAGCATCACTGTCTACAACTGAAACTAAAGGTTGCAAAAAGCTCTCCGGAAACCTGTATCTCATGAATCTATATGCACTATACCCATTTCGAATAATTATCCCATTACAAATAAGCATATTATATGATTTATACGTCCAATCAACTCTATGATATCCCTCTGGCTTTATTGATTTCCAATAAGACTCAAGCTTATCATTGTATAAACTAACCTTTATTTCATCATTGTCCCTCCCCTTCACCCATCCGTCTGGCACATTTATTATAAGTTTTGGGTTGTCCCCAAAATACCAATTTCTCCAATTTATTTCATCAGTACTGTTTTCAAATTGGTTTTTCAATTCTTCCAGAACTATTTTATCTAGTTTAATCTTAATTTTGGTACCAGATTTCTTTCCATCAGGAATCACTTTTATCACTTCAATTTGATCTGTATCAATATTAGCGTCAAATTTATACCCTATATCTTCACCCATCCTATAAGTTTCAACTGAAATTTCATTTCCAATAAGAAAACTAGCAAAAACACCCACACCAAATCTTCCACTTCTTGGTATAGTAGATTTATCATTTAAACAATAGGTCTTTTTCCATACATCACTATTTCTAAATGAAGCTCCTGCTACAAGGAAGTAATTTATCAATATATCTTTATTCATCCCTATACCATTATCTTCTACAGTTAAACACTCTTGATCAATAGTTATTATGATGTTAGGTGTATACTTTTCAGAATAAACCTTTTCCTTTTCTACACAAGCATCTATAGCATTTTGCAAAAGTTCTCTTATTCCATATGCTGGGTTATGCCCATATAAAGGTTGTATTAAGAGTTTTAAAATATCTGGATTGGAATCAAATTTAATTCTTTCCGGAACAAATTTTACTTTCTTTAAGAACACATCTTTATTGTCCAAATTTGAATGTATTCTCCTAAAAGAAAGTTGTAAATTCTCATATGCCCCATATACTTTACCCAAAACTGCCCAACATGTATCTAGCTCACTTTGCATGTTTTTCAACAAGTCATTTATACCTAAGTATACTTTACTCTGCGCAATTTCATTAATATACACAAAAATTGATTCTGGATCATCTTGAAATTCCATTGCTATATAATCAACTGCCTTATGCTTTTCCCACTCTAATTCCGAAATACTACTATTTATTTTTCTAAATTTCAGAATAGGCGTATTAGCCCTACTTTTATCCATATCAAAATAGTCTGATATTCTTAAAACAACCATAATATAAATTGCATGAACATTTTTGGGTGATCGAATTTGTTCCCTTCCAAATTCATTCTCAATGTATTGAAAAACATCCCACAAATTTAAGCCATGACTCCTTGCAATAAGTCCTAATAATACTTTTTGCTTATTGTCTAAATTGTCAGAAAGCTCCATTCTAGATCCATCAACTTGCAGAAATCCAAAAATGCATATTTCGTATGCTAGTCTTGAGTGATATTTCCTCAAAAATTCTCCAATAAACTTCTTATCATTCTCTGTTGCTTCTCCCCTTTTAATAGGAGGTTGCTTAATTTCAAAGTCATCCTTAAATAAAGACTGGCGTTTTTTTGCGCTCCAAAGCTTAGCTTCTGCAAAAAACTCATCCCATAAAATATCCCATGTTTTATTGTCAACCCTCGTATCAATACAATTTTTAGACTTTCCTTGAATTAATTCAATAAAAAATTCATATGTAATATGCATTCCTAAGTCATGCAAAAAAACAGATAATATAATCATGCTTATGTCTAAAGTATTTAATTTATTATATGTTTCATCTGGAATTATCCTATCAGCAAGCTGTAAAGTATTATTTATATGTAAGAACCCATGATCAGTGTACTCAGGAAAAAATTCTAATTTATTATCTTTAATAATAGGTGAAAACCTGCGAATTATTTCCTTAACAATAACACAATAATCAGGATCACTCTCTAATTTTTTTTCAAATCGTTTAGGTATTTCTATGGAATCCATTATTTTATAATTCCCCCCACATAAGTTAAAAGTAATATTAGCAATAATTATACATATAATAACAATTTTTATCAACTTCCGCCCTGTTTTTCAAGAATATTGTATCTTTTCGAAAAAATCTCTGTATTTAATATTATACGATAGTTACCCTTATGTCATAAAGCATGGTTACTGACATAATAAGGTAGGTAACTTTCTCAATATACTAATATCAAAAGTTTTTAATTATAATATTTTTATTTACCAATTTGATTGAAGTCCCCTACACCCATCATGCGATTACAAATAACAAAAGCCATGGAGTATGCAACTTATACTTCTATCGAGGTTTTGCTTGGTAGAGGCTCAGAGTCGACCGTCTGCTCGCTTCACTCGCATACTTCCGAGTCGCCACCCGCTGGCGGGTCCTGGCTCCTCACTTATCGCTGAAAACGTGCATTCAGCACGTTTCCCTTACTATCCCTTAAAACAAGGTATCCCAAGGAAATTGGTATCCCATCTTTTACCTTCCAGTATTATGCAATATCATGTCCTATTTTGGAGTTTTAAAGTAGAATTGTCTATCTAATGTCTACCCAAATTTTTTTAGCGATTACCCCTCGAAGGCTCTTTCTCATCCCTTCCCTTGCATTACTTTTTTATGATTACTACTTTGTTATCCTACATAGTTCAAATGTTGATAGGAAAATTTCCAATATCTGATGACAGCGCCTATTTTGTTGATCGACTTGACTTATGAGTTTCCATAACATAACATTAATATAATATTGATTTTGTTGAGAATGGATAAGCTAAGGAGGTGCACTAATGGATACATGTGAAAATTGTGGACAATCATTGTCTGGCGGGGAATTGACCCTTCCCTGGGAAGATGGTGATAATGAATATGCTTATGTTAGATGTAAGTATTGCGGATATAAGAATACTCAATATGGTTACGGCGAAGATGATTAATATCAAGAAATAGGATTCCCTTGACTAAACTATATCCACTAAATAAGTAACTACCACAAATCCATATTGCACGAAACTTACTTTCATTAATCAGGCTTATATTAACCATTATGGCAAAAGCCGCTTCATCAGCGGCTTTATTTGGCTCAGGCTCAGAGTCGACCGTCTGCTTCGCTGTGCTCGCATACTTCCGAGTCGCCACCCGCTGGCGGGTCCTGTCTCCTCACTTGTCGCTAAAAACGTGCATTCAGCACGTTTCCTTTACGCTCCAAGCCGCTAGGTTCGACACCCCTTCCGATTCTATGCAAAATAAAAAAGCATCACCTGATGGTGATACTTTTCATTTTGGTGGAGGCGAGGGGTGTCGAACCCCTGTCCGAAACCATATCCACAAGAGCTTCTACGGGTGTATCCTGCATTTTTACATTCCCTACGGTGCACTCCCACAGGCAGGATTACACTTTCAGTATCCTTTAAATACGATTACAGCTCAAGGCTACCGCTGCAAAAGTTCCAGCATTTAACCTTCCTATGCCGAAGGCCTGACTTAATGACGCCAGCTACCCAAGGTGCAGGAACCCTGGACTGACGGTTAGCAGTATTAAGCTGCTAAAGCTAATGAATAATTGTTATTATTTTTAGCGTTTAATTTTAGTTTCTCGTTTTTTAAGAGGCCAACGAGAATCCTCTACCCGCTACCCAAGTCTCAACAATCCCGTCGAAACCAATACGCCCCCAAAAATATAATTGAAAATTGACAATTGAGAATTGAGAATTAGAACTACTTCTGCTTATTATCCTTTGATGATTTGATAATAGAACTAAGAATTCTTATAATCTCATCCAATTGATCAATTAATTCGCTTGCTATTTGGTTATCAATGTACTCTGTCTCTTTCAGCAACTCAATCCAATATTGAGTCTCATAAGCTTCCTTAAGAGAGATAGACATTTTTGAAACAAAATCCTTTTTACTTTGAGCCTGTACCGCTTCCCTCACATTTGCCCCTATACTGGTACCTGAACTAAGAAGTTGTTTAGACAATACATACTCCTTACTTGTATTACACAACATCTTATAGCATTCTACAACTTTTACTGCAAACCTGAAGGTTTTAGTAACAATAACATTATCCTTCATTATGCATCCCTTTATAAATAATCTAGAACTAAAAATGAATTTAAAATAATTCTCAATTCTCCATTCTCAATTCTCAATTACCTACTCTGTTCCTTCATCATTCTGTCTATATTGCGCTTCGCATCTCTTTCCGCTATGTCGTCGCGTTTGTCGTAGAGCTTTTTACCTTTAGCTATTCCAAGCTGCAGTTTTACCTTTCCTCGTGTAAAATACAGCTGTAGAGGAACTATTGTGAGGCCTTTCTGCTGTGTGTAACCGAT
Organism: Bacillota bacterium; assembly: GCA_023421675.1. GTDB lineage: Bacteria > Bacillota > Clostridia > Acetivibrionales > JANLFN01 > JAEZTC01. The sequence goes on along the minus strand of JAEZTC010000001.1, from coordinate 53,064 downwards.
AAGCTTGTTTATCTCGTACTTATGAAGCAGCAGCTTGCGGTCCCTCAAAGGATCCTTGTTAAATATGTTGCCCTGCTCATAAGGACTTATGTGCATACCGCTTAAGATTACTTCACCGTCTTCTATCATTGCATAGCTATCCTTCAAATTAACCTTGCCCTGTCTTATAGACTTGACCTCGGTACCTGAAAGCACTATGCCTGCTTCAAGAGTATCTTCAATAAAGTAATCGTGCCTAGCTTTTTTGTTTTGAGCAACTATTTTAATACCTTCGCCTGACATTCCGCTACCTTCGTCCTTTTACCGGGATAAAAATAACCCTTCTTTGTGAAAGGGCATTGTTTAATACATTTGTTCGGTTACTATAATAGTATAACATATTAAAATGCGGTGTCAAGCTTGAACAAGCCTTAAAGCTAGTACATGCGCCTCATTGCTGCATTGGAAATGGTACATAAGTCCCATAATATCCCCTGCCTATTTTCACACCTTAACAAGTCCTAAAAGTCCATTGTTCCGGGTAATATCTCAGGAGTAAAATATAAGTATGGATAAAAGACTTTAGGAGGCAGACATATGGATATATGCAACGGGCTTTGCGGTAATTGTTCAAAAAGCTGTAACGAGCACATAAGGCATCAGTTGGCAATGGACGGAAAGCTTACTTATATATATCTTAAGAACGGCAATAAGATTGCCCACAGATGTATGCTGCATTCCCAGCGTATCAAAGTATCCAATAATAATATGGTGAGCATAATGTCCACTATAAAAGCCGCTTCAAAAAACAACTCAGGTCTGGTTTTATCTTTCCCTGAGTTTTAAGCTTCTTATTTAACTTTTTTCAAACTTTCAAGCACCTCATATGGGACATGTAAATTTCCTCTTCCTTTGCCTATCTCAATATCAGGCTTAAAGCTTCCATGAAAATCGCTTCCTCCTGTAGGAATAAGTTCATGCTTTATTGCAAATCTTAATAGATTTCCTGTATCCTCATACCTATTCTCAGTATAATATGCTTCTATTCCCTTTAGACCTGCTTTCTTCATATCAGCAAGCAATCCGTCAAGGCGGGAATAATCCATTCCAAGATATATCGGATGGGCTAAAACAGGTATTCCGCCAGCCTCAAGTATTTCACCTATACCTTCAGCAGGGGTCAGTTTGTCCTTTGGAAAATAAGCAGGTTTACCACTTGCCAGGTATTTTTCAAATGCCTCATTATTATCCTTGACATAGCCTTTATCAACCAGGGCTTTTGCTATGTGAGGCCTTCCTATTATACTGCCGCCGGCATTGTGCCTTACATCACCCATTGTAATGTTAAAGCCCAACTCATTAAGCTTTGCAATAATTCTGGGGTTCCTCTCCTCCCTGCTATTAAGAAGCCGGTCCAGAACCTTGCCTATTTTTTTATAGGAGTTATTAAAGAAATATCCCAGCATATGCATTTCAGGCTTAAACTCCAGTCCTATTTCAATACCAGGGATTACTTCTATTCCAAGGGCTTTGCCCATTTCCAGTGCTTCTTCAATACCCGATACGGTGTCATGGTCAGTAAGTGCAACCGCACTAAGTCCATTTTCCCATGCATGCCTTACAAGTTCCCCCGGGCTGAAGCTCCCGTCCGATGCTGTCGAGTGTGTATGTAAATCAATGGTTCTGCTCATGTAATACCTCTTCAAATTAATTCTTATATTTATTATACAATATCAGATATATAATGTAACCGCTTTAACCCTGTTATCAATATATTATGCACATTATAAGCATAAAATAAGCCGTCATATTTCCCATAATATACCATTAAGCAGTCTTTAATGCTAAAATAGACATAGCGTCTGTACATTTTAAGAAAAAGTTTTGGGGGAACATAATGAAACAAAAGAAAAGCTGCAGCAATTGCATACACTCATCCTCAATACGTGTCAACAGCGACCTTCTTTGCAGGGACAAAGGTGCAGTATCGCCTGATTACGTGTGCCGCAAGCACCACTTTGCTCCAAGCTCCAGTCTTTTTGAACCCGAAGTAAGGAATAAATGTATCCAATGTGAAAATTTTATAACTACATCTCAATCCAATCCTACTATAGGATTATGCAGACTGTTTTCAGTCAGAACCTTTGACGGTACGCAGAAGAATGCATGCTCTAAGTTTTCTCGCCGCTCGCAACAGGAAGTTTCCTGAAGATTAACAAAATCTGCTCATTAACTAACAAACCCTTTAATCCGAATAATTTAATAGGGCTTGTTTTTGATTTTACACCAAAGTCAGAATTTGTTATAATTTCTGCATAGGTATATTTCGGGGTGAAAAAATGGGTATAGACATTAACAGCTTATTTCTGCAAAAGCTTAGAGAGATAGAATCAAGAGTTCCAATCAAATTTAATATAAAAAGTCAGGAAACAACTCCTGAAACTTCAAGTTTTGATACATATCTTGACAATGCTATGAGCAGCAATGCAATAGATAAACAAGGTCTGGACAGGACAAGCGATGTCTTGCGCGCAAAAGCTGCACTCGCACAAAACACCTCAAACATACCCTCAAACAAGTCAGCTCTTATGAACCTAATTAACACCAACGTACTTGCAGCGTCCCAGAAATACGGGGTAGATTCCAACCTTATCAAAGCGGTAATACAACAAGAATCCGGCTTTAATCCTTATTCTCTGTCGCACACAGGTGCACAGGGTCTGATGCAGCTAATGCCGGGAACAGCTGACGCACTGGGTGTTACAAATGCCTGGGACATAGGTCAGAATATTAACGGCGGTACGCAGTATTTAAGAGATCAGCTAAATACATTCAATGGTAACATTTCACTTGCACTCGCTGCTTATAACGCAGGTCCGGGTAGTGTCAAAAAATATAACGGTATTCCTCCTTATGCAGAAACACAGGATTATGTAAAGAAAGTTATGCAATATTACAGGTCTTTCTCAGGAACTTGATAATAAATGATGAATTTATTTGTTAACATTGTTAATTATGGAGAAATTTCTTTTAGGACTAGCATTTTTTTAGGTTAATCCACAATATCCACACTGTTATCCACAGTTTCAAATATTACAAAATACTACGTTTCCGCAAAATTTCCACATTATTCACATGCATTTCTTCAACATAATATGACAAGTACAGAATTAATAATTTTATAGGACTACAGTCCCAAGCGATTCTGGCATCTGACTTTTTCGTTAACATAATATTACATTCGACATCTTTTCCCATCTTGTACCATTTCTCTTAAATATCTAAAAATGGTCATATATGTAAATGTTTTTTAAACAATAAAAAAATGTGGATAATTATTAGTTATCCACAGCTATCTTTCACCAATTTTCAAACCAGGAACAGCATTTAAATGCATGTCCGACATTTTTCCTTTAATGAATTCATAATAAGCAGCGCTTGCAACCATAGCCGCATTATCTGTACACAGAATAATATCGGGATAATATACCCCTATTTTTCGTTTTGACGCTGCATTTGTCATACAATCCCTTAGCGCCGAGTTTGCTGCTACTCCGCCTGCAATAACTATTTTATCTGTATTCTTCAGAGAAGCCGCTTTAATGGTATTTTCAACTAATATGTCTACAACTGCCTGCTGAAAGCTTGCAGAAACATCTTCCAGACTGTAGCTCTCGCCTTTTTGTTCCATATTATGAAGGTAATTAAGGACTGCTGTTTTAAGACCGCTGAAACTGAAATCAAGACTTTTGTCGTCAAAGTGAACTCTTGGGAAATTAATAGCCTTGTTATCACCTTTTTTTGCAGCCTTATCAATTAATGGTCCGCCGGGATAACCAAGGCCAATTGCCCTCGCAACCTTGTCAAAAGCTTCTCCGGCCGCATCATCCCTGGTTTGCCCCATTATTTCAAAACTGTCATAATCATCTATATAAACAATATGGCTGTGTCCTCCTGAAACTACAAGACATATAAAGGGGGGTTCAAGCTCCTTATGCGCAATATAATTTGCAGCTATATGTCCTTCTATATGGTGTATTCCCACTAAAGGCTTGTTCTGTGTAAAGGCCAGACCTTTTGCAGCTGTCAGTCCTACAAGTAAAGCTCCTACAAGCCCCGGACCGTATGTAACTCCTATTACATCAATATCACATAGATTTTTGCCCGCTTCCTTCAATGCCTGATTTATAACAGGCATAACCAGTTCAACATGCTTCCTGGATGCTATTTCAGGAACCACTCCGCCATATTTTTTGTGAAGGTCTATTTGTGAAGATATCACATTAGACAGCATTTCTCTTCCATTAACTACAACAGCTGCTGATGTTTCATCACAGCTTGTCTCTATCCCAAGAACAACTATATCCTTTTTTGTTTGCAATGTTTTCAACTCCAAAACTCTCAAATTAAGAATAACTATTTGTTAACTGTTAACTTTCAACTGTCCTCTCGTCAACTGTCAACTCCCTTTATATTATAACCTAATTTAATATAATTTCTATTGGAAAATGGATAAGAGTAGCTAAAAAAAGACAATAAAAAACATGGAGTGAAAACTCCATGTCTCCAAAAGGAGAAATGCTAATGTTCATTATTATATTAACATAACGGTTACTTATTTTATATAGTATCTTAGGCTGGAAATTTATAGTACCTTGGTCCTACTTTATCCAGCCAAAAGCAAACGATGCTATAAGGAATGCTCCAAGGATAAATCTATATCCAACAAATATGCCAAAGCCTTTTTTCTTAATATATCCCAAAAGGAATTTAATGCTTAGCGCTCCAACAATGGCTGAAGTAATTATAGCAACTGCAAAAGGCAGCGCTCCTATATCTGACTTTGCAACTTCACCGATATCCTTAAGCTTATAAACGGCACTTCCAAAAATAAATGGTGTTGATAAAAGGAAAGTAAATCTTGCAGCTGCATCTCTGGTAAGTCCAAGAACTCTTCCTGCTGCTATGGTAATACCTGATCTGGATACACCAGGCACTATTGCAACAGCTTGTGAAATACCTATTATTATACTTTTACCGAAACTGATTTTCTCAAGACTTGTAACTGATTTACCCAGTTTATCTGCAGCATATAAGACTATACCCATTACAATAAGTGCTACACCTATAGCCCAAATGGACCTGAATGAGGTTGCAACCTTATCTTCAAATAATACACCAGCAATACCTCCAGGTATGCAGGCTATTGCAAGAAACCAGAAAAGCTTACCACTTGCTGACCTTACGTTAGTAAAACCATCTTTTATTAATTTAATCCAATCTTTCCAGAAGAACATTATAACTGCAAAAAGTGTTCCGATATGTAATGCAACGTCAAAGGCAAGACCAGGGTCATTCCACCCAAAAACCTTCGGAACAATTGTTAAATGTGCGGTGCTAGAGATAGGCAAAAACTCTCCGAGTCCTTGTACTATTCCATAAACCAATGCTTCAAATATGCTCATTGTTGACCTCCAAATGCGTATAGAATGCCTTGATAATTAACATAACAAATATACTCTATTTAAAACTTATTGTAAATATGTTAAGTTCCTATTTCCAACTACGCACCTTTTTTTATTTGGTATCTTGGTGTATACTGTCCTTTTGCGTTTTTTACAAAAGGCTGTTTATCTTCAGACAGTCCCCAGAAACCGGCCTTGTTTTTAATAGCTTCGTCCTGAAGGCTATTAAAATATTTTGAAAACTTAGAGTTGGGTGAAACAATTTCAACTCTTGCATAGCCGTTTTGTACAAGAGTTGCATTGTATAATGAATTATCCTTGAGAATTATATAGGCAAGAAGCCTTCCGTACCTGTCATGAATACCTTTTTCAAAAACAAGCTTCACAGGCTGATTAAGAAGCATTTTTTTAGTCAGTTCCGATGCCTCTTTACCATATTCCTGTACTGCAAGATTTGTTTTAACGCTTTCGGGTGTATCAACATCCAGTAAACGGACCTTATAGTCCTTCCCTTTATAACTCATCTCAACCGTGTCTCCATCAGTAACCCTGGTTATTGTTGTATTTATAAAGCTAAAGGGTGCAATTCCTTCCTTTGTAATATCTAAAATGCCGGAAGGAACCTCCTGTGCACTAACAATTTGCCAAGGAGGTTTAATATCATTTTTTTCTCTTACATTGCCTATATTAAGAAGATAACCGCTAACCGCAACAGTTAAAGTTATAATCCCCGCCACAAGCTTCTTCATGCAGACCCCCGAAAATAAATTTCAGTTATTTTTATGCACGGGAGTAAAGCCTTATACCCCCGAAGCAGTAATTACACCAATTGAAGGGTTCGTTATATAAATTTCCTTCTGGTATTCCTTTTCAATGCCGAATACTATTTTAATTATATCATTGATATCGTCTACGGGAACCACACTTATATCCATATCGTTGAAAAGCTCCTGCCAGTTTTCCCTTGGAATGAGAACCTTTCTAATTCCTGCAAGAGCAGCTGCTTCAACTTTGGAAACCACCCCGCCTACAGGTTTGACCATACCACGTATTGAAATTTCTCCTGTCATAGCTATACAACTACTTATAGGGATGTTTTTTATTGCCGAGTATATGGCACAAGCTATTGCCGTACCTGCCGAAGGCCCGTCAATGGGTATTCCGCCGGGGAAATTAAGGTGAATATCAAATTCCTTTGTATCTACACACAAAATCCTGTTAAGTACCGTTAAAACATTATCTACTGATGATTTTGCAGAACTTACCCTTTTAAGCTTCTGTCCTCTTCCGTCGAGTTCTTCCTCTTCAACAATACCTGTTATCTTTATACTTCCCTTTCCACTTGCAGACTTAACTGCAGATACCTCTATTTCCATTACCATACCCGTACAATTGCCGTAAACTGCAAGTCCGTTAATGCACCCAATCTGCTCTTCTTCCTTAATCTTTTTATCATGCCGCGGACTGTAATGCCCGAATTCTATAACCCATTCAATATCCTTACGGGTTATTAAACCTCTTCCTTCAACCTGGGCAACGCCTCCGGCAATCTGAATAATATTTACAGCATCTCTGCCATTCTGAGCATATCTTGAAATAAGTTCTTCAACGCCATCTTCAATTTTAAAGCCGCCTTTAATTGAGGCATTTCTGGCTATTATTGCTATCTCATGCGTAAAAAGAGGACGAAAATATATTTCAACACATCTTGATCTTATGGCTGGAGGTATTTCATCAGCAGTACGGGTAGTAGCTCCGACAAGCCTGAAATCCGCAGGCAGCCCCTTCTGAAATATTTCATGTATGTGTGAAGGAATATTGCTGTCTTCAGAACTGTAATAGGCACTTTCAAGGAATACACGCCTATCCTCCAGAACCTTAAGCAGCTTGTTTATTTGAACGGAATGCAATTCACCTATTTCATCTATAAACAATATTCCGCCATGAGCCTTTGTCACTGCTCCGGGCTTGGGCTGCGGAACTCCTGCTACGCCATATGCGCCTGCACCCTGATAAATTGGATCATGCACTGAACCAATTAAAGGGTCAGCAATTCCTCTTTCATCATATCTCAAGGTGGTTGCGTCTACTTCAACAAATTTTGCCTCTTTCCTGAAAGGAGAAAGAGGAATTTTTTTTGCTTCCTCAAGTATTACTCTGGCTGCTGCAGTTTTGCCTATACCAGGAGGCCCATAAATAATTACATGCTGTGGGTTAGGACCGCATAATGCTGCCCGTAAGGCCTTAATTCCCTGTTCCTGACCTATTATATCGTTAAGTGTACTTGGACGAGTCTTTTCGGATAAGGGTTCTGTAAGCTTAATATCCCTCATTCGTCTGAGCTTTTCCAATTCCTTTTTAGATTCCTTTTCAATGGCACTTTTATTTCCCTGATGGGTTTTTAAAAGATTCAGAAAGTAAATTCCAATTATAACTGAAAAGAAAAACTGAATTATGAAAAAAACATTGGTGAGCATTTCTTTTCCTCCTATACATAAGTTAGCCAATATTAACACTCTATTGTAATATTATTAGCTGTGAATGATTTTTTATCCGATATGCAAGAAAGGAACATATTGTAAAATGTGGCAATTGGAATTTCAATATATAAAACAAAAAGGAAGCATAATTATGCTTCCTTTACAGGCTTTGATTTATTTTCTTTAAGAAACGGATTCCCGTTTAACTCTTGTCTTCTTTACAGGTTTTTTTATTGATTTCTTGTTTTCATTGTAAACAAGCTCAGGTACATTACCATTTGTGACTGCTTCCTTACTTATAAGGCATTTTTCAACATTTGCCTGTGATGGAATATCAAACATTACATCCATCATAGTCTCTTCAAGAATAGCCCTTAAGCCTCTGGCACCGGTATTTCTCTCAATAGCCTTCTCAGCTATTGCATTAAGTGCCTCTTCATTGAACTCAAGCAGAACATCGTCAAGCTCGAAAAGCTTCTGGTACTGCTTGACAAGTGCATTTTTAGGTTCAGTAAGTATCTGTATCAAAGCTTGCCTGTCAAGTGAATGCAGCGTTACAATAATCGGAAGTCTTCCTACAAATTCGGGAATAAGTCCAAACTTTAAAAGGTCTTGCGGCAATATACTTTTCAGTATGTCCCCAACATCCCTTTCTTTCGGGCTTTCTATCTTAGCCCCGAAGCCCATTGCCTTCTTTCCGATTCTGTTTTGTATTATCTTATCTATACCGTCAAAAGCACCGCCGCAGATAAATAATATGTTTGTAGTATCTATCTGTATAAATTCCTGGTGAGGATGCTTTCTCCCTCCCTGAGGAGGTACAGAAGCTACTGTTCCTTCAAGAATTTTAAGGAGTGCCTGCTGTACGCCTTCTCCGCTTACATCCCTGGTAATCGAAGGATTCTCAGACTTACGGGCAATCTTATCAACTTCATCAATGTATATAATACCTTTTTCGGCCTTCTCTATGTCATAATCTGCAGCCTGAATAAGCTTTAAAAGTATGTTTTCAACATCTTCTCCAACATACCCAGCTTCAGTAAGAGATGTTGCATCAGCAATAGCAAAAGGCACGTTAAGGATTTTGGCCAGCGTCTGTGCCAGCAATGTCTTACCTGAACCGGTAGGTCCAAGCATAACTATATTACTTTTCTGGAGTTCAATATCGTTAACCTTTACATCAGAATTGATTCTTTTATAATGGTTATAGACAGCAACTGCAAGAGTCTTTTTTGCAGCTTCCTGACCTATTACGTATTGATCCAGTATTTCCTTAATTTCCTTTGGTTTGGGAATATCATTAAGCTCGGTATCTGCTTTTGCTTCCTCAAACTCTTCCTCAATTATTTCGGAACATAGCTCAATACACTCGTCACAGATATATACCCCAGGTCCTGCAACCAATCTTTTGACCTGTTCCTGTGTCTTGCCGCAAAAAGAACACTTTAATTGCTTCTTTTCATCATATCTGGACATTCCTACACCTCATTAACTTCTTCTTGTCATAATCTCATCAACAAGGCCGTAAGCCTTTGCTTCTTCAGCTGACATGAAGAAATCTCTTTCCATATCCTTTTCTATCTTTTCAAGAGGCTGACCTGTTTTTTCGCTGTAAATCCTGTTCAATTTCTGTTTAGTCTTTATCAGCCATTCTGCACGGATTTTAACATCTGTTACCTGTCCGCCAATTCCGCCGGTCCATGGCTGGTGAATCATTATTTCACTGTTAGGCAGTGCAAAACGTTTTCCCTTTGCACCTGCAGCAAGAAGGAATGAACCCATACTTGCAGCCATACCTATACATATAGTTGATACATCACATTTAACATACTGCATGGTATCAAAAATTGCAAAACCTGATGTTATAGAACCTCCAGGGCTGTTGATATATAACAGGATATCCTTATCAGGATCCTCAGCCTCAAGGAAAAGCATCTGCGCTACTACCAGGCTGGCTGTTACATCATTTACCTCATCACTGAGAAGAATTATTCTATCCTTTAACAATCTTGAATAGATATCATACGACCGTTCTCCACGGTTGGTTTGTTCAACGACTACCGGAACCAAGCTGCTCATTTATTCGTACCTCCCTTTTCGAGTAGCATCTCAATTATTCTTGCCCAATTATAGTGGTAATTAAACAAAGTAATTTTGATAATCTCGCAAATTAAAACTTGTATTTCTGTTTAAACCCAATAACAATAAACAATTTTTTAAAAATTAAATATGTAGCTTAACCTGCTTATTGTACTTAAGTTTAAAATGTATTATTCAACAAACTTAGTATTTTCAACAAGGAAATCAATTGTCTTTTTCATCTTGTTGCTTTCCTTAATATATTCTATATCGTCTTCACTCAAATGTTTCTTAAATTCTTCTGCATCCTGCTTATAATTTTCAGCCATGGTTTTTATCTCTTTGTCAACATCTTCATCAGTTACCTGGATGTCTTCAACCTGTGATATCTTTTCAAGAATCAGCTGTGTTTTAACTTCATCTTCAGCTCTCTTGCCGAACTGACCTCTGAAAGTATTATAATCCATGCCCATAATTTCAAGATATTTATTAAGGTCAAGTCCTTGGTACTGAATCCTCATTTCAAAATCTCTTACAAGATCGTCTACTCTCTTTGAAACCATTACTTCAGGGATATCAACAGAAGCATTTTCAACAGCTTTTCCAATTACGCTGTCTTCATTTTTGTGTTCAGCCTGATGTTCAGCTTCATGAACCATTTTATTTTTGAGATCTTCCTTATATGCTTCCAAAGTATCAAATTCACTAACATCTTTAGCAAATTCATCATCAATTGCGGGAATATCCTTAACCTTTATTTCCTTAACAGTTACTTTAAAGGTAGCAGGTTTTCCGGAAAGCTCCTCACTGTGGTATTCTTCCGGGAATGTTACCTTTACTTCTGTTTCTTCACCTATTTTAGCGCCAATCAACTGATCTTCAAAGCCGGGAATAAATTGTCCTGAACCTATTGTAAGGCTGTAATCGGTTCCTTTTCCGCCTTCAAATGCTACTCCGTCAACAAAGCCTTCGAAATCAATGGTTGTAATGTCATCTTTCTGTACAGGCCTGTCCTCAACAGATACAAGTCTGGCATTCTTTTCAGCTGCCTTCTTTATTTCATTATCTACTTCTTCATCCGTAACATTGGCTACTGTCTTCTTTATTTCAAGGCCTTTATACTCTCCAAGAGTAACTTCAGGCTTTACAGTAACCTTTGCAGTAAATATAAGGTTTTGGCCGCTTCCAATCTGTTTTATGTCCAGCTCAGGTCTTTCAACAGGATGCAAATCGTTTTCTTCAACTGCTTCATCATATGCATCTGCACAAACGATGTTTATAGCATCTTCATATAAAGCCTGCTCACCGTAATATCTTTCAACTACACTTCTTGGAGCTTTGCCTCTTCTGAAGCCAGGCACGTTGAATTTCTTTGCGTTTTTTATAAAAGATTGCTTCATGCCTTCTTCGAATTTTGCTGCATCAACTTCTATCTCGAGTTGTACAACATTCTTTTCAACATTCTCAACTTTCACGTTCATTTTTTGTATTTCCTCCTGATAATTAGTTAAAAATATAATTTTTTCTATATTCTAATAGTGTGCTTTCACACTACGCAATTATCCACAAAGCCTTATTTACCTGTGGTTATAAGGTCATATGCAAAAGTTGGGTACACTATTTCTAATTTAACCTGTATATTATAACATACAACTGCGTGAATTCCAACAAAAAGGCTCAAAAAAACACTTATTTTCCATTGCTAAGTTTTAATGGTCTAAAGTCAAGATAATCAGCAGCAACACACTTAAATTCTATTCCATCAATTATCCCAGTAACAGCATTCCTATGACCCTCTCCGTGCAGATGCCCGTATATGCAGGTATTAACACTGTGAGCCTTCATAATGTCAACGAAATCAGAAGTCTCCCGCTTCGAATTAAAAGGAGGATAATGCATCGCAACTATTATATTGCCAAAATTGCTCTTAGTTGAATCATTCAGGGAAATTTCCAGCCTTTTTAGTTCTCTTGTGTAGATTTTTTTGTCCTCGCTGCTAAACCCATCATCACCAGGCAGCTTCCAGCCTCTTGTTCCGCAAACCACTGTATTGTCTATCACAAAACTGTTATTATGCATAAAGCTGATAGTAGAAAAATTGTTTTGAGAAATAAAGGCTTCCAGCTTAGTCAGAGTAGTCCACCAGTAATCATGATTGCCTTTGGATATGATTTTTCTCCCAGGAAGGCTTTCAATATAGCTGAAGTCCTCAAAAGCCTGTTCAAGATAAGTTGCCCACGATATATCACCAGGAATTATTACGCAGTCTTTCTCTGTAACTTCCTCGTTCCAGTATTCTTTTATTTTTTCCATGTACCCACCCCACCTGGAACCAAAGACATCCATGGGTTTGTCAATGCTTAACGCCAGATGCAGGTCGGAAATTGCATAAATGGACATTTACTGCTCCTTAAACACCTAATATTTTTAATTACGTAAATAATCATAAATTGTCTTTGCAAGCTGCTCATTTATTCCATCAACCGCAGTTAAGTCATCAATTCCCGCAGTCTTAATACGGTTTAGGCCTCCAAAATGCTTTATCAGGGCTTTCTTCTTTTTTGGCCCAACCCCGGGTATTTCGTCAAGCACCGACCTGGTATACCTTTTTTCCCTTAGTTTTTTGTTATACTGCAGTGCAAACCTATGGGCCTCATCCTGAATGGATGTAACAAACCTTAAAACCGGAAGGTTATTTGACAGAACTATCTCTCTGCTGTCTGATATCAGTCCCCTTGTCCTGTGGAAGTCATCCTTAACCATTCCAAAGACAGGTATGTTTACAGAAAGGTTTTGTAAAACCGGTTTAACAGAATTAACGTGTCCAAGGCCACCATCAAGCAATATTATATCTGGCATTACAGAAAATTTTGTCTCTGAAGAACCGCTTTCCGTCTGCTCCTTTTCTGCATGCTTGAACCTTCTGTATATTACTTCCTGCATGCTGGCATAGTCGTCCTGATTGATGGACTTGATTTTAAACTTGCGATATTCCTTTTTTGCAGGAAGTCCGTCTTCAAATACAATCATAGATGCAACAATCTCAGTTGTTCCGGTGTTTGATATATCGTATGCTTCAATACGTTTTGGAGGATTTTCAAGTCCCAGAACCTCTGAAAGTCCTGAAAGCCCTTCCTTAACGGAAGCTTCTGCTGCATTTGCATTTTCCTCAAAATGTTTAAGAGATATAACAGCATTCTGGCGCACCATTTCTACGAGATTCTTTTTCTCTCCCCTTTTAGGAACCAAAAGATGAACTCTTAGACCCCTCTTTTCGGTAAGCCACTTTTCAAGAATTTCAAGCTCATCAAGCTCATCAGGTATAAGTATTTCAGATGGTATAAAATCTCTAGAGGCATAAAACTGTTTCAAAAAGGAGGCTTCAAGTTCTTTTGCATCAGTATCGGCTTCGCCGGCAAAGATAAAATGTTCTCTTCCTATTACCTTGCCTCCCCTTACGAAGAAAACCTGAATACAAGCATCAGTCTGACCTTTTACAAACGCAATAATATCCTGGTCATCGGACGTCGTCGATACCACCTTTTGCTCTTCTGCAAGATGCTTAAGGCTGTTAATTTTGTTTCTTAACGCTGCCGCCTTTTCAAACTCCATGTTTTCAGCAGCATCCTTCATTTGTTCTTCAAGTCTTGAAACAACTTCCTCCTGACGGCCGCCAAGGAAAAGACAGATATCCTTCATGATCGACCTGTAAGCATCCTTGTTCACTCCTCCCTGACATGGACCAAGGCACTGTGAGATATGATAATTAAGGCATGGCCTTTCCTTACCTATATCCCTTGGAAGAATCCTGTTACAAGTCTTTAAAGGGAAGGTTTTCTTTATAAGGTCTATTGTTTCCTTAATAGCCATTGCACTTGAATAAGGACCAAAATATTTTGCCCCGTCCTTTTCAACCCTTCTTGTCATAAATATTCTTGGGTATTCTTCGTTCAGGGAAATCTTAATATAAGGGTATGTCTTATCATCCTTTAAAAGAATGTTATACCTTGGTTTATGTGTTTTTATAAGGTTACATTCAAGGATGAGTGCTTCAAGCTCGGAATTGGTAACAATATATTCAAACTCACTTATTTTTGATACCATCGCCCTAACTTTTGCATTCATATTTGAAGAAGCCTGAAAATATTGCCGTACCCTGTTTTTAAGAATAACAGCCTTACCCACATAAATTATGGTATTATTTTCATCCTTCATAATATAAACGCCCGGTTTATCGGGCAGTTTTTTTAATTCTTCATTAATATTGAACATAATTTTCTATAAGTTCTTTTCTGTTATTGTTTTTCTATTAGCTAAGATGTGCTTAAACAGGCTGTTACAATTATGTATGGTTTAATTATTCTTTTACAGACGCTTCCGCCATTAAATACTTGTAAAGATCCTGTATTGCCTGTTCTTCATCGTCACCATCAGCTATAATTGTAATACGCTGTCCATTTGCAAGGCCAAGTGACATCAAGCCTAAGAGACTTTTCCCATTAGCCTTACGTTCTCCCTTTTCAACCCATATGCTGGATTTATACTTAGATGCCTTTTGTATGAACAGAGTGGCAGGCTTTGCTTCAAAGCCATTTTCTGCATTGATAATCAATTCTTTTACTATCATTATTATCCTCCTATTAATACCTTTGCTATCTTATATACAATTGATTAATTTACGTATATAAACAGGTTATATAAAAATTATTCTTAAATGATATTATAACAGAAATAACAAATAAAATAAATATCTACATTTATTAGGCTTCACATAATGCAGTATTAGCAAGGGTATTGTCTTCTGGCATACACATATCAATTTTTACCTTTGGAAAATTACGTTTTATTTCTATTTTCATATATACTTACAGTCAGCGAATCTTTACTTAAAAAAGTTTTTATCTTTATGGGATATTCATTTGTATTTTTAAATTTAAAATCGACATTAATAGAAACAGTTGCATCCTTGCCTTTGGGTACATATTTTACTGTTTTTGAGTGCATATGCCTTTCTGTAACTTCCATACCAGAGTTTATAACTGCATTGTATAGCGTACTGGCAAGCTGACATATACCTCCGCCTACCCCATATTTCTTTTTAGGTCCCTTTTCAGTGTTAACGATTATAGGTGCTTCCTCATAACCCTTTGATGATGTTCTTCTTCCTATAGCGTTATTTAAAGAGAACTCTTGGCCTGGAGCTATTATTTTATTGTTTATTTTTGACGAAGCTATCTTTATATTATTAGTTCTCGACCAACTTCTATCCAGCAGCTCTGTGGAATAAGATGCGAGCTTGACTATATTCTGTTTTAACGACTGAGCTGTAATTCGGGGCAATGCCTTTTCTACAACCAAGTCAACCTTACTGTTTTCCTTAGCATCCATTGCCAGTTTTAAAGTTTGATCAATGTTAACTTTTTTCCCGGGCCTTTCTGTCCTCGCAATATTCCAATCCGCATCAAGCTTTGCATTCAAAGGTTCTATATCTATACTTTTAGCATAAGCTTCAAGCTTAGCTCTTGCATCTTTTTCTTCCAATCCACCAATATCAATATTATTTATACTTATCCCATTTTTTATTTTATTTTCTGTAATAAATTTCACATAATCCTTGGAACACCCTGTTATGGCAGCAAGAAAAAGTACTACTATCAAAATCATAGCGAAGTTCTTCTTCATAGTATACTCCCTCCCATAATCTTAATATTTATACAATTACACAAATAAAAAGGGGCTGGAAAGCCCCTGATTTAAGCTTATCAAGAAGGATTAATAGCCAATCAGCATTCTTCTGATTGTCATAATAATAATGAATCCGAAAATGAGGTTAATAGCAGCAAGTACTACGTTGGTAATAATAACAGCTGTTCCGCTGCCTCTAGCCTGTCTGTTGGCGAGTACACCAAAAACTATACCTGCAATAGCAAACCATGGTGAAACAAATGCTGCCAGAGCTGCGCTAATCCAGCCGATTATAAGAAATGTACGTGAACTTGCGGCAGTTACTGCCATACCACCGCTTTTATCCCTGTGTACATTACCTCTGTCGTCCATTTTAAAATTATTTATATTGTTATCATTTACGTCCGGAGTTCCTGTATCTTCTGTCGGACCAGTATTTTTGAACTGGTCATGATCATTATTAAAATTGTCGTCCATTTAAATCACCTCCGTGTTTTTAGTATTAGTTGAACAAGCACATATATTCGTTCTTATTTTTACTAAAAAAACAGAGTATTTTAATACTTGGTTTATAATGCTTTGTAAAAGAAAAAACACCATTTTTTTATAAATGGTGTTTACTTTATAAATTGATTATCTGTCCTGAGCAGTTTGCCGTCTGTTAATTTGTTTATTTTTTAATTTGAAAATGCTTGGTTTAGTTATCAAATATGCAACAGTTAGAGCAGCTGCAAGATAAATATACATGTTTGAGAAAACAGATCTTACCTTTTCAAAACCGCTTATAAGCAAATCAAGAGCTCCATAGAACTTTTGTACTATAAAGTATAATACAGTCATTACACCGGAACTGTCTGCTGTAGGCTGAAGGGATTTTAACAATTCTTCCCTTACATTGAGAATCACTACGAACATTAATATTCCTAAAGCTACTGTAGCAAGCCAGTATATTGCAAAAAGTATTCTTTCGACACGTCTTTTATGAAGAGTATCATTGGTCGATAATTTTTTCATAATACAGGCTTCAAAATCTTCAGGCGGTTCAACAGAACCTTCTGCTTCAACCATTTTAAGAACATTCGACAGGCTTTCAAAGCTTTCGCTGCAGGTTTTGCAGGACTTAAGGTGCTGCCTTAGCTGAGCTTGTTCAATATCATTTATATCCTTGTCGAAATACCGCATCATATATTCTTCTGAAATCTGACAGTTCATAGGACCTCCTCCTTTCTGCAGCCTGAAAGCTTGTCTTTCAGTAATAGCCTCGCTCTATACAGTCTATTTTTTATTATTGTCATTGGTTCATTCAATATTTTTGTTATCTCTTCATATGATAACCCATTCTGATGAAAAAGTATAATGGGCATCCTATATTTTTCCGGCAGTTCATCAATAGCTTCTTTAATAAGCCTGCTTTGTTCTTTTTGAAGGTAAGCAGATTCAGGAGTATCTTTGGTATTTGGCATATGAGAAATATCATCTATCGGGACCTGCTCCACCTTTTTCTTTCTTAGTGTGTCAAGACAATAGTTTGTAGCAATTTTGACAGACCAGGTAGAGAACTTATATTCCGGATTATATTTATCCAATGCTTTATAAATCCTTATAAATACTTCCTGTGAAATATCTGTTACTTCTTCCTTATCATGCATCATATTAAAAACAACGCTGTAGATAAGTTTTTTATATCTGCTGACAAGCTCAGAGAAAAGTTCCCCATCTCCTGCCAGGATTTTTTGTATAAGCTCATAATCCGAAAGTTCCAAAAATTCTCACCCTCTACCAGTTAACACTTGCTTCATCGGATACAATAAAAATGCTGCGAATTTATCTTTTTATTAATTATACGCATATTAATATTTCATGTCTGAGATTTATTATGTAATTTAAAATGTATCCTATTTGTTGTTGTGTTCTTTTCCAAAGCTAACCGATCTGAGAGCAAATTTTTTCAATTTTTCATAAACCTTATAATTTATTGTCGCTTTTGGATACTTACCATTTTGATCTTTTTCACCAGATTTAAGCCCTGTAAGTATCTGAATGCCTTCATCAATTGTCTTTACAGCATAAATGTGAAATTGATGCTTTTTTACTGCTTCAATTACCTCATCCCCAAGCATAAGGTTTTTTATATTCTGATGGGGAATTATTACTCCCTGCTTTCCATCCAATCCACGAAGCTTACAAAGTTCAAAAAATCCTTCAATCTTATTTGTTGCTCCGCCAATAGGCTGTATTTCTCCTCTTTGGTTTACTGAACCTGTCACAGCAATACCCTGTTTAATAGGCGCATCTGCAAGGCTTGAAAGGATCGCATAAAGCTCCGCGCTTGAGGCACTATCTCCGTCAATACCGCTGTAAAGCTGTTCAAAGCAAAGGCTTGCAGATAATGAAAGCGGTATCTCCTGCGCATATTTCTGACCGATATAACCACTAAGTATCAGTACGCCTTTAGTATGTGACGTGCCGCTCATTTCAATTTCACGTTCGATGTTTACTATTCCTCTTTCACCCATGTATGTGGTTGCCGTAATTCTTGAAGGCTTTCCAAATACATAGTCACCCATATCAAGGATGGATAAGCCATTTATCTGGCCTACAACCTCTCCCTGAGTATCTATCATTATTGTACCTTCTTCAAGCATTTCAAGCAACTTTTTATCATATTTATTTGATCTTTGATTCTTTTCTTCTATCGCCTTTTTTACATGCTCAGCGGTAACTAGCTTCTTTTCATCAATTTCCGCCCAGGCACACGATTCACACAGTATATCTGCAATATCATTAAATCTGGTGCTCAGCTTATTCTGGCTTTCAATAAGTCGTGAGCTATATTCCACTACCTTTGCAACACCCGATCTATCAAAATGGGGCATGTTCTCCCTGCGGCAGAAAGAGCTTATAAACTGGGCAAGCTTCATTGTATTATCCTGGTCTCGTTCCATTTCATCATCGAAATCCACTTTAATTTTGAACAGCTTGCTGAAATCCTCATCATATTCATATAGCGCCTGATAAAGACCTTCGCTGCCTACAAGTATTACCTTGACCTCAACCGGAATAGGCTCAGGCTTAAGGCTTGACACGGCGACAAGTCCTGATTGCTCCTTCATATTTCCAATATTTATCTTCTTTGTTTTGAGTACTCTCTTCAAAGCCTCCCATGATTGGACATTATTTATAACATCCTTTGCCTGTAATATGAGATACCCGCCATTAGCCTGATGCAACAGGCCTCCCTTAATCATTGTGAGATCTGTTGTCATGGTGCCGAATTCGTTCTCATATTCCAGCTTACCGAGTAAATTATAGTATGTAGGATTAAAATCCACTATTACCGGTGCACCTTCCAATGTACTGTTATCTACTAATAGGTTAACTTTATATTTTTCAGCCGGTGATTCGCTGCTTTTTACAAAAGGAATTATGTACTGCTGCTCCTCAACCGGTTCCTCTTCCCTGAAATCAGACAAGTTCTCAAGAATGTCATCCTGAACTCGACTTAAATATGTAGTTATTTTTTCAAAGTCACTATATTTTTCCTTAAGATCGTTTATATGCATTCCGACAGCAAAAAGTGCAATCCTATTTTCCCATACGGCAACCTTTTCCTCTGCTTCTTTCTCGATATTCTTTATATTCCTTATAATATCTAGGGTTTCAATCTGAACGGCGCTTGATTTCTCATTGATTTCGTGTTTTATCATCTCGTCCAGGTCGCTGTATTCCTGCTCACTGAGGGTTTTTCCCTCTATTACAGGCATAAAGTAAATTCCTGCACTGGTAGTTTTAACTTTAAAGCCATGCTTTCCAGCATCCTCTGACAGCTGTTGAACAAGTTCAACCTTCTTATCCTGGAATTCCCTTATAATCTCCGCTTTTTCCTTTTCATAATCATCACTGTCAAATACCTTTGAAATCTCCAGCTTAAGTATTTTTATAAAGTCATCCATGTCCTTCTGAAAGACTTTGCCTGTTCCGGAAGGCAGATTTACAGCCATGGGCTGGTTGGGCTTATCAAAGTTATAGACATAGCACCAGTCACACGGAACTTTTTTCTTTATTGCAATCTTCTTTATGTACTTTTGAGCATAACTGGTTTTGCCGGTCCCTGACATGCCTGACATGTAAATGTTATATCCCCGTACCTTTACATTAAGTCCGAACTGCATTGCCTTTACAGCTCGATCCTGGCCTATTATTCCTTCCAGTGATTCTATTTGTGAAGTGTCTTTAAAATTAAAAAAGCTGGGTTTGCATTCATTACTCAGCATATTGTACTTGATTTCATAGGATTCAGGCATTTTTTGACCCCCTTAAATGTGACCTCTATAATATTAAATCGGTGAAAAGCTTTTTTCATTATATATAAGTTTTTTAATCACAAATCAGTCTTCCACATTATTAAAGCATCTTCCCTGTTGTCTGCATAATACCCTTTTCTTAAACCCTGGACACTGAAATTATATTTTTCATATAGCCTGATAGCTGCTGAATTACCTTTTCTCACCTCAAGGGTCATGCTTGTAATACCCTCACTTTTTGCAGTTTGTATCATATGCTCCATTAAAAGACTGCCTATCCCTGTATTACGGAATTCAGGGTGCACGGCAATGTTGGTTATATGTCCTTCATCAAAAACCTTCCACATTCCTGCATAGCCGATAACATTGTCATTTAGTTTGGCACAGAAATATCTTGCAAAGGTATTAACAGTTACTTCATCTATAAAAGATTCCCTTGACCAGGGAATAGAAAAACTGAGATTTTCGACCGTCATAACTCCGTCTATATGTTCAGGTAACATTTTTATTATCTCTACTGCCGCCAATATTCTCAAGCCTCGCTTTTCTCGCAGGAAGCTGTGCAAAGTTTTTTATCATATTCGCGTTCAGCCTGCGATTTTCTGAGATAAAACGGAACCATATCAAAACAATCCTCAAGCTGTCCCACAGATGCTTTCTGCAGAGCAAGGCAAGCAACTGATGAGGCCTTTTGAAGTGACAGGTTTGCAGGTGCTAAAGAGCATTGAGCACCTAATTCCTGCTTTAAAAATTCCTGATGAATAGGAACAGCATCCCCTAGAAATACAACCCTTTGATTCTTTCCTTTAAGTAATTGTACAAGTTCGCTTATATGGACTCCCATATACTCAGTAATTTTAATCAGATTTCCCTCTTTTTTATATATTGCAGTATAGACTTGATTATTCCTTGCATCCAGTATTGGGCAAACCAGTGCATCTGTTTCAGGTATATTATATGCAAGAGCGTCTAGTGTCGGAACACTTACTACTGGCTTTTCAGCAGCGTAAGCAATTGATTTTATTGTAGTTACCCCAATTCTAAGTCCTGTAAATGAGCCTGGTCCTACAGAAGCCGCATAAACATCTATGTCTCTCGGGTTTAGCTCAAGATCCTTCATAAGTCTTTCTATCATGGGCATAAGCTTTTGAGAATGTGTTTTTTTATGATTAAGTATATACTCTCCAAGAAGCCGGTCATTTTCTAAAACAGCAGCTGCCGCAACCATTGACGATGTATCTACAGCAAGTACTTTCATTTTACGATTCCCTTTCATATAACCAGGCAGGCTTAAACAATATTTACTTAAGCGCTTCAACAAGCCTGGTTTCATATTCTTCGTAGCGCTTTCCTTTAAAGTCAAAACTTATTTCTCTTCCAATGCTGTCAGGTTCCATAAAAGTTTGCTCAATGTTAACTTGAACATATTCCTTTGGCAGTATATCTGAAATCATATCTGCCCATTCGATAACAGTCACACCGTTACCGTAAAGGTATTCCTCAAAGCCTATATCAAACATTTCATCCGAACCCGAAGTCCTGTAAACATCGAAATGATATAACGGCAAAGTACCCTCATACTCATTTACAATAGTGAAGGTCGGACTTGTTATATGCTCGGTTATGCCCAAAGCTTCTGCAATTCCCCTTGTAAAGGCTGTCTTTCCGGCTCCAAGATCTCCGGTAAGACAAACAACATCAGATGCCCCAAGTATGCTTCCCAATGCTTTACCTGCTTTAATTGTCTCTTCTGCACAAACCGCCTTATAAACCTTCATTGATGTTCCTTTCATAAACTACACAACCATTTATTATTGTAGTTTGAACCCTAGATCTAAGCTCAAACGGGTGACCTTCAAATATTACCATATCAGCATCCTTACCTACCTCAAGGCTGCCTACTCTATCATCAATTCCGGTTATTTGAGCTGCGTTAATCGTAATTGCCTTGAGCGCCTCTTCCTCATCCATTCCTTCCTTAACTGCAAGAGCAGCACATAGGCTAAGATATTGAATCGGTGTACAGGGGTGATCCGTCATAATTGCCACCTTTAATCCCGCCCTTGAAAGTATACCTGGAGTTTTAATAGTCTGATTCCTTAATTCAATTTTAGATCTGTCAGTAAGAGAAGGTCCTACAATGACATCCACGCCCTCTTCCTTAAGGATATCAACTATCAAGTGACCTTCTGTGCAATGGTCAACTGTAAGTCGTATGCCAAATTCCCTGGCTATCCTTATTGCAGTAAGAATATCATCAGCCCTGTGAGCATGTGCCTTCAAAGGTATCTTTCCTTCAAGTACGGGAACTAATGCTTCAAGCTTCATATCATAATCAGGTTTATCGTTATTCTCGCTGTCTTTTTGATAATTATCAAGCTGTTCCTTATACTCTTTAGCCTTAATAAGGCTCTCTCTTAATATTGCAGCTGTAGCCATTCTGGTTGTGGGCATTTGTTTTTTTTCATTATAAACGGTCTTTGGATTTTCACCGAATGCAGCCTTTGCGGCAACCGGTTCCTTAATAATCATTTCTTCAATACGCCTGCCATAGGTCTTTAAGGCTGCAAACTGTCCCCCAAGGACATTAGCGCTGCCAGGCCCTGTAACAACCGAGGTAACACCGCCTTCATAAGCTTCCCTGAAGCATTCATCAGCGTGGTAAATGCCGTCGATTGCCCTTAGATGAGGTGTTACTGGATCTGTCATTTCATTGGTGTCATCACCCTCAAAACCCACCGCGTTTTCACATATTCCTATATGGCAGTGTGGATCTACAAATCCGGGAATAACATATTTACCTTTAGCATCTATTACTTTAACATCACTATTTTCATTAATATATTTATTTAAAATTGTTTCATCAGTACCTATATCTATAATCTTCCCATTTTTTGATGCAACATAACCATTTTCAAGATTTACTCCTGCCATGGTAAGTATTTTTGCGTTTTTAACAATAAGCATAACTGCCTCCAAGTACATTAATCCTGCAAGTATATATTTTAATATATTTAAGTAGTAAAAACAACAAGGAACGGCATAAACCGTCCCTTGATAATCTATCATATATGCTGTATTAAGTATAATAAATTAAAAGCTTACAACAATTATACCTTATCACTGTCCATTTTCCTTCTGAACACTACAATTGCAATAATCGTTATCACAACAGCATACCCGATAACCCACCAAAGATCAGGGAAAATCGAAGCAAAGTCACCCCTGACTGCCGCCTTGGTTGCATCTACAGCATGAACGAAGGGAAGAAGCCCGGCTATGGTTTTAAACGCTCCTCCAACCATATTCAAATCAAACCAGGCTCCGCTAAGCCATGCACATAGGTTGGTCAACAGGGCTCCACAGATACCACCAACCTGCTTGTCAGTAAATATGCTGCCCGCAAGCAAGCCAAAACTGATAAAAAATATTGCAGAAGGAATAATTACAACAAGTGCAATCAAAATATTTATATTTATAGGCAGTCCCAGAATAAATGCAGCAGCAAAACAAATCGCACTTTGTGCCAAAGCCATAGGCATAAGCGGAAGCGCATATCCCAAAATAAAATCGGATGGAGTTAAGGGTGAAGCAAACAAACGTGTAAGAAATGAAGTACTCCTGTCCTTTGAAATTAACATTCCAGAGAACAGAGATACAAATGAAAGGCCAAAAATTACTATTCCAGGGGTAAGCTTATCAATTTTGAACAAATCTACCGGAACATTTGCCTGAATTGCTGAAAGCAACATTAACACAACAATCGGGAATCCCAACCCAAAAGCCAAATTCAATGGGTCTCTGAGAATCTCCTTAGTATTTCGTGATGAAAAAACCAGTGTCTTCATGCAATCACCTCCTGTTGTGTTGCCAGTTTCACAAAAGCATCCTCAAAGTTTTTTTCACCTGATAGTGAAATCAATTCCGCAGCAGTGCCAACCGCTTTGAGCTCACCTGCTGTCATGATTCCTATTCTGTCTGCAAGGGCTTCAGCTTCCTCAAGATAATGTGTAGTCAGGATAATAACAATCTTTCCTTTAAGCCCTTTGATAACCGACCACAATTCACGTCTTGCAAGCACATCAAGACCAAGTGTAGGTTCATCCATGAAAAGGATTTTGGGTTCGGATATAAGTGCCATGGCAATGCTTAATCGTCTTTGCCAGCCTCCTGAAAGTGTTTTTGCCTTCTGCTTTTCAACCTCTGATAAACCCAAAGTTGTTATAATTTGATTAGCCTTTTGCCTGGCAATTACTTTATCGCTTCCATAGACTCCCGCTATGAACTCAAGATTTTCTCTGACTGTCAGCTTGGGTGCAACAGCCGTTTCCTGGGGCGAAACATTGATTTTCTCTTTTATCGCCTGTGGATTTTCAACAATACTATCACCAAGCAGAATTGCGTCACCGCTTGTAGGCTTGGTTAAACACGATAGTATTTTAATCGTTGTAGTCTTGCCTGCGCCGTTTACCCCAAGCAGTGCAAAAAGCTCACCTTCTTCAATTGATAAGTTTAAGCTTTTTACTGCTGTTTTAGCACCATACTTTTTTTCCAAATTTGTAGTCTTAATGGCTGTCACTTTTATCACCCCCATTTTCATTGTTCATAAGCCCATGAAAGAACTTTTCCACTATTTCATTTCGGATAATGGCTATCCCCTGCTCTTCATCACCAACAAGCAGCAGACTGTCTCCCGGCTTAATATTGAATATATCCCGGGCTTTCTTGGGAATAACTATCTGTCCCTTTTCTCCCACTTTAACCATTCCAAAAATATGCTTACCTTTTGGCGTTTCCATAATAAACCTCCTAAAATCATAAAGCAAAAAATATTACTAGTTATACTTGTATGACTTGTTATACAAATTATACTTCCGATATGTAAGAAAATCAAGCTTGAATATAAAAAGGATGCTTATCAATGAAATAATCACTGACAAACATCCTATATATTTTATATTAAAAAGAACTCCTATTTATCCAATTGAACAAACTCAGATGGGTTGTTTCGGATGTATATACCAATAAGCTTTATTGTTTCAGGAATAGCTTCTCGGTACAACTTATCATGCTGCCCTATAGCTAAAGCAAGTTCAGACTTGTCTTCAATGCTACTTATACTAAGATCAATTCTTTCAGTACCTAAAACATGACTTTTTTCTTCAAGAGCTATATAATCCTTTTCCATCTCAGCAAAGATTTCCTGCATGGAATAATCCTTAAAATACTCCATTGCTTTTTTTAGTTCATGCCATATTCCTTTTCCCGAAGGCACATAGGGAACATAGCTGAAAAACTGAAGAATTCCTGAGGATGAATGTCCATATATTATCTGAAACATTAACAATGCCCGCTGCCCTGCAGTCAATTCATCGTAGGCATCCCTCTTTACCTTAAAATCCTTACCCCTGATTTTCATAACGGTAGGTTCGATACAAGCCCATATAATTGATGCATTATCCAGCGAATTAAAGAGCTCTTCATTCATTATAGCTAGCATAAAACTCCCCTTTCTGCAACTTACTATACAATAACAAGGGATATTTTTCAACTATTTACAATATCAAGCCTCTGCTTTCCAATTGCTCTTGAACTTCACGTTCGTCAATCATACACATGGTTTCTCCTGGGTTAATAAATGGTTTGGTTTTTCCATGGAAGTCACTCCCGCAAGTTACAAACAGTCTGTACTCTTTACTTTTCTCAAGAAAATATTTTGCAGTTGTAACATTGTGATAACTGCTGAATGCCTCAATTCCATCAAGCCCTGCTTTAATGATAGGTTCTAATAAATCATTATGATTTTGAAGATTGATGCCGGGATGAGCAAGAATCGCTTTCCCGCTGTTTTTATGAATTAAATCTATAATTAGTTCTAAAGGTGGATAATCTATTTTTACATAACAGGTCTTCCCTTGTGAATAGTAATCCCAATAGAAATTCACATAAGGGTTATCGCCCCTTGAACCATATGCACGGTATGGGCTTAACATGGGATGGTCCTTATATTCAGGCTTGTTTAACAAAACCTCCGCAAACATTTCTCCTGTCCAGTGTTCCTTCCAATAACCATTGACAGACAAATTCACCATATCATTTTCAGTAACATGAAAACCCAGTTCCTGTGTTGCCAGAAGCATTTGATATGAAGCCTTTATACTTTGTTCTTCAATGTTCTTCTCAATTAAATAGAAGTCAGCGCTTTTATAATCAATTCCATACCCTAATATATGAAGGTTGGTATTTTGGAAAGTACAATCTATTTCTACAGCCGGAATATATGTAATTCCAACCGATAGTGCTGCGCGTTCTCCTTCTAAATTTGCACGTACACAGTTATGATCAGCAATTGCCATTATCCTGATACCTTGCTCATAACACTTTCGCACAATCTCTACCGGCGAAAATTCTCCATCGTCACTATAATAGCTATGCATATGCAAGTCAATGAATTTTTCTGTCATGAATCTTATTCATCCTTTCTACCATTACAAACATAAGAATGATAAAAACAGTCAAGTATACAGGATATAACCCAATACTGATATTTTCCGCAATAGCACCAAATACTGGTGGCATGAAGGTTGCTCCCACATAAGCAGCTGCCATTTGCATGCCCATAATAGCCTGGGATTTGTCAGCACCAAAATTAAACGGAGTTTCATGCAGCAAGCTGGGAAAAATGGGTGCGCATCCTGTCCCTATTAGTAGCAGTCCAATCAGTACTGCCCAATTTCCTATCGGTAACAGTAAAAATACTATTCCAAATCCTGCTATACCCTGACCCAAACGCACCATTTTTTTGTCCCCTAATTTGTCTGTAATAAATCCGCAAATAAATCGCCCCGCTGTAATTCCAAGATAAAACAATGCTGCCCATGAAGCCGCGGTTTTTGTATCCATACCTCTATAAAGCACCATATAACTACTTGCCCAAAGTCCTGCACTACCTTCCAAAGCACAATAGCAGAAAAAAGCTGTCAGTATTGATTTTGCACCAGGAAGTTTTATGGTTTCTTTTACACTCAGATTTACCGCTTCCTGAATATGTGTACTGTTCTCTTCACGTTTTGCTTTCCACAGAGGTAATGCTGCGATAAGAGCGATAACCAGAATAACCTGTATGATCCCTATTGTCAGGTAACCTGAATTCCATTTATAACCATTCATTAAACACAATCCCATAATAGAAGGTCCCACTGTTGCACCAATTCCCCAAAAACAGTGCAGCCAGCTCATATGCCTTGATTTATAATGCAGTGCGACAAAGTTGTTCAATGCTGAATCTACACTTCCGGCTCCCAATCCAAGCGGGATTCCCAACAAGCATAACTGCCAGAACGAATGTGAAAATGAAAAACCTAATAATGCAGCTGCCGTCATAGCTACACTAATAGTCGTTACCGCTCCGGTTCCTAATTTCCGGATAAGCTTGTGACTGAACAGACTTGAAATAATTGTTCCACCCGAAATAATCATGCCGATAATTCCCGAATAAGATAACGGCACATCTAGTCCACCATACATGGATGGCCACGCGGAGCCTAATACGGAATCAGGCAGACCCAAACTGATAAATGTTATATATATAACCACCAATAAAAGTAATGTCATTTTTCTTTCTCCTTAGTCAATGGTATGATATAATAATATTCCAGTTATGCATTAGTATATATCAAAATAAAAGGCTCTATTTATAACAATCGTATATTTGTCAGCAGAATAACATATAAAAACAATGTGAAAGGACAATCATATGAATGAGATAAGACTTTTAGAGGACAATTCAGAAATTGTATCTTACAACTTTCCATATTTTCCAGTCTACGCAAGAAAATGCCATCTTTCTAATTATCCTAACATGACAGTTATAAGCCACTGGCACGCTGATTTGGAATTCATTGTTATACTGCAGGGAAGAATGTTATATTCCATTAATGGAAAGAACTATTTGCTTGAAGAGGGACAGAGCTTATTCGTCAACTCCAATCGCCTACACTTTGGACATTCTATAGAAGGACAAGACTGCCATTACTTATGCGTACTTTTTCATCCATCGCTTCTATATATCACGGAGGATATAAAAGAATCATATGTAGAAGCTATTTGTCAGGGTACCTCACTTCCTTATCTTATATTCAGTTCCTCTAATAAGCTGCAAAACGAGAACATTAATAAGCTTTTACAAATATATGAGATCAGTCAGGAAAAAGCTCTTGGGTTTGAATTAGCAGTATTAAGTCATATTTATTCTCTGTGGCTTTCCATCTTTGAAAACATAAAAAAGATAAAGTCTAAAGAAGAACCAATGTCAGAAAAAAGGAGAGAAACACTTTATTCCATGATCGGATATATTCAAAAGCATTATTCCGAGAAAATCATTTTGAAAGATATTGCTGCAGCAGGCAGTGTGTGTAGAAGCAGCTGCTGCGATATTTTTTCAAGCTTGCTGCAAATGACACCAATCGAATACTTAACTAATTACCGGCTTGAAAAGAGCATCGAATATCTGAGTCATTCAACACTTTCTATTACTGAAATTGCATTACTTTGTGGATTCAATAGCTCCAGTTATTTTACCGAAATTTTTCACAGAGAAATGGGATGTACACCAACAGAATATAAAATTAAATTTAATAATTCTGCCTTTTAAATTCAAGATGATATAATTAAAATCATTACCATCTCAATAATTGCTGAAATAAATATACGGCTCCTTTATTAGTTTACACTAGCAAAAAGAGATTCTAGTATAACTAGAATCTCTTTTTATACTATGGTGATTAATTAAGTTTTAAAAATTCTAACTTATAAGGCCTTGATGCATCATAATCAGATGAACTATGAGGTGAAACTATTATATAAACCCTACAACCACGTTGTACGTCAGTACCAAATATTACTGGGCTACCAGGCCCACTATTACCTATATTATATGGGCCAGAAATAATGCCATTTGTATCCATTCTAACAAACTGTACATCATAAGTTATGTTTGATGGCGGAGTAAGCGTAATCATAAAGCTAAATGGATTACCTAATCCATTATCAATTTCATACCAATCTTTATCGCTTGGACTATCTATTAATAAGTTCGAACTTGAAGAACTACCATCCCAACCACTCATTCCAGCATGATATAAAGGCAATGCTGTTCCCAATGTATCGGCAACATTAGTAATGGCAAATGCCTGAATACTGCTAAAAGTCATAAAACATACCACAAATATCACAATTGCTATTTTTTTTAAACCTTTCATAAGAAACCTCCCTTTCAATATGAATGTTAAAGATATTAAGCAAGTTAATCAGATACATAAATGCACCTAAGGTATGAGCTACAACCGTTTTACTTGCTAGTACCTTTTTACTTTAATGGGAATGCATTCCTTGTCTTTTATTATAGCATTTTGTGTAATAATATGTCAATTATTTTCTTTATATTCCTTTTTATCTTAATTATTTCATCTAAAATATATAAAAAATCCCCAAAACATATTGTTTCGGGGATTCTGCATTTTGCACAAATTATCTCTTTGAGAACTGTGGTGCTCTTCTTGCTTTTTTGAGACCGTATTTCTTTCTTTCCTTCATTCTTGGGTCTCTTGTAAGGAATCCAGCCTTTTTCAAAGCTGCTCTGAATTCTTCATCAGCCTTTAACAGTGCTCTTGAAATACCGTGTCTGATAGCACCTGCCTGGCCGGTGAATCCACCGCCCTGAACCTTACACAATACATCGAACTTTCCTTCTGTATTTGTAAGAACTAATGGCTGTTTAACAATAACCTTTAAAGTTGCAAGTCCAAAATATTCATCAATGCTTCTATCGTTGATTAAAAGCTTTCCTTCGCCAGGAACAAGCCTTACTCTTGCTATTGATTTCTTTCTTCTTCCAGTTCCGTAGTACTGAACCTTAGCCATAAATGTCGTCTCCTCCTCTCAATCCCTAGATTTCCAAATTCTCGGGCTGTTGCGCCTGGTGGTTATGTTCGCTGCCCTTATAAACTTTGAGCTTTCTGTACATTTGCCTTCCCAGACTGTTCTTTGGGAGCATACCCTTTACAGCCAGTTCTATTGCCTTTTCAGGCCTTGTTTCCATGAGATGCTTATACTGAATTTCTTTCATTCCTCCCGGATAGAGTGAATGATGTCTGTAATATTTCTGCTCAAGCTTATTACCAGTTAAAACTACCTTTTCAGCATTGATAACTATTACATGATCACCTGTATCTACGTGAGGAGTGAATTCAGGTTTGTTTTTACCTCTAAGTATGCTTGCTACTTCACTTGCAAGTCTTCCCAAAGGCTTACCCTCTGCATCCACAACATACCATTTTCTTTTAACTTCTTCGGCTTTAGCCATAAAAGTTTTCATGTGGAACAATCCTCCTTAAAACCAATCGTGTTTATTACATTGTTTTCAATAAATTCGTGAACTACCTTTAACTGTATTATAACGCACAACTTATTCCAAAGCTTTAAGATGCCTTCAGAGCTGAAGTATTACCGGTACTTCAAACCATCTGTATATCTTAAAAGCATATATGTCTATAAATTCTATAACACATCAAGGTTTTGACACTTTAATATTTTAATATAGGCATAAGGTGCGTGTCAAGTATATTTTGCTTTAAATTTAATTTATCTTCTATTATCTCTCTATATATCGTTAATTATTACAATATCTCGCTAATAATCGTGTGCCATATCACTTTTTACATCAATAATATACCTCGACAAGGTACAAGCCCTGGGCAGGTGCTGTCAAGCCTGCTTTCCGCCTGTCCTTTGCTTCAATAATAAAAGGCATGTCCAAAACATCAAGCTTTCCCGAACCTACTTGAACCAAGGTCCCCACTATAATACGCACCATATTATACAGGAATCCATCACCTTGTATTTCAAATTCCAGTAAATCCTCTGTCCGTTTCAAGGATACTCCATATATGGTTCTTTCAGAAGTTTTAACAGTACTTCCGCTGGCTCTGAATGATAGGAAATCGTGCTTTCCTAATAAGAACTGTGCTGCCTTAAGCATTTTATCCTCATCAAGTCTAAGTGGTACATGCATGGCACGGTTTCTTAAAAGAGCCGAAGGCATGCGGGAATTATATATCAGGTATCTGTATTTTTTCCCTTTTGACATAAACCGGGCATGAAAATCCATGTTTACCTCTTCAGAGTGCTTTATGGATACATCACCGGGAAGTATACTGTTTAAGGCAAAAGAGAATTTATCAGGTGGTATTGAAGATTCGGTGAAAAAATTGGCCGCCTGTCCCAAAGCATGTACTCCGGTATCTGTTCTGCTGGAACCATTAAGGCTGCATTGCTCACCTGTAAGCTTATTGATAGCCTTCTCGACAACATCCTGAACTGTCAGCGCATTCTCCTGGCTTTGCCATCCATGATAGTTGGTACCGTCATATTCTATTGTAAGCTTGATATTCTTCATACTTATAATCCCATTACCGACAGGAAAGCCGGGTTTCCCCGGCCCCTATCTTTAATTCTTTTATTTAGCTTCGCTTTACCCCCTGTAAGTCCCCCTATTAGGGGGACACAAAAAATGATGAGGTATGCTTACTGTCAACTTGATTTTTATCTTTTAACTGTAAATTGTCCACTGGTCTTAACTGTCAACTCGTCCTCTTGTCAACTGTCAACTTGCTCTTTACCCCTAATTTTTTCTTACATTCTCAATTCTCAATTCTCAATTTTCAATTGAATTAGCACTTGCCAAGCATAGCCGCTCCCACTATTCCCGCATCATTACCCATCTGTGCAGTTGCAAGCCTTGTCTGAGGCTCACCTTTGAAGTAAACTTCCTTATATATAATATCTCTAAGCGGCTTAAGAAGGTATTCGCCTTCCTTGCTTATTCCTCCGCCTATGACAATCACTTCAGGTGAAAATGTATTGATAAGATTTATTAATCCTGTCGCAATATATTTAATATATTGGTCAACAATCTTTTGACCGGTTGCATCTCCGGCTTTAGCTGCATCAAATGCAACCTTTGCATCTACCTTTGACAGGTCGCCTCCAATTAGCTTGTGAATCATTGAATTGGGGTCTTCTGCTATAGCACGCTTGGTCTGCCTTATCAATGCAGTTGCAGAGGCATAAGCTTCATAACAGCCTTTACGTCCGCAGGTGCACTGTTCTCCATCCATCATAATAACTGAATGTCCAAGCTCAGATCCCGAATAATTAAATCCGCTGTATATCTTACCATCAATAACAACTCCGCCTCCAAGGCCTGTCCCCAGTGTAACGGTTATTGAATGCTTAACTCCCTTAGCCGCACCTGCAACAGCTTCTGCAAGTCCTGCGCAGTTTGCATCGTTATCCAGAAATACCGGAAGGTCTATGTACTTTTGTACTTCATCCCTTACTGGCGTGTTATCAAAGTTAAGATTACATGCATATACAATTAGCCCTTTTTCGCTATTAGGAACTCCTGGGCTTCCTATACCTATGCTCTTAACATCGGATACCTTCATTCCGCAGTCCTTGATTACTTTAAGAACAAGCATTGACATATCCTTTAAAACTTCTTCCGCCGGTCTTTCCCTTAAAGTAGGAACACTGTCCTTACGAAGTATTTTACCGTTCTCATCAACCATTCCTACAGCAATATTGGTTCCTCCCAAATCAATACCAATATAATGTTCCATGTTTTTCTCCCCCTTACATGTATTCTAAATATAAAAGTCCTGTTGAAAAAACTATCATAAACATGCTTATAAATAAATCAACCTTTTTAAAATGCAGCTGCTTCATCCGTGTTCTTCCGACGCTTCCCCTGTAGCACCTTGCTTCCATTGCAACTGCCAATTCATCCGCCCTTCTGAAAGCGCTTACGAATAGAGGAATAAGCACGGGAATAAAGCTCTTTGCCTTTTGTATTATGTTCCCGGTATCAAAATCTGCACCCCTTGAAGCCTGAGCTTTCATAATCTTATCTGTTTCATCTATAAGTGTAGGTATAAACCTTAATGCAATTGTCATCATCATTGCAATTTCATGTACAGGTAAACCTATCTTCTTAAAGGGACTCATAAGCTTTTCTATCCCATCTGCCAGTGCAATGGGTGTTGAAGTAATTGTCAAAAGCGAAAGCCCAATAAAAAGGCACATAAGCCTTAAAAATAGTTTTACAGACACATTTATCGCTTCATAGGTAATATTAACAAAGCCCAAATCCAAAGCCGTTTTTCCCTGAATTGTAAATAAATTTATAAGCATCGCAAAAATCAAAACAAAAATTATTGGCTTAATTCCTCTGAGGACAAACCCTAAAGGTGTGCCTGAAATAACTATGGCAAGCAGTGTAAAAAGCGAAAGTATAACTAAACCAATATATGAATTAACAATAAGTGTAACTACCATAAAGACCAGTGAAAGCAGTATTTTCGTTCTTGGGTCTGCTTTGTGAAGAACCGATTTACCCGGTATATACTGACCCACAGTAATATCCTTAATCATACCGGACTCCTCCCTAGCTGCCTCATGATCTCATTTTTAGCCGCTTCAACAGTATAAACCTCATCATTTAGTGTTGGTATGATACTCTTAAGTCTTTTCATCAGATATGATATCTGCGGTACTGAAAGGCCTATACTTTCCAGCCTTTCCGTCTCTTTAAAAATCTTAGCTGTAGGGCCGTCCATTTCTATACTTCCATGATTTAATACAATAACCCGCTCTGCAAGCCTTGCTACATCCTCCATACTATGAGAAACAAAAATAATAGTAATTCCAAGATTTTTATGTAGATTTGATATCAAACGGAATATATCATCACGCCCTGCAGGGTCCAATCCTGCTGAAGGCTCATCAAGCACAAGTATTTGAGGCTCCATTACAAGTACCCCTGCAATTGCAACCCTTCTCTTTTGTCCGCCCGATAATTCAAAGGGTGATTTCAGAAGAATTTCCTCTGTTAAACCTACCTGTTCCGATACCCTAACAACTCTTTTGTCTATTTCTTCTTTAGATAACCCCTGTTTTTGAAGTCCAAAGGCAATATCTTTATGTACTGTCTCTTCAAACAGCTGATGTTCCGGATATTGAAAAACAATACCCACATGCTTCCTAATATCCTTTAAATTTCCCTTTATTGTATCCAAGCCATTAATAGTTATTTTACCTGAAGTAGGCTTTAATAACCCGTTAAAATGCTGTATAAGGGTAGATTTACCCGAGCCTGTATGCCCTATTACTGCAACAAACTCACCTTTATCTATATTAATATTTATATTTTCTAAAGCCAGCTTTTCAAATGGTCCACCTTTCGAATATGCATACGAAAGGTTTTCTGCTGAAATCAACATTACTTTACCCCTAAGCACTAAGTACTATTTTTATTTATTAAAAGCATTTTTTAAAGCTATGTAAGCTTCATCAGCATTAAATATTTCTTTGGGGAGGCTTAAACCTTCCCTGTTAAGTTCATAAAACAATTCTGTTACCTGAGGAACATCCAATCCAAGGCTTTTAATTGTTTCAACCTGTGAAAATACACTTTGTGGAGTTCCATCCATGATTACAATTCCTTTATCAACAACAACTACTCTATCTGCCATTTCAGCTTCATCCATATGATGAGTTATAAGAATGACTGTAATTTTTTCTTCCTTGTTTAGACGCTTAATTAGGCTCATTATCTCCCTGCGGCCTGCTGGATCCAGCATGGAGGTGGCCTCATCAAGTATGAGGCATTCAGGTTTCATTGCTAATACACCTGCAATAGATACTCTTTGCTTTTGTCCGCCTGATAATAAGTGTGGAGCACGCTCCGCGAACTCGGATATATCAACCACCTTAAGAGCCTCGTCCACTCTTTGTCTTATCTCTTCAGGGGGTACACCTAGATTTTCAGGACCAAAAGCTATATCTTCTTCTACAGTTGTACCAATAATTTGATTATCCGGATTTTGAAAAGTCATTCCTGCAGTACGTCTGATTTCCCACAAAAGGCTTTCATCCATTGTGTTCATACCCTTAACGTATACAGTACCAGTTGACGGTGTAAGAATGGCATTTAAAAGTCTTGCATAAGTAGATTTCCCGGAACCATTCCTTCCAATCACAGCTACAAACTGCCCTTTTTCAATTTCAAGGGTTATACCTGATACCGCCTTTACGCCTGCATCTTCAGGATTTCCTGATTTATATACATATTGAACATTATCTGTCCTTATAAAGCTATCCACTTATGCCATCACCTTCTTTTACTGCTTAACGGTATCTTATACCAGTTAAGACTATTACATATATTATATGAGGTTAATAGGCATTAAATCAATACCAGTTCAACATTCCCCCATATATAAAGCAAGGAACGGCGCTTACCGTTCCTGAACTTTTATAAATTATTCTGATTTAGTATTTCTTATACAAACTCTAGGATAACTACTTCCGCAGCATCTCCTCTTCTAGGTCCAAGCTTGTATATTCTGGTATAGCCGCCGTTTCTTTCCTTGTACTTAGGAGCAATTTCATCAAACAGCTTGTTAACAAGATTAAGTTCATTTCCTTCTGAATCCTTAACCTTGTATACCCAATTAGCTATCTTCCTTCTTGCACTAAGTCTTGATGCGTTATCAACGCGTACCATATCAGTTTTTTCTTCTCTGTCAACGACCTCATACTTCTTACCATTCTTTGAAGTAGCTGATTTGGTTAGCTTCTTACCATCACTTGTTAATTTTGCAGTTGTAATTTTAACTTGTTTTGAAGTAAAATTATCTGCTTCCTTAATAGCTAATGTAAGTAACTTTTCAGTAATATTTTTAACTTCTTCGGCTCTAGCCTCAGTTGTTTCAATCTTTCCATTCTGGATTAAAGCTGTAACAAGACCTTTAAGCATTGCTTTTCTTTGGTCTGTAGGGCGTCCGAGCTTTCTTTTCAAAGCCATCTTCTAATTCCCTCCTTACCGTAATAATAATATTTCAATTTATTAATATAATACTTGTTTAACTAATTATTCCTCACTTGGAGTAAGTATTAAGCCCAATGCATGCAGCTTTTGAAGAACCTCTTCAAGTGATTTTCTACCGAGATTTCTAACCTTCATCATATCTTCTTCAGTTCTGCTTATAAGGTCTTCTACGGTATTAATTCCAGCCCTCTTAAGACAGTTGTATGATCTTACTGACAAATCGAGTTCTTCGATAGTCATTTCAAGGACTTTTTCCTTTTTGGTTTCTTCTTTTTCTACCATTATCTCAGTGTGTTTTGCATGATCTGAAAGATCAATGAAGAGATTAAGATGTTCGCTTAATATCTTCGCACCGAGGCTAATAGCTTCATCTGCTGCTATACTTCCATCAGTCCATACCTCTAATGTAAGCTTGTCATAATCTGTAACCTGTCCTACACGGGTATTCTCAACTGTGTAATTTACTTTTTTTACAGGAGTATAAATTGAATCAGTAGGTACAACGCCTATTGGCTGACCTGCTACTTTATTCTTGTCAGCAGGAACATATCCGCGTGATTTATTTATATTCATTTCCATGTAAAATCTGTGATCACCATTTAAAGTTGCAATGTGCAAGTCAGGATTAAGTATTTCAATGTCAGAATCAGCCTTGATATCTGCTGCAGTTATCGGGCCCTCTCCTTCTGCATCAATATAAATGATCTTGGGTCCTTCACCATGCAGTTTCATTGACAAATTCTTAATATTGAGAATAATTTCAGTTACATCCTCAACTACTCCAGGTACGGTAGAAAATTCATGAAGCACACCATCAATTTTAATTGAGGTTACTGCTACTCCCGGAAGAGATGAAAGAAGAATTCTTCTTAAGGAATTACCAAGTGTAATTCCATATCCTCTTTCCAGAGGTTCAACAACAAATTTTCCATAATTGTTTTCTTCACTTGCACTAACGCACTCTATCTTGGGTTTTTCTATTTCTATCAACATGAACCCTCCCTTGCCAAACTTTTTTCATTTACTGAGGGCAACTGACATATAATTCCATACTAATATATAGCTGTTTTTCTCGAGTATAAATCTATCCTAAATACAAGAATCTTCAGTTGCTGTTCCAGGTCTATTTTTGTAAATTCATTATTTACATTACTTGGAATATAACTCAACTATCAGATGTTCCTTAACTGGTAAATCAATGTCTTCCCTTGCAGGTAATGACAAAACTTTTCCGGTAAGGTTTTCTGCATCAAATTCAAGCCACTTAGGAACAACTCTTCCACCTGCAATATCATTAATTGCTTTGATCTTAGGTGAATCCTTGCTCTTATCCTTTAATGCAATTACATCTCCTACTTTTATGAGATAGGAAGGAATATTTACCTTTTGTCCATTAACAGTAAAGTGACCATGTCTTACAAGCTGTCTTGCTTCTGGTCTGGATGTAGCAAGATCCAATCTGTAAACTACATTATCAAGTCTGCTTTCCAGAATCTGTAAAAGGTTTTCACCGGTAACTCCCTTTCTTGAAGTAGCCATGTCAAAATACTTTGCAAACTGGCCTTCAAGAATTCCATAAAACCTTCTTGCTTTTTGTTTTTCACGAAGCTGAATACCATATTCGGACATCTTCTTTTTCTGCTGGCCATGCTGTCCTGGTGCATATTCTCTTCTTGAAACTGAGCATTTATTTGTATAACATCTTTGACCCTTCAGAAAAAGCTTTTCGCCTTCTCTGCGGCAGAGCCTGCAAGATGCATCAGTATACCTTGCCATTTATTTAAACACCTCCAACATTAATCTAGTGTACAATTGACAACTTACAGATGACAATTATTATCATCATTTGTGTCAAATCACATATTTAAAATCATGCATAACTTTAATTTATTAGTTTACAAAAAATTATGGACAACTGTACATTGTAATCTGTAAACTGTAAACTAAAATTAAACTCTCCTGCGCTTTGGCGGTCTGCAGCCGTTATGAGGAATTGGAGTTACATCCTTTATAAGGCTTACTTCAAGTCCTGCAGCTTGGAGTGCTCTGATAGCAGCTTCTCTTCCTGCTCCAGGTCCCTTTACATAAACTTCAACTGTCTTTAAGCCATGTTCCATAGCAGCTTTAGATGCTGTTTCAGCAGCCATCTGTGCAGCAAATGGAGTGCTCTTTTTTGAACCCCTGAATCCGAGTCCGCCTGCACTTGCCCATGAAAGTGCATTTCCTGCAGTATCAGTTATAGTAACTATTGTATTATTGAAGGTTGAACGGATATGAGCCGCTCCGCGTTCAATATTTTTACGTTCTCTTTTTTTTCTGGTAGCCCTTTTAGCACCAGTAGTTTTAGTTGCCATTTAAGACGCCAACCTCCTTTTACTATTTCTTTCTTTGTACTCCTACAGTCTTCTTAGGACCTTTTCTTGTCCTGGCATTAGTCTTGGTTTTCTGTCCTCTTACAGGCAGACCCATTCTATGCCTTCTACCTCTGTAGCAGCCAATTTCAATAAGTCTTTTGATATTTAAGGCGATCTCTCTTCTTAAGTCACCTTCAACTTTATAATCTTTGTCTATAAGATCTCTTAATTTACCTATTTCGTCATCAGTCAAGTCTCTAACTCTTGTGTCCGGATTAATTCCGGCCTTTTCCAAGATTTCGTTGGACTTGGCTCTTCCTATTCCATAAATGTAAGTTAATCCGATTTCTACCCTTTTTTCTCTGGGTAAATCAACTCCGGAAATACGAGCCATCTGTTTCTACACCTCCAAATGTTATCTAATTGACAATTGACAATTGATAATTGACAACCATTTTAACGGCAATATAGCCCAATACAAATTATCAACGTAACGTCAATTCATTAAAATACTACTGTATAAATAACATTAAGGAATCATGATCTTTTAGTCATGCAGCCGCTTCCTCAATGAAATTTTTAATAATACAAACTAATTGATAATTATACATTGTTCATTATTCAATTGTCAAATTTTCTTGTTACTTAAATATGACAAACTGACAATTTATTAGTCGTATGGCTTTAACTTTCTAATTAATTGTCCATTGTAAATTGTCAATTGTCAATTATATGCTTTTTTATTAACCCTGCTTTTGCTTATGCTTTGGGTTTTCGCATATAACCATAACTCTGCCTTTTCTTCTAATTATTTTACACTTTTCGCAAATAACTTTGACAGATGGTTTAACCTTCATATCAATAGACCTCCTTCCAAGCTACTTTGCTCTCCATGTTATTCTTCCGCGACTTAAATCATACGGTGATAATTCAATGGTGACCTTATCTCCAGGTAATATTCTTATAAAATTCATTCTTAATTTACCTGATATATGTGCTAAAACCTTATGTCCATTTTCAAGCTCAACTTGAAACATTGCATTTGGTAAAGCTTCTATTACAGTACCCTCAACCTCAATTACATCATCCTTCGGCAAAACTTAAAACCTCCTCTTACTTCACAGCTATATTCATATATGAATTTTTTAACCCTGACGTTCTTCCTGGTCTTTGGAATCAGCCAAAGCTCTTCTGACTTCTGAATTGCTTACTCTAATCCCACTCTTAAGCTTTTCTCCTAAAGTATTAACATCCTTTGTAATTTCAAGATGTTTAATTTTCTTTTTCTTAGGCTTTTCGATTTTTCTAAGGTCTCCGTCAGATATCATCACATATGAGCTGTCTACTATATCTGTTACCAGAAATTTTCTTCCGGTATCTCTTCCAGACTTAGAATATACTACTTGACCTGGGACAATGTCCAAAAATTTCACCTCAACTTAAGATATAAACCGTCGAGTCACGACTTTAAGAAGATAATTTCAAACGTCTGGTTTATATTTTCATATTATCAGTCAAGTTTTGTCAGTATTACAGGTCCGTTTT
This sequence comes from Bacillota bacterium, assembly GCA_023421675.1. Classification (GTDB taxonomy): domain Bacteria; phylum Bacillota; class Clostridia; order Acetivibrionales; family JANLFN01; genus JAEZTC01. The sequence continues at coordinate 13,224 of JAEZTC010000001.1, read as the reverse complement.
CAGTAATTGCAATTGTATTTTCATAGTGGGCTGACAAACTACCATCTGCTGTAACTACGGTCCATTTATTATCAAGAAGCTTTACCTGATAGCCTCCAACATTAACCATAGGTTCAACAGCTATTGTCATTCCAACTTCTACTCTTGGACCACGTTCTCTTGTACGATAATTAGGTATTTGCGGTGGTTCATGCATTTCTTTGCCGACACCATGGCCAACATAATCACGTACTACAGAAAAACCATCCTTTTCAACCCGTTCCTGAACTGCCGATGATATATCAACAATTCTGTTACCAACAACAGCGTTTTTAATTCCTTCAAAAAAGCTTTCCTCAGTTACCTTGATCAATCTGGCTGCTGTTTCGCTTATATTACCGATGGCAAATGTTCTTGCGGCATCTCCATGGTAACCATTAAGATACGCGCCTACGTCAATACTTATAATATCTCCATCTTTTAACATTTCCAAACCCGGTATGCCATGAACAACCTGATTATTTATCGAGGCACATATGGTTGCCGGGTAATCAATAGCTCCCGGGAACCCTTTATAACCTTTAAATGAAGGTATTGCACCAGCTTTTCTGATAACATCCTCTGCAATTCTGTCCAGTTCCTGAGTTGTTACACCGGGTTTTGCAGCTTCCTTGATGCGTTCAAGCGCAAGTGCTACAAGCTGGCCCGATCTTTTCATTAAATCTATTTCATGCTTTGACTTAAGGGATATCATTAAAACCTACCTAAAGCTTTCATTACTGCATTACTGGTGTCTTCTACTTTATTGGCGCCATTTACAGTCAAAAGCAGTCCTTTCTTATTATAATAATCAATAAGCGGCTCTGTCTGTTCATGGTATGTTTTAAGTCTGTTTATAACTGTATCTTCCTTATCATCATCACGCTGAATTACTGATGTTTTGCAATTATCACACGTTTTGCCGTCCCTGGGAGGATTGTTGGTAACATGGTAGGTAAGTCCGCATGAAGGACAAACCCTTCTGCCTGACAACCTTTTGATAATAACCGAGTCCTCTACATGAATATTCAAAACAACATCAAGCTTTTGATCCATTTCAGCAAGAACCCTGTCGAGGTATTCTGCCTGAGGTATTGTTCTTGGAAAGCCGTCAAGTATGAATCCATTTCTGCAGTCGCTTTGCATAAGCCTGTCTTTAACAATTCCTATTGTTATTTCATCAGGAACAAGCATTCCTTTATCAATGAATTCCTTTGCCTTTTTTCCAAGCTCAGTACCATTTTTAATATTGCTTCTGAATATATCTCCGGTAGAAATCTGGGGTATATCATATTTCTCAGCCAACTTTACTGCCTGTGTGCCTTTTCCTGCTCCTGGGGCACCTAGAAGTATCATTTTCATTACAATTCCTCCAAAGCTGTCTCTAACATATAACAACAACCTACAATTGACAATAGGTATTCAATCATATCATCTGACATAATTGTCCATTGTCAATTGTATTTTGTGCTTCTTATTCAAGGAAACCCTTATAATGTCTCATAAGCATCTGAGCTTCCATTTGTTTTATTGTATCAAGTGCAACACCAACTAGGATTAATACTGTTGTACCGCCAATCCACAAACCGCCAATGTTGAATATAATTGAAAAGAGGATCGGGATTACTGTAACTGCTGCGAGGAACATTCCTCCAAACCAGGTTACTCTGTTAAGTACCTTAGATATATAATCCGAGGTTGGTTTTCCAGGTCTTATACCTGGTATGAATCCGCCATTCTTCTTCAGGTTGTTCGAAATCTCTATAGGATTGAACTGAATTATAGAATAGAAGAACGTAAACAGTATAATTAATATTGCATAGAATATTGCATACCATATTGTCCCCGGGAAGTTCTTAAAGAAAGTAACTATCCCGCTGTTGGAGCTCCCTGCAAAAAACTGTACTATAGTTGAAGGGAATAACATTATGGACATTGCGAAGATTATCGGTATAACTCCGGCGAGGTTAACCTTTATTGGAAGGTGTGTACTCTGTCCGCCATACATCTTTCTACCGACAACCCTTTTAGCATACTGTATCGGAAGTCTTCTTTCACCCTGCTGTACCCATACAACGCATGCTATAACAAGTACAAATATAGCAAGAATTGCAATTATTCCAAATATTCCTAAAATACCACTTCCAAGACGACCACCTTGATAGTAATCAATGAGTGTCTTTGCAGCAGCAGGTCCTCTTGAAACGATACCAGCAAAGATGATAAGTGATATACCGTTACCAATTCCAAACTCTGTAATCTGTTCTCCAAGCCACATAAGGAATGCGGTTCCAGCTGTAAATGTAAGTGTGATAGTGATGAAGCTTAAAACTGATCCTCCACCAACAACTGCACCTCGTAGTGAGAGGTAAAGTCCAACTGCCTGTAAGAATCCAAGAAGTATAGTACCATATCTTACATATTGCTGAAGGATCTTTCTTCCTTCTTCTCCCTCTTTCTGGAGTCTTTCCAGACGAGGAATTGCTACGGTTAAAAGCTGCATTATAATGGATGCGTTGATATATGGTGTAATACTCATTGCGAATATGGTTGCGTTTTTAAATGCACCACCCGTAATTATATCCATAAAACCTAAGAGCGAGCCTGAGCCGATTAATTGCGCAAATTTATCAGGATCAAGTCCTGGAACTGGTATATGAGCACCAATTCTATATATTATCAACATAACTACTGTAAATAATATTTTTTTACGCAAATCGGGTATTTTCCAGGCATTCCTTAAAGTTTCAAGCATACCCATTTAAATCACCTCGACCTTTCCTCCCGCAGCCTCTATCTTTTCAGAAGCAGTCTTGGTAAACCTTACAGCTTGAACTGTTAATTTCTTTGATATTTCTCCATTACCTAAGACAACTATTCCGTCAAGTGTTTTCTTGACCAATCCCTTTTCCTTTAAAAGTTCGGTAGTAACAACTATACCGTCTTCAAATACATTAAGGTCGGATACATTTATCTCAGCATACTGCTTTGCAAAAATGTTATTAAAACCTCTCTTAGGAATTCTCCTGTAAAGAGGCATCTGTCCGCCTTCAAATCCAGGTCTTACACCGCCGCCAGCTCTTGCATTCTGACCCTTGTGTCCTTTACCTGCTGTTTTACCATTTCCCGAACCGGTTCCTCTACCTTTTCTCATAGGAGTTTTCCTGGTTCCCGGGGCAGATTTAAGTTCAAACAGTTTCACCGTTTACACCTCCCCTTTTATTTCTTCTGTAGTAACGAGATGTGCAACTTTTTTTATCATACCTCTTATTTGAGGATTGTCATTCTGTTCTACAGTACTGCCTATCTTCTTAAGACCAAGTGCTTTTACATTAGCTACCTGGTTTACCTTAGCCTTGTTTATACTTTTTACAAGAGTTATTTTCAGCTTTGACACCAAAGTTCCCTCCTAACCCTGTATTTCCTCGACGGTTTTGCCACGGAGTTTAGCTACTTCTTCAATAGTCTTCAACTGTGCAAGCCCCTCGATTGTTGCGTTTACCATATTTATTGGGTTGTTTGTTCCCAATGATTTTGTTCTTATGTCATGAATCCCAGCAAGTTCAAGGACAGCTCTTACAGGTCCGCCTGCAATAACTCCTGTACCTTCACCAGCAGGTTTCAGTAAAACCTTACCTGCACCATATGTTCCAATAACCTCGTGAGGTATTGTAGTTTCAATCAATGGTACTTTTATAAGGTTCTTCTTTGCATCTTCTATACCTTTTCTAATAGCGTCGGGAATTTCAGCTGCCTTGCCCATTCCGCTTCCAACGTAACCGTTTTCATCTCCGACAACTACAAGGGCACTGAAGCGAAAATTTCTTCCGCCTTTAACAACCTTAGTTACACGCCCTATATTAACTACTTTTTCTTTAAGCTCTAAAGTACTGGCATCTATGCGTTGCATTATTTCCCTCCTCCTGTTAGAAATCCAAGCCTGCTTCTCTAGCACCGTCAGCAAGCTCTTTTATTCTTCCATGGTAAATATATCCGCCCCTATCGAATACAACCTGCTTAATTCCCTTTTCGGTTGCTTTAGTAGCTATGAGCTTACCTACTTCCTTAGCTGCTTCCTTATTACCGCCGAATTCAACTTTACCCTTTAATGCAGGATCAATTGTTGAAGCGGATACAAGAGTAACTCCGGTTGTATCGTCAATGATTTGCGCATATATGTGGTTCAAACTTCTGAAAACATTTAGCCTCGGGCGTTCAGGAGTTCCTTTTATCTTCTTACGAACCCTGGCATGTTTTCTAAGCCTGGCTTCACTAGTAACTTGTTTTTTTATCATTTATTTTCACTCCTTCCTACTTCTTACCTTTGGCTCCAGCTTTACCTTCTTTGAGTTTTATTACTTCACCTTCGTATCTGATACCTTTTCCTTTATAAACCTCAGGTTCTCTCTTGCCTCTGATTTTAGCGGCAAATTCACCTACAACCTGTTTGTCTATACCTTTTACGATTATCTTGTTGGGAGCTGGAACCTCAACAGTAATTCCATCTGGTTCTTCCATTTCTACAGGATGTGAATATCCTAAAGTAAGAACGAGTTTCTTTCCCTGTTTTTGAGCTCTGTATCCGACACCTACTATATCAAGTGCCTTATCATAGCCATTGGTAACTCCTACAACCATATTGTTGAGCAGTGATCTTGTCAGTCCGTGAAGTGCCTTGTGGAACTTCTCTTCTGATGGTCTTTCAACAATAAGTTTTCCATCTTCTATCTTTATAATCATATCTTTGTGCATAGGTTTTGTCAAAGTCCCCTTTGGTCCCTTGACTGTAACAACGTTATCTACTACCTTTACATCTACACCCTTAGCTATTTCTATGGGTAATCTTCCTATTCTCGACATTCTCGAGTACACCTCCTGTTCTTAAGATTATGAGCGGGGTTTCCCGCCCTTTTCAGAAACATTTGTCTCCAACTTTATTACTTAATAATTCAATTCCATACTGGAATCGTTAAAAGCGAGCTTCTTTTCAATATCCTGAAAATCATCAGGAACAAGTATTACAAGGAAGTCTAGCTTTCAAAAGCGGAGCATATTTTTATATGTGAGCATTTTGAAAGCGACGACTGACACAGTAAGACGAAGTCCCTGGTGATTTTACCATACGAATGCGAGGATCTCTCCGCCCACTCCCTGATTTCTTGCTTTCTTATCAGTCATTATACCCTTTGAAGTTGAGAGAATTGCGATTCCTAATCCGCCCAATACCTTTGGAAGTTCATCCTTACCGGCATATACCCTCAAACCTGGTTTACTGATTTTCTTAATACCAGAAATAACATTCTGCTTATTTGTGGTATATTTCAGAGTCATTCTGATTATACCCTGCTTACCATCCTCAATTACTTCAAAACCCTTTATATAACCTTCTTCCAACAATATGTCTGCAACCGCTTTCTTCATATTGGAAGCAGGAATATCTACAGATTCATGCTTAGCAGAACTGGCATTCCTTATCCTGGTCAACATATCTGCGATAGCGTCTGTTACTTGCATATACGTAACCTCCTTCCACTGAATGTTTTACCAACTAGCCTTTTTAACACCCGGTATTTGACCCTTATATGCTAACATCCTGAAGCACAAACGGCAAACTCCGTATTTTCTAATATATGCATGCGGTCTTCCGCAAAGTTTGCATCTATTATATGCTCTTGTACTATACTTCGGTTCTCTTTGTTGCTTGATTATCATTGATTTCTTTGCCACGCAATAATCGCCTCCTTTAAGCTTGGCTAAACGGCATACCAAACAGTTTCAAAAGCTCTCTAGCTTCTTCGTCGCTTTTTGCTGTGGTAACAAAGGTAATATCCATTCCCCTTACTTTCTCAACCTTGTCGATTTCAATTTCTGGGAATATCAGCTGTTCCTTTATACCAAGGGAGTAATTTCCCCTGCCATCAAATGCATTAGCAGAAACACCTCTAAAGTCTCTTACACGTGGTAGTGAAACATTTAAAAGCTTGTCAACAAACTCATACATTCTACTTCCACGGAGTGTAACCTTGCAACCGATGTTCATACCTTCTCTGATCTTGAAAGCAGCAACCGACTTCTTTGCTTTGGTAACAACCGGCTTCTGTCCTGAAATCATTGCCAAATCACCTACGGCAGCATCGATAGCTTTAGCATTCTCCTTAGCATCGCCTACTCCCATGTTTATGACAACCTTTTCCAGCTTCGGAATTTCCATTACACTTTTATATTTAAATTTTGATTGAAGTGCAGGAATAATCTCACTTACATACTTATCTTTCAGTCTAGCCATAAAACCTGCTTACCTCCTTTCGGAATTATTAATCCGAATTAATCTTCCACTTCTTTAACAACATCAATTACTTCATTACATTTCTTACAAACTCTTGCCTTTTGTCCATTTTCAAGTACGTCTTTACCAATTTTAGTTGGTTGACCGCATCTTGAGCAAACAAGCATAACCTTTGCACTGTTTATTGCTGATTCCTGGTGGATTATTCCTCCAGTTTGGAATCTGCTTCTTGGTTTTCTATGCTTTGTGGACATATTTATTCCTTCAACGATAACCATTTGATCGTCAGGATTAACGTTAAGTACCTTACCCTTCTTTCCTCTGTCTTTACCTGAAAGAACGAGCACTGTATCTCCTTGCTTTACATGTACTTTTTTCATATTAGCCGCCTCCTCCCTAAAGTACTTCTGGTGCGAGGGACAATATTTTCATAAAATCCTTATCTCTTAATTCCCTTGCAACAGGCCCAAATATACGGGTACCTTTTGGGTTCTTATCTTCTTTTATGATAACAGCTGCGTTTTCGTCAAATTTTATATATGAGCCATCAGGGCGTCTTACACCTTTTCTGGATCTAACAATAACGCACTTTACAACTTCGCCTTTTTTTACAACACCACCGGGTGTTGCATTTTTTACAGAAGCAACAATTACGTCACCAATGTTGGCATACTTTCTCCATGAACCGCCGAGTACCTTTATGCACATCAATTCCTTAGCCCCTGTATTGTCTGCAACTCTCAATTTAGTCTGGACTTGGATCATATCGCTACCTCCTTCCGAACAATTCTACTTAGCTTTTTCGATTATTTCGGCAAGCCTCCACCTTTTTTCCTTGCTAAGGGGACGAGTTTCAACAACTTTTACCTTATCGCCTACGCGACACTCATTATTTTCATCATGAGCTTTAAGTTTATAAGTCCTCTTAACTATCTTTCCATACAGTGGGTGCTTAACACTGTTCTCTATAGCAACAACAATTGTCTTGTCCATTTTGTCGCTAACTACTTTACCAACCCTTGTTTTTCTAAGATTTCTTTCAGTCAATTAAGATTACCTCCTCTCGCACTATATCGAGATATCTTTAACATTCTCAAATTGATTATTGACCTTGATTTAATACTCAATTCTCAATTGATTTAGCTATTTCCTTTTAATTCTCTTTCCCTGATGATTGTCTGAACTCTTGCTATGGATTTTTTAACATCCTTAAGCTTCATAGGGTTCTCAAGTTGATTTGTAGCAAGCTGAAATCTTAATTTGAATAATTCGGATTTCAAACCCTTTAATTCGCTATCGAGTTCTGCTTGTGTCTTTTCTCTGATCTCACTCGCTTTCATTTACTTCACCATCCAATCCATCTTCACGGGTGATAAACTTACATTTTAACGGAAGTTTATGCATTGCAAGCCTTAAAGCTTCTCTTGCTGTTTCTTCCGGAACACCCGCAATCTCGAATAATACTCTTCCTGGTTTAACAACAGCTACCCAGTATTCTGGTGAACCTTTACCGCTACCCATACGAGTTTCAGCTGGTTTCTTTGTTACCGGCTTATCCGGGAATATCTTTATCCATACCTGGCCGCCTCTTTTTATAAAACGTGTTAAGGCTACCCTGGCTGCTTCAATCTGATTGCTTGTTATCCATCCTGGCTCGAGAGCTTGAAGACCGAACTGACCGTTGGAAATTACATTTCCTCTGGTAGCTACACCTCTCATTCTACCTCTCATAACCTTTCTGTGTTTAACTCTCTTGGGTAATAACATTATTTTTCTCCTCCTTCCGCCTTCTTCTCTCTCTTGACAGTAGGAAGAACTTCACCCTTATATATCCAAGCCTTTACACCCAGTTTACCGTAGGTTGTATCAGCTTCAGCAAATCCGTAGTCGATATCTGCTCTTAATGTTTGGAGTGGGATCGTTCCTTCATGATAATGCTCTGACCTTGCTATTTCAGCTCCGCCTAGTCTTCCTGCTACAGCAGTCTTTATACCTTTTGCACCAAGTTTCATTGTTCTTGACATAGCCTGCTTCATTGCTCTTCTGAAAGATATTCTCTTTTCAAGCTGTGATGCAATATTTTCTGCAACAAGCTGAGCATCGAGTTCTGGATGCTTAATTTCAGAAATGTTGACAAGAACACTCTTGCTTGTCATTTTTTCAAGTTCTTTTCTGAGTTCTTCAATTCCCTGTCCGCCTTTTCCAATAACAAGGCCAGGTTTTGCAGTGTTAACGTTAACTTTGATCTTGTTAACTGCTCTTTCAATTTCGATTCTTGCAACTCCAGCAATGTAGAGTTTCTTCTTTATATATTTTCTTATCTGAAAATCTTCAACAAGAAATTCGCTAAAGTTTTTGTTTCCAGCATACCATTTGGTATCCCAGTCTTTAATAATTCCGATTCTCAATCCGTGTGGATTTACTTTTTGTCCCATTCTCCAACCTCCTTCTCAGTTTATTTTCTTTCCTTTAATACCATTGTTACGTGGCTGGTCCTTTTTCTTATCCTGTTTGCTCTACCCTGAGCTCTAGGCATAATCCTCTTTAATGTAGGACCCTGGTTTGCATATGCTTCTACAATTACCAGTTCATCTCTATTAAGATTGTTGTTATTAACAGCGTTTGATTCAGCTGATTTGAGAAGCTTATAAAGAAGCTCTGATGCTGCTTTTGGAGTATTGTTTATGATACCGTAAGCCTCATCTATTCCCTTACCCTTTATAAGATCCAAAACTATCTTTACTTTTCTGGATGAGATACGTGCATACTTTACAGATGCCTTTCCTTCATCCTTACCTACTCCCAGTATCTTTCTTTCTTTCTTTGTAAGAAGCTCTGGCTTTTTACTTTTTCTATGTTCAGAATTTAAAGTCTCAAGAATTTGACTTTTCTGTTCGAGAAGTTCTTCTTTTGATCTAACCTTTTTCTCCAACTGGGATTCCTCCTTTCATACTAGTTATAAGCACTATACATATCTTAAATACATTCCATACAATTGAGTCACCTTTATTTCAAGGATGTTGACTTCTCAGTATGGTGCCCATGTCCTTTAAAGGTTCTCGTTGGAGCAAATTCTCCTAATTTATGACCAACCATTTCTTCTGTTATATATACAGGTACATGCTTTTTACCATCATGTACTGCAATTGTATGTCCAATCATCTGAGGGAAGATTGTTGAAGCCCTTGACCAGGTCTTTAAAACCTTCTTATCATTGACTTTGTTCATATCCTCTATTCTCTTTAGGAGCTTCTCTTCAACATATGGTCCTTTTTTAATAGATCTACTCATCTAGCCCTTAGTCCTCCTTTCGACCGCCAATACTACCCGGCACTATTTCGAATTCCTTCTCTTAACTATGAATTTATCGGACTGGTTCTTCTTCTTTCTTGTCTTAAATCCAAGAGTAGGTTTACCCCAAGGTGTAACTGGACTTGGTCTACCTATTGGCGACTTACCTTCACCACCACCATGTGGATGGTCTACAGGGTTCATAACGACGCCTCGAACTGTTGGACGGACACCCATCCATCTTTTTCTGCCGGCTTTACCGATAGAAATGTTTTCATGATCTATATTTCCAACCTGTCCAATAGTTGCTTTACAATTGATTCTGACCATTCTTACTTCGCCGGAAGGAAGTCTTACCTGTGCATAATCGCCTTCCTTAGCCATAAGCTGTGCAGAGTTTCCTGCAGATCTTACCATCTGTCCACCTTTACCAGGCTTCATTTCAATGTTATGAATAATGGTACCGACAGGAATATTTGTAAACTGGAGAGCATTACCCGGCTTGATGTCAGCATTTTCACCGGATTCAACAGTATCGCCTACTTTTAAACCTACAGGTGCAAGAATGTATCTTTTTTCACCATCAACATAGTTTAATAATGCGATGTTTGCTGTTCTATTCGGATCATACTCTATTGATGCTACTTTTGCTTTTATTCCATCTTTGTCTCTTTTAAAATCTATTACTCTGTATTTCTGTTTTGCACCGCCGCCTTGGTGACGAACAGTTATCCTACCGTATGAATTTCTTCCGCCGTTCTTATTCAAAGGTTCCAATAAGGATTTCTCGGGTTCCTTTTTTGTGATCTCTTCAAATGAAGATACTGTCATGAACCTTCTAGCGGGAGAAGTAGGATTAAACTTTTTGATTCCCATATTATCTTCTCACTCCTTCTAAAGATAGGTCACACATTATTGCTTATTGTGCAACACCAAACTCCTCGATGTTTGTTTTGAACTTCTTGTTTTCAGCAACTACCTTACCACCCTTAGTAAGATATGAAACAGGCTTTGGATTCTGGTCTATTTTAACAATAGCCTTTTTCCAGTCAGGTCTCTTGCCTTCGTGAGCGCCCATTCTCTTATACTTGCCTTCATATCTTGCTGTATTGACGTTAAGAACCTTTACCTGGAAAAGTCCTTCAACTGCTTTTTTAATTTCAGACTTTGTTGCTTTAACGTCAACTATAAAGGTGTACTTTCCTGCAGCAATTTCAATATTGCTTTTTTCAGTAATATAAGGCTTTATAATGATATCTTCAGCGAGTCTCATTATGCGTACACCTCCTCAACCTTTTCTACTGCATCCTTTGTAATAACAAACTTGTCATACTTAAGGATGTCAAAAACGTTTATTGTATTTACAAATGCGGTCTTTATACCAGGAATATTTCTTGCGGACTTTTCAACCTTTTCGTCCTTTGCAGGTAATACTATCAAAGCACTGGTATCAACCTTCAGGTTATTAAGCATGTTCATTATCTGTTTTGTCTTGATTTCTTCAACAGTGATAGTATCAAGAACAATGATTTCCTTCTCAGCTACCTTTGAAGTTAAAGCTGATTTTAAAGCAAGCCTCTTAACCTTCTTAGGAAGAGTGTAACTGTAGCTTCTTGGCTTAGGTCCAAGAACTATACCACCCTTAATCCACTGTGCGGAACGGATGCTACCCTGTCTTGCCCTACCTGTACCCTTTTGTCTCCAAGGTTTCTTTCCTCCGCCACGAACTTCACTCTTTGTCTTGGTGGACTGAGTTCCCTGTCTTTTATTTGCAAGCTGGTTTAAAACCACCTGATGCATAACTTCTTTATTAACTTCTACGGCAAATATGCTGTCATTTAACTCAATGTCTCCTACTACTTTACCGGTCATATCATATAAATCAACTTTTGGCATTCTCGCTTCCTCCCTTCTGAAAGTTTACTTGCCTGCCTTAACGGTATTTTTGATTACCAGCAGACTTCCCTTGGCTCCTGGAACGGCACCCTTTACTATAAGAAGGTTTCTTTCACCGTCCACTCTTACGATGTCAAGGTTCTGAACAGTTATATTATCAACTCCCATGTGTCCTGGAAGCTTTTTACCCTTGAATACACGTCCTGGGCTTGTGTTAGGACCCATGGAACCAACTCTTCTATGATACATTGAACCGTGAGTTTCTGCTCCACCTTTTTGTCCATATCTCTTTATTGTACCCTGGAAGCCTTTACCTTTTGAAACACCGCTTACGTCCACTCTGTCTCCAGCCTGGAACATATCTTCAACCTTGATTTCCTGACCAATTTCAAACTTGTCAAAATCGTCAAGCTTAACTTCTCTAAGGTATTTCTTAGGTGCAAGCTTTAACTTTGAAAACTCACCCTTTAAAGGCTTGTTTAATCTTTTTTCAGAAACTGCACCGTAACCAATCTTTACAGCACTGTATCCATCTTTTTCAACAGTCTTCTTCTGAACTACTGTACATGGTCCTGCTTCAATTACTGTTACAGGAATAGCCAGACCGTCTTCATTAAAAAGCTGAGTCATGCCTATCTTTTTACCCAATATTGCTTTCTGCATTTCTAACTTCCCTCCTCATAATGTAAGGGGATTTCCCCTCGGTTATTGGTTCGTAATTAAATACGAACATGACCTAGCGAAATTATCGCTTACATGAGCACCAACGGCTAACCTTTGCTCACAGGTCATTACAACTTTATTTCAATATCTACGCCTGCCGGCAAATCCAATCTCATAAGAGCATCAACAGTTTTTGAAGTTGGCATCAATATATCTATCAATCTCTTGTGAGTTCTTGCTTCAAACTGTTCACGAGCATCCTTATATTTGTGAGGTGCTCTCAATATAGTGATGATTTCCTTTTCAGTTGGAAGCGGCACCGGTCCAGACACTTTTGCTCCAGTCCTCTTCGCTGTATCAACTATCTTTTCAGCTGACTGGTCAAGAATTTGGTGATCAAATGCTTTGAGTCTGATCCTGATCTTCTGTTTGTTTGCCATACATAAACCTCCTTAATTTTCTTTTTGTTACGTACAACAAGCAATTTCTGTACACTATGCCGGGTGTTTCATAAAAGTTTATTTAAAAACCCAGAAATAGCTTGTCAGCTATAACCTGGGCTGTACTTACTTACACACACGTCTAATCATAAGCATGCTGCAAAATGTACAGTGACTTGTCGCCCGGTTTCTTGAATCGGACATTCTCCACCAAAGTTACCTATTCCAAGAATAGCAATCTCCAGCTTCATCGTATGCCATGTCACAACATTCAATATTATAATATTATTTTTTTTAAATTGCAAGGAGTTTTTTATTAGAAGAGATATTTATTTTGAAATTGTTGCATATATATAATGAAGTAATTTTTGCTTTCATATCTAGATAAATAAAAATTCTTTGAAATTAAGTATCTTGGTTGAATGTTTTTAATTAATTAATGTGGAATCATAATTTCCTAAGCATTATAAACAAAGCCCCGTGATGTGCTCACAGGGCTTTGATATAAATCTGGCAGAGACCTACTTTACCGGGCCGTCACCAGCCAAGTATCATCGGCACTGAGAAGCTTAACTGCCGTGTTCGGTATGGGAACGGGTGTGACCTTCTCGTCATTTCCACCAGAAAATT
>JAEZTC010000004.1 GCA_023421675.1 Bacillota bacterium | reverse complement strand
TCCCATACCGAACACGGCAGTTAAGCTTCTCAGTGCCGATGATACTTGGCTGGTGACGGCCCGGTAAAGTAGGTCTCTGCCAGATTTATATCAAAGCCCTGTGAGCATATCACGGGGCTTTGTTTATTTATCTATATATGATATATTGCGACAAAAAAGCACCCCTATGGTATAATATGACAAAGGGGTGAAACGAATGAGATTTATTAGAATCTGGTCATATAGTTTTGCTAATTTTCTTTCAATATCACTTAATGAAAGCCATCAGAAAAAGAGTGTATATTATTATGGTTTTCAGGTCTTGATAGGCGGAATCATAAAGTTCTTGATGCTTGCTGCAGTATCACTTATACTCGGTGCTTTTTTCTCTACAATGTTATTAATGGTTTCATTCTCATTATTAAGACTTGTTACAGGCGGTTACCACATGCATACTTTTGGAAAATGTGCTATTATATCAATTACCATGTTTGCCGCTGGTGGAGTTTTATCAAGATATACTTATCAGTATATAAGTCTAATACCAGTTACAATATTACTATTGCTTGCTTTTATATCAGAATTATATTGTATAATTAAATATTCCCCAAGGGATAATCCAAATAGACCAATAACAAGTACAAAAGAAATTATCAGATTCAGAAAGCTTGCGGTTTTCAATCTGATACTACTGGTAATAATAAATGTAGTTCTGATTATGTACAACGAATATATGTATTCACTTTCAGTAAGTTTTGGAATACTTACAGCTGCATGGATAATCTCACCTATCGGATATAAATTCTTTGATTATATCAATGATTAGAAAACATAAAACATAATTATTGAATTTTATTATGTTTAATCCTGCAAAAAACAGGATTTTTACATATTCTAAACAAACAAAGTGCTAATGTTAAATAAATAACATAATAGTTCCAAGCAGGATTCTCAATAACCTTTACAAAACATAGTTAAAGTATTAGAATTAATTAAAATGTTAAAAATGACGCTTATAAGAAGAAATCCTTAAAATTGATAATTTTATATGGAGATACGGTATATTTTATGAACAAAAATGAATTGGTAACAAGGATTAATGAACTAAGAAAAGAAAAGAATGCAGTAATAGTTGCTCACAACTATCAGGTTGATGACGTACAGGAAATTGCAGATATGGTTGGAGATTCACTTGCACTTAGTAAATACTGTGCTTCGAGTGACGCTCAGGTTATAGTATTCTGTGGAGTGCATTTCATGGCAGAAAGTGCAAAAATACTTTCACCTGAGAAAACAGTTTTACTTCCTGAGATTGATGCCGGATGTCCAATGGCTGATATGGCAACTCCAGAAGCTGTAATTGAAAAGAAAAAACAGCATCCTGAAGCTGCTGCAGTTTGTTATATAAACTCTTCTGCAAAAGTAAAAGCTGAATGTGATATTTGCTGTACATCTTCAAATGCTGTTGATGTTGTAAAATCCATTAAGCAAAAAGAAATAATTTTTATTCCCGATATGAATCTTGGCAGTTATGTAGCTGATATGGTTCCAGAAAAAACAATAATCCCGTGGAAGGGTTTCTGCGTTACACATCACAGGATTGACGCAAATGATGTAGTTAAGATGAAAGACCTTCACCCGGACGCTTTGCTGCTCGTTCATCCGGAATGCAAAAAAGAAATTGTTGAAATGGCCGACTTTGTTGGAAGTACGAAACAAATTATAGACTATGCTTCAGCTTCACCTAATAAAAAGTTTCTTATAGGTACTGAAATGGGTGTATTGTACAAGCTTAAGGATGAGAACCCTGATAAGACCTTTTATTTAATGTCTCAGGGTTTAATTTGTCCAAATATGAAAAGAACATCATTACAAAGTGTCTATAACGCATTAAATGAAATGAAATATAAAATAAGCCTGGACGAAGACATCAGGTTAAAAGCTAAGACAGCTCTAGACAGGATGCTTGAGGTCAAGTAGCTAACTGAAAGAAGGTTAAGATTTGAAATCTCAAAGATACCTTATTGATTTTGATTCAAAGGAAATATCAAAGGAATATCATGACGTAATAATAATTGGAAGTGGAATTGCAGGAATTTACACTGCTCTTGAGATTGATAAGAAATATAATGTAGCAGTTCTTACAAAAGAAACGATGGATATGAGCAATTCTGTTCTTGCCCAAGGCGGAATAGCGGTATCACTTGATAAGGAAGACTCACCTGAGCTTCACCTGAGAGATACTCTTTATGCCGGTGCCGGACTTTGCGATGAAGATACGGTGCGAGTTCTCGTAAATGAAGCAGCGACAAACATAGAATGTCTCTGCAGGTACGGCGTGAATTTTGATAAAAAAGGTCATGAGCTTGCACTGACCCGTGAGGGCGCACATAGTAAGAACCGCATTATACATGCGGGGGACACTACAGGTAAGGAAGTTTGTGACAAGCTTATATCAGAAGTAAGGGACAGGAATAATATTGTTATAAAGGAAAGAACCTTTGCTCTTGATCTTATTACTGAAGGGAATTCTTCCAAGGGTATTCTGGCATATGATGAAGACACTGGTGAGTATAAGCTGTACATGTCAAATATAGTTGTACTCGCTACCGGAGGTTTTGGGCAGATTTATAAGAACACAACTAATCCAGAGGTTGCAACCGGGGATGGAGTTTGTCTGGCATATAGAGCAGGTGCTGAATTGATGGATCTTGAGTTCATACAATTCCACCCAACCGTACTTTTCCATCCTGATAATAAGAGTTTTCTAATATCTGAGGCCGTTAGAGGTGAAGGTGCAATGCTTAGGAACCTTAATGGTGAAAGATTTATGGCAAATTATCATGAGCTTGGTGAGCTTGCGCCAAGGGATGTTGTATCAAGAGCTATATTCGCCGAAATGAAGAAGACGGAAAGTGATCATGTTTGGCTGGATATTACCTTCAAGGGAAGGGAATATCTCGAGAACAGATTTCCAAATATATTTAAAACGTGCCTTGATTACGGCATAGACATTTCAAAGGATTACATACCTGTAGCACCGGCAGAGCATTACTGTATGGGTGGTATTAAAACTGATGTAAATGGCAGAACAAACATTGACGGACTTTTTGCCTGCGGTGAAACAGCCTGCAATGGAATTCACGGTGCAAACAGACTTGCAAGCAATTCGTTGCTTGAAGGGCTTGTATTTGGGAATATAATTGCAACTGAAATCAATAATGCACTCAGCAGGTTTGAAGGAATGAGTTCCTTACCGGAGATAAACTATAAGAGTCAGCGTGTTGACAAGGATATAGACGTAGAAGGCATGAGAGTATTGATAAACAAAACAATGACAAAATACGTCGGAATACTTAGGGACAGAGAAGGTCTTGAAACAGCTCAAAATATACTTAATAAATACATACAGGAAATAGCAGATAAAAAGAATACAACACTTAAAGATTTTGAACTGCAAAACATAGCACTTCTTTCAGGTCTTGTAATACAGTCGTGTATCGAACGCGAGGAAAGCAGAGGCGCTCATTACAGATCTGATTTTGGTACGACTGAAGATGAGTGGAAGAGACATATAATAAGAGCAATTGAGTAAAAAAATAATTGAGAATTGAGAATTGAAAATTGAGAATGTAATTAGATTAAATTTATTAATATTAATTAATTTCTCAAACATTTCAAATCTGACATTTATTAACATTGACCTATTTTATCCGTTAATTCTCAATTCGCCATTCTCAATTCTCAATTTACTAGGAGGATTTATACGTGCTTAATAGTTTTGATATTGATAACCTGATACTTTCGGCCTTGAAAGAAGATATGCCGCTTGGAGATATTACAACCGACAACCTTGTTGATATTTCATCAACATCCGAAGCAAAGTTTATTGCAAAGGAAGAAGGAGTTATTGCGGGACTTGATGTTTCAGAAAGAAGCTTTCTTCTTTTAGATAATAATATTGTTTTTGAAAGATTTTTTAATGATGGTGATACTGTAAAATACGGTGATACAATTGCAATTATAAAAGGCAATACTCGTGCCATGCTTAAAGCTGAACGCACTGCACTCAATTTTCTGCAGCACCTTTCTGGAATTGCATCTGCAACAAAAAAATATTGTGATAAGGTAAAGGATTTTCCGGTACGAATTGTAGACACCAGAAAAACAACACCCGGCTTAAGATTTCTTGAAAAGTATGCCGTTAGGACCAGTGGAGGCCACAATCACAGATTTTGTTTGTCTGACGGAGTACTTATAAAGGATAATCACATAAAAGCAGCAGGCGGAATATCAAAGGCTATAGAAATACTCAGGGATAAGATACCGCATACTATAAAAATAGAGGTTGAAACAGAGTCTCTGGCGCAAGTTCAGGAAGCATTGGATGCGGGAGCAGATATAATAATGCTGGATAATATGAAGCTTGAGCAGATTAAGGAAGCTGTAGAACTTATTGCAGGCAGAGCACTTATTGAGGACTCAGGAAATGTAAATATTGAGACGGTTTATGACCTGGCTGCAGCAGGAGTCGATATAATATCAATAGGACGCATAACACATTCTGTTGAAGCTCTTGATATAAGCATGAAGTTTGTATAATTTTGTATGAAAATTATTAAATATGCTGTAATTTTATGCTGATATATTGTCTTTAAGATGTAATGATGACCTGTGGATAACTTATTGAATTATCCACAGGTATTTTAGTTTTTAACAGCCTTTTCAACAACCAAACCTCGAAAGGCTAGAGTAACAAGTAATGCGGGAGATTTTGCTAAAAAGAAAATATCCACACCCCTGTGGATATTCATTGTGTATAACGCCCTATTACGGTCGAATTATCTGCTTTTTTTGGGGTATTCAAGCTGTGTGGACAACATTTCAAAAACCCTTTCAAAAACTTTTTTATTGCTTAAAATGCTCTTATGGTTAATTGCCTGTGTGAGATTTCCGTTCAGCAAATTATTTACCGAGAAGTTATTCCCACCAACATTGAATATCTCTGTCTTTATCCCCCATTCATCCAGACTGCCACTATCCTGATCAACAACTTCATCATATTCTACAGCAATGTTTGCAGTCTGAATACCGCTGTTAAGGCCTTTATTAAACATTGTAGGAAGTATATTGGAAAGGAAGTTTCCGTCTGGAATCATATTCCTTATACCTTGATCGTTATACTGGTTAAGTCCTATTGAAGCCCAGGGAGAGCCTTTATGGGGTACAGCCAAAAAAATGATTTTCTCAATATTATTGTTTTTGAGATTATCATTACTGATGCTGTAGTATCTTGTAACCAAGCCACCCATACTATGGGCAATAATATTAAATTTATTAACCTGAAAACCCTGGGACAGATACGTGCGCTTCTGCTTGTACAAAAAGGCAGATAGCTCATTCGATGCTGAAACAACACCATTTTCAGACTTATAGGTTATAGCTGAACCCTTAATATTTCTGTCTGCAAGGTAATCCTTGAGGTTGTCAAAAACATACCCGCTTGCCTGATAACCATGGACAAAAACAGCAGGAATATTTGTCAGGTTTATTTTTAAGGCTGACACCTCGGAAATTCCGGGAATACTTGCTGTAATTGTAACAGTCCTGTCCTGTTTCAAGTCTTGCGGACTTAAAAGAGGAGGAACATAACTTATGATATACCTTCCATCGGAATCAGTTTGCACTTTGGAAGGGCTAATACTTCCGCCCCCATCAACTTTAAAGCTTACATCGACATCGGATGCGGGGCTGCCGTCTGCCGAAGCAGTATAAACCTCCAGTGCAAGCCTGTTTGTAGGGTCGGCTGCTACCGTTTTAATTGAGGAGTTTACTATTGAGAGCGTTACAAACGAAGCGTTATCACTATGGAATGCCTGAACAGCCTTTCCTAATACACTTTGAGAATTCAATATATAAATTAAAAGCAATCCTGAAATTGCTAAGAAAAACCAAACCTTGAATTTTTCAAACATTAACAGCCCTCCAAGTCTAATTTTAAAGGCTTTCTAGACAATTATAACATCGGTTTTGGAGGTAATTCACATGTAAATATTACATAATGTTTTGTGGAAACATATGTGATAGTAAAAAAAGAAATATTACCTGTAAAAGTATTTTTTTCAACGTGTAATTAAATTCTTTAAGGATACCATAATATTTGGAATAAAACTGCTGACGAAGGAGTGATTCAATTGAAGGTAAAAGATATAATGACTAAAAATATTGCTTATGTTAATCCGCAGTCCAAGGTAATTGAAGCAGCACAGCTTATGCAAAAGCATAATGTCGGCTCTATTCCGGTATGTGATCAGAATGGAGTTATTGGTATCGTTACAGATAGGGATATAGTAGTAAGAAATGTAGCTCACGGAACCAGTCCTCAGGATACATCTGTACAGGATGTAATGACTTCTCAGGTAAAAACAGTGTCTCCTGATACTGATGTCAATGATATCTCGGACATTATGTCCCATGACCAGATAAGAAGGTTACCTGTTGTTGAAAACAACAGGCTGGTGGGTATGGTATCACTTGGCGACATGGCAGTAAATCCGCGTGCAGATATGGAAGCTTCCGAAGCGCTTGCCGATATATCAAGACCTTCAAAACCTTCCAACTTGTAATACAGTGCAGTTTTAGTCCAGAGTTAAAAAGGCGGCATAATTGTTTTGATTTGTTATGCCGCCCAATTAATACTAATGGAATATTGTAACAAACCTTATTGAATATAAATCACAAACCATTAGATCATCAGATTCCTGTAAACGGATAATTACATAACTGGCTCCTACAGCTACAAGTGTTCCAGATCTGTCAGTCAGTAAATTGGTACCAATAAGAAATTCAATTCTTACTCTTCGGCCAATCTGTGTTTTTAAATAACCTGCCAGGAATTGAGGATTAGCAAGTGTTTGTGCCGGAACCTCGCTGCTTATAGGCATTCCGGTGCTTGTGAAACCCGGTGAAGCGTATGCAGGTCCTGTTGGGGATCCGGTTGGAAATCCGCCGGGCTGTTGGGTGATTAAAGGTGATGGAACAGTAGGTACACTAGGGTTTGTTAAATATGGGAAAGTCGTCATTGGATTATTAAATGTTTGCCCTTGATTGTTGGGCCTTGTAATATTTTTACCGGTATCCATTAATTCAACCTCCAAATATATTAATTTAATAGTTGTTTAAGCTATCACAATAGCAACATATTGTTATAATCACTTAAGTCTGGAAATAGGATGCTGTCGGGGTATAAAAACAATGCTCGAATATCCTGTTGAATATTACACCGTTTCCATTTGCCGGAAAAAACTTTGCACAGTCAGGCGCAAACGGATTATAGTACCATAAACATTCGGCAACACCCTGCAGCTTGTTACCTGCTAATGCCCAGTCTGCGATCTCATAATGGATCTCCTCCGGCTCGGATGACCATACTGTTTGTGGGTTGGGTTCCCCATAAACTATCGGTTCCATACAGGTAAACTCCCAGGGAGCTTCTATAACTCTTCTTAAATCTCCCTCATATTCCCTCAAATACTGGCCGCCTGTGACATGAACTCTGTTCATTATAACGTTTGCAACTGCTTTCATACCTGTTACACCTTCGCCGCCTGCCTCGCACTTTATAAGGCGTGCAAAAAGCTCTCTTGTTGACATTGGCATTTATATCACCACCCTAAATATGCCGTGCATAGTTGTTTAATCCATTCAACTTCCATAAAAATTTATTCAATACAGTATATTAACATAATCAATAAAAGGTAACCTGTAATTAAAATAAACCTAAATATATAAGGTGAATTAAATATACTACATCCTATATAAGGCCAAATAATTCCTCGTTTTTTTAAAACATATTTGCAGATAATAATTTTGCACGGTTATGAACAAAGTGAAAGAATTAGTTCTGATATATTTAATCAACGCAACTTTTCCATCTCATTGGATCTGGGTATCCATTTTAAAATGGAAAAGTTGTGAAAAATCTTAAGCCGTGCAGGGAGGGGTTGCTGGTGAGTAGACACAGGGGAATTATGTCAGATGAGCTGAAAGCTGAAATCGCAAAGGAACTCGGAGTCTACAACACGGTGGAAAATGAAGGTTGGGGCTCGGTAAGTTCAAGAAATTGCGGTAACATTGTTAAGAAAGCAATCGAAAGAGCGGAAAGAAGCCTCAATTCATAACCTCTTTAACACAGAGAGCCGGCATTAATGCCGGCCCTTTTGTTTATATCATCTTATATGTTATCATATAAATAAAAATCTAATTATTTCTCAATTACGGATAAAATTATTTCTTCTGAGATAAAATATAATATGCAATATTTGGACATGGAGGTAGTTTATGAATCGAAGGACAATGGCAATAATATGTGTAGTTTTAGGCATAACAGTAATTGCCGCTGCAACCTTGCTTTCATATGGACACTTCGGCAAGAAGCCTCAAAATCAGATTCTCAGCTCAAGTACCGATCGTTTTATGGAGCCTGCTGAGAATGCTGTAAAACAGGAAAATACATCCGCAGTCTATGATAAGGCAATCCCTGTTGAAAATAATACTGTTTTATATGATTTAAAATTAAGTCTGCATCAAAATGATAAAAAGCAGGTGTTTTTAAAATTAGAGTATTATAACAACGGAAATGATGTTCTTAAAGAATTCGATGAAGCCCAGATTCCAGAGCTAAAAGGTATTACGATAAATTCATCAGAAGCGGCACAGGAAAATAAAGGACGAAGAATTACAAAAGCTTATCTTGATATCAAGAATTCAAAGTTATTCATGTCTATAGAAGGAGAATCCGACAGCAGTGGTACAGTAACTTCTATTTACAGTTATTCTTTAGATAATTTAATAATCAAAAGGCTTTATACTGATAAGGGAGAATTTACACCGGTCAACTTTTCAAAAGACGGTTCATTTATGGCTTTTAGTGTAAAAAATAATTCAGGAATAAGCATGCTCAGTGTTATTAAGTGCTCCACTGAGGATTTTACAGTCAGGGACAATAAAAACAGCAAACAACAGGCAATAGGCAACCCTGAGAAGCCTGAAAACGCTAACTATGGATTTGTTTCCTGGTTCGCCAATACAGTTGTCAAGTTGAATAAAATTACCGGAGAGGCAAAAAGTGAAGCCCTATATGATATAGCAAAGGATGTATTCCTTAACCCTGATGGTACACTTCCAGCATCTGCAGGAGGCCAGACTATTAAGGACACAGAAAGTATAATAGCACTTAAAAGCTTCTATCAAAACCTTTCAACAGGCAAATACGACAAGGCCTATGAGCTTATGGACGAGGTATTCAAGCTTAATGCCTTCAAACAGTTTGGTGAGGTTATAATTAAAAAATCTGAAGTAGCTTTAAGTGATTTCACAACATACGGAGCATTCTTCCAGTCTGGAAGACTGAGCAGTATCTTAAAGGAAGACATAAACGGAAACACCTCATATATTTACTTTTATCAGGTTGTTTCATTTGAACAGGGTGATCAGCAGCAGGCTTTGAAGGCTACCCTTAAAAAGACTCCAAAAGGCTGGAGGGTTTCTGCACTTGATGAGGGTAATGTCAATGAGGCTCCTTTTAAACAATAAAGAAAAGCAGTGCTTTTAAGTTATCCGGGGGTTATGATGGATAGAGAAAAAATAATTGAGGTACGGGATGTAACCAAAAGATTTGGAAGGCTTACAGCCCTTGATTCTTTAACGCTCGATATATATAAGGGCGAAATATTCGGCCTGCTCGGTCCAAATGGGGCAGGAAAGTCTACCTTTATCTCCATTCTTACTACAATTGCAAAGCCTACGTCGGGAGACATTATTGCAGGCGGCCATAGTGTTACAAGGCAGGCAGGGGAAGTAAAGAAAGTATTGGGTTATGTACCGCAGGACATAGCTCTTTATCCCATGCTTTCAGGTATGGATAACCTGAAGTTCTGGGGAGGTATTTACGGTCTCAGAGGAAAGGTGCGAAAGGAAAGAATTGAGGAAGCACTTTCGATTGTAAGGCTTACCGATAGGGTCAAGGACAGGGTTGATACTTATTCCGGAGGTATGAAACGAAGGCTCAACATTGCCGTTTCATTGCTTAACCATCCAGAAATACTGGTAATGGACGAACCTACGGTAGGTGTGGATGTAAAGTCAAGAAGACTTATTTTTGATGCAGTCAGGCAGCTTAAAAAGGAAGGCAGGACTATAATATTTACAAGTCATTACATAGATGAAATGGAAGAAGCCTGTGATAGGCTTGCAATACTTAGCTCAGGCAAGCTTGAAGCAATAGGGACCGCAGAAGAGCTAAAAGCTCATTATAATAAGGAGCGGGTAGAAGAGATTTTAAACGGATTGGATGAATATTAGAGATTATATTGATATCTTTTGGGGGTATTTAAATGAAAATCGTTCTAAGTAAAAGGAATGTTGCTGTGGCTGCTATATGTATACTCATTGCAGCAGTTTTGATACTTACAGCTTGCTTCTTTCTGATAAAGCCGTCTGCAAGGGATTTTTACCTTAAGGCAGAAGGAAAAAACATAAAAAACTATGCACAGCAGCTAAAAGACTCATATAAGGAATTTTATAACGAAAATAAGCCTTTCATGGACAATTCATATAAAAGCAGGTACGAAATTTCAGCCGATATAGAATCTTCCGATGACAAATTCTTTGGTGTCAAAAATTCAAAGGCTATAATGGATATTCTGAGGAAATGCAAGCTTATAATAGATTACCAGAACAACCCTGCAAAGCATGAGAGTCTTACCAATGCGGGAATAATGCTTGAAAAGGCTCCACTCATTGATGCCAAGATAATAACAGGGAATGGACAGACAGCAATAACAGTTCCCGTACTGCTGCCAGATAAGTATTTTACCTTCAGTCAGGGTAACCTTGATAAAATTTATGACAAGCTCAACATTCCCGTAAGGCCAAAACTGCTTTTAAAAACTGTTGATATAGCCACTGCACTCAAGTTTTCTGATAAGGAGCTTGATGATGTCATTAAGAATTACAGCGATTACTTTTCAAGTATGATAGATAACGAAGATGTCAAATACGGCAGCAAAACAATTGTAAAGGCAGGTTCAAAGGAGTTTGAGGGGACAGAAGTGCTTGTAGCACTTGATAAAGCCAAGGCTGAAAAGCTTTTTAAAGGTATATTGGAAAAGGCTGTTCTTGATGAAACCTTAATGAAGCTTACATTTCAAAATTATGACGCCATAACCGCATTTTTAGAGAAGGCCGGTATATTCCAGGCACTTAATGAGTTCTATAAGGGAGGCTTTTTAAGCCTGGATGATGATTTTAAAACTATCCTTGCACAAATGAGCGGTAAAAAGGATATTAATTTGTTAAAAAGTTCGATTAAGAAGCTTGCCGCTGGCCTATCCTTCCCTGATGGCCTTAAAATGACACTTGTCGTAGACAGTTCGGGAAATATTCTCAGCAGGAAAATAAATACAACCATGAAGACTGGAGAAGGAGAAAGCATTACTTATAATATATATACCGGCAGTAATGATATAAAAAATAATAACTTTGATAACATAATATTCGACTTGTCGGTTGAAGTACAAAATAAAAATGGTGAAAAGATACTAAGGTCGGTAAAAGTGGACAATACCCAGACAGTTGCAGGAGACAACCAGACAGCTGCAAAAAACAGTATTAAGTATGAGAGACAAAGGAATAGTAAAGAAGAATTTTCGGCAGGAATATATTTGGATAAAAATTTTAAAACAGACTTCAAAACACAGGGCGGGAAAGATGCTATAAAATATGAAATTCTGATTAATTATGCCTTGTCGGGTAAAACGGATAAAATCCAGGGCGAGCTCAACACTGCCTACACAAGCAATGAAAAGAAAAAGACCAGAAGCAGTACCTCAAACATTACCATAAACGCAAATATGCCTTCTATTAATCTTCCTGAAAGTTCAATAAAAATTGGCCTGGCCTCCGAAGATAAATTTAATACATCCTTCAGCCTGCCGAAGGTTGAAGCATCAAATTCCATAAGCCTTGACAATATTTCCGACGTACAGGTTGAGAGTATAGAAAAGGAAATCTTTAAGTCGCTGGGACAGTTCTATGCAGACAATCAGCCGCTTGTTGATGCGGTAACCAAGAAATAGTGAAAGGTATTAGCCGGGGGGCAATATGATCCGTTTTCTGACACTGCTGAAAAATGACATAAAAGTTTTTATCAGGGACTGGAAGGCAATGACACTGCTGATTGTTATGCCTGTACTTTTTATCTCCCTTTTTGTATATGTTCTCAGTTCATATATTAATAAAACTAGCTTTGTAGATCCGTTTGCAGTAGCATTGGTAGACAGGGAGGACAGTGCCCAGACAAGAATACTTGTTAAGCAGCTTGAAGGAATTGAGCTTTTCAGAGAGATACTCAGAGTGGATGAAGACGAAGCGGCTGATTTACTTTCAAAGAACAAGATTGCTGCCGAGATTATCGTACCCGATAAGTTTTCCGACAGTATCCTTTCAGGAGAAAACAAGCCTGTAAAGGTGATTGGGAATAAGTCCATGCCACTGCAGGCATTTATAACAAAAAATATAATTCAGTCGGCATCAAATCTGCTTTCCGCCAGTGAAAGCGCTTTAAATACTATTGATCATTTTGATATTAAGGCAAAAATAAATTCTAAGGATATAGTAAAAGACTATGATGAATCAATGACAAAGCTTCTGATGGACGCTTTGTCAAGAAACGAGATTTATTCTGAGGTAGAAGCTTCGCCCTCGTTGGATCTCACACCGGCGGAATACTTTACTTCAGGTCTTATTATAATATTTCTCATGTTTGCAGGCATGCCCGCAATGAAAATGCTTGTATGGGAGCGCAGCTACGGAGTAAGCAGGAGGCTTGCAGCTACACCTGTTAAAACCTATCAGATAATACTTTCAAAATTTATTGTAGCACTTATGCTTTCAATAATACAATTTGCAGTCATAATAGCAGCAACGTCTATATTCTTCCACAATTACTGGGGAGCGCCAATTGGGAGTATTCTCAAGGTTTTCGGGGGAATAATTCTTGCCGTTTCGGCGTGGTCGGTATTTGTCTCGGCAATATCCAAAACAACAGCGGCAGCAGACGCAATAGGTAATCTGGGAATTCTTCTTATGGCTGTAGTGGGGGGAAGCATATACCCGCTTTATTCCATGCCTGAATTTATTAGGCAGATAAGCAAATTCACAATAAACCGCTGGGGAATGGATGGGTTTATGGTGCTGTTTTCAGGTAATTACGGACTTAGCGTTGACAGGTATGTGACTCCTCTTATTGTCATGGCAGCAGTACTGCTTTTCGTGGCAACCGTAATACTGGCACTTCGAAGAAAAAGAAATCTAAATTAGTCCGATCCGCCGTGGGTTGAAACCCACGGTGCACTGGAGGGAATATGGCAAATTCATATTATGAAATATATTTACATATTGTTTGGACAGCTAAAAATAGAGAAGAAATGATAACCGAAGATGTTGAAGGATTAATTAAGACTATAATTGAGTCTAAGGTTCGTAATCAAGATGCGAGAGTGATTGCAATTGGAAATACCAAGGATCATATTCATCTTTTAATAGCTGTGGGCCCAAATTTGATATTTCTACATTGATAAAAGAAATAAAAGGATCAATATCCTATCATATTAATCATAATACAAATGGCAATTTATACTGGCAGGATGGATATGGTGTTTTGTCTGTAAGCAAAGAGGCAGTACCTAATGTTAAAAGATATATTGAAAATCAAAAGGTACACCATTATGGTGATAAAAAGTTAATGCCTGAATTGGAAAGATGTGAATGATAAGTTTTCCGCCGCGGGTTAAAACCCACGGCTAATAAAACCAAGTCCCCTAAAGGGGACTAAAAGACATAAGAAATAAAGCTTTTAATTTAGTCGGTGGAACCGACTTGGTTTGTCGCAGCCGTGGGTTTTAACCCACGGTGATTGGAGGATATATGAAGCTTTTACACATAACCTTCTATAAAATAAAAACAATGCTGACAGATAAGGCTTTCTTCGTCGCGATGGTCCTTATCCCTCTGTTCATAACCCTTTCAACAGGCTATGCCCTGAAGCATGAAAAGCTTAACGTTGTTCCGGTTGCGCTGGTTGACGAAGACAATTCACAGATTTCAAACGTTCTTAAAGACAGGATTCTAAAAAAGGAAGGCTTGCAGGTGAACTTTACCCAACGTGAAAAGGCTGTTGAAATGATAAAGGAGGAAAAAATCGAAGCGGCTTTCATTATAAAGGAAGGTTTCAGTGAAAACATAGCCCATGGAATTAGCAGCGACATGATTGACCTTATAAGTTCTCCATCATCCTTTTCCTCAAGCTATGTACAGGAGCTTGTTGCAGGTGAGGTTATGAGGCTTGGAGCACAAAGCATGGCTATAGATAAGATAACTACCCTGTATAAAAAGTATAATGTCCCTGTTAACAGCGGACTTATTAATGAAATAAACATATTTTATCAATCACAGTGGGAACCTAAACCTCTTATGACAGTTGACTACAGAGAGGTACAAAACAATACTGCTCAGGAGGTCAAAAGGGTTTCGCTGCCTTCATCAACGGCTGCATCCTCGGGAATTATCCTGGTGTTTATAATGTTCTTTGTATTGTTCTGCAGCGGCTGGGTAATTGAAGAGCGCAATAACGGAACTTTAAGAAGGCTCATTTCAGGACCAGGTGCCCTTATGCAATCCTTTGCCGGAAATGTCCTTGCGCTTATGGTAGCAGGTCTGCTGCAGATTGCGCTGTTCTCAGTCATATTAAAACTGGCTTTCGATGTGAACATTTTTCCAGGTGCTATGTCGTATATTCTGTTTTCAGCTTACCTGCTTTCAGTAATTTCAATAAGTATGCTTCTTTCATCAATTCTTAAAACTCCTGCACAGCTTCAGGCCGGCGGGCCTGTGTTTGCACTGCTTACCGGCTTTGCCGGAGGGTGCTTCTGGAACTTTGTAGATCCTACAAAGCAGCTTAAGCAACTGGCGGATTTGACACCCCAAGGCTGGGCGCTTCAAGGCATAAACAAGCTGCTTGCTGATCCCGGCAATTACTCAGCAGCTGTAACACCTTTGCTGGTGCTGCTTTCAATATCATTTGTATTGCTCCCTTTAAGCTATCTGATCATAAGAAAACGTGTAAGAAGTTAACTTATGTCTACTAATATGTATTAATAATTATGAAGAATAGTGTCGAATAACAAAACATGCGTTAACATAAAATTTATACATAAATGTACCTATTTTTACTCAGTTCTCCCATGGGCAAAAATACCTGTAAACCACTAATTATGCCTGTTACAGTTGTGTTACACTTCTGTATCAATTGTTGACCGTTTAACTTTTGTGGTGATATAATGACTTTGATATTCGGGATTTATGTAAACATATGTCTTGAATGAAACTGGGTATGTTTAAATCAAAAGCGGAGGGAAGCAGCCCGGTTATTGTAAACTCTTCCGCAAATTTTAAAACTCACAAGGAGGATTTGAGAGTATGAGGAATCTCAAGAAATTATTCGCAGTTGTAGTAGTTATAGCTGTAATGCTTACAACTATGATCCCTGCAGCTTTCGCTGAAGGAACTACTTCATTATCTGCAGACGCTCAGGCTTGTGCAACACTCGGCATGCTTCAGGGCGATGGCAATGGCGTTACATACGCTTACACCCAGACACAGCCCGCAAGAATACAGGCTGCTATAATGTTACTCAGATTGAAAGGTCTCGAAGCTGCAGCTCAGGCAACACCTGTAACAGCTGACAACTTCTCAGACGTAACAGCAGCATGGCAGAAGCCTTTCACAGCTTATCTTAAAGCTCATCCTGAATTAGGCTTTGCAGGTATCGGAAACAATAAATTTGATCCTAACTCCTTAATCGACGCTAAACAGTACTACAGTGTAATGCTTACAGTACTCGGTTACAGCGGAGATTACACTTGGGCAACAGTAATGTCAAAGGCTGCTCAGGTTGGACTTACTAAGAATCTTGACATTACAAAGCTTACAGTTAATGATATGGCAGTAGCTACTGTAGAAGCTCTTAAGACTAATTTAAAAGGTACTGACACTTCACTTATAGCTAGTTTAGTTGATAGTGGAGCTATAAAGGCAGATGTAGCTGCAGCTTCTGGTCTGTATGTTGCAACTCCTAGCACTCTTGCAATAACTTCAGTAACAGCACTTAATCGTGATCAGATATTAGTAACTTTCAACCAAAAGGTTGACAAGACTACTGCTGAAGATAAAGCTAACTACAAATTAAACAATGCTCCTCTTAGCACACCTGCAGTTACAGATGCTACATTAGCTCTTCAGGCTGATGGGAAATCAGTATTGATTACTGCTGGTAGTACAGGTGGATTTGTTTGGAATGCAACAGCTGCTTCTTGTACATTACAAACAAGTAAAGGATTTGTTGTGATAGTTGATAATGTAAAGAATTTGGCTGGTACTTTAACAGCATCTGGTCTTACATCTGCATCATTCACTTACAACGATATAGTTGCACCTTCTATAACTAGTGTTACTGCTTCAGCTATTACAAGCACTAAATCAGTAACAGTTAAGTTCAGTGAACCAGTACAGGGAGTTGGTCTCTATACAATCAATGGTAGTGTTGCCACATTTACAACACCAACATTACCAACTGATACATTGACATTGACTGCAACACAAGATCTGGTTGCTAATACTA
This sequence comes from Bacillota bacterium, assembly GCA_023421675.1. GTDB lineage: Bacteria > Bacillota > Clostridia > Acetivibrionales > JANLFN01 > JAEZTC01. Next base: position 225,692 of record JAEZTC010000004.1, on the reverse strand, counting down.
ACTATACACTCCAGGCAATAAATGAAAAAGATGCTGCTGGAAACTTGCTTGCTACAAATCCTCAGCAATCTGGTTTCACTGTAACAATAGATACATCAGCTCCTACAGTTGTTAGTGCAACACCTGTTAATGATAGTACAATCCGTGTTACATTCTCTAAAAAGATGAACGCTTCTACTTTAACAGCTACTAGCAATATCAAGCTTCTTACTATGAATGGTTCTGACATTAATAATACTACCACTCAGATAGTAACTATATCTGCTACATCTGGTGATACAACTGGTACCCAGTTTGATGTAGTATTTTCCGGTTCTGCAGCAAAGGCTGCATTTGACACAACCTCAAAACAACTTTTACTTAATGCTATATTCACTAGCAACATCAAGGATTCATTAGGAAATGTTCTTGCTTCTACAAACAAAGCAATAACTCTTACATTGAATCAGGCAGCACCAGTTATAACTAGTGTTCAGTATGTAAAACCTGGTGCAACTTATGATGGAAGTGCAAGAGCAACTGGTGCTATCGTTCTTACCTTTAATGAAGGTTTAGCATCTGCTCCTACCCTTGCAGCAACAACTGATTATACAGCCATAACTGATGGTGGTATAGACGAAACAACTACTGTTGGTGCATTAACCGGTTCATTCAAAACAAATTCTGATAGTAAAATAGTAATACTTCAACCAGCTACAGCTCTTGCAGGTACTAATACTGAAACTATTCGTTTCAATGGAAATATCTTCACTGATAATACATTAGGTGCTAATAAAAATGCTGCAGTTGTTGTAACTGTAGATTTGAAGAATGGCCTTGTATCATCAGATACATCAGCTCCTGTAATTAGTACAATAGCTGTTTCAGCTAATAACATCACTGTTAATATGGGTGAAGCTATAAGCGGATTGGATACAACAACAGTTCTTAACGTAGCTAACTACAGATTGAACGGTGCTGCAATGCCAAGCGGAACTTATATTACAGTTTCAGGTGCGGTTGCAACATTGAATCTCCCAGCAGGTTCAATAGCATCAACAGGTTCATATGCTGTAACTGTTACAGGAATTAAGGATGCAGCTGGAAATGCTGCAGCTACAGCAGTAGGAAATGTAACTCTTACAGATAATACTAAACCTACATTAAAGACAATTACATTCAACTCTAATGGAACAGTAACATTAGCATTTGATGAAAACGTAACAGCTGCAGTTGCTGCAGACTTCTCAATCTCTGTAAACGGTGGTACAGCATTAACTTCACCTGCTGGTTATACTATAGCTGCCGGTGTAGGTGCTGACGATGGTAAAGTAGTAGTAACATTTGTTACTCCTCTTGTAGCAGGTGATAAGGTAACAGTTACAACTTCAGGTTCTGCTACAGGACATGACGCTGACTCAAATGTTTTGGCAGGCGGTGTAACAGTTTCTGCAACTAAATAATAAAGATTTAAGGTAGTAAAATACAATAAATCTAAAGAACAAGGGATAGAGAAATCTATCCCTTGTTTGTTAGATTAAAAAAGGGTATCCCAAAAATCAGTAATTTGATTGGGCAATTCCTTTTTCCTATTTTAAGTAATCCAAAATATAAAAGTTAGCCCATTGGATAAAAGTTATTACATTTAAGTAATAATTGAGGCTCTTTTTGCATTCCTTTTTTAATTTCAATTCTATTTCCTCACAGGGGTAATAATCAGGAAATCAATATTTTCATTTATAAATCCAAGCAATTATCTTTGAACAATTTCACTTAAACTATTAAAAAGTTGTAAAAAGTAAATAAAAAATTTTCTCATATAAATATTTTACGATTAAATTTGCTTTACATAATGCATTTATTGCAAGATATATTTATTTAATTTAAATTACAAATATATACTGGCAATAAGCGTATTTGAGCACAGAATAGTATACGCAATAATATATAAAAGGTAGACATAATGTACATTAATATACCTGAATTTCAAAACTATTACAATTTGTTTACACTTAATTCCCATATGTTGACTAGCAATATAGTGGATGTTATAATTGCTTTGTAATCCAAGGTAGGTAAATTATGCCTATGCTGGATTTAACAATCAAGTAGTTAGGTTATATGTTTCTGGAAGGGGGCGTAACCTGACTGATTACAGATTGCCCACTTCCAATTATAAAAAACTCATGAGGAGGATTTGAGAGTATGAGGAATCTCAAGAAACTATTTGCAGTTGTCTTAGTAATAGCTGTAATGCTTACAGCTATGGTTCCAGCTTTTGCTGAAACAACAACTACTGACATATCTGCAGACGCAAAGGCATGCGCAACATTAGGTATGCTCTTAGGCGGTAATGACGGTGTAACATATGCTTACACTCAGGAAGAACCTGCTAGAATTCAGGCTGCTATAATGTTAATCAGATTAAAGGGCGCTGAAGCTGATGCTAAAAAAGCTACTGGCGACAATTTCTCTGATGTAACAGCTGGCTGGATGAAGCCTTACACAGCTTATCTTAAAGCTAATCCTGATTTCGGTTTTGCAGGAGTAGGCAATAACAAGTTCGATCCTAATTCAAAGATCGATGCTAAACAATACTACAGCGTTTTACTTACAGCTCTCGGTTACAAGGGTGATTACACTTGGGATACTGTAGCAACTAAAGCTGCTGAAGTAGGACTTAAGAAGCTTGACGGTGTTTCAAAGGTTAAGATTGCTGATATCGCAGCTGCAACTGTTGAAGCTCTCAAGACTAAGGTTAAAGGTTCAGACAAGACTCTTGCTGCTGACCTCGTAGCAAAGGGAGTATTCACTAACGATACAGCTATAGCAGCTGGCGTTATTGCAGCTACTCCTAAGAACATTGCTGTTAGCTCAGTTACAGCTAATAACCTGAGACAGGTAGCAATCACTTTCAATAAGCCTGTTGATAAAGGAACAGCTGAAGATGCTAGCAATTATACATTGGCAGGAACAAATAATCCTGTTGTTGATTCAGCATCACTTTCTGCTGACGGATTAACTGTTACTTTGACTTTAAAAGGTGCTGCATCTGCATCATTTGCAAATCAGATAGAATACAAACTTACATTCAATAATGTAAGATCAGCAGACAAAACTGAAATTGCAAAGGCATCTGATTACAAATTCACTCCAGTTGATTCAACAATTCCTTATGCTGATAAAGCTGAAGCACTTGGAAATCAAACTGTAAAATTAACATTTAACGAGCCTATGAACACAGCCGCAACTTCATCATTCACACTTGATGGTAATGTAGTTGTTGGTTATGTTTCTATCTCTGGTAACGACGTTATTCTCAAGTTGTTCAACAAGTTGACAAATGGAGAACATAAGTTAAATGTTAAAAATGTTGCAGACTTTGCTGTATTTAAATCATTAAGCAAAGATTATACATTTACTGTTGTAGAAGATACAGTAGCTCCTACAATTGTAAGCGCATCAAATGTAACATTTGAAAAAGTTACAATTAAATTCAGTGAATCTGTAGATGATTCTACAGTAATAGGTTCAAATGTTTACTGGCAGCAGGGTTCTACAAAATACTATGCTGATTATTCAGTAAGCAAGAAGTCAAGCGATACTTATGAATTTACTTTCAGTGGAACAAATAAGCTTCAGTATGCTACAGACCTTATAGTTAACGGAGTTAAGGATTACAGTGGTAATACATTAGCTACAGATTCAAAAGTTGCAGTATCACCTGTTCTTGACACAACCAGACCTGAAGTTATCAGTGCAGAAATTGATGACGCTCACAAGGTTCTGACTGTTAAGTACAGCAAGTCAGTTGATAAGGAATCAGCTGAAAAGGGTGCTAATTATGTATTCAAGAAGTCAGACGGTACTGAAGTAAGTGCATTAAAGACTCTTGCACTCCAGAGCGATAATAAAGTTGTTAAGGTTACTCTTGCAACAGCATTAGATGCTGGAACAGCTTACACACTTACAATTTCAGGAGTATCTGATAACACTACTCTCAAGAACACTATGCTTCCATATACACTTAATTTGACAACCAATGACAAAGCTGGTGTTAAAGCAAGTGATATAAATGCTTATACCAATATTGCTAACAACTCAATTGTTGTAAGCTTTGGTAAGGTAATGGCAACTAGCGGAGACGGAGCTGTTGTTGATTCATCAAAGTATCTTTATTTCAACGGAACTGAATTTAAAGCACTTCCAGATGGAACAACAATAAATATAACAGCAGATGGTAAAGCAGTTATTCTTTACTTCCCAGCTGATACCGCTGTTACTACAGCATCACAAATAAGAGTTCAGCTTGTTAAAGATACTGCAGGAAATTACATCCAGGGCTTGACAGTTGATAAGACTTTAGCTTCTGCTACAGCTCCAACATTGACTGGATATAAGGCAACTGCTACTAACAAGATTGAATTGACATTTGATATGGATCTTGTAGCAAATACAATTAATGTAAATGACTTCAGTGTAGTTTCTGGCTCAAATACATTATCTGTTGTAAATGCTGTTGCTGGTGATAAGGCATCAAAGGTTATCCTTACACTTGCTGATGCTACTAAGCTTAATGAAGATGGAACATATGGAAGTTCTAATACAGCAGCAACTGTTGCTGTAAAAGCAAATGCTACTACTTCTACTGCAGCAGGAAAGGCAATAGCTGTTTCAGCTGCACAAACTATAACTGATGGAGTTGCTGCTTCTGTTGATACAGTTGTTGGATCAGTAGACGGTTCTACAATAACAGTTAACTTTAAAGAAACATTAGCAACTGTTGCAACCCCAGCTGCTAACGTGCAGACTGATTTAGTAATTAAGGATAAAGATGGTAATACATTAATCCCAACTACTGATTATACAGCTGCAGTTTCAGGAAAAGCATTAACAGTTACATTTATAGCTAAGAAGTCAGGTGTTATGTCAATTGCTATACCTAATCCAAGATTCATTAAGGATCTTGCAGGTAACACTGTAGCAACTGCAGCTAAGATTGAAGTTACACCAGATAATGCTGTACCTGTTGCTGCATCAGCTACTCCTTTAACTGTTGCAAACGCTGGCGTAACTGTAGGCGCAAATAGTGGAGATACTATTACAATTAAGTTCTCCGAGCCGATTGATGCTACAAAATTGGTAATTGGGGATCTCAAATTATCAGGAACAGACACATTTGGAGCTGGTGCTTCTATAGCTCCAACAACTGGAACCAGTGATACATTTACAATAACTCTTGGCACTGCACCAGTAATAACTTCTGGAGCTACAATTACAGTTCCAGCAGCTAAGGTAATAGACCAGGCAGGACAATCAGGAGCTGCAGACATAGTATTTACTATTAACGCAACTGAGTTCGCTAAATTCTAATAAATTCAAATTTATTTGAATAGATAAAGGGTCCAATTTAATTGGACCCTTTATTGTTTTGCCCTTTTATTAAAAAGGTTCTTTGCCAATAGTTGGGGTGGGGCTTAATGAGTTGACAGAGGACAAGATGACAGTTAAAAGACAGTTTACAGTTTTCAATGTACAATTTACAGTTAAAAGACAATATAAAGATTAAGATTTAAAGAAGCTCTGTGATAATCCATGGTTTTTTTATAACAGTCGGGTGAAAGTGATTTGCTTTTTGAAACCCACAGTAGAAATCAATAAATATCCGTTAATATAAGTACCAAAAAATGACAAATTTATTCTTGAACTTTCATCCATGGGATGATATACTCGATATATAAATTGTATTAAGGGGAACACATATGGAAGAGTTGTTAAAAGAGATTATCGGAAAGCTTGGTAAACTGGATACTATTGAAAATGAGATAAAAGAGATTAGAGCAGAGCAAGCTGGAATGAAAAGTGACATAAGTGGCCTCAAAACTGATATAAAGGAAATAAAAACAGAGCAAAAGAAAATGAACAAAAAAATATGCAATATAGAAACAATGCTTGTAAAAGGTGCATTTGAAGACATTAAAAGGCTTGAGAAACGAATTGATGTAATGGAAAAGAATGCAGTATAGTGTTATTTGTTCTAGCCGTAAGCTTAATTAGTTTACAGTGTACAATTTACAGTTAAAAGATAATATAAAGATCAGATTTAATAAGCCGTGGATATCCATGGTTTTTGTTTTTATAGTCATGAAACCGACTTGGTTTGAGCTAGCCGTGGGCAAGAGTAGTTTACAGTTTATAGTGTACAATGTACAGTTAAAAGATAATAAAAGATTAAGATTTAGGAAGCTGTGGAATTCCGGCACTTTGATATTCTTGAACTATGCTCCTTCAGATGATAAACTTAAGGGGAATTTGTATGGTGTAGCTAATAAAATAGATAGCTGGAAAGGGCATTATACTATGGAACAAATTGATATTTTGATTATAGGGGCTGGAGTTGTAGGGTTAGCCGTTTGTGAGAAATTATCAGGAATATATGGTGACAGCACCAATATTCTTATGGAACAGCATAAAAAATTCGGTCAGGAGACATCAAGCCGTAACAGTGAGGTAATCCACTCGGGTATATACTATCCTGCTGACAGCCTTAAAACAAAGCTGTGCGTCAAAGGGAACAAGATGCTGTATGAGTTCTGCCAAAAGTGGGATATTCCGCATAAACGCCTTGGGAAGCTTATAATAGCCCGAAATGATGAAGAGGTGCCTGTAATAAAGGCTTTTATGGAGCAGGGGCTTAAAAACAATGTTACTGATCTTGAGTTCCTTGATGAGCAGCAGGTGCATGAACTCGAACCCAATATCAGTGCAGTAGGGGCAATCTTTTCTCCGTCAACCGGAATCATTGATTCTCATAAGTACATGTCAAAGCTTGAGAGCTTATCAGAAACAAGTGGTGCCATGCTTGCCTATGGACATAAAATTACCGGTATTAAAAAGTCAGGCGAAATGTATCAGGTCACCTATATAACCCCTGAAGGCAGTGAAGATGTGCTTGAATGCAAATGGATTATAAACTGTGCAGGACTTTCAGCTGATAAGGTTGCGGCGATGGCAGGTATTGATATAGAAGCAAACGGTTATAAGATTTACCCTTGCAAAGGTGAATATTTTAGTATTCAGGGTTCTAAATCAGAAATGGTGACAAGGCTTGTATATCCTCCACCACTAAAGAATTTAAAAGGTTTAGGTGTACATATAACAAAGTCCCTCGATGGGAGAGTAAGGCTCGGACCTGATGCTACGTATGTGGATGAAATTGACTATGATGTAGACAGCGGAAAGCTTGATTCCTTTTATGATGCAGTTAAGGATTATATTAAATTTGTTGATCGAAATGACCTGCTTCCTGATATGGCTGGAATACGTCCCAAACTCCAGGGACCGGGCGAGCCCTTCAGGGACTTTATTATAAAGGACGAAACAGACAAAGGGCTGAAAGGTTTTATCAATCTGGTTGGCATAGAATCTCCCGGCTTGACCAGCAGCCTTGCAATAGCGCAGATGGTTGCTGATATTATGGAGGAAGTTGACAGGAGTTAACAGTTGACAAGATGACAAGAGGACAGCAAACAAGTTGACAGTTGATAGTTGACGAGATGACAGTTAAAAGCGGTGTATAGATTATAGTTAAAGGAAAAAAGAAAAAAGTAAGTGTACAGTGTACAGTTAAAAGATAATAAAAAGATTAGATTAATGAGCCATAGGAATACCATGGCTTTAGTATATTCAGTCGGTGAAACCGACTTGGTTTGTGCTAGCCGTGGGTTTCAACCCACGGTGTATACAACACTACTGCAACAAATACCATAATATTACATATTAATTCTTGTATTCTCATCTCCCAGATGATATAATTAAGAGAGCAGTTAAGAGAGATTGTAGGAAAGCTAGGTAAACTGGATATTATTGAAAATGAAATTAAAGAATTAAGAAAAGAGCAAAGGAAAATTAGCAACAATGTTTCAAACATAGAAACGCTGCTTGTAAAAGGTGCATTTGAAGATATTAAAAGGCTTGAGAAAAGAATAGATGTACTGGAAAAGAATGCAGTATAGCACTAACCATAGTACAGTTAATAGATATATGAAACTAAGAGCCATGGTATTCCATGGCTTTATAGTATCAGTCGGTGGAACTGACTTGGTTTGAGCTAGCCGTGGGTTTTAACCCACGGTGCAATAAATAATTGACAAAAAATAACAAATAATTTATCTACCAAGCAGTTAAGGGGATAATGTATGGAAGATAAGACTTTTGATTTGATATCAAAAATGTATGGTGAGTTTACAGAGTTTAGAAAAGAAGTCAATGGTAGATTTGACGGTATTGATGGCAGGTTTGAAAGAGTCGAAGGTAGACTAGATAAAATGGAGAGCAGGTTTGATATAGTTGAAAGTAGACTAGATAAGGTGGAAAACCACATTACAAGGCTTGAAAACAGACTTGATGACAATTCAAAAGCCCTATTCGACGGATATAGACAAGTGTATGATAAGCTTGAAACGGTTGAGAAAAAGGTTGATGAGCTTTCAGATAAGGTAGACCGTCATGACATACGGATTCAGGTAATCGAAGGCGGACGGAAATAATTAGTTTACAATTTACAATGTACAGTGTACAGTTAAAAGATAATAAAGGATTAAGATTAATGAGCCGTGGAATTCCACGGCTTTAGTTGTTTATAGTCGGTGAAACCGACTTGGTTTGAGCTAGCCGTGGGTTTTAACCCACGGTGCAATAAATAACTGACAAAAAATAACAAATAATTTATTGAATTAGTGTCACATAGGTGATATAATTTATCTACCAAGCAGTTAAGGGGATAATGTATGGAAGATAAAACTTTTGATTTATTATCAAAAATGTATGGTGAGTTTACAGACTTCAGGAAAGAAGTAAATAATGAATTTAAGGTAACAAATTCAGATATACGTTCTTTGAAGAACGATATATTAAGAATAGAACAAAATCATGGCAGTAAGCTTGAAATCTTGTTCGACGGATATAGACAAGTGTATGATAAGCTTGAAACGGTTGAAAAAAAGGTTGATGATCTTTCAGATAAGGTAGACCGTCATGACATACGGATTCAGGTAATCGAAGGCGGACGGAAGTAGGAGTTGACAGTTGACAAGAAGACGAGAGGACAGGTAAAAGATAATAAATGGTTAAGACTTAAAGAAGCCATGGGTATTCCGTGGTTTTCTTTTTTCAGTCGGTGGAACCGACTTGGTTTTGATAGCCGTGGGTTTTAACCCACGGTGTAAAAAAGCCTTAATTAAGCCAGACTTGGTTTTGAGAGCCGTGGGTTTCAACCCAAGGCGCATCCTATCCCCTCTTGAACCTTGCAGATAACCGCCTGCCAATTTCCATGGCAGGTTTTTCTATGTACCTGAAAGAAATATAAGCAACAGGAAGTGCCAGCAGCGGAGCAATAAGTAATGACATCTTTAATGGTATAACCTGTCCCAGGTATCTTGCACAAAGCATTATGACAAGTACATGTACAAGGTATAAACTGTATGAAACCTTTCCTATCCAGACAAAAATTCCGCGTGAAAGGAAATTTGACAGCCTGATGGAATTAAGAACAACTATAAACAGCAGAACTACCCCTATTCCGGTCATCCAGTCCCCTGTGACTCCTCCACGTATAAACGAAAGTGCTTCGGAGGTTTTGTTAAAAACTTCGGGGAGCAGCCACCTGAATTCAATCAGAAGAATTGCAGCAATCAGAAGTACTACTTTATATAAAGGTTTTAGCGGGTTTATAACGGCTTTTATGTTTTGTCTATATTTGCAAAGTAATGCACCGATTATAAAAAACAGGCAGTAATAAAAAGTATCGCCTGCGGATTGTGACAGCTGGGAAGCGGTTACCGAAGGTATATGGTCTGCTATGTATTTCAAGAATATGCATATCAGAATGCTTGGTGCAGCTGCATACATAAGTATCTGCCTCAAATTGAAACGCTTTATAAGAATCATAAGGAATGGAAAGATAATTGATATACGCATTTCATGTACCAGGCTCCAGATAACTCCGTTTACATTGCTCTTGTCATTACCCAGCATAAATATATATGAAATAATTGAATTGCCCGTTACAGGCTGGTTCCACCGACCGTTGAACTGGAGACTTAAGCTGCTAATCTGGTTATAGTTGTTCAACGCTGAAACGATGATTATATAAATGATCATTATTACTATGTAGGGAATGTAAATCCTGAAAAATCTTCTTATTATATACCCACTATAAGGCAGAGAAGTATTTTGCAAATAAGGTATTGAAAGAACAAAGCCACTTAATACAAAAAACAAAAGTACAGCTTCAGGTCCTGCCCACAAAATATGCAGCGGCGTATCATTAAGGAGCTTAACTGCTTGGTTGCCATTATAGGGAAGATAATTGAATGCTGCGTAGAATATGGGAAATGAAATAAGTGTGTGAAAAATTACAACTACCATTGATGCAATTCCGCGTACGGAATCAAGCGGTTGTATGCGGTTTGATTCAGCCATTGAAATACCTCTGTTACATAAATAAATTACATTAAACATACCATTAATTGTGAATGACTGTCAAGGTAAAGACAATTTGACTAACGTTTTAGTCTTGTTTTTTATAAGGCATATGGTATAATGTTTTTATAGGTAAAAAATTGAAGATCCTAATTTAATATACGTAAAATTATATAAATGAAATAGGAGTGTTTGATATGAAAAAAATTGCATGTTTAGTACTTATTGCGTTAATCTCAATGATTCAGTTTTTACCGGTATTTGCTGATGGACAGGTAAATGTTACAAATTTACAATGGGATGATATTGAAAAATATATACTGTATTATAATCCTGATGTATATTCCAATAAGAATAGTGCTGTTGGAAATGAAACCTTAAGTAACTCTGTTAATAGCCTTACTTCTCTTAGGGATTCTGTTGAACTAAGGATTGATTCAATGAGATCCAAAATGTCATTGCTTGATAGTTCATCAATTGATTCAGATACTAAGGATTACTTGAGTGATGTATATTTAAATGTTATAAATATATTTGGTGTATATTCCATTCAGCTTCAAGGGCAAATAAACAGTATGCAATCACAGTATAATAATTCGGTTGCTAATTCTACAAGGATTACTATGTCTAATGATGCAATAGTAAGTTCAGCACAGCAGCTCTATTCAATATATTGTTCACTTATGTTACAGAAAGAAGATCTTGTTAATAAGTCTGCAGAATTTGATACTCAGGTAAGCATTTCAAAAATTAAAAACCAACTTGGGATGATGAGTGAAAATGATCTTAATGATATACTTATACAGTCAGAAGATCTAAAGAATTCTATTAAAGAACTAGATAATAATATAAATAATATCAAAGGCCAGCTAAATGTAATGCTTTCGCAAAATTTTAACAATGAACTGATGATTGGAACAATGCCAGTTGTTAATGACACAGATATCGAATCTATGGATTATACAAAAGACTTGGCTACAGGGCTAAGTACTAATTATGAAATTATAATGATGGGTAAAGCAGATGACTATAGGATGGCAAATCTGAAGAAAAAATATAATTTATCTTTTGACCAAAAATATAATGGTGTTTTAAGCAAGAAGCAGGCAGTTGATACTGCAAAGAATAAATTAAACAAGGAAGAAAAAAAGTTGGAAAGCTTTAAGCTTAAATATGATATGGGATTGATATCAAAGGTAGATTTTGATAAACAAAATTATCTGTGTAAAAGTCAGGCAATAAATGTTAAGATAGTGCAGAATGATTTGAGGATGGCTTATACAGCTTATCAATGGCTGCTACGCGGATATGATATACCTTCAAAATGACACAGCTGAATCATTGTACTATAAAGGCGGATATTATTGAAAACTAATAAAATTGATAAACACTCATATATTTTAATTGGTGTTGTAATAGCTTGGATGGTTGTAATATTCTATTTTTCGGCGCAGCCAGGGACGGATTCAACACAAATAAGCAGCAAGATTGCTCAGCACCTTATGGATTTCTTCGATTGGATATTTAACGGGGATTCACCTTCCTTTATTAAGGATGTTATACTTAATGGTGACCACTATGTACGCAAGAGCGGGCATGCGATAGAGTTTGCAATACTTGGAGGTCTTACTGCCAGCCTTTTTGCACGTCTTTTAATAGGGAAATATCATATTATAGCACTGGCAGTTTGTACTATTTATGCTGCTTCAGATGAATTCCATCAGTTGTTTGTAGAAGGGCGTGCTGCAAGATTAAGCGATATTGTCCTTGATACAATATTTGCATTTGCTGCAATAATTATTGTATACTTTATAAAACGAAGAAAAAAATCACTCGTTAACATATAATTGGTGGAGGTTGAAAATGTCAAAGTATCTTGTTACCGGGGGGGCCGGATTTATTGGTTCCAACCTCGTTGAAAGACTTATTGGCATGGGCCACGAAGTCAGAGTAGTTGATAATCTTTCAACAGGAAAGCTTGAAAATATTTCTGAATTTATGGATAGAATTGAATTTATAAAAGGTGATCTTTCAAATTTTGAGGTTGCCTGTGAAAGTGTAAAGGGAGTAGATTACATACTTCACCATGCTGCAATACCTTCGGTTCCTAAATCGGTTGAAGACCCTATAGGTGTTAATAACAGTATTGTTACAACTACTGTTAATCTTTTTAAGGCAGCTGTAGACAGTAAGACTGTGAAGAGGATTGTACAGGCTGTATCAGCAGCTGCATACGGTAACAATCCTGAACTTCCCAAACGTGAGCATATGTTGCCTGAGCCTCTGTCACCATATGCTGTGGCAAAGCTGACACAGGAGTACTACGGCAAAGCATTTTATAGTATTTACGGTCTTGAGGTGCTATCACTTAGGTATTTCAATGTCTTTGGACCAAAGCAGGACCCAAACTCATACTATGCGGGTGTCATTTCAATATTTGCCAATCTCCTTTTGCAGGGAAAAGCACCTGTTATTTTTGGTGATGGGCTTACAAGCAGGGATTTTATTTACATTGATAATGTTGTGGATGCCAACCTTGCTGCATGTTCATGTAAATGGCCTGGGGATTCCGAAGTAATAAACATAGGCTGCGGTGAAAGAATTAATCTTAACGAGCTTATTGGTATTCTCAACAAACTGGTCGGAACAAACATAACATCGGTATATGAACAGGAAAGAGTAGGGGACGTAAAGCATTCGGTATCTGATATATCAAAAGCAAAACAAATACTTGACTATAAGGCAAAAGTAGGGCTTGAAGAGGGATTGTCCAGACTTCTTGAATGGATGAAGGGGAAACAGTAAATTCCAATTAAAAGTATTGCTCGGCTTAAAAGGTCGGGCATTTGTTTTTATGAGGAAATAGGGTTTATTTCCTTAATAACTGCTGTAATTCTGCTTTCAGGAAATAATCCTTGGCTGCAAAGTTTAATAAAGAACTGTTTTTATGTTCTTAATAGAATTGATTTAATTTGAACAAACTACTTCAAGATACTTTTGTTTTTTCACTCTGATCGCTTTTGTATGCTTTTTTTTGATTCATCCTTCGTGTAAATACTACTAACACTCTGTCGAGCCTTTGACTGTAACTCAAAACCTCGGCTGATAGAAGATCTTGATTATTCTTTTCAACAAGGTTATTAAGTTTTACATACATTTTTGCGATAAGGGCGTACATAAAATCATTTGACATATGACAGACCCCCCTCAATGGCTGGTTTTCAATAAGTAGTATATAGATATTATAACATTATATGGTAAAAAAGTATATATTTTTTTATAATATATTATAAATATATAAAGTGCTTTATAATTTTACAAAAAGGTACATATTGTAATATACTGGGTTTAATGTAGTAAAATATATATTTTCTTATGCAGGATTAATGTTATAATTGACTATATAAAGTTGTAACATATTTTTAATATAAAATTTATTATTTTGGAACTAAATTGTTACATTCCATGTCTAATGAATGTGGGCCTTTTATCTATATACGATGAAGTAAATTTCTTATATAGTTCTTATCTTATTTTATAAGGAGTGTATTTAGTGGGTAAAAAGATTCTTATTGTTGATGATGAGAAGAATATAGTAGATATAATAAAGTTTAACCTTAAAAAGGAAGGATTTGAGACCATTGAAGCCTATGATGGTGAACAGGCTGTAGAAATGGCTTTAAGTTCTACTCCGGATCTTATTCTTCTTGATATCATGCTGCCCAAGCAGGATGGATTCACTGTATGCAAAAAGCTCAGGCAGACGCTGTCAACCCCGATACTTATGCTTACAGCCAAGGAGGAAGAGGTTGATAAGGTATTGGGTCTGGAACTTGGTGCGGATGATTATATTACCAAACCTTTCAGTCCAAGAGAGCTTGTTGCAAGAATAAAAGCAAACTTAAGAAGGACAGTAGATGATAGTGCTAAAAGTTCCGGAAATGTTCTGAGGTATGGGCCTTTGTTAATAGACGTCGACAGATATGAAGTGACAAGGGACGGTGAAATAATTGAACTTACGCTTCGTGAATTTGAGCTTGTAAAGTTCCTGGCAGTTCAGCAGAACCAGATATTTTCCAGGGAATCGCTGCTTGAAAAGGTTTGGGGCTATGAATATTACGGGGATGTGCGTACCGTAGATGTTACGGTAAGGCGTGTAAGAGAAAAGCTTGAAAATGATCCTGCAAATCCTCAATATATAATGACAAAAAGAGGCGTTGGATATTACTTCAATAAAGTAAGCTGATTTATTTTATTTCATTTATTGCAATAATTAATTAATACCTTTTGAGAGGTTACCATGTTTAAAAGCCTTCAGTGGAGACTTGTACTTATACTTATTCTGATAATTGTAGCACTGATGTTTTTTGTAGGTGTTACCTTGAACGGAAGGGTTCAGTCTTCATATTACAAAGTTTTTGAAGATAAAATTAAAAGCGGTTTGGACAATTGGGATATTATTAAGGGTAAACCTACAGCGGAGGATATATACAACAATCTTTCAAAGGATAGAAATTCAATAATTACCTTCAGGACATCCGACGGGTTTTCATTGACTGTTCTTGACAAGGCTTCAAATAAGGTTATTTACTCATCAGATACCAGGTATGCGGATAACCATGATGAGTTTTCATATCAGATATTAAAATCTGAAAATCTTAATGCTGTAATGGCCGGCGGGGATAAGGGAAATACAAACAAACATGTGATTTCGGATGATTCCAACACCTTGTACTTCGATTATGCAACGGCGGTCAAAAACGGCTATATTCTTTATTTCAGATACTATGACGATGAATGGGGTAAAATTATTGGAGAGTTTAATTCAATAATAATTATTACTTGTCTTTTGGCTATTTTATTTTCACTTGGCCTTGGATACGCCCTTTCAAAGACTATTACCGTTCCTATCGTTAGAATAATGCATAAGGCCCAGGACATTGCCTCGGGTAATTTTGACCAGCCTTTACCGGTCAAGTCCAACGACGAAATAGGAAAGCTTACCAAGACCTTCAACTACATGGCTGGTGAGCTTAAAGATACTCTTGGGGAAATATCAAACGAAAAGAACAAGGTTGAAACGATACTTAACAATATGACCGACGGAGTAATCGCTTTCAATATAAACGGCGAAATGATTCATATTAACCCTGTTGCTGAATCAATTCTCAGTAAAAATGATTTTAAGTGTGACTTCAATACTTTCTCAAGGTTGCACGACCTATCTATAACGCTTGAAGAAATACTTTACATGCAGACGGTCGCTAATGATGAAAAGATTATTGCAATCGGTGACCGGACTATCAAGGTAAACTTTGTGTTGTTTAAAGGTGAGGAAAATAAGCCGGGAGGAATAATCATTGTTCTCCAGGATATCACCGAACAGGAAAAGCTTGAAAACATGAGAAGGGACTTCGTCGCAAATGTATCACATGAGTTGAGAACTCCTCTTACTTCTATAAAAAGCTATGCTGAAACGCTCCTCGATGGTGCATCTGAAGAACCTGAGACAATGCTGAGATTCCTTGGAGTTATAAACTCAGAAGCGGACCGTATGACAAGGCTTGTAAAGGATTTGCTGCAGCTTACTAAAATTGAAAACAGACAGGTTCAATGGAATATGAAGGACTTAATGCTTTCTGAGCTGGTAGCGGAATCAGTTGAGAAAATGTGCATGGAAGCTAAGAATAAAGGTCTCATTCTTGAGAACTATGTTATTGGAGATATTCCTGTAATACAGGGGGATTATGACAGAATAGAGCAGGTGGTGCTTAACATTCTGAGCAATGCAATAAAATATACGCCTGCCGGCGGTAAGATAACCATGTATACAAGCAAGCTTTATAATGATGTTTATGTTAAGGTGGCCGATACCGGAATAGGGATACCTCAGGCAGATGTAGACAGGATATTTGAAAGGTTTTACCGTGTTGATAAGGCGCGATCCAGGGAAATGGGGGGAACAGGACTTGGGCTTTCCATTGCCAAGGAAATTGTTGAGGCGCATGGCGGAACAATCCTTGTAAGCAGCACACTTGGAAAAGGTACAGAAATAACGGTAAAGCTTCCAATATGTAACTCAAACTTAAATGCCGTGTAATTGTTTTGTAATATAAAAGCTGTATAATTATAAATAGAAAATTAATCTAAAAAAACTAACAGTTTCTTTTGAGGTGTAGCCAAATGTTCAAGAAATTATGCAGCGTTCTTATTTTTGTTATAGCATTTTCAGTACTAAGTGTACCGGCTTTTGCGGCGTCTCCTGACGAATCGGTTTACAGTAAGGATACACCATCAACAAAGGATTATTTTGTTACAATTACTAAGCCCGAAGAGGAAAAGGATATAATAGCATATACGACTTACGCTATTGCAGGGACTTCCAAATATGACGGCGTTAAAGTAATGGTTCTTAAATATGACAGCGATAAAGACAAATATGTCAGATTTGCAGATGTTGATGATGAAAGCTCCTGGAATATGAGTGAGGATGGATACTTCCAAAGATCCTTCAGCCTTCACAAGGGTGCAAACAGATTCAGAATAGTAGCAACAAGAGCTAACGATGAAAGAACTCAGATAACCGATTTTGTAATAACCAGAATAGAAAACACTTTGGGACAGGGTATCAATGTTTTCGGAAACATGTTCAATCCGAAAAAATAATTAAACCTCTCTCAATAATCAATCTACAGGAAAATTACAACAATTAATTTATGAGGGAACTTGTTATTTAAATGAAACATATAAGTAAGGAAAGAATAAAATCAATCGTATTACTTATATTGCTGTTAACAAGCATAATTGAGGTAGGAATCCTATGGTTTTACCAGAACCACGGGCTTCCTATTAGTTTTTTATCGAACCTTTTTACTAACTCATCGAGCACAAGCAGTAATATAAACGATGATTATTTTAAGCCTTACAGGATGGTTCTGTCAGGAGGAGTAGAGCTTCACTGGAATGTTAGCGAGAAGGAAGATGCTTTTGACAGACTGTGGAAGGATATAAGGGACAATTACCTTAAACAGCTTGCGAAGGGCGTGAAGGCGGAAGCACAGGAAGCAGTGCCTTATTCTGATGAAGAATGGGGCAAGCTTATCAATAAAAAAGGAATAATTCTTGACTTTAATACACCTATCAAATCAGACCTTATTTCACTTTTTCTAACGGGTGACGATACGTCTGCCAGGGAGCTTGACGGTATTTATAAGATAATGCTTCTTCCATGGGAGGACGTAAATAACAACCAGATATTCTATATTTACGATGGTAACAGGATTCACAGGTATGTTCTTCCCTTCAGTAAAAACGGCTTAAGCAGGGATGAATTTGATAAGATTTACAGTTATTACAGTGACCCTGAAAGCGGTAAAAGGCAATGTAGTACTGTAACTGAAATAGGAAAAACAGATAAACCAATACCTGTAAGGCCGGATGTATTCTTCCCAAAAGGCTCAAGGTTTGGAGACTATTTCAATTACAACTGCTCTGTACCTGAGCTGCTCACCGGCAAGGCAATTAAGACATCTTCAGATTATTCAAACATTGAAAATGCAGTTCTTGGAGAAAGGGACTCCAATTACGATTCTACTGTAAGTCCTATTGATAATGCCCTTGTTTTTAAGAATATAAATAATGTTTTCCGTATTCATAACAACGGACTTCTGGAGTATAAATACATTTCCTCACCGGGGGAAACCGAAAATACAAATCTCAACAAGTCCTTTGAAAATGCTGTTACGTTTATAGAAAAGAGAAAATCTTTGATTGAGGGAGATACCGCACCACAAATATACCTTTCTGGCGTCAACAGACAAAAAGATTATATTGAGTTTACCTTTGACTATGTTATAGATGGAATGACAATCAATACTGATTATTCCTTAAATGGGGAAGATACTTCAGCGTTTAAAAATGCAATTACAATAAGAGCTAACAGTAAACGTGTTATTAATGCATGGTGGATTATTATGAAATTTGAGCAGAGCAAAGATACAGTAAGGTACAACGATAGTTTCACTGATTTAATTTCCAATTATTTTGATGATTATAAGCAGCTGACAAGTGAGAGTAATTTCTTTATGGAAGATGTAAGACTTTCCTATATAATTAAAAATATCGGCGAAAAGCAGTTGCTAAAGCCTATGTGGGTTGTTGTAACCAGTGATGGAAAGGTTTACAGCATACCTGCCCGCCAGAAAGGCGAGGATTGATTATGGAACTTGGAAAGGCTAAGACAATTCTTATAGCTTTGTTCGCAGCGCTTAATGTTTTTCTTCTTGTTAATATATTTACTTATTCAACTGATAAGGTTTCGGAAAAAACAATTTCTCACGCTGTTCAGACATTGGAACAGAGGGGTATAAAAGTCGACTGCACTATACCTCGAACTGCAACCGATCCCGGAAGACTTGCATTTAGCAGCTATAAGTTTGATATTAAAAAAACTGCATCTATATTTATGGACAAGGTGAATATTCCTGAAACAGCAGATTATAATCAAAAGATTACTCAAGGAGCAAAAACCCTTGCTTTTATGCAGGAGAACTATCTTGCTTACAGTGACAGTAATCCTCAAACGACTATAAATATTTCTCAAAAAAGTGAAATTATTAAATACATTAAGGGTATTATAAATAAATTGGGACTTGATTCTGAGGAATACGTCCTTGACAGTTACAGCTTGAGAAACGGTACGGTACAGGCTGTTTATTATGAAAAATACAAGGATTACCTTGTATATGACAGCTTTATCAAGGTAAGTATTTCTGGTAAGGGGTTAACCTCTCTGGAATGCGAGGTAAGAAAACCTACAGAGATGGCTGTAAGTAAAA
Source organism: Bacillota bacterium (assembly GCA_023421675.1). Taxonomy (GTDB): domain Bacteria; phylum Bacillota; class Clostridia; order Acetivibrionales; family JANLFN01; genus JAEZTC01. The sequence goes on along the minus strand of JAEZTC010000004.1, from coordinate 206,394 downwards.
ACAAGAAAATTATTTCTGCATATCAGATACTTTTAAAGGACTACATACAGGCCGGGAAGCTGACCATTACAGGTATTGACATGGGCTACAAGGAATATAGCCGTGAAGAAGGGTCAAGGGAGATATACAGCGGTCCCGTATGGCGTATCAGTTCTTCAGACAGCAGTGTCCATTATTTCAGTATTTATGATGGACAGCCGGTATTTTAGTAATCTATGATGGCTTAAGGATACAATGGTATAATTAAGTTGTAAAATAAAGCTTTAATATAATTAAAAGCTTTACCTTTTATTTATTATTTTATAGTGTTATAATATTATTGCTTATTGTACCTAACGTTTGCAAATGATAGGAAAGCTGGTGTGACTTATTTGGATAAGCTGGTAATCAACGGACAAAAACCACTTAATGGAGAAGTGTACATTAGTGGCGCAAAGAATGCTGCCGTGGCTGTTATTCCGGCCGCATTGCTTGTTGAAGGGACCTGCAGGATAGAGAATATCCCTGATATTAAAGATGTTAAAATTATTACTGATTTACTCGTGAAACTCGGTGCAAAACTAAAACATGAAGACAATAATTCCATTACAATTGATGCAATGGAAGTTAATTCGTATAAAGCAGAATATGAAATGGTAAAGAGTATGAGAGCATCCTACTATCTACTTGGAGCACTTTTAGGCAGGTTTAAAAATGCCGAAGTAGCTCTGCCAGGTGGGTGTGATTTTGGTTTCCGTCCTATGGATCAGCATATCAAAGGCTTTGAAGCTCTTGGAGCTAAGGTTACTATCGAACATGGTGTTGTCAAGGTTCGTGCAGAGAAGCTTGTAGGTACCCAAATATATCTTGATGTTGTGAGTGTTGGTGCAACAATCAACCTTATGCTTGCTGCTGTCAGGGCTGAGGGTATTACAACTATTGAAAATGCAGCTAAAGAGCCTCATGTCGTTGATGTAGCCAATTTCCTTAATGCAATGGGTGCCAATGTAAAAGGTGCCGGAACTGATGTAATAAAGATTAAAGGTGTCGAATCCCTTAGAGGCGGCGGAACCTATTCAATAATTCCCGATCAGATTGAAGCGGGAACTTTTATGATAGCAGCTGCTGCAACCGGAGGAGATGTTACTGTAAAGAATCTTATTCCAAAGCATATGGAGTCTCTTACTGCCAAGCTTATGGAGATGAATGTTAAAATAGTCGAAGGCGAAGATTGGATAAGGGTTATAGGAACAGATAAAATTACAAAGGTTAATATTAAAACGCTTCCTTATCCGGGATTCCCAACTGACCTTCACCCGCCAATAGCTGTACTGTTATGCCTTGCAGAAGGTACAAGTACTATTACCGAGGGTGTTTGGGATTTGCGTTTTCAGTACATTGATGAGCTTAAACGCATGGGAGCAAATATCAAGGTTGAAGGAAGAATTGCAGTCATCGAGGGAGTACCAGAGCTTTCAGGTGCACCCATTAACGCAACTGATTTAAGAGCAGGTGCGGCAATGGTTATAGCAGCACTTGTTGCACGCGGGACTAGTGAAATTCACAATGTAAAATACATAGACAGAGGCTACGAAAATATAGAAGAAAAGTTCAGAAACCTCGGAGCAGACATAAGAAGGGCAAGTAACAATAAAGATAGTTGACAGTTGACAAGAGGACAGTTAAAGTCAATTGAGAATTGAGAATTGAGAATTGAGAATTGAGAATTGAGAATTGAGAATTGAGAATTGAGAATTGAGAGATAAGTGTACAATTTACAATGTACAGTTTACAGTTAAACCAGGTTAAAGATAAAGTGCATGATAAGGACAAGAATAAGTAAAAGATTAGAACTAATGATGATTAGGGTGGAGAATTGACAATATGATAAGATTTTGCAGTTTGTTCAGCGGAAGCAGTGGAAACTCCATATTTATTGCTTCAGGCAGTACAAGGCTGCTCATTGATGCGGGTCTTAGCGCAAAACGGATAACACAGGCGCTTAACTCAATAGGTGAAAAGCCTGAGGAGTTAAGCGCTATTTTAATTTCACACGAGCACAGCGACCACGTCAAAGGAGCTGGTATTATTTCAAGAAAATATAATGTTCCCATTTATGCCAACACAGGAACCTGGTCTGCCATGGAGATGCCTATCGGTCCTGTAGATTCTTCAAACAAGCTGCTTTTTGAAACGGGCTGTGATTTTTACATAGGGGACATTAATGTCAAAACCTTTGCAATTCCTCATGATGCAAGTGAGCCGGTTGGTTTCAATTTCTTTATAGATGGTAAAAAGGTTACAACAGCTACAGATATAGGACACATTGATGATGAACTTTTATGCTGTCTTGAAAATAGCGAATTAATTCTTCTGGAATCAAACCATGACATAGAAATGCTGAAAGTCGGGCCTTACCCATGGCACCTGAAAAAAAGAATTTTAGGTGATAGCGGACACTTGTCAAATGAGAAGGCAGGAGAGGTTATTGCGTATCTTATTGAAAAAGGTACAAGAAGGTTCCTCTTAGGGCACTTAAGCAGGGAGAATAACTTCCCGGAGCTTGCTTACCAGACTGTAAAGAACATTATATGTGAGAAAACAGCGGGTCTTGAGTGTGAGATAATGCTTGAAGTGGCACTTAGAGATCAGGTTGGAAAAGTTATTAATATATAGCCTTTCGGGTAACCCCCCATACCCCCCTGTTAGGGGGGCACAAAAGTACAAAAGGGTTAGGCTCCCCTAACAGGGGAGCTGTCACATAGTGACTGAGGGGTAATGCAACGAACAAGCTAGGCAGGGAACTTTGGTAAAAGAGAGGTCCAAATAAAAGACGATTTTGTTAAATATCCCAGAAGCGTGTCATATAATCCAAGAAATACAGATAGAGCAAAAAAGATGCGTCAACAAATGACTCAAGCAGAGAAAAAACTTTGGTTTGAATTTCTTAAAGATTTTAAATATTGGGTATATAGGCAAAGGCCAATTATTTATTACATTGCTGATTTTTATTGTGCAAAATTGAAACTAATTATTGAAGTCGATGGTGATAGCCATTTTAATGATAGTGAAAAAGAATATGACAATGAGAGAACAAAAGCGTTTGAAAGTATAGGGATACAGGTAATGAGATTCACAAATACTGAAGTATTAGATTGCTTCCCAGAAGTATGTGAAAAGATTAATAGCTTTTAGGCCTTTCAGGTAACCCCCCATACCCCCCTGTTAGGGGGGCACAAAAGCAGTAACGGGTTAAGGTTCCCTAACAGGGGAGTTGTCACGTAGCGACTGAGGGTAATGCAGAGCAACGGCCCAGGGGAGCTGTCTGTAGGACTGAATGATTATGAAAAGTACTAATAGGGCTGCACTAATAAAGCTAATAGACAGAAAAGGTATCTAAAATGAAAATTACAATTGCTGCTGTAGGTAAGATTAAGGAAAAGTATCTTAAAGACGGCATAGACGAATATACTAAAAGGCTTTCGCGGTTTTGCGACCTTGAAATAATTGAGGTTCAGGATGAACAGGCACCTGATAACTTAAGCGAAGCCGGGGAAAAGCAGATAATGAAAAAGGAAGCAGAAAAGCTTCTGAAAAGAATAAAGGAAGGCTCACTTCTGGTTGTAATGGACGTTAAAGGTGAAAAGCTTGATTCAGAAGGCTTTGCAGCAAAGCTTAAGTCTTTTTTTGTTTCAGGGAGTTCACATATTACATTTATAATAGGAGGCTCGCTTGGAGTTGATGAAGAGCTGATCAAAAGGGCGAGCTTAAGGCTTTCCATGTCCAGCATGACGTTCCCACATCAGCTCGCAAGGCTGATACTCCTTGAGCAGATTTACAGGTGTTTTAAGATAAACAGCGGCGAGACATACCACAAGTGAGGTTCACATGTGAACATTATGGAAAGTAGCCTTATGCAAGCATTTATATAATATCTGCAGATTAACAAAATTGTGCACAAAATATCATGCGTTGGTATTTTGTTTTTAGTATCCTTTTATTGAAGGGAGGGAGTTATATGGATTGGCTTGTAAAAATGAACTCAGCGATTGACTATATCGAGGCAAATTTAAAAGGTGAAATTGATTTTGATATAGTTGCTATGAAAGCTTGTTGTTCATCTTATAATTTTCAACGTATGTTTTCGTTTATAACTGATATTACACTAGCTGAATACATTCGAAGAAGAAGATTGACCCAAGCGGCACTGGAATTGCAAAACTCTGATGTTAAAGTAATTGATGTAGCAGTAAAATATGGATACGATACTGCGGCATCATTTGCAAGAGCATTCAAAGCACTTCATGGGTTAACACCTGTTGATGCTAAGCAGGGAGGAGTAAAATTGAAAGCTTATCCTAAAATTTCCTTTCAAATTTCGATTAAAGGAGAGAGAGAAATGGATTACAGGATTGAAACAAAAGAAGCTTTTGATGTTTTTGGCATCGAAACAATTTGCTCGTTAAAAGGTGAAGAAGGTTTTCTAAAACCTTCACAACTCTGGCATCAATGTTTTGAAAACGGTGAGTATGAAAGGCTCATCTCAAATGCGGGTGATTTACCAAGCTTTTTGTCACTGGACTTATGTAAAATTCATGCAGTCGAATACTATAAGAAAACAGAAGGAAATACATTCCCGTATATGCTGTGTGCGTTTGTCTCAAATGACAGTAAACCAGAGGGATATAAGACAATTCATATTCCTGCACAAACGTATGCAATATTTCCATCCGAAAGATTCAAATGGGGAGAAGAATTTTATAAGGTTCTTAATAACTTACAAAAAAGATTTTACAGTGAATGGTTGCCTACAGCAGAATATGAAAGGGCAGAAGGTGCAAATTTTGAGATTTATGGAGGCACAGAAGAATATGGTTATATTGAATTGTGGTATCCAGTTGTAAAGAAATAAATATAGAAATAATTAGCATATTGCTTTACGGATTCTATATACTGATTTTAAAAACTTGATGTTTTAGTTGCTGAATGATACGGTGAGACGTATCATAAATGAGGTCTGACCTTTTACCGGCATTATTTTTTTCTTTATAGCCCATTATATTAGTACCATCAAGCCAAACACTATTCAGTCGGGTTTTCTTTCCCAGTTATTGCATGCCTGTGTCTATTGACTAACTATACACCTTTTGATATTATTTTTAATAGATAAAATCTTAATAATTTAATGTTTTATAGGGTTCCGCAGTTTAAAGTAACAGCTGGTCCGGTCCAAGATAAAACGCACAGTTTACTGTGTTCACGGAAGGATAAAAGCCTGGGAGATATTTTTAGAATATCACCTTGGCTTTTTTTATTTTTAAATATTAAGGAGGAAGTGAAACCTATGGAATGGTTAATATTGATTGTTGCAGGTATATTGGAAACAGGGTGGGCTATAGGGTTAAAGTATTCGGAGGGATTTACAAAACTTATACCAAGCATATTTACAGTAGTGGGTATGATAGCAAGCTTCTATTTTTTATCGTTAGCATTGAAGAGTCTTCCCTTGGGTACAGCGTATGCGGTTTGGACTGGAGTGGGGACTGTTGGTACAGTAATTTTGGGAATTATATTATTTAAAGAGCCTGCTGATATATTCAGGCTAATTTGTATTGGATTTATTGTGGTTGGAATAGCAGGTTTAAAGATTGTATCCCCCCATTAATTAGCTTTTGTAAAGCTTTTTAAGTTTATTGGAGATATCTCGTTGTTTTTGACACGGTACAACAAATATGGTATGATATTACATATGGTGCTTTGCTTGTTGGCAAAGTGCCATTCTCTTTTATTGAGGGAAAAACCATTTAATTACAAGGAGAATGGAGGTAATTTTTATGCCCAAAAAACTCAAATTAACCATGCCAGCCTATGAAAACTTACTTGCTCATTTGGTTGATTTTGAAGAAAGGAAAAAGCAAATTATCAATGCATACTTTTCAGAGTATAACAAGAGGAGGGAAGAGTTTGAAGAACTTATAGACCATTATATAAGTGCTTTGGACGATGTTGTAAAAAATGTATCGTTTTCTGATGATTCAACAAATAAATTCCCATTTGTGTGTCTGAACAGTGAAGTTGAAATCGAGGATGTTGATGGAGCTGAAACATTTAGCTACAGGTTAATTCTACCTGAAACCAATAATAACAGTATTAACGGTATAACTATTATATCCCCAATGGGAAAGGCTCTGCTATGCAAAAAAGAGGGTGATACTGTTTCGGTTAGTACCCCATCTGGAGTTTATCGATATAGAATTAAATCAATAAGACTATAATTCGATACAAAAGAGCACTATAAGGCCCTTTAACAGTTTATGTACTTGTTAAAGGGCCTTTAAATGTTATATTTATTCCTGATTGACTGTTTTTGTTTTATTACTTTTTCCATGTCCAAACCTCCAAATATGTATTGACTAGACTTATTTCTGGACAATAAAATTTATGGGGATTACACGAATTTTGTAAATTCAATTAAAGGTCTTGGGGTTAAAGAAATAGACTTTAAAAAACTTGGCGATGAAATAAAATTACCTCGCCTATTAATGCAATGATACTAACTGGAAGGAAGTAGGCATAGAGCCGCAAACGACGTAAACTTATTGAATTGTTTTATAATATTTATTATAATTATCTCCATAATTAGTTGAAATTTATTTCATTGGTAATATGAGGAAGGTTATTACGTGATTACCAACAATGTAGAAAAACAATATGATTCAATGTCATTTTTTTATGATGTCATATTCCAGAACCGATAAAAAAGCCTGGGAAGATGATTTTATTAATGAATTTAATTATTCTATGAATATTGGAAAAATAAGAGACATATCTCGTCATAAATAATTTAAGAGCTTTGTTGGATTTTAATGAAAAACGGTACATTAAGTACCGTTTTTTTCTTTTTTTAAAAATAATAAACATTTTTGGTATAAAATATTGTACTTCGTTTCCATAATGTGATATTATTTTTGTAAAACAGAAATATCCATATATGTAATATGGTCCTTGAAAATACAAATACGCCTAAGGAATTATAAGTAATTATGTAAAAATAGTATACATAATGCACGATGGTACCAGAAGGTTGCAGGAAAATATTTTATACAGATTCAAAAGTAGGGGTGAAGCGCAAATGCTTAACCTTGAAATATAAAATCTAGAGTTCCTAGATTCTTGAAAGAATAATAATTATATCAAGGAGGGTATTCAGTTGAGTATCGAAGAATTTGATGTATTGTTTGAAGAAATCAAGAATGTAACGGGGTTAGTAGATGTAGGGTATCACGAAATAAGGGATGGGAGGCTAAATCCTGTTTACAAAACTGGTACAGATACACTGGGCTTAAAGAAATGGAAGAGTACGCATGCTCAGCATCCAGTATTTATTAAGGATACTGAGATTCTTAGACAGATTGTCAGTAACCGTCAATCTGTGGCTGTAAATGATGTTAAGACAGACAGGCTTTCTGCAGATGCCTTTTTTCTTTTTGGTCTTGATAGTATCCTTGTTGTTCCTGTAGTGGTGGGGGACGTTATAACAGGGATATATTGCATTGGATCTATTGGTAAACAGCATAACTTTTCGGAGGAGGAAGTTATAAAGTGTGAGGAGCTTATAAATGCCTCAAAACAAAAGATTCCTTACGGAGAGGGTGTGAATATAGAAGTATGAAAATATCTGAAGCGATTTTACGTTACCTGAAGACTAATGGAGTTGAAGTTATATTTGGAATTCCTGCCGGGACTATAAGTCCTATTTTTGACGCCATGAATGATGTAAATATTAAGCCAATAGTAACAAAAAATGAGGGCGGAGCTGCTTATTGTGCCACAAGATATGCAAATTTAACTAAAAGACTTGGAGTTTGCATCGGTGCAGGAGGTGTAGGCGTCTCAAATATGCTTAATGGTATTCTGGATGCGAAACGTTCGAAGGCACCGGTCCTGATTATTTCCGGGTTTGTACATAGATGGCAGATAGGTAAGGGAGCTATTCAGGAGCAGGATACCGTTGATATATTTAAGCCGGTTACAAAATACAGTAAAATGGTTCTTGAACCGAGTGAGGTAATGAACGAGTTAAAAATGGCTATTAAAGCTGCATATACGGTACCACAGGGACCTGTGTTTTTATGTATTCCTGTTGATGTTCAAAGCACTGAATTTGTTGGAGAATTAACAGAGAAAGTCATGTTGACGGATTATTCAAGTAAATATATTGACTTTGGAGTGCTGGAAAAAGCTATTGATATTATAAATAGAGAAGAACATGGGATTATTATGGCAGGTAAGGGATGCAGAGGATTGTCGGAAGACATTATGGCTTTGAGCGAGCGTCTGCAATGGCCTGTTATTACAACACCCAGTGGTAAAGGTGTAGTTCCGTCAAGTTTCGATTTGAATCTTGGAAATTATGGATTCACCAGTTCTGATGCTGCCGAGGAATATGTGGAAAAAGGACCTGCCACATGTGTTCTTGCACTTGGTACCAGTATGGGAGAGGCAAGCACAGGTAATTATAACAAGGTTTTGCTTAAAAATCGTAAACTTATTCATATTGATTATGATTCAAATGAATTGGGTAAGGTTTTTGCTCCAGACTTGGAATTAAATGTGGATCTTAGACTTGCTTTACCTGAATTAGTTAAAAGAGTCAGAGAAACGAATAAGGTATTTAATTGGCCTTTTTCAAAAGAAATTTGCAGTACCGGAAATAATGCACTGTCCGTAAAAGTATTTTTCGAGAGAATACACGAGGTTTTACCTCCTGATACCAGTTATTTATGTGACATTGGAGAATATATGAATTTTGCTTTAAAATATTTGAGAATTCCTCAATATAGCGAGTTTGAATTCAGTATTAATTATGGGGCCATGGGGACTGCTATTGGTGGTGCGCCGGGAGCTTATTTAGCTAATCCTGGAAAGAGGGTTGCAGTTTTTGCCGGAGATGGCTGCTTTTTTATGAATGGCACAGAAATACTTACTGCGAAGGAATATAATTTGCCAATAATATATTTTATTATTAACAATTCAATGCTAGGGTATGTTGAGCATGGTCATCAATATCTTTATGGTAGATCCTTGGATTGTTTTAAGCAGGAAAGAGTATCAATCTGTGAGATGGCCAAATGTATGGGCATAAAGGCAATGCAGATTCGCAGAAACGAGGAAATTGGTAAACTTGCTGATTTTGTAGCACATACGGATGGTCCCTGTTTAATAGAGGTAGTTATAGATGGTACAGAGCCACCTCCAATTGTAGGAAGACTCAAAGCCCTGAAACAATTTAGTGAAGAAAGAATTTCATAAACGCATTTTTTAATGGAGAATGAGTAGTGTATAAGGTGTAAGCAATAGCGTACTGGTATAATTAAGTAGCATTTGTGTACACCTTTTTTCTTCATTTTTAGAACCTTATGAAATTAAATGTAAAAATTACATCATATAGATATTTGGAGATAAATTAAGTAATTTAATAAAATTTGTAAGTAATGTACTATAAATCGTTAGCGCATAATTAGACAAATTGTGATAAAAAATGTAATATTTATTCTAATGATTAAGAATAATAGTAAAATTAAGTAATGTGCTAAAATACAATACAACAGAGGTGCTTAAAGATGGGTAACGCTAGAAACAGACGAGACATTGGATTGTATGTTTATGTCCCTCTTATTTTACTAATTGGATATGCTCTGGTATATATTAATACTAAACTGGAGTTAATTCCATTATTACCTTCGCTTATCATCGGAATGTTCTTATCCTTGATAGCAATTTTTTTCTTGGTGAATGTCTGCTTTAAATCTTCAATTTCTGCTGCAAGTACTGATTCTAATAATGATACATATTTAAGTCTTCTGGCAGATACCAGTGAGTTTACAGAAATTTTCTGTGTATCATCAAATGAAATTGTTTCTTCGACTAATCAATTAGGCAGTTCAATAGATCAAGTTTCTTCTGCTGTTTCAGAACTTGCTAAAGGGGCGACACAGCAAGCGGTTTCGACAGAAGATGGGCATAAAGCGATTAGCCAGATAGTAGATGGTATATCATTTATTACAGAGGAAATGAAAACCTCGGAGCAACTAGCGGAGAGTACAAAACAAGCTGTTGAGGTTGCTGAGGGTTCAATTAAGTACCAGAAGTCAAAAATGCTTGAGAGTAAAAAGGTTATTGGTAATGTAGAGGCGGTTGTAAATAATCTTTTAGTTAAATCGCAGGAAATAGAGCAAATAACCCTTGCAATTAAAGATATTGCCGGACACACAAATTTGCTTTCGTTAAACGCTGCTATAGAAGCGGCAAGATCCGGTGAACATGGAAAGGGTTTCGCAGTGGTTGCAGGAGAGATTAAAAAGCTTGCTGAGCAGGCACAAATTTCAGTAAAGCAAATAACTGATATCATAACTGATGTCCAGGGTAGTGTTTCTAATGCGGTAAATGAAATTAGACGTATAGAGGCAGTGGCAGTAGAACAGGAAACAGCGCTGGACAAAACAACAGATGTGTTTGTTGATATTGGCAGCAGTGTGGACTCGGTAGTTGATAATGTAAAATCAGTATATATCTCCGCAAACCTGCTGGATCAGGAAGCGAAGCGGACAGGCGATCTTATGAATGATATAGCAGCAGTGGCTAATGAAAATGCGGCATGTACCCAGGAAATATATGCATCTCTTGAGGAACAAACCAATTTCACTAAGTTTATTTCTGAATGCATTATAGAGCTAACAGGACAAACTGAAAGACTAAAAAAGTATAAATAATAACATTAGTGTTATTATTCTATATCAATATAATAAAAATTATATTAGGAGGGGTTCTAAATGGAAATAAAAGGACCAAGGGATTTATACACAATAAACTTTGACAGTAACAGAAAAATAGCTTATGAAGTGCCTGTGGGTTTTTGGTCAAAAGAAGATTATCAAACCTATCACAATGATTATGTAAGCAAGGTAGGTCCATTGACGAACGGAAAGTGGGCTAAATGTGTGGATTTAAGAAAGTATAAACCATCGGATATTACAGATGAAATAAATAAGCATTCACAATGGATGTCGGATACTGGTTGCAATACTATAGCTTTTATTGTAGAAAGTGCCATCACAAAAATGCAAATGAATAGAGCTGGTGCTGGAAACTTCCAGCAGCAAGCATTTACGGATGAAAAGGAAGCAGATACCTGGCTGAAGTCAAAAGGATTCTAATAACTTACTTAATAGGTAAACAGTTTATTAAGTAGATAGAAAAAATTATATAATTTAAAGTATAAAAAGGTCTGGTCTTGTTCCAGACCTTTAAATTTTTTGTTATTATAAGAATAATAAAGAAATAAACTGAATGGAGTACGGATGTAATTGATTAAGACGTTGGTAAAGTTCGGTTTAAAGCAGGTACTTTGCTGTATATTTCCTGCCGCAATATTTCTTATATTGGCATTATCAAAAACAGTGCATATATTTTCTTTACAAAGATATGACTTTATTCTTATAGCATGTATTCTTGTTCAATTTTTTATGGTTTATTTCAAATTGGAAACTTTAGATGAATTAAAAGTAATAACTATGTTCCATTTAATTGGGCTATGTCTTGAACTATATAAGGTTAATATGGGTTCCTGGGCTTATCCAGAAGAAGCATTTTTCAAGGTGGGTGGAGTGCCTTTATACAGTGGCTTTATGTATGCAAGTGTAGCAAGCTATATCTGTCAGGCATGGAAACGTTTTGACCTGCATTTTGTAAATTGGCCAGGCAATTATTACACGTATCCTCTTGCCTCAATAATTTACTTAAACTTCTTTTTACACCATTTTATTTTTGATTTAAGGTGGGTAATTATTTTATGCCTATTTATAATATTCAGGAAAGCATATGTAAAATTCAAGGTTGATAGTCGTTACTATAAAATGCCGATTGTATTATCATTTCTGCTAATAGGATTTTTTATTTGGATTGCAGAAAATATTTCAACTTTCTTCGGAGCATGGAAGTACCCTGATCAAATGAATACATGGAGTATGGTACATATCGGTAAAGTTAGCTCATGGGCTCTTTTAGTGATTATTAGCATAATTATTGTTGTAAATTTGAAGAATTTAAAATATGAAAAAAAGTGATTAGTTGTTAAAGATGGCAGATATTTTTATTAAGACATTAGCAATATATAATAGGTTGGAGCACAAAAATAAAATACATCTGAAATATTTGTTATAATATTTGAGGGATTAAATATATTCAAAAGGAGTGCAAATATGTTTAAAGAGTTTAAGGAGTTTGCAGTAAAAGGAAATGTAATTGATTTAGCCGTGGGCGTTGTTATAGGTGGTGCTTTTGGTAAAATTGTTACATCTTTGGTTAATGATATTATTATGCCAATAGTCAGTACTTTAACAGGTGGAATTAATTTTAAAGATTTAAAGTTACCAATTAAGGGTGATGTTACTTTTAATTATGGAAGCTTTATCCAGAGTGTTGTTGATTTTTTAATTATTGCATTTTCTATTTTCTTATTTATAAAATTGATAAATAAGCTTAAGAGAGAAAAGAAAGCTGAGGCTGTTAAGGAAGAAGTTAGACAATCAGAAGAGGTCTTGCTGCTTCAGGATATTAGAGACTTATTAAAGAATAAGGAAGTTTAGCCGTAAATCAGGCCTCTGAACACAATAAAAATTGATACAAGTAATATAACTTATAAATGAAAGAGTTGATAGCATAAATAAAAGTGGTAACAACAGGGTAAGACGTCCTAAACATTTCATGATTTGGTTTAAACGTTCAGCGCAAACGAATTAATCCCCCTGCCTAAAAGTTGCAATTTATTGCACATGCATATAATTTGTACTCTATAATGCCTTAACTTTGTAAAATTCTGTCGTATTGATTTTTGGTACTTTAGCCCTAGTGCAGAATATGGTATTATTGTTAATAACCAAATTGTTAAATAATAAATTGGTTTTTTTATAGTACTAATTTGGAGGTTTATGTAGCCATGGACGGTGTCTTCGATAGTAATTTTTTCAGCAATTTAAAAGAGTATGGATTTGATAATATAACTGACATATCTATTTATCAAGATGAAGAAGAGGACACAAAAAGAAGGAAACAGAGTAGTACTCCAAGTGTCGTTGATTCTATTTATGATAAAAAATTGGTATGTCCTGTTTGTAACAGAGAAATAACAGTCAAGGCAGTTAAATCCAGTTCTATCCGAGTTTTGTCCAAGGATAGCGATTTTATGGTTTATTATGGGGAGCCAAATCCAATGTTCTATGATGCAATATTATGTGTATATTGCGGATATGCGGCTCTTTCGACACGTTTTAAAATGGTCGGGGATAAACAGGTAAAGCTGATTAAAGAAAATATATCTTATAAATGGAATTTTAACAAAACTTACCCCCAGATATATGATGCTGATACTGCAATTGAACTGCATCAACTGGCGTTGCTGAATTGTATTGTTAAAAAGGCCAGGCTTAGTGAAAAGGCCCTCACATGCCTTCGACTCGCATGGCTTTATCGATTGAAAAAAGACAAAATAAATGAAAACAAGTTTCTATATCAGGCACTGCAGGGATTTATGAAAGCACTTGAAAAGGAAATCCCCCCTATTGCAGGGCTGGATGAATCCAGCGTTGAATACCTGATTGGAGAATTGTATAGAAGACTTGAAGATAATAAAAGTGCTATTATCTGGTTTGGCCGGGTTCTAGGCAACAGAAAAGCGAAACCTAAAATTAAGGATATGGCAAGGGATCAAAAAGATGCCATAAATGTGATGGAAGGCCATCATAAACAGAAGTAATTAAAAGAGGAGTCAATATGTTTAAAGAATTTGCAGTTTTTAATACTTAACTTACTCTTATCCATATACAGCCGGATGACAATTGTCACCCGGTTTAATATTTTCTATGACTTTTGGTAGCTTTATACTAATGTTTTATTGGGATATAATTAGTTGATGAAATAAGTAATAACCTATTTAAGAAGGCGGTTGTAAATGAACAAGATTAAAACTATTTTTATAATAAGTTTAATAATTATCGTAAGTGTAATTGCTGCTATATATTACATTCAGAAACCCAGGCCTATTCCCCCAATAACTCAAACACCAACGGCATCAACAGCTCATTCCACATTGAAGCCGACAGCGGAGCTTGTCACAGGGCCAAAGACTGACCTTGCTTTTGCCGTTTTGGGAGATGTTCATGACAGTACCGATAACTTTCAAAGGGCTATCAATGATTTATATACAATAAATCCAGCAATGGATGCACTTGTATTGAATGGGGATACAGTAAACCAGGGTCTTGAGAATCAATATGATTCAGTGAAAAAGACCTTAAACCTAAACAAGGATTTGCTTCCAAAAACAATTATAAAGAACATTGGTAACCATGAATTTTTTGATTACAGTGTCAACGAAAATTCACCTCAGCAGGTCAAAACCTTTATAAACAGATATCTTGAATTTTCCGGCGAACAAAAAGTGTATCATGATACTTGGGTTAAGGATTATCATTTCATATCTCTTGGAACAGAGGAATGCAAAACTAAAAGAACCGGCTCAACAGCAGCATATATATCTGAAACCCAACAAAATTGGCTAAAAGAAAAGCTTTCCGAAAATTATCAAAAGGGTAAGCCTATATTCGTGTTTTTACACCAGAATTTAATGGTCACTGAATGGGGTTGGGTTGGGGTAATCCAAAGTGAACAGGTTAGAAATATATTATCAAAATATCCTGAAGTAATTTTATTTACCTCTCATACCCATGTTGAATTCAACAACGGAAGTATTGTCTCAAACCAGCCGTTTACTATGGTTCATACAGGTGCTGTCGCGTATACTCTCTTATTTGAAAACGGCGTAATCAATACGGACAGAAAGCCGTATATCAGAGGCTTATATATTGAGGTAAACGGAAACTCAGTGGTAGTTAAGGGCAGAAATTTAAAAGGCAAGCAGTGGATATTTTCAAAGGAGATTTCTAAATAAAGCTGTAATGTTTTGAGTAAAAATCAGTATTATTATTTAGCTTGTATAAATTGTATTTATAAGATATAAAGTTGATTTCTGAATAGAAAAGTTTATTCGATTCAGGAATCAACTTTTATTTTGTTACTTAGGGAATAAAGGGTAGCTTTTAAAGTTTTGCATTATAAAAATTTTTTTATATCAATTATATGGAATTAGAGGATATTAATAAATCATTATGTTTTTTTGCAATGGGCAAAATAACGTTAAATAAATAATGCGTTGATAAAAAAGCTGACTGCGAATAGCTATAAAATAAGGAGGATTTGGAATGAAAAGAAAGAACTTGATTTCTATATTACTTATTTGTGTATTTGCAATAAGTACCCTGTTATCAGGATGCGGCCCCGTGAAAGGCGGCGGTGGTGGTGGGGGAGGAGCAAAAGGGAAAGTCCTTAAAGTTAATGACCAAACCGAACCTGGTACACTTCACCCCGGGAAAGCTGAAACAACAAATGAAACATGGATTCTTAACCATGTATTTGAAGGTTTGATGAAAAAAGATACTAAAGGCAACAACGTTCCAGGGATGGCAAAAGACTATAAAATCAGCGCCGACGGTCTGACATATACCTTTACGCTTCGTGATGATATAAAGTGGTCAAATGGTGACCCTGTTATAGCAAAAGATTTTGAATACGCATGGAAATATGCATTGGATCCTGCTACAGCATCTCCATATTCGTATGTTTTTTATTACATTAAAGGCGGAGAAGCTTATAATACGTCCGCAGAAAAAGATGCAGCAAAACTTGCAGCCCTTAGGGATTCTGTGGGTGTTAAAGCTGTAGATGATAAGACTCTTAAGGTAGATCTTGCAGCACCCACTGCATTTTTCCTTGACTTATGTTCATTTGCCAGCTATGTCCCCATTGACAGCAAGGTTCAGGAAGCAAACAAGAACTGGGCTAATGAAGCAAATACGTATGTATCCAATGGTCCTTTTAAAATAACTGAGTGGGCACATAAGAGCAGAGTAGTCATTAAGAAAAATGAAAACTATTATGACAAGGATAAAATTAAATTGGATGAAATCGATTTTGCTATGATTGAAGATGAAGCTACTGCCTGGCAGATGTATAAATCAGGCCAGCTTGATCTTGGATATACCCTTCCTGTTGATGTCATAGCTCAGTTAAAAGCGCAGAAAAGTCCCGAGCTTCATATAGCTCCTGACCTTTCCTTCTATTACTACGAGTTCAATAACACAAAGAAGCCGTTTAACAATCTGAAAATCAGACAGGCACTTTCCATGGCAATTGACCGTAAAACTATTGTCGAAAGTGTAACACAAGGGGGACAAGTTCCGGCATATGGTGTAGTTCCTCCCGGAATTATTATGGAGGGAAAGGATTTTAGAGATATTACACCTGATAAAAATTACTTTACGGAAGATCTGGCAAAAGCAAAGCAGCTTCTGGCTGAAGGCCTCAAGGAAGAAGGTTTGTCAGGCTTAAAGTTTACTTTGCTTTATAATACACTCCCCTCACACAAGAAGATTGCAGAAGCTGTTCAGGATATGTGGAAAAAGAACCTTGGTGTAGATGTAGCTTTGGAGAATGTAGAAATGAAGGTTAAACGAGACCGCGAAAAGAAATTCCAGTATGATGTCTGCCGTTCCGGCTGGCAGGGAGATTATATTGATCCTATGACTTTTATGGATTTCTACACCTCGGCTAACCCTCAGAATAATTCGGGTTATAAAAATGCTCAATATGACGAATACATTAAACAAGCAAATGCTACCAATGATAATGCAAAGAGGCTGGATCTTTTCCAGAAGGCAGAAAAGGTTTTAATGAGTGAAATGCCTATAATGCCTATTTACTATTACACAAAACCTTATGCATTGAAGCCATATGTAAAAGGAGTATATAATATTGTCAACAGATACCCGCAGCTGGAATTTGCAGATATCCAGAAATAAGGTCACTTTTATTCCCATGAAAGCGGTATGCCTTTTATAAAAAAAGGTACTACCGCTTTTTTTATACCAGTTTTAAATAACATTCCCAGTGATTTTGAAAGCTTTTTTTGATAAACTCAATATAAAAATGGTTTACATAAAGTATATGGGAAGGTTTGTGTATTATGTTGAGGTATGTTTTAAAACGTTTCATTATGGCGGTAATTACAATTTGGGTAGTAACTACTATTACCTTTTTTCTTATGCATGTTATACCAGGTGATCCATTTACTAAGGAAGGGAATATGCCGCCAGGTGTATATCAAAATCTTACGAGGTATTACAATCTTGATAAACCTTTGCTGGTTCAATATGGAATATATTTGAAATCAGTTGCTCAACTAGACTTTGGACCTTCTCTCAAGTCAGATGTAATATCTGTAAATGATTACATTAAAAATGGTGCACCCATTTCTTTGCACTTAGGTTTACAAGCATTGGCTATTGCATTGTTTTTTGGACTTATTTTAGGAGTTGTAGCATCTTTAAATCATAATAGATGGCCGGACTTTTTATGCATGCTACTTGCGATTATCGGAATTTCTGTACCGAGTTTTATAATGGCTACTTTTTTAATTAATTATATTGCTGTTGGTTTGGGAATACTTCCAGTTGCTCAATGGGGTACATGGCAGCAAACTATTTTACCTTCCATTTCGCTTGCTATGATGCCTATGGCTTTTGTTGCCCGATTGATGCGTTCAAGCATGCTGGAAGTTTTAGGTCAGGATTATATAAAAACTGCCAAAGCAAAAGGGCTGACCAAGAATGTGGTTATTGTTAAGCATGCCATCAGGAATGCAATTTTACCAATAATTTCTGTTTTAGGTGTAATTGCTGCAAACCTTGTAACAGGCAGTTTTATAATTGAATATATTTTTGGAATTCCAGGTATCGGAGAAATGTTTGTGAAGGGAATCCAGAACCGCGATTACCCTGTTGTTTTGGGTTCTTCTATATTCTATTGTGCAATATTGGTAATGTTAATGTTTATAGTGGATATTGCTTATAAGCTTATTGATCCTAGGATTAAGCTTACGGGAGGTACTAAGGGTGAAATATGATATGAATTTAAATAATGATTTATTTAAACCTGTAAAGGATAATTTTAAGGATGCTGAACTGATTTCTCGTCCCAGTATATCTTATTGGCCGGACGTATGGCGTCGTTTGAAGCAGAATAAGCTGGCAATAGCAGGCTTAATCACCATTGTATTTTTGGTGGTTTTGGCAATAATCGGACCATATTTAAACGGTTTCACATATTATACACAAAACTATGATGTAAAAAATCTGCGTCCAGATGCTGTTCACTGGTTTGGGACCGATTCTGCGGGGCGTGATCTTTTTACTCGTACATGGTACGGTGCAAGGTATTCCTTGTTTATTGGCTTAATAGCTGCACTTATAGATTTTGCTATCGGTGTTATATATGGGGGATTTTCAGGCTATAAAGGCGGACGTATCGATACGTTTATGATGAGATTTGCTGAAGTAATATACAGTATTCCATATATGTTGGTTGTAATATTGCTTAGCGTTGTAATGGGACAAGGATTGTGGACTCTGATTATCGCAATGACGGTTACTGGTTGGCTTCAAATGGCGAGACTCGTGCGGGGACAGGTTCTACAACTGAAGGAATTGGAATATGTTCAAGCTTCCAGAATTATGGGTGCGAGCACTGGTTGGATTTTACGAAAGCATCTTATCCCCAATACTATGGGTCCTATACTTGTTAACCTGACGTTGACAGTGCCAACTGCCATATTCGCTGAAGCCACATTAAGCTTCCTTGGATTGGGAATACCTCCTCCAATGGCAAGCTGGGGTACTATGGCCAGTGATGCTTTGGAAAGCTTGCTTGTAGGTAATGCTTATCAACTGTTCATTCCAGCATTTTTTATCTCTATTACAATGTTGGCTTTTAATGTTCTGGGCGATGGATTGAGGGATGCACTTGATCCCAGATTGCGTAAGTAGAACAACACTATATAAGATGAAGTAAATATTTAATATAGGTTTGTATCCCAAAAACCGGATACAAACGGTAAAAGTATGAATTTTCTTCATCTTATGAATCAAGGAAAATATGTTGCTATGTAAAAACTTAATGCAACATATTTAGAATAGGAGTTTATTTTTCAATGGAAAAACTATTGGAAGTAAAAGATTTATATATATCCTTTAAGACATATGCCGGTGAAATACAGGCGGTAAGAGGTGTCAATTTTACGGTTGGCAAGGGTGAAGTTGTAGCTATTGTTGGAGAATCAGGCTGCGGTAAAAGCGTAACCTCTCAGGGGATAATGCAAATTCTCCCCAAGACAACTACTGTTTACAAGCAAGGTTCTATACTTTTTGATGGCGAAGAACTTCTCGGAAAAAAGGAATCTGAAATGTGCAGTATCAGAGGAAAAGATATCAGTATGATATTTCAGGATCCCATGACTTCATTAAATCCCACATCAAAAGTCGGGTATCAGATTGCAGAAGGGATCATTAAACATCATAAATTATCAAGGGCAGAGGCAAATAAACGGGTGGTAGAAATGCTCACGCTTGTCGGAGTAGCACAACCGGCTAAGCGCGCAGGACAATATCCGCATGAGTTTTCCGGAGGTATGCGGCAGAGGGCAATGATTTCCATGGCCTTGGCATGCAGACCCAAGCTCCTGATTGCAGATGAGCCTACTACTGCTTTGGATGTTACAATCCAGGCTCAAATATTAGAACTGATGAAGGATATAAAAGATAAGCTTGGTACATCTATTATACTTATAACACATGATCTGGGTGTTGTAGCAGAGATGTGTGACAGTGTTGTTGTTATGTATGCTGGAAAGGTAGTTGAAACAGGCTCTGTAAAGGAGATTTTTAAAAATCCCCAGCATCCATATACAATTGGTCTATTAAAATCGGTACCCGGGTTGAATATGGACAGAAAAAACCAGCTTTTTTCTATTGTCGGATCACCGCCGGATTTGTTTAATCCACCCAAAGGTTGTCCATTTTTTGCGCGGTGTAATTATGCTATGGAAATTTGCAGAAATCAGGATCCAAAGCTTTTGAAAGTGGAAAATGCTTGTGATGAAAACGGAACTCATTCTACGGCTTGCTGGCTGCAGCATCCAAAGTCAAATGTTAAAGTGGAGCTATAGGGGGGATTATTATAAATATGGTAACAAAAGAAGAACAATTTAGTACGGAGCAGAATGGTCTATCCCCAATTATACAAATTGTTGGCTTAAAGAAATATTTTAATATCAGAGGAAAAAGTCTCAAAGCTGTAGATAATTTGAACTTAAATATTTATCCAGGAGAAACAATTGGGTTAGTGGGGGAAAGCGGTTGCGGGAAATCTACTGCCGGTAAGACTATTCTTCGTATATATGAGCCTACTGCAGGAAAAGTATTATTTGAGGGTAACGATATTTTTACGTGTACACAGACGGAAATGAAAAAAGTTCGCCGACAGATACAGATGATATTTCAGGATCCTTATGCTTGCCTAAATCCAAGAATGCCTGTCCAAGATATAATTGGGGAGCCGCTGGATATTCATAAGATAAACACAGGTGCAGGCCGTAAAGAACGTATTGAGGAGTTATTAAAGCTTGTAGGATTAAATCCTGAACATATGGATAGGTTTCCTCATGAGCTTAGCGGAGGTCAAAGACAGAGAATTGGTATTGCCAGAGCTCTGGCGATGGAACCGAAGTTTATTATTTGCGACGAGCCGATATCTTCATTAGACGTATCAATCCAGGCACAGGTAGTTAATTTATTAAAAGAACTGCAAACAAAACTGGGACTTACGTATTTATTTATTTCTCACGATCTGTCTATGGTAAAGTATATATCAGATCGGGTACTTGTGATGTATTTGGGAAATATGGCGGAATTAGCTTCAAGTGATGAATTGTATGAAAATCCTCTTCACCCCTACACAAAAGCGCTTCTTTCTGCAGTTCCCATTCCTGATCCAGAAGTAAACAGAAGGAAGAGAACGATTTTGGATGGAGATGTACCAAGTCCTATTGATCCACCGGAGGGGTGCCCATTTTGCACCAGATGCCCGGATGTCATGGAGAAGTGTAAGAAAGCTAAACCTGAGTTTAAAGAAATTCTACCAAATCATAAAGTTGCATGCCATTTATTTGAATAAGTTTTAAATTAGAACAAAGTCTTTGAAAAAGACTATAATGAGGACTTTGGTACCAAACTTCTGAAAAATAAACAATGTGAGTTTGGTAATACAGCTTAAGGAAAGCATAAAAAATTAATGAAGAATTGATGCTTTCCAACTGTGAAAGAAATGCTTTAACGGAAATTAATAAATCAAAGTAGAACCATAATTTCCTAAGCATTATAAAGAAGGCCCGTACCTGTCAGGTACGGGCCTTCTTTATATACAAAAATGTTTACTTTAGAAATCTCTTTTGCTATAATATTGAACATAATTCAAAATTGTGTTCAATATTGGGGGATATAATGTACAGAAAGAGTATCCAAACGAAAGATAAAATTATAAGAGCAATGATTGAACTGATAGATACCAAGAATACAGGAGAAATAACATTAAGGGATGTTGCTAAGGCAACAGGAATTGGAATCGGTTTGGTTAACTATCATTTCGGCACTAAGGAAAATTTAATAGACATAGCTGTTGATACGTTTATAAGTGAAACGACTAGCAATGGGGAAGCATCTTTGGATGCGTTTCAGCTAGCACCGGTTGATAAGCTGAAAATATCAATAAAAGGGTATGCAGATTTTTTGACAGTTCACCCTAAGATATCCAGGCTCTCTATAATGAAGGCAATGATGAATGAAAGCTCAGACAAAGCAAGTGAACATGGAATAAAATATTATATACCTATCCTTAAAGAGATTTTTAGAGATAAAGATGAAAAGGACCTATGTATTATATTGCATCAGTTAGTTTCTACAATACAGATGACATTTCTAAGAAGTGGTGAAATGAAAGACCTTATAGATATAGATTTCTTTAATGAGGTTCAAAGAGAGAGCTTGGTAGAAAAGCTGGTTAACAATCTGATAAATGGTAGTAGTCCGCAGCCTGCATGTGGCAAATAGGATGAAAAACAGTAATGGGGAGATTAAAAAATGGATTATGATATAGTTATCATAGGTGCCGGACTAAGTGGTATGATGGCATCGGCATTACTTTCGCGAAAAGGAAAACGGGTGCTGCTGCTCGAGCAGCATAAAACAGTAGGGGGATTGGCAGCAGGGTTCAGGAGAAAGGGATACTATTTTGATAGTGCAATGCACTGTTTTATGTCTGAATCAACGGCAGGCTTTTATGAAACCCTTGGAATATTTAAGAAGCTTAACTTTAGGCCTCATAGGACGACAATAAATTTAGAGGGTAATGTATTACATGCAACAAATGCAGATGAGTTGACACAGGAACTTTGCAGGATATTCCCGGATGAAAGGGAAGGTATTCTAAGGTTTTACGATGAAAAAGTTAAAAAGTTTGCAGAGTTCATTGAGGGTATGACGCATATTGGAAACCCTACCTATTACGATGGCTTTAAAGCTTTCAAAAAGTATATTGAAATGTTATCCTTTGTTTTTCGTGTGGGGTTCGGCACATTATCTAAAATCAGCAAGTCTAATGGGGTTTTTGTTAATAACCTTCTTAAAGACTATATAAGTGAGCGCAGTAAGGCTTATACTTACTTTAGCAATAAGATTAGCGATATTACATACAAAGGTAACTTTGAAATGTCTAACTATTCCGGTAACTGGGTATGGCCTTTTATGAATAAGTACCCCTATAATGGCATGCAGGGCATGAGTGATGAATTTTCTAAAGTTGTTACTGATAGTGGTGGAGAAATCATAACAGGAGCGAAGGTATCTAGGATAATAATAAGAAATGGATGTGTTGCAGGAGTAACCTATGAAAAGAATGGCAAGGAATATGATGTAAACACTTTAAAGGTCATTTCTGCAATAGATTTGAAAAAAACATTACTTAGACTGGTGGGTCAGGTACATATTGGCACTGAGTTCGCAGAAAAGCTTGAATCTCAGGAGATGAGCGGTGCAGTACCGATTTTGTACCTTGGCGTCAATGTAGATAGGGAAAGGGTAAGACAATACTTTGGAGGCAATGAAGAAATTTATTATGTTCCCGAAATTAAAATGCCTGATGATAGCCTGGATAATAGAGATTTCTATAAAAATACTTCTATCCGTATGTCAGCCTCCTGCTTGATAAATCCTGAACACGCTCCTGAAAACAAAACCAATCTGCAAATTTATCTACCCTGCCCTTATGCGGGATGGCTAGGCAACTGGGGTACTAAAGATGGGCATATAACAGATGAGTATAGGAAAATAAAAGAGATGATTATAGAGCAGGTAATTGAAGTGGTAGAAGGAATCATACCTGAGTTGAAGGATAGGTCAGTAATTGAGGTATGTGAACTTGGAACGCCATTCACCTATGAAAGATATACCGGAAATTCCGAGGGGTCACATTGCGGTTTTACTTGGGAAAGAAACAAATGTGAAATTACAGGAGACCGGTTGGGCAGATTCTTCAACTCTTATAAAGGGATCGAGGGATTGCATTTTGTTGGGCATCAGACCGGATATCTTGGAGGAGTCACTAACGCATTATGGTCAGCCAAAAATATCGCTAAAAAGTTTTAAGCATTTACATTTTTATTATCGATAAAACATTTTTGCTGCCACTTTGGAATAAATACTGGATTGGGCCGTCTCAGTATTGTGGTAAATACAGTTACATACTGATATAATATGTATAAAACGTGCAATAATGTATAAAAAAATTAGAGCAGCAACTATTTACAGTAATTGTGGGGTTAAATATGACAAAAAATTACATTCAAGACATGACTGAAGGAAATGAAATTAAACTTCTTATAAAATTTTCTCTGCCCATGCTACTTGGAAACGTGTTTCAACAATTCTATAATTTAATTGATTCAATCATTGTAGGTAAATATATTAGTTCTGATGCATTTGCGGCAGTAGGAGCTACAGGTTCGATTAATTTTCTGGCATTTTCAATATGTTTGGGATTATCACTGGGAATAGGTATAGTTATTTCTCAGTTTTTTGGTGCAAAGAAGGATGAGGAAGTAAGAAGAACAATCGGCAATACAGTTTATATTATGGCTGCTTCAGGTATTTTTATGAGTGTTCTGACCTCTTTACTTGCCCATCCCATTCTTCAGCTTTTAAATACACCGCCTGAAATTCTGGATGATGCTACTACGTTTTTAAGAATAGTATCCGGGGGTATGCTGGCTGTGACTGCTTATAATGCAATAGCAGCAATACTAAGGGCTTTGGGAGATTCAAAGACACCTCTGATTTTTTTAGGTTTATCATGTGTAATTAATGTCGGCCTGGATTTATTATTTGTACTTGTTTTTCATTTTGGTGTAGCAGGAACAGCCTGCGCCACTGTAATATCTCAGGCAATTGCTGCTTTAGGTTGTATACTTTTTGCATTGACTAAAAATCCATATTTCAAATTAAAAAAAGAACACATGAAAGCGGATTGGCCAATAATAACTAAATGTATAAGGATTGGAGTTCCTATAGCAGTTCAGAATTCTGCGATTGCAGTATCATTAATTGCTCTTCAGTGGGTTACAAATGGTTTTGGAAAAGTGGCTGTTGGGGCCTATGCGGCAGTCAGCAGAGTTGAACAGCTGATACAACAGCCCTATAATTCACTTGGCGCAGCTATGGCAACCTTTTCAGGGCAGAATATGGGAGCGGGTAAGCTTGACAGGGTGAAAAGAGGGTATCACAAAAGTATTCTGATAGTTGCGGTATTCAGTTTTTCAGCACTTCTTGTAGCTCAGTTGGGTGGAAATGCCATTATGAGTATATTTGTTGATGATAAAAAAATGATAGCACTTGGAGCTAAGGCTATCAGGATTACAAGCTGTATGTATTTTGCTCTAGGGATGATCTATACTACAAGAGGATTACTAAATGGTACTGGAGATGCCTTTTATGCTATGATCAATGGTTTTGTGGAAGTCGCCGGAAGAGTTGGATTCTCCAATGTTTTAGTTATGATTCCTGCTATCGGGGTTTGGAGTGTATGGGTAACTACCGGTTTAACATGGCTTATTACAGCGGCTGCAAGTGTTATACGATACAGGCAGGGTAAATGGAAAAGCAAATCATTGGTGAAAGCCAACAGCTTGCCTTTAGATTAAAAGGCTGGCTGGTTGGTGTATCTTACCGTTTGGCAGTCATTCTGCTTTGTATTTAGTGAGGCTTTTATAATGAAGAAAACACCTAATATCATATCCATATCAAGAATTCTAATATCTATAGTTATATTTTTTACACCACCATATAGTCCTGAATTCTGGATTATATACTCAGCATGTGGTGTAAGTGATATTATTGACGGATATATTGCAAGGAAAACGAATTGTACCAGCAGGCTGGGGTCAATACTTGACAGCATTGCCGATATTGTTTTTGTAAGTGCAGCCCTGGCGGCTCTTTTGCCTGCGATATTCATTCCATTAGGAATAGCATTGTGGATAATTGGTATTGCTGTTATCAAAATTACATCTTTTGTTGTAGGCTATTGTAAATACCGCACCCTTGTATCCCTTCATACATATTCAAATAAAGCGACGGGGTTTGTTCTGTTCTGTTTCCCATATTTGTACAATGTGATTAATACTACCGACCTGGCAGCAATTTTGGTATGTACTGTTGCAAGTATAGCTGCAGCCGAAGAGTTAGTTATAATTATAACCTCAAAAGATTTATCGAGAAACATTAAAGGGATATGGACAAAATAATTTAACGTTTTGCATAAATGTCCGATGTATATGGTAGGAAAAGTATTATGGGGGTAAAACTATGGGTATTCAACCGGTTCCAAACAATTCAAATTCATTCTATATGCCATCAAATAGTAATAATTTTATAAAGCAGCTTGAGAAAGCAAAATCACAGCTGCAGGACCAGATAACAAAAATAAATGAGGGCAAGCTGGATGATAAAACAAAACAGGAAAGAATCAAGATGCTGCAGGATCATATAACACAAATTGAAGAGGAGATACAGGCGAAAAAAACCGAAAAAGCAAATGAAAGTCAAAAGAAGGATGGGCAAAATTCTGCTAATCAGACAGATAAAACGAATAATAAATATGACGGCAGTTTAGAAGTTATGACAGGCCTGATAGAAGCGAAAGCAACATATTCTAAAGCCCAGATTATGAACGGAATAAAAAATCATTTACATAGTGATAGCAGGATATTAAAAAAAGAGATTGAAGTGGATGAGTCAAGAAGTATATCAGGAAGTAAAGCGGTTGTTAAAAGGCAGGAACTTGAAGAAATAGAAGCAAGGGAGAAGGTTTTAAATAAAAAGGTTGCATCAACCAATGAAGACATTCAAAATCAGGTACAAGAAGCTTCTAGAGTGGCAAGCGAAAAAGAAGATAAAAATATTAAAACTAATGAAGAGTCATATGAAAGTATTACAAAAAGCAGTCTTGGGCAAAATATAAGAATAGCAGGTAGTTCTGGGGAAGAAAAAAATAATCAGTAAATGGATGAGGAATTAATGAACATTAGTGTTGTAGGACCAAATAAAAACATCGTATATGTGCAAAGTGAAGATGTTGTTATTACAGATGTACAGTCGGCTTTGGACTTAATGGCTACTGTCAATTATAAAGCTGATTGCAGCCGTATTATAATAGATAAGGCATCTGTTATTGAGGACTTTTTTAAACTGAGTACCTGTATCGCAGGAGATATACTTCAAAAGTTTAGTACTTATAGAGTAAAAATGGCTATTGTAGGCGATTATTCAGGCTACACAAGCAAACCGTTAAAGGACTTTATTTATGAGAGTAATAATGGTAAGGACATTTTCTTTGTAGCATCCTTTGATGAGGCTGTCGAAAGATTAAGCTGTGCGTAATAATTGTAAGAGATAACCGTTAATTGCATACGATGCTCCTTTCAGTGCGTCTTTCATCCATAATATAATACCTCCAAAAACATTTATATGTATATCTTTTACATTAATTTCAATATAACTCTATAAAACAATTGATTGACCGACCAAATTTCTGTATGGTATGCTGTGACATACAATACATCTTCTTTGTACATACTCTTTTTAAAAGATAATAAATTTTAATATAGCTTGCTGCTTAATAATGAAAGGAATTTCAATTAATGAAGGATTCATGGAAGAAAAATATATCTCTCTTTTTATTAAGCCAGACCCTTTCTCTTTTTGGGTCTTCTCTTGTACAATATGCAATAACCTGGTACATTACGCTTAATACCAAATCAGGATTTATGATAACGATATCCATTATTTGCGGCTTTTTACCTACCTTTTTCCTATCACCGTTTGCGGGGGTGTGGGCGGATAGATATAACCGTAAAATTCTGATTATATTGTCAGATTCGTTTACTGCGGCATCTACACTTGTGCTGGCTATAGTCTTTTTAATGGGTTATGATTCAATTGTGTTGCTTTTTGTAATGTCTGTTTTCAGATCAATTGGATCAGGTATACAGTTGCCGGCTGTTGGGGCGTTTATTCCACAGATTGTGCCTGAGGAACACCTTACCAAGGTAAACGGACTGAATGGCAGCATCCAGTCTGTAATATTCCTTTTATCACCTATACTCAGTGGATTACTTCTTACAGTAGCGACTATAGAAATGATATTCTTTGTAGATGTAATAACTGCAGCAGTTGCTGTTTTAGTAATGCAATTTTTCCTGAAGGTTACAGCTCATTCGAGAGCCCAAGGACGCCGGCAGACAGGTTATTTCAATGACTTAAAACAAGGGATTGGATATATACGGAGTCATTCTTTTCTTAAATCTTTTATGATATACTGCACATTCTTTTTCTTTATGATATCACCGGTTGCTTGTTTAAGCCCTCTTCAAGTCGCAAGGACTTTTGGTGATGATGTGTGGAGGCTGACTGCAATAGAGATTTCATTTTCCTTAGGAATGTTGCTTGGAGGAGTACTAATAACGGTATGGGGTGGCTTTAGAAACAGGGTTCATACAATGACATTCTCATGTTTTGTAATTAGCCTTAGTACGATTGCGCTCGGAATTGCCCCTAGTTTTTGGATATACCTAATAATTATGGGTATATCAGGTGTTTCCATACCACTTTTTAATACACCATCCACCGTAATGCTGCAGGAAAAGGTCGAGCCGGATTTCCTGGGACGTATATTTGGTATTTTCAGTATGATTTCTAGTTCAATGATGCCTTTGGGTATGCTTATTTTTGGACCGATTGCTGACGTTATAAGAATTGAATGGCTGTTAATAGGAACGGGGATTTTTATGTTTGTTCAAAGCGTCCTTCTTATTAAATCGAGAAGTCTTATGGAAGCTGGAAAGCCAAAAACAGATCTGATACAAGTGGATTAGTTAAGTCAAAAAGTTCTGTTCAGAGGAGCTATTAAAACATAGTAAATTTAGAGGTGTTATATGGAGAAGATTGCATTATTGAAATGTACCGAATATGATGTTGACCAAATTGAAATGAAGCTGCGGGAAGGCTTCGGACTTTTAGGCGGTTCAGCCTTTTTAAGAAAACTTATACCGGAGAACAGCAGTGTGCTGCTAAAGCCTAATTTTCTAAGTATTGTAGAAAAGGGTTCTCCAGTTATAACACACTATGCGGTTTTTGAAGCTGTGGTACGAATTATCAAGGAATATAGTAGTGATATAAGCTTTGGGGACTCCCCAGGTTCGGAAGACACTAGAAAAGCGGCTGAAAAATCTGGGCTAATGGAAGTAGCTAAAAAATATGGTGTTAAATTTGTAGATTTCAATGATGTAGTCCATGTAGAACTGCAAAACCCTCTTATGTATAAATACTGGGATATAGCCAGAGCCCCTTTTGAGGCTGATGTTGTCATAACTCTGCCAAAGCTCAAAACTCATATGATGATGTATTATACCGGAGCGGTTAAGAATCAGTTTGGTTGTGTCGCAGGTCCCAAAAAGGCCGAGTGGCATACTAAAATCCCAAATCCTATAGACTTCAGTAAAATGCTTTTGGATTTGAATACTGTGGTTAAAACTAGCTTTGCAATACTCGATGGTATAGTAGCAATGGAAGGGAACGGACCAAGGAACGGTACACCCAAACAAATGAACACAATTATTATGGGACAATCCCTCACTGCTGTAGATTCAGCTGCAGTAAGACTTATCGGCTATGACAATGTTCTTGCAGTGCCATTTTTGAAGGCTGCACATGATACAAAGTGGGGGACTGTGCTTCCTGAAGAAATTGAAATTCTGGGTGAAAAACTGGAAAGCCTTAAAAGCAGGGATTTCAAGCTTTCACGCAATGCAAAGCTTGTTAATACTCTAAGCCCCAAACTGAATAACTTTATCTCTTCATTGGCTGCACCTGATCCCGTTGTAAACCCGGAAAAGTGCATCGGCTGTAAGAAATGTGATGAAGTGTGTCCTGAGAGGTCCAAGGTAATATCCTTTGTAAAACGCAATGGTAAAACAATACCCAAGTGGAAATATAAGAACTGCATCCGCTGCTTCTGCTGTCAGGAACTTTGCCCGAAAGGTGCTATAGTCACAAAAACCAAGCGGGCAAGCAGGCTGATTGGGATGAAATAAAATTCTTAATAAGAAATATTAAAAAGTCCATTGTTCAGACAATTGGACTTTTTTTAAAGTATAATATACTGTCGCAGGTAAGCTTATACCTAAACTAATCTATTACATAAGGAGTGGTTAAATGGACGGGATTGTGCTTAAAACAGGCAATCTGACCAAAAAGTACAATAATTATAATGCTGTCAATAATGTAAATATTACGGTTAAGCAGGGAGATATTTACGGTCTTGTAGGAAAAAACGGAGCGGGTAAGACTACTCTTATCAGAATGATATGCGGGCTTTCAATGCCTACAAGCGGTCAAATTGAGCTTTTTAACGAAACATCTGGGGAAGGAATTTCAACTGCCAGGACAAGGACAGGCTGTATAATTGAGACACCAAGCTTTTTCCCTTACCTTTCGGCTAAAAAGAACCTTGAGTATTATAGAATACAAAGAGGAATTGAAGACAAGCAGATTGTGGATGATGCGCTTAAATTTGTAGGCCTTGACAGTGCGGGAAAAAAGAACTTTAAGAACTTTTCACTCGGAATGAAGCAGCGTCTGGGGCTAGCGCTTGCACTAATGGCAAGCCCGGAGCTTCTTATACTTGATGAGCCTATAAATGGTCTGGATCCGACAGGTATAGTAGAATTCAGAAACATTCTTATAAAGTTGAATAAGGAAAAGAATACTACAATAATAATCTCCAGCCACATTTTAAGCGAGCTATCACAAATTGCTACCATATATGGGTTTATTAACAATGGCCAGCTGGTAGAACAAATATCAGCCCAGGATTTGTTGGATAAATGCACAAGCTCGCTGCTTATGAAGGTTGATAATACAGATAAGGCTTGTACTGTTATTAAGGAACAGTTGGGCTGCAGCAGGATAGAGGTGCTGGAGGACAATCAGATAAGGCTATTTGAACTGCTCGATTCTCCTGAAATTGTAGTTGAAACACTTGTAAAAAATGAGGTTAAGCTGTACATGATAAATCAGATGGGCTCAAACCTTGAGAACTATTTTATTGAACTGGTGGGAGGTGAGTACCATGCTTAATTACATAAGGGCGGAGCTTTTCAGAAACTTTAACAGGTCATATATATGGATATATTCCGGTGTTTTGGCTCTGTTGGCGTTAATGGCCAATGTAATAGTGAGGCTGGAAAACGTCCCCAGGATGAATCTTGCAGTGCTTTTTGATGCTTGCGTTCAGATGATAGTAATTCCTGTGTTCCTTGTAATAGCAATGATAGACATGTCCACCTCAGAGGAACAAAAGAACCTTACTCTCAAAAATGTAGTATCCTTTGGTGTTTCAAGGACTAAAATAGTTATTTCAAAGCTTATAGTTTCATCAATACTGTCACTGGTTTCTGCAGTCATAATACTGGCAGTGTTTTTCGCAAGCGGCATACTGCTTTTTGGGGCAGGAAATGATACAAGTGCTATTCTCGATAGTACAATAAGGCTGGTTGCTGCTCTTCCGCTATGGATAGGAGCAATTTCTGTCGGAACTTTTCTCGCTTTCTTTTTCAATAACAGTACGGTTTTTTCCTTTGTATATGTTGGACTATTTCTGGGACTGCCGCAAATTCTCGATTTGCTCGCGACCTATGTTTCTAAGTCATTCAGACCGGCTTATGACATATTGCTGACAACTCAGCTTTCAAATCTGAGAGGAAAGCTGGCAGATAATACGATGATGAACTCTATACTTGCAGGTGGTATATATATTGTAGTATTTGCAGTTATGAGCATAGTTTATATGAGAAAGAAAGAAATCAAATAGCCACTGCAACTTAATGTGGGCGCTTCAAAGAGGCGCCCCTTTTGTTTTTCGGCGAACCACATAAGCTGCGATTTTCACCCGTTATAGTATTATTTTAACTTATTCAGTTATTGCATAACAAATCATTCCTTAAAGGCAAGTTCCCAAAAAAGGGCTAGTTGACTCTAGCCTAACAAACTATTTAAATAGGAAATATGCCCTATTGATGTGTATCCAGAATAAAAGATACAATAAAAAAAGCAGATAAAAAGCAGCCTGTATTTAAATATAATTGAACAATTTCGAAAAATACAGTTAATGATGGTAAACAACACTGTAATATATATTTGTAATAGGACAGAATTACCAATTATTGTAGCTTGCATGTTGCTGCTTTTATTTTATTAAATTGTGTATTTAGAATTATATTTTTCAAGACGATTCCTTGTACTTTGAAGATGTCAAAAGTCAACTTTTTAGTTGTCTTTTTAAATATATGGGTTAAAAACCCAGTAAGAAAAGTGCGTTCCAGTTTATCTATAGCTTAAACTTCTTAATATATGATTTGTTTTTAATTAGGAGTTCCAATGAAATTACCAGCTTTTATAACTTAGTCTAACTCATATTTTGGGCAGGAGAGAAAACAATATGGAAGCCAAGTTCAACAAAAGAGATATTTCTCTTATTACTGCAAAAATATACTCATATGATAGCTGTAACACGCAGAAGAAGACTATAGCAATTCCAAGTGAAGATATATTTGCCTATGTATTTAATGAGGCTAAACTGGGAAATGAAATGGCAGCATTACAAATTCATGAATGGAGCAAGTATTGTAAACCATGTAACATAAGGGAAAAGTGCATTTGTCACAGAATTAAAGAAGCAGCAAAAAAAATATTTAATTAATTTAACGTGTGGAAATTATTGTATTGTTATAAAGATATTTATTGCTTTCTCCGATAATTATAATGAGGTAATAAATGTTTTTAACAAGGTGGGAAGTTAAGTGGTCAATATTAACAATACACAATTTATGACCGGCAGTGCAAGCCTTGCTGGAGTAAG
Source organism: Bacillota bacterium (assembly GCA_023421675.1). Lineage (GTDB taxonomy): Bacteria > Bacillota > Clostridia > Acetivibrionales > JANLFN01 > JAEZTC01. The sequence continues at coordinate 173,886 of JAEZTC010000004.1, read as the reverse complement.
CCGGCAGAAGCAGGGTGCTTCAATAGAAGGAACCTCTTTTGGTGATGTCCTTGCCGGATTGATGAACAATGGTGAAATCGAAGAAAAAACACAGAAATTAGATCCGGTTGAAAGCTTTAGGAACATTGTCAAATCAAAGATTGAACATGTAGATTTAGATAAAATGGCTGAAACAAAAAAGAAAGTGGATGCTGCATTAGACTGGCTTTCAAAGTATCTTGGCATACCTAAGGGCTTACTGATTTCGGTTATGAAGGAATTAAACATAGATCCTAACGATATGGCTGATCCAATGAAGCTGGCTGAAATTATAAAGAAGATAGTAGGTAAATTCGGTTTGGATCAAAAACAGGAAGATGAAATTACAAGAGAACTTAATGGGATTTTTGGCTTTGCAGGGTAAACTAATTATATTAAATATAAGAACCGGATTGCATTTGTAGGCATCCGGTTTTATATTTTGCAATGAAGTATATTTGAATTTCATATTGTTTGCAATAGCATTATTAATTTAGCGTATTTTCCCAGTCGGACATACGGAGCAATATTGAGTTAAAACCTTTAAGTCCTTGTGTCACTTCGATCCTTGTTCCGTCGGTTTCGCCTGTTTTAATCTCTACTAACTCCCAGATGTCATCAGTAGCTTTGGCTTCTGAGGAATTCTTCATGGATACCCAGGCATACTGCTTATCATCATTACCATCCTCAACGCACTTTTTGTCCACTACCCAGACACCATCCTTTGCAGGAAGGCTTATTACTGCATCCATTAATACATTTTCATATACATTTGGGTTTGAGCCACCGTCCTCTTCCAGAGCTGCTTCAATTGTGCATTTACTGCTGTCTCCGACGGCGTTGTTATCAGGAAGGCTTTTAACCTTTCCAGCAAGGTCTATATTCAGTTCTGCAGAATTAAGAGTAACCGAGTAGCCTGCTTTGATTTTAGGCAATTGTGATGAATCAATTTCTATCTGCATGGTTTTACCGGCATTGATTTTGCCCGTACCATAAACAGAGAGTCCCCTATTGCCTACTGGAATGCAGACACCAATTTTAGGTTTTGCAATACCTAGTGATGCAGGGCTTGGTTTTCCGCAAGCTGTTATTGAGGTCAGAAACAAACAACTGAATATTACTAACAAAAATAATTTGTTTAATTTTCTCACAATTACTTCTCCCTACTTAAATTTAAGTTACTTATGGGTGTCTCAAGCAGCTTTTGCCAGAGTTATTGTTTACGACCGACATATACAGTATGGAAACCTTTAAGCCCTTCTGTAACTTCTATATCTTTACCATCAGTTTCACCTGTTTTAACCTCTACCAACTCCCATCCTTCTTCATTAATTCCTATTTCTTCTGGATTTTTCTTTGTTGCCCATACATACTTTTTATCGTTATTACCTTCCTCAATGCACCTTTTGTCCACTAACCAGACGCCGTCTTTCGCAGGAAGGTTTATTGTAGCTTTCATCTCTATATTTTCTGAATTGCTTAAGTCATAACCATTATAGTCAAGTGTAGCTTCAATTGTACATGTAGTATCGTTACCAACGGTTTTATCATCGGGGATACTACTTACTGTAGCGTCTAACCTGCCAATAACGCGATCAAGGAGAATAACGCCATCACCTATTTTTATTTTAGACAGCTTAGATGATTCGATTTCGATCTTTGCAGTTTTATTGGCTGCATTGATTTTGCCGATACCATAAACAGATAGTCCATAAAAACCTAATTGCATAAATCCACCTACAGAAGGGTTTTCAATACCTAGTGATGCAGGGCTTGGTTTTCCGCAAGCTGTTAATGAGGTTAGAAACAAACAACAGGATATTACTAACAAAAAATATTTTTTTAATTTTCTCATGCTAATTTATTCTCCTTACTTATAATAAATTACTCGTGGCTCATCTAAAATAGCTTTTGCTAGAGTTACCATTTATTATTGTTATATACAGTATGGAAACCTTTAAGCCCTTCTGTGACTTCTATCATAAAACCACTAGTTTCACCTGTTTTAACCTCTACCAGCTCCCATGCATCTTTATCTGATCCAATTTCTTCTGAATTTTTTTTCGATGCCCATACATACTTTTTATCGTTATTACCTTCATAAATGCAGTTTTTTTGCACTACCCAGACACCGTCTTTCGCAGGAAGGTTTATTACAGCATCCATCTCTATATTTTGTGAATTGTTTAAATCGTTACCAATGTAATCAAGTGTAGCTTCAATTATACACGTAGTATCATTACCAACGGTTTGATCATCGGGGATACTGCTTACTGTAGCGTCTAACCTGCCAATAACGCGATCAAGGAGAATAACGCCATCACCTATTTTTATTTTGGACAGCTTAGATGATTCGATTTCGATCTTTGCAGTTTTATTGGTTGCATTGATTTTACCTGTGCCATAAACAGATAGCCCTTCAGAACCCAATGGTATAGGTCCGCCTCCAGAAGGGCTTTCAATACCCAAAGAAGCAGGACTTGGTTTCCCGCAGGCTGTTAATGATGTTAGAAATAAACAACAGGATATTACTAACAAAAAATATTTGGTCAGTTTTCTCATGACAACTTACTCCCCCTACTTAAAACTAAATTACTTATGGTTATCTCAACTAGCTTTTGCTATGGCTGTTTACGACTGATATACAGCACGGAACTCTTTAAGCCCTTTCTTATTACACTGGTAGGAGATATATGACTTTAAAACGTCTAATCTGCCACCCTACTTCATGTTTTTTAATGCATAAAATATCGTTTTAAATCCTTTAAGACCTTCAGTAATTTCTATACTTTTACCATCCGTTTCGCCTGTCTTAACTTCTACTAGTTCAAAGCTGTCGATATTATTCTGTGTTTCGGCGGGACTCTTTTTAGATACCCATGCATATTTCTTGTCGTCATTACCATCTTCAATACATTCGCGGTACACAACCCAAATGCCGTCTTTAGCGGGTAGATATATACGAGCAGAATATTCTGTATCATCCGAAAGATCCAAGTCACTATCAGTATCCAGAGCAGCTTCGATTGTGCATGTACTGTTGTCACCTATGTTATTTGTATCCGGAAGACCTTTAACTAAACCATTGTAGCTAATTGCTGAATCAAGATATACGTTAACTTTATAACCTTCTTTAATTTTAGAAAGCTTTGATGTTTCAATTTCTATACTGGCTATTCTACTGGCTGAATTGATTTTAGCATTACCGTAAACAGCGAGTCCTCTGAATTCTATTGGATCAAGGCCGCCGCTTCCAGGTTTTTCAATACCCAATGATGCAGGGCTTGGTTTTCCGCAGGCTGTTAAGCATGATAGAAACAAGCAAGCTGATATTATTAATGAAAAATATTTTCTGAATTTTCCCATATGAATTAATATCCTTTCTGAATAAAATAATGATTTATTATTTTACGCCTTTCATATCCTACTCGTAGGCCAGATATGCCTATAAATGTCTATTTTATCTGCATAAATATTGCTTTGTATCCTTTAAGACCTTCTATGACTTCTATTCTTTTTCCATCCGTTTCGCCTGTCTTAACTTCTACCAATTCCCAGTTTAGTTTACTAAAATCCACTTCCTCAGGGCCTTTTTTTGATACCCATGCATATTTCTTGCTGTTGTTGCCATCCTCGATACACATGGAGTCCACAACCCAAATGCCATCTTTTGAGGGAAGATATATTATAGCATCATATTTTGTATTTTCCGATAGATCTATGTTACTATCAGCATCCAATACAGCTTCAATTGTGCAAGTACTGCTGTCTTTAATGGTATTTGTATCCGGAAGGCTGTTAACTTCGCCATTATAGCTACATATTGTATCAAGAGTAAGTCTAACTTTATATCCTGCTTTTATTTTAGACAGATCCGATGTTTCAATTTCTATACTGGCTATCTTGTTGGCTGGGTCGATTTTAGCATTACCATAAACCGACAGCCCTAAATTTTTTATTGGGAGAGCACAACCTGATAAAGGCTTTTCAATACCCAATGAAGCAGGACTTGGTTTCCCGCAGGCTGTTAATGTTGTCAAAATCATGCAAAGGGATACTGTAAGTAAAAATATTTTTTTTAAAGTATTCATAATTTGAAGCCTCCTAAATTTGTATGAAAAATTACTGATATATATCGTTCGCAGAGAATGGAGTCATTACCAAATCACCCGGCTTCAGCCCACTTATTACTTCAGTCCTAAAATCGTCAGTTTCACCTGTTTTTACTTCTGTAAGCTGCCAATCTTCTTCAAGTACGGAATTCATATCCTTATTTTTTGCTGCCCAAACATACTTTTTGCCATCATTTCCATCCTGTATAGAACTGTTGAATATACACCAATAATTATTTCTTGGGGGCAGGTTTATAGTAGCACTTGGTTTTGTAAGATTTCCTGTTACAGGGTTTATATAAACATTATCCTTAAGTGTCGCCTCAATAATACACTTACTGTCAGAAGCTACAGTTGCCGGGTCGGGTAGGCTTTTTACGGTACCAATATTTTTTTTTGATTGGATTTTTCCTTGTGATATGCTGTAGCCTACTTTTATTTTTGATAGATCTGCCGTATTAATTTCTATTTGTGCAGTATTATTATCCTCGTTGGTTTCAATGGAGCCATACACACCAAGTCCAAGTTCTTCATAGGCTATCATAATACAATTTGTCGGTCTCTCAATACCTAATGATGCGGCGCTGGGCTTTCCACAGGCTACCAGTGCAGAAGTAACTAAACAAATTGAAATAATAAATAAACACATTTTTTCTATTTTTGATTTCATGATACTAAAACTCCTTTACAATACTGCTTTTTAAAACTTAAAAAGACTATAGTTAATATCTTAATTAACCGACCTCCGGATTTTTTAGGTTATCCGGATGGCGTAAAATGATCCTGTCATCTTCAATTTCCACCTTTAGCATCTTATTGAATCCCATAGTTTCAAGGTAAGTCTTGGGTAATTGAATCCTTCCAGTCTTATCAAGTATTACAAGTTCCTCCTGGGATTCTTCAGCTTCAAGCTGCATGCCAGCAGCAATTTCTGCCAATTCGTCTGCGTAACTTTTCTTACGTATAAACTCGCTGCTTGTTCTTCCATCCCTTATTGCTACAACACGGTTAACTTTCTTTGATAACTGCCTGTCATGAGTAACTATTACAATTGTAAGACCTAGGGATGTGTTCAATTCTCTGAAAATATCCAGTATGTATGAAGCAGTTTTGGAATCCACAGCTCCTGTAGGTTCATCAGCAAGCAGAAGCTTTGGATTATTGGCAAGGGCAATAGCTATAGCAACTCGCTGCTGTTCACCTCCTGATAGCTGGCTTAATGTACTGTTGTTTCTGTGTGTCATTCCTACAGTATCAAGGAGCTCTAAAGCCCTTGTTTTATTGAATTTACCAGCAATCATCATTGGAAGCTCTACATTTTCAAGAGCCGTAAGATAGGGAATTAGGTTTCTTGCATTGTTTTGCCACACAAAACCTACTGTGTGACGCTTATATTTAACCATTTGTTTTTTGTCCAGCTTAAGAAGATCAATTCCATCAACGGATAGCCTGCCGGTAGTCGGGCGGTCCAATCCTCCGAGCATATTCAGAAGCGTAGATTTACCGCTGCCGCTGTTTCCGATAATGCACATGAGTTCTCCGTCTTCAATAACAAGATCAAGCCCTTGAAGTGCTACAACTTCAATTTCAGCATTTTTATAAATTTTAACAAGATCTTCACATTCAACCATAGAAAATTAACTCCTTTTCCGCGAATCTGGCTATTCCTGCAAGGTTATTATTCATTGACAATTTCACCATCCTGCAAAGAAAAAACACAATCTGCAAGCTCTATTATATTAGGGTCATGGGATGACATAACTACTGTTACGCCTTCACTTGAAATTAAATCTTTGAATATTTTAATTACTTGTAAACCCATATGTGTATCCAACTCAGCAGTTGGTTCGTCAGCAAAAATTACTTTAGGCTTGTGTGAAATGGCCCTCGCAATAGCCACCCTCTGCTGTTCGCCTCCAGAAAGCTCATGAACCCTGTGGTTCATACGTTTTTGCAATCCTACTAATGAAAGGCATTCTTCAACCCTTTTATACCTGTTCTTTAGTGGACTGCCTGCTATTCTGAGCCCCAGTTCTACATTTTCATATGCGGACATAAGTGAAATCAGAGATACCGCTTGAAAAACGAACCCCATATTTTTTCGTCTCAATTCATCTCTAGACTTTTCAGGAATATCAGTGATTTCAATATTGTCGAAATAAATTTTCCCATCATTTGGCCAATCAAGAGCACCGAGCAGGTTTAAAAGAGTAGTCTTACCTGAACCGGATCTTCCTTTTAAAACAGTCAATGTTCTGGGCTCTATTGAAATACTGATATCATTAAGTACATGCAGGGTTTCTGACCCTGATTTAAAGTATCTGTTTACACTTTCAGAAGTTATAATCGGCACAACTACTCCTCCCAAATAATGACCTATATATATTGTTATTAAGTAATATTTATCAGTTTAAAATTACTTTTTGACCTTCACTAAGACCTGATAATATTTCAGTATCCACATCTGTTTCTAATCCGGTTTCTACGAGTATCAGTTTCTTTGTCTCTCCATCCATTATTTGGACGGTTTTACCAGAGTAGTTGGCTTTTAATGCTCTTTTTGGTATTACAATAACATTGCTTTTACTTTGGAGAACAATCTTAAAATCAAGGGTTGATCCAAGTTTTACTTCGGCAGGAAGACCTTTTACACTGATTAAAGCCGTACTTAGCTGTTTTTCTGATGAATTTTCAGGAGCATCTTCTGGTGACATAACTACAGCTCCTTCATACTTGGTTCCTTTATAGGTTATTTGAGCTTTCATGCCTGTTTTTATAGTATAAATATTTTCCTTTGGAACCTGATAGGTTAATTGAAGGTTATTCGGATTTGAAACTGTTACAACCCTTTTATATGCTTCAGCATTATTACCGGCTTTTGTTTCTGCATCAAGGAAAGTGACAACACCATCAAAAGGTGCTGATAAAACAGATTGCGACATTTTTCTTTTAAGCACATTCAAGTTTATGTTTGCATTTTCCAGATCAATTTCTGCCAGCTTTATATTATTGATCAAATCATTGATATCCTTCTGGGATGGCTGATAATCCTTCGGAAGTGACTGATACTTATTTAATAATGACTTTTGAGTATCCAGTTGAATCTGTATCTTTTTAATTTCACTCTCCTGAATTTTGCAATTGTCAGAAATCTCATCTGTATTAAGAGTAATGAGGGGAGTGCCTTTTTTTACGCTCTGTCCTTCAGTTACATTGATACTTTGTATCCTTGTACCTGATTCAGTGAAAAAAAGTTCTGCTTTTTGAGCTGATATAAGAGTGGCACTGCCCTTAATGTTTTTTTCAATATCTTTTTTAACAATTTTGTAAAGTTCATATTCATTTTTTTGAACTTTAATATTTGGAGGAGGGCCGAGAGTTTCATTATCGTCAGATAGTATACTGCAGCCACAAAAAGTTACTGAAATAATAATCAGGCTACAAATAAAAAATGGTAGCTTTTGTAACAACTTTTTATTCATATTTGATCCCCCATAAGTAAAAATAACCAAGACTAATGCGTTAGTCATATTTAGACTAACGCATTAGTCTTGGTTTGTCAATAGGGAATAAATCAATATTAAAATATATTAAATGTCATATTAGAGAAATGATTTAAAATGCCCTTATATAATTACTAAATTGGGTAAATTATTGATTCATACCAAAACATATTATTTAATTCTGTAACTTCTATCATTTTACCATCTGTTTGGCCTGTTTTAGCTTCCACTAATAACCAATATTCTTCGTTATAACGTCTGTCGGATACCCATATGTATTGCTTACCATTATTACCTTTTTGTATACATCCGGTGGGTACTGTAAAAATATTATATATACTAGCATCAAATTCTAAATTATCCCATTGCGATGAGTTGTAGACATTCTCCATATCTGCTTTTATTGTACACGTGCTGCTTTTGATAGTTTTGGGATCGGGTACGCTTTTAACGGTACCCTTTAAATATGCCAAGTATACTGTGCTCCCTTTTTTAATTCTAGGCAGTTGTGAACTCTCAATTTCTATCTGTGCGGTTTTATCGGCTCCGTTAATTCTGCCTTTTCCGTAAACAGGGGATCCCTGAAGCTGATCTGATGAAAGTATATTGCCATTTTCAGGCTTTTTAATACCAAGTGATTCGGCATTCTCTTCTCCGTAATATGTTGTAGCAACAAGAGTATTATTATTTGTGTCTGACAGTAGCCCGCTGGAATACTTATTAATTGCATACAACAGATCCATATTTCTTACTTTCACAAAATTGCCGTTTTTAAGGGGTTTATAGACTTCACCGTATTTTGAATCGGTTATAAGATAATCGACTTTTCCATCTTTATAAGTAATCTCAACGGTATAAAGCATATTATAAAAGTGCTCATTTTTTTTCAGAGTCCTTTCTGTCGATTTTTTTATTATAATGTCATAAAACATCCGGCACTCTTTTTCATTACTCTTAGTGTTTAATATCTTTTCAATATATGTTCCATCTTCAATATTATTAATATTAAAAAGCAATATATTATTTGGATTATATATTGAAAGTGTAAAGTTTTTTTGGTCTAATGAATTATACCATTGGACTGGCTGATTTTTGATGCGGATTAAATTGGGATCACCTTTACAGGATATTTTTATTGTCTGTACGTTTTTGAAGCTTTCGTTCAGAATATTATCATTAGCATTGGCTCCTGTCATAAGGACAAATGATAATAAGGTAAAAATCAGCACTGATGAAATAATTGAAACCAAGGAATGTTTCTTAGATCCTGTAATGCTGTGTATCCGTTTTTTTAGATTACTTTCACTAAAAGAGGCTACCTTAACATATTTTTGGGGAACATTTATCATCTGTGCTGTTTCAATAAGCAGCATCGCATATTTGTTCCTCATATCTTCGTCAAAACTTTTTATCACAGCCGAATCACAGGATACCTCACAATCCTTAGCCATCAGTTTGAATGAAACCCAGATAAGCGGATTAAACCAGTGTATTGCTTGCAATACATATGATAAAACCCTTGTTATGTGGTCATGTCGCTTTATATGTACAAGTTCATGCTTTAGTATTATTTCCAGCTTTCGTTTATCCATTATCAGTGTTTCAGGGATAACGATACAAGGCTCGAATATACCAAAAGTAAATGGTGATATGAAGTGTTTTGAATATCTGATTGAGATTTTTTCCACTATATCTGAATTATCTGAACAGTTTTGCAGAAGGTCATTAAGATATTCCCGGTAAGGGCAGGGCACTTTTGTAGTACGGCGATACATACGCCAATATGAAACAAGTGCAGCTGCGAGAAGGACAATAACTCCACATAGCCATATATAAGCACAAATGTCCAGGAAATCTAACCATTTCTGGTTTGTGGGAGCGCTTTTCTCAAAGGCCTGTTGTGAGCTAACCGCTGTACCCGATTTTAAGGGCTGCTCTGTTACTACAGAATTAAAATTTTTACTGACTTGGGGTGTTAAATTATCTCCAAGGCTATAGTGTGAAAAGTCGGTTGGGGATTTGTAAATATTAAACAGACTTAAGCTGCTTGAAAAAGTAAAAGGGACAAGCAGTTTTATAAGAAGAAGAAACCACACAAAATAATGCCACCTTGCTGAAAAAAAGTTTCCAGTCAGTTTTTTTACAATGATTATAGCTGCTGCAATCACTGACCCGGTCAGGCTCAGGTGCAATATAAAAAGAAATACATCAGAAAGCATGGTAAACAACCCCTTATGACTAAGCCCAATTCTTAAAAACTTGTATAGACTAAAATATTAGTCACTTATAGATTAATATACCAGCTGAAATATGTCAATGTATTTGTTTGTAGGCACAAAAATGTACAGCGAGAAAATGATTAAATTAAAAAATAATAGTCTGCCTAGAAGTAGATGAACTCAGTTCCAGAATATCGAAGTATACATGGGTGTAATTCAGTAACAGACTTTAGAGTTTGTTTTTTAATTATTGATGCAAAATCAGAGTTCATACATTCGAGGAAATTAGCATTGCCAAGTACTCTATAAACCTTGCTGCCATCAGAATTGGAGTAAAAATAATCTGTATGTCCGTCGTTGTAAGTTATTTCCACACTTAGAGCAGGATTCTCAAACTCATTATTATGTACAAGCAAGGTCTTTCCGGAGTTTTTGGAAATCAGATCATAGAATAATCTGCATGTATCTTTGTTTTCCAAAATATTTAGATCCTTAAAATAATAAACAAACTTGGTTTTCATTGCATTAACAGTAGCGCCATCATATAGTGTGCTATTTATTTCAACACGTGAGTAAACCTTTGATTTTAAAGTATCGTTTAGCAGGGTAGAATTATTTGGGTTGCTTATATCAAGGTAGTTATAAAAGTATATACTTTTAACATTATCAAAACTGTCAGATAAAATGCTGTTTGTGCTGGCAGTTGCTCCTGTCAATAGAACAACAGTTAATGCTGTGAACACAAGAAAAGCTGCAAGATAGCGAGCAGGAGATTGTTTTTTAAAAGATACTATATTTACAATTCTTTTTCTAAGGTTACTTTCACTAAAAGCGGTGAGCCGTACAAAGTTTTTTTGGGTATTTATCTGAGCATTTTTTACAAGCAGTATTGCATATTCCTTACGCATTTCATTGCTATAGTTACTTATTACTGACGAGTCACAGGCAATTTCGCAATCCCTTGACATTAACCTTAATGATAACCATATAACCGGATTAAACCAGTGAATAGCCTGAATAAAGTAGCACACGATTCGGACTGTGTTATCATGGTGCTTTAAATGCATAAGTTCGTGCATAAGAATACTTTTAAGGCTTTCTTCATCCATAGAATTTATTATATTACTGGGAATTACTATACTAGGTCTGAAAGCTCCTATTATAAAAGGAGATGTATGGTAATAGGATAACCTGATCCTGAGTTTTCTTACTGATTTATTATTCTTTGTACATTTACTAAGCAACTTTATGATGTATTCGCACTGGCTGAGTGATGCTTTTTCCGTGCGCATAAATGTTCTTCTATATGAAAAGGCGGCAACCAACAGTGAGATGAGAACACCTGCGAGCCATGCCCAAGCTGCAGCATCAGTCCAATTGAATGAATTATGTGGTCTGGAGATATCGGTAGCTTTATTCTGAACTAAATTACTGTTCACTGGTTCTGATGGTGAATATTTTTCCGTTAATGCAGTAGAGTTAATAGATTGATTCATATGGCTCACGTTTTTAACCTGATTAAAGCTGTATATTGGTTTAATCAGGTTAAAGACACTTATACTGCTGGAAAAGGTGAAGGGTACAATCAGCTTTACAAGGAGAAGGAACCATATTACATAATGCCACCGGGCGGAAAAGAATTTTCCGGCAGCTTTTTTGACAATAATTATGAATAACGCTATTATTGCTCCGGTAACGCTTAAGTCCAGAACAAAATTGAAAAGACTTACAAACATGGTGGCCCCCCGATAAGACTAATTTATTAGTCAATACCAGACTAATACATAAACTAAAATATGTCAAGATATCTGAACCTTATTATTCCTCTCCAAGCTTTATTGCCTGGTTTGCTTTTATCCTGGATAAAATGAATCCTATAATAAACATACACAAAAGAAGCATGAACCCTATAATTAAATAAATTTCCAGCCTGTCGCCTGAGTTTGAAGATACCCTGAAAGGCGGCACCTGTGATTTGGCGTCAATCGCTATCTGGAAGAAAGGTACGAATAATCTGCTTGCAACAAGACCTATAAGAGTACCGATCACAGAAGCAACAGCAGAAATCAGTAATTGTTCAAAGACTGCCATACCTATAAGTTTTTTGACAGGGAGCCCCATGGCCCTGAATATACCGAATTGGAGAGTTCTTGACTTTATAGATAGTATCCAGTATATGAGAAATCCCAGGAAACACACTATTCCGCTGATAATAAAGCCAAGCGTCAGCGACCCGTTTACTGTCAGAGTATTCGGCTCATTCTTCTTTTCTGATGTTTCCTGTAGAGAGTTGATTATTTTATCTATTTTAAGTTTTTTCTTCTGTATGTCCTTGTATACCTGTTCTACAGAAGCACCTGGTTTCAGCTTTAGCCATACATCATAAGGCTTGAGATGGTATAGCTCTTGTGTGTAGCTCAGATTTGTTATAATCAGTTCAGGCATTGTACCTTCCGGGTAGTCAAGAGTCAAATAAGGGCTCCATGAAGGCCAGTAATCGACAATTCCATATACGGTAAGATCGCCAATAGGCTCTTCAATATTAGGTCTCGATACCTGTATTGTGTCACCGACTTTAATGTCCATTGCTTTACTTAAAGGCCTGGATATCAGGCATGCTGTCTTTTCAGAACCAAGTAAATTAAGATAATCATAAAAGTTATACTTTAATAGACCTTTCCTGAACCATGTCGTTCTTGCGAAATCATTTGTATCAATTCCCATAAGCCTTGCATTGCCCGCTAATGATTTTGAATGAACACCTATTCCGTTCCAGTTAAAAATCCTTGCTGCGCTTTCTATTCCGTCAAGCTTTTTATAAGCGTTGAAATCCGGCTCTATGAACGTATACATTGTATCAGTAGGATCATTAGGATCAACTACAAGAGAATGTCCGCCTTCATTTCTCCTTAGCGGCTGGGATCCACCATCAGTCATTTTAGACCAAAATGGCTGTACTACCAAATCGCTTCCGTTCATATACATGATTTTTTCTTCGAGATTGCGGTTTATGGTTCTGGCTGCCGTAGCGCTGAAAATACCCATGGAAAGTGTCATTATCAGGAAAATAATCAGGAAGTGATAGCTCCTTAATGAACGGCTTACCTGATTCAAAGGGATATGTATTTCCACCGGCCAGAACCTTTTGCCTGCCCAGAGTATAAACCTTATTAAGATAGGGTAAAACCTCATAAGAAATAGGCCAAGACCTATAATAAACAACATAGGTACAATAAAAAGAAGAGGGTCTATTTCAATTTCTACTGCTGAAGCATGCGTAATCGTAAGGTTTTCAATTCTCTTGACGAAGGTATAGTATCCATATGCAGACAAGCCGAGAAGGAAAATATCCAGGCAGAACTTCTCCCAGAAGGTGAACCGTGATTTCCGGGCAAGAGATTGCTTCAGGTGTACGATACTTGTTCTGCCTGCTAAAAATGCAGGAATCACCATCATTAAAACGGATAAGATAACTGCCAGTACAGAATAAAGATAAGTACTGCCATTTAAAAAAGTAGGAAGGGGCTTCCTGCTTGAAAACTCCATAAAACCACTTGAAAGACCAATAAATTTAACAAGTATCATTCCTATAAAAGGGCCTATCAGAAGGGCAACAAGCCCGAGCAAAAGTCCCTGAACTATATATATGGAAGCAACCTGTATACGGTTAATTCCTCGTCCGCCTAAAACGGAGATTTCATTTTTTTCGCGTTCGATTATCAGCTTGGAAACCATACATATAAACAAGCCAAGCATTATCAACAGAGGTATATATAATGACAAAAGCATCTGTGAAGTTTTTGTACTTTCTGATTTAAAAATACTTGTTTGTGCAATAATGGGGGCATCAGTATAGGCAGTATTATCGTATGCAAGATTATTCAAGGTGTTGATTATATTATCGTGGCCACCGAATAAATAGCCTAGCTTACTGAACTCTATTTTACGGTAGTCAAAAGCAAAGAACCATTTAGACTCAACAGCTAACTGAGGCTGTTTTGTAAGAATTTCGTTTTCCATTAAAGTTTCGTCAATAACAAAGCACTTAGAAGCTGTTTCAGCTATTTTGAAATACCAGAACAAATTATCAGGGTCTTTTTCTTTAAAAACACCTACAGGCCTGATTTTTATAGGGTCAAGGGTTTTTTGGGGTTTTGTATCTTTTAATGTTATTTCCTGTCCCAGTGTTACCCCGAAATCTTTTAGTGCCAATTCAGAGACCAATACCTCATAAATGCCGTTTACAGGAGTTTTTGAAGGCATTTTGCCGTCTACAAGCTTGATGTGCTTGTCTAAATCACTTACAGATAAAAGCCGTCCTCTCTTGATATTTGTTGCATCTTCTTCACCTTTTTCGCCGGCTAAAACAGCTCTGATATCCGTATTATATGAGTGCAGTTTTGCAAGGGTAGGAAGATTGATCAGGCCTTCGGTATTTTTGTTCATGTAATCATTCATTTTTTTTAAGGAATCCAGACGCTTATTATAGTAAGCAATTACATCTTTATCTTTATATACGTCATCACCGCGCTGCTCAACTTCGGCAAGTTTCTTCTCTATCTTTATGTTACCCTGGTTGATGGATATGGTATAGCTCCCCGGGAAAACCGAGTCCTTTTTCTGGGAATCATCCAAATGCTTTATAAGAGCCTTTTGTAAAATTGCCTGGGTATACATAGGTATGCTGCTAAATAGGGATACTGCAAGCACCATACCCGATAAAAGGCAAACAGACAGGCTTTTATTTTTTAGAATTTTCCTTATTACCATTATAACGAAAGACATTAGATAGCACCTTCTTAATTAAAAAATATACCCTATCGTAAGCCCTTTTTACCATTAAAATCAGGGTGGCGATACCTTTTATACGTCATGATATCTTTTTATAACCTTATATGTTTTATGATTATTCCTCTCCAAGCTTTATAGCCTGATTTGCCTTTATTTTTGATAATATGAATCCTATAATAAACATACATGATAGAAGCATAAATCCAACCATAATATAAACTTCCAGCCTGTCGCCCGAGTTTGCGACCACCCTAAAAGGCGGTACCTGTGAATTGGCATCAATGGCCATCTGGAAAAAGGGTACAAACAATCTGCTTGCAACAAGACCTATAAGAGTACCGATAACGGAAGCAACAGCAGAAATAAGCATCTGTTCAAAGATTGCCATAATTATAAGTCTTTTGAGCGGAAGTCCCATAGCCCTAAATATACCAAATTGAAGGGTCCTTGATTTAATAGATAGTATCCAGTATATAAGAAATCCAAGGAAACACACTATTCCGCTGATGATAAAGCCAAGTGTCAGAGAACCGTTTATTGTAAGAGTATTCGGCTCATTCTTTTTTTCAGAGATTTCCTGAATAGAATTGGTTATAGCTGTAATTTGCAGCTTTTTCTTTTCTATGTCTTTATATACTTGTTGGACAGAAATATCAGGTTTAAGTTTAAGCCATATGTCGTAAGGTTTAATATTATATAGCTCATGTATGTAATCAAGGTTTGCTATAATCATTTCAGGTCTGGAACCCTGCCGGAGTCCGTCATCTTCCATATAAGGATTCCAGGATGGCCAGTAGTCAACAATTGCGTATACAGTAAGATTGCCGAGGTAGTTGTTATCGTTGATAGCATCAGAATATGCCACCTGGATTGTATCACCAACCTTAAGGTTCATTGCTTTACTAAGCGGTTTGGAAATTAGGCAAGCGTTTCTTTCCGAACCCAGTAAACTGAGATAATCATAAAAACCGTATTTTAATAGCCCTTTCCTGAACCATGCTGTTTTTGCAAAATCATTAGGATCGATTCCCATCAGCTTTGCTCTGCCGGTTATACCTCCCGATTTGAGACCTACCTTGTAGTTAAGAACCCTTGCTATACTTTCTACTCCGTCAATTTTTTTATAAGCATTAATATTTGGCTCTATAAACTGGAATTCAGGTGCAAAAGGGTCTCCTCTTTCGAGATCATAATCTTTTTCTTTTGGAAGAAGATCCCCATCAGGAGTCCCCTTAAACCAGGTTGGACTTACTATTAAATCACTTCCGTTTTTATACAGGATTTTTTCTTCCACATTGTTGTTTATTGTTCTGGCCGCAGTTGCACTAAAAATACCCATGGAAAGTGTCATTATCAGGAAAATAATCAGGAAGTGATAGCTTCTTAATGAACGGCTTACCTGATTCAAAGGAATATGTATTTCCACCGGCCAGAACCTTTTGCCCACCCAATGTATTAGCTTGATTAAGACAGGGTAGAATCTCATAAGGAATAGACCAAGACCTATAATAAATAATATAGGGACAACAAAAAGGAGAGGATCTATTTCTATTTCTACTGCTGAAGCACGTGTTACTTCAAGGCTTTCAATTCTATTGACGAAGGTATAGTACCCATATGCAGACAAACCAAGAAGTATAATATCCAGGCAGCCTTTCTCCCAGAAGGTGAACCGCGATTTCCGGGCAACAGACTGTTTCAGGTTTACAATGCTTGTTTTGCCTGCTAAAAATGCCGGAAAGACCATCATTATAACGGATAATAAAACTGCCAGCATGGAATAAAGGTATGTACTGCCGTCCAGGTAAGTTGTAAGGGGTTTCCTGCCTGAAAACTCCATAAAACCGCTTGAAAGACCAATAAATTTTACAAGTATCATCCCTATAAAAGGGCCTATCAGAAGGGCAACCAGCCCGAGCAAAAGTCCCTGCACTGTGTATATGGAAGCAACCTGTATACGGTTAATTCCTCGCCCACCTAAAACGGAGATTTCATTTTTTTCACGTTCGATTATCAACCTGGATACCATGCATATGTACAAGCCAAGCATTATCAGCAGAGGCGTATATAATGTCAAAAGCATCCGGGATGTTTTTGTGCTCTCCGATTTGAAACTACTTGCCTGTAAGATACCAGGAGCATCAACATTTGCGCTATTACCATCTGACAGATTGTATAAGCCATTTGTTATAGTATTGCTTCCACCGAATAAATAACTTAGCTTATTGAAAATTATTGCATGGTAATCAAAGGCAAAGAACCATTTAGACTCTACAGCTAACTGAGGCTGTTTTGCAATAATTTGGTTTTCCATTACTGTCTCATCTATAATAAAGCATCTGGAAGCTGTTTCAGATATTTTGAAATACCAGAACATGTTATCAGGGTCTTTTTCTTTAAAAACACCTACAGGCTTGATCTTTATAGGGTCAAGGGTATTTTTGGGCTTTTGATCTTTTAATGTTATTTCCTGTCCCAGTGTTATACCAAAATTTTTCAATGCCAGTTCAGAGACCAATACCTCATAAATACCGTCTACAGGAGTTTTTGAAGGCATTTTGCCGTCCACAAGCTTGATATGCTTGTCTAAATCACTTACGGACAATAGTCTTCCATTCTTGATATCCTTTAAACCTTCTTCACCGGTTAAAACAGCTCTGCTATCCGTATTATAGGAGTGTAGTTTTGCAAGGGTCGGAAGATTGATCAGACTTTCAGTATTTTTGTTTATATAATTATTCATTTTTTTTAAGGAATCCAGGCGTTTATTGTAGTAAGCAATTACATCTTTATCTTTATATACATCTTCACCCCGTTTATCAAGTTCTGCAAGTTTACTCTCTATCTTTGAGTTACCCTGGGTGATAGATATGGTATAGCTTCCCGGGAAAACCGAGTCCTTCTTCTGAGAATCATCCAATTGTTTTATAAGGGACTTTTGTAATATTGCCTGGGTATAAATAGGTATACTGCTAAGCAGGGATACTGCAAGCACCATACCTAATAAAAGACAAAGAGCCAGACTTTTGTTTTTTAGAATTTTCCTTATTACCATTATAATAAAAGACATCAAATAGCACCTCTTTAATTTAAAATTACATTTTGTCCCTCATCCAGCCCTGATAATATTTCTACTTCATCTGTTGTTTCCAGGCCAGTTTTGACATCAACCTGCTTTTTACTTTCACCATCAAGTATTTGAACAACTTTATTATTATTAAAATTCCTCAATGCTTTTTTTGGAATAACAATTGCATTTTTTCTGCTTTCGGTTGTGATTACAAGCTCCGCAACACCACCTAGCCTGGCATCAGAAGGTAAATTATTTATGCTTATTAGTAATGCGCCCTTCATATCCAATTCATCCGAAGAATCTTCCTGAGTCTTAACAACCTGCCCTTCATATTTTTTACCATCATAGGTTACGTCTGCTTTCATTCCTTTTTTTATCATACTGATATCTTTTTCCACTACCTGGTAATACAAATAAAAGCCTTCCGGACTGGTAATGGTTATAATTTCTTTATTTGCTTCAACGGTATCACCTGGCTTAATTTTCTCCATTGAGGTTACTATACCGTTTATAGGAGCTGTCAAGACTGATAGAGACTGTCTCCTCTGAAGAATACTAAGCTTCATTTTTGTATTATTAAGATCAATTTCACTTACTTTTATTTTATTAATGACATCATCCAGTTCTTTTTGGGAAGGCTGATAATCTTTAGGAAGTGATGTGTATTTTTTCAGTAGGGAATTTTGATCATCTAATTTTATCTGCGCCTTTTTGATTAGGTTTTCCTGTTTTTTTATATCATCCGGAAGGTTGCCGGTATCCAAAACTATAAGGATATCACCCTTCTTTACCTTTTGACCTACTTCCACATTAATGGTTTTAATTCTTGTACCTGATTGGATGAAACTTAGATTCTTTTTTACCATTGAAATCAGGTTGCCGACACCTTTTATACTTTGGGTGATATCTTTTTTTACAACTTTATATGTTTGATATTCTGTTTCTTTGGCTTTTACTATCGGAGGGGCAAGGGCTTGTTCATCATCTGGAAGGATACTGCAGCTGCAAAACATAACTGAAATTGTAATACTGCAAAGAATTATTAATATTTTTTGTTTTATTCTTATATTCATAGAAGTCCCCCTATAAACAAAACAAGTGACTAATACCTTAGTCATATTTAGACTAACGCAATAGTCACTTGTTGTCAAGAGTTATCATAAACATTTATTAATAGAGGTTTTACCTAGTAGTAAAGTATTAATTAGTTATCATAGGTGGTATGAGTGTACTGGTATGATGATTGAATTATAACGTCAGTTGCAACTGTACTTGTACCTGATGATCCAAACGCAATTTTCACATATTCATCTGTATCTGATGATTGCATTATGGCATTTAAGGTTTCGTATTTAATTGCCGATACCAGTTCCGTATTTGTACATTCAAGATAATTGCCATTACCTAGCATTCTATATATTTTGTTGTTATTTGAATCAGAGGATATAAAATCTGTATGTCCATCTTTATAAATGATTTCAATATTTAAATTTGGATCTTCTAACTCGTCTCTATGTTTCAGAACAGTCTTCCCTGAATTCCTGTTGAGTATGTTATAAAGCGTATCGTAATACGATTTGCAAGCAATTTCATCGTTTGTTTTATTAAGATTTCTTTGGTAATAAATCGGTTGCCCGGCTATATTGCTGTTTGCAAAAAAATTTGGATATGCGTTATAGAGCGTTATTTGTTTATTTGAACCGATGTTTACTAAAGAACTACCTGGAGTACTTTTATCAATGTATTGAGAAAGCCGTATGCTTTTAACATTCTCAAAGCTGTCAGTTAAAATTTCAAGCTTTTTATCTGCAGCTCCTGTCATCAAAATTGTGGTTAATAGTCCAAGTATAATTGCAGCAGCAATAAATGAGATGGCTGAATGTTTTTTGAACCTTGTAATATTTATTATCCTTTTTTTTAGGTTACTTTCACTGAAAGCAGCCAGATGTACAATACTTCTGCGTGTACTACTCATCTGAGCTGTTTTTAAAAGAAGCATTGCATAATCCTTACGCATTTCGATATTACTGCTCCTTAAAACAGCAGTATCACAAGCAATTTCGCAGTCCCTTGACATTAGCCTCAATGAAACCCATATGACAGGATTGAACCAGTGAAGGGCTTGTACAAAATAACATATAATTCTGATAATATGATCCTGATGCTTTAAATGCATCATTTCATGTATAAGAATAATTTTAATATTTTGCTCATCCATAGTATTTATTATATTGTCGGGAATGATTAAATTAGGTTTGAAAGCCCCTATTATAAAAGGAGATGTATGGTAATGAGATAACCTGATATTTATTTTTTTAATTATCCTGTTATTGTTTGTGCATTCTCTAAGCAGACTAAAAATATATTCCTGTTGTTCAAATGATGCCTTTGTCGTCCGCATAAACGTTCTACGGTATGAAAAGATAGCTGCAAACAACATGATAAGAACACCCGCCAGCCAAATACATGCAGCTATTTCAGACCAGTCGAATGAATTGTGAATGATGGGGTTATCCTGTTTAGTATCTTTGATAGCGTTACTTTTATCTTCTAATGTATATTGATTAATAGTATCAAAAGATTTATTAAAGCTACCGGGAGTACTTTTCTGATAACTTATAAAATTCAGGTTATCTGAGGGTTTAATGAGGTTAAAGAGGCTTACATTGCTTGAAACAGTGAAAGGAATAAGCAGTTTCGCAAGAAGAAGAAACCATATAACATAATGCCACCTTGGTGAGAAAAACTGTCCGGTAATCTTTTTTACTATAAAAATAACAATAGCAATTACTGTCCCTGTAATGCTCAAGTTAAATATAAATTCAAGAAGGTTTGCAAGCATGGTAAACCCTCCTGTTATTTATCCTGCATACGCTTTTCTATAAGTTTTTTTAATTCTGATATTTCTTTATCAGACACAGCTTCGTTATCAAGAAAGCTTGTGACAAGCATTTTTAATGATCCGCCATACATTTTTCCTAGGAACGATTGGGCTTCAGATACGCCTATTTCATCCCTGGAGTATAAGGGAGTACAGATAAATCCTGGCTCTTCTCTTTTGATAACACCTTTTTCAACCAGCCTGTTTATAAAAGTATAGGTTGTATTGCGATTCCACTTATTGCTTTCTTTCAATTCCGAAACGATTTCACTTGCCGATAGTGGAGACTGGTTCCACAATACTTCCAGAATCTTTAATTCACCATCGGTTATTTTCGGGACTTCTTTCTTCATTTAATAATACACCGCCTTTGTTAAAAGACTAAAATTTTAGTCATTATTAGATTAGTATATATCATTCAAAAAGTCAATAAATATAAAAATAAATTCACACAATACCTTTTGCTTTTAGTTTAGACATAAAGAGAGAGGGTTATAAACCCTCTCT
Source organism: Bacillota bacterium (assembly GCA_023421675.1). GTDB lineage: Bacteria > Bacillota > Clostridia > Acetivibrionales > JANLFN01 > JAEZTC01. The sequence goes on along the minus strand of JAEZTC010000004.1, from coordinate 152,782 downwards.
TGAATATTGCTCTTTTTGTTACATTGCAGGTGCATTGCCGGTAGTGCTGGTGCCTGTTCCTATACCATTTGATGGTTTTTGCATCATACCTTTATGGCCACCAAAGCCACCGCGTTTTCCCATCATGGCTTTTTGAAAATCGCCATTCTGCATTACCTGTATCATTTTGTCTATTGCAGATGTAGCTTTATCGCCCTGGTCTTTGGTTATTGAGCCGTTTGCTACCATTTTGCTTATAAGATCCTTTGCAGCATCAGTCATTTTCTTTGAGTAGTCGGTAATGATAGCTTTCTGATCGTCTGTAAGCTTGGAATAATCCACCTTGCAGAAACCCAACCCCATAAAGTTCTTTTCAATGTTTATGTTGCCGTTTGCTATGGCTGCATCAATTGCTGCAGTAGCTTTATCACCCTGGTCCTTTGTAATTACATTTGCTGAAACCAATTTTGTTATCAGGTCTTTCTGAAGACTTGCCATACTCTTTACAGAATCCAATATTACAGTCTTTTGAGTATCAGTAAGCTTTGACAGGTCGATACCGAAAAGGTTTTTTCCGTCACGGATACCAAATCCGCCGCCCTTTCCGCCAAACATGTTTTTGCCGTATGTTCCTTTTGCAAGTGCATCGTCAATCTTCTTGATTGCGGAATCACCCTGCTCTTTAGTCATTGTTCCGTTAGCAACAGCTTTATTGATATAATCCTTCTGGACTTGCGCCAGTTTTTTGGAGTAATCTTCAAAATCAGCTTTCTGCTGTGTTGTCATCTTTGAAGTATCAATTCCAAAGAACCCGCGTACTGCTTTAGCGGCCGCTGAGTCTGAAGTTGCTGCAAAAACGGTAGCCGGAATTGACAGGGCCGCTACAATACCTATTGCTGCTATTGTCTTTTTTCCTAAAATAAGAATCATCTCCTTTTTTACTGGTAATGTCCTTATTGTATCCTGTCAATGTGTAGAATTAACGGTTAAATTTTTAATAAACTATGAATTATATTGCTGTAATTCTAATTATACTTCCTAATTACCAGTGTTGCGTTATGTCCGCCAAATCCAAAGGAATTGGACAATGCGTAGTTTATCTTTGAACTTTTTCCTTCATTAGGAACATAATAAAGATCGCATTCAGGGTCTGGTGTCCTGTAATTTATAGTTGGAGGGAGAAATCCATCCTTTAAGGCTGATGCGGTAATAATAGCTTCAACAGCACCGGCTGCTCCCAGAAGATGCCCTGTCATAGACTTTGTAGAACTCACTGCAAGCTGTTTTGCATGCTCTCCGAAAACACTTTTTATTGCGGCTGTTTCGTTTTTATCATTCAAACTTGTTGAAGTACCGTGAGCATTTATATATCCAACTTCTGAAGGCTCTATGCCCGCATCTTCCAAAGCAAGTTTCATACATCTTGCAGCACCCTCACCGCCTTCGGCGGGAGCTGTTATATGGAATGCATCATTGGTACAGCCGTAGCCTACTATTTCTGCCATTATATTTGCACCTCTTGCAAGTGCATGTTCTAGTGTTTCCAAAACAATAACACCTGAACCTTCTCCGATAATGAAACCATCCCTGTCCAGGTCAAAAGGCCTGCAGGCAGTTGAAGGATCAAGGTTGGTGGTCATTGTTTTGTTTGCACAGAAGCCTGCAATTGCAAGTCTAGTAATAGGAGCTTCAGCACCACCTGCAATCATCACATCGGCGGCCCCTCTCTGTATTACCTTAAAAGCATCTCCGATAGCATTGCTTGAGGTTGCACATGCTGACACAACAGTTTCATTAAAGCCTTTTGCACCATATTTGATTGCCACCAGGCCCGAAGCCATGTTTGGTATCATCATTGTTACAAAAAATGCACTGAGTCTTCCCGGACCCTTTTCATTAAGAACATTATGCTGGTTTTCGAGTGTTTCTATACCGCCTATTCCGGAACCTATTATTACCCCTATACGTTCTTTATCCTCTTTCTCAAAATCCAGGCCGGACTGTTCCACAGCCTGCCCCGCAGCTACAATTGCATATTGGGTGTAGCGGTCCATTCTTCTTGCTTCTTTTTTATCAATATATTTTTCCGGATCAAATTCTTTGATTTCTGCGCCTACCTTGGTTGGTAAATCGGATACGTCTATTCTTTCAATTGAACTTATTCCGCATTTCCCATTTTTCACAGCTTGCCATAGTTCATCAGCACCAATTCCTGAAGATGTTATAGCTCCCATTCCTGTAATTACTACTCGTTTGCTCATGTTTAACCTCCTATACTGTAAAAGGCTTGATTTAAGCCTGTTGTAGGTATCACCCGCATATTTACAATTTAAAGTGTAACATATATAATTGAATAAAAATGAACAAGTATTGCTTTTTAAAAAAGGATAGATTTCTATGAAATACTTAAAGGAAACTATAGCAACTTGCATAAATTTTGTTGAAAATAATTTGAATAATACAATATCTTTGGATGATATATCTACTCAAACCGGTGTTTCAAAGTACTATCTCCACAGGATGTTCAAATCACTTACAGGGGAGTCCATAATAGACTATTTCCAGTCCCGGAAGCTTACTGAAAGCATAAAGGAATTGGTTAATACTAATAAACGGATAATAGACATTGCCATGGACTATGGATTTGACTATGAGCAGTCATATATAAGGGCATTCAGGAAAAGGTTCAGCTGTACGCCGCTAAAGGTACGTTCTGAACAAATTTCCTTGAATATTACCGAGAAAATTAATATTAATGATATCTTATGCATAGACAATTCCATTACCTATAGGCCCAGCTTTGTTTTCAGACAGAAGTTTTATCTTGCAGGCGAAAGGCATCAGCTGCTTAGCAAATCAGGAGATAAAACGGCAAACAAGTTTGGCTGTGACTTCTTTTACAACAGTAGACAGAGCATACAAAATTCTGTTAATCCCCATGTATATTTTGGATATACAGACTGGAGCAGCAGTAATGAGGGTTTTGTTTACTATATACCGTCAATACAGGTAAGCGATCTTGAGTCTATACCTGAAGGTATGACGGGAATTACTGTTCCGGCAAATAAATATGTTGTTTTTAAGTTTGTAGGTTTTTTCAGACCTGACGACATAAGCGGAAGACATGTTGGCAGATTACTGGTACAGCTTTATTCAAAATGGATATTCAGCTCGGGATATTGCTTTAATGGTAAATTCAGATTTGAATATATTGATTCGTCTTTATGCAGGGATAACTATTGCGAGTTATATGTTTACCAACCTGTTGTGGAGAAGCAGGAACTAGGTGCATAGAATATTCCATTCATAAAACTAATAGTGTAAAATATTGTACAAACCTGCGTTGCAGGTTTTTTCCTTTTTGTTGAAATTTAATTAATAAATACAATTTTTTTAATTGACAATGGACATTAACGTCACTATAATTAGGTAGTGTAATAATTTAATATATAAACAGTTATATTAGTTAACTAAATAGATCGAGGTGAAATAATGGAAACGGAAGTAAACCCGATAGCAAAGAAGCTATTGGAGTCGTTTATCAGATTTAGAAGGATGAATGTTAATTTTGGCTCTGTTGATGGCTTAACTCCCAGGGAAATACTTGTTTTGTTGTGCATACATGATAAAATGAGCAAAATCCCTCAGGGAGTAAAGGTTTCGGATATAAGCAGCCAGCTTAATGTTGCATCGCCTACAATTACACAAGCAATCAATACCCTTGCGGATAGGGGGTTTGTTCAAAGAAGCACCGACAAGGAGGACAGACGTGCAGTTAGAATAATTCCTACCGATAAGGGAATGGAAGCTTTACACAAGTCATACAAATTACTTCAAAGCTTTTTTGACGGATTGGTAAAGCATCTTGGAGAGGAAAAAAGCAACGAACTTGCTGAACTTATAACCAGTGCATATAATTATGTGAATTTAATTAAAAACAATTGACCTTACGAAAAGATTGTGACAGGAGTGATTAAATGTTAAGACTATTCAAATTTTTAAAGCCCTTTAAAGTATTTATAATTTTTATACTTGGGCTGGTATTTTTACAAACAATAGCTGATTTATATCTTCCGACCCTTATGTCGGATATTATAAATAAAGGAATAATGAATCATGATATCGACTATATCTGGAGAACCGGAGGTATCATGCTCCTTATTGCTGCCGGCGGAGTAATATGCTCCATTATAGCAAGCTACCTTTCATCAAAAACAGCTTTGGGGCTTGGAACAATAATCCGTGATAAAGTGTTTAAAAGGGTTGAAAGCTACTCACTGAATGAGTTTGATAAGATAGGTACTTCAACTCTTATTACAAGAACTACAAACGATATAGTTCAGATACAGACTGTAACAGTAATGATTTTAAGAATGATGATTGGTGCTCCTATGATGATGATCGGTGGTATCATACTGGCAATGGGACAGGATAAACCGCTTACTCTTGTACTTGCGGTTGCGATTCCGGTACTTATTGCTGTTATAGCTATATCTGCAAAGAAAGTTATTCCACTGTTCAAGAGCGTACAATCAAAAATAGATAAGATTAATCTTGTGCTTCGTGAAAACCTTACAGGAATCAGAGTTGTACGTGCTTTTAACAGAATTGATAATGAAAAGGTTCGTTTTGAAGCGGCTAATGAGGACTTAACCAAAACATATATTAAAGTTAATAGAATAATGGCTTTTTTGATGCCAATAGTTATGTTGGTAATGAGTTTAACACAGTTGGCTATTCTTTGGTTCGGGGGGCTCCGTATAAAAGATGGAAGCATGGATTTGGGCTCACTGACAGCTTTTATTCAATATGCTATGCAGATAATGTTCTCAATGATAATGGTTACTATGATGTTTATTATGGTACCTCGTGCGCAGGCTGCTGCTGTCAGAATAAATGAAATCCTTGACACAGTTTCGGAAATCAATGATCCTGAACAATCAAAGAAGGCAAACAGTGAAAGAGGATATGTGGAATTTAAAGATGTATCTTTCAGTTATCATGGAGCCGAGCAACCTGCAATAAGCAATATTTCCTTCAGTGCAAAGCCAGGTGAAATAACCGCAATAATAGGCGGTACCGGTTCAGGGAAATCTACGCTGATTAATCTTATTCCTCGTTTTTATGATGTTGAAAGTGGGAAGGTCCTTGTAGATGGTGTGGATATAAGAGAAATGTCGCAGGAAGATCTGCGCTCAAAAATCGGTTTCGTTCCTCAGAAGGCTGTCCTATTCTCAGGCACAATTACTGAGAATATTAAATATGGTAACGACAATGCAACTGAAGAGGAAGTAAGGTATGCAGCTGAAGTAGCACAGGCCAGCGAGTTTATAGCCGAGATGAAAGAAGGCTACGACACTGAAATTGCCCAGGGTGGTACAAATGTATCGGGTGGACAGAAACAAAGGCTCTCAATTGCCCGCGCACTTGTAAGAAAACCTGAAATTTATATATTTGATGACAGCTTTTCTGCACTTGATTTTAAAACAGATGCAAAGCTGCGTGCAGCTTTAAAGAAGGAAATAGCAGATTCAACTGTAATTATAGTAGCTCAAAGAGTTGGAACAGTCATGGATGCAGACAGGATCATAGTTTTGGATGATGGTCAGGTTGCAGGAATGGGAACACATAAAGAGCTTATGAATACCTGTGAGGTTTATCGTGAGATTGTTGCTTCACAGCTGTCAGAGGAGGAGATAGCATGAGTGCAGAACATAAAAGTAGTCAAAGACGCAGACCCGGCGGCCCAATGGGCGGTCCTCCAATGGGAATGCCTGTAGAAAAGGCTAAAAACTTTAAAGGTACATTAAAAAGGCTTTCAGGTTATTTAAAGCCTCAAAGGACAAAATTGATAATCGTTTTGATATTTGCAATTGCAAGTATGTGTTTTACAGTATATGCGCCTAAAGTAAGCGCAAAAGCAATGAACAAGCTGACTGATGCATGGATGGCCAGAACTTCAATTGGATCAATATCTGATATACAGAAGGGCATAAGTGAGGGTTTAAAGAAGGGGCAGGAAGAACAGACTAAAAAGATGGAGCAGGCTAAAACCGATCCCAAGATACTTGAAGAACTTAAAAAACAGCCTGCAGACCCTAAAATGATAGAATGGTCAAAGAAATTTATGGAGCTTCCGATGCTGGAAACACTCAAAGATGCAGACCAAAAGGCGGATGTTTGGGAGCAGTTGATTGACCTAACAATGCAAATGCCACCTCAAATGGCTGAAGAAATGAAGCAAAAAACAGCTGATACAGCGTCTTCGAAGTCCAACAATGCGGATTCCAAAGATATGGAAACTATGAAAAAAATGCTTTCTGACAAAGATCAGCTTAAAAAGATTTCAGACGCTATAAGAGATACAAATGGTGAATATGATTTTGAATATATTGGATATATAGTAATCCTACTGATATGTATGTATCTACTCAGTTCGACATTCATGTTTGTAATGCAGTTTGTAATGTCAACAGTAGCACAGAGAACCACATATAATATGCGTAAGCAGGTAAATAACAAGCTGAACCTGCTGCCTTTAAAATATTTTGATGCTAGAACACACGGTGAAGTGCTGAGCCGTGTAACAAATGATATAGATACAATAGCTCAAACCTTACAGCAGAGTATAACACAGCTGATAACATCTTTGGTTCAGATTATCGGTTACATTATAATGATGCTCACGATTGACCCAATACTGACACTTATAGTTCTTGCAACACTGCCGCTTTATATTGTTGCTACTGCTACACTCGCAAAGAAATCACAGAAACATTTTGCGGCTCAGCAGAAAGCTCTTGGTCAGTTAAGCGGTCATGTAGAGGAGATGTACACAGGTCATAAGATAATAAAGGCCTTTGGCCGCGAAAAGGATTCAATAGAAACCTTTTCTGGTATTAATAAGGAACTCTATACTGCAGGTTATAAAGCGCAGTTTGTATCCGGTGTAATGTTCCCGGTAATGAACTTTATCAGTAACCTTGGCTATGTAATAATCTGCGTAGTAGGCGGTATCTGGATAACTAAAAACAGACTTAATATAGGTGACATGGTAGCCTTCATCCAGTATTCAAGGTCATTTACAATGCCGATAGTTCAGACTGCAAATATTGCAAACATTATTCAATCAACTGTTGCATGTGCTGAAAGAGTATTTGAAATCCTTGACGAGCAGGAAGAAATCCCTGACAAAGAGCCTTCAAAGGTGTTAGAAGCGCCTAAGGGAGAAGTAAGATTTGAAAATGTGGACTTTAGCTATAAAGAAACAGAACCTCTTATAGAAAATATGAACCTTGATGTTAAACAGGGGAGCACCATCGCGATTGTTGGTCCGACAGGTGCCGGTAAGACCACACTTGTTAACCTCCTGATGCGTTTCTATGAGATTAACAAGGGAAAAATTACGGTTGACGGTGTCGACATAAGAGATTTCAAGCGCGGTGATTTGCGTAAAATGTTCGGAATGGTTCTTCAGGATACATGGCTGTTCAACGGAACCATCAGGGATAATATCGCTTACGGCCGTGAAGGTGCAACTGAGGATGAAATCCGCGGTGCTGCCAAAGCAGCACATGCTGACCGCTTTATAAGGACTCTCCCCGAGGGATATAAAACGGTGCTGAATGAAGAGGCATCAAATATTTCACAGGGCCAGAAGCAGCTTCTTACAATAGCAAGGGCAATATTAGCCGATCCGGCCATTCTCATACTGGATGAAGCAACCAGCAGCGTTGATACCAGAACAGAAGTGCTCATACAAAAGGCAATGGCAAACTTAATGAAGGGCAGAACAAGCTTTGTTATAGCACACAGGCTTTCAACAATAAGAGATGCAGAACTGATACTTGTTATGAATCATGGCTCTATCATTGAAATGGGGAATCACACGGAACTGCTTGAAAAAGGTGGCTTCTATGCAGATCTCTATAACAGCCAGTTTACAGGTGCAAATCTGGATGAGGCTGCAGTCTAGAATAAGCGATTAAATTAGTTAAAACGCATACCCGGCAGTATATCAATACTGACAGGTATGCGTTTTTTTTCAACGGCTATATCTTTTGAGATGCATTTTTAGCAAATATCATTATCGCATGCAGGTCCTGTACATCCCCAGAAAAGAAGTAAGAATACAAGAATAAAGAATAAAAGTGTAGGATTAGCAAAAATGCCTCCAATAAATGGTCTTCCGTCTGCCATTAGAAATACCTCCCTAAATTTTTCGTACTAATACCAGTTCCTCTAATATATTATGTGAACGCTGTAAAAGTGTGATAAGGGATAAACTAAATTATCAGGCCAAAACCTAAACATATTTATGGATATACGTATCCTTAAAATTGTTAACTAAATTACATAATATACCGATAATAATAAAGGCATTATTTAACCCGCATTCTACAGCCTTCGTGATTTACATAATGTTCCACGTGTGGTAAAAAAATCAATGGAGATGATTAAAAAATGAAGACAGAAACTATCTTTATTAAGGAAGACCAATGTACAGGATGCAACAAATGTGTAAGGGATTGTCCAATATTCGCAGCTAATACCACGTTCGCGGACAGCAATGGTAAACTGAAGGTAAATGTAAACAGCAAGTATTGTATAAAATGCGGTAAGTGTATTGAAGTATGTGAACATAATGCACGTGATTACTCGGATGATACCGAAGAATTTTTCGAGGATCTGAGGAAAGGCTTAAAGATATCTATAATAGCCGCCCCATCTATAAGAATCAGCTATTCAAATTATACAAATCTTTTTGGTTACCTTAAAAGTATTGGAGTAAATGTTATATATGATGTTTCTTTTGGTGCAGATATTACAACTTGGGCTTATCTAAAAGCGATAAAATCAAAAGGCCTTAAATCGGTTGTAGCTCAGCCTTGCCCGGCTATTGTAAATTATGTTGAAATGTATAGGCCTGAACTTATTAATAGTCTGGCCCCTGTTCACAGCCCAATGCTGTGTACCGCTGTTTACATGAAAAAATATATGAACATAAATGACAATATAGCCTTCTTGTCTCCTTGTATAGGTAAAACATGTGAAATTGATGATGCCAACACAAAGGGCTTTGTGAAGTACAATGTAACATTCAAGAAGCTGAAAGAATACATAGAAAAGCAGAATATCAATCTTAATGCCTATCCAGGTATTGATTTTATGGATATAGGCTGTGGATTGGGTTTCCTTTTCAGCAGACCCGGTGGCTTGGCAGAGAATGTCAGGGAAGTTGCCGGTAATGTCTGGATACGCCAGATTGAAGGACAAAATAAAATCTATCCATACCTTGAGGAATATTACAAAAGAGTAAACCAGAGTAAGAGTATTCCTTTGCTTGTAGATGCGCTTAACTGTGAGCATGGTTGTAATATAGGAACAGGAACAATCGGAAATATTGAAATTGACGATATTGATTATAATTTTAATAAAATGAAGGAACAAAAGCTGAAGGAAAGGTCTAAAGGAATAAAGAGCAAGGAAAAGAGTCTTTTTGATTATTTTGACAAGAAACTTGATTTAAATGATTTTATAAGGGAGTACAACAGGAATGCTTTTATAAATGATATAAAGGAACCTACACAGACAGAATATGAAGAAATATTCAATAAAATGCATAAACCGACTTCTGAAGCAAGAAAAATAGACTGTTCAGCATGTGGCTACAAATCATGCTCAAGTATGGCCAAGGCAATTAGTAACAATTTTAATGTAATACAGAATTGTCTTGATTTTAACAGGCAGGAAGTAAAAATAGAAAACCAGGAGCTTCAGGTAAAAACAGATGAAATAAACAGTGCAATGGAAGAAATAAAAATATCTCATAAAATGAAAGAAGAGGAAGCTGAAAAGCTTAACAGGCATATTAATACTGTACTGCAAGCAGTATATGAACTTACAGAGGGCAATCAGGGCAGTTGCATGGAGATTCAGAGTATTTCCGGCCTTATTTCAACCGTTGTAGAAATGTCTACAAAATTAAAGGAAAGCAGCGATAATATGCTGAAGATGGTTAACAGCTTTTCTCAGGTGAGTGATGAAATAATCGGGATAGCAGAACAGACAAATCTTCTTTCCCTTAATGCAGCTATAGAAGCAGCGAGAGCCGGTGAAGAAGGCAGGGGCTTCTCAGTTGTGGCAGAAGAGATAAGAAAGCTGGCAGCAGATTCAAAAACAGCTGCTATATCTACAAAGAGTGACCGTGACAGCATGTTTGAACAAATGGATATTTTAGTGCATATAGCAGATGAACTCAGAGAAAGGATGGAAGAGGTTAACGGATCGATACTTAATATCTCTGCCACCGTTCAGGAGATAACTGCAAAAAGCCAGGAGATATCTGCTACAGTATCTCAGATAACAAATGAATAACAAGATTTTTAATAAAATTTAAAAAGTAGATTTAAAACCCAAAATAGGGTAGAATATAATAGAATTAAATATTGCAAATACAGGAAAAGGGAAGCAGGTTAAAATCCTGCGCGGTCCCGCCGCTGTAAAAGCTTGTTCTGCTTGATATACCACTGGGAAACCGGGAAGGTAAGCAGAGCGATAATGCTTGAGCCAGAAGACCTGCCTGTATCTTTACACCGGTACTCTACGAGAGATAGGGGGTGTTCAAAGTTGTTAAAATACAACTATAATGAATATTTTGAAACCTCTTGACTTTAGTTCGGGAGGTTTTATTTTTTCCCGTCAAAGCCAATAAGGTTGGAGGAAGCGTATATGAAAGGTTTAGTCCACATTTATACCGGAGGCGGCAAAGGTAAAACCACAGCTGCCATAGGACTTGGAATAAGAGCTTACGGTCGAGGCTTCAAGGTTCTTATGGTCCAGTTCATGAAGGGCATGATGACAGGGGAGATAAAAACCCTGCAGATGTTAGAACCAGGTTTTGTCTTAAAAAGAGGGACAGAAGTCAAAAAGTTTACCTGGCAGATGAGCCCCGAAGAACTTGATGAGATATCAAAAGCTGAGCAAAAGATGTTTGAAGATATCATTTCTGAGGTATCAGACAGTGAATGCCAGATGCTCATTCTTGATGAAATAATAAATTCTGTTTCGTGCGGACTGATTTCAACTCAAAAGGTTTTGGGGTTTCTTAAAAATAAGCCCGATGAACTTGAGGTTATTTTAACGGGAAGAAATGCTCCACAGGAGCTTTTGGATTTTGCAGATTATGTTACTGAAATGAAGGAAGTTAAACATCCCTTTAATAAAGGGATTCCGGCAAGAAAGGGAATAGAAAGCTGACATGATGCTTATAAAATATTTAATTCAACTTATATAAAAAGGGAGATTAATTATAAATGAAAAGAATTTTATCATTAATTATAGTTTTAATTTTAATTGCAGGTATTTTGACTGCCTGCGGTTCAAGTTCAGCCGGCAGTTCAGAACAACAATCCGAAAAGTCTGCCGAGACTGCAGATGTGACCGCAAATAGCGATTTCCCGCTGACAGTTACAGATGACGCGGGTTCAAAAATTACTCTTCAAAGTAAGCCACAAGATATTATTTCGCTTACTCTAGGTACTGACGAAATGTTGCTTAAGCTTGTTGATAAGAGCAGAATAAAGGCACTTACATACTTAGCAGATGACAAAGGTTTATCCAACATAGTTGAAGAAGCAAAGGCCATTTCAAACAAGCTTCAGGGTGATAATGCAGAAAGTGTTATTGCACTTCAGCCTGACCTTGTAATTGTTGCGGATTACACTAAAAAGGAGTTTGTACAGCAGCTTTTGGATGCGAAATTGACTGTTTACAAGGTACGTACTCCAAACACAATTGATGAAGTAAAAAGGGTCGTTAACAATCTGGCGCAGCTTACGGGTGAAAAAGCAAAGGGAACGGAACTGAACTCATGGATTGACGAAAAGCTTAAGGCTGTATCGGACAAGCTCAGTGCTTTAAAACCTGAGCAGAAGCTGGGTATTATGGATTACAGTGAAATGGGCAGTACAAGCGGCAAAGGCACTAACTTTGATGATATTGTAACAAGAGCAGGACTTGTAAATGTTGCCGCAAAAGCCGGTTTGGAAGGATGGCCGCAATTATCCAAGGAAAAGATAGTGACTTTTGATCCAGACCTTATTATGGTGCCATCATGGACTTACGATAAAAATAACAGTACTGATAAAATCATTGCTAAAATTAAGGGCGACAAAGCGTTAGCGTCGCTTAAGGCAATAAAAAACAACAGGATAATAACTTCCAATTATGCACACATGAGCAGTGTTTCACAGAACATGGCGCTTGCGGTTGAAGATGTTGCAAAAGCAGCATATCCGGATTTATTCAAATAGAAAGCAGTAACCGGGAAGGTATAAGATGAAGATAAATGAGGTAGGTAATAAAATAAAACCCAGACCCAGTGTTGTTATACCTGTTCTGGCAGTGATACTTGTCATAGCTGCTATTGCTGCAGCTGCCATAGGTGCTGTTAATATTCCGTTTTTCACAACAATTAGAATAGTACTTAAAAACCTGGGATTAATAAGTGATCAAAGTATTCCCCAAAGCCAGGATTCAATAATATTTTTAGTAAGGCTTCCCAGAGTAATAGTTGCGTTGCTTGTCGGTGCGGCTCTATCAGCTTCGGGTGCGGTTATGCAGGGCATGTTTCGCAATCCTATGGCAGACCCCGGTATTATTGGGGTATCAAGCGGTGCGAGCCTTGGTGCTGTAACGGCAATATTTTTGGGCCTGTCAGCTCAGAGTATTTACTATATGCCTTTGTTTTCAACCGTTGGTGCACTCCTTGCCGCTTTCATTATTTTTGTTTTAGCTTCAAAAGGTGGAAAGGTTCCCGTACTGACACTGATTCTTTCGGGTATTGCGGTAAGCACATTCCTAAGTGCTATAACCTCTGTAATACTGACGTATATTAATGATTATCAGGTAAGATCCTTTATCTTCTGGACAATGGGTGGCCTTTCGGACAGGAGATGGGAACATGCAGGGCTGGTTGTCATTCCTATAACCGTATGTGTTGTTGTTATGTGCATATTTGCCAGAGATATCAATGTAATGATGCTTGGCGAGGAAGAAGCACAGTCGGTAGGACTGAATACTTCAAGAGTAAGGAAACTTCTTTTGCTGGTTTCATCTCTTACTACCGCTATGGCTGTATGTGTCAGCGGAACAATTAGCTTTGTCGGACTTATAGTTCCTCATATAATGAGACTTATTGTAGGTCCTGACCACAGAATACTCATTCCGGCAAGTGCTCTTGGGGGAGCAATTTTTCTTATTATTTGTGATCTCATTTCAAGGGTGATTCTTCTTCCCAGGGAAATGAGCGTTGGAATTGTAACCTCTCTTGTAGGGGCGCCGTATTTCCTGTTCCTGCTGGTTAAGGCCAGAAAGGGGGGTGGAGCTGTTATATGAGCAATATTATAGATATACAGGGACTTTCCTATGATATTGATGGCAGAGTAATACTTCATAATATAAACTTAAACATATTTAAGGGTGAATTCGTTGGGCTTATAGGACCCAATGGAGCAGGAAAAACTACACTGCTTAAGTGTATTAACGGAATTAACAGCTATACCGGAACTATTGAAATTGAAGGACTGGTACCGGGAAAACCCAAACCAAGAGATATCGCGAAGAAGGTTTCACTAATGCACCAGAATACAGGCATTTCCTTTCCTTTCCCGTCCCTGGATGTTGTTTTAATGGGGAGATACCCCTATATCAAAAGGATGCACGGCGAAACGAGCAAAGATTATGCTGTTGCAAGAAAATACATGGATTTCACCGATACCCGTATATTTGAAAATAAGCCTGTAACCGAACTTTCAGGTGGAGAAAGGCAGAGGGTTCTTTTTGCAAAGGTACTTGCCCAGGAATCGGACATAATACTTTTGGATGAGCCTACTGCAAGCCTTGATATAACTCATCAGGAACAGATTTTTAAATATTCGAAAGAACTTACTGAAAACGGGAATACTGTTGTTGCAGCAATACACGATTTAAAGATTGCGGCTAAATACTGCAGCCGTCTGATTCTAATGCAGGATGGATGTATAAGAGCAGATGGAACTCCAGAGGAAGTATTGACCAGAGAAAATATGGCAAAGGTTTTTGGAATTAATGCATTTGTTTATAGAAACAGAATTACCGGACTGCTGGATTTTCACATCTACAGGAACGAAGGCGTCCATGATGGTAAAAAAGCTCATATCATAGGCGGCGGGGGATCAGCTTCCCTTATTATCAGGCAGCTTTTTGAAGAAGGCTTTAGTATTTCGGCAGGTGTTTTTTCAGCAGAGGACAGTGACAGGCACAGTGCTGAAATTTTTGGAGCCGAATACATTGCTACAAGACCGTTTTGTGATATAAGCAAGGACCTGCTTCAAGAGAATATACAGGCAATAAAAAGAGCTGATGTCACAATATTATGTAATATGCCTTTTGGAAAACAGAACTTGAGAAATCTTGAAGCGGCAGAACAGGCAGCCAATCTTATAATAATAGAGGATGATACGCCCGAAAGCAGGGATTTTACAGGTGGTTTGGCGCTGGAGATTTACAGAAGGATACGTGAAAAAGCTATAGTTACTTCATCTGCAAGGCTGCATGAGGTTATATAAGCAGTGGCTTGTAATTGAGTAATTAGGGCATTAAAAAACTCAAGGGTTCATAAACCCTTGAGTTTTTTGCTTTTTACCGTTTTATTTCATAAAGCTTACGATTATACTTGCAATTCCTATGTATAGCGCACATTGGCCTATTGCTGCACCAATACTGTTCTGCTCATAAATTTCCTTCCAGAAGTTCACTTTAACAATTTTTGAGAACAGCCATTTAAATATTATTGAGAATATTCCTAAGAGTACCAGCCCTACTGCTGAAATTATTATAAGGTCAAGGAAAACAAAGTTACCCTGTACCTGTATTGCGTTATCCAATATTATTTGAACAGCAAAGATAAAACCAAGGAAGCTTACTCCGGCTGCAATGTTATTGTCTACAAATATTTCGCTGATAAGTGAGGTTTTGCGTCTTAAAATCAGGCAGTATACTGTAAATGCTGCCAGTGTAAAGACAAGGATTGATGACATTCTAAGCAACGAAGTTACAAGGTCATCAGTTGATGTAAAGTCAAGGAACTTTATAAAGCTTACAAAGATCAGGGAAAAAGCTATTGAGAAAAGTGATGCTGAAACATTCTTCTGAACGTATATTTCATTATTAAGGCTTACTTTTCCGCTCGCATCAGAAAGCTTGATTGAATGTACAAATGCCCCGGTTAAGAGCCTGAGTATTGTAAAAATTAATATGTATATTACTGCATATGCCAGACAGATAAGAAGATCAGTAATAATATTATCGCTTGCAGAACCTATTATTGCATTCGCAGCGAGATAAAGCGTAGGGAAAATAAAAGCACCTATAAATTCAAACCATGCTGCAACATTATCTTTATCGAACAAAGAGTCCCTCAGGTTTATTTTTCTGAGTATTACATAACGGTAAAGCACCCAGCCCAGTACAAAGCTTAATAATACTACCGATGCTGTGAACAAAGAATTATAGCCTATAAATTTTAAAAGCGAGGTTACATCCATTTTTTTACTTCCTCCTCTTATATAATTGAATAAATTTTAATCTTCAGATGATTGATAAAACTTAAAAAATATGTCTTCCAGCATTTCACCCCTGAATATCCTGAACATGCCGTTTTCCTTCCACATTTCTATGTTGAGGTATTCCATAATTCCGTCACGGTCTCTTTCATAATCCCAGGTAGTTACACCAACGACCTTTTCAA
This sequence comes from Bacillota bacterium, assembly GCA_023421675.1. Taxonomy (GTDB): domain Bacteria; phylum Bacillota; class Clostridia; order Acetivibrionales; family JANLFN01; genus JAEZTC01. The sequence goes on along the minus strand of JAEZTC010000004.1, from coordinate 137,013 downwards.
TCTGGTCGGATTCAATATCATAAACCTTTGCTGATCCATAAGTGCCGTCAAGTCTGTCTTCGCAGTCGGGAAGAGTACTTCTTCTGTATTCGATATCGTCCGGTGTTGTTAAATAAAGTTGGCCTACTACTTCAAGGAAATCCTCTGAAAACGGCACTGTATCAATCATGTTGTACAGATATGCTTCAAATTGTCCGTTTTCTATTGGAAACACCTCAAAAACATACTCACTGTCATCAACTTTTGAATATATAACATATCTTGATGACTGCACATTTCCAAAATTAAATTCTATAATCTTCTTGAATCTGAACATTCCAGAGTTTTTAAGTTCACCTATGTTAAACTCTATAATTGAACTTTTAATGACTTTTAAAGGATTATATACCTTGTCAGTAGGCTTATCTTTGCCTTCAAACCATTTAAACATAATTACCTCCTGCACATTAATACCAATCAATATATCCTGCTGCGGGCCGGACGTTTGTATTTGGGCCTTGAAACCTTCTTGATAATTATAATCATAGCAACAATTACACCTGCTATAATAATGAAGGTTAATATTACACTTCCGGTGCTTTCTGTGTGCTTGTTGGAGTAATACATTGTATCAAGGTGCTTTTGCTGGTAATCGTCCGAGAACTGTAAATCATAGTCTACATCCGGATCGATATAATCCGGGTTTCTTGCTATGTTCTGGGCTGCCATTGCATTCATTGCCTGCTCTCTTTGGGCAAATTCTTTAGCTTCAAAGTATTCCCTGTAAGTCATTATTTCAAGCCAATGGTGATACCAGAAAAGGTCTGATGCTCTCATTAAAAACCACATGTCCCAAGGTCCTACGAATGCTGAACCGTATGAAAGCGGTCCTCCGAAGTAGTAATTATTTACATGGATTCTTATCGGCCTTGAATCATAATAGGAAATTCTCTGAGGCCTTGTGCGCAGTGAATCCTCAAAGTTCATCCTGTTATTGAAAGAGTAATTCCTGTTCATTGAAGCGTCATAAGCCTTCTTCTGACTGTCATTTAGATTCTGGCTATACTTCTTATAGTTCGTTTTTGAAGTCTGCTGCTTATAATAATCATTCATGTATTTTGTTTTTGCAGTACTCGATTTTGAACTTGAAGAGTAAGAACCGGGGTTGCTCCTTGAAGAGCTTGAGGATGATGAAGAAGAGGATGATGAACTGCTCTTTGAGGATGAAGATGAGCCGGTGTAACCGCTGCTCTTTTTTGAGGAACTTGAATTATAACTCTTTGATGATGAAGAACTCTTATAGCTCCTTGATGAAGAAGAGCTTTTGTAACCATGCGATGAAGAACGGCCACCAAAACTCTTAGCAAAAACCGTACCGGTTTGTGCAAATACAAAGATGAGTACTAAAAATATGGCTAATACTTTCCGTTTCAAAATTAAACCCCCCAATAATAGAGAAACACATTTATATTATTCTTTTACATATACCTTTACTGCTTTGTTTATTACCCTTACCGAAATAGGAAGTCCGGGACCCTTTTCTCCGTCAACTGTCATCGGTATTTCATTATCTGTATTGACTACACAGGTTTTTGCCTGAAGTATCTTAATATACTTGCTGTTTATTGTTTCATTTGCAAGGAACTTGAAGAAGGTTCCGACAAGGTCTATGTGCTTGCAGTTTTTAACTATGAAGATATCCATAAGGCCATCAGACATATCTGCTTCCTTTATAAGATTGGAGAAACCTGCACCGTGTTTGCCGTTTAATATCAGAAACAGTAGTGCTTCTTCATGTATTTTTTTATGTTCGGTCTGCATTTCCAGCTTAAACGGTTTAATATTTGTAAGTTCGCTAAGTCCCTTTAAGTAATAAGCCAGAGGACCAAAATTCTTCTTAAGTTCACTGTTGGTGCTGTAGGAAACACTTACAAAAAGTCCGCCTGCACAGGTGCTTAGGAAATAGCCGTTCTCATTAACAACTCCAACATCTATTTCCATTGTCTTACCTTCAAGAATAATATCAAGGCAGGCTTCCAGTTTATTCGGAAGATCCAGGCTTCTTGCAAGGTCATTGCATGTCCCGCATGGAAGTATTCCTATGGGGATTTTTATATTATTTTTAAGAAGTATACTTACTACACTATTTAATGTACCGTCACCGCCAGCTGCGACTATGAGGTTATACTCATTTTCGCACAAAACCTCAGGAAGGTTTTCCCAGCCTTCGGAGCTTAATCTGTAAGGCTGAAGAAGTATCCCCCTTTCCTGAAAACGTCCTATTATGTAATTAAGCTTGTGTGGCATGTTGTGACTGCCTGATACTGTATTATAAACTAAAATTGCTTTTTGCATCATAAACCCTCCGACTGCTCTTGATTCATATTATAAACCGGCAGGTGTAACTATGTTAAGACCTCCGGGTATTACCTCAAAAAATGCCTCGTTTGTTCTGAACACTTCGCCATCAATATTCAGCGAAACAGGTTCATTACTTCTGAACCGTATCTTTTTGCCTTTATAGAAGTGAACACCTTCTATACCAGCATGGTTTCCTTTGATAAACTTGGGAAAAAACTTCAGTATTTGAAGCCTTGTCATTTTTTCAGCCAAAAAAACATCAAAAACGCCGTCATCAAGGATAGCTTCAGGAGCAGCAAGCATTCCTCCTCCGTAATACCTTCCGTTGGCAACAGCAGCAAGCAGAGACTTCATTTCAAACTGCTTATCATCAATATTTATGCTGAATCTATAACTCTTATTAAACAAAAGGGTATACAGAACACCCAATATATATGCAATTTTGCCGCTTACAAGGGGCAGCTTTTTAAACTTCCCGGTATTATATACAACTTCCGCATCAAAGCCTATTGAAGAAATATTTGCATAAAACTTTTCATTCACTTTGGCCAGATCAATGATCCGCTTAGTACCGTTAACCATACGTTCGATTATGTTCTCTAAATTCAAATCTGAAAGTATGCTCCTGATAAAATCATTGCCTGATCCGCAGGGAATAACTGCGAGTTCGCTTTCGGTTCCTGCCATACCATTTAATATCTCGTTTAGTGTTCCGTCCCCGCCCATGGAATACACCCTATGAAATTCCTTCTCAACATGTTCACGAGCAATTTCAGTAGCGTGACCGGGCTTTTCGGTAATTTTTATAGTGTAATCCCCTGTTCTGTTTTCAAAAATCTTTTCTATTTCCGGGATAAGTTTTAGCGCTTTCCCTTTGCCTGCTGCAGGATTAACTATAAATAGGTGTTTCATTTTGACCTCTGGTTTCTATAAATTAAACACTGGAATTAAATCTTTATCTGTAAATTAACAATATTATAATAATTGTTAAAGTGGCATGTCAAATTCAGTATTTACTGTTCTTTACTCGTTACAAATTGTTTGACAAAGGGTATGAATTGTTTTGCCAAATCTTTTTCAACAAGATTTTCCTTTTCAACCCATTCATAAGCATCATGTTCATTACTTAGTGTGACGGACTGCAATTCTGAAATGCCCTCCATTATCAGATATGCAATTTTTTTACTCGGGGTCTCCGATTGAGCTGTTCCCGCAACTCCTGTCATTTCAATATTAAGGCCTGTTTCTTCCTTAACTTCACGAAGCAATGCAGCTTCAAAGCTTTCACACGGTTCAATCTTGCCGCCCGGCATCTCCCATTTACCTGCATTTGATTTGCATGAAGGTGATCTTCTGAGTAAAAGATATAGTCCCTGTTTGTTGCTAATCATTATTTTGACTGATAGTGCAAAGGGTTTGGAAGACAATCAAAAACCTCCTTGAGAGTGCATTTATAATCTGGCTGAATTTAAGACTTATTATATCATAAATTGTAATCATGTTTAATCAACATACATCATTAAAATTAACGTGGATTTTATATGTTTTGACTAAAAAGTGAAGTTGTTGTCTGCAATTAAATTTAAGGTATGTTTATTATTGATTTACTAATTATTGCAGGAATTTTAACGTTAAATGTATAACTTTATTGTTAATATATTCAAGAATGAAGGTGCTATATGAAATATAAATCAACAGATTACATGTATCAGGTTACTAACCCGATTATTACAGAAAATATTCAAAAATCAATGAGGGAAAAAATATTTCATTATACCAACCTTGATGCCTTATTAAGTATTCTGAAGAATAAATATTTAAAGTTTAACAGAATAGATAATGTAAATGACCAGACAGAAAAACTGTTTATTAATGATCAAGAAATAATAAATCAGGTATTTCTTAGCTGCTTTACTCATAGAAAATCTGAATATATACCTCATTGGTTCATGTACAGCAGGGATGTTTATGGGGTAAGGCTTGCTATATATAAAAAAGCGGATTGCTTAACTACAGATTGCCTTATTGATTATGATAAGCCGGTACTTGCATTTAAAAATGGTGAGAAGATAGATGAGCTGGCAGCAATAAGGAATTCAACCGAGTTTTATAGCAAACTGAATATAGATTTTAAGTCGATTGATGTTATTTATGATGAGAAATTTGCAAAGGATAATCCAATAATCCGGAGCAGTAATGACGGTGGCTATATCATAGACTTAACTACCTTGGGAACAGTTAAATCGGATGCATGGAAGTTTGAGGATGAAACACGGATGATTGCGCAGCTAAGGTTCCTAGATGACAGTGTAACTTTAAATGAATATGACTATTTGTTGGTTCCAATACATTTTGATAATGTTGATAAAATTGAGGTTACATGCGGGCCATAGATGACTGAGACTTTGAAAGAGGTAGTGAAAGATATTTGCAGTACTTATCTTGGAGGAATTAAGTTTGAAGTAAGGAACAGCAGGTTTGATAAGATTATCAGAAGATAGATTTGTTTTGTCTTTATAAGAAACAATCTCCATAAAACTTTTAAATTATACTTTTCCGCTTTTGAATGACCAAAAGCGGAGTAAAAGTCGCCGCTCGCCGCGGAGGCCAGTTAGGGCACTGTGAAAAACCGTCTATGCATGTAACAGTTCAAAAATGTTCCTTTGGCGGTCGGTGCATATTCCCCATCCATGGCTCACATGCACCTAAAATGTCCATCCGGTCCATTTTCCCGCGTTGTCAATTTTTTCACTGAATGCATAACGAGCGCTTTTTCAAACACTTATTAGCGGCGTTGGAGAAAATAAATTCGTGTAAATTCTACGAAGTGGGCATTGTGAGAACTTTGCTTGCAAAGTTCGGTATAGCCTCCTGTTACAGTAGCCCTGAAGGCGCTTGGTGGAGTGACTAGAAATTTCTGCATGCATTTATTAGAGTCCGGCGAATCTGCCAGGGATGGCAGATTCAGTTGGGTATGGAATGGATGCCATTGGAAACGGCCGGACAATAATAGGTATGCAAGCTTGGAAGTTCTGTCACGGAATCCGTTGCGCCCAGCTTTTAAAGCCATCACGGCGCATGAGTGAGGAGTTTTACTCCGCTTTACGGCGTCGAAAAGCGGGAAAGAGAGGGTTTGATTTTTACAAAATTGTACTATGGGTTAAAACCCACGGCAGATGCGGTTGAAAAACCTATTGTTTAAAAGGATATGAATCTGAATTAATAACGAACGCAATTACCGCTTTTTCTTTGCCGTAGTCGGCTACAACCTTAAATCCTCGATAGCTGGTTGTATTTAGACTGGAACTTAATAACGCTGCTGCGTTGGTATTAACGGTGAAGGTATAATTGTTTTTTTCTTTAGTGTACTGAACTTGAACAGATGATAAGGGCTTATCACCATACATTATATCGCCGTTCTTACTTAGCGATGCATCATATATGGTTATTGTATCCGGCTGATTGCTTCCGAAATCCAATTCAACCTTTTCACCCCGTTTTATATATTTAATATCTTCACTTTGATTAAAAAAAGGTTTAAATATATCTTTATTATCCAAATAACTTTCATCATAAGTGCTATACTTTATGTTCTGGTTGCCTGAGGTAATTGTCAGGGTATCATTCTTTTTCTCCGCAGTACAGCCTGTAATGCCTGTAAGACTTAGAAAAACAAGACAAAGTAAGAAAACTCGTTTCATTTTAGGCCTCCATTTTGAAAAATTAAGGGCTTAAATCTTTTTCTTTAGCCACTCCAAAACACCCACCATCAAGCCACTCTCCTATAATATAACTTTAGTGGGATTATAAGTATTTTTAATAATTATATGATAACATATTTAATGACAATGAGTACAAATGAAGTTTGTGACTAAATATTAAGAAAAAAGAACGAATGTTCCGGAAAATTGAATAAATATGTTGCAATTATATTCCATAATGATACAATAAGTGTGGGAAAATTAAAAAGTTGCCGTGACCCTCAGGTGTTGGAGCACCTGAAGGTTCATGCAGGTATCACCCCTACCCACAAGTGTAGCTTACGCTACCACAGCAACATTGTTATTATACATTTATTCTCTATTCTTTACAACAATAACAATAAATGCATGTGTTGGGTCTTACCTGAACATGCATTTTTTAATTTTCCCTCTCATTACAGGAGGGGGAATGATATGTTGAAAAACAAGGATAAGAGATATAAATACATAATGGAAATGCTGCGTCGCGTTGATTTGGAGTTTGATAACTGTAACTTATGTAAAAGTACCGTTATACGTATGTCTGATATATATGATGAGCTTAAAGATTCAATACCAGGAGATATAAGGCATGCAACAGTGGAATACGGTGAGTTGATATGCAGGCTGATGATTGAGCAGAGAAGGTTCTATTACCTTTGTGGAATAAGAGATTCACGCCTTGGTTTAAAGGTCTGTGCAAAAAATATATTAAGCAGATCAAATTGATGAATTATAAAGTATTTGATTAAACCCGGCTATCTTACCAATATATAAAGATAAGCATAACCGGGTTTCGTAAAAATACTTTACCACTATAATTATTATTCCTTTATATAGGAACAGCAGTAATCGCATAATTCTTTTGCATCAATCTTAAACTTTGAATTTGCAGGAACCTCAAAGCTTTGTCCGGCTTCAACTGTTATCCATTCGCTGCTACCGGGTAAAAGCACATTCATTTTACCTGCCAGCATCTCCATTATTTCCTTGTCCCCTGTTCCAAACTCATATTGACCCGGCATAATAATTCCAAGGGTTTTTTTCTCACCAGAAGGGAATATAACAGCACGGCTTGTAACCTTTCCTTCATAATATATGTTTGCCTTTTTTACAACTGTAATATTTTCGAATATATCCATTTCGTCCTCCATTAATTAATTGGAATTTGATTTTTATATGTATACACTACTATAACAGGGTACTTCAGTCAATAAAAGTGCTTTTATTTTTGTAAAATCATATTGCATAGGTATATATTGTAATGATATAATAGTGATATCAAAATGATATTCAAATTTTATGGAGGTGTATTTTAAATGGAAGGTGTAATAGTCGAAAGGGAGAAAAAGGTATTACCTGGGCTTCTGATGTTCATAATAAATATTTTGCTGCTTTTGATTTCAGGTGTGCTGTTTGTAATGGGAGTCATTGAAACTGATAGCGGCACAACACTTGGAATTCCTGGAATTATTGCAGGATCAGTACTTTTTGTTGTTTGGTGCCTTACTTGCGGAGGGTTCTTTATTCTGCAGCCAAACGAGGGTGCTGCACTTATTCTGTTTGGAGCATACAAGGGTACTGTCAGAAAATCAGGTTGGTTTTGGGCTAATCCCTTTTTTATGAAGAGAAAAATTTCACTTCGTACAAGAACATTAAATGGTGAAAAGCTTAAGGTTAATGATGAAATGGGTAATCCAATTGAAATTGCAGCTGTTATAATGTGGAGAGTAGATGACACAGTTAAGGCCTTGTTCCATGTTGATAACTATGCTGACTTTGTAAGGGTACAGAGTGAGTCTGCTATAAGACACCTTGCAGGAATGTATCCATATGATATAACTGAGGACCATCAGCAGTTATCACTAAGAGGAAGTGCAAATGAAGTTTCAGAAGCATTGAAGAATGAGCTTCAGCAAACACTTGAAAGAGCCGGCGTAATTATTGAAAACGCTAGGTTAAGCCATTTAGCTTATTCTCCTGAAATTGCTGCTGCAATGCTTCAGCGTCAGCAGGCATCTGCAATAATCTCTGCAAGGCAAAAGATTGTTGAGGGTGCAGTAGGTATGGTCCAGATGGCCTTGAACAAGCTTAATGAAAAGGATATCGTACAGCTTGATGAAGAACGCAAAGCTGCAATGATAAGCAATCTCCTGGTTGTATTATGCGGAGAAAGAGCTGCACAGCCTATTGTTAATACAGGTACACTTTACTCATAGGAAAGAGTGGTAGACATGACAGAAAAAAAGACTGTACTGCTCAGACTGAGTCCACAAATATATGAAGAAATAAACAGAATGGCAGAAAGAGAATTTCGTTCTGTAAACGGACAAATAGAATACCTGCTTAGTGAAGCGATAAAGAAAGTGAAGAAAACAAATAATATAAATAATGATGAGATATAAACAGGGGGTGCGTTAGCACCCCCTGTTTAACTCACTTGAGACTATAAGGATTTGAACTCGAATGTGAAACTATTTCCCTTTACTGTAACGAGTATATATTTCGGTTTCTTGCTGCTTGCTGTCAAAGCTGTTGAAGAATCAAGTCCTGCAGTAGAAATATATTTTACACCTCTGTCCATGTAGCTGGTTTCTGTACTGCCTTTATAGAACACAGTTACATTTTTACCGCTTGACTGCTTGAACTCGGTCAGTGTATTCTGGAAAAGTTTTGCCTCCAGGCTATCACTGAAGTTTGACGGTGCACTTTGCATAAATATGAATACGTTATTTCCGGTGGAAGAGCTCAATTGGTCTTTTAGCCAGTTCCATTGGGAACCGCTTGATGCCCTAAGACCGTTTTTACTCATATCAAGCTGTATAAATCTGCTTCCTTTATAATCAAAAGATTTATATCCTGCATTTGTTGACACAAGCGGCTTTTTTATCTGTGAAGCAAATTCATGCTTGTTACTTCCTACAATTGCTCCTACGTCAAGATACTTGTTGATTGTACTTGTAAAGCCTGTAAGAAGGGTCTTCTCGTAAGCATTCTTCGGATCGCGTGATTGCCCGAAGACAGAAAACCTGAAGGAATCAGGTGCACTCTGGAAGGTTGTTGTCTTGTTTGCATCATCAGATGGCGTTGTATCCTGTGGGAGTGAAGGAATTGATGGAGTTGACGTTAAGGCAACGCTTAAATCATCAAAGTAAACACTTCCTACACTTGAAACAGGCGAAGACTGTGCAACATAAATCCTTGTCAGCTTTGATGGACCTGTTATATCTCCAACATACGCTTCTACGTATTTCCAGCCTGTCCAATCAATATCTGATGAAGCCTGTACCCAATGCTTGGTACCCTTCTTATCCACAACTTCCATTTTCAATTCATTAGGGGATGGTTCAGCACTGTATACCCAAAGGCCAACTGCTGATACGTTTGAATCCAATGTCAATCCTCCGTTGTTAAGTACCATATATGCAGCCCTGGTACCATTAAGACTGGAAAAATCATATGTAAGTTTTCCGGAGGTATTTCCGGAACGTTTTTGCTCATTGCTTAACTGATAGCTGCCCGGTAATCCTGCAGGGCTTGCAAGGTAGGTACCGTTGGGGCTTTCAAATTTATCCTTCAATACATAGTTCGTTGATGTAACTGATACTCCGCAGTAAGCATGAACGCTTCCAATGTATGCATCAAGGTAACCCGACCCACCTTTTTCAGCATTAAGTGTTCCGTTTGTTACACTGCCAAAGCTTCCTTTTACAGCCCACTTGACATCTGCAGGATTGATTGAAGCAGTATAACCGTTTTTATTCTTTCCTGTAACTGATATAGTCTTGGTATCACCAACAGAAATCTTTAGAGTCTTGCTTCCAAGTATAAGTTGTACCGGTGCGCTTAATGAGTTGATTTCAGTTGACTGTGAAATTCCGTCAATTGTGGCTGTCACAGTTCCAGTTCCAACAGATTTGGGGTAAAAAGTATTACCACTGAAGCTTCCTTGTATACCGGAAACACTCCATTTTACTGAATTTTGGTCAATACTTACAGGGTTATAATTTGAGTCATAGCCTTTAACTGTAAACTTTCTTGAGGTATTCACAAATATATTAGAATCATCTGTATTGATAATAAGCCCTGCAAGACTTGCGGATGGAGCTGAGGAGAATACACCTATAGCGGTCGATATACCTCTTGCAGTTGAATCCGAAGGGCTGTTGACAATTTTCAGACTGCTTTCTCCCAGCGGACGGTCAACCATAGTAGTGGAGCCGCCTCCATCAAGGTTTACAGCATTGTATGCACCTAAATCCAGCATAAGATATGCAAGCTCAGTTTGTGTCATACCAATACTTTTTGTCTGTCTTCCGTCAACAGTCACCAATATAAGCTTTTTACCGTCCATGGTACTGCCAACTGCGGTACGTGGCTGTCGGTCGGCAATTATATTAGAAAACTTTGCTGGAATCTGGCCATCCTTTACAAGAATAGCACCACCCGTTAATGCCATTTTAATGTCTTTCCAGCTTGGATTTGTACTTACATCCAGAGTTACAGAATCTCCCGGTACAAAGTTTTGTACAAGGAACGAACCTGCACCTGAAAGCTTTGAACATACTACATAGCCGTTTTCAGGTATTGAAGTTGCGGGCTGCCCCTGACGTATTTCAAGTACCTTTCCGTCTTTTACAACCATTTCTACCATGTCTGCAGCTTCAGTTGATGCACCGATTGTATAATTACTCCATTTTTTATCTAATACAATAAGATCAACACTTTTCATTTGGCTTAGCTTATTATACTTCATTACAGTGTGGGACTGACCATTTGGTGCTACCAGATTTATATCGGTTTTCCAGTATCCCAATAAAGGCTGATTTGAATTATCCAGTGCAAAGGTAGCCATACTGTCATTATACCTGTTATATTCATTGTCAGCCGTGACTATCTGCCCTGATTTCACTACAGGTCCGTCAGGGTAACCACCGCTGCCAAGCCAATTAAAAAAGCCTCCGTTAATAGCCGCTACTGCACCGTTTTGTTGTGCAAGGGTTTTAACAGTTACAAGGTTTTTTAGGGAAACATCGCTGGACAGTGTGTTTAAGTTTATGTACTGGTTGGTAAGGTCCACTTTCAATATGTTGATATTAATCCAACCATCCTCAGTAAATCTTACTATTGTACTGTGTGTAACTCCTGAGGTAATATTTTCACTTGTTGAACTTTCATAAATTGTGCTTGCATTTACTGAGTACGGTAGTATTGTCAGTGTAAATACAACTACCAGAAGCAAGGCAAGCAGTTTTCTCTTGTATCTCATATGACCTCCTACATTTTCACCATTGATCGATTTTCGAGCGTTTAATAGCTCCAAAGATATTACTCTTTAAATCTCTTTTTTCTCTGCTCATACCCAAAATAAGTTCTTTGATATCCTGCCTTTTTGTAAGTCCGTTAATTGTGCAGGGACTGGGTACAGGGGTAATTCCTGAAGATTTTATAAATCCCCTTATATCCTTTTCCTCGGCATAAAGAAGCGGCCGTATAACATAAAGGTCTTTACGGTCAAGATATGTAACAGGAGAGAAGGTATGAATACGCCCCTCATAAAAAAGGCTTAGCAGGAAGGTTTCTATGACATCATCCTTGTGATGCGCAAGTGCAACACGGTTGCAGCCCAGATCCCTGGCGACATTGTGAAGTGCACCTCGCCTCATGTTGGCACATAATGAGCATGGGTTATCTTCATTACGTGCTTCGAAGATTATTTTTCCGATAAGTGTTTCTTCAATAGTATAGTGTACATCAAGTTGTTTACAGAGCTCCTTCACCGGTGTAAGATCGAATTCACCAATTCCAAGTGTAAGAGTTACCGCTTCAAGCTCAAAAGGAACAGGGTAAAATTTTCTGAGCTGACTAAGGGCACAAAGCAGTGTAATGCTGTCTTTTCCGCCTGAAACACCTATGGCTATTTTGTCACCCGGCTTTATCATGTCATAATCCTGCAGCGCTTTTCTTACCTGCCCGAGTATTTTCTTTATACGCTTCACCTCGATCATAATGTTATTGGAAACTTCATACGTGTGGTTTACATAAAATAAATAAATGTATGAAATTATAGAGACTTCAAACCCTGAAACGGCTTTTGTATCAGGCCTTGGTCTCTATAGAACTAAAAAATGCTATTCAGTAAGAAAACTGAAGTGTTCTTCCATAATTTAATTATAGAGTACATGAATAGAGGTATCAAGTTACTATATTGTTACATTTTTTTTACAATGTGCCATTCAAGTCTTGCTCCAATATGGCTGAATTGACAGTAATTAATACTTGTAAAAGCATTGATTTCAGCTTATTATAGTAAAGTGATTCAAAAATATTTAATTTTCCATAAATATTCTATTGAATTCGTAAAAGATTTGTAGTACAATAATTATCGTCTCAAAAATATCGGGGTGTAGCGCAGCTGGTAGCGTACGTGGTTTGGGACCATGGGGCCGGAGGTTCGAGCCCTCTCACCCCGACCAAGAGACAAAACAAGGGTTTGCTTAACGCAGACCCTTGTTTTTTTATCATGTATAGAGAATTAGTCACTTATTACAGCATCTGAACTGCTTTTTAGACGGTACCAGTATGTATAAAGCCTTTTAAATCCTATCTTTTCATACATATTAATTGCGATGTCATTTGTTTGCTCAACTTGCAGATAAGCTGAATGTGCCCCTTTTTTATATCCCTCTTGGATAATTTTTTGGCAAATCATTGTTCCTAAACCCTTACGTCTGAATTGTTCATGCACTCGAATATCAAACAGGCCAATATATCCATTCTCCAAGACACCAAGTCCGCAGGCTACCATTATTTTATCCTGATAAATAGATGCGCAGAAAACCGGATTTCCTATGCTTTTTATCAATGCTTTTATTGTGGACTTCACAGGTTCTCTAGGTGTACCATTAAGAACAACAAAATCATCAAGCCAGTTCTCATTTGCAGAATAGTCAATAGCTACTTTATCAAGATTCAAATTTTGCATATTTGTTATGGATGCTTCCATTATGTGAGTCTTTTTCTGAACAGTATATTGTCTGCTTTGCAATAAACTATCCAAACCGGAATCGGAACATTCTGTCATTTTAAAAACACAGGGTAACCCTTTTTGAAAGAACTTATTTTCACACACTTTAATTTTCTGATATAAGTCTAATGTAGAATTATATAAAGGGATTATTGAGTTCCCTCGGTATGTATAACCCTTTGAATATCGGAGTATCCACCCGTCATATACTTCAGTCAAAATAGCCGGAAAGGCATTTGCAGACATTTCTTCTATCATTAAGACTTTGTTTCTCATTAGAATTATATACCTCTTTAACTAAATAAAATTCCTATCCTTCAATTACCTTATTTATAGCTGTTACATCCTTTTTGCTAAAATTCTGAAGCTGTGACAGCAGCATTCCGGTTAGCATAAGAGCACAGCCAAGATATCCCCTGGCGCCAAGGTTTTCATTAAGTATTATGAACCCACCTATACTTGCAAATACCGTCTCCATGCTTAGAATAATAGCCGCAGGTGCAGGACGTGCATATTTCTGCCCAATAACTTGAAGTGTATAGGCAATACCTACAGAACAAAATCCCCCGTATAGGAGAGGTACAGCTGCATTAAGAACTGCATCGAGAGTTATTTTTTCAAACATAAAAGCACAGGCAAGACTCAATATTGAGCATACTATGAACTGAGAGCACGAAAGCTTTAAAGTATCTACCTTTTTGGTAAAGTAGTCAATCACGAGTATGTGAGCTGTCCAGAAAAATGAGCCTATTAACAGGTATGCGTCGTATTTGGAAACACTAAAGCTGCCTTTAATACAAAGAAAATACAATCCGGTAATTGCCACAATCACACCTAGCCAGCCGCTTAGCTTTATATACTGTTTGAGAAATATTCCAAAAACGGGTACAAGAACAATATACAGACCGGTTATAAATGCTGCCTTGCCGGAGGAATTTGATGTCATACCCAATTGCTGTAGTGATGCTGCCGAGAATAGAATTGTTCCAGCGATTATTCCTGCAGGAATCACACTCTTTTTATTTATTGGCACAGAATTAGTCTGTTTAGCTTTTTTGTTGTTATAAATTATTAAAGGAATTAATGATAAGCTTCCCAGTGTAAACCTTATTCCGTTAAATGAAAACGCACCGAGATATTCCGCGCCTACTTTCTGTGCAACAAATGCAAAGCCCCATATTGCCGCAGCTAGTAATAGAAAAATGTTAGCTTTAAATGTACTGATTTTCATTATAATTTGCTCCGTATGCTTATGATTTATACAGGTTATATAATAACACAATATACAAGTGCTATCAATCAAGCATTACAGGCTTTTGCCGGATTATATTGCGATTTATGTAACAGTTTTAAAGCTTTGTGAATATACTGATTATGAGAACTGTTATGTAAACTGTTATGAAAGGAGAAATAATAATGGGTGTTGGATTTGGAAAATTCTTTGGCGGCAATTCCACTATTTTATTCTTTATCATTTTATTCCTTTTCCTTTTCGATGGGTTTGGAGCACCGAGAGAGGATGATAAGTAAAGGACTCGGCTACATAAGTCTGAAAATGCGAAGGAGACAGTTTATAACTGTCTCCTTTTTAGTCCTGTCTTTATTCAATTATAAGCACAATCAGGGATGTTAGGACTATCCCTGATTGGCTTTTTATTATGGGTATGGTTTTGGAGGTATAACGTATGGGGCTTTTTGTAGTTGCTAACAGTATATAATATGCGGCTTATGTAAACCCTGTTACATAATACATTAATTAATTTTGAGGAAATAAAAAAATTTTCCATAAGTTTTCAATTGACTTTAGAGTTTTAAAAGTGGTATAATAACTCTTGCCTTAAGAAATAAAACCACGGGAGCTTAGCTCAGCTGGGAGAGCACCTGCCTTACAAGCAGGGGGTCATAGGTTCGAGCCCTATAGTTCCCACCAAAAAACAAGTCACAGTTTTGTGACTTGTTTTTTTATACTATATTATTTATGCAGAAGGTATTAGTTAAATGGACAGTTATTGGTAATGTTAACAATACCATTAGTCAGTATTATATTTATAAAGGTGTTATTCGTGTCTCTGAATTTATAATTATCTGCTATTGTGATATTAGTATTACCTACAGCAGCGCTATGCTTAATTCTGAAGGTGACAGATGCAAATACATCATCTTTATTTATTATATGACTTTGAGTCGAGAATCCGGAAAAATATTTAAATTTTATTCCGTTAAATAATCTTTGAGTGTTTAAATAACCTATTATGTATGGATGTGGTTCTATTTTTATCAGTTCAAGCTTACTTGTATCGTAGTTGAGTGTAAAATCGCAATAATTGATACCGTAAGAAGGAACTGAACTTGTAATTATTGGAATCGTAACCATATCACCTTGCTTTCCTTCTACGGAGCCTACTGTTACTGCCATATTTTGCGAAGTTGTATCTATTACATTAAGTATAAATTCAGCTTTATTACCCGCGTTAAAGTTAAAGGTAAGAGTATACTTACCTGTAGAAAGAGATGCAAGGTACTCTTTGCTTATGCATACAACATTGCCATCAGTTTTATATGGAACTGTATCAGAACCGTTTGTAATGCCAAGCAGCTTGTTCCCGTTGAGAGAAACAGTAACCAATATATCTGCTTGATTTGAAGTATTTTTGTCAAAGGAGGCTGATGTTATAGATATGGACGAATTCTTAGGGGTGGTATCCATTATTGAAATATCTAGAACGGGATCAACTCCTGAACTGAAATCAAAGGTCAATGATGTATTACCAACAGGAAGAGACGCAAGGTATCCTTTGCTTATTTTGACAAAATCACCATAAGTGGCGTAAGGTACATTTTCTGAACCATTTGAAATGCCGAGCAGCTTGTTCCCGTTGAGAGAAACAGTAACCAATATATCTGCTTGATTTGAAGTATTTTTGTCAAAGAAGGCTGATGTTATAGATATGGACGAATTTTTAGGGGTGGTATCCATCACTGAAATATCTAGAACAGGATCAACTCCCGCACTGAAATCAAATTTTAATGATGTATTACCAACAGGAAGAGACGCAAGGTATCCTTTGCTTATTTTGACAAAATCACCGTAAGTAGTGTAAGGCACATTATCTGAACCATTTGTAATACCCAGAAGCTTGTTTCCATTAAGAGAAACGGTAACCAATATATCTGCCTGATTTGATGCATTTTTATCAAAGAAAGCCGAAGTCATTAATATAGATGAATTCTTTGGAGTTGTATCCATTATTGTAATGCCGAGTACAGGATCAGTCCCTGCACTAAAATCAAAGATAAAAGAAATTTCACCTATAGGAAGTGAGGACAGATAATCCTTTGCTATTATGACAGTATTACCCGAAATTACATATGGCACCAAATCAGATCCGCTTTTAATGCTTACCAACTGATTACCATTAGGTGAGAATGCTACAACGATATCTTCTGAAGCGTTTTTATCAAAGGATATATGTGTTGGTAAAATAGAAGAGTTTTGAATTTCTATTTGCGTACCAAACACCAGAGTTCCTGATAAAAATGCAGATATACTATTCCATTCAGTATAAACTGAACTTGAGCAAAAGGAATAATCATTTGATTGGTTAAAATTTGACCAATCATTTTTTGCAAATCTTGTTTGAACTTCTATAGATGCACCAGATTCTAATGTGCCTGAGTTGAAACCGACTTCCAGATAGTAGTCCGCATTAGCTGATGGGATAGCAAGCTTCGCAAAGTTTCCGGTGACAATAGATGTTACATCTGTGTAGGTGTTGTTCGAAGTTATTCCTGCGTTATCGCACCAGAATTTTTGGGGTTGTTCCTGGTCTATTGTGTAATAATATCTGAGTTTTAAATCTGCCAGATTAATACTATTTGAACTGGTATTAGTTACTTTAAACCTTGGATATATCGAATTAGTTGAGGACGATGTATTTCCATTGGAAAACATAACTTTAATACTGTTATTCTCAGCAAAAACTCCCACGGGGATTAACATTGAAGCCATAACTATTATGGCAGTTAACAAAAGACTTATAGTTTTTTTCATTTTCTTTCCTCCTGTTTGATGTAAGTTATGAAAAATGCTTGCTGCTGAAAGAATCATTTTGATTTAATACTGTTGATGTCTTACTGTAATCTGATAAGTGTGAAAATTACCCCCTTTTTAGCTTGTAATAAGCCGTGATATATTTGGTGTATCTGGACGTATTACCATTAAATGGAATATGTCCTAAATTAAATTACAGGAAATGGAAGATAAAGTCAAGATGATTAATGTAAGATAGATGGAGGATATAGTACATAGGTAATAGTAATTTTATAAGGGTTGTCTTCGGAATAGGCCATTATAAATGGGTTTGAGCAAAGTTGTTTTTAACTGTAAAGATAGTTTAATTGCTTTTGGATTTTTACAGGACTCAGGAAATCATATAAACATACAATTATAATATTGTCTTAATGAAAATTATAAGAAAACAGGGCAAAATTTTCTGCCCATAATATGTTGACACGTGTCTTTTCTGCTGGTATACTATCTAATTGTCAGGCAAAAATCAATATATGCTGGCGTAGCTCAGCAGGTAGAGCAGCTGACTTGTAATCAGCAGGTCGGGGGTTCGATTCCGTCCGCCAGCTCCAAAAAGACTTCGGTGAAAACCGGAGTCTTTTTATAATGCATAGGAAAGTTTAATTTTCATTAATTTGTTACTTTCCGTAAAATGCATTTCAAAAAAGTTTCATTAAGCCGTTAGTTCAATCTAACTTTTTTATTTTATTCAAAGGACGGAATCGAACCCGGGAAGGTTGGTCTAACCTAAAAATCATTTTATCCCATAATATGTTTTATTAATGGAATTTTCTTTATCACATATGTTGTAATTAAAGATATCAGAAATACCATTAATACAGTTAATGGAAGTCCGATAAATGCATTCACAGTGGTGACGCTAATTGTTATTCCTAAAAATCCTTTTTCAAGAATACCTTTAACGATAAGATGAACTAAATATATCCCAAAAGTTGAGTCTGCAATTATATTAGTTACTTTACTGAGGTTGGGGTGTTTGACTAAGTAATTTTCCAAACCAATAAAAATCATAAATAGCGATATTGACATTAGTATTACCAGTGGACTTAAGTAAGAAAAGAAATAATTATTAAATTCATACACTGCCGAAAAGTAAGAGCCTACAATTGTAATACTCAATGAAAGAAAGAATATTGTCAAATATGCTTTGAAACTATATTTTTTAGATATGTACGTTTTAATGTAATAACCTAATACATAATAGCATGTATAAAGTAAAAACATTGTAAACGCATTAAAGCTTGTACTTATGGACGGTATAAAGTTGTTTAAGGCAATAACTGCAATTGAAACACCAAATGATATAAAAATCAGATATGATACATCTATTTTACTTGCCCTTTGAAGGAATTTTCGTAATATTGGTGTAATTAAATAAAGCCCAGCTATTACAAACAAAAAATACAAATGCGCATAAGGCTTTCCTGATAGTATTCTCTTTAAGATTTCTTTTATTGTTAGATGCGCTCCATTTGCATACTCATCCCAGACGAAGTATATAGCAGACCAAGTAAGCAAAGGAATTCCAACTCTTATAAGCCGCCTCTTCAGAAATGGGCCAACACTCTGTTCTTTACCCGGATTAAGCAGTAAATATCCGCTTATCATTACAAAAACAGGCACGCACCATCTCGATGATGCATTAAAGATGTTACCCAGCCACCACTGACTGCTTCCAACTTGTTTTAATACAGATAAATTTGCAGAGACGTGAAGTACTATAACGGCAAGGGCAGCAGTAATTCTTAAAAGATCAATAAAATAGTATTTCTTATTTTCCATTTATAATCTCCAAAATGTAAAATTTATATGGACACATTTATTTCTGTACAAACAAATTTTACTATTGTTTTCACCCTGGTTCAATATTTTTTATAAGGTTTAAACGGAATAAACCCCGGCAAGAGTATGAAATGTAAGATATTGATATGTATTACATTGTTTTTCCCCGCTAATTATGCTAAAGTAAAGGTCTATGAGTTTTAGATAGAAAGGATAAGATACTATGATTACTATAACAGACCTTGGGCTGAGCTTTAGCGGACAAAGCCTGTTTTCTAATGTAAATTTACTGTTCGCTGCTGGCAACTGCTACGGGGTAATAGGAGCGAATGGCGCTGGAAAATCTACCTTTTTAAAGTTGCTTTCCGGAGAATTGGAGCCCACAAAAGGTGAAATTTCAATTAACTCAAAACTGCGTATGTCCGTTTTGAAGCAGAACCATCATGCATTTAACGAATATACTGTGCTTGATACAATAATAATGGGAAATCCGAGGCTTTATGAAGTCTCTAAACAAAAAGATGCGCTCTATGCGAAAGAGGATTTTTCTGATGAGGATGGAATGCTGGCTGCGGAATTGGAAGCAGAGTTTGCTGAGTTAAACGGCTGGGATGCGGAGACAGAAGCTGCCAGACTTCTTCAGGGCCTGGGCGTTGATAATTCAATATTATATGCCCAAATGAGTACACTGACTGGTGCTGAAAAAGTTAAAGTTCTGCTTGCAAGTGCTTTGTTCGGGCAACCGGATATTATCCTGTTGGACGAGCCGACCAATGACCTTGACAATAAATCGATTGCATGGCTGGAAGATTTTTTGATTGACTATCATGGAACAGTTATTGTTGTTTCCCATGACCGACATTTCCTTAATGTTGTATGTACTCACATTGTGGATATCGATTACAATCAGATTCGTCTTTATGTAGGTAACTATGATTTCTGGTATGAATCCAGTCAGCTTATGCAGCGAATCATGCGCGACCAGAATCGTAAGACTGAAGAAAAAATTAAAGACCTTCAGGCCTTTATTCAGCGCTTTTCCGCTAACAAATCAAAATCGAAGCAGGCGACTTCACGAAAAAAGCTTCTTGATAAATTAACTATAGAAGATATGCCGGCTTCTTCGCGTCGTTATCCATTTGTTGGCTTTACCATGGACCGTGAACCAGGCAAAGAAATTTTGGCAGTTGAGGGGATTTCGAAAACAGTTGATGGGGTAAAGGTTTTAAATAATGTAAGTTTCCGTGCAAATAAGGACGATAAAATTGCATTTGTCGGTTCCAATGAAATTGCAAACACCACTTTATTCAAAATTTTAATGGGTGAATTGGAACCAGATGAAGGCTCCTACAAATGGGGAGTCAGCACCAGCCAATCCTATTTTCCACAGGACAGCTCTGAATTTTTTGACGGTTGCAAATTAAGCATTATTAAATGGTTGGAGCAGTATTCCTCAGATATCACAGAAACATACTTGCGTGGCTTCCTTGGGAAAATGCTGTTTTCAGGGGACGATGTTTTTAAAGAAGTCAGAGTCCTTTCCGGAGGGGAAAAAGTGCGTTGTATGCTTTCGCGTATGATGATGTTTGGTTCTAACGTTCTGGTGCTTGATCAGCCTACCAACCATCTTGACCTGGAATCTATTACAGCGGTAAATAATGGTCTGATGGATTTTAAAGGCGTTATTCTGTTTGCTTCCCATGACCACCAGTTTGTGCAGACGGTTGCAAACCGAATTATTGAACTGACAGAGGATGGTTTGATTGACCGAATGACAACCTATGACGAATATCTGGAAGCCAAAGATGGTGTATTGTCGTAAGCAGCAGCATAGCTACTATGTAACGAGAAACCATAGAATATATAACAAGACAAGTTTCATTGATTGAGCCTTGTCTTGTATAATTTAATTTGCTTTTTTCATTCTTATATTCAAAAGTGTTTCAATATCCCTGATTTCGCTTGTTGGTACCACTTTGATATATATCCATTTGCCTTCATATATTTCTTCTGTATTGTTGATAATATCTCTGACAGCTTCTGATATATCCGAATTAATAGCTTCCTCTGCCTGAACCTTGTCCAGTATAATCTGAACTGTAAACATATTGTCACTAGGGTATATAGAAATCAGAGACTTGCCTGATTTCCTGAAGTTTAGTGCCCACCCATAGTTTCTACCGTAAAACTTGAATTCACTTTTGGCTTTGAAATTTTCTTCAATTGCACCAAATAAAGCTTTCAAGTTCACTTTTGAAGCCGATACTGCCTCGAACATATCATCCAAGGACGGCTTGCAGCTTTTATCCGTAAAAATTCCTATACTCATATCAACCATTCCTTCTGTTGTTATTTAAGTAGATTATACCTTATTTAACCTGACAGGAGGGTGTCATATACATAAGTACTGCGGACTATAATCAGGAATTTATTTAGTCTTTTGATACCCAATAGAGATACTTGATATTATATTGGAAAGGACTTTTTTTATTATATTTGTTTTCACAGGATAATAGTAAGTGGTTTTTTTATCAAACCAGCCTTTGTTAATCCAATAATTATAATCTGCAAGACTTTTATCTGACCGTGAAAAAGCAAATTTTTGAAGTCTAAATGCTATAAGATCTAGTAATCCGGGTTTGGACGGATTTGTATTTTTTACGGATTTATAAAAGGCTTTGGATTTATTAATAATATCTTTCTGCGTTTTTCTTTCAAGCTTCTGTTTGCCTTTTTCAGAAATGTGCCCGGGATGGCATACAATTCCTAGTTTTTGTGTAACTTTAAAGCCCCAGGTACCAACCTGAAAAGCCATTGTAAAAAGGGTATATTTTAAACCGACAGCTCCGGTGGTACAGATAACCATTGATTTTTTTCCGTTAAAACGTGGCCTGTGGGATGCGTAAGCAAACCGATCAATAAAGTTTTTCATTATCCATGGAACATTATATACATAAACAGGGCAGGCGAATATTACACCATCTGAATTCGCCATTTTAGCTTCTATCTCTTCTCTGTCATCTTTAAGAGGACAGTGGTTTTCACCCTTTTCAAGGCATTGATAGCAGCCTTTGCATAATTGAAAATTAATATTCTTTAAAACCAAATACTCGAATTCTACAGATTCATCAAAACATTTAAACTGCTGTTCAACTATTTTGACAATATTATTTGTATTACCTTTCTCTTTTGGACTGCCTAGTATTACCAGAATCTTCACCTGAAAATCACTCCATTCCCACTATGCTTTAATAATAAGCAATATGACAGATATTAACCCAAACGACACCGAGATGATACCTAATTTCATATGAAATGAAAGGGCTGCTTTGTCTGATGTCTGGTTATGGGACTTTATCCATAGTCCGCAGAGTAAACTTGATAGTAGAAGAAGAGCGGTTATAACGGCAGTTATAATTGATAATAGTTTCATTGTTTATTCCCCATTTATTTTTTTATAGTCGTTTTTATAATTCTTTCTATGAACTTATCTCTTTGAGGCTTGCTGTTGATATCTATACCTGAGTATATCTGAAATTTTTGAGGATTTATTGATGCAACCTGTATGGTGGATATTATTTCTAAAGCTATTATCCGGAGCTCAAATTCATCTCTCTGGTCTTTATAGATTTCTCTTAATACAGGTAATAGAGTTAATGGGGTCTGAAAATTACCTTGCTGAAGCTCATAAGTAATGGCGATTGTTATTAATTTAATATGTTTTGATCCTAAGTCAGATAGTTCTGTTAACATTAATTTCAGCTTATCAACGGGGTCGCTGACTTGGGATTCTTTTATATTTTTCAGGTTTTCTGCAAGGTGGGACATACTTTCTCCCAGAGCTATATAAAGAAGATTATCTTTTGATTGAAAATGATAATTAATTAAACCGACACCTACATTTGCTCGATCTGCAATTTGGCGTATTGTTATCGATTCGGGGTTATCCGTTTTGTTTAGCATTTCTATCGCAACCTTTATAAGTTTATCTTTACCTATATCCTTATTTACCATAGTGGCCTCCTGAACAATTACTGAACATGTTCAATTTACCACATGTAATTCCTTATGTCAATAAACGTATAAGTGAATAGTATTTATTTTTTTGATAAGCAAGGTGTCCAATAAAAAGAACAACCTAGCCCCGATATTTTAATATCAGGGCTAGGTAATTTGAACATGTAGTTGGATTAATGAAATTCATCATGTTAATTTTGTAAGTTACTAAAAAGCCAACTGTTCAGAGAAAAATGGAAGTGCAAATTCTTCAAATCTTTGTATAGTTTGATCCTGGTGCTTACCTTCAAAAGATACCAGTTTATTGTTTATGCCTGCTGTTGTAAGTACTTGTGAAAAATAATCACAACCCTTTGGTATCCAGGCAAATTCGTCCTGTTTTCCGTATTCTATAACAATGGATTTGAACTTTTTCAGATTATCACCATATTTTTTAACCTTTTCGTCAATTGCACCGTAACCGCTTTCCCACTGTTTCATAAGGGCTTCATCCTTAACCACCTTACCGTTTACCTTCTTTAAAGGATATTTCATAAATGGAGCTTTTGAATCAGGGAGGAAAGCTGCACCATATGCATTTGCAAAATCACCTTGTATGTAAGAAGTTAATGTTTCCAGTTGGTTGAGAGCATCTTCTGTTACTGCAAATGGTGATTCTTCAATTCCGCCTGGTGCAAATATTCCAGGACTCATTGAATAAAGGCTGCTGAATAATTCCGGATGATGCATTGCTGCATTTATTGCACCAAAACCACCCATTGAGTGACCTGAAATACCCCTTGACTTTGCGTCCTTTATTGTTCTGTAATTTGAGTCAACGTAGCCCACAACATCTTTTACGACAAAGTCTTCCCAATTTCCTGTCGTTGGAGAATTGTAATAAAAACTTCCGCCAATAACATTATTACCGTTCATGGTTACAACTATCATATCTTTGACTTTACCTGAAGCTATAAGCCTATCCATTGCGTCTTTAAAGGAATTGCCATATGCAGCGTAATCATCTCCGAATCCAGGTAGGAAGTAAACAACCGGATAGCTTTTTTCACCTGTTTGGTAGGAAGGTGGAAGATATACTGTTATTCCCTGTGTAGCGGGTTCGCTTACCACGTTGTTTGCAAGTGATGGAGCCGGAATACTTTTTGTATCCAACACACTTGAGGCAGGTTTCTGTGTTGAAATGCTCTGAGTGTTTGAAGCACTCTGAGTATTTTTTGAAACGGTAGAAGCAGATTTCTCATCACTGCTCCCACATGCTGCCAGACAGGTTGATAAAAATGTAAATAAAAGCAAAACTATTAGTTTTTTTCTCATATCATATTCTCCTTTAAATATTCGTTTGGAGGTACTTCTTGAACTATTATAAGTAATGATTAATCTTTTTTATTAACATTTCTTGTGGTTTGGATAAACAGAGCAAAAATGAATAAGTCAGATTATATAAGGGGCAAGGTGTAACAAAAAAATTTACTGGTATACATTTGCATAACAATATTTTTAAACAAGATTATATACAAAGAAAGCTTTTGAAGTTAAAATTATACTGTAATATACATAGAAGTATGGGGCTTAAATTTTTTTATTGATATTTTTTTCATATATTCTAGGGGTGATAATTATGGCATATAACAGTGCAATAAAAAAAGTCGGAGAAGTTGTAGAATATATTGAAAGCAGCATTCATGATAAAATTACTCTTGATAGTATAGCTTCATACGGCGGTTTATCCAAATATCATCTTCATAAAGTTTTTAAAGCAATAACAAATAAACGTCTGATGGATTATGTGAGAAACAGGAAGCTTTCTAACAGTCTTGATGATTTATTGCATACGGATCTTAATATAGTGGACATTGCATGCAATTATAATTTTGATTATGAACAATCCTACATAAGATCTTTTGTTAATAAATTTAAAATAAGCCCGAATCAATTCAGAAAAGATAAACCTGCTTTAACAATTACCGATAAAATTGATCTTAATTGTTTAATACCTCTTAGAAACGACGGTTTCATAATAGAACCTGTAATAAAAGTCAAACCTCAGTTTATGACTGTAGGTAAAAGCCATAAGATATATTTTGCTGACAATTTGCACTTTAACACTGCAAATAATGTAGGGAATGACTTTTTTTATAATGACAGACCTGGAATAAAAAATGTAAAATTTCCTGATGTTTATATTGGAATAATAAAGTATATGCCTGATTATTGCGATTATAAATACTATATTCCTTCTGTTGAAGTTACTGATTTGGATACTATTCCTGAAGGATTAACAGGCATAAAAATTCCAACCAGAAAGTATGCTGTGTTTAAATATGTAGGATTAGAGCACCCAAAGTATGCAACAGAAGTGAGTCTTAGTGAACTGTATAATTACATTTTTAAGGAGTGGCTTCCTGAATCAAATTATGAGTTTTCATATGATTATCACATTGAATATATAGATGAAAGCATCGCCCGGGAGGATTACTGTGAAATCGAAATCTATGTACCTGTAAAAGATACAAAGTTTACTCATGGAAATAGAAAATACAACGAAACCATATATTTTAGTGATTCTTGCATCAAATAAACATTATATATAATACAGCCAATTCTGTTACATAATATGGTATAATTATAATCAAAATGTTTTCAGGGAGTAAACATGAAAAAACTAGCCATTTATCTCATGTTTGTGGTTGTTTTACTATCGGCCTGTAATAGTAATAATATTGAAGCCGAAACTAAGTCTGATAAAATTCCTGATAATTTGCAAACTCTTATTCAGCAGCTTCATGATGAGGATTTCAAGCTAACAGGAAAAACATCTGCCGCAGAAATTAGTGATATTAATGCTTCATGTCACAAATTACTTCTCTCAATCATCAATTCTTATGATTCGGTTAAATTACCTGCAGATAAGATTGTCAGCAGTGATTCAAACATGCATTTAAAAATAACAAAGGATACTGATATAGGCGGTAAAAAAGCCAGAATTATTGAATATGGAAATAAGAAAGGTGATGAAGGCAGTTCAACAAAAGTATATATTCAGCAATTTGATAAAAAGAATGTAAAGAATACTGAAGCTTTATCTGCAACAACCAACTGTGTTCAATTCGCGAGAGTTTTTATAGCAGATATTTATGAATTTTCGGGTACATATTATTCAGTCATAGGTAATGAATTCTTTAATACAAACGATAGCAATTATTATCTCAATTTAATAGTCCTTAAGTATTCCCAAAATAAGTGGGATCAGGTTGAAATAGGTGGATCAAAGGTAATGCCACAATTACAGCCTGGTTGTAGCTTGACTACAGAAAAAACTAACTCGGCTATTAGCATAAATGTAAAAGACGAGAAAGGTAAATCAGTTCAAAGTATTTTGGATTTTTCTGAAGGTAAGCCTATATTAAAACTGTCAGCCGGACAATTAACTAAATCAAATAATAATATTAACAAAGTAAATCCCATTGTGTGCAGGTATATTATCGGAAGCTATGTGTTGGGTAAATGGCTTGGTGTAGACAGCACATTTGAGGAGCTTTCAGGTCATGAAACATATAAAATTTACTCAATGACAAATTACATCGGAGAGGGCAAGGGATTATCCAAGGAGCCTGCTACTGAAGAAGTTCAAGGAGCACAGCCAGGAGTAACAATAAGTACTAGTAACGGTACTTTTGACCCCGGTGAGAAAACAGCATCTGGTACTGATTATTCTAAGAATTTTTCTAGTAGAATAGCTGTTGGGGCTGATATTAATGCTTTACCTAGGATTCCTCAAAAATTGTCAAATGATATTTACACTTATAAAAATGTTGTAGGAGGCATTATTGGCCGACAGGGTTTTAAAGCTCAGGATGTAAATATAAGGCAGGCACTAAAAATAGACCTCGAGGGAGATGGCGTTGATGAAGTGCTTTTAACGGCATCAAACGTTGACATTTCTTCTGATGAAGAAGATAAAAATACATACTCGGTTGTTATTCTTAGAAAGCTTATAAACGGTAAAGTAGAGAATATTATTATCAGAGAAGAACATTATATCAATGGAAAAAGTACACATGGGTATAGATCAACAGCGTTGTATGTACCATTTGTTTTGGATTGTAATGGAGATGGTACAATGGAAGTATTAGTTGATGGTATTTTTGCACCAGGCAATTTCATGGATGTATACGAGATTAAAGGAAGTAATGTTACAAAGGTTTTAAGCAATGAGATAAGTGCTTAGATGTTCTTAGGGGGTATATAAAATGGACCAAAGAACCCACCTTCCTGATAATGCCGGCAGTGTAATCGGTCAGTTTATAGGTATTAATGGAGGGTTAAGTACTTAAAGCTGAATAGGCAGTTGTAACAGTAAAATGAGAGTAAAGATTTTAATAATTAAAAAACGTTGAATATTATATAATACAAGAGGGTATTGGCATATGACCATAATACCCTCTTTTCTCAACTATAAGTTATTGCTCAAAAGGCCTGATTTTAACATGTTCTGTGCTGGTTACTTCAACTAGCTTTTCTATTTGGTTGGACTGATGATTTCTTACTACTTTCAGGTCAACAGGTTCACCTGAATAATAATTATCATCCGCGCCAATTCCACTTTTGCTAATACCTCCATGTTTTACACCATCAAAGGTATATACATCATCCACTGAACGAACCCATTTGCCGTTAAAACGGTATATGTGTTCTTTTTCATCATACTTGAGCAATCCGTTGTCAGCCAGAAATTCTTGAAGTGATTTTCCTTCAACGTTGGAATATGGTGGCTGTTTAATTTCCTGCCCACCGTTGTATGATGCAGATGACTGTGATTGCTCCTGTTGTGGTTTGGCTGAGTAGTTTGCTGCAAATATTGTTCCTGTTCCAAGTACAGCAATAATTACAGCACAAAGAACAGTAACCCCTGCTTTCCTTTTGGTGGTATTCATTATTGAAATAATTCTGGATTTCATAGAATTTTTACCTCCATATAAATTGTTTGATAGTACAGTTTGGACCATTGCTTTACGGCTTACAACATTAATAATGGTTTCGCTGTACTGTTTACGCTGTTGGATACTTGCTCCATTCAGAACCTGTTCATCACAGGATATCTCACATTGTAATGCAATTGTTTTTGTCATAAGATGTACAACTGGATTAAACCAGTGAAGAGCAACCGCAAATAAAACTAATGCTTTATACCATATGTCGTTCCTGTTTAGATGAATAAGCTCGTGTCTTAGTATTGGTGCTAATTTATCGGATGAAATTTCGTCTGAAGGAAATAAAATCACAAGGTGAAAAAACCCTATCAGCATCGGGCTTGTTATGCAGGGACAAACCTGTAATTTTATTTGTTTATAAATTCCCATATCATCCTTTAAATTTATTAAAGTATCCATTACTTCTCGGTTCGTAACATCTTCGCCCCACCGTTTTACAAGCTTTATAAACCGACGGTGCTTAAAAAGGTAATAGATAATTGTTGTACCAAATCCTGCAGCCCATAAACAGAATGCAATATCATACCATGGAATTTCTGACTGTTCCGCATAGCTGGAACCGGTAAGAACCACTATCGGTTCCTTGATGTTTGGCATGACCTGTTGAGCCTCTTGTAAAACAGGCATATCGACTTTTAAAATGGCTGTATCGAAATGTGGTCTAAAAGGGATAATTAGCCCGATTACAATCACTAGCCAGGTATAGTAACGTAGTTTAGCGGTATATCTTTTTTCCAGGAGAGGAGTTATCGCAAAATACATTAATATAAGCACTGTCATTGTAACGGAGCACTCAACTAATACATTTATAAAGGAATGCATTTTAGTCCCTCCGTTCTTTTACCCATTTCAATAATTCCTCAATATCACTATCATCAAGGTGCTTCCCGTTATAAAGGGTGTTTACAAGGCTGACAAATGAGTTTGCATGGTACTGTCTTATAAAATTACCTGTTTCAAATTTGAGATACTCTTCCTTTGTAACGAGAGGAAAGTAAACGCGTTCCTTTCCGTACTTTTCAGTTTTAAAAAACCCCCGTTCGACGAGCCGCAACATAAGAGAAATAACTGTTGGCGCCTTCCATTCTCTTTCGTTGCCCAAATGCTGCATGATAATGTTGGTAGTGATAGGCGGCTCATTTGCCCACACCACTTTCATTATTTCAAATTCAGCATCGGGGAGTTTTTTAATACTATTCATATGATCGTCTCCTTTTTAGACAATTGCCTTATTAAAATATTTTTTACATTTGTCAAAAATAAAATTTTATACTAGGATGCCTACAAATATATTGACTTTATATTCAGAAACCACTATTATAAAAAGTAAACAATGATTACTAAATGCAGCAATGCTTACTAAAATTATTTTATAGGGGTGTCGTAAATGAAAAAGAGTGTAAAGGTTCTAATAATTATTGGAATTATTATCGTTGTATTGGCTGCGGCTTTTATGATTACAACAAAAATATTGATTGATCATAACAATACGCCTGCAGGTACTGAAAAGGAAACTCTGCCTGCTGCAGGTAACTCAGGAAAGGCGCTTGTTGTATATCAGCCGTCAAAAGGAACCACTATTACAAAAAATGTGGCTATACAAATAGCAAAGGGTATTAATTCAAAAGGGTATGAAGTCACATTATCCTATCCTGGGAAACACCTGTCAACAGATATATCACAATACTCTGTAATTGTTTTTGGGTCTCCTGTTTATGCAAGCCGAACATCAACAGTGTTAAAGGATTACATAAAGAGTATACCTGATTTTACAGGCAAAAAGGTCGTTTTATTTACAACAGGTTCAATGGATGATTCTAAGCAGCTTGATGAAATCGCAAGTTTGTTGAAGAATTCTGTAAATCCTACAAAAGCTCAATTCAAATCCAATGATAAGGAAAATGAAAAAAAGGCTTATGATATAGGAATGAAGACAGTGGAAGGTAAATAATTATGGCTGATATAATCAGATATATACCAAACATCATTACTTTTACAAGGATCTTATTTACTGGAATATTTATTGAATTAGTTTACAGTGTCAATAGCAATAATTCTGAAAACCTTATTTTCCCGATTACAGCTGTATTCCTTATAATATGTGCAAGTGATTTTTTAGATGGAAGGCTGGCAAGAAGGTTTCACTGTGAATCTGCAGCAGGGGCAGTTCTTGATATTTTTGCAGACGTACTCTTTGTTATGACTTCGGTTGTGTTGTTAAATATTAAAGGAATTTTGCCTGTATGGTTTACAGTAATTATAACAATTAAATTTTTTGAATTTCTTATAACGTCAGTACTTATAAAACGAAGACCATGTAATCCAAGACAGCCTTTCTTGTTTGATTGTATAGGGCGTTTTGCAGCAGCAATGTTTATTGTTCTTCCGGGGATAGCATGCAGTTTATATTATGGGCTTGGAAAAACAGGCAGTATAATATTGGCTTTGTGCGTTTTTCTGGTATCAATTCTCTCAATTGTTTCATCAATTATGAGGTGCAGGCTCGTTTTGGGTTCTATCCTTATTCAGGAATCAGGGGGGAAGAGTATTAATGAAAACTCTTATAATTTATCAAAGTAAATACGGAAGTACAAAACAGTATGCTGAATGGATAAACCAGGCTGTAGAGTCTGACATCACCGATATAGATAATGTTTTCAGGTTTCATTTAAATAATTATGATATTATTGTCCTGGGCACATATTTACATGCTTCCCATATTAAAATGAGGAAATTTATAATTAAAGAATGGAATGAATTAAAAAATAAAAAGATCATTCTTTTTTCCTTATCAGGTTCACCGGCAGAATATGTGATAGAAGCAGTTAAAAAGGATTTGCCTCCTGAGATAATTGATAATATAAAATATTTTCCGTTAAGGGGGCGGTCCAGGTTTAAAAGTCTGTCCCTACTTGACAGGACAGTGATGCGTCTGGGTCAAATTTTAGTTTATATCCAGGGTAAAAAGGATATGGCACGAAATATGGCGAAGGATTTTGATTATGTAACGCCAGATAAAATAGAAGTTATAACCAATGAGATCATGCAATAATCAGTAAATAGTACAGTGAAAGGATTTTTATGGATAAAAGAGAAATACGGCAGCAGAGGGTAAAAAATTATTTTATTGATGCCACATGTGAGATCATAAAAAAAGAAGGAATAAAAGGGCTGAATATCAGAAGGGTTGCTGATGCGGCGGGATATCACTATTCCACAATTTATAAATATTTTAAGGATTTCCCGCATCTTATTGCAGTATCAGTATTTCAATTTCTTGAAGAAGCCAACGAATATATTAAAGAGAACTCTAAATCAGAGGATCCCATTGAATATTATATAGGCTCCTGGGGGGCTTTCTGCAGATATTCCCTTGAAAACCTGAATGTCTTTAGCAGCATCTTTATTGAAGGGTATGGAGATATTGATATAAATGAGATTGCAGAAATGTTTGGAGAATCTTCTCTCTTCCAGAACAGATTCAAGGCTATAGAAAAATATGCACAAGTACTGAAAATTAAGCCAGAGGAAGCCATTAAGCTTGACAGCACCATTACCGCACTTTGTATCGGCAGCATAGTCTTGTATCAAAGCAAACGGTCAGGTTTTACAGCTGAACAGGTAATAGAGAACAACCTGAGCAATATAAGGCTGCTTATGGACTCTTACAAAAAGTAAATTTAATGAAGAAAGGCTTGAGGAATTTATTTCAAGCCTTTTTAAGTGTCTCCAAATCAGAGAGTAATCCCCGACGATAATATAATCTATAAGTGTTTCACTTTTAAAAGCCCATTGCCCAAACTCGCCTATATGAACATGTGAATCAATTAAATTCATAAAAGTTTCCTTGGAAATATCTTTTAACATATGCTACCACATAAAGTCCTCTTGTTCAACTTCAACTCAGAAAGAAGTAGGTTTTAAATAAGGCCTACAGGAAATATGTCAAATAATTATTAAAGTTTTATTAAACAAATGGTATAATTTGGAATATTGCTGATAGTGGGGGTCCTTTTAAATGTTGTTTAATTCTTTGGAGTTTATGTTGTTCTTTCCAATTGTAACAACTCTCTATTTTATTATTCCTCACAAGTACAGGTGGGCAATGCTGCTTGGTGCAAGCTGTATTTTTTATATGGCTTTTATACCTGCGTATATTTTGATTTTAGCAGTAACAATATGTATTGATTATGCGGCGGGTATAATGATTGATAAAACAGATGGGAAAAGAAAAAAAATATTCCTTTTGATAAGTATTATTTCAACCTGTTTGGTACTCTTTATATTTAAGTACTACAATTTCTTTAATAACTCCTTTGCTTCAATAGCATCGTTCTTTCACCTTAAATATCCTGTGCAGGCTCTTAATATCATACTCCCAATCGGATTATCCTTTCACACGTTTCAAAGCCTAAGCTACGTAATAGAGGTATACCGGGGACTTCAGAAGTCGGAAAAACATTTTGGTATATATGCATTGTATGTTATGTTTTACCCTCAGCTGGTAGCGGGACCTATTGAAAGACCCCAAAATTTATTACACCAGTTCAGGGAAAAGCATTATTTTGATTATCAGAGAGTAGTTGAAGGTTTGAAGCTGATGGTTTGGGGCCTGTTCAAAAAGGCTGTCATTGCGGATAGGCTGGCAGTAGTTGTAAACCAGGTTTATGGCTCCCCTGCTGAATATAATGGGATTGCTTTAATTATAGCAACTGTATTCTTTGCGTTTCAGATATTCTGCGACTTTTCAGGTTATTCGGATATTGCAATCGGAGCTGCAAAGGTAATGGGATTCAACCTGATGGAGAATTTCAACCGGCCCTATTTCTCCAAAAGTATATCGGAATTCTGGAAACGGTGGCATATTTCTTTGTCAACCTGGTTCAGGGATTACTTTTATATTTCCATTGGAGGAAACCGTGTATCCAAATGGAGATGGCAAATGAACCTTTTCCTTACGTTTTTGATAAGCGGATTATGGCATGGGGCAAGTTGGACATACGTAATATGGGGAGCTTTAAATGGGTTTTATCTTGTATTTGCTATCTGGACACGTAACATAAGAAAAAAGATATCGGATTTTATCCGCATATCCAAATATAAAACCATAGAAAAATGTTGGAAGGTAATTGTAACCTTTTCACTTGTATGCTTTGCCTGGATTTTCTTCAGGGCAAATAGCTTATCCGAAGCCTGGTACATAATTACTCACTTGTTCTCAGGCTTGGGCAATGCTTTTTCACCTGATTACTTATTGAAGTGCTTTAGTGGACTGGGCCTTAGCAAAGCAGAATTTGCAGCTGCCATCCTGTCAATTGTATTTTTGGAACTGTTTCACCTTGCCCAAAGACAAAAGAGACTGGGTCAAATGCTCACATCAAAGCCTGTTTGGGTTAGATGGGGCGTTTATTATGTAATTGTTTCTGTTATTATTTTTCTCGGGGTATTTGGGAATAGCAGCTTTATTTATTTCCAATTCTAGGAGGATTTTATGAAGAAGCTTTTGTTTAAAATATTGATTTTTATAAGTCCTGTCCTAATAGGAATTATTATCATGGAGCTTGGATTATCGTCAATTGACAATGGCTATTCCTTTAAGAAGAGGAACTTTGAAAAGAATATCAGAAGTATTCAGGTGTTGAATCTGGGCACGTCACATGCTGATTATGGAATAGACCCTGATTATTTTTCACTAAAGGGGTTTAATTTTGCTAATGTGGGTCAGCCTTTATACTATGATAATAAAATTCTGCAAAAATATATTGATAAAATGGACAGCCTCAAACTGGTTATACTCCCGATTTCTAATTTTGCCTTTGGTTATGATATGTCCGAAAACCAAGAGTACTGGCGAATGTATTTTTATAAAAGGTATTATGATATAGACAACGAGGGTGGGGGAGGCTTCAATTTAAGAACCATCAGCTATTTTGCATTATATGGTCAAAAAGAGAGCCTTAAGTGCCTTTTAAAAGGCTTTAAGGTAAATTTTGCTGAAGGATATAAAACCAATGGATGTTTGGTTGAAAAAAACGATACTACAAGTTATAATTTGAAAGCCATTTCGGAGGCAAAAGGAAAAGAGCGTGCTGTTTTTGTTGATGCAGGTATAAAAACCAGGAATTATAGTAAGAACATCGAATATCTCAAGAGCATGATTGAAATGCTCAGAAAAAGAAATATAAAGGTCGTTATTATTACTACTCCTGTTTATAAAACCTACTATGACAACATAAACCGTAAAAATTACCAGGATATGCAGGATAATATAAGAAGTATTACACAGGAATATGGTATTAAATATTATAATTACATAAATGACAGCAGGTTCAGTATTATGGATTTCAGGGACAATGATCACTTGAACCCATCAGGTGCTGCAAAATTCAGCAAAATCCTGAATGATGAATTCATTAAAAATATAGGATAGAATCATATTCACCAACTCAATATTATTTTGACCTCGTTATATCAATGAACACTTGATTAACATAACTCATACAATATTTATATATTGATATTAATGGGGTGAATTTATGCCAATTGTTTATGTATATAACCCAGTGAGTAATAATATTGAATATTATAATAGAGGTTTAAACGAACCAATGCCTTATGTAACCGGAAATACTCTGACGGTTGGTGAATTCAGATCAAACTCCAACTCAAGCGTAGTATGGACCGATAGAAGGGTTATGGATGCCTGGAATATTACCAGAAGAGCTTGGGGGAGACCAATTTATGTGGGTTATGCATTCAAGCGTATCTGGCAGGGGGGACATACAAGCATGTCGGAGCATTATGCCGGATCAGCTTTTGATATGGGTCAAAATCTTGACAATGCTACAAGAAATGCGTTGAGGGATACTGCATATAATACAGGGGTATGGTCATATGTTGAGCCTGCTTATCTTACACCAACATGGGTGCATGTAGATAAGCGAATGGGAGTACCTGCATGCCCGCAGGGAAGTTATCCTTTAGTAAGAATTGGAAGCAAGGGAGTATATGTATTTGTACTTCAGGATGCTCTCAATGCTGTAGGCTTTACGGGGTCAGGTCTGGATGGTGTATTTGGAGCAGGCACTGCACGTGCAGTTTCGGCTTTTCAAGCATCCAGAGGACTTGCGGCAGATGGCATTGCAGGGTGTAACACCTGGACTTCACTTGCATCTGCTGCAAATGGAATAGGGCTTACTTCTACAGTAGTTAATCCATGATAGATAATTTATCTGGCCGCTTTTAGCTGAAGCGGCTTTATTATTTTTGTCACAAGCATGGCAAAGGTTTTTAACATAAACACTCCTGTGTAAAGGAACATAATATCAAAACAAACGTTAAAAAGGAAAAGGTGTTTGCTTAAATCTGCTTCACCATCACCTATTATTGGTATTACAAATTGCATTACCCCGATGATTCCTACCAGCATAAAGGTCTCGGTTCTGATTTTTTGTGACACATAACGTGCTTTTTTATGCTTGACCAATAGTACAGAAAAGAATAAGACATACAGTGCAGCAATGAAAATAAGGGAATGGGGAAGAACATTTTCCTTAAAGCTGCTCCATACATTGAATGAACTTACTGTTTTCCTAACTCCGTCGCTGTTTGCTTTTTCATAGTTACCAAAACCCTGGACAAGCCGGAAGCCGTTTTGGGCAGCAATATCAAGCTTTTCTATAAACCTTCCGGGGTTTTTTACATAATACATTGCTACTTTTAAAGGATTTACCTTTTCGCTGATTTCTTTTTGCACATAAGGACTTTTAATATCAATTGGATATTCCTTCATAAAATAATTAGTCCCGGCAAGAACACTCAGATCCTGTTTGATTCCAAGCTTTTTAAGATCATCTGCGGGTGTTTTTGAACCCTTAAGGATACCGTAAAACACTGTTTGATATTTATTGCAGACTTTTATCTCATTTGGTACTGATGCGTAGGCAGCGTAGGAAGTCAGTAAAATCAGGGTACAGCCTAATGCAATCATACTTTTCCACGGTGTATCTTTCCTGAGCCTGTAAAGGCTTATGAAAAAGATTATAAGAACTATTCCGATGGGTGCATTCTGAGTCTTAGCACCAGTCAGAAAAACAGCTGAGATTATAAGAAACAGCAGTGAATATACGCTTGGACGGCTGCGGCTGCAAATATAAAAAATACAGCCAATCATAAGTAAAAGGGATATATATGAAACTGCTTCACCGTACAATGAGTTAAAGTAGGAAAGATAGCCTATGTCGGTAAATATCATAATGGCCGCGGCTGCTGTTACAAAGGCCCATAGCCTGGAACCATAGTCAATATACTTTAAAATCAGGAAGATAGATATAAGAAAAATCATTGAATATACTAGTGCCAAAAACCTAATATCAAAAGTTCCTGTTTTGGGTAAAAGCAAATTGTTTATAATTCTTGCAGCTCTTACAAGAACTATTTCGGTTGAGAAATAACCTCCATCAAATAATCCTGTTTGTTCTATGCCATATTCACGTGTCAGGTAATTGAAGTATTTATCGTTGTAATTATCGGTAAGGTAAGTAAGTCCGGAGGACCCCATTATTCTGCTGAAATCTCCATTGTCCGCTACGCCGACAACGGGTCTTACAAACAACAAGTAAGCCAGAATTATTGCAGCTACAGAAACTGCAGCTATTTCAATACCCGAGTAGTTTTTTTTCATACTTATCTCCTGCCTGTTAAGGTTTTACTAATTATTGACATTTATTAAACCTGTCATACATTAAGGCAGAAGCTCTGGATAATAGGTATAAGAACAAAAAACAAGCCTATCAATTGATAAGCTTGTATGAATTGGAATCTCAAGTTTTATACTAAACTCTTACGTCTATACTTTGTCCTTTGTAAGGTGTAACAGAACTTTCCATGGTTTGTGCATTAGCTCTTTCCATACCTCTTAGAAGAGAATCCATAGAAGCGGAGTCCCTGTTCATGGATTTTTGCTGCAGTGAAATCTGGATAGCCTGCTGAAGGTTTTGAATATTATCAACCGAAATTGATCCAAAATCCATAACTATCACCTCTTAAATACTATTATACCACATTTTTCACCAAAAGGAATAGGTCTCTGGTAATAGGAAGGTGGAGGCACTGAATAGCTTATTTTAGCAGTTCTATAAATGAAGGATCATTCCTTACAGGGTCGAGATCATGTTCTTTTTTTGCAGACTCCTTTACTGCAGGGTCGATATCAATAGCTTTTTTAAGATAAATAACTGCATTTTTAGCATCTTTTCTTTCTGCATAAATACATGCAATTCCGTAATAGCTCCAGGTATCCGAAGGGTCGAGAGAAATGGCCTTGTTGAACCATAGCATGGCATTGTCAAAATCTTTTTGTATTTTATATCCCAAAGCCTTGTTGAAATTTGCATAAACGTAATCGGGTTTCATGTCCAAAGCCTTGTCTATAAGGGACATACCGTTTTTATAGTCTCCCTTGAAGCACAGAACGATACCCTTACCGTTATATGCCTTAAAACATGCCGGATCAGTATTAATTGCCCGGTCAAACAGTAGTATCGCATCGTCAAGTTTCCAGTCCATGTAAGTTTGAAAGCCTTGTTGGTAAAGCTCTTCAGCTTTTTTTGAAGCAGCAGGAGTTACTGCTGAAGAATTATTTGAAGTTATGTTCCCTGTATTGGGGTTTACAGCTCCAGTGTTAGAATTAATATCTGTTTTTTCAGATGTTGAATAGCTTGAGGATTTAGTAATAGCAGAGGAAGATGCTGCTTGTTCCAATGTTTTTTGGGAGCCTAAAGGTGTACTTGGTTCCCCTGTCGATTTACAGGCTGCTAAAGTGTATATTAATGAAAGTATTATTATCAGTATAACAACTTTGCTTTTTCTCATAAAATCACCTGCATAAAGTATCATCTTAATTATAAATTCTACCAGTTTAACAAATATCCTTTATTATGTTAGGTAATTAACAATTCATAATAGGTGATTTTTATATTGTGATATAATTTTATTATAAAATTTGTTATGGGAGTATTAAAATTGGAAGTTAAAGAGAGCAAGAAAATACTTGGTTTTGAAAGGAATATATTCTTCTCGGGGCTTACAAGCTTCCTCACCGATACAGCCACAAAAATGATTTATTGTATAATGCCTTTTTTCCTGTTGTCAATTGGTGCAAGCAAGACTATGCTTTCCTTGATAGAAGGTATTGCTGAAAGCACTGCTTCAGTACTTAAAGCGCTTTCGGGTTTCTGGAGCGATAAGCTCGGCAGAAACAAACCCTTTATGCTTATCGGGTATGCTATGACAGCAATAGTATCGCCTTTGTACTCATTTGTAATTTCACCTGTACAGGTCCTTTACCTGAGATTTGTTGAAAGAGTTGGTAAGGGAATTAGAACTGCCCCAAGGGACAGCCTTGTAGCAGGTTCAACTGCAAACGGAAAGGTTGGCAAGAGCTTTGGGTTCCATAAGACAATGGATAATGCAGGTGCAATAGTTGGGCCGCTTATTGCTTTTCTTGTTCTTTCAGCATTCCCTAATGATTACAAGACCATTTTTCTAATATCTGCAATACCTGCGTCTCTTGGTGTACTGACAATACTTCTTTTTATTAAGGATGCTAAGAAAAGGAAGGAAGAGCTTCCTCAAAAAATATCCCTCAAACACTTTTCAAAAAGATATTATCTGTTCCTTGCAATAGTATTCATTTTTACACTAGGCAATTCAACAGATGCGCTTTTGCTTGTTAAGGCAAACGAAATAGGAATTACAACAATGTTTATACCACTTGTTTATCTCATTTTCTATTCAGTATCCGTAATATTTGCAATTCCCATTGGAATGCTTTCAGATAAGATTGGGAGAGAAAAACTCATAATTGCAGGTTATATAGTTTACGCCATAGTCTATTACGGTTTTGGAAGAACAAGTACAAAGGGTGTAGTATTAGGTTTGTTTATGCTTTATGGTTTGTACAGTGCTGCAACTGACGGGGTGCAGAAGGCCCTGGTATCCGATCTGGTAGATAAGGACAAGAGAGGAACAGGACTGGGTATCTACAATACGGTACTTGGAATTACCCTATTGCCTGCAAGTCTTATTGCAGGACTGCTATATGACAATGTAAACTACAGTGCGCCCTTCTACTTTGGAGCATGTACTGCAGCTTTGGCGGCTGTTCTCCTGATTGTTTTCTATCGGAAGAGACCCCAAACAAATAATTAATAAAAAGTAATAATATTTTTTCAAATTGGAACATAATTCATATTTGTACGTCAATATATGATGTAAACCCAAATTTTGTACAAGAGGTGTTAATATGAAAAGGAAAATAGCTATATTTCTGACAATAGTCTTAATGCTGACCGCGTTATTGCCGGCAACTGCATTTGCTGCTGATGACAAAGGAATGGAATCAGTACTAAAGATTGTAAAGTCGAGGATTACAATTCCTTCAGATTACTCAGAGTTTACATACAGCGTAAACTCCTATAACGGAACAACCAGATGGGAATTCAGCTGGAGCAAGAAGGGAAGCACCGATAAAGGTCCTTATAGTGTTACTGCAGATTCAAACGGTAATATACTTAGTTATAATCACTATATCAATAATAATTATAATGAAAGAAAGCTTCCCAAAATCAGCAAGGACACTGCTAGGGCGACTGCAGAAGCTTTTATTAAAAAGATTTACCCCGACATATATTCAAAGTTAAAGTATATCCCCAACAGTCAGATTGTAATAAGCAGCGATTATTCGCTATCATTTACGAGAGTACAGGATGGGGTTTTAGTTCCAGACAACAATGTTAATATAAATATAAACAGCAATACCGGTGAGGTAACCAACTGCTATTGCAATTGGACAGACGGACTTGTATTCCCGGCAGCTAAGGATATAAAAAGCCTGAAGGAAGCACAGGAAATTTATAAAGATAAAATAGGTTTGAGGCTTGTTTATGATTGGAACGGTGATGCGGAAAATCCTAAGATTTTTGCAAAGTATACACCTAAATTTACTTTCCCGACATATATCGATGCAGTGACAGGTGAGCTTACAACATTGAATCAATATGTGTATTACGGTGGAATGTCTGGTGCATATGATGAAAAGATGAAAATGTCAAAGGAGTACAATAGGGATGTTGGTGCTTTAACACCAGAAGAAATAAGATCGGTAGAAGAGGTTTCAAAACTGAAAAGCCAGAGTGAAGCAGAGAAAATTGCACGAGATTTTTCTGAACTGGGACTTACATCAGAATTTAGTCTTACAAATTCCAATCTTATAAAGGATTGGAGTATAGGCAGAAATTATGTTTGGAACATGAACTTTGATAAGCAAGCCACTGATGCCTCAAAAGGAGGAGTTAGTGTTTCAGTAAGTATAAATGCATCAACCGGTGAAATTATTAACTTCAACAGATACTATTACCATAATGAAAATGAAAAGTCTGCATATGATAAAACTGCAGCAAAGAATATCGTTGACAATTTTGTTAAAAGCTTTAAGTCGGAAAAATACAATGACTTGATATATGACGATACTGCTGATAAAAATGACTATCTTATAAAAATGGGTAAGCAGGAAACCGACAGCTATAGTTTCATTTATTACAGAAAAGTAAATGGAATTCCGTTCCTGGGCAATAAGATACAGGTTACTTTTGATGCGATTAAAGGTAAGATAACGTACTTTACTATGAACTGGAGTGACACTAAATTCCCTTCAATTGATAAGGTACTGCCGGTTGAAAAGGTATATGATAAGCTTTTCAGCAATATAGGCTTGGAGCTGGAGTACAGGTTTGATTACTCAGAAAATTCTCAGGACAGTGCAAAAGTTGTCAAGAGGCCTGATACGGCTTCAACTCCAAAGATAAAACTGGTTTACGCGCTTAAACAGGATAAACCGGCAAGCTTTGATGCAAACACCGGAAACATCATCAATTATGATGGCGAGCCATATAAAGAAATAGCCGACATAGCTTATACAGACATAAAAGGCAATTTTGCAGAACAGCAAATCAAAACACTTGCATCGTGTGGTATTTATCTTGAAGGGACACAATTCAAACCTAATGATAAAATTACACAGCTTGATTTCTTAACTCTTCTTGCAAAAACACTTGATTACTACGGCACCTTAACAAATGACAGTAAGGCAATTGATGATCTATACTACTTCCTTATCAACAGGGGAATAGTAAAGGAAAGTGAAAAGGCGCCAAGTTCAAATATTACAAGGATTGCAGCTGCAAAGTTCTTTGTGCGTGCAATGGGATATGAAAAAGTTGCAGAAATAAAGGGTATATATAAAACCGTTTTCAGAGATGCCGATAAGCTGGGTAACAACCTGGGATATGCAGCAATAGTTCAAGGCTTTAATATCATGAATGGTATCGGTTCAGGCATTATATCATTTTTACCTGATCAAAAGATGAGCAGAGCTGAAGCAGCTGTTGCAATATACAATTATCTTCAAAGATGATTCCTCAGAGTTAGGAGAGAGAGGCCGCCAGCCTCTCTCTTTTTTTAGGCAAAAAAAGGGGCCGGTTCGTCTGAACCAGCCATGTAAAGGGGGTCAAAATGTATTTTGTGAGGTCATTAATTATTATTGACCGATATTCACAGTTTATACATTCATTATATAAGTTAAATAAATTTTCATAAGGTGAAATAAGTAATAAAAAATTATAAATTTCAACCTGCAGTCAATACTATATATATCCCCAAAAACATTTCTTATTTAAAAAAGGAGCCCCTAATATGGATGAAAAGATAATAAACGCAGAGCCTGTTAATAATATCGATTCTACCCTTGAAGAAATATCAAGGGAACTAAAAACCGGCGAAACACTTGTACTTGATGTTGGAAACAACTATTTTGAACAGACTGACGTAATATATGATACCCTTGTAATGCAGGGCTATAATGTAAAAAAGTCTTTCAGGAACGGAAGAAATCAAATAATTGTGAATAAGAAAAACAAATAGAAGCTTGCCTTAAGGACAAGCTTCTTAATTTTATTTAGGCAAGATTCTCGGGATTAAGGCATTTCAATTCATCTATTACAAAAATGCCGTCCTTCCTTATAAGTACGTCGTCAAACCATATTTCACCGCCGCCATACTCAGGTCTCTGGATAAATACAAGATCCCAGTGGATTGCCGATTTGTTACCGTTGTCGCATTCATCGTAACAGCTTCCTGGTGTAAAGTGTATGCTGCCGTTTATTTTCTCATCAAAAAGAGTCTCTTTGATAGGTTTATCTATAAATGGGTTAACTCCGAGAGAAAATTCACCTACATACCTTGCACCATCATCGGTATCAAATATCCTGTTTATCCTTTCGGTTTCATTTGCCTGGGCACTTATTATTTTGCCGTCTTTAAACTCCAGCCTTATATTATCAAAGGTTACACCCTGGTAGACAGCAGGTGTATTATAGCTGATTACACCGTTTACAGAGTCTTTTACGGGAGCAGAATAAACCTCTCCGTCAGGAATATTCCTTTTGCCTTCACATTTTATTGCAGGTAGCCCTCTGATAGAGAATGAAAGATCGGTGCCCTTTCCTGTAAGCCTTACTCTGTCAGTTCTCTCCATGATTTTTACAAGGCTGTCCATAGCCTTTGACATTTTTGAGTAATCCAGATTACACACCTTGAAGTAATAGTCTTCGAAGTCTTCGGTAGCCATACTTGAAAGCTGTGCCATTGAATAAGAAGGATATCTTAAGATGCACCATTTTGTCTTTTCTACACGGATATCCGAATGTAACGGCTTTAAATATTTTGATTGATAAATCTTAAGCTTGTCAGCAGGAACAGAACTCATTTCACTTGGGTTATTCCCAGCGCTTATGCCTATATATGCATGCATTTCTTTCATACGGGACATTTCAAATTCAGCCATAAGGTTTATTTGCTCATCGCTGCAGCCTTCAAGCAGAACTCTGTTCAGCTCATGGTTCTTAATTGATAAAAAGGGGATACCCCCAACCCTGTAAGCTTCTCTTATAAGTGCCCTTGTCAGAGGCACTTCATTGCCGAAGTTTTCAATAAGTATTTTTTCCCCGGGCGCAAGCTCTACCGAGTAATTTATAAGTGTTTTTGCAAGCTGATCTATACGAGGGTCTTTCATAAAAGAAGTTCCTCCAATTCGTTAAGGGTTTTTTCAAACACATCCATTGCATCCTGGACAGGTTTTGGCTGTGACAGGTCTACACCTGCTTTTTTAAGCAGTTCAAGCGGATAGTCCGAGCCGCCGCTGCTTAAGAAATTAATGTAACGGTCAACTGCCGGTTTCCCTTCATTAAGTATCTGCTGTGAAAGGGCTGTTGCTGCTGAAAAGCCTGTGGCGTATTTATAAACATAGAAGCTTGAGTAAAAGTGTGGTATTCTTGCCCATTCAATACGGATATCATCATCTATTACTGTTTCACAGCCATAATATTTATTGTTAAGCTCGCCATAAATATCGGAGAAGTTCTGCGAGGTAAGGGCCTCACCGCTTTCGACCTTTGAATGTATTGTCTTCTCAAACTCAGCAAACATGGTTTGCCTGAAAACAGTTCCCCTGAATTCTTCAAGGTAATGATTGAGCAGATATGCTTTTTCTTTCTTATCGGTTGTATTGCCAAGCATGTAACGCATAAGCAGGGATTCATTAACCGTTGAAGCGACCTCCGCTACAAAAATCTTATATTCGGAATATATGAACGGTTGTGTCTTATTGGTGTAATAGGAGTGGAGTGCATGCCCCAGCTCATGTGCAATTGTAAACACATCGTTTATGGTCCCCTGATAATTGAGAAGCACAAAAGGGTGTGCCTTGTGGGTTCCCCATGAGTAAGCACCGCTGGTTTTTCCCTGTGTTTCATAAACATCTATCCAGCCTGATTCAAAGCTGTTCCTGAGATATCCGAGGTATTCCTCGCCCATTGGTGCAAGACCCTGTTCCACTATCTTGAGTGCTTCCCTATAGGTAACATCCTTTTTGGGGGTATCTACTATAGGTACATAAAGGTCGTACATGTGAAGGTCATCAAGCTTGAGAGTACGCTTACGCAGCTTCAGGTACCTGTGAAGGAGCGGAAGGTTTTTGTTTATAGTTTCTATAAGATTGTCGTAAATATTAACCGGAATATTGTCTTCATCAAGCGATGCGGTTATAGATGAATCATACTCCCTGATAGTTGCATAGAACTTGTTCTTTTTAACATTATTGCTGAGCATTGATGCAAGGGTATTATTCTGGGCCTTATAAGAGCTGTACATAGCATGGAAAGCATCTTTTCTTACTCTGCGGTCTGAGCTTTCAAGAAACTTTACATACCGGCCCTTTGTAACCTCAATTTCTTCACCGTTTTCATCTTTTATATATGGGAATTTTATATCTGCGTTATTAAATGCTGTAAAAATGTCATGCGGCGCATGTGCCACCTCAGAGGAAAGTGCAAGTATTTTTTCTTCCTTTTCAGAAAGTATATGTTTCTTCTGCCTTTGTATTTCATTGAGGAAGAAACTGTATACCTTCAGCTCCGCATTTTCATTAATGAATTGCTCAAGCTTTTTCTCAGGTATTGAAATGATTTCAGGAGTTATGAACGAAACAGCAGCGTAAGCTTCTGCACTCAGAGCCATTGCCCTGTCAGTCATAGCTTGATAAACAGATTCTGTGTTGTCTTCATCCCGTCTCATTCTTGCGTACACAAAAACCTGTTCGTTGGTGGAAATCAGTTCATCCTGGGATTTAAGGCATTCCAGCAGTTTTTGTGCCGAATCACCAAGATGCCCCTGGAAGGATGACATTTTAGCTGAAAGGTCCTTTACCTTTTTAAAATCTTGTTCCCATATACTATTGTCACTATATATATCTTCAAGCTTCCATTTGAATTCATCAG
This sequence comes from Bacillota bacterium, assembly GCA_023421675.1. Classification (GTDB taxonomy): domain Bacteria; phylum Bacillota; class Clostridia; order Acetivibrionales; family JANLFN01; genus JAEZTC01. The sequence goes on along the minus strand of JAEZTC010000004.1, from coordinate 92,134 downwards.
CTATTTCACTGCGCTTGGGCAGTGTATTCCTTTTGTTTGCAGTCATCTTAATTGCCTCCTCTTATTACACATATTCAAAAGGGACTTGCCATGATACCTTTGTAGAAAGGCGAATGCATATGTCCCCTTCAAATTATATGACTCTTATATATTTTTTGCCAGTATTTCTTTTTAATACTTACAAAAAGCAGTTATCTGTCAATAATTTTATAAATTATAACGGCCGTTTCAGCGCGTGATAAATATGATTTTGGATTAATGAGATAAATACCATTCTGATTAATCCCGCTGATAAGCTTCTCACCGACAAGCGATGCCATGCTTGCTTTGGCATAGCCTGAAAGCATTGAACTGTCCGGGTATATATCAAGTACATCATTGCTGTATCCGGGAAGTGGCTTTTCAACAGCCTTAAGGGTTTTAGCCGCAATTATTGCCATGTCTTCCCTTGTAATGGGTTTGTTGGGGTAGAACATGTTGTTGCTGCCTGAAATTATTCCCATAGCCTTAGCTGCCATTAAATCGTTATAGTACCACTTATCGGGGGATACATCCTTAAATGAGCCTATGGGTGTTTTATCAATTTTGAAGGCTCTTATTAAAAGTGAAACAAACTCTGCCCTTGTAATAGTGTTGGCAGGATAATACTTGTTGTTACTGCCCTTTATTATTCCGCGGCTTGTAAGGTTTTGAACAGCTGTCCATGCCCAATGCCCGTAGCCTACATCATCATAATATTTCATACTCTTGGTGCTTAATGTTATTTCACCTGAGTATGAGGTAACACCGGTTGCGGTATAAGCCCCCACGCGGTAAACATATTGAGTATTTGAAGCCGTGCTTTGGTCAACATAGGATTTGGTATCCTTTGAAACTGTTGCAAGTAAGGTATAGGCAGAGCCTGAAGAGGCATATCGCCTTTCAATCCTGTAGCCTGCAACGTTGGGAGCGTTGCATTCCCATTTAAGCTTAACAGTATCTGAAGCAGGAGCATCGAAAGTCAGGTCGACAGGGCTTGTGATACCGGTATTTACCTCGATTTCATAGCTTGGCGCCGAATACTCTTTTTGTTTAGTTGGATCCTTTGAATCTTTTGGATATATATAGAATGATTTGACCCTGTAGAAATACTGTGTGTTCGGAACAAGATTGGTGTCATAATACCAGGTTACTCCCGACGAAACAGATGCAATCTGTGTCCATGCTCCGCCATAACCGGTTCTTCTCTCTATCTTAAACCCGTCTTCATTATTTGACATGTCACCCCAGGTCAATACCAGTGAGGCATTATTGTTATATAGGGAATAACTCAGATAGCTTGGTGCTGCAGGCTGTACAATACTGGTGCTAACTGGAAACGTAAATTGAGAATCGGTATTTGTTGAATTTACATGATACCTTACCATATAGGTATAGGTGACATTCGGGGATATTTTGTCAATATAGCTGGTTGTATCGGGAGCCACAACGGCCCATTTATACCAGGTGCTGCTGTTGCTGTCCAGCCTCCATATCTGGTACTCATCTTCTATGCTGGAGTTATCTGTCCACGTAAGTTTAACGGTATAGTCCGGATTTATATCCAGGGTCAGGTTTGACGGTGCTCCGGTATACTTGCTGTCTGTTGATACAGCGTCCGAATATTCAGAGGAGTTGTTTGCTGATATGGCCTTTATTCTATAAGTATAAATTACACCTTGGCGCAGGTTCTTATCAGTCCAGCTTCTGGCATCAGGAGCGGTAACAGTAACAACACCATAGTTTTCTGTATCGCTTTTACGTTCTATGGAATAGCCGGTATGACCGGAATTTGTATCCGTCCAGCTTATTGTAGCCTGGTTTAAGGCAGGCTGTGTAATACCTGATATCACCGGGGTATTCATAAAAGTATATGCACCTTTGCCGATGCCTCCGTTATTTGGATATATTGAAGATTGAACATTGCTGTCTATTGAAGAAACGGCTCTTATTCTATAATAATATTTTGTGTTTGCATTAAGTCCTGTATGACTGTATTTGGTATTGGGTACTGTAGCCAGTGTGATCCAAGGAGCAAGGTCCCCAGAAGAAGGATCTATAATGTAAGAGTATTCTATTACAGTGGTATATTCCTTTTGAAATGGGTAGCTCCATTTTAAATCAAGCTCAGATGATGAAACCTGTATTATTTCAAGGAAATTTGGTGTAGTAAGGTCTGTTGTCTTACAGGAAACCTCATTGGTATATCCGGAATTGTTAAGTGAATTATATGCACAAACCCTGTAGGTGTACTTATTACCTGGGGTTACTGTTTTGTCGGAATAGCTTGTTATATTTGCCGGAACAGTAGCAATTTGAGTATAAACTCCATTTCCATCCTTATCCAGGATTTTTCTTTCTATTATGAATCCCTGTTCATTGGTTACATTATCGGTCCAGCTTAAATCCACCTGTGAGGAAGATATTATGGTCAGCTTGAGATTTGACGGGTCTGAAGGATCGCTGACTGTTATACTTACTTTTTTGGATGAAGCATAATTATTTAAAGTATCATGAGCGTCTACAAAGTAATAGTAGGTATTTCCTGGTGTCACACCACTTGTATCCAAATAACTAGTTGTTGATGGATCGAGATCCTTTACTAAAACAGAATAAGTATTACCACCATCAGAGGATTTCAACACAAAAAATTTTGTCGTATTATTTGGATCATTAGTCCATTGGAGGAGAACGTTTTTGTCTGAATTTAGTGTACATGTAAGCCCTGTTGGGGCCCCTGGTTTATAAGCGTTAGGTGTTACTGAACTTGAGCCACTATAGTTACCTCCTGCCTTTGCAGTAAGCCTGTATCTGTAAGTCCCGGGTTGTGCAGGAGTATCAGTTATGGAGGCTGATTTGTCAAGTATGTTGCTGTTTACCACCTGCCATGCTTCCCAAGCATTGGTGGCAAATTTTGATCTTTCCAGGTTAAAGTATTTGACGTAATCATCAAAGCCTGGCCATGAAACGGTTGCAGTACCGTTACTCATTGAAACAGAAAGTGTAGGTGCACTGATAGCTTTGATTGTACCTGTTACAGCTGCTGACTGATGTACGGGATTTCCGTTGTTGTCCAATGAATCAAAGGTGGTAAGAGTTATATTCATATCACTTTCGTTGGTAGGTTGTGATGGTAAAGTTATTGAAATCTGATTTCCTATAACCGCAGTATTTGTTACTGGAGTAACAGGGGGAGTTGAAGTATAGCTTACTGCAATCTTTGCATTTTTGGCTGCAAGGGAGTTGCTTACATACGAAACACCCACAATGTTCCTGTTTATGTCATATACTACACCTGCTATAGCAGGAGAAGGCATTGCGCCTGTTGTAATATCACAGGAATTGTTACCGGTGGCAATGGTACTATTATCTATTCTTAGCGCCTGTACTACAAAGGTATAAGCAGTTTGCGGAGTCAGACCGGTGACTGTATATGTCAATGAGTCCTGAACCTGTTCGGTGTCAATTGTTTGTATCAGCCTGGTGTTTTTGTATATGGCATAGAACCTTGTGTTGGGGACTGGGTTCCAGGTTAGTTTTACCTGGGTATCTGCATTTGGTGTCAGTAATACACCTTGCAGGTTAAGGTTATCTGCTGCATTTGAAACCAGAGTCAACCCCCACATTGAATTAATTATTATAACGACTGCCAGCAGCAGTCTGATGATTTTAGTCCTTTTCATTTGTATTCCCCCGAAATATATGTTTAATGGTATTAGAAAGTGCACAATATATATAATATTTATCGGAAGAATTAAGCCGGAAGTTAATCCCAAATGGCGTGAAAACACCATTTATTACAACCGGGGGCATAAAAATACTCTTGAAAAATACCAGGAATTCATGTATACTAGTATTCGTTCTCAAAATGCGCCTATAGCTCAGCAGGATAGAGCGACGGTTTCCTAAACCGCAGGCCGGAGGTTCGAATCCTCTTAGGCGCACCAAAAAAGTACCAACTCAGACAATGGGTTGGTACTTTTTTAATGTATAAATTAGAGGAGGATTCGAACCTCCAATTCCCCAAAGTGAAACTTTTACTCATAACTCCTGTCTAATAATGTAATCCTATAAAACAGAGGTGTACAATGATAAAAAAATTTTATCCCTATGCATTATAATTTCAGTCCTTACTATAGCAGCGGGCTGCAGTAGTAAAAAGGCGGAAGTGACCGATCTGCAAAAAACCATTGAGGGTACTGCACAGAAAACTACAAATGAAGTGAAGAACTCTGCAATACCTGGATTTGAAGAAACATATAAGGACATTGCAGAGATTGATATAAAATTTGCCTCGGATGGGGTACCCGGAGAAGGGCTCATTCAAATCAAGGATAGTAAAATCATATCCGACATGTTAGAAATGATAGGAAAAAGTGAAGTAATAACTGATGAATCAACAATAAACAAATTAAGCAATCCTGCAGTGAATGAAAAAAGTTTGATTTTCATTACGAAAAAGGGAGATAAGAGGGAAATTATATTTCTTTACAACGGACTTCCTGTTGGTGCAGGATATCTAACTATAGAAGGGAAAAAGTATGATCCGGGTTTCAGCTTTTTCAGATATATAGATGATTTTAATGAGTACAACAAATTTAATACAAATACAGATAATAAAGCTGTAGAATTATTTAAAAAATATAACTGGACGGTGGACTATAAAATCAACACGGTTAAGGAGACTCTTCCATTAAATTTGAAACATGATGCAGGGGAGTACCCGGTTAAGATATATTGGGCCTATAACAATGAACTTTCAAAAAGTATAGGGCTGGACTACACTAATTATCTTGGCAAACCAGTAGAAGCTGAGATTTACAGGCTTAGAGAACCTTTGCCTGAATACATGAAACCACGAATGAATGCACGTGGCATTATTTTAAAATCCGAGGGAAAAATTATCGGAGCCTTTATAGATGCCGGGAGACACGATTGTTTTGCCTGCTCTCTTGATAGAAAAAGACTTGAGGATATAACCGGCAAAGGTTGGGACAGCTGGGTTGTAGATTATATTAATTATAATAATGAAGTGGAAATCAAGCTGTCCAAAATGAGTTCGGAGGATATAATAAAACAGTATTTTAACGCAATGAACAAACATGATGATAAAACCATGTATGCTTGTATGACACTAAAGTACTTAAGCAGTTATCTTTCTTCAAATATGGACAATAACAATTTGTTTAATAAAGGTTTTAATGATGTATTCGGGGATGGAGAACAAAATATAAAATCAGCAAAGTTTATTAAACTTCGTGAGATGAAGGATAGGATTAATCCTGACGGGGTAGTTGAGTATGAAGCAACAGTCAACTTCAGGTTCAAGAAAGTGATAACCTCTGACGACGGTATACAGTCAAGATTTATCATACTAAAGAACGAATCTGAAAAAAGCGGCTGGAGAATTGATGGTATTGGGATCGGGCCGTGATAAGGATTAAAGAAAGCAATACAGGTTAAAAATACCGCTTACCCAAGCGGTTTTTTTTATGCTCAAAAACAGGGAGGATTCGAACCTCTATATTAATTCATTGACTTACTCCACTTTATACTCTATAATAAAATTGAACAGTGTTCAAAACAGTGTTCAACAGGAGGACAAAATGAAGAACAGTGAAGACGTGCGTCAAAAAATCATAGATGTTACCATAGACCTTATAAATAAAAGTAATGGTGCTATTGAGGCTATTACTACCCGGGCAATTTCTGAAAAAGCGGGTGTTGGTGTAGGCTTGATAAATTATCACTTTCAAACCAAGGATAACCTTATAGAAATCTGTGTTCAAAGGATTATCGGGACTGTAATTACCAAATTCAAGCCTGCAGCAAATGAGAAATTAAACGTAAAAGACAGGTTAAAATCGACAGCCAAAGAGGTTGCAGATTTTCTGATTGAAAATCCTTCGGTTTCGCGGATATCTATTTTGAGTGACCATATAAAACCCCAGATTTTTGATAACACAATGAAAAGTGTACAGGGCTTTTTATTGGGCTTAAGTGACAGTGATATGTCAGATAGGGATAAAAAAATCCTTGTTTTTGCCCTGACATCAGTGCTTCAGGCATTATTTCTTAGAAGAGAGCTTAGTAAAGAACTTTTTCAACTGGATTTCAGTATTAAACAAGAAAGAGATATTTTTATAGATATTATTATAGATAACATGTTTGGGGGGAAATGCAATGAAATACCTTATAATTAACGGAAGTCCCCGTAAAGGGAACACCTGGGTATTGACTGAAAAAATAGTAGAAAAGCTTCAAACATTGGATAAAAGTGCACAGTTTGAAGAAGTTCATCTTAAGGATATAGACCTGCCGTTCTGCCTTGGCTGCAGCTCCTGTTTCCGGAAGGGTCATACAACTTGCCCCCATAATAATGTTATACAGCCAATAATGGATAAGATTCAGGAATGTGACGCAGTTATTTTTTCAGTAACCTGTTATCAGATGTACGTCACTGCACTGGCAAAGAATTTTACCGACCACCTGTGCTATATGCTGCATCGTCCAAGATATTTTGATAAAAAGGCATTAATTGTTTCAACTACCGGTGGAGTGGGAGCAAGCGGAGCTACTAAATTTATGGCAGGTACGTTAAGAGGCTGGGGCTTTAACCGCTGCTATGAGCTGGCATTAAGTTCTATAAGCTGGAATGCTTATCACCCTAAAGAAAATCACTTGAAGAAACTTTATAAGGTAACTGAAAAGTTTTATAAAGATGTCTCTTCTCGTAAACTGCATTCACCAAAGAGTTCTGTTCTGATACCTTTCAATTTGTTCAGGGGTATGAGTAAGGATTACAAGACTGGAACAGAGTTTGAATCTCAGGACGGAGTTTATTGGGAAAAGACAGGATTTACTAAAAAAGTATACGCTCCAAATGTCCCATTGCCGCTGCATAAGAAGCTTTTTGGATATATGTTTTATTTTATTGCGAAGAAGATATCAAGCCGTATGATAGTTACATATAAAAAGTGATTTGATTATCTGCATTAGATGGAGGAAGTAGTATGGGCACCAAAAAAGTACCAACCTGGTAATGGGTCGGTACTTTTTATATATCACATAAAGTATGATTTAACAATTTGAATTATATTAGAAAATGCTATCTGTACAATCACTCATAATACATTCATTTTACTGTCAATGTGAACAAACCTTTATTTGTAGCCACGATTGCTAAATCCTTGTAGAGTAGAATGTCGCCGCAATAGCCGAAGCTCTCCGGCATATTTGAGTAATCCCACAGGTCTCCGCTTTTAGAAACCATCGCATATAAACAATTTTCCGGGGGTATCCAAAATGATCTGGAACCTAACAAAATATAATTACTACCGGTATAAATAATTCCATCAACATATTTAGTGGGCAAATCATTTACAAGATTCCAAGTTTCGCCATTTGTTGAATTATATATCTTAGAACTGTAAGTGTTGTTCTGCTTGTATTGGTAAATACCCCAAAATGATCCGCCTGAAATGAAGAATTTGCTTATAGGAAGCTCTGATTTAAAGGCACCCCAGTGCAATCCGTCATCTGAGATAAATACATTACCTGTATCTCTGCATGATGCATAGTATTTTCCTTTATACCAGCTGACATAATAGTAGTTGCTCAAGCCGGTTTCATGTGTCTTTTTCCATACTAGGCCGTCTTCTGAAGTCAATATCATACCATCAACCGTAACAAGAACCGCCTGTTTCAATGTATCTCCTGTATATATTCCCTCTGAAATATCACCGCTGCTGCCGACGGTACCCTGACACAAGAATTTTCCGGAAGGAATACCCTCGACCTTTCTCCATTTTAAGCCATCCTCTGAAACATATATCAATGAACTTGCTTCATAAAGATTATTTACAGTGCCTCCCGCCAGGATAAACCTGCTGCCATTCCAGAGAACCTTTGAAAATTCTCCGTCAACTGAAGCCGCCTTACTCCAATTTACCCCATCCTCAGATGTGCATATAACCCCTTCTGTAGCAACTGCGACAAAAATCTTTTTGTTATAGCTTATTGAATTAAAATGCTGGTTGCCGTCATTATTTTTAAAACTGACAGGTTGGAAAGAAAGAGAAGTGTCTTTGGCGGTATCATCCGTCGTGTAGAATATACGTCTCATGAAACTGTCATAAGAAAATGAGTAACCCAATGCATTGAATGTAAATTTTGCCGGTACATAAACAGAACTCCCTGAAACTTCAATTGTCATCGGTATTTCCGTCCTTATTCCATTCACTGAAGCGTATGAGGACCCTAGGGTGAACTGTAGGTTTTTCTTCCCTAAAGTTATCTGTGCTGTTTTTTTCTTTTCGTCATAGCTGCAAGTGCTTCCAATTATCTTTCCTATCGTATCACAGGTGAGCATCATAACGTTATTTTTCATCATGGGCTGGCTTTTCAGAGCTGTAAATCCAGGCATATTAAGGTTTGGATCAATCTTGAGAGGACTTACGGTAATATCGGAAGCCGATGTTGTAGGGCTCTTTTTTACTCCATTTATTATTAAGCCGTTATTTGCAAAACCATAATAGCTCCCTTTAAATTCCACAAAGGAATACACACAGTTATATGTACCTATGTTTCCGGCATTATTCCATAGAATGCCGTCGGGAGAAAACAGAATATTCCCGTCGGGAGTTCCTGTTAAGAGAAAATCTTTGAAAGAGCTGATTTTAGCATAGCCTTCAAAATCCCCGGGATAACTGTCCTGTTTTGTAACAATAGAGGTGGTCATGTCCTGCGATATTCCCATACAGCTGCCGGTCAATACAAACCTTCCCTTATAATAGCCAAGGTCTGTGTAAGCGTAACCTTCAAGTTGGGAAGCTTGTTTCCAGCTTAACGCATCCTTTGAAGTATAAACCTTGGAGGATGAATAAGAAACTGTATAGTAAACACCATCTTTCCATGCAACCCCGCTGAAATTTTTATCCCAGGTAACCGGATCTTCCTGGGCATCGTAAACCAGATTCCAGTTTTTAATATCATTTGAAGCTAGAATTACAGCACCTTTTCCTGTTGCAATATACTTGCCGTTCAGTTTTTTGACCGATATTAAGTCAATTTTGGTCTTCTGAGGCAGCAAGGTCCATGAATCACCATTTGTTGAAGTTGCTATTGTTCCATTATCACCGACCGCAACAAAATTTTTGCCGTCATACAGGACGGAGTGAAGGGTTTTTGTAATACTTGTATGGATTAAACTCCAATTATGGCCATCTTTGCTTTTTATAATCTGCCCGTCCTTGCCCACTGCGATGATAAAATCCTTGCCAGCAGCCGCGGAGTAAATATCCTTAAAGCATTGGGAACGCGCAGCCGTCCAGGCATTTTTCTTATCTGACACGTTAGAAAATAGTATCAAACCATTGGTGCCGACAGCAACAATTTTTCCATTTCCTTTACAAATACCGTAAAGCTTTTCAGAACTGGCAGATTTGTATGCAGTGGTAAATTCCTTGACGTTTTTGTAGTGGTAAATTCCATTTCCTAATTTGTAAGTAGTATCATCAAAGTGGTAAAATATGCTCTCAAGCACAATTGAAGAGGATTTCCATACTGATAGGTCGTCTGATTCATATGTTATATACTTGCCTGATTTGCTTTCATAACTTGAGATGTAATATTTATTACCACATAAGGAGAGCAAATCAATGGGATGACTGTCTGGAACATTGAACTCTGCAGTATTCCATGAATGCCCATCTTCGGAAGTGTAAACGGAATACTTATATTTCGAATCTCCACCTACCTGCGAACAAATGGCTATAAATCTGAAACCATTATATATGACATTTGAAAACTTCCACTCAACACCATCTTGGAGAATATCCTCATAATGTATGCCCGGATAGTTTATCCAGTTTATTCCGTCGTCAGAGTATGCAAGAACTCCGTCCCCGGACAAAACAAAGGATTTCCCATCTGTAATGCCGGAGTTTATACTTTGACCTACTGAAATTACAAATTCTCCTGGCTCATTACCGGAAGTTTGTACCTTTACATTACTCCATCTGTATCCGTCCTTGGAATAATAAATATCATTTCCGCCTGCTGCGACAAACACGTCGCCGTTAAATAGAACTGTTTTGAACTCTTTTTGTTTGAAGTCGTCAGGTACATTATTCTGGACCAGAGAATCGGTCCAGCTTTTCAAGTCCTTAGATACTGATATTACACCGTTTTGGCCTACAGCAACGAAAACACCCTTCCCGAAAGCTATACTTTTATAATCATAGGACAGGTGTGAATAATCTCCAACCCAGTTGAAATTTACAGATGATGATTTATTAATACCTCCAGTATCCGTAGAAACTTGTACCGCCGCAAAAGCCGGTACACTCAGAATGCAATTTAGCAAAATCAGTATAGAAATTAATAGGATACAATATTTTTTCATCAAACTTAACCTCCTTAAATAAGAAGAAAGGTATATACATATATTTGTTTTTGAGTTAATTTAAAATTCCATTTCTTTGGTATATTATATACATGCTGGAAGCTACAATCAATTAAATGAATCATTTGTATTAATTTTGTAATAAATCAAATCGTATGATCGTTAAAAAAACGTTTTTTCTTTTATCATGCTGACGAAACATTATTGTGAACGTTTGTTTATATTATTATAAAGTTGTCTTTGGACTCTGCCGATATATTCTGTATACGGAAATATATTAAAAACCCACGGAGGGCATATTTATGATTAATGGAGTCGGCAGTACAAGCTATGACAAGCTGTATCAAACTAACGACAAAAAGACTACCAATGACAAAAGCGAAAAAACCGCAAAAGATGAAAGCGGTGTAGTTGTTGATATAGGAAAATCCGAAACAAAGAATGCAACCTACAGTAAACCTGCAGCTAAGGGACTCAGCTCGGATGAAATTGACAGGCTCTGGGCTGAGACAAACAGGGCAACCGGACACCTTAAGGATCTTGTTGAAAAGCTTTTGTTGAGACAAGGAAAGAAAGCAGAAGATGTGTTATCCGGTAAAGATACTCTTAATGTTGACAGTCAGGCTGCATCTGAAGCTCAGGCAATGATTTCTGAAGATGGCGAGTTTGGTGTCAAAGCTGTGGCAAAAAGAATTGTTGACTTCGCAAAGTCTCTTTCAGGCGGTGATAAAAGCAAACTGGAAGAACTTAAGAAAGGCATTGAATTAGGGTTTAAACAGGCAGAAGAGGCTTTCGGAGGCAAATTGCCTGATATTTGCAATCAAACCCATGACGAAATAATGAAAGAACTTGATAACTGGGCAAAAGAATAAAAAATAATAAAAATCGGATTAAACAATCCGGTTTTTTTATGCAATAAAATAGAGCCCATGATGATCTACGCTACAGCTGATATAAATCTCTGCACACCTGCAAACAATCTTTCGACTGCCTGCAAGCATTACAAAACCTGTATCAACCTTTACTCGGCCATCAGGAATATCTTAGAAGCCTGCTGCAATCGGTAGACTGCAACAAACCTCCAGCATAAAAAAACAAAGCCTGCGAAACCCCTGATAACTTTAGCTCGAATACTATACATCACTATTAACCATATTGCAATACGCGCTAAAGACAATTCAGTAAAAGAAGTGTATTAACCGTACTACAAAAGTACTGCAATATAGCTATTCGCGACATATAATATTCTTCCCGCCGGGTAATACCAAGCCTTATCGCCAGCCGTAGATAAAGCGAAACCGTGAGGTACGAAATATCCAAGGGCGAGACCTGATATTAACCTTTGGCCGACTGCCACAAAGCCTTACGACCTTGTAACAATCTTGGCTCAACCATCATGAACCCTACACTAATATTATGGGGTTTTTGGCTTCTTAAATACGTGGTAATTAATTGAATTTTTTATATTCCGAGAAGCGCTTTTATATCAGCCATATTCCTGATCTTTGAGTTGATTCCCATGCTGCGTAAAATACCTGAATCAAAAATCATGAATTCAAAAGTATTAAGCCTTTCATCATCTGACATGTTATATAAAGCTTCTGTACTTGTTGGTTTATCCGGGCTGCAGATATAATATCTTGCACCGTATTTTGGGTATACTTTCTGAAATTCAGGCGAATTCCACTGATCGTTTGTAAGATAAAAGCAAATGTTAACAGCTTCCTCGAGTTTTGGCTTGCTAAAAAACCCTAATATTCCTCTGTTGGCTATGTGAGGGAGATTACGTTTGGTATGGCTTATATTTAGGGAATCCATTGATTGGAGAAATGCTGTTACAAAATTATCCCGATCCTTTTTTTTCATGCTCAGCAAGGAATCATTGATTTCAACAATAATATCGTTGTTTTGCTTTAGCGCAGAAATGATACCATAACCAGAATTTTTGTTTATATCATCCGACTTTTGAGGAACATATCCAAGTGAATATTTCGGGAAATCTGTACCTGCTGCTTTGTTTTCTGTTAATTTGATTTTCATATCCTGTAGTGACATTTGCATTCATCCCTTTTCAGATTAATTTGGTCTTTATTTATTGTTCCGAAACAATTGCTTACTAATCAATATTGTACAGGAGAAGAATAAAAGTTTAAATATTTTTAATAAATGTATTGTTATATTTTTGTATAACTTAATAATTTATTCTGAAACTTTAAGAATCTTATTTTTAATAAAAAACGACAGCTTTGACTGTTGCCTCAAAACTGCCGTTTGTCTTAGAAATTTTTATTTAATTTTGACTTTCTTCAATGTGTTCTGAATAGATCCAAATTCCTACTTCAGGGCCAGCTTGAACATCCACCCACTTGCCATCTTTAATGGATTCCAAAAGTTTATACCAATATTCCATTGCTTTATCCATATCCTTCTGTTTCGAAATACCGGATGCTACCTCTCCCTCTAAATAACCTTTACATTTTTCAAGCCATGCCTTAAATTCATCGTAGGTTATCGAATGCCTATCTATTTCTAAATCAGCTAGATCAAATTTCTTTGTTTCACTCACCGTTTTATTGTTTATTAAAGGCTTATCTTCGGCTGATGTATTGGTAAGCTTGTCGTTGTTCACAGACTTTTCTTCGGCTGGTGTATTGGTGAGTTTATCGTTGTTTACAGATTTGTCTTGGGTAGATACATTAGCAGGTTTGTTGTTATTTGTAGATTTATCTTCGGTTGATGCAGAGGTTGCAAATGCTGCAGTTGTACCAATAACTACTGTAATTGCCAGTACTATTCCCAATAGGGAGTTTTTTTTCATTTTCATTATAGACACAATCCTTTCTTGTGTTGAATTTTTACTGAAATTAGTGCAAAGAGGAGTCAGGCCACTTCTCTTTTCTTCAAGTTCAATAAGTGACATGGCATATGAACATTTTTCTGTTTCCCCATAAGTCCTTATAACAGATTCATCACATGATCTTTCGATGTCACGATTTGCTAATGTATACATCACCCAGACCAATGGATTAAACCAATGGACACACAGAGCTGAGGCAAGCAATAATTTACTCAAAGTATCAAATTTTTTAATGTGCGTATACTCATGAGTCAGTACATATTGTAATCGTTTGTGCTCGTCCCAGTTAGTGGTTTTGGGGAGGAGTATTACAGGTTTAAATATTCCATAAGTTAGAGGGGCGGCGATTCTGTCATATTGCCTTATTTGAATAGTGCGTCTTAGCTTGTGCTCCTTGAGCCAACACTTTATAAATTCATTGTCTATCGGCAGGGCAGTCTTATATTCCTTGCAGCATCTGAGGTGCGTTACAAGTATATACAAAGTACACACTATAAGTCCCATTAGCCAGAACAGTGTTATGGTTGATATGCCTGTGGCGGAACTGTCCGTGAATATAGGGTTTCCCATGTCCGGCACTGCTTTTACTCCTTTAGAAGGTATAACCAAAGCTGTAGTTCCAATAACTTTAGAGTTGTTTAAATGAAGTAAAGCAAAAATGTTGAGTTTTGATGGAACGGAGAACGGAATAAGCAAACGTAATAGTACAATTCCCCATAAAACCAGAAATGTCTTTTTTGGTAACCTGTTTATAAAAAGCATGCGGATTACCAATATCACCAGTATAAGAACCGAAGAGGCCAGGCTCATACTTATTATCCCCATAGTATCCTCCTTACTTCAGATTGTTGACAAGCTGCCTGAGTTTTTGGATTTCTTCCGCGGATAAATTCTTACGTCCTAAAATCGACGCTACAAGCTGATCAGCAGCACCGTCATACATCTTATTTATAAGTTCAGTTGTCTCCAATTCCCTGGCCTGATTTTTTGTAAAGAGAGGATGGCATATAAAATTTGGATCTATACGTTCTATCGCTTTTTTCTCAATACATTTTTTAATGACTGTATAGGTGGTCGTCTTACTCCAGCCAACCTGATCCATAAGGATTTCTGCAACCCTTTTAGCTGTTGTATCGCCTTCCTTCCATAAGATATCCATTACTTTTAGTTCTGAATCAAACAGTTTGATTTCCATAAGAGCGCTCCTTTATTATATTCATTCTACTGCAGTAGAACGTCTATATTTCTCATTCTACTTGAATAGAATAAAAGTGTCAATATATGTTTTGAAATAAAATAAAATTAAAGTTAGTCCTTAAGGTGACGCAAATGATAATATAATATTGTATAATAAAGACCAAAATCGCATTAAATAATTCAAAAGATCAATATCAAGAGAGGGTTCTAATGCTTCATACTGACGAATGGTTTATGAATCAAGCCCTGAAAGAAGCCAAGAAGGCTTATTCCAAGGACGAAGCCCCGGTGGGGGCAGTTATAGTTAAAGATGGAGTTGTAATTTCGCGAGGTCATAATGAAAGGCAGTCAAAAGGGGACGCTACACTTCATGCAGAAATGACTGCTATTCGTAAGGCTTGCAAAAAGCTTGGTGACTGGAGGCTTGACGAGTGTGAAATTTATGTGACGCTTGAGCCATGTGTTATGTGTGCAGGTGCAATAGTCCAGTCCAGGATAAAAAAACTTCATATAGGAGCACTGGATCCTAAGGCCGGAGCGGCAGGTTCTGTTATAAATGTGGTTGATGTAGATAGATTTAATCACAGGGTAGAGGTTGACTGTGGAATCCTTGAAGAAAAATGCTCAGGTATTTTAAAAGATTTCTTCAGGCAGCTGAGGGAAAGGAAGGAAAAAGGATAGTATTCGGAGCTACCGTATAATGGGCTTGTAGAGTACTTGTTTTAGTATACAAAAGGTGTTATAATATTTCAGCAGTCTGGCAATAATGCTTTGGCTTAAACAACTTTATATATGGAGAGGTATCGAAGAGGTCATAACGGGGCTGACTCGAAATCAGTTTGTCGGAAACGGCACGCGGGTTCGAATCCCGCCCTCTCCGCCATAAAAAATGGGCTAGGTTTTTAACCTAGCCTGTTTTTTATGCATAGAAATCAGAAGGGATTCGAACTATTTATATTATTTGTTTTTTTGCAGGAGTTCTTTAATTCTATTTGAATTATCAGCTATATCCATAAATAGAAGTATCAATTCCGAGATTGCATAATTTATCACAAATGTCATTACAGTACCGATAAAATGAATAAGATTAACCGGCTTAGGGCCGTTATCCTTTATATACAATATTATTATTGCTGCTCCTATTAACAAAGCTAACCATGCAATTGATTTAAATATTATGCTTATTACCCTTAATGTAGGGTATCCTGATAAAGGTTTTGTATAGTGTTGCTTCATTTCTGATAACCTGTCATCAATTTTTTTGCTTAGGTTCTGCATTTGAGAATCATTTGTATCCTTAAAGACACCCCTATCATGAAGTTCTACGTTGGCACATTGAAGAAATTCAATAGTATAGTTTGAAGATTCGTCATTTATCATCTGTACTATCTCTTCGGTACTAAGTTCTTTTAATGTCTTTTTATAATAATTTATCATATTGACCTCAGCTCTGGTTTTTTTTATTTATTATAAAAGTATTCGAACCCTCTATAATATTTGCAATAACCTTATAATAATTGCAAATGCCTGCTCTTTTATACACTTACCTGCCGGATCGAACTTGTTGCCTGCAATACCTGTCATTACAGATTTAGACGATACAAAGTCAACCGAGGTTTTGGCCCAATCTTTAATAGTTACATTGTCGGAGAATCCAGGGCTGGATGCGTTAGATGTGTCCACACCAAGAGCTTTTGCAGTCTTTGCCAGCATGACAGCTGCTTCCTGGCGGGTTATTTCTCCGTCGGGATTAAAATTGCCGTATCCTACTCCCCCTGCAATTCCAAGCTTGTATGCAATTATGGCGTTAGTGTCGTTGGTATCATTAAAAGGGTTTGTTTTGATATCAATATTCTTATCATTAAGGAAGGCATCTAAATTACCTGTTTTAGCTTTAATCAGATTTACAAGCAGAGTTACAAAGTCTTTTCGGGTTATGTTTTGCTTATAACCATACTGCATATATAAAGGTACAATCTGTTTATCTATAGCCGTGTTTACAGAGCCTTTTGCCCAACTGTCGGGGAGGTCTAACGGACTTGAAATAAAGTACGTTTTCCCGCCCAAAGTTACCTTTGCAAGACCTTCGTTAAACTCTTCAGCATAATCAAAGGACAGTGGGATAACCTCTTTACCGGTTTTATCTATATACCCATATTTGTTGTCCTTTTTTACACTGGCCAAACCTTCACTAAAATTTCCAACGTTGTCATATTTGTTTTGAAGATTGATTACGGTTTTGCCGGTTGTATCTACAAATGTTATTTTAGTGCCATCTGAAACCAGAGCCAAGCCATCATGAAACTCTGGCGATTGTTTATAAACGTATTTTTTAACCTCGATACCTTGTTTATTTATATATATATATCCATTTTCATTATAAACAAGGGCGAGGCCATTGATAAAAGGTTGGGCATCACGGTATTGCGGTTTGATTACTTCTTCACCCTTACTATTAATATAGCCGTATTTATCGGGAAACCGGTAACCTTCTTTTTTTATTCCTACAGCAGCCATACCTTCATGAAAATCGTTTGCTAACCCATATTTCGGATCTATTACTAATTTGCCTGTTTTATCTATGTAGCCCCAATTATTGTAGTTGACATCAACTGCTGCAAGGCCTTCGTGAAAACTACTTGTAAAACCAAACTTAAAATCTATTACTAATCGTCCCAGTTTATCTATGTAGCCCTTTCTTAATTCATCATATGTACCAGGTGATACAGTTGCCAGACCTTCACTGAAATTGCCAGCAAAGCCGTACTGTGGCTTAACGACTTCCTTGCCGGTCAAGTCAATATATCCAAATTTCGAATCTTTATAGACCTTTGCCATTCCTTCGTGAAAGTCTTCGACAGAATCATAATCCAGTGGCCCAATAATATATTTTACTCCAGGAATTTGTCCTGTTGGTGCTGCCGGCTCGGCAGATACATTGAATGCTGCTGAAATAAAAATGAAAACTAAGATAAACAATAAACTTTTTCTTATATGTTTTTTTAACATAATGACCTCTTTAAAAAATTATTTAATTTTAAAATGTAGTATATAAAACATGATAATCCAATGTGGAATAATTTACAACTTAAAAGAAACTAAAAATACAGTTTTTCGTCATATACTATAGAATTTATTATTTAGAGAGGATTATTACAATGAAATTGAAGGTATATTTTTTACTTTTAACCATGGTATCAGCTATATTATTATCTGGCTGCAGTTCAAAATCTAAAGAAGTATCTGATCAGATGCCTGAAAGAACTGTTTACTTTACTGCAAAGTATCTGGATAAGGATTTGAATGGTGATCAAATAGCTGATCCAATATCAATAGAATGTAAAAAACATTCGTATAATCACTTAAATGATTATAAAATAACTGTTAAATCAGGAACAAAGGAGCATACGTATTCCGGCAGTACCGATAACCTTAATTCCGGAATAAATTTCTGGCCCGGCGGTTTGGACGGTGTTTGTGAGTATTTTTATTTAACCGCCGAAGGGCCCAGCGCTGACCCTTGCGCGATATTTTTCCGGTTGGACAAGGATGGGGTTAAGAAGGTAATAGATGTATATGGAATTATTAAAGAAATAGGCCTTGAAAGTAAAGTCTATACAGATTACAGCACAACCCAGGATAAATATAAACAATTACTAAGTTACTATGACCTTAAAAAAGGTGAAGTAGTTCTTATTCCAAAGGAACAGCTCGTTGGAAAACCGCTTGAATATGACCATACACTTATTCTTTTTAATGAGGTTGAATATCAGCATCGTTCGTTTATGAGTAATATTCACCTTGAAAAAGAAGAAGATATTAATAGGGCTTTGAATATGTACAGTGAAGGTGATGTTGCAAAAGTAATTAAACCTAATGAAAAGCTTACTGTTATTGATATAGACAGGAGTGCATACGTAGACCGTCAGGTGCGAAATGTAAGAATCAAGGTAAGATGTACTGATGGGATTGAGGGCTGGCTGGAATGGATGAATGGGGGAGATTGAAAACATTGGGTCAAGCTTTATGTAAATAGCTGTAATTATTCAAAAAGAAAAATAAAAAAATAAAAGATATAATATTCACTTTTTTTGTATAAAGTGGTAGAATAATAGTAGTTCTTGAGACCTAAAATTATATAGTAAATTTGAATGATTAACATAATGTTTTAAAATAATTTAATATTGAACCCTGTAACATGTTAACGGCAAACTTATTGAAAGATAAGGACGCAAAGCCACGAATCTAAAGTAATCTTACCATGATAGTCGGGCTGCCACGGTGAACAGTTTTTTAAACCGTATGTCGTTGACTTACGGTTTTTGTTTTCTCAAGCACAATGTTATTATGCAACAATTAGGGAGATCTTATGAAGAATAATAACTCAAGTAATTTAATCTTAAGGCATTATTCACGTACAAAACCGCTTAAGTGTGATATAGTAAGCGGTGATGTTAATAATTTTTTTACTGCAAAAATTAAGGATCCGGTAGAACTGAACAATGAAATTACAAAAGGTGATCCTGTCATTTTCGGTATAAAGGTGAATGATGATATCAAGATAACCGGTGGCAGCATAATTGCCTTCTCGGAGGA
Organism: Bacillota bacterium; assembly: GCA_023421675.1. Classification (GTDB taxonomy): domain Bacteria; phylum Bacillota; class Clostridia; order Acetivibrionales; family JANLFN01; genus JAEZTC01. Next base: position 73,061 of record JAEZTC010000004.1, on the reverse strand, counting down.
TTCAAAAAACATTACAATATCACCGGACAAAGTGCTTGTAGTTACCGAGAGACGTCAATATGAACGGTTCCCGGTTTCTCTTTATGGTTACATAAAAAGATATGATTCAAATGAAAGGAAATATTGTGCATATGTAAAAGATATGAGCTATAATGGTTTCAGAATTTATTCTGAAGCAGAGCTTAATCCTGGTGAAAACATTGAACTGGACATAAATTTTGAGCATAGTGTTTTTACCGTTAGTGGTATTGTTATGAGAAAAGAAACCTGTTATGGCCGGAATGAATATGGTATTCAGTTGCTATTTACAAATAAGAATTCAATTTATTCCATAAAGGAGAATATAGACAGGCTATTAGCAAATGAAAAGGAAATGCTTAAGAGGCATTTGTATTTTTAATGGGCAAAGTGATAAATTTTAAGGATATTAGTGATTGGCAGGAGCTTTTTGATATGACATTTGAGTATCTTACGTTTCTGCTGCAAGAAAAAAAGATAACTCCCGAACTTGTAATAAAGACAACCTGTGCAATTGTTAACAATGCAGGCTATGGATATAGTCTTGAAGACGTTAGAAATCATTATTTTAAAAGTAAACAGATTTAAATTATTAAAGGGACTTGAAGTCCCTTTTAATTTTAAAATTTGATAAGTAGTTTTCCCATTACATTTCTTATTGGAACACAGCCTATAACTCTGCTGTCGGAGCTGTGATTCCTGTTATCACCCATTACAAAAATGCTGTCTTTAGGCACATTCCAGGTTTGATCTGGGTTATTTTCCATCGGTTCATTAATATAAGGCTCATCAAGCAGCTGTCCGTTTCTGTAAACCTTATTCGATTTAATCTCTATTGTATCACCCGGTTTACCTATTACCCTCTTAATCCAGTATATATGGTTTGCCTGGCCGAAAAGCTTGGTTGCTATCATGTTGTACCTGAAGGAATCCGAAATGTCGTCACCGAAATTGTGCTTGCGGTCTGTACGGCTGTCAATTACTACAATGTCCTTATAATTTGGCATTATATTAAATGTATGATGAAATTTTGAAATAATCCCTACGTTACCGTTATGAAGGTTTGGAAGCATTGAATCTCCAATTACTTCATGAGGCTGTATAATAAACAGGTTTAAAAGCAAGGCTATTACTATTGCTATCAGTATGGTTGCTGTCCAGCTGATGACTTCCTTTATTATACGCTGCTTTTTAGTCATTTCTGCTGCTGCCTTTTTCTTCATTTTACTTCGCCTTCCTGCAATTAATGTTCTTGTCGTGCATATAAGCTATTTTACTATTTTAATTTTACAATAACAAGTTTTTTCCTAATCACGTTACCAAATGGCAATAAATTCATAAGAAGCAGGCTCAATCCTTCATTGACAAGACACATCATCTAATGTAAAATAGTAAAGCGGCAGTTTTAAAGATGGAGAGTTCGCTTAGCTGGTCGAGGGCGCATGACTGGAAATCATGTATACCAGCAATGGTATCCAGGGTTCGAATCCCTGACTCTCCGCCATAAAAAAATACCTTCCCAACAGGGAGGGTATTTTTTTATGCATAGAATTCTAAAGGGATTTGAACCCCTTCTTTTATATCTCTTTTCCTGGGGCGAAACCTGTTCGCCGCCACGGTTTCCCCCAGACCCCACCTTCCATGGCTCGCCCCTGTGGAAGCCTACTGCGGCATCTGTAAGCTGCTCGCTTGTTCTCAAGCCGGTACGATGCAACTTCGCTATCCTGCTCAGATGCAAAAACAAATTCTTTTTGCCGTCTTTTCAACGACGTAAAGCGGCGCAAAAGTCGCCGCTCGCCGCAGAGGCCAACTAGGGCACTGTGAAAAAGTTTCTGTGCATTTTACAGTTCAAAAATGTTCCTTTGGCGGTCGGTGCATATTCCCCATCCATGGCTCACATGCACCTAAAATGTCCATCCGATCCATTTTCTCGCGTCGTCAATTTTTTCACTGAATGCAAAACGAAACGTTTTTCAAACACTTATCAGCGGCGTTGTGGGTGTTTAAATGCAAACCTTTTACTGTAAAGGGATACTAACCGGTAGGACATAGGTAATCCTACTTCTTGGTTTTCTTATTCAGTTTCAATACAATACCCCGCTCGGCTGCCATGGCTTGGAAGACCTCTGCTGCAAGCGCTGCATTTTCCTTGATAGGGCTATCCGGTTTTGTCCGCTCTTCAATTTCATTAACTACGTTTTTTAAGTCCTGTAGCTCCAAAAGATTAACGGCTATACAGAAAAAGCTTTTCCGCCGCCCATCATTATAGTTTTCCAATAAGAATTTCAATATTTTCATTTTTTCTTCGAGTTCGGATTGATAGCATTCTAGTCCTATTTTTTTGACTTTCTCAAAATCCTTTAACTGATTGCGGTGGGTAATGAAAGAGTCAAATGCATCTATGCCGTCATATTTTTCACAAGGGTACTTATCACACAAAAAACAATATTCAATTCCACCATGCTGCTGACTGCATCTTGCAATTGCGCATGGCTGATTGCCGGGTCCGCCTCCGCAGCCGGGACAATAATTGTCCAGATGCATTGAACACAGCCCGCAGTTTAAGCCACAAAGCGAAAATAAAGTATAGTGTCTTGAGAAATTTGACATCCCATACCTCCCCCCTTCCTTATATCCAATCCACATACATGCTAAGATAATACACTCCTATCACCTGAGCAATGATAATTGCCGGTATTCCGAGCATGAAATACCAGTGTCTTGTTTTATGTCTGAATGCTAAAAGTCCTATGTAAACTCCTACGGAACTTCCCAAAAGTGAAAGGATAAAGAAGGTCTTTTCCTGAACTCTCCACTTTCTCTTAATTGCCTTACGTTTGTCAATACCCACAACTATAAAACCAATAAGATTAAGAGCTGCTAGTATAGATATAAGATATAACTGCATGTTTATACATCCTTCCGGTTAAAAATGGACCGTAGTAATATTATACAATGTTCTTCTCTGATACAGTAAGAACTTTATTTTTTATAAATATCAAATTGTAAAATATCTATTGGAAATCTGCATATCAAGGCTTCATCATTTGGAGTTATAACCAGCAGGTACTAGAAATATTAAGTAAGAATAAACAGCCCGTTCCACTTCCGTAAAAAATAAGTAAAAGGGACTTTTAAGGTCCCTTTTTTAGTTTAATAAATATAATTTACAACGCTGAAATTCCTTTTGGGTTCCTTCACACCGGTTAAGTTTTTCTTATAGCCCAACGCAATCCCATAATACGGAGTGTAACCTTCGGGAATATGCAGCTTTTGCATCTCATCCTCCAAAGAAAAATAAAATGCCAGCAAGCCAAGCCAAACTGAACCTATATTCAGGCTTTCTGCCGCAATAAGAATGTTTTCCATAGCCGCGGAGCAATCCGCCTGCCAGGTGATACAATCGCTTTTGCCGGACACTATTAAAAGTGTGGGAGCCTCATAAGTTAAATGAAATTTACTGCTTGCACCCATGCACCTTATCCATCTTTCATCAGATTCAACCATCAATTCCTTCGTTTTACTGCTTATATAATCAATCAACTCACGGTTTTGTATTACCGTAAAGTGCCAAGGCTGCTTATTATGTGCTGAAGGCGCATATATTGCGGCTTCCAGTATCATGTCCAGTTCCTCTTTCTTTATTTGATTATTTTTGTATGACCTTACACTCCTCCTTCTTTTTATTGTATTTAAAACCTCGTTCATATTCTATCCTCCATTAACCATATGTTATTGATGAAAACAGATTAACATGATTTCTCAGGCTGTTAAAGTACGCACAAGTTTGATATATAGTATAAAGAATGATACTATTAATTATTAATGAGACCTTAAAGGGAGGATAGATTATGGGGAAAGCTCCCGACTTTTTTGAACAGTGTCCTATGAGTACGTCTGTAAAGATATTGAACGGAAAATGGAAGCTATCAATATTGTGGTATATTTCAAGGCGCACTATCAGGTTTAATGAATTACAGAGAAAACTGCCCAATATAACTCAAAGAACCCTGACGATGCAGCTGCGCGAGCTTGAAAGGGACGGTTTAATAAAAAGGAAAGCATATGCTGAGGTACCTCCCAGAGTGGAATATTCTCTTACGGAACTCGGTGAAACTGTTAAACCGATTCTTATAGCAATGTGCAGATGGGGAAAGAATTATAAAAAGGTTTTTAAAAACAAATCAAACCACACCTCAGGTAAAATATATAAATTAAAGGTTTCTTCAAAAAAATAAATTAAGTTCTATAACTATAAAACAGCCGGAAGCTAAACAATAAGCTTGCCGGTTGTTTATTTTTAAGTTTTTGTTAGTATCCTACTTGACAAATATGTTATACAAAACCTTATTAAGTGCATGACATAAAAAAAGGCCGGAATTTTTTCCGGCCTTTTAAATTGGTTTTATACCTTAAATTTCTTAATTTGTTTTTCCAGCTCTTCTGCCATTTTTGCAAGGCTTTCTGAAGAAATTGCTATCTGACCTATAATTGAGGTTTGTTCTTCTACCGAAGCGGAAACTTCCTGTGTTGATGCTGCAGACTGCTCGGAAATTGCAGCGATTTCCTGAATAGATGCCACAACACTGTTCTTGTTTTCATCAACAGTCTGTACTGTTTCTGAAAGGTCCTTAACGTGCTCGGAGGTTCGTCCTATTGCTTTTGAAATTTCTTTAAACACGTTTTCAGTATCAACAACACTTTCTCCGGCTTTGTTTACAATATCACCGGCTTCATCTATCTTCAGCTTGGATTCCTCTATATCAAGCTGAATTTCCTTTATAATTGCATTTACCTCTTTCGTTGAGTTTGCAGTTTGTTCGGCAAGCTTTTTGATTTGCTCTGCAACAACAGCAAAACCTCTACCGGCTTCACCAGCCCTTGCAGCTTCTATCGCTGCATTTAATGAAAGCAGGTTTGTCTGGGAGGCAATACTCTGAATAGCTTCAACTATTTGATTCACAGAATCGGACTTCTCTGCAAGTATGTCTATTTTGTTCTTGACTTGTGAGGCTATATCAACATTTTCCTTGAAATTATCCTTAAGGAGGTTAACGGAGTGCATTCCGTTATCTCCGAGGTCCTGTACCTTGTTTGCATAGTAATTAAGCTTATTTGACTTTTCTACAATCACTTCTATCTCATCCGAAAGCTCAACAAGTTTTGATGACCCTTCTTGTGCTTCTTTAGCCTGATCAGTTGCTCCTTTTGCAATATCACCGATTGCATTTGCTACCTGTTCAGAGGCTTTGCTTGATTCATCGGTAGATGCCATCATTTCCTCGGTGGAAGATGCCAGTGAAGCTGTCATGTTACCGATGTCTATAATCAGGCTTCTCATGGAATTCTGCATTGTATTTATTGATTTTGCCAGCAAGCCTATTTCATCTTTATAATTCAGATACTTGTCAGATGTAGCCTTTGTAAAATCACCCGACGAAACCACTTGTAAATGTTCTGCGGCAAGCTTTATTGGTTTTGATAGGCGTGCTGCAATAATATAACTAATAATAATTGAAATTAAAAGAAATAATACAGAAATTATTACTACAGCTAATTTAAGAGTGTCCAAAACTGAAAGTACTTCATTCTGCGGTGCTGCAAGGGCCACTGACCAATCTGTGTTTTCAACCGGAGCATAGCCCATATATTTTGTTATTCCACCATATGAATATGTACCATGACCGCTTTTGCCTTCAACCATTTGCTTCTCAAGAGTTACTAATTGCTGAAGTTCCTTATCTTTTTTGACGTTTTCGAAATCGTTATCCATGTTTTTAACAAGTTCTCTGTTTGTATGTGCAACAGTTGTGCCGCTTTTGTCTATCATAAAGGCTTTCCCGGATTCTCCGTATTTAATATCCTTTATAATGTCACAAAGAATATACCCGTCAGTAGTACTGATAAGAACTCCCATAACTTTTCCATCTTTTACAATTGGTTCGGCAAATACAATTAATAGTTTATTTTCCTGCTCTATGAACATTGGATTAGAAACTGCTTCTTTTCCAGAAAGGGCCTGCTTGAAATATTCCTCATTACTTATATTTTCAGTGTCACCCTTAGTTGTTTTTAAATTACCATCCAAGTCAACGATACCCATACTAAAACTGCTATTAGCCTTGGATTCTATGTTTAGTGTTGTAAGTCTTTGGTCCAATGGGAGGCTTGTATCAGATATTGTATCGTCCTGTGCTATAATTTTAAGAACTCTGAATTCTTGGGCAATTCTGCTTGAAACAATTTTTGACGTTTGATCTGCAAGCTGGGGTAAATCCTTTTCTACATTATCAGTTAAGGTTCGTGAAGAGATTAGGTACGACATAATTCCAAATCCTACACAGATTACGAGTAAAAGGCTGCTAACACTTGCTATGATTTTTAGTTTGATGCTCTTCATAGATAATCCCCCATATATTAGTATGTTTTTATGCTACATTATAAATAGTATTAGGTTATCAGCCTCCAAACTATATATAATTTCTAGCTTAATAAAAACCATGACCGGTATGGCCATGGTTTTGTTTTTTGGGTTACGTATTGACCCTGAACTCTTGGCTGACTCTACTGTAAAATACAAGGCTGTAAGTTTTCAGAGTAATGCTATTTGAGTTTTGTTATAAATATAATTATATTGCACTTATTATAACATGTCAATAAAAAACGAATATTGTAGATTGGTGTCGATTTAACACCTTGTGTCAGTTTAAAGTCAGAATATTCAATATTTCATCCTTAATTATTCCTTTTACAGTTATTATTATATTCTTCTCTTTTGAGTTTGAATCAAGGTACTCGGACGCAAGTTTACTTCCATTGTCATCAAATTTATAAAACTTATAGCTGCCGGTACTTGCTTTGATGATGACTCCATATCCACTTGAAGAGCAGCTTTTCATTTGAAGACACATTTTGGTTTCGGCTGACGGGTCTTTTGCTTTTTCTGCACAATGCTTGTCAATAAGCCAGCCGGTCAGCTGCTGTTCAACAGCTTCAGTTTCTGTTATTGAAATAACCTTAAACAATTCACCTTCAATAACTCCTGTAACCTTTATGCTTAGGTTGTTTTCCTTTTTGGTCCTTTCAACTATTCCTTTAGCCAGGTTATGACCGTTTTGGTCAAATTTATAAAATTTGAATTCACCGTTATTTTGTGGAACGAGTATACCAAAGCCACTCATTTGGCAGCTTTCCATTTTTGCACACATTACCTTGTGAGCAGCGGGGTCAGAAACCTTCCCTGAACAATGTTTGTCAATAAGCCATCCGCTAAGCTCACTTTCGGCAGTAATTTCCGGTATGGTCTTTTCATTGATCTGCCCTCCCGATGCTTTATAAAGAACAGTAATCGCTTGTGCACGTGTAATTGGATTCGAAGGCTGTATGTAACCATCTTTGGACGGTTTGAAATAATTTTTATCTACAGCAGCATTTAAAGCACCTTTTACCTGACTGGGTATAATGTCGTAATCTTTTAATTGCTCAATAGCTTTAGTACTTGAGGTATCCAGCTTAAGAAGTCTGGATAGAATTAGTGCTGCATCAGCCTTTGTAATAAGGCTGCCAGGATTAAGCGTACTGCTGCCGTATTCTAAATAGCCTGCTGCCAGAGCTTTTGCTATGTCGTTATAGTACCATGATCCCTTGGAAATATCACTGTAGCTGACCTGTGCTGTTTTGGTAAAATTGAAGGCGCGGTTTATAAGTGCTATGAACTCAGCCTTTGAAATATTGTCATCCAGATGAAGCTGTCCGTCCGTACAGCCTTTGATATAGCCTTTCTGACACCATTCATTGACCTGCTTGGCAGCCCAATGTTCAGTACTCTTCAGTTCCTCAGCAAATGTTGATGTACAAAGTGTTACAAGAATGCTAAGTATTAGAACCATGCTTAAAATCGGTTTCTTTATTGATTTCATAACTTTCCCCCCATAATTGTATTAATTAAATTAGTTGCATCAATTTGATTTGTCGCCAAGCTTTTCGACAACGTTTATTTTACTTGTTATCATTCCCATCCAGCAGGTATAAGGTATGGAACCTGTCTTTTCAGGTGTAAAATCAATGACATTTTCTCCTAATGCCAATTTCTTATCTATATTTAGCCCTGGAATTACAATTTCATTATTGCAATCATTAAGGGTCTCTTTTTCAGCTATAATGATCCATTTGACAGGAATACCTTCTTGAACGACTATTTCAGGGTAACTGTCAGATTCTAATTTTGAACGTATAACCTGTATTTTCTGAGTGCCTTTAGGTTTCACATCAGGTGATACACCAGGCTCAGAAGGTACTTTATAATTCTTATCCTCATTAATTTGTGCGCTTGGTATACTGCTGTTACCAGCCACTTTGCTACTGTTAGGGTTCATTGTATTATCTGAAGCAGTTGAGCAATGAGCACAGCTCTCTGACATTTTTTTAGTATCATTAATAGCTGAAGGAGCAGCTTGTGGGGTATAGCTTTCCTTATATGAGGATGTTTCGGAAATATCCTGAATTAAAGCAATGCTTTGCTGTCCTGAACGTTCTGAAAGCGGAAGGTTTACAGATATGCCTGATAATGCAAGACCTCTTCCTATCATTGCAATACCAAGTATTAGGACCAAAGAAGAGCTTATCCGGAGAATAAGTTTGGAATGCTTCTTATTTATTATTGTATTGACAGCTCCGAATATAAACAGGGCAGGGACAGTTCCGAGAGAAAACACAAACATTGAGAAAGCTCCATATATTACACTGCCGGTTCCCAATGCGTACAGCTGTACTATCTGAAGCGGGCCGCAAGGCATTAATCCGCTCAGGAGACCTATATAAAAGGGACCGTAGCTTCTGCCTGCTTTTAGTTTTTTCCCTATAAACTTTGGCATGCTTATATTAAATCTTCTTAAAAAAGGGAAGATACCCAGAAGGTTAACTGCCATTATAATCATGAATAAGCCGCCAATAATCGGAACAACACCGCGAAGAGTTCCTCCTAAGGTTACTCCTTTTCCTATAATACCGGCTGCAGCGCCTATAATTGTATAGGAAATCACTCTTCCTGAGTTATAAAGAGCTGAAGGAACAAACAATTTAGAATGCTTGCTGTTTTCTCCTGACTGTTCGTCAGTATTTCTGATAGTTTGAGAAATTGCTATACCACCGCACATTCCAATACAGTGAAAGGAAGTAAGGATACCAAACAGGAACAAAAGACCTATGCCTGAATTAGTGCCAAGATTGGGCAGGTATTTAAGCATAAACATATCTTTTATAAAGCCTGTAATATTAACCCCCAATAGTAGCTGTAATATTACAAAAGCAATTCCTGCGGCAGCAGCTGTAATTATAAATTTAATTAATTTAATTTTCTTTGAACTGAATTTTGACATAAATACCGCCTGCACATTCTAAATTAATTTGTTTTAATTCTTTTTAGGCTGAGGGAATTGAGCAATACGGATATGGAACTAAGTCCCATTGCTGCGGCTGCTATTACCGGATTCAAATTACCGGTTGCAGCAAAGGGAATTCCTATTGCGTTATAAATGAAAGCCCAGAACAGATTTTGCTTGATTTTGCGCATTGTAAGTTTTGATATTTTAATTGCGGTATATATTGCAGATAAATTTCCGTTTAGCAGTACTATATCTCCTGTTTCGATTGCTGCATCAGTTCCTGTTCCCATGGCAATTCCAACATCAGCAGTGGCTAAAGCCGGAGCGTCATTTATTCCGTCTCCAACCATACACACAACCCTGCCTTCACCTTTAAGCCTTGATATTTGTTGTGCCTTGTTTTCAGGGAGTACTTCAGCGATTACATTTTTGATACCTGATTTGTGAGCGGTATATTCGGCAGATTTTCTGTTATCTCCTGTAAGCATGTAAACCTCTATGCCCGATTCTGACAGAGCTTTTATCACTTCTGAAGAGTTGTCTTTAATTCTATCCGACACTGCTATTAACCCGATAAGCCTGTTTTCAACCGCAACAAATACTCCAGTTTTACCTTCCTGATACAAATTTGATAGCATTTTTTCCGCTTCCAGCAGTGGAATGCTGTTTTCTTTAATAAGATTAATTGTTCCAACCAACACTTTTTTGCCTTCAACTTCAGCTTTAATGCCTTTTCCCGGAATAGCAGCAAAGTTTTCCGGATTAATATCTCTATAGCCTGATATTTCATAACCCTTTTTATATATTGCACGGCCGATAGGATGTTCTGAATACTTTTCAGAAACTGCTGCATACCAAAGGATTTCATTCTCTGTATAGGCCGTTCCGGCTGCTGGTATTATGCCTGTAACCTCCATTTTGCCGGTAGTAAGCGTACCTGTTTTATCAAACACGATAGTATCTATTTTACAAACAGTTTCAAGTGTTTCTCCGTTTTTTACAAGTATCCCGCTGCGTGCAGCCTTTCCCATACCGACCATTATGGCTGTAGGTGTAGCAAGGCCAAGCGAGCAGGGGCAGGAAACAACAAGTACCGAAACTGAATAAATAATTGGTACACCAATAAGGAACGCCGTACTGCGGAATATTATGAAATACCAAACAAGGAAGGTGGCAAGTGCCGCGGCAATAACAAAAGGTATAAAATATGATATAACCCTGTCTGCTATTTTCTCTATTGGAGCCTTGCTGCTTTGAGCCTGTTCAACCAGCTTTAAAATGCCTGCGAGAACAGTATCATTACCGACTCTCGAAACTTTGAATTTAAGCGTACCGTGCTTGTTCACTGATGCACCTGTAACAGTATCACCCTGCTGCTTTTCTACAGGAATACTTTCACCTGTCAGCATGGATTCATCAACGGATGAATTTCCTTCAATGACTATTCCGTCAGCAGGAATTTTTTCACCTGGCCTGACAAGAACAATATCTCCTGCCTTGACCTTTTCAACCGGCAATTCTGTTATTTCTCCGTCTATAATTACTGCTGCAGTCTTGGAATTCAGTTCTGCAAGTACTCCGATTGCTTTGGAAGCTCTCCCTTTAGCCAGTCCTTCAAGGTATTTTCCTAAAAGAACAAGAGTTATAATAACTGATGATGCTTCAAAATATATATTTTTCATTCCCCAGGTTATGGATGCGTTATCGAAAAGCGAGATATACAGGCTATAGAAATATGCTGCTGAAGTACCTATAACCACCAGCAAATCCATTGTAACCTTCTTTGCGCACAGTGCATGAAATGTATTCCTGTAAAAACGCGCTCCTATTATAAACTGGACAGGTGTAGCGCATATGAGCTGTAGCTTCCAGTCGTGGAGCACCAGGGTTTTGTTTCTGAGCCAGTCGAAAAAAGCACTTAAGCCTTGCTTTGCATTTGGGTCAAAGTAATCATGGCAGAAGCCTAGAGCGCCAAAAATCATTGCAAGAATCAAAGGTGTACTGAATAATGCGGAAAATATAAAAAGTTTGAGCAGTTTTTTGTTTTCCTTACTACCCATCTCTGCTTTGCTGCCAGGCTTTTCTTTGCTGTGTTCCTCTGCTGAAAATCCAAGCTTTTCTATGACTTTTTTTATGTAAGGCAGTTGTACTTTTGTGCTGTCATATTCCACAAAGGCTTTTTCAGCTGCGTAGCTAACCTTTGCACGGTTTATCCCGTCAAGCTTTTCAAGGCTTGCTTCAATTGTCGCAGAGCACAATGTACATGTCATTCCGTAAACCTTTAAGGTGGTATTTTCCAAACTGCCTCACATCCTTCCTGTGGGTTTATAGAAAACTACCGCCCATTTAGGACGGCAGTTTTCTGATACTGTAAATAGGGTTTATTTTATGTCGATGAATGTATCCTTAATAAATTTATCTATATCTGTTCCTGACTCGAGAATGCCCTGAAGCTTCATAGCCTGAAGAGTATTTTTGTAATCTTCCTTTGCTTGAGCCTTATCAGCTACGAATTTATACTGTCCAAGCAGCTTGCTGTTTTCAAGTTCATCTCCGCTGCTTATATATTTCTTATCTACTGCTATTTTTGCTGCATCATCAGGATGTTCCTGAACCCATTTGGAGGATTCATCCCAAGCTTCTGTTATTGCCTTTACCACTTCTGGATTGCTGCCTGCCAGCTTGCCGTTAACGCCAACATAGCAGCAGTAGGCATCTTTACCACCATCGTTATTTGAATTTCCGAATATTTTGCGTGCTTTACCTGAGGAGATTGCAAGAGCACCATATGGGTCCCATGCAGCAAAAGCATCGATTTCACCTTTTTCAAGCACCTGAGAAAGCTGAGCCTGTGGATATACTCTCCAGTCAACATCTTTCTTAGGATCTATCCCTGCTTTTCCTAATTCGATTGAGAGAAGTACCATAGGTACGCCTCCTATAGCATCAATACCTATTTTCTTACCTTCCAGGTCCTTAATTTCCTTAATGGGTGAATTCTTTAAAACTACACCCTGAATACAGCCTGTATGAATACCGTTTGTAAGCTTTATATCAAGTCCCTGTTCAATGGATTTGAACAATCCTGGTGATATCTGGGCTGCATCGATTTTTCCTGATGCGATTCCTTCCTTGAGCGTTTCAGAATTGATGTTTACAAGGTTTACATCCAGGCCATGCTTTTTGAATATGCCTTGTTCAATCCCTATGTATAACGGTGTTTCGCAAGTTCCGTTATAAGTTCCCAGTGTTACTTTCGTAAGAGCTTTACCGCTGGTGGCTTGTGTCGCTGCATTGTTGTTGCTTGTACTGCTGCCGCAGGCTGTAAACAACATTACAAATAACAGCAAGATTCCTATGATTTTTACATAAGCTTTTTTCATAAAATCCTCCTTTAAAATTATTATTTGGTTATATTTGTTTATTTTTAAACCATTCTTTAAATCTTTTCTCCTGCTCAATTGCAGTTGGTGTGGCACAACAGCCTCCTTTTGACGTACAAAGAAACTCGGAAGGCATTTTCCGGCCCATTGAATCCAAAGCAGAAAGTACCTCATCAAATGGAATAACTGCCTTGGAACCTGCCAGTGCCAGATCTGCAAATACCACTGCCATACATGCTGCCGTTATGGCTCTGCTGAAACATGGAGCTTCATAGCCTCCTGGTACAGGATCACATGGAAGTCCGATAAAAGACTGAAGTGCAAGAGAAGCTGCATTTTCTATCTGTTCACCGTTACCGCCCGCCATTTCTACAATTGCAGCGGAACCCATTGCGCAGCAGACTCCGCATTCTCCTCCGCAGCCTACAATTTCACCGGTTGGACTTGTATGGGTATAAGCTATTGCTCCTATTCCTGCTGCAATAAACAATCCGCGAATAAGGTCCTCATCACTAAACCCATATTGCTCCTTGACAGAGTACAGAGCCGAAAAAAGATATCCTCCGCCTGTTCCCATTGGGCCAGGAACTATTGGAACTCCCTTTGTTTTGAAGTTTACTCCAATTGCTCTTTTAACAACATGCCCCATCAAGCCACCGCTCAGAATACTTTCTTTTTGCAGGTATTTCTCCCAAATGCCAGTATCACAGCGGGCGAAGGGATTATCCGGAGCGTGCTCCTGTTCGTATGCTGCTTTTATTTGCCGAATCAGAAGTTCCTTTATTCCATACATATAGTTAATGACATCTTCTCTTGGCCAGAGTGAGGAGTCAATCTCATATCTGATTGCGGCTTCACTCATGCCTATTCCGTTTTTCACCGCTGCATTTCGCCATTCACTGACGGTCCTGAAAAGCTGCTGCCTTTTATGGTTTGTTGTCACCACGGGCAGTATTGGCTTGAGAAGCTCAATCCTTATATCTGGAAAAATGATCTTTAAACCATTTATATCAGGTGCCTGAGAGGTTTTAATACATGTAAGGCTGTTAAGGCCTTGTGTAAAATGCTTGGTATCCACTATATCTTGAACAAGCTTTTTTGACTTAATACCAGCATTAATTTCATTTTCAAAAATTAATATTACATAGGTATCGCCAATAAGTTTAAAATCATCTGATGTTATCTCATAGCCTTCAATGTTCCTTATGCTGACCATTCCGCCTCCGGTGGATTCACCGACAAGCCAGGTGTTTTTTCCGCTTTTGCCTTTGAGAGAAAACTTTATTGCGTTCAGATGACTGCTTTCTTTTATTTCTGAAATAATAAACCTGATGTCTATATTGTTATCTTTGGCAATTTCATAAGCTTCATTTATTCTTATGTCGTCTGGTGTGAAGCCTAATGTTCCTGCAAGCATGCCTTTATCTTCGTTCATAAGGCCAAAGGTTCCGGCAAAAGATCCTCTGCTGTCCATAATAAAATCAATGGTATCGGGGTTTTCACCAAGTAAATCATGTGCCAGAAGCCCAAGTCTGCATGGCCCTGCCATATGGGAGCTTGAACCTGGCTGCATTACAGGCCCCAACACATCATTAAAAAAGTCGGGATAATAATTCATATATTCTCCTGATTAAAGTTTTTTACTTTCGGGTTGATTGGCAGGACTATTGGTTTCAGCTTTTTCTAGAGCTTCCAGAAGTATTTCTACAGCTCCGTAAACATATTTTTCACATTCGATATGATGCTGAGGGCTGCCCCATTCGACATTTTTTGTCAGTACCCTGCAACAGCTCGCCTTGAAGCGTTTTTTAAACTCATCATGTATGTATGCAGTCAGGGCGAACACTTCGTCAACTGCTTCACTGGTGCTTGTGCGCCCTTTTATTGCGCTTAGTACCATTACGGCACCTGTTATTGAACCGCAGCAGCACTTGGAGGCACCAAGGCCTGCCCCAAACCCTGTTGCCATTTTAATGGCAGTTTCATTAAGCCCAAGTTTGAGGCGGTCGTTAAAAACCTTTAAAATTGCTTCAGAACAGTACAGACCATTTTTAAACAGTTCAACTGCTTCTTGTGCAAGAGCATTTGTTAATTCAGCCATATGTACACCTTCCAAAATTAAAAACTATTCACAGCAGCCTCCTGCTGCAGGTGGAACTGCAATAGGGGATACAGTACTAAATGTTTTAACCGTATCATTATTGTTTGCCAAACTCTCGCTGTTTGAGCATGCAGTCAAAATTACCATTGAGGCCAGGCAAAGCAGCAGAAATATTTTTCTTAGCTTTTTAATCATAAAAACCTCTTATAGATAGTAACTCAGCTGGTCACTGTCCTCTCTTGCAAAGTGGAGGATTTCAAGTATCTTAGACCTAAGCCTGAAAAAGTCGGGGTGGTTCCTTGCTCTTGGACGGCCTAATGGGACATCCAGTATACTTTGTATTTTCCCTGGTCTCGGTGTCATAATAACTATTCTGTCACTAAGGTAGATGGCTTCATCTACATCATGAGTGACAAGAATCATTGTAGTTCCCCTTTCCTGCCATATCCTGATAAGCTCATCCTGCATCTGCATCCTTGTAAATGCATCAAGTGCACCAAGAGGTTCATCAAGAAGCAATACTTTCGGATGATTTACAAGTGCTCTTGCAAGCGAAACACGCTGAGCCATACCACCTGAAAGCTGGTGCGGGTATGCTTTTTCAAAACCTTCAAGACCAACGAGCTTAATATATTCACTGACAGTTTTTTTGTTGGTTTTGTATATTCCCCTTGCTGATAAGCCGGCTGCAACATTATGATAGACATTTAGCCATGGAAACAGCGTCGGGTCCTGGAATACCAAACCTCTTTCGTAATGGGGGCCTTGAATGTTTTCACTGTCAAGCTGTATACTGCCGCTGTCAGGATAATCAAGTCCTGTTATCAGTCTTAAAAGTGTTGACTTACCACATCCGCTTGGTCCGACAAGAGAAATGAATTCACCGGGCTTGATGTCCAAATCAACCTTTTCAAGCGCTATTACCTGATTGTTGTTGGCATCCTTAAAAACTCTTCCAACATCTTTTATTTTAATTTCTCCGCCTGAATAATTATCTGAAGCCAGATTGCTGAGATCTACCATTTGATTAACCCCCTTTGCCAGATAAGAATTTTATCCTTAACCTTGAAAAGGAGTGCAATTATTGCTGAAAAAATAATTGCTATAACAATTAGACTGGCATAAACTTTACTATACTCAGCCCAGCCCTGTGCCCAGTTTATATACCATCCCAAACCGGCTTTTACTCCAAGCATTTCTGATACTATCAGAGTAAGGAACGATGTGCCGAGACCCATAAAAAGGCCAATGAAAATAGTTGGGGAAGCAGCAGGTATTGCTACTTTAAAAATGAGGTATTTACGGTCTGCACCTAAAGTTTTAGCAACTTCAAAATAAGCATTCCTGACAGATGAAATACCTGAGCTGGTCATTACGGTTACCGGGAACCAGACTGCAAGTGCTATCAGAAATACACTTGCCCAAAAGCTGGTGGGGAATACTGTTATTGCAATAGGAATCCATGCTGTTGCCGGTATTGGCCCGATTATTCGTAAAACAGGTCCAATCCAGTAGTTGCATTTTTTATTCCATCCTATTGCTATCCCTGTTACCAGCCCTATTACTACTCCGAAAACAAGACCGGTAAACAGCAGTCTCAATGAGTAAAGAGTACTCATGCCAAGAAGGCCGGCATCTGATACTATTGCCTTTAATACTCTGTCAGGCCCTGGGAAGTAGGGAAGATGAAGAAGATTTGTTTTTAAAGTAACTATATCCCAAACTTCTAGAAGTGCAAAGGCTGCAGTAATCAACGGCGCCTTTTCGACCAGCTTCAGTTTCAGTCTTGAATTGGTGAAGGATAATGCAGCAAACACAATATACAACACTGCAAGTATCTCGAGAAACACTTTATAATGAACATATGTAGTAAAGCTCTGCTTATCCGGCAATACAGAATGTAATACAAAAGCAAGGATTAAAGCTGCAAGGGGCAGCAGCAATATATATTCAAATTTATTAAACTTTCTAGTGGTTTTTTCCAATGCAATAGTGGACAATTATATCACTCCATAAAATACATATTAAACCTACCGGAAAACTACGAATTATAGCTATTTTTTAGGGAGGATTCTAATCCCCCCTAAAGTGTTATTGTGGGTCCTGGAAAACAGGTGTTGAAAGATATCTTTCACCGGTATCAGGCAGAACTACTACGATAGTTTTGCCCTTGTTCTCAGGTCTTTTTGCAATTTGTGTAGCTGCAAAGGCAGCAGCTCCTGAGGATATTCCAACAAGAAGGCCTTCTGTTCTTGCTAGTGCTCTTGCTGTTTCAAATGCTTCTTCATTTTTTACCTTGTATATTTCATCAAGAATTTCCTTGTTAAGTACATCAGGTACGAAACCAGGTCCGATACCCTGTATCTTATGGGGTCCCGGGTTTCCTCCGGATATAACCGGGGAATCAAAAGGCTCAACAACAATGGATTTCAGATCAGGGTTTTTCTTTTTCAAAGCTTCACTTACTCCTGTTATTGTACCGCCTGTTCCTGCACCGCCTACTATGATATCCACTTTGCCGTCAGTATCTCTCCATATCTCTTCGGCAGTAGTTTTTCTATGAATTTCCGGATTTGCAGGATTTTTAAACTGTTGTGGAATAAAGGAGTTAGGTGTCTGAGCAGCAAGTTCTTCGGCTTTTCTGATTGCACCCTTCATACCTTCAGCACCTGGGGTTAATACTAACTGTGCACCATAGGCTTTAAGAAGGTTTCTTCTTTCAATACTGAATGTCTCAGGCATGGTAAGAATAAGCTTATAACCTTTTGCAGCTGCAACGAATGCAAGAGCAATTCCTGTATTACCGCTTGTGGGTTCAATTATTACGGTATCTTTGTTTATAAGGCCCTTATCCTCTGCATCCTTGATCATTGCATAACCGATTCTGTCCTTGACACTTCCTGCAGGATTGAAGTATTCAAGCTTTGCTACAACTTTCGCATCAAGGTTGTTCTCTTTATTATATTTTGAAAGTTCAAGAAGTGGGGTATTACCTATTAATTCAGTAAGATTCTTAGCTATCTTTGACATTTTAAATCGCCTCCATATTATCCTAGTATTCTTAGTGGTTAACTTGGTTTTAATTTTAAAACTATATACAAAAAAAGTCAATAGATTTTATAAAAATAATTCATATAATTCCTATGGGATATGCAGGAGATTGTTTGGGAAGTGTGGATATCTATGTTATATGGCTGGATACACAAACCAAAAGAGATAATGTTCTATTGAACATTATCTTCTCTATCTTCCAGGTCATACAGGTTATAAGTAATGCATTTGGATGCCTTCCTGGTCTTAGGAACAGCTGCCTTTTTAGCTGTACCTGCCTTGGAAGACCTTGCTTTGGCTGGCTTTACAGTAACTGATCCTGGGCATCTTTTGTTGGAACAGACACCATTGATCAACATGGAACCGCATGTACAAAACTCTGTCAAGTTAAATCACTCCTTCACTAATAGTATAACACAAAAATCCCACAATTACGCATGGATAGCAGATTTTATTTAAGTTTATAGTTATAATGGAAATAAAAAAGCCTGTTTTTAAAAACAGGCTTTTATTTATTATTAGGAAAGTATGGGTTCTACCTTAATATTATAGTCTTTTGGTTTTATTCATTTTTTCCTGGAGCCTGCCATAAGTATTATACCTATTATTACAGCAACTATTCCGGCTATAATTACAATGATCTGAACCGGGATTCCGCCTATACCTGTTAATTGGCCAAGAGCCGAATTCAATTTATATGCATAGGAATTTGTTTGTATATAAGCTATTATAGCTGCCAAAGCTCCAATTGAGAGAAAAATTAACCCTATTGTCTTTTTCAAGCTAACCTCCATGTCCCAGACTAAAGTCGCTCCATGTTCCTTATTACTTTGCTTTAGTCTAAACCTTCTATGCCTTGGGATGATTTATAACTTTCGTAAACAAACTGTATTACATAATATTAATGTGACAACAATATCAGTATAACCAGAAAAAGGGGTGCTTGCCAATGTTTTTTTTTGCTGAACTGGTGCTTGTTGCTTTGGTGATTATTGCCTTTAAGCTTATTATCAAGATCCTTTTAAATATTGAAAAGAGTATCAGAAGGGACATCAGGGATAACAAACTAAAATATGGCTATATATCCAGAAAAGATTTAGCAGTGCTGGAGCCCGAAACAAAAATAAGGAACGGGTTCTTATATAGGTTGGTTTCAGGAAATTCGGCACTATTAGGGATATTACCGTATAATCTTGTATTCAAAGACTCAATTGAAGAGGAATTCGGCAACTTTACAAAATGGTGTGACAGGTATATGGAAACTATGGGCTACGTAAACAGAAAATTTGTTTCAAACATTGCACTAATAGGTGAAGGGGATATTTCGGATTTAAGCAAAACAGGTGGGATTAGAGAGGTGCTGTATAGTTATAGTCAAAGGTCTGAGGGTTACTTAACATATGTGTTGTGTGTGCTTATAAAACAAAATGTTAGTGAGGTATTAAACAATGATGACCTCTGGCCGGAGCTTGGAGAAGGTGCTGTTCAGGTTTTTGCAGGGAAAATGGCGTCTGATGGGATAAGGCATGGTATTTTGATTACTACCGGTAATTTTACTATAGCAGCAAGGCGATTTGCACAATCTATTAAGATGCCGAATGTTATAGAACTCCTGGATGGTATTGAAATTACTAAAAGACACAGAGCGGTTGTGGGAATGGAGCTTAGAAAGCTTTTAACCGGTAATACTTAAATTTTAATTGGAGGCATTATGGGCTATGCAGTAACTTCCTTTATTGTTATTTACAGCCTTTGGCAGTTAATTGTTATATTTCAGAGGATGTATTCAATTATTGAACTGGCATCTATGAAAAAGACTGAGGAGGAAAAGCTTCTTAAAGGACAGCTTGTTCCTTCACATATAGAGTACCTTAGCAGAGATGAATTTCTTGAATGGTGCAGAATATTTCTAATAAAAACAGGTTATGAGCATGTGGATATTATAGGAGAAAAGGAAAGCAGCGTTGATATTGTCTGCTCTATGAATACAAGAAAGACATACGTTATATGCACAAATAAGGGCTTTGGAACACAGGAATATATAATTCTGAATAAGCTTGTGGGTGCAATGTCTTCGGGTAATATTGCCCAAGGGATAATCGTAACCACCGGACTTCTTCAGAGTACCACTCTTGAATATATACAGACGCTTAGCCCAGAGTATAATATCAAAGTGATTGATAAAAAAGTTCTTGAATATGAATGCAGTTCACTATGTAAAAGCGGTATTCTGCTATATTCCGAGTAAATAATAGATACACATCTAATTTGTTGCAAGTTTTCCTGTAATATATAATGCTTTGTTTTTCTCCAGCAAATCATTAAGCTGTTGAAGCTCCCTTTCATTCAGGTAATTCTGCAGTATCGCTTTAACACTTTCATACTCTGCGTACGTCAGCCCGTTATTAAGCATGCCCATTATTCTATCCATATCTGAATTGCTTACTTTATAAAGCAGTGTGAAGCCTGCCAGCTTGTCGAGAATACTTATGTTTTCCATTGCGGAAACTTCTTTAGCAGTCAGAAAATAATCTTGTGGAGATTTTTTTGTATCTGTGGGCTTTCCTGAACTTCCTTCAGTATCTGTTAAGCCGTTTTTGGATACAACTGGTGCTTTTTGACCGGTTTCCTGCGATGAATTACTTTTTGAACCAAAACTTGTGAGTATGCTGAAAACGTCAATTTTGGGGGCATAGTATAATACCAAAGCTGCTGCAATCAAGATTGGTGCTACAATTAAAGAAATTTTAAATACTTTTGATCTCATGCACATACCGCCAATACTAAAAAATACCTTTATAGGTTTAAAGGTATTATTTACGATTTGTGCCTTATTATTCTAAATATTTAACAAAAAATTGTAAGTTTTTTAATATAATTTTCCGTCTATACTCCTTAAGTACTTGCCAAAGTCCTCCTTAAGGTCGTCCCGCTTGAGCGCGAACTCGACGGTGGCCTCAAGAAATCCCAGTTTATTCCCAACGTCATATCTTTTACCGGTAAAATTGTAAGCATACATTTCCTGATGAGCAACAAGTGAATTAAGAGCATCTGTAAGCTGAATTTCGCCGCCTTTGCCGGGAACGGTTTTTTCAAGGTATTCAAAGATATCGGGTGTAATAATATACCTTCCCAGAATGGCTATATTGGAAGGTGCTTTTGCTCTTTCTGGTTTTTCAACAAGCTGATTAACCCTATATAATCTATCTCCTAGGGAACTGCAGTTTATAATGCCGTATTCCTGGACATTTTCCCAGTCTACAGGCTGAACACCTATAACAGTAGAGTTGTAATCATTGAAAACATTAATCAATTGTTGAAGACAAGGCTCGGAAGAATCAACAATATCGTCCCCAAGTAAAACTGCGAAGGGTTCGTTACCTATAAAAGCCTTGGCACAGTAAATTGCATGTCCAAGACCGCGTGGCTCCTTCTGACGTATATAATGTATGTTGACCATGTTGGAAATGTCCTGGACCATATCGAGCAGCTCACAATTTCCCTTCTTTAAAAGCTCCTGCTCCAGTTCAAGCGATTTGTCAAAATGGTCTTCAATAGCTCTTTTGCTGCGGCCTGTAACAATAAGTATTTCTTCAATTCCTGACTTTATGGCCTCTTCAACAATGAACTGTATAGTTGGCTTATCAACAATAGGAAGCATTTCCTTGGGCTGTGCTTTTGTAGCAGGCAGGAACCTTGTGCCAAGCCCTGCTGCAGGTATAATGGCTTTTCTGACCTTCAATGTCAACACCTCACAGAATGCATTAGAAGTTGTATCATATTAAATTGTATCAGATTTTTCTGAATTTACCTATATTGTATAAATAAATTGCCTTAAAACGGTTGAATATGGCTAATGGAAATAATATTCGTTAGACATATGAAAATGCTGCTAGTTGTTCATTATTTATTAATAATTGTCATATAAATTTAACATACAATATCGGTAAAATGTGGTACAATAAAATTGCCACAGCCAATGATACTTATTTTTCATTTTGTTCCTCCTTTTAAATAGAAATGATAACTTTATATTATTTCAGTTAAAGAAGCACTTGGTTAATATCGGTATAATTATAATTTATAAAATAAGTGCTTTTTTTCTGCCTATAAAACAGTTGTACATGTATATTTTCCCTTTGTGAACAATTATATTGATATGTTGGCTGGTTTTGAGTATAATATTAAAGTACGTCTTAAGTAAGTTTAAATATTTGGTCGTGCTAAGCGGGGAGGTAGCGGTGCCCTGTACCTGCAATCCGCTATAGCAGGGCTGAACTCCTGTCGCAGGCTTATTTTTTGTAAGGTCTGCTTTTTGTAAGTATCAATGAAAACCGGGTCTTACGCAACGGAAACCTGTGAACCCCGTCAGGTTCGGAAGAAAGCAGCGGTAAGCGGGCACTTTCGTGTGCCGTAGGAATGCCTGGTTAGAGGTAACTGCAAGGATAACGCTTGTAGAAATAAGACAAAGACAGGTGCACGGCCAATTTAAAATATTTATGCAGGATTAGCAGGTGTCGAGCCTGCTTTTTTTGTACCTTTCTTTCTAAAACTGTTTCGGATTATTTTATTGGAATCTCTGTTTTGATATAATAAGTATGTTGGTCTATAATTACGGCAATCAAAATTCCACAGGAGGAATTATGTCATATATTGCACTTTACAGGAAATGGAGACCTTTGGTCTTTGAAGACGTTGTGGAGCAGGAGCATGTTGTAAATACCCTTAAAAACAGCATCACGAAAGACCGTATCGGTCATGCTTACCTTTTCTGCGGTACACGTGGAACAGGTAAAACCACAATGGCCAAAATATTTGCCAGAGCAATAAACTGCCTTTCTCCAAAGGGTGGAGACCCTTGCAATGAATGTGAGATATGCAGGGAGATTCTATCGGGAACCATTCTTGATGTTATAGAAATAGATGCTGCTTCAAACAACAGCGTAGATAATATAAGGGAAATACGTGACGAGGTTGTTTATACACCTTCAAGATCAAGGTACAAGGTGTATATTATAGATGAAGTGCATATGCTTTCAACAGGAGCTTTTAATGCACTGCTTAAAACACTTGAAGAACCTCCTTCACATGTGGTGTTCATACTTGCCACTACAGAGCCTCACAAGCTGCCAGCTACAATACTTTCCAGGTGCCAAAGATTTGATTTTAGAAGAATCACAAAAGAAAGCATTGCAGAAAGACTGGACAGGATTGCAAAGGATAGCGGTACTGTACTTTCCGAAGATGCTGCAAGACTTATAGCAAGCATGTCCGACGGTGCACTGAGGGATGCGATAAGTATACTTGACCAGTGTATTTCTGTAGGTAAAAGTGAAATAACCTATGAGGATGTACTGGCTGTCACAGGAGTAGCAAATGAGGCTTTTGTTTCGGCACTCGTAGATGCTGTTGCAGCCAAGGATGTCAACGGAGTATTAAAACTTGTAGGGGAACTTGTAACGGAAGGAAAGGATATTCCCAATTTTGTATCTGATGTAGTCCTTTACTACAGAAACATATTGATATGCAGCATGACAGACGACCCATCCAAAGTACTTGATTTATCGGGTGAACGGCTGGAAGCTGTTAAAAAACAAAGCAGCCGGTATGAAAGGAATCAGGTAATAAGTATTATTAAGGAATTGTCTGCTCTTTCAGCATCCCTTAAATGGGCTGAACACCCCAGAGTAATGCTGGAAGTTTCGCTTTTAAAACTTTGTGAAGGTATTTTCAGCTCAGGAGACGACCTTCAAAAAAGAGTAGAGATGCTTGAAAGAAAACTGGAGGGTGCACAAATTGTGTCGGGGTCTTCTTTAAATACGGCGCCGCAAATTAAAAGTGAAGCTGTTCCTGAATTAAGGGCAGTATCAGTTCCGCAAAGTGCGGCCATACCAAAACCTGAAGAAAAAGAACGCGAACAGCCCAAGCAGACGGTGAAAGGTCTGGAAGCCTGGAGAGATGTTCTGGCAGCTTTAAAAGGAAACGGTAAAATGATGCTGTACTCTAATCTGGAAGGTACAAAGGCAGTAGAGCTTTCAGGTAATAAGGTAGGTATTGATTTCGGAGGTGCTGGCGGTTTTAATAAGCTTATTGCATCGAAGCCTGAAAATTTGAGCCTGCTGGAAGAAATGCTATCAAAGGAACTGGGCAGAAGCGTAAAGGTCAAAATTCTTGAAGATGGGGATGCGGTTCTGAAAAAAGAACAAGATACTGAAAAGGATGAGCTTATAGAAAAAGGCCGTGACATTGCTCAAAAGCTTAATGTACCCTTTGACGTAATAGATGAATAAACTAAAGTATGCACCGGGTTGTAAAGTATTGTATATTGCTTGAGTATTACTGTATAATAAGCAGGTGAATCAATTAATTTTAAAGATAATGTGAATTATGACAGGAGGATATAGTTATGGGTAAAGGTGGATTCCCCGGTTTTGGTGGGGGTAACATGGGAAATTTAATAAAGCAGGCGCAAAAAATGCAGCAGGATATGGCAAAACTTCAGGAAGAACTCCAGGAGAAGACTATAGAAACTACTGCAGGCGGCGGAGCAATTACTGTTGTAGTATCAGGTAAGAAGGAACTTCAGTCTATAACAATTAAGCCTGAGGTAGTTGATCCTGATGATGTTGAAATGCTGCAGGATCTCATTCTTGCTGCTGTAAACGAAGCAATAAGAAAAGCTGATGAGATGGTAAACAGTGAAATGGGCAAGCTTACAGGCGGACTGGGCGGAATGCCGGGTTTATTCTAATTGAGAATGTATAATTGAGAATTGAGAATGAAGGAATAAAAACAATTAGAATGTATAATTGAGAATGAACAGCAAGACGTTAACTTTAGGTTTAAAAAATATTAATTTACTATTTATTATAATTAGAAACATATTAGATTATTAAGATAAGAAATTGATAATTGTGAAAATGGAATTTAGAATTGCCTTTACTAATTCTCAATTCTCAATTCTCAATTCTCAATTTACAGAGGGCTTTTATGACATTTTACGTTGCTCCTGTAGCAAGATTGATAGAAGAATTTGAAAAGCTTCCCGGAATAGGACATAAAACAGCGCAAAGACTGGCGTTCCATGTACTTAATCTTACGGATGAAAAGGCTCAGGGGCTTGCCAATGCTATTGTACAGGCTAAACAAAAAACAAAGTTCTGTTCAATATGCAGCAACCTTACCGATGTGGATCCATGTGTAATTTGCAGCGGAAACACGAGGGAGCACTCTATGATTTGTGTTGTTGAAGATCCAAGGGATGTTGCTGCTATGGAAAGGATTAGGGAGTTTAAGGGCTTATATCATGTGCTTCATGGGACAATTTCACCCATGGAAGGACGCGGTCCGGAAGATATCAAGATCAAGGAGCTGCTGTTGAGGGTCAGAGACGGTGATATAAAGGAAGTTATACTGGCTACCAACCCAAATATAGAGGGAGAAGCCACTGCCATGTATATCTCAAAGCTTCTTAAGCCGCTCGGTATAAAAGCTACACGTATAGCTCACGGAATACCTATCGGCGGCGATATTGAATATGCCGATGAGGTAACGCTTGCAAAAGCCCTTGAAGGCAGACGTGAAATATAAAAAATTAAATGTTATTTATAAAATCATGTTCAGAGGATGTAAATGCTTCGGGACATGATTTTTTATTTCTTTTAAATAAATTGAGCTTGCTTTCCCGACGTTTAATCTCTTCAATATGGCTTTTGAATAGTTTGATTACTTCGGGCTTACTCTTGTAAAATGGAGGGATATTTTCCTGTAATCTTAAAAAGTCCTGGACATATAAATCCACAACAGAGGGTTCATCAATTGATAGATAATATGGAACTTTACCTTTTTCGTTTTTCAAGCCAATAATAGCAGATTGACCATCTTTTAAAAAGAGATAGGGATAAGGGAAATTATCTGGCAAAAAGTGCTTGTTAATCAGTGAAATATTATAGTTGTCATAGTTTTCAAGCATATGAACGAAGTTATTAAGCAAATTGATTACATCCTGCGTATTTAAGTTTAATACTGTTATGCCACTGGGTCCGTGCAAAATTAATTTCTTTTCCATAATGAGGCTGAAAAAAGTATCTATATAGTAAATGTCCATACATTTATAATAGTTAAGGTTTGTTTTAAAAACTTCAATGTATTTTATGTAGTCCTTATAAATATAATATATTTTCCTGCCGTCTCTTCCTTGTTCAAGAAGCTTTTTTAGTATACTTTCAGGCAGAAGTAAAATACTTGACATGTCTGTAAGAAGATACCTATTACCTGTACCAATCTTGTTGGATAAAAGATGTTTATAGTATTGTAAACTGTTATTTTCGCGATATAAAGTCAATAGAGGCTGGGTCAATTCTGTTGTAACTGAAGACATATGATTTTCAAAGACTGTAACATCACTGCAATAGCTAACAATATAACAATCTGCGCCGATGTCTTTATTCATAAGTCCTAAAATTACTCCTATCCCCGGTACTACAAGGATTTCATCTCCATAATAAAGATAGTTATAGTTTTTATAATAATTTAAAGCAACTTTACCTGAATCAATAAATGGCTGCCAAAAATTAATTATAGCTTGTACTGCCCGATCTTTTTTATTTGGCTTTATAATATATTGAATCCTATAACCTTTGTTCAAAGCATTAAGTAAATGTTTTTTTGATTTAATCGCGTATTTATTATAACTAAAAGCTTCATTCGGTGAGTTCGTACTATTTAAGCAGATATATATAACACTATTGCCGCTGCTATTACTTTCTGCGGCTGTTTCAAGAAATTTGACCGCATGCTCCAGCGCGCTTTCTCTCCCCACTACTGTGAAATTATTACATGCGGGAATTTCAACTTTAGATGAAGTATGGGATATGTTTTCATCAAACCTTTGAATACAGGTATCTATGCTGGTTTTGACCTTAAATTTTTCTATTGAATAACCTTGTGACTCGTGAAGCACAGTTTTGATTTTGTGCTTGAAGCCGACGCTGCTAGGCCATGGATCATTTGCACCGCATATGTTTTTTATTGTTTCGTCGATATTTTGTTCTTGATAGGAGTTGAATATACAGTGTGAAAGATATTCCGAAATACTTTCAACATAATCAGTATGGTAAGAAGGTATTCTCTTTCCGTGAAGCCATCTGTTTACAAGAGACGCATCAACGTTTATACCTTTTGCAAGCCGGCTGCTGCTAATATCAAGTGTTTTAAGAAACAAACCAAGGCAATCCCCAAACGTCTTTTGTATTTTCATTGGCATATATCTTCTTTCGACATTTTTTTTATATATTATATTTTACATTAGAATGATTTTTTGTAAATATTTCTATGACAAAGAATGTGAATTGTCAATGACACAGTCGTGACAAACGTTCTTGTATACTGTCGTGGGTAATATTAACAATATATAATGAATACTAGAAATCTACAAAATTAATGAAATAAAAACACTAAATGACTATTAATTTCATTAATAACTACTTTTCATTAGTTATTGATATTAATCATCGAACTATAAATTTTCCAAAAAAATATTTTAAATAATCAAGAATATATATGCAGGACTAAGGACGCTTGGCAATTAGCATTAACGTATCTCAATTAGAAGGTTCTATATCTTTGCAGGGATGTTAATTTTGGTATTTGTTTTATTGCCTTTAGTAAAGTACTTTGTAGGTACGTTTTCTGCATTTACTTAAAAGTAGGCAAATGATTGGCCTGCTTTTTTGTTTATAGTCTTTAATATTGACTTCAAAGGGGGGTAACCATTGAAAAAGGTTCTTATTGTTGATGACGCTGCTTTTATGAGGCACACTTTAAAGCTTATGCTCGAAAAAAACGGCTACATTGTAGCAGGAGAAGCGGATAATGGAGCGGCAGGTGTAAAAAAATACGTGGAAGAAAAGCCGGATATTGTTACTATGGACATTACAATGCCTGAAATGGATGGCATTTCAGCTTTAAAGGAAATAAGAAAGATTGACCCGTCAGCAAGAGTTGTGATGATTTCTGCGCTGGGGCAGGAGAGTTTTGTTAAAGAGGCTGTTTTGCTAGGTGCTAAGACCTTTATAGTAAAGCCTTTTAAGGAGAACCATGTCATTGAAACCTTAAACAAAATATTAGGTGTTTAATGTTATTTACAAAAGAGGGTGATGTCGTGTCAGATAACAGTGCCAATGATTCTTTGCTTGAGATGTTTCTTTACGAATCTTTACAGCTTATTGAGCAGCTTGAGAATATTCTTTTGACCAGTGAGAAAGAAAAAAACTATTCTGAAACATCAATTAATGAAATATTCAGAGTAATGCATACAATAAAAGGCTCATCCGCTATGATGACCTTCAGCAGTATATCTGCGGTTTCTCATTCGATTGAAGACCTCTTCTTTTTTATTAGAGAAGAAAAGCCTCAAAACATTGACTTTACTATGCTATCAGACTTGATTTTCGAAGGCATTGATTTTATTAAATCGGAAATCGAAAGAATAAAGAATAGTGAAGATATTAATGGAGACATTTCATATCTTTCACAAAAGGTCAAAAGTTTCCTTAATGTTTTAAAAGGAGTTGATTCTCAGGCTGGTTGTTTAAAAGCATTAGAAGCAATTATCTTCTTTGAAGAAGGCTGTGAAATGGAAAATATAAGAGCCTTTTCTGTAATTAACAGTATTAAGGACTTAGTACAGCAGCTTGTTTTTTTCCCTGAAGATATATATGAGAATGATGCAAGTGTTGAAATTATCAGAAAAAGCGGTTTTAAGATGGTATTTAAGACTCTGAAGAATATTGCTGAGATTAATCAAATACTTCAACAGACAGTCTTTTTAAAAGATCTTGAACTTCATGAGTTATGTGATGACATTCAGTCAATAAAAAATAATGCTATTGGCAGTCAGCAATCGGTGCAAAGTTCTGATAATTCCGCTGCTGCTTCAGATAAGTTAAAAAACCCGTCATCCCATCAGAGCATAATAAGTGTGAATGTCTCAAAACTGGATAAACTAATGGATCTTGTAGGTGAATTGGTAATATCACAGTCAATGGTTATCCAGAACCCCGATCTTGATGGTCTTGAACTTGAAAACTTCCGTAAATCCGCACTTCAGCTTATGAAGATAACTGGTGAACTGCGGGACATTGCTATGTCAATTCGTATGGTGCCTTTAGCTACTACCTTCCAGAAAATGAACAGAGTAATCCGTGATATGTCAAAGAAACTTAATAAGGAAGTTATTCTGGAAATTATCGGTGAGGAAACGGAAGTTGATAAAAATATAATTGACCATATTTCAGATCCTATTATGCACCTTGTCAGAAATGCATTGGACCATGGTATTGAGACAAGTGAGGAAAGAACTCAAAATAATAAAAATGATCCGCCAAAGGTTACTCTTGAAGCTAAAAATGCTGGCGGTGATGTTTTAATAATAGTTCGGGATAATGGAAAAGGCCTTAACAAGGAAAAAATCCTGCAGCGTGCTGTAAAAAACGATCTTCTTAAAAAACCTGTGTCAGAATTGAGTGATAAGGATATTTATTCACTTATATTTCTTCCGGGTTTTTCTACCAAGGAGCAGGTGTCTGAGTTTTCAGGCAGGGGTGTTGGAATGGACGTAGTCACAAGGAACATTCAGGAAATAGGCGGAGTGGTTTCGGTTGAAAGTATTGAAGGTTCGGGTACATCTGTAATTCTTAAGATCCCTCTTACCCTTGCAATTATAGAAGGAATGACTGTAAAAGTCGGAAATTCAAGATTTACGATACCTATCAACTCCATTAAGGAATCTTTTAAAGTCAGGGAAAAGGATGTAATTAATGGCGTTGACGGGAGCGAAATGCTTATTGTCAGGGGCCGGTGTTATCCAATAGTCAGATTAAGGGACTACTTTCAGGTAAGTGCTGGAGTAGCAGGCATTGAAGATGGAATTATCCTCATGCTTGAGAATGACGGTAATATAGTATGTGCTTTTGCAGATGAATTATTAGGAGAGCAGCAGGCTGTTGTAAAGGCTCTCCCCAAATATATAAAAAAGGTAAGGGGGTTGGCGGGGTGCACCCTTTTAGGGGATGGAGACATAAGTTTAATAATTGATACTGCAGGTTTAACAGCCTTGTAAAACCGAAAGGAGATGTAGCTGTGACTGAGCTTGATTTGAGGGAGCCGTTGGAACAGGAAGAGGATACCCAGAAGGACAAATACCTGACATTTTCAGTTGGAAATGAGTTTTATGGAATTGAAATCAAATATGTAACTGAGATTATTGGAATTCAGTCGGTTACTGAAGTACCTGAACTGCCGGAGTACATAAAAGGGATAATTAACCTTAGAGGTAAGATCATTCCCGTGATGGATGTTCGCTTAAGATTTCACAAGCAACCGAGGGAATATAACGACAGGACCTGTATCATAGTTATCGATTTTGATGAAATCAGTATAGGGCTTATAGTTGACAGCGTTTCAGAGGTATTGTCAATTGCTGAAAAGGATATCGTTCTTCCGCCTGATTTGGGAAGCGGCAGCAGTAAATACATAAAGTGCATGGGGAAGGTCAATGATGATGTGAAACTGATACTTGACTGTCAGAAGCTGCTTTGCGAGGAAGATGCAGTTAACATTTTGAATAATATCTAACTAAGGGGGCAATTTGAATGAAATGGTTTAATAATTTAAAAATCAGTGTAAGAATTCTTGCCGGATTTATTATTGTTGCACTAATTGCATGTGCAATCGGAGTTATTGGTATTATCAATATTAATAATGTCAGCGATTTGGATACAAAAATGTACCAGAGCATGACTGCACCCATGGGAGACCTTATATCTGTAATAAATTCATATGAAGAGATAAGAGCGCTGGTAAGAGATGGGGTCCTAGCTCAGAACAACTCGGACATACTGGAATATGAAAATAAGCTTAAAACTGAAAGCAGCACCTTTGATAAAAGTCTTAGCACTTTCTCAAATACTTTATTGACTGAGGAAGGGAAGCAACTATATAAAAAGCTGCAGAATTCAAAAGACAAATATATAGCTGTTACAGAAAAAATACTTAGACTTGCAGAAGAAAATAAAGACCAGGAAGGAATTGCGCTTCTGTATAGCGAAGGAAAAGCCGCTGCTTCGGATATGGACAGTGCATTAAAAAATCTTATCGATATAAAGCTAAAACTGGCCAAGGATGCATCCAATACCAATAATCAAACAGCCTCATCATCAACAAATATGGCAATTATAATTTTAGCTTTTGGTGTATTGATTGCTGTTGTATTAGGTATATATATTTCGATGTCTATAAGCAGACCTGTCAAAAAACTGGTAGACCTGTCAAACAAGATTGCCGAAGGTGATATTGACGTAAAAATAGATGTAAATACCAAAGATGAGGTTGGAAGCTTGATGACTTCCTTTAAGCAAATGGTGACAGTATTACATAATCTTGTAAATGAGCAGAAGATACTTACTCAGGCAGCATTAGACGGAAGATTGGATGTAAGAGGTGAAGCAGGGAAATTCCAGGGTAGTTACTATGATGTTGTCAATGGTACCAATAGTACTCTGGATGCTATATTAAAGCCACTTAAAGAGGCTATGGAAGTTCTTAAGAAATTGTCCGTGAATGATCTCTCTAAAGAAATGACAGGGCAATATAATGGAATGCTTAAAGAATTTGCAGACTCTATTAACCTTGTCCGTGAAAGATTAACCAGTATCCAAAACACATTTGTTAATCTTGCTAAGGGTGATACCAGCCAGTTGGAAAGTTTTCAGAGCATAGGGAAGAGGTCTGAAAATGATAAGATCATTCCATCGGCCATAGCAATGATGAGCGCAATAAAGAACCTTATAGAAGAAGCTGGTATGCTGGCTGATGCAACCGCATCGGGTAATCTAAGTGTAAGGGGACAGGCTGACCGCTTTGAAGGCGGTTACAAACAAATTATAGAAGGAATGAATAGAACGATGGTTGCTGTTGAAAAACCAATAACTGAGGCATCCGAAGTAATGCAGGAATTTGCTGCAGGAAACCTTACCGTAAGCATGGAAGGTGATTACAAAGGAGATTATGCCAGGATAAAAGATTCAGTTAACTTTACTATAAAATCATTTAATGAAGTATTAAATGAAATTAATAATGCTGCATTGCAGGTTGCAGCAGGTTCAAGGCAGGTTTCCGATTCGTCTCAGGCATTATCTCAGGGTTCTACAGAGCAGGCAACTGCAATAGAGGAACTTACTGCTTCGATAGAAGAAATCGCATCACAAACAGGACTAAATGCTGAAAATGCAAATAAGGCTAATGAATTAGCTACAAGTGCCAAACAGAAGGCTGTTGAAGGCAACAGCCAGATGAGTGAAATGCTTAAAGCAATGGTAGACATAAACGATGCATCCAATAATATCTCAAAGATTATAAAAGTCATAGATGATATTGCCTTCCAGACAAACATACTAGCCTTAAATGCGGCGGTAGAGGCGGCTCGTGCAGGTCAGCACGGAAAAGGCTTCGCTGTAGTCGCTGAGGAGGTAAGAAATCTTGCCGCAAGGTCAGCTAATGCTGCCAAGGAAACTACTACCATGATTGAAGGCAGTATTAAAAAGGCTGAGGGTGGAACCAGGATAGCAAATGACACGGCTAAGGCGCTCAATGAAATAGTTGATGGAGTTGCCAAAGCGGCAGACCTTGTAGCGGATATTGCAACGGCATCAAATGAACAAGCTTCGGGAATTGCGCAGATTAATCAGGGTATACTGCAGGTATCCCAGGTTGTACAGACAAACTCTGCAACATCAGAGGAGAGTGCTGCAGCAAGTGAAGAATTGTCAAGCCAGTCTGAACTCTTAAAAGAAATGGCCGGAAGATTCAGGTTAAAAACAATTGTATCAAGTAACATGGAGGGTATAAAGACGGATGTAATCAAATCCATGGAGAGTATAAATTCAAAGTCTGGGGCCGGCTATGCGGCAGCATCCCAAAAGTTGAAAGCAAAAATATCTCTGGGAGACAGTGAATTTGGAAAGTATTAATAGAATACAGAGGGGGCTTTGCCCCCTTTGCAAATTGTTTTTTGACATTAAGGTGGACATATGCATAAAAAACTGATTCCGATTGAAAAAGTAAAAACGAATTATATACTGGCCAATGAAGTAGTAAGCAATAAGGGTATTTTGCTTGCTGTTGAGGGTACGGCGGTAAATGGTTATATGCTAAACAAACTTATTGAGTTTGGAGTAAATCAGCTTTGGGTCTATAATTATGATGATGAAAATGGAGATCATAAAACATATGAACAGATCAAAGAAACATATAAAGCAAGCGTAAAAACTATAAAGAATATAATTTTGCGGCTTTCTGCAGGTGAAAATCTAGATGAAACGGGCCTTGAATTTATATCTGATTTTGTTTACACACAACGTAATAAAGCAAATTTAATAATAAGATGTCTGGAGGATACAAAAAAATCGGACGAATATACTTACAGGCACTGTATTAATGTAGCCTTGTATTCAATGCTTGCAGCAAAGTGGTTGGGCTTTGATGAAAACAACCTGAAAGGAATAATACAGGCTGGATTGCTGCATGACATAGGTAAGATAAAAATTCCTTCTGAAATATTAAATAAGAAGGGAAGGCTTACCTCTGAGGAATATGAAATCATGAAAAACCATTCCTTATATGGATATGATATTCTCAGACGGTGCGGTATGATAAAGGACAAGGTTAAAAAAGCAGTGCTTTTCCATCATGAAAGGATTGATGGGTCAGGATACCCATTTGGTATAATAAATGAAAGAATTGATTTGTTTTCTAAAATTATTGCCGTTGCAGATGTTTACGACGCAATGACAACAGACAGGATATATAAAAGCAGAGTGCCTCCATTTGATGCTTTCCTTGAACTAGGTACTGCATGCCTGGATAAATTTGATTCTTTCATATTACGAATGTTTTTAAAAAATATATCAGTTTATTATGTAGGAGCATATGTAAGGCTGAGTAACGGCAAGGTTGCAGAAATAGAATATGTTCCACCGCATGACATAGTGCATCCTGTAGTCAGGGTCGATTCCTGTTTTCTGGATCTGTCCGCTGAGAATGAAATAAAAATAGCAGCAATGATCTAGTATAGATAATTTTAATATTTAGATTGTACCTGATTATTTGGGGCAATCTTTTTTATTTTATTTAATATATTTAATGTAACATTAATTAAATTAATGTCTATATTAAAAATTTTAATTTGGTCATTGACATTTTTAAATGTGAATATTAATATAATATTAAAGTAAGTTATAATTTTTAAAGCATATGTTCAAAATATTTATAAATATCTATATAGTAAATCAATAATATTAAGAGGTGATTTTAATGGCAAGAGAAGCGCTTGGAAAATGTCCTGTTTGCGGAAGTGACAGTGAAGTAACCAGAATTAGCTGTGACGTATGTGGTACAAATATTGAAGGGCATTTTCAGTTATGTAAGTTTTGCAGGCTTACAGCTGAACAAAAGAACTTTATTGATGTGTTTATAAAATGCAGAGGAAATATAAAAGAAGTTGAGAAGGAGCTTGGTGTTTCATATCCAACAGTAAAAAACAGACTTGAGGATGTTGCAGGAGCACTTGGCTATAAGGATGGTCCGGAATCTGTAAATACTGTTAAGCGTCAGGATATTCTTGATAAGCTCAACAATGGTGAAATATCTGTTGATGAAGCAATTAACATGTTGAAGGAATAGTTTGAATTTATATATATTCGGAGGTGGTAATGTTATGTCAATTAATGAAGAAAAAATGTTTATTTTAAAAATGCTTGAGCAAGGTAAAATTACGAGTGATGAAGCGGCAAAGCTTATTAGTGCACTTGAGGGAAAACAGGCTGAAGAGAATGCAGCCAGGCAGCAAAAGCAGAATGAGTCTGGAAATCAAAACGGTGAATTTGGTCACAAAGCCAATCAGTGGAAACGGGACTGGAAAAACGAATGGAAGGGCGAGTGGAAGCGAGATTGGAAAAAGAAGGACTGTAACGGGCAAAGTGATTTCGACAGAATTGTTGACGACTTCAGTGCCAAGGCTGAAAAATTTGGTAAAAATGTTGCATCAACAACAGCAGGAATATTTGACAAGGTAGTAGATTTCGTCGGAAGCTTTGTTGATACCAATTCATTTAATATATTCGGAAGCTACAATGCAGTGGACAAAAACTATGAAGCGCAGGTAGCAGAAGGTAAAGACCTCTACATAGAGGGCGTAAACGGAAATATAATGGTAAAAAAACACTTGGATGATAAGGTGGTTATCAGGACAAGGATAAGATGCCCTCAGAATGATACAGACAGTATAGTTTCTTTCAGCGAAGACGAAGGTGCCATATCCCTTAAGGTTGCAAACAGGATAATGAATCTGAGCGTTTCACATGAAATATTTTTACCTGCAGTAAGGTTTAATAACGTAAAAATTGAAACCTCAAACGGAAAAATTTATGTCGAAGATGCATTGGCAAAGGACTTCAGCTGTATTACAAAGAACAGCCACATTGATTTGATGGGTGTTAACAGTGAAAAAGTATCGGTTAATACCAAAAACGGGAAGATTCAGATAAGCTATATTATTAGTAAAGAAGTTGAAGTGAACACAAGCAATTCTCTTATTGATATAAAGAATATGAAGGCTGAAACCCTCAAAGCAATAACAAGTAACGGGCGTATAGCGGTAGAAAATGCACAGAGCTATGAAGGTATTTCGGAGATAAATCTGCTGCTTAAGACTTCAAACAGCGGAATAAAGGTCAATATGAACGATATGGATAGTAAAGGGTACAAGGTTAGAGGTAAAACAACAAACGGCGGAATTAATCTTCTGATTCCTGATCTTGTTTATGAGAACATAAGCAAGCTTGGCGGTGCAGGGAACAGTTTTATTGAGGCAGAAAGCAAGGGCTACCAGGACTATCCTGAAAAGGTTTATATAAATGCAGAAACACAGAACGGATATATTGAAATTGTAAAATAGCCGTAGTTTTGATTGGCTACTCCTCTTCCATTGGGCCGGTGCAATTATGCACCGGTCTTTACTATTGTATTCCAAGTTAAATAATTTTTCGAATCGCTTGATATAACAATTAAAAATGATATGATTGTATTGGAAATATAAGGATGGATACTGAATTGAATGTTGGGGGGTATTAAATGAAGTTATTTTTGGTGTTTTTAATAGCTATATTCACATTAATTAGTACAAGCTGTTCCAGCAATAGGGCTGATGTTAAAGCTCAAACAGCAGGATCCCTTGTAAACCAAATAAATACCCGGGTTGATGTTCTGGACATTCCTCAGAAAATATTTAATTTCATTATTAGATTAAACAGCAAAAATGCTGATGAAATATCAAACTCATTAAATAAATGGGCTGCAATGGGTAGTTCCGAAACAGGGTTTTGGATAAGCTCTGCAGCTGCGGATAAAGCTGATAGCTCACTTTCTGATATAATTCTATTAAACTATTCTATTTATAATAACTCTTCAGATGGTTATGCATTATACTGGTTTGAAGGCGATACTCTTAATTATAAGGTGTTTAAAGCAGAAAATGTTATAGATAGTCCATTCCCTGATAATATGACAGTTATTTCGGCAAGGATATCTAAGGCAGATAACGGTTCGATAGAAATAGGAGCTATATTTGATGGCCTTGGATACGGCAACGGAGGACAGTCAAAGCCATGTCCCGTATATAAATTATTAAGGCTGGAAGGAAAAGACTGGAGAGTGATTTGGTCTTCGCCAGACTCTGGAGTACCACAGGATGATTGGCAGAACAACCATGGCTTAATAAAGTTTAGTGGTCAGGGTATTTCCGAATTTACATTGGAAGGCGATTCTCTTTTATATACTGATGGAAAGGAAAACATTCTATCCCAAACTAAGTCAGGGAGCATGAGGTATTTCAAGGAAACATGGTCCAGACAGGGAGATGAATACATACTTAAAAAGTCAGAAACTATTCCTACTGCTTTTAATACTCTTTTAGAATTTATATACTCAATAAGTAAGGGTGATGAGAAAACAGCGTTGAAGTATGTAAATGATAAAAGCCTTATAAATAAGGCAAAAGAACTTGAATTGGTGCAAAAAATGTTTGATGGGAATTGGCCGGTTGCATATCCTCAAGGTAACGATGACAAAGAACAAATGAAAGAGGCTACCCAATTGATTGTAGTAACGGATCAGGAAAAACAAATTCGTATTAAAGTTGATTTTGTTAAAAAAGATAACCAATCTCTTATATCAGGACTTAATAAATAAAGGTATTTAGGTGCACTTCGTTAAACATTACTGCGGAGTGCATTTTTCTTGCTTGTCCTATGTGACATTTAAGTGGATTAAAGCCTATGGATGTGGTATAATATTTCACTGCAACATACTTTAATTTTATGAGGTGGAAGATGTACGACAAGCTGCAGGCTGCAGAAAATAGATATGAAGAAATCAATCATAAACTGAGCGATCCACAGGTTATTGCCAATCAGGATGAATACAGGGCTTTAATGAAGGAACATTCTGAACTTGATGAGATTGTACAGAAATATCGTGAATATAAAAATGTAAATAAGGAAATAGATGATGCAAAGGAAATGCTTGAAGACAAGCTGGACAAGGATTTCCGGGACATGGTGGAGGAAGAGCTTAAGGAAGCACTTGAAAAAATAGAAGTGATTAAAAAAGAGCTGAAAATACTTCTTGTACCAAAAGACCCTAATGATGATAAGAATATTATAGTTGAAATACGAGGCGGTGCCGGCGGTGAAGAATCTGCACTGTTTGCAGGCGTACTTTTCAGAATGTATACAAGATATGCCGAGCGAAAAGGCTGGAGAACAGAAATAATGGATTCAAACCCTACAGAGCTTGGCGGCTTCAAAGAAGTAATTTTCTCTATTGAAGGCAGAGGTGCATTCAGCAGGCTTAAATTTGAGAGCGGGGTTCACAGGGTTCAGCGTGTTCCGGCTACAGAGGCAAGCGGCAGGATTCATACCTCAACGGTTACAGTAGCTGTGCTGCCTGAGGTTGAGGAAGTGGATGTAGACATAAATCCGAGTGATCTTCAAATAGATACCTACCGTGCAGGTGGTGCAGGCGGACAGCATATCAATAAAACAGAATCCGCAATAAGAATAACTCATATACCTAGCGGATTAGTTGTTACATGTCAGGATGAAAGGTCACAGTATAAAAACAAGGATAAAGCAATGAAGGTTCTTCGCTCAAGGCTGTATAACCTTGCACAGGAGCAGCAGAACTCTGAAGTAGCAATGGAAAGAAAAAGCCAGGTTGGTACCGGTGACAGAAGTGAAAGAATAAGAACTTACAATTACCCTCAAGGAAGGGTTACCGATCATAGAATAAATCTTACCTTATATAAAATAGAAGAACTTCTTGACGGAGATATCGAAGAAATTATTGATGCGCTTATTACCACAGACCAGAGCCAAAAGCTTGGCAACAGCAATATGGATGACGAGGATTAACAAACAAGGATGCCTTGAAATTATTTCGAGGTATCTTTTTTTATTAATGCTTAACATATAAATTCCTTGTACCATACTAATACACCTTGTTGATGAATAGAATTTTAGGAGTAGCTTTTAATTTATCAGGGTGGCATATTTAAATGGAGCATGTGTTAAAAATCACTGTATTCGGACTTTTGTCAGGCATACTTGGAACAAGCATAGGCGGGCTGATGGCATTTTTTATAGGTAATATAAAGAAACGTACCTTAAGCTTGATACTAGAATTTTCAGCTGGCCTCATGACATCTGTTGTATGCTTTGAACTCATTCCAGAGGCATTTAAACTGGGAGGTACCGAAGTAACCATTTTTGGCGTAGTTGCCGGTATAATAAGTATAGTTATAATTGAGCACTTTATTAAAAAAGCAAGTTATATAAAAAAAAGGCAGGAACGTTCAGGATTGCTAAAGACGGGTATACTCGTTGCAGTAGGAATTGCGCTGCATAACTTTCCTGAAGGTTTTGCGGTAGGTTCCGGGATGGAAGCTTCGCTTACGCTTGGACTTACAATAACCGCTGTAATCATAATACATGATGTCCCGGAAGGCATTGCAATAGCAGTTCCTATGAGGGCAGGAGGAGTTTCCAAATGGAAAGCCTTTATTCTTACGGTTGCATCAGGCCTTCCAATGGGACTTGGAGCATTCGCCGGCTCACTGCTTGGTGAAATCTCTACTTCTATGGTGTCGGGCTGCCTTGGTTTTGCTGGTGGTGCAATGCTTTACATAGTATTTGGGGAATTGGTTCCAGAGTCAAAAAAACTTTATCTTGGAAGATTGTCTTCAATTGGAAATATTATTGGAATCCTTTGTGGTATAATAATATCGACATATTGTTAATAAAAAACTTGTTTCTTTACAAGCTATTTCCGGGGAGTTTTGTTCAAGTGAATACTGAAATAATTAGAATTGATTTGCAGAATATAGATACGGCTAAAATCAGGTATGCTGCTCAAGTGTTGAAAAGCGGCGGACTTGTAGCATTTCCTACCGAAACGGTTTATGGACTTGGTGCCAATGCGCTTAATGAAAAGGCAGTTGGTAATATTTTTAAAGCTAAAGGAAGACCTTCTGACAATCCGCTTATAGTACATGTATCAGATAGAAGTGAGGTTTCCCCACTTGTATCAAACCTACCTTTTGATGCTGTAAAATTGATGGACAAGTTCTGGCCCGGGCCGCTTACTATTATAATGAACAAATCTGAAGCGGTACCTTATGCGGTAACTGCAGGAATTGAAACTGTTGCAGTAAGAATGCCGTCGCATCCTGTTGCACTTTCTCTTATACATGAAGCAGGAGTGCCTGTTGCGGCTCCAAGTGCAAACTCATCGGGTAAGCCTAGTCCTACAAGTGCAGAACATGTTATTGATGATCTTAGCGGCAAGGTTGATGTTATTGTTGATGCGGGATATGCCAGCGTTGGATTGGAGTCTACCGTAATTGACCTTACTTCAGAAAAGCCTGTAATATTAAGACCTGGAGGGGTTACGCACGAACAGCTTGAATCAGTGCTTGGAAGCGTGTACATTGACCCTGCAATAATGGAAAAACCGGGTGAAAACCTTAAGCCAAAATCACCGGGAATGAAATATAAGCATTATTCACCCAAGGCCGAAGTAATAGTAATAGAGGGAAGGCCTGAGGATATTGTAAGGAAAATTATTTCAATGAAAAGAGATTATGAAAGCCGGGGAATTTTAGCAGGAATTCTTGCAACCGATCAGACTTTTAAACAATATGAAAAAGGGCCTGTTATTTCAGCAGGTGACAGAAATAAACCTGAAACAATAGCAAACAGCCTCTTTGCAATGCTGAGAGAATTTGATTCGATAGGTGTCGGAGTAATTCTCGCAGAAGCTGTAGATACTAGTGGTATTGGACTTGCTATAATGAACAGAATGAACAAGGCTGCAGGGTATCA
Source organism: Bacillota bacterium (assembly GCA_023421675.1). Lineage (GTDB taxonomy): Bacteria > Bacillota > Clostridia > Acetivibrionales > JANLFN01 > JAEZTC01. Next base: position 32,629 of record JAEZTC010000004.1, on the reverse strand, counting down.
CATTATAAAAGCATAGATTTTTTGGGGTGTTAATCTTAAATGAAAAGAATATTATTTGTGTGTACAGGCAATACTTGCAGAAGTTCAATGGCTGAGGGCTTTTTTAATGAACTTGTTAAAACAGTACCTGAGTTAAGTGATTATTTAGGTGAATCAGCCGGGCTTGCAGCATGCGATGGTGATTTTGCCAGTGCAGAAGCTATTGATGTGCTAAAGAACGAGTGGAATATTGATTTATATGGTCACAGGGCAAGATGCTTGAACGAAAGTATTTTGAGGGATTCATACCTGATACTTACCATGACAAGGCAGCATAAGGAAATGATACTTAATGCGTTTCCCCAGCTGGAGCCTAATACATTTACTCTTATGGAATATGCTTACGGCAAAAGAATCAATAGTAAGGAAAAGGAGTACGATTATACTCTTGATGTACTTGACCCATATGGTATGAACAGGCAGGTTTACCTTAAATGCGCAAGACAGATAAAAGATGCTGTAGACAAGCTTGTTAGTCTCATTCGGCATTAAACTTTTTTTGACATGCTTAACTCAATACTATAAAATATTTAAGGGACTAACCGAAAATAATGTGGAAATTTTTCCTCAACAAAAAATGAACAAAGCTTATTTGGAGGAAGTAATATGATAGCAATCGGTAGTGATCATGCGGGTTTTGACCTGAAGACTGAAGTTATTGAATATCTGAGCAGGCAGGGAATTGACTGTAAAGATTTCGGGACATGTGACTGCAGTTCGGTTGATTACCCGGATTTTGGACAGGCTGTTGCTGAAGCAGTAAGTAATGGCGAATATGAAAAAGGAATAATTATTTGCGGTACCGGGCTTGGAATTTCTATTGCTGCAAACAAGGTTCCAGGTATAAGGGCTGCACTTTGTACAGACAGTTACATGGCTAAGATGAGCAGGGAACACAATGACGCTAATATCCTTGCTTTAGGCGCCAGAGTAATAGGTTTGGGGCTTGCTCTTGATATTGTTGAAACCTGGCTTAAAACAGAGTTTGCAGGGGGCAAGCATCAGAAAAGGCTTGATAAAATATCATTAATAGAAAAAAAATATCAAAAGTAACAAGGGGGCAACTCATTTATGGAAAACGTATTTATTTTCGATCATCCTCTGATTCAGCACAAAATATCTCTTTTGAGAGACAAAAATACAAACACAAAAGAGTTTAGAGAACTCGTATCGGAAATTGCAATGCTTATGGGATATGAAGTAACACGCGATATGCCTTTAAGAGAAGTTGAAATAGAGACACCGGTTGGGATTGCTAGAACAAAGGTTATTTCCGGTAAGAAAATGGGTATAGTTCCTATTCTTAGAGCAGGACTTGGTATGGTTGATGGAATGCTCAGGCTTTTACCAATGGTTAAAGTAGGCCATATCGGTCTTTACAGGGATCCGGAAACACTTCAGCCTGTTGAGTATTATTGCAAGCTTCCTGTTGATGCAGAAGAAAGAGATATGGTAATACTTGACCCGATGCTTGCAACAGGCGGTTCAGCCTCAGCTGCAATTCAGTTCATCAAGGACAGAGGAGTAAGCAACATTAAGCTTATGTGCCTTATTGCATCTAAAGCCGGAATTCAGAGAATAAACAAGGATCATCCTGACGTTGCTATATATTGTGCATCAGTTGATAACGAGCTTAATGATCACGGTTATATAGTACCTGGTCTGGGAGACGCAGGGGACAGGCTTTTCGGAACAAAATAGTATATTGTTATTAGTTTAGGCAGTGGAACTTAATTATTAATAAATACGTCAGTATGATGTACCGCTAATATTTTTGGGGGTGGGTTCATGAGACCGTCATGGGACGAGTATTTCATGGAAATTGTTGATTTGATCAAGACCAGATCAACATGTAAAAGACGTCAGGTAGGAGCTCTTATTGTAAAGGATAAGAGAATCCTTTCCACCGGATATAATGGTGCACCTATGGGGTGCAAGCATTGCACCGAAACCGGATGTATTAGAGATGAGCTCAAAATCCCATCCGGGCAAAGGCACGAACTTTGCAGGGCAATACATGCCGAGCAGAATGCAATCGTACAGGCGGCTTATTCAGGCACAAGCGTAAAGGACGGAATACTTTATGTGACACATCAGCCATGTGTATTATGTGCAAAGATGGCTATTAACGCAGGCATTAAAAAGATTGTTTTCAAAGGTGATTACCCAGATGAGCTTGCAATGGAGCTTTTAAAAGAAGCGGGAATTAGGGTAGTCAGACTATAAAGAGTATTTTTATTGACTATAATATGGTATATGAACTAAAGAAGGTGTTCATTTGGTAGAGTATTTTATTATCTTTGCTTTGGCTTTTATAGTGGCCTTTGCCTCTACGCCCATTGCAAAGAAACTCGCATTCAAAGCAGGCGCCATTGATATACCTAAGGATGACAGAAGGATGCACAGGCGTCCTATTGCAAGGTTTGGAGGTCTGGCAATTGTCAGCGGATTTCTAATATCTATCCTTTTTAATGTATTAGGTGCTTTGCTGGGTGTCAAGGGAAACTATTATATGCCGGATAAGCAGTTCATTGGGCTTATTGCAGGTATTATAGTAATAGAAATAAGCGGAGTATTGGATGATATAAAACCTTTAAGAGCAAGAACAAAGCTTGGCTTTCAGGTTTTAGCCGCTTTAATTGTAGTATTATCAGGGACTAAAATTGAAATATTGACGAATCCATTTTCAACAAGCCATATTGCTACGCTTAATACCTGGATATCCTATATTATTACAGTAATATGGATTATAGGCATTACCAATGCATTAAACCTTATAGATGGCTTGGATGGGCTCGCAGCAGGAGTGGCCTCAATATCATCGTTGTCGCTGTTTTTTGTCGCAGTTATTTATAACAGATGGGATATGGCGATTCTAACAGCGGCTCTTGCAGGCGGTGCTTTGGGATTTTTGCCTTATAACTTCAATCCTGCAAAAATATTTATGGGTGAAACCGGCTCTGCTTTTCTTGGGTTTACACTTGCTGTAATTTCCGTACAGGGAACCCTAAAGGCTTATGCAGCAATTGCAATTGCTGCTCCTATAATGGTTTTGGCACTTCCTTTGTTTGATACTGTTTTTGCCATAAGCAGAAGAGTGTTAAAGCATAAACCTGTAATGCAGGCCGACCGTGGTCATTTACACCACAGACTTATCGACAGGGGATTAACACAGAGACAGTCAGTTGCCATAATGTATTCCATAAGTGCGGTACTTGGGCTTTGTGCAGTTGTTCTGGCAGATAAGGGTGCTTTAAGTGCAATTATCCTTGTAATAATACTTTCCGCCTTTGTTATAGGCGGCGCAAGGTATATGAATGAGATTAATCACAGTGATATAGAAGAAAAGGATGATGGAGAAAAGGATACTGGACAAGAAGCATGTATCGAGGAATGCGAACAGCTTGAATTAAAAGATATACTGAAGGATGAAACCAATAAAAATAAAGACTCTGAAATCAGTGTCCGTGATGTTAAGCAAGCAAAATAAATCCGGATAAAAGAGGTAACAAAAGTGAAAAAGATTAAAGTTGTAACGGTATTTGGTACCAGGCCGGAAGCAGTTAAAATGGCACCATTGGTTAAAGAATTTTCCAAATATGATAATATAGAATCAATTGTTTGTGTAACAGCTCAGCATAGGCAGATGCTTGACCAGGTACTTGAACTCTTTGAAATCAAACCTGATTATGACCTGGATATAATGAGAGACAGACAAACACTTACAGGTATTACTGTAAGGGCACTTGAAGGGTTAAGTGGAGTTTTTGAAGATGTAAAACCGGATATAGTACTTGTACACGGCGATACTACAACAACCTTTGTTGGTGGTCTCGCGGCATTCTACAATAGAATTGCAATAGGACATGTTGAAGCAGGTTTGCGCACCTTTGACAAATACTTTCCTTATCCTGAGGAAATGAACAGAAAACTAACAGGTGCACTTTCTGACCTTCATTTTTCACCCACAGAAACTAATAAGAAAAATCTCTTAAATGAAGCTGTGCCGGAAAATAAAATTTATGTAACAGGTAATACAGTAATTGATGCCTTAAAGACAACAGTTCACAAGAATTATACTTTTGAGGATGAACAGCTTAGAAGACTGGATCATTCGGGTAAGCGGATAATCACTGTAACCGCACACCGAAGAGAAAATCTTGGAGAACCACTTGAACATATATGCAATGCCTTAAAAATGATTGCTGACAAATATAATGATATTGAAATCGTATACCCTGTTCACCTTAATCCGGCCGTTCAGTCGGTTGCTTCAAGGATACTCGGGGAGAATAAACGTGTTCATCTGATATCTCCGCTTGGAGTTCAGGATATGCACAATCTTATGGATAGGTCATATTTGATTCTGACTGATTCCGGAGGACTTCAGGAGGAAGCTCCTGCATTGGGCAAACCGGTGCTAGTATTAAGAAATGAAACAGAAAGGCCGGAGGCTGTAAAAGCTGGAACAGTAGGACTTGCAGGGACTGAAACAGGGAAAATATTTGAAATGACAAGCAACTTACTTGATTCAAGCGTCGAATATGAAAAGATGGCAAAAGCGGTCAATCCATACGGAGACGGCAAAGCTTCCAGCAGAATTGCACAAGCTCTGCTGTTTGAATTTGGGCTTGGGAGTACAAAACCACAGGAATTTAAACCTTAATTAATCTAATACATACATAAAAAAAGGTAACTTTAGAAGTTACCTTTTTAATTTTTATTTAGTTCACTTTATCTGTATTTGTTTTTGTATCAGATTGGATGTCTGTTTTACCGGAAGTTGTTTCTTTATCTGAGGTTGCCTTATCTGTGTTTTTCCCTGTTTCAGCATCATCATAAATTTCTCTTAGGATAACTATATCAACACGCCTGTTCTTAGCTTTGTTAGCTACTGAATTGTTTGGAACTACCGGCTGAGTTTCCCCAAATCCATTAGATGATATTAGATCGCGGTTAACTCCAACCACATCCCTTAATATCCTATGAACACTGTTTGCTCTTGTTGTAGATAATTCAAGGTTATCGGGGAAACGGGGTGTATTTATAGGGTCTGAATCAGTATGCCCTTCAACTCTGATACGTTTTCCAGGCATCTGCAGCAAAACTTTTCCTATCTTTATTATTGTATCTCTGGCAGCCGGTTTTAAATCTGCGCTTCCAGGATCAAAAAGTACCTGGGCTTCAATGGAAATCAATACACCTCTCTCCTGCATCGACACCGAAACTTGGCCTTGCAGGTTTTCCTTCTGAATCAGCTTTGTAACCGTCGCCTTGGCATTATCCATTTGCTGGCTTTCAGCTTTAGATGGCAAAACCGAGGAGGGTGCATTGAATTCCTGCTCCAGGATTGAATTACCTGTAGCTCCATCTCCCAATAAGGCAGCAGATTGGCTTTCGCCAAATTCTTCTCTGAAGGATGCAGCAAACTTATTGAATTTTTCAATATCTATCTGACTCATTGCAAATAGAATTATAAACAATATGAGCAGAAGATTCATAAGGTCGGAATATGTAAGCAGATAGCGCTCAGCGCCGTCTTTTTCAACTTTCGGTTTTTGTCTCTGAGGCATTTGTTACTCCTCCGATTCCGCAGCTTCCGTTGCTTTCTCGCCGCCCTTTTTATTCATCTTTTCAAGCAGCGTCAAATTCAACTTCTCTTTTATGATACGCGGGTTTTCTCCTGCCTGTATGGACAAAAGACCCTCAATTATAAGGTCGCTTATCATTTTTTCTCTTTCAGCCTTAGCCTTTATTTTAGTTGCAAAAGCAATCCAGAAAAGGTTTGCAAACATAACACCGTATAATGTAGCAACGAACGCTACCGATATCTTTGGTCCCAGTTCGTCCGGGTTAGAAAGGTCTTTTAATATACTAACCATACCCATAACGGTACCTAAAACACCCATGGTAGGGGAGTAACCGCCGGCTGATTCGAAAATTTTTGCGCCGGCCTCGAACTGGCTTTCATGCAAATATGATTCACGTACTAGAATATCCTTAATTACCTCAGTTTCAATACCATCAACGACAAGTGCCAGACCTTTTCTGATGAGTTCGTTTTCATTTGTCTGAGCGTCCTGTTCAAGGCTCAGCAGACCATCTTTTCTCGCTTTTTCAGAGAGGTCCGCCAGGTTATTTATTATATCTATTTCGTTATACTGCTTCTGCTTGAATACCAATTGAAGCAGTGATGGTATTCGCTTGATTTCTGTCATAGGATAAGATACCATCAAACATCCTATAGTACCTCCAAAAACTATCAGGGCTGCTGAAGGTTGAATAAGTTCGGATAATAATGCTACATTAAAGTGTGCTTCGAAAAGATAACCGCCTAGTAAGCCTACAAAACCTATGACAAGACCAAGAATAGTACTTATATCCATTAAATCACTCCCAAGAAGTCCATTTATGAATTAACATAAAAGGTATTTCGTATTATAAACCTACTTGCTTTATTTATCAATAGCCCTTAAACAAAGGGGTATATACCGTTTAAACCATAAGACAATATTTTAACAAAATATTGATTCTATAAAATAACTGTGCTATTATGAAGTCAAGTATTTATTGCAAGGTTGCACTATGTAAAACGATGAGGCTTTAAAGAATTTTAATCTTTAAGCCTCTTTATATTAAATTTATCGGCTGCTGTCGACAAATACTTTAATGATTTTATTGCATAAAGGAAAAAATATTGTTAATTAAAAGCAAGTTTCAGAAGTTTTTATTTAAGAGAGTATTAATCCTTTTAGTTATTTTGACGATATTTGATTTAATATTTGTTAAAAAACGAATTATTGTTTTGGTTGGGATTTTTATAGGGGCAGTATTTAGTTTCATAAGATTTTCTTCAATGGAGGCCTTTTTTACAAAGCTTCTGTCAATTGATAAAAAAGGCACAGCAGCAAAGAAAAGTGTAATTAATTTTATAGTAAGTCAGGCAGCGACAATTGCATTACTGGTCGTTACTATGATTATAAATATGGGTTTATTTGCAGGTACAGTCGCCGGTATTCTTACAGTACCGACAATAATATTTATAAATGCAGCTACAGAAGGGTTTGGATTAACCCACAACAATTTTGAGTAAGAAGGTATTATTTATGGGCGATGTAATGGAAGCAAAAGTAATTTTTAATATCCATATTTTCGGGGCAAACATACCAGTTACCGAGAGTATTATAATGATGTGGATCATTATGGCTGTACTCATAATCGGGTCAATTCTATTAACCAGAAATCTAAAAAAAGTTCCTACCGGAAAACAGAATATTGTTGAAGCTGTTGTTGATTTTATAAACAAGCTTGCCAAAGATAACATAGGTCACCACTGGCGCGCTTTCGCACCGTACCTGGGAACAGTTTTATTATTTCTAGCTGTTGCAAATATATCTTCGGTTTTTGCTGTAATTCCTGAAATTGGAGGCTTTAAGATATCTCCTCCCACAAGGGATTTGAATGTTACAGCGACTATGGGAGCTATGTCAATATTATTAGTATTATTCGCAGGCTTGTGGTATAAAAAGCCATTGGGCTGGCTTAAATCACTTGCAAAACCTTCACCTATAATGGTGCCTTTCAATGTTCTTGACTATGGAACACGCTTCCTTTCTCTTTCACTCCGACTTTTCGGAAACATTTTGGCGTCATTTATAGTAATGGAATTGCTTTATGGGATGATAGCACCTATAGTACCGGCAGTACTCGGCATATATTTCGACCTGTTTGATGGACTCTTACAGGCATATATATTTGTATTCTTAACTTCAATTTATATTTCAGAAGCTGTTGAATAAGGGGGTGAATTAGATGGGTGGATTAATAGCAATCGGTGCAGGTATAGCAGTTTTAACCGGTGTTGGAGCAGGTATAGGTATAGGTATTGCAGCTTCCAAAGCTGCTGAAGGCGTTTCCAGACAGCCTGAAGCTTCAGGTAAGATTACCACAATCACTCTTGTTGCATCAGCTCTTGCAGAAGCTACCGCTATTTACGGTTTCGTTATAGCATTGATTTTAATTGGTAAGATAGCATAAGCAATTATAAGGACAATAGCCATCCCAGGGGGAAACTGTTGTTTTCCCCCTAAGTATTATGAATTAATTTCCCTTTTGCAGTTGATAATTTGAAAATTACCTTGCTTGATTAAAGCAGTTTGAAAGGGTGAATATAGATGTTTGAAAGTCTTCACGCATGGACTTTTGCATTTGTTGCATTGAATTTAATAGTGCTTTACCTGTTTTTAAGGAAATTCCTGTTTAAACGAGTTACTGATTTCATGGAGAACAGGACTAATTCCATACAACAGACTATAGATAGTGCTGAAAACGATAAAGCACAGGCAGAAGCACTTAAAAAGGAATATGAGGAACAGCTCAGAACTGCAAGGGACCAAGCGGATAAAATCCTGTCTGATGCACGTTCAAGAGCAACAAAGGAATATGATTCAATACTTGTTTCCGCAAGAAATGATGCACAGGCTGTTATGGAAAAGGCCCGTGAGGAAATTGAACGTGAAAGAGAACAGATGCTCAAGGATATTAAAGGCCAAGTTGCGGGTCTTGCACTTGTTGCTGCTTCAAAGGTCATTGAGGCAAATATGGACAATGAACGTAACAGAGCATTGGTTGATAAGTTTATTGACGAAGAGGGTGTTGCATAATGCCTTTAATAGAAAGACGATATGCTCAGGCACTTATTGATATCGCCATAAGCAACAATATGCTTGATTCTTATGAGCAGGACCTTGGAGCATTGGCACAAACCTATAATACCAGCCCTGAATTCAAATTCTTTCTTCTTGATCCACAAGTAAAACTTGAGGAAAAGAAAAAGGCGTTGAGTAATAGTCTGGAGGGTAAAATCCAGAAAAATGTTTTCAGTTTTATTTCTCTATTGCTTGATAAGGGCAGGATAAGCCATCTTCCAGGTATTGCGGAAGAGTATTCCAGCATTGCAGACAGTAAGAGGAATACATTAAATATGACTATTATTTCTGCGGTTCCATTGGATGAAACGCAGATTGAGAGTATAAAACAAAAGTATAAACAGCTTTATGGAGCAAGTTCGGTTGAGGCCTTGGTTACAGTTGATAAAAGCATTCTGGGCGGCATCAAGGTTAAAGTCGGAGATAAAGTTACCGACGGATCAATTGAAGGAAGACTCGAAAGCCTGAGAGAACTGCTTTTAAGATAATATTGCCGGATTTTTAGATTATATGAGGTGATTAAAATGAATTTAAGACCCGAAGAAATCAGTTCAATTATAAAGCAGCAGATAGAAAGTTACGGGGCCAAAACCAAGACTGAGGATGTAGGCTATGTTCTTCAGGCAGGTGATGGAATTGCCAGAATATACGGCCTTGGCAAATGTATGTACGGCGAACTTCTAGAATTTGAAAACGGCGTATATGGAATGGCTTTAAACCTTGAAGAGGATAATGTAGGATGCGTTCTTTTAGGTGACGCAGAGGACATAAAAGAAGGCACAACCGTAAAAAGAACTGAAAGAACTGTTCAGGTTCCTGTTGGAAATGCTTTAATAGGCAGGGTTGTGGATCCTCTTGGAAAACCGCTTGATGGTAAGGGTGAAATAGCTACCGATAAATATAGACCGATAGAGTTCCTCGCTCCTGGTGTAATAGACAGAAAAGGTGTAAATACTCCTCTCCAGACAGGCATAATGGCTATAGATGCTATGACTCCTATAGGAAGAGGACAGAGAGAGCTTATAATTGGAGACAGACAGACAGGTAAAACTGCTATTGCAATTGATACAATTATAAACCAGAAAGGTAAGGATGTTATTTGTATATATGTTGCAATAGGACAGAAGGCATCTACTGTTTCTGGTATTGTTAATACTCTGACCAGATTCGGTGCCATGGATTATTCAATAATTGTATCCTCAACAGCCAGCCAAATGGCTACAGTTCAGTACATTGCACCTTATGCGGGCTGTGCAATGGCTGAGGAATTCATGTTTAATGATCATAAGGATGTACTTATAATATATGATGACCTGTCCAAGCACGCTGTTGCTTACAGAGCAATGTCACTTCTTCTCAGGCGTCCACCCGGAAGAGAAGCTTATCCGGGAGATGTATTCTATCTTCACTCAAGATTGCTTGAAAGAGCTGCAAGACTTAGTGATGAACTGGGCGGAGGGTCCATTACAGCGCTGCCTATAATTGAAACGCTTGCAGGTGACATTTCTGCATATATACCTACAAATGTTATTTCAATTACAGATGGACAGATATTCCTTGAAACAGAGTTGTTCTTCTCAGGTCAAAGACCTGCCCTCAACGTTGGACTTTCAGTATCCAGGGTTGGTGGTGCAGCTCAGATAAAGGCAATGAAAAAGGTTGCAGGACCACTCAGAGTTAACCTTGCACAGTACAGGGAACTTGCGGTATTTGCACAGTTTGGTTCCGACCTTGATAAGGCTACAAGAGATAAGTTGATACAGGGCGAAAGATTGCTTGAAACCCTGAAGCAGCCTCAATATGCAACTTTGCCTGTTGAGGATCAGGTAATAATACTGTATTCTGCTTCAAACAAGTATCTTATGGATCTGCCTTTGAAAGAAGTAAGAAGATATAATTCAGAACTTATTAGTTTCATGAGGGATAGGTATCCTCAGATTGGTGAAACAGTTAGGACTACAGGCGAGCTTAAAGCTGATACAGAAGAACTTCTGAAGAAAGCTCTTGAAGAGTTCAAAGCATCATTTGTTGTGAAATAAGGTTGATTGGCAGGTGATAACATATGGCTAGCATGCGTGACATAAAACTAAGAATAAAAAGTGTTAAGGAAACACGGCAAATTACCAATGCTATGAAGCTTATTTCTGCTGCAAAGCTGAAGAAGGCAAGACAACAGCTTGAAGAAACCTTGCCTTATTTTGATAAAATAAAGACTACAATTGCTGATATTCTCCTTCAAAGTGGAAATGTAAGTAATATATGTTTTGATAAAAGAAGCGAAAAGGAAAACAAAAAGAAGTGCTTTCTTATACTTACAGGTGATAAGGGACTTGCAGGCGGGTACAACCACAACATATTGAAGCTGGCTGAACATGAGCTTGAGTCAGCACCTGATTCTTTATTGCTTATACCAGGTGTAACAGGAAGAAATTATTTTATTAGAAAAAATAGCAATGTTTTAAAGGATTTTGATTATCCAGTTCAAAATCCTACAGTGTATAGGGCTAGAGAAATTTCAGATATTCTTCTTGAAATGTTCAAAAAAGGTGAGGTTGATGAGGTTTATGTCATATATACTAAAATGGTATCCTCAATAAAGCTTGAACCGCAGGTAATGAAGCTTCTCCCGCTGGATATCGGTGCCTTGAGAGAAGATCTGAAGGATGCAAAACCACAGGGTGAAAAAATAGTATATGAGCCTTCACCGCAGGCTGTTTATGATGTATTGATACCTAAGTATGTAAAGGGCATTGTTTACGGAACATTCGTTGAAGCCTTTACAAGCGAACAGAGCTCAAGAATGACAGCTATGGATAATGCGACATCAAATGCCGATGAAGTGCTTCAAAAACTGAACTTATACTACAACAGAGCGAGGCAGGCTTCAATAACCCAGGAAATAACCGAAATAGTAGGCGGTGCTTCAGCACTTCAGTAACGATTAATTTTAATAATTAATATATGTAAGAGTTTTATTGAACGGAGTGAAATTTATGGCTGAAAATATTGGAAAGATAGTTCAGGTTATAGGACCGGTTATAGATGTTAGATTCAATAGCGGTTCACTTCCTAAGATTTATAATGCTATAAGAATCAATCTGGGTGAGGGTAAGGTTGTTGCTGAAGTTATGCAGCACCTTGGTAACGACACTGTAAGGTGTGTTGCCATGTCTTCTACCGACGGTTTGACAAGGGGAATGGATGCCATTGATACCGGAGATCCTATAATGGTTCCTGTAGGTAAGGAAGTATTAAGTAGGGTTTTCAATGTACTTGGTGAACCAATTGACAAGCTTGGAGAAGTTCCGGCAACAAAGTATTATCCAATACACCGTCCAGCACCAGGATTTGAGGATCAAAAGCCTGCTACCGAAATTCTTGAAACGGGAATAAAGGTTATCGATTTGCTTGCACCTTATGCAAAGGGTGGTAAAATAGGTCTTTTCGGCGGTGCAGGAGTTGGTAAGACGGTTCTTATTCAGGAGCTTATTAGAAATATTGCTACCGAGCACGGTGGATATTCCGTATTCACAGGTGTTGGTGAAAGGTCAAGAGAAGGTAACGAGCTTTGGCACGATATGCGTGATTCAGGAGTTATAGAAAAAACTGCTATGGTATTCGGTCAGATGAATGAGCCCCCAGGATCAAGAATGAGGGTTGGACTCAGCGGTTTGACTATGGCAGAGTATTTCAGAGATGAACTTAATCAGGACGTGCTTTTGTTCATAGATAATATATTCAGATTCGTTCAGGCAGGTTCCGAGGTTTCGGCTTTGCTGGGTAGAGTTCCTTCAGCCGTTGGTTATCAGCCTACACTTGCAACTGACGTAGGTGAGCTTCAGGAAAGAATTACTTCAACAAAGAAGGGCTCAATAACATCTGTTCAGGCAATTTATGTACCTGCAGATGACCTTACTGACCCTGCACCTGCAACAACTTTTGCCCACCTTGACGCTACAACGGTTTTGTCAAGGCAGATAGTTGAAAAAGGTATTTACCCTGCAGTTGACCCGCTCGACTCAACTTCAAGAATACTTGATCCGATGATAGTCGGAGAAGAGCATTATTCAGTAGCAAGAAGAGTTCAGGAGGTTCTGCAGAGGTATAAGGAACTTCAGGATATAATTGCTATCCTTGGTATGGATGAATTGTCAGAAGACGACAAGCTTACTGTATTCAGGGCCAGAAAAATTGAACGTTATCTGTCACAGCCATTCTTCGTGGCAGAAACATTTACAGGCTACCAGGGAAAATATGTACCTTTGAAAGAAACAATCAGAGGGTTCAAGGAAATCATTGACGGTAAAATGGACGATGTTCCTGAAGCTGCATTCTTTATGTGCGGAGTTATCGACGATGTATACGAAAATGCAAAGAATATGTAGGGGGTGTAACATATGGCATCCAATTTCTACTTGGAAATAGTGACCCCTGAAAGAAAATTCTTTTCAGATGAGGTTGAGATGGTTATACTTAGGACTCCTGAGGGAGAAATGGGTATACTTGAAGGCCACGTTCCGATGGTTGTCGCTGTAGACATAGGTCCTGTAAAGATCAAAAAGAACGGTGAATGGCAGGAGGCTGTGCTTACTGAAGGCTTCATGGAGGTTAAACAGAATAAGACTATTATCCTTACTGATACTGCAGAATGGCCCAGTGAAATTGACGTCAACAGGGCAAAAGCGGCGAAACAAAGAGCCGAGGAAAGACTTCAAAGGCAGATAAGCCAGATTGAATACAGCAGGTCTAAGGCCGCACTCTCAAGAGCGCTGGCAAGATTAAGAGTAGCAAAGGATATAAGATAAAGATAAGGGGCCTTTTGGCCCCTTTAGTTTTGTGTTAAGAAGAACTTCTTCATGAACATTATATAAATTATAAATAATTATGAATTAAACATTATACTTTTTTAAATGTGTATCAATAATATCCATCAACCATTTATACTCCAACGGTCTATTGTCTTTGAGTCTGGCTGCAGCGACTGGAAGTATCCAGGCATCAATATCTTCAAGCTTTACATTTGCAAGCTTCATATACTCGTCTAGATAAGTCGAACAAACCAACTCTCTAGGATAGTCCGGTAATATCTTACTTATATTCGTGATTATGGAGGAATTTGGTGGCAAATTTAGCGTCAGATATGTTCTGGCTACATCTCCTAATGGATTCCCCCTGTATACTGAATTCCAATCAATAGCTACAGGTCCTTTTTCTGAAATAATGATATTCTTAAAATGAATGTCTCCATGACAGATACTATTACCATCCTGTAAACTATTAATATAGTTCCATATTCTTTTCCCTTTCTCACCGAGTATATTTAATGAGTTTTTAATTTTCCTTGAAAACCTCTCCTTTTGAGAAGGCAGTATATCTGTTATGGAGTAGTTATGAATTTTGTATTGGGATCTTGCCATCTGTTTGGCATAATGGCATAGCTTCCATGGTTTTTCTTGAATAAGTCTTAATAACGTTTTGCCATAAATTCTTTGGAGAATTATCCCTTTACGATTATCTATTTGTACTATGTCATAAACCTTGGGTGAAGATACTCCTGCTTCATTTACCGCTTTTCCAATTCTAGCTTCATATATTGCCCTTTCATTACTAATATTATTTAAAAAAAGTTTTAATACTCTATCCGGTCCCCATTCATATACTTCAGCTGTCTTTCCTTTACCTATTAATAAACCCTTTTCCATATAGCTCCTCCTTGTTTTAACTATAACCATGAAGACAGTTCTATGTATAGAAAAGGATTTTTACATTTAATTAATACCATATTATGTTAAGTTAAATAAAATGCTTACTTTAATTCGCTTCTATTAAAATAATATTTACAAAAATAACCATATGGGTAATAAATAAGAGCCGTATTATCATTCTAATGTGAATTGGTTAACAGGATATATTATCTGATATAAACTTATACTCCCTATTCGCAAAGATTATCAAATCATTGTTTTCCAGTTTATGCTCGTAGGCATCCAGCTTTGTTTCATTAAGGTAGGTTCCGTTTTTTGAATTTTTGTCTATAAGATAATAATCATTATCTCTTTTTATTATCTCAGCGTGTATTCTTCCTATGGAACTATCATTAATAACCATATCTGCTATAGAAGGACTGCGGCCTATAATAAAGCCTGCATCGTTTATTTCAATATATTCGGGTGAGCTTTTTCCGCATTCTATAAGATAAGCTGAAATATTATCAGGCTTTAGTATTGTTGTTTCTTCTACTACAGCCAGCTTTATATTTTCTATATTCTCTTTTTTAATAATCTTTATTTCGTTTATAGCATCCTTTTTATTCTTAACTATTTTATCTGGCTTAACCATCTTTTCTTTTTGTGGGCTGATGGCTGATATCTTCCTGTAAAGCAGCAGATTTCCTACAATTATAACCATTGCAGCTGCAATATATCCTGTTTCTGACTCAACAGACAATTCATTAAGTATATAGTTAAGTAAGAAAGCAAATGAAATTATAAAAATCTCAAACAAAGCAAAAAGTTTAATCTTAGAATTAAAAAATGCTTTATAATCAGGTTGCTTTTTTTCATGAGTTTCAGACATAGATTGCTGTGGTACTTGCATATCAGATTTTTCAATCTCACTGGGTATAATTAAATCCTTTTTATTAATGGATGTGATAATAGTATTAACCTCTGAAAGCTTAAATTGGGGGGACTTGACACATCTGATTATATCTGTGAGAGCTTTTTCGTTAATTTCGCCTCCAGCTCTAGCAAACAGTTTAATAACCATATCCTTGAACATTCCGGCAAAATCCATACTTGTTTGAACAGGTACATATATTAGCTTAATAGAATTGTTATCTACATATATGAAATCCTCGTCCATTAAAAATCCACTTTCATTAAGCAATAGTTTTTTTGAGTTTCTTACAATACCTAAAATAGAGGATAAGGTTGCTGAAAGCTCATTAAAGGATGGTTTGGATATTGCAGTATAGTTCTGCAACGTCATAAGACCTGTAATGTCATAAACGAGTCTTAATTTGTTATCGTTTCTCCTTAATTCTACCGGAAGAATGCCAGCGGTTTGATTATATTCCAGCATCTCAACCTGATAGTCATATATTACGGTATCTTTCGATAATCTGATTTCAATAATCAGATACTTGGCACCGTTCTCGTTTTCGAAACCAACAGAATAATCGCCTAAATATTTAATGTCCATAAAAACCCCTTGTGTAGTGAGATAACCCGTATTATAATAAATTGGTTTTTGTTAAAGTAAAAACAAGCTGTGTTAGAACTCCCGGAACGATTGCAATAGTAAAAGGGAATCTGCCATGTCTGTCATCCTGATCATCATTCTTGTAATCCATTAGACTTTGCGTGAGAAAACATGCCTTTATATAGCTCCACAGCCCTTTAAACCTATCTTTAGTGTTTTTCCTTATCAACAATATTACTGCTGCAATTATTCCTCCGAGAATGAAGGAAAATAATATTACTAAAACTGCAAACATAGGCCCTGATATACACCCGATAGCTGAAAAAAGCTTGATATCTCCTGCTCCAAGCATTCCGGCAGCGTATAAGGCTATTAACAGCAAAAAGGGTATTAACCAGCCTGTAAATGAAAGGAGAAGGCCTTGAACTCCAAAAAGAAGAGTATTGGTTATGAGCCCCATTAATGAGAATATGTATGTTATGGAATTTTTTATCCTATGTGTCTTTATATCAGATATGAGTGCAAGTACAAGCAGAATGAGAATTTGAATATAAGCTATATCCATATCAGTTAATTGAGCCCGGTGTAGTATACGAACTATCAGGTGTTCCTATTGTACTTCCTGCATTATTGAATATCTTATCAAATATTTGTTTTACCAAGGCATAGATTTGCTTCCTGAAAATCAACGCAAGTCCTACCAATATTGCAACAATTATAACAATCTCAACCGTACCCAATCCATCATCATCCTTAAAATAACTTTTTAACATTTTCAGCATTTTTTTAATTCCTCCTTATTAATTAAAATTGAGCTGCAATACGGCTGGTGTCATTACCATTGCCATTATTGCAACGAATACTATCATCATTGGAAAAAGGAGCTTGGTTGATGCCTCTTCTCCAAGCTTTCTTGCTGCAAGTTTTCTTCCTTCCCAGCATGTGTTTGCTTGGAGCTTAAGAATAGGAACCAATTCATCATTACCCTTTTTTAAATTTTGAAGCAGGGTTGATACAAACATGGTTACTTCCTGAAGCCTGCACCTTCTGGCAAAATCTTCATAGGCTTGAATTTCCGGCTTCCCGGCACTTATTTCATTCATGACGCATTTAAGCTCTTCATAAAGAGGCCGCTTTGTATTGCTGCTCTTTACAATTCTTGATAAAGCACTTGATACAGTAAGCCCGGCATTTACCATCAATACAAGCTTATTAAGGAATTCAGGCAAGTCCATCTGCATTAATGTTTTTCTTTGCTTAATCTGGTTATCTATTTGCCTGTCCATTGCAAAAAGAATTATTCCGGGGAAGGCTAAACTAAAGATTCCAAACGTAAAATCAGGTTCAATCTGTGTTCCGACAAAAGTTAAGAATAAAACTATAAATACCAGAATCAACATTGTTTTTGCAAGCTGGTATCTTGCATTGAGCTCAATATGCCTGCTCCCAGTCAAATCTTTAATCTTTGAGGCTATATGTTGCTTGTATCCATTCAATAATCTAAGATTAAAGGCTTTCTCAATATAAAACCCGATAGGTAAGAGAACTTTAATACGTTTATCCTGTACTTCAAGTTCCTTTAATTCTTCAGAATATTTATTTTTTGAGAAAAAATAAGCAAGTACCAATGCTGTGATTTCAAGACATAGTATAAGATACATTCTTCATACCTCGATATTTGTTATTTTAGTGCTGACAATATTTGAAACACAAAGCAAAAGCAGTACAATAACCATTACAAACTTTCCGGCCGGACTATATAACGGTTCAATATAATCAGGTGAAGATGAGGACAGTAAAATAAGCAATCCAAAGGGGACAAAATTTAATATTTTTTGACTCAGCTTTTGTTCCGATATAATTACCTGGATTTCATTCTTTATATCAATTTTTTGGTTAATAATTGTATAGCTGTTTTTAATCACGTCTGAGAGATTACCCCCCGTATTTTTACATATTGTAAAAACATCTGCGAAATTTCTGATGTCTTCTGCACCTGATCGGATTGCAAAGTCATCAAGAGCTGAGATAAGCGTTTCGTTCAAATCAAGTTTCCTGCTTATAAGTTCAAGCTCCAGAATTATATCTGTATCCTGACGCGGATATAATATCCGTAAATCCCTTGCTGAATCCTTAAAAGCCCATTCGGGTGATTTACCTGCCTGAATAGAGCTTGATATGGAGTATAGGGCATCCTTAAATTGTACGGTAAGCTTATTCAGCCTCTTTTTAATAAGACTTTTTTTCTTGAATTTTAGGTAAAAAGGTGAGAAGACTGTTAATATGCAGCAAATTATAATACTTCTGAAAAAAATATAACCGATAGAAAACAAAACTGCTGAGGTTATAAGTATATACCTGATTCTTTCCGACAATGAATATGAATATTGCGAATAATCATTAAAAGCCTGAGCAGCAGACTCATTTACTTCCGCCACTTGCTTTCTTTTTGTCTTTTTTCGGTTTACTTGTGCTTGACATATTATTAATACAAATGATGCAAGCATAGCAAAAATGCACACCAATACTATGGCCATAATACCTCCTTGTCATTTATTAATTTAGTAATCCTGACGATTGTAGCTTCTCTATGTTTACCAAGCCTTTGGACACCTTTACATGGCTTCCGCCACCATCGTCGTACTTATAAATGGTATTAAGCTGAAAATCTCCCTTTTCATATCCCATTATTTCAGTTATTTCAAGAACCTTTCTTGAAAAATCACGTGTTCTCCCAAGGTGAACTATAAGATCGATTGCTGAAGCAATTTGCCTTCTAATGGCATCAAGCGGAAGTATTGTCCCACATAGAACCATTGTTTCAAGTCTGGAAAGCATGTCTGCTGTTGAGTTGGCATGTCCGGTTGAAAGAGAACCGTCATGTCCTGTATTCATTGCCTGAAGCATATCAAGTGCTTCAGGGCCTCTCACCTCACCGACAATTATTCTGTCAGGACGCATTCTTAGCGATGCCTTTATAAGGTCTCTGATTGATACTTCACCTTTGCCCTCAACATTAATGTTTCTCGTCTCAAGCCTGACCAAATTTGTTATTCCCAATATCTGCAGCTCTGCAGAATCTTCTATTGTAATTACTCTCTCGGATGTAGGAATATATTCCGAAAGTGCATTTAGAAATGTTGTTTTTCCTGAACCAGTTCCGCCTGAAATAAATATGTTATATTTAGCCTTTACCGCATTTTCAAGGAGTTTTGCAGCATCCTCGGTTATAGACCCCATTCTTATAAGATCCGGTATAGCAAACGGCTTTTCAGGGAATTTCCTGATTGTCAGGATAGGCCCATTAATAGCAACCGGCGGTAGAACTGCGTTAACTCTTGAACCATCGTCCAGCCGCGCATCAACTATCGGTGAGGATTCATTTACAGATCTGTTCACCTTTGATACTATGGCCTGAATTATATTGTAAAGCTTGTCTCTGCTTTCAAAGCATATTTTCTCCTTAAGAACAGCTCCATTACGCTCTATAAATATTGAGTCTGTTCCATTAACCATGATTTCACTTATCGTGGGGTCATCAATAAAAGGTTGAAGTATGTCAAGCCTTCTCATGGAATTGAATACAGCATTGGTGATATCTCTTTTTTTCTGCAGCCCAATGCCTTCCATTCTGGCTTTTGTAAGGACACAGCTTTCAATGAGTTCCATTATTTCTTTATCGCTATAATCCCTGGAGGTATCCATTGCATCATTAATATCTTTTTTTATTTCCAGTAAGAGTTTTTGATAATTCATACTTTACACCCGTAAATGCTGCTTAAGGCTTTCTCTTCAATAAGTCTGCATATTTTAGATACATATGACCGGAAACAACTGTTAAAATTGAAAGTCATAGAATTCTGCTGCATTATGAAGATGTCTTCCGTGTATGGAATTTGAAGTACAGGATAAGAATGATTAAAGAGCTGGGCCTTGAAACTACCTTTGAAGTTGTTATTTATGTAAATTAAATTTCTGTTTAACATATCTTTGTCTTGATATAATTTATTAAAGGCCGCTTCAAATACCAGAAGCTTTTTATTCTCAATGGGACCTGAACCGGTAACAAGTAAGACGGCATCACTACTGTCCATTAACGAGGAAGTTTTTATATTTATCATAGAATCGGTATCAATAATTATAATATCGAATTTCCCCAGGTTTTTGAGTTCATTTATAAGAATCTCAATATCTTCAGGATTCAGCTCTTCCATGTCCATAGGGTTTGCAAGAGGAGGTATGTAATTAATACCAAAGCTGGAGTTTGTACATAAGTATTTGTTCAGAATTGAAGAAAGATCCTCCCTGTAGCCTTTAATATAATAGAATATATCCGAAAGCCCGGGTTTGGCGTATTCCATATCTATAAAGCTGGAAAGGGAGCTCACCGACTGCAGGTCCAGTAAAAGCACTCTGGTACCTGTCTGCGCAATTTCTGCTGCAAGAAAAAAGGACAGCACTGACTTTCCGCAGCCACCTTCTGGGGAAACAATCGAAATCACTTTTGTATTGATGCTGCTTACTGGAGTTTTATATATAAAGGGTGAGCAGTCCTCGATGTGTTTGTTTATTTTATCAAGAATGCTTTCAGCTGTTTGATACTTATATATATAATTATTTTCATTGGTTTTAATATTTCTGTCAGTAAGTATAAAGGTATAACTGCCGAAATTTACATCCGGCGAATAAATGTCCTCCGAGATTAATAATAAATCAGGCTGCTTTTTACTGCCAGTAATCTCTTTTTGTAGTGCAGTGATACTTGTAAAAATACTTATATTATAGTTCCTGCTGTTAGAGCGCAGATACTTTCCAAGGCTTTCTGAATAGAACTTATCTGTATCAGCAATAAATATGTTTATTCTTGGCATTCTCTATTCCTCCAAAAAATAACAAAATAGGTAGCTAACTTACAAATATATTCTATTAAATATAGTAAAAATTGTCAATATGTATTATAAAATATCACAATATGGAAATCATAAATTTTATAATAAGTTCTTTTTATGGTCTATATAAATAATGGACACTCTGGTATACTCTTTTTTAGAAGAGAAAGGAGAACAATTGAAAATGGGTGTTAAATATATAAGAAAATACAGTGATATCTTAAATGACATGTCAAAAGAAATATCTCAAATTGAAAAAGTATATGAATTTTTTGAAATGAAACCTGATACTTGGGATAAGATGTCTGACATCGAGAAGCAGGAATGTATAAAAACCATGTGTGATGATATATTTTATGCGCTTGGAAATGATCCTGCTATTAGCATAGGCAACGGTACAATAAGGTATGTTAAAGCCAAATCGGTTCTTGAAGTATATAATAATGACGTATTGAGTGGCAGTATAACCCTTGTTTAGCAATTAATACAGCTTGATATTTTGTTAACCAGGATATATATTAGAAATATATAATTCAATACTGTTAATTTTACTGGGAATGTAATAAACCATAATGACTACAATTAATTGTCAAGTTCAGGATACGCTCAAATAACTAGGCGCAGCAGGATATCTGAAACTATATTTGTAAAGATTCCTCAGATTGGTATAAAAGCCATGAAAAGCAATGTACATAACCTGATTCGCTCAAATAATTTAAGCAATATCCATAGCAAAGTATCTGTTTCCCTCGCTGTAAATAGGATTACCCCCTTACACACTTTTTGAGAAGTAAAAGGCCTGAATTATTCCCGATTATGGATACATTCCCAGTTTTATTTATTATCCTTTCACTAACAAAGTCGAATACAAAAGTACTATATTCATGAATATTATAGTTCCTGATATTATCCATCCAACAACATTAGTTATTGGCTTATTCACGAAGGGTCCCATTATATCTTTTTTCCGGGTTATAAGAAGCATTGGTATAATTGCTAATGGAAGTACAAAACTCAAAGTAACCTGACTCAGAATAAGCGCTTTCATGGGGTTTATCCCAAGTATAATTATCAGCATACCGGGGGCCATTGTAATCAGCCGGGTTATGTTATCTGAAATTTTTAAACCTACAAAGCCCTGCATTATAGTTTGGCCTGCCATTGTACCTACGGCTGATGATGATAAGCCAGATGCCAGAAGAGCTATTCCGAAGGCACCGCTTGACAATGCTCCAAGTAAGGGTGAGAGTGAGCCATGCGCCTGTTCTATGGTATCTACGACCATCCCATTTTTAAAAAATACTGCAGCAGAAACTATTACCATTGCAGCGTTGACAATGAATGCAATATTCATAGCTATGGCAATATCTATCTTCTCCATCCGAAGATGCTTTTTCTTTTCCCTGACGGTTGTATGGTGATTTCTGCTTTGAACCAATTGTGAATGCAGGTATATAACATGTGGCATTACCGTTGCACCCAGCATACCTACTGCGATCAGTATGGCATCACTGTTGGGTATGGAAGGAACAAGTACGTGAAGTCCTGCGGAAGCCCAGTCGGGTTTTGACATAAAGAGTTCTATAGTATAGCCAATCGAGATTACTGCTATAAAAACTCCAATAATGATTTCAATAACACGCTGCCCGTATTTGCCTAAATAAACAATTATAAAGGTAATAAGGGCTGTAATTATTCCGGCATAAACCATTGGAATTCCAAAAAGTAAATATAGACCAAGGGTTCCACCTAGGAACTCTGCAAGGTCGGTTGCCATGGCTGCAAGTTCTGCAACAACCCAAAAACACCAGTTTGTTTTTCTCGAATAAAGCTTGCCGCACATCTGAGGAAGGTTGCAGTTTGTTGCTATCCCCAGCTTAGCGGATAGTGACTGCAGGAATATTGCCATTATGTTGCTCCAAAGTATAACCCATAATAAATTATAGTTAAATTTAGATCCTCCGCTTATATTGGTGGCAAAGTTTCCTGGATCTATGTAAGCTACACTTACAATAAATGCAGGACCGAGAAATTTTAAAAGCTGCTTAATCTGATAAGCTATTCTTTGCCTTCTATAAGAGTTAACCCTTGTAAATACCTGCTCATTTGCTATTGAGCTTGTGGCTTCAATACTAATCTGCTCACTCAAATTGTTCACCTCATAAGTTAAATTAATAAAACTGCAATTGTGCATTAGTTAATCCCTGCTAATATGATTAGTCAGGGCTAATATTGTTTACCTAATACACAATATGTAGTTTCGAATAATTTTGTGAACGCAGACTAGACTTAATTTATTTATTTTATTTAAATGCTTTTATGAATTTTTTTATTGCTGCAACAGGCTTAATCACAGTGTCTACAGCAGTCTTTATAATTCTGTGAGCACTGCTGAACTGGTCTTCACTGTCATTAATGAGGTAGGTCCATGTTGATGATGGCCCTTTAAGCCCCGCTCCTGCCATATCGATTCCTTTATCCGTTATCTCTATGCTGTTAAAGGTGTTTACTATATCTTCCTCGATAGCCTGCAGCATGCTGTCAAAAGCTTGTATCGCATATCTGTGAAATTCATCTATGGGGTTTTTCTTACCGAGAACCACCAAATGTATACTTTCCCGTATATAGGATATATAATCCAGGTGATCAGCCCAATGTTTATTGATAAAGAAAAGGGTAAACTTTTTTTCTATATTTATAAGAAGCTTTTCACCATATCTATCAATAAGCATGTTGTACCTTTCATAGGATCTTTGTTTAAGAAGCTTTAATACCACTTCATTTTTAAGTATTGCTTGCCGTTTTTTATGAATTATTCTTCGCTGTTCCTCAATGATGAAGGAGTACCTCCAAAGCTGCCGACGAATGTCTTCGTTATAGCCCTCAATTAATTTCTGGCTATTGCTGATATCCTTTTGTATATCTGGATTTTCTATAAGTCCCTCGCTGTCTGCTGTGTAATTTCTGGTATAGATAAGCTTGTCTATCTTATATTTTATGAACAAACCATCCTCAAGGCTAACAAAAAACCTGCTTTCACCTGGGTCTCCCTGACGGCCGGACCTTCCTTTCAGCTGGTTGTCAATTCTTCGGCTTTCATTGCGGGTAGTCCCAAGGACATATAACCCACCTGTTGCAACAACTCTTTCCCTATCCTCTTCATCAGCACCCCCAAGCTTTATATCAATTCCTCTCCCAGCCATATTGGTTGAAACAGTCACAGCCCCAAATTCGCCTGCCTTGGCAATTATTGCTGCTTCCATTTCATTGTTCTTTGCATTTAACACATTGTAGCTGATACCTAGATTTTTAAGCTGCTCTGCCAGCCTTTCAGATTCATCAACACTTCCTGTTCCTATTAATATGGGCTGACCGGATGAATGCACCCGTATTATTTCTTGAACTATTGCCTTTTGCTTATCAGGCACTTTTTTGAAAAACATGTCTGGATGGTCCTTACGTATACAAGGCTTGTGAGTAGGAACGACTATAACATCAAGCCCATAGAACTCCTTAAGCTCAGGTGCTGATGTTTTTGCAGTTCCTGTCATTCCGGATAGCTTTGGGTACAGACCAAGGAAATATTGCAGTGGAATGGAACCTAGAATTATACCTTTGGAATTGGATGTTATCACCTCCTTTGCCTCTACAGCGGAATGAAGATTGTCAGGCCAATGCCTTTTGTTTGCTAAGCGTCCTGTATACTCGTCAATGAGTTGAATTTTTCCGTCCTTTACTATATAATCAACATCTTTTTTTAGTATGGCATGGGCATAAAGTGCACAGTTTAGCTTCGAAAGTAGTACTGTGTTTTTTTCACTATATAAATTTTTGCAGCCAAGCATTTTTTCTGCTTTGAGTGTTCCAGAATCAGTTAGATAAACATTATTACAGTACTCATCCAATTCATAGTCTGTATGTGGTATAAGCTCCCCGGCTATTGCAGAGAGCTGGGTATTATCACTTTCACTATCTGAAGAATTGCCTGCGATAACCAGGGGAATGCGAGCTTCATCTATAAGTATGGAGTCACCTTCGTCTATAATTGCATAATTGAAAGGGCGATGGACAAGCTCATCTTCACTGGAACACAGAAAATCACGAAGGTAATCAAAGCCACACTCCTTGGCTGTTACGTATGTTACATCACATAAATATGCACTTATTCTCTCTGAAGGCTTCATATCCTCTTTTACATAATCCACAGAAAGTCCAAGGAAACGGTAGACAGGCCCCATCCATTCAGCATCCCTTTTTGCCAGATAATCATTGAAAGTCAGTACATGAACACCCTTCCCGGACAAAGAATTAAGATAGGCCGGCATTACCGCGCAAAGAGTCTTGCCTTCTCCTGTCTGCATCTCAACCATTTTTCCCTGATGCAGAGCTATGGAAGCCATTATTTGAGTTTCAAAAGGATATATTCCCAGAACCCTGTAAATAGCTTCGTAAACGAGTGCGTACGCATCTAAAAGCATATCATCCTCGTGTACCCCTAGATTAGCTTTTTTTCTAAGATCCAGAGACATTTCCCTAAGGGTGGCATCGGTTAATTTATTATATTTCTTTTCACAAACTGCTTCTGCTATTTTTTTATATTGAGAAATGTCATAAAACACTGTACTATGGCGGTTACGAATGGACTTGCCTAGGTTTGACAGACTTTTTAACATATAAATCCTCCTTTTTGCATGACAAATAAACATACATTAATTAATTAAAGGTTAAACAGCATGTATTAAGGAAGGATTTTTAATTTTAATATTTCTGAAAAGTAAAATAATCAGAGAACAGAAGAGGAATATAATATCTAAAGATAAAATGAAATGGTTAGAAAATCCTATGAGGCCGTAGAACGATATAATGAGGGCACAAATAAGAATTTTTACCAAATTTAAAAAATCAAAAGCTGATGTTTTAATTATTTGAAAGAGGAACAAAGTTGAGGATGACAGTAAAATACTAACAGAAGTTTTAAAATCAACTGTTTTTATTAAGTGTTTTATACTGTAAGCTAATATAACAAGCATAAAAGTTATCGTAATCATACTCTAGTTCCTATATATTAATTAATTAGATATCATTAATTATATCACTTAATAAATAAAAAAAGAAACAGCACAAAAATGAATTTGAGCTGTTTCTTTTAAACATGTTTTTGTTAACTCATATAAATAGCCTCTGATCAAACTTTGAACTTGGATATAGAATCAACCAGCTTATCAGTGCTTTGTGCTGTTTCTCGTGCATACTGTAATACATCAAAGGCTTTTTTACTAACGATTGTATCCTTTTGAGCAATCTGAGAGGTACCTTCTGCACCTTCGCTTGTTGCAACTGTTATTTCATTTATTGCCTTAAGCATATTCTGTATTGACGATGATAATTCTTCAGTTGTAGCACTAAGGTCTGTAACGATATTGTCTATGACAATAGAATCATTGTCATACTGTTCACTGGTATTCACAAGGGTTTCATAATCCTTAAGCACCTGATTGTTAATAAAATCAAGGATCTTTGTTGAATTTACTGTAAGGTTTTCTACTGAATTAACTACCTCTTTGGTAACTCTCTGAATTTCTGTAACAGAATTTTTTGAATCCTCAGCAAGCTTTCTTATTTCATCAGCTACTACGGCGAAGCCCTTTCCTGCCTCACCGGCTCTTGCAGCCTCTATTGCGGCATTCAAAGCCAGAAGATTGGTTTGGGAAGTGATTTGCATTATTGCATCTGACAGTGTGTTAATTTGTTCCACCTGATGCGATTGCTGAATTGCTTCATTAAGAGAATTTCCAGAACTCTTGTAAATTTCCAAAGCGCTTTTCTGAGATGCTTTTGCAGTTTCTTTTAAAGCTTTGGCTCTTGAACTTATTTCGTTTGCAGTGTTGGAGCCATCTTGAGCTCTTTCAGCTATTGATTCAATAGCTTTTTCTATTTCGGTGGAAACTGCATTCATTTCCTGAGCTGAGGCAGCGGTTTGTTCCATCCCTGCCGATAGCTCTTCAGTTATTGCTGAAACCTCTTCAATATGACTTAGTAACTCAGACATACTGCTTTCTTCTGTTTCCACACTTTTTGAAACTTCCTCTGTCTCTTTCTTTACTGTATATATAACATTTTTAATCGATTGCTGCATTGTATTCAAAGATTTTGCAAGGCTTCCGGTTTCATCTTTTATTTTAAGCAAAGCTGGAGAAATTTCTTCTGTAAAATCACCTGATGCAATAGTCTTAAGACTTTTGGTAATAGCTGTAATTGGTTTTGTGATTAGCCCTGATAAAATAAGTCCGACTACTGCGCCAAAGATAAGAATAATTAATCCAATTATTAAACTTGTAGCTTTTACAGTATCCAGTTGTCCAAGAATATCATTTTCTGCTGCAGTTACTGCAAGGAACCAGGTTGTGTTTTTTACTGGAGCATAACCTATATATTTTGTTTCTCCGTTGTATTCATAGTTACCAGAGCCTGTTTCACCTTTAATGATTTCTTTTACAGTTTCAGACATATCCTTGAGGGAAGGGTTTTTCTCAACGTTTTTAAAAACATTGTCTCCTTTAAGAACAAGTTCCTTGTTGTAATTTGCTATAGTTGTTCCGCTTTTATTAAGCATATATGCTTTGCCTGTTTTGCCGAAAGTAATCTTATTTGTTATGTCACTTAAGCTGTTTCCGTCAGCTACCTTAAAGACTATACCGACTATATTGTTCTGCCATTTTATAGGCACAGAATAGGTTATAATCATTCTGCCGGGAGATGTTTTGTCTTCAATAGGATCTGATACAGCCCGTTCACCTTTGATGGCTTTCTGGAAGTATTCTCTATCCTTGATGCTTACATCTTTTCCGTCGGGTGACTTGGTATTGCCTTGAGTGTCTGCAATCATAACATTTATATCACCGGTTCTTTTTATTTCTTTCTGCATTTCAGAAAGCTTTTTATTCCATGGAATACTTGGATCTGCGATTACATCATTCTGTGCAAAAACTTCAAGAGAAGTCCATTGCTCGTTTAACGATGTTAATACAATCGAGGCCCCTTGTTTAGATAGTTCTGTAAGTTCTGAATTAACATTGGATATCAGTGCGTTTGATGAAATGGTATATGTAGAAATTCCCAGTCCTGCACAAACTAATACGAGTAGAATACAAAAGACCAATACAAGCTTTAACTTAATGCTCTTCATTATTATCCCCCCAAGGTATTATAGTTAACTACAGAAAATCCTTTTGTTATGGGTGCTTTAATTTTTTTACTGAGATTGAATAGAAAAGATTTGTTTGATATAAACTGTAGGTGTTACTCCTTTCTTTATATCAAGTTTTATTTATCAGAACACTTTTTGATATTTTAATAATAACATGATTTGCTATTATTCGACAACGCTTTTTTAATTACTTTATTTGGATATGTTAGATAAGCTTGGAAATAATATAATTTCTTATAATATGGCAGGTTGAATACTGTTTTATGATTTGGTATATTAAGTACTATTAAAAACCCTTTTTTGATTACAGGTGAAAAGAGGATACATATATTTATGGAATTACAGCTTACAAATGTGCAAAGAAGACTTATTTTATTTAATGCCTCATTATCAACATTTATGGCAACTCTTGACGGAAGTATTGTTAACATTGCTTTGCCTGACATATCGAAAAGGCTACATGTGGATATTAGTTCAATACAGTGGGTTGTAACATCATACCTTCTTACTATATCGGTACTTCTGCTAATATGGGGAAAAATTTCTGATATTTATGGAAGAAAAAAAATCTTTGCTTCTGGATTTATCATTTTTGCAATTGGCTCAGCTCTTTGCGGATTATCACAAACACTGGGCATGCTGGTGATTTCAAGAGTAGTTCAAGCTGTGGGAGCATCGGCAATGATGGCATTAAGCCAGGGAATAGTGACATCAACCTTTCCGCCCGATAAAAGGGGAAAGGCTTTAGGTATAACAGGTACGGCTGTTGCCCTTGGTAGCCTGGTTGGACCAAGCCTTGGAGGAATATTGGTACATGCTGCGGGATGGGAATCGATTTTTTATATCAATGTTCCAATAGGAATCATAGGAATGGCATTAACCTTTGCTATAATACCGGATATACATGATGAGGTTGAAGACAGGAGCTTTGACTACAAAGGTGCGACAACTTTTACCCTGTCTATCGTCCTCCTTTTCGGCAGCCTGCTACTGGTACAGGAAGGAATTATGAACTTTGCTCTTTTCCTGCCGGTATTTATTATTGCAGTTGTAATTCTATTGTTATTTATTTATTTTGAAAAGCGTACAAATAACCCCTTGGTTAATCTTAAGCTTTTTAAAGTGCATGAGTTTTCCTTCGGACTTGGGTCTGCTTATCTGTCTTTTATAGCTACAAACGCAACACTTTTATTTATTCCGTTTTATCTGCAGTATGTTTTGAATATGGATACATTGTCATCAGGGCTACTGATTTCGTTTTTTCCGGTTACAACCGCAGTTACGGCTCCAATAAGTGGATGGCTGTCGGATAAGGTGTCATACAGGCCTCTTACGGTTATAGGGCTTACAATCAGTACGGGAGCTTTAATCTGGATTTCGACCCTGACTTCAACGTCTACACATTTCAAAGTTGCAGTTTTGATGGCTTTGCTGGGACTGGGAACCGCTATATTCCAGTCACCGAATAACAGCAGTATCATGGGTTCGGTGCCTAGGAACCAGCTTGGTGTTGCAGGTGGTATAAATGCACTTTTCCGTAATCTGGGGTTTGTTTCCGGAACAACTTTTTCTGTAATAATTTTTTCATCGGTAACCAAAATGAAAATAGATTCTGTTACCGGGAGTAATGCTGTTATTGATATCGGAGTATTTCTTAAGGGTTTTAAATATATAATTATCTTCTGTGCAATATCATGCTTCCTGGCGGCTGTCTTAAGTTTAACCAGGGCAGTAAGAACAAAATCAAAGGCTTAAACGAATAAAATTTGCTATTTGGTGATAGAAATGTTTTTGTTTTAATAGTAAAATAGAATTTGAATACTATGCTACTTTAAAGGGGTCATATATGCCTTATAATGAAAATCACGTTAAAGACAGAAGACGCAGGTTGCCGTTTACGGCGTTTATAGTTTCATTAACTTCACTGTTATTGCTTTTAATAATATTTTTAAGCAATGCTGACATTCTACGTACTGCAAATATAATTATTCTTTTTATTATTCTCATTTTTTCAATCACCGGTATAACATTTGGAATAATGGATTATTCAAGAGGCTCTCAAAATAAGTTGATCTGCATCCTTGCCATTGTACTTGGTGCAATTCCTTTGGGTCTAATCATGGTATGCATATTAATTGCTATATCTACAATTTTTTAATTTGTTTGGCCGGAGGTTATATGAAGGCAAGAAAATATCATCATTTAGGTATTCCTACAATAGATAAAAGGCCTAATGAAGAATATATTCCCCAATTCAAAATGTATGTCTCAGGATAAAACAGATGATGCTTTGAATGGTTTCCCGTGTCCTGGGTAAATTGTTTCAATATTAAGTTTTTTAATCTTTTCAATACTTTTTTTAAGAGCGTCAAAATCCTCTGCTATAAGGGAATATGAGGGGCGCGACATATTCATAAAAGTATCCCCTGCAATTAAGTCCTTTTTATTAACCAACAAGCCAATTGAGCCTTTGGTATGTCCCTCAAGAGTATAAACTAAAGCATTAATTCCATATTCCTGGAGTGATTGGTTATCCTCCAGAAAAAAATCCGGTTCAAAATCGCCGAATTTGGACTTAAAGCTTAATTTGGAAAAAAATTTAATCATCCAACCCATTAATGACTTTGAATATATTATTCGGCTTGAATTATCTTTGGAAAACTCATAATCAGACTCATGTATGGCTATTTTAGCATTTAATTTATCAGATAAAAATTTTGTATTTGCAATGTGGTCATTGTGACCGTGAGTTAATACTATGAGCTTGATATTATAGTTTTTTAATGCATTCAGTAAGTAATCTCTGTTTCCTGCCCGACCTGTATCAACAAGCACTGATCCGGAATCTCCCGATATTACATAACAATTAACGTTTCCGCATTTGATTGCTATTATTTTATCCATTGAGTATTACACCTCTAATTTAAATTAAATATCTCCATATAACCTTGGGGATTTGACAGCTCTTTAAAACCAACCTTCTTATAAAACTCCTGTGCATCTTTAGTTATAAGGCACCATCTCTTTAACCCTTTTAAATCCGGATGACTAATAATGCACTCCATTGCCCATTTACCTAGACCGTTTTTTCTGTAGTTCTCATCTATAATAACATCACACAAATAAGCAAAAACAGCGTAATCTGTAACAACACGAAAAAATCCAACTTGTATGTCTTTAAAATACAGTGAAAAGCATAGGGAGTTTTCAAACGATTTAAGCATGGTCTCTCTTGGACGGGTACCTGCCCAATATGTTTTTGAAAGAAGTGAAACAACAGCTTCAGTATCAAGCTTACCCGGATCGCTGGTTATGAAGTACTCTCCATTTTGTATATTTATTACCCCCATAAAATACCTCCTGATTTAAACCCTTTTTATTATTATTCAGTTTGAAAATTAAAAAGTCAACATCCAAAACTAAAGCGATACAAAACTTTCGTAAAGATAGAAATATTTGTATGACTATAGTAAAATGAGTATGTGGATAGCTGAATATTTGGGGGTACCCCTTTTGGGAAAGGGGAAGTAATGGACGATAGAAGTTTTAAAATTGAAGCGGAGATAAGTTTTGAGGAGTATCACAAGATTAATAAATATGGAAGAAAATCACCTAAGTTTTATTATATAACTTTGGCTATTATCATAATGGCTTTACTGTGTGGTATTGTTATTTTATCGTTACTTCACAAGGATATATGGATACTCCCGGAGTGGCTATTTCTAGTTTTAATTGCGCCTCTGATAATCAAAATTGTCTCTAAATGCAAGTTTAATAAACTAAAAGATAAGAAAATAATTTACACAATCTCAGACAATGGGGTCAGGTTTGAAATCGAGGATAATCTTTCTGCCAATATCTATAAATGGAGTGACTTCAGGAAGGTTTGTGAAAATGAAGAGATGTTTATATTCTATTGTAAATTGATAGATAGTTCGGATTTTTTAATCATTCCTAAAAGATGCTTAACGGGGGATAGGGAGATACAATTGCTGAGGGAGTTGTTGGAGAGGAATGTTAAGAGGTCGAGACTGAAGATAAAAGTAACCGCTTAAAGGCAAATATATTTTCAAATTTACGACGTGGGTTAAAACCCACGTCTATCAGAACCAAGTCCCTAAAGGGACTATTATAAGGCTGGATATATTAAAACTTAATTCTTAGTCGGTGAAACCGACTTGATTTGTTGCAGCCGTGGGTTTTAACCCACGGTGCAGTGAATTTATTTTTTATAATTCGCTTATATCTAAGTCTTTGTTTCCCGCTTTTGAAAAGCGGTTTAAAAGTTTTTCTCAATTTTAAAATATTTTTAGTTATTCTTTGAAATGTCAATGACAGACTTTGCCGCTTTTGACTGCCCAAAATCGGCGGAAAAGGCACCGCTCGCCGCGGAGGCCAGCTAGGGTACTGTGAAAAAACTCCTATGCATTTTACAGTTCAAAAATGTTCCTTTGGTGGTCGGTGCATATTCCCCATCCATGGCTCACATGCACCTAAAATGTCCATCCAGTCCATTTTCCCACGTCGTCAATTTTTTCACTGAATGCATAACGAAGTATTTTTCAAACACTTATCAGCGGCGT
>JAEZTC010000008.1 GCA_023421675.1 Bacillota bacterium | reverse complement strand
TAGTATTTCTACAAGTTACTCATTAAAATTTACGAGTTCCTTATCGTTTTACCCTATCTAATTTTCAATGTCCGTTAAAATCGTAATTAACTTGCATTGCTGCTTGCTAATTTCAACTTTATTTTTTGTCCGCTCCGTGAGCGACTTTTATATATTACCACGCTGTCTTCGCTTTGTCAACACCTTTTTATCTGGTAATTTTTGTTCCTTACCGTTCTATTATGGTGTTTGCCGTTGCTTGCGACAGCTATATTAATATATCACCAAAATAGCGCAGCATTCAACTGGATACACTCGTCATATATAAGAAATATTATAGTTTATAAGCCAGTAGCTATATTATGCTTTAATATATTCTTAAATAATACCGAATGCTAATTGTTTATATTACGCCTATGTAACCTTGCCAAGTTTAATAATATATAATTATATATATAGAAGAAACTCATTTTGTGTTCCTTTAAATCTATAATCAAATCGAAATATTATATATAGGAAGCGAGTAATACTTTGAGCGTTCAAATGTATGAAAGCATATAATATTGAGTAAATGAAAGAAATATGGATATATAAGCTGATATTGGGGCTAATTCCTTAAAAAACAAATATATTTTGGGAAATCACATATTTGATAATATTTTGGTCAATATATTATATTAATTAATGTAATTAGCACTCGTTTAAAGTGAGTGCTAATAAATCGCAATAATATGAGGAGGTAAAAACATGAAGATTAAACCTTTAGGTGATAGGGTTGTTATTAAGATGCTTGAAACTGAAGAAACTACAAAAAGCGGAATAGTACTTCCAGGCACAGCAAAAGAAAAACCACAGGTAGCTGAGGTTATAGAAGTAGGCCCCGGCACTGTTGTTGACGGCAAGGAAGTAAAGATGGAAGTTAAGGTTGGTGATAAGGTACTTATCAGCAAATATTCAGGAACTGAAGTTAAGTTTGACAACCAAGAATATACTATTTTAAAACAAGCTGATATTCTTGCAATTGTGGAATAATTCTAATGAAATTAATCAAATATGATTTAAATAAAGTCATTCAAGGAGGTAAATATAATGTCTAAGGAAATTAAGTTTGGTGAAGATGCCAGACGCGCCCTTGAAAGCGGCGTGAATCAGTTAGCTGATACTGTCAAGGTTACATTAGGTCCTAAAGGTAGAAACGTTGTACTTGATAAAAAGTTCGGTGCTCCTTTAATAACAAATGATGGTGTTACAATTGCGAAGGAAATTGAACTTGAAGATAGATTTGAAAATATGGGTGCACAGCTTGTTAAGGAAGTAGCTACAAAAACTAATGATGTAGCTGGTGACGGTACCACAACCGCAACTCTTCTCGCTCAGGCTATAATAAGAGAAGGTATGAAGAATGTTGCTGCAGGTGCAAACCCAATGATACTCAGAAAAGGTCTTGCAAAAGCAGTAGATACAGCTGTAGAAGGTATAAAGGAAATAAGCCAGAAGATAAAAGGCAAGAATGACATAGAAAGAGTTGCATCAATTTCTGCTAATGACGATGTTATCGGAAAACTCATAGCAGACGCTATGGAAAAGGTTACTAATGACGGTGTTATTACCGTTGAAGAATCCAAAACAATGGGTACTAACCTTGAAGTTGTTGAAGGTATGCAGTTTGACAGAGGTTATGTTTCAGCATACATGGTAACTGATACCGACAAGATGGAAGCAGTTCTTGATGATCCATATATTTTAATTACTGATAAGAAGATCAGCAATATTCAGGATGTTCTTCCTCTTCTTGAACAGATTGTTCAACAGGGTAAGAAGCTTGTAATAATCGCTGAAGATGTTGAAGGTGAAGCTCTTGCAACTCTCGTTGTTAACAAGCTCAGAGGAACATTTACATGTGTTGCTGTAAAAGCACCAGGCTTCGGTGACAGAAGAAAAGCAATGCTTCAGGATATAGCTGTTCTCACCGGTGGTGAAGTAATAACTGAAGAACTTGGACTTGATCTTAAGGAAACAAAGATAAGCCAGCTTGGTAAAGCAAGACAGATTAAGGTACAAAAAGAAAATACAATTATCGTTGATGGCGCTGGTAACCCAGATGAAATCAAAAAGAGAATTGCTTCTATAAAAGCTCAAATTGAAGAAACAACTTCTGATTTTGACAGAGAAAAACTCCAGGAAAGACTTGCAAAGCTTTCTGGCGGTGTAGCAGTTATCCAGGTTGGTGCTGCAACTGAAACTGAAATGAAGGAAAAGAAATTAAGAATTGAAGATGCACTTGCTGCAACAAGAGCTGCTGTTGAAGAAGGTATCGTATCTGGCGGTGGTACTGCATTCCTTAATGCTATACCAAAGGTTCAGAAGCTTCTTGATTCTACTATAGGTGATGAAAAGACAGGAGTTCAGATAATACTCAGAGCTCTTGAAGAACCAATGAGACAGATTGCTTTCAATGCCGGCCTTGAAGGATCAGTAATTGTCGACAAGGTTAAAAACAGCCCTGCTGGAATAGGCTTCGACGCATTGTCAGAGCAATACATTAACATGATTGATGCCGGTATTGTTGACCCTGCAAAGGTTACAAGATCTGCTCTCCAGAATGCAGCATCAGTTGCATCAATGGTTCTTACAACTGAAAGTGTTGTAGCAGACAAACCGGAAAAGGAACCTCCAATGCCTGCAGGTGGCATGGGCGGCGGAATGGGCGGAATGTATTAATATAGACCCATACCAAATATAAATATAAGAAGGACTTGTAAATCAAGTCCTTCTTTTTATATATAGACTTTTTCAAGAACGTAATATGAATAACTGCAAAGCATTACGAAAACCTACAGTGATTTATACCTAAAAGTTTTTGTCATACTTGTATATTATTATTCTTGTGAACAAGGAAAGCCTATGATAAAATTTATAATTGTCTAAAGTTGATTTAAGGGGGATTTTTTAATGGATGTTTTTATAGAGCAGATCGTAGTAAAGAAAAAAGATATCAAGGATTTATTATATTATTCTATAATAGGCTTAGGTAATCTGGTACTTATTTATTTAATGATTTCAGTTTCCTTTTTTAAATATCTAATACCTTTGATTGTTATATGCTTAATTTATGCAAACTATTTTCTTATTATTAAAAGAAATATTGAATTTGAATATATAGTAACAAATGGCGATTTGGATATAGACATGATAATATCTAAAAAGAAAAGAAAAAGAATTATCTCGACAAATATAAAAGAATTTGAAGTAGTAGCAGGCATTAAAAGTGATAAGCTCACCCCTGAAATACAGAATATTAAAAATGTAGTTCATACAGAGAGTTCAATGGAAGCAGAAGGCTTGTACTTCGGTGTATTTAATTACAATGGCCGTAAAACTCTTCTTGTAATGGAACCTGGTGAAAAAGTACTTAATGCTATAAAAGCAGCCTCTCCGAGAAAGGTTTTTGTAGATTAATGAATTATATACCATAATACTATAAATAAAGAACAGCAGCTTACCTTGCTGTTCTTTTAATTTTAAAATATTCTAAAAAGGCTGATAATTTATTGACATTATAGTATTTATATAATAAAATTTTTTTTAAAACATTTAGGCTTTGTATGCTGAAAATATTAGTTTCAGGTAAAACTATTTCTATAATAGATTCCATACTTAAGTTTTTTCAATTTTATATTAATTAATCTTAGAATATTAAGATAAATATAATTAAAAAAAAGGAGGATAAAAAAAGATGGCATTCATTTATAATGAGCCCTCAAGAACATTTAACGAATACTTACTTATACCAAACCTTACAAAGAAAAATAATATACCCGAGAATGTATCACTTAAAACTCCTATAGTTAAATTTAAAAAGGGTGAAAAGTGTCCGCTCGAAATAAACCTCCCGTTTGCTTCCGCCATAATGCAGGCAGTATCTGATTCCAATATGGCAATAGCGTTGGCAAGATGTGGAGGTATTTCTTTTATATACGGTTCACAGTCTATACAGAAGCAAACGGAAATGGTTAGAAAGGCTAAGAAATATAAGGCAGGCTTTGTTGCAAGTGATTCCAACCTTAAGGCTGACGATACTCTCGAAGATGTTTTAGAATTAAAGAAAAGGACAGGCCATTCCACCATAGCTATTACTGAAGACGGAACCCCAAACGGAAAGCTTCTTGGATTGGTAACAAGCAGAGATTACCGAGTAAGCAGGATATCTCTTGATACAAAAATTGAAAATTTCATGACTCCATTTTCTTCACTTATTTACAGTAAGGAAGGTATAACTTTAAAAGAAGCAAATGATATGATTTGGGAGCATAAGCTCAATGTCCTTCCTATTATCGATAACAACCAAAACCTGATGTATATGGTTTTCAGAAAAGACTACGACAGCCACAAAGAAAACCCTAATGAGCTGCTTGATATTAATAAAAGACTTATCGTTGGTGCAGGAATAAACACCAGGGATTTTGAAGAAAGAGTTCCAGCTCTTGTAGAAGCAGGCGCTGATATACTTTGTATTGATTCTTCCGATGGTTATAGCGAGTGGCAGGGAGAAACTATTAAGTTTATTAAAAACAAGTACGGTGATGCTGTTAAGGTTGGAGCAGGTAATGTAGTTGATAAGGAAGGCTTCCTTTACCTTGTAGAGGCTGGTGCTGACTTCATTAAAGTTGGTATAGGCGGAGGTTCCATATGTATTACAAGGGAACAAAAAGGTATAGGCAGAGGCCAAGCTACTTCCGTTATTGAAGTAGCCAAGGCAAGGGATGAGTATTATGAAAAGACCGGTATTTATGTACCTATATGCTCTGACGGCGGTATTGTACATGACTATCATATGACTCTTGCACTTGCAATGGGTGCAAACTTTATAATGCTTGGAAGATACTTTGCAAGGTTTGATGAAAGTCCTGGAAGAAAGCTCAAGGTTGGAGGCAACTTCGTAAAGGAATACTGGGGCGAAGGTTCAAACAGGGCGCGTAACTGGCAAAGGTATGATCATGGCGGAGACCATAATAAACTTGAATTTGAAGAAGGCGTCGATTCATATGTTCCCTACGCCGGAAAACTTAAGGATAACCTTGATGCAACAGTAAGCAAAATTAAATCTACAATGTGCAACTGTGGTGTAGAATCCATAGAGGAGTTCCATAAAAACGCACGCTTGTCACTTGTATCGGCAACAAGTATTATTGAAGGCGGAGCACATGACGTTATTCTCAAAGAAAGTGACTTCAGTTCATAATATCACATAAATCAAGGGGCGGTTAACCGCCCCTTTTTTGTTTCTCCATGCATATTTCTCACCTGAGGTAAATAGTATTAAGTACAGGCACTAACACTTGTCTGATACTGTTCATTTGTGAGGAAAGTATATAATGGGGAACTTTGCACTAGTATCATATGATGTTGACGATAGGCCTCAAAAGAACTTTATTAATAAGCTGTCCCATCTTCTATCCAGGAACAATAAAAAAATAAAGCAACAACAGCTGAAGTTTTCAGATCTGGACCTTAATTGTTACTTAATACAGCTTCCCTATTCCCTAACTGATATAAAAGAATTTTCCGACCGAAAATCAAGAAAGCTGGAAGAACAATTAATACAGGTATGTTCTGAAGCAAACATTCAAGAAATAATATATCCCGGAAATCTTATGAGACTTGGTATTTTTAATATTACGTATATTTACACAGGAAAGTATATATATGAGTCCCTTCTTCTAAGAATATTGAATGAGATATTCACTCTTAGGGGAATTAAGCTAAGCAACCTTGATATTGCCTTCATTCATGGAGACAATTATCAGGAACTCTATTCTCTTGTTTGGTTCCTCTCCCCTTTCATAAAGTACCTGACAATTGTTACAGAAGACAAAGATATTATTATGAATGAACTTGAAAAGCTGTGCGAAGATACAGGGCTTTCTGTGAGACTGACAAATGACCTTAAAAATGGACTTGCTGACTGCGATGTAGTAATAAACCTATTGAATCTGACTGATTTTAATAACGCAACACGAATAAAAACAAAGGCCATTGTAATAAACTATAACGGTTCAGACATAGGCAAGCTGTTTGAAAAAAATGAAATGATAAATGGTATAGAAATTAAAATACCAGATAAAATAAAAAGCATAATTCCTGAACACGTACAAAAACTTTATACTTCAGCAGAGTTAAGTGAAATTGTACTTATCCACAAGGAGGAACATGGTGGTTTTTTAACTTCAGGCTCGTATAAGCTGGAAGCGCTGATAAGCCTTGATCGTGAATTTGAAAGGCTTGGATTTAAAATAAACGGATTTGTTGGAAGGCACGGCTTTTTAAACAGGGAGAACATCTCCATATCCAGCACCAAAAGCGGTAAGGTTATTTAAAAATATAATATGTCCCTTTAAAAATGCTTTCTTGACAATGAATACTTTGTATTCTATAATTATATAAAATAATAGGGGTGTAATTATAAGGCACTGTTTTAAGACATCAGTGCTGTTTATATTTTATACCTCATATAATAAAAAATTCCATTGGCGTAAAACCACAACAAAAATATTGCGCAAAGGAGAATCTTTGAATGACCATTAAAGAAGTCGTACTAACTTATGAGGGTTTAAAAAAGTTGGAGGAAGAACTTGAATACTTAAAGAGGAAAAGGCTTGAAGTGGCTGAAAGAATAAAGCAGGCACTATCATTTGGCGATATATCGGAAAACTCTGAATATGATGAAGCAAAAAATGAGCAGGCTCAGGTAGAGACAAGAATACTCCAGATTGAAACCATGCTTAAGCACGCAAAGGTCATAGATGAAGATGAGGTTAATACAGAAGTAGTGAGCCTTGGTTCAAAGGTTAAGCTTCTTGATATGGAGTTTAATGAAGAAGTTGAATACTCAATAGTTGGTTCAACTGAAGCTAATCCGTCAAAATCTAAAATATCAAATGAATCTCCTGTCGGAAGTGCATTGATGGGACAAAAAAAGGGCAGTGTGGTAGAAGTTGCTGTTCCTGATGGGCTGATTAAGTTTAAGGTTCTTAAGATTTATAAATAATTGCTCTCTTAATTCAAATAATGTTGTAATGTCTTTTTAGTTTAATATATAATAAATTAGATAAACAGTTTACACTCTAGTGTAAGCTGTTATTTTTCATATTACATCATGTTTTAAAAACAAATAATAAAATTTCAATAATAAAACAAAAGAGTTGTTCAGGAGGATAAGAAATGTCAGAGCAAAATAATACAAACAATTTGGAACCACAAGATTTAAATGAGCTATTAAAAATCAGGAGAGCAAAGCTTTCAGAACTACAGTCGGAAAATAAGGACCCTTTTAAAATAGTCAAATATGATGTTACAAATTCAACCGTTTCTATACTTGACCACTTTGAAGAAATGGATGGCAATGAAGTATCTATCGCAGGAAGACTTATGTCTAAAAGAGGCATGGGTAAGGCAGGATTCTGTGATGTTCAGGATAGGGACGGAAGGATTCAGATATATGTGAGAATAGACGAAATAGGCGAAGAAAGCTATGAAGATTTTAAAAAGTTTGATATAGGTGATATGGTAGGTGTAAAAGGATCAGTTTTTAAAACTCACAAGGGTGAAATATCAATCAAAGTCAAGGATATAATTCTTCTGGCAAAATCACTTCAGCCACTGCCTGAGAAGTGGCATGGGCTCAAAGATCCTGACCTGAGATACAGGCAGAGGTATGTTGATCTTATAGTAAACCCTGAAGTCAAGAAGGATTTTATAGTCAGAAGCAAGGTTATAAAGTCCATTAGAGAGTTTTTGGACAAACGCAATTTCTTGGAAGTAGATACTCCTTTGCTGAATGTCATTCCTGGCGGCGCTTCAGCAAAACCTTTTATAACCCATCACAATACACTTGACATAGACCTTTATTTAAGGATCGCTCCAGAGCTTTATTTAAAGCGTTTGATTGTCGGCGGTCTTGAAAGGGTTTATGAAATAGGCAGAAATTTCAGAAATGAAGGTATGTCAATTAAACACAACCCTGAATTTACAATGCTTGAGCTTTATCAGGCGTACACTGATTACAATGGTATGATGGAAATTACCGAAAATCTTATATCAAATGCAGCACAGGAAGTGCTTGGAACCACCAAAATTACTTATCAGGGCCAGGAGATTGATCTTACTCCCCCATGGTCAAGAATTTCAATGCATGATGCTGTTAAACAGCATACAGGAATTGATTTTGATGATATATTAAGTGACGACGAAGCAAGGAAAATAGCGAAGGAAAAGAATGTACACATTGATGGCAATCCTACTAAGGGTGAGATACTGAATCTTTTCTTTGAAGAGTTTGTTGAAGAAAAGCTTATTCAGCCTACATTTATCTATGACTATCCTACGGAAGTAAGTCCTTTGACAAAAAGGAAACCTGGTAATCCTGAATATACAGAAAGATTTGAATTGTTTATTACGGGCCGAGAAATGGGAAATGCATACTCTGAGCTTAATGACCCGATAGATCAGAGGGAAAGATTTGTCAACCAAATGAAAAAACGAGAAGCCGGTGATGAGGAAGCTCAGATTATTGATGAAGATTACATTAATGCACTTGAATATGGTCTACCACCCACAGGCGGGCTTGGAATAGGTATTGACAGGCTTATTATGCTTCTTACAGATTCATATTCAATCAGAGACGTTATCCTCTTCCCTACTATGAAGCCAAGAGAGTAGCTTAAAAATAATTACTTACTTTGTCTTTTGGAGGTCTTATGCAAAATATAAAGGATGCTTATTCAACTCTTGGTGTACGTGAAAACGCAACCAAGGACGAAATAACTAAAAAGTACAGACTCATTTTGAGGAAATATGAACAAAGAGATGAGAATGGCACACCTCTTCTGATGGACAAGGAGGCTTTTGATGAGATAAGTAAGGCATATGATCTTTTAATGGGGTATGAACCTCAGGAAACAAAAAAGAGAAATTCAACACTGTTAAAAATTGAAAATTTTATATACTATCATAAGGTTCATGTTTTAGTAGGTATCTTTATATTATTTGTTGCAGCAGTAGCCCTTTCCTACTTTCTTGGAAGGGTTACTTATGACCTAAGGGTTGTATTCAGAGGAGATTACTATTACCAAGAAATGAAGGTCATGGAAGATGAGATTAAAAACAGCCTTCCTGACATTAAACAGCCCCAGGTGACTATTAACCCTACAGTAAAAATTGATGCCAGTATTGCACCCGGTTACAGAATCAAGGAAACAGCACAACTCTCAAATGGTGATATCGATGTGCTGGTATTAGATAAAGACAGTTTTGACAGCTTCGTGAAGCTTGGAGTACTATCACCTTTGGATGAATTTTTATCAGATTGGGGAATAGCATCAGACAGTAGTAAGGTGTATAAAGCAAAGGGCGAGGACGGTAAGACCCATGTATATGGTATAGATTTATACGCAAACAAAATGGTAATGGATACAGAAATCAAAGGTAATACCTTTATTGCATCTATTTGTCAAAAAAATAAAAATAGTAAAAATACATTAAAGTTTATGAAACTTTTATTAAAAGAACAGGAGGGTTGAATATGTCTAGTGAAATAAGGTTTAATGAAGAAAAGTCCGGGGAGTTATTCAAGCTTAGCATATCGGGAGAGGTGGACATATACACTGCCCAGAGCCTGAAAGAAAAGATTTATTCGGTAATTGAAAATAACAATTGTGACCTTCTCATTAACTGCAGTGAATTGAATTATATTGATAGTACAGGTTTGGGTATTTTTGTAGGTGCACTTAAGAAGGTTAAGGAAAGTAACGGGAAAATATATATATCCAACCTTAAGGAAAACATAAAAAAACTTTTCTTAATCACAGGTCTTGACAAGCTTTTCATAATAAAGGAGTGAGTAATTTGAACACTACCCAAGACAATATAGAACTTATACTTCCTCTAAAACCTGAGTATGTGAGCATAGCAAGACTGACTGCTTCAGGAATAGCGAACAGGGTTGGATTTGATATTGATACTATAGAAGATATAAAAGTTGCAATATCTGAGGTATGCTCTAAAATTGTAAGCGTTGGGAGCAACGTCGTAGATAAATATACAATAAGTTTTTCTGTACTATCAAATAAGCTAGTGGTCTCATTTGCATGTGAAGATGAATCCCTGCACTGCCTATTCAAGGATAGTACTGATGAATTGGGTTTCTCCATTCTAACAGCACTAATGGATGATTTACAACTATGTAATAGTACAAAAAATACTTTTTTGTCTATGGCAAAATCTCTTTAAGGGGAAATTATGATATGGCTGAGAAATTCATTAACCCTGAAGTATCCACAGATTTGGACAATGACGAGCCATTATTTAAGTCTTATGAAAAAGATAAATCAGTTGAAAATAGAAATAGGATAGTTGATAAATACCTTTATCTCGCTGATATAATATCAAAGAAATTCGTCAATAGAGGTATTGATTACGAGGATCTCTATCAAATTGCATGTATCGCTCTGATTAAATCAGTAGAAAGATTTGATGTAAATGTTGGCGTCAAATTTGTAAGTTTCGCTACACCTACAATAATTGGTGAGATAAAAAGATTTTTTCGCGATAAAGCTTCGGTAATCAGGATTCCAAGACGTTTATATGAGGTGTATCAGAAGGTTAACCAGGCAAAGGATGCTCTAACCCAACAGTTAAAAAGGGTTCCACGTGTTGATGAGATTGCACATTACCTTAATATTGACGAAGAAACTGTTCTGGAAATAGCTGAATCGGGCAATATTTATAATATGCAATCCTTTAATCAGACTGCCTTTAATGATGATGATCTTGAACTTCATGAAACTATTGGAGAAGAAGATTCAACATTTGAAAGGGTTGAGAACAGGGATTTCCTCTTAAAAAGCCTTGAAAGATTTAATGCTGCAGAGAAAGAGTTTATTAAAATGAGATACTTCAGTAATAAGACACAAAAAGAAATCGCTGTGAAACTTGGAGTTTCTCAAATGTATATATCAAGGCTGGAGAAAAAGGTACTTGAACGCTTTAGAAATATATTGGAAAAATAAATTGATTATGGGGTTGGTGTTTGGGTATATATATTAAAATAATATCTTTAAGGTGGAATTATCTTGAACTCGAAACAGAGCTGTTTCTATACGATAGCCAGCGATATAAAGAATATATGCCC
Organism: Bacillota bacterium; assembly: GCA_023421675.1. GTDB lineage: Bacteria > Bacillota > Clostridia > Acetivibrionales > JANLFN01 > JAEZTC01. Next base: position 55,362 of record JAEZTC010000008.1, on the reverse strand, counting down.
GGTTATAGAAGAAATATTAAACTTTTTTGATAATGCTTATGGTAAGCTGAGTGAGTGCTGCAAATTTGATCTAAAGGTTATTCTCAATGAATTGATTACTAATGCTATCAGGCACGGCAATAAGTCCATGGAATCTAGCAAAGTTCAAATATATGCTGATGTAATTGAAGATAAATGCATTATAAAAATAACAGATGAGGGTTTAGGTTTTAACCCTGTTGAAAAAATAAGTGTAGCATTGGAAAAGAAAGCAAACGAAGAGCTACTTGATTTTTGTGAGACAGGAAGAGGACTTTTAATAGTAAAGAGTCTTGCAGATAGCGTAATGTTTAATAAAAAAGGTAATAGTATAACAGTAGTTAAGAGCTTAAAGCATTTATAGAATGAACAATGATTGAATTATTCTTCTTTAAGATTATTACCTGAGTAAAACTCCAAGATTAACCCATCTAGCTTTGTACTCACTTCAAGCAGTGTTGCATTGTCAATGTCTTCACACTCCAGCAGTTCATTCAAAATATTTTGAAGTCTTATTATTTCTTCGTTATACACTTTCTCGCCTCATTTATGTAAATTAGAACATCGCATTTTTAACATCAAATATCTAAACACACGTACACATTTATATATGTATATGTTAATACGCATTTTGCGTATTGTCAACACATTTTGTATATTTTTGCTGTCAAATTTGACACGCTAATCCAGAATTTTGTATAATCAAGAAGGGGCTGCATAAATGACTAAAATAACATTAGGAGAACGTCTTAGTCAATTGATTAAGGACTCAGGGCTAGAACAAAAGCAAGTTGCAGAAACTCTAGGCATAAAGAAAACCACCTTTAACGGATATGTGAAAAATACCCGTGAGCCAAAACTTGAAACACTTATGCTTATTGCAGATTATTTTAATGTATCTGTTGATTACTTAACAGGACATACCAGTGTAAGAAAAGTTGAATTTGGGCACCTGCCTGAAAATTTAAATTCTTTTGTACTGGATCCTGAAAATATACCTTATCTGGAAGCCGCAAAAGAAATGAAAGCAAAATCAGAAAAAAACTTTAAGGTTTAATTATTCTTTTGCTTTGTTTAAATCGATACCAGGCATTATTACTTTAAATAAATTCAATGATCCTATATTTATGAATTTAACATCTCCGATGTCTTCAAAAGCCTTTTTAATGCGTGTCAGGCCTAAACCTGATTTTGTAAACCTCTTCTTTGTATCTAGAGATATAAGTCTTTGGTATAACCAGGGATTTCTTCTGTCTGGATTGTTTTCCTTAATGAATTTGTATATACTATTACTGGCTATCAAAGCTCCAGGATTACTTATTTCAATACTCTTACCGCTTATTGTCACAGTAATGCCTCTTGATACATCCAGGTAATCCCTATGAACAAGAGCATTAGCAACTGCTTCTTCAATAGCTTCAACAGGGAATTTGCTTTGGCTCAGCTTTGATTTGAGAATATTTGAAACACCATCAAGCATTTCTAATATATTTCCATAAATATACTCTGTATCATCAAAAATGTTAAGCTTAACATAAACCTGAGGTAAATATATGGAGGGCTTTTTACCGAAAAGCAGAAGTCCCCCTATAGTTGTAAAGTACCCTTCCCCATCCGGCCTTGGCCCAATTATACCCATAGCTTCAAGCAGTACCTCACTGGGATTTTCGCTTATAACATTCATATTGCTGAAGTAACGATTTATCAAATTCATATCAAGCTGCTCTAAGCCGGCATTTTTAACAACAACAGTCTCATATGTCATTAAACCGTTTTCCTGAAGCATATTGGCAATTTCGCCTCTTCTGGCAGTATCAGTGGTAGAACCCCGCCTAATATAAAAAGCACCTGTATTAATCATTTGATGAGGCTGGTGTGTACTTTTATAAATAGTAAGGACTGCAATCTTTTTACCTTCTATATCAATAAAATCTACTGATACCGGCACAGGAGGGTCACATCTGTTGTAAATAATCTGCTGAATCTGTTCTTCTTTAAACCCTCCGGGATCAATTCCAAGAAGTCTTTTTGTTTTATCTTCTACCCCATAAACAATATAACCACGGCCTCCTCTTGAATTGGCCATGGCAATAACATCCTTGGTAACCTCTTTTTTATCGCTTTCGGTGGTAAGGTTTAAAGTTGCCTTAAAATCCAGTTTTGGTCCCTCTTCCTGTTTAAGAAGCTGCTTCAGCTTGTGACAGTCCATAGATCCTCCAAATACTAAAATTGAGAATTGAGAATGGATAATTGAGAATTAAAACCATTTGTAATAATTCTTAATTAAGTATAGATTTTAAAGCTCATTCTCAATTCTCAATTTTCAATTCTCAATTGCCCTTATTCCTTCATTCTCAATTCTCAATTCTCAATTGCTTTTATCGTCTACTTTTCAACTCATCGTAAATATCATCGGGCTTTAAGCCTATTTCAACCATCATCACAAACAAGTGGTACATAAGATCAGCTACCTCGTATCTAAGTTCGTCTTTTGAACTGTTCTTGGCTGCAATAATGACTTCTGCAGCCTCTTCGCCAACCTTTTTAAGTATTTTGTCTATTCCTTTTTCAAAAAGCTTGTTTGTGTATGAGCCTTCCTTAGGGTTTAACTTTCTGTCAGCTATTACATTATATACTTCCTGAAGTACTTTTGACCTGTCATTATAAATATCTTTTGGATTAAATACAATATTGGAAATCTCAGTTGCCTTTCCATCTTTAATCTCCCTATAGAAGCAAGAAAAATGCCCTGTATGGCAGGCAGCTTCTACCTGTTCCACCTTCACTAGCAGTGTATCTCCGTCACAATCAACAAACATGCATTTAACTGTTTGATAATGCCCAGAGGTTTCACCTTTCATCCAAAGCTTGTTTCTGCTTCTGCTGAAAAAATGTGTTATACCTGTCTCAATAGTTTTAAGTACTGCTTCTTCATTCATATATGCCATCATAAGAACCTTACCGGTTTTATGATCCTGTATTATTGCAGGAACGAGGCCTTTTTCATCAAATTTAAGTTCCTTCAGTATATCGTTCAAAATAACGACTCCTCTCAACTACAGCCTTACTTCTATACCCTTGTCTCTAAGGTATTTCTTAAGGTCTGATATTTCCATTTCTCTATAATGGAACAAGGAAGCAGCTAATACCGCATCAGCTTTTCCTTCGGTAAATGCATCATAAAAATGCTCCATTTTACCTGCACCGCCAGATGCAATTACAGGTATTTTTACACTTTGGGAAACAAGTCGTGTAAGTTCTATATCATAACCATTTTTAGTTCCATCACAATTCATACTCGTAAGAAGTATTTCTCCTGCCCCAAGCTTTTCAGCCTCTACAGCCCACGTGATTGCGTCCTTGCCTGTATTTACCCTTCCACCGTTCAAATATACATCCCAGCTGTCTCTTTCACTATTATGTTTAGCATCGATGGCAACAACAACACACTGGCTTCCGAATCTCAATGCCGCCTCTGATATAAGTTCAGGCCTGTTTAACGCAGCTGAATTGACAGATATTTTATCTGCACCTGCCTTTAGTATCTCCCTGAAATCCTCAACAGAGCGTATGCCTCCGCCAACAGTAAAGGGTATGAATACCTGTTCGGCGACTCTTCTTACCACATCCAGCATTATTCCCCTTGCATCAGAGGACGCGGTAATGTCCAGAAATGTGAGTTCATCAGCACCTGCTTTGTCGTAAATTGCCGCAACTTCAACAGGGTCGCCTGCATCACGTATATTAACGAAATTAACACCTTTAACTACCCTCCCGGCATGTACATCCAGACAGGGTATAATCCTCTTTGTAAACATTAAATAGCTCCTGACTTTTTATTCTGCTATCTTAAACCCCTAAAAAATGCCAGATGCGAGAAGTACAAGGAAGACAAAGTGCAAAAACCGCAGCATATATCATATATGTGAGGATTTTTGCATCTGTAGTCTGACGCCGTAATTCGACGCATATCGCATTTTTTTACTTAGCGGCTGCGATTGCTTCTGTTAGATCAATATCTCCAGTATAAAGTGCTTTACCTATTATTGCGCCTGCAACGCCTATATTCTTAAGTGCTTTTACATCCTCAACGGTACTTACACCGCCTGAAGCTATAATATCTATTCCAACTGCCTTGACCATTTCTTCCATAGCTTTTAGATTAGGCCCCAGAAGCATTCCATCTTTTGAAATGTCAGTATATATTATTGTCTTTGCTCCCAGATCTTCCATTTTCTTTGCAAAGCCTACAGCTGTAAATTCGCTTGTTTTTGCCCAACCTTCAATGGCTACTATTCCATCTCTGGCGTCTATACCAATGGCTATATTGTTCTCAAAGGTCTTTAAAGCTGTTTTTACAAGGTTTGTATCCTTTACTGCAGATGTTCCAAGAATAACTCTTTGGATTCCCTTACAGAGAATTATCTCAATTGTTTCAATTGATCTTATTCCTCCACCCAACTGTACCGGAATACCAAGCCTTACAGCCATATCACTTATAGCGGCTATGTTTTGAGGCTGTCCGGTCCTTGCGCCGTCAAGATCTACAACATGCAAATACTGCGCTCCCAAACGTTCCCACTTAAAAGCCATTTCCACAGGATCATCCGAATAAACTGTAACATTGTTAAACTTTCCCTGTGACAGTCTTACACATTTACCGTCCTTTACGTCGACAGCAGGATAAATAATCATTGAATTACCACTCCTATTTTATTTTTTGATTTATCATACTTGCAAAGTTTCTTAAAATAGTTAATCCTACATCACCGCTTTTTTCAGGATGAAACTGTGTAGCAAATATATTTCCGCTTGCTATTGCACAATCAAACTCTAGCCCGTAATTAGTCCGGGCCGCTACTATGTTTCTATCCTCAGCATCCAAATAATATGAATGTACAAAATAAACATAAGGTTTTTCAGGAAGGTCCTTGAAAATCGTACATCCCTTTTTATAGTCAAGTGAATTCCAGCCCATGTGAGGAACCTTTAAACCCATGTCAAGCGGAAGTTGTTTTATTCCGCCGCGGAAAATGCCTAAGCCCTGTACCCTGTCTCCACCCTCTTCACTGTAATCGAAAAGGAGCTGCATTCCAAGGCAGATGCCTAGAAAAGGCTTGTCTTGAGCTATAGCTTCCTTTACGACATCCACCATTCCTGCTTTACGAAGGCTTTCCATAGCGTCAGCAAAAGCACCGACACCCGGAAGGATTACTGCATCAGAAGCCAGAATACTTGCCGGTTCTGAAGATACAACCGCATCACAGCCTATATAATTAAAAGCTTTTTCAACACTTCTTAAGTTTCCAACACCGTAGTCAATAATTGAAATCAAGGCTATCTCCTTCTATTAATAATTGAGAATTGAAAATTGAGAATTGAGAATTTTTTAGATATCTATAAAAATCTCTTTTTTGTTTCATTTCTCAATTAACTTTGCCCTTAATTCTCAATTATCCATTCTCAATTCTCAATTTTTATATATCTTTCCCTGTAATTCTCTTATACGCATCCATATACTTTGCGGCAGTCTTATCAATAATTTCCTGCGGAAGTTCAGGTGCAGGAGGAGTTTTATCCCAGTCAATAGTTTCAAGGTATTCTCTTAAATACTGTTTGTCAAAGCTCTTTTGAGGCTTGCCCGGCTGATAGTCGTTCAAATCCCAGAACCTTGAGGAATCGGGAGTAAACATTTCATCAGCTACAACAAGTTTTCCGTCAATCATTCCAAACTCGAACTTTGTATCAGCGAGTATAAGACCCTTACTGAGTGCATATTCGCTTACCTTGTTATATAGTGCAATACTCTTTTCTTTTAATTTAACGGCAAGGTCCATACCGATTCTTTCAGCAAGACCCTCAAATGAGACATTGATATCGTGGCCTTCGCTTTCCTTGGTCGAAGGAGTGAAAATAGGCTCAGGCAGTTTGTCAGCCTGCTTTAATCCTGCTGGAAGCTTTATTCCGCAAATGGTACCTGTACTGTTATATTCTTTAAGTCCGGAACCTTCAAGGTATCCCCTGACTATACACTCAGCATTAACCATATTGACCTTTTTTACAAGCATTGATCTTCCCTGAAGTTCTTCCTTATACTTGGAAAGGCCATTAGGATATTGGCTTACATCAGTTGTAATCATATGATTTCCAATTATGTCAGAGGTAAAATTGAACCAGAATTCAGAAATGCTGTTAAGAACATTACCCTTGTTGGGTATCAAATTCGGGAAGATTACATCAAAGGCTGAAATCCTGTCTGTAACCACAATAAGAAGCTTGTCTCCCAGATCATATACATTTCTTACCTTACCCTTTATAAAAAGCGGTAAATCAATAAAATCAGTGTTGTTAATAAGTTTGCTCATAATAAACCTCCATTTTTTAAATGATTCCTTTTGTAGACATTACACCTTTTATTCTCTCGTCTAAACGCGTTGCTTCATCCAAAGCCCTTGCAAATGCCTTGAATATAGCCTCTGCAATATGATGATTGTTGCTTCCGTAAAAAACTTTTATATGTATATTCATTCCTGCATTAAATGAAACAGCCCTGAAAAACTCTTCAACAAGCTCGGTATCCATTTCGCCGACCTTGTCGGAGGTAAAAGCAGCATCAAATACAAGATAAGGCCTTCCGCCAATATCTACGGCTACCATGGCAAGGGCCTCATCCATCGGAAGTATATTGGATGCATAACGTTTTATAGATTTCTTTTCTCCAAGGGCATCCTTTATAGCCTGCCCAAGTACTATCCCTATATCTTCAACTGTGTGATGGGCATCAACATTGAGATCACCGTCTGCTTTAATGGATACGTCAAATAAGCCATGCTTTGAGAACAGAGTAAGCATATGATCAAAAAAACCTATTCCTGTATTGATATCACTTTCTCCTGTCCCATCTACATTAAGCTTTAGATTAATTTTTGTTTCATAAGTATTTCTTTCAATTTCCGCTTTCCTTTCCATGCATACCTCCAGTTACTGCTGTCCCTAATATTTAACCCATTATATTATACCGAATATATACCTTAAATTCCATATAAAAATGCTCTGAATTAACAGTTTAAACGTGAATATTTTTACTAATAATGTCCCTGAGGGACCGAATTAACTGATCCATTTCATCGTCGGTTCCGATACTCACGCGTAGATAGTTATCTATTCTAGGCTTTTTGAAGTATCTTACCAGAATTCCCCTTGTTCTGAGTTCTTTGAATATGGTTTCAGCTTCAATTTCAAGGTGGCTTATGAAGAGGAAGTTTGCCCTTGATTGAGCTACCTTAAAGCCCATTTCAGAAAGAATTCCGGATATGTGTTCCCTTGTATTTATTACCTTTGCACGTATTCTTCCGAAGTATTCTTCATCCATTATAGCTGCAGTTGCGGCAGCCTGAGCAATACTATCTATCGTATAGGAGTTGAAAGAATTCTTTATTCTATTCATACCTTCAATCAATTCACTGCTGCCAAGAGCCCAACCAACTCGAAGACCTGCAAGCGCCCTTGATTTGGACATTGTTTGAATTATTAAAAGGTTTGGGTACCGGTTAACAAGCTCCACCGTTGAATCCCCGCCATAATCTATATATGCTTCATCCATGATTACAACGCTGTCCTTATTATATTCAAGTATTTTTATAATACTGTCATTATCAAGATATTTTGTTGTTGGTGCATTTGGGTTTGAAATAACTATTCCGTGGTTAGGCACAAGAAATTTTTCAATAGGTACGTTAAAATCTTCATCAAGCTCAATCATCCTGTAATCAAGGCTGAAAAGCTGCGAATAAACAGGATAAAAGCTGTAGGAGATGTCGGGAAAAAGGATGGTTTTTCCAGGTGTGAAAAATGCCATAAATGCAAATGCAAGCACTTCGTCAGAACCATTGCCTATAAAAACCTGGTCCTTTTCAAGGCTGTAATACCTTGCAATTGTTTCCCTTAAAACATGGCACTCTGCATCCGGGTAAAGCCTTAATCTATTCTTGTCATAATTATCAATAGCCTCTATTACCCTTGGTGAAGGCGGATATGGGTTTTCGTTAGTGTTTAACTTTATAAACTGACCCTCGCGCGGCTGTTCACCCGGTACATAAGGTTCTATTTTTTTAGCTATATCACTCCAATACTTACTCATCCTACATTCCTCCGAATCTTGCCCTGATTGCATTTGCATGTGCCGTAAGGCCTTCTGCCTCTGCAAATAAGGTTATATCATCCTTTATAGCTTCCAAAGCCTTTCTGGAATAGGATATTATGCTTGATTTCTTTACAAAGTCTCCTACACTTAAAGGAGAGAAAAATCTTGCAGTACCGCTTGTAGGAAGTACGTGGTTGGGGCCTGCCATATAATCACCCAAAGGTTCTGGGGCATAGTGTCCAAGGAATATTGCTCCTGCATTCTTAATGGAACCCAGAAGTTCAAAAGGTTCCCGGGTACATAATTCCAAATGCTCCGGAGCTATTTGGTTTATAATAGCTGCAGCTTCTTCAGTGGTGTTCACAATTACTATTGCGCCATAACCTTCAAGAGATTTTTCAACTATATCCTTTCTTGGAAGCAGTTTAGTCTGCCTGTCAAGCTCTGCCTGAACCTTGGAAGCCAAATCTTCTGATGTTGTAACCAGTATTGCTGAAGCCAGGATATCGTGTTCAGCCTGTGACAACAGATCGGCAGCAACATACTCAGCATTTGCTGTTTCATCAGCTATAATGGCAATTTCACTTGGTCCTGCAAACATATCTATATCACAGTAACCGTAAACCATTCTCTTGGCTGTAGCAACATATATGTTTCCGGGTCCGAATATCTTATCTACCCTCGGTATAGTCTCAGTTCCATATGCCAAAGCAGCTACTGCCTGTGCTCCGCCCGCTCTATAAATTTCATCGGCTCCTGCTTCATTTGCAGCAACGAGTATTGCGGGATGAACTGAACCGTCTTTTGCAGGAGGAGTAATCATTACAATCTTTTCTACCCCCGCAACCTTTGCAGGTACAACGTTCATAAGTACAGACGAGGATAATGCGGCAGTTCCGCCAGGAACATATACCCCAACAGTTTCGAGCGGTCTTAATACCTGCCCAAGAATGATTCCTTCCCTTTCGGAGGTAAACCATGAATTTTCCTTCTGTTTCTTATGATAATCTTCTATATTGGATTTTGCTTTTTTTATTACATCTATAAGAGCTTTGTCAACAAGCTGATATGCTCTATCAATTTCTTCCTTTGTAACTCTAAGTTTACCGGCTGTTATTTCCACGCCGTCAAACATTTTGGTATAGTTTAAAAGGGCAGAATCGCCGTTTTTCTTAATATTGTCCAGAATTTCTGCAACTCGGACCATTACATCACTTCTATCAAGCTGGTTTCTCGAAAGGAGCCTTTCTTGCAGGTCATTTTTCTCATTTTTTCTTAGATCGGTTATATTTATCATTTGGCTGCACCCTCCTCCAGCTGCTTTCTTATGCCTTCAATAATTCTATTAATCCTTTCACTTTCCATTTTCATGCTTACCCTGTTTACAACCAGTCTTGCACTTATATCTGCTATCGTATCCAGCACAACAAGTCCATTTTCCTTAAGGGTTTTTCCGCTTTCAACTATATCAACAATAACTTCTGACAGGCCTACAAGGGGAGCCAGTTCAACAGAGCCGTTAAGTTTTATTACTTCTATGGTTTCACGTCTTTTATGTTCGAAATATTCTCTCGCTATTTTGGGGTACTTTGTGCCAACCCTCTTATTGTTAAGGTTGTCAAGCTTTCCAGCTAGTTCAGCAGGCCCTGCCACTACCATCCTGCACGCTGCAAAGCCAAGGTTGAGAACCTCATAAAGGTTTCTGCCTTCCTCCAGGAGTGTATCCTTTCCAACCACACCAATATCGGCTGCACCATATTCTACATATGTAGGAACATCACTTGGCTTGGCAAGAAAGAATTTAATTTTGTTCTTTTCATCAACAAGGATTAATTTCCTACCTGGATTTTTTACCTCAGAACAATCTATTCCTATATTTTCAAGTAACTCTATTGTTAATTCTGCAAGCCTTCCTTTTGATAAGGCTATTGTAATATAACGCATATTTAAACCTCCAGCATACTTTATTTCGATCCTTTTATGAGTTCATCCATAGAAGTTCTGGTTATTTGTCCGTCTTTTAAATCATGAAGTTCTATGTTGTTTTTATCAATTATATTAATAATACCACCTATACCTTTGTTTTTGGCATATTCTGCTGAATTTTTAATGCCATCTTTTGTAATGTCTATTTCAATATTGAGCCCCTGCTTTCTAAGCTCTGCAGAGATTTCAAAAGCAGTTTTTCTGCCTTCATCAGTGTAACAAACCAGACTGTCTACAGAAGGTCTTCCACAGTCTATTTTTTGCCTGTCTAATGCCATCATGATAAGGTTGATTCCAAGTGAAAATCCAGTGGCTGGGGATTTCATGCCAAAGCTCTCGACAAGATTATCGTATCTCCCTCCGCTTAATATCGGGAAGCCAACTCCGTAGGTAAAGCCTCTGAAAATTATACCAGTATAATAATTCAGGCTTCTAACCATACCAAGATCTATTGAAACATATTTATCAAGAGAATACTCCTCAAGTATTTCATAAACCTTTCTAAGGTTTTCAAGAGCATCCTTTGATCGCTTGTTAGCAGTAAGCTTTTCAGCCTTTTCAATTATGTCCTTTGATCCAAAAAGGCCAGGAAGGCTTAGGATTGTATGCTGAAGCTCTTTGCTGATGTTATGGCTTTTTATTATTTCTTCAATTCCAAGATAATCCTTCTTATCTATTAAAACACGTATCTGCTCAATATCTGATTCACTTAGTTCAGCTTCTTCCATCAGGCCTTTAAAAAACTCTACCTGCCCTATATCCAACTGGAAGTTCTCTATACCAAGAGCCTTTACTGAATTAATTGCGGTAGCAATTATTTCTGCATCTGCCTCAGCAGAAGCTGCTCCGATTATTTCAACACCTGCCTGTGTGAACTCTTTCTGCTTTCCACCGCCAAGCTCATTATACCTATAAGCGTTTCCTATATAAGAAAATCTTATAGGATACTGTGAATTTCTGTATTTAGTTGCTGCCAGTCTTGCAATAGGAACTGTAATATCAGGACGGAGTACTAATATCCTTCCACGCTGATCAAAGAATTTGAACATCGTTTCCTGCGGAGCTATATCACTCTCATCAGCAAACACATCATAGAATTCCAGATTTGGAGTTTCAACCTCAAGATATCCATGCACCTTGAAAAGGTTTCTGAGCTTTTGCTCGATATTTCTTTTTATATAACAATCTTCAAAAAGTATATCCTGAACACCCTCAGGGGTGTATATTTTCCACTTTGCCATATGTTTGACCTCACTTTACTACACTAACGTGTTAAATTAGTAAATCGATGAATTATTGATATTATAAACCAGCAATGTGCTTTTGTCAATATAATACCAGTATTGTTACACTAATTGAACAGACTTTATATGTTTTTTATTGGAATAGCAATAAGACACTTATAATATTGAAGGCACGCGTCAAAAAGCGTATAATTCATTCTTGGAAGCTAATTAATAACTTTTAAGTAATGGATATAAATTCTTGATTGAAAAGGTGGAGACAATGGGATACAAAGCAGTAATTTTTGATTTGGACGGAACTCTTTTGGACACACTGGGAGATATAGCAAGCTGCATGAACGATGTATTAGAGCGCCTTGATTTTCCGATGCATGAATTGGATAAGTATAAGTATTTTGTCGGGGATGGAATTAAGGTGCTTGTCGAAAGGGTAATACCTGAGGATAAGAGAACACTTGAAACGATAGAAACCTGTCTGTCTGAATACCGTGAAGAATATTCAAAGAGATGGGACGAGAAAGCCCGCCCGTATGATGGTATACCTGAGCTTTTAGATGAACTGGTTTCAAGAAATATTAAATTGGCCATATTGTCTAATAAGCCTCATCAAATAACAGTTTCAGCGGTTGAAAAACTGTTATCAAGATGGCATTTCGAAGTAATATATGGCGAAAGGACGGGACTTCCAAAGAAGCCGGATCCGCACTCTGCATTTGAAATTATAGATATTATAGGAGTTAAGCCCGAGGAAATTCTTTATCTTGGTGATACCAACGTAGATATGGAAACCGCAAACGCGGCAGGAATGTATCCTGTGGGAGTTCTATGGGGATTTCGTGATGCTGATGAGCTTAATGAAAGTGGAGCGAAAACGTTAATAGCCCATCCGATGGAGTTAGTTAAATTGTTATAAATTGAGAATTGAGAATGAAAAACAGTCATTAAAATAATTAAAGTGCCATTTATAATTGAAAATGGCACTTTTTATATACTAAGACTTACTTATTTCTGTGTTCAACATATTCTACGGTATTGCCGTCTGAATGCTGTACCGTCATGTTGAATCCGGTGGGAACTTCCCTAATATCTCTTATAATTGTTGCACCCGTATTCAACAGGAATTCTTTGAACTCAGTTACTGAATCCACCAAAAAGGTTGCATTAGTTGTCTTAAATACCTTTAATGCTTCGTCGGAACCGCTTATAATTAAAACATTCGCAATACGAGCTATCTCCAATTTTGCCTCAGTATATTGGAACCTTGAAGCACACTTTTCATTTAAAACCTTCTCATAAAACTCAATTGCCTTATCCATGTCATTAACATAAAACCTACTTAATATCTGTTTTACTATCATTGTTATCCTCCCACATAATAAATTGTCTTTAAACTATTCAGACCTTAATTGATTCTGTATAATGTAATCTTATAGGCAAAAAAATAAGCATTCAAGTACGCACAATTTTATTAGATACTAATATAAACAGTACTATTAGCGGAAGGAGCGGATTACAATAACTAAAATAATCAAACAGGCAGATTCAGATCAATCATGCCCCATCGCAACGGTACAATACTTAATAGCTGGCAAGTGGAAGATGATTATCCTCTATTACTTAAGTCAAAAAACGAGAAGATTTAATGAGCTTCAAAGGCTTATGAACAATAAAATATCGCAGACAATTCTGACCAACCAACTCAGGGAACTTGAAAGTGACGGTCTAGTGCACAGGGAAATCTATAAAGAGATACCTCCAAGAGTTGAATATTCTCTATCTGAAATCGGAAAGACCTTCATTCCTGTTCTATTTACTTTAGGAAATTGGGGCAAAACTTACTTAAACCTTATAGATAAAAAGGAAAGCATGTGATTAACCATGAAACAAAAATATAAAATTGGTGAAATCGTAGAAAAATTTAATATCACTAAAGAAACCATAAGGCATTATGAACGGATTGGACTCCTTTCAGAGCCCAAACGGGAAGAAAATGGGTACAGAGTGTATACCGATGAAGATATTAACATCTTATGGTTTATTCTTATATCAAAAAAGTTTGGCTTTACTCTAAAGGAAATAAAACTTTTATTAGGTGAAATGTATCATCAAATCAAGAACGGAAACCCCCTCAGTATTCTATCTATTATATCTGATAAAATAAATGAAATTAACAACAGGATTGGACAACTAGAGAACACCAAGCAACTCCTTATTAAGGCAGAAAGCAATATACGAAGCAGTAAATGTTTTAATGATATGGAAAAATTTTTAGAAAACCCTTGACTGTGTTCTATAGAACATACTTTATTATACCATTATAGGCTGATTCTCTAATTATAAGGGGGGTTTATAATGGTAATAGAAAACAATTCAATATTATATTTTTCTGGTACAGGTAACAGCTTTCAGGTTGCAAAGGATCTTTGTAATAGCCTTTCAGGGTTCAATCTGCTTAAAATATCAAAATTAACAAATGAAGAGAAAATTATAGTTAAATCGGGCTGTATCGGAATAGTGTTTCCGGTATACTATTCACGGCTGCCATTAATAGTTGAAAAGATTGCTAAAAAATTGGAGATTAGTAAAAATGTTTATGTTTTTACCGTGGCTACTTATAGTGCAGCACCTTCAACGGTTCTAAAAAAATTACAAAATACTCTTAAAACAAACAATGTAATACTCAACTCAGGTTTTCTTATTAAGATGCCCAAAAATCATATCTACAAATATGAAACAAAGCCCGTAGCAGTAGATTCTGATATGTTCGAAATTGAAAAGAAAAGGGTTAAAGAAATTTCAACCATAATAAATCAAAGGAAAAATATCAAACCTGAAATAAGTAAAATAGCTATTGATATAGCATTTGATAAGCTTTTCATTAAAGCTACCGATAAAATCTTTTCAGGTTTTCACTCGCTGGATACCAAGTTTTTTACTGATAGTAAATGCATCGGCTGTAAATTATGTGAAAGGATCTGTCCTGTAAACAATATAGAAGTTAAATCAAAGCCACTCTGGAAACATAACTGTGAAAGGTGTATGGCATGCATCCAATATTGCCCGAATAAAGCGATTCAAATTGGCAAGAAAAGAATACACAGATACAGGAACCCAAATATAAATGTTGAAGAACTTTTGAGTGATTAGTGGAAGTATTACTAATTAAATTAAGTACATAGTATTGACACATGTGGTCAAATATACTAAATTAGTATGTATACATACTATATGTTTACTTATTAGCTTGGATTGGGGTAAGACTATATGGAAATACATGATATATTGGGTTATTTATTAAATACCAGTGCCAGACTTATTAAGAGGAAAATGGATTGTGAGCTTGAAAGGTATGATATAACTACATCTCAGTGGGCAGTGCTAAAATTATTATATTCCAAAACAGAATTGTCGCAGGCACAAATATCAGATGAGTTGATGAGTGACCGTGCTACAATAGGCACAGTAATTTTTAAGCTTTTGGACAAAGGACTTATAAAAAAGAATTTGGATCCAGCTGACAGAAGGTCCTACGTAGTGTGCTTAACGCGTAAATCAAAAGATATTGTCAAAGAAATTGAAAACAAAGTAGAAAAAGTTACTGAGGCAGCCCTGAAGGGTATGAGTAAAAGTGACATTGATAGGTTATTCAGTTCATTAAACAGCATAATAAATAATCTATCAGAGGAGGGATTAAAGTGAGCTGGGGCCATGAAATAATAAGGGCTTTACTTTTAGCATTGGGAACTCTTGAAATTATAACAAACATTCATCACCTTCTTAAGAAGAATGGCTTACAATCCGCAAGGAAGCAGCATGGTGAATTGCCCCCGAATATAAGCGACAAGCAAATAAGAACTAAAGTAATCTGTATGCTTTCCTTTGGAGTAATTTTCTTTGTTGCATCTTTACTTTCTTATATATTGCATACTTACCTGCAGTCTGTTATTTTTGTTTCGTTAAGCCTATTTGTAATTTATGGGATTACAGAGGCATTGTACTATAGGTTCTGGAAAACCTTTGGCTTCGCCTGTGTAACCATAGTATTATTCTGTATACAGTTTATAAAATAAGTAAAGTTCAAGAAAAATCATGACATGAGTAAACGCGCCGTGGGTTAAAACCCACGGCTGTCAAAACCAAGTCGCTTCCACCGACTAAAAATAAAAAGCCGTGATTGTTCCACGGCTATTAATCTTTATATCTATAACTGTAAATTGTAAATTGTAAACCTGTGCATTAGTCCTTGTTTACCTTTCATTCTCAATTCTCAATTGCTTCAACTGTAATCTCGCCTTTGCCTTTAACTGTAAACTGTACACTCTTCTCTGCCTTTTATTCTCAATTCTCAATTTTCAATTCTCAATTCTCAATTCTCAATTCTCAATTCTCAATTCTCAATTCTCAATTCTCAATTCTCAATTGCCTTTAACTGTCCTCTCGTCCTCTGTCAACTGTCAACCTGCTTTTTCCTTTGCCTTTTAATTCTCAATTCTCAATTCTCAATTCTCAATTAACTTTGACCAGCCCGGCATAAGCCGCCATAAGACGTTTCATTCCCGAGTGCTTGAAATCTATTTCTATCTTGTAATCCCCGTTTTCTTCTTCAATTGAAGTCACTTTACCTATTCCGAATTTTTTGTGCACAACCGTATCCCCAACGTTAACATTGACACTAGGATTGTTTTTTGGGACGGAATCAATCTTAGGGGTTGTCCAATCGGTAAAGGTTTTTTCCTGACTTGCAGGCTGGGTATCCCAACTCCCGCTAAAGGATTGCGTTGTCCGGGCTGGCTTTTTAACAAACCCGTCAAGCAGTTCCTCCGGAATCTCTTTTAAAAATCTTGATACTCCATTGTAAGTCGTATTTCCAAACAATGTTCTGCTGTAAGCATACGTTAAATACAGCTTTTCCATTGCCCTTGTTATTCCTACATAACAAAGCCTTCTGGACTCTTCCATTTCTGTTTCATCGGTAAGTGACCGGGTCCCCGGGAACACTCCCTCTTCCATGCCCACCATGAAAACAACAGGGAATTCCAAACCCTTTGCACTATGTAAGGTCATCAGAACAACATAATCGCTTTCTTCATCCATGGTATCTATATCGGATACCAATGATATGTTTTCAAGGAAACCCTGTAGCGTTTGCTCACCCTCCTGGACTTCAAACTCCATTGCAACAGAAATTAATTCCTTGATATTTTCGATCCGGCTTTCAGACTCCACGGAGTTCTCATTTTTCAATTCGCCTATAATTCCTGTTTTTTCTATAACCTCAGTTATGAAGTCTGATATTTTCATCTTATCTCTTTGAATTGACAACTCATTTATCATATGAACAAAAGCTTCCAGCTTGGTAGACGCCCTTTGAAGCTTTGATATTTCACCCGCCATTGAAATGACGCTGAAAATGCTTGAACCTCGTTCATTGGCGATACCTTCTGCCGCCTCTACAGTGGTATTACCAATACCTCTTTTAGGTACATTTATAATCCTCTTGAGGCTGATATTATCCGAAGGATTTTGTATAACCCTCAGATATGCAATTATATCCTTGATTTCCTTTCTGTCGTAGAATCGGAGGCCTCCAAATATCCTATATGGTATACCTTCCCGCATAAGGGTATCCTCAAGTATACGCGACTGGGCATTCATCCTGTAAAGTATGGCTACATCCCTGTAGCGCTTGTTTCCGTTAAGACATAAGCCCTTTATTTCTTGAGCTACGAACATTGCTTCCTCATGTTCATTACCACCCTGGAAGGTCTGTATATTACAGCCTTCAGCATTTTCCGTCCATAACTTTTTGCTTTTACGCCCTGTGTTATTTTTAATTACTGAGTTTGCTGCATCCAGGATTTTTTGTGAGGAACGATAATTCTGTTCAAGCTTTATAACCTTACAGTCCTTAAATTCCTTTTCAAAATCCAGAATATTCCTTATATTTGCACCACGCCAGCCGTAAATTGACTGGTCGTCATCACCTACAACACAAAGGTTCCTACTACCCTTAGCAAGCAAAGTAGTAAGGTAATACTGAGCAGTATTTGTATCCTGGTACTCATCTACCAGGACATATCTGAAACGTTTCTGATAATAATCGAGTACAGGAGGGTTCTCCATAAAAAGCTTAATAGTGTAAACTATGATATCATCAAAGTCCAGTGCATTATTCTGCTTTAGCTTTTTCTGATACAGTTCATAAACCTTAGCTACCTTGCCCATTCTGAAGTCTGAAGCATACATTTTTGTATAGTGCTCAGGCTCAATAAGTTCATCCTTTGCTCTTCCTATAGCATCCTGAAGCATTCTTGGCGGAAAGTTCTTATCGTTAAGGTTAAGTTCTTTTATACAATCCTTTATAACCGTCTGCTGATCCTGAGAATCAAATATTACGAAGCTTTTATCAAAGCCCAGTTTATCAATATCCTTACGGAGTATCTTTACACACGTCGAGTGGAAGGTGCCTATCCACATGTTGTTTGCAGCAGCGCCAATAAGCTTTTCAACCCTCTCACGCATCTCTTTTGCGGCCTTGTTTGTAAATGTTATAGCCAATATGCTTGCAGGGCTAACTCCTTTTTCTTCTATTAAATATGCAATTCTATGTGTTAAAACCCTGGTCTTTCCCGAGCCGGCTCCGGCAAGTATCAATAGCGGGCCTTCTCCGTACAGTACAGCAGTTTTTTGTTCGGGATTTAATTTATCAAATAAGCTCATGCTATCGCTCCTAATATTTAAAAAATGCCATAAATTTTTTATGGCATTTTAATTATAGATTATATTTGGACATGGGGCAACAGGGGAAGACAGAAGAAAACTTCTTAAAATTCCTTTCCATCATTATCCATAATAAAGTTGTATACAATATCACTAACCTTTTCTATGAACTTGAAATCAATTTTATCAGGCGTATCGGTAATTGAATGTATCAAATTAGGCTTGGGTGTTAATTTATCCAAATTATTTTCATTAAGTCCCATTCTATTAAACGTTTTGCCATTAAAAATCACATATTGCCCTATTGATACCGAGTTTATCTTTTTTTGAAAAAATGCAATTGAGTCTGTGCCAAATGATATCGTTATGGGATCCATATTGTCCATTTTGAAAACTTCATTGAAACTACCCTGTTCATTTTGATGAATTGAATCAGTTTTAATACCTTTTTGGGTAAAATAACCACTTATTCCATTCATCAACTTTTCACCTGTTTCTTTATTTCCGGTAAGAAGTACACTATTGTCATCTTTTGCACCTATACAGTCAAAATCAATGTTATAAAGCTTTTTATATCTATGCTTTAAATCATCGATTATTACTTCCGCCTCTAAGTTACCGGATTCTTCTCCGTTAATAGCACATATTACCACATCCTGATCAAGTGCTTTGCTATTTGCCATAAATATCTGTGCAAGGTCGATTATTGCACCAATACCCGAAGCATCATCTAAAGCACCCAGATATGTTTTTCCATTTGTGTCCTTACCTATGTGGTCTAAGTGAGCTGTAAGCACTACAGCTTTTGAACGTTCTTTACCGGGTATAACTCCCACTACATGCTGGTTTTGTATTTCTATTGGAATATTATTATCGCCGACCATATAAGAGTCTTTACTATATTTTTCGAGGCCTATCGCTTTAAACAATTCGGATATATACTGAGCTGCTTTCTTATTTTCTTCAGTATATACCTTTCTTCCCTGAAATTCCTCAGATGAAAGTCTCCGTATAACTTTTTCAGCAGAGATATACTCAGATTTTTGTCTTATACTATCTATTGATTTTACTGAAGTACCAACCTGCATAGTCGTACCTATATTATTTATGCTTGTGTTTTTATTATCGCTTTTGCCGCAACCACTAATTAGCAATAATATAATAAAAACAAATATTAATGTTTTATTTCTAAACATAACTGTATCCCCCACTTTCTGTATGACTAATGCATTCGTCATACAGTGTAATATATATGTACTGGCGTGTCAACTATAAATCGACTTTAATGTACAGATCTATTTAGCAAAAAGCTACATAACTTTTACGCTGCTTTCCGCCTGTTTTACTCCAGAGAATAAGTAAACCATTGTAACATCATGGATTAATTGAACATTCTTTGTTATTATGTTATTTAATTGACTAATTTGAAAAGAACACAGTAGGGGGTATAAAATGAATAACTGTAAGGATTTAAATGAAGTGAGGGAGAATATAGACAGGATTGATCATCAGATAGTTAAGCTCATAGCTGAAAGAAGCTTTTACGTCAAACAAGCTGCAAAATTCAAAAAGGATACAAATGATGTGAAAGCTCCAAACCGTGTGGAAGCAGTCATTCAAAAAGTCCGCAAACTTGCAGAAAATGATGGATTAGCTCCTGATATTATAGAGATAGTCTATCGTAATATGATAAATTCCTTTATAAGCATGGAACTAAAAGAACATGATGAAATAAATAGCAAATAAAAGCCGAGTTAACTTGTATCATTTAGCTTAAAACATTATTCCGCTGATAAAAAGACTATTCCTAAGCATGTGAAAGCAGTGGAAACATAAGCTGGTTTTCTTTAAACAGATTTTCTTTTCCTCCAAGCATGAACAAGGTAGTATTATCTTCCTTAAGTTCTGTTATCTGAAAACCATCAATTTGGTTTGGTGTAAATCCAAGGATGGTGATTTTCGTGTCTTGATGTGCCATTGTACATAGAATATCGTCTATTGGATAGTTGTTCAAGCCGAATATATCATAACAGACCATTTTTTCGCCATCATATCCAGCAATAACAACAGCTTCAAAGTTTTCAGCATAGTAAATACCTTCCTTCATGAATTGTGAACAGTAAAACATAAGCAATCCTTCATTGCTTTCCATCGGTAATGCAGAAAATGGATTTGAAAGCCTGTACATTTCAAGTAATAGCGTTCTGTCCTCTATTAACGACATATCCAGCTTTTTTAGCATCCCCTCTTTTTTACGTACGCTTTTTAAATACTGGTATTCCTGGGCTTTTTGAAAACCCAATTTAGGATAAAAATCAAGCACACTGTCATTCGCGAAAAGATAAACTGCATCACAATTATCTCTCCAGTCTTCTAAAACCTTTTTCATGAGAAAACGGCTCAGGCCTTTGCCCCGGTATTTTTCATCCGTCATTACTGTCCCTAATTGAATATAACGTTTCACTTGGTTTTTCCATGTCGTCTTTATTATGTTGACTGAAATATTTGATACTACCGTCTCCCCATCCATGAGAGCATAGGGAATATAACTATCCCCCCAATAACCATTCTGATACCAAAATTCAAAGTCAATCCCAAATGTACTTAAAGCCAGAGCATTAAAGCTTTTTCTCACCTGCTCATCTACCCTAACATTTTTAGTAAAAATATAATAATCATTACCCTTGCTATTATATTCCATAACCTACTTTTCCTTATCTATTGAATTGTTTCTTGCCCAAAGCTAAATATGTATAATGGAAATTGGTTTTCAGATTTAAAAAAGATAAAATTATAAACAGATAAAATGCCGTGTTCTAAACACGGCATTTCATTAAATGATATTCTAGAATTCCGGCTCAATCAAGCCGTAATTTCCATCCTTCCTTTTATATACAACATTTACCTGCCTGGTACTGGCATTTGAAAAAACGAAGAACTCATGGCCGATAAGATTCATCTGGAGAATTGCTTCTTCTACATCCATAGGCTTAACAGGAAATTTCTTGGAACGCATAACCTTAAAATCTGTTTCTTCAAGAACTTCTCTGGGAGCATCTGATGTATCAACTCTGAAAGCTCCGTCATGAAGTCTCTTTTCAAGCCTTGTCTTATTTCTTAAAATCTGCTTCTCAACAATATCAACAACCTTATCTATAGAAGCATACATATCGGGTTCGGAAACTTCACCTCTAATAACCACACCATTAAAATGAATTGTAACTTCAACTATCTGCCGATTTTTCTCGACACTCATTGTTATATGGGCTTCTGTATCTGGTTGAAAAAACTTTGACAGTTTTCCCATTTTACTTATTACCCTGTCTTTCAGTGCATTTGTAATTTCAAAATTTTTGCCGCTAACTATAAATTTCATAAAACTTCAGCCCCTTTCAAAGATGTATTGGTGCCGCAAAATTTCATATATATATTTTAGCCAAAATAATATTGTTTTACGGATAAAATATATACATATGATTATATATTCTACATGATGAAAATAAATCCTCCTTCGGATTATTTAAATATTTTAATGTATTAACCTCATGATTTCTGAAAACAGCATACCCAAAGGGGTAAGGTAACATATCCACATCTATTTCACAAAACAAGTGTTTTGTGTATATAAATCCTGTGGATAATGTTGATAAAACTGTGAATAACTTAATCAGGCTTGTTTCAGGTGTGGATAATATTCTGATTGTCAAATTGTGATTTTTGCATTTTATGTTAACTGTATTTTACATATAACCAACAATGTATTTTTTCCTGAACATAGCCATTTGCGCATATTTGCAATCACGGATATTTTTAATTGTCAAGAGAAATCTAACAACTTTTTAATGTAAATTTCTGTAAAAAGTAACTAAAACCTACTCAATAAAGTTATCCACAGTTTCAGGCCCTCCTATACCCGTTTTGTTGCTTATAAGTTCATACACCGTCTTGGCAAGATACCCAAACAGCATAATATTCACAAAAGCCGTTATCATCAGTACAGGGTCATAATGTTTAATTCCATTGCTATTATTGAACAGTACATAATAGGTATTAACAAAAACGGTAATACTAAAGCCTCCTGTAAGGAGTATAAATCTTTTATCTTTAAGATATATATATGCAACTACAGCCAACGCAACTACAGGGAAAAGATACCTTTCGTGCATCCTGCTTGAGAATATGAAAACGCCCGAAATAAGAATAAGCGCTGCTGCCGGTGCATATTTACTATCCCTGCCTTTTACATATATAAACCACGAGAATAGTGTAACCGCAACAATAAATATAATACCCCAGATACGATAGCTGAATATGAACAGTTGAGCTGAATCATCCTTGTAATTTGCCCCAAGGAAGCCAAAAAAGTTAAAAGCATTTACTGAGGCATATTTATATTCTCCAATTGTTCCAGCGAAAAGTGAAAATATCCATGTAATTCCCCTGTTTAATGCAAACGGCAGAATAAGCACTCCGCCGGTAATTACAGCTGGAATAAGAGCTTTCATAAAAGTACTTATTTTCTTCTGTCTTAAAATTTCAAAGAACAGTACCGGAAGAAAAATAATGCCCTGAGGCTTCATAAGTATGGCTGCTGTAATGAATACAGCCGAAAGAATCATTCTTTTTTGCGTAAGCATGCAGACTGACAGAATAACCAAGAGAGTAAAGAATGAATCAACCTGTCCCCAGAATGTTGAATTAATCAAAACTGCAGGATTGAAAATATAAAACGCCGCCAAAAGTATACTTACATTATCAGATACATATTTACGTGCAAGTCTGAATATTAGACAGGCCGTTACAATGTCAGCCAGCATTGAGGGCAGCTTCAAAAGCAGGTAACAGTACTGATTCATAGAGGGAATAGCAGCAAGCTTACCTATAACAAAAAGAATGTACATATAAAATGGAGGATAGTCGCTTGTCCGCCCAGAGGTATATACATCTGTCAGATTATTTGCAGCTGCTGAGGCCCAGTTTTTGAAGGTCATAATGTCAAATGGGTGTCCAGTCATTAAAGTTGCAGCGGCTATCCTCATCAGTAGACCGATTCCAACCAGTGCAACAATAATCAATGTTATATTGGGTAAATTGAGGCTGACTTTTTTTCTTCGAAATAACCGGAATACTACAATGAAAGCTGCAAGAAATACAGCTGAATAGACAACAAGAGCTATTGATTCCTGAGAATCATAAGTATTTTGGCTGCTTTGATTAAAATTTCTCCCGCTGAATGACCTGTTAAAATCAGGCTGCTGAGAGTTTTGGAGGTTTGTATCCGCCCTATTTTGAAAGCCACCAGGCTGGCGGTTTTTAAAATCGCCAGGTTGATCGTTCCTGATATCACTCTGACTGTTTTGAATAGAATTGTTATTTTCATTGCCAGGATTGCGACCCCGAGTAAAAAAGTTATTCTGAAAAGTGTTTCCGTTTACTGTACTATTAACTTTATAATTAAGTAAAGAGTATATACACAAGAAAGCTGATACTGCCAAAACAAATATAAGCATACTGCTTAATATTCTTTTCCTTATTAACATTTGACTACTCAACTTATAAATCACCCTTTACGTTTTACTCTTGAAAACCAAAAGCTTATAACCAAAGTAGTTAACAGCCTGTGCCATAATTGTCACTATAATCTTGGATGCATATGTTCCAAGTCCATACCAGTCGCTTATAAGCTTAAGCCCCAAAAGTGATATAGTAAGTGAAACAAGGTTAATTCCAATGAAACGCACCATCTGATTTATTGTATTGAATTTAGAATTGCTGTTTTCAAATGTCCAGAACTTATTTAAAATGAAGCTGTTTACAACTCCCATACTATAGCCAGCAACCTGACAGATGAGTTTATCTACACCGAATAAGCTATGGAACATGGCAAACACCGAAAAGTCAACTAACGTGTTTACAACTCCTACAATGCTGAATCTAATAAATGATTTAAACTTATCATATATACCATATATACCTTCACTGACGTAAAACTTCTGTTCCTTCTGCATTCTTTAAGCCTCCATTTTGATTTGCTTTTCAAGCTGATGTACTTCAGGCTGAAAACCTTCCTTGTCACTTATAATATAAAGAGGTCTTCCTTTTACCTCATCATATATTCGTGCAATATAACCGCCTATTATTCCTAAAGCTATAAGAATCAATCCGTTGAAAAACAAGCTCATCGAGATTGTAATGAGCCAGCCTGGAATATGAATACTGGTAAAAAGTGTCTCACACAATGCAACTAAAAGATATAACAGACTAATGCCTGAAACTGCCGTACCGATATATGTTGCAGCTTTTAACGGCTTGTGGGAAAATGAGGTTATTCCGTCAGATGCAAATTTAATCATTTTCTTAAGCGGGTACTTTGTCTCGCCGGCAAACCTTTCCTCTCTGACAAATTCAACGCCTGTCTGCCTGAAACCAAGCCAGCTGACAAGCCCCCTTACATACCTATTATGCTCAGGTATGGACTTTAAAGCATCACAAACCTTGCGGTCTATTAATCTGAAATCCCCTGTATCAACTGGTATACTTACATCCGTCATTTTTTTAAGGGTTCTGTAAAATACCTTGGCTGTAACCTTCTTGAAAAGGCTTTCTCCTTTCCTTTTGGTCCTTTTGCCGTATACTACTTCATATCCTTCTTTCCACTTTGCAATCATATCAAGCATAACTTCAGGCGGGTCCTGAAGGTCTGCATCAATTACAATAACAGCCTTTCCTGTCGAATGATCCATTCCTGCGGTTATGGCAAGCTGATGCCCGAAATTTCTTGAAAAGCTTATAAGTTTAATAAAACTGTCACGGCTGCAGATTTCCTTTGCCATTTCAAGAGTTTTATCCCTGCTGCCATCATTTACAAATATGATTTCATAAGGTTCCTCTGTAGAATCCATAACTTTCTTAAGTCTTTTATATGTCTCATGTATAACCTGTTCCTCATTATAAAGCGGAACTACTATAGAATATTGAACCTGTCGGTTATTCATATGCAACACTCCTTCCATTTAAGGGGTTTAATTCTTTTCAGGGGCCAGGTCATATAAGGTTCCCATGCCCATTCTGTCTCGGAACTGGCCAAATCTATTGTTATCAGTTGAAGTAGTGCTTGATGAATCATCAATTGTCACCTCTTTACCGTGTTCCGCAACCCAGTTTGTTATTGCGGAATTTTGCCCCATACCTCTTCCGCCTATTTGAAAATATCTCAATTCCCCATCCTTAACCATCTGTTCAAGCCTTTCCACTGTCAGAATATTGTCGGAACCCGAGAACCCTCCTACTGCCATTACTGCTTCTCCGGTTTCTATAATTATTGATTCAGCTGACCCAGCATCCGATACTGCTATAAGAAACTTCTCATTCTGCTTTTTGCTCAACAGGAACTTAACAAGCTGTGAAGAACTGCTGTTTTCATTCTTTGAGCCTGCAAAAACCGGCATTCCAAACTGACCATTGCCTCTTTTAAGTTCAGGCCCTGCAACCGGCAATTGTGTCTGTGACCCATACATAATAGGAGTGTAAGACCATATCGCAGGTGCAATTAACAAGGCAGCAATACCTGCAGCCAAAAGCACTTTTATAGTTTTGCCCAAATTATCCTTTTTCAGAAGTCTGATTACAATAAATGCTATAGATGAGCCCAGACACAATGCACATATTACTATACTTAAACCTTTCCATTCTGAATACCTCGATAGAATAAGCGTTTGAAGTGCTGCACTTGCAACCAGTGATATTGGGAGCAAAAGCCATTTCCAGCCCTGTTCCATATAAGCCTTCCACATTTCAACTATTGCAATACCTGAAAGCATAGCCAGTCCAGGAGCCAGCATGGAGAGGTAGTACCTGTGGAAGAAGCCCGCTATGCTGAAATAACCAATCATAGGAACAATCAAACCTGTAAGAAGAAGAAGGTATCTTAAGTAGCCACGTTTTCCTTCACTATCTTTCTTCCTAAATGCAAGGTACAACATCATTATTCCAAATAACGCCATTGGTAAAAACCAGCTTATCTGACCTGATAACTGCTGATTAAATATCCTAAAAATGCCCTTTTGCCCATTTTCACCTGCACCGCCAGGTCCTCCGAAATTACCTCCTCCAAAGCCCTGCCCGTCCCTGTTGCCATCAAACCTGCCGGGAAAATTTCCGGCATCCCTGCGTCCATCTGCGCCATCAGCATTATTACCGGAAATATCAGGCGGAGCCTGTAAATTGGTATTTTTACTGTCTTGAGGCGGCTGGGAATACGGATCATTTGGATTAAATTGAGAATTATTGTTTTGAGGCATTTGCGGTGGTTGAAAGTTTGAATTCCCGAAATTTCCATCCTGATGGTTTTGACCGCCATTTCCGCTGTTTCCGGTTATTCTTTGAAGACCATTATACCCAAGAGCCAGCTCTATGACAGAATTGGTCTGGCTGCTGCCTATATAAGGCCTGCTGTCTTTGGGTGTCAAGTCAACTGCAACCGCCCATGATAATGAAACAACCATTAATATTACAGTTACAGCTGCTAATTGGATAATTCTTTTACCAATCTTTAAAGGCGCAGTAAACATATAAACAAGATAAAATGCAGGCAAAACCATAAAAGCTTCCAGCATTTTTATATTAAAGCCAAGTCCTACAAGAACTACCGACAGTGCCAGCAATTTAAAGCTTCCTTTTTCAGCCGCAACGATCAGTGACCATGCCGCAAACAAAAGAACCATTACAAGAGAAGCATCAAGATTGTTTGTCCTGCTTACAGCTATCAGTATTGGTGTTAATGAAAGAAAAAGCGCTGAAAGCAAACCTGCCGTTTTTCCAAAGAAACGCTTTACAATATGATAAACCACTGCTACCGATATAACAGTTGAAAGTGCTTCAGGGAGAATAAGGCTCCAGCCCTGAAAACCGAATATTTTTGCACTTAAAGTCTGAAGCCACAGCCCCAAAGCAGGCTTGTCAACAGTCACATATCCTCCTGGATCAAAGGATGCAAAAAAGAAATTATGCCAGCTTGACATCATACTCTTTACCGTTGCTGAATAATATTGGTTTGCCCAGCCTTCCTGACCTATTGCATAAAAAGTAAGAAAACCCGCAAGTGCCATTATCATAAGTAACGCCGCTTTTTGCCAGTTCTTTAATATATATTTCATAACATTCACTCCTCATTTGATTATCGCTGCCACAATAAAATTCTACTTTAAGGTTTGCCAATAAATCTCCGCCAAACTGTGGCAAAATTAAAGCTATATCTTAAATCGCCGGCTTCTTGAAATATGTGTGGCAAAAATGTGGCAAAGTAGGGCAGAATATAGTTTTAAGTACATTTTGGACTTTGTACATGTTATTATAGAAAAAAGGGCACGCAAAACAAGATTTGAGGTGATTTATACTATGGACAAAAAGCTGATTTATATAGCCGATGATGAAGTAAATATATGTAACATTATAAAATCATTTCTTATTAAAGAAGGCTATGAAGTGGAAAGCTTCAATAACGGACGTTCTTTATTGGAGGCATTTAATTCAAACCCTGCCGATATGCTTGTCATAGATATAATGATGCCTGAACTGGACGGGTTTTCACTTTGTGCAGAAATACGTCAGAAAAGTCCCGTACCTATAATAATAGTTTCTGCAAAGGATACAGACACCGACAAAATAGCAGGGCTTTCACTGGGAAGCGATGATTACCTGACAAAGCCCTTCAGTCCAATGGAGCTTATCGCACGGGTGAAAAGCATATTCAGAAGAATTGAGCTTGATAGTACAAGGGATAATGAGATAGATGAAATAAAAGTAGCTGATATAATCATTAACCGTGCAACAAAGCAGGCAGAAGCCAATGGGAAAAACCTTGGACTGACCGGTATGGAATTTTCACTTTTTAATTATATGGTTAAAAATAAAAACAGGGCAGTAAGCCGCAGCGAGTTATTGGACAAGGTTTGGGGCTTTGAAAATGAAGTCGAGACAAGAGCAACCGATGATATGATAAAAAGGATAAGAAAAAAGCTTTTTGACAGTGGTTCAACCTTAAAAATAGAAACTGTGTGGGGTTTTGGTTTTAAAATAGAAGATAAGGGATGATGCTATGAAAAGGAACACCATTAAATGGAGAATATTCAAACTTAACATTATGGTAATCATTGTCCTTATAGCATTAACAACCATAGTTTTTAATATTGTTATAAGCCTTTATTTAGAAAAAGATATTACCAAGCAGCTTAATACAATAGCATCACGCGCAGAGGATACAGCTCTCAAAAAAGGACCGGACTTTTTCCCCCAGGCCGAAGGTACTCCGCCACAAAAGGATCGTGACAAGCACGGTATTGACTCTTTGACAAAGCCTGATTCCGGTAATGATCTTGTCAGGTTCTATTTCATGCTTGACAGGTCACTAAGGGAACCTCTTTCAGTTCTGAACGCTGACTATATTCTTCTGGATAAGGATAAAAAAGAGATTACACTTCCAGGCGGAGATTTTATTAAACCTTCTCAGGATGTAACAGGGACGGTTATTAATGAAATCAGTAAGCTTACCAGCTCCACAAGTGAAAAGACAGTCAACTTAACAATTTCAGGTACTCATTATCTTGCCATTATTAAACCCGTATCAGGTAAAAATACCTTCGGACTAAGCTGGATAGTAATATATTCAAGTGTACAGAAGGTTAATGAGCTTCAGTGGGGAATAAATATAATACTTTTTGCAATACTCATCTTATCCGCAATAGTCATTGCACTATTTTCATCTGCTGCTGCCAGAAAAATTTCCGCTCCCTTTTCTAAGCTCAATCAGCATCTCGGAGCCATCGCAGAGAGAAACTTTGGAAATAAGATACAGGTCCCTGTAGATGACGAACTCCAGGAGTTTGTTAACAATATTAATACAATGTCTGAGAAGCTTGAGGAATACGACAAAGCGCAGAAAACCTTTCTGCAAAATGCTTCCCATGAATTCAGGACACCTCTTATGTCCATTCAAAGCTATGCAGAAGGTATAAAATATGATGTTGTTGAAAGTAACAGTGCTGCTGATATTATAATAGATGAAACCAAGCGTATGACCCATTTGGTTGAAGACCTTCTGTACTTGTCCAGGTTAGACGCTATAGTAGAGAATTATCATTTTAAAGAATTGGATTATAATAACCTACTTAATGTATGCATAGAAAGAATGAACGGCATTGCACAAAAAAGCAACATTAAAATAGAATCATCAGGTAAAAGCGAAGGTATTAAAATAAACGGGGATGAAGAGCTTCTGTCACATGCAATAACAAATGTACTCAGCAATTGTATACGATATGCCAAGACAATTGTTAATATAGAAACCTCCATCACCGACTCAAGAATACTGGAGATTAAAATATCAGATGATGGCTTTGGATTTGATGAAAGTGAACTTCCAAGTATTTTCGAAAGGTTCTATAAAGGAAAGAAGGGCAATTTCGGGCTTGGATTAGCTATCAGCCGGAACGCAATAGAAAAGCATAACGGCAGTATCTCAGCTGAAAATACCGACAGTGGGGCAATGTTTATAATAAAGCTTCCGATTATAGAACAAAATCCTTGATAATGAAGATTTTTAATAAAAAAACCTCCCGGTGAAAATATATCAGGGAGGTTTTTTCTTAAAATCTATCTTCTGAATTTTGAAATAACATCAGGTACAACCTTAATTATTTCGCCTGCAACATCTATAGCAGTAATTATGCCTTCTGCTTTTCCTTCTGCTGAAGCAACTGTCTCGGAAATAGTTTCTCCGATACTTTCTATAGCATTACCTGCTGAATCAGACGTTTTGCTTACACTTTCAGCGGCATTACTAATGTTTTTAAGTGCTTCCGGCAATACCTCAACAGTCTTTGTCACATTATCGGAATTACTGTCTATAAGCTTGTCCACCTTTTTAACTACCTTGTTCAGGTTGATCAAAGTAATAATAAGGAATATGCCTACAACAGCCCCGATTGCAACAATAATAAAAATTAAAAGGTCAGTAATCGAAATATACATAATGGACCCCTTTCCGTATTACCCGAAAGGATAGCACCTTGCTGTCTGCATGAATTATTCCTTAACTTCTTCTGCAGTTTCTTCAGCAGCAGCTTCCTTTTTTGACTTTGCTGATTTAACTACATTACCAGCAATTTCTTTTGTCTTGCTAACAGCTTTTTTTGCGCCGCTTGCAATATCTTTTCTTGTTTCCTTACCTGACTTGGGAGCAAGTAATACACCTGCAGCAGCTCCAACTACTACTCCGGCAGCAACTCCAACTCCAACATTTTTAGCAGTTTTTATTGCTTTCTTTTTCTTCTCTTCTTTCTTTTTCTTTTCAATCATATCTTTAATCATATACTCATACCCCCATTAAATGGTTTTGTATTATTATACCATTTCTTTTTTAGGTTTTCATCATAATTTGACATTATTTAAAATTTTTTTAATACAATTGCATAACTAAATTATTAATTGTTGATTACATTTATTTATTACATTATTTCCCATTTTTACTATATAAATCTATTTAGGTATATAATGTAGCATATCCAAAAATTACGTTTATACGCAATATCCATCAAATCTGCCATAAAGGCATATGTTTCAAAGGATGCGGAGGTTAATATGCACAGGAATAACAGGTTTGCTTTTATAAGCATTTTTCTTTTTGTCCTCGATTTCGGTTGTCTGCTGCTGGCATTTCTAACAGCATACATAATAGCTTCAAACTATTCAAATCTTTTAGATATGGTTAATTACATATGGATCATACTTGTTTTCGTACCAATATTCATTTTCTCAATGAACAGCTGCCACATGTACAATGTTACCACCTTTAACTATTATGACAGAATAATAAGGAACATTTTATTTTCTACACTTGTTGCCGGTGTTATATCCGCAGCGACAATGTTTTATATAAAAAATGGTACCTATAGCAGGCTGCTTTATTGCATATTTATCATTGTTTCCTTCATTCTATTAGCATTTCAAAGGGTTGTATATGTGAAGTTCACTAAGGGCACTATTTCAAAGCATTCAAAGAATGTAATAATAGTAGGTTCCAGTAAGGTTGCAAACAGATTTATTTTCTATATGAAGAAAACCAATATAAAGCCAAATATCATAGGTTATATAAGTATAGACAATGAAACTCCACTGAGGAAATACAGGTGTCTGGGAAACATAAGCCAATTCCAGTCCATTCTTCTCAATAATATAGTAGATGAAGTGATATTTACTCTTTCCAATAATTATATCAACGAGTTTGAAAAATACGCACTGTTGTGTGAGGAAATGGGGATAACATCCAGAGTTGTGCTCAATCTTTATAATATGCAAATATCAAAGACCCACCTCAGCAGCATCGGCCCTCTGCCCATGATAACTTATCATTCTGTTGCCCTTAACCGCTGGAAGCTCTTCTTAAAGAGAATGGTAGATATAATAGGCGCATCAATAGGAATAGCTGTCTCAATTATTCCTTCGGTTTTTATAGCTATTGCAATAAAACTGAATTCTCCCGGACCTGTACTATTTTCACAAAAAAGAGTCGGGCTTAACGGCAGAATATTTAAAATATATAAATTCCGGTCCATGTATATTAATGCTGAAGAACAAAAGGATGCTCTCATGAAATACAATGAAATGGGTACAAGCGGTGTAATATTCAAAATCAAGCATGATCCACGCATAACAAAAATCGGAGCTTTTCTCAGAAAGACAAGTCTTGATGAGCTGCCGCAGTTTATCAACGTATTAAAAGGTGATATGAGTCTTGTAGGTACAAGGCCTCCTACTGTAGATGAGGTTGACAGGTATGAGCTTCGCCATCACAGGAGGATAAGTATCAAACCCGGTCTTACGGGCTTATGGCAGGTTAGCGGACGCAGCAAAATAACTAACTTTGATAAAATTGTAAGCCTTGATACAAAATACATAGATGAATGGTCCTTCTTTTTGGATTTTAAATTAATTATAAAGACAATACTTATCGTCTTTACAAGGAAAGGTGCAATGTGAAAAAGAAAAGAAAAGTATTAAAAATAGTTTTATTATCTGTTTCTGCTTTGCTGCTTGGCACAATAATTTACGGAATTATTTTCATAACAGATTCTCTTAATTACAAGGATAACCTTGCAGTTCAGAGAACAAGCAAGCCTGCAGCAATATTGGCGGATAATGCTGCAAAGCCTTCAAACAGCGAAAATGATAACGATACTGGGTTTGATTCACCATATACAATTAATGTGGCGTTACTTGGTATAGACCGTACAGATGAACGGGATAAAACCCTTGGCATTTACCGGACCGATACAATAGCGATTGCGAGAATAGATATGCAGAATAAAAAAGTTAAGGTACTGAGTATTCCAAGAGACACATATACCTTTGTCCCTGTTGAAAACAAAAAAGATAAGATAAATCATGCATATGCCTATGGAAGTGTAAAGGGGACTCCGGTTGAAAGCAGTATTGAAGCAATAAACAATTTCTTGAAATATTCGTCAATAGACTACTATTTTTCAATCGATATGGAGCCAATCCCTGAAATAGTGGATTATATAGGCGGAGTAGAAATCGATGTGGATGTTGACATGAAGGATCACGGTGCTAATCTGTCCAAAGGACTTCAGGTTCTCAACGGGCAAAAGGCTTTCGACTATATACACTGGCGTTATTCAGGCAATGGCGATATAGGCAGAATACAGAGGCAGCAAAAATTTGCATCCGCAATGCTTAAAAAAATTAAAAACGATGGGACCCTTCCTGAAACTGTCCATCTGGTAATGTCGTATAGTAAGGATGTTAAAACAAATCTAACCCTAAAACAGCTCATAGGCATGGCAAAGCTTGTATCCGAAATCCCCGGCGGCAATGTTGAATACAGTATAATCCCTGGAGAAGACAAGATATTGAATGGTGTATGGTACTATATTCCATACGAACCCACATCTGATAAGATTCTAAAAGACTTCTTCAAGGAATAAAGTCTTTTTAAAAGGCTAAAAAAGGGCGTTTAGCCCTCTTATTTATTTTGTTTAATTATTCAGGCACCTGGTACTTGATGACAGAATTTTTATCCTTACCGGTTTCATTCTGGTAAGCTGCAAAATCCTTTGCAAAAAATATTTTCGATGGCCCTAGCGAGAATATAATCTGGCTGTCGGGCACTAAGTACTTGTTGTTGGTTAATATAAGCTCGTCAAGGTTCTTCCATGAGTCTCCCACCAATAGCGTACAACTTGTAGAATAATCAAAGACATTATTTTTAATGACTATATTTTCTGTTTGAGCCGAATTATCCGGAAGGCATATATGTATCCCGCTTGGGTTAGGTCTTTGGGAATGTCCCCAGCCTACGCCGGCATCCTTGCATACATTATCACAAAAATATATGTCCCTTGTTGATCCATTTTTGCTTGAGTTCCAATATTCATAGGACCATTCACTATTCGATATCTTATTACCTTTGTAGTATATGCTGTACTGACTTACATTATCAGTATCCGCCTGGTTACTGACACCGGAATCATATACCTCCCTGACATTACAGCCTTCAACTGTGTTATCATGGGCATTGTTCATAAAGTTAACCCCATTGCCGTACCTGATTGGGGCCCCGTCCTTATACATAAGCAGTGCCCCACCAATATAGCTTATATCGCAATTATAAATTTTAATATGGTGTGTATCAATCCCAAAAACACCGCATGAGCCACCATTTTTCAGTTCAAGATTTTCTAACTTCACATAACTTCTATAATTTATATCTACTATATGTTTATTTAGTGCAAGTTCGATTGAATTATATAAATTTGCAGGATTGCCAAGTGAATACATCTTTACGGTTTTATTTTTTTCATCATAAAAGAAGTCGTTCTGCTTTCTAAGCTCTGCTTCGCTGAATACTTTCACTCCGCATTTCTTACCATTATCAAAAATAATGTTTCCGACGTCAAACCGTATATCAGTATTATCTACCTCAGAAAGGCTTACAGAATCGATATACAGCTTCATTCCCTCAGTAAAATTAGTTCCAAAAAACATGGTTATCCGTGCGTCATTATTATTACGGTCGGACTCGTAAAGAATGTTGTAGGTTTTCCATTCATTTGTAATCAGAGGAGAATTGTCAGTGTTATAGGATGTGCAGTCATACCAGGGACTTACACGCTGCATAAGCCTCACTGCAGGCATTTTATAATTCTCATTGCTTTTTGCCCTGAAGGAAAATATGTAACTTTTTCCATTCTTTATCTTTAACCCGTCTATCATCAGCTGTGCTTCATTTATAGAGTAACTTCTGTTATTACAATCGAATTCCGTGCATTTTCCGCCCGAACCATTGTCACTTAACTGTCGGGTTATTGCATAATTCTGTTTTGTCCACCAGCCCAGTTTTTCCAAGGGTATTTCAACTGTTGATATAACCTTGTTTTGTCCGGGACTTATTGTCCAAATATTATTACCTTCATCTTTCCAATCTGAGGGCCTGCTTTTTGAAATAGACCCAAACAACAAAGGTTTGGGGCCTTCTCCGTAAGATGTGTAAGTGACATATCCGTTTTGATTTCCTTTTACAGGTATGAGCTGCTCCCTCCAGGAATCACCGCATCTGAAGTGAACCACATCACCAGGTTTAAAATCAAATTTATTAACCTTTGATATGGTCTGCCATGACAATTCAGGTGATGTTCCCGGATTTTCATCATCGCCTGCGTTACTTACATAATAGTCCTTTGCATATGAAAAAGAGATTCCTGAAACCATTAATACAAGAAATACAAATAAAGCCAACAGAAACTTTTTCATAGTAAAACCCTTTCTTACCCTTGACTACGAAACAGCAATAAACCTGTTTTCATAATCACTTATAACCTTATCCCACGTATAGCTTTCCAAAATTCTTTTCCTGCTCCGTACTGCATAATCCGATATGCTGTCAGGGCTTAGTCGCTCTGCAGCTTCTATAATTGCTTTAAGCGAATTTTCCTGCTTACTGAAATATATGGCTGCATTTTGCCCCACTTCAGTATTAAAAGGAACATCAAGTAAAATATTAAGATCGGTACTTGCGAGAGCCTCAAGAAGTGATGGATTTGTACCTCCAACCTCATGCCCATGAATATATGCAAAAGCCCCATCTCTTATGTTTTTTAAAAGCTCGCTGTCATAAACAGTGCCCACAAACTTAATTCTCTGATCTTTATCAAAATTTGTTGTCTTTAAAAGCTTTTTATAAAAATCATTTTTTTCAACATTTGATACTATTACGAGGTCTCTTTTTGAATTGGACTTCATAAATTCTTTTATCATAAGTTCATAGTTATTTTCAGGAACAAACCTTCCAACTATCAAAAAATAGCCCTTCGGCTTTGTAATATGCTCTTTGCACCAGGCATCATATTTATTTTTATACTTAATCATGTCCCGCTCTGAAGCATCAGAACCGTAGGGTATGAAAGCAGTAGGCACGGTGTATTTACTGTAATGTAGATTAATGTACTTCTGTATCTGAAGAGAATCACATATCATTAAATCAGCATGCTTAACCATCAGCCGCTCCGAATGTTTCCAGTACTGTCTTATAAGAAAATTCCATTTGCTTCTGAGCCACTCATGCCCATCAGGATTTACA
Organism: Bacillota bacterium; assembly: GCA_023421675.1. Taxonomy (GTDB): domain Bacteria; phylum Bacillota; class Clostridia; order Acetivibrionales; family JANLFN01; genus JAEZTC01. Next base: position 19,598 of record JAEZTC010000008.1, on the reverse strand, counting down.
TATATTTTAACCCCAAGTTTTTTTATACGGCGCTCATAAAATTTCATAAACGGTCCAATCCTGCAGGCCAGGATATAAATAATGCTTCCCTTTAGATTATTCATTTCTATATAATCAAGACTTCTGCCCAGACTTAATAGGTCATAAACCACAGCTCTGGCACTGCCGAACTTTCCAACCTTAACATTAAAGCATCTGGCGTTATTATGAACAAACTCGCTGTTTGTTTCACTCATACATGAAACATGATACCTGATTTCACCGCTTTTCTTATTTCCTGTCAGGTTCTCAACAAAGCTTTCAAACCCACCATACCTTGCTGGTATACCTTTAGAGCCTATTATAAATATATTTATCATGTTCCCCTCTTCTGACAAGTATACAGTATGTCATTGGTTATTTTTGTATATTCTATCATATAGCTTATACATTGGGAACAAATGGGAAATTATTTCTAATTGTCCTATATGCGACTAAATTGATGCCGCATCTGAATTTACATCATTTCCTGTATCACGTTTGTATGCTTCAAATTCATTGGTAAAATATATTTTGGATTTAACTTCCCATGCCACTATAATTTTATTAGGAGTCTGAGCATAATGATTGTTTTTGAAAACAAGTGTTTCTACTCCTCTCCATACCTTTGCTACGTACATTGTGCAGCTTTCTGAATACTCAAAAACATTATTTTCCACATAAATACCATTTGTATCTGCAGTGTTGTCTGAAAAGCAAATATGCATTCCGCTTTTATTAGGCCTTTGTGCATGTCCCCATCCATAACCGGCATTCCTGCAGACATTGTTTTCAAAGTGTACATTATGTGTTTTCCCATTTTGGCTGCAGTTCCAGAATTCGTATGACCACTCACAATTCCATATTGTATTGTTTGTATAAGTAATGTTATACTGGATTACCTTATCGCCGCCGCCCTGGTTTGTAAGAGCAGCATCGTAAATCTCCCATATCTTGCAGCCTTCAACCAAATTATCATGAGCATTGCCCCAAAATTCTATACCATTTCCGAATCTTAGCGTTTCAGTAAGTAGTCCTCCGCCCATATAACTTACATCACAGTTTGATACAATAATATGATGTGTGTCTCCACCACCTATGCCTCCTGCTGCTCCGTACTTAACAGACAAATCCGAATACTTAACATAGCTTTTTGAACCCTCATCAACTATATATTGGTTAATTGCGCACTCGATATCCTTATACAATTCAGCCGGGTTTTTAAGGGAATAGATTTTTACTGTTTTTCCATCATACCAGAACTTATTTTGTTCATCCAATTCCTTCTCGGATAATACCTTTATTCCAAAGCTTGTCCCATGGTCAAATATAATATTGCCAACATCTTTTTTTATTTGCTCAGATACTTTAAGCGTCCATATATTTTTACTGCTGCATGTCCAATCAGATACCTTACTTTTATTTATTGAACCTAGGAAAGCAGGCTTTTCACCAGTTCCATAAGATGTATATTCGATATAACCCTTTTCGCTTCCGGACATGGGTACAAGCTGTTCTCTCCACTCATTACCGCATTTAAAACGTATAACATCTCCGGGTTTGAATTTTTTAAAGTAATTAACTTTGTCGACAGTTTTCCAGGGTTTTTCCTGAGACATACCGCTGTTGGAATCACTTCCGGAATTGCTTACATAATAGTCCTGTGCATTTGCAACAGCTGTACCCAGTAAAATAGAAAAAATAGCAGAAAAGAGAATAGTGAAAAGAAGCTTTTTCATATTAATACATCCCCCTTAGGTAACTGGCTGCCATTTTAAAGGCCCTCTAGCTTTGCGCCCCTGTCTTTCGGCAGGTTTGCTATTATCTGTGAGATATCAATATGAATATTTTTTACCATTATAAAAAGCTAAAAAAGAAAAGAAAAAAACTTCCTCTTCGGTAACTGGCTGCCATTTTAAAGGCCCTTTAGCTTTGCGCCCCTGTCTTTCGAGCAGGTTTGCCGTTTATCGGTAAAAAGTTTATTCATATGGTAGCTTTTATTAAGATTATAATATCACCATATTATGGTAATTTCAATGCAATTTCAAATATTTTCCAAGGCATCTGTTTTTTGTTTCACTACTTCCCCATATACATTCATAAGCTTATTGTAATAAGTATCCGGGCTATATTTAAATGATTCCGATATGCAGTTGTGTACCATAACCTCATAATTTTCCTCATCAAGCGACAGAAGCATATTAATACATAAACTTAGTTCTTCTGCATTTCCAGTCTCAAAAAGATAACCTGTCCTGCCGGGTTTTATTAGTTCGCTTATTCCTCCTATATCAGATCCTATAACAGGTGTCCCTACAGCAAAGGATTCAATAATAGTAAGTCCGAAAACCTCATACCATTTTGATGATATTACAGTACACTTTGCCAAGCTTATTTCATCATACAAGGGCTGCCCTGAAACAAACCCTGCAAGCTCAATATTCTCAAGTCCTTCCTTTTCAATCCGGTCTTTTATATAAGCTTCCATCGGGCCTGTTCCGATAAACTTTATCTTAACTTCTCCGGGTATTTTCTTTCTTGCATCCAGCAAAGTATCAATACCCTTTTCATCACTCAAGCGTCCGAAGTAGAGTATGGTATTGTTCTTATTTCTTTTTACCAGCGACGCTCCGGTGCTGAAGATGTCCCTGCTGAGAAAATTATGAAGCATGACCAGTCTGTCCTCTCTGTAGCCGGCTTCCTTCAGCGTGTCATACATAAATTTACTTGGACAGATTATCCTGCCCATTATTCTATAAGTATTTAAAAGCCTGTAAATATACGCTTCCAGAGTCACTATACCGCTTGCTGCTCTTGAATCCTTATGGCAACTGTTTGCAAGGCAGTGTCTGTAGCTCCCTTTGATACATTTTTTACAAACGTTGTTATGGCTAAGGAGTTTGTAGTTGGGACAAACAAGCTTATAGTTATGGCTTGTATAAACGACAGGTATTCCCGCCTTCTTCAGTGCATAAAAAATTGAAGGTGTCAGTTGATGGCAAAACATATTAACATGTGCAATATCAGGTTTTGTATCCTTTATAAGCTGAGTAAGCTTTTTATAGGCTTCTGCTGAATAAATTACCTTTAACCCGTTTTTAATCTTTTTGAAGGATTTATTATCATTGTAATCAATTGATTTTACAAAGTAATTTTCAAATCTGCTGTAATAATTTTTTTCATTCTCCATACTAAAAACAATTACATCATGGCCATTCTGTTCCAAAAGGTTTTTTATCCCGAAGAAATACGTCTCGCTTCCTCCCTTTATAAAATAATATTTGTTTATCAGCAATACTCTCATTTTTGACCTCTCCCTTACATAAAGATTTATCCTGTTTGGCTACCAGCTGTGATACAAATGCCCCTGTAATATAAAGGAATAATACGGCAAAAGGCTGTACAAAGCTGGACTCCGAAGTACTTGAAATTAAAAGATAAACAATACACGAAAGAGCAGAATAGTAATAGGAATAGCTAATAGCTTTTAATCTGTTAATAAGTGAAATTAGTGACAGTATGAAAAGCACAAAGAACAAAAGGCCAATATATCCAAACTGCCCAATTATCATAGGCCAGAAGTTATCTGATATAAAATAGATTTCCTTTCTAGTCATACCCCATATATGATCAATCCCGTATTTATGATATATAGGAGAATAGTTTATTCCTGATTGATATGACCCAAAGGCTGCAAAGCCTGAGCCTAAAGGGAAATGGTCATTTGCAATTTTAAAGGAGGTCATAGTAAGAGCGCTTCTTGCGAAATCGGTATTTTCAAGATAGTAATAGCGGATTTGCTGGTATGAAAAAGCAATTCCGGCAATAGCGATTACTATAATAACAATTTTTCCGATTTGTCTTCTTTTTGACTCATAGTACATGAAAACAACAAAGAACCCTAGGAAGACAAGTATTTTAAACCTGAATGAGAAAAAAGCCACCAGCATACACATCAGAATGTATGAGATGTTACTCTTACCTTCTTCCCTGAAGCCTATAAGCAGAGTCATTAATGCGACGCTTGTAGAACCCATATAAGTTGGATGTCCAAAAAATAACTGCTGTGCATATGTAAAAAATCTGAATTCATAAAAATGCGGTAAAATATTTGTAAAAATGTTTATGACCAGCGTGGCAGAAAGAAAAACCGCACACCCCCGGCAAATCTTGACAACAATCCTTTTAATGTTGTCAAGATGTATATTTCTTAATAGAAATCTGCTCAAAAAATATCCGAATATGAACTTAGAGAAAATAATAATGTCGCTTACAACACTTCTCAAAGGCTGATATTTGAACATTATGTTGGATGCTATGCCTATAATTACTACAAGAGTAAGATAAAAAATGAATTTCACTTCATACTTGAGGAATATTGACCTGGTAGTAGTTACAGTAATAAAAAGATATATCATTGAGATCGCAGATATAGCCTCATCTATACTTTTAAAAGCCGGTGAAACCATGAACAACGCATACTCAAACACCTGAATAAACAGCAGTAAGATAAATATAAACTTTTTTGCCTCATTTCTCTTTACTAAAACTTTATCCATAAAATACTCTCAATCATAATTAATCTGGTACGACCATGTAGTCGGCTTTCTTAAGGCCAGGGTAAAATGCAATAAACCCCAGGATACAGCAAGTGTCTGTAAAAAACCTTCCTAGCAGGTATTCGAAAAATGAACACTTTTTACTCTTTGCAGTTAAGTATTTTAAAAGAACAAGAGCCGGATATGCAAATAGGAAAAAAGGGTTCAGAAATATTGAAGCAAATATCAATGCAACAAGAATTACGGTAAATTTTTGCATATAAACGAACTTGTGAATACATGCTCTTTCGAGTAAATGCTTTCTATAAAATACCCCTAAATAGAAAAAGTCACCTATTATAAACCTTCTGAAAAGCCTTCTATAAAAAAAGTAATAAATGGTGTGATGTGTACCCATTTTTTCAGGCAACCGTTGAACAAGTACACCTTGGGAAGCAAGCCTCATTTGAAGGTCTGAATCCTCATCCAGCTTCATGTATTCCTTAAAACCCGATACTGCTTTAAAAGCATCGGCTCTTAGGGCAAATATGCCTCCAAGCTCAGGTGAATCCTTTGTATATCTGGCCTTTACGTACCCTATTTGATTCCATTGACTGTTATATAGTATTTCTTCAAGTTCTCCACAGGCCAGCTTGTATTTAAAGTTCTTATCTTCATCAAGCAGTAACCCGGTAAATTTGTCATCCAGAGTTATATCTCCGTCAATAAAGAAATAGACATCACCTGTCGCTGCTGCAGCACCATTATTTTTAGCTATTGAGACATTTAATTTTCCTTTTAGTCTGACAATTATAACACCCGGAAAATTTTCATTGATAATATCCAGTGTTTTATCCTTAGAATCGGAATCAACAAAAATAACCTCATAGCTTGGAAGGTTGTTTTCCCTTATAGTTGAATAAACACTTTTAATGCATTCATATATTGTCTTTTCCTGATTTTTTCCTACAATAATAAATGAGATTTTATCCATGCCGTACCTCCGGATTAATGATTCAATGAAAGTGCTCTCACCCGCGTAGATGTTATGTGAATTAATCTTTTAAGCATATCCCGGTTTATTATAACGAATACCATTAGTCCTGCCGCTGTAAGCAAGTAACTTACAAATCCCGAATTAATATAATAAAGTCCGAAGAAAGCTAAAATAGATACACACAAGCTAATAAAGACCTTGAAATCTATTTCAATTTTGAAAAACTTCTTAATCTGGACATACCTTATTACCCACATGATCAAAAAAGCAAATGCATTTGTGAATGCAGCCGCCTGAAGCCCAAACAATGGGATAAGCAATACTGATAAACCTATATTTGTAACTACGCTCACAATAGAGGTAGTAAGTGCCCCTCTGGTCTCTTTGGACACCAGATAGCCTGTTCCGTAAAAAGTTGAAAAGGATGAAAAAATTGTACTGATATATAGCAGAGGAGTATACTTCCATGCATCGTAAAATCCCGGATCAACCATAAATCGCATGAGAATCTTAGTCAAAGGAATGAGCACAAGCATTGACGAAAGCTGAACCTTCATATATATGTTGAACATTTTTGTATAAAAACTATCCTTGTCTTCAGAGGAATATTCGGCAATGGCACTTTCCTGCCAAGCCAAATTAAAAATTGTATTTACGAGTATCAATATTGAAGGGAATTTGTTGGCTACCGCATATATGCCGTTAGCGTCCGATCCTATAAAACAGAATATCAGGTATCGGCTCGAAAGGTTAATAACCCACCAATTCATGGCGTTGGGCATTAAAGGAAGAGAAAAGCGAATAAGGTTTTTTCTAAGCGGTTTAGAAATTTTAGCAGTCCTCATTTGCCGGAAAATTCTTAGTTTCCACTCTATCAAAATAAAGGATGAAAGTCCTGCAGCAATGTTTGAATACAGCAGTGCATCAACCTTCATACCACAAACTGCAATCAATATTACATTCAGGCTAAGCATAACAAAGGTATAAACAACTCCCGAAACAGAGTAGAGCATGTTCTGTTTTAATCCTCTTGCTATTTGCTGCCATGTATCGGATAAGATAAGTGAAAGAAGTGCGGGTAAAATAAGATACGAATACCTTATTGGAAATATAAACACAGTTATCATAAAGATGATAAAAAATATTAACAAATTCCGTATTGTCGAAGATATAGTTGAAGCAATAATTTCCGACTTTTGTTCCGTGGTCTTGGAATCAAGAAGATATCTGTAAAGACCGTCATTTATTTCAAAGGTTACAAGGGGTAATAACAGAATAATTGTTGTATTTATTATATCAAAGTACCCGAAATTGTCTGTTGAAAGGTAGTGTGTATAGAAAGGCAGCATTAAAAAGCCTAGAAATTTGGATGTAAAACTGCCTATCATATAGAGTGTTGTGTTTTTAATCAGCGTACGTTCTCTGTTCATATATCCTCCGATAGATCAAATAATTGCTTTAAATAATGTGGGCAATACCTCCGTATCTTTTATCCTTTTCAGATAAAATAATATTTTCAATCCTGCTAAGAGGCCATTCAACATTTATGTAAGGGTCGTTCCATATGATACCATCCTCATCTTCCGGGTGATAAAACTGAGTACATTTATACACAAATTCAGCTTCATCAGACAAAACAAGAAAACCATGTGCAAAGCCTTCAGGTATATAAAATAACCTTCTGTTTTTTTCAGACAGAATAACTCCCTGCCATCGTCCAAATGTAGGTGAACCCCTCCGTATATCAACTGCAACATCAAAAACCTCTCCCCTTATTACCCTAACCAGCTTAGCCTGGGGAAAGCATTTTTGAAAATGCAATCCGCGGAGAACACCTTTCACCGAGCTGGAATGATTGTCCTGAACAAAGGATGTGTCTATTCCTGCTGCTTTAAAATCGTTCATATTATACGTTTCCATGAACATTCCCCTATTGTCTGAATAAGCTTGTGGTTCTATTATCGTCAGGTTACTTATGCCAGTTCCGATAAAGTTGAATTTACCCATTTAACACACTTTCTCTCCATATAAATTTTTATAATACTTTTGATAGTCACCGGAAGTAACATTTTTCATCCATTCATTGTTTTCCAGATACCAGCTTATAGTTTTTCTTATCCCCTCATCAAAACAGGTAAGGGGTTCCCAGCCCAACTGTGTCTTTATTTTTGAAGCATCTATAGCGTAACGTCTGTCATGTCCCTTTCTGTCGGTTACATATCTGATAAGACCTTCGTTTATGGATGGATCAAGCTTTTTTGCCAAATGTCCTATTATAGTACTAACAATATCTATATTTGCCCTTTCATTATTTCCTCCGATATTATAAACCTCTCCCGGAACACCAAACTCCAGTACCCTCTCTATTGCGATGCAATGGTCTTCAACATAAAGCCAGTCTCTTATATTCAGACCATCACCGTAAATAGGTAAAGGTCTTTTATTAACAGCATTATTTATAATTAAAGGTATAAGCTTTTCAGGAAATTGATAAGGTCCATAGTTGTTGCTGCATCTTGTAATGTTAACCGGCATTTTATAAGTGCAGTAATAAGACTTTACAAGCATATCAGCAGCTGCCTTGCTTGCAGAGTAGGGGCTTCGAGGATTGAGAGGTGTGGCCTCGGTAAAAAATCCTTTATCTCCAAGGCTGCCATAAACCTCATCTGTGGATATCTGAATGAATTTCCTGCCCTGCTTGATAGTACTCCCGTTCTCCCAAAACTGCTTTGCAGTGTTTAAAAGCGTTAAAGTACCCATTATATTGGTTTTTACAAACAATTCAGGATCAACGATACTCCTATCCACATGACTTTCTGCAGCGAAATTGATTACATAGTCAATATCAAATTCCTTAAAAATTACTGATACTTCCTCGCTATTGCATATATCACTTTTTATGAAGGTATACCTGGTATCTGTTTCAATATCCTTAAGATTTTCCAGATTCCCGGCATAAGTAAGCTTATCGAGATTAACTACTCTAATATTTTTTGTATGCCCTAAAATGAACCTGATAAAATTACTGCCAATAAAACCGGCTCCACCGGTTACAAGCATCGTTTTCAAAGCTAAACCTCCAATGTCCCTGTGTTTAAATTAATTGCATTTTTACACATACAAATTGGTTAAATATATTTTTATGAGCCTGTACATGTTGTGAAAAGAAAGATATGCATCGGCCTCAAGACTGAAAAATTTTAAGCTATAACCCTTGTCGAATCATCTTTTTCTTTGAGTAAATTAAGTTCTACCTTCTCAGCCAGGTAATTGGCATAATAGAAGCTTTCCATTGTCCCGGCGTCTGTCCACCAGCCCTTAAACCTATCAATGGTAAGCTGGCCTCTGCGTATATACTCATTGTTTACGTCTGTTATTTCCAGTTCATTGCGTGCTGATGGTTCAAGTGTTCTTATAATGTCAAAAACACTTTTGTCATACATATATATCCCTGTAACACAATAGCTGGATTTGGGTACAGCGGGTTTTTCTTCTATTGATAAGGCACTGTTGCCTGAGAATTCAATGACACCATACCTCGAAGGATCTTTGACCTTTTTTACAAGTATCTTTGCACCTTGCTTTTGGATTTCGAAACTGCTTACAAAGGAAACTATACTATCTTCAAATATATTATCTCCAAGTATAACCACGCACTTTTCGTCACCCACAAAATCTTCTGCAAGGCCCAGTGCTTCTGCAATCCCACCTGCCTGATCCTGTATCCGATATGTAAAGTTAAGACCCATTTCATGCCCGCTCCCAAGGAGATTGACAATGGAGCCTGCATGTTCCTTTCCGGTAACTATGAATATATCTCTTATCCCTGCTTCCTTAAGCTTTGACACAGGGTAAAAAATCATAGGGTATCTCCCAACCGGTAAAAGATGCTTATTTATAACTTTGGTCAAAGGATACAGTCTTGAGCCCGTTCCGCCTGCAAGAATAATTCCCTTCATACGGCTTTCTCCCCCTCCAGGTATTCCCGAAGTGCATCTTCCCAGTACCTGAAATTATTTATATCAAGGATTTTAAGCATGAAATTGTCCAGCACAGAATATTTAGGACGCACCGCTGGCCTATTCAGCTGTTCACTTGTTATTGCATTTACATTTATATCAATTCCGGCCAATTTAAAAATAGCCTGTGCAAATTCATACCAACTGCAGGAACCTTCCCCTGTCGCATGGTAAATTCCATAATTGTCGGTATTTATAAGGTTGATTATGCATCTTGCAAGATCTATAGTACTTGTCGGGCTGCCTGTCTGATCATTGACTATATCTATTTCCTTTTTTTCTTTTGACAGTTTAAGCATTGTTCTGACAAAATTGTTGCCGTCACCATAAAGCCATGCCGTCCTGACTATAAAGAACCGCTTGTTTGTATCCTTAACAAGCTTTTCACCAAGAAGCTTGCTTCTTCCGTAACAGTTCTGTGGGTTTGTTTCATCGTACTCCCGTTTAGGCTTGCTTATACTTCCATCAAACACATAATCTGTAGATACCTGAAGCATTTTAGCTCCAACCATGTCTGAAGCTGCCGACAAATTCCTGGCACCCATTGCATTAACTCTGAAGGCCAAAATTTCATCGCTTTCGCACGCATCGACATTAGTACACGCCGCACAATTTATTACCGCATCAGGTCTTGTAGATTTAACAATGCCCATTACGGAGTTGTAATCAGTAATGTCAAGATTATGAACATCCGTTTTAAGGATTTCATATTTATCTGCGAATCTATCAAATTGTCTCGTCAATTCTCTTCCAAGCTGTCCATTGCAGCCTGTTAATAAAACTTTCATAATTATCACCATTCATTCTGCTAAAAGAAGATTGCTTGCATTTTTATAAAAAAGTTCATTTGCATAATCCTTACCTGCCCATTTCAATACAATGTCATATGCATTCCTGAACCAAACAGAATAACCCTCACTGGAATGTGCATCTGATGCTATGAAGTGTGCAAGCCCTTTATCAATAAGCTTTCTGGAACACCTTTTTGATTTCTTACCATGAATTCCAATTATGCTGGCAGCGTCAAGCTGGACAAGGCAGCCTGCTTCAATCATCTTCACAAGCAAATCTGGATTATCTCTAAGCCTTACACACCTCTCAGGGTGTGCTATAATAGGAACAATTCCTTTGAGCTGCAATTTATATAAAATATCAAATATATAAAAAGGGACAGAATCAAAAGGCATTTCTATAAGTATGCAATTTGAGCCGTTTAATGTTATGTCCCCCAACAAATCTATGGATTCAGGCAGTAATGGGTTTATACGTATTTCATAGCCGATAAGAAGATTTATGCCTAACTTCTTAACTTCAGCAGCCGCAGCATAATAATTTCTTTTGATAAGCCCGTTCTTAATGAGTATTTCATTAAAATGAGGAGTCGCAATAATGGTATGTATTCCTGCCTTTAGTGCTTCTGCAGCTATTTCTGCAGATTTATCAATTCCTGAAGGTCCATCATCAACATCAAATATAATATGACTGTGAATATCAATCATTGTCCTTCTCCCCCGGTTTAGGCAGTAACTTTATCAGGATGTTTTCTCTATACCTACCTTGTTATAGTAGTTGTAGGATGAGTGGTAATCCTTAAAGTTTTTCTTGCCCAATTTATTAAGAACAGCACCGATAACCTTGGAATTACTGCGTTGCAGTTGTTCTTTAACTCTTTGAGCCATTTTATAGTCAACAGTATTGGATTCAATGACAAATATTGTACCGTCTGTTTTAGGTGCAATTATTGCAGCATCTATTACACTTCCAAGCGGAGGTGTATCAAAAATGACAACGTCATAATTTTTTCTGGCTTCAGAAATAAATTCCTCAAACCTCGCTGTTGCAAGTAATTCAGCAGGATTTGGAGGCTTTGGACCGCACAGAGCCATATGAAGAAGCTTTATATTGGTGTTGCATATAACTTCTTCAAAATCAGCCATATGGGATAAATAGTTAGAAAGCCCATAGTTATAATTATGTTGAATTTCCTTTAAATTCCGTGGTTTTCTGAGGTCAGTATCTACCAGCAGCACCCTTTTTTCAATGGATGTAATTGATACAGCAAGATTTAACGAAACTGTAGTTTTACCTTCATTTGGATGACAGCTGGTAACCGCAATGGTCTTCAGATTACTCCCAAGTCCGCAAAACTGAAGATTTGTCCTTAGGCTGCAATATGCTTCCTGCATAAATTCGTCAAGCTTAAAAGGTATTGTAACTCTGGATGTCATAAGCTTTTCCCCCTGTTTGATACCCTTTCAGGCAAAATTCCAATTACATTCATTCCGAGGAAAATCTCAATATCTTCAGCTGTTTTTATTGTATTGTCCATATATTCTATAAGAAACGCAATTACTCCCCCGATTATAAGGCTTGCAACAACTATAAGCCCTATATTTCTTGCCTTACGGGGGCTTGATGGTGTCTCCGGTTTTACCGCTTTATCTACAATGGTAACGTTTTTTACCCCCATGATTTCTACTACTCTTTTTGAAAAAACACTGGCTGTGCTGTTGGCTATTTTCATTGCCATTTCCGGATCTTTATTTTCAACCGATATCTGAATTACACTTGTCTGTTCTTTTGCACTGACAGAGATACTATCTGCCAACGTTTGCGCTGTTATATCCTTTAAACCCAGTTCACTTATAACTGCTTCTGCAATTGTCCTGCTTTTAATTATTTCACTGTAATCTTTCGCAAGCTGCTGTCCTACCATTACATCGTTATAAAGTTCTGTATTCCGTGTACTGTCCTGGCTAATAATCATTAGTGTTGTATCCGCAGTATACATTGAAGATAAAACATAGAAATTTATATAAGTCGAAATTCCTGCAGCTAAAATAACTATTGCTATTACGATCCAAAGCCTTTTCATAATAATATCTAAATACTGTTTTAATTCCATATTTATACCCGGCCTTTATAATAAATGTATTTTCTATAACTAACCTACTATGTAATTATTTTCCATCCAAACCATAAATAAACTATATATGAGCAATAATTTACTGTCAAGCAAGCACAAACCTATGAGCCTTGTATTATGCTAAAATACTATTATTCAAGCCAAACTTTGCTGGTTGAAATAGTCGGGCAATAAATAAAATATCAGTGTTTCAACAATTGACACAATTAACAATAAATGTATAATGTTTTTATCATAAATCCGGGGGTTACTCTATATGGCTTCATCTGAAAGAAAACTATGGATAGACGTAGCAAAAGCACTTTGCATATTTTTGGTTTTTTATATACACATTCTCGAAGGGTTTATAAAGATGGGAAATGAAACAGCGTATGTAAATTTACGTTTTATTGCCGCATTTATTATACAAATTTTCATTATGCTATCGGGTTTTGTTGCAAAAGAACCACCTTCAATCAAGTTTAAAATATTTCTAAAACAAAAAGTATTCACTCGAGTAATACCCATAATGTTCTTTAATCTTATTTTGGTAATACCATTGTTAACAGCAAATCACAGCATACAAAACATAAAAAAAATACTAAAGGAAATAGTTGGTCTTACAGTCGGAAGCACTTCATTTAATGTCCCAACCTGGTTCCTTGTTTGCTTTTTATCCATGGAGATTCTTCATTTTTTTGCAGCAAGATACCTGACAAATATGAAAAGAATAGTCATTGCGATAGTGTTATTCTATACTATAGGATGGCTTTTAACCTGGCAAATAAATAATATTAGGATATTTGGTTATAGAGTATTGACTTTCTGGTATTTCGGAGAGGCAATACTTGCTTATTCTTTTTATCTTATTGGAATAGCAATAAACAGGTCGGGCTTTTATAACAAAACCAGACCTGTTTATATAAGGTTAATTACATTTTCAGTTTTTACCTTAGCCTTACTGTTAACCTTCAGTATGAATGATACCTTCTTCCCTACAAGCTATATGTGCGTTGATATGGCTTCATACATGCACGGCAACCCGTTCTTCTTCCTGATAAATTCTATTATAGGATCACTGGCAGTCATTGCATTATCCAGACTGATGCCTGCATTTAAAGCGTTTACATATATCGGTAGGAATACAATTACTCTTCTGTGTATTGACGGAGTCTTTTATGCACTTGTAAACTATAGAATAGGTTCATGGATTACTAAACATTTAGCACCTTTATCTGCACTGTCAACTATGCTCATTTGTTTTATAACGGCAGTAATCCAGTTTGCCTTAAGTATTCCTGTTGCTCATTTCCTTGCAAAATACTTTCCCGAGCTGCTTGGTAATATTAAAGCAAAGGGTATTATTTCAAAAAAGGCAACAAAATTATATTTACGGTTCAGCAAGGCTCAAAGCAGTAATGTTAATACTTGAATCTTCGCGGATTTCTTATGTAAGCAAACCACTCAGTTATGGTAACAGGTGTAATGTTCCTTATAGCTATATGCTTCAAAACCTCTCTGAAATCACCTGTAGTCCATTGATAGGTATCTGGATTGGAGTCAACAAGCCCATGGAACAATATACACAGGGAGCTGTTCTGTAAAATAGCTTTGTCAATGAAGCCTTTTACCGCAGGAACATCTATATAGTTAACCGTCATCAGGCATGATAAGGCAAAAAGATTGTTGTCATCAGGGTATGTTCCAAGCCCTGTTATTGTCCTTGCTGTAAGCTGACCTGCCTGTTTTGTTCTTGCAATGACTTCGCTGTTATATTCTCCATACGGGTAAGCAAGGTGATAGGCTGCCCTGCCAAACCCATTTTCAACAAGCATATTTGTACCGCTGGTAATGTGTGCCTGTGCCTGTTCAGGACTATAAGCGGTAAGGTTTACATGCTCATCTGTATGGTTTCCAAGGTCCCATCCCGCGTCATACATATCTTTACACTGGCCCCAATTCATATATCCTTCTGTGTTTATCAATACCCACGGCACATATGTAGTACCTTTGAATCCGAATTCGTTCATTATACTAAATCCTTTTGTAAATGCACTTTCAAGTGCATCATCAAAGTGTATCATTATTTTAGGTGAAGCATCAAAATCATAAACAAACTCGGAGAAGGATACAGTTGCTATAGATCCTGACTTTGCAACAAGTTTTATCCTGATTGTTGCCATTGTATAATTAAATGAATCGGTATGTATTTCCCATGATGTCATGTCCATCGGGAGTGTATTCCAGCCCTGTACAAGATAAGAACCGTCTGTACTTCTCTCAAACATAGTGCTGAAATCACTTTTTGATGAAATGTCAAAATATACGGCTGATACTGTAGTTGGATCATAAACATAGAATTTCAGTAAAAAAAGCTTTTGAAAATCTCTAAGGTTCAAAGATACATTTTTAACCGCGCTTAAAGTTCCTCCGCTTGAAGTTGTAAGCTTAAGTGACTGGCTGCCTGTCAGGAAATACATATTGTCAGCAGATTTAGTACCATCACCGGTTAAAGTCCATTCTGTAGGATTCTGGAAAGCTTCTCCGATAATTCCTTTATTGAAAATAAAATTTTGAGGTAAAAGCGGTCTCATAAATAAGCCCCCATTCTTTACATAAACGGTACCGGTATAAAACCTGCAGATATAGTACTGGTACCTGTCAATTGAGCTGCAATTTTAACAAATGGCATACCTATACAAGTCACAGGTATTATTACATACTGACCTTCACCAGTAACATTAAAGGTAAGTGATAAAAGCTGAGACGGATCATTAGGTTTTGTAATCTTTCCGTATAGCCCTCCTGAATTAGTAGCGCCGTATAAATCAAACTTCCAATTACCTGATGTTCCAAATTCCACATAAACGACTAAAAACCCTGCAGTTGCACCCTTCATTTGAATTTCAGGACATACTGCCGGATCATTTACATTTATACGGCTCGAACTAATACTTGAATAAAGCGGTTGGGTACCCTGAGGTACAATACCCTGTATTCCTATTGCATCTCCGGCGTCCTGATATGACACAGCTCTTTGTTCCTCAACTTTTGTTGTATCCTCGAGCCAGAATGAGCCTGTAAATACATACTTTTTACCGCCATTGTCAGTTTCCACATATGTGGACCCTGCCGGAAGATTTGTAACAGGCATCGTTTCACGGTCCGCTGTCGTACCAATATACTCCTCTACTAGATCCTTATTAATTTTAACCGCCATTTAAATCCGCTCCTTTTCTACAAATTTTATTTTCAAAGTTCTACAGTTTGTGTTAAATTCCTGCATTTATAGAAATAATTTCCCAAAGTTTTAAAAACAAAGAATAATATTAAAGTTCTTTGTATCTTATAAAACTTTGGGACAAAAAATTGGGGACGCTTCTCAATTTTTTGATTATTTCAAATAAATTGAGAAGCGTCCCCATGCTATTTTTATTATTCTTTTTTATATGGTTGTCAGTGTCGATCCATAGTCACTTGCATCTCTTTTAAAGGCTTCAAAATCAGTGTCCATATACCCTACATCTTTCCAAACTGCAAACAAAGAATTTTTCTTAACAACATATTGATTATTTCCCAAAATTACACTGCCTTCTCCTTTCCATGCTATTGAAAGATAGATTAAAAAGTCAGCAGCAATTTCAATCTTATTATTACGTACATATACCCTTTCCGCCGGTGCTGTGCTATCATTTAATAAAATGTGTATTCCGCTTAAATTCGGCCTTTGAGCATGGCCCCAACTAAGTCCGGCCCCTTTACAAATGTTATTCTCAAAGTAAATATCCCTAATAAAACCGTCATCACTGGTTACCCAGCCCTCGTAGGACCATTCAACTTTCTCAATATAATTGTTCCGGAAAAACAAATTATACTGCTGAATCTTATCCCCAGCTCCCTGTGCAGTTATTGCAGTGTCATATATTTCATAGAAATTACAGCCCGTAACGTAGCAATCATGTGCATTGTTATAAAACTCAATTCCGCCTCCATACCTTACCGGAGTACCATCATTGTACAGTTCTCCCCCTCCGATAAAGCTGAAGTCACAATTTTGGACTATCATATGATGATTGTCATAGCCCCCTACACCATGGGCCGAACCGTATTTTAAAGCAAGCCCGTCAAATTTGACATATGCTTTGAGACTTTTTTCAATAATGTTTTGTGTTATAGCACATTCGATGCTTGAATAGATAGAACCCGGGTTTTGTGCTGAAAAGAGTACTATGGTATAATTGGCCTTGTCATAATAAAACTTGTTTTGTGTATTGAGCTCAGACTTACTAAATACCTTTATACCAAAGGCATCTCCATTGTTAAAAATAATGTTACCTACATCTTTATTAAACTTTTGTCTTGGATTTGAAATAGTCCATAAGTTTTTACCTACAGGGGTCCAATTAAAACTCCCGGTTAAATTAACAGACCCCAAAAATAATGGCTTAGGCCCTGAACCATAAGATGTATAAGTTACATATCCACCAGCATTGCCGCTGGCAGCGATAAGCTGCTCCCTCCAAACATCCCCGCATTTAAAATGAATGATACTGCCAGGACTAAACCAGGATTTGTTTACTTTAGAGACGGTTTTCCATGGTCTGCTTGGAGAAGTGCCACTGTTTCTATCATTACCGGAGTTACTGACATAATAATCTTTAGTAGGAAAAGAAACGGCTCTATCCATGACGAAACCCTCTTTTCTTTACAACAAATAGCTTACATAACATTTTATGTCATAATCATTCCGTTGGGACCAGAATTATAGTACTTCTTTAATAAAAACAGTCCTTTCTTTACCCAGATCTATGTGTTTTGGGAACTCATAAGGCATGTTAACACGATTATAATATACTCTTACTATAGGCCTTGGCCCGAGATTCTTTCTTATGTTAACAATTATTCCAGTCTCACCTGTAGAAAGTCTTACCATCGAACCCAGAGGATAAATGGCAATACCATTTGTAAAGGCAGCTACTACAGCACTGTCAAAGTAATACTGTCCGCTTCCATAAAGATATTCTATTGCCTGATACCTATGATACCCTTCATATCTTATAAGCCGATCATATGTTTCACATACTGAGATTATTCTGGCTCCTAAAGGTATGTTTTCTGCGGTCATTCCGACAGGGAAGCCGCTTCCGTTCCATAGCTCGTGATGATGGAGAATTATTTTACAGGCATCAGCAGATATACCATTTTCCTTAGCTATATAATACCCATACTTAGGATGTTCTTTCCATGCCATTTCATTTTGTTTGCTGTTTTGAGTATAGTCTATTACAGGAGGCATTTCGCATAAACCAAGATCGTGTAACAAAGCAGCTGTACCTACTGTAAACATCTCTTCATCGTTCAAGCCCATTGCACCTGAAACAAGGAGAGCATATACACAGGTTTGAAGTCCATGTTTATATAGTAGATTGCTATTTATAAGCTTCATCCTGGTACAGAAGTTTACAAGCATTTCTGACTGGGACAACTTTTTTGCTGCCAAACGAGCTCTTTTACCGACTACAACCATATTGTCGGAAGTGTTTTCTTCCAGTCCTTCAGGAGCAAATTTGCTGATTTCTTTCTCAAGAACTTCCATCATT
Organism: Bacillota bacterium; assembly: GCA_023421675.1. Lineage (GTDB taxonomy): Bacteria > Bacillota > Clostridia > Acetivibrionales > JANLFN01 > JAEZTC01. Next base: position 1,521 of record JAEZTC010000008.1, on the reverse strand, counting down.
TCTTTAACGATTGTATCCGCAGGATCTATCAGTAGAGTATATCTATCATTAATCGAAACACAGTCTACACCTCTGGCCTTTAGTGAAGCAATTAAATCTTTGGTGAGAGTTGTTCCCTGATTTAACAGGAGTTCTTTTTTACCAGGTAAAAAGACCGGTTCCCCTATAACCATTCCTTCTTTTAATTCGAACAAACTTAGCTTCTCCATATTTCACCCTTCTGCATGTAATGTTTTTGAATTTTTGTATATTTATGTGCTGAAACGCCTTTATTTAAACGGTTTCCGAATATAGTTTATAATTAAAGCTAATTACTTTCAATAATTATTTAATAGTAAACATAAAATTATTTGATATAATAAAATATAAAAGAAAAAAGGAGTTATTTATTATGAAGAAAAAAGCAAAAATTAAATCAAACCTTGAGTTATCGAGCGAAATTAGAGGGGTTTGGGGAATTAATCCTGTTACAAGAATTCATGAAAAAGATAAGAAAGCCCAGATAAGAAAACAAAGGCGCAGCAGTAAGGGCTTATGCAGGCAGGAATTATATGACAGAAGGCCAAGTGAGAATAAAACAGGGCCTTCTTTTTTTTGCTTATAGTGGGGACGCTTCTCAAAACTTAAACCCTAATTCATGTAGCTATTTATTAAAACTAAACATAATATAGTATAAAAATAATTGGGGTATAAGCATGAATTAGACAGTTACCTATTTCAGAGAATTGGCCTCATTAAGAAGAATACAGGCATTAGGGAGGGATTGGTATCTTTGGTACCTTTATAGCATTTATATCAATATCCAAATAAATTCCTCCATTAAGTGAACAAGACCTGCTAGTGAAACGCTTCAACCAAAGGTTAGCTGTCTGGAAAAAGCTTGTTGATGTTGTAAAACAATAGACCTTATAAGATTTAAGTAACAATTTTTAAATTCATTAACTCATTAAAGAGCTCTGTATACTTTTCATTGCTACTTATAAGCCGGAAGCCCAAATCGCAAAGCCGGGCACAGCCTGACGCTGTCATATTGTACATGCTTTGACAAATCTCTCTATAGCTTAGTCCACATAACGTTCGCATGGTATAAGCACAAAATGCTCTGAAATCCATTGTTTTACGCTTTGATTTAAGAAACACACCGGTAGTACTGCCTTTTATTAGTTTATCAGATATATAGGATAATACCTGGGATACGTTGCGGTCTCTTAATATTATTTTTCTTTCACTTCTATATTCATGCTCTATTGTAGGAGGTAGCTGCTTCATTATGCTATTAATACTGCCCATATCTCTTTGATGACTAACAAATTCACAATATTTCTTTACAAATACTTGATCATCATTATTGTTGAAAATTGATTTTATAAAGCTTTTATCAATAAGATTAAGTAAGTCCCTTTTACCGAGGTAAATGCCGTAGGATGAGTATTTATAAAGGTGTTCATTATTTCTATAGCCTTCAATATCACTCGGGTTATTGTGTATATATGCAGATACTGCTAAATTATATTCATCCGT
>JAEZTC010000014.1 GCA_023421675.1 Bacillota bacterium | reverse complement strand
TAGTATTTCTACAAGTTACTCATTAAAATTTACGAGTTCCTTATCGTTTTACCCTATCTAATTTTCAATGTCCGTTAAAATCGTAATTAACTTGCATTGCTGCTTGCTAATTTCAACTTTATTTTTTTGTCCGCTCCGTGAGCGGCTTTTATATATTAACATGAAGCTTGTTTACTGTCAACACTTTTTTTAATTTCTTTTTTTAGTGTGACGCTTGTGTTCAGCGCCGCGAGACAGCTTAATTACTATAACACCTTAACATAATGCATTCAACCTGATGATAACTCCATATAATTCAATAGAATTGATTTATATGATGCAATCTGTTTTATACTTCATTATTGTCTTATATATTCGATAATACTATACATCAATTATGTTTTATAAATAATTATGTTTTATAAATATATAGAAGTAATTTAAGAGCAAAAGATTTTATAACTCTTGTAACAAACAAAAGAAGCAGCCTAAATGGCTGCTTCCGTTAAAAGTATGAGGATATATAATCTAATTTTTACTCATTATCTGTTTCTTTACTGTCGGAACCTTCGGATGCCTGATCTTCTTCATTATTATCCTGATCATCTTCATCATCATTTACAATCCTTGCAACTCCAACAACTGTATTACCTTCGCTTGTTCTCATAAGTGTTACACCCTGTGTTGCCCTACCCAAAATGCTTATATCACTTACCTTCATTCTTATTATAGTTCCGTCCGAGCTTATAAGCATAAGGTCATCCGTTTCATCAACAAGCCTTACTCCTGCAATTTTTCCAGTCTTTTCAGTAACTTTGTAGGTAAGTATTCCTTTACCGCCTCTTGTTTGAACCTTGTATTCTTCAAGCTCTGTCCTCTTACCAAAGCCGTTTTCGGTTACTACAAGCATTGTTGGATTTCCTTCCTTGAAGGTTGCCATACCTATAACGCTGTCTCCTTCATCAAGTCTTATACCCATAACACCCTGGGATACTCTACCTAATGGACGTACATCGGTTTCCTTAAATCTTATGGACATACCGTTTTTAGTTACAAGTATAATATTTCTTGAACCATCAGAGAGTCTTACATCAATCAGTTCATCATTTTCTCTGAGTGAAACGGCAGTAAGTCCGCCTTTTCTTATATTATTATATTCCATCAGATCGGTTTTCTTAACGACGCCGTTTTTTGTAACCATCGTCATATACATACCTTCACTATACTCTGAGACAGGTATAACGGCCGTAACCTTTTCCTCGGCATCAAGCTGAAGCAGGTTAACAATTGCAGTACCCTTCGCCTGTCTTCCCGATTCAGGTATTTCATAGGCTTTCAGCCTGTAAACACGACCCTTGCTGGTAAAGAACAAAATAAAGTCATGCGTAGAGGTTACAAAGAGGTTTTCAACAAAGTCCTCCTCCCTCGTACTCAAGCCTGTTATACCTTTTCCGCCACGCTTCTGGCTCTTGTAAGTATCGGCTGGAAGCCTCTTTACATAACCGAAGTGGGTAAGTGTTATAACAGTTTTGCCTTCCTGAATTAAATCTTCTATATCAATATCATCTTCATCTGCAGTTATTAATGTTCTTCTTTCATCAGCATACTTCATCTTTATTTCATGAAGCTCATCCTTAACTATTTTAAGCACAAGGCTTTCATCAGCAAGGACTTCTTTATAATATTTAATCTTTTTAAGAAGCTCATTATATTCCGCTTCTAATTTTTCTCTTTCCAAACCAGTAAGCCTACCAAGTCTCATATCGACAATGGCCTGGGCCTGCTTTTCACTAAACCCGAAACGCTCTGACAGTGCTTCTTTTGCAACTGGCTCAGTTTTTGAGGTTCTGATTATTCTTATTACTTCATCAAGATTGTCAATTGCTATTTTCAAGCCTTCCAAAATATGAGCACGGGCTTCTGCCTTATCAAGCTCAAACTTTGTTCTTCTGACAATAACTTCTTCCTGATGCTTTATATAATAATCTATCGCCTGTCTTAAGTTAATTACTTTTGGTTCGTACTTCTTATCTTCTGTCTGAACAATTGCAAGCATATTAACACAGAAGGTTTCCTGGAGCTGAGTATTTTTATAAAGCTGGTTCAATACAACATTCGCGTTCGCATCTCTTTTAAGCTCTATTACCATTCTCATTCCAGTTCTGTCGGATTCATCCCTCAGGTCCGAAATACCTTCAATCCTCTTATCCTTAACAAGCTGTGCTATTTTCTCCAGAAGCCTTGCCTTGTTAACCTGGTATGGAAGCTCTGTAACAACAATTCTTTGTCTTGTGTTGTTCATGCTTTCAATTTCAGCCTTTGCCCTTATTACAACTCTGCCTTTACCAGTTCTATATGCTTCCTTTATGCCTGACTTGCCCACAATAATACCTGCGGTAGGGAAATCAGGTCCTTTTATTACTTTATTAAGCTCGTCCGCAGTTACCTCGGGATTATCAATTACAAGCGTTATACCGTCTATTACTTCTCCCATGTTATGCGGAGGTATGTTTGTAGCCATTCCGACAGCTATACCTGAAGACCCGTTTACAAGAAGGTTCGGAAACCTTGAAGGAAGTACAACAGGTTCCATTTCATGCTCATCGAAATTTGGCTTGAAATCAACAGTATCTTTGTTGATATCACTTAACATCTCCATAGATATTTTAGCAAGCCTGGATTCTGTATACCTCATAGCTGCTGGTGGATCTCCGTCAACAGAACCAAAGTTTCCATGTCCGTCAATGAGCATATACCTTAATGAAAAGTCCTGCGCCATTCTTACAAGACTTTCATAAACTGCAGCATCACCATGCGGATGAAATTTACCGAGTACTTCTCCGACAGTTGTTGCGCACTTTCTATAAGCCTTGTCAGGTGTAAAGCCCAGGCTGTACATTGCATATAGAATCCTTCTGTGAACCGGTTTTAAACCGTCTCTTACATCAGGGAGCGCACGGTCTACTATAACGCTCATCGCGTAATCTATAAAAGACTTTTTCATTTCAGCTTCAATATCTACTGGAATGACTCTTTGTTCTTTAATCTGGTTCTCATCTGCCATTATGTGGTCTACCTCTCTTTTTCCTTCTGATGCAGCTTGTTCCGCTATAGTGGAAAAGCTGGTTGTTTATCCAATTATGCATAAACACCTATTCTTTATTTTAATAAACTTTTAAATACATGTCCACTTTTTTATAAAAACCCCGGTTACTATATAATCTGGTATAACTATATTTTATATTATAGAATTCCCAATTCAGGCTTTGAGGAATATTTCCACAAAAAAATACGGAGCCTAATACTCCGCATTCTTTCGGCTGCCACTGCCCTATTATCTTTGTACCCTGAACTTATCTTTATCTATAGGATTCCAATACTTCATTCATTTTATTGCCTCATATGTCTAGCTTATTTTTTTAGGTATTCTTACAATAAACTCCACATATTCTCCCCTGTCTATCTGGGCTGCCTTCGCATTAACTCCGGCTTTTTTCATCATATCTATGGCTTGTCTTACTGTATTCACAAATATTCTAATATCTTTAACAGCTCTTGTTACCTTCTTTTCTCCGCCGCCCTCTCTTACTTCTCTTGTATACTTTTCAATTGCTCTTTCAACAAGTTCCTCCGTTTTCTTAACATTTAACCCTCTTTCGCATACGCGCTTGAGCACTCTAAGCTGCAGCTGTTCATCATGAAGCTTCAGTAATGCTCTAGCATGTCTCTCTGTAAGGTTGTTGTCTGCTATTATCTTTTTAACCAGAGGGGGGAGTTTTAAAAGCCTTATTTTATTGGCGATGGTTGACTGGCTTTTTCCTATCTTCTGAGCCAGCTCTTCCTGAGTAAGACCATGTTCTATAAGAAGGTTGTTGTAACCCTCTGCTTCTTCCATAAAGGTAAGGTCTTCTCTTTGAAGATTTTCTATAAGAGCCATAACTGCTGAATCATTGTCAGTAACTGTTACGACGATTGCAGGGATTTCCCTTAAGCCTGCCATTTCAGCTGCTCTGAGTCTTCTTTCTCCTGCAACCAGTTCAAATGAATTTGTAGAAAGCTTTCTGACGCTTATAGGCTGGATAACACCATACTGTTTTATAGATTCACATAAATCCTCAAGTGCCGTAACATTGAATTGTTTTCTCGGCTGGTAAGGGTTAGGCCTGATATGGTCAATATTGATATAAGTGATATTTTTCAAATCATCTTTTTTTTCCTGCTTATGAACCTGCAATTTGCTATCTAACATCCGGCACCATCCTTTTATCTTTTTAATCACAGGAAGATATATTCGCCGGAGTTAATCCTATTCCTTTTTTTCCCTTTAATAATCGTTCGTCCAAATGCGCTATATTACTACATTTCAGGGCTTAAAGCAACGGTTCTTTTGACGGTTTGCCCGCTTTTCTAGGATATTTTGTCGGAGTTTGTCGCAATTTTCTTACGGTAATAATATTTCTTCTCATTTCTCCGAAAGGAAGAGAAATTTCCTTAACCTCTTCAATTTCTCCGCCTAAAATACTCAAGGCCTTCTTTGAATCTTTAAGCTCTTCTATATTATTTCCTTTCATTGCAATGAAGGTTCCGCCTATCTTAACAAATGGGAGACAATACTCAAGCAGCACCGGAAGAGCAGCAACAGCCCTTGCAGTAGATATATCAAACTTTTCACGGTACTCTGGATTGGCCCCGAAGTCCTCAGCCCTACCGTGTACGGCATTTATATCCTTTAGTTGTGTTGTGTTAATGACTTCATTTAAAAATTTAATTCTCTTATCCAGTGAATCCAAAAGAGTCACCTTCAAATTATCGATAACTATTTTCAAGGGTATTCCCGGGAAACCCGCACCTGTACCTACATCTATAATACTTAAGCCACCTTTTTTAAGATAAGGTGCAATGGTTAATGAATCTATGAAATGCTTTATTATAATATCTTTATCTTCCTCGATTGCCGTGAGGTTAATTCTTGTATTCCAATCCTTCAGCAGTTCTGCGTAATTAATAAATTTATCAGCCTGTACATCGGAAAGCTCAATACCATACTCTTGTGAACCTTCTTTAAGAATTTCAACCAAACCCGCCTTATCTTCCATACGTCACCTCTAATTAAACCAGTTAACAATTGACAGTTGACAGATGATAGTTAAACCCATCTCTACAACTACAAAGCAACCATTAAATTTATAATATACTAAAATAATTTCGGCTTACCTATATACTTTTTGTTATCTTTGTTAAGCCATTCCCCGTGGGTTGAAACCCACGGCTGTCAAAACCAAGTCGGTTCCACCGACTAAAATAACTAAAGCCTGACCTTTCTACAGTTCTTAATCTTTTATATTTTTAACTGTACACTGTACACTGTTTTTAACTGTCATCTCGTCAACTATCAACTCTCTTTTTCTTTTGCCTTTAACTGTAAACTGTAATCTGTAACCTGAACACTGCCTTTTAACTGTCCTCTTGTCATCTTGTCAACTGTCAACTCGTCTTTTGTTTTGTTCCAAATAAATAAGCAGTACAGAAATATCTGCAGGAGATACACCAGATATTCTTGAAGCCTGTCCAACCGATTCGGGTTTCATAAGGTTAAGCTTCTGCTTTGCCTCATTGCTAAGTCCGTAAACTTCTTTATAATCAATATTTTCAGGCAACTTCCTGTTTTCCAGCTTTTTAAATTGCTCCACCTGCTGCATCTGCCTTTTTATATAACCTTCATACTTCACTGAAATTTCCACCTGCTCCCTGACTGCATGGCTCAACTCAGGTCTTTCAGGGTCAATTACAGCCATATCCTCATACAGTACTTCAGGCCTTCTCAAAAGTTCCGCGAGCTTGATACCGCTTATAATTTTAGAACTACCCTTGCTTTCAAGGAAGCTGTTAACTTCTTCGCTGGGTGGGACAACTGTTTTTTCAAGCCTTGCTATTTCATCTTCAATAAGTTTCTTTTTATTATCAAACAATTTATAGCGCTCTTCATTTATAAGCCCGATTGCATAACCTATAGGTGTAAGTCTCAAATCAGCATTATCCTGCCTTAGAAGCAGCCTGTATTCGGCCCTTGAGGTCATCATTCTATAGGGTTCCTTAGTCCCTTTTGTAACAAGGTCATCCACCAGAACGCCTATGTATGCTTGTGACCTATCCAGAATTAACGGGTCTTTTCCCATAACCTTCAATGCAGCATTAATCCCTGCAACCAAGCCTTGTGCAGCCGCTTCCTCATATCCGGAACTGCCGTTTATCTGTCCTCCTGAAAAAAGACCTTCAATAGATCTAAGTTCAAGTGACTGCTTAAGCTGTATTGGATTTATACAATCGTATTCTATTGCATATGCACTTCTCATAACAGAGACATTTTCGAGTCCCGGAAGCGTACGCATCATTTGAATCTGAACATCTTCTGGAAGACTGCTGGACATGCCCTGAAGATACATTTCCTCTGTTTCAAGTCCCATAGGCTCAACAAAAATCTGGTGAGATTCCTTATCTGCAAACCTTACAATTTTATCTTCTATAGACGGACAATAACGTGGGCCAACACCCTTGATGTTACCTGAATATAGAGGTGACCTATGAAGGTTGTCCTTTATTACCTTATGCGTTTCATCCGTGGTATGTGTAAGCCAGCAGGAAACCTGCTCCTTATTTATTTCTTCTACTTCAAAGGAAAAAGGAACAATTCTTTCATCACCAGGCTGCTCTTCCATCTTGGAAAAATCTATGCTGCGCCTGTTAAGCCTTGCAGGTGTGCCGGTCTTGAAACGAAACAGCTCAATTCCATTATTAATAAGACTTTCCGACAGCCTGTTTGCTGGGAATAAACCGTCAGGGCCGCCGCTGTAGCTTATATCCCCAATTATAATTTTTCCTTTTAAATAAGTGCCTGTTGTTAGAACAACAGCCTTACATTTATAGATTGCGTCTGTATGTGTTTTAACCCCTGTGATTTTCTTTTTTCCACCAGCTTCTTCAGTAAGAATCTCTGTTATCTCAGCCTGTCTTATATCCAGGTTTTCCTGCTTTTCCATAGTGTGCTTCATTTCCATCTGATAACGCCTTCTGTCAACCTGAGCACGAAGAGAAAAAACTGCAGGACCTTTTGCCGAGTTTAGTATCTTTGACTGGATAAAAGTCTTGTCTGTATTTTTGCCCATTTCACCACCAAGAGCGTCTATTTCACGAACCAGCTGCCCCTTGGCCGTCCCTCCCACACTTGGGTTACACGGCATGTTTGCAATACTGTCAAGGTTTATGGAAAATACTATTGTCCTGAGTCCAAGCCTTGCACTTGCAAGCGCAGCCTCACAGCCAGCGTGTCCGGCACCAACAACTACTACATCATATTCTCCTGCGAAATAATCCATAAAAACCACCTTATTAAATTGAGAATGGAGAATTGAAAATTGAGAATTATAAAAGCAATGCTCAATTACCAAGACTTATTCCCTATTGTAGTTATCTGTTATTTTTCTTAATATCCCACTTGTTTTTTTACTACATAACTTTAAAACTATATTTGCTTTTAACTGTACATTGTAAGCTGTAAACTTGCCTTTACTTCCCAATACAGAACCTGCTGAATATCCTGTGCATTACGTCTTCGGTAACCGACTCCCCGGTTATCTGCCCAAGGTATTCAGCTGCATTTCTAATGTCTATGGTTACGCAATCCAGAGGCAATCCTGCCTCAAAAGCAGAAATGGCGGCATCAATACTACTTATTGCATTGTCTATAAGGTTTTTATGTCTGATATTGGTCAGAAGGACTTCTTCATTTTGCCTTATATCACCCTTTACAAAAAGCCCTTTCAACCTATCCTCCAGACTTTCCAAGCCTGTTCCATTTTTTATAGACATTCTGACTATTGTATTACTGCCAATTAATGATTCAATCTTACCCAATTCATTTTCTGATACAAGATCAGTCTTATTAATAATTATAATAGACTTTTTCGTTCCAGCCTTTTCAATAAGTCCGATGTCTTCATCAGTAACTCCCTGATCTGCATCAATCATAAGGATAACCAGGTCTGCATTTTCCAGCTCGCTATGTGCCCTCTTAACGCCGATCTGCTCAATTAAATCTTCTGTTTCCCTTATACCGGCAGTATCAATGAGTCTTACGGGAATACCGCCTATGTTTACATATTCCTCAATAATATCACGGGTTGTTCCGGGAATATCCGTAACAATAGCCCTATTTTTACCTGCAATGAAATTCAGCAGTGAAGATTTCCCTACGTTTGGCCTGCCTACAATTACAGCATTAAGCCCTTCTCTTAAAATACGGCCTTTGTCAAAACCTTCTGTCAGATCATATAAGGACTTTTTAATGTCTCTTATAGAATCATGGACTTCCCTTCCTGTAATTTCTTCTATGTCATGTTCCGGATAATCTACTGTAACTTCTATGTGTGTAATTAAATCAAGCAGCTTGTCACGAACAATTTTAAGCTTTGATGACAGTTTTCCTTCAAGCTGCGATACTGCGGCTCTGGAACTCTCCTCAGTCTTGGAGTTGATAACATCAATAACTGCTTCCGCTTGTGATAAGTCAATCCGGCCGTTTAAAAATGCCCTTTTTGTGAATTCGCCCGGTTCTGCAAGTCTGGCACCGCTTTTCAGTATTAATTCAAGTATTCTTTTTATAACAATTAAACCGCCATGGCAATTTATTTCTATTACATCTTCCATGGTGAAAGTATGGGGAGCCTTCATTTTTGAAACAAGTACCTCATCAATAGTTTCAGCATTTAAAGGATCTATAATTCTTCCAAAGCTTATTGTATTTGGTTTTATATCTGAAAAGGGCTTTTTGCCGACAAATATTTGTTCAGCTATTTCAAAAGCCTTGTCCCCGCTTATTCTTATTATACCTATTCCACCATTTCCATGCGGTGTAGATATTGCAGCAATTGTATCATTAATAAGCATAAACCCTCCGGTGTCAATCATTCCGCTTAGATTCTATCACAATACGGCATCCAAATTATATAAGATGATGAAAGTTTTTTTCAATAAAGTCTTTAATTTATAACCTTCATTAATAACTTTATTACAGTCATTTTCATATATTTTGTTCATAATAGCTTGCACAATAATAAAGACAATTATAATCCCCGGACTTTGTTCCCCTGGAATAATAATTGTCTTTTATAACTTTTGTATAAACTACTTTAAAGTTATTACTACCTTCCTGTTAGGTTCATCACCTATACTGTAGGTTTCTACATAGCTGTTGTCCTGCAGGGATGAATGAATAATTCTTCTTTCATAAGGGTTCATAGGCTCTAAAACTATGTTCTTCTTATACTTTATAACTCTGTCGGCAAGTCTGTTCGCAAGTTTTATAAGAGTTTCTTCCCTCTTTTGCCTGTAGTTTTCAACATCAACTACAACTCTTTTGTAGTTTCCCTTTTCCTTATTAACGACAAGGCTTGCAAGGTATTGCAGAGAATCAAGTGTTTCCCCACGTCTTCCTATAATAATTCCAATATCGTTTCCGTGTATTTTAAGAAGGATGGAATCTTCAGTTTCCTCAACAAATATGTCAGCATTAAGCTTCATTTTTTCAAGGACATCCTTAACAAACTGTCTTGCCTTTTCAGCAGCTGATTCCTTAAGTGTAACTCTGACCCTGGCAACCTTGTTACCTATGATTCCGAAAATTCCCTTATTACCTTCCTCAAGAACTTCAACATCAACGCTGTTTTCATCAGCTCTTAACTCTTCGAGAGCGGCTTTAATAGCCTCTTGAATAGTTTTGCCTGTCTTTTCAACACTATTTGCCATCTGCTTCGGGAGCCTCCTTCTTTTTGAAGACTACTTTATTTATATACATTTGTGTAAATATCATTACTATATTACCTACAGTCCAGTAAAGACCCAAACCTGCCGGAACACTGAACGAGAACAATAACAGCATTAAAGGCATTATTATCATCATAGTATTCTGCATTGAAGCTGAAGCACCTGTCTGACCTTTTTGCAGTTTAGCCATAATTCTTGATTGAAGGAAGGTCGTACCTGCAACGAGAATAGGAATAATCATAAGAGGCAGATAAACTTTCCAGGTAGTACTTCCAAAAATAAGATTGGTATCAAATTTTGGATTCAAACCAAGGTTTATGCCAAGAAAATCAAGATTAAGGTTTTTTATTGACGCTATCTGGTCAGGAGTAATTTGTGACCCCAGTGAAGCTGTTGCTTCACTTATTTTTCCTGGGTGCTGCCTGAAAAACTCAATTATTTGTATATCCGCACTACGGCCTGCGGTAAATACAACTTCCTTTGTTTTTTTAATAAATTCGGTAAGTGAACTTATAACCTTTGAATCAATTCGAAGCATATATTTTAGAGGTGCTTGTATATCATAATAAAGTGAAAATAATATAGGCATCTGAATCAAAAGAGGAAGGCATCCGCCTGCAGGATTTACCTTATTTTCCTGATAAAGCTTCATCATTTCCATGTTGAGCTTTTCTTTATCGCCCTTATATCTCTTTTGGATTTCTTGTATTTTTGGCTGAAGTGTCTGCATCTTGGCCGTAGAATGGTACTGCTTTATAGTCAGAGGTAGTAACGCTGCCCTTATTACAAGGGTAAAAAGTATAATAGCCAGTCCATAACTTTTAAAACAAACCGTATTATAGAGGAAATTCAGTATTTGCCCCATTGGTACAGCTATAAAATCAAACATTCTGTATATTCCTTTCTGAAACACATGCATTATTTTAATGCAATTTTAATCGAAAGTCTTCTGAGTTATATAACTCTTTTTTAACTTAAGTATATTTAAGTATTCAGGCCCAAGATCTATTTTACAGGATCATATCCTCCTGGGTGAAAAGGATGGCATTTTGAAATTCTTTTAATTGCCATAAATCCGCCTTTAAATGCCCCGTATTTCTGTACTGCTTCTATGGCATATTGCGAACACGTCGGATAAAATCGGCAGCTTCCTTTTCTTTTTAGTGGCGATATAAACCTTTGGTACTGTTTAATTAAAAATATCAATATTCTTTTAAACAATCCCATTTCTCCCGATCAAATATATCAAGTTTCTTGAGCAAGAATTTCATTTCCTTTTTAACATCAGTGAATTCAGGCATTTCAGCCTTATTCCTTGCAACGAAGACTATATCAAACCCTTGCTTGATATATTCTTCATAAAACCTGTAGTTTTCACGTATTAATCTTTTAATCCGGTTTCTTTGAACACTTTTACCGAACTTTTTGCTTGCGGTTATTCCAAGTCGGTTTTTTCCGATATTATTTTTCAATACATATATAATAATATATTTTCCAACAAAGAACCTGCCCTTTTTATATGTTCTAAGAAATTCGTTATTTCGTTTTAAAGTCTTAGTATTTAACATCAGGGACTTTCCTCCACAAATAAAATAGAAGCATTAATTAAAAGTCCCCCATTTTCAGCCGTATAACCCATGGAAATACGACTGAAAATGTAATAAGGCTATCATTTCATGTATAGAAACGTTTCCCTAAATAAAAAGACCACATGTGTGCGGTCTTAAGCTGAAAGCACCTTTCTTCCTTTTAATCTGCGGCTTCTTAATACTTTTCTACCGTTAGCTGTGCTCATCCTTTTTCTAAAACCGTGCACCTTTTGTCTTTGTCTGTTCTTTGGTTGATAAGTTCTTAACACTATAAACACCCCCGTTCCTTGTCTTATTTATTAAAAATTAATATTTTTCAATTAGTTCTAAATACAGTTACTTCCAAATAAAGTCTGATTTTTAGACACCAAACCAATTATATATTATGAAATCAAGTGATGTCAAGAAACATGTGCTGTGGATAAGTATAAATTTTAAAATTTTTTTTGTGGATATCTATGCTATTATTGTATTGAATATTGCCATAAAGTCTGATATATTATTTATACTTGTTGATAACTTGTTAGTTATTACGTTAATAAGCTGTTATTTATAGCTGTGATTGTTAATAATTATAATTAAAAAAAATTATTTTCACAAGTTATCTAATTATTTATACATGATATGAATATTTTGCAGGGCAATTATTTTTTTTGCACATAAAGGCGTTTGTTTGGCTTTTATGATATTCATTACATGTAACTTTTTGTTTATTTTCTTGTTAGTATTTACATATGACATTGTTTTATGCACAAGTACAAAGGATAAATTATTAAATTACCAAATTAAAATACTTTTATAAAAACTTGTGTATAGCTGGAGGAAGCAGTATGAATGAACATCTATCGGATATATGGCATAAGGTACTTGATCTTCTAAAAAACGAGCTTACAGAAATAAGCTTTAATACATGGATTCAAACAATTGAACCTGTTTCAGTCAACCTGAATACCGTAAATCTTGGTGTACCCGCCGAATTTAACAAAGGTATTCTTGAATCTAGATATTCAAATCTAATTAAAAATGCAATTAAACAAATTACTTACAAGGAATATGATATTAACTTTCTTGTACCCGGACAAGATAATGAAAAACGTTACTCTGGGCACAGCGATATAAGTACTGCTGCAGAAAATTTTTCTAATTTAAATCCAAAGTATACTTTTGATACATTTATTATAGGAAATAGCAACAGATTTGCACATGCTGCATCTCTCGCAGTTGCAGAATCTCCTGCAAAAGCCTATAATCCTCTTTTTATGTATGGCGGTGTTGGTCTTGGAAAAACACACCTTATGCATGCAATAGGACATTATGTTCTTTCACAGAATCCTAATTTGAAGGTAATGTACGTATCCTCTGAGAAATTTACAAACGAACTTATAAATGCAATTAAAGATGATAAAAATGAAGAATTCAGATATAGATACAGAAATATAGATATTCTTCTTATAGATGATATTCAATTCATAGCAGGTAAGGAAAGGACCCAGGAAGAATTTTTCCATACCTTTAATGCACTTTATGAAGCAAATAAACAAATAATTATATCTAGCGATAAGCCTCCAAAGGACATTACAACACTTGAGGAAAGGCTGCGTTCAAGATTTGAGTGGGGTCTTATAGCAGATTTGCAGGCGCCGGATCTTGAAACAAGAATTGCAATATTAAGTAAGAAAGCACAACTTGAAAACCTTGATATTCCAAATGATGTTCTTGTTTTTATTGCGGACAAGATTGCATCAAACATCCGTGAACTAGAAGGAGCTTTAAACAGAGTTATAGCCTATACCTCACTTACAGAGGCAGAATTAACTGTCGATGTTGCAGAGGAAGCACTAAAGGATATTTTATCTGCAAATAAATCACGGGTTATAAATTGTAATTTGATTCAGGAAATTGTAGCAAGATATTTTGATATTAAATTTGATGAGTTCAGATCCAAAAAACGTAACAGGGACATAGCATTTCCTAGACAGATTGCGATGTATCTCTGCAGAGAATTGACTGACATGTCTCTTCCCAGAATTGGTGAAGAGTTTGGAGGCAGGGATCATTCAACAGTTATTCATGCAATAGAAAAGATATCAAATGACCTTGAAAACAGCGCAGAAACAAGAAGAGCCATAGATGAACTTAAAAAATCAATTCAAGGTAAATAAAATATACTTTAAGTTATAAACAATTCAATGTTAATATGGTGAAATCTTTTTGTGGATAATTATAAGTATAAAACTTAACTATGGATAATGTTAATATTTGATACAGTTTACCAACACTTAAACAACAGTAGTACAAGCCTGTATTTCAAGCAAAAATGACGTTATTCACATTACCAACAACACTTACTGCTATTGTTGTTAGATTTATTATATTATATTTATAAATAAATGGTTTCTGATTAATATACGGTATTTAGCTCAAAGTAGGCATTAGGAGGTAATTCAATGAAAGTAACATGTTCAAAAGAAAACCTTGTAGAAGGTATAAATATTGTACAAAAGGCTGTTTCGGCAAAATCAACTTTACCAATATTGGAAGGCATACTCCTGGACGCAGCGGAAGAATTAAAGCTTACAGGAAATGATCTTGAACTTGGTATTGAATGCAGAATTCCAGCAGATATAAGAGAAAAAGGCACAATTGTAATTAACTCAAAAATTTTTGGAGATATAATAAGAAGACTTCCCGATTCCGAAGTATTCATTGAAGTTCAGTCTAACAATATGGTAGTTATTGAATGTGAAAATACTCATTTTGAAATAAAAGGCTTATCATCAGAAGGTTTTCCGGCTTTACCGGAAATAGAAAAAGACAATGCATTTATAATAAACCAGGATATTTTAAGAAATATGATAAAGCAAACTATATTTGCAGTAAGTATTGACGAAAACAGACCAATCCTTACCGGTTCCCTGATGGAATGCAAGGATAAAATGCTTACTTTTGTATCAATTGACGGATTCAGAATGGCACTTAGAAAATATGAAGTAAATAATGAAGCTGCTGATATAAAAGTTGTTATTCCAGGCAAAACTTTAAATGAAGTTTTAAAGATTCTTCAGCCTGTAAAGGATGAAGTTTCGATATATAGTAAGGACAATCAGATATTATTCGACGTAAACAATTGTAAAATAGTATCGAGACTGCTGGAGGGTGAATATTTAAATTACAAAAGCATTATTCCTCAGGAGCACGAGTTAAAAATTAAAACTAACACAAAAGAACTGCTTGCAGGACTTGAAAGAGCTTCTCTTGTGACACTGGATGAGAAAAGATATCCCGTAAAGTTCAGTATAGCTGATGAAAAGCTTGTAATTACATCAAATACTGATATAGGAGCAGTAAGAGAAGAAATAAGAATTGAAGCAGATGGTGGGAAGCTTGAAATAGGCTTTAATCCAAGATATTTTATAGATGCACTTAAAGTCATTGAAGAAGAAAAAATTGAAATATATTTTACATCCAATGTAGGGCCATGTACAATAAGGCACTCAGAAAAAGATATATTCGCATACATGATTCTTCCGGTTAGAACTAGAAATTAGTTTTAATTTACATTATTATAGTATTATAAGGGGACAGCATAATGCTGTTCCTTTTTAGTAGTTTTTAAATTATGAATTAAGAAAGGTAGATAGTATGGAAAAGGTAAAAATAAAAACAGAATTTATAAAGCTGGATCAGTTTGTAAAATATGTAGGATTAGCTGGCAGTGGTGCAGATGCTAAAAATATGGTGTCTGAAGAAATGATAAAAGTCAACGGACAGGTTGAACTGCAAAGGGGAAAAAAGTTAAGATCAGGAGATAAAATAGAGATAAACGGTAAAGCTTTTGAAATAGAGTAATTCCGGAGGAATATAATTGTTTATTGAGGGCATAAGCTTAAAAAATTATAGAAACTATGACAGTCTGGATTTAAAAATTAATAAAAGATTTAATGTAATATACGGATATAATGCCCAGGGTAAAACAAATATTCTTGAGGCAATTTTCATATGCTCATCAGGCAGATCACACAGGACTCCAAGGGATTATGAATTAATAAAGCTTGGACAGAAGGAATATAATATTAAATTAAAAGTAAAAAGAAGCATACTTGATGCTGAAATTGATATTTCATATGAAAAAGAAGGTAAAAAGAAGATAAGAATAAATGAAATACCTCTTAAAAAAATAGGGGACTTGATGGGGAATTTGAATACTGTCATTTTTTCTCCAGAGGATCTTTTAATAATTAAAGAAGGTCCTTCTGAAAGAAGAAGGTTTATTGATATTACTATAAGTCAGTTAAGACCTGCGTATTTTTATGATTTACAGCAGTATGCTAAAATCCTTGAACAAAGAAATACTCTTCTTAAAGAAATACAAAACAAAAAAAATCTATTGGATACACTGGAAGTTTGGAATCAGAATCTTATTACTACAGGATCAAAAATAATTAAAGCAAGGCAGCAATTTATTGAAAAGCTTAGTTTATATGCAAAGAAGGAACATTTAAAGCTTTCAGGAGGAAATGAGAATCTGGATATTAAATATGACCCATCATTTAATATATCTGATTTCAGCAGGCCTGAATCTATAAAAAGTGAATTTGAAAATAGTTTAAATAGAATAAAAGAAAGAGAGTTAATTAAAGGAACTACTTTAATAGGTCCGCAAAGAGATGATTATGATATTTTTTTAGATGAAAAAAGCATAAAAATATTTGGATCTCAAGGTCAGCAAAGAACGGCTGTTTTATCGGTAAAAATGGCTGAAATAAATATTATGAAAGAAGAAACCGGAGAATGGCCTGTACTTTTATTGGACGATGTAATGTCAGAGCTGGATGCAAAAAGGCAGGAATATTTGTTTGATAATCTTGAAGAAATACAAGTTTTTATTACCTGTACGGAAAAGGGTTTTTTTAGTGCACAGGCAATTGAAAAAGCTGATTTCTTTAGAGTAACTGCAGGTATGGTTCAAAATGAATGATTTGCACTAAATATTTATTTAGGATAAAATATATAGTGGCTGATTTTAAATAGCATTTTATATTTATCATATATTTTTTATAATACCTTTAAGAAAAATACTAATAATATATTTATATATAGTTGTGTAACAACAGGAGGAATATTAATGTTTTTGCATATAGGCGGAGACGTAGTAATACCGGTAAGAAATATAATTGCAATTCTTGATATAGATACAACTACAGTATCAAAAGATACAAAAGACTTTTTAAAAATTGCTGAGGAGGAAGGTTTTATAGAAAGCATTACTAATGACCTTCCAAAGTCATTTATTATTACAGAAACAGATAAGAAGAGTAAAATATACCTTTCACCTATATCGTCAATAACACTTCAAAAGCGATCAACTTTTGTAAACGATATATCTAATTTATAAAACAATTTTTTTATAATATTAATTAGTAAGAAATTAGGAGGAAGTATGGAAGAAGTTACAAATGTAAATCCATCTTATGATGAGAGTCAAATACAGGTACTTGAAGGGCTTGAAGCAGTTAGAAAAAGACCGGGAATGTACATAGGATCAACATCTTCAAGAGGTTTGCATCATCTGGTTTACGAGATAGTTGATAATAGTATAGATGAGGCATTAGCAGGAAGATGCGATGAGATTGTTGTTGTTATAAATAAGGATGATTCAATTACTGTTACTGATAACGGTGGAGGAATACCTGTTGGTATTCATCCTAAAATGGGAATTCCTACTGTTGAGGTTGTACATACAATTTTACATGCCGGCGGTAAATTCGGAGGCGGAGCTTACAAAGTATCTGGCGGTTTGCATGGTGTTGGTGCATCTGTTGTTAATGCCTTATCTGAGTACCTCGAAGTAGAGGTTTCCAGAGAGGGTAAGATATATAAACAGAGATATGAAAGAGGAAAAACAGTTACACCACTGCAGGAAGTTGGAGATACAGAGATTACCGGTACAAAAACTACTTTTAAGCCTGACGATGAAATATTTGAAGATCTTCATTATGATTTTGATACACTTCTTGCAAGGCTTAGAGAAATGGCATTTTTAAATAAAGGAATAAGAATAAAGCTTATAGATGATAGAGAAGAAGAAAGACAGGAAAAGAACCTCCATTATGAAGGTGGAATAATATCCTTTGTAGAGTATATGAACAAGACAAAGGAAGTACTTCATGAAAGACCTATATATGTAGAAGGTTTAAAGGATGGATCATATGTAGAAATTGCAATGCAGTACAATGATTCATATGCTGAAAATATTATAAGCTTTGCAAACAATATAAGGACTGGCGAAGGCGGAACTCATCTTACAGGATTTAAAACTGCTATAACAAAGGTTTTTAATGATTATGCAAGAAAGTATAATATTATCAAAGAAAATGATAAAAACCTTATGGGTGAAGATATAAGAGAAGGTTTGACTTGTGTAATAAGTGTAAAACTTACTGATCCGCAGTTTGAAGGACAGACAAAAACAAAGCTTGGAAACAGTGAAATAAGAAGCCTTGTTGAAAATACATTAAATGAAAAGCTTACAGATATGTTTGAAGAAAATCCTCAGCTTGTAAGAGGAATACTTGATAAGTGTCTGACTGCTGCCAGGGCTAGAGAAGCAGCAAGAAAGGCTAGAGAGCTTACAAGAAGAAAGGGAGTGCTTGAGTCAACTTCTCTTCCGGGTAAACTTGCCGACTGCCAGGAAAGAGATCCTGCACAATGTGAAATATTTATTGTTGAGGGAGACTCTGCAGGAGGATCTGCTAAACAGGGAAGAGACAGAAAGTTCCAGGCAATACTTCCTCTCTGGGGAAAAATGCTTAATGTTGAAAAGGCCAGAATTGACAAGGTATATGACAATGAAAAACTTTTACCTGTAATTACTGCTTTAGGTGCAAGCATCGGCGATGATTTTGACTTAAATAAATTAAGATACCATAAGGTAATTATAATGGCGGATGCAGATGTTGATGGATCACATATAAGAACGCTTCTTCTTACCTTCTTCTTTAGGTATATGAAGGATCTTGTTGAGAATGGTCATATATATATTGCACAGCCTCCACTCTTTAAAATTGCAAAAAACAAAGAAGAAACATATGCTTACAATGAAAAAGAAATGGATAAAAAAATAAATGAAAGAAATTGGAAAAAGGAAGACTGCAGTATACAAAGATATAAAGGTCTTGGAGAAATGAACCCAGAACAGCTTTGGGAAACAACAATGAATCCTGAGACAAGATCAATATTGAGGGTTGAACTAGAGGATGCTGTGGCTGCAGATGAAATATTTACAATCCTTATGGGTGATAAAGTTGATCCAAGAAAAGAATTTATTACATCTCATGCAAAACATGTAACAAATCTTGATATATAAAATTTATAATTAAAGGGCAGCCTATGGCTGTCTTTTATTATGTAAAAATATAAAATTTACCACTAGTTGATTTTAGGACAATTACTGTCTTGTTATATTTTGCCTAATAATAAAAGAACTCCTATTACAAGAAATGATAAACCTGCTCCCATTTGAATATAGTTCTGAGGTACATATTTATTTATCACGGAACCGGCAAGAACTCCTATTAAGGAAGAAAGAACCAAAGCAGCAGCTGAGCCAATAAAAACGTACCAAATAGAAGAGGATTTTGATGCTAAAGCCATTGTAGAAAGCTGTGTCTTATCTCCAAGTTCCGCAAGAAACACAAGTAAAAAAGTTGAAAGTATAGTCTTCCACATATTAAACCCCTTGAGTAAATTAATTGAGTAAGTATCTTTAGATATATTATATTCACTGGATGGGTTAATATACGGAAAAATGTGGGATTGAAATTATTTAGATATATTATTGTTGGTTTTTTCAGTATTCTTTTTTTCGAGGCAACCACATATAATAAGTATTAAACCTGTTATGCCCATTAGAATACTTATAATAAAAGGTATTGTTCCTGAAGTTTCCTCAAGAGAGGAAAAGTATTTACCTTTAGAATTTGACCAATCATTAATTTTTGAATAATTGTTAATTGCAATTTCATGAACCTTTATGAAGATTATTACTGATGTGAGCAGTAAGCCTGTACCTGAAATTATTCTTTTCATAATAACCCCCTATCAAAAATACCTACTATTATTTATATACTTTTCCCGGGATGATAACAAGTCTTATCTAAGTTGATTACTAACTATTTTAATTTTACTTACAGCATTAAACAATAAAAATTAACATTAACTTACCCGAATCGGTTGACGACCTCACGCCAAGTTACATTTAAAATTAATTATAGATTATGTGGTTTAAAATAAAGAAAATCAAACTATTTTAAATCCACTATGGCAGAGTCAAACAATAAAAAGTTAACATTGGCTTACCCGAGTTGTATTACAACTCTCACGCCAATGTAACACTTTTTAATCGCTTGATTTCTGCTATGTTTCACGTGAAACATTTGGGTAGAATGGGCATTAATGCTGCATTTGGACAAGTTATTGATATTTTTTATATATTATATTAAAAATTTGTCCCTTAATATGTTACTTTGTGATATAATTTTATAAGTTAACGCATTAATAATGAAAAAAAATAGAGATGGTACATAGGAGTGAGGTTGTTGTCAAAGACAATTGCAATAGCAAATCAGAAAGGTGGTGTAGGTAAAACTACAACTGCCGTAAATTTAAGTTCCTGTCTGGCGTATAAAGGTAAAAAGGTTCTTCTTATTGATGTTGACCCTCAAGGTAATTCAACCAGTGGTCTTGGTATAGATAAGAAGTCAATTAATAAGTCCATCTATGATGTTATTATTAACGACGAACCTATTGAGAATACTTTAATTAATACGCCTGTAGAGAATCTTAAATTATGTCCCTCGAATATTCAGTTAGCAGGAGCAGAAGTTGAACTGGTATCAGTAATATCCAGAGAGAACAGAATGAAAATGGCTCTTGAGGATATAAAGAGCAAATTTGATTTTATAATAATAGATTGCCCTCCATCTCTTGGACTTTTAACAATAAACTCACTAACAGCATCAAATACCATTTTAGTTCCTATTCAATGTGAGTACTATGCACTTGAAGGATTAAGCCAATTGATGAATACTGTCAAGCTTGTACAAAGACATCTTAACCCGGCGTTGGATGTTGAAGGAGTAGTTCTTACTATGTTTGATGCTAGAACAAACCTTTCAATACAAGTAGTTGATGAAGTTAAGAAACATTTCAGGAATAAGGTTTACAGAACCGTGATACCAAGGAATGTCAGACTTAGTGAAGCTCCCAGTTTTGGACTTCCAATTATCCTTTATGATCCAAAGTCAAAAGGATCTGAATGTTACCTGGAACTTGCTGAAGAAGTTATTGACCTTTCTGAGGAGGAAAGCAGAATATGATGAAAAAGGGTCTTGGAAAAGGGCTTGGAGCACTTATTACATCTGCTGACACAACAAGTGATGAAACTTTTGTAAAAGAAATTAAAATAAATGAAATAGAACCAAATGCAAATCAACCTAGAAAAAGCTTTGATAATGAAAAGCTGGTGCAGCTTTCAGAATCTATTAAGCAACATGGTGTTGTTCAGCCTATTATAGTTAAAAAAGAAGAAAATACATATAAGATTATAGCAGGAGAAAGAAGATGGAGAGCCGCAAGACTTGCTGGACTCACATCTGTTCCGGTTGTAGTAAGAGATGTAAGTAATAAGCAGGTCATGGAAATGGCTTTGATTGAAAACATTCAAAGAGAAGACCTGAATCCTATTGAAGAAGCAGAAGCATATGAAAGACTTATGAAAGAGTATAATCTTACTCAGGAAGAAATATCAAATACAGTAGGAAAAAGCAGGCCTGCTATTGCAAATTCATTAAGACTTTTGAATTTAAATGGAAAGCTTAAAGCTTATGTTATTAATGAAGAAATAAGCAGCGGCCATGCCAGAGCTCTTCTTGCTATTGATGATGTTAAGCTCCAGGAAAAGATTACTGAAGAGATTATTGATAAGGAACTAAATGTAAGAGAAACAGAAAAAATAATTAAGAAAATGTTATCAAAGGATAAAAAACCTAAACAGGCGAAATTAACTGAGGAGTTAGCAGATATAGAAGATAAGCTTAAAAATATTTTTGGTACTAAGGTTAAACTACTTTCTAATAATAAAAAAGGAAAGATAATGATTGAGTATTACTCAAATGAAGAATTAGAAAGAATTTTAGAGCTTGTAGCTTCAATTAAAAATAAGTAATGGTAAATGTTTCACGTGAAACATTAAGCTTAAACGCCTTAGGTGTGAGGCTTTGACAAGAAAAAATGTTTTGAGGAGCAAAAGATTATGAACGAAATACTTGATAGTTTATCGATTTCATCTGGCTTGGCAATAATATTAGGTGTTAACTTTTTCTTAATTATAATATTATTATTAATGAACCTTTCAAATAAGTCAAAGCTGAAAAGACTTAGAACAAAATATAATAAATTCATGAATGGCTTAAGCGGAAGAAATATAGAAGAGTTATTGGAGAATTGTATCAATAATGTTAAGGAAGTAAATGATAAGAACAAGGAAATAGAGAACCATCTTAGCCTGATTGACAGAAATATGGTTCAATGTATACAGAAAAAAGCTATAGTTCGTTATAATGCTTTTGATAATGTAGGAAGTGATTTGAGTTTTTCAATAGCACTATTGGATAACAATGACGACGGGTTTGTTGTAAGCGGTATTTATTCAAGGGATAGTTCCTCATGTTACTCAAAACCTGTTATCGGCGGAAAATCCAAATATGCGTTATCTGCTGAGGAAATACAGGCAATTGAAATTGCAAGAAAGAGTTATAGGGATGTAATGTCACTTGAAAGATAGAGAGTAAATACAATAATAACAAACGTTGATAAGAGGTGCTTTGTAAATGTTGGACATTAAGGCGATAAGGAGTAATCCTCAAATTCTTAAGGATGCTCTGGAAAAAAGAAATTCTAAATTTGATATCAATGGGTTTTTACTTCTTGACGAAAGAAGAAGAGACCTGCTTGTAAAGGTAGAACAGCTTAAAAGCAAACAAAATTCAGATTCAAAGCTAATACCACAGTACAAAAAAGAAGGCAAGGATGTTTCATCATTGATGAGTGAAATGAAAGAGCTTTCTGAAAAGGTAAAAGAGCTTGATTTACAGGTAAAGGATATAGATGATGAGATTGAGAGGATAATTCTCACCATTCCAAATATGCCAAACGAAGCAGTACCCGTAGGAAAAGACGATTCTGATAATATTGAACTTAGAAAATGGGGTGAACCCAGAAAGTTTGATTTTGAGCCAAAGCCACACTGGGATATAGGAGAAGCACTTGACATACTCGATCCAACAACAGCAGCAAAGGTTACAGGTGCAAGGTTTACATTTTATAAGGGCTTGGGAGCAAGACTTGAAAGAGCTATAATTAATTTTATGCTTGACCTTCATACTGATAAGCATGGGTACAAGGAAGTCTTCCCTCCTTTCATGGTTCACAGGAACAGCATGCAGGGAACAGGACAACTGCCCAAATTTGAAGAAGATGCCTTTAAAGTTACAAATACAGATTATTTTCTTATACCGACTGCAGAAGTACCGGTAACAAACATGTACAGGGAACAGATACTTGATGTGAAGTCTCTACCTATTAAACATGCAGCTTATTCTGCTTGCTTCAGAGCAGAAGCAGGTTCCGCGGGAAGGGATACCAGGGGACTTATAAGGCAGCATCAATTCAATAAGGTTGAGCTTGTTAAATTTGCTTTGCCGGAAAATTCGTACGCTGAGCTTGAAACCCTTACAAATGATGCTGAAGAAGTGCTTCAACTGCTTGGTCTTCCTTACAGGGTAGTAAGGCTTTGCACTGGCGATCTTGGATTTTCATCCGCTATGACTTATGATATTGAGGTCTGGATGCCAAGCTACAATAGATATGTTGAAATTTCATCCTGCAGTAACTTTGAATCCTTCCAGGCAAGGAGAGCTTCAATAAAATTCAGAAGAGGAATAAATGAAAAGCCTGAGTTTGTTCATACTCTTAACGGTTCAGGTGTAGCTGCTGGAAGAACAACTGCCTGTATTCTTGAAACCTACCAGCAGCCTGACGGATCGGTTATAGTTCCGGAAGCATTGAGAAAATACATGGGTGTGGATGTTATAAAGTAACTGAATATTTGGAGGTGACATTATGAGAAAGATAAATAAACTCCTAAGTACAGGTTTACTGCTTGTAGGTATAACCATGTTTCTTAAGAATGTAGTAGGAATACCTGAGTTTTTTGCAGGTTTCGGAATTGGGTTGGGACTTTTCTTTGAGTTACTTGGTTTTTATGCTTTAAACCATGATGTGTCACATTTAAGAATGTTTAAGATTAAATTTATAAAGAAATGCTTTGGATATTGATTTATAAATTAGTTATATAATAATAAATGCACTCATCAGTTATATTTTTGATTATGAGTGCATTTTGTTTATATATACCTTTCTTTCCATTACCGCTATATTTATCCTATACTGTTATCCAGAAAACTTGTACAGTTCTTCCATTTTGATAGGTAAATTCTTTTTCCAATACGCCGCCGCATTTAGCGATTGTTTTGCTGGATGCTTGATTGTCTTTATAGCATGCAAGCATTACCTTTTCCAACCCTATTGTTTTGCAGTATTCCAAACCTTGTTTAAGTATTTCTGCAGCATACCCATTATTTCTTTCAGATGGTCGGACCCCATAGCCTATATTTCCACCATAGTTTTTAAGAAACTCATTTAGTGAATGCCTTATATCTATCATCCCTATTATTTTACTGTCTTTTTTTCTTACTGCAAAAAAAGTGGAAGATATAACCCAGCCTACTCTAACAGTTTTCTCATTAGAATTATCTTCAACAAGTTTCATCCATTCATCATATTCCAGCTTATCAAATAAGGAGCTGCCATGTAATTCGTATTCGCCGGCATCAAAATGTTCCTGCTTATACTCTCGTGCCTTTTCCTCTAACTGTTTAGCAGGTCTTACCAAAATGATTTCTTCCATAAAAACACCTCTATTAAATTGAATTATATACATTTATTTGCATAATGACAATTAAAATATTGGATGGTTAAAAAATAAACCAATTGGTTGTTTTATTGTCATTACTTATAGTATACAATTAAATTGGTCTAGACCATTAATATTTGAATGTACATGGAGGAGCTATATGAGCCTGATAAACAATAATATTATAATTGACCGTAACGGTGACATGGCAATTTATCTGCAGATAAGAAATCAAATAAGAACTATGATTTTCAATGGAAGCTTGCCTGCAGGTTCAATACTTCCTCCTGAAAGAAAGCTTGCAGATAGCTTGGGTGTCAACAGAAGCACTGTATTAACTGCTTACCGGGAGTTAAAATCAGATGGTTTGGTTGATTCACATGTAGGAAAAGGTACTGTTGTTCTTGCTCATTTAACTGAGGTAACAGACAGTTACCAGGCGATACAGCCACCTATGTGGAGACAGTACTTCAATCAGACTGCAGAACGCCTTAGTGATCCTCTTCTGCGAAACATTCTTCAAATTGCAAATAGAAACGATATTATATCATTTGCTGCAGGTATTTCGGGTTATGAAACTGACCCAGTACAGGCATTGGCAGGGATAGAGGATGAACTTCTTAAACAGCCGAACCATTTTGCATTAAAGCACACACCGAGTGAAGGCTTTTATAGCCTCAGGGAGAATATATCCAAACTTATGGAAAAGAGAGGGGCAGCCTGTCCACCTGAAGAAATATTAGTGTTGTCAGGTTCTCAGCAGGGAATAGATATTGCCGCTCGTGTGTTTATTGACCAGGGAGATGTTGTAATAGTGGAGGAACCATCATTCTTCAGTGCATTACAGATATTTCAGTCAGCAGGTGCAAGAGTAATAGGTATCCCAGTGGATGAAAACGGCATGAGGATAGATTTGCTTGAACAGGCTTTACAGCGTTACAGGCCGAAATTTATATATACAATACCCACATACCAAAATCCGTCAGGTATCAGCATGAGTGTTGAAAGACGTAAAAACCTTATAGAGTTAGCATATAGAAAAAAGGTTGTTATTCTTGAGGATGATCCGTATGGTGAGTTACGTTTTGAAGGCAGCAGGCTGCCGACGCTTAAGGAACTTGATAAATATGGATATGTAATATATTTCAGTACATTTTCCAAGATAATGTTTCCCGGTATCCGAATAGGTTGGATGGCTGCTCCAAAGCCGGTAATACACCAGTTTACAATGGCTAAGCAGCTTGAGGACCTGCATGCGAACAGTATATCACAGTGGATTGTAAACAGGTTTCTTGCGAGTGGCAAGCTTGACGAGCATATTAAATATATTTGTAGTGAAAATCGCATAAAACGAGATATTATGATTGATGCCCTTATGGATAAACCCATAGAAGGCCTTGAATGGAATAAGCCTCATGGCGGTTTTTACATATGGTGTAAGCTCCCGGAAGGAGTGCCTTATTCCCTGCTTCTTGCAAAAGCCTCTGAAAAAGGTGTTGCATATGTTCCGGGTAATACCTTCTATATGGGAGGCAGGGGTGAGAACTATTTAAGGCTTAATTATACATATCCGCCAAAGGAAAAGATAGTTGAGGGAGTAATAAAGCTTAAGGAAGCTATTAATGAAACAGTCGGGAGTTCCAAAAAATATAGAAAACAGGACTTTGAAGATATAAAACCTATAGTTTGATCTAATCGAGGAGTATAAGGGGTGTGAATGCATGAATAATAATATTTTTGCAAAAAGGATGGAAAATATAAGAGCTTCAGAGATAAGAGAATTGCTTAAGATAACAGAAATGCCAGAAGTTATTTCGTTTGCAGGAGGCTTGCCTGCTCCTGAACTATTTCCTATACAAGAAATTGCAAAGGTGTCAGCAAGAGTAATACTTGAGGAGGGGCAAAAGGCGCTGCAATATTCCACAACTGAAGGGTATGAACCTTTACGGGAAAAAATATCCCAGCGTATGAAAAAGGTATTCAATACACAGGTAGATAAGGATGAAATACTTATTGTTAGCGGGTCTCAGCAGGCATTGGATTTTATAGGAAAGGTTTTCATAGATGAAGGAGATGCAATTTTTTGCGAAAGTCCTTCCTACCTTGGAGCACTAAACGCTTTCCGCGCCTATGGGGCAAATTTTGTAGAGGTTCCAACCGACGATGAAGGTATGCTTCCTGATGAATTGGACAGACTTATGGCTCAAACTGAGAATAAGAAGCTGGTATATGTTGTTCCTGATTTTCAAAATCCTTCGGGACGTACATGGTCACTGGAAAGAAGGAAGAGCTTAATTAGAATTGCAGCTAAATACGGAGTTGTTATTGTTGAAGACAATCCTTACGGTGAATTAAGGTTTGAAGGTGAAATTGTACCTACACTGAAGTCTATGGACGAAAACGAAACTGTAATTAATCTTGGAACTTTTTCAAAAACCTTTTGTCCTGGTATGAGGCTTGGATGGATTGCAGCAGGTAAGGAAATACTGAGCAAGCTTGTGTTAGTTAAGCAAGGGGCAGATTTGCATACATCAACAATCAGCCAGATGGAGCTTTACAGGTATCTGGAGGAATATAACCTGGATGAGCATGTTGAACAAATCAGAAAGGTTTATAAAAGCAGAAGAGATACCATGATAGATGCAATGGAAAGGGAATTACCGGATTATATCAGCTTTACAAGGCCAAGTGGAGGCCTGTTTGCATGGGTTGAAATGCCTGAAGAAATGAACAGCAGAAGGCTGCTGGAAATGTGTCTTGAAAAAGGCGTTGCAATTGTTCCGGGCGGTTCTTTTTTCCCTTGCAGTGTAAGGGAAAATGCATTCAGGGTTAATTATTCAAACATGCCTGAAGATAGGATCATGGAAGGTATTAAAAGGCTCGGTGCCGCTATCAGAGAGCTTGAAAAGGAGGCAATGTGATGGCTATTAGTTTTGAAGCAATGACAATGGAGCATGGTAAGGATGTAATGGATATTTTTAATTATTATATTGAAAACAGTTTTGCTGCTTATATGGAGCAAAAGCTGCCTTATGAGTTTTTTGGGAAAATTATTGAGATGTCCAAAGGTTATCCTTCCTATATAATTAAAGATGATAATACCCAAAAGGTTGTTGGTTTCTGTTATCTTAGAGCTTATTATCCAATGCTTGCTTTCAGACAAACGGCCGAATTAAGCTATTTTATTTCCAGTGAAGAGACAGGAAAAGGAATAGGCAAAAAGGCGTTAGCAAAGCTTGAACAGGAAGCTGTAAAAATGGGGATTAAGCACCTTCTGGCGAGTATTTCGTCCAGAAATGAGCAAAGTCTTATGTTCCACAGGAATAATGGTTTCAAGGAATGCGGAAGGCTGCATGAAGTAGGAATTAAAAAAGGTGAACCCTTTGATGTAGTGTGGATGGAGAAGGACATATAATGTGTGTAATTTAAAAATGCTAGGTATAATTCTATGAAAGACGTATGTGGAGAGGTTGTAGAGCCTGTTAATCTGAGTGAGGATCAGCAAATTCACTGTCTGAGACAAATAATTACCTATAAATCAATTTGGTATCATTTGTCGAGTTTGAATTTGCCCGAGCTGAATTTACAGGCTCTAAAACTCGGAACATTTCGCTCTTGAATGGAATTATACCTAACATTCTAAGGGTATTTAGGACGTAAAACCTGTTGATAAATTATTTCAACTTGCACTGGCTAATTGCCCACAATATAGTAATCATAAAGGTGTTGACATTACTATTGTTATAATGTAAAATATTATTCGTCGCTTGAATTATATACGGAGAGATGGTCGAGTTGGTTTAAGGCACCGGTCTTGAAAACCGGCGTAGGTGTGAGCCTACCGTGAGTTCGAATCTCACTCTCTCCGCCATATTTTTTTAATAAGTTTCAGGCTTGGAGAAGTACCCAAGTAGGCTGAAGGGGACGGTTTGCTAAACCGTTAGTAGGGGCAACTCTAGCGCGAGTTCGAATCTCGCCTTCTCCGCCAAATAAAAGGCTTTCAAGGAATTAAATCCTTGGAAGCCTTTAGTGCGTTTATGGGGAAAGCGTAAGAAATACTTATAATTACTACAAAGAAAGTGTTTAAATCATTACACACCTACATCGTCTATTAACCAAGGAGATTCATCAGTTTCCTTTATTAGAAAAAAATAATCCCATAGTTTTCCGTTAGCATTAGGAGGGGTTTCTTTACTATACTTTGTTTCAAAATCAACTTTATATACTTTAACATTTTCTACTTTAACATTATTTACACTACCATTGCCGTACGACATGTATCGATCTAATATTATTTCATCAGCATCAGTTATATTTTTTAACTTAACATATTCTAAATTTTTGAATGCAAAAATATCATTTTGACACCTGCGAGAGGATACGAAGGTAGAATTATAACCATCTGCATCTTTATTATTAAAATATTCGAAATACTTCTTAATAACATCTTTTGGGCTAAGGCCATATAGTAGTGAAACCATTTTATCGCAAGCATTAATCGAACTGCTGGTTGTTGTTTGAATAGTAGTTGGCTGCTTTTCATTTAGTATAGTATTATCTTTTGTATCTGATTGTTTTGCTAATGTACTTTGGCTCTTTATAATTGAATTTTGTTCACCTAAAACATTTTCTGACTTTTCACAAGAAACTAGTAAAAAACACATTGATATAGTAAGAATACTTGTAATAAATCTAATATAGGCTCTCATTTTTATACACTCCTAAAATAATATTCTTACAGTGATAGACGTGAGAAATAATAAAATGTTCTTATTAACTAATAATATTTACCATGTATTGAGTGTTAAAATATATTCGCTAGACTGTATTGAAAAGCAGAAAATTAATTATTTTTATTGATTCCCATTTATTACATATAATGCTAAACTAAGTATATGATAATTACATGATAGATTATATAATTCATATCTTTTTTCTTAATAATATTGCTTGGAGGGATAATAATTGAAAAGGTTAGCCATTATATTTTTAATTCTGACTATAATAATCTCTGTAACTGGCTGCACTCAAGAGAACAGCGTCTTAGGGGGTACAAGTAAAACATCATCAGGTATTAAACCTATTGAAAGTATTTCTACAAGCAGTACAAAACTGGATATTAGCACAGGTGCTAATAAGAATATTAACACTAGTCTGGCTACAGATTTACAAAAGCCATTTAAAACTTATGTTGATAAAAAATTAGGTTTTAGTGTCGATTATCCTTTAAATTGGAATTCCAAGATTGAGGAACGAATAGAGGCGACTAAAGAACATAATGCTACTCCTGATGTCGGAATACATATTTATGTAGATGGTAACCAGAATGAAAGAATATATGTATTTAATCAAGTTGGACATATTTCTCCTGGGTTTTCTCCTGAAGAAGATGTTCAAAAGGATACTTTTACATCTACATCCGGTTTAACTGGACATATTGAGAGTCTTATACAGGATGGAAAAATACACGCAGTATTAATTTTTGATGACATTAGTAACTACCATGGATTTCTTGGCGCAAGTATCTATATGAGTACTGAGAATTATAAAAAAAGTGAAAAAGAAATTTTGGGAGTACTTAAAAGTATAAGGCTATCTAATAACTAAATAAAGTTATTCTAATTATAAGGGCAACTCTAGCGCGAGTTCGAATCTCGCCTTCTCCGCCAAATAAAAGGCTTTCAAGGAATCAAATCCTTGGAAGCCCTTGCGTTTATGGGGTAAGGTCACAAAGTGTGTGTAAGTTCATTTTTTTATATAACTGATTCTGAAAATAAGGATGAACATAAATATGTTATAAAAGCGGATAAAATTATAATTGATTGTAAATAGAATTAAGCTACAGCTAGATAAGGTTTCGGTTAGTCTTATCAATTATTATCATTATTTAAAATTGTCTTCCCTAAATTTAGTTGGTGATATTTTAAACTGCCTTTTAAATAGCCGACTAAAATAATTTATACTATCAAAGCCACATGTTAATGCTATTTCGGTTATATTCAGTTCACCTTTATTTAAGAGTTCAACGGACCTTTCAAGCCTTACTCCATTAATATAATCTGTAGTTGTCTTACCTGTCATTTGCTTAAAAATTCTGCAAAAATGATAAGTACTGATGTTAGCAATCTTTGCAAGGTCCTCAGTGCGTATTTTTTTAGAGTAATTACTGTCTATATGCTTAAAAATCAAATCAAAGCGTTTTAAATTATTAGCTTTTAAATCAAGTTCCTTTCTAGTTAGAAATTTACTAATATAATCTCTTAATAAGAGAACGATTAATTGATAAGTAAATGATTTTACAGCAAGTTCGTACCCGATTTTATTTGAAAAATACTCCTGTATTATAGTGTTAATGCAGTCTAATATCTGTTTATCATTTTCAATTAAGTTTTGAAATGATATTTGATTTTGTGACAGTGGTGAAAGAAATTTCGTCTGGCATAGATCAACTTGATTACTGAAGAGAAAAGAAAAATCAATACGAATTGTGTAAAACTTCAGTCCATCACTTAAGCTTTCAAGGTAATGCAGCTCATTACTGTTAACTACTATAATACTGTTCCTAGTTACATGGAAACGTTTTTCATTGCACTCGACTAAAGCTTCACCCTCTGTAAAATAATAAAGCTGCAAATTTTCATGCCAGTGCCTTTTAAACTTTATTCCCTTTTTAAAGTTATCTGCCAAAAATATATCTATACCTAAATTTGGATTAGGCATTTCTTTATTATAATACTCATTTCTATTCCTCATACTGTATCCTTATGCAAAAATTGTGCTAATAAAAAGCAATACAATTCTTGTAATTAGCTATATATTAAATTACTATAATAATGAATATTATATTATAAGCAGCAAAATTATGCTATATGTCAGTAAATCCTAATTAAAAAAGGATCAGAAGAGGTAATAAAAATGAATAACTCAAAAGTGGAAAAAGTAAACTTTTATAGCAATGTACTCGGCAAGGAAATGCCAATGATGGTGTATTTGCCTGAAGATTATAATAGTCTCAAGCCTCTTCCTGTATTATATTTTTTACATGGGAGGAGCGGAAATGAAAATATTATGTTTGATGCGGATTTAAACACAAAGGCTGATCAGATGATAAAAGATGAGCAAATTATGCCTATGATAATTATATGTCCAAGGTTTGAAAACAGTAGGGGATTGAATTCTTCCTTAATCTGTAGAGAAGTTATTGATGCTGGTAATAGTAATAGAATAATAAATTTAGGAATGTATGAAGACTACTTTATTAGAGAGATACTACCCTTTATAGATAATACTTATAACACTATAAAGGATAGAAAAGGAAGATATGTTGGAGGGGCATCTGCAGGGGGATATATAGCTCTTCATAATGCATTCCGTCATCAGCATTTGTTTTCAAAGGTAGGGGGACATATGCCTGCTCTGGAACTTAAACTTGAAAAGGAAGATAAGCCATACTATAGTGACATGGTCTCATGGGAAAAATATGATCCGATAAATATTGCCAGGAATGGTGATATTTCTCCTGATATTGATGTATACCTTGATGCTGGCGATAAGGATGAGGGTAGATTTTATGAGGGCTGCTCAATTTTACATAAAATATTAAAAGAGAAAGGCATTAATTCTCAAAACCATGTATTCCAGGGTAATCACAGCGCCAAATATGTAAAGTCAAATATTGAAAAATATCTGAAGTTTTATGGATATTAATATACAGCGACTTATTAATTAAATACCCTGGTATTTGTAAGGCTTTCATGGAATCAAATCCTCTAAAGCCTTTAATGCATTTATATTAGTTACATTGACCCTACTGTCATAAAGAAACCGATTCCAAACATTAAAATCATGAATAGACCGAACAATGATGCAATAATTACTTTTCTGGTTTTCTTAACTATTCCTATTACCAGTGCACTAACAACTATTAAACAAAAAATAATAATTAAAACTGTCATTACAAAAAGCCACCTCTAAACCTGTTACATCTTAATTTATGAATTATGCAGTAATTTAATAACCAAATGGACAAATTACATTTCCAAATTATTATACCACTAAATTTTGAACAATCTATTAATTATGAATAACAGGAAAGGTTTAAGTTTGAAAAGCCTCGTCAATTTATGTTATTCTATTTGTAGTTTTGGGAAGGTATTAGTGTTGCTGCAACAAATGTTGTGCACTTACAGAATAAATGAAGGGGCTTATATGAAATATATATACCAATTGTTTGTCATTCTTTTAATTACATTTATCGGCGAAATGCTATACAGGTTGATTCCGCTGCCTATTCCAGCAAGCATTTACGGACTTCTTATAATGCTGTTTTGTCTTAAAACAAAAATAGTCAAGCTTGAAAAAGTGAAAAGCGTAAGCGATTTTCTCCTGGAAGTAATGCCTTTATTATTTGTACCTGCAGCCGTAGGTCTGCTTACAGCATGGAAAGAGCTTTCCGATATACTGCTGCCTATAATAATTATCACTTTACTTACTACAATTATAGTAATGGTTGTAACAGGAAGGGTCACACAATTTATAATGCGTAAGGGGCAGAAGTCATGAATATAAAAGAGGTTATATGCAACTCAGTTTATTTTGGGGTTGTGATAAGTATATTAGGCTATGTAATTGGTCTGGCAATAAGGAAAAAGTTCAGGAAGGGATTTTTGAATCCGCTGCTCATTTCAGTTATTTTTGTAATAGCAGTTTTATTAATACTCAATATAGATTATGAGAGTTATAATCAGGGAGCGAAATATATAAGTTACTTTTTAACGCCTGCAACTGTTTGTCTGGCGATACCTCTATACCAGCAGCTTGAAATGCTTAAAAAGAATTTAAAGGCTGTCCTCATTGGTATATCTGCTGGGGTTTTGTCCAGCCTGGGAAGTGTGCTGGGGCTGTCATACCTTTTTCACCTTACACATATTCAGTATGTTACACTGCTGCCCAAGTCAATAACTACAGCAATAGGTATTGGTGTATCAGATGAATTAGGCGGAATAACTACAATAACAGTAGCAGTAATTATAGTAACAGGTGTACTTGGTAATGTAATAGCAGAAAGCATTTGTAAGCTTTTCAGAATAAAAGAACCGGTTGCTGTTGGTTTGGCAATCGGAACTTCTTCACATGCCGTTGGAACTGCAAAGGCTCTTGAGCTTGGTGAAATACAGGGGGCAATGAGTAGCTTGTCTATTGTTGTATCCGGACTGCTCACGGTTATCAGTGCATCAATATTTGCCCAACTACTTTAAGTTATTGCTGCTTTCCATTTAGAATCAGTTCTATTATACCTTCTTCTGTCTGAGGTATGTCGTAGTCTCCTGTTAGCTTACCGCTATAGTGATAAACCATGCCTGCCTTCTCATTTCTTTCAAGGCAGGTAATCAGTTTTTCTTCACCATAATCCCTTATAAATTCTGAAAAGGTACGGATGCGGATTTTATCAAGCATTGAGCCTGTACATGGAAAGTCTGTACATTCCCAGCATCCGTTTAAGCCTTTAGCCTTACAGCAATTGAAGTTTTTACACCAATCCTTGTCTTTACAGCCTTTATTCCGGCAACCGGCACAGGTTGTATTTTCGCTGCAGATACAGCATGCAAGACCACAATATGCAAATCCTTTTTCTTTATTCATAAATCCCCCTTAGCTTTAACTCTGTATAATAACTTTGATTATCTTTCGTATGAAAGGGTACCTCACTGATAAAAGTTTATAACTATTAGTATACATATAACATTAATAATTTACCAGTTGAACACTTTCTCGAAAGTAATTTGATATAATATATAAAAAAGTATAGGAGAATATAAATTTTAATGTACCAATTAAGAAAAGCTGATAGCAGCGATTATGATTTTGTATTTAATCTTAATAAAGCCGTATACACTGATTATATTGACTATGTTTTTGGTGGTTGGGACGAGACGTTCCAGAGACAATTCTGCGACAATAGGTTCAAATCTGGGATTCAGATTATTTCAGTAGAGGGAAATGATATTGGAGTTCTTGAATTAATAGAAAAGCCGGATCAGATATATCTTGAAGAAATTCAAATTGACCCTGGCTTTCAAGGTAGAGGCTTGGGGACGCAAATAATTAAGGACATAATGGATAAGGCATTTGAATCCAACTGTACAGTTGGCCTGATGGTACTTAAAATCAATGATAAGGCAAAAAGGCTTTATGAAGGTTTGGGGTTCACTTTGACGGGTGAGACTAAGACACATTATATGATGGAATGTCGAAATTAGTACTTATAAACCTTTGTTTTTGCATTTTGAAGTGCTATAATAATACAGGTGATTAATTTTGAGACTTTTCAGACGGCATAAAAAAGAAAAAGCAGCAGGGATATGTCCAATTCAAATTGATATGTTCAGAAATAAAAAGGGCTTGTTTAGCAAGAGGAATAAAAAAGCTTATTCATTACCATCAATGTATAAAAAAGACTAATAAATAAGGAAATTGAATGAGTTATACTAAATCACTTAAGAACGGAAGGCCCAAGGCTTAACTTAATTAAGCTGATTAATCTTTAATCTATATTAAATGTAACCAGAGTAGTCACCAAATCTGTTATAAGATCCCTTCTAAGGCCACGAAGACTCAAACGATAGGTGGTTCCGTCTTTAAGATTTATTCTGATTCCTTCATTGTATCTTGGTATATTAACATCCTTAAAATCATTTTTTGTTATTACATTTTCTTTTTTATTCCAGACTTGAATTGTTATCTTGTCATCATAAACCTTAAGAGTGATTTTGCCACTTTTTTTAATTGTGTTTATATCAAATAAAACTACTAATGCAGCAATTATAAGCGCAACGATGGTAATGGGAATATTCCCTTCGCTTCCTTTGTTTGAGAGCAGGGAATAAACAGTATTGGCTAAGAACAGTAAAACAACAATGAAGGTTATAATTTCTATATAGATTGGGCGTTTCCAAACATATTTTTTCAACTCGTTCAAACCTATTACCTCCTGTGAAAAAACAAACCGGTATTATAAATACCGGCGTTTGTTCTAAATTTAATTAAATCTTTTTAAGTTTGATTTTGCTTACCATAAGGAATGACAAAAGTAGTATTAATACTGTAGAAATTATTGAATGAACCATAAGCAATTTGCCTTTTAGTAAAACAAATGAGTTATATAAATTATCTATGGTAAGGAAAGCACCTGCAAGTGTAATAGGCAATCCGCAGTATACCTTATTAAACTCGGTTATGTTAAACCGGGCAAGCCTGAATGCTCCTGCAATTGGGAATACAAGCGCAATAAAATAGCCAAAAACACCAAAATGTGCAGATAAACTAAGTTTATATGCAATTATTACTGGAGCAACACCAAAAGATATAAGATCTGATAAAGAATCAAGCTGTTTTCCCAATTCACTTGATGCGTCAAACATACGTGCTACTTTACCGTCAAATCTATCTGTCAAGGCAGCTACCATGATTAACAAGGATGCAGGAATCATGTAGTTGACCTTGGTATCATCGTTCATTGCAAATAATATTGCAGTTACTCCCAATGACAAATTAAATAATGTAAGTATGTTGGGGAGAGTTGCTTTTATACTCTTCAATTTACCACCCCTAAAAAATTATAACTTATAATATTTCAATAAGCGTATTGTATT
Source organism: Bacillota bacterium (assembly GCA_023421675.1). Classification (GTDB taxonomy): domain Bacteria; phylum Bacillota; class Clostridia; order Acetivibrionales; family JANLFN01; genus JAEZTC01. The sequence goes on along the minus strand of JAEZTC010000014.1, from coordinate 101,081 downwards.
GCTATATATATAATATGATTATAATGAAAAATGACCCATTGTACAAGTGTTTTTATATCGCCATATAAGGGATAATCTGTAGTATTGGGATGTATAGGGTGAAATAACTCAAATATATGCAATATATTAAAAATAATTGGACTAATGACGCTTATAAGACGTAAACAGGCTTAAATAAAGAAAATACATATAAAAAACAAAGAGAACGGCATAACCGTTCTCTTGTATTTGATTATTATTACGGCAAATTTGTGTAATCCATCAGGAATCTGTCACATTCTCTGGCAGCCCCACGGCCTTCATTAATTGCCCACACAACCAGACTTTGTCCGCGTCTTACATCACCTGCAGCAAATATGCCTCTTTTATTAGTTGAGAATTTACCGTATTCAGCCTTAACATTGGTTCTTGGGTCCTGTTCCAGTCCAAGCTGTTTGATTACTGCTTCTTCAGGTCCAAGGAAGCCCATTGCTATCAGAACAAGCTGCGCAGGCCATACTTTTTCGGTACCCGGTATTTCTACAGGACCAAATCTTCCTGCATCGTCCTTTTTCCATTCTATATTTACAGTGTGAATCTCTTTTACATTACCGTTGTCATCTCCGACAATCTTCTTGGTCATTATGCAGTATTCTCTGGGGTCTTTTCCATATAAAGCTTTAGCTTCTTCCTGACCGTAGTCAAGCTTGTAAACCTTGGGCCACTGAGGCCATGGATTATCAGGTGTACGATCAAGTTCCGGCATAGGCATTATCTCGAATTGTACTACACTTTTACAGCCGTGGCGTATAGAAGTACCTACACAGTCTGTTCCGGTGTCTCCGCCGCCTATTACAATAACATCCTTACCCTTGGCTGAAATATAGTTTCCGTCTGAATGCTTTGAATCAAGCAGGCTCTTTGTATTCGGTCCAAGGAATTCGAGTGCAAAGTGAACACCGTTAAGGTTTCTGCCATCAACAGTAAGATCTCTTGGCTTTGTTGCACCACCGCAGTAAACAACGGCATCATATTCTTTGTTGAGCTTGTCAGCTGAAATATCTTTTCCTACATGAACACCTGTCTTGAAGGTTACGCCTTCCTTTTCCATAAGGTCAATCTTTCGCAATACAACCTTCTTGTCAAGCTTCATGTTTGGTATACCGTACATTAAAAGTCCTCCGACTCTGTCTGCACGTTCGAAAACAGTCACTGTATGTCCTGCTTTATTAAGCTGATCTGCACATGCAAGACCTGCAGGTCCTGAGCCTATTACAGCAACCTTTTTACCGGTACGCTGTTTTGGAGGCTGAGGTACAATCCAACCTTCTTCATATGCACGGTCAATAATGTTGCATTCGTTTTGTTTTATTGTCACCTGAGGTTCATTAATTCCAAGTGTACACGCACCTTCACATGGTGCAGGGCATACACGGCCTGTAAACTCAGGGAAATTGTTTGTTTTTAACAGCCTTTTTATTGCTTCCTGCCATAATCCCTTGTAAACAAGCTCATTCCATTCGGGAATAAGGTTGTTTATAGGACAGCCTGATGCTGCAGGGCCATAAAGCACACCTGAGTGGCAGAATGGTATTCCGCAGTCCATACAGCGCGCTCCCTGAATGCGTTTATTTTCTTCATCCAAATGCTCGTGGAACTCATCCCAGTCCTTGATACGTTCAAGCGGAGCACGGTCATTAGGAAGCTCGCGTTTATATTCCATAAATCCTGTTGGTTTAGCCATTGTTCTTCCCCCAATCAATTTCCGCCGACACGGGCAAGATCCTGGCTGTTTATCTGGAATGCAGCCATAAGTGCTTCGTCCCCTGTCAGACCTTCTTCATGAACACGTTTAATCGCCTGAAGCATACGCTTGTAATCCTTTGGAATAACTCTCACAAATTTGGTAACTGTGCTATCCCAATTATCAAGAGCTTTCTTTGCGCTGTTGCTTCCTGTATATTCAAGGTGTTTTTCAATCATTTTTCTTACTTCTTCTATTTCTTCCTTCTTAGTAAGTGCTTCAAGTTCAACCATATCCTTGTTGCATCTTGCTTCGAACTTACCTTCTGCATCAAGAACATATGCAATACCGCCTGACATACCTGCGGCAAAGTTTCTTCCGGTAGAACCAAGTATAACAACGCGGCCGCCTGTCATGTATTCACAGCCATGGTCTCCGACAGCTTCAACAACAGCGCTTACACCACTGTTCCTTACACAGAAACGTTCACCGGCTACACCGTTGATATATGCTTCACCCGAGGTTGCGCCATAAAATGCAACGTTTCCTATGATGATATTTTCTTCGGGGACAAAGTCTGATTCCTTTGGAGGATAAACAATTATCTTTCCGCCTGACAGACCTTTTCCGATATAGTCATTTGAATCACCCTCAAGCTTCATTGTTATACCCTTTGGTACAAATGCACCGAAGCTTTGTCCTGCAGACCCTTTGAAGGTAAGGTTTATAGTGTCTTCAGGAAGTCCCTTGGCACCATACTGTTTTGTTACTTCACTTCCAAGTATTGTTCCTACAACACGATTTATATTTTTAATCGGTACTGTTGCCTCAACCTTTTTTGCATCGCGGAGAGCAGGTTCGCAAGCCTTGAGAAGTATCTTCTCATCAAGAGAATTTTCAAGACCATGATCCTGTGTCATCTGGCAGTAACGTCCCACTGTTTCAGGAATTTCAGGCTGATACAGGATACCTGAGTAGTCAAGACCTTTTGCCTTCCAATGATCAACGGCATTTGACATCTCAAGAACATCCGAATGACCTATCATTTCATTTATAGTTCTGAAACCAAGTTCAGCCATTATTTCACGCATTTCCTGAGCAATAAAGTGCATATAATTAACAATATATTCAGGATCCCCTGCAAACTTCTTCCTGAGTTCAGGATTCTGTGTTGCAACACCAACAGGGCAAGTGTCAAGGCTGCAGACTCTCATCATTACGCATCCGAGTACAACCAGCGGACCAGTCGCAAACCCGAATTCTTCAGCTCCGAGAAGAGCAGCTATTACTACATCTCTGCCTGTCATAAGCTTTCCGTCGGCTTCAACAACTATTCTGCTTCTCAAGTCATTCAAAAGAAGAGTCTGGTGTGTTTCTGCAACACCTAATTCCCATGGGAGTCCGGCATGTCTGATACTTGTTCTTGGTGAAGAACCGGTGCCTCCGTCATAACCGCTTATGAGAACAACGTCTGCACGTCCTTTTGCAACACCGGCAGCAATTGTTCCAACACCAACCTCCGAAACAAGTTTAACGCTTATACGTGCATTTTTATTAGCATTCTTAAGGTCATGTATCAATTCTGCAAGGTCCTCAATTGAGTATATGTCATGGTGGGGTGGCGGTGATATAAGACCTACGCCAGGCGTTGAATGCCTAACCCTTGCAACCCATGGATAAACCTTACGCCCCGGAAGCTGTCCGCCTTCACCAGGCTTAGCTCCCTGAGCCATTTTTATCTGAATTTCTTTTGCATTAATCAAGTACTCACTGGTTACACCAAATCTTCCCGATGCAACCTGTTTAATTGCACTGCATTTCGAATCACCATTAGGCAGTGGGTTGAACCTTGATGGGTCTTCGCCGCCTTCGCCGGTATTGCTCTTTCCGCCGATTCTGTTCATTGCAATAGCTAAAGCTTCATGAGCCTCCTGACTGATTGATCCGAAGGACATTGCACCTGTTTTGAAACGCTTGCAAATATCTTCAACAGACTCAACTTCATCTATTGATATAGGCTGACGAGTCTTTTTAAATTCCATCAAACCTCTTAAAGTGCATAACCTTTGAGTCTGGTTATCTATCAAATCTGAGTATTCCTTGAACAGCTTGTAATCAGCAGTACGGCATGAGTGCTGAAGCTTGTGTATTGTTTCAGGGTTGTAGAGATGGAATTCTCCATCCTTACGCCACTGGTAATGACCACCGCTTGGAAGTTCTTCCTCTAAAGGAGCACGTCCCTTAAATGCTGATGAGTGACGAATTCCTGTTTCTTCAGCTATCACATCGATTCCTATACCGCCAATTCTTGAAGGCGTCCATGTAAAGTATCTGTCAATGAGAACCTGATTGAGTCCAAGTGCTTCAAATATCTGTGAACCCTGGTAGCTCTGGATTGTTGATATACCCATCTTTGAAAGTACTTTAACAACACCTTTTGTAGCTGCTTTTAAATACTTCTTAACTGCTGTTTTGTAATCAACGTTTACAATCATACTTGAATCTATCATATCCTGTATTGATTCAAAGGCCATGTAAGGATTTACTGCCGATGCACCAAAGCCGAGAAGACATGCAAAATGATGAACTTCACGAGGTTCTCCCGATTCAAGGATAAGGCTCATTTTTGTACGTGTTCCTTCACGTATAAGATGATGGTGCAGCCCGGATACAGCGAGTAATGCAGGTATTCCTGCGTATTCATCGTTTATCCCGCGATCTGAAAGAATTATTATGTTTACACCGTCTCTTATAGCTTCGTTTGCAGCCTGGTAAAGGTTGCTTAAAGCTTTTTCCAGTCCACCGCCGCCTTCAGATACCTTATAAAGTATTGGAAGGGTAATAGACTTAAACCCATTTATATCTACATTTTTAAGTTTAGCAAGCTCTGCATTACCGATTATAGGTGTTGAAAGCTTTATCTGGCGGCAGCTTTCAGGCTCAGGATTGATCAGGTTGCCTTCAGAACCAATAAGAACCTCGCTCGAAGTAACTATTGTTTCTCTTAACGCATCAATCGGAGGATTTGTTACCTGTGCAAACAGCTGTTTAAAGTAGTCATAAAGCAGCTGCGGCTTATCTGAGAGTACTGCCAGAGGTACGTCGTTACCCATTGCACCAACAGGCTCTACACCATCTTTAGCCATAGGAACCAAAACAGCCCTCAGATCTTCGTAGGTATAGCCAAACGCCTTTTGTCTCTGTGTAAGTGTTGAATTGGCAGCTTCTGGCTTATATATTGCATCAGGAAGCTTTTCAAGCTTGATTATATGTTCATTTAACCACTCACGGTAAGGATGCTCGGCAGCAATTTTGTGTTTCAATTCCGAGTCATTGATTATTCTGCCTTCCAGTGTATCAATAAGAAGCATCCTGCCTGGTTTTAATCTTTCCTTATATAAGATGCGTTCAGGTTCAATATCAAGTACGCCGACTTCTGAAGAAAGAACAACCATTCCATCCTTTGTCACATAGTAACGTGAAGGACGAAGACCATTTCTGTCAAGAACGGCACCGATACTTATACCATCAGTAAAACCGATTGCAGCAGGACCATCCCATGGTTCCATGAGGCAGCTGTGGTATTCGTAAAACGCCTTTTTTTCGTCATCCATAGTTTCATGGTTCTGCCATGGTTCGGGTATTGTCATCATCATTACATGAGGAAGTGAACGTCCGGCAAGCATCATGAATTCTATACAATTGTCAAACATTGCAGAATCGCTTCCGTCAGGGCTGATAACAGGGAACACCTTGTAAAGGTCTTCTCCGAAAACCTCTGATTTAAGCATTGACTGACGTGCGTGCATCCAGTTTATATTTCCGCGCAAAGTATTTATTTCTCCGTTATGCATGATATAACGGTTTGGATGCGCTCTTTCCCAGCTTGGGAAAGTATTGGTGCTGTAACGTGAATGCACCATTGCAAGGGCTGTTTCAACTGCCGGGTCTTCAAGGTCCTTGTAGAACAAGTCAACCTGATCGGCTGTAAGCATTCCCTTATAAACTATTGTTCTGCATGAAAGGCTTGCAAGGTAGAAAAATTCTCCATTTTCAACCCCGGAATATCTGATGGCCTTTTCTGCTCTTTTACGTATAATATATAGTTTTCTTTCAAAATCAACGTCTGTCTTAATATCATTTGAACGTTCAATGAAAATCTGACGAACATAAGGCATACATGCCTTTGCAATGCTGCCAAGACTTGAATCGTCTGTCGGAACATTTCTCCAACCCAGGAGCTTCTGTCCTTCGTTTTTTATAATTTCTTCAAAACGCTGTTCACAGAATTTGCGCTGTGCAGCATCCGGGGGTAAGAATACCATACCTACACCATATTTGCCCGGATCGGGAAGCTTAATCCCGTCATTTGCGCATGCTTTTTTAAGGAAAGAGTGAGGCAACTGAAAAAGTATTCCGGCTCCATCTCCTGTATTAGGCTCACTTCCGCAGCCACCCCTGTGGTTAAGATTTCTGAGGACAGTTAAAGCCTGACGGAGAATTTCGTTGGACTTATTGCCCTTGATATTCACTACAAATCCTATACCGCATGCATCATGTTCATACTGAGGGTTATAAAGGCCCTGTGCTGAGGGCATGCCATTTTTCTTCATAAATTTCCTTCTTCCAACTATAAATTTTTAGGTAGTATAAAAAAATTATTAAAGCTGCTTTTGTATAATAAATTAAAACTTTTAAAAATGAATCAGTAAATTATGAAACTTGCATATTCCTCTGTCTGTTTCTAGTTTACTGTAACAGCGTACAAGTGTTTTTGAGAAATAAAAAAACGCACACAATAAGAAATGTTTACTCCCCATTGAGTACGTTCTCGTAACGTATTTACACTGTATTCGGTTATTCAGCCCAAACGGCTGGTGTTTATAGTCTATAGCTGTTAATTAATAGTCTAGCTAATTATAACATGTATACATATTGCGTTCAATAGTTTTATTCAAAAAAAACGCAATTTTGCAATTTTTATTTTTTTTACTTGCAAAAATCTAATGTTTTTTGGATTTAGAAAAGAGGTGTAACCAGTTTATTGTAGGTAACCAATGCAAGCACAAGCAGTGTAAATATGCTTACTACAAGAGTATAGACACTATAAAGACGGGATTGGTTTTTTACGGTGCCGGATTGAGCAGGCTCTGTCAAATCTCTTTTTATGTTTATGCATGTACTGCTTATTAAAAGAAGCGTTATTGCTTTCAACCACATGTGATGCATAAAAAAGAGAGAGTATATGTAAAAAAGTATTATTATAAGATTCTTAACGACTTTAGCCCCAATACCGAATTTTTGCGCATCAAGTCCTATCATGTCTTCTAATTCTTCTTTTTCAGACTGATCCTCATCGCTAACGTCTTCCTTTGAGCCTGAAAGGGTCTTTAAAATAGCACGCAATGCTGCTATGAACAGTATAAAAGCAACCAGACCAAAGAACAGATTATGGTTGGAAGATATTATTAAAATAGGTGCTACAATCAATATAAACAATATTAAAAAAAGGCTTTGAGACTGCATCTATAATCCCCTGATAATTAAAAATACATCTAAGAGTATATATGAAATACCCTAAAGACTTATTCAATTCTATCACATTTAATTTGTTTAAGATATCCATAAATGAAAAAAATGGATTTTATATAGTAACTGATTTTCAGTTTTTTAAATTTATAAGTTTAGACAACCCTAAAAATGAATAATTCGGACTTCAGATACTAAAGCTATATTTGAAGTTTATATAAAAGGAGGATTTTTAAATGTCAAGAACTGTAGTAGCTTTATTTAGTGATCATAGGCACGCTGAACAGGCTGCCAGAGATATTAAAGACAGAGGACTTAGAACTGCAGACATATCAATAATTGCAAAACAGGGAGACGATCAGGGCAGGAATACTGCAACAATGGGAACAGGCGCAACTGCTAAAAATGATAACATTTCCGACGGAGTTGTAACCGGTGGAATACTGGGCGGACTTGCAGGGCTTTTGATTGGTGCAGGAAGTATGGTTATCCCGGGGCTTGGAATTATAGCTGCTGCCGGACCAATAACCGGATTGCTTTCAGGCGCTGTGACAGGTGGTATAGTTGGAGGTCTTGTTGACCTTGGAATTCCTGAAAACAGAAGTAAACAGTACGAAACAGATATAAAGGCAGGAAAGATCCTCTTCAGTATGAAGACAGATGAAGATAAGGTAGATGATATTGCATCCGTATTAAGACACAGCGGAGCGGAAACTGTAGATACTTATTAAAATATTAGTAATTAAAAATAGGCGTCCTGTACAGACGCCTATTTTTGTGTGTTTAAGGAGCGGTTTCCCACCCCTAAAACTATATTGTTAAAGTACCATTTGGTGTATTCTGAAGCATCAATACATTTTCTTCACTTCCGTTTTTAGCATTTATATATATTAGGAAGTCTTTATCATTCATTTTACCTTTAAGCTCATAGGTAAATATTTCTGTCTTAAATTCCGTAGGTATTATTGCAAGATTCGTTGACTCAATCTTTACTCTTGAATTAATAAGAGACCTTGCTTCACTTGCTGATATCTGAGCGGTTGGAACCTTCCTGTCAGTATGAGCGGATAGGTAAGCCTTTGCCTCAATACCGACAATTTCTCCGGTATCGAGAGCAACTTTAACCTTTATAAGATCTGAGTATACTTTTATATTACCCAGCTTATACGCATAGTTGATTGTGGCAGTATTATCCTGCTTGAGATAATAGGTATCCACCATGTTTTTATAGCCTGTACTGTCCAGAAAAGCCTTCGCTTTTTCCTTCGCTTGATTGATGTCTAGCTTGGAAGCGGTTACCGGTCTGTTATGAAGCAAAAGGAAGAGATGGCCGCCCTTTTGGGTTAATTCAACAGTTGCTGTCTGATCCTTGGGGGCTCCCTTAAAGGAAACTGTATAAGTAAAGGTTTTTATAGGTGAAGTATCATTTTTTGCAAGATCAGTAATTTTATCAATCTTATCTGCACCAAATATCTTTTTGATATTATCCTTTGCCTGTTCCGAATTAAGCATTTCTCCAGTTACTCCTCTTGGTTCCATAGTAACCAGATGGTCTGAATACGGACCGTCATAAATCAGCTTGGGAATATCCTTAAAGGTCTTATCAACGTTTTCAAACTGCTGTATGGATTGGTTAGTTGAGTTCTTCTTGAATGTAGCCGTACCTTGGTTTGCCAGCTTACCCCATTTTAGCCTGCCGGTGGAAAGCTGATTTTGAAGGTTGTTCAAACTGCTGGAAAGGTTTATAGAATAATTGTAGAGACCTTCAAGGGTTTTGTACTGGTCATTGCTCAGCGTCTTTCCTCTTAAGCTCTGGCTATTATATGCATATGCTAAATCGCCAACCTGCGTCAGGAATTTTGATGTATTTGCCAGAAGCTCAGGATTTACAGGTAACTGGCCAAGATTTGTCTGAGCAAGGTTTGATTGCCTCCAGGCTTCTTCAAGCATTGATGCAGTCTTGGATGGGGTTGATGTTAACATTGATTTCAAAAGCAGGCTTTGTACATTTTGCACATAACCATTCATATCAAAAAATGCACGATTATACTGGTTGTCTAGCTGCTGACGTAATTGCGATGCGTTTTTGTACTGAAAAATTCCCCAAATTGCTACTGCAGCAATTACTACTATTACTATACTATACATTTTTCTGTCAGAAAGTCTTTTTTTCAAATCCAATAATTTTTCTCGGAAACTCAAGCGGACACCTCCATATCATTTATATTCCAAAGTAATGTGATCCGATTTTTTTTGTAATTTTTCTGCTCCAAATCCATTTACTTGTTGCAGTAGCCGGATTCCAATAGTAAATGGAGCCGTCAGTAGGGTCATACCCGTTAAGGGCATCCCTGGCAGCCTTCACTACAGTAGAATTGGGATCCAGCGGTACATTGATCTGGCCATCAGAAACAGCGGTAAATGCACCCGGCTGATATATTACTCCCGCTATTGTTTTTGGAAATGCCGGATTCCTGGTTCTGTTAATTATTACAGCGCCAACAGCAACCTGACCCATGTAGGACTCACCGCGAGCTTCACCGTTTATAGCCCTGGCAAGAAGTTGCTCATCGCCAATTCCTGAAGTGTCTGCATAAACGTTACCGTTACCGACAATACTCTTAATACCACTTTGAGAAAGAGCTGCCATAATAAAAGTAAAAATTATTGTAAGGACAATTGCTTGTTTTATTTTTTTTAAAATGTTTATTCCTCCTTTTCAAAGTACTGCCAGGTGATTATTAATGTCACATGACTGCTATTTATAAGTTATTTTTTGATTTAATACAAAAAATATACATTATAAAATACTGCGATACATTAAGCAGGGATATTTGAGCAAAATAAGATTGAAAAAATATAACCTATTCTATAAGAAGTAGGAGAATGAATAATGGATGTGCTTTTTTTAACAGTTTCTACAGGCGGAGGTCACCAGAAGGCTGCAGAGGCAGTAAAGGAAATTATAGATGAGTATTACCCTGGGTCCAGGACGCTTATAGTTGATGCATTAAAATATACAAGTCCAATAGCTGATAAAATAATTATAGGAAGCTATCTTAATACTATAAGGAAGACTCCTTCAGTTTATAGAAGATTTTATAAAATGTCCGAAATGGGAGACCGTTTTTACGGCTTGAATAAAAAATTCAACAGCATGCTATCCCGAAGGCTTTTGAAGCTTATAAATGATTTTAGGCCTTCTGTAATTGTTACAACACACCCATTTTCTCTTCAAATGCTTTCAGAACTCAAAAAAAAGACGGATTTTAACATTCCTGTACTTGCAGTGGTTACTGATTTCGTCTTTCATTCCTTTTGGCTACATGAAATGGTAGATGCTTATATTGTAGCGCATGAGAAACTCAAGGATGATATGGTTAAATGGGGCATACCATATAACAGAATTTATGCCTATGGTATACCGGTACAGCAAAAATTTCTTGAGAAGCGGGATAAGAAAGAGGTTCAGAAAAAACTTGGACTTGAAGATAAGCTTACCGCACTTGTAATGGGCGGAAGCTTAGGATTCGGAGAATTAGACAAAGCCTTTGATTCGCTGCTTAAATGCAGTAGGGATATACAAATAATTGTTGTAACAGGCGAAAATGAAGGACTTATGAAAAAAATCAGCAGTTGTTCTGTAGCATCTAATAAGAAGGTAAAGATTTTTGGTTTTACAGATATTGTTCCTGAATTGATGGATGTTTCGGATTTTCTTCTGACAAAGCCCGGAGGATTAACGGTTTCGGAAGCTCTCGTTAAAGGTATCCCCATTTTTATTATTTCTCCTATACCGGGAGCAGAAGAAGGCAATGCAGATTTTTTGCTTCAGAATGGGGCAGCAGTAAGGGTTTTGAGAAATATGTCACTGGATGAAGTAATTGAGCAAACAATAGATAATCCTCATAAGATAAAGTATATAAAAAAGATGTCTCAAAGCCTTGCAAAAACTGATACAAGACATAAAACAGCATTTCTTCTGGAAGAGCTGGCTAAATCTAATAATAATGTTTATATTAACGACAGTGAAGGGCTTCTAGGATATAATACCGACGTCAAAGTCAAGGCTGGAATATTCAGTAACCTCAAAAAGAGGCTTTTGATGTGGTTTTAAAATATACGCCTTATACCAACCAGATTTGTTGTAAAAAAAATATCATCGGTAGAGTTAATTGTTACAGAACCTCTTGAAGCACTGGCATTTATATAACGGTTATTGCCCAGATAGATGCCAACATGATTAATATTCTTCCTGTTATCATTGGAGCAGAAGAAAACAAGGTCACCTGGCTTCATGTCCTTCGCATCCTTTACAGCCTCACCCAGCTGAACCTGCTGCTGTGTATCTCTGGGAAGTTCAATACCATTTATTTTGGCACATATGTAAGTCAGGCCTGAACAGTCAATTCCATATGTACTTAGTCCTCCCCAAAGATAAGTGGAGCCTGTAAATTTGTTAGCGGTCATAATAAAATCTATAGGAGTTGTTTTTGGAATTCTTTCATTTGCAGATATTCTTATACAGCCACTCTGATCCATCCAACCTTTTTTACCGCCTGGAAGGTAGACTTCATACCAGCCGTCCTTTTCATTATTGGAATAGAACTCTGTGCCCATTACCACAGTAGCAGCTGTAAAGCTTCCCTTAAATTCGGTTGAAATGGTTTTCACCTTTGTTGTAATTATAATACGGTATTTATATAATGAAGCATTTATACTTGAACAGTCAAAGTTAATACTTTTTGTTTTAACCCAGCCTGTATAGCCATCGACTGCCTTGACATTAGACCAGCTGTCCTTTATGGCAAGGACTTTAACACCTTGATTATATAAAGCCTGTGTTACTCTTTCTGAATTTGTCGAAGGCTCTTTATAAATATCCAGTGTAGCATCGGTAACAACAGCTATATCCTTGGGCATCTCTGAAGGTGTTGGAGTTCCAGATGCAGTACCTGCAGTGTTTTTGGCTGTACTGCTTCCACATCCGCTTAATATAATATTAACTATTAATAAAAAAACCCCAAAGGACAATAACCTTCTCTTCATTTTATTAACCCCTTTGTATAAGCCTTGCTAATGTCAGCCATTACGGCAAAATAATTGTATTAAGCTTACTCTTGAACTGTTGCTCTGCAGCGTCCAGTTCACGCTGCTTACAGGTGAATAGTATGACTTGAGTACCTTCTGCAAGTTCTTCCAGAAGCTCAAGTGTCTGTTCAGTCCTTGTATCATCAAATTGCGAAAATAATTCGTCAAGCAAAAGAGGCAGTTTTTCATTTCCAGCAGTTATAAAATCTGCCATTGCAAGCCTTAAGGCCAGGTACATCTGATCTGTGGTTCCGCTGCTTAGTAAGGAAGCAGGTACTACATCACCTGTTTCAGGTGCTATTACATTAAGCGTAAGATGATCGTTTGCACGCAAATCAAGGTATCTTCCCATTGAAATCCTGTTTATTATTTTACTCATTTTATTGTTTAATACAGGAACAAAATCCTTCTGTATCTCACTGCTTGCTTCACCCAGAACATCCAAAGCAGTTTTTATCGAAGAGCTTATATCTATCAGCTGCCCTTTTTTTATTTCCAGTTCACAGACTTCCTCTTCAATTCTCTGAAGAGTATCGGTATCTGTTTCAGTACTGTTTAAGAGTGTTTCAAGTCCACGAATTTCAAGTGATATGTTATTTATATTGGTATTTATCTCTTCCAATTCATCTATTATAGATTGCATAGAGGAAGCAGCATTACTATCGGCTATATCTGATTTTACAGAGCTTATGGCAGCCTCTGATAAAACTGTACTCCCCATATCTGCTTCCAGTATTCTTATCAGTTCGGATGATTTTAGTTCAAGTGACTCTATTTCAGGAATTATACTGTTTAAAAGTTTTTCAAGTTGGCTGCAATCATCGAAAGCTATGTCATATGGTTTTAAGACCGCCTTGACGTTATCTGCTTCAGCGCATATGGCTGCAAGTTTCTTCTGGGCATAATCCAGCGAAGGTTCAAGCTCTTTATATTTTCTGATATTGTTTCTAAACTCATTTATAGCTTCGCCACTAATAGCTCTTTCTGAGATTTCCATTCCTACTGATTCAAGCTTTTTAAGTATGTTGGCTTTAAGTACACTTATATTGTTATTGTTAACTGTAATTGTTTTTTTAAGATCTTCCAGCTTGCTTTCCAGCAGCCTTATTTCAATAATGCTTTTATCGTAGCTTGATTTAAGCTGAAGGTATTCCTCCAGATTATTTGCACCTACAGCTTGCAGCTTTTCATTCAGCTTTTTCCTTTTCCTTTCGATCTGTTCAGATGCATCTCTGGAGTAAATGAAGGATATTTTCTTTTTGCTTTCGGCTTCCTTTAGAGCCTTGCAATTTTTAAGGAACAGCCCCGAAAAGATCAGCGCTGATATCAGCAGCGCTCCAAAGGCTATATACCATATAAGAGCACCGCCTGTTAAAAGCCCTGTAGTAAGCGCTGCGGCTGATGTAATAGCAAGAAGAAATAAGCCCAATCCGTATTTCTTCTTTGAATGTTTAAGGTTTTGTATAGTATCATTTATGTAATCATAGTCATCCCTGCTTTTATCTGATTCCATGCTTTCCAGCTCTGTGGCCAGTTTGATTGTTTCAGTATCGCTGCCGGATATATCGAAGTCTCCAAGGTGCCGGATGGAGGACTGTAGAGAATTAATCTCATCCTCTTTATGACTTATCTGAACCAGAACGGCTTGATTTTCATCTTCAAGCTGTTTCAAGGAGTTATAGTCAATTGCTATACTATCGGCATCTTCGTTTTCAAAATGTGAATAACCGATAAGCTTCTCCTTATCAGAGTTAATACGTGACATTTCCGCTTGTGCATTTGCTTTATCCAATGCTACTCTGTTCAATCTGTTTATAGACTCTTCAAGTATTGTTCTCTTTTTATAAAGCTGTTCAAGCTCCTTTTTCAATAAAAGGTAATCCTTAACCTTACCATAGAATATCTTTTTGTCTTCCAGCCCTTTTCGATTATCCTTTTTATTTCTTAGCTCTTGTTCAGTTTCAATAAGGCTCAGACGCTTTTGAATTATCTCATTTTTTAATGCAGTCAGCTCTTCAATCCTTGAATTGATTTTATCCAGCGGACGTGTGGTAGTTTTACCGGTTCCAATTTCAGTTTTTAACGCTTCCTTAAGAGCTTCTTCTGCTTTTCTATAGGAAATGTCCTCAAAGCCCGACTCCATAACATTTGTAAGCCTGTTGAGAAGTTCCTTGCTTCCGTCCTCATCAATTCGAGTTTCCATCTGACGTATCAAAACTGTCTTTTCAAAGCAGTTTTCGTTTACACCCAGTTGCTTTTCGGCAAATAGGGCGCCACGTTCACGGCTTGTTTCAAACTGAGCAGTAAGGTCATTGAAAAGAGAATCATATATGTTAACACTGTTATTTCCGAAGTTCCGGCCTATCCTGAACGCCTGACCGTTTTCAAGCCTGTACTCAAGAATGCCGCTGTAGTCCTTTGAACTCCATGGTTTAAAACGCTTGGAAGGCGGGAGGAAGCCGTCTTTACCTGAACGTCCTCCTTTTAGGCCGAAAAGCATTCCCTTAATAAACCACTGAAGAGTTGTTTTACCCGACTCATTTTTACCATAAACAACATTAAACCCTTCTTTAAAATCCAGTTTAAGGTTATTAAATTTTCCAAAGCCTTTTATGTCCAGTCTTTCTATTCTCATTTAATCAAATCTCCAACTTTCCGTTTTCAAGTGCTTCAAGTCCATAATATAATGCTTTTCGAAGAATGCCTTTTTCTTTTTCATCTTCGCAATCTTCCATTCGTTTAAGCATTTTCCGTGTGTAAAGTCCTTTTAGTCCAGGTTCCTTTGATATCTGGTCAATATTAAAATTGATTCCAGTCTCGTCCTTTAGCTTAAGATAATATATCTTGTCTTTAAAACTTAATGGTATGCTTTGCGTATCAATTCTAAATCCGTTTTCTATGTAACCCTTTAAGGTTAAACTTAAAAGTGTTTTACTAAGGTCGCTGTTTTCTATGTATTGTGAAATCCGGGAGGCTATTTCTTCATTACTGCCGCAGCAGTCTACCTTGATTTCAGCTATATCATAGGATTTTGAATTGAGTCTTATAAAATTTACATTAAGTAATGTATCTCCGTTATCTTGTTTGACAATTGAACCTTTATAGATCCCGTGCTCTCCTGTTTCATCAAAACCAAGCGGTTCTGGGCTTCCGGGGTTATAAATCATACCTCTTCCGCCTATGTTATCAATCCTGTTGTGGAAGTGTCCAAGTGCTACATAATCCATTCCCAGTGCAGCAAGGTCATTGCTTGACATGGGGTTGTAAATTCCGTCACCAATATTCATATCCACTGTTCCGTGTGCAAGAAGAATATTAATTAAATTACTGTCGGCAGGTTTAAGTTCTGCAAGGTCTTTATTATTTTCCTTGGCAAAGCTACTGAAGCCTATTCCGTATATACAGGTATTTAATTCATCAACAATGCAGAATGGTTTATCTTCAGATAATATAGTGACATTGCTGTTCCACTCAAATAGTTTATAAAAGGAAGTTGTCACATAAGGGTCATGATTTCCAGGAACTATGAATACTCTTGTTTCGGGAATACTCCTGAAACAGCTGTTAAGAAAGCTTATTACCGGCTTTGATGTATATGAATGCTCAAATAGATCGCCGCTTATCAATAGCAGTTCCGACCTTTCAGACTTAACTGTATCTATAATCCTTTGAAAAGTATTTTTTAAGTCCTGTCTTCTCTCGGAAGACTTGTCCTTTTCACTGCCCAACGATGTAAAAGGTGCATCAAGATGTATGTCTGCACAGTGTATAAATCTTATTTCTTTCATTTGCCGCTCCTATATAAAAAGTAGAGTTAATCCCGACTTGTCTGAATAACCGCAAAAGCAACTGCGGTAGTGTTACAATGTGAAAGGCTTATTGATATGTCAATTGCTCCGAGACGTTTGTAAAACTCCAGGCACTTGCCTGAAAGCTTTACATATGGGGCGCCTGCTTCATTTACAAGTACTTCTATGTCCTTCCATGCAGCACCTTCACTTATTCCTGTGCCAAGAGCTTTGGTTATGGCTTCCTTTGCAGCAAATCTTGCCGCATAGCTATTATATCTTGCGGTTTTTCTTGCTTCGCAATAATCTATTTCAGCAGGGGTAAATACCTTGTTTTTAAAAGAGTCATTAAAGCTTTCTATTGATTT
Source organism: Bacillota bacterium (assembly GCA_023421675.1). Taxonomy (GTDB): domain Bacteria; phylum Bacillota; class Clostridia; order Acetivibrionales; family JANLFN01; genus JAEZTC01. Next base: position 84,582 of record JAEZTC010000014.1, on the reverse strand, counting down.
TTTTACCCTGTCGATTTCTATAATGTCTACACCGCACAAAACGCCCAAATTCCTGCCTCCTTAAAAGAGGTTTATAAAATCGTTATAGCTGTTAAAATTACGTCGCAGCATCCATATCCTTATATCAACATCATTAATGGAAAGCTTGTTTAATTTTGATACAAGCTCTTTTTCGCTGCCGCCCCAAATCACAAAAGTGCTGTTATTAGTAAATGGGTAGGCATTTTTAAAGCTTTTTCTTATAGCTGCTGTTTTAGTCTCATCTGCAAAAAGGGTCATTTGTTTATTAACAAATTGCACAACTGTAAGGTCAAGATCATATTCAATTGCTTCTTCAATTTCTCTTTTTAGATCTGTTTTGAAGCTTGCTTCATAATTGGTTACAAGACGCTGTGTCAAACTTTCCATAGCCTTGAGATTGCTCAAAACAGGTGCAATATGGCTTGCAATCGTTTCAAGGGTCAGAAGACTTTCTTCATCACCTATGGGCGTATTTTCATATTTAAGAACAATTATTGCACCAAGCATTTCAATTTCTATTTTATCCATGTATATAGGAATGATCAATATGCCTTGATATTCCCCGATATCCGAACGAAGCTGCTTGTCAAAATATTTATTTATAGCATTCTCAGAGGAGTCATATATGCTGTCACCCTCAAAAATTCTTTTCCAGGAGTCTGTTGGTTTTATCATCCTCTTTTTAGTTTCAATGTTAAGCTTGTTACTTATTTTAAAAGCAGCAGATTTACTGTCATATATGGTTATCAATGCTTTATCAACATCAAATGAAATGTCCAGAGTTTTTAATGTTAGATCAAGAAGTGTTTCCAGATCATTTGAATTATTTATATTCCTCGTAAGGTTGTTAAGCGATATCAGCTTTTCAAGCTTGTTCTGAATTATTTGTTTTTGCTTTTTAACCTGGTCAAAATACATTGCGTTTGTAATTGCGAGATAAGTTGAAGATGCAAGACTTTCGACAAGTTCAAGTATGCTGCTTTTATAGCCTGCGCAGGTAACTGTTTTGCCGAGTGAAACAAAACCCATAAGTTCTCCCTGTTTTAAAAGCATTACAAGATACTCGGGAGTTATTGGTTCCAACACTTCAAGGCCCTCCATGAAAAGGCTGCTTAGATATTCCGAATCATTTTTATCTGCAAGGTTTAATATAACTCTCGAAGAATTTACTACAGCAGATTTATTCCTTGTGAAGGCTAAATTATAAGGCATTTTTTTGAAGTTGATGTCTTTGAATGCCTTCAGCATAAATTTTTCACTCTTGTCATCAAATAAGATAAACCCTGTGCTTGAACTCTGGGTCAATTCCGCAAAAACATCAACTGAAAGCTTATAAAGCATTTCCAGGTTAAGTTCGCTGAGTAGGGCTTTTGTAGACTGGTTAATTGCAAATAGGTTGAATATTTTCTCGTCAAGCTCACGATTGGCCTTCTGAAGCTCTTCATATCGTTTATAATTTTCCAGAGCATTGTTAAAAAGCTTCATAAGTGCTTCAAGAATTATATAATCATCGTCCTGCATTTCCCCAATTGTTTTTGAGGATATGAATATAAATCCATAAAGATAGTTTTCAATAATTAACGGAACTGATATGGTAACCTTATAAGCGTCTATGATTTCAGCACTGAAATACTTGAGTAAAATATCTTTTCCGTACATTAATGTTCCATGGAAAAGTGCAATATTCTCAAGTTCTTTTGTATTGTCTATGTATTCAGCCGCTTTTTCCAGGCCTTTAAGTTTTTTAAGTACAAATTTATTTCCGCGTAGAACGAAAATAGCCGATTTTTCCAGAGTCAAAAGCTCGTTAGAAAAATCAAATGCTGCATCCTCAATCTGATCAAAGTTAAGCTTTTGGGAAAAGAATTCAATTGCCTGAAGAAGGCCTGAATATCTGAAAAGCTTTGCAGATAGCCCTTCAGCTTCTTTTTGTTTTTCAATAGCTTCAAGTATATCGGTATATTCCATAGCATTCTCCTGAATTAAGATTATAGTTGTCTTATCTCCCCATCCTGGTAATAAAAGCTGGTGCTTATAACTATTTTGTCTATTTCCTGTATCAGCTTCTTTATTTCGAGAATTGTTGCAGGGTAAGCCTTTTTTAGCACTACTATTTCTCCTTCACCATGTGTTCTCAGGTAATTTGCAAGGGTTTTTTTCTGATCTTCGCTTTCCTTAAGCTGATCCTTTAACTCAAAGAACTTGTCCTTAAGCCGGTCAAACCTGATTGCTTGTTCGGGAGTTAGTTTGCTGGTAAAAGTGTATATAGACATTTCCTGTTTACATCTGGTCAGGTTGTTTTTCAGTGTTTCTATTGTTGACATAAGCTCTTCCAGGTTTTGTTTCATGTATTTCCTGTTAAAGCCCTTTACAGATATTACTGTTTTTTTCTCACCAGGGGTACCGATAATTGAAGAAACCACCTTTATTTCAGCTTGAATGTTACCGCCAATAATCTGTCCTTTTGGAGAATCAAGAATAACCTCTTTTGCGGTTATATTACTGTTAAGGCAGTAAAAACCGATGTGTACCGATTGGTCACATTCAATTGTCGCGTCTGAAACAAACTTTGTATATATGTTTTTGCTTGATTTTATTACTGCTTTGCTCTTTCCTGCAATTCCTCCGCGTATAAAGACATTTCCCTTTCTGCTGATAATCTCCTTAACACTGCCTGCACCATATTCCCCGAGAATCTCAATATCCTTATCGGCAACTACCGAGAAGTTGTCCTCAATAGAGCCTTTAATTGTGAGGAAGCCATCAAAATCTATATTTCCCGTTTTAAAATCTACATTGTTTTCTATTTCAAGATGGTTGGATACACAGATACGGTCACCTTCATAATACACAGCACCGTTTCTGAGGGACACCAGAGTTGTAACCCCGTCCTTGTATATTTCCTTTACAGAGTTTTTGTCATACATTAATGGATAGTTCTTTCCGGGAAGAGCAGGGATATCATGCCCTTTGACAGTTTTGCCTGTAAACCCCGGTGTAGGATCAATTCTTTCACCCAACCAATCGCCGTCAGCTACCTTATTTATTAGGTTCAGCTCGTAGTGGTCCACATTTCCGTCTTCTTTCACTTCAGGCTTGGGGTCTTTAAGTTCGTACATTTTTATTATTGAATCGATACCATTTTGAGGAGGAATGCCTTCTGCAATAAGTATCTGTTTATTATTACAAAGACCGTTTAAAAGAACATCATTTTTAATACCGAATACAACCCCTCTTTGATTAAGAAGCCGTATAATTTCCTTTATAAGGGTAACCTTTCGATCACCAAACAATTCTCCTTCCATAACACAAAGTGTTATAAAAGCCTTAAGCTCATCACCTGAGATTTCAAGAGATATTCTATCCTTGATTTCCCCAAAGAGGACTGGCGGCTTTGGAGCAGTAAGAAGGGTGTTTTTAACAGTCATAAAGCTGCTTATCCTGATTTCCGGGTGTTCACTCAGAATCTTGTTAAACTGCTCAATGCTCATACCGTTCCTGAAAGACTCAATATAAAAGCCATCTTGTTTTTTTATTATCTGAATATATTCTGATTTGTATATGACATCGAAATCATCCATGAATGTATCCTCTTTTCAAAGGTGTATAAAGATCGGTATATAACGCAAATATTCGACAGAACTTATTAAAAATCCTTTAAATGACTATGTCCTATATTTATTTTTATTTCTTTCGTGGAGAACATTGTCCAGAGCATCTGCTTCATTAACTGTGCTTTCGAGTTTTTCAAGCATATCTTCAGATTCAATGCTTGATATAATCTGGTGTTTAAACATGTTTACCATGCTTTCCATATAATCCAGCTTAACGCTTATACGTTCAAGTTCAACCTTTTCCTCTTTGAGGTTTTCAATCATTCTTTCGTCCACATCAATGGCTTTTCTGAGCTCGGCTGAGGTTTCCGGGTCACGGGTAAAGCTTAGCTTTCTGGCGTTCCCATTCATTCTTGAAGATATACTGTTAAGATTTATTTCACTTAGCTCCCTGCTTCTTATGCAAAAGTTTGTAAGAAGCTTTATATATGATATGACAAGATTCAAGGATTTTTCAACTATACGTTCCTTAAGAAAGCCTTGTTCGCCCTTCAGGTATGAGTTAAGGATGTCATTTTTATCATCCATTACATTCATAAGCTTCTGCTGATATAGTGGATTTGTACACTTTTTCGCTGTATAGAAAAGCTTGACACATATATAATTAAGATCCTGCATGTGCTTGATTTTTTGCTTGCGGTTAAATTGTTCATGAAAGTTTTTGCTCAATAATGACTGTACAACCAGACCCAAATAGACCGCAAAGCTTGACGGTATCATTATTGCTGCCGCATTGTGTAGAGGTAATAAACCTATGTTTACTGACAGGATTGATGGCTCGATAAGTATTGCGGATATAGCTGACATTAAGATGAACAGCCCTATGTTTCTCAATTTAAGAAGTGCACTGACAAATAACTTATACCTCATTGACAAATCAAACTACCTCCAATAAAAGCTCATAAAAAACAACATCCAGCCATCTTTCAAATTTAAAACCAACTTCCTTGAAACAACCGCACTTTTTAAAGCCTGCTTTTTCGTGCATATGAATACTTATTTCATTATCTGAGGTAATACCGGCTATTATATTATGATAACCAAGCTGCCGGCCTCTTTTTATTATTTCTTCAAGGAGCTGCGTTCCTATACTTTTGTTATGAAACGCGGGATGTATATATACTGAAAGTTCTGATGTTTTTGAATATGCCTGTTTTTCCCTGAAGGTGGACAGACAGCTGTAGCCTATAACGCCTCCATTGTATTCTGCAACAATAAGCGGATGATTACCTTTATGTTGGTCAAACCAGGTTTTTCTCTGCTCAAGGGTCTGTTCTACCAGGTCAAAGGTTGCTGTAGTATTTAAAACTGCCCAGTTATATATGTTTGTAAGATCCTGGAGGTCTGATAATTGTGCTTCACGAATATTGACCATAAATTCCTCCGTTGTAATGCATAAAACGGGCAGTATAGAATACTGCCCGGAATTAGTTTAATTTGTGTATATTAATTGGAGGCCTTATTGTCTATCTTTTCTTTAACCTCAAAGCCTTGATCTCCGCTAAGCATTGCTTCTGCACGTGCCTTAGCCCTTTCTCTTGCAGAATTCATATCAAGACGTTTAAGCTTGAGATCCATATTTGTATCATTCAGTGATTCAACCGCATTTGCACGGGCTGTCTTTGTATTGACTATTTCTCTAGCCCTGTCCATACTTTCATTCACCTTGCCGATTCTGCTGTCTTTAGATGAGTATCTTGCATTCATTGAGTTTATATTTTCACGAAGGTTAGCCATTTTAGCCTGTGATTTTAAAGTGCGGAGCTCGTTGACCTTCGCGTTCATTTCAGACTCAAATATCTTATAATCTTCTCTTATCTTTGCAACCTCGACAATTGCTCCCTCGTAGGTTTGCTTATGAGTATCATAGGTTGCCTGAACCTCTTCCTCCTGTATTAGGAGTTCAACAAGAAGGTCTTTTTCGCCCTGTCTCTGAGCTGCCTCTACCCTTGCCTTAACAGCATTGAGGTTTTTTTCTGCATTCTTCATTTCAATCTTAATAAGTTCTGCATTTGTCTGTATATCTATTATCTGCTGTTCAGCTTCTTTTCTTGCCTTATCTATCTGGTTCTTTATATCTTCCAATAGTGCATCGGGGTTTCTGGATTCAACGCTTCCGACAAATAACCCGAAAAATCCTCTCATCATTGTGCCAAGCCTGCTGAATAATCCCATATTAAATGCCTCCTTTAATTATTATACGGTGGGGATATATATAAATTAAAATGTGTTAACAACCTTACTTATAAATCCATACAAGAATAATTTATAACAAACACAAGTGCTTGTAAACTGGTATTTTTAAATATAATTATTTCCTTAATCTTCAGTAGGATTCCCGGGTAAAATATTCCGGTATTTCTCAGGCAAAAGATCCTTGTCATCACATTCCTTAATGGCAAGCATTGTCATGAATTCAACTTGCTGGGTGCTGGGACGGCATCGCAATACGGCTTCATTAAGAATGTCTACAGTGAGAACAGTTCCTTCCCTGTTATCATCATTTGCTATTTCATATGCCTTTCTTACCACAGTTTCTATTTCTGCACCTGTATAATTCTCAGTCTGCGCAGCAAAGGGAGTAAAGTCACTGATATCTGTCTCAAAACCGTTACGCTGAATCATTATCCTGAAAATATCCGCTCTTTCGTCTGTTTCAGGTATGAGGACAGGAATTTTCTTATCAAACCTTCCGGGCCTTTTCAAGGCAGGATCAAGAAGATCAGGTCTATTTGTTGCAGCAATAAAAATTACTTTTCCTCTATTATTTGTATTACTTGTAAACTGTAAAAATTCACTGAAAATATTTCTTCCTACTCCGCTGTCTCCGCTTTCACCACGCCTGAAAGTTGTGTCAATCTCGTCTACAAAGACAATTACAGGCTGCTGGGACTGTGCTCCAAGCAGGCATTTCTTGAAATTTTTTTCACTTTCGCCTACATATTGCCCCAGTATACGGGACATATCTATCTTTACACAATTAAAGCCGCTTGCTTTTGCCAGTGCATTTACCAGAAGTGTTTTACCGGTTCCGGAAGGGCCGCAAAGAAGGATGCCCATTGGAACACGCCTTAAATCACCCTTTTTTATAGGGTTAACAATATTCTTGAGAAGATAATTCTTTGCCTTATCCATACCGCCTATATCGTCAAAGCCTATTTCGGGGTATATGAATTCAAGAACATCGCCATATTCCTTCTGAAGCACCGAATGCTTCTTATCCTTGATGAAATCAAAAGAAATAGGAACACCTTCGGCTTCAGCCTTTAACCTTATATCATTGATGGATTTGCGGCTTAGTCCTGACGACAGCTTTGCAAATTCATCAGTTTTTATATCAATCTTAACTGCCTTGTTTTTAAGAAGATATTCTATATAGCTTTTTCGATCGGATTCATTTGGGAGCTCGACAAATATAGGTTCAACCTTGAAGGATGATTTCAATATCTCCCTGTTAACATCTGCAATATTGTCTGATAACATGAATACAGTGGAGCCTACGGTTGATATCTTCAAATTTGTAGACCATTCGCTGATCCATATAAGAGCCATTCGTTCTTCAAGAGACATGCTTCCTACATCACCGGAAGGAATTATTTTCTCTACATGATCTATAAAAAGCACTGCTTTAGTACTCTTTAATACAATATCTATATAGGGAAACAGCTTTGAGGGCATTGCATGAAAGAGATTTTCAGCCTCGTTAGCGGTAATAAGGTTAAATTCTGTTTCCATTCCCGGCTCAAGGAAGGTAAGACCGCGTGAAATATCATAAAAGGCTACGATTGAAAAACCGCGCCGCTTTATAAACTCTTCATAAAGGTACCTGTCAATATACCTTGTGTTGTCCATAAGGTCTCTGACATTGAAATAAAGCAGGAATTCATGTGAAATTCCCGATTTATATTTATTTAGAAAGTCTTCATACCAATTCATAATACTAACCCCATTCGAGATTATTTATTTTCGAGTGCTTTTCTGCCAGTTCCTTTTTGCTTTCTGAAAAGAGCTTCAAAAATATATGCTGTAAGGAATATTAACAGATACATAACAGGATATGCATATCTTGAGGTAGCAACGAATACAAGGCTTATAAGTGTTATGAATATAATATACAGTGAAATAAGGCGTATTTCCTTTTTTACAGCCCCAAGAGCAACACCGACCCAACCGAACCAGACATAAAGATTATGAAGGGGCAGCAGCCATCTTAAGGTTCCGACACTGTCATCAACGTAATAGAAGATTTTAAAATACAGGTAATCGAATTTACCCAGGGTATACCATTTAAGGTACAGAAGCGGCTGTGTAGTAAAACCATCTATTAAGCGTTTTATGGCTTCATGAGTCTGGTTTGTAAGTGGCATGTTCTCAACGCCTATTTCATAAGGATATGTACCACGCAGCAGGGGATCTTCCTGTGTTGCAAAAAGTACAAATTTCTTAAGTGATGCAATATTTCGTATCCACCATGGCATCATAAGTATGACAAAGCCCACAATGTTTGCAAGTAAGCCCTTGAAAAGCCATTTATCTTTTTTCTCGGCAAAATAATAATATATGTAAGGCAGAACAATAAGCGGTGCAACAGCAGGACGTACTAAGACTGCAGCTGCAAAAACAAGTCCTGTTGCAAAATTCATTTTTATTGACTTTTCCTTTATGGCTCTTATCTGCAGGTAGAGGTAAAGTATAAAAAGGAAGGTATAAAGGGTTTCTGTAAGTATAAGTGTCGGAACCCACAGAAATACAAGATAAATAGAGCACATAAAGGCTGCAATCAGGCCGACGCGTTTATTGGTTATATACTTTGCCAGAAGGTATAAGAACCATATTGTAGCAACTGCCATAAAAATCTGAATTATCCTTACAGCAGTGAGCGGACTTCCATCTGAATACCCGAATATTTTATATATAAGTGCAAGAAAAAGGGGATAGCCGGGAGTTGTAAAAGCATTTGGTGAAGTGCTTTGGTAACCTAAAACACCTTTGTCCAGAAACTGTTTTGCCATTGTGTCATAATTATGAGCGTCATAAATAAGCTCGGGTTTTGGAGTACTGAACATATAATACATTTCCATTCCGAGGGCAAATGCCAGTATTGCCATAATAGGACCGTGTTCGTGCGCAAATAACAATAACTTCATTTTAAAGGTCTTTATATTAAAGGTCTTCATTGCTGCCTCCGCCGCCTTTTTCCAGGTTCTCAAGCCTTTGTTTCAACAGGGCTATTTCCTGATTAAGCCTTGTTATCTTTTGGGACTGGCTGGAAAATACAACTGTCATATTTAAGTTATAAACAATTAGATAAACCATTCCGAAAAGGAATAAAACTGATGGAGCATATTTAATATCAAACGCCGAGGCTATTTTCTCAATGAAAATAGGAGTGCTTGAAAGCAGCAGCAGGATTACTCCAAAGAAAATCCACAAAAGGGAATACTTCTCCAGCAGTTTGTTTTTCCTTACCAATTCAATAATTATAATTAAAAATGCAATGCTGAAAATTATAGAAAAAATATAAACGCTGAATGTCATACCATACCCCCAGAGCGAAGAGAATTAATCAACAGGGCAAGGCTTACCTTAATCATATAATATAACGATTTCATAGGTGTTATTGAAGATTTCCCGCCTTGTCTTTCCTTCATTTCAACAGGCACTTCAATTACCTTGAAATTCTTTTTATGGAGTCTTACAAGAACGTCTACTTCCGGATAATCCGTCGGATAGCTGTCTGCAAAGTAATTTATTATGTTTCTGTTTACGGCTCTGAAACCTGATGTAGTATCCTTTATGGTGTTTCCGGTAAGAACACGGACAAGGCTTGTGAAAAATATCATACCTGCACGTCTTGAAGCAGAGGATTTATATGAGGTCTGCTCAACATAACGGGAACCTATGACCATATCGCTTTGCTTTTCAATGATTGGTTTAATAAGGCTTTCAATATACTGTGGATCGTGCTGTCCATCAGCATCACACTGTATTGCAATATCATACCCATTATCTCTTGCATAAATGTAGCCTGTCTGCATAGCACCGCCAATTCCAAGATTGAAGGGCAGACGTATAACAATTACACCTTCACGGGAGGCTTCTCTTGAGGTTAAATCCTTAGAACCGTCATCAACAACCAGAATATCTATAAAACTAATACGTTTAAGCTTTTTAATTACTACATGAATACTTTTTTCTTCATTATATGCCGGAATTATTACCAATACCTTGGGATATTCCAAAATAGACACCTCCAAGCCTTGTATTTTAAGACTTTATATAACTTGGCCCAAAAAAATAATATCATAACGGGCATTTTTTGTAAAACTCTAATTTATTGATTAAAAATTTTTCAATTACAAATACTAAGCTTACAGTTGGAAACTAATAAAGAGTCAGGAAAAGCAGCAATACATATAGTTTTCCTCTCTTAATCAAAAATATAGCTTATATTGGAGGTTTTTATGGAAACGACAAGATTCAATGTGCCTTCTCTTTCATGCAGCATATGTCAGAATAAACTGCAGCAGGGGATAGGCTCCATGAATGGAGTAAGCAATGTGGAGTTCGATTTGAAAACACAAACTGTTAAGGTTGATTATAATCCGGGAAATGTAAGCGACACGGATATACGAAAAAAGGTTGCAGGAATGGGTTATGAGGTTTTACAGTAAAAGATGCTGAAAGGGACTGCCATAAAACTTATTTTAAATAAGTTTATTAACAGTCCCTTTTATATTGACTGAATCTATATCGTTAGTACCTTCTTATAAAGTTTTTTAACCCTAACGAGCTGAGAGCTTGAAAGAGAAATTTCTCTTTGTTTTAGAACCTCTGTAAAAGCTTCTTTATTGTTCGCATTAACCGATACAAAGATACTTTCAGAATGCTGTGCTACTTCCTTTGGGCGGCAAGTTCTGAGGTGATTTATAAGATATGGGAAAATTGTTTTATTGTATTGCTCATTTTTCGAGGCAATTATGGCTAGAACTTTGATTCCATTATCAACTGTGATAACAGATCCATCCTTAATAGCGGAATAAATAACTTCAAGATTATTAAAAAGTGCATCGGCCTTTATTGGAGCTATTAATGATAAAGTAATCATTGCACCCCAAACCAATCTATTGTTCTTGCTTTTGAGCAGTTTAACAACATCAAGGACAAATTCTGAAATTAGGTCTGGATTAATATATCCGATTTCATATAATACTTTTATACAATCATTAGCTATATTTTTATCTTTATTGAATAGATTTTCTGTAATTTCCTTAATACCTACAAGATTATTACTCTCTGCAAGTTCTCTTGCCAGCTCCTGATTTGGAATCTCATCCCTTCGATTTTGTAAATATGAAATTCTATTTAATACAGACATACAATCCTCCATTTTGTGTATTTTACTTCTCTGTTATTCATGCTTATGTGCTAAGTATATTTTATCTAAACTTATTAATTAAAAAATAAAGGAGCCTTTTGGCTCCTTATGTTTTCCATCTCTTCAAATTTGGTAAAAAAGTATCTAGCATGCTTCTGGATTCATTTTCTTTCATACCGCTTGCGACCATATGAGGGACACAGATTTCTATCATTTCCTGTAAGGAAATGTCCGGCTGCTTGAATTCTCCGTTCTCATAGCAGTAAATACAGTAATCCCCATTTTGCGTGCCATCTTTTTCAGTACCTGACAGCTTTTCATCATTAAGCGGCATTCCGCAACTCTGACAAAACTTATCCATCCACTTAGCCTCCTTTTTAGTTATACACTAATTGTAATTAACTAAATAAGACAGCTGTATGTCAGGTTATTTTGCATCAGGCAGACCTTTTTCAAGGACTTATTATCTGCTGAGGTTACTCCTCTTTATTGCATTTATAATCGATTCCTGCTGGCTCTTGATATGGCTTTGAGCAACTCTGCGGGACAGGTCGGAGTCCTTGCTGCAGATAGCATCTATTATGTCCTTGTGCTCTTTTTCAAGCTCTTTGGGATTTACATAGTCTTTCAGATAAATAACTCTGAATCTTTGTACCTGTTCTCTAAGATTGCTTACAATTTGTATAAGCTTTTCATTTCTTGATGAACGGTAAATTATTTCATGAAACTCAACGTCTTTTTTAATTGAGCCTTGAAGGTTTTCCTTCTGAAGAAAGCTTACAAATTGAGAATTGACATGGTTAAGCTCGTCAATTTCCTCATCTGTTATTCTTTCGGCAGCAAGCAATGCGGCAAGTCCATCAAGAGATGCTCTGACTTCAAGAACATCAACTATATCCTTCACCGATAAATCTGCAACATGTGCACCTTTTCTCGGAATCATATCAACAAGGCCTTCAAGCTCAAGCTTCCTTATTGCTTCTCTGACAGGGGTTCTGCTTACACCCATTTTTTCTGCCAGTTTGACTTCCATGAGTCTTTCTCCCGGTCTTAATTCTCCTACAATAATTGCATCCCTGAGAGTAGTAAAAATTACTTCTCTTAAAGGCTTATAATCGTTAAGATTGATCTTTGCAAGCTTTCTGGACATATTTACCCTCCATGTATTTATATAAAAATTAAATTGTTTCAGTTAAAAAAACATCCCAACCCTCATGGGAAATTATTTCACAGGCAGATTTTGCGGTTTCGCAGCTGTTGAAAACACCAAACACCGAAGGACCGCTGCCGCTCATCAAACTTCCCAGAGCTCCTGCCGAAACAAGTTTTTCTTTAATATCTCTTATAATACCATATTTTTCTATTGTAACAGTTTCCAGAACATTAACAAGGCTTGATGCAATTTTAGCAATATCCTTTAAGCCAATTGCGCCCAATAAAAGTTCGAAATCTGGACGTTGGCTTATTCTGTCAAGCCTTAACTGCTGGTAAACCCATTGAGTGGATACGTTAATGTGAGGACAGACAACAACAAGAAAAACACCTTGAAGCGGGGATACGGGAGTAAGGACTTCACCTATACCTTCAGACAGCATAGTCCCGCCTTTAATGCAGAAAGGGACATCTGCGCCAGCTTTGACACCTATTTGAGCAAGCTGTTCCATACTAAGACCAAGGGCAAATAATTCATTTATACCTTTTAAAACTGCAGCTGCATCAGTGCTTCCACCAGCGAGACCCGCAGCCATTGGAATTCTTTTATCTATTTTAATCTTAATTCCTGAAGTTATTCCAGCGCTGTCTAACAATAGTTTTGCAGCCTTATAGGCAATATTTCCGCAATCCTGCGGAACCAAGGGATTATTGCAGCTGACATTAATACTGCTTTCTGAACGTTCTATCAATACAGTATCATGCAGCTTTATCTGCTGCATTAACATCCTGACTTCATGGTAACCATCCGGTCTTTTCCCAAGTATGTCCAATGCAATATTTATTTTTGCCGGCGCTGGCAATTTGATACTATTCATGGTAATCCCCTGTCCAAGTATATGTCTCGATATATTATATACAATGTACATAAACATTTCAATAAAAAGTGCCTGAAATCTTTATTTCAGGCACTTGTAAAAACTTAATTTTTTAAATTTTAGTACACTACAGCAAACTGCGGGGGATAATTATCTGCTGTCCAACAGCTAAATTATCACTTGCCAAATCATTTACACGCTGCAAGCTTTCTATCGGTATGCAATACTTCTTTGCTATTTTCCAGAGAGTATCACCTGGCTGTGAAAAATACAAGGTAATACTTGGTGCCTGGGATATTCTTGTTTCATCAATAGGTGCTTCGGTTACTTTGGATATAAGGGGCAGTTCATAGCCTGCAATGGCTTTTATTGAAACGCCTACTACAAGTCTTATTTCAACCTCTGTTGATGATATCATGCTGTAATTGCAGTGCTCTATATCAAGATCAATATCACACTTCATATCAGGTTTGATATCCTTAAGATCTATTCCCTGTTTGAACAGGATATCCTGGTCAAAGCAGGAGACAGGGAACTCCTGATTTCCCGACAGATATAATATGCTGTTGGTAATAGCACCTTCAACTACTACGCGGTTATCAGCTATACTGTAGTCTGAAAGGGATGGCTTGCAAAGAACGTTAAATACTTCTGCTATTTCTGGAACATCGCCTTCTATTGCGATTGTGTCCTTTAATATTATCTGGCTCTTGCTTTCTGCTGCTACCTCTTCAAGTCTTACAGCTTCTTTTTCAAATTCAAGCCTTGTTCTTGGGCTGTAAGCATCAGCGATCATTTCTACCTGTTTACGTATATAGCCGGATGTGGTTATATTAAGCGTGATTTCGCTGTCAATAACCCTGAGTTCACCGTCACTGTCTTCTGTAGATGTAAAAACAGCTTCTGCTACATCACAATCTACATTACAGCCTGCATCTTCGCCCGATATACCAAGATCAACGAGCTGTGTAAAAGGTATTTCATGCTCCATGAATTGGATGCTTCTTGCCTCGTCATCTGCTATATAAAGAGTTGAAACGTTAAGGTCTCCCTTTACAACAACCTTGTTTTCAGCGATTTTGATATCCTTTCCGGTTATTTTTACGTCGTTTCTCAAAACTTCAGCTATGGTGGGCTTGCCGGAAGGTACTACAAGACTTTCATGGGCAACATATTTTGTTTCGGTTTCTCCGGTGTAGCAGCTGACATTGGCTGTTTCCCTGAGAGTCTGTATGTTATCAAGTCCTCTGAGCTCTCCTACAATACCAAGATCAACATCATCCGAAACCTTTGTATAAAATTTAAGGATTGCCTTTGTATTTATTTTTCTACCATTGAGAATTGTGTTTTCAATATGCTCCACATACGGCTTTATGGTACATTTCATACCGTTTAAAGCGCCGGGAATCTCAATTTCCTGAGAAAAAGAGGAACTGGTATTTATACTTCTGACTGTTTTATCTTCACCATCTGGAACGTAAAGTATTTTATAGTTTATTCCGCCATCTACGAAAACTTTATCCTGGAATACCTGGACTGCTTTAATATAGGTATCGCCGTCCAGTAAAAGCACCCTGGTTATGTCCGGTTTGGTGTCCGGTACAATTATATCATTTTCAAAAATCGTCTGTGTAAGTTCTTCGCCTATAACCTGGAATACTCTTACCGATTCTTTAATGAGTTCGACAGACATGTTTATATCCTCCCCTTGCTTTACTTACGCATATTGGAATCCTGTATAACTTCACTGGAAATCATACGAGTGTAATTATGCAAAATTCTTATACTATTAATTAATTTATATTGGCATGACCGAAGAAATATTACTGAATTGTTTAAGCATGGACGGGAAATATTGCACGGGGGAGAAATAAGGTGGTATAAACGCGACAAAAGCGAAGTGGCTATACCGCTTCGCTCTTTTGAGATCCAATAAACACTATTAGCTTACCTGTATTGTTGTATTATCCTTGCAAACTATAAGCTCTACAGCTTTTGTAAGTATATCCGTGTAACTGTAGGATACTCTTCTTGTCGTTTCATACTCGTTTTCAAACTTTACTATGAAGATGCTTGGATAGGTGTTTTCAAGAACTCCTTCTCTAATAAAAGCTTTCTTGCGGCCTTTATTAGCCTTTAACTGCACCTTCTGTCCTATGCAGTTTTCAATGTCTTTTTTTATTTGAAAAATATCGGTTTTTTCTATCATTAAATCACCTCATCTTCTGTTTCTCCAATTATATCACAAAGTAAAGTGATTGTCAAAAAAATATATATTATAGCAGGCAAAAATAATTTATGTCAAGTATTTTTTTCAAAACTTACTTTCCGTAAGGTTCCAATGGATAACCGTTACGGTATTTCCCCCTTGTCTGAAGGCCTCCAATTCCGTCTGCGCCTGTAATTGTGCTGCCTATAACTTCTACCGGTGAAACAATTTTATCTATACTTGTAAATGCTATCTTCTGACAGACAAAGACGGGGTCCAGAGCATGAATAAGCACCCTTCTGGGTGAGCTGGCATAATTTGCTCCGGCTTTTAAAATATCGCTGTACATGGATTGGCATGCACCTGCAAAAATTGGTAAGTTATCAAGATCGGGTTCATATTTTCTTGCTTCCTTTACGCTTTGTACAAAAAATTTGGATGTCCTGTAATTTTCAATGTTCCTGTAACTGTTTTCTCCCCTTGTATAACCGTCATGGCCGGTTAATACAAGAATATCGGGAGTATATTCCTGAAGCAGCTTGTATACAGATGAGGGTTGCTCGCTTTCAGGAATATACTTTCCCACAGCGTCTATTCCTAGTTTGTCATAATGACTAAGGCAGTTATCCAGGTATTCATTGTCGCCATCTATATGGAGTATTTTCCCTGGCCTTGAAAAGGTCTTGGGGTCTTCATTTGGAGTACCTCTAAATACGAATTTTTTTAAGCCTCTCATGCTGTTATAGGTTTCTATTTCCCAGCATTTTCTATCGGCAACTCTTCTTTGGCCTAAATTGTAATCACTGATACTTATATCCGACTGCAGAATAAGATCTGATTCAGGTGCGTCTGCTTCTATTCTATATGCTATTCCCTTAAGTACATAAGTTGTTGTGTTATCTTTTTCTATAATTTCAGCTATTTTAAATAGAATGTCGGAACCGTAGGATTTTCTTGCTACAATGTCACCTATTTTCAAGTTGCACATAATGCCCACCTTTCGTCAACCAATAGACTCTAATACATATTATGGTGGGCTTTGCTCATGTGTTACTCTTCTTTGTATCCCCTAATAGAGGGGTTATCCGAAGGGCTACAGTAAAAGATCATATCTGTCAAGGAACTGTTTATGGGAATCAATTTCGGCAATTACCTCCTGCAGCTTGGATATGAAAACTCTTTCAGACCAGCTGCGCCTGCTGTTATAATACCTGTTGGCAACTCTCCAAAATTTTTGAGGGAATTTAAGAATTGTTTTCATAATGATCATATCGTCATCGCTTAAGGACTCGGTATTTCTATACTCATTGACTATAATTGCCGCTTCGTTAATATCCCAGTTGCACTTCCTCATTTTACGCCGTATAAAGTTTGCAAGGTCATATACCTTAAGTTCAAAACAGCAATACTCAAAATTGGATATATAAACGTCGTCCTGCATCAAAGTAACATTGTATTGGGTAAAATCATGGTGACAGAAGCCGCCGTCTTTTTCAGCCTTCATTACATGATGTCTGTAGTTTGAACCTTCAAGGGTCTCTATTGCACTCTCAGCAAGATCGGAAAAATAATTGACATAGTCCAAAAAAAGATAATCAAAGCTGCTGCGGCCCTTTTTAGCAAGCTTTTTAAGTTTTTTGATATCTTCAAGACGTTTCATGAAATACACAGGAAGCTTTCCAAGCTCATTTCTTGCAATACTGTTTTCGGGAGGAATATATCCCCTTGAAGCCCTATGCATTGATGCAAGCAAAGTTGATGCCTTAATGATATCAGGCCTGTTTTCAAAATTACATTCTACACCTGTAAGTACATCGGACAATGTATAATATGCTTCCTCAATGCACACACTGGGGCTGCCATCAGTTGTACAAAGGTATCTGTCTGTGTTTTTAAAGCCGTTTTCATAAAGATGTTCTTTGGCGCCATGCACGAATAGTATCCTCTCTGCTGTAAGAGAAGATTTTTTAATAAGTTTTTTACCTTTTTGGGTATTAATTATATAACAATCCCTGTATGGATATAAATTTTTTATATCCAGGTCATATTTCTCTGAAATAATTTTCTCTATATCTTGCATATGCAACCTCCGGGGAGTTTTTTATGCATGGGAAATTTCCCATACCTAAATATATGTTGCAGATACAAACCATAGAATAATGCATTTAACTAAACTGGATTTTTCGGACGCTGCAATAAACGATCCCTGAAGGCACAGCAGACAGAGTACCAAAAATATGCCGCAAATATGCTTACAATAGGCATAAGAGGGAAGGCATACCTGTCAAAAGCCATGGACATGCAATGGACAATATTGAAATATATCAGGGTAGATGCAGGAAGCATATATCTTGAGAAGTTTTTTCTAAATAGTGTAAAGATAAAAATAATACCAAATAATAATAAGGAGTGTACAATTACAACAAGAATCTTAGGTATGCCTAAATATACCTGCCAATAAAAAGGAGAGCCCCATAAAAAGGCTGTCTTACCTATTGTATACCAGATAAGGTAGCCAAGAAAATTGTTTTTAAAGCCTTCTTTTATGCGCTTTTTGGCAAGATTCATTTCTATTTCGTTTGTTTCAAGAGCGTTTTTTCCTGGCTCATAGTAATCTGTTTCACCGGGTTTTTGCTGATAAAAAATATATGTGCCCTGCAGTGTGGGATTGCCTGTTGAGGCTGTCAGCGGTATAAACTTTCCAAATTCGTTATAGTTTCGTACCCACCATGGGGTCATTATGAGAATAAAGGGAAGCAGCATTACAATCCCAAGCTTGAATAATTTAAAGAATTTATGCTTGTGATGTATCAGCATATATAAAAACAGAAGCAGGGGATAAAGACCTATTGTTGGTCTTATCAGGGTTGCTGCAGTCCAGATGATGCTTAGCAAAATAAAATTGATGTAACGGGGAGAGGCAGAGAACTTAAGGGATAGATATATTAGCAGCATTAAAACTGCTGTAAATAAGGTCTCGGTCAAAATATACCCGGTAGTAATAATGTTTGGAGGATAGAATGCGACGATGAAAGCAGTTATTATCGCTATTTTGGAATTAAACAGGTGCTTGGCTGTCAGGTAGGCAGTCAGTATAATTGTACAGCTTATAAGAGCTTGTATTATTCTTATAGCCTGTAGACCTGTAAGACCTGTCCCAAAAATTTTGAAAATACCGGCAACAAAATATGGGTACAGAGGCATTACAAAAACTGATGGCTCGGTAGTGCTGTTATAGGTTAAAACACCATTCTTTATAAGAACGGCAGCACTTTTTATATAGTTAAGATCATCGCTGGCAAGGTTTATTGAGTTGTTGTACTTAAGTATAAAAAAAAGCTTTATTAAGAATGATACTGCAATGAATGTTATAAGGCTTATTGTAAGTTTATTATTTTTCATCTGTACACCCTGGAACGGCTATTTATGCATAGCATTATCTACCGGCAAGCTTAATAAAAGAACAACGTATCATATTATCATCTTCCAGCAGCTTTAATACCTTATCGGCATATTCCTGATTAATTGTAGTATTGCGTATAAATGCATTAAGAAATCTCAATTTCAATTTGGTTATCCTGCTATAAGTACCAAGGCTTATTCTACCATCAATTGTCTGTCGCTGGCATATTTCCATGAATCTTATGACTTCTGTCAGAAGTCTATACTGTATTTCATCCATAATATTACCATCCCAACCAGATTTAATTAAATATTGCCTTAATATCCATTTACGCACAAAAATAATGTTATTACATGTGCAGCCTTATGTCAATATATGGATGGGTATTTTTGTACAATATTGCTGTATGTTACTTATAGTATTAAATATTTCCCTAAAAATGTAAATATATACACAATGTAGTAATTATAAACTTATTAATAATAAAGAGAGGACTCAGGCATGAGTCCTCTCTTGTAATGCTATTCATTTTATGCTTTGAATATAATTTTTAAAATGATAAGAAGAACAATTCCGGGTACACCCAAGGTACCTGTAATTAAAGCTGATGCAATGTTTAAAGCAATATGGTAATGAAATAGACCGCCTATAAGATTAATAACTACCAGCACAATTCCGCCGATAAGTGCATTATAGATCAACCTCAGAACCACTTTTGAAGGTACTGTAAATATTTTTCCGAGTATAACAAGAAGAATTATTCCTCCCGCATAAGCCGCCAAAGTGCCATAACTGATGGCCATTATCCCACATCTCTTTCTTTATATATATTCTTCACATAATATATATATTTTGAGAGGAGGGAATTATTACAGCTTGTTTCATTTATTGCCGCTTTTATAAAAAGCGGGAGAAAAGAATATTTTATATTTATTTAGTGTCAGCAAGATCGTTAGTGTTTTTAAATATATCGCTTTTAATTATTTGTTCAACTTTATTTGGTTCTTCAAATATAGGGCTATGTGCAGAACTTTTAAAAAGATAGAATCCTTTAATTGGTGCTTCTATTCGCTTTAAATATTCCTCAGACATTTTGAAATTCACAGTATAATCATATGCGCCTGAAAAAAAGTATGTTGGAACATCTAACTTGGTAACTGTTTCTCTTAAATCTTTTTTCATTTTAAGCTGTTTATTTTTATTAAGCAGCATCTTACCGCGCCATAAATTTATTTTCTCGCCAAGAGTGTATTCGCTGTTCGTTAAAGATGGAAAGAATATTCCTGAAACAACAGACGTCATATCATGAGTTGTACCTATGCCGGAACGATGCATAACGCTATCCCTTACTTTGTCATATCCGTCTGATAGATAATCATTGTTCTTAAGTTTTTTAAAGGTTTTTTCATCACCTGTTTTTGAGAAATAGTTTAACATATACTCATATGCCATTCTCTCAGACTCTTTCTGATAAGTAATTTGCCCAACTCCTATATACGCGTTGTACAGCTGAGGTGCTTTTTGCACAGCTTGAATTCCGAAATATGTACCCCAGGAATGTGCCATAATATAAATTTTATCCTGTCCAAAATATTGGCGTAAATAATTTGTAACAGCAATTGTATCATCGATATACTGATCAACTGTTATGGTACTTTCATCTATATCACTGCTATAGGATAGTCCAGCACCTCTCTGATCCCACCAAACCACAGTAAAATAATCTTCCAGTCTAGTAGGATAATCTTCGGTCAGAAAATATTCAGGCATACCCGGACCACCATGAACAAATAATAAAACTGGATTTGAAATATCCTTGCTCTTAATAACCATTCCCATTTTGTAACCGTTAATGTCTATGAATCTTTTTTCTGCCATACTGTTTTTTACTACCTTTCCGTTTTGATCTTTAAATTGTTTTATGTTGCCTGGACTCATTATTAGTAAGACCGTAAAACATAGAAAGATAAGCGCTGTAATAGAACAAAATAATATTAAAACGATTTTTTTAATCTTTTTACTTATTCCAGATGATGCTTTCAATCTTGTCTTCCCATTTTTCATCATAAGAAACCCCTTTCATGGTTGAAATAGCTGCCAAGCCATGAACAGTTGTCCATGCTGATATAATTGCATCTTTTATTTTTTCATTTGGAAGTCCCATCTTCTGTAAGATTCGAAAATGTAACTCTTTTAGGATTTTAAAGGGTGGGTAATTATTTTTTGAGTTTTCATCCATGTTCAAATCAACCCTTATACAGGATTGGGAAAACAAAAACTCAAAATACTGTGGATTTTTGATAAAAAAAAGTACATAACCTTTTCCCATTTTTATCAAAGTATATGGGTTGTCTAAATCTTCATTTTGAATGGAATTGTTTAGTTCTTCTGTGAATTGTTCCGTCACATAATTTTTCATTGCTTCAAGAAGGTCTTCTTTACTTTTAAAATGGCTATACGGAGCCGCATTGCTTACTCCGCACATATAAGCTATTCTTCGTAAAGATAAATGCTTTTCACCTTCCGAATTAATGAGTTCTATACCTGCTTCGATAAGGCATTTTTTTAAATTACCGTGGTGGTAACTTTTCGCAGTCATAACTATCCCCCAATCTTAACGCTGTAAAGATTATAGCATACAATCTTAACGGTGTAAAGATTACTTTGCCGCTTTTGACTGCCCAAAATCGGCAGAAAAGTCGCCGCTCGCCGCGGAGGCTAGCTAGGGCACTGTGAAAAAACTCCTATGCTTTTTTTATTTAACAAGTTTCTGGGGCGAAACCTGTTCGCCGCCACGGTTTCCCCCAGACCCCACCTTCCATGGCTCGCCCTAGTGAAAGCCTACTGCGGCATCTGTAAGCTGCTCACTCGTTCTCAAGCCGGCACGATGCAACTTCGCTATCCTGCTCAGATGCTACTTGAATGGCCATCCGGGCCATTCACCGGCATTCGAACTTCGTTCGCATCAACATCTGCCAGCTCAGCTTTCAATGGGCTGGGGATGCGGGCAGTTCTATGAAGAAATCTGACGAAGCCGCTAATTAGCAGCATCGTTAGAACTTTGTTTACAAAGTTTGGTATAACCTCCCGTTAACCATGCCCTGAAGGCGCTTGGTGGAGTGACTAGAAATTCCTGACTGCATTTAATAAGGTCTGGCGAATTCGTCATGGATGACGGATTCAGGTGGGTATGTCAGGGATGACATTGGAACCGGCCGGACAATAGTAAGTATGCAGGCTTGGAAGTTCTGTCACGGAATCCGTCGCGCCCATGTTTTAAAGCCGTCACGGCGCCTGAGTGAGGAGTTTTCCTCCGATTTTGCTCCATCAAAAGCGGAATAAAAAGTTTTATTTTAAGATTATTTAGTGAAGTTTATAAAGATTTTGCAGAAATCATTGCGCTATGGGTTTTAACCCACGGCGTTATAGTGTAGAAAATAAAAGAAGGAAGCGGCAGCTTCCTTCTTAATCATCTAATCCTAGCAATACGTGGGCACATTCAGTGTATCCACCGTCAGCCCCATGTCCTTAGCCTGCTTTAGATAATACCCGTACCTTACCTGGCACGCCTTTATTACATATGTATAATAATCCACCAATTCTTCACTGTCAGCGTACTCGAAATTCATTGTGGCTATTTCAAGTTGGTTTTTGGAGGCTTTAACACATTCAAGAATTTCTCTTGCTTTAGTTGTATTGGTAATTGCTTTTTCAGGTATTATATTTTTTTCTGTTGCCGTGGAGTTATGCATTCTCCCGAACAAACCCTTTTTTTCTATCTTTAGCGGCTGACATTCCTGTACATTATAATTCATTACAACACACCCTATACTTATAATTTCAATATTAATAAGTATAAACGTGTTTTAGTCCAATTATACATTATATGACTTGTATACCAGTTTTTTTAACAGAAACTTAATAATTTCCGAATATTTCTTTTTCATGTTCCTTAAGGTATCTGGCTACGGCATTGGTTGTCACATATCTGAACCTACCCCAGTCGTGCCATTTACCGTTTATATTGTTGAGCTTGTCTGCAACCTTAAAAAGCTCTTCTATGCTAACTTCCCTAACTTCACTCACTTCGTCATCGGTCGCATCCTTAAGAAGATTTCCTCCGGTTTCCTTCATTATAAATATGTAGGAATAAAACATTATAAAATTTGAACCATTCATGAATTTTATTTTAAGAACTCCGGCAAACTTTACCATATCCGCTTGAAGCCCAAGCTCTTCATAAGTTTCTCTGTTTGCGGCTGTTACTATATCCTCATGGTGGCCGATGCCTCCTGTTGGGATACGATAAATATCTTCAGGGTATTCCGAACAGGTAACTGTAATTACTTTCCCATTTGGACGTATTACACAAAAGACTACTTCTCCTCTTCTGTCGTAACTTACAGCATGTCTAAGTTTATTAAAATAACTGTCTCTTTCATATGTAATAGTAATATCTTCTGAATACGGTTGTGTATTAAGCTTTTTGCATATCTCAAGAAATTCCTGTTCGTTAAATTTATTCATGTTTATACCCTTTCTTTTACATTGTATAATTTTGCGAAAACAAATAAAATATTATTAAGTTAATAAATAAATATCAATTTGGATTACTTTTCTTAATAACTATTATATCTCTTTGGATGCTGATTGCCTATGTGAAATTGTGTAATACTGCTTCTTGTCCCGAAGAATTGGTTTTATTATATAACATTATAAAACAATTTTTTTATATCCTGTTCCAAAAATAACTAATATCTTTATTGAGTTTTTATTATAAAGCTGTCATAATAAATATTATTGTCTACATATAAATAATGGAGCGTCCTGAATAGGGGTATAATTTAGAGGGGTGTACCCTTGTAACATATGGAACAAAATACTTTACAGTTTCGTCAATAAGTTATACTGACGCTGCTCCAAATATTTTTTATTAATTGTTTTAAGATGGAGTGTTTACATAATGAATCCTGAAACGCAAAAGAAGCCATTTGGTTTGACTCAAAAAAAAGTACTGATTATTGTCCTTATTGCAGTAACTGTTTTGATTTTTGCAATTATTGCAGAACTGGCTTACATGATATTTGCTTATGACAAAACTTACAGATCGGTTTACATTGAAGACATTTCTGCGGGAAGTATGAGTAAGGCCGAATTGAAAGCCCTGGTACAGAAAAACTTTAAAGACAAGGAAAAAACAAACGAGATAACCCTGAAATTTAAAGATTCTACTGTAAAGCTAAGTTATTCTGACATTAATGTGAAGTATGATACCGATAAGGCAGTCGAAAATGCCTATGGAATAGGAAGAATAGGAAACATATTTAAAAGAACCGCAGACGTTGTTAAGGCATCTCTAAGCAGGCAAGTCGTTGAAGTTCCCATTACATACGATAAAGAAAAACTTTTAGGTATAATTGATTCTCTCTACCAAAAAACAAATACATCCGTTAAAGATCCGGAACTTGTTCTTCAAGATGACAGAGTGTTGCTACGTTCGGGTCATAAGGGTGCAGTCATTGAGAAGAATAAAGCACTGGATGCCATTGTAAAAGCGTTAAAGTATTCCAAGTCAGGAACATTGGAGCTTCCGGGCAAAATCACCAAACAGGCTCCAATAGATGCTGATGAATACTACAAAAAGCTCAATGTTTCAATGTCCAATGCTAGTTTTAAAATTGAAAACAACAAGCTTGTTGTAACTCCTGAAGTAGTAGGGCGCAGTATTAATAAGGATGAGCTAGAAGCAGCCATAAAGGAAATTGAAGGCAGTGATGATGCTGAAAAGGTATTGCCTGTTAAGATTACACAGCCAGAAGTAACAGCAAAAGGTATTAATGAGAAGATTTTCAAAGATGAATTGGGCGGTATGACAACCTGGTTCCCAACTAACGATGAAATAAACCGAAACAGGGCTCAAAACATACGCCTTGCTGTAGCGGCTATAAATGGTAAAATGGTTCTTCCTGGTGAAACCTTTTCCTTTAATGGTACAGTAGGTAAGAGAACACATGAAAGAGGATACAGGGATGCTTATGTATACCAAAACGGAAAGCAGGAGCTTGATGTTGGCGGCGGAGTATGTCAGGTATCATCAACATTATACAATTGCGTACTGCTTGCGGACTTGCCAGTGCTTGAAAGATATAACCACTACTTTACAATAGGATATGTGCCTCTTGGAAGGGATGCTGCAGTGGCAAGTACTTCCGACTTTAAATTCAAGAACAACACCAATTATCCTATAAGGGTAGATACATGGATAACAAACGACAATGGACTTCACTTTTCGTTGAAAGGAACTAATGAGCATCCTACAAAGACAGTGGAGATATATCCCCAGACAATAAGAAAAATAGACTTCAAAAAGGTTTATACGGATGATCCCAATGTAAATGAAGGCACTGAGACAGTTAAACAGGCTGGATCACCAGGATTTGTTGTTGATACATATGTTACTGTCAAAGAAAATGGAAAGGTATTAAGATCAGGTAAGATTCATACCAGTACATATGTGCCGCATGATAATGAAATAATCAGGGGTACAAAAAAGGTGGGCACAACGCCTCCAGTAACTCCTGTACAGCCACCTGTAACACCGCAGAATCCGGTACCGCCTCCGGTAGATGGACCTGCACCAAACAATAATCCTCCACAGCAGCAATAAGAAAACTAATGACCGGGCTAAATGCTCCGGTCTTTTTGTTTGCCTTTTAGCATTTTTTCAATTGTACATGCATAAGTATCTATATAGTACGAACAACCTTTGAACACTCAATCTTACATTAGCGGATTATGCAAAACAATAAACTTATGGGGGTATGTACATGATAGATGAGAAAAAGATTGTAAAGCCTAAGATACAGAACCTTGTCCTTGAAAACAGGCAAAAACTTAATGTAACAGGAGTTTTAGATGTTGAAAGCTTTAACGATGAGTGCATAGTGGCAGATACTGAGCTTGGAATTCTTATTATAAGGGGTGACGGGCTTCATATCAATAAGCTTAACCTGGATAATTCAGAACTTAATGTGGAAGGTGATATCTGGAGCTGCGAATACAGCGAAAAGGAAGGTCCCAAGTCAAGAGGCGGTTTCTTTAGCAAAATGTTCAAGTAATATTACAGAATAAAACCTAACGGGGGGCCGGTGGTAGAAGTTGGTTGGCAACCAGGTATATGTTTTCCTTTCCTCATTCGTAGGTGGAATAATAATAGGCTTTATTTATGATTTGTTCAGAATTAAGAGGAAGGCATTCAGGACGGGCAAAATTGCAACATTTATAGAAGATGTTGCTTACTGGATTATAGTTACTTTTGTAATGTTTTTTGTGATTTACCGCAGCAATGACGGGGAACTGAGGGTATATGTATTTATAGGTGCAATACTTGGAGTTCTGCTATATGCGTTACTTTTCAGTAAAATTGTTATCAACTCAGCATTGTTTATTCTGCGTATTATTTATAGAACGGGAAAAGTCATTTGGAAAATAATCAGTTATCCGTTTAAAGTATTGTTCAAAATTCTAGCTGTACCAATGAGATTAGTTAAAAAATCAGCCGGCAGAGCGTATAGAAAAACAGTCCATATTGCAAGAAACAGAAGGTCAAAGGCTTCAATGTGGAAAAAAATATTTAAAAGCAGAAGAAAAAAGCTTTAAAAAGAAGGAATTTATTTTATTACATAGAATATTCTACATATAGCAATGCTGCAAACAAGCATTTAACTAATGATACAGAGGTTTTACAATGAACAGAAGAAAAAAATCCAAAATGGGGTTAATAATTGTCCTTGCTCTTATGGTTTATTTTGTGTACACGTTTATAAACCAGCAGGCTATCCTTACGCAAAAACAAAAGACGCTTAATGACTTTGATGATAAATATAAAAAGGAAGTACAGCTTAACAGTGATTTGAAAAAGAAAAAAGAAATTATCAACAGCAGCCAATACGCAGAAGATGTTGCAAGGCAGGAACTTGACATGGTTAAGCAGGGTGAGCGGATTTTTTTTGATGTAAACAAGTAAGATTGCATGCTCAAAATCCTCCAATCCTTTACATATAACGGCTTGACGAAATATTAATCATACTATATAATCGAATTACCCATATTTAAGGAGGATTTTTTTCTGTATGCTGGTTGAGGTAGGAAAAGTGGTTGAAGGCAAGGTTTCAGGCATTACAAGCTTTGGAGCGTTCATTCAACTGCCGGAAGGCAAGACAGGTCTTGTACACATCTCTGAAATTGCTGAGGAGTATGTCAAGGATATCAATAATCATCTCAAAGAGAACCAGGTAGTTAAGGTTAAAGTACTCTCAGTTGATGGTAATGGGAAAATTAATCTTTCAATTAAGAAAGCATTAAACCCGAATCCCCCAAGGAAATCAAGCAGGCCAGCAGATATTGACTGGAACAGATCCAGCAATGACAGCATGTCTTTTGAAGACAGGCTTTCAAAGTTTCTTAAGGACAGCGAAGAGAAGATGCACGACTTAAAAAAGAGCTTTGAGTCAAAAAGGGGAAGCGGCGGATACAGATAAGACCCTGATATAAAACACGATTGTAATGTAATCGATTTTAGCATGATTACGGTGTAAACGGTCGTCATTGTGTTTTATTGCCTTTTATTGACCACCAAGATATTGATTTTGGAAATAAATGAATGTTGACACCACCGATACAATGTATTACAATAGATAAGTCGCCAGAAATTAAGGCTGCTTTAATGCCGGAGTGGCGGAACTGGCAGACGCACAGGACTTAAAATCCTGCGATCCTTACCGATCGTACCGGTTCGACCCCGGTCTCCGGCACCAACTTAAAAATAATGAATACTTTCAGGTGTTCATTTATATAATAAATATATACGTCGCGGGGTGGAGCAGTTGGTAGCTCGTCGGGCTCATAACCCGAAGGTCGTAGGTCCAAGTCCTACCCCCGCAACCAAAAGAAAAAGTTTCGTACAATAACGAAGCTTTTTTTATTTTAGTAGAAAAAGCTTCAACCTTTCCGTAAATTAGAGTTTTCAGGTATAGCCTGAAGGCTTTTGTTTGTTTATACACGTCCTTAGCCAACATAATGAATCCCTTCTCAACTTATCATATTTTAAAACATAACAGGGTAACACTTGAAACATTTTATTAACTGGAATCAATATAATACATATACCATATTATGTAAGGAAATGCGGCAGATTAATTTCCGGATAGTTATAGTTTGTTGCATGTAAGTATATGTTATATATAAAGGGGGTAAAATATTATGTTACATTCTTTCACGCGCAACCATAGTGACCTTTCCACAGATGCAGGCTTTCAGTTTGAGTTCTTCTGCGACTGCTGCGGTAATGGTTTTAAATCTACCTTTGTCGAATCGACTACATATAATCAAAGAAAGCGTTCTGAACAGCTTGGGCGGGGAGCAGGCGTACTTGGGGGATTCTTAGGCGGTAAACTTCATGACCTTGGCTGGGCAATGGAACGAGGTAGCAATATCATACGTGATAATCTGAGTAATCAGAGCCCGCAGTGGCGCAAGGAGCAGGAGGCTGCCTTTGATCAGGCCCAAGAAGAGGTTAAACCTCATTTCACAAAATGCCCTTCCTGCCAGAAATGGGTATGTGTTGACTGCTGGAATGAAGAAGAGGGTCTTTGTATATCATGTGCGCCAAGAGAAAGCACCTACGTTGCCAAAGCCCGTTCACAGGCAATGAAACGCAATATAGATGAAGCTGCAGAGACAGCGACGGTGTGGACCGGAAAGATAGAAAGCCGTACCACGGTTTGCCCGAATTGCGGCCATCCTGCCGGTAGCGGAAAGTTCTGCCAGAGCTGTGGCACGCCACTCGGCCTGCAGAAATGCAGCAACTGTGGTGCAGGGGTAGCCCTCGGCATTAAGTTCTGTACCGAATGCGGTTCTCCAGTGAGTGCAAAAGCCGTCTGCCCCAGTTGCGGTAAAGAAAACGAACCTGGAACCAAATTTTGTTGTGATTGCGGGACTAAATTGTAAGTATGACCAATGATGGCAATTATAACTGCACAATAGCTTCACTGGTATATACTGGTGAAGCTATTGCACATATTGGCAAAGAGGGACTGGATTTTCAGACTGGGAAGGGGGCAATCCCACTGAATTATGCCAATGTCCGCAGCTTTTGTCTTAAGAATTATCACTTTTTCCTGGACACTCCTGAAGGAACTGTCGAGCTTTCACATATGGGCCATGACACCGAAGGTTTTTATGAGGAACTGTGGCTGGCTTATAACAGCCGCAGTCGGGAATCACTTTTTGTTGAGGGTGAGTCATTCATGAACGCTGAGGGTGAATACAGTTACGCGGATGATGGTGGAAGTGCAAAAGGAACAGCCAAGATATGCCTTTACCCTACTTGTGTCTGTATTATGCCTCCCGACTACGGTGCCAGGCGTATACCGTTATGTTTTGTGCAGGAACTGGAGCTAGACGGTTACACCATTCGGATTATGCTTGATACCGAAGAAAAATATGAGCTGATCAGGCTAGGGCGTGACACAAAGCCCTTCTTCGAAACACTTGGCAAATTCCGTAAGGAAACTCAGACACAATGGCTGGCAGCTCATGCTTCTTTGGAAGCTAATCTGGACAACCGTTTGGGCGAAGCATTGGGCCGTTATCATTTTCTGCAGGATATCTGCGGAAAAGATCATGTAATATCAGGTCTATTTTCTCCTGATGGCAGTGAATTCTGGATAGCCGCTTTCGGAAATGGTTCAGTAGCCGTGGAACTGATCACGGAGGATAAGTCTGCAACCTATCTGTATCGCTTTGCGGGTGATGCAAAAGTCTTTGAAAAACGTTTACGTCATGCCATGGAAGCGATGGGTGTTCACCGTGAGATCATTTTTATGGAGGAAGGTGCCTTGAAGGGAAATCCGCTTTATTCCATGGGAGTGGAGCGTAACGCACATCTGCGGTTCCTGCGAAGCTGCATGACTGGTCGTGTGATACATACTGAGTCATGGGAAAAGAGGGTTATGGAGAGCCTCATTAAATGAACTTGCCAACCGATTTACTCGGAGATTTAAAAGTGGTGATTGGTTGACTTCCCCTATAATCAAGAAGCAAAAGCCTTTCAGGAATTTTCCTGAGAGGCTTTTGCTGTTATTTATTACTTACTTTACCGTACCGGGATAAATAATAAAATTTTCCTAAACCCCTTTTAGCAAACGATAGCAAGAAAAAGATGATTTACCGGTAAAAAAATATGGTATATAATGGGTGAATATATATATGTTTCGCCAGAAGGGGGTCAGATTTTATGGAATCGAAATATACTTATAGTTATGACGTAAGTAAGAGTGCCGAGAGAATAAGGGCTATAATTAATGAAAATGATTCTAGTTTTGAAGAAGTGGATGATATACCTGAAAGAAGTAAATTGACTTTTACAAATGGTTTTTATGTTGATGTTTGCGCTATATTTATTGACATAAGAGAATCATCAGCACTAACATCAGAGCATAGACGACCTAAACTTGCAAAACTATATCGAAGCTATATTTCAGAAATTGTAGCACTTTTAAATAGCTACATAGATTGTAAGGAAATTAATATTGTCGGAGATTGTGTTTCTGGGATTTTCAATGGAAAAACTAAAGCTCACCTTCAAAATGTCGTAAATGCTGCTGCACAAATAAATAGCTTAGTTAAAATTATGAATTATTACTTTAGAAAAAATGATATTGTTGAAATATCTATCGGAATTGGAATAACTTGTGGTAGAGCATTAATGATTAAAGCTGGATACTCTGGTAGTACAATAAATGATGTGGTGTGGATGGGAGATGTTGTAAACTCAGCTTCAAACCTGTGTAATAAAGCAAATAAGCTATTTACAAAACCTATACTTATTGATGACTTAATATATACAAATCAAACAGATGACGATAAAAAGCTGTTTACATATAACAGTACCAATAAGTGCTATGAGGCAGACTTAATAAACATGGCTATGGATAAATGGTACGCTGATAATTGTAAGTAATATGGGGGTATTAACTTGGAAGAAAAACTAAAACTTATTTTTGCAAATATTAATGATTGGTTAAAATTCGCAGAAGCAAAAAACGCTGCACTTATAACGGTGGATGGGGCTGCATTATTCTGCGTTTTAAATATTTTCAACGAAAATAATAAAGGCCTTGAGCCTTATAAATATGTATTAATTGCTTTATCAGCTATTCTGTTGGCAAGTGTCATAATAGCTTTTGTTTCTTTTATTGCTAAGATAAAAAATATGGAGTGTAAAGGGTATAAATTACTCGAAAGCGATAATTTAACTTTCTATGGACATATATGCAAGTACTCGGCAGAAACCTATCTTAAAGCAATATATAAAAAGTATGAAGTAAGAGAAGTAGACTATGATACAATAAGCAATTTTGAAAAGGACCTAGCCAATCAAATTATAGTGAATTCCCAGATAGTTTTAAAAAAGATCAAGCTGTTTAATAAAGGGGTACTAATAACTTTGGCTGGTGTAATAATTACGATTATAGGGTTTATATTAATAACTTGCTATAAATAAACTAAAGAATTTGGATGAAAATGTGGGCAAACGAAACCGTAAGTTCTAAATTTAATTGTGATTATTAATAAATATAAAAACAAAAATACTATCCCATATATAATATGTTTAGTTTGGAGTGTTAGTTCATATGCTGAAGTTTTCTTACAGATTTAAAGATTATGAATTATATAATGATAGCCAATACCATATGAAGGATGTGCCCCGTGAAATTAAGAGCGCTTTACATGGTATTATTAACCGGTATTGTAAAACTACAGAACAGCTAAAGGTAACTGTAAATACCCTGTATTCATATGTGCCATGTGAGGGGACTGGAAACTGGGGAAGGAATTATTTAGAGAATGACTTAAGTGATGCTATTTGGAAATTCTCCGACTCAAAGTTTCCAAGGTTTATGGATGCTATTTTTGATATAGCTGTCCACTTTGGTTCGGGTTTTATTGATGACATAAATGAGTTATTCAAGGAATATCATTTTGGTTATTATCTTGATAAAAGCTTTTTTGGTTGGGAATGGGTATTGCGTGATGATAAAATTACGGCAACTGAAAGTATAATAAATCAATCAGTAAAGGAAGTTAAAGACATTTGCACACAAACGCAGGAACACTTGATACGTATTAAAGATAATTTAAAAATTGACACATTAAGATCAAAAAAGGATGCTGTAAGGGATGCAATGTCTGCCATGGAGTCATTTTTAAAGAACCTATCAAACACTAATGATATAAAGGATGCGATCCATGAATTAAGAAGCCAGAAAAAATGGGGCAATGATGAAATAATAAAAGATGGTATAGCTATTTGGGGTAATTTGCATAGGATCCACCCGGACATTAGACATGGGAGCCCTATTATAACAGATATGGATGATGAGGAAGCATTATACTGGATAGAAAGGATAATTACATATATTAATTACTTAATTAGAAAAAGAAAAACATTAAATTAATTTATTAACTTATAATGTTAAAAAAAGGATACCAGGAAAA
The DNA here is from genome assembly GCA_023421675.1 of Bacillota bacterium. Lineage (GTDB taxonomy): Bacteria > Bacillota > Clostridia > Acetivibrionales > JANLFN01 > JAEZTC01. The sequence continues at coordinate 52,367 of JAEZTC010000014.1, read as the reverse complement.
ATAATTGTGTATTATGTTAAATATTGTTATAATCTCTGTATTGAATTTTTTAAATCTTATGGGGATGACTAAATGGATATAAATGATAAAAGTTTGACAGATATCATTAATGAGATTGAAAATATAAAAAGAAGAAAATCTGTTGATTATAAATCATCAGATTCAATTGTGTACATCGATCCTGAAAATAATTTAGAAAAACTTACGGTACCTAATAATCATGTTATTGAAGGTAGACGTGGAAGTGGAAAAACAATATTAATAATAAAATCAATTACTAATTTAATAAATACGGTTCCTGTTATCTATGATTGTCAAAAAAAAAGAAAAGCAGATCATTGCACTATAATAATAGATATAATGCAAACAATTTTAAGCGAATTAATTACAAATTATCAGGATGAAGATTATATACAGCTGCGTTCTAATTATAAAAAAATTTTTGGGAAAATTAAAAGATTATTTAGCAAATCAAATAATGATTTGAAAACAAAGTTTAAGAACTATAATAAACTTTTAGAAGCAATAAATTATTTGCATACTAACTTAAAATCTATAAATGATCTTCCGATTGAGAGAAAAGTTAAATATAATTTTAGTAATAAAGTAAATAATGAAGTCAATTATGAAAATACTTCTAAGTATACTTTTAATACTAATACTTCATTATCTTCAGAATTTGAGATTAAATATTTGAATTTTAAATCGAAATTAAATAATGACTTAGAACTTTGTTATAATACAGAGGTTAAAAAGAAGCTAACAAAAAAGAATACTTCTAATTTTGAAGCTGCTTATGTTGAAGAAAAAGTTATTAAAAAAGTTGATTTATTAAATGAATGTAAAGATTTACTTATACATATTATTAATCAATTCTCAAATTTAAAAAATAAGAAAATTTCATTATACCTAGATGATTTTTACCAAATTACTAAAAGTAATCACCCATACATATTGCAGTATTTTCATGATATTTATAAAGATTGTTTTAACTCATCATTTTGCTTCAAGGTATGTACATTACCTTATTCCTTAAAAATAAATCATGATAATGAAGTGTCATTTTCACTTAAGGATGATTTTTCTCCAATAAGGTTAGATTATGATTTATCAAATTTAGATTTGTTACAGAATCATTTATTAAATATTCTTACTGTAATAAGACCAGATTATAATTTAAAAATTAATGATTTTAAAGCACTATTTTCTAATGAGTCACTAAATGATGCAATTATTGCAACAGGAGGTATCCCGAGAGACTTTATGGTTATATTTGCAAAACTAATTCAAAAGGCTAGATCAGATAATAAAGATACTATTGGTAAAATGCATATATATTCATGTATAAAGGAGTTAAAAGATGATAAAGACAATAATATTGAATTTGATTCTGATATAAATCCGCAAAAAATACATGATGCAATTAAAATAATACAACAGAAGATTGTTGATGATTTAAAAACAAATGTAATATTATATCCACTTTCTGAGTACGAAAAACATGAAAATCTTTTAAAAACACTAATTAATCTACGATATTTGCATTTAATTAAAGACAGTGTAAACTCTGAAACTAAAAAAATTGATTGTAAAGCTTTGTTAATTGATATGTCATTTTATGCTTCTGGTACTAGAAAACCAAGTGATTTTGAATTCCGTAAATTTTGGGTTAAAGATAGCTCATCTAGATTAAATGTATTAAGGAGATCCATTGTTTGGAGTTTTGATGATTCATTTGTGTTAGGTTAAATATTTCTGGCAAAAAGTTCTTATCTACGTTATATTAATTATTAAGAAAATCCAATGTTCCTCATCTGGCGATCAGAGATAATATTATTGGGTAAATTTATTACCAATTTGTATCTAGTTAAAGATAAAAAACTAGCAAATTTTTTACTCCTCAACTGAAAACGTTAAAGGAACCATATCCTTAAATTCACTGCTGAATTTGATATTATTCAGTGCCTCATCATCCCAGGAGATTTTCTTATAATCTTCATTATACAAAATAGCCTTTTTTAGAGCTTCGAGTGCTTCCTCCTTACGTCTAAAAAGTGAAAGTACCCGGCTTTTTTCATAATAAGCCTCGGCATATTCCGGGGAAAGCTCTATTGCCTTATCAAAATAATGAATAGCTGACTCAAATTCCTGGAGATGGCATAATGCATTACCTTTTAGGTGATAAGCCCATGGCAATGACGGATCAAGCTTGATAACCTTATCATACATATCTATGTTCTTTATATTTCTCCTGTATAAAAAGTATCTTTCCCACATAGGCATAAGTTTCTATGCTCTTTGGGTTTGATTCCAAATACTTTTTAAATATTCAAAACTTTCATCATATTTTTCAAGTTGAAAAAGTAGACAACCCATAGCATAATTTCCGAATTCATAGTTTGGATTTAATGAGATTGCTTTTTTAAAGGCCTCAAGCGCATCTTCGTATTTTTCCAATGCCCAAAGGGCGTCTGCTTTGTTAGCCCAAGCTGTAAACATTTTTGGATATATTGATATTGAACGCTTCGCATGAGATAAGGCTTTCTCATAGTCTCCTATTTGATTGTATGCAGCGCTGATATTGTTAAATGGTAATGCATCGAAAGGTATTATTGTGGCAGTTTTTTCAAAATATTCTATTGCTTGCTCCGGGATTTCTACAGTGAGAAGTATGTAACCGATTTCATTTAATACTAAGTATTCGTCATAATTTCTTTTTATGCATTTGTTAAGGTATTTGATAGACTTTTTATACCCTTTTTTAAGAAATAGTTTTCGTGCTTTTTCATGCATGAGCCTATGTCTCTCGTCATCCATAGTTTTTTTAAAACAACGGTTGGCAAATAATAGCGATAAAATTATGGACGCTGCCAATATGGTTATAGGTATGTAACTTTTCATAATTCTATTTACTTCCTTTTATACTCCCATCCGAGTTATATTTCTTTTGTAGTAATTCAACGTACTCTTTAACCTTCTTTATATCCTCATCAGGCAGGCCAGAAGCATCTATATTGTGATTGGCCTGTTTTTCAATGTCAGCAATCTTTTGATTCCGAATATCAGAACGCCCTAATAAATAATCTATAGTTACATCAAAATAATCGGCAAGCTTTTTTAGAGTTTCTGTATCTGGATCACGTTCTCCAGTTTCATAGAAACCTACAGATCTATCAGATACATTTAAAATTTTTGCTAATTCAATTTGGGTTAGGCCTTTTTCTTTTCTTAATTCTCTCAACCTATTGTTCAAATATATCCTCTCCCTCGAATAAATTATAACTTATAGTTCGATTTTTTGATATATTATGAACAAAACGTACGTTTTTTAACCGAAACCTATTGACGACGTACAATATGTTCGGTAAAGTAGTATTAAAAAGACGAACAACAAGTACGGAGGTGCTATTGTGAATTCATTAAAAGAAATTAGAAAATCCACGGGATTAAAACAATATGAAGCAGCTGAAAAACTTAAAGTATCTAAGGATTATCTTTGCATGCTTGAAAGTGGTAAAAGACAACCCAGCATTAAATTAATCTTAAGAATGGCAAAACTATATGCACTTACTCCAGATAGAATTTTTATTGCTATTAATGGAACAATATGTTCGAGCAACGTATCTCAAGAAACTGCATAGAGGTGATGATAATAAATAATATATCGATAAAAAATAACATCCAAAAATTCCGTAACTTGAAGAACCTTAACCAGGATGAGCTTGCTGCTGCGATTGGTGTTACCCGGACATACCTGTCCAAGCTTGAAAATCAAAAATTTTCTCCCGGGCCTGGTCTGATGCAAAAGGTTTGTAACTACTTCATAGTGGGTCTAGGAGATATATTTTATATAGAGAACGAGAATTAAGATACAAGCCCGCAGCAGGCTATGCAAAGGTGGTCTATACATTGCAAAACGATCATAAAATACATGAAAGACTTGAAGAACTTAGAACCCAGCTCAATGAATTACTAGCATCGGAGGATTATGACAAAGAGGATGCATTACAATTAAGTCAGGAATTCGATTGCTTACTAAATATATATTTAAAAGAATATACATAAAAAACTCTCTTTCCGCTCTACTTTGAAAAAGAGGTTCTTTTACTTGATTACTTTAACCCTAATACCTGCGCTTTCATTAGGTTACCCCCAAGCCAATGCTTTGAAACTTACATTTATAGTAAAAATGTGATAACATATAAATACATTTAAATATAGGGGGTATAAATTTGAGGATTATACCTATTCTGGTCATTCTGCAGGGGCTGGCTCAAACCGTGCAAACAACTCTGGACCTGATAAATGCAAAGGAAGCAAAGCTGGGAACACATGTTATAAGTACTTATTTTAATATAATTCCACTTGTTTTTGGTATCTGTGTAATCGCAGCAGGTATAGGAATGATTTATAAAAAAAGACGTGCATACATTTCAACCATAGTACTATATGCCATACAGATACTTATACTTATTGCAGCTGCAGTATTTTATTCTGTGAATGAGGGGATACAGTTTGGCTTTATAATGCTGATGTTAGGTCTATTAATTTACTTTACCGTTGTCATTATAAGCACTAAGGATAAACTGTTTTTCGAAGGTTAAAAATAAAATTAATGTTTATACAGCTTTCAGGCAGTTGACCTGAAGGCTTTTTTGTTTCTATTGATATTACCGTTTAAACTGGCGTATCATATTACTTATAAACTTTCCGCACTAAAGGACTTAAATTCATGAAAAGACTCAACTACCGGAACCCTTTTACATCATTAAAACATAAAAACTTCAGATTATTCTGGATAGGTATGTGCGTATCGCTTATCGGTACCTGGATGCAGAATATTGCTCAGCCCTGGCTTGCATATTCCTTAACTAAATCCCCGTTTCTGCTAAGTCTCATCGGGACACTGCAGTTTACCCCTGTTCTGCTGTTTTCACTATTTGCAGGGATAGTAATAGATAAATACTCAAAGAAAAAAATTCTGATTCTGACCCAATCAGCTTCAATGTTTATTACCCTTATACTTGCGCTGCTGGTGCTGACAAAGCAGATACAATACTGGCACATCCTTGTAACCTCAACTGCACTGGGATTTGTAAACACTCTGGATATGCCTACCAGGCAATCCTTTGTCATAGAACTGGTTGGGAAGGAAGACTTGATAAATGCAGTTGCTCTTAATTCCTCTGTGTTCAACCTCGCAAGGGTTATAGGCCCGGCTGCTGCGGGAATTATAATGGGATACGTAGGTATGTCAGCCTGCTTTTTTATTAATTCAATAAGTTTTGGAGCTGTAATAATAAGCCTTCTTTTTATAAAGCCAATTGAAAAGCCGAAAACAAGCGGCCGAAGCGTTAAAGTGCTTGCAAATATCAAAGATGGCTTGAAGTATATACATAGGAAAGAAATTATTTTAAATACGATTTTAACTGTGGCAATAGTCGGCACCTTCGCGATGAATCTAAACGTACTCGTGCCGGTTTTTGCAAAAGACATACTGCATAAGCAGGAAGCGGGCTTTGGTTTTCTAATGTCTTTTATGGGCGCAGGTTCCTTTGTAGGTGCAATGCTTGTTGCAGCCCTGGGGAAATCAGGTCCCAACAGGTTTATAAGGTTTGTTCTAAATGTTGTTCCATTTATTAATGCGTTCTTTTTGATATTAACAGGGTTTACAAGGAGCTATTTCTTAACCGGGTTATTGCTTGCATTCACAGGTTTAAGCTTTGTATCCTTCAGCTCAACTGCGAACTCAACTATCCAAATAAATTCAGCGGATGAATACAGGGGAAGGGTTATGAGCGTGTATTCGCTTGTTTTCGCGGGTTCCACCCCTATAGGGAATCTTTATGCGGGGACTATTTCTCAAAACTTTGGCTCAAATATAGGTTTTATAGCTTGCGGAGCAATAATTATAGTACTTCTGATACCGTTATATGCTTATAGGTCGGGTAACAAGCGATCACTTTAATATTAACTATTCTTGTCCGCAATCCTGCCGCAATTGTACGGAGATTTTCAAATTGACTGATTATAAAGAGCCCTTTGGGATTATTACCCATGGGTTTCTTTTTGTTTCTTGTATATAAATATGTGGTATATATCGATAAAGATTTTAATTGGAGTACATATATGAGGGCTGTTGAGCGACTTAGGGATAAAATGAGTACAAAACTGCATAGTCCCGTACTGGGTGCCAAAGACTTTATAAAGTATATAGGTCCCGGACTGCTTGTAACTGTTGGTTTTATAGACCCGGGAAACTGGGCTTCAAACCTTGTGGCAGGTTCGGAGTATGGCTATAAGCTGCTTTGGATGGTCACGCTTTCTACAGTTATGCTTATTTTACTCCAGCATAATGCCGCCCATTTGGGTATTGTAACTGGTGAATGCCTGTCTGAAGCTGCGACAAAGCATCTTAAGCCTATTGTCTCGAGGACTGTGCTCTCAACGGCAGTAATAGCAGCGGTTTCAACAGCAATGGCTGAAATACTCGGCGGAGCAATAGCTTTGCAGCTTTTATTCAAGGTGCCCCTAAGACTAGGTGCTCTAATTATTTTGATATTTGTACTATGGATGCTTTTTTCCAATTCCTATAAGAGAATAGAAAAATGGATTATAGGTTTTGTTTCTATAATAGGTGTTTCATTTATATATGAACTTATAACCGCTCATGTAAGTTGGGGAGATACCGTTAATAACCTGGCTGTACCCAGCTTTCCCCAAGGTTCATTACCGATAGTCATGTCTGTTTTGGGCGCAGTAGTTATGCCGCATAATCTGTTCCTGCATTCGGAAATAATACAGAGCAGGCAGTGGAATAAGGAAGATCATGAGGTCATTAAAAGGCAGCTGAAATTTGAATTTGCCGATACTATTTTTTCTATGGTCATAGGTTGGGCTATAAACGGTGCGATGATTATTCTTGCAGCCTCAGCCTTCTACAGTCAGCACATACAAGTGACCGAACTTGGGCAGGCGCAACACCTTCTGGAACCTCTGCTTGGTAAGGGAGCTGCCATTATTTTCGGAGTAGCGCTGCTGTTTTCGGGAATATCATCTTCTACAACTGCTGGAATGGCAGGCGGGAGTATTATAGCAGGCATGTTTGGGGAGCCTTATGACATAAAGGATACCCATACGAAAGTAGGGGTTGGAGGCATTTTATGCCTGGCAACGGCAGTGATATTCGTTATAACAGACCCCTTCAAGGGTCTGGTTTATTCGCAGATGCTTTTAAGCATACAGCTTCCTATCACAGTGTTTCTGCAGCTTTATATTACTTCTTCGGATAAGATTATGGGCAAATATAAAAATTCTTTAGTTGATAAAGCATTGTTAATGTTGATAGGAATAATTCTAACTATACTAAATATGGTTCTTTTAATTAGTTATCTGTAACAATAATTTATGGAGGTAGTAATATGTTAAAACAGGGAGATAAAGCAATTGAGTTCAGTTTAAAGTCTTATGATGGTAAAGATGTTAGTCTGTCCGATTTTAAGGGTAAGAAAATAGTGCTGTATTTCTATCCCAAAGATAATACACCTGGATGCACTAAAGAAGCCTGCGGCTTCAGAGATGTATATGACTATATACTTGATGCCGGGGCAGTGGTAATTGGTATAAGCCCTGATAGTCAGGCTTCGCATGAAAAGTTTATAAATAAATTCAGCCTACCATTTTATCTTTTATCGGATGAGGATCACAAGGTTGCTGAAGCTTACGGGGCATGGGGTGAGAAAAAATTATACGGTAAAACATATATGGGGATAATAAGATCAACCTTTGTAATAAACGAAGAGCTTGTTATTGTAAAGGTATTTCCGAAGGTTTCCCCTGAAAACCATGCAGAGGAGATTCTAAACCTGTTAAACAATAATAATATGAAATAAATATATAATAGGAGGACTTTATTATGAAATGTGCAGATTTAAAGGTGGTAAGCCTTAATATCACCGAGGATAATTATGAATACAAGGCACTTTTCAGGCTCTGCACCGAAAATGTATGCGCTGATATGGATGTAGCAGAGCTATCAAAGGATGAAGTGCTGGCGGAAATCAAGAAAAACTTCGTCATTGATGAGTCCATCGACGAAATGAGAAAGATCATTATGGATAAGGTGATGGAGGCTTCCAAATTGGAGTCCAAAATTAACGAAGGTGAAAAACAAAGTGAGGATGTAAAGGACAAAGAGCTTCAAAGAAAAATCGATTCGTTAAGTATGTCTTGATTTGTATACACCGGTCTTTATTAAAAAGTTATAACCAATCTGAGTTATGATTAGAGTCCTTTTAGAATGTTGAAAAAAGGACTTTTTTGTTTAAAACCATGTTTTGTTAACTGAATAAAGAAGTTGAATTCTTAAAATAATAAGATTGTAATAAAACACTAAGTAATCAATGGAGTGGTGCAATGTTTAGAAACAGAAGTAAAATACTGTTTGTATCGGCGGTATTGGGTACATTGTACAGCATATATGTTATATCTTATTTTGCCGGTGGTATTATGGGAGCAAAGGATGCAGTAGAAGGGCTGGGAGCTTCGATTGCCACCGCATTGGTTACTCCGCATATGATTTGTGTAACAGTTGCAACAATATTTAGTTGGCTTGCATTTTTTATGAACTTGAATTGGGCAGCCATAGCATCCGGTATATTATATGTAGTTGGCGGTATCGTTTTTTTAGCTTATATTTTATTTGTAGTCCCTATGATAGTATTAAGCTTTGTAGGTGTTTCTAAATTAAACAAAATTAGGACAAATGCAAGTTAAACATGCATTTGAATATAAAAAAGGCTTTCAGGAAATCTCTGAAAGTCTTTTTTAGTTATTGACGGATATTTGTATATAAAAACAGTTGTGTTGAGTGACTGTGAAGGCATTCGCGGCAGTTCAGGTAAAAGTACCTCTTATAGAATAATGTATTTTTTTACAGGAAACCCTTGACAAAACCTTCCTACAAGTGTAGTCTGTATCTAGACTACACTTGTAGGAAGGAGAGTAAGGAATGAAAAATAAAAGCTGCAGGATATCAGATGCTGAATGGCTTATAATGAAAGTGTTATGGGAGGAATCCCCTCTTAATACTACAAAAATAATAGAAGCCTTGAAATCTTCTTCAGATTGGAAGCCTAAAACAATACACACGCTTATAAGCAGGCTTGTCAAAAAAGGTGCGTTAGGTATCCTGAATAATACTGTTCAGTATGAATTCTATCCGCTTGTAAAAAAAGAGGATTGTGTAATGGAGGAGACAAAAAGCTTTGTACAAAAGGCATATGATGGTTCATTTTATAAACTTATTGCAAATTTTATAAAAGAAGACAAAATGTCTCTAACAGAAATAAAAAAATTAAGGGAGATGTTTGATGAAAAAATAGAGCATGGAAAGGATGACGGTAAGTGAATTTAAATGAACTCTGTGATAAGGTTATATTTATGTCAATAATGGCTAGTATATTAGCAGGTGGAATTCTGCTTGTAAAAGCCATATTCAGGAAGAAGATGAGTGCCAGGCTTCATTATAGTATCTGGTTTGTACTAATAATTCGCTTGTTATTACCTTTCTCGGTAAAAGTTCCTCTAAATATCCCAAACTTTACTTTGGAACCTAACCAGGAAATTACTTCATCAGTCACAGAGAAAACAGGTCTACAGGATTACATTACACCTCTGATAAAGAGTGATCACGCTAATATTAAGAATCCTATGTCTTCTGAAGTAAGTAAACCGCAGCTGGCTGTGAATGAAAGTGTAAAACCAGCTTATAGCTATAATGTTGTTACAATACTCTGGTTGGCAGGTATGGTGGTTGTACTTCCATATATGCTTACTGTTAATACAATTCAATTATTCAAATTAAAGAAGCAGCTTGTATGCCAAGATCAGAATATTATTAATATTCTTGAACTGTGTAAATCTCAACTGAATATTAGAAGAAAAATAATTGTTTATTTTAATACTAGGCTGGAATCACCTGCCGTTTATGGGTCTTTTCGCCCCAAAATTATAATTCCCAGAGATGCAATCAGTAAATTATCAGCAGAAGAGCTTAAATATATTTTTATGCATGAACTTTCCCATATCAGACGGAAAGATCTCATAATGAATGTTATAATAGCTGTGATTCATGTGTTTCACTGGTTTAATCCGGTAATTTGGTTCTCTTTCCATAAAATGAAACAAGATTGTGAAATTGCATGCGATGCGTCAGTATTATCCTTACTAAGTAGTGATGAGAAGAAAAAGTATGGGCATACCATAATCAACATGTTTCAATTATTATCACAAACAAGCTGGATTCCAGGAACCCTCGGTTTTGCAAGTAAATATAGCTCAAGGAGAATTAGTATGATATCATCATTTAAAAAAACATCCGTTATTTGGATTTTAATTGTCCTACTTACAACCCTGTTTATGGGGTGTTCAAGTCTTACAGCTCCGGCGGCAACGAATACTAAAACAGAAAAAGATAATTCAGCAAAGACAACTTTACAGCCCGAAAGTACTAAAAGTAACGGTTCAGACATTGTACAAAAACAGGTTGATGTCAAAGAGTCTACCGGTAATTCGGATAAAACTGTAAACCAGGATAAGCAGACTGATCCTGAACTTGATAGAATGCTAAAAAGTGTAAAAGATTACCCATCAACCTATCCTTCGTTTGTCATTAGTTGTGAAGGTAAGAATATTTCATGGCTCAGGGGTGATGCAAATTACACCGGCAAACCGAATGGGAAGGTCGGGAATACCAGTTTTGGCGCAGATAACAATCTTGCTGACAAGGCACTTAATGCTGAAGATGTAAAACCTGGATCGGTAATAGAACTTCAGGTAGGTGATGTACAGGGGTTGAATAAGCCAGCTTATAATATTTTATTGTTTGATAAAAGCAGAAAAGTGGACCAACTTGTTTCTTACCCTTCAAACAACAACCAGAACACTATTCCGGGTAAAGCCCGTATCACTGTTCCGAATAAAGCCGGAGAATATTTGTTCCTTTGCGATGTTAACTGGGGAAACGGAAACAATGAAATAACCTATTGGTTTAAAGTAAAAGTTTCTTAAATACATATTTTGATTCATACGAAAAAAACAACCTGTTTTTGCAGGTTGTTTTTTCTTTGTACTATTGTAATTGTTATCGTATTTGTATCCTTATCCCAGTGAAATTTGTGTGGGTCTTTAATGAAAACAGAGGTACTATTTATAAAGCCTACTGTCAATTACATGAAACTTGATGTTGACAAAGTACACAAAATTGTTGTTTATTTATTGAATAAAGAAATAACATTTTATTTTTTGGGTGATTTTAATGAATGGACCAATATGGTTAGCATGGGCAGTAACTGCTATAATTGCAGTGTTGTCCGTAATTCTTTTATCAGGGAAAGGAAGTTTCCTGATTGCGGGATTTAATACAGCAAGTAAACAAGAGAAAGAAAAATATAATATAAAGCGACTGTGCAGGGTTGTAGGGGGTGGACTTGGAGTCATAACTATAATGTTGGGCATTTCAGTCTATTACAAATTTGAGTTTCCTAATTCTATACTCAAATTGATGATGCCCTGGGGGCTATTTATTGTAATTGCTGCAATGGCTATATTAGGCAATACTGTATGTAAGAAGAAATAGACTTTTCTGACTTACTGCTGTCACACACTTCTAAGGATGAAGGGAACACGTAAATCACGGTTCCCTCTCATTAGGAAGTCTGCTACTCGTTTATTAATGCATAAGCTGAAACCTTCCGGGTATTCCTTGATGTAACAAATGCTGAAAGCATTGATATAACTGTAATGAAAAGTATCGGTACAATAATACTCAATAAATTAAAATCAATTTTAAATCTTGCAAGGCCTACTCCTTTAAGCAACAGTGAGAATAGCTGTGAACCAGATAAAAGCTCCAGAATTGCTCCTGCAATACTGCCGGTAAAGGTAACAAGCACAAACCTAAGTGTAAGCTGAAGCCGTAGCCGCAGCGAACTGAAGCCAATAGCCTTGTATATACCGAATTCTTTGGTTTCATTGTAAACAGTTATTTTCATTATGAGTAGTATAATGAAGCCTATGAGTATTACGGTCAATACAAATATAAGCGTTGAAATGCCCGAAAAAATCGATTTAATAGTTATCAGTTTATCTTCTGACTGTACTCTCTCATTTGATATCTCATCATAGCCTGTATATCTTTGCTGCATTTCACTGATTGTTTTATCCAAGTTGTCATGGCTTTTAAGGGTGATATAAGCTTCATTTAATTTATATCCAGGGAAAAGAGCATTCATTCCAGATTCGTGAATCCTTGCATACTTACCGTCATTATCTATAGTCTGAAAAATACCCGTTATAAGAAATTGATGCTGATTGCCTTTACTATCCCTTATTGATAAATATTCGCCTTTCCCTTTGCCAAACTTTGCTTTCAATGAAGCAGACAGGGCAATTTCATTATCATGTTTAGGGTGCTTGCCTTCAAGGGTTACCATCTGCCCAGAGGAATCGAAGTCGTCGCTTACCTGCACTGAAGTCTTTTCATCGTCAATTATCAATTGCTCGCTTGTCCTATAGACTGTAAATTCGATTCCATAATCCTTTTTCATTTGTGTAAGTATTTTTTCTGCATCAGCTTTTGTATCGGTATCAAGTTCAATATCATATAGCTGACCACCAACCATGGATATTGCTTTCTCACTGTTGAACATATTTAAAAGTCCCAGAAAAAATACCAGCGCATATGCCAGAAGAGTGGAAATGGTAATAAGCAGAATGTAGCGTTTTGACTTTGTCATAAACTGCTTAACCGCCATTCGCAGGTCAAAGGGAATAAATTTCAATTTTTCAAGCTTCACAGAAAGCCTTGAAGCAAAGTATACAGGAGACGAACCGTTGGCTATGGCCTGAATAGGGGTTATTTTATTTGTTCGCCGTGCTGTAATAAAAGTAAATACCGCGATTATGAAAACAATTGCCAACAAGGTTAAAGTCCCTGCAATAAGAGACAAGTGTCCATTAAAAAACAATCCCGACGATTCCATTATTATTTTCCCGATAACAGGTGTTACAAAAACTCCCGCCAGCAGGCTTAAAAACCCTGAAAAAATTGCAATGGATATATATTGTCCGGTAATTGCCACCTGTACCATAGAAGGTGTAAAACCAAGGGATTTAAGAATTCCTATGTTTGTGTAATCTGATTCAATTGTTGCAAGTATGGCGTATCGCAAAATTGTAATTGTTATTATAGAAAGAATTATTGCAAAAGCAATAAGTACAGTCACCGCCATTCTTGGAAGTGTCAGATGGCCGCTTTTGTTATCCATGTAGGTAGATACGCCGCCGTTTAACGATTCAAAATTCTTGTTGAATTCCTTCTCCAGCTTATAAACTGAAGACTCACTGAAATTTTTTAGACGTATGTTTTGCTGTATAGTGTTATCCAGATTGGATTTACATAGAGAAGATATCCTTCTTGAATCCTCACTGGAAATATAAAAGAATTTCGAGCCCATCATGTCGGCACCTGATATGGGATCTTCTATAAAGCCCGCCACTTTGAAACTCATTATATTGCTTCCGAATTGATAGTCTACTGTATCGTTGGTTTCTACCCCATACTTTGTTTTGTATACATAGGGCATATAAATTTCACCCCTGGAAAGGTTGGCACTGGGGTTTGCCGCATCTATAAGCCTCATTTTATCATCTGGATTATAGACAAATAAGTGATTGTCAGTTCCGTCTTTTAAAATATTGCCAATCTTTTTGAAAACTCCGCCGTTATAAAATTTTAACTGTCGGATTTTCACCGATTCTACTTCGGGACGGTTTTCAAACCAGGTTTTATACTCTGCTTTATAATCATTCTCAGGAATATAATAGATGAGATGGGGACCCTCCATATTGTTAAAGGCTGTATCGTAGGCCTCGTTTGCTTTTTGGGCTGTTGAAACAGTGACCGACAGAATTAGTCCGGTAAGAAATATTAAAATTCCTATAACAATTGAATAGCTTTTTCTTTTTCTAAGGTTGGCAAGCATGAACTTTATAACAGCCACATTAATCACCACCCTTTTGAAGTAAGCCAGGCAAGGACCTGCTTTTCTCTGTCAAGTTTGGTATCGGGCTGGTATTTATCCAGGCATATTTCACCTGTTATGTGGCCGTCCTGCAGATAAATTATCCTGTCTGCTCTTATTGCGGCTTTTATGTCGTGTGTAACCATTAGGATGCTCTGACCGTCCCTGTTTAAATCAGTCAGAAGCTTTAAAATCTCATTACCTGCTTTTGAATTTAAAGCACCAGTAGGTTCATCCGCAAATAACAGAGTAGGTTCATTTATAAGCGCTCTGGCGACAGCTGCTCTTTGCTGCTGACCTCCTGAAATCTGTGATGGAAGCCTGTATTTCAGTTCTTTGATATCAGTTTTTTCGAGAAGGTTCTCAGCCCTTTTCTCAACCTCTTTACCGGAATATTTTTTTAGAAGATAACCAGGTACTGTAATGTTTTCAAAAATAGAAAGATTTGATACAAGATGCATCTGCTGAAATATAAAACCTATATCTTTGCGTCTGAATGCTGCCAATTCGCCTTCGGTAAGATTATCTATTCGATTACCGTTAAAATGGACTTCACCCTGCGTTGGGGTATCCATGCCGCTTAAATTATAAAGGAGTGTGGACTTTCCGGAGCCTGAGCTGCCCATTATTACCGTAAAATCACCCTTGTAAATCTCAAGTTCAATATTCCTGAGAACATGGTTCTGTTGTCCGTTTGTGGAGTAACTCTTACAGAGGGATGCTGTTTTTATAATTACCTGTTTCATATTTAACCACCTTACTTTTTTAATGTGATTTAAATTTAACATTTCGGTCTTTAAATAATCTTTAACAGTAAGGCTTTTAATTCTTAATTTTTCTTTAACAAGCATTAGATCATTCTGAGATAAACCTCAACAGCAAACCCGTTTGAGCTGTCTTCAGAATAATTATAGGCTTTTATGCTGCCGCCTGTTTTCTCCATAATGTACCGGGAGATGTATAGCCCAAGTCCGGACCCCGGTTCCTTACTTTCTTGTGCATTTATCCCGCGGTAAAACTTATCAAATATAAATGGAATATCCTCAGGTGCCACGCCGCTCCCTTTATCCTTAAAGCAGCATACAAGATAACCGTCAGTTATATATGAAGATATGAGTATATCACTTTCTGGAGCGTATTTTGATGCATTTGATATAATGTTCTCAAAGACCTGTGCAAGCCTTATTTTATCTGAAAGGACAGCAACATCAGGTATTTGGGAGGTAAATTCAATTCTGTTGTCAAATTGGAGCATTAAAGGTTCAATTAAATCTAGAATCAAATTACGGCTTTGATGCTCCTTTGGATTTATTTCAAGCTTTTCCAGGTCTGAAAGTGCATGTAGAAACATATCCTGGGAAAGCTTTGTGATTTCATCCGTCTTGTTAAGAATAACTTCAATATATTTCTCGGCTCTTTGGGAATTCTTGTCCTGCAGGCTTTGAAGACATTCACTGTAAGCTTTTATTGAGGCAATTGGTGTTCTGACATCATGTGACAGAGCAGCAACAAGTTCCTTCTTGGTTTTTTCTGCTTCGGTAGCCTTTTCCGTTGAGGTTTTAAGCTCATTACGAAGCATATCAAAAGCCCAGGTAAAAGCTCCGAAAAAGTTTTGCCTGTTTTGAGCAAGAGGCATGTCCAGATTCCCTTTCGCAACTTCACCGGCAAAACGTTCAAGCTTCTTGAAAGGACGAAGAATATAAAGGTATATAAATAAAAACATAGTAAGAATTATTAAGATAAATCCGGCAAATAAAAGCCAGGCTTTATTTGTAATGCTTTGTTTAATATTACCCATATTGGGCTTTACCCGAGGGTTTGATAATAAGGCCATAGCCATTTTATTACCATGAGAGATTACTATATATAATTTCTGATTTAGAGCTGTTTGAGCAGATATTTTATTAATGTCTTCAGTTTTGCCTGCATTGTTTTTATCCTGGCTGTCATAAATAACTAACCCGGAAGGCTCATAAAGTATAAGACTGAACCCTGTTTTTTGAATTGCTGAAACTAGATTTGAACTGTTTCCACTGTCGAGAAAATCCCCGGCAAGTTTGATTATATCATTTGCATCAACAATTGAGTCTTTTTGAAGTTCCTTGTTATCGTCAAATGCAGTGCCAATACTTGCTATAAACAGCGAAGCCATTAATAAGGCAATTAGGCTGAATACTATAACCGGAGGTATTAATTTATTCTTCATTGGCTATACCTCGAATCTGAAACCAACAGACCATATGGTTTTAATATATATCGGATTTGACGGGTCTTCTTCTATCTTTTCCCTTAACCTTCGTATATGCACTGAGAGAGTGCTGATTTCCCCAATACTGTCATAACCCCATACTGCATTAAACAAAGTTTCCTTTGAGATTGATTTATTCCTGTTTCTTATAAGATAAGCCAGAAGATCAAATTCCTTTGCCGGAAAGTCTTTTTCAACCCCTGATATAAAGACCTTCCTTCCGGTAAAGTTAACTACAACATTGCCAAAAGTGAAGGAATCTTCATCCTGTGGTGTTTGTCCTGCTTTTGAAGATTTACTTTCAGAGTTGTAATCATATGTACGCCGCATTTGGGCCTTTATCCTTGATAAAAGCTCGTTCAATGAATACGGCTTTGAAATATAATCATCTGCACCCAGGTCAAGGCCGGTTATTTTGTCTGTGTCACTTATTCTCGCACTTAAAAAAATTATAGGTACATTTGTAGTTCTCCTGATAAGACTACAAACGTCGAAGCCAATAAGATCAGGCAGATTAATGTCAAGAATGATAAGCCGGAAACCGCATTGCTTGAGCATTTCCAGAGCTTTGCTGCCGGAGGAGCATTTCCTTATCAAAAACCCGTTATCTGTTAAAAAGTCACCGGTTACTTCTGCTAGGCTTGTATCATCTTCGACAATCAGTATATCGGCCTGTTCCATTTTAACCTCCATGTCCCCTATGAATACAATGATTAAAAATATCTTATCACATACCGGCAGTTTTTCAAATAATAAGGAATGCATTAACTAATGGTGGTTTTTTATACAAATTGTAATAATATTTCGGCTTCAGGCTAAATTAATGATATTGAATATAAAATTCGGGAAAGAGGGCTGCTTATGGGATGTATCCAACATATGATAGATGAACATAAAAACATAAAAAGAATGCTGGTCGTAATACGCAAGCTTTGCTACAAGGTGCTTGAACAGGAAAAGGTAGACTATGAGGACTTTTTCAAGGTTATTGATTTTGTCAGAAACTATGCTGACAGGCATCATCACGGCAAAGAGGAAACTTTGCTTTTCAAACGGATGAGCGAAGAGCTTGGCCCAAGAGCAGAGATGCTTGTAAGACATGGAATGCTTGTTGAGCATGACCTTGGAAGGCTTCATATTCAGGAACTTGAGTCGGCTGTCAAAAAGGTTCTTGAAGGACATAAGGAAGCAAGGCTTGATGTGATTGCTAATGCAGTTTCATATACACATTTACTGAACAGGCACATTGACAAGGAAGATGCAGTAGTATTCAAGTATGCAAATAATAACCTGTCCAAAGCAACGTTGAACAGGCTTGATGAGGAATGTGCAAGGTTTGAAAAAAGTTCATCCGACAATAAAAAGAAATACCTGGATCTCTTAACAGATATGGAATCCAGGCTTCTTTGAAAGTATCTTTTATTTCAGTTTTCTTCCCATCTTAACTTTTCTGTCTTTCCTACCCATCCCAGGGGTACCAAGGCTTTCAACCTGTGCTTTTTGTGATCTTGCTTCTCTTGGGACCGGCTGTCCTTTGTGCTCGGGTATTTCAGTTGCAAACTCTTCCTTAGCAAAATCCTTCTTATTCCTGTAGATATCCTTAGACATTTTAATAACTCCTTCGTTTTGTTTGTATACGCAAGTAGCATTTCATCTTCTATTTTTCCGCTGCAGGTCTAAGCTTATTCATTTGGAATTAAATAAGCTTCGGCGCTATAAAATTAAATAACGAAAAAAAGAAGATGGTAATATGGCGGTTATATATTTTTTAGACAACAAATGTATTTGGTATAAAGACCAGGGTGAGTTTCACAGGGTTTTAAACATGGTATATGCAAATGCTTATGAGGAAGATTTTAATGATTCCGGCTATGAGCTGTACAGGAGCGCTTGCGGAAGAAACTTTCCAATGAGGGCGTATATATTACCTGAGACCGGAAGCTGGGAGGATGCATTAGAAACAGGAAAAGAGCCCTGCAAAGTGTGCTTTGAGTATGAATAATCTGCCTAACAAGCTAACTTATTTCCTGAGTGGATGTTATTGAATGCTGCTTTTTCTAAACTGTTTCATAAATTCTGGCTATAAAACTTTTGCTAACTGTATAACATGTTGTATAATATTTTATAGGGTTAAAAACCATATTGCAGTTAACTAAAGAGGTCTATAAAATGACGGATAAGAAACCAAAGAAAAATAAAAACAGGTATTCGGCAATTTTTATTCTGATATCAATTATCTTCGTCGCTTTATGTATCCGGGTATTCTGGATAGAAATAGTAAATGGCGATTTCTATAAAAAGAAGCTTGCTTTCGCTGTATCCGAGAGTAAGGTCGAAACTCCCACCCGTGGACTTATAAACGACAGGAATGGAAAAATTCTTGCCGAAAATTTGCCTGTCTCAAATATCGTAGCTGATCCGCAGTATCTAAAAGAAAACAAGGTAGATATAGAAAAATTAAGCGATAAGCTTACTGAAGTCTTGGGCTCAGACAGGGAGGAAATAAAAAAGAGTCTAACCTTATTGACCACATATTCAGTTGTCCAAAAGGAAGTGAAATCCGATAAGGCTATAAAAATTAATGACTGGCTTAAGGAATCAAAACTGGATGGAATATCTATCGAAAATGGTACAAGCCTTATAGCTAATCCAAAGAAATTGCAGGAAAATAAGGCTGATATTGAGTATATAAGTGAAAAGCTTTCAGGTATTCTTGGTTCCAAGAAGGATGACATCAGTAAAAAACTGGCTTTAAGGAGTCAATATTCGCCACTTGAAAAAAAGGTTGATTTGGAAAAGGTAGATGTAATAAAAAAGTGGCTTAAAGAATCAAAAATTAATGGGTTGATTTTTGAGGAGGATACAAAAAGGTATTATCCTAATAAAAATCTTGCAAGTCAGGTAATAGGCTTTACAGGAGATCAAAACCAGGGATTATACGGTATTGAACTGCAGTTTGAACAGTACCTTAAAGGAATACCTGGTAAAAGGATGTTCCAAAAGGATGCAAAGCAAAATCCGCTGCCCTTTGGAAACGAGGACAATATTTATAAACAGGACGGGCTTAATGTAAATCTTACAATTGACCAGAATATTCAAGTTGTTGCCGAAAAGGCCCTGCAGAAAACAATAGAAAAATACAAGGTATTAAATGGGGCGAGCCTCATTGCGGTTGACCCCAGAAATGGTCAGGTAATTGCAATGGTGTCAAAACCTGATTTTAACCTCAATGACCCTTTTGCAATGCCCCAGTATATAAAAGGCTTAAACACCGATAAGTGGAAAAACCTCAGTAAAGAAGAAAAAGATAACATATATGGCGCTGCTTTTAGAAATAATGCAGTTAATATCACATATGAGCCCGGATCTACATTCAAGACAATAACGGCCGCGATGGGCTTTGAAGAAGGAATTATAAGCCCAGGGACAATGGTTTCAGATGAACCAATTTTAGTTTCAGGGTGGCCTATTTCATGTGAAAAAGTACCAAACCATGGAAGGGAAACCTTTGACCAAGCCATCTGGAATTCTTGTAACCCTGTATTTGCCAATTTGTCAAAGGATATAGGAATTGATAGATTCTATAAATATGTTAATGCTTTCGGGTTTAACAGCAAAACAAGAATAGACCTTCCCGGTGAAGAAAGCGGCCAGATACAAGCTAAGCCCAGGCTTATAGATATGGTAACATCCTCGTTTGGACAAAATTTGCAGATTACTCCAATACAGCTTGCAATGGCGTATTCGTCAATTGCAAACGGAGGTAAACTTTTAAAGCCTCAGATTGTCAAGGACCTTACTGATTCAAACGGAAATGTGGTTAAAAGATATGAGACCGAATATGTAAGAAATGTCATATCCAAACAAACCACAGATACCCTTAAGCAGTCATTGAAGAATGTTGTACTGAGAGGTACCGGAACCAACGCCTACATAAGCGGTTATGAAGTAGCAGGTAAAACAGGTACTGCAGAAACATTTGATAAAAACGGTCAGCGTAGTAAGGAAAGATATATTTCATCCTTTGCAGGGTTTGCTCCTTTAGATAATCCTGTCATAGTAGTACTGGTGGTTTGTGATTACCCAACCGGTGAATCACATTTCGGCGGTTTTGTAGCTGCACCTGTAGTTAAAGAGGTCATGGAAGAGTATCTTAACTATATGAAAATTGATAAGACTATAACTGTTAATCCTAGTGATCCACAGCAAAAACCTGATTCTAATGCTAGTACCATTGATTAATTTGAATGAACCATAAACTCTCATGTAAAGTATAAGCTATATTAATATTTATATGTTATTATAGGATGAAATTATATTAAATTCCATTTTATAGTTGACAGGTATAAGCAACGAATGTAGAATTGAATAGAAATATATAAGATATAGTTGAATTATCTGGAGGGAATGGAATGAAATCAATGGGTATAGTCCGTAAGGTGGATGAACTGGGAAGAGTAGTACTTCCGATGGAGCTCCGCAAAACCATGGACATAAATGAAAAGGATCCGCTTGAAATTTTTGTTGACGGTTCAACAATAGTACTTAAAAAGTATGAGCCTGCTTGTATATTCTGCAACCAAGCCAGAAACGTTACATATTACAAAGGAAAAAACATATGTGAAGACTGTATGAACGAATTAAAGAGATAAATGATATAGACTTAAACCAAAAGGGCCATTAAATGGGCCCTTTTTTTGTGGTAATATGTTGTTGGGATATGGCCTGAGGCCGAGGTATAAATTTTTGTTTATAATTGGAATGGGTCTAAAGGCGGGTACAATAATTCTATAATATGATATAATAAAAGAGGTCGGCAGTTTGTAAAGCCGGCTTCTTTCATACCAATTATCATACCAGAATAGACAGTGAGGTATACTGCTTTGGACTTTACAGGGAAATTACTTATATCTGATATGGACGGAACACTGCTTGACTCCAACCATCGTATCAGTAAACAAAATATGGAAGCAATAAAATATTTTACAGATAACGGAGGCTTGTTTACACTGGCTTCTGGAAGAATGGTTAAGGCAGTAGAGCCTTACCTTAAAATGCTTTCAATTAATGCTCCGGCTATTTTGTACAATGGCTCGGTAATTTATGACTTCAACAACAAAAAAATATTATGGGAAACCTACCTTGACAATCAGGTTTTGGAGCTTACTCAAAAGGTAATGGAGGAATTCTCGTATACAGGAATTGAACTATTCCATGGAAATGATCTTTATATAATAAGGGAAAATGAATATACAGTAAACCATATAAGGCGCGAAAAGCTTGAACCCTTTTACAATTCGCTTGATGACGCACCAAGGGATGTTTATAAGGTTATAATAGCTGCCGACCCGTCAAAAATACCCGAGGTCGACAGATACCTTGCAAGAGAGTCATTAGGTTACACCTGCAGGTATGTATCTTCGGAACCTCAGTTTTTAGAGCTGCTGCCGTCCTTTGTTTCGAAGGGGGATGCACTTTCCAAGCTTACCGGCATTATTAATGTATCCAAAGAAAATGTAGTTGCTGTAGGAGATAATTATAATGACCTTGAGTTGATTAGTAATGCAGGGATAGGGATAGCTGTCTCCAATGCCTGTGAACAGCTTAAAAAAGTAACCGGACATATGTGTGCAAGCAACAATGAACACTGTATTTCAGATATTATAGAGAGATGGGAATCTTTTTGCGGTTAAAGAAATAATTTATTGAGGGCATATAAAAGCATCCTATATTGAAAATGGGAGACAGCAGATGAAAGAGAATAGAATATATATAAACGGTAAGCCCATAAGCGGTGAAAAAGACACTGATCAAACAAAAAATAAAGAAAGCCTCCCCGATAAATCAACTCAAGATTATGCTCCTGAGCTTATACAGATTGATGAAAATATTTGGGGAAATGATATAGAGTTCGAGAAGAAGCTTGAGGAACAGTTCCTGGCTGACCGACGTTTGTTTGTAAGGGTAAGATATTTTGCGGAGGTTTTATGCAATAAGATTTATCGCAGTGGAAACAATGAACCAGAAATACTGTCATGTCCTTTTGCTCTTTCCATAATTGATATTTCATCAGGCGGAATAGGTGCAATCGGTGATGAAGAAATTGAGATAGATTCGGTACTGCCTATTAAGTTGGTTTTAGAGAAAATTGAATATGTAGTCAGGTACAGGGTTGTTTACTGTATTCCTCATGAGGGTAAGTACCGTATAGGATTAAAACTTAATGAAAAGAATAACATTTTTAAACGGCATTTGAAAATTTATATAGCAAAATTGTCGCTTCAGATCAAACAATAAAAGCTATAAATTGTATTATCTCCAGCATGATTTAAGTCAACTTATTTAATCCATTTCTTTTTCTTGAAGAAAATCAGCATTATAATGGTTAGAACTACACAGATTCCCCAAAAGATAAGATAGCCATACTTGAAATCCAGCTCGGGGATGTTTTTGAAATTCATTCCGTAAACACCGGCAAGAAATGTAAGAGGAATGAATATAGCAGAAAAAATGGTGAGAATTTTCATAGTGTCATTTGTCTTGTTTCCTACGCTTGAAAGATATATATCCAGCATATTTGACATTATGTCCTGAAAGGTTTCTATTGTATCTACCACCTGAATCAGATGGTCATATAAATCTCTGAGATACATATCATTGTTAGGACTTTTAAGTATTGAATCATAGCGTGTAAGTTGTCCTATAAGCTCTCTTAAAGGGTGTACCGTTTTACGCAGGTACATAAGCTCTCTTTTTATAAGATAAATTTTTCGGAGCATTGATTTGGTTGGAGAAGACATCAACTCCTCTTCCAGCTTGTCAATTGCGTCTCCGATAGAGTCCGTAACATTGAAATAGTTATCAACTACAGTATTTATTAACTCATAACAAAGGTATCCGGCTCCGTGCTTACGTATACTTTCCCGGCCTTCATATATTTTCCCTTTCACTTCTGAAAAGATATTTGTTCCCTTTTCCTGAAAGGAGATAAGATAATTGCCTTTAAGTGCAATGCTTACATGGTCGGATTTTAATTTAAGTGTCTGCCTGTCGAAGGACAGCATTTTTAAAACCATAAATAATGAATCTTCGTAGCTGTCCAGCTTTACCATCTGTTTTATGTTTAATATGTCCTCAATTATAAGATGATGCAGGTCAAGCCCCTTGCCGATATGCCGTACAGTATCAGCATCATAAAGGCTTTTTACGTCTACCCAGTTCACAAGGTTACCGGATTTTGGGGTAAAAAGCCCCTCGTCAATAGTATTGACCTCACTCAATGTATCTGCATTGTACGATATTACTGATATATTATTCAATTTATCAGAAGTATTTGAATTTGCATCCATCTTTTTTCTTCCTGTAAAGTTATTTAAAAGCTTGATTTAAATCTTATATTAAGCCTTCCGAAAACAGCGTCAGCATCAATTAAAAGATAAGGATCGGTCCTGTTTACAACGGAAAATTCATAGGATCTTGATCCAAAGCTTACCTGACTGTTATCAGGATAGCATACACTGCCAAAAACTGCATCCCCTTTTATGACTGTAGGGATATCGGGATTCAGGATAAGTGTACCTTCTCCGAAAACAACATCAAACTTAATTTTTTTATTATGTTCAAGAGTTATATTTGAAGCATCTACAAATTGTTTACCGAAAACTGCGCTGTATTTCTCATCCCTATCAGAGGTTGAAGTTGTTGAAGATTCTCCAAAAACAGTTTCGTTGGTTTCACTTCTGGGAACTCTCTTTTTCTTGAATAATATAGAAAAGCCAATAAATACTATAAGCGCTCCAAAAAGTGTTCTGAATACAGGTATATTAATATCGGTTGTTTGATTTATCAATAATACGATACCGGCTGCGACAAAAAACAATCCCCATAAAATTCCTCTTATATTTCTCACATTAAATCCCTCCTGTCATTATTCTACTAATTGTATACGAACTGAGCTGAATATGGAGTTTACCTCTACGTTTAAACAATCCGGAGATGTGGTATCCCCTTGAGTGTATCTTGTATTGTTTATTACATCTGACTTTTGTCCGTCAGGCATATTAATGCTGCCAAAGACATTATTTCCTTTAATGTTCACAGGAGTGCCTTTTTTTATAAGAATTGTTGAATTCCCGAATATAGTATCTACCCCAATACGTCCGCTTCCGTCTCTTGCTTGACGTTCGCTAAGATCAATTGTACCGTTTCCGAATACAATAGCATACCTGTTGGAAGTGTCATTTGGGGATATGTGCTCACTGCTGAAAATTATGTTGCTTACATTGCCAGAAATACTAAAGCCGTTTACTATGATTGAAGTTCCGCATAAGACGAAGAGAACTCCGAAAAGGACCCTGATTACAGATAATTTTGAGTTGAACAGCTGGCTGATAACTATTATTATTCCTGAAGCTATCAAAAACAGGACCCAGAAATTTATTCCGAAGATGTTCATGATTTTTCCTCCTAACTTTAGTCATATTTAATTCTATATGAAATGCAGAAAGATGTATATATTTTCACTGCATTAGCTGCATACAAAACAATATACGGTATTTAAAATAAAAAGTTTGAAAAATTTATGCAAACCTGATAAAAAACTTTATCTTGTTTATATATAGGATAAAATAAATTTCTTATACATCATTTGCATTTCTAAAGCCAAATGCAAATGGATATCAAATCAGAATTTACTTTATCCTATTACAGATGTAATAAGTTGAATTAAAATCATTCTATCATACCATCATGGTCGGTATTAAGGACATGATGCTTATTATATTTAATTCAACTTATATAGTAACCCAAACAAGTCAAATTAAATATATTGAAATGAACGAATGAATTTAAGGGATATGCTATGCATTTTTTATATACTATGTTAATTGCACTGGCGAACAACCTTGATAATATCGGAGTGAGAATCGCTTATAGTGTACGTGGAATCAGGATTCCAACATCAATAAACCTCTGGATTTCATTTATCACTTTTATTATTTCATCTTTAGCAGCTTTTGCAGGAAGTACCCTTTCCGGTTTTTTTACAAAAACATTTTCTGCTGTAATAAGTATGGTACTGCTTGCAGGTATAGGTATATACATAATTGTAGAACCTTATGTCAAAAAGGATGATGTTGAAGAAAAAAAGCCTGAAAAGAAGTCCGGAAAAATTATCTTTCATATATTTAGAAAACCTGAAAAAGCTGATATGGATAACTCAAAAGACATAGATTTTAAAGAGGCAACATTTCTTGGTATTGCATTATCAATAAATAATGTCGGAGGAGGCTTAAGCGCTGGAATGATCGGACTTAACTCCTTTTTTGTGGGACTTTTGTCTGCTGTAATCAGCTTTGCTGCATTATGGGCAGGAAACTATATCACGAAATTTTTCACCCGGATAGGCATGGGCAACAAGGCAACAGTCTTTGCAGGTGCTGTGCTGGTTTTACTGGGCATAAAGCAGTTATTTTAAGGATATATTGACCTAAACCCGGTTGTGATGTTATACTATCAATAATTAAAGGGGAGTAGCTTAAAAGATATAGGGCCAACAACCGGCATTTAACCGCCTGGTCTTATACTCCAAAGTGGAAGCAAGACCTTTAACATAGCAGATTGCTATGTTAAGGGTCTTTTTTTATACTTATAAATTTATAAAATCAGCTAAAAATAATCTTGATGGAGGAAGCGATGTCAACTAGAAAAGCACTTATTATGGTTCTGTTTTGGGTAGGATTAGCCGCATTATTCAATGTGGGCGTTCTCATTTTCGCAGGCGGAGGTAAAGCTCTGGAATTCCTGGGAGGATATATAATTGAACAAAGCCTTTCCCTGGACAATTTGTTTTTGTTTATAATAGTATTTTCGAGCTTTGGAATTGTTGGTGAGCACCAGAGAAGAATACTTAACTACGGTATTTTTGGAGCCGTTGTACTAAGGTTGATTTTTGTTGTTCTCGGAGTTTCTATAGTAAACATGTTCCACTGGGTGCTTTATATATTTGGAGTTATTCTTATATTCAGCGGAATAAAAATGATGCTGAAAAATGAAGAAAACAAGAACTTCAAGGATAGTAAAATATTGAAGCTTCTTGGAAAAATTATTCCTGTTACAGATGAAACAGACGGCGGAAAGTTCTTTATACGCAAGAACAGTATACTCCATGCTACACCTCTATTTGCAATACTTATAATAATTGAATTCACTGATATAATTTTTGCGATAGATTCAATACCAGCAGTATTTTCCATAACTACAGATCCATTTATTGTCTACAGCTCGAATATATTTGCAATCTTAGGTTTAAGAAGCATGTATTTCCTGCTTGGAAAGCTGCATGAGAAATTCAGGTATGTCAAATATGGAATAGCACTTATATTGACTTTTACCGGGGTAAAGCTTGCAATTCTATTTTTCAACATTAAAATATCATTGGTTGTATCACTTGCAGTTATAGTTCTTCTGCTGACGGCAAGTATTGTATTTTCATTGATAAAGAACAAACAAGAAGTGGTAAAAAACGGATAACCTTGTTAGGCATTCCCTTCGGGTAACCCCCATGGTCCCCCTATTAGGGGGACACAAAAACCGAAAAGGGTTTTAGGCTCCCCTAACAGGGGAGCTGTCCAAAGGACTGAGGGGTAGTACGAAGCAATTACCTAACAGGGGAGTTGCTTTTATTCTTCCATTCTTATATTTTCTATAATGTTTTGCTTGCTTATTTTTCGTAAGGGTATAAGGCTTGAAACCATAGTAACAGCGAGAACCCCGATTATTGAAATGGCAATATGTCCCCAGGGAATTGACCATTCATATTCCCGTGCTATTCTCATTATATTGGACAATATGTATGAGAGTATGGTACCTATTATAGTGCCGTAAATGGAAGCGGTAATGCCGTATAAAACACCTTCGAATCCTACCATTTTATTTATTGCAGCCCGTGTCATTCCTACAGCACGCATCATTGATAGTTCTCTTTTACGTAAAATAAGGTTTGTACTTAGTGTATTGATAATATTTAGGCAGCCGATAAGTGTTATTACTCCTACAAATCCATAAACAAATATACTTACAGCTGTTGCACTCTTTTGAATTTCGCTGTTTCTTTTGGAAATATCACCATAATAGTATCTTGATTCTTCACTCAGCTTTAATAGATAATCGTTTATGGGTTTTCTGTCTGTACCCTCCAACATTTTGATACCGAGATAGGAAAAATCATTATTACCAATTATTTTTTTATAAACTTGTTCAGTGGTAATAAGATGGATTCCGCCGTTTTCTGCATAATCCGACTTTATAGCTGAAATGCTTTTTTCCACAATCCCCATTACCTTAACTCTTTTAATGTTTAGCTCACCGTTTGATTGGTCACCCGTTGACATGGTTATTGTGTCACCTGGCTTGAAATCTGTTACATCCAGTACCGCCGACTTATCTTTAGTATAAAATTTACTTGTTTGCAGCAGCAAAACCCCGTCATCGCTGTTTAATGCTTTTTCATCAATGCTGCCTGCCTTCAGATATTTTTTAAGTTCATTTAGTCCGTCAGGTCCCGGAGCAATAATATTGCAGTTTTGAAGATGAATTTTGTTGTCCTTTACATTGCTAACTGCGGAGGGATAAACTTCTGACAACTTTCGGTTAATTTTATCCTTTGGTACAAATACTGTGGCATGATGCATTATATGCTTATATACATCTTCCACACCCTGAATAGCCTTTATTTCATCAATTTCACTTTGGGTAAAGCTTTTTTGGTCATTAACCTGAAGTGTATAGTCAACACCCATATCGCTTTCTACTGCTCCGATTTTAAAAACTGAGCTTGCAAAGCTTCCAAAAACAATAAACAATATTATACTTATAACCATTGAAAAAACAGTTATTTTAAATCTTTTCCTGTTTCTGCGGAGGTTCTTGAAAGCTATTTGTCCTTCGATATTCATGAACCTGCCTAGTAAATTCTTTTTTCGTACTTTAGAGAAGTTTTCCTTTTTATAACTCCCTGTATTCCTGACCGCTTCCAGAGGGGAAACTCTTCCAGCCTGCCTTGCAGGTCCCGTTGCTGCAAGAAAGACAGTGGCAGCCCCTAAAGTAGTGCTGATCAACAAAACTGGAACAGATATTATAATCCTTAAATCACCAAGGAAACCAAGGGATCCAAAGCCAATTGTGCCAATAATGTACATTACAATGTTCATTGCAAGTATTCCACATCCAAAACCCACAGGTATGCCTATAATACACAGAAAAGCAGCTTCCTTCCAGACGACCTTTCTTATCTGCCCTGGAGATGCGCCGGTGCAGCGCAGTATTCCAAACTGTGAGGTTCGTTCCAGTACTGAAATATGGAACGCATTATATATGACAGCCGCGGTAGAAAATATTATGAGCACTATAAGGAAAACCAATATAAGAATCAGGCTTGAATTCAAGGCACTGTTTGCACTTTGGGCCTGCAGCCTCAATACGCCTTCGTTAAAATCAAGCTGTTGGTACCTTCCGTCTATTAACTGAAGACCAAGGTCCTTTGCGATAGTACCTAATTTCTCCTTTATCCCTGAATTTGAATCCATTTTTACATATATATCATATTTGCTTTTGGTATCAAGAGTTTCATCCAATAGAGTTATACCGTTTGTTATAATTCCGCTGTTAACTATTCCTTTTGGCTCCAGCAGGCCTACAATGGTATATTCCCCCTGTGAAACCTTTATAAATTCTTCATCCTTTGCAAAAGAAATGCTGTCCAGTTCACGACCTTCGGCATACCTTGTCCCTATATCGAATTTTACCGTATCACCAAGCTTGGGATTACCCGGAATATTCTTAAGAGCCAGACTGTCTACAGCTATTTCATGGGAGTTCTGAGGAAGCCGGCCGGTCTTTAGCTTAACATTAAGCAACCCAAAGGTGCTTTTACTGTATGAATTAATGCTCAAATATTTATAAGGCGGCATATAAGCATCTTTTTTGTCATTTATTATAGGTGATAATACACCAAAGCCTTCGCGTCTGATGACGGAAGAGAATTTGACACCAGTGTGGTTTTGAACGATTTTGACCTGATCGGCCGGTATATCCTTATAAATTGCATGGTAATCACCGGTTGACCTGATGGCGTCCCTTAGCATTTGATCCTGCATGCTTACTATCATGGTTCCGATTGACGTAATAAGTGCTACTGAAAGAATTATCCCAAGAAGTGTAAGTATGGTACGCTTCTTTTGAACCTTCAGATACTTAAATGTTATCCCTGTATAGTTTTTCATGACCTTGTCACCTCATTCATTACGGTCATTCCATCTTCAATCGTTATTACACGGTCCGCCTGTGCCGCAATATTAAGGTCATGAGTAATTATTACAAGAGTCTGATGATACTTTTTAGCGGAAAATCTTAAAAGGTCTATTATTTCCTTTCCAGTTTTACTGTCAAGATTGCCGGTAGGTTCATCGGCAAGTATGATTGAAGGCCTGTAAATCAAAGCCCTTCCGATTGAAACCCTTTGCTGTTGACCACCTGAAAGCTCCGAAGGCAAATTGTTGCGTCTGTCCTTAAGGCCCAGAATGCCTAAAATTTCTTCAAGGTGATCCCTATCTACCTTTCTGCCATCCAGGAGCAGAGGAAGGGTAATATTCTCTTCGGCTGTTAGTACAGGAATGAGGTTGTAAAACTGGAATATAAAACCTACATTTCTTCTTCTGTATACTGCGAGCTTCTTTTCATTAAGACTGTAAATGTCCTGTCCGTCAACTATTACCTTTCCGGAAGTAGGTCTATCCACTCCTCCCAGAAGATGAAGCAGCGTGCTTTTACCCGAGCCGCTCGGACCGACAATGGCAATGAATTCCCCCTGATTTATTGATACATTTATGTTTTTTATAGCATCTACTTTAGTCTCACCTTCTCCGTAGCTTTTGCACAAATCTATTGTTGTTGCAATTTCCATGAAATTTTCCTCCTACCGTATTTTATAATTCAATTATAATGTTCGTTTATTACTCGAAGGTGACAAACTGTCTTACAATTTAGTAAGATTAATAGACCATTAAATTACGGTTTTAAGGAAGGTAATCACAAATTCGGTGCCTTTATTTAATGTGCTTTTTACGGTTATAGTTCCGTTTTGTCCTTCAACGATAAGCTTGGATATGGACAGTCCAATACCTATTCCTTCAGTATTTATACTGCTGCTTCCCCTGTAGAACCTTTCAAAGATATGGGGAAGGTCACTGCTGCTAATGCCGCAGCCGTTATCTTTGATACTTATACTACTGAATAACGGTGTTGCTGAGAGCGTTATTCCGATATTGCCTCCCATATCGGTGTGCTCAATGCAGTTTTTAATGATGTTAACGACAGCTTCCGAAGTCCAGTCACAGTCAGCAGTCAACCGGACCACTGATGAATTTTCAACTGTAATGTTTATATCCTTTTGAGCAATCTTAGGAGACAAAACGTTTATTGAAGCATACACAAGCTGCCTTAAGTCAAGGTTATCCTTTTTAAACAGGATTGCTCCTGCCTCTAGTCTTGCAAGCTTCAAAAGATTTGCTATAAGCCACTCCATTCTTACAAGCTGTGCTTTGCTTTTTTCAAGAAAATCATGTCTTGTAGTTTCGTCCATGCCTTTTTCATCCAGCATTAGTTCATTGAAAGTTAAAAGGGAGGATAAGGGTGTCTTAAGCTGGTGGGATATATTTGAGATGGTTTCTTTTAAAAATATCTTATCCTGTTTCTCTTTATCAACACTTCTTATAAGCCTTTGTGACATCTGGTTGAACTGGTGGCCGAGTATATCAAAATCTCCCTCACCGCTTTCGGGCAGAGGTGTTTCGAGATTGCCCTCGATAACCTTTTCTGAGGCTTCTGAAATTTGTCTGACTTTTTTATATAGTTTCCCATACTCAAATAGAATTAGTGCTATTATAGGCAGTAACCATAACAATGCAAATAAAATAGTTCTTACTTCAATGCTCATGTAAATTTTTTTTAAAAGCGGCTGTGAACCTGCTTCTAAATTTAAATTATATCCATACTGCTTAAGAATCTGCTTTCCGTAGTTTATTTCTTCAGAAGTAGCTTGCTGAGTAATAATTCCGATAATGTCCTTTTCTAGTTCCGGGTGCTTTAAAAGGATCTTTCCTGCGAGAGCCTGACTCCTTTGTGTAAGTTCGGAATTCAAATCCTTGAAACCACTACCTGATACAAAAAACAAGGCTGCCGAAAAAAGCAGCTGCAGAATAATGATTTTTATTACAATGCCTTTAAGCTCAGGATTTTTAAACATTCCCATTTTTTTCTCCTCTG
Source organism: Bacillota bacterium (assembly GCA_023421675.1). Lineage (GTDB taxonomy): Bacteria > Bacillota > Clostridia > Acetivibrionales > JANLFN01 > JAEZTC01. Next base: position 20,714 of record JAEZTC010000014.1, on the reverse strand, counting down.
ACACTGCAATCCCATTTGTAACCCACACCTCTTACAGTGGTAATGTACCTATGTTCATCCTGGTTGTCTCCAATTTTTTCTCTGAGTCTTTTTATATAAACTGAAAGTGTATTATCATCAACAAATTCACCTGCGAAGTCCCATAAAGCATCCAATATTGAATTACGGCTTAAAACCTGATTCGGGTGTTTGACCATCGTAAGCAAAAGCCTATATTCAAGAGCTGTCAGAGGTATTTCGACACCATTCTTTTTTACTCTTCCTTCAAGTGTAAAAATTTGAATATCACCGGAAACCAGGAGATTTACTTCTTCCTGCTGTGGGTTGCTTGTCCTTCGCAGTATGGCATTTATTCTGGATACAAGTTCCTTAAGTCTGAAAGGCTTTGTTATGTAATCATCCCCGCCCATATCAAGACCCAGGACTATATTTACTTCTTCATCACAGGCAGTTAAAAATATAATCGGAATATTGGATTGCCTCCTTACACCGCGGCAAAAGTCATAGCCGCTGCCGTCAGGGAGCATGACATCAAGAAGCAGTAAGCTATACTCAGACTGCTTTATCAGCTGCCGGGCTTTTTCCAATGTTGCTGCAATATTAACATCAAAGCCTTCGCTCTTTAGGGCATATTCAATACCCGCCGAAAGAGCATTGTCATCTTCAATCAGAAGAATGCTGTGCATTGCCGGTCTCCTTAAAGGTTACAGATTTGCTTTTATTATAGCAGAAAAAAAGAAAGCATCTAAAAAAGGAAGGGAAATAAATAATTGTTAATATTAAATTAAAAATTATTGACTTTCAACTTCTACAGTTGTAAACTTATATTAAAAATTTACAATTGTAGAAGTTAATTTTTTTCACTGGGAGAATTGTTATGAAAAAGCAGTTGCCGCATATTACCAATTCCGAGCTTGAAGTGATGAAGCTTTTATGGAATAAAGAAGGTCCTGTTACATCTGCATTTATAGTTAATGCACTGGAGTCGACACAAAAGTGGAACAAGTCCACTGTGTTGACACTGATTACACGTCTTGCTGAAAAGGGTGCTATCCGTATAGATGGCAAGCAATCCAGGTCTTTTTGCTATGTTCCGGTTGTAAGTGAGAAGGAATTTACAAAGGATGAGACCCGTCATTTTATACAAAGACTTTATGGCGGAAGGGTAAGGAAACTTTTTGCTGCACTTTGCGAAGATGAGGAACTGGATGAAGAGGAGGTAGAAAAACTTCGTCAAATATTAAGAAATGGAGACTAACAATATGCTGATGACAGTTTTTAACACAATCGTGCTACTATCTGCAGCATCTTCTTTTACAATAATATTACTTTATATAATACGGGGGATTATGAAAAACAAGCTGCCACACCGCCTTGCATTATGGCTCTGGATACCTGTCATACTGCAGCTGGTTAATCCCTTTGTTCCCCAAATATCGGTTCTGAAGCTGCCTACTGCAGTTAACCAGGTGGTTGGTTTTATGGATACCATTCTTCCGTATAATCATCAAAATGACAATATTGACAAAAAGCCCGTATCAGAAGGTTTCCTGGATTTACATGATGATGTGTCAAATAATGACTTAAATAAAACTACAGAAAACCTATATAATACAACCGCGGTTGGGAAAACCAACACTGATACCATCTTGAATAAGTTGATAGCAGCACTACCCTGGGTTTGGCTTATTGTTGTACTGCTTCTGTTGACAAGGCTACTGGTGGGTTATTTGTTATTTATGAGTTCTATAAAACAGGATAGCGTTGAACTGACAGATTATCAAACTATTTTATTATTTAATGAGCTTCGGAATAAGCTGGGGATACATAAACGTGTTGGCTTATACTCTCTCAAAAAGATACGCACCCCAATGCTTATTGGCCTTTGGAGACCTAGGGTTTTACTGCCTGCTGAACAATATTCGCAGGATGAACTTAACTTTATTCTGACCCATGAACTTAGCCATTGCAAAAACAATGACCTTGCATTCAAATGGGCAGGTGAAATAGTCCGCTGCATCCACTGGTTTAACCCATTGGTTTACTTTGTTGCAGACAGTATCGGAAGAGACAGTGAGCTTTGCTGTGATGAACGGGTTGTAAGTATTACTGGCAATAAAACGGAGTATGGGAATACCTTGATAAGAATGGCTGGAAAGAGTAACAGGTCGGCACTTCCGGCTAATACGATGTGGGAGAGTAGAAAAAATATGAGAAAAAGAATTACAAATTTGGCGCGTATCAATCATTTACCACGATTTAAGAAGGTAAGATCTGTTATTTATATTACCTTGTTTACAGGTTTAATTGTTTTGGGTATGGCAGCCTGCAAAGGTGCTTCGGGTCCGGATACTGATTTGAGTTCGACGTCTGGTTCTGATTCAAAGGTTGCTGTGACCTCAAACAAGGATACAGTAACCGGAACAACCATAGTTGATTCCAAACAGCCCACTACATCAACTGCTGTAAATAGTTCCTCCGGAGGAAAAAATAATTCTGACAAAAAGGACGTCCGGTCCGAAAAAGAGCTGCTGTTTTATTACTATAAGTACTTTGGTCCAATTGATGTACCCACATCAATTTTAACTAAGTCTTGGGATAGTCCGGAGCAGGTAGATGCACAGCAGATTTTTATGTTTTTCATTGCAAATTCTGGTGTAAACAAAGGCTTGTCCTTAATGGATGAGAAACAGGTAGAAAGCTTTTTTGATAAGGCTGAGAAAACTTATAAATTCCCTGCTTCAATATATGAGCCAATTGTACAAAAATATTTCAATGTATCTTCAGAGCATCTTAAAACAGCTCAATTTTACAACAAAATAAGTAATACATATGATATAAAAATGGTTTCTGGCTTTGGAGGCGGAAGGAATTATAAAGTGAAAGAGGCTCGTGTCGATGGTACAACGGCTGCAGTTACAGTAGTTTATTACGATGAACAGAAAAAACCGACCCATACGGTAACTCTTACAGTCCGGAATAAAGGTAATTCCTTTGAATATGTAAGTTGCAAGGTAACTAAGAATTAGTAACCCCCTGTAAGTCCCCCTGTTAGGGGGACACAAAAACAAAAAGGGTTTAGGCTCCCCTAACAGGGGAGCTGTCACGTAGTGACTGAGGGGTTATGCAGAGCAGCATCCTAATAGGGGAGCTGTCCGCAGGACTGAGGGGTTATGCAGCGCCATCATCCCATCACCCAGCTATAACGTTTGAGATATTACATGGGTAATCTGAAAGTTCATCAATATCATTTGGAAAAGTAAAATTTGCATATTCGCATATTCGCATATTGCATTCTTGGGAGTTATCTGAAGAAGATATTTCTTTATAATAATTACAATAAGAGCAGCTTAACATAGTATATACCTCCTCTTTGAGATATATCAGGATTGTATTAATTATAGTACATTATATGATAATGTGCAATAATTGATACATAGAAATTCATGGATTTGGAGGTGTAATAATTTAAAAAGGCTTCGGATTCGGAGCCTTAAGCGTTGAAATTCAATTGTTTGAAGCAGATTTTATTATATCAATAAGAGGTTTTATGTTTCGGGGGTTATAGTTCCCGCTGCTATCCCACAAACTGTCCAGTTTGTGCAGATTTTCAGGTGTTACAGGCAGCTTGTTGTTCATAAGTATCATGGCTTTCATTTCAAAGACATTTCTGTTATATTTCCCGTTAATCATAGTCAGCCTCCATATATTTCAATGTAAATGTCCGAACAGGTGTTTGGACTTTTATTATAAATGTAGGACCCGAGTTTGTAAAGCTTTGATTTTGACTCTAATTATTTCTTATTTTCCTGTTTGTTCTGTTTTTTGGCTGATTTCTTTGTTACATGAAATTTATTAATCAAATTATTTTTTGGGCTTTATTTTTTCTGTTTTTTCAATTAAAATAGAAATTCATGTAAATGCTAATAAAGGGGGTGATGCTATGCCTGCAAAGAAGCACCGTCAGTATAAGGAAGAGCTTGAAAGATGCACCTATACAATTGATTATGTAGAAAAAAGCCTTAACAATGCCTTGAATAAAAAGGAAAAGATAGACAGCAGTGTTGATTATGCAAAAAGACATTACAATGCAGAAAGCAGCCAAAGCTACATAGACCGCATGGTTAATACTCTGATACAGGGCAGTCTTGAGCTCAAAATAAGGAATCTTGTTACAGCCAGAAGCAAGCCTTATTTTGCGAGGGTTGATTTCAGGGAAAAGGAATCAGGAAAGCTTGAAAAGCTTTATATAGGAAAAATGTCGCTATCAAGAGATGAGGATCAGCAGATAATTATTGTTGACTGGAGAGCTCCTATATCCAACCTTTATTATGAAGGAAGGCTTGGAGAATCACATTACCAATGCCCTGACGGGCAAATAAACGGGGATCTCCTGCTTAAACGCCAATTCTCAATTAATGAAGGTAAGCTTGATGAGATTTTTGATATTGATATAACTACCAATGATGAATTCCTTCAATCCTATCTTGGAGCAAGCGCTGATAATCGACTCAAGGAAATAGTTTCAACTATACAGGTGGAGCAGAATGAAATAATTAGGGCGGATATGTGGACTCCATTGATAGTTCAAGGTGCAGCAGGAAGCGGCAAGACTACAATTGCACTTCACAGGATAGCATACCTCATATACGCATTTGAAAAGAGCTTCAAGCCTGAGAACTTTATGATAATTGCTCCTAACAGGCTTTTTCTTAACTATATTTCTGAGGTTTTGCCTGAGCTCGGTGTTGAAAGAGTCAAGCAGACTACTTTTGAAGAGTTTGCAATGGAGCTTTTGGGCAAAAAGTTTAAAATCAGGGAGGCTAATGAAAAGCTTACTCTGTTTGTCAATAAAGATAGAAGTGAAGAAGATAAAAAGGTCAACGAGCTTATTAGGCGGACTTCAGAACTTAAGACATCCATTGATTTCAAGGAAGTCATGGATGATTATGTCAGCCTTGTAGAAAAGACCTTTATACCTAAGGAAGACTTTACAATCGGATCTAAAGTCATATTTACATATGCGGAGATAAACGACCTGTTCCTTCACTCCTACAGCAAATGGCATCTTGCATGGAGAATCAATGAGATAAAGAAGCATTTATCCAATAGGCTTAAAGCTATGAAGGATTCCATAATAAGCGGGATTGAAGAGGATTGTGACAAAAAGCTTGCTTTCTACAAAATGGCAATGCCCGATTCGGATAAAAGGCAGCAGCTTATTATTAAAACAATTGACAAGAAGAATGAAACCATCACTAATATTGAAAAATTGTCAAAAAGTGCGGTAAATGATTATATCGGGAGGATTTCAAAGCTAAGTCCATATGAATACTATAAGGATTTTATAAATAATGAGGAAATTTTCAGGGAAGCTATAGCCGGAAGGATAGATCCAGAGCTTATGACCTTTGCAAGGAAATACACAAAAAAGAATCTGAATGAAGGCTTTGTTGAAATTGAAGATATAGCTCCAATAACATATTTAAAATTCAAGATCCACGGGATGGATGAGAAAATTCCCGTAAGGCACATAGTTATAGATGAAGCACAGGATTTCAGCGTATTTCAGCTGTATGTACTTAAAAAGATTGTAAAAGACAGTTCATTTACTATTCTGGGAGATCTTTGCCAGGGTATTCACTCGTACAGGGGAATAAGAGACTGGAAAGAGGTTCAGGAAAGGGTTTTTGATGACAGGAGAAGCGGTTTTCTTACATTGGAACAAAGCTACAGAACAACAGTTGAAATTATGGATGCTGCAAATAAAGTAATCACCAAGGTTAAGGACAGGAATCTTGTTATTGCAAAGCCTGTAATAAGGCATGGTGATAAGGTAGAAATTATCAGAATGGAAAATACCTCACAGTTGTATTCAGAAATCGGAGAAAATATAAGACGCCTTAAAAATGCGGGTTTCAGCTCTGTTGCAGTAATAGGAAAAACGATGGATGAGTGTAAAGCTCTGTTTAATATGCTGAAAAAATATGATGAAACAATACACCTGATTACTGGAAAGGAAAAGGTTTATAAAGGCGGTATAGTAATAGTTCCGTCCTATCTTTCAAAGGGTCTTGAGTTTGACGCAGTAATAATATCAAATGGAAGCAGTACCGAATATCAGGGAAGCGAGCTTGATGCCAAGCTGCTTTATGTTGCGATGACAAGGCCCTTGCACAAGCTATATATCTACTATTTGAAGGATTTATCCCCACTTATCGAAGGAATATAATGATACTACAATAAACAGCACTATAACCTGCCGAATAACCGGCGGGTTTTTTGCATTATCCTCCTTTTTTAACTATAAAAAAGTTAACATAAACGTAACTACCGGCATACTATGAACTAGATTAAAATAATTGATCATTATATCAGGAGGTAGATATTATGGATGAAAGATGTGGTGGAGGATTCTTCTGCAACGATACAGTTTTATGGTTTATTATTCTCTTCTTGTTACTCTTCTGGTGTCCAAGAAGAGTAGGCACTCTTGGAGCTGCCTGCTAGGTTATTAAAAAAATGAAATGAAGGAGGTCAATTTATATGAATGATGATCGTCCAGTTGTTGCTGCTGCTGGTTTCGGCGGATTTTGGTGGATATGGATAATTATAATAATTATAATCATATTCTGCTGCTGCGGAAATAATGGAATCTTTGGCGGCTTTGGCTGCAAAGAATAACACTAAACTTAAATAACAGCTGAAAGCTCCCTGAAGCGGGGAGCTTTTGCTTTATAGATAGAATATGATTAAATAAATTGTACATACGGCTATTGAAAGCAGCATTACCGGAAAAGCAACCTTGAGGTAGCGCCCGAAGGAAATTTTATGTCCATGCTCATCTGCTATTCCTGCAGCAACAACATTTGCACTAGCGCCTATCAATGTTCCATTGCCTCCAAGACAAGCTCCGAGAGACAGTGCCCACCACACGGGACCCAGGTTCATTCCTGACATGGAACCCATGTCTTTAATAAGAGGAATCATTGTTGTTACAAAAGGTATATTGTCAATAAACGCTGAAGCTATTGCAGATACCCATAGAATACAAAGTGTCGTTAGTGTGAGGTTCCCGTTAGTTATATCCAGTATTCCTCTGGCTAATTCTTTTATAAGTCCTGATTCTTCTATTCCCCCAACCATGACAAAAAGGCCTATAAAAAAAAGTATGGTTTTCCACTCTATTTCATGCAGCACCTTTTCGGGACGGATACGTGATATAAGAAGCAGCAGGACTGCACCCCCAATCGCAATGGTAGAGGACTCATAGCCTGTTATTCCATGAAGCATAAAAAGTATTATTGTCAAAGACAGAACACAAACACTTTTAATCAGCAGCTTTTTATCCTTGATTAGCTTGCTTTCATCTGTTTGCATTATTTTAAGGCGCGCTTCGTCTGTTGTCACAAGCTTCTTTTTATAGATCAATACCATGATATAGGTGCACAATAATAGAAGTAAAAGTGCTATCGCGCCGTTGTTTTTTATAAAATCCATAAAGGTAAGGCCTACAGAGCCACCTATCATAATATTTGGCGGGTCACCTATAAGTGTTGCGGTACCTCCTACATTTGATGCAAAAACCTCCGATATTATAAACGGTACCGGATTGATATGCAGGTCTTTGGCAATGCTAAGCGTAACAGGGATAACCAATAATATTGTAGTAACATTATCAAGTACTGCGGATAATAGGCCTGTAACCAGTGAAAGCATGATGATTATTTTGACTGGCTCACCTTTCACAAGCTTGACCGTCTTTACGGCAAGATATTCAAAAATCCCTGATCTTTTGGTTATTATAACCATTATCATCATTCCGACAAGAAGAGCAATGGTATTGTATTCGATTTTCTCAAATGCTTTTTCCTGAGGAAGTATCCCTGTAAGAACCATGAGAACAGCTCCTGCAAGCGCAATAACAGTCCTGTCAAACTTATCCCATATTATGAGAATATATGCTGCAACAAAAATTAGTGCAGATAAAACCATTTGAGACATAATAACCCCCATTTGCAATTAACATTTAGCTTTAGAATGCAATATTTATGTGTAATTCAACTTATCTGATACTTAAAAAATTACGCAAAAAAAGCGGAAAGTTTTGAACCTCCCACCCTGGATGTTTGATATCTTGAAAACGGATTAACCGTCCAACCGAAAATACAATATTAATCTGTTGACTAAAAAATACAGAAGATGTATAATAGCAAAACAAATAATAAATTCTCAAAATAATATCATATCACACACATATAGAATTGTCAATTACTTTTATAAAAAATTCAGGAGGTATTATAAATGTTTCTGCCGGCGATATTGTATTCATTTGAAACAGGGCTTATTGATACACAGATAAACGACATACTGCTTATCAATAGCGAAACCGCGGAATACGGCTTATCACTTACCAAGGAAGAAGTGATAATGCTGATAAAAGCCCGCAATTCTATACTTAAAAGCTGCGGAAGAATTGAGCTTGGGGTAGAAGCTACCAAGCAAATGATAAAAGTTTTTTGTACATCTCATTACATTAATGAAGAAAACTATGTTTTAACTTTGAATGAACTTCACGAAATATTTTATTGCCTAAAAAATGAGACAGATGACAAAGCTGCTGATGATGAACTTATTGAAAAAATGAGTGAAATATTTGATGGTGAATGTCATGGTTCTCTTGAATTATTGAAAGGGCTGCATTTTAATACTATTGTTAAATACTTTAAGGAGAAAGAACCCAAGGATTCTCTTACTCTAGGAGGGAATGACAATGGATTATAGAAAAACGGACCAAATTCTAATGGCTAAAGGAAGTATAAAAAAAGAAAGGCTAAGCAAAACGCAGTTTATGATCTCACTACTAAGGGAAGGCTTTAGTGAGGGTCTCGTAGAAAAGCCTGTAATAGATCGTATTGGATATGATATGATGTTTTTGCTTAATGACCTTATTAATAGATATACAAAGGGTGAAAGTACTTCACTTAAGGTTGATACTGCAGAAATGCTGATGAATTCCATTTGCTATTCTATAGATGCGGGATTTTCAGACTGCAGCAGTCCGGAGAAATGTATTGCATTATTAAAAGTAAAGCCGCTTAAGGAAATATACTATGATGGCATAAAAAACATAACAGCTTGTGTTGAAAAAATCAGGAATCTGATTGCCGAAATGCAGAAAATACGTATGGATATCCCACTTGAAGCTTATATAGCTACAATTGAATCCATACCTGCCTTTTTCAACGTTTTAAGTATAATGTTCGCACCCCAGGACTCGGTGCCAAGCATAGATTATCCTCTGGTTTTTGATGATTGGAGTGTCCGAGGAGTCTATTACATGAAAAATTATATTGAAACTCTTAACCTGGAGACAAAGGTATGCAGACTGTTTAACATTGAGGACATAAAACAAGTTCTTGAAAGCTACGGCAGAATATATAATATTGACTACCGCAAATGTCTCATCAATATATTTGAATTGACAATTAACAATGCGGTTTTTTCAGTCCTGTCCGGGTACCCGGCCAGACAGCTTTTGCTTTCAAATGAACAATATACAAAATTGAATATAGAGTTGAGTAAGTTCTCTTCAACACAACTTCAGTCAAATATAGATAAAGCATTTCAAACCGTAATCCTGGAACTGGGTATAAGGGCTTCGGAACAAATAGAGTATTTGATGAATTATAAAGGTGTCTTTTTGACTGTGGTGAAAAGCTCAATCAAAATTCAAGGCCTTGAAAAACTGATAATCATAAGAGGAGAGGAAGCGGAAGAACATACTAATTCAGCTGTTCTACAGCAAGGAGAAAGATTGGATGAAAGATCGTTTTTATCATTGCTTAAAGATTTGTCAAAATGTTCTTCAATACCAGAAAAAGCAGATAAAATAATGTCACGTGTACATTCATGGGAGGATTTTATTGACATACTTGAAACAGATTGTTTCTATGGAGATGAGTTCCTTGAGTTGTTTTCCAAACTGGGTGATTTTGAATTGTCTGTACTTGTAAAGACTCTTTTTTATGAGGATCTAAGGGAAGGCAATTGTGATCTTTCACTTATTGAAACTAATGACACGCAAACAGACAGAGAATGGCAGCAGCAGTTCGTGAAGTTCCTAACGTCGCTTGATAGCTTTAGGAAGGAATCAGTTGAACGTTATATAAATTCAATCGGTTTAGACAATGAAATCGAATATTATTAAAAGAACCTCATTTATAAGCTCTGAGGGAACAAAGTCTTTGAAAAAAACTATAATGAAGACTTTATTGAAATGCTTTTAACGGAAATTAATAAATCAAGGTAGAACCATAATTTCCTAAGCATTATAAGAAAAATTTTCTATAACTGAAAAAAATTCTATGATGCGTTATAATGAAGTTAACAATAAAAAATATGAGGGAAGAGCATGGAAAGACCAAAAATTCTTGTTGTGGATGATGAAAAGGAAATAGCAGACCTTATTGATATATATCTTACGAATGAAGGCTGCCAAGTGACAAAGGCAAATAATGCTGCTGAAGCTTTGCGGCTATTGGATATGGAAGCTTTTCATCTGGTTATACTCGATATCATGATGCCCGGAATGGATGGGCTTGAGGCCTGCAGATACATAAGAAGCAGTAGGAATCTGCCTATTATTATGCTTAGTGCCAAGTCTGAAGACATTGATAAAATAATGGGTTTGAGTACCGGGGCTGATGATTATATGACCAAGCCGTTTAATCCTTTGGAGCTTATAGCAAGAGTCAAATCCCAGCTAAGACGTTTTTTGTATTTAAATCCACAAACTGTTTTGAATAATTCAAAAAACATAGTGATTAATAATCTTTCTATAGACCCTGTTAGTCATAAGGTCTTATTAAATGAGAATGAAATAATTCTGACACCGACAGAATTTGAAATTCTTTATCTGCTTGGGGGAAATCGGGGGCGTGTCTTTAGCAGCGAAGAGATATTCGAAAGGGTTTGGAAAGAGCAGTACTTTGATTCGAATAACACAGTAATGGTGCATATTAGAAATATAAGGGAAAAGATAGAGGACGATCCCAGAAAGCCGCAGTATATTAAAACTGTCTGGGGTGTAGGTTATAAAATAGAAAAGTAGGTTTTGTATGGGATTAAGATCGAAGATTTTATTGCTATTCTTAATAAGTGCAGTAATATCAGTGTTTTCATGCCTCCTTCTTTTGGGAGCGGCATTTCTCTTATACCGCAGGGGTATAGCGAAAAGCCTTTTCAGCTATATGTACAGGCATGTAGGAATACAGCCTGTGATGATAATACTGGGCATATTGTTATTTTTACTTATCTTTTTGCTTTTGTCCAAACGAACAATTAAATATATTGAAGAGATTTCTGAATCTGTCAGGGAAATTTCTCAGGGGAACCTTGATACCAGGATAGTAGTTAAAACTACTGATGAACTTGGGAAACTTGCATTTAATATAAACACCATGACAGAAAAACTCAATTCTTCAATGGAGGATGAAAGAAATGCAGAAAGAACCAAGAATGAGCTTGTAACAAGCGTTTCCCATGATTTAAGGACTCCTCTTACATCTATCCTTGGGTACCTGGGACTGATTGTTAATAATAAATACAGGGATGAAGGAGAACTTAAGCATTATGCAGGAATAGCCTTTAAAAAAACAGAAAAGCTTAACAAGCTTATTGATGAGCTATTTGATTTTACAAGGATAAGCTATGGAGGAATGAAATTAAAAACATCTAAAATCAATCTGGGCAGTCTTCTGGAACAATTAAATGAAGAATTCTTTCCGATATTTAAAGCGGCAGACATGGAGAGCAGGCTTTCAATTCCTAAAGAAAAGGTTTGTATTACAGCAGACGGGGATATGCTTGCCCGCGTTTTTGAAAACCTGATTACGAATGCCGTCAGGTACGGAAGCGAGGGTAAATATATTGATATAGAACTGTCAATTACTCTGAATAATGCAATCATAAGGGTAACAAACTATGGGACGCCCATATCACAAAAGGATATACCCTATATATTTGACCGGTTTTACAGAGCTGAAAAATCAAGATCACAACAGACTGGCGGTACAGGACTTGGTCTTGCAATAGCAAAAAATATTGTTGAACTTCACGGCGGAGATATATACGCTAGTGCAGGTGATAATTTTACAACCTTTGAGGTGAAGCTATCTTTATAAAATCTTAATAAATTATTTATAACTTAGGCACTTTTTCATTAAGAACCTCACTATAAACTTTATATTAGCCTTGCTAATTGTAAGGTTTATAACCAAACAGAACGGAGAGGTACTATGAAAAAGCCCTTTAGATTTATTATCATCTGTTTATCCATTATTACAATTGTTACATATCTTGTCAGTACTATGACGGATTCCAGCAAGGAAGGACCGAAAACGCCGAAAAAACTTACCCAATACCAGGATGAGACTAAAACGAAGAGCTTGGATACAAGCACTTATGACGAGCTGGATATAAAGTCAGACAGTGCAATAGTTACAGATTTTAAAGGGAATGTTCTATATGCAAAGAATCCCGATAAAAAAATGTATCCTGCAAGTACAACAAAGGTTCTCACAGCTTTGCTTGCTCTTGAGAATTATAAACTTGAAGATGTTGTGACGGTGGGGGATGAAGCAAATCTGGCTGGTGTAAATGCCAGCAAGGCAGGACTGGAGTATGGAGAAAAAATAACAATGGCAAATTTGCTTAAGGGTCTTTTACTTCCTTCAGGCAATGATGCAGCTTATGTCATATCTGTAAATGTTGCCAGAAAGGTAAGCGGAAACTCTAAAATGAGCATTGATAGTGCAGTTGAATATTTTTGCGGTATGATGAACAAGCGGGCTGTGAAGGCGGGTGCAAAAAACAGCAGCTTTACCAATCCTGATGGATATCATAACAATGAACATTATACAACTGCGAGGGACCTCTCGCTTATTACAAGAGAAGCTCTTAAATATCCCTATTTCAGCGAGGTGGTCAATACACCTGTATATAGTGTGAAGTATAGTTCAGTGTTTAACAAAAAGGACAAAAATACTGTAAGAACGTGGATTAATACAGACAAACTCATATTAAAGAATGACAGTCATTTTTACAGGTATGCAACAGGAATAAAAACAGGACATACTTCAGAGGCTGGCTATTGTCTTGTGTCTTCAGCAGAGAAAGACGGAAAAAAAGTCATTGCTGTCGAAATGAAAAGTACCGAACAGGAACAATGGGACGATGCTGTCAAGCTTCTTGAATATGGTCTTGGAAAATAGCCGCTCATAAATTTTGTTGAAAATATTTTTCACTCAATATAAAATTAGCTTGGTCTTGTCCTACAGATTATTTTTTGGAGGATTGCACAGTGAAGTGGAAAACAGCCGTTATTTTTTCGGGAATAGCTTTATTGTCAATTATTTTATATAACGTTTTAAATGTAGTGATTTCAACTGCCGGAAAAAACATGGAATACGAAAATGCCCTTACCGGACTTAAAAACAGATTAGACAGCGGGGGCGAAAGAATAACCATTAACCATGAGATAGCAGGTGATTTGCGAAAGTTGGGTGGATGGATCCAATTCGTCGATTCAAACGGCATAGAGGTATGGAGTATCTTCAAACCTTCGGAAATACCTGAAAAGCTAGGAGTCTCAAATAGCTATGAAATCATCAGAAAGCTATCGGATGCTTTAAACTACAATGTTATAAGCGGTAAAACCCATCTGCTTTTAAAAAAAGATATTTCTGACGAAAAGACAGATTTAACGTATTACTTGGGGCTTCCTGTATATGAAGGAATAAGCAGGCTAAGTACGGAAGATGTTTTTTCTTTTTTTTACAGGATTGATGTTTATGGTGTCATTACCTTAATAATTGTTATTTTAGCAGCAGGTATCTTTGGATACTTCTATTCACAAAGGGTACTTCCCTGCAGGAATATTGTTGAAAGAGCGGGCAATATAGGCACAAAGGATTACAAGCCATTTGAAGAGAAGGGCATTTATAAAGATGTTTATAAACAAATAAACAATGCTGCCTCAAGAATATATTCACAAAAGCTTCAATCTGAAAGATCTGAAATCTTGTTTAAAAAGAGGACGCACGATATTATCCATGAACTTAAAGATTCAATTTCTACAATTAAAGGCTATGCCGAAATATTATCCGAGGTTAAGGGCAGGTCTGGAGAATCACAGGAAAAAGAATATGCAGAAATAATACTCAGTAAATCGCAAACCCTTGATGTATTGCTGGAAGAAATAAGTTCCATAAACAAGGACCGGGAATAAGTTATAAAATTGGTGTTGACTTTTTTCTGTTAAAATTTTATGAAGTGTTATATAATTAATTGTGTTTCTGTTTTTCTTGTTTTGAATTTTATTCCCCAGGAGGTATTTCCTATGATCCGAAGATGGACCAGAATAGTCGCGTTAATGTTATTTACAGCGCTTTTCTTTTCTTTTACATCCTGTACCTCCGAAATAAGTAATCGCAGCTTAAACTCCCAGAATGAGGAGGATAAAATAACAATTCGATTTGTCAGCAGTTGGGGTGGACTGGATGCAAATGCAGATACACTGCAGGAAATTCTTAATAAATTTATGGCTGAGAATAAAGACATAGAAGTAATTAATGAATCTGTTTTTGGTGCGGACTTCCTGCCGAAAATAAAAACTGATTTTTCTTCCGGAAATGACCCGGATGTATTTGGTATATGGCCGGGTTCTGATATACGGATGCTTATTAATAAGGATAAGGTTGCTGATTTAACAGATGCTTTAAATGAGGACCCGGACTGGAAAAACAGTTTCCAATCAGATATGTGGAATTTCACCACATTTAATAATAAAATTTATGGATTACCATTTGAAATCATTTATGAAGGACTTTTTATAAATAAAAAGCTGTTTGACATGTTTAATGTAAAAGTTCCTGAAACATTTGATGAATTGCTTACTGCTGTTAAAGCGTTCTCTAAGGTAGGGGTAACTCCAATAGCTTACAATTCTTTTCCTGAAGGCAGTTTTATTTATCAAAACCTTATAACAAAAATCGGTACAAAAGCTGAGGTTGAAACTCCTTATAATAATGGACGTTTTAATAATTGTTTTTTAGAAGCGATGAATTATATGAAACAATTATATAATGCGCATGCATTTCCTGATGAAGCTTTTAGACTATCTGATAATGACAGAAACAATCTTTTTATAAATGGCAATGCAGCAATGTTAGCGCAGGGTTCTTGGTTTATAGGAAAAATTAAGGACGATAAAGGTGTTGATATTGTACCGTTTCCATCAATACAAGGTAAAAAAGAAAATAAAAAAACAATGATATATGGTTTGGGAAATGGAACTTTCTATATGAGTACGGCGGCATCCTTGGATCCCAAAAAAAGAGAGGCTTCAATTAGACTCCTAAAAGCGTTGACATCAAAGGTATCCGCGTATATGTTTATGAATCAGACAGGCATGTTGTGTAATGTAAAGTGTGATATAAATCCCAAATATAGCCCTTTAATGCTGAAAGGCCGTTCATTGCTTGAAAATGCAGACGAGTTGATAGGACCTCCAGATCATTTTGTTGAAAGGACCGTTTGGGAAAACACTATTATATCAGGATTTCCGTATTTTCTTGAAGGAAAGAATGAACCTCAGGACTTATGGGATCAAGCAGTAAGAATATATAAGATTAATGATTTTAAATAGTATATCCAGGAAAGGATAACAGTTTTGGATAATAAGGTACTTAAGATATATAGAAATTTATCAATAAGAAGTAAGCTACTCCTGGTACTTTATATACAAATTACGATACCGCTGATTCTTATCGGCTTTATAAGCTATAGGATTTCTGCGGGTATTATTCAGGACAAGTTCATTGCTTATTCTCAAGATATATTAAGTACTATAGAGATTAGGATGGATGATTATGTAAAGAATATTAATATGTTATCACAGGATTTCCTGTATGATCAGACGGTTTATGATTATTTAAATGCTAATGCTAAGATGGGTTCAGGAGGAGTGCCTCCAAACGTTGTTGAGAACACTGCAATAGAAAATTATGAAACTAAAAATAGAATTAATCAGGTTTTAAAAAAGTTTGTTAATACAAGGCTTGAAATACAATCTGTCTGCTTATATACAAATAAAGGCGATCCCAATTCCTATGATAATAACAGTAAAAAGACAAGGATATATGAGATAGTTAACTTTGGTGACACCAGAGAAATTGCAAGACAAGGAAATGGAAAAGTTGTCTGGTGCCTTGATATTAAAAACGGAAATGTAAACAATGTTTATTTAACAAGAATAATTAGAAATAGAGATAATTTTGATGAAATAGGGCTCCTGGTTATGCTTGTAAAAAAAGAATTTTTGGAGTCCATATATAAAGTATATAAAACATCAGTCGTACAAAATGTTGCAATAATATCTTCCGACGGAAAGCCAATAGTTAGTATGAATCCTGCAGATAGAGAGCTATTGCAAAGTATAGTTAAAAAAAGTGATGTAGATAAGAAGGGTTATTTTACAGATTCCAAATCAAATTCATTAATTTCATATGTATCAATGAAGGAGCCAAATTGGAAAATTGTAACTTATATACCTTTGGATGAATTATATAAGGAAGTAGAGAACCTCGGAAAATGGGTTATAATTCTTTGTATTATTTCTGTAATTATGCTGTCAATCCTAAGTGTATATATATCATTTGATTTCACAAAGCCTATAAGCAGGATAGTCAAAGGTATGACCAGAATTGAGAAGGGACAGGCAGTTATTGGGTATGATGATGAAAGAAAGGATGAGCTTGGGTATCTTAACAAGTCCTTTAACAATATGGCTAAAGAAATTGACTATCTGGTTAAAGAGATTTACCAAGAGCAGCTTACAAGGACCGAGGCTGAATTGAAAGCTTTACAGGCCCAGATAAATCCACATTTTCTGTTTAATACTCTTGAATCAATAAATTGGATGGCCCAGCTTAATAATGTACCGGAAATAAGTGATACTGTATCAGCTTTGGCTTCCTTAATGGAAGCAAGTATCGGAAGGGATGACAAGCTGATTACATTAAAAGAGGAATTTGATTATATAGATAATTATATCCTGATAATGAAAAAGAGATATGAGGACCGAATAGAGTTTATAACAAACCTTCAGAAGGAAGCTGAACCTGTTTTGATACCCAAACTGCTTATTCAGCCATTGATTGAAAATGCGGTTTATCATGGAATAGACAGGATTCGTCAAAAAGGTTCAATTTATCTTGAAGCATATATAAGTGATGTTTCACTTATTATTGAAATTCTCGATAATGGAGCAGGTATAGAAAAAGATGAACTAGAAGACATAAATGAAAATCTTGCTAAAACAAATGATGAATACTTCAGAAACCTGGCAAAAAAGAGAAATACAAGCATAGGTATTGAAAATGTTAACAGAAGGATAAAGCTCTTTTACGGAGAAAGGTACGGATTAAGAATCGAAAGTGAACCGGGTAAATATACCAAAGTAATAGTAACCGTGCCTGTTAGATTGGATAATATTGAGGGGGAAAAAAATGTTTAAGGTCATGATAATTGATGATGAATCCATAATAAGAAAGGGCCTTCGAAATGCAGTCAACTGGAAAGTGTTTGACTGTGAGGTGGTTGGTGAGGCGTCTGACGGTATGGAGGGCTATAAGCTCATAAACCAGCTGCATCCTGACATAATTATTACTGACATTAAAATGCCCGAGGTCGATGGATTGACTATGTTAAGGGAAATCAGAGATATCATACCGCAGAGTAAAATAATAATTCTTACAGGCTACAGAGATTTTGACTATGCCAGAGAAGCTATTAAGCTGGGAGCATTTGACTTCCTTTTGAAACCTACAAAAATAGAAGAATTGAACTCCGTCATAAAAAGAGCTGTTAAGGAGCTTAAGTTTCAAAAGGATAAGGATGCAGAGTTTGGTAAGTTCAAAAAAATATTTGAGCAAAACATACCTATTTTAAGAGAAAAGCTTCTATATAATATAATGTATGAAATAAGTACAAATGACAGCGAAATTAATGCAAATCTTGAAGTACTGGATTTGAAGATAGACAAGTTTACCCTTATTATTGCTGAAAACGAGATTGAAGTTAAGGATGATGCAAAAACAGAACAGTATAACAAGCACCTTTATCAGTTTGGTATAATTAATTCATTTGATGAGGCGTTTTCAGACAGGTTTAAGGTAATTAGCATTTCCCTCGATAACAATCTTATAGCTTTTATTGTTCAACCTCTGGAAGATTCTGCAGATTGTTTTGATGATATAAGCAACAAGAGTACTTATATACAGGAAATAATTCAGAACTGTTTCGGTTTTACCATTACACTTGCCGTCAGCACTGAAGGTGAAGGCGCTCTTCAACTGCCGGATAAACTAAGAGAATGCCAGGAAGCCCTTGAACACAAATTCTATATAGGTAATAACTCGGTAATATTTTATAAGGATATGGATTCATTTTTTAAATATGATGATTACTCCATATTGGAAAAAAATCAGAAAACCCTTATTGAAGGAATTAAAACAGGTAATTTGATTGCAGTAAAAGGTAAGCTGGATGAAATAACAAGCTATATTGAACAGGCTTCGGATAAGATCGGGATGGAATATCTCAAGAATTATTACTGGAATACTATTTCCTTAATCAATAATATAAGGGTTTCAATATCTGTAGCAGATAATGAGAAAAAGGCAGATTCCAAAAAAGATATCGGAAGCCTATACAACATGATTCAAAAGTGTGATAACGTAAAAGAGCTGAATGACCTTCTTGAGGAAATAGCAATAAGTGTTGCTTCTAAGGTTAACAGTTTTAATAATAAGAGTATAAAGCTGATACTTAGAAAAGCTATTGACTACCTTAAGGAGCATTATAATGAACAGGTTACTTTAAATGAGGTCGCAAGAAATATTTATGTAAGTACTTACTATATAAGCCGAATGTTTAAAAAGGAACTAGGCAAAAATTTTGTTGATTACCTTAATGAAATTAGAATTGAAAAGGCCAAGGAACTTCTTAAAGATGTACAATATAAAGCATATGAAATAGCTGAAATGGTTGGGATTCCCGATGCTCATTATTTTTCCAAGCTGTTTAAGAAATACGTAGGGGTTACACCTACAGAATATAGGGAAATGCAATCTTCAAATTAAATACGATGTAGTAATAAAATACAGGATAAACGAAAGAGGTTTATCCTGTATTATTTTATTGGATAACAATACTACTTAACATATAGTATTGGCATAAAATTAAATTATTATATGTAATATTTAAGCTAATTTAACTAACATGTAATGCCTGCATTTTTTTTAAAAGACTGATTAATTCAACAATGTGAAAAATATTGCTTTTAAAAGGGTAAAAAATTGCTTTATTATTAATTGTTTAAGTAAAATTAATTACAGCAAGTAATTTATTTGTATAAGTAATCAGGAAGTATTATGTGGAAAAGCCGCAATATTAGTAGCGCACAAGGAATCTTGTACTAATTTTTGTGTATTATATTGTTGTCCAATGTTGCAGTCTAAACTAAACAATCTGGTACACCATAGTGCAAGAGAATCCATTTTTAATAGTTCCGATTTCTTATAAAATTTACTTGCAAGATTCGGTTAAGCCTATTGTATTAAGATTTACGGGAAAATTTTTTATAATGGGCCTCCTTTTATTTCTCAAATAGTGTGTATTGTTATGGCAGATGAAGAATCTGCCATTCGATATTACTCTGCTTTGGCTAAGCGGCAGCACGCTAAGTTTGAGCGGATTAATATAAAATAAATTATCCAAAACAAGGAGGATGATTAGAAAATGAGAAAGTCAAAACTCATTAAGGCCTTAGCATTAGTTGTTTGCGTATTTATGTTCGCAACAGCAATGGTAGGCTGTGGCAGCAGCAGTTCATCAAGTGCAGATGAGTCAACTGCATCAGTAGCATCAACTGCAGCACCTTCAAGTGCAGCAGCACCTACTAGTATTAAAGACGTTAAGGGTACTCTTAACTTCTGGCATTTCCAGCAGAACGAAGTAACTCCAATGAAGGAATATATTGCGAAGGAATTGCCAAATATCACATTTAATGTACAGGTTACTCCTGATACTAACCTTGCATACCAGAACAAGCTGGCAGCTGCTATAAGAGCAAATTCAGGTATGCCTGACGCTCTCGCACTTGAGAGTGCATTTGCTAAGAAGTTCATCAATCAAGAAGGTGTATTAGATGATCTTAGCGCTGCTCCATACAATGCAGCAGAAGTTACAAGCAAGATGGTGCCTTATACTGTAGAAATCGGTAAAGATAAAGGCGGAGTACTCAGAGCATTATCACATCAGGCTACTCCTGGTGCAATAGGCTATAAGAGAGATCTTGCAACAAAATATCTTGGAACTGATGATCCAGATAAAATTGCTGAAATGATTTCTTCTGAAGACAAGATGCTTGAAACTGCTAAGAAGCTTTCTGATGCAAGTAAGGGCGTTGCAAAGTTATGGGTTGGTTTTGAAGATGTTTACACAATGTACAGAGGAGCACGTGCCAATGGTTGGGTTGATAAAGACTTAAACTTCTCTATTGATCCTAAAATGACACAGTACATTGATTTCATGAAGAAGTTGAGAGATGGTAAGTATGAAGGAGCTATCAGAGCTTGGACTCCTGCTTG
>JAEZTC010000013.1 GCA_023421675.1 Bacillota bacterium | reverse complement strand
CAAGCAGGAGTCCAAGCTCTGATAGCTCCTTCATACTTACCATCTCTCAACTTCTTCATGAAATCAATGTACTGTGTCATTTTAGGATCAATAGAGAAGTTTAAGTCTTTATCAACCCAACCATTGGTACGTGCGCCTCTGTACATTGTGTAAACATCTTCAAAACCAACCCATAACTTTGCAACGCCCTTACTTGCATCAGAAAGCTTCTTAGCAGTTTCAAGCATCTTGTCTTCAGAAGAAATCATTTCAGCGATTTTTTCTGGATCATCAGTTCCGAGATATTTTGTTGCAAGGTCTCTCTTATAGCCTATTGCACCAGGAGTAGCCTGATGTGATAATGCTCTGAGTACTCCGCCTTTATCTGTACCGAATGCTACGGTATAAGGCACCATCTTACCTGTAACTTCTTTTGCATTGTATGGAGCAGCGCTAAGATCATCTAATACACCTTCTTGATTGATGAACTTCTTAGCAAATGCACTCTCAAGTGCGAGAGCGTCAGGCATACCTGAATTTGCTCTTATAGCAGCTGCCAATTTGTTCTGGTATGCAAGGTTAGTATCAGGAGTAACCTGTACATTAAATGTGATATTTGGCAATTCTTTTGCAATAGCAGCCTTCATTGGAGTTACTTCGTTCTGCTGGAAATGCCAGAAGTTAAGAGTACCCTTAACGTCTTTAAGACTAGTAGGTGCTGCTGCACTTGAAGGTGCTGCAGTTGATCCTACTGCTGCAGATGATCCATCAGCACTTGATGAACTGCTGCTGCCACAGCCTACCATTACTGTTGCGAACATAAATACGCAAACAACTAATGCCACGGCCTTAATGAGGTTTGATTTTCTCATTTTTTAAATCCTCCTTATTTAATATATTTATTTATTATTAATCTGTCGGAATTTACTTTCGTAAACTCCGGCAGAATTAATATCCGCGGGGGCAGAATAAATCTGCCACTATAAGACACGCCAAAACAAGGAGGCCTATTATCAAATTTGCAGCATAAACTTGTATAACAGGCATAAGCTGTATCTTAATTAAATTCTACTTTTATGGGAAGGTGTATTAAATAGAGAGCATTGCAGAATGATGTACCTGATTGTTATCTTGTTTTAACAAAATAATGCAACAATTTTTAGCACTTGATGCATGAAAAATTTGTCGCATTGCAATATTTTCAACAAGTTTTGTGTAAAAATATAGCCTTTTAATGTTTAATTTTGTTCTTCATTAATCATTTAGCAATTATACACATTATGGAATTTAGTCTTTCAAAGCCTGCAAATTAAGGAACAGATGCATATTTGAGGTTTAATAGTAATTGAAACATAACTTGTTTTATAGGTAATTTTTTCTTAGAAAGTTTTGCACATAAAAAACCCTGGTATAAAAAATACCAAGGCAATATTATTCCATTTATCCTATTTATTTATATATTCATTTATTATTGCGTCAAAGCAGTCTCTTATTGATACTATTACCGGATTTGAAGCTGATTTGAACTTAAAGTTTTCTACTGAACAAACTGGTAAAACCTTTATTGATGTTCCTGAAATGAACAACCCATCCAGTTTGTCCAGTTCTTCCAATCCCAAAAGCCTCTCTATAACATCGATATTCAATCTTCTGCATGCTTCAAGGATATACTCACGAGTAATACCTTTAAGTACATATGAACCCGGGGATGTTATTACCTTGTTACCCGAAATGAAAAACACATTTGATTTACTGCCTTCGGTAATTTTTTGTGAACCATTTACCAAAAGCACCTCAAACACACCTCCGCTGGCAATTCTATTGGCAGCCTCGACTTTGTATGCATTGTTGACTATTTTAGCATTAGGATTGCTTCTTTCAAAGTGCATCAACCCAACCGGAACACCTTTGCTAATTTCCTCGTTTCCAGGATAATAGCTTTTGCTTTCATATATAAGTATATTTTCTTTACCTTCTATATTATATGCAATTACTTTAACATTACAGTTCTTATTTTCATTTGAACATATGAGCTTGCTGATCTCATCCCTAAGTCCTTTTTCATCTATTACAAGGTCAGTCGAAATGGAATTCATTGAATTCTGCATTCTTATAAAGTGCTTTTCAAAAAACAGCGGCACTCCGTTAATAACTCTTATTACTTCATATACAACGTTTTTTTCTGGGACAATAATATCCTCAAGCTTTAATGCCGTTTCTATATTTCCATTTAAATTATAAAAATTACCCGAATTATCGTCCATATTAATCCTCCAATACACTATTAAATTCTATTCCAAATATTTCGTATCTGTGATTTCAAAGCATGTCTCCAATATATTATCCCGAGTAAGCAGCCTACTTCTGCTATCAGGCTGTTTTCCTCCGATATATGCTTTAAAAATACCCTGTTCAATTATATATTGCCCATCATTATCAACAACAGCCATATCCTCAGGCTGAAGTACAAATTCAACTGTTTTTTCCTCATTCATTTTTAATAGAATTCTTTTAAAGCCTTTAAGCTGCCACCTGGGAACTTCAACACCTGCTTGTTCATCCTGTAAATACAGCTGTACACATTCCTCTGAATCAAAGTTTCCAACATTCCTTACTCTTACACTTATATTAATTTCCTGTCCAACTGAAATTTTATCTTTACTTAGCTTAATGTCGTTATATTCAAATTTTGAATAGCTGAGTCCATAGCCAAAAGGATAAAGAGCTTCATTTTTCATATACCTGTAAGTTCTGTTTTTCATTGAATAATCGCTAAAATCAGGCAACTCTTCTGTACTTTTATAAAATGTAACCGGAAGTCTCCCTGCAGGGCTATATTCACCAAAAAGCATGGATGCTACAGCATCACCGCCCTGTGCACCGGGATACCATCCAAGAACAATGGCAGGTATGTTCTTATCTGCCCATGTGACAGACAATGCACTTCCTGTGAGGAGTACAAGAACGATAGGTTTTCCTGTTTTATAAACAGCTTCTAACAATTCCTGCTGTAAACCCGGCAAGTTTAAATCAAGCTTATCTCCACTGGCATAAGCATTTGATTGATCCCCCTCTTCTCCTTCAAGTCCCGCATCCAATCCCAGGCACATTATGGCAAGGTCAGCCCTTTCCGCTGCAGACACCGCTTCATGTAGCCTATCCCTATCATAAGCATGTTCCTCAACCTTGTTCTTATAGAGGTGACAACCAGGTGCATAATAAATCCTTGTATCCGGTGAAACCTTTCGTTTTATTCCTTCCAGTACTGTTACATAATTTGAAGCTGTCCCATAATAATTACCCGCAAGTGCATCTCTACTATCTGCGTTTGGTCCTATAACCGCAATAGATTTTAATTTATTTTTATCAAGTGGAAGCAGGTTGTTTTCATTTTTAAGTAAAACAATTGACTTTTTTGCTACCTCTAAAGCAAATAGCCGGTGATCATCACAGTCGTTTTTCTCGTAAGGTATACTCGTATAAGGTACTCTCTCCGGCTTATCAAACATTCCTAGCTTCATTCTTGTAATCATAAGCCTTGTAACAGCCTTATCTATTGCTTCTTCAGAAACAAGTCCTTCTTTGTGGGCAATAAGCAGATTTGCAAACATGTTACCACAATTTAAATCGCAGCCATTTTTTACAGCTAATGCAACAGATTCTGGTGCTGTAACAGTCACTCTGTGGTTCTCATGGAAATCTTTTATAGCCCAGCAGTCAGATACAACATGTCCGTTAAATCCCCATTTATCTCTCAATATGTCATTTAACAAAGTCTTACTCCCACAGCAGGGTTCACCGTTTGTTCTATTGTACGCCCCCATAACTGCTTCGACTTTTGCATCCTTAACACACTTTTTAAAAGCGGGCAGGTATGTCTCATACAAGTCTTTTTTTGAAACAATAGCATTAAAGCTATGTCTTTCACCCTCCGGACCGCTGTGTACAGCAAAGTGCTTCGCACATGCTGCAGTCTTTAAATATTTTTTATCACTTCCCTGAAGCCCTCTGACAAAAGCAATACCCAGCCTTCCTGTGAGATATGGGTCTTCGCCGTAGGTTTCATGACCTCTTCCCCACCTTGGGTCCCTGAATATATTTACATTTGGAGACCAGAAGGTTAAGCCCTTATAAATATCACGATCCCCTTTTCTCTGGAATTCATGATATTTTGCTCTTGCTTCAGTAGAAATAATATCCGCAGTTTTTTGTATAAGTTCATCATCAAATGTGGCCGCCATTGCAATCGCTTGAGGGAACATAGTTGCAACACCCGCCCTTGCAACACCATGAAGTGCTTCATTCCACCAATTATATGCCTCTATGTCAAGCCTGGGAATTGCCGGCGAAGAATGAAGCATTTGTGAAACTTTTTCCTCTATTGTCATTCTGGAAACAAGATCTTTTGCGCGTTCTTCAAAACCTAACTCTTCATTTTTATATACTGGAATTTCGTTCATATTAATTACTCCTAAATATTTAAGTTATTTATCATGTTGTAGCATGGCGCATATATAGTTATATCATCTTATTAATTTATCATATACGTCAACATATTCACAGGCAGATTTATCCCAGCTGAAGTCCTGCTGCATACATCTTTTAACAATATTATTCCATATCTCGCCATTCTTGTAGAATTTCAAAGCTCTTCTTATCGTATAAAGCATGTCGTGAGCATTATAATTTTTGAAGCTGAAACCATTGCCATCACCAGTTTCTTCATTATAAGACTTGATTGTATCATTCAGACCGCCTGTCTCTCTCACAATAGGTACAGAACCATATCTAAGACTGAAAAGCTGTCCAAGACCACAGGGTTCGAATAATGACGGCATAAGGAACATATCACTTCCAGCATAAATTCTTTGTGCCAAAGTACCATCATATTTAATATTGGCAGATACCTTTTTGTTATATCTATGGGCTATAGACTTGAACATTTCCTCATACCGGTAATCACCGGTACCCAAAACTACAATCTGCAAATCTTCCTTTAATAATTCTTCCAGTACACATGCAATTAGGTCAAATCCTTTTTGGTCAACCAGCCGTGAAATAATTCCTATGACAGGTACATTCTTTTTTTGAGGAAGACCAAGCTCCCGCTGCAGTTCTTCTTTATTTTTTTTCTTACCTGCAAGATTTTCAAAATCATAATTTGCATACAACCGTTTATCTGTTGCCGGATTGTTTTCTTCGAAATCGATTCCATTAACTATTCCATAAAGGCTGTCGGATCTTTTTCTTATCAATTGGTTAAGGTTTTCACCAAAAAAGTCGTACTTTATCTCTTCAACATATGTTCTGCTTACTGAACTGATTGCATCAGAATACACAAGTCCTGCCTTCATAAAGTTTACACAGTCAAAAAACTCGATTCCATCAGGTTTGAAATACTCCCACCCTACTCCTAACAGCTCGTTAAGAACCTCCTTGGGAAAAATGCCCTGGTATTTAAGGTTGTGAATTGTATAAAGTGTCTTAATGCTGCTGAAAAAATTAAGGTGACGATAATGAGCATTAAGCAAAAGGCTAACTATACCTGTCTGCCAATCGTTGCAATGAATGATATCCGGTTTGAAACCGATTATCGGAAGAGCCTGTAAAAGAGCTTTATTAAAAAAGGTAAATTGTTCGCATTCATCAGGGTATCCATAAAGACCATCCCTATAAAAATAAAACTCGTTATCCAGAAGATAAACAACAAGTCCATTTACCACTGTCTTTAATATTCCGCAGTATTGGTGTCTCCAACCCATATCTACATACGTATAGCCTACATAGTCCGCATTTTTAATATATATTTCAGGAATGCATTTATATTTAGGTATTATTAGCCTGATGTCATGTCCAAGTTTTTTTACAGCCTTTGGCAGTGACCCTGCAACATCAGCAAGTCCTCCGGTTTTTGCAAATGGTACAGCTTCTGAAGATGCAAAAAGAATACGCATGTTTTCCATAATTACCCCCATTTATATTGTAAAAAATCCTACTATTATATACACCAAAAGTAAATAATATACAGGCAATTTAATTACTCTTATATTATAGATGACTAATAATAATTAATAAACACAAATTGTCATATTTGTATTCTTGGATTTTTACTTAAATGAACCTTGAAAAGCTAAAATTACCATGGCCTCTTAAGATTTAAAAAATCCTTTTTGTACAAATTATATGTTATATAAGAATTTCAGGATGTATAGGAGAACTTATAAATGACAAAGAAAAATTTCTTTCAAAAAGTATTATCCATTATTTCATATAAAAAGCAGGTTGAAAATTATAGCTTTGTTATTCCGGAGATAAATGAAGGGATGGATATAGAAGGTAAAAAAATATTTCACATCAAAGAATCAGACAATTCCGATAAAGAATGTTCTGACAATTTTAAAGGAAAAGATGTGAAAAAACCTGTATCTGTAACATCAAGAGAAAGGAAGAAGCCCGAAAAAAATGAAAAAGGTAACAGAGAAAAAGATAATGGTAACGAAGATAAAAAATCAATCTCAACGGATTACGATACAAATATTGAATTTTTGAAAAGAGCCTTTAATGCTGAAAAAAATAAAGATATTGTGATAAGAGAGTTTAATGCAGGGGGTAAGTATAAAGCTTTTATTGCTTATCTGGATGGCATGGCAGACAAAGCAACAATAGATGATTTTATACTGAGGCCACTTTTAAAGAGAAACAATTATGAAGAGGATAGAGACTGCACACTTGAGTATATTTTAAAAAACATCCTGGAAGCCAGTCAGACTGAAAAGGTAGATAAAAAGGATGATACCATATATAGCATTCTGGTTGGAAATACAATCCTATATGTTGAAGGCTGTGATTTTTATATTTCCAGCGAAACTAAGGGCTTTGAAAGACGTGGGGTAGAAAAACCGCAAACAGAAGGTGTTGTTAGAGGTTCACAAGAAGCTTTTAATGAAAACCTTAGAACAAATATAACTTTGATTAGAAGAATTATAAAAAATAAGAGTCTGACTACTGAATTTATAAAAATAGGAGAAAGAAATAAAAATCTTTGTGCAGTTGTATATATAAACGGTTTAACTAATCCTGCCATTGTTAACGAAGTTAAAAGAAGAGTCAGCAGCCTGAAAACTGATTTTATAAATGGAAGCGGAATGCTTGAACAGTTCATTGAAGAAAATCCATGGTCAATTGTACCTACCATTTTGACAACTGAAAGGCCTGACCGTGCTTCTTCACACATTATGGAAGGCAAGGTTGTAATTATAGCGGAAGGTACTCCATTTGCACTTGTAGTACCGGTTTCATTATCAACCATGTTCCATACACCGGAGGATACGTCCCTAAGGTGGCAGTACGGAACTTTATTGAGAATTGTAAGAATTATAGCAGTTTTTGTAGCAACACTGATACCGGGGTTATATGTGGCACTAACAAATTTTGACAGGGAAATGATACCTACCGACCTGCTTATTGCAATTGCCAAAGCAAGAGAAAATGTACCCTTTCCTACAATTGTAGAGGTACTTGTAATGGAAATATCTTTTGAGCTTATAAGAGAGGCAGGGATAAGAATTCCCGGAATCATAGGTAATACAATCGGTATTATAGGTGCATTGATACTTGGTCAGGCAGCAGTTCAAGCGAATCTTGTAAGTCCAGTCCTGATTATAGTAATTGCAATAACAGGACTTGGAAACTTTGCAATACCTGATTTCAGTATGGCTTTTGCTGCCAGAATAACACGACTGTTTTTTATAGCATTAGGTGCTTTCATTGGTTTCTATGGCATATCCCTTGGACTTGTTACGCTGATAACACTGTTAGCCAATACAAAATCCTTTGGGGTTCCCCTGCTTTCCTTCTATGCACCAAAAGTAAAAGGCGGCGGAGATCTGATAATACGCAAACCACTTTGGATGCAGGAGTTTAGACCTGATAATGTTAATCCGCTGGATGTCAGAAGGCAGCCAAAAATATCAAGACAATGGCTTTACAAGAAAAATAAAAATGTTAAAAAACATAACAGAAAGGAGGATGCAGATGAATAAAATTGATAAATTCGGCACCTATGAGGCTATAAGTCTTGTAATGATTTTAATGATTACTAAAATCTTTTATACTAGTATTGCAGTGTTAATAAAGGCGGAAGGTACTGCTGCATGGTACGGAACGCTGGTTTCATGTGTTACGAGCCTGTTTTTCTTCTTCCTTCTGTATCTGCTCATGAAACGTTTCCCCGGGAAAAATATAATACAAATCTTTGAAGTAGTGATGGGTAAAATCATCGGCAAGGTTCTGATACTGGGGTTTTGTGCATACTTTCTTTATTATGCTGCATCCAACCTGAGAGAATTTATTGAAATGATAAAAGCATACAATCTACCTTATACACCACCAAGCATATTGATGATTGGCTTTATATCAGTGTCTGCAATTATAGCATATTATGGGCTGGAGGGTATTGCACGCGTTTCAAAAATAGTCTTTATTCCTATATTGGTTGGATTGGCTCTTATTCTCTTATTAGCATCGCCATTCTATGACCCAGATTTTTTAAAACCCTACCTTGGTTATGGGCTTCAGAAAACTTTAGCAATCGGCTTTCTAAGAAGTTCTGCGTATGAGGAGTTTTTTGTACTGGCAATAATTATTACATCAATACATGGGCTCAAAACCTTTAAAAAAGTAGGTATTTTAAGCATTATCAGTACTGGTGTTATATTCAGTTTATGCTATATATGTAATCTTATGGCCTTCCACTATAGTGTAGGCGGTGAAAATCTTTCAGGCTTATTCCAATTATCTAAAATTATATATTTTAGCCGATTTATACAGAGGTTTGAATCAATATTCCTGTTTATATGGGTAATAGCATCTTTGATTGCAGTATCTGCTGCTTTTTACTTTTCAATAGACCTATATAAAAATGCATTCAATATCAAAAATCATAGACCAATAATACTTCCGTTTGCTTTGCTGCTTTTTGTAATAACAATGATTCCCTCTGGAATTTCTGAAGTTGTTCAGGTCAATATACTCTTTATACGGCAATACAGCATGATTTTTGTCTATGGTGTACCACTTTTGGTATTCCTGTTCTCACTGATTCTTCGTAAAAGGGGTGATTTAACAAGTGTTCAAACGGATTAGTTGTATAATAATACTATTATTATTTCTGGTTACAACACTTACAGGCTGTTATGATGCAAGAGAGATAGATGATGAAGTCTATGCCCTTGCAATAGGAATTGATAAAGGCATAGACAATAAAGTAAGAGTTTCAATCCAGTACCCAATATACAAAAGTGGTTCTGAGGGCGGAGGAGGGGAAAAGGGGCAAGATAGCGAAAAAAAAGGAGGAAGTTCCAGTTCAGTTTCAGGGACAAATATCCATACAATTGATGCATCTTCTATCCTTGAAGCTATAGATATGTTCGGAATGTTTATATCAAGGAGAGTATCACTGATGCACGCAAAGGAATTAATTTTTTCTGAAGCCTTTGCCAGAGAAGGTGTGGAAAAATATCTTGCTCCGATGGCCCGTTTCAGAGATACAAGAAGAACTATGGCTATAATCGTTACAAAGGGAACAGCTGTAGATTACCTTAAAGAAAATAAACCAGACATTGGTGAAAGTCTTGCAAAATCAATGGAATTAATTGGTGCTCAGGTGAAAAATACAGGCTTGTTTCCAAGAGCAATTTTCGGCGATTTTTATACTAGCATTGTATCAACATTTGGTCAAAGCTATGCTGTTTACTCAGGAGTAAATAACTTTGATAAACTCCTCCCGGAAACATCCGCTCCTTCATCTCCGCCTCTTGTGACAGACAAAGGTTTTTTGCCCGGTGAAATACCCAGGGAAGGTGTGACTAAGAGAGAATTTGCAGGAACTGCTGTATTTGAAGGCGATAAAATGATAGGAACCTTGGATTCGTATGAAACTAGATTCTTTTTAATGATTATCGGACAATATAGGTCTGGAATTATCGATATTAAGGACAAGGAATCACCCCAAGACGTAATAGTCCTGGATACCCGTCCAAGTAGATCACCACAGGTAAAGGGACACTTTGAAAACGGGAAACCCGTTATAGATTTGAAAGTAAGGCTGGAAGCAGATATAGGTTCAATACAGAGTCGAATAAATTATGAAAATATAAATAAACTTCAGCAATTGAACAAACAAGCAGAGGAGTATATCAAAGAAAATTTGGTAAAAGTAATAAACAAGGTACAAAAACAATATAAATCGGATATTTTTCACTTTGGACAAAAGTTCGCAGGTTATTTTTCAACAATACAGGAATGGGAAAAATATAACTGGCTTTCCCATTTTCCCGATGCAAAAGTAAATGTCAGTGTGGAGTTTAATATTCGAAGAACCGGACTTATGATAAATTCATCACCTGTTCATGGAATATCACAATGATTGGAGGGTGAAAAATGCGTTACATTATTTTAGCAATTATCATTCTTGGTGTAGGATATCATACACTAACATATGGTCTAAGTCTTTGGAAAGATGATAAAAACAAACTTGGCTCTTCTGGGGCAATACTCATAGCAATTTTGGGTACGATAGGATCATTAGTGTTCATGTGGATAAGAAGATAAATTTAAAAAGGCGGCTTAGTGAATATCTCCTACTAAGCCGCCTTTTTATGATTTATGTTTTAGAGATATATACAGTTTTCCTGAAGTATCAAGGCCCGCATAAAATACATCCCGATAATTACCTATACCCTGTGTTTTCAGCTCATTTTTAAGCCAGTTTTCATCAAGGTTTACTGAGCTGAGGTTTTCATTCATAATTCTTCCATCAAGAATCAGATCTGCAGTAAGTCCATTATAAGTCGTCGGAAGATTTAAATCAGATGGTGTCAGGGGCTTTTTTTGAGATTTCTGCAAAACAGAAAGCTCGCCATCACTTTCAAGTACCGCAAATTCTACATCTGCAATATTGAAAATATTCTTTTCACGAAGCACTGCATTTAGATCTGCGATGGTTAAATGTGTTCTTCTCATATTTTTGTTATTTAGCTCACCATTTTCTATAACAGTCAAAGGTTCCGAGTTAATAAACCTTCT
Organism: Bacillota bacterium; assembly: GCA_023421675.1. Lineage (GTDB taxonomy): Bacteria > Bacillota > Clostridia > Acetivibrionales > JANLFN01 > JAEZTC01. The sequence goes on along the minus strand of JAEZTC010000013.1, from coordinate 713,989 downwards.
GAATTTATAGCTTTTAATGTGAAGATAGTCAATAAACAAAACAATCAATCCAAAACTCACAAGAACCACAGCAACTGCCAATTCATTATGATTATTGCCTATAGCAAGATCAGCGGTAACAGACCCTAATGTAACAGCTACCCCAAAATCAATAAAGGTCATTTGAGAAATTGCTTTTCTACCCATAAGCCTTAAAACAGCCATTAATAAAACAAATGCAACAAGAGTTCTTAAAAAGGAATTTAACATAGGCATATTTTTAATTCTCCTCATAATAATTCTTATTGGTATTTTGCCCTGTAACCCAATTTAAATAATTGAAAAAAATTAATGTTTTCATATAAATATTAAGTGGTATAATTAATTAGAAAATACTGCATGGGGGTTATTTACACATGAAATCTTTAAGAGATACAAAAACCGCGGAAAACCTTTTAAAGGCTTTTGCAGGTGAATCACAGGCAAGAAACCGTTATACTTTTTATTCTTCAATTGCTGGCAAGGAAGGCTTTGTTCAAATTAAAAATATTTTTTTAGAAACAGCAGATAATGAAAAAGAACATGCAAAAATATTCTACAAGCTTTTATTGGAAGGCTTTGAAGGAAATCTGCCTGCGTCGGTTGAATTGACAGCAGAATATCCTGTTGCTCAGGGAACCACTCTTGATAACCTTGAAGCTGCAGCAAGCGGTGAGAATGAGGAGTGGTCAAGATTATATCCTTCCTTTGCAAACACAGCCGAAGAAGAAGGCTTTAACGAAGTTGCACGTGCATTTAAATTGGTTGCATCTGTAGAGAAAAAACACGAAGCAAGATACAAAAAGCTTGCACAAAATGTTTCAAACCATACTGTTTTTGAGAAGGACGGGAAAGTATACTGGAAATGCAATAATTGTGGTTATATTCATGAGGGAACCAGTGCTCCCGAAAAATGCCCTGCTTGTGCACATCCGCAAAGCTATTTTGAGGTATTTGTTGAAAATTATTAATCAATATATAGCAGATGCAGAGGGTAACCCCTCTGCATTTATTTTTGGTACTTTTTCCTTAACCTCATACTGTCATTTATATGTACAATTTGGTGACGTGTAATCGGCATTTGTAAAAGTCCTGCCACATTCTTGCGCCCCCAGAAATCAAGAAGCCATCTGGATTCTTCAATCTCTAGAACTCCGCCTTCATCCAAAACTCTTTTTAGGCTATTAGGCGAAACCTTTCTTTTTAACTCCTGAAGTTCCAGTTCTTTTATTACTTGTCTGGTACGTTTACCTACAGCGTCCCTGTATTGTTGAAAAGCCTTCATGTCAATGGAAGAACTGAACGCTGCTATTTCATCCTTTGTCATCGCATTTCCAGTATCGGTAACTGAAACATTCATCCTTTTTTGCCATTCTTGGTTAAATACTTGTCCCTTTTCGGAAATCAATATATTTGATGCTATATCCTCTATTCGTGTTATATGCCATAAATTCCATGCAATTGTCCACCCTTTTACATTGGGCATTGATTTATATAAACTTTCATCAAGATTCTCCATCAATTCATCAAGGTATGTTTTTACAATGATGTCTGATACTTCTGATGAGTGAACAAAAGAATGCAGTTCCAAAGCGATTGATATAGCTTCATTAAAAGAATCCTTTTTCGAAAGGAGGTCTTTTAATGAAGCTTGCTTTGGGTTCCAATCCTTTACAGTGCTAATCATATTCTCACATCCAAATAGAATTTTGAATACATTATAGCACATAAGTTGAGGACATCTTTTATTTATTATTTATCATTTTGAGAAATGTCCCATACATATAAGAATGTATCATTTTTATTGGTGCATAAAAAAACCGCTTTGGTAAGCGGTTTTAGTGAATTGCTCTCTTTTTGTGCTTTCCTCCCATTACATCCGAGACATCATTTATAGTTACAAATGCATTTTCATCCATATCATGAATAATGGATTTAAGTTTTGAAACTTCCAACCGGGTAACTACTACATACAGAATCATTCTGTGATGTCTCCCCAGTCCTCCGCTCCCTTCAAGAAATGTAACACTTCTGCCTAAACGTGCCATTATAGCTTGAGAAATTTCTTCACCGTTATCTGATATAATTATTGCGGCTCTACCTTCATCCAGACCTTCAACAGTTATATCAATAACTTTATATGCAATAAAATAGGCAATAAGTGAGTACATCGCCCTGTTCCACCCGAATACAAGACCAGCACTGCTTAGTATAAATATATTAAAAAACATTACTATCTCACCTACAGAAAAGGCCGTTCGTTTATTTGCTATAATTGCAACCATTTCAGTTCCGTCAAGTGAGCCTCCATAGCGAATTATTATACCTACTCCGGCTCCAAGGATAATTCCTCCGAATACTGAAGCCAATAATATATCATTAGTAAATTCAGATACCGGATGAAATACCTCTACCCATAATGACAATGATGCTATCGAAAAAACAGATGAAAATACAAACGTTTTTCCAATTTGTTTATAACCCAAAAACAGAAAAGGTATATTAAATATAATTATAAACATGCTTAGCGGTAAATCCGTTAAGTAGCTTGTAATTATGGACACGCCTACAATGCCGCCGTCGGTTATATTGTTCGGGACAAGAAATATTTCAAGCCCAACAGCAGCTAGAATTGCTCCGATAAAAAGGAACAAATATCTCTTCATTTCCCTAATGATTCTATTTCTTCTCGTCATCAAATTCCCCCATTATTTTTATAAATACACATTATCATGTATTTTTAGTTTATTTTTTATTATTGTTATTGTCTTCATTTTCCGATTTTTCTGAATGTTTGGATGCGCGACTAGCTAATATAGGACCACCGATAAAAAATATCAGACCCAATATAATAATAATTATTATAGTAGGATTCATAAAATTCACCTCCGTTATCTATTTTTTTCAGATAGCGAAGAAATTACTCCTATATTTGCTTCCATGGAAATAATTCGGTATAGATTGCATTATAGATTTGCGATTATCGAATTTTTCTATCTCAATTAAAGACTTACTGCTAACTGTATCTTCAATACATAATTTTAAAAAGTATAATTGGTTAATCTTTGTTTTGTTATTAGGAATTGAAGTATTAAAACCTGACCTTTCAACACTTAAAATGTCTGTTGTATTAACAAAAACAGTCGAAGAAAAAACCTTCGAATAATCACGGCTTTCTTCAGCTTCAAAAGCGACATTAGGTGCCAGATAAACAACAAATAAAGAAATTAAAAGCAATATGCAGATTTTTATTATCTTTTCCTTCTTTATTTATTACACCTCCAAATTTTAATCTAAGATAATTATAACATATAAAACTGCTTCTTTTACAGTAAAATCAAGTTATTGTCCTGCATAAAATATCAAATAGTCTCCCGCATGAGAGCTCCAGTAATTACCATCATGGGCCCCCGGATTCAAGTGATACTGTATATTTACTCCCTTACCTTTAAGGATGTTATATAATTTTTCACATCCATTATAGAACTTCCATCCATCCATATCCCCGCAGTCAAGATATATATCCATTTTTGACAAGTCCATATATTGTGCCATCAAAATGGGGTCTCTTTGATTGCGAGTTGCTTCATCAGGGTAAATAAGCCTCTTTGTAGAACCCTCGATATCATCAAGAAAAAGGGCAGGGCTGTGTCCTCCAACCTTACTGAACATATCGGTATGCTTAAAGGATAGGTATAATGCTGCATAACCTCCCATTGACAGTCCGCCGATGTATCTTCCTTCCCGCGACTTCAAAGTACTGTAATTGTTATCTATGTAAGATATCAATTCCTTTATTATATAATCTTCATACATCCCCTTATGAGCATTTGTTTGCCTGTTTTCGCCACCTATCGTTTGGGTAACCTCGGATGAATTTACTCCAAAACTGTTGTCAATTAAAGGTGAAACAATAATCAAAGGCTTAATTTTCTTTTCTTTAATTAGTTTATCTGCATTTTCTACTACGCCCAAATCATTTATCCATGAATCTTGTGTCCCCGAGTAACCATGGAGCAGGTAAAGTACAGGATATTTTTCGTCACTGCTGTAACCGGCTGGCAGATATATATTGACATTCATATCTTTTTTGAGCACTTGACTGTTTATTATGATTTTTTCAACTTTTGAAGGCTCCTGCTTCTGAATTGGTACTGTAGTTGCCTGTTTAGATAATTCCTTAGTGCTGTGGCTAGTAGTTATAACACTACCGGGACTCTTAGTATTTTCCGCTGTACCACAGGAACACAATAAAATTGAAATCATTAAAAAGACTAATATTATTTTTTTCATTATTTTTTCTCCCTCCTGACAGATATTTGGGTTATAAATAAATATCTGAAAACTCAATTAAAGCAGCTTGAACAAGTCGATTATCGGATAGGTCCTTAAGATTTTTATCTTCACTATCTTCTGAAATCATAACAGGTAATTTTACTATGAATGTACTACCCTTCCCCAAACTGCTGTTTACATTGACAAACCCTTTCATGGCTTCAACATACATTTTTACAAGGGAAAGACCTATCCCTGTTCCTTCAGCTTGTCTGGATAAAGAGCTGTCTACCTGCCCAAATCTTTCAAATATTAATTCAATTTTATCCTCTGGAATGCCTATCCCTGTGTCTGATACATTAACGCATATATTATCATTTTCACTGTATACCCTTACGTTTATTGAACCACGCTCAGGTGTAAATTTAATAGCATTCGATAGAAGGTTTAATAAAATTCTTTCATATTTACCGTCATCAAACACTGTAACGAAGCTTTGTAAGTCAGTGTTAAACTCAATATTAATATTTTTTTGTCCCGCATATATCTGCACCGATTCAACAATAGCCTTTGTTAGATGAACAATATCTGTTTTACTGTTTTCAATTTTTAAGTAGCCCGCATTAATTTTTGTTACATCCAGTATATTATTAACAAGTCGTTGCTGTCTGTATGTGTTTTGACGAATTATGTTTAAAAATTCCTTTGCTTTTTCGGAGAGACTTTCCCTGCATATGTACTCTATGGCCTGTAAGGCTGAATTAATTACCGTTAAAGGTGTTTTGAATTCATGACTTATTAAGGCAAGAAATTCATCCTTAACTTTCATTGCATTTTCTAATAATTCCTTCTGTTTAATCTCTGCCTGTCTTAGGTTTTCTTCAAATTGAATATGGTTGCTTATGTCACGTCCACAAATAGCACCCATAATAAAATTTCCATTGTTATCAAAAACAGGCGTTCCGCTTATTCCTATATAGTTTTTCTTATTTGATGTCTTTATAATAATTATATCTTTTACAACTCTATGCTCATTAATAACTATTTGATGCGGCATTTTTTCACGAGGTATTTCTTCACCATTAGAAATATAATAAAACTTGCAATACTTATGAATGTCATTTATATTCTCTGTAACATTAGCATAATAATTTCGGGCGCTTTCATTAAGCATAATTATCCTGCCATCCCTGTCAAACAGGGAAATAGCTTCAGGCATACATTCTATCAGGTTTTTTAGCTGATTAATATCATTATTGCTTTTCATGAAAGAATCTCCTTATTATACGAAAAACTGTTAGAATTGTAAAATTTGCACGGGTAAGATTTACATGACTATTATATACTGTGTCCATTAAATTTGCCACTGTATTGATAACAAAAAAGATCTGCTGCAGCAGACCTTTTTTTGTTATTTATATTCATAAAACAAATCACTTACCGGAATAATCCAGAGACCATGTTACACCAAAAGTATCAGTTACCACAGCGTGATATGAGCCCCAGAAGGTTTTTTGCAGTTCGAAGGTAACTCTTCCTTTCTCCTTAAGTTTGAGATATATCCTGCTTATTTCATCTTCGCTGTCCATCTGGAGCATAAGACTAATATTGCTGCCTGAAGCTTTAGGACCAAATATATCTGTAAAGTACATTATGCATTCATCATTTATAATGAATTCTGAATGAATAATTTTTCCTTCATGGCCTTTAAACATTTCCTTTCCTTCGGATGTTTGAATATTTTCAACTTTTCCTCCAAAAACCTGTTTATAGAACTCAAGTGCCTCACTGCAGCTATCTACGGTAATATTAGGAATGATTTTCTTCATTCAGGTACTCCTTAAATCAAGACTAAACTATTAAACTTAGTTCCTTATTACCATTTCCAACTGGTATTTTTTTATACAGAAGTCATTTATCAATAAGTTCTACCAAGCTTATTTCAGGGTTATGGTACTGAGGCATGCCTGAACTAAATTGTCCAATCTTAACTGAATTCCTGGGACACCAGTGAAAACATGCAAAACATGTAGTACAGTTCGAGCCCCATACTGGTTTCCCAGCTTCAGATAAACAAATATTATTACTGGGACAAACCTTGCTGCACGTACCGCAGCTGCTGCAATCCTGATTTGACCAAAACATGTCAGGACTTATGTATACTTGCTGATCCTTTGGTATATCTTCATATTTCATATCTATTCCTTCGAAATTACCAAAGTTCCGCCTATTAATATAGTCTGAGATCTCAACAAACCTCTTTTTCGAAGCTATCAGTTTTTGCTCCTGCTCTTCAGGAGTATTGATTTTTGCATTTCCGGGCATTACAACTGTAAAACCCGCAGACAGTTGCTGTCCCCTTTTAGCAAGAAGCTCCCTCAGTTCAAAAACACATCCTCCTGAGACACTATTACAGGTTGCTACTGCAAATATGTACGGACTAGACTTGAAATTTATTCTTTCAATAAACTTTTTGATTGTTTCGGGGGCAGATAGATAGTGCACCGGGAATACAAAACCGAGTACATTTTCTATGATTTCCACTTCATCATTTTTAATCAAATTCTTTATAGGTAACAAATTTGTTTTGCACTCCATCTTTTCTACAATCTGCTTTGCAGCTGATAAAGAATTTCCTGTACCTGAAAAATAATAAATTGTACCATTCATATTTTTTTCTCCTCACTTTTTCTTTACACAACTAATTCTTTGTTATATATTCATTATAAATCATATTGTTATTTGGAAAAGTATGCACTTTTTTGTTAGATACTATATAAAAGGAGAGTAATATATTATATGAACCTTTGCGAAGATAAAAAACATGTTTGTCCAATCGAATACACTTTAAATTTGATGGGGGGAAAGTGGAAACTTTTAATTGTATATTACTTGATGATTGATAAGGTTAAAAGATATGGCGAGCTTAAAAAGTCTATAGAAAGTATTACACATAAAATGTTAAGTAATCAGTTAAAGGAACTTGAAAACGAAGGAATAATTATCCGCAAGGAATATCACCAAATTCCTCCAAAGGTTGAGTATTCATTAAGTGAAAAAGGAGCGACACTTTTGCCCCTATTAGGAATGATGTATGACTGGGGTAAGGACAATATGAACAAATAGAAATATACATTGGTTGGTATCCCCCATAAAAGTTTCCTCTTTCATTCAAAATTAAAAATTTTATTATATTTAGCAGGATAATGGTATCTTTTGTTGAATTATTATGAAAATATTACTATTTGGGGAAGCTATGAATTTTAAAAATTAGCCCCTGAAACTTTTTTACTTAATACATTATAAAATACTGTTATTTGGAGGCTAATGTTATGCAACAATCATCAATTGTTATTCAAAACTATCAAAAGAAAACCTTAAAAATAGTACTTATAATTTACTCTCTAAGTGCATTCCTGGCAGGTTCGCTTTTTGCTTTTTTAAAGTTAATGGGTCTATATAATGATGTGCAATGGATAAATATATTAATTTTAGGTGTCCTGATTACACTTGAAATACTGACATTTAGGATCATGTACAAAAAAGCATTATCAAGTGATGATTCATGGGACAAAGCATTTACACGCTTAAAAATTTTAATTCTTATATTTACTTATATTAACTTCTTATTTTTAAATTTTGTTTTTCCGTCAAAAGAATTATGGACGGTTGTGTATTATTTCATATTACTTGGCGCACTATTTTTGGATCTAAAGATGATTATAGTATCAATCTCTCTTAGTATTGCATCAAATATTGTAATATTTATGTTTAAATCAATCACTATGCCTTATAGCCCAATGCTGACAAGAGAATTAATTTTACGTATTGTTGTTGTATCACTTAATACTTTTGCAATATTCCTTTTAACAGCTTTTTCATCACGTTTATTAAAAGAAATAGGAGCTAATGAAGCAACAATCAAAGAGAGTGAAAAAACATCTGTTTTATTTAAAAAAATCTCTGAATTTGTAAGAGTTTTATTAGATTCAAGTCAAAATCTCTCTTCAGTAGCAGAGCAGGGTACAGCCTCCCTACAGCAAGTTGCCGCTATAAGCACTGATGTAAATAATGATGCAAAAAGCATGTTATCAAAAGCACAGGAAAACACGAGCAAATTAAATTCATTACTTGGCATAAACGAAAGTATGGCAAAAAAAATAGAAAATACAGATCAAATTTCGCTTCAGTTAATTGACTTGTCTAACGAAAGTGAAAATAAATTAGAAAAAGCTCTAAATTCAATAGAAGATATTAAAGGAAGCATTGTTACTACATTGAAAAAGACAAAAGTTTTAGAAGACAAGTCTATTCAGATAGATGGAATTCTATCAATAATAAGGGGAATATCAGATCAAACTAATTTACTTGCATTAAATGCTACCATAGAAGCTGCAAGAGCGGGTGAATACGGAAAAGGATTTTCAGTAGTAGCAGATGAAATAAGAAAACTTGCTGAAAACACTAAAGTTTCATTAAATAGCATAATTTCTATTATCAATGATTTTAAGGAAGAAGTTCATAATGTAGAATCGTTAATGAACCATAATAATGAACAAATTATACAAGGAAATGAAACTCTTAATAACATTGCAAGCAGTTTGAACGATATGATTACAGGTCTTAGAACATCAGGTAGCAACGTTAAAGATGTAAAAGAACTTATGTCTTCACTCATACTTGAGTATAATAATGTAATGGAGTTTAACTTACATATTTCTGAGATTACACAAAGGACTCTCAGCGGATTTGAGAGTGTAGATAACGCACTTAAGCAAAATGCATCTATGAGCCAGGATATTGCTCAAAACGCTCTAGACCTGCAAAATATGGCATATGAAATGAGTACACTTTCCAAGTAAAAGCATATTTTATATGAAATATATTTAAAGCCTGCGAAAGCAGGCTTTAGTGTTATATATAGCACTTCTGTTTAATATAAAATATGGCTCTCCGCTTTGATTTTTTCAGTTTTTAGTATTGTTTAGCATGTAGCAATCCTGGAAACAGCTTCATCCAAAGGAATACAACAACAAGCGTCCCTATTCCTCCTACAATTACAGCAGGTACAATTCCTCCAAACCATAAAGATGTTACGCCTGATTCAAATTCTCCAAGCTGGTTTGAAGTACCAATAAACAACATGTTAACTGAACTTACCCTTCCTCTTATCTCATCTGGAGTTCCCATCTGGACAAGAGTTGATCGTACAACAACACTCACTACATCTGCTGCTCCCATAATTGCCAATACAATAAGAGATAATAAAAAAGATTTAGATAATGCAAAAATAATTGTTGATATTCCAAAAACAGCAACTGCTCCAAACATTTTATAGCCGACTCTGTTTCTTAAAGGCCTCCGGGAAAGATAAAGAGAAACTATCAGTGCTCCTGCAGCTGGTGCTGATCTTAAAAAGCCAAGGCCCAATGAACCTACATTCAGGACCTTATCCGCAAAGGCAGGTAATAAAGCGGTTGCACCACCAAAAAGTACCGCAAACAGGTCAAGAGATATGGCCCCAAGAATATCAGGCTTGCTTTTAATAAATGCAATTCCCCCAAAGATTGTCTTAATGCTTGCGGGTTCTTTTTTGACGGATCCATTTATAGTAGAAACAAAGAAAATAATAATACAATTTATTAATGACAGTGCTGAAGCAATTATATAAACAGTACCTGCTCCAAGGGAATAAAGAATTCCACCAAGTGCCGGTCCAAGAATAGTCGCTGTCTGAAATACAGATGCAGAGGCGGCAGCAGCCTTTGGAAAATTCTCTTTTGAGACTATATTGGGAAGCAAGGCTTGCAGGGATGGACCCTCGAACGAATATGCCGCACCAATGAAAAAGATAATTAACAGTATGCTTTCTTTATTAATCCACCCGCTCAGGCTTCCCACAGCTAGTACCAGAACACCTGCACACTGTATAGCCTGGCATACGCTAACTATTATCCTTCGGTCAAATCTGTCCGCAACATATCCGACAACTAAAGTAAGTAAAAACATGGGCAAGAACTGAACCAGGCCTATTAATCCAAGGAAAAATGCCGATTTTGTAACCTCATACATTTGCCATCCAACAGTTATAGTAAGTATCTGGGCAGTAATTGCAATCGATCCGCGTGTACTTAAAAAAATTGCCAACGATTTTTTTTGAGATATATTAACATTTAACTGGAACATACTAAACCTTCTCTGTATTTTTAAATAATTCCTTTTATTATACACCAAAAAAATACAGTAACAAGTCTATTTATATTCTTCCAAAAGTTTTAATATATTGCCTCCTAATACTTTTTCGCAAATAGTTTCATCCGGGCATATCAATTCTACCATTTTTCTTGATAACAAAGGATTCCCATAAGGAGCATCAGAACTGAACAGTGTTCTGTCCGGAACCTCACTGATTGCCCACTTTGGAGCAAATGTGGTATAAACAGCAGATAAATCAAGGTAAATGTTTTTTTGCTCTTTTGCAAGCTTTATTGTATCAAGCCAGTTATACCCCCCCATATGTCCGAAAATTAACGGAATATTATTATATCTCTTTGCAAGTACCGCCAGGTTCTTTATATCAGCTAACGTTAATGGGTGAAAAGTATGTATCCATACAGGCATTTTCTTTGTGTCCATTAGTGACTGAAGGATATTTTCGAGTAAATCCGTATGTCCAGCAGGTATAGAAATTTCTCCAATACCTATTAAATTATTATCAATGATTTTCTTTTGGATCCATTCGCATGTATTTTCATTTGATAAGAACAATGGCACATTACCAAACCCAAGAAACATATCCGGATATGCATTGATGACTGAACAAAGTTCGTCTGTGATAAGTTCCATTCGACGAAGCCTTTCATTACCGCTTATGCTGCCTGATAAAATACTGTTGAGTGCATTTAATTCCTGTTCAAATTCAGAAAACTTAACAGCTCTTTCAGTATGTGGAGTTGTAGAAAACAATATGGTCTTTTCCACCCCTGCCTCTTCCATTAAAGATATTTGATTTTCTGTGGGTATTAAAACATGTGCATGACTATCTATAATCATTTAAATCTTCCTTTCATTTAGTTATTTGATGTTTAAAGAATATCAGTTATCATACTTTTTAAAAAGTACGCACATTATTGAAATATAGTGTCATTAATGATACTATAAGAAAAAATTTTCTTGGCAGGAGCAGGTATGGCTAAATCAAAAATTATACAAGATCAATGTCCCATGGATATAACAATAAATGTTTTGAGCGGTAAATGGAAACTTTCAATCTTATGGCAAGTATCAAAAGGTACAATACGCTTTAATGAATTGCAGAGAGTGTTATCTGATATTACACAAAAAACTCTTACTCAACAATTAAGAGAGTTGGAACGTGAAGGAATAATCATCAGGAAGGTATACCCTGAAGTACCTCCCAAGGTAGAATATAGCTTGTCAGAGCTGGGTAATAGTTTAAAGCCATTGCTTAGTTCCATGTGCGAATGGGGAAAATACTATAAGGAAGCTTTGAAAGCATAGTATCTTATCCCCTCCTTGTAAAAAAGTGCCGTCCTGATGGATGGCACTTTTTTTATAACTATAAACTTACATTTAAAATATACTTTAACTTTTCAAATATTCTATATATTCAAATCCCCATTCACCGAGTGCTTCCATAGCTTTTAAGAATTTCCTTCCAATTTCCGTCAATGAATACTCTACTTTTGGTGGTATTTCTTTAAAAACCTCACGATGGATAAGTCCGTCTTTTTCAAGTTCCCTTAATTGAAGCGTCAACGCGCTATGCCTTATACCCGGTAAATTTCTTTGAAGCTCATTAAAACGTTTAGCACCATCCTTCAACCGCCATATTACAATAATCTTCCACTTTCCACCTATGACATTCTGCACAATTGAAATAGGACATTCCAGTTTTAAAAGTTCCTCTTTCCTATCCATATTTATCTCCCATTAGTACATTGAGTTGTACTATGTACAAAAAATAGTCGTACTTGTTTTATATTCCAACAAATAATACCATTATATATAATTTACCGAAGCAATTCAATTTCATATAAATATACATAGTTAAGTAACCAGAAAAGGAGAATAAATATGAATGAGATATTAAAAACCATTCTTAACAGAAGAAGCATTCGAAAATTCAAACCGGAACAACTTAAGATTGAAGAATTACAGGTAATTCTTAAAGCAGGCAAATATGCACCTACTGCAATGAACCAACAACCTTGGCACTTCACAGTCATTCAAAGTCAGGAGGTCCTGAACAAAATAAATGAAGCTTGTAAGAAAGTGTTGATAAAAACCAAGAATAAACGCTTTGAACAACTATCTAAAGGAACAGATGGAAAAGACATAAGCGTTATGCATAATACTCCAGTATTAATTGTTGTTTCAGGCAACCAAGAAGCAATTGCTCCTCAAATAGACTGCGCACTGGCAATCCAAAACATGTTCATTGCTGCCGAATCGTTAGGAATAGGCTCTTGCTGGATTTATGCCATATATCATTTATATTCAGACGCAGATGGTAAGGACTTTCTTATAAAAGAAGGAATCATTCCGAAAGACTATGTACTTGCAGGTTCATGTGCATTTGGCTATAAGGCAATAGAACCCCAAGCTCCACCAAGAAAAGATGATGTGGTTACTTTTATATAAAAGCCTATAAGCCTAAAAATTAAAACCCTGTTATCTATTAAGCGACATAGGAAACGACCCCTTTGGGATTTGTGTTCTATGCCGCTTATTATTTAATTTAAAAGGATTTTTTACTTCTGCTCCCGATCCATTAATGTACAATGGCTAAATACAGATCATACAAATATCCAAACAAAATTCCACCTGCGAGTATAAACCCAAGATAGAGTAACATTACACGTTTTTTCATAAAAGCCATAATTCCGGCAATTACCCATGCACTTGTTGCTTGCCCTGTAATCATAAAAGCAAGCATTGCACCACCGCTTGCACCGCTATCCATGAGTGAATTTATAAGCGGAATTGCAGCATCACCGCTAACATATAAAGGTAAACCTATTAATGCTGCCAAAGGTACTGCAAATATGTTGTCGGAGCTAAACAAAGCCATTATTACTGATGTAGGTACAAATGAATTAATAAGATAACCGATTGCGATAAAAATTGAAAAATTAAGAAGTATTTGTTTGACTCCTACTGTATAAAGTGCTTTTGATATTTCCCTTAATTTAAAACGTCCTAAAAATTGCGGTACTTTTTTACCATCCTTACTTAAATTAAGGTTCACTGATTCCGAACATCCACAAGAATCAGCTGCAGCTGCAGATTCGGAACAACCGCATCCAGAAACAGCATTGGTTTCTGTAGTGGAGCAGCCGCAAGGCTCAACAGCAGTTTCAGAACACCCGCATGCCTGATCCTTTGATTTTTTTTCACCGAAACGAGTCTGGTTCTTTAGGAAATCAGTCTTCTTTTCTATAGCGTGTGTTATATATCCGGAGCCCAGGCCAATAAAAATTGATGCTACAGTTAGGGCTACTGCAAAATTAAGTCCTATAATGCCTGTAAGCATAATAAAGCTATCAGGGCTCATAAGAGGTGAAGATGTAAGGAAAGACATAACCGGTCCCCACGGTAACGTGGTGGTTAACATCCCTATTACTACACTCATCGTTCCACATGCACAAAGCGGTGTAAATGCTCCAAACACTACACTTGCAATTATCGAAACATTTGGTCTGTTTAGCAAAGCTTTCTTAAACCTTTGGGCATCTACATACACTTTCATGAGTACAGCTGTAAGAATAGCCAACGAAAGCGGAATCCAATTATGATAAAGGCTTGTAAAAACCGCAGTGACAGTTTGCGATAATAAATCTGGTAATTTACTTAGTATTTCTTCCATTTTTCCCACCCTTTTTTCAGAAAAAAATTGTTTAATAAACTAGAAAATTTTCAAATTAACTATAAATAAATATCAGACCTAAAAAGTCCTTAAGCGGCAATTAAATAATTATATTCATATAATTAAGTGTTGCTAATTGCCGCAAAAGTTAAGGCTATATGAATCTTAGGAGAGTAACTCTGCACAATTAAACCATAAAAGCTGTTCAAAAGTTAAATATATTTATTTATTTCTTATTCAAATTATCATTACCTGTGCAAGAGCTTTGGCAACTTGCGCCCTCGGACTTTTGCAGGTTAGAATCGTTTACAGGTGTACAGCATGAACTGTTTGCCGACCCACAGCACGAATTTATTGCTGAACCGCAGCTGGAACTGCAGCCGGATGCCCCGCCAGTCTTTTCATCCATAGAACCACAGCACTCACATTCATAATCTTCTTTCTCCATAATAAACTGCATTGCTTTTTTAAACTCAAACATAAAATAACCTCCTTTAATAATTTAAATATATTTACCGATAAGACGATGCACTTATAAAAAAGACGCATAATTTTTGTAATTGATTTTTTAATTTGACAACAAAATACCTTTGGAATGTTTATCTATTTGCATCTACTGTATAGGACTTTACAAGGTCGGCCAACTCTGCAGAACCATCACAGTTTTGCAGCAAAAATGATTTTGGATATTCCTTCATCTCTTCCCAGGGGATTAATTTAAGCTTAGGTTTGACAAGATAGTTTAGATGTATTTCATTAAGAAAAGCAAAAATCCTGAATTTTAAAATCTCCCTAATTTTATCATCTATCTCATATGAGAATTGTGATTCAAGCAAATTGAATATTTCATTTGCTATAGTTGGATTACTCCTACCTTTAGCCTGCCATTTTAACCTGAACTCATCCGTTAAAGATATCCACTTTGTATCTTCCTTTGGGTAGATCATCCCCATTGCACCCACATCTTTGTATGACCATATTGTCCAGGATATGCCATATTTCTCGAAAAGGTCTATACAGTCTTTGACCAGCTCCATTCCTTCAAGCAATTTGTCTTTTGGAAAATGTCCGCCGGTTTCCCCTACCCAAAGAGGCATACCGGTTTTCTCTTTAAGATCTATAAAATACTGTAGTTTTTCTTCCAATTGAACTTTTCTCTCGTGTCGTTCTGTTGACATATATACATGTTGCCCGGGATAGAAATGGAAAGAAATAGCTTGTTGGTATCCGCCCAATTTTCTGAAAACACTGAAATCTTTAGCCCAATCCTCCCCTTCAAGAAAAATGATATGATTGTTATCCACATCTCTTATTCGTTGAATAACCGTTTCATAAAAGTCATTAAATGCATCTATATCGGAAATGAAACATGGCTCATTTAGAATATCAAATCCCGCAATTATGTACTCATCTTTGTATTTGTCTGCTATAGCTCCCCATAAATTTATAATTCTTTCCCTTAGCGATGCATCTTTCCAAAATTCGCTGTCCCCGGAATCGCCACCACCATGTGAATCCGGATTTTGCCCTCCCGGGGAGGAATGCATATCCAAGATTGCATAAATGCCATATTTTCTGCATAGTTCAAGTATGCGGTCCAAATGCTTAAATCCTTCCAGTTTAATGTTACCAGGATATTGGTCGTCTTCAAAATGACTATACCCGAATGGGATTCTAAGGACATTTATACCCAAATCCTTTAAGATAAGGAAATCATCTTCTGTAATAAAGCAATTAAGGTAACCCTCAAAAAACTTGTCAGCATTTTCTTGTCCATAAACTTCAGCAAATATTTGCCTGATTCTTCTTTCAGAACCAGGAATCCTTATCATGAAGCTTTCCATGTTCATCCATGAGCCTATGGAAAAACCTCTTAGCATAACACGCTTACCATTGATTACAAAATTCCTATCACTGGTTTGAATAAATTGTGAGTACATAGGTTTTGTCCTCCTTATAGTAAATAAAATCGTTTTTTAATATCACCTGTCAAAATAGCCTGAAACAAAAACAGCTTGCGTATTCCAGTAGATTGAATTTTCATTTGTGGAAAAGCTTGATGCGTCATCTATAAAACACCTTGCAGGCGGTTTGCCTTGCAGCAGCAGCCGTGCATTTTTATCCTGCAGTGTTTGGTTCGGTCCCGCCGAAACAAGTCCTGGTACAGGCTGCTCAATATCATCAGCGAAGGAAGGCCTATGGTGAGGGTTTCTAACTGGTTTTGAACCAATCCCTGTAACATAGCACTGATTAAGTGCATTTTGACCAAACAAATTATGAAGGTGATATTGAGAGACTTGAATATAGCGATCTTCACCCGTAAGAATACCTGCGATAATCAAATAAACAGCGGCATTCATCAAAATAGAATTGCTGCCCCAAATATATGCATCAGATGGGAGTGAGATAAGATAGCCATTTTTCATACTCTCGCTATAGAGGGAATCCGCCATAGAAATAAGCCTGTATTTTATTTCTTTATATACGGTATAGCTTACTTTATTTATGTCGGTCAGAAGATATGATATGTCTCCAAAGCCACCTACATCCCTCCACATAAAACCCGGTTCAATGTTGTCATTATTAAAAGATGAAATAAAGTATTCATGATATTCTTTTTTTCCGGTAACATGATATAGTTCTGCAGCGGCCCAATATCTTTCATCTTTGTCGTTAGTGTCCCCAAACCTTCCTGTATTTACATCCGGGGGATTATAGAATTTTACAATGTCCTTATTATTTGAGAGCCAAACCCATGCTTTTTCTGCAGCTGCAAGACATTTTTCCGAAAACTCCTTATCCACTGGTTTATAAATATCTGCTGAAAGCGCCATAATGGCTGCAAAATCAGCAGTAGCCATAGATGATATTGGGAACAAATATAAATCAGATATATCATTTTCAGGTAAAGGAGCCTTACTTCCCACATTCAAGTCATCAGGAAACAACTTAGACGTTAGTTTATGGGATACTCCTCCGGTAAATTCATCCTGCATTTTGAGCAGCCATTCAAGTTCATATCTTGCCTCATTTAAAATATCCGGGACACCATTTCCACTTTCAGGAATATTTATTTCATCCCTGAATGCATCCGGAAATAATTTATATGCATATAGCAAATATGCCACAGCATACGCGCCGGATACGGTATATTTGCCGTAGTCACCTGCATCATGCCAGCCGCCGGTACCGTCCATAGTTTTTTCGACCTGCTCATATACATATGCATCCTGAACATGGCAGACTGAATGCTTCCATAACCCGGCATGTTTTTCCTCCAATTCCATACCGCAGCGTTGGTAAAACAAAGCCTTAAGCATTGAGTTTTTTACATCCTTATAGACATGATTGTCTATGTTGAAGTAATAAGATCGGCCAAAACCCGGAACAGAAACATAATAGGTCCCGTTTTCTTTAACATCTGTAAAATCACAATAAAATAATGTGTCTCCGCTTGACTCATCAAATATTCCACCTGAAGTTTTCCCAGAAAATATACTTTTTCCGGTTTCTTTTTCAATGATATTAAAGCTATCTACTTTACCATTAATTATTGCAACTTTTTTATCATTAGTCCGATAGCCTATCTGGTTAATATGAATATTTTGATTTACAGCTTCTACATTCATTTTTACCACCGCTCTTTCAATAAACTATAATTGTTTTCTTAATAAGACGGTGGTCTGTATAAAAGGACGCAGATCTTCATAGACAAAAAGAGTGCCTGAAGCTTTAAACTTCAGGCACTCTTTTATTGAAACAGTTTATTTCTCTTTTTTACAGCAGCAACAACAGCAAATAGGATAAAAATCAATAATTGTTCCATACCGGTCAAATTCAAAATGACAGCAATTCATAAGGCTATCCCTTAACATTAGCCTACCTCTCTGAACACGTGATTTGGCACCAGATACAGAGATTCCCAGCCTGTTTGCAAGTTCTACCTGTGATAGCCCTTCTAATTCTACCAAATAAAGAGCTTGTGAATACTTCTCCGGCAGAGTATTAATCATTTGCCGAAGACCGGATGCAATTTCCTGTTCAGGACTTTTATCAAGCAATTTTTCCATAGGGCTATTAGAAAAATCATCCTTCATGGAAACAGAGTCTATGTCCTCTGTCTTAATTTTCTGCTTCCGGTAAAAATCTATTATAGTATTGTTTGCTATTTGAAAAACCCAGCTTCGTATTTTTGTACTATCTTTAAGTGAATCAACATTCATATGAATTTTAATAAAAACATCCTGCAAAATATCATCAACATATGAATGATTTGATACTCTGCTTGAAATAAAGTTACGAAGTACAGTACTGAAATTTTCCCAAACACTCTCAATACTATAATTCCTGTTATACTCACACGTATGAATACCGCACGATATTTTTTCATTTTTCTCAGGATGATTAATACAAATTTCACTACTACACATAACTCTATTACTCCTATATTGAATTAAAAAAAATTGTTAACTATTAACTTGTAAAAATGAATATGTATATATTTTAAATATGTATATCAGATAACAAACCACTTGTCAATGTTATTCATTTAGGCTGTCAATGAATTAGTCCATTAAACAAAAGTACCATCCTTGGGATGATGCTTTTTCTTTCATCCATCCTTAATAATACCCCACCAGATTTCTCTGTCCCATTTCGTACTAACAGAACAGTTCAAATCATATTCTTATAGAGAAAAGAATAAAGGAGTGTAAAGTTCGTTGTTAAATAAAGTTAAAGTTAGTTTACAACCCATTGCCGGCAAAATAAATATGCCTACTGTTTTAAAAACAGCTATACTTCCTGGTGACTCGATGGAAAGATTATTTATTGCAACCCAGGTAGGAGAAATCTTTTACATTGGAAATGGAGTTATAAGAACTTTTTTAGATATTCGCCCCCGGATCATAAAACTGGGTTTTTCTGGCGGTAAATATGACGAGCGTGGATTAATAGGCCTGGCATTTCATCCCCAGTTTCATTTTAATGGTCTGTTTTATCTTCATTATTCACTGGCAGGATCACAAGGCCCAGGTGCTCTTCCCAGTTCAGAAGTTTCAAGACAAGGTCTTCCCGAATTTTTTAAGCCTAACCCATGTGACCCCAGAACCTTAAATAAAAAATGGATACATAGAGAAGTTAACTTTGATCATATTGATACAGTAGAAGAATGGTCTTTGCAATCCAATGGCCAGTCTCAAAGACGCCGAGCATTACTTAATATAAGAAGACCATTTTTTAATCATAATGGTATCAACAGCCTGAACTTTTCACCTGAAACAGGAAGACTTATTTTAACAGTGGGAGATGGTGGATCCGGCTATGATCCATTTAATTTAAGCCAGAATGATATGGAAATTGCCGGTAAAATAATTGAAATTGATATAACTAAGAATACTTTTTTTAATAATCCGCCGGTGGTAACACGTTTTGATGAACTTCCCGCACCTATTCAGGAAACGCTTACGGTAATTGCGAAAGGGACTCGCAATATTCCTGGTATTTCATTTCAAAGGTTTTATAACCAGTATGTAAAATATGTAGGGATTGTAGGACAGGACCTGGTAGAGTCAATTTTTTCGTTCATTAACTATAAGCCAATACCAGTTCCTCAGCTTATTCAAGCTTCGTTAATGAAATCTGAACCTGACCTGGAAGGTTTTATTAACTTTGGCTGGCGAGGATGGGAAGGTGCTTTTCCTACTTCAATTATAAGGGCATGTTCTGCAAATCCAACTTTGGATGAAAGAACAATTGCCTATTACAATGATGCAGTAAATACATCAACGCAGCGTATTCTGCCTCTGATAAGTTATTTTCATAAAGATCCCCGGCCGGATAAGTTTGGAGCAACTGCACTTACGGGAGTACAGTCATATATGGGGAATGGAATTCCCGGTTTAACCGGAAGCGTTGTGTTTACCGATTTTGCCCAAAACGAAGGATCTCAACCTCCTATTAGAGGAGCTTTAGCTTATACCAGGGCAAGAACAGATTGCAAACTAAATGATTTCAGTGTTATTGAAACCGATTATAATTTTGGATCCCAATCAGCTTATTTTACCAGTTTGGGAACGAATCTGGATCAAACCAAGCTATATTTAGGGGTTTATGGCTCTATGAATGTAACTGATTTTAACCAAGGAACTGTTTTTGAAATTGTTCCATGATTCATGTCAATCAGTATTAAGTATCAGTTTCTCCTATTAGGAGGCATTTGAATTGGGAAAAATGAATATTGGCAGATTCATTTGTATTGGAGGAATATTAACAACAATAACCGTACTGTTCCAATCTGCACCTGTATTTTTACCCACTATTGGTATGGCCTTAAGTCCGTTAAGCACCCTGCCTGTTGCGATAGCGGCCGCTTCTAATATTGCTCTCGGCTTTACTATATTTTTTTCCTCCGCATTGATTCTTGTTGTGGTTAGTTTACAAGAGACACTAATCCTGCTTTTTACCACCGGGCTGCTGGGTATAGTTATCGGAACATTTCTTTATAGGAAGGGAATAATAATTTCCATACTATTTTCAAGCATAGCATTATCTCTTGGAATGCTATTGTTAACTTATATAGTAGGTATTTCGGGGTTTGTAGATTTAACCAGTTCATTATCAACTACTTTAATTTTTTTAATTTTCTTCACGTTTTCGCTTGTTTATGCGAGTATCTGGAATATTTACTTTAGAAAATTCATGAATTATCTTATAAAAATAAATTTAATTAGTTGACCTTGCTTTATTTCTTTTAAGGTGTTGTCGATATCCCCGTCCCCTTGACACGTTTTGTTTTGAAATTCTGATAACTATTCAAGCTCTGCGACGGCCGGAGGCGCTTTAACTGTGGACATTAACCATAGAACCTGTTTTTCGCAAGACGAATCAACACGGATTTATTTGATATCCTCGCTCAATGCAGTAGATACCGTATCGTTTGAATAAATGGATGGCACAGGGTAAAAATATATCTTAAATGGTATTTCGATCAGATGCAAATGGTGTTAATATAAATCATAAAAAGAGGTGTACTATGCCAGAAATTTATCTTGCGGGCGGTTGCTTTTGGGGAACCGAGAAATATCTTTCGTCGATTCGAGGCGTTTTATCCACACAGGTCGGCTATGCGAATGGGAAGACGGAAAACCCCACTTATGAGGAGGTATGCTACCAAAATACAGGGCATGCTGAAGTCGTACGCGTAGTCTATGATCCCGGGGTAATTCCTCTGGCATTTTTGCTGGAGCTATATTATGAAACGATTGATCCTGTTTCCGTCAACCGGCAGGGCGGTGACCACGGTACGCAGTATCGGACCGGCATCTACTATGTGGATGACAAGGATCTGCAGGTCATTCAGCGCTCCATTGCACAACTGCAAGAGCGATACGGAAAGCCTATTGCGATTGAGGTAGAGCCACTACGCAATTTCAATCCCGCGGAGGAATATCATCAAAAATATCTGGATAAGCATCCCGACGGCTATTGTCATATTTCAAATACCAAGTTCGAAAAGGCGGCAAAGTCAATTGTGAATCCTGCAGCTTACAGAGCACCGGACACCGATACACTGCACAGAACGCTGACTACAGCGCAGTATGAGGTGACGCAGAAAAGTGCCACCGAGCCTCCCTTTCAGAATGAATTCTGGAACACCTTTCAACCCGGAATTTATGTGGATATCACAACCGGTGAGCCGCTTTTTGCCTCAAGTGACAAATTTAAATCCGTCTGCGGCTGGCCCAGCTTTTCAAAACCGATTGATCCGGATGTGGTTCACAAAAAACAGGATACATCTCATGGAATGCACAGGATAGAGGTTCGAAGCCGCGCGGGAAACGCCCATTTAGGCCATGTATTTAACGACGGTCCCAAGAAAACAGGCGGATTGCGGTACTGTATTAACAGCGCATCTCTGCGGTTTATCCCTAAAGACGAGATGGTGCAGGAAGGCTATGGGTATCTTTTGGATCTGATCAAATGAGAATTTCTTTTAGATTATATTAATATATATCACATATATCAATCCGTTTGCCTGAAAACAGTGCTCTTTGGCATTCGCACTGTTTTATGAAAATCACCGATAACTCGTGTCAAGGGGACGGGGTTGCCGCCATGCTTTGCTCTGAGAAATCTCCCTGACATCATTCGGCAATATTTTGGGTAGAGATGAGGGGGATTGACCGTCTGATCCTCTTCGCTCACATACTCCTAAGTCGCCTCCCGCTTTCACGGAATCCGCTCTCCACTTGTCGATGGAATAGTATATTATTTTCTATACCTTGCCTTATACCCTATATTGAAATATAATATAACAAGTTAGATGATTATCAAATAGTCACTGAAAGGATGAAACCAATGCCAAGAAAAATAATAAAGGAACTGGACCCTTTTTTTGAAACTATAGGCTTGTTAGCTTCATGCTCCCGTTTGGATGAAATCCGTGAAGAAACTAAAAAAAACCTTTCAGAGGCTGGTTATGACGGAGAAAAATTCTATGAACAGCATTTAAGTATCTTCGAAATATATGTCAAAACATTTAAAAAACATATGGTTGTCAGTCCAGAAGATTTGGTCTTCTTTAACGATGGTGACTCTAGCTATTTTTTATTACTGCTGTCTTTACTTATAGACAATAAAGAATTACTTCCTTCAATCGATAAACTCGATAATAAAGAAATAAATGACGGAATAATTGAAATATACGAAGCCCTTTTTGATACTCCTGTAAAATCAGTTAAGTTGGACAGTTTTGGTGAAATAATACAGTTTATAGATAGTACAGCCCTTTCTGAGCAAGCGAAATGGAAGCTCATGCGCATTATGCAAAACCCGAAGCAAGTACTTCAAAAATTAGTTACAGTAATAAACAATAACCTGGAAGCCTGCAAAAAGGCATTAGAAGAAATAAACAAACCTTTGTCCATGTTGATCGATGAATACTATAAAACAATTCAAGACAAAAGTGATAGAGTTTTTAATAAGCTTCAGGATTCTCTGTCCAAAACTTCGGTTATTTACCCGACTATGGTATTCCCGCTTTCTCAGCTGATCTTTGAAAAAAGCTGCTATTACGGGCTTCTTTGTAAAAAGGTTTTAAAAAATGAACAAAGCAATCCGTTTTCTAAGGAATCACTGCAAATTAAACTAAAAGCAATTAGTGATAAAAGCAAGCTTGAAATTCTGGCCTCTTTAAAGTCCAGTCCCAAATACAATCTAGAAATTGCTGAGCAATTGGGTCTGACTGCTGCAACAATGTCCCACCATATGGGTGTTTTACTCACCTGTGGATTTGTTGGGGTAGAAAAACGTAATGGACGTGTATATTATAATTTGGATAAAACAGCTGCAAAGCAATTTATTGAAGAACTTGAACAATTGCTGTTATAGAGCAATAGAAATACAGACCTTCTTTTTAAGGAGGTCTTTTTTTATACGCATATTAGATTATCATCTAATTTTGTTGACTTCCATATAATATTATAGTAATATCTAATTAGTTAGATAATCATCGTATTCATTATTTTAAGGGGTGGTCATATGAAAGAATGTTTAAAGAAGAATATTTTACTGCTCTGTATTACAATACTTATAACCATTATTCTTTCTGCAGCATCAGTTTATATTGCAATAATACTCAAGAAAGTTACAGATGTTGCAATAAGCGGTGACATGACAGAATTTCGAAAGGTATTGCTAAACACAGCCATATTCCTACTTTTGTTAGGGGTTTTCAGTTATGGGTATTCCATATGCAGCAAAATTTTAACCAGAAATGTTGTAATACTTCTGCGCCAGCGTATATTTGAAGGTGTAATGCGCAGAAATTTTCAGGATTTTACCAAGGTGAACACAGCAGATTATCTGTCAGCATTTACGAATGATATTAAACTCATAGAAGAAAATTTTTTACAGCCTTTACTTATGACAATACAAAATACAGTAATTTTTATTGCAACCATTGTTATGCTTTTTATAATTAATTCAATAATCGCTCTTTGTCTTATTGGTTTTCTTGCACTGATGCTTATCATTCCAAGCCTTTTCGGGAAAGCCTTACAGAACAGGCAGGATAACTTCTCGAAGAAGATTTCGCAATTTACATGTAAGCTGAAGGATATTCTTTCAGGTTATGAGGTTATCAAATCTTATAATATGGGAAAACATATTAAATCAGAATTCAATAATATGAATAACGAATCAGCAACTGCAAAATTCCATGCTGACAGGCTTATTGCTGCCAGCGAAGGCATCTCGGGAGTTCTTGCATACTTTACCCTATTCGCAAGCTTTTTCATCGGAGCATATTTAGTAATAAAAGGCAGCATTACAGCAGGTACACTGCTTGCAATACTACAATTGAGCAGTTCATTTGTAAATCCTATAATGATGATTATGCAAAGTATACCCAAAATGCAGGGAGTCAAGCCTGTTCTTAGCCGTGTAAGTGAGTTAACAGATTATAAGGATAACTCGTTTACGGGAAAGAATTTACCTTCATTCGAAGAGGGAATTGCAGTTAAAAATTTGAGCTTTTCATATAACAATGATCAGGTAGTTTTACAAAATATAGGGCTTCATATACACAAGGGTAAAAAATATGCTGTTGTAGGTCATAGCGGATGCGGTAAAACAACTCTCGCTAAACTGTTGACCGGCTATTATTCAAATTTTGAAGGAACTATAAACTATGACAGTACTGATATTCGCGAACTTGACATTGAAAAGCTTAACCAAAAAATATCGCTTATTCACCAGAACATCTATATGTTTGATGATTCCATCAAGCAAAACATCTTTCTTTATGAGGACTATAAGGATCATGAAACAGAATCAGCTCTCTCTGCCAGCGGCGTAAATAAGTTTCTTCCGCAGACATCCTCCGGATTAAACACCCCTGTCGGAGAAAACGGATGCAATCTTTCTGGCGGACAAAGGCAACGTATTGCCGTTGCAAGGGCTTTGATTCAAAAAAAGCCCATACTTATAATTGATGAAGGAACTTCCGCCATTGATATGCAGACCGCATACGATATTGAAAGCAGTCTTCTTAAAATGGATAACCTTACAGTTGTGACAATAACCCATAATATGAACACTGATTTACTTGGTTTATATGATTGCATTATTTATATGGAGAATGGCAGGATTGTTGAAACAGGTAATCTTAATGAACTTTTATCTCATCAAAGCTCATTTTCCCGCTTTTTTAGCCTGGAGAAACAGTAACAGTCCCCCTACTTATAATCTTGAAAAATAAAAGCACCATTCTTTTGAATGATACTTTTATTTTTGGTGGAGATGAGGGGGATCGACCGTCTGCTTCGCTTTGCTCGCATACTTCTGAGTAGCCACTCGTATCGGGTCTTGGCTCCCATTTTTGCTTGTATATAAACTTAATGCTTTAGTATACATAACGACTGTTTGACGAAATGGAAGATTATTGATATTATTGATTGAAAGAGTCTTAAAATACTATTTGTTCAGCTTCATAAGACGGTAAAAGTATGACATCTCGTATAATATCCATAAAAAGTATGCTATGACCAGTATTGCAAAGACAAGGTTGGTTTGCAGTAAAAAGAATGCCAATACCGGCAGGATAGCGGGGAATATGAGCATGGCATAGAAAAACACTTTCAAATTTTTTGTTTTTTGGAGTAATAAAGGGGATAAGCCCAACAGTAGGATAACAACAACCGTCAGGACTATGGGAATAATATTGTTGTTTACAATAACATTGTATAAAATAAAGCCAAACATCAGATAGACAATAACACCTAAATAACGCATTATTCTCGACAGTAATGCGTTATCCGGGTGATTCAGGCTGTCAAACCATTCCTGATAATCCTTGCTCTGGGATTTACCGGCAATGAAAATTGATATCAGGCAACAACCCAATGTGCATAAAAATACTATTACGTTAAAACCCATAACGCACCCCACAAAATATAAATTTTACGCACTATGCACTCATACTCCGTCAAGCACAGATAAGAAAAATATAGCACCTGCCATCATATCACATTTCCCTTCAAAATTCCATGAAAAAATAAAGTCCGCACGAAAGGCACGAAAGGTTACATCAAATCGCGCGGTTACAAGGTTTTTCCTTCGTCGGTAGTGATTTTATAAAGATATTTTCTCAAACCCCATGGCGGAAGTTAAATCCAATGCGCTCAATACACGCATTGTTCGCTTCACTCGCAAACTACTGAGTCGCCACTCGTATCGGGTCTTGGCCCCCATTTTTGCTTGTATATAAACAGTTTATTCCTACTCGAATTGATAATGTCCATCTTATACTTTTACAGAGATGAGGGGGATCGACCGTCTGCTTCGCTTCGCTCGCATACTTCTGAGTCGCCTCCCGCTTACGCAGGACCCGCTCCTCACTTGTCGCTAAAAACATGCGTTTAGCACGTTTTCTTAACGCACATGCTCTCTCGCTTTTATTCTGAGAAAAAGATTCTGGCATGCAGTTAAAACCCTTTTTCCAGTAAAGATGAGGGGGATCGACCGTCTGCTTCGCTTCGCTCGCATACTCATGAGTCGCCACCCGTAACGGGTCCTGGCTCCTCACTTGTCGCTGTAAACGTGCATTTAGCACGTTTCCTTAACGCTCCAAGCCGCTAGGTTCGATCCCCCTCCCTATATTCTCGCAAAATAAAAGTACCATCCTTTTGGATGATACTTTTATTTTGGTGGAGATGAGGGGGATCGAACCCCTTACCTCTTGACTGCCAGTCAAGCGCTCTCCCAGGTGAGCTACACCCCCGTATTCATACATTGTGAGATAATTTTAGCATATACTGATTATCAATACAATAGTAACAGGTAATGAATAAATAGCTAACGTCACTAAACTTACCACAACCCATAAATAGAGCCGGTAAAGTAAAATGTAATTATACCTATAAAAATCAATAAACATTAAGAAAAGTATCACCTTTCGATGATACTTTTCTTTTAATTAAAATACAATTTACAAACCCTATTCAGTATATCTATTGTCTCTTTTTTCTGTCTGGACATAGTTCATTTTAATATCCCTGCTTATCTTTGAATTTCTTATGACAGCGCTTCCTCCGTTTCCTTCAAATCCCTTAACAACAGTACTGTCCCTTATTTCAAGAGTATTTGCATTAGCACCTGCTACAGTACAGTTTTGAAACTTCAGATTAGCTGCACTTGCTGTAACCGGAGTATTCTTAGGAACTCTGATTATAAACTGGTAATGGTTTCCATCAAGGCTTACACCTACAGAGTCAGGGTGCATTGAATAATTGAAGGTATCTTCATACCCATTAAATTGACTAACCGTAGGCCATGTAAACATATGATAAACAGTAGCATCAACATTTCTGAAGTTCTTTAATCTTATACTATTGTTATCAGTTAATATATCATATTTCTTTCCGAAAAGTCTTATATATTCCTCATCGCTGACAGGTACGGAACTGTAGACCTCCGCATAGTCTCTATCCCATCCTACCACCCTGACAGATGCTACATTAAAATCCAAATTCAGCTTTTCGCTTTTAGAAACATTTACTTTTACAGGATCGCCTGCCGGATTATCAACAGCATCTATGATTACAGGTACAAGAAATCCAGAAAGCAATGCTGCTGCAATAAGTATTGCTATTTTCTTAATCATGCCTTTACCTCCATTCTCCTAAGAGGAATGTATGCTAATAAATTAAATATGATTGCTATAATGATTGATTTCAAACTAAACAGTATTATTGAAGGTTCCTTAGCAACAAAATTTACAACTGCGGAAAAAGCATCACTCATAAATGGGAT
Source organism: Bacillota bacterium (assembly GCA_023421675.1). GTDB lineage: Bacteria > Bacillota > Clostridia > Acetivibrionales > JANLFN01 > JAEZTC01. The sequence continues at coordinate 685,995 of JAEZTC010000013.1, read as the reverse complement.
AAGGAAAAGGAACTGTAACGCTATCAATATTATTATTGCTTTTAGTTTGTACCTGAAAATATACATTCCAAAACAATAAGCAATGGAAATTCCTAATATTAAGTATAGTAAGGAACTTATAAAACCAATAAGGAAGTTTCCATAAGTTAATGCATTCACCACAATAATATCATTAAACAGAGCCTTTGGTAAAACTCCAGGAATGAGTTCAAGCATAAGAAGTATTGATATTACTGAAACAGAAACAATGGAAAGAAGGACTATTGAAATAAAATTACCTGCGGCTATGACCTTTCTGTTAATCGGCCATCTGAACCTTTCCGCCATTCTTAGAGATGTACATGAAAAAAATGCAGCTATTGAGAAAACAACTAATATAGTCCCAAATCCAACTGACAAGGTTCCAGCAGCTGTATACGCATCAAAAGAAGTCGAAAACAGCTCGCAGGCACTTATAAATACAAAGGCTAATATCGGTATTGATGCTATTATAATAAATACAGACAGCAGCATCTTTTTATATGATAAGGTCATATCTCTTAGATAGCCTTTTATAGATCTTTTATAATTTTCACTCAGCATCATCAAAAACACCGCCCCTCTGTTTCTTAGTCAGATATATACATACATCCTCTACTTTTACTTTGCTGATATCTATATCCTTGTTTAGAAGCTCTTCTTTTTCTTTATCTGTTAAATCATTCTTTATTGCAGCCATTAGACTGTTCCCCATATATTCGCTATTCAGTACCTGTTTGTTCCGGATATAAGGTTCAACAACATCCTTCTTTCCGCTAAGATAAATAGCATATTCCTGCATTTCTTCTATGGGTTTATGCAAAACCAGTTCACCGTTATCAATAAGTATTATTTCTTCAAGCAGTGATTCAATCTCATTTAGCAGATGGCTAGAAATCACTATAGTCCTTGGATTATCCATGTAATCCTTAAGAAGTATATTATAAAAATCCTTTCTTACCGCAGCATCCATTCCCAGAGTAGGCTCATCAAGAATTGTAACTGGTGCTCTACTCGCCAAACCTACTATCATGTTTAGCTGGGTTTTCATTCCGCGGGATAGCCTTCTGTATTTCTGATTCTCATCAAGGTTAAAGTACTTCAAAAGCTTATTTGCAAACTTTTCATCCCAATTTTTATAATATATTTGAGCTAACTCGAATATGTCTTTTATCCTGTACGTCCTGTGATATTTAATTTCTTCATCAACAAAAATTAATTCTGAAAGAACATTAATGTTATCAAATACTTCTTCATTCAATATTTTCAGCTGCCCGCCGGTAGGTCTTAAGTAACCGGCACACATTTTTAAAAATGTTGTTTTGCCTGCACCATTTCTTCCTATAAGCCCTACAATCTTGTTTTCATCTATGGATAACGAAAGGTTATTTATTGCAAGCTTGGTTTTATATTGCTTTGCCAGATTGCTGCAGTTTATAACACTCATGTGGTTTCTCCCTCCTCTATACCATCCAGCATCTGTTTTATTTCCTCCTTGCTGATATTCAGTTTTTTAGCTTCCATAAGCAATTCTTTAAGCATATTAGAGAAGAAATTTATTTTTCTTTTATCCTGTATCAAATTTTTTGCATCCTTTGAAACATGCATTCCCATCCCTCTTTTCTTATATAGAATTCCTTCAGTTACCAAAAGGTTTATTCCTTTCGCAGCTGTAGCAGGATTGATATTAAATTGTTTCGATATCTGATACTGCGAATATGCCTGCTCATCTTCAAGGAGTATTCCTTTGAGTATATCATCTTCAATCCCTTCTGCTATCTGAAGATATATTGGTTTTATACTATCTTGTTCAATTTTCAAACTAGCACCTCCTCACTACATTACTTATGTAATGTAGTATATATGTAATGCGATTAAATGTCAATACTTTTATAACAACTTTTTCTAGAAGCTGCTAGGACGGAGAAATACATTTTGTAAAGCCTGCTAACACGTGTATAGAAACTAAAAGCGAATTCTGTTATAATTTAGATTAATCTAACTTTAAAGGAGAAATAACAGTTGCCTTTTGATGGTGTAGTAACAAAATGCATCTCCCGTGAGCTATCTGATTTATTGATGGGAGGACGTATAGAAAAAATATATCAGCCTGAATCGGATGAAATTGTACTAATGATAAGGTCAAACGGAAACAATTACAGGCTTCTGATGAGCGCGAGCGCAAAATATCCAAGGGTACATATCACAACCCGTCAAAAGGAGAACCCTCAAGCAGCGCCTACTTTCTGCATGCTTCTGCGTAAATATATATCAGGCGGAAGAATAGTAAACATAGAATTTTATGACTATGAGAGAATAATTACAATTGATATTGAGTCAATCAATGACATAGAGGAATATACAGTTAAAAAGCTTACAATTGAAATAATGGGACGTTACAGTAATATAATACTTGTAAGTGATCAGGGAAAAATTCTTGATTCAATCAAGCATGTTGATTTTGGAACCAGCAGCGTTAGAGAAGTAATGCCGGGCAAGCAGTATATGCTTCCTCCTGCGCAGGATAAATTCAGTCCTGAAATACTTGATAGCAGGGCGATGCTCAATATAGTACCTGAAGAAGGCAAAACCATAGACGGGTTTTTACTGGATAATATAAAAGGCTTCAGTCCGTTGCTTTGCAGGGAAATCTGCGGCAGAGCAACTTTAGACAGCAAAACCTTAATGACTTCACTTTCAGATAACGACTTTGACAAGCTGGCACAAGAAATTGAAAAAGTATTAACAGAAATCAAGGAAAACGCTTATAAGCCCTGTATAATTTATTCTCCGGACGATACAGAGAAACCTCTAGATTTCCATTGTATACCAATATATACCTCATCAGCAGTAAAGTATATGAATTCGGTCAATGAAACTGTTGACGAATTCTACTATTACAGAGACCATATAGAAAGACTTAGGCAAAAGAAATCCGATATAACCAAAGTTCTTTCAAACAACATTGACAGAGCCTCAAAAAAACTGAACATTCAGCAAAAATCATTAAAGGATGTTGAAGGCCGTGATAAATTGCAGCTTTTCGGGGAACTTATTACTGCAAATATATATGCCATATCAAAGGGTTTAAAGGAAGTATCTCTGCTGAATTATTACAGCGAAACAGAAGAATATATTAAGATACCCCTTGATGAGCAGCTTTCACCGCAGGAAAATGCCCAAAGGTACTTTAGACAATATACAAAGGCAAAGAATACCTTCCTTCATGTAAGCCGTCAGTTGGAAGATACAAAGACTGAACTGGAATACCTGCAAAATGTAAGTCATCTTCTTGATAACTGTGCAACCATTCAGGAGATCGACGAAATACGTCAGGAGCTTGCTGAACAGGGATATATAAACATTAGAAGAAAAAACGGCTATAAAAAACCAAATAAGCTATCTTCACCTTTTCATTTTATATCAACCGACGGGTTCGATATATATGTAGGTAAAAACAATAAACAGAATGACCAGCTGACTTTAAAAGCTTCTTCCAGCAATGATACCTGGCTTCATACAAAGGACATACCAGGTTCTCACGTAATTATAAAAGGTGAATATCAAAAGGCTGTACCCACTCAAACACTTCTTGAAGCAGCAATACTTGCAGCATATCACAGCAAGGCGAAGCAGTCATCTGGCGTACAGGTGGATTACACCCTGGTTAAGAACGTAAAGAAATTGCCCGGAGCAAAGCCCGGAATGGTTACTTATGATAAATTCAAGACAATTGTAGTAACACCTGATGAAACTATTGTAAAAAGTTTAGATAAAAATTAAGAATGGAGTGCTGTATATGATATCTAAAAAAATGGAACAAAACCTGGCAAACTCCTCTTTTATAAGAGCTATGTTTGAAGAAGGCGAAAAGCTTCGGAAGCAGTTTGGAGCAGACAATGTATATGACTTTTCACTTGGCAACCCTGACAACCCTCCACAGCCCAAAGTAAAAGAAACCTTAAAAAATCTTGTACTGGAAGACAAACCCAATATGCATGCTTATATGAGCAATGCAGGATACCCTAATGTCAGAGAAAAAGTTGCAACATACATTAAAAAAGAATCAGGGGTATCTCTTGGAAGTGAAAATATAATAATGACATGTGGTGCAGCCGCTGCACTCAACGTCACTTTCAAAGCCTTGCTGGACCCGGATGATGAAGTTATAGTACTTGCACCATATTTTGTTGAATACCTTTTCTATATAGACAATCACGGCGGTAAACCGGTAATTGTATCTACAAAGAAGGATACTTTCGAGCCGGACCCTGAAGAACTGGAAAAACACCTGACAAAAAGGACAAAGGCAATAATACTTAATACTCCTAATAACCCGACAGGTGTAGTGTACAGTGAACAGGTGCTGTCGGAAATCGCCAAAGTTCTTGAAAGTGCTGAAAAGAAATTTGGAACAACTATCTATGTACTTTCGGATGAGCCCTACAACAAAATAACATATGACAACGTTAAAGTACCAAATATGATGAAGTTGTTCAAAAATGCAATAATACTAAATTCCTTCAGCAAATCACTTGCTCTTCCGGGTGAACGCATAGGATATATAGCAATAAGCAGCAACATTGACGATTACATTAATGTTTCGGATGCAATGGTTTTTGCAAATAGAACTCTTGGTTTTGTAAATGCACCTGCACTTTTCCAAAAGGTAATCGCAGAAGCTCTCGAAGAAAAGGTTGATAACACCTTGTATAAGCAAAGAAGAGATATGCTTTATAACCATCTTACAAGTCTAGGCTTTACCTGTGCCAAGCCACAGGGTGCTTTTTATCTTTTCCCAAAGGCTTTAATAGCTGATGATGTGGAATTCAAAAACAGAGCTTTGAAATACAACCTGATAATCGTTCCAGGAAGCGGCTTCGGCTGTCCCGGTTACTTCAGACTTGCCTACTGTGTAAGTCCGAAAATGGTTGAAGCTTCGCTGCCCGCTTTCACGGCACTTGCAAAGGAATTTAAATAAGCCACAACATATAACAAAAAAACTGGCTCAAACGCCAGTTTTTTTCATTTCATGCTTTAGAAGCCATTCCTTACGCCACAATCCTCCGGCATAACCAGTAAGTTTTCCGTTACTTCCTACTATCCTATGGCAGGGAATTATAATTGCAATTCTGTTATTATGGTTTGCTCCGCCTACAGCACGTACTGCCTTGGGATTTCCGCATGACATTGCAATATCCTTGTAAGATGCGGTCTTACCATAAGGTACTCTTAATAGTTCCTTCCAGACCTTATTTTGAAAATCTGTCCCTGAAAGTGACAGTTTTAGATTAAACTCAGTCCTATTTCCCCGAAAATATTCATCGAGCTGGCTTTTGCAGTCTTTGATTATAACCGGTTCATTCACTGTTTCTATAAATTCAGGCTGAGTATCGCAAAATTCAAGAGCATTTATTGAATCTTCGTATGCGGTTATTCGCAGCACCCCTATAGGTGAGCTATAATAGGTTCTGAATATTTGATTCATGTATGACTCCCTAAAAGGCTTGCTAATCCCTTGCCTTAATCACAAGGAGCAGTCCTTCTTTAATTGTTATCTCTGCGGTGTCTTCCGCAAATTCATTACTGACACCCCTGGCTGAGCCTAATTCCAAAGTAAAATCATTTAACGGATAGTAGAAACCCTTAAGAGTAATTCCAGTTACTTTATCTGTAAGTGAGAGAAGTGATACCCTTGTATTATCTTCCCTTTTCAACTCAAGATGATCTCTTATAAGAGTTATTTCATTATTTTCATTAACAATTATACCCTTTACCCCATTATCCAGAAGTTTCTTGAGAAGTTGAATGTTAGCAATTGAATGGTCTACGCGGCTTCCGATACATCCAATCATAATTACTGTATCACAGCCTTTTTCCAATACAGTTTCAATAGCAAGTTCCGAATCTGTAAGGTCCTTCTCAGAAGGATATTTTAATATTTCAATATTCTCATTTTTAAAATACTCCAAATCCGATTCAAGGATTGAATCAAAATCACCTAATAAAACATCAGGCTTCAAACCGAGTCTTAATAGGTGATGAGCACCGCCGTCTACACCGATTATGTAATCTAAATCTTTAATATGTCTGCTGCAGAAAGAATAATCCTCTATTTCACCGCTGCATGCTATTAATGCCTTCATATGCTTTTTCCCTTAATTCCTTAATTATTTCAGAAGTATTAACTGCATTAAATATGGTTGTACCTGCTACAAATATATTAGCTCCAGCCTCAGCAGCTCGCTGTATATTACCAAGATCAACCCCGCCGTCTATTTCTATTTCAACCCTAAGCTTTCTTGCCTTAATCATTGCTTTGAGTTCCCTGATTTTTTCAGTAACCGACTCCAAATATGTCTGCCCTCCAAATCCGGGGTTTACAGTCATTAACAGGACCATATCAACATCCTGCAGGATACAGTCTATGGAACTGAGCGGAGTTGCCGGATTTAAAGATACCGCTGCTCTCTTACCCTTTTGTTTGATACTTTGTATAACCTTATTAAGATGTTTTGTTGTTTCCACATGTACTGTAATAATATCTGCACCCGAATCTATAAAGGTGTCTATATACTGTGCCGGATTTTCTATCATAAGATGAACATCAAAAATAAGTCCCGTTATAGGTCTAATCGCTTTAATAACAGGAGGACCCATTGTAATATTTGGTACAAAGTGACCATCCATAACATCAATATGGATCATATCAGCCCCGGCTTTTTCTACCTTTTTTATTTCGTCACCTAGTTTTGAAAAGTCTGCCGCGAGTATAGACGGAGCAATTTTAATCATTTTTTGTCACACCTTTTTATTGTATTTTTTATTAAGCTTAAGCATGTTATAAAACTTTATATATCGTTCGTATCTTTCAGTGTCTATCAAAGATTTTTCCAAAGCTTCCTTTACAACACAGCCAGGCTCGCTTATATGGCTGCATCCAGTATATTTGCAAGTACCTGTATGGTTATCAAACTCGTGATAATACAAGGGAAGCTCTTCACATTTTATATCTGGGAGCTCCATGGTACTAAAACCAGGTGTATCTGCAATAAGCCCGCCTTCTTCAAGGTTAAGCAGTTCTGCATGCCTTGTGGTGTGTTTCCCACGTTCTATCCGTTCACTAATACTCCCTGTCTCCATAACCATAGTGTTCATTATTTTATTTAGTATTGTGGATTTTCCAACGCCTGATTGTCCTGCAAAAACTGTTATATTATCTTTCAGTTCCCCCCTCAGCTTTTCAAACCCAATATCCTTGACAGAACTTATGGGAAGACATTTATAGTGTGCCTTTCCGTAAGCTTCCGAAATTTTTTGATAGGTACCTTCTTCATCTAAATCAATCTTATTTATGCAAATAATAGCCTTGATAGCTTGTATTGATGCTGATATAAGCAGCTTATCCAGCAGTTCAAAATCCGGATTGGGTGATTTCGCCGCCACAACTACTGCAATCTGTGTAACATTTGCTATTGCAGGACGTACAAGCTCCGAAGTCCTTTCGAGGATTTCATCAATGTTACCTATAAGCTTTTCTTCATCGATAATAGATATTTTAACCTGGTCGCCAGGAAGAGGCGTTATCTTATCCTTCCTGAATACTCCACGGGCTTTGCATTCATATATCTTATGGGCCGTTCTGATATAGTAGAAACCGCCAATGCCTTTTAATATAATGCCCTCCGGCAAGCTGTCACCTTCCTTATTGTAGGATCATAGAGAATCATCCAATACATCCTTATTATTTATAAATATCTTTATGTCAGTCTTGCCACCGTTGGGAACCGGTATTGATACCCTTACTGGAAAATCTGATTTTTTAACCATTTCATTTTTGAGTACTTCCATAACATTGGTATCTGAAGGAGTAGCTTCAACGCGTAAGCTTACAGCATCACCTGGATAGCTTTCAGGATTATCCAATGTTATAATTTTAGTTACATTAGTCCTGGTTGTAGCGCTACTGCTACTGAAATAAATGTCTACCGGTGTATCCTCATCAACCTCTGTAGTCGCTTCAGGTTTTTGATTTACTATTTTACCTGTATAATTACTGCCTTCGGGATATATTTTACCTATCTTCAGCCCTGCATTTGCAAGTGCTTTTTTTGCTTCAGATTCAGTCATATTTAAAAGATTAGGCACACGTGTTTTCTTTATCTCAGGTCCTTTGCTCACATACACTGTCACAGTGCTTCCAGTCTCGATTTTCTCACCTTCAGCCGGATCTGTTCTTATTACAAAGTCCTTCGCAACGTCACTGAATTCATACTGTATGTCATAATCAATATTTAAGTTATCAAGCTTTCTTTCTGCCTCTCTTATTTCAATCTTGGACAATGGAGGCATATTAGCCTGCTCGGGACCGCTGCTTACATAAAGCGTCAAGGTACCGAATCCGTCAGGCTTTAACTTTACACCCTCCTTAGGGTTTTGTCTTATAATATTGTCCTTGTCAACAGTTTTATTGGTTTCTGTTTTTACTTCAGGTTTAATACCGTACTGTTTAAGTTCATCCAATACTTCATTGATATTTCGTCCCTCATAATTCTTTACTTCAAATTCCGTGCTGGTCTTATCTGATGATAGCTGCGGCTTAACTACCGAGTATCCTACGTATACAGAAATAGCAATTACAATTACTGCTGTAACTATTGCAAAAATAATAGTAAGTTTATCTGTCTTTTTCTTTTCTGAATTATTACTGGATTTATCCTCTTTGATACGAAAATCTTCTTTCTTTACGGTGGGTGGGGTACCAATAGCCTGTAGTCTTCTTGTTGGACTGCCTTCCATGCTTTCTGAAACAACAAAAGCTCCATTTGGTTCTTTTATAACTCTGTATAAGTCCTGAAGCATATCTCCTGCAGACTGATATCTTTTAGTCTGATCTTTCTTAATTGCCTTCAGAATAATATCATTAACTCCGCTTGGTATCTCAGGGTTAATATCAATGGGGCTTTCAGGTTCATCCTGAATATGCTTTATAGCTACGGCTACGGGGGAATCCCCGTCAAAAGGAAGCTTTCCTGTAACAAGCTCATAAAGGGTTATTCCAAGTGAATAAATATCAGATTTTTCATCTATATATCCGCCTCTTGCCTGCTCAGGTGAAAAATAATGGACAGAACCTATAGTACTTCCTGCCATTGTGATTGTTGAAGAAGAAACAGCACGTGCTATACCGAAATCTGTAACCTTCACAATTCCATCATTGGTAAGCAGTATATTGTGCGGTTTTATATCACGGTGAACTATATGATTCCTGTGCGCGTGCTCAATTGCGGAACAAATTTGTATACTGATATCAATAGCATCCCTCCAGTTTAAAACTCCTCTTCTGTTGAGGAATTCTTTAAGAGTAATGCCATCTATATATTCCATTACAATATAATGGGTACTTTCTTCATGACCAACATCATAAATTGAGACAATATTCGGGTGAGACAAGCTGGCTGCTGCCTGAGCTTCTATTTTAAACCTTCTCACAAACTCTTCATCATTGGTATATTCCTGCCTTAAAATCTTTATAGCAACAAATCTATTTAGAAAGTGGCACTTGGCTTTATAAACGGTAGCCATTCCGCCTCCGCCTATTTTTTCAAGTAATTCATATCTATTTCCAAGCATTTGACCTTCCAATTATAACACCTCTATTCTACTTATAACTGTTATTAAATGCGAAGAACTAATCGTTTTTTATTATCATCACAGTAACGTTATCGTCTCCGCCTCTGCTGTTAGCAATCTCTACAAGAGTTGAGCATATCTTTTCAGCATCTTGATTGTTATTTATAGTATCCTTGATCTCGTTTTCGTTAACCATATTGGTCAAGCCGTCAGTGCATAGCAAAATAACATCATTTTCTCTAATACTATAGACGTAGGAATCGATTGTAATGTTCTGTTCACAGCCTATCGCCCTGGTTAATACATTCCGTTTCGGATGGTTAACAGCTTCTTCATGAGTAATAGTACCATTTTTTATTAATTCCTGTATGTATGTATGATCCGTAGTAAGCTTTTCAATTTCGTTTTCTCTTATCAGGAAAGCACTGCTGTCTCCCACATGTCCGAGGAAGAGCTTATCTTCATGAATAACTGCTACAATAAGTGTAGTTCCCATACCATGATTGGACTCCTGCTCGGATGCGTCATAAAATATTTTTTCATTAGCATTCAGCATTGCAGTTGTAATGGAATCAGTAATGATTTTTTCATCCTTGAAGGACTCAGGATAGTCAACTATAAATTTGCTTACAATATCAACAGCCATTTTGCTCGCTACTTCTCCCGAATTATGGCCACCCATACCGTCTGCAATAACAAAAGACAGCGGTACATCAGGGTACCCTGTTACAATGTTACAGTAATCTTCATTTGTATCTCTGATAATCCCCCTGTCACTTTTAAAAGCGAATTTCACCTTACCACTCCCAGTTTACGTCATGTCTATCTGATTAATACAATCTGCCTTTTTATCGTTAATTATGTTTCTGCGCAATTGCCCACACGCTGCGTTAATGTCACTTCCCAATTCCCTTCTTACCGTTGTTTCAATTCCATAACGTTCAAGAATACTTTTAAACTTCTCTATAGTATTCCTTGAGCTTTTATGATAACTTGTGCCTTCTACATTATTGACCGGTATAAGGTTAACGTGACAAAGCATGCCTTTTAGCTTGTGTGCAAGTGTGACGGCATCCTCAGCTGAATCATTAACACCGCTTACCATTGCGTATTCAAAAGTAATTCTCCTTTTAGTAACCTCTGTATATATCTTACATGCTTCAATTATTTTGTCAATACAGTACTTCCCGTTAATAGGCATCATTTGAAGCCTCTTTTCATCAGTTGGAGCATGAAGCGATATAGAAAGAGTTACAGGCATATTTTCCTTTGAAAACCTTAGAATTTCAGGTACAAGTCCGCATGTTGAAACTGAAATATGTCTCATTCCGACATTTAAACCTTCAGAATGATTTACAAGATGCAAAAACTTTACAATGTTATCATAGTTATCAAAGGGTTCTCCTATACCCATTATAACAATATTACTTATTTTTTGTCCTGTATCATTTTGGATGGAAATTATTTCATCAAGCATTTCGCCTGCTGACAGATTTCTTACAAAACCCATACCAGTAGATGCGCAGAATTTACATCCCATTTTGCAGCCTACCTGTGACGAAATGCAAGCACTGTATCCGTGTACATATTCCATTAGAACACTTTCTATGATGTTTCCATCCTTTAGCGCGAATATGTATTTTGCTGTACCATCTATATTTGAAACAAGCTTCTGTTCTATGTCAAGCTTCCCTATGTAAAATTTCTCTGCAAGTGTGGTTCGTAGGGGCTTAGAAAGGTTGGTCATCTGCTCAATATCCTTTATTCCCTTATGTACCCACTGGAATACCTGTTTAGCCCTGAACTTTTCAAGTCCAAGCTCTTTAAATTTCTCCTGCAAATCCTCTATTGTGAGGTCCAGAAGGTCTATCTTTCCTTCCATTACAATAATCTCCTCATCTTTGCTATGAAAAATCCATCAATTCCATCTATATTGGGATAAAGCTGAAGCATTCCCTTTTGACTGCCAGGCTTTTTTAGCTTGGCTGGCAGTAAATCTGCAATATCATCCATTTCAAATTCCTTATGCCTTTCAAGAAAGCTTTTAACCATTCCTGAATTCTCATCCTCTTCAATGGTGCAGGTACTGTATAACAAAGTACCTCCTGGCTTAACATAACTTGAAGAAATATCAAGTATTTTTTTCTGAAGGCCTAGTATTTCCTTTTTGTCGCCTTCGGCCCTGGACCATTTGATATCCGGCTTCTTGCTTATTATACCAAAGCCTGTACAGGGTACATCCGCCAAGACTCTATCAGCCTTACCAGTATAATTATCGTCAAGCCTTGTTGCGTCATACATTTCCGCACGAACCATATCTGCTCCAAGTCTTAGGGCAGCTTCCTCAATCAGTTTTATTTTATGTTCATGTATATCCCTTGCAATTACAGTACCCTTGTTCTTCATTAGCTGAGCCAGATGTGTTGCTTTTCCCCCTGGAGCACTGCATACATCTATAACCAGTTCACCGGGCTTCGGATCAAGTATTCTGCCGGCAAGCATGGAGCTTTCTCCCTGCACCTGAAGCATTCCATTTTTGAAGGCTTCAAGACCTGCAATGTTTGAGGAACCCTTTAAGATTAATGCTTCATCGGAATATAATCCAGGTTGTACATCGAGGCCACTGCTTTTTAATTGCTCCATCAATTGATCCCTTGTTGTCTTTAGTATATTTACACGGACGGTAAGCTCAGGAATCTTATTATTGCTTTCCAGCAGGGTTTCAGTAAATTCCTTGCCAAACCTTGAAAGCCATTCTTTTACCATCCACTCAGGGTGTGAATATTTAACAGAAAGGTAGCGGACAGTATCCTTTTCACTATCCGGATACTTAATACTATCTTTGTTTCTTGAAAGGCTTCTCAAAACTCCGTTTACAAACCTGCTGGAAGCCTGATGACCATACTTTTTAGAAAGGTTAACGCTCTCGTTGCATGCAGCCGAATCAGGTACCTTGTCCATGAACATTATCTGATAGGCTCCAAGCCTTAATATATTTAAAACCCATGAAGAGATTTTTTTGAGCTTTACACTGGAAAATTGCTCAATAAACCAGTCAAGTGTCAGCTTATATTTTGTGACACCATAGACCATCTCAGTTATAAAAGCTCTGTCAACCCCTTTGAGGTCAGCAGATGCCATGTTTTTATTTAAAGCAATATTAGAATAAGCACCTTTTTCAGTAATATCATAAATTATTTTTAGAGCGGTTTCCCTGGGTATATCCAAAGCCATATTTATTTTCCTTTTAAGTTTTATATAACAAACATTATACCATTTATAATAAGCATTATTCCAAAATTTATATTAAGAATTAATTTAAGAATATTATTCATCAGACTTTTCTGCTTTCATGAGGAACAACGAATACTTAAACTCAGTACAGTCAATTAATTTTACATCTCTGAAGAAAACTTCATATGTAACTTTCCTAAAACCTATCTTTTCTAATAAATCCTTCAGTTCTGCCTGTTCAAAACCATTATGACCGTCAAAGTCCTGTTCATATTTATGAAAAGTACCATCATCTTTTGATAATTCTACAATACATAATTGTCCATTATTTTTTAACAATGTATGAAGATTTTTAAGAGTTGTTTCTGTGTCCTTTATATGATGCAATACCATTGAAGTATAGATAACATCATAATTCCCAGAAAGCTCATTATGACTGTCAATATCTCTTTGAAGAGCTTTCATGTTATTTATGCCACTATCTTGAATTTTTTCATTAAGAACATCTATCATACCTTTTGCAGTATCGACAAGGGTGATACTTTCAAACTTGTCATGCAGGTTAAAACTTATCAAACCTGTACCGCACCCAAATTCCAAAGCATTGAAATGTTCTTTAATATCAATTGCTCTTTTTATTTGTTCAGCTATTATTTTTGCTCTCTTTACTCTTTTGTCGGTATCCCATTTCGAAGCTTCAGCACTAAAATCCATAAATCCTCCAAAGAACAAATCACAATCCTCTGGTTAATTGTAACAAAGTATAAGTGATATTCCTACATTTTTTCTCTTATCTATTAACTGTAAACTGTAAATTGTACACTTGCTTTAGCTGTCATCTCGTCCTCTCGTCAACTGTCAACTATGCTTTTATCCTTTGCCTTTAACTGTAAACTGCACACTGTAAATTGTACACTCTTTTAACTGTCCTCTCGTCAACTTGTCAACCGCCTTTATCTCTTGCCTTTAACTGTAAACTGTACACTGTAAATTGTACACTACTTTTAACGGTCCTCTCGTCCCCTCGTCAACTGTTAACTCTTTTCTTTCATTCTCAATTCTCAATTCTCCATTCCTAATTGCTTTTACTCCCTTCTTCTTCCGCTAGCCAATAATATAAGTCTCAAAAGGCTGGCGATTGCTACTGCAGCAGAAGCCACATAAGTCATGGCTGCAGCATTTAAAACCTTTTTAGCAGGTTCTATTTCATAACTTGAAAGAATACCTCCTGTTTGAAGTGCTGCTACTGCTCTTTTACTTGCATTAAATTCAACAGGTAAAGTTACAAGATAAAAAATTACTGCAACTGCAAAAAGAATTATGCCGAGATTAATAAGAATTCCAGAATTGAATAAAAGCCCGAATATAGCCATATAAGGTCCAATTGATGAGCCAATACCTGCCACTGGAACGAGAGTGCTGCGGAGTATAAGGGGGCCATACTTCTCTTTGTGCTGCAAAGCATGCCCAGTTTCATGGGCAGCAATTCCTATGGATGCTACCGAAATGCTTGAATAAACAGGATCTGAAAGTTTAATCACTTTTTTTCTAGGATCATAGTGGTCTGTAAGCTGTCCTGATACACGTTCAACAGAAATGTCATAGAGACCATTTGAGTCAAGAATTGATCTTGCTATTTGTGCTCCAGTTATTCCTCTGCTGTTTGTTACACTTCTATATTTATTAAAGGTTCCTTTAACCCTGAATTGAGCATATAATGCAAAAGCGAATGTAGGTAAAACCAATACTAAATAGTAAGGATCTATCCCATAAAAATAACCGCCCATCATAATAACCTCCGCTAAATAATATTTTCAAAGCAACAATTAATTATATTATTATCTTTGAGGCTAAAATGATAAGTTTTAAATACAAGTATATATTTCTTCATTATTAAGTCTTTCTCAATTTTAGCTGAAATATAAAAGCCTCATTTTTTTATAAATAATGAGGCTTTTTATTTTAGTAGTTTATTCATATGTACAAATATAATAAAGCCGATTTTATAATTCAGAAACATTATATTTTTTAATGCTAACTGCTTCAACATACTCATTCTTAAGTTCAGACAGCTTTTGAAAATGCTCTGTCCTGCAATGAAACTGCTGTGCCTGAACATTTGTCCATGACTCTACAAGTAACACACTATTATTGTCATCAGTCGGATAATAATATTCATAACACAGGTTGCCCGGTTCCTGCAGCGAAGCTGTCATAATCCCCGATTCTTTTACTTTTCGGATGAATTCATCCCTTTTTCCTTCTTTGACCTTGTATATAACATGCAAAAGCAACTCAGTATGTATTGCTTTAATCGCATCCTCATACGAAGCAGTCCTGCACACTCCAAAATATTTTCCAAATTCTTTGGTCCAAAAATCCATTTCTTCTTCTATATCATTTACTTCATTCATTATGAACACAACATACTTACACTGTGTCTTAGCCATTTCAGGAAGTAATACCGAAAATCCCCATTCGACATCTTCCTTTGTATCTTCAAAACCATTTCTTGCATCTACTATTAAGTTGCTAGCTGGAAATTGTCTTAGTAATTCTAATGCAAAAGTTGCCGGTTTTCTGTAATCCTCAAAGCAACAAAATTTCTTCCATTGCAGGAATACTACATTGTCTTCTTCAATATACCTGACATTGCTGAATTCTGAATCAAATTCAAATAAACTATTCATTTAACCCACCTGTAAAGCTACTATCCCAGAAGCTCTCCCTTATCTATTGAATGACCCGCAAGGTATTGTTCAACTTTAAGCCTTTTCCCCGAATCGAACTGGATTTCCTTCAGCATTATATTACCTTTACCCGTACCCACCAGTATTCCTTCCTTTTTTACTTCAATAATTTCTCCTGGTTTTGAGGCTTTTTCAATATTGGAATATTCTGTCTTCCAAACTCTCATTCTCTCACCTTTGTAAAAGGTATATGCTCCAGGCCATGGGTCAGTACCCCGTACAAGATTGTGTATCTGTTCCATGGTCTTGCTCCAGTCAATACGACCGGTTTCTTTACTTATCATTGTTACGTATGTAGCTTCGTCAGCCGGCTGCGGGATTCTCACCAATGTCCTCTTTTCGAGTTCTTTAAGAGTTTCAAGCAGCACCTCGGCACCTATTATTGATAATTTATCGTGAAGTTCACCTGCAGTTTCGTTTATACCTATTTCAACTTCTCTCTTTAAAAGCATATCACCAGTATCCATGCCTATATCTGTATACATTGTTGTGATACCGGTAATACTGTCGCCATTTATTACAGACCATTGAATAGGTGCTGCACCCCTATATTTAGGGAGAAGTGAACCATGGACGTTTACACATCCATATGGCGGTATATCAAGTACCTCCTGCGGTAATATCCTTCCATAAGCAACTGTAACAAGAAGGTCAGGAGCAATTTCCCTCAGCTGCTGAGCGAAAGTTCCTGTTTTCACCTTCTCCGGCTGAAGTACCGGTATATTATTATTCAATGCATATTCCTTAACCGGCGGGGGAGTAAGCTTGTTTCCGCGGCCTTTTGGCTTGTCAGGCTGAGTTACAACAGCAGCTACTTCATAACCGCTTTTTACAAGTATATCAAGACTGGGAACGGCAAAATCGGGTGTTCCCATAAAAACAATTTTCATAACTAACCTCCAATTTATTAAAGGTCTTTTTCATCCACATATTTTATAACTATATCTTTAAATAATTTTCCGTCAAGATGGTCAATTTCATGGCAAAGGCAAACAGCCAGAAGTTTTTCACCTTCAACTGTAACCTTTTCACCATTAGGATTAAGTGCTTCCACAACTACCTTTGCGGGTCTTTTTGTTTCCCCGTAAATTCCAGGAATACTCAAGCATCCTTCAATATAAGTCTGTTCGCCTGTTTCACTGATAATTCTTGGGTTTATCAGTTCAAGCAGACCTTCACCGGTATCAATAACCACTATTCTTTTAAGAACCCCCACCTGAGGAGCTGCAAGCCCGACTCCATTCGATTCATACATCGTTTCGGCCATATCCTTTATTAAGGTTTTGATCTTTGAGTCAATTACATCTACATCCTTGCACTTTTTCCTTAAAATTTCATCTCCGTCTTTCCTTATACTTCTGATAGCCATCTCTACCTCCAAGAATATATGTTAGTGGGAAATAGTAATTTATTGTTTACCAAGTCTAAATTATAGCATATTAACCGGATTTACATCTACATTTAAGTTAACATACCGTGATTCCGGGTGTGAATTATAATCGTCTGAAACATCACTGAGTATCCTAATAAGTTTATCCAGATTACTTTCTTTAATGATTATTTTCCATCTGTACATGTTACGAATTTTAGATAACGGTGCCCTGGAAGGTCCTATTACATCCAAGTTAGTAACCGAATCCAGATATTTATTTTTAATAGTTTCTGCAAGCTGTTTTGCCTGAATGAAAACATTCCTGTCCACAGCCCCGCTTAAAGTAAGGGAAGCTATGTTTGAAAAAGGGGGGTAACCCAGCTTTTCGCGGATAATGATTTCATTGTTGAAAAATTCTCTGTAGTCCTGCTTTGAAGCTGCAATAATGCTAAAATCATCAATATTATAAGACTGTACTACAACACGTCCAGGCAGTTCGGATCTTCCCGCCCTGCCCGCAACCTGGGTCAAAAGCTGAAATGTCCTTTCTGAAGCCCTGAAATCATTGATGTTCAGCATGCTGTCGGCTGCCAGTACCCCTACAAGAGTGACTCTTGGAAAGTCGTGTCCTTTTGCAACCATTTGTGTTCCTACAAGTATGTTAATATTTTTTTCCTTAAATTCATTTAGTATTTCCTCATGTGAATTCTTAAACGAAGTTGTATCCATATCCATTCTTATGACAGAGGCATTGATAAAATTCTTTTTGACATCCTCTTCTATCTTTTGAGTTCCAACACCAAAATACCTTATATGTTTGCTGCTGCATTTAGGGCAGACCGAAGGATTCTTTACAGTAAAACCACAGTAATGACAAATAAGTCTTTCATCATGTGAATGGTATGTCATCGTAACATTACAGTCGGGGCATTTTATTGTAAACCCGCAGCTGCGGCACATTACAAAGGATGAATAGCCCCTCCTGTTCATAAATAGTATAGTTTGTTCTCTGTTTTCAATATTTGCGGAAATCTCTTCATGGAGCTTACTGCTGAAAATAGTACGGTTACCATTGTCAAGTTCAGTTCTCATATCTACAAGCTCTACCGCAGGCATAGGATTGTCATTTGTTCTTTTTGTCATCTCTATGAGTGCTATTTGACCTGCAGCAGCCCGGTAATAGGTCTCTACTGAAGGAGTCGCCGATCCGAGAAGCAAAACACAGTTTTCATCCATGCATCTTTTCCTTGCAATATCTCTTGCATGATATTTAGGTGTTACTTCTGATTTATATGAATTCTCATGCTCCTCATCGATAATAATAATTCCGACATTCTCAAAGGGTGCGAAAACTGCCGACCTGGCACCTACAACCACCTTGATGCTGCCTTCTTTTATAAGTCTCCACTGATCATATCTCTCACCCATTGAAAGCCTGCTGTGTATAACAGCTACATGCTCCCCAAATCTGCCCTTAAACCTTTCCACCATTTGAGGCGTAAGCGATATTTCAGGAACAAGTACAATTGCCTGTTTATTCATATCAAAACACTTTTGTATAAGCTGGAGGTAAACCTCTGTTTTTCCGCTCCCGGTAACACCATGAAGAAGAATTTCTTCGAATATGTTTTTTTCAATTGACTGTGAAACCCTATTTAAAGCAGCAACTTGCTGTTCAAGCGGTTTTAAAGGGAATGTCCTTTCGAACACCCTGTGTTTATAAGGATCACGCTTTATTTCCAAATTCCAAATCTTAATATATCCGTATTTTTCAAGAGTATTAATGACACTTGCTGAGACACCTGCAAATCTGGTAACATCCTGTACTGAAATGAACTCATTGTCCAGAAGCATTTCAAGAACCCTGATATGCTGTATTTTTTTAAGCTTACTGCTTTCAATGTCACTTATTACTTCCTCTCGGTCAATGGCAAGACTTGCTACCCTGATTGTCTTTTTTGCTATTCCGGTATCATAATGTTCTTCAACTTTGATGCTTCCCGCTTCGCAAAGCTGTTTTATATATTTTGAAAAACCTTTGAGTCCGGACAATTCCTTTAATTCATCATATTCATAAATACCATCATTTTTTTCAAGCAAATCAACAAGCTTATCCTGATTTGGAGTAAATTTTAAGCTCTTATTCAAAAGTATTATGACTCTTGAGGTTTTAGCACCAATTCCTGGAGGAAGCATACATTTTGCTGCATCAGCAAAAGTAGAAATGTACATTTCCTTCATCCATCCGGCCAGTTTGATCATATTTGGGGTAAGAACCGGAGCTGCATCAATTACCTTACTTATACTTTTTAAATCCTTATAATCTGAATCATTCAAAACATCGACAACAAAAGCTTCTTCAGTTCTGTCAGCTCTTCCAAATGGTACAAGTACCCTTTTACCTGGTAACACCTCATTTTGAAGCGTCGCAGGTATAAAGTAATGATAATTCTTATCAAATTTTCGTGTAGTATTGTTTAAAAAAACTGATGCAATGTTCCCCATAAAATACCTTTAACTTAAATATTTATTATATTAATTATACCAACGCAGATGCCCAATGCAAAACAAATACTATAAAATAACAACAAAAAACGGAGATATTATTAGTATCTCCGTTATAATTCCTTGTTTTTAAATATATTCTTTAAGAAAGTCCGGCATGTTTTCAACATCACCATTTATACTGATATAGAACTTAACATTAAACTGGCTTGACAGCTTATTAACAACCTCAATAAACCCTTTTAATTCATTGATATTCTCTTTAACAATATAGGTTAATCCATCGATAAAAATACCATCCACATCATAATTGGCAGAAACAATTCCACAAACGAACCCCAGGAAAGCATCAGGTGACAATACCGGAAATTCAGATACATTAATAAATCTTACTTCATGCTTAAGGTCGTACATAAGTTGATTGCTGTCATCAATAAATACTACATACCCTTTACAATCAGCAGCGAGGCTGTTTGCCGAATCAATCATGTTCTTTGTTTTTCCAGAACCCTTCTTGCCATATAATACTTTAACCAATGGTATCAACCTTCCTTTCGTGCCTTTAAATAAAACCCCGAAAGTTTTTATTTACATTAAGGCAATTTTTATAGGTTATAACGCATCAGTAGAAAAGTTTTCGGTTATAGAAAAGTTTTCTTACCTCAGCGCGTTTCAACGAGGCCCGGGATATGCCTACCACCTGAAAGTCAAAGTGGTACCATCCACCAATAGAAGTGGAGGACATCTATCACCTCGTTATAAATATTTTAACAAAGTTTAATAATCTTGCCTATGATATATTAAAATAAATATTTATAAAAAATTATAATACAAATAAAAATCTCCCACTAATAATGGAAGATTTTAAATATATCAGTCCTGTTCAAGCTCTTCATCATTTCTATTCTCATCATCACAGTCAGGCGGTTGTTTGGAATCGCCGACCTCCATCTTGGAAACAGAGATCTCATAAGCAACCTTTGTCAGAATCTCTCCTGAATCAAGCTTTTTCTGGTATTCACGACTTTGGATTCTACCCCAAACCTTTACATTGTCTCCAATTGTAAGACCCTCAGAATAACGTGCATTCCTGCCCCAGGCTATACATGGGATATAATCAGACTTATTATACGGCCTGTTAACTGCAAGCAGCATATCAGTTATCTCCCTGCCAAATGGAGTAGTCCTGTAAATAGGCCTTTTGCAGATATAACCGTTAAGATAAATCTGATTAGGATTTTTTATACTTCTTTCATCCTCCAGAAAATTAATTTCTCTGGCGAACACAGTCAGCACCAGTCTGTTGCCTTCTGTGTTATAACTGTTATATGAACGGAATTGACCTTCAATTTCTATAACCTTACCAATCTCTAATTTTTGTGTGGTAATTAACCGTTCAGATATTGTTACCGGAATTTTATCATAGCTGTTACTTAACCTCGGTACTTCAAGCAGGAAAGAATAAAAGCCTTCCCCATAAACCGCGTGACTGTACTCGGTATCCGAAACAACTCTCCCGGAAATGGTCACAACGTTGTTCTCTATGATGTTACCGACCATCCGACCCCAACTCCCCTCTCTTTGGCTCCTATGTATATCGTAATTTATCTAATGTAATATATTCCACTTAAAATAGTTTTAGAAGTAAATTTTAACGACCTTTAATTTTTGAGGGTACTTAAATATCTTAAAATCCGGCTATCTATAATCAACTGAATTTTCTGCATTGTATGGCAAAAAATTAAACACATAGTTACATTATATTATAAATTACCAAAATTGAAAATCCCTGAAGAAATTTTTTGTCGAGACTTAACTATATAGGATGAAGTAAATTTCTAAATACATTATTTGCATTTTAAACCAAATGCAAATGGGAACAAATCAGAATTTACTTTCCCAATTACACATGTAATAAGTTGATTTAATTCAACTTATATAATTAGGTGTATTTATATTTACACCGTTAAGCACGGCAAAAGTTGTTGCAGCAAGTATATCATATGCATCAAAACCATTATTCCCCATATTAATTCTATATTCCTGGGGTTCGATCAGCTTACCGTTTCTAGCGGATATTGTACGCTGAAGGCAGCATAGAAAAACATTATCAGTCATTGAATCACCAGTACTCGAGGCAGTTATACTCGCCTTGGAATTAAAGCCATAGGAGACCACATGCCTTTTCATACCTTCAAGGAACTGGATTAATTCATTATAATCCACATTTAAAATAGCTGTCCCCTTTTCATCAAGTCTCGAAAACATTTGCCTGATTAGGTTTTTATAACAGTCTATATCCATTTCCTTTAAATCATCGGCTTTATCATTGTATATCATTACATCAAAATGAATGCTTGCCGGTATAGCATTTTCTACATCCGAAGGCTTTATTTTAAGGACAAGAACGTCAGTACCGGCCTTGCTTAGTTCACTGGTATAGCTTCTCACACTTTTGTCATCGAGATTCCTTAACTCCTTAAAATCTATTATGCTTGTCTTCATTCCCGATTCAGATAGAATAGAACCGATGAGTGCTGAAGTTTTTTCGTTTTCATTCTGGCTTATTATACCTGTTAATATCATTGTGAAATCCACTCCGCTGCAATTTATAGAGGTGTTTTTGATCCTAAAGCATTATATCAAACGAATTATAATTATTATTGCATGACAAGAAAAATGCTGCACCGAAAAGTCGATGCAACATTATAATATACAGTTTATCATTTTTTATGTAGTTTTGCTTACAAATACATTATTTCGTCAGTTTATTCTTTTGGTCTCTGTCTTCCTTCAAAATCTATGTAATAATTGCTTTTTAAAATCAATTCGGATACTGGAATAAACTCAAAACCATCCTTTTTACACTCTTTTAAAATATCAGGAAGAATTTTAGCTGTATAAGCAGTATCATTATGGAATAAAATAATGGACCCGCACTGTATCTTACGTTTAACTCTTTCCATAATTTCAGCCTTGCTTATATCCGGCTTCCAGTCCAGTGAATCCACATCCCACTGAATGGGATAATATCCTATATTATTTGATATGTTAATGACATTATTACTATAATCGCCATAAGGGGGACGGAACAGGTCAACCTTTTTACCTGTGATTTTTGAAAGCACTTCTCCACATTTTTCTATTTCACTCATAATTTTACTGCCCTGAATTGCACCCATTCTTAAATGGGAATACCCATGGTTAGCAATATCATGGCCTTCTTTGGATATTCTGCTCACAACATCAGGGTACTTTTCTGCCCATTGACCTACTATAAAAAAGGTCGCTTTTATATTATTCTCTTTAAGAGTTTCAAGGATGCTCGGTATATCATCAGCACCCCATGCACAGTCAAAGGTTATTGCAGCTTTTTTATCGGTACGTTCAACTGAATAAATAGGAAGTTCCTTATTTTCGGTTGAAACAGCCGCTGCACCGCTTGAAAAAACGAAGTAAATCAGAAATACAACAGCAACTACAGCAACAAATCCCAAAACTATATACTTCTTTATCTTTTTTGCATGTAAGGCAACTATCAGCATAGTTATTCTCCAAAACAATATCCCGTAATAATCTATTGTTCTGAAGACAAATTTATACCTTATAATGCTTTACCTTTATTTAATATTTTGTTTAATCTTCGTTATTACTTTTAATAAAATCAGCTACCTCGCTTAATAAAGGAAGAGATGACTGTGCTCCTTTTCTGGTAACTGTAATTGTACCTACAATATTTGCGAAATCCACTGCTTCATCAATTGTCATATTATTTGATAGCGCAACTGCCAGAGCCCCTGAAAAAGAATCACCTGCAGCTGTTGTATCAACGACCTTCACTTGGGGTACAGGCTTGTGAATAATTTCGTTAGCCCTGTTATAAACAACACCCTGACTTCCAAGAGTAATTACTACCTGTCCTATTTTTTTATCCATAAGATACTTTACTGCATTTTGGGCATCAGGAACCGACTTAATGTTGATTCCGGTTATAAATTCAGCTTCGCTTTCATTTGGAGTAAAAATATCAATTTCGGAAAGAAGTTCATCCGGCAATGACTTGGCTGGTGCAGGATTTAAAAGGACTTTGACACCATACTCCTTTGCAGTCCTAACAGCTTTCTCCACAACTTCCATAGGTATCTCAAGCTGCAGCATAAGGATGTCACTCGTTTTGATTACATCTGATACCCTATCAACATCTTCCGGCTGTAATTTAAAGTTAGCTCCCGAATCAAGTATGATAAAATTATTGCCTTCTTTAATAACTATTACTGCGATACCTGTAGAAATACCTGCAACTGTTTTTATATTCTCTACTCCAACATTATTTTGGATTAAATTGCCGATTAAATCCTGACCGAAAGAATCTCCACCCACACATCCTATCATTTTTACGTCACCGCCCAGTCTTGCGGCAGCTACAGCCTGATTTGCCCCTTTTCCTCCAGGGAAAGTCGCAAACCCTTGACCATGAATAGTTTCACCCATTGCAGGTATTCTTGGAGTATTGATAACCAGATCCATATTCAGACTTCCCAATACTGTGATTTTGTTCATATAATCTACCTTCTTTGCTTGATTTATTTTGTTTGAATATGCAAAAAAATAACAGAGTAAATATAATATTCACTCTGTTATTAATTATAAACCATATATAAAGATATTTCTTTAAAAAACCGACTAATCGTTTTGTGGATCAACTTTTAACTCATTAATTGGTTTACAAATGATTTCATTTACACGAAGTTTGCTTAAATTTTGAGTAGAAGAGGCCTGCATAACCAAAGCTGTGTCTGAACATTTTCCTGTACCTGCCACAGCAATCACCTTTTCCCCTGATTCAACAAGTCCACCATCAGCAGCCATAAGGACTATCTCATAACATACCTTGACCCCTTCACTAAAGCAGCGCAAAAAGTCTGCTATTATAGTTGGAGTGCTGTTTGCGTATAATTTATCGGTATGAAAAAGCATTGTCCCGAAATGTACTTCATGGCCGGCATTTTTCAATTCGCAAATCAGTTCTTTCGGGAATGAACTTCCTTTTCTAGCGAAATCAAACTGATGAGGTATTATAACCAGTTGTACTTCTTTACCCTCAAAAAACTCCATGGCCTTTTTTGCTGTTCTGCCTGTCGTTGATGCAAGAACAACTTTTTTTATACCTAATTCGTTTATTCTTTCTCCAACAAGCTTAAAGGTTTGCTGCGTATTATCTTCTTTAACACTTTCATAGTATGTAATTTTTCTTTCCATAAAGCCACCCCAATTAACAAATTTTATGTTAATTATATGGTAACTCTAATCAAACTCCTTTAGCAAGTACGCACTTACAGGTTCTTTAGTACCTTAATGTATACCTGTAAAGATTTCTATGCCTCCATTATTTTTAATATCTTCAGCTCCACCCGCATTATTTCATCTATATCTATATTTTTAAAAGCCCCAATACACTTCTGAGCGGAATAAACAAACTGGTAATAGCTGCAGTTTCCTGCTCGTTCACCAATACCGCCTATAGTGCAATCAATATATCTTGCACCTGCCCTTGCAGCCGAGATGGAATTAGCCACTGCCATTCCAAGGTCGTTATGTCCATGGAAATCCACATTTACGCCAACCTGTCTTCGGATTTCCTGAATCTCTTTAAAGATTCTCTGCCTGTATAGTATCCCCACAGTATCAGCATAACGTATGGTTTCGATACCTTCTGCTTTCGCTACAGAAATGACATTGAGCATAAATTCGAAATCAGCCCTTGATGCATCTTCCATACCTACTGTTACAAGTGAATTCTTATTGAGAGCAAAGCAAATACATCTTCTCATATACTCTATAAGAGTGCTTCTATCCATTCCCAGCTTGAGTTTTATCTGAATATCCGAGACAGGTACGGAAATATGAATTATATCAGGCTTACATTCCAGTGAATGCTTGATATCCTCTATATTCATCCTGTTCCAAACTGAAATTCTGCTCTTCAAATTCAGGTCCATAATTTTAAATATGCTTTTTTTCTCGGAACCACCCATTGCCGGTATCCCTGCTTCAATCTGATAAATGCCGAGGGTGTCAAGCATTTTTGCTATTAAGACTTTGTCTGCGACGCCTAGAGCTATGCCCGCTTTTTGTTCCCCATCCCTCAGGGTTGTGTCTACAATTTTTATATCCAAATTATCACCCCTGATGTCAGTATGAAAAAGCATTGTTATTACAGTCTCCTTTAAAAGAAGTGTACAGTTCCTGTATTTCCGAATCCAAAAGACCTCTTTTCAATTCAGTACTCTTGATTCGAACCCTATAAAGGAGTTCATCCATTTCACCCGATTCATATTGGAGTCCAAGCTCGGATAATTTTTGCGAAATGGATTTCTTACCAGAATGCTTTCCTATGGCCATTTTCCTTTGGAGACCTACCTCAGATGGATCATACGGTTCATAGGTATATGGATTCTTTCTTATACCATCAGCATGTATTCCCGACTCATAGTTAAATATCCCGCTGCCTAAAACCGGTTTGGACACTGGAATTTCCACTCCTGAAATATGCATGAACACTCTTGCCAATTCAGGAAGAGTATTCAGATTCTCCTTGATCTTTGGATTTACCAGAAGCTTTACCGACAAAATCAGTTCTTCAAGGGCAGCATAACCTTTTTGTTTTCCATATCCGGCAAAGGTTGTAGTAATACAATCCATACCGTTCATTACAGCTTCAAGTGCAATCGCTGATGCGTTAAAACAATTGTTTTCAGGGCATATGCCAATATTCAAGCCTGTTTTGTTTTTTAAGAATTGAACCCCTTTTAACCATTCTGTAGAAACAAAAGCACCCATACCCACAAGCCTTATACCCGTAATACAATGGGCATGTTTCAGCAGTCTGCTTTTTACAAGGCGATAAATGTCCGTTATTCTATTAACATTAAAATCAACCATCAAATTGGATTTATACCCGGATAATTTCTCAAGTATCTCATTTTTAGCCAACAGTTCCTGACTTATCGCACAATTATTAAGGCTGTGATTTATACACAGCTCTGCATCTTCAAGGCCGTTTATCCTAAACAAAAAGGCCAGTCCGTTCGGCGGTTTTCCTATCTTTCTAAATATTTCACGATTAATTTCTATAAGATCCACACCAAAGGAATTGAGCATCCAACTAAGACTAATAAGGTCCAATCTGGTAGTCTTACTGTCTGTCCTGTAAATTTCAATAAGGGTTTTATCTATTATTGTAACTTTTTGCTCTCTACCTAACTCTATAGCCATAAGGATCACCACCTATTCCATTGCTGACAGAATTCAAGCCATATTATCTAATTTCAAGCCGGTCAACCTTTACACCATTTTCAAAATGAGATTCAACAATTTCAGCAACATCATCAACTGTTACCCCCTTATACCAAACACCTTCAGGATATACAACAATAATTGGTCCCTGCTCGCATATTCCAAAGCATCCGGTATTGGTTACCATCACTTCATCCTCAAGGCCTCTGTCTGCAATTTCTTCCATAAAGCTTTGTATAATGGATACAGAATCCTTTGTAAAACAGAACCCCTTCTGCTGACCGTTTATCCTTGAGCTAGAACATATAAATACATGGTATTTGGGTTTTTGCATATAATCATCCCCCTGATTTTTTATGAATTGTATTTTCTACATTGCACTTTCAGCAGCTCTGCTGTTTAGCAACTTTACTGCCGCTTCCTTTATACAGCTTTCAATACTTCCACACGTCTGAAAAACCTTAACACCTGCTTCTTCAAGTGCTTTAAGCGGTCTGTATCCGATTCTTAAAACAAGAACAGCATCATAATCTTTTACCGTGCTAATAATTTTTTTAATCCTGTTTTCTTCCTCATTACATTCCTGCTCACCTGTACAGTATTTATCAACACTTTTCCGTTCAATAAATTCCATCCTCTTACCATCGGTGCGATATATATAGAATTCACTGACATGCCCGAAATGCTCATCTACCAGCATTCCTGATTTTGTAGCTATTGCAAACATATATGTTCCAAGGTATTTGGGGGTATCATTTTTTGGAGTACTGCTGCAGCCTGCAAACTCTCCTGAGCAGTCATTATCCAACGTTCCTATGGCATCAGCACGGCATTGTCTGCAGTGGTACATTTGCATAAGCTCTTCACCGCATTTCCTGCGCATTTCTGTCAGTTCCTTGTTGCTTGTAAGCGGCATATTTTCGAAAGCACTTCCCTGCGCCGGGATAAGAGGCATTATATTGGTAATGTATACTCCAAGTTCTTTTACTTTTTTAACGATATCTTCAATATGCGTATCATTGATGCCTTTTATCATTACAATATTTATCTTGCATACAATACCCTTCAAAGTTAAATATTTTATACCTTCCAGCTGATTTTTAAGAAGGATTTCCGCTCCTTCTACACCATAATATTGTTGTCCCTTATAATTTATTTGCTTATATATCTTTGCCCCAATCTGAGGGTCCACCGCATTAACAGTTACAGTAACATGAGTAACCCCGAGCCTTATTATTTCATCTGCATACTTTGGGAGCATAAGTCCGTTAGTCGATAAGCAAAAGGTTATATCCGGGTCATTATCCCTTATAAGTTCTAAAGACCTTTTTGTCTCATCAAAATTAGCAAGTGCATCACCCGGACCTGCAATACCAATAACCTTAAGATTTGCAACTTTTTCTTTAACAAGAATAAATTTTTCAAGTGCTTTCTCAGGTGTAAGCACTTCACTTGTAACTCCAGGTCTGCTTTCGTTTACGCAGTCATACTTTCTGCTGCAGTAATTGCAGGTTACATTGCATTTAGGTGCAACAGGAATATGCATTCTGGCATTTTTGCAGGCACCCGCCCCGAAGCAAGGATGCTCTTGCGTCCTGCTCTTTATTGCCTCTGCATTCAATATATTCTGAACGCTTTCGGGTTCAGGCTTATCAGGAATTTTTATTTTTGCTGCAGGCTCATTTTCTGCAATTTTAATAAAATACTTTTTGAACATCTTACGCCTGTATTTTTCATATTTATTCTCCAATAATGTATTTGTAAGTCTGTCCAGCAACATTAATGATCCGTTGAATCCTGTAATTATCTGCCTTTGACCACCCACTCTGTCATGAATGGGGAACCCGACCCTTACAAGGGGAATACCCTCTTTTTCAGTGATTACCTTTCCGTCGGAATTTCCTATAAGAAGGTTGGCCTCCAGTTCCCTTGCTCGCTGTTGTATTGTATGGAAATCTACGTCATCAATTATATTAAGATCATCATTTGATTCAATCCCATTAAGTGCTTCAATCATTTCTTCACTCTGTGTACCTGTACAGGCAAATACAGGTTTTATGCCGTTTTCGGAACACAGCTTTGTCATGGAATAAACGATGTCGGGTTCCCCATAGATGACAGCTCTGCCTTCAGAATTATGTTTATGTGAATCAATCATTGCATCAATGTACCGTCCTCGTTCCTTAACAAATGTTTCAGGTATTTCAAGCCCAGTAATCTCAGACAACAGGTTGATAAAATTATCTGTTGCTTCAATCCCTATTGGGTACGGGCATCTATAAAACGGCACTCCAAACTTTTCATTGAGGTATGCCGCACATGATAGCTTTTCAGGTATGCACACGCCTAATTCTATAGTTGCACAAGCTCCCGACATTCCCTGTATATCCTTAATTTTTGTACCACCCTCGGGTATTTTGCTGTATTCCCTGGCATATGGTGCATCAAGGGTATCGGATATATCCGGAAGAATTAAATAGTCTGAAGTAAACTGTTCTATAATGGATTTAATATTTCTTATATCCCCAGGGTTTAAGTTTCCGGCAATTATGTTTATTTTTTTTCCTGATCTTTTTTCTGTAACGAGGTTTTGAACAATAGAGAACACTGCACTGTAAAAACCTTCAAATTGGGTTCCTGCATATCCTGCAGTTGAAACTGGTATAATTGATGGAATTATAGTATCTGAGTTTTTTTGTTCATAGTACTTATTTATTATCCTTTTTATATCCTCACCTATAGTTTCAGCCAGGCAAGTTGTTGCAACGCCTATAATGCTTGGATTATAAAGCTTTATGACATTATCGAGACCTTTAAAAAGGTTGCTTTCTCCGCCATATACCGTTCCTTCCTCATTCAAGGATGAGGAAGCAATATCTATAGGCTCATTATAGTGTCCTGCCATATGCCTTCTAATATAAGTACTGCATCCCTGTGAGCCATGCAGTATCATCATACTGTTTTCTATACCTTTGAATGCGGTAACCGCACCCAGTGGCATACACATTTTGCATGGATTCACATTAAGATTTACAAAGTTTTTACTTTCCATATATATCACCCCTGAACTTTATTTTCAGGTACTAAATTGCTACCCTATATATGTTGTATTAAGCTTTTATAGCAACATATATTCCTTGATTCATAAGGTGAAGAAATTTCAATACTTTTGCCATTTGTATCCGGCTTCTGGGATACAAACTAGTACTAAATATTTACTTCATCTTATATGACTACATATTTCCATACCGGACTGTTAATGGTGGAATCTATCTCTTTTGCAAAATTAACAGCTCCTTCATACCCGCAAAGAGGATGCTTTCTTTCATGATTGTGGTCACAGAAGGCTATCCCAAGCTTATAGGCCAGCGGACGTTCCTTGACACCACCTACAAGAATATCAGCACCCGTCTTTTTTATAAACATTTCAAGTTCTGAAGGGTTTGTATCATCCAGTATTACAGTTCCTTCAGAAACAATACTCTTTATGACCTCGTACTCATCCTTTTTTCCTGTCTGTGTACCAACTACAACGGTATCAATACCCAGACCGGCAAACTGCTTTATCAGTGAAATTGCTTTAAAACCGCCCCCAACATATACAGCAGCTTTTTTACCTTTAAGCCTGCTTTTGTAATATTCAAGCATGGGGCGGATTTTATTTTCCTCTTCCCCAACAAGTTTAGTTGCTTTTTCTATAGCTTTTTCATCTTTTAACGCTTCAGCTATTCTCATTAGTGATAGTCTGGTATCTTCAATTCCAAAAAAGCTTACTTTTACAAATGGAATATTGAATTCCTCTTCCATCATTTTTGCAAGGTACGTCATTGACCCGGCACACTGTACAATATTCAAAGACGCTGACGGAGCATTTACAATTTCTTTGCATCTTGAATCACCGGTAATTTTCGAAATAACATTTACTCCAATTTTTTTAAGGTAATCTGTAATGATCCACATTTCACCTGCAAGATTAAAATCGCCGAGTATATTTATACCGTTAACTTTTGATAAGATTGGGTTAATCTGATTTGTTCCGCCTCTCATAAGATTCATAAGAGCATGGCAGGCAGCCCTGTAGCCCATTGCCTTATTACCGGCGAACCCGCTTGACTTTACAGGTATCACCCTAATTGAATGCTTTGTTTCAGCAGCCTTACATACAGCTTCTATATCATCTCCGATTACTCCCACAATACAAGTAGCATATATAAAAATTACGCTTGGAGAATATTTTTCAACTATTTCATCAATTGCTGCAGAAAGCTTTTTTTCTCCTCCGAACACAACATCCTTTTCTCCGAGGTCGGTTGAAAAGCTGTTCCTATAAATTTCAGGACCACTTGTTAAACTGCCTCTTATGTCCCAGGTGTAACTCGCACAGCCGATTGGGCCGTGAACAATATGGAATGCGTCGGTTATGGGATTCAAGACAACCCTGGCACCGCAGTATACACAAGCCCTTTGGCTTACAGAGCCTGCAAGGCTGTCTTTTTCGCACCTCACGCTTTTGTTATGTTCATTTGTTTTAAGTAAGATTGATTCTTTTCTTTCATCAAGTACTGCATTGTCAATTAAGCTTCCCATTTCGACACCTCCCACTATTATTTAAAATGATTGTTTATCAGGCAGTTGGAAAGAATTCTTTCAAAATAATTTTTATATTTTTTCAGAATTGCTTTCCATTGCCTTTATATAAGAATATGAAGGAATTGCTTGCGGAGAAAGGATTAATCTCGGAAGGCCTGCTGTAAGCCTTCAAAGTTTTTAATAATGACGATATGCTTTTTTAAGTTTAATCAATCCTTCGAAACAATTGCTTCATATGCTTTTTGACTTACATGATAAGTTCAAGGTCCTCATCTGCGGCATCTCTGTCCTTACGGTCAAGAAGTGCATTGCTTATCTGTTCTATAATTCTCATTGCTCCTCTGTAGCCTGCAATCGGCATATAGGAATGAATACCTCTGTCGAGGATTGGGAAACCAATTCTTACAAACGGCACATCTTCAGCTCTTGCGATATACTTGCCGTGTGTACCTCCCATCAAAAGATCAACTGGTTCCTCCTTCATCCACTGATGAAGTGTAAAGAGGTCTCCAAGAGCTTTTACCTTACCATCTATTCCCGCGTCCTCAAACATACCTTTTATTTCTCTTTCAAAAGCCTCACCGGGTGTGCCGGTAAGTACATATTTAGGTATCATTCCAAGGCTTATAACAAACTCGGTAAGTGCAATCAGCAGGTCAGGATCTCCGAATAAAGCAACCTTCTTACCGTGGTAATGATAATGATTATCAACCATTACATCCACGACCTGTCCTCGTTCCTCTTCAAGCTCCCATGGTACTTCCTTACCTGTTAGTCTGGAAACCGACATTAGGAAATCATCAGTTGCTTTTATTCCTATAGGGGCCTTTAAAACTCTTGCAGCAACCTTGCATTTCTTTTCAAGTTCATAAGCACCATCAGCAGATGCAAAGCTTCCCAATGCATAAGTCGCTGCTGAGTTCCCAGCATCCTTTATGTCCTCAACCCTGGTTCCCCCAGGTGGGTACATATCAAACTTACCTGTCATTGGAGTGTCCACTACTCCGCTTGTATCCGGGAACATAGTAAATGGAACTCCCATAACCCTAAGCATTCTTTTTATTTCTCTCATGTCAGCCGGATTAACAAAGCCGGGTATTACGTTAATTTTACCGTTGGGCTTTGCACTATTTTCAGATAAGTATTTAACCATACCTTTTACCATATTGGAAAACCCTGTTATATGCGAACCGACATAGCTTGGTGTATTTGCATGAATAACTATTTTTCCTTCCGGTACCTGGGCAGACTGTATATATGAAGGAATATCATCACCTATTGTCTCTGACAGACATGTTGTGTGAATAGCAATGATGTCGGGGTCATATATTGCAAAAACATTTTTTATTGAGCTTTTAAGATTGGTACCTCCTCCAAAAACAGCTGCTCCTTCAGTAAAAGAACTGGTAGAAGCCATTACAGGATCTCTGAAATTCCTTGTAAGAAATTTTCTGTGATATGCGCAGCACCCTTGTGAACCATGGCTGTGTGGTAAACATTTGTGAATACCAAGTGCTGCATACATTGCTCCTACAGGCTGGCAGGTTTTTGCCGGATTTATGGTCAATCCGCTGCGCTCCTTATATTCCTTCGGTGTATAATTCAACATGTTTATTACCTCCTTAGCCTGATTTTTTGAAACCGGGCCATTCCTTTTTTCTGGTTATTTCTGAGTAACCCCAAAGCTTCCTTCAAGCATAGGCTGCGTTTTCCATGGTGGAACAGTAAGGTTCCAGGCAGGTGTGGTCAGGCCCATACTTATATCTCTTGCAAAGTTCACTGCACCTCTAAAGGAAGCATAAGGTCCGCTGTAGTCGTATGAATGAAGCTGTTTTGAGAAAATTCCCGCCTTATGTGCGATATATTTATCTTTAATACCCGAACAAAATATGTCAGGTTTCAAGACCTTAAGGAATTCTTCAGTTTCATAATGGTTAAGGTCGTCAACAACAATGCTTCCATCTTCCATTTCCTTTATCATGCCTGCATAGTAGTTAAGAGAGATCTTATCCTTAAGTTCCTCCTGTCTTTCCTTCGAGAGGTATACTCTGTAATTAAGCTCATCCGGTTCGATTTCAATAGATGGAATGTTTTTGCTGTCACCATCTTCTTTAATGGATGGAATTACTTCTCTTCCTTCATAGTCGTCCCTGTGTGCAAATTCATATCCTGCAAGTACTGTTTCAATACCAAGATCCTTTAAAAGCTTTTGATAGTGGTGTGCTCTTGAACCGCCTACAAACAGGGCTGCAGTCTTTCCTTTGCATATATTGCGGTATTCCTCCATGGCCGGCTGTATATCAGCCAATTCCTCTGCAATTACTTCTTCTGTCCTATCTATAAGTGCTTTGTCTCCAAAGTACTGAGCAATATCCCTTAATGATTTTATTGTGCTTTCAACCCCAATAAAGTTAACCTTTATCCAGTCATGTCCGTATTTAGTTTTCATCATTTCACCAATGTAGTTTATGGAACGATGGCACTGGACTACATTAAGTGCTGCCTTGTGGGCGCTTTTCAAATCCTCGACAGTACCGTCACCAGTCATTACTGAAACAATATCATAGCCTATATTCCTTAAAATTCTTTCAACTTCCCAGCCGTCTCCGCCTATGTTGTATTCACCAAGTACATTGATTGAATATTTCCCTACAGCCTTGTCTCCGGTACCTATAATTGTTTTTATCAATCCATTGTTTGCAATATGATGACCACCCGACTGACTGACTCCCTTATAACCTTCACAGCTGAAGGCTACCACCTTTATCCCGAATTCCTTCTGGGCCCAGGTTGCTACAGCGTGTATATCATCACCGATCAGACCAACTGGACATGTTGAACAGATAAATACCGTCTTCGGGTTAAATATCTCAACTGCTTCCTTAACTGCCTGCCTGAGTTTCTTTTCACCACCAAATACAATGTCGCCCTCCTGCAGATCCGTTGAAAAACAATAGTTCAGAAGATTTAGTTCATCTCCTCTTGTACGTCCCTTATTCCTTCTTGTGCCCCATGTATAATATCCGCAGCCTATAGGTCCATGTGTCAGGACCACTGCATCTCTTAACGGCCCCAGAACAACCCCCTTGCAGCCTGCATAACAGCATCCTCTGTTAGTAATAATACCCGGTATTGTTCTGGAATTGGCTGTAATAGCTTTCTGCTGATCAGGCTCCTCCTGCTTTACAAGAACATGTTCTTTTCTATTCTTAAACACTGCAGCCGGATAACTCTCCAGCATTTTATCTATTTTCCCTTTCATGAATATCACCTCCTGCCAGTAGTAATTAAACTGCTTCTTCTCCTGTCTCACCGGTTCTGATCCTTATTGCATCATTTATGGGCATTACAAATATTTTTCCGTCACCAGGCTTACCAAAGCTATTTATATCTATAATTGCATCAATAGCCTTTTTGGTTTCATAATCCTTAACGACCAGTGATATCAGCCTCTTGGGTATCAGCTTATGTCCTTCTGAAATAGACTCCGCAACAGTTCTGGATGGAATTTCACTTCCGGAAAGCATATCTTCTATAACAGAAAAATCAACCTTTTTCTTTCCCCTACCCATAACCTTTCGGCAGTGCAATGCCGGGAACCCTTCCATCAGGAGCTTTTCCTTAGTTTTGTTAATCATATCCATACGTATAATGGCTATAATCTCTTTCATAATTTCACCCCTTATAATTGGTTTGTTCCGGAACTAATTGTATAAGCTTCATCAACAGGGCTGACAAAAATCTTTCCATCACCAAAGGCACCACTCTTGCCGGTTTTTGCATTTTTTATGATAATCTTTATTGCATCATCCTTATCCTCATCATTTACAACCATCATGAGCATTTCCTTAGGTATTTCATCATAGTGCACATCTCCAACCTTGACACCTCTCTGTTTGCCGCGCCCCATTACATCCATCTTGGTTACTGCAGGAAAACCGGCGTCACTCAACTCGGATAAAACGACGCTTACCTTTTCAGGCCTTATAATAGCTCTTATCATTATCATTCAATAATCCCCCTTATCTGAATCTCTTCAAAAAGACCAAATTAAATATTCATCAAACCATGCTCCATAAGAATTTCTTCAAGTCTGTCCTGAACCATCGGTTTTGGAATGACGAACATGTCGTTGTCATCAACAGCTTTTGCAAGCCCTCTGTAAGCATCAGCCTGAACCTCGTCAGGAGCATAGTCAATAACTGTCTTCTTGTTTATTTCTGCACGCTGTACCAGATTATCTCTTGGTACAAAATAAATTAACTGGCTTCCAAGTTCCTTTGCAAATGCCTCAAGCAGTTCTTTTTCTCCATCAACCTTTCTGCTGTTGCAGATAATTCCACCGAGCCTGCATCCGCCAGCGTTCGCATATTTCTGGATACCTTTCGATATATTGTTTGCTGCATATAAAGCCATCATTTCACCGCTGGCAACAATATATATTTCCTGAGCCTTTCCTTCTCTAATCGGCATTGCAAATCCACCACACACAACATCACCAAGTACATCATAGAAAACATAGTCCAGATCATCGGTGTAAGCTCCAAGCTGTTCAAGCATGTTTATTGAAGTAATAATTCCTCTTCCGGCACAGCCTACGCCTGGTTCAGGTCCGCCCGATTCAACACATCTGATACCAAATGCTCCTGTTTTCATAATGTTTTCAAGTTCAACTTCTTCACCTTCTTCTCTCAGAGTATCAAGTACACTCTTTTGAGCCAAACCGTGAAGAACCAGTCTTGTTGAATCAGCTTTGGGGTCGCAGCCCACTATCATAATCTGTTTTCCCATTTCACCCAAAGCAACTGTCAAATTCTGCGTAGTAGTTGATTTACCAATACCACCTTTACCATAAATAGCAACCTGTCTCATAATATCTACCTCCATTTTGTTTGTCTTTTTTGCAGCCGATTGTTTCATAGTTATAAAAAAAGACGCTCGAAACCAAATATATGGATTCGGGCGTCATGGCCAACTGATTTAATTATCATTAAGGATATCAAATCAAAAGTATTAAGTTTTAAAAAATAAAATAAAACTAAAAAAGCTCTCGGTAAAACACAGTAAAATGTTTTAACAGAAAGCTTCAACGCATCATTTAATAATACATCAAGGTTATTAAAAATGAATTAATTTATTTAATAATAACACAGAGTATTAATATATGCAAGTATTAATTTTAAAAATTTCATAACTAATAGTCTTATGATTCCGAATTGCCAGTTATAAAGCCTTCCCAGGTTTGCATCATTTATATTATAATAATCATTTTGCAACTTTATGGCCATATTTATTCATTTTAATATAAGTGATCACACATCCTCAAATTAATACTACCATGGCCGAACTACTTTAATCATTAAAAAACATTAATCTTTGCGGGATCTAACCAAATCTTCCAGGGTAATTTTATATTACTTATTTCAGCCCATTGTTCCCTACTCATATCCCAGTGCAAAATCGTATCTTCGCTCAGGGCTTCTACATCTTTAAGCTTTAGAGTGACCATTACATTAAAAGGTGCCTCATCAACCGAAACAGGGATACATTCAAGTAAGTTTTCTCCGCTATAGCCCTTCCACAATTCTACTTGATGAGATCTGATGCAGATATATTTGGCATATTCAGCTGCTATATTTACAGTTATCTCCTGTCCCCATCCCTTCAATTTAACGGTTCCCTTATTTATCTTTTCAATAGCAAAAATATTTTTACAGCCCGTTACCTGTGCAGCAGCAAGCGACGAAGGACTATTAAATACTTTTTCCCTGTCATCAAAGGCCTCAATATGTCCATTTGAAAGTATGATAATTTTGCTACAAATATTGTACACCTCATCCATATTATGAGTAACAAATAAAGCTGTTCCCCCATACTCCGACAACAAAACCTTAAGCCGGCAAATCATCTGCTCTCTCAATTGTACATCAAGCGCCGAAAAAGGCTCATCAAGAAGTATAACTTCAGGATTAACAGCCAAGACTCTTGCAAGCGCAGTACGCTGCTGCTGTCCTCCCGAAAGCTGATTCGGATATCTTTTTTCAAACCCCTGAAGATGCATCATATCAATAAGCTTTTTTATTTTTTCTTTTCGCTCCCATTTATCTGTATTATTCAATCCGAAGCCAATATTCTGCTCAACAGTCATATGTGGGAAAAGTGCATAATTCTGAAAGACATATCCAACCCTGCGATCCCTGCTTGGAAGATCAATACCTCTTGAAGAATCATAAAGCACACGTCCGTTTAACTCTATATATCCCGAGTCTGGTTTTTCCAACCCGGCAATACATGCCAGAGTCATACTTTTACCCGAGCCCGATATTCCCAATAAACCCAAAGTATCATTACCGGCTTGAAAATCTATATTTAAATCAAATTGGTGAAGTTTTTTATTTATCTTTACATATAGAGACAATTTGTCAGCCCCCAAAAGAAAAAGTATTCCTGCCAGTTTTGGTCCACCTGTTCATAAGAAGGATAGTGGACAAAGAAATAATAAAGATAATCATAACCCATAACAGTGCCTGTTTTGTATCTCCACCCTGTGATTCAAAATATATGGCAATTGGTATGGTCTGCGTTTTTCCAGGTATATTTCCTGCAATCATAAGTGTAGCGCCGAATTCGCCAAGGGCTCTGGTAAATGCAAGAACCGTCCCGGCAGCTATACCTGGCCTTGCAAGAGGAATAGCGATTTTCCAGAAAATTCTCCATTCCGAAGCACCGAGTGTCCTGGCAGCATTTATAACATTTCTATCAATCTGTTCAAATGCTCCACAAGCCGTCTTATATATCAAAGGAAAAACTATAACCGATGCTGCCAATACAGTAGCAGGCCACGAGAAAATAACTTTAA
Organism: Bacillota bacterium; assembly: GCA_023421675.1. Lineage (GTDB taxonomy): Bacteria > Bacillota > Clostridia > Acetivibrionales > JANLFN01 > JAEZTC01. The sequence continues at coordinate 647,738 of JAEZTC010000013.1, read as the reverse complement.
TCCCAATATCATTTAAGACTTTTCCAATCGGTCCGTTCTTACCAAATATGAGTAAAAGTACAAATCCTACGACAGTAGGGGGAAGTACAAGTGGCAATGTCAGTATTGCATCCAGTAATCCTTTCAGTCGTGTTTTGTGGCGGGAGGTAATCCATGCCAACGCTATAGCAATAATAGACGTTAAGAATGTTGATGCTATAGCAGTTTTTAAAGAAACCAACAGCGGCGACAGGTTAAATTCAGGCATAAGATCACCTCAACAAAATTACTTACCTATGAATGTAAAACCATACTTTTCAAAAAGTGCTTTAGCTTTATCCGAACACAAGAATTGCAGAAATGTTTCTGACTGTTTGATATTTTTTCCGGATTTAATTGCTGCAGCCGGATAAACTATAGGTTTATGCGCATCAACAGTTGCCTCAGCAACAATTTTTACCTTATCTGAAACAAGTGCATCAGTTTTATATACAATACCTGCGTCGGCATCACCCGCTTCAACCCATGTCAGAACCTGCTTCACGTCGTTTCCATATATAGCTTTCTTTTTAACAGCATCGGTTATTTTAAGCTTATCCAATACTTCCAGAGCATACTGTCCAGCAGGGACGCTTTTGATTTCACCAAGTGCTATTTTTTTTACTTTTTCAGATGTCAGATCCTTAAAATCACTTATAGTCTGTACATCCTTAGACTGGACAAGTACCAGCTCATTTCGGATTATATTCTTCCTTGTATTTTCCTGTAACAATTGTTTAGTCTCCAATGCATCCATCTGCTTTGAGGCCGCTGATATAAATATGTCAATTCCGTCGCCTTGTTCAATTTGCTGCTGAAGAGCACCCGAAGAGCCAAAATTGAAAACAACATCAACATTCTTGTTTTCAGCAATAAATTGCGCTTTTATTTCTCCCATGACATCCTTGAGACTGGCTGCAGCAGATACAGTCAAGGTGACTTTTTCTATATTCTTAGATGTTTCAGCCTTTATAGTTTCTTCGTTCAATGAAGCCTTGTCACCTTCACATGCCACAAAAGCAATTGTAAGAAATAAAGCTATAAAACAGGTAAATAATCTTTTCAATACATTCATTTTTAAATTCCTCCCAGTTTTAAAAGTTTAACTAAAAACAAAAAGGCGAAGCTGCAGTTTATAAATATAAACCGTGCCTCGCCGTGGAGTTCACAATATCATGTTTTGTTACGTTATATAACGTTTTGTAATGTTATATTCATAATAAAGGGCATTATGATAAAAGTCAATACCTTATTTGCAAGTTTTTATATCAAAGGTTGCATTGTTATCATCTAATGTCGCATTCTAACTTTTACGTGCCTTATCACAAGCCCGTTTTAGGACTTATGATTTATACAAATTTAAAATTGCAGGCCGCATGTGAATGATGTATAATCAAATTATGCATTTTGACATTCATCATGACTTTAATCCCCTGTAAAAAAGGAAGTGAATAGGATGAACTTTGATGAAACATCATTAACACCACAGGAAGTCGCCGAAAAACTTAAGATTGCAAAAAATACAGTTTATGAGCTGATCAAAAGAGGGCAGCTCAACTCTTACAGGGTTGGAAAGAAAGTCCGTATAGACCTTAAGGATGTAGAAGACTATAAAAAGAATTCCAAAAGAGGCAAAAGTCCTCAAACATCTGAGGATTCAGGAGAATATGCAAATGATGCGATGTCTTCAAGGTTTGAAACAATACCCTCAAGCGGGTTTATAATTTGTGGCCAGGATCCTATATTAGACATGCTTTCAATACATTTGCAAAAAGCCTCGAATGGTTTCAGGCCGCTCCGTTCATATATGGGCAGCTACAACGGCTTATATGCACTTTATAACGGGAATGTACATCTTGCAACCTGCCATTTATGGGATGGAGATTCGGATCAATATAATATTCCATATGTAAAAAGAATGCTTCCAGGTGTTCCTTCGGTTATTATTCATCTGGCAAAACGGATGCAGGGCTTTTACGTACTTAAAGGTAACCCAAAAGAAATAAAAGATTGGAAAGACCTTGGCAGAACTGATATAACTATAATAAACAGAGAAAAAGGCAGCGGCACAAGAGTCTTGGTTGATGAACATATAAAAAAGCTCAACATTCCCTGTCAAAGTATAAAAGGTTATAACAGAGAATGCGTTTCCCACCTTGCAGCCGCTAGTGCTGTTGCTAGAGGTGGTGCAGATATTGCCTTCGGGATTGAGAAAGCTGGAATGCAGGTTAAGGAAATAGACTTTATACCAATGCAAAAAGAAAGATATGAAATGGTAATAAAGAAAGAAGATATTTATAAGCTACATTTTTCTAATGTCCTCAAGATTCTTCAATCAACCGAATTCAAGGAAGAGCTGGACGGTATAGGAGGATATGATTTAAGGGAACTGGGGAAAATAACAGCTGAAGTTTAAATTCTCTGCTGTTAGAATATGTTGAAAGCCTCCACCAGATCAGACGATGCCAGTATAAAAAAAGCAACAATAGATACTATTGCTGCAATAAATAGGAGTATATATTTTAAAAGCCTTTTTCCTCTTATCACCATAACTATCATCATCGTACCCCCATTACCGTTAGAACAGCGTATTCCTCTTAACCTCTATATTAATATTTATTTTCACAATCCAATATTAATGATAACTAAGTTAGTTTATTTATAAGCCTTTTTATACACAGTTATTATATCCTCAAGAGAAGGCTGGCGGGGGTTAGAAGGCATACATGTATCTGCAATCGCCAGTTTTGCCAGTGCTTCGAAATCTTCTTCTTTTACATTCAGTTCAATAAGTCTTGAAGGTATTCCTAGAGTTTTAATTAGATTCTTCACATCTTTTACCGATTCAAGCATTGTACGGTAGGGAACCATCCAATCAGCACCCTTTATACCCAATGCTGCTGCTATTTCTTTAAAGCGTTTTTGGACTGTCCGGTCAGCTCCGTTATATTCCATTACATGCGGCAACAGCAGTGCATTGCATATTCCATGCGGAAGGTTGTAAAATCCCCCAAGAGAATGTGCCATCGCGTGAACCATACCCAAACCACCATTGGAAAATGCCATACCCGCGACATTTTCCGCGTATGCCATCATGGAACGGGCTTCAATATCGTTGCCGTTCTGGACAGCACGCGGAAGATATTTACGGACGGTTCTTATTGCCCAGAAAGCATCCTTATCCGTAAGGGGGGAGGAATTTACCGATAAGTATGCTTCTATACCGTGGGTAAGTGCATCCATTCCGGTAGCGGCAGTCAAGCTTTTCGGCATTGATATCATTAGTTCAGGATCGTTTACTGCAATACTAACAATGCAATTATCATCTACCATTACCATTTTGGAATGTCTTTTTTCATCAGTTATTACATAAAACGCAGTTACTTCAGAACCGGTACCTGCAGTGGTATTTATAGCAATTATAGGCAACGAGCGGTTTCTCGACTTATTTACACCTTCATATTGTTCAATAGGCTGTCCATTCGCAGCAAGTATTCCAACAGCTTTACATGTATCTATAGGCGAGCCCCCGCCTACTGCAACAAGAAACTCTGCATTAATATTCCTGCATTGTTCAAATCCAGCATTTGCTATGCTTACAGTCGGATTTGGAAGAACCTCATCAAATACAGCATATGAAACTCCTGCATCCGATAGCACAGCCTCAACCTTTGCCACTACTCCAGCCTTAACAAGGGATTTATCTGTAACTATTAAAGCACGCCTCAACCCACGTCTTTTAATTTCGTCCCTAAGCAGTCCAAGGCAACCGGGACCAAACAAATTTGTTTCAACAGAGTTATATCGTCTTGCTTTAAGCATTATAAGTCGCTCCAATCCATTATACTGCGTTATAAGTCTATATTATTTTGCGAACTCACAAGAGCGGAGATCATTTGGATCTAATCTTGAAAGTGCAGCCATTTCTTCAAAACTTGGCGGTACTGTAACAGCAGCATTATTAACATTTATATCAAAGCCTGTATTAGCCTTTACTTCCTCAAGTGAAGATGTCTGATGCACTGATTCTAACACCAGATGCCCATTCTCATACGCAAAAACACAAAGTGGTGTAACTATTTTGGAAAGATTTCCGCGCGTTGTAACAAAATCCACCTTTGGTACGAAAGTTCTTTTATCGTGCTTTGTTCTCCAGATAACAGCTTTACGGGCAGTGGGTATAAGTACTGCACTTCCCGCACCACCGGGCATTCTGACTTTTGGTTTATTATAGTCACCAATTACCGAAGCATTAATATTTCCCTCAATATCAAACTGTATTCCACTTAAAAAAGCAACATCAAGTCCGCCTCTCATGGAAAGGTCAAAAACCTCCTGAAGGCCGAATAAGGAGCTTGCATTGCTATAAAGTTCATTACCGGCCGATGAATAGCTGCTGTGTTTGACCGGCTTTGGGTTAACCCCCCCGGGTATATTCAAATAAACCATATCAGGCGCATGAGTAGCTCTTGCCAACAGCATGGCTATCATTGGCATATGGGAGGCAACACCATGAAAAACAGTATTACCGTTGCTAATTTGCCTTGCCAGTACACATGTCATTATATCTGCCGGTTTTACCGAATCCGATTTATATTTGAACTGTATCGTATTCATAAGCGCCCTCCTATTCCGGATCTGTCGCTTTTTTCATAACGTGCCAGGTAAGCATCAAGTTCTTCTTTTCCCGAGAGAGCTTTAAACATCTTTACTGCATTTCTATCTATATCATAATGTGATGGACATGAGCATGGAGCAGCTCCCCTTGGTGCATGTACCACTGCAGTTACAAGGAAACCGGGTATATCTATATTCCCGGGATTGCCCACAGCCTTACTTGTAGGAACAATATTTTCAGCTGTAATAATAACCTTTTTAGCAGCCCTGGACATAAGCACATCTTCAAATTTAGGTCCCAGTATACGTGAGTTTCCTTCGCAATCGGCTTCCTGAACATGTATAACCGCCACATCAGGGTTTAATGCCTTAACAACTGTAGTATTGCCACTACCATAAGGGTCCTGTATGACCTTGAAATAATCATTCACCTTTAATAAATCACCTGCAACCAGACCTTTAACAGGCATGAAAGGGACGCCCATTTGTCCGCCGCGAAGTGCACAGATAACCGTGTAGCATGCATGTTCGTTGGCCTTTACAACACCATTTTCTACGGCCTTACGGTAAAATGTTGCAAGTCCGAATTCTGTCTCATAACTTATATAGCCGGCATCAACAGAAAAAACGCACCCTGCCAGGCAAAGCATATCCACTTCCATGGCTCCCGCGGTTTTAACAAGTTTGAGTCCTTTTTTATTTTGTCTTACCAATTCCCTTACCATAGCCATAGGAGACCTATGAAGGACATTTCCTCCAAAAGCGACCATATCCCCGTCTTTTATAACAGATGTAGCTTCCGATAAGGTTTTACGTTTATCTATCATATAAGTCACCTACTTTGCAGCGTTACAAGCAATATGAATTGCATCCCAAACCCCTGCGAACGGAGGTGCATAGCATAAATCCACCATTCCGAGTTCGTCTGTACTTAATTTGCTATGAATAGCTATCGCTATCGCATCTATACGCATTACAGCACCTTTTGTTCCTGCTGCCTGCGCACCAAGAATACGTTTAGTTCCCTTTTCATACAAAAGCTTTATTGTTAATGGTGTAGGATTCGGATAATATGCCGGATGATCATTTGCGTTAACCATTATTGTTGAGTAGTTAATACCCAATCTTTTTGCATCATTTTCCGACATTCCCGTCCTTCCCATTTCTATATCAAGAACCTTTATTGCCGCTGACCCAAGTGCACCTATAAATTTGTCGTGACGCCCGCAAATATTTCCCCCGGCGATTCTTCCGCATTTATTGGCAACTGTTCCAAGCGCCAGATAAGTATTTTCTTCCATTCCCCTGTGGTATACAAGAGCACAGTCTCCTGCAGCCCATATATCAGGTATGCTCGTCCGAAGTTCTCTGTCTACGACAATAGCTCCATTGGGCGCCATTTGAATACCTGTATCCTTTAAAAATGCAGTTGAAGGACGGACACCTATTGCAAGAATAACCAGATCAGCCTTATACATGCCTTTGTCTGTTTTTACTCCTTCAACATATTCGGTACCAATCAGTTCCCCAACCTTTTCACCCGTATGAATATTTACTCCATGTTTTTCAATTTCGTTTCTGGCAAGCTCAGCCATCTCTGTATCAAAGGAAGCAAGAATGCGGTCAGCTGCTTCTATGCAGCGCACATTTTTCTTTAGTTCGACCATTGCTTCTACTACCTCAATACCGATATAGCCTCCGCCGACAACTATTACATCCTTTACGCTGCTGCTCATTACAGCTTCTTTTAAAGCAATTCCATCTTCTATATTTTTAAGCGCATGTACTCCCTTAAGCCATGTACCTGGTATATTCGGAATTACAGATGCAGCACCTGTTGAAATCATCAACTTATCATAATAATCTATAACAAAATCTTCAGTATCAAGATTCCTAATAATCAACTTTTTAGATTCAGGGAAAACCTTTACCACTTCATGATGAAGCTTGACCGATATACCCTGTGATTCAAACTGTTCCTTTGTTCTGGCAATCATCTTATTCCAGTCATTATTAACATCCGACACAAAGTACGGTAAGCCGCAAGCACCGTAAGAAATGTGAGATCCCTTTTCATATACAATTACTTCTGCATTTTTATCGCTTCTTTTTATTTTAGAAGCTGCCGACATACCGGCAGCAACACCACCGATAATGATAGTTTTCATTTTGACTTAAATCCCCTTGTCTATTTTGCTTATGGCTGTTTCAGCATCCTGCAAAGCCTGTCTTACAGTTTTATTATTCTTAAATGCTTCAGTAAGCTGTTCATAAAGGCAACCAAGCTTTTCTCCGCTGTCAGGCATTTTGGGCATAGGCCTTGCAAGGTCCCTTATCATTTCAAGATGTATCGAATACCAATTATATTTATCTTTGTCAGTTTCATACGATGATGCCCTTACAGGCGATCCTGCGTGGCTTCCGACAATTCGGTCCGTTTCCTTGCTTGACAAGCTTGCAAGAAAAGCATTAGCCTCTTCGATCTTTTGCGATTTTGAATTAATGGCAAAGGACCATGTAACATTCCAAGGTGTCCTAAAGGTCGCAAAACCAATGTCATCCCTTTCTTCACACTCACCGTTCATTACCGTACCAAGCTGTCCGCCCCATGTTACTGCAAATACAGTCTTGCGTTTCTGAAAAGCAGTACGAACTTCATCATTTCCATAACTCCCGGTATCAACTGGCGCATAAGCTCTAAGCGAGAGATACTTTTCAATACCCGCAGCAGCCTTTTCATTATTAAAAACCGGCATAAATGTCGTATTGTCAAAAACCTCCGAACCGGCATCACGGATGTAAGGAAGAACATCAAGGAAAATTTCGCTCGGATGTGCTTTTAGTACAATACCGGACATCCCCTCATAGCCATGTACCGCTTTCACAGCTGATATGAGTTCATCTGCCGACACAACTTTTCCGAATTCTCTTTTAAGTACCTGTTGTAATATGGATTTACGGTAAAGTATAATGTGCCCGTCACAAAACGATGGGTAAAGGTAGTCTTTTCCATCAAACTGCAGTTCCTCACAGACTACAGGAAGAATATCATTTTTATCGTACTCATTAGTTTGCGGGAAGCTAACTTCCTTTATAAAGCCCTTTTTAACAAAATCCCCCGACCACAGGTGTCCAGCTACCATCACAACATCATAGTCGTGCTTTCCTTCAAAAGTTTCCATAAGAATGGAGTAATAACTGGCAAAGGGAATAATATCAAAATTTACATCTATTCCTGTTGCATTAGTGTAATTTTCAATAATACGATATTTGGGGTCAACATAAACATCTACTGCTGGATCTCCTACTGCAAGTATATTTAAAGTCTTTGCCAATTTTTTCACCTCCAGGCTTATTTGCCAAACTGCGGTTCAAAATCAAGTATTCCTACAATTAATGCGTCTATTGGTGAACTTTTATCAATTGCATGCTGCGTTGTTTCATCAGTAGTTACCAGAACCAACTCATCTATACCAGCACCCAGATTGTCCGCAGCAACAAAAACCTGACTTTTATCACCATAAAGGGGTTCAACCAACAGAAGCTTATACCCGACTAGATTTTGGCACTTGCGTGTGGACACTACAGTTCCTTTTACTTTTCCAACAATCATTGAGGTACTACCTCCCATTCTCACCTGACTAACTCAAGCCTATCTCCCTGCTTAACAAGGAATGCATTTGCTTCATCAGTATCAATATGCATATCCAACCTGTAATTTTCATTGACCCGGACAGTGACATTTTTAATTATTCCACCACGAATTCCAGGAACTATTACTGAAACCTTTTGTCCATTTTTAACACTGTACAAATCCGCTTCCCGGGGGGACATATGGATGTGTCTGTCGGCTAAAATGACACCTTCTTTTATTTCTACAGAACCTTGGGGGCCGATAATTGTCAATCCCGGAGTACCTTCTACATCGCCGGAATTTCTTACTTCAGTTTTTATTCCGAGAATACGCGCATCCGATGCAGCAACCTCTACCTGAGTATGAGGGCGTTCCGGTCCTAATATCCTGACTTTTTCAATCTTCCCCCTGGGACCTATAATCGTTACAACTTCATTTGCAGCAAACTGTCCGGGCTGAGATAAATCTTTCAAACGTGTTAACCTGTAATCCTTACCAAAGAGAGCCTCAACATGGTCTCTTTGTAAGTGCACATGACGGGCGGAAATCCCCACATTAACATATCTGGCTGATGATAAGTCCATTATGTGCCCAAGCTTGCCGATTTCATCAACCACAAGTGTTGTCACAAATTTAATCAGTTCATTGTCTACTGTCATGTCCGCCCAACTCCTTCCTCTACTTTATTGCAGGAAGTATTTTAGCTACATCTGTATGAGGACGTGGTATTACATGAACTGCAACGAGCTCTCCAAGTCTTTGTGCAGCTTCCGATCCAGCTTCTGTAGCAGCTTTTACAGCTCCGACTTCTCCTTTTATAATAACGGTTACAAGTCCTGATCCAATTTTTTCTGTTCCAACAAGCTCAACATCTGCTGCCTTTAACATAGCATCTGCTGCTTCTATTGATGCTGTAAGTCCTCTTGTTTCAATCATTCCTATTGCTGACATTTTCTTTTCCTCCCTGTTTTTTGGTTTATTTTCATTTACATTTATCATTTTGGTATTATCGCTGTTTTTTACAGCTCCCAAGCTTGTTTCTTTTGTTTGAGTTATTTTCTTATCTGTCATTGTTTTTTTCTTTTCATCTTTTCCGGCATTCATGCTATCATTCCCTTTCTAAGACTTCACTGGGAAAAACTTTAATATCTCGGGATGTGGGTTACCTATTACAATTGCTACTTTTATCGGATTGACACTCATGCCTTCTCCAGCAGCTCTGGCAGCTTCAACAGCAGCATTAACTCCCGAAGTCGTACCACCTACAATCAATGTAACCATTCGTCCTCCGAGACGATTTTCCGATGTTAGAAACTCTATATCAGCGGCTTTTTCCATTACATCAAGAAGGCATACGGCATTAGCATAAAAATTGACTTCAACAACACCTATTGCGTTATACGGTGCTTTTTCATTTTGCATAAAATCAGCCCAACGACGGCAGAATTTTTGTTACATCGCTATGCGGACGTGGTATTACATGAACAGCAACAAGTTCGCCAAGTCTTTGTGCAGCTTCCGATCCAGCTTCAGTAGCAGCTTTTACAGCTCCTACTTCACCTTTGATAATAACAGTAACAAGTCCCGAGCCAATCTTTTCTGTGCCCACAAGTTCTACATTTGCCGCCTTAAGCATAGCATCTGCAGCTTCTATTGATGCTGTAAGTCCTCTTGTTTCAATCATTCCTATAGCTGACATGCTTTCTTCCTCCTTAAAATATAAATATTAGATAAATACTATTTTTTTAATGATTTAACTTTAACCTTACCTATATTAGCGAGCTTGTCTACACCTTCAAATGGTCCTTCTATAACATGAGTAGTAATTTCACCAGGGGTAATATACTTTAAAGCAACCTCACGTGCAGCTTCTATTGCAACTTTTACATCAGAAACAGTTCCTTTGAATTTCACCTGCACCGTTAGAGGAATATGGGCCTTTGTATCTTTAGGGTTTATTGTATCAATTCCCAATATTGTTATATCTGCGGTTTTGCAGGCTTTGTCCATTGCATCGAGTGCAACACTATACCCGGCAACCTCCAGGAAACCCACTGCATAATCCAGCATTATGATTCCTCCTATATAATACGGAAGCCGCCTTCAGCAAGAACACACCGCCTTTGTCTTGTAAAGCTCCGGGCAGATGTAAGTCCTTCTCCGGTTGGACCGGCTATCGTCATTGTAGCGTAACCCTCTCCCCCGAATCCAAAACCGGCCAGAGTAGAGTAATTCTTAACAAAAATTGTTGTCTCTATTTCCTTGGCAAAAGCGGTCAGATTATTAATATTTGTTGAAAACATTGATGCTGTATGACGGTTTCCGCTTTCTGCAGCAATAGCCATAGTAATTGCTTCCTCAAGGTTCCTGCATCTTACAATAGGAAGTACCGGCATAAGTTGCTCAGTCTTAACCAGAGGATGATCAAAAGGGACTTCACATATTAACAGCCTTACATCACGCTTGCCTGTTATTCCTATCTTTTCAAGCATTAATCCTGCATCTTTGCCTACCCACTGCTTGTTAGGGTGGTAAACTCTTCTTACACTTGATGCACAACCGCTGTTACATGGTTTTTCCTCGTATGTCAGAACAAGATCTACAATCTGTTCAAGCTGAGACTTGTTAAGCAAAAATGCTCCGGCTTCAACCATGTTATAAATAAAATCATTTGCTATCTGTTCAAGAACAAATACTTCCTTTTCTGCTGCACAAATAATATTGTTGTCAAAAGATGCCCCTAAGAATATCTGTTTTGCAGCATGTTTAATATCCGCAGTCTCATCAACTATTACTGGCGGATTACCGGCACCTGCTCCAATAACCTTCTTTCCTGACTGAAGTAGTGAACGTACCATTGCAGTCCCGCCGGTTCCAACAAGGAGTCTGATTTTAGGGCTTGATGAAAGTACTTTTACAGTTTCCATACTTGGTTCTTTGACCATAGTAACCAGGTTTTCAGGTCCGCCGTTTTCAACAATTGTACGGTTAATCAGGTCAACAGCGTATGCGCAGCAGCGTTTTGCAGAAGGATGTACATTGAATACCACACTGTTTCCGCCAGATACCATTGATATGGAATTGTTTATTATTGTTTCAGTAGGGTTTGTAGTTGGCGTTATAGCTCCAATTACACCAAATGGAGCCGGCTCAATAATTGTTAAACCATCATCGCCTGATATTGCATGTGTTTCAAGATCCTCGGGTCCCGGTGTTTTTTCTATAACCAACTGATGCTTTAATTTCTTATCTTCAACACGTCCAAGTTTCGTTTCTTCATAAACCATTAATGCCAACTTATCTATCTGAGCCCTGCACACTGAACGTATTGCAGTAATAATTCTTTCTCTGTCCTTGAGATGATATTTTGAATAAAATAACTTTTGTGCCTGGTAAGCTGCATCAATAGCATCCTCAATTCTCTCAAAAACACCCTTCTGTCCTGATGCAGGAATTGCACTTTCAGGAGTACTAATCCCTGCTGTATTTATTTGGTTATTTGCAACTTCCGGACCAACTCTCTTTATGACTTCTTCAATTATTCGTTGAATATCCTGCTGATTTATTTCCATCCTATAATCACTCACCTTCTATAGGTTTGAAGAACGGTTTTGATAACCCGTTCAACTATTTCATTTATTACTGCTTCTTTTTCAATATCAGTTGAAGATTTCATTTTAGGCTGTTCAGGTATTTCCATTGAAGAGAATCCCTGAATGTTCGATTCTTTCAAAGCACATTTAGGAGTTCCTCCTGTTTCAATACCGAGGTTCTGGCGTATCTGCATCAGCTCTGAAACCTGATTGCAGCTTAATTCATTTGCTTTTCCAAGAATGTTACCCGTATACATCATAACCGTTGCATAGTACTCCAGAGATTCTAAACGGTAATATGCTTCAAATACGTCTTTCCCCCATGAAAGTGCACCATGGTTTGCAAGCAGTACCGCATTATGAGAACGGCAGTACGGTGCTATAGAGTCCGGTACACCTTTAGAACCCGGGGTTGCATATGGTGCTATTGGTACTGACCCTAAATTAACTACAGCCTCAGGTAAAATAGCTCTGTCCAGATTAAATCCCGCAATAGCAAAGGAAGTTGCTACAGGTGGGTGTGCATGCGTTACAGCCATTACTTCCGGATTTTCATTATACACACGCAAATGCATCTTTAATTCTGATGACGGTTTTTTACTTCCATATATAACCTTGCCATTCATATCAACCTTGACAAGCATGTCAGGGGTCATATATCCCTTGGATACTCCTGTAGGGGTTGTCCAAAGCGCATTAGGTCCGGTCTTTATGCTGATATTTCCGTCATTGGAGGCAACAAAGCCTCTAAAATACATACGCTTTCCTACCTCAATTATTGCTTTTTTTGCTTCGAAGTCTGTCATATATTGTATTCCGTTGATTTTTATCAAATCCCGTCACACCGCCCTTTAAAAATCCTTAATTAAATTATGTCTACTTGTTAATATTATTATCTTATTTATGTGGTATTTTGTCAATATTGTTTTTGGTTTTTTGGGTTTATTATATAAAAACTTATAATAAATAATCGTTTTATGAAGTTTTTTACATACATTATTATCGCTTTGCTCACATATAAATGAATTACACGACGTTTTTTGAATTAATTCATAATAAATAATTTTTGTTTTATGTTGTTTTTAAAATAATCTATGATATAATTAAAGAAATTCTGAAAGAAACATCCAATATTTTTATCAAATAAACTTTGAAAGAGGGATATTCTTGCTTGCTGTAGCTCGTAAATCAAAAATTAAGGATTTAATCCAGGAAAAAAAGAGCATAACGGTTGCAGAACTGGCCAAAATGTTTTCAATTACGGAGGAAACTATACGCCGTGACTTAAAACAGCTTGAGGACGAAGGTTTTCTGCAACGTACCTATGGCGGTGCATATATACAGGACGGAGTTCAAAACGATATAAACGTAAACATCCGTGAAAACCTGTATGTTAGCAGCAAACAAAAAATTGCCGACAAAAGCGCTACTCTAATTAATAATGGCGACTCTATTTTTCTGGACTCTTCAACAACATCACTCTACATTGCAACAAAAATACGTGATAACCGTTTAACAGTCATAACTAATTCGTTAAAAGTGGCAAACACACTTGCAGATTCTGAAACTATACGTTTAATAGTAATCGGAGGCACACTTTCTCCTTCATCAATGTCTTTTTTAGGACCAAGTGCAGTTGCAAACATGCAAAGCTTTTTTGTTGATAAAGCATTCATATCCTGCCGCTCAATAAGTATTCAAAATGGTGTAACCGATTCAAATGAGCTTCAGGCTGAGCTTCGTCAGGTGGCAATGAAACGCTCCAATAAAGTATTTCTTGTTGCTGATTTTACTAAATTCAACAAAACATCCTTTACAAATATCTGCTCACTTAATGCAATTGATACTATAATAGTAGATAGTACTTTAAGTGACGAATGGCATTCCATACTGGAAAAGAACCAGGTAGAGCTTATAGAATGCAGCTGATAGTTTAAAAAAGAGGGCTTGTGAAAGCCCTTTTTTTGTTGCATCCTGAGTTAAAAGGCTGATGCAGATGCATCAGCCCTTATTTTCCTTATTCTTTCTTTCAAAAATTTCTTTAAGCGACTCATTAAAAGGCGGCTTAGCTATTCCATATTCAGTAATGATTGCGGTTATGAATTTATTGTCTGATACATCGAAGCATGGGTTATATACCTTAACATCCTTAGGTCCCATCCTCTTTGCATACCATTTTTCAGTAACCTCATCAGCATTACGCTGTTCTATTTCAATGTCCGCTCCAGTTTTGCAATTCAAATCTATAGTTGAGGTTGGTGCACATACATAGAAAGGTATTCCATAATTATGCGCAAGTATTGCCACCCCAGACGTACCTATTTTATTTGCAGTATCACCATTTGCAGCGACACGGTCACAGCCAACAAAAACAGCCTGAACCCAACCGTTTTTCATTACCGACGATGCCATATTGTCACAAATAAGCGTTACATCAACACCTGATTCATGCAACTCATATGCTGTTAATCTTGCACCTTGGAGAAGCGGACGTGTTTCATCTGCGAAAACCTTGAAGTTATATCCTTTCTCCTGGCCAAGATATATTGGTGCCAGTGCGGTTCCATACTTTGCAGTTGCGAGCTGCCCTGCATTACAGTGTGTCAGTATTCCAATATTGGGCTCAACAAGGGATAATCCATATTCTCCTATTGTTTTGCAAACCCAGATATCTTCTGCTTTAATTTCCTCAGATTTATCATGAAGAGCTTTTTTTATTTCAGCAACACTTTTATCCTTGTTGTCTTTAACACACTTTTCCATTCTGTCAAGAGCCCAGAATAAGTTAACAGCTGTAGGACGTGAGGATGCCAAGTATTCTTTTACCTTCATAAAATCCGCGTAGAACTCATCATAGTTTTTAGCTGCTGAATCCTTTATTCCAAGGTATGCTCCATAACCCGCAGCGATACCTATAGCTGGTGCTCCACGTACTTTTAATTCATAAATAGCATCCCAAATTTCAAGCTGTGTCTTCAAGTGCAGATAGTTCGTTTCATTTGGGAGAACTGTTTGATCAATTATAACAAGCTCACTTTTTGCGTCATCTAAATAGACTGTTTCCATTTCTAAAACGTTTTTATTCTCAGATGCCATCTATATCCCCTCCAGACTATACTTTAAAAGCTTTTCTGAGCATCTTTCATGTTTTTAATAAAATCAGCGCCTGAAATAAATTTACTGCGTTCCTTGATAAATCTTTTTGCGGCTGTTATACAAATTCTTTCGGCACGTATTCTGGCTTTTTCATCTGATATTGATGTTATATCTTTTACACGTGCCATGCCTACAATACGTCTGCTAAGCTCAAGTCCTGCAACTGCAGCTGTATCTGATATTACAGTTCCAAGATACCAATTGGCAAAAGCTTCATCCTTTGCTAAAACATCTGTAGCTTTCTCTGTCCATGCCTTAAGGAATTTAACCTTAAACAAATCTATAATTTCGCCTATTGTTGTTTCAAGCCATTTTGTATACTCTTCTTTTTCTGTCTCATCAGAAATAGTTGCATCTGCGTTTGCCCATGCAAAAATCATATTAGCTATTACATTTCCTATATCATAGCCCATAGGACCATAAAATGCGAACTCAGGGTCTATAACTCTTGTAGATTCTGGAGTTATAAATACAGATCCTGTATGAAGGTCTCCATGCAGCAATGCCTGTGCATTATTCATAAATTCAAATTTAAGTTTAGTGACTTCCAGTTTCAATTCCTTGTCTTCATAAAGTTCTTTCTTAACCCATTCGAGATTAGGCGCAAAAACATCATTACGTCCCTTGTAATCATTGTATGGTTCTGTATATACCAGGTCTTCAGTTATTTCACACAATTCAGGATTTATATAATTTTTAACCATTTCCTTCTTCTTTTTATGTTCAACTACTACATCAGTTGTTAAAAGAAGAGTGTTCACCATAAATGTTGTTATATGGTTTGCAAAATACGGAAACTTTTTATGCTCTATTAAGGCTTTTCGCATAATCACATGGTCTGAAAGGTCCTCCATTGAGCAGCAGTTCATTATATCATCGTATTTGTATACTTCAGGTACCAGTCCGGGAGCAAGTTCACCTTCAAGCTGAAGGATCTCAGCTTCAATCCTGTTACGGTCTGTTGATAGCTTGAAATCATCTGATATTCGCGCGGTATCCCCTGCCTGCTTGATAATTACACTTCTTGGTGAATTTTTGGACCATACACGGAATACATAATTTAAGTTTCCATCGCCTATTTCCTTGCACTCAAGCTCATCTTCAGGTTTGAAAACATTAAGCTTTTCTTTTGCATATTCAATAACTTCTTCTGGTTTCATAAGAAAATATTTATCAAACTTTGACACAATAATTCGCCTCCATTTCCAAAACGATCCTTATTTCTTACGGAAATAAGTTAATGCAAGTGCTAATACAAGTACCATACCTTTAATGATGTTAAGTGAATAATAAGGAACCGACATCATAACAAGACCGTTTTCCAGAATACCAACTAACACCGCACCAATAAATGTTCCTATAGCATTAGGTTTACCAACTCCTGCGACAGAAAATCCTATATAAGCCGCTGCAACTGCGGGCATCAAGTATCCGTCACCGGCTGCAATCTGAGCCGAGCCAATTCTTGCAGCAATCAAAATACCACCTACTGCGGAAAGCAGTGATGAAAGCAAATATGCAAGCGTTCTGTATTTATTTACAGGTATACCTGACAGGCGGGCAGCTTCCATGTTTCCGCCAACAACATACAGGTAACGTCCATGTTTTGTATAATTAAGGAATATGTGTACTAAAAGCACAACAACAACCATTATAATTATGATCCATGGAGCCTTTCCAAGATCCTTAAAAAATTCAGCTATTTTACCAACCGTAGGTGTTCCGTCAAGTCTCGGCATACCTACACTTATGGAGCCTCCTCCGGTATAGGTCATTGCAACTCCAGCGAATATAAACATCGTTGAAAGTGTTACAAGCATATCCGGAATCTTTAATTTAACTATAAAAAATGCGTTAACAAGTCCTACAACCATTGATATAAGAAGTGCTAATATCATACCCAACCATGTCGGCATGTTATACCATACAAACATGGATACAACCAGCGCATCTGCAAATGTGGCAACCGAGCCGACAGAAAGGTCAAAACCGTTTACCGTCAGCGAAACCGTCACACCTATTGCAATAATGGTAACGATTGAAATACTTCTGAATATTGTAACAATGTTAGAGCCGGTTAAAAATGAGGGCACTGCTATAGCGAAAAATATTATTAATAACGCAGTAACAATCAATGTACCCCATTTACTTATAAAGTTAAGGAAACCGCCCTCACCTGCTGATCTTTGCTTCAAAAAAGCTTCTGCATTTTTTTCTGCCATTATTATTTACCTCCTGTCGAATAATAGAGGATATTCTCTTCATTGGCTTCAGATGTATTTATTTCGGCTGCAATTTTCCCATCATACATGATATAAGTTCTATCTGTAATTCCAAGAATCTCAGAAAATTCACAGGATGCATAAATAACGCCCTTACCCATCTTGACCAATTGTCCTATAAGTTCAAAAATATCATGCTTTGCACCTACATCAACACCCTTTGTAGGTTCGTCAAAAATATAAATATCAGCATCGGCAATAAGCCATTTACCAACAGCAACCTTTTGCTGGTTACCACCCGAAAGGAATGCTACTTTTTGCCTTATGCTAGGAGTTTTTACGCCAAGGTCTGCAACAAGCTTTTTAGCAGCTTCATTCTCACTTTTACGTTTAACAAAGCTAAGTACTCCACTGAACTTCGAAAGATTTGCTGCAGTCAAATTACTATAAACAGGCTCTTCTACAAGAACACCTTCTTTTCTTCTTTCCTCAGGTACAAGTGCAAATCCCCGTTTTACAGCTGATGCCGGTGTTTTTGCATTGACCCTTATACCATTTAACAAAATGTCTCCTGAACATGAACGATATGCACCAAAAATCGTCTTGCAGAGTTCAGTCTTACCCGCTCCTACCAGACCTGCTATACCGACAATTTCACCCTTACGAACATGCATATTTATGTCAACTATTTTACCTTCTTTTTCACACAAACCATTAATATCTAAAAGCTTATCTCCAATGTCAACCTTATATTTAACAAAGTTTTCTTCGAGTTTTCTTCCCAGCATGAGTTCTACAACCTGCTTGATTGTAACTTCGCTAATCTTTTTATGGGTAACTAATTTACCATCTTTCATAATGGTTATTTCTTCACAAATTTCGAACAACTCTGGAAGCCTGTGTGAAATAAATATAACTCCAACATTATGGTTTTTAGCCAGGTCTTTAACAACTCTAAACAATTCTTCTGTTTCAGTATTGCTTAATGGAGCTGTAGGTTCATCAAGTATCAGGAATTTACATTCTTCCGAAATAGCACGTGCAATCAACACCATCTGCTTCTGAGCAAGTGATAAATCCTGAACCAACATGTGAGTATCTATTTTTATATTAAGTCTTTCTAAAACCTTTCTTGCATGGGAATGTATCCTTGACCAATTAACAAACTGCTTATGCTTCATACTGTTTACAAGTACATTAAGCATTATATTTTCTGCTACACTAAGATAAGGAACCAAAGCCATGTCAACTTCCTGATAAACTATTTCTATACCCAAATCCTTAGCATCACGAGGAACTTTTATATTTACTTCTCTATCATCGTAGATTATTTTTCCTGTATAGTGATTGTATGAACCCGTTAAAACCTTCATTAAAGTAGACTTGCCGGCACCATTTGCACCTATGAGAGCTTGTATCTTACCGGATTCCACCTCAAAGTCGACATTTGAAAGGGCCTTAACTCCAGGAAATTCAATAGAAATATCTTTCATTTGGATTTTCATTTTTTGCTGTTCCATTAATCCACCTTCCCTCTGACAAGAGAATTATGCCATATGGCCCAATTACAATTTGTTGACTTACTGATTAATTTTACAGAAGAAAAGAGAGGATTGGAGTGTCATGCCCCTCTTTTTTCTGTATTATTTATAAACCAAGGGAGAAAAATTATTTCTTTCCAAATTTAGCGCGGAGAGTATCCATCCATTTTTCATTGAAAGCATCGGATTTACCCCATCCATCAACAACATCCTTAAGTGTGAGCATGTTAGTATCAGCTTTTAATTGATCTTTCTTAACAAGTTTAGCTTCAAGACTATAATTTTCAGGAGTCTGTTCTCCAGCAAGTTTCTTAGCTAAAAGTCTCATATTTACCAAACCGATCAGCTTAGGATCAACAGCAGCTGTGGACATCCATACACTGCCTTCTTCTCTCATAAGGTTCATATCCTGATTGGATATATCAATTGAGATAAGTTTTATATCTGTACGATTTGCATCTTTAACAGCTTTAAATGCACCTTTAGCCATTTCATCCCATGAACCCCAGATAGCATCTACGGTTCCCTTTGGATATTTAGCCAATATAGCACTTACTTTAGCAGAAATGTCACCCTGTACATCCTGCATGTTTGATGGTCCGATAACTTCAAGAGTCTTTATCTTGCCATCTTTTTCAAACTGTTTGTATATTGAATCACGTCTGTCAAGCGGTGGCAAACCGCCGAACCATACCTTTATAACTTTTGCAGGTTTTGTAAGAGCTGCAATTTCAGTAAGAGAAAGTTCTGCGAGTTTTTCATCATCCTGTGATGTAAAAGTAACGCCTTCGAGGTTCTTGCCATCTTTTTGTGCAACTGTATCAAAAGTAACAACTTTCATTCCTTTATCAATAGCTGGCTTTAGCATATCATAGGAATAATCCTTCTTACCGTGTGATATGACCAAACCGTCATAACCCTTTTGGATAGCCTGAGCAACAAGTTCCTGGAACTTTGCATCATCTCCATCGGATATGAATGTATCTACTTTAAAACCAAAAGATTCACCTTCACTTCTTGCACCATCCAAAAACTGTTTTGTATGGTCGTCGGAAGTTAAGTTACGAATTACAGCAACTTTTTTACCTGATAGTCCACTTGGAACACCATCTGTAGAACTTCCTGTGTCTGCAGTAACAGTGGTAGCAGATGAAGAATCGGAGCTAGTGCTGGATGAAGAACCACAAGCAGTTAAACCAAGAACAATAGTGAGTGCAACAGCTAAAGCAAGAAACTTTTTCATTTTGGCCCTCCTTAGAAATTAAATATCATTTTACGATGTGCCACTCCCAACACATCTCTTAGAAATTATGTTAACACTGCGACGTTATTTTTGCAATATTTATTTTTGATTTTATTGATTTATTTTGTTTTGTGAAGATAAATGTAAATAATTATAGTACTTCTTTACCAATTTCTATTATATTTTTGCTTAGTTTATAAAATATATCTTAAACTTTACCTAATAAAACAATATCTTTTACCATAATTGTGTAATATGTCTGTCTATTTAATATATATTTACATGATACATTATCAAATGTGGTTAAAATAGAAAAGAACGGTAAATATGAATCAAAGCAATCCCACATTTGGGACATGGTTCATATACCGTTCTTTTATGAAAAGAGAAATTTTGATTGTATTAAAGTTCTGAATTAATACTTAAGGTTTTTGCTTTTACACCTCTAACACCATTAAGCTCACATTCAAGTGCGTTGATTACATCGTCTTCCCCACCCATATGGAGAAGTATCAGCCCCTCATCACTGCACACACCTTCGGTATCATGCAGACCAAGTCTCATCTTAATTGCACAGCCATACTTGGTGAAAATCTCCTGTACATTTGGAGCTTCCTTTGAACGTTGATTAAGTACTACCGCCATAATATTATGCTTGCCCACTTTTAATATCCTCCTTTTTATATTTGTGACGGGCCAGGTGTTATACTGGTAACAGGATTATATACTCTGGCTGCCATTTCATTATCCAGCATAAGAATTCCCCTTCCGTCATTACCTACAAGTTGAAATTTTCTTAAATTACTATCTGCATTAGCCTCTTCCTCTGTCTGTTCGTTTACAAACCACTGGAGGAAACTATTTGTTTTATGGTCTCTTTCTTCTAAAGCAGCATCAACAATATCATAAATGGATTTTGTAACATATTGTTCATGCTCATATGTCAGCTTCAATGCTTCCTCAATAGAGCCAAAATCAGCCTTTGGAGCTTCAATAGCCCTCAGGGTCACCTTACCTCCAACCTTATTTAAATAATTATATATAAGCATTGCATGGTCTCTTTCTTCCTGAGTCTGAACATGAAACCAGTTTGCAAACCCATTAAGATTCATTGATGTAAAATATGCTTCTATTGATAAATATAAATACGCTGAGTAAAACTCCTTCCCCACTTGATCATTTAACATTTTCTCAAGTTTTTCACTTAACATATAACTTCCTCCCTTTATTCAACTAATTATTAAGTAATGATTATTTCATTTATAAATAAATATACCCAAAAGGATTATGTTTTAACATTAAATTTTATAAACATACGTATGTAACTAAATGATAGCTGAATCATATATTATTATGAACACACAAACACTCCTTAAATACATGAACAGACCAAAATAATTATAGCTGCAGAATTCAATGGCGAACTGCAGTTAATGTCATGCTTGAAATATAATTTCTGTTTTCTTCTGTTTTATTCAATATGGTCTTGTGCTAAGTAAATAAAGGAGTTAAAGGAGTTGAAAGAAATGTGCGGTATAGCAGGATGGATAAATCTGAAGGCCGATTTATCAATGCAGCAGGATGTTATGGAAAGAATGTCAAAGAAATTGTCTTACAGAGGCCCGGATTCTTCAGGCATGTGGTTTTCACAGCATGCTGCTTTGGCACACAGGCGTCTTATTGTTGTCGACCCTGAAGGCGGCGGTCAGCCAATGATAAGATTCAGAGGAGATAAATCATACATAATTGTATATAACGGAGAACTTTATAATACATCAGAACTCAGGAATGAGCTTACCGGGCTTGGCCATAGAATTTCAAGCAATTCTGATACAGAGGTTCTTCTTACATCCTATATTGAGTGGGGTCCTTTATGCGTTGAACATCTTAACGGAATTTTTGCATTTGGTATATGGGACGAATATAAACAACAGCTTTTTCTTGCTCGTGACAGATTTGGAGTAAAACCCTTGTTCTATACCAAAATTGGAGAGTCACTTATATTTGCCTCTGAATTGAAAGCTTTGCTTGCACACCCTGCTGTAAACCCAGAAGTAACTTTAGAGGGCCTTGCAGAGTTATTTTCTCTCGGACCATCAAGAACACCCGGTCACGGTATCTTCAGGAATGTTTTTGAAGCCAAGCCCTCAGAATGCATTATTTACAATAGTATGGGGCTTCAGCGCAGAAAGTACTGGTCTCTTGAGAGCTATCCCCATACCGATGACGAGGAAACAACAATTGAGACAATACGTACCCTTGTAGTAGATGCCATAGAAAGGCAGCTTGTCTCCGATGTTCCGGTATGTACCTTCCTATCAGGAGGTCTTGATTCAAGCGCAATCACGGCAGTTGCAGCAGCATACTTCAAAAAACATGGCAATATGCCACTTCACACCTACTCAATAGATTACAAGGACAATGATAAATACTTTAAGCCAAGTGCCTTCCAGCCAAATTCTGATGCACCATGGGTAAGAAGAATGGTTGCAGAATGTGGTACGCTGCACCACTTTATAGAGGTTGATACCCACCATCTGTCCTATGCGCTTATAGACGCAGTGAGAGCCCGTGATCTTCCAGGCATGACTGATGTTGATTCATCCTTATGGCTATTCTGCAAGGAAATTAAGAAGAATGCAACAGTAGCTCTTTCAGGGGAATGTGCAGATGAAGTATTCGGCGGATACCCGTGGTTTCACCGCGAAGACCTGTTAAATGCAGGTACCTTTCCATGGACCAGGTTCCTTGACGAAAGAACCAGGATTCTTTCACCAGAAATCAAAAACCTTATAAAGCCAAAAGAGTACGTTACCAGAAGGTATATTGAAACCTTGGAAGAAGTTCCAAGACTTCAGGGTGAAGATCCTGTAGAGGCAAGAAGAAGAGAAATCTTTTATCTCAACCTCACATGGTTTATGTCAACACTTCTTGACCGCAAAGACCGCATGAGCATGGCCCATGGCCTTGAAGTAAGGGTTCCTTACTGTGACCACAGACTCGTTCAGTATGTTTGGAACATACCTTGGAGTTTAAAAATGTATAATGGCCGAGAAAAAGGCATTCTTAGGCAGGCATTAAAAGGATTACTTCCGGATGACGTATTAGAACGTAAAAAGAGCCCATATCCTAAAACACATAACCCGGCATACGAAGCTAAAATGCGGTCCTGGCTTTTAGATATCCTAGATGAGGGCAGCTCGCCATTGACAGGTATCATAGATGAGGGTCAGGTAAGATGGATTATTGAAAATGAAAAGGCGGACTATGGCAGGCCTTGGTTCGGTCAGCTTATGGCCCTTCCGCAGCTTTTCGCATATCTTATACAGGTTGACATTTGGATGAGAGAATATAATGTGAGATTGGTATAGAGAAACCCGGCTATTCAGCCGGGTTTTTGGGTTCAATGGGTTCTTCTTTAAATTCAGTTTGTTCTATATAGTTTATTTGCCCAATATCATTTACATTTTCAATAGACTCTCTTTTTCTGAAACTGGTTACAAGTGAATATCCAAATACAACCTGAACCATTATCAACAACGTTGAATAGTCTGAGAAACGTGAAAAGAAATTGTTTACAAGGTTTAAAATAAAAACCTGCGCCAATGGGAATACAGTTGATGTTATTCCTATAAGAAAGCATGGCAGTACTAAAATAAAAAACCTGGCTTTGTTAAATGTCCATTTGCCGGTCTTTTTTCTCTGTATAAAATAATATTCCACAGCAAGGAGCGCACCCAGCAGCCCAAAAACAACAAGTCTAAGTAATCCATAAAGGTACATGTAAATGTTGTTTATGCTGCCCATCTCTTCAACTTTCTGCTGTAGCAGGGACTTTTGCTTATCTGCAAAAGCAAGCAAAATTACAATTACAAGAACTCCCAAGTAAAAGTAAATCCTTTTTGCATTTATCTTCAATATATCACCGCTTTACTAAGTATAATAAACTTAGTATGAGCAGAATTAGCCGATACAAAACATGAATCTATTTAAAATACAAGGTGGATAATATCTTTTCATAAAGTGCAGCATCCGTAGAGCTATTGTTAAAAGTGTAAAAAGTCATTACAAATACCTTATCTCCCCGCTGAAGAAAATAGGTATATGCATACCAGGGCTTTGGATTATCATCAGGAATTTGTTTGTAAACTCTTAGTTTACCATTCATATCTCCAACTTTTATTTCAGATGTCTTTATGGTCTCGCCATAAATATCCGTGGATGATATAAACTTTTCGGGAAGTTTCTGGCCATTTTTTAGTTTTACTACAGGTGCAACTTCAGCCACCTTTACTCCATTTAATGAAAAAACTGTATTATCGTTTGTCCACGCCTCAGGAAGTGTTATACTATACATTATTTTTTCTGCAGGAGTTAGATCCTCAAAACCAAACCAGTCTGAAGTTGAAGCAAGCCTCATTTCTCCGTCGTATCTTTTTCCTTTCACTTGGCCGGTTGTATTTGATAGTTTTTCAATACTGCTGATAACCGGCTGCCCTGCCTCCTGCTCATAATAAGTGAACTTTACCTGATCATCCTTTTTCAGTCCAAGTTTTTCTATCTGCTTTTTAACATCCTCCGAAATCTCAAATACTCTATTATTTTTTTCATCCTGAACACCGCTCATCCTTATCGCAATAGAGTTGGAATCGCCAAAACCCATATATGATCCGCTGTCTGTTTTTTTCTGACTACTTTCCTGAATAACCGGCGAACTTGCAGTTTTACTGTTTGTAGTCGAAGAGGGCAAGTCCTTTATACTCCTTGTTTTGACTGTAGTTGGAGCTTCCTTCTGTTCAGTCGAGTTCTCACAGGAAATCAGCATACCTGCTATTAAAGTAGCAATCAGTACAAATATAATTAACGCCAATCCTTTTTTCTTAGCTTTTAAATCAAACATTGATGAAAACCTTTCTTTCATACTATTTTTTCCTCCATAAAAATATGTAGATAATGTTGTTTTAGGTTTAAACGAGGTTCGAATAACCTTCAGAACTGTTTCGGCATACCTTTTTCTGAAGTCGGCACATGAATCCTTTATAACTTCCTCATCGCACGAGATTTCTATGTCCCTGTTTGCTGCAGCAGACATAATATGTACCAAAGGATTAAACCAGTGAACCGATCTTGCCAGAAGGATTACAAGCTTATACCACAAGTCATGTCTTTTAAAATGTACTAATTCATGCGAAATTATAACATCAAGCTCCTGGCAATCAAATTCTTTATCGGGAATGATTAAGCACGGTTTAAAAAATCCTAGCATCATGGGACTTGATAGCCTTTTACAAATAAGTATCCTTATGTTTCTTTTAATATTGAACTTATTTTTTATCTCATTAAGTATTTTTAATATTTGCTCATCCGCACTTTTTCCAAACCTTTTCAATCCTTTACAAAAAATAAGGTGAGATGATATATGCCAAAATAGAAATAATACAATACCTATTAGCCAAACGAGTACAAGTAAATTATTCGATATCAGCCCGGAGTGTTCTACCTTTGTTGTGATTCCACCCGTTGAAGTAATTACAATACCCTGATTGGAAGTAATTTTTATAGGAGTGTTATTTATTGGCTGAATCAGTGCCGGTATTGTTACGGGCGCTTTCGCGATGGAAAAGTTTACAGGTATGATAAGTCTTACAGCAATAAAAAACCATATCCAATACCTGCACTTTGGGGAATAACGTTTGGAAACGAGGGGTATTGAAACAAGCAATACTGCAATTATAACTGAAGTTGTAAGACTTACTTCAATTAAACTTTTAATCACTCTTCCCACCCCTTTTAATTATTTCTGCTAATTCATCCAGATCATCCTTTGTCATTGATTTGGAATTGTATAGAGCTGCAATAAGACTTTTTACAGAATTATTATGAAGTCTTTCCAAAAAAGATTTTGTTTCATTTTCAATGTATTCCTCTTCATTTATCAACGGTGAATATAAATTGAACCGGCCGTTCTTCTCGCACCTGACAAAGTGGCGTTCAATCAGTCTTGTTATTAGTTTAATTACCGTTGAT
The DNA here is from genome assembly GCA_023421675.1 of Bacillota bacterium. GTDB lineage: Bacteria > Bacillota > Clostridia > Acetivibrionales > JANLFN01 > JAEZTC01. Next base: position 621,687 of record JAEZTC010000013.1, on the reverse strand, counting down.
ATGTGCCAATTCTTATTTTCCAACTTCTCCATTATATCAACTGTCGAAACCGGAGCCTGCAGTTCCCAAATTGCTTTCATTACTTCAAGTTCCGCATCAGGCAGCCTGCAATACTTTTTACTCATAAACATCCTTCTTTCATCAGACAATTGTCAATCAGGTTTATTTTACATTTGTCTGATACATATGTCAATATAGTTTTTACATTTGTCTAATGACATTTTATAAAATATGGAAATAAAAAATTCCCTGAAAGTTTTAACCACCGGGAATTTTTATATTATTTTTGCTATTGAATTATAAAATATATTTCATAATATTCCGATATTATAAACGAATGTAAACAATTGTTTATATAAACGGAGGATAAAATGATTTCTTTATTGCCATTTCATAATATTGAGTCTAAAACAAATGATAATACATTAAATACTAGATTAGCTTCGTCAGATACAACGTCTTCTAGCTTTTTAGATGTAATGAATTCAGCCAAATCCGGCGTAGAAGATATAAAAATAAAACAGCAGTTTAATCTTGATATGAAAAGGTTAGCTGGTTTCATGGGTATCGGTCCAAAAATTCTCCAGGCCGTTTTAGGTGATCTTAAGATTGATCCTCAAAACTTCAATTTTAATCCAATTTCCAATGAAGATTTTGCTTTGCGTGACATTGCCCAGTACTTTGGTATAAGCCCTATGACCATGCAGGCAATTTTGGACAAATTAAATATTGATAGAAGTGATTTGGTTGATGTAAAAAAGGAAAATAAAATTATAATGAAGCTAAGTAAATTATTAAAGTTGAAACCGGAAGAGGAAGATGATATTCAAAAAATACTCAAGCAGTATCAGGAAAAGCAGTAATCTTTTTATGTAAATTATCATAGTATGGTGTATCAAATATAAAAGGCGGTGTAAAAATGCCAACTGCATATTTTGGTACATTAACCTACACTGTTGCACCGGAAGATAAGCTTTACACTATTGCACACAATTATAATACAACTATAGCGAATATACTTAAATTTAATCACATTCCAAATCCTGACCTTATATTTGTGGGACAAAAAATCATAATACCGATGTCTCCGCCCGAGGCGATAATATATACTGTTGTTCGTGGAGATACCCTATACTCAATTGCAAAAAAATATGATACATTTGTTATTAACCTTATTAAGTTCAATTACCTTTCTCCACCTTATCTTATTTATCCCGGGCAGGAGTTAATAGTGACTGCTTCATTAAAATAATCCTTGATTTAAATAAAAGCAGCTGTCAATTATTCAGACAGCTGCTTTAAATTGTCAGGTTATTCTAAAATCAGGTCTCTTGGGCTGATATTCTTGATCTTACCTGATGGAATCCATGAGCTTACAAAACCTACCAAGAGGCATATCGGTATAACAATTAACATCCCCTGCAAGTTGTTTACCATTGGGAAATCAACAATTCCCATACCTGAAATCATCATGCTAACCAATTTGCCACCAAAAGCATAAGATAATGGAACCCCAACCAGAACACCGGCTAGCGTTAAAATTACTATCCTCCAAACAATTGACATTCTCGCCTGTAAAGGTGTTAGTCCAACAGCTTTGATAACACCAAAAATCTTTTTCTCCTTATAAATATTTACGAGAGTAGAATTGAAAATAACAATCATTACGACAAGTGTAAAGATAAATCCGAGAAACACAACAAATGAGTTAATACCCGTTTTTACACCAGACATAAAACCATCTATTGTATCCTTAAAAGGTTGAATATCAAGCATTCCTTTATACTTAGCTGTATACTCGTCTATAAACTGCTGACGGGAGTCCAAATCCCTATAGATAATTGCATAGTCCTGAAGGCTATAGCTGGGAATAGCCATTTTAACCAGTGAATTTTGAGCTCTTATACCCCAACCCGCTCTAAGCATAGACTGATAAACACCTGTAATCAGAAAATCAGATTTTTTTCCTCCAATACTTACAAGTAAATAGTCCCCTACAGATTTTCCAAAAAACCTTTCCACATTGACAGATATTGATATCTCATCATTTTTTGCAGGACTTCTGCCTTTTAAATTAAGTGTCCCAAGGCTATCGACATCCCCTTCGTAAACTGTAAGGGAAACGTCCTTAAAATCTTTGCCATTCTGAGGCTCTATTCTTACAGAAACACCTATATTTTCCACCGGCACTACAGCCTTCAGCCTGCTGTCCTTTTTCAATTCGCTATAAAGATTATCTCTAAGACTACTGTCTGCGCTTTCCTTAAAACCAATTGTGTCGTTTCTCATATCAAAACCCCATAAACTGGATTTTTCTTCAAGGTGTGAAAAAGAATAGACCATATTAATGGAAAATACAAGAACAGCTGATAAAGCCAGCGATGAAACAAACAAAATAAGTGATTGCCCTTTCTGAGTAAATATCTGTCTAACTGCCAATATTACAGACACAGGAAACTTTTTCATTCTATAAAAGCTTGTATTTTTAAGTTTAGCTACACCTTGAATATATTCTCTCATTGCATTTACCGGACTTAGTCTGCCCGCTTTGCGTGCGGTCAGGAATGAAACTACTCCTACAATTGATACTATTGTAGCAAAAGCAACCACACCCGACATAAGCAAAGATACATCCATCGATGTTATTCCCATTGATCTTACAAGAGTTGCCGTGATTGTGTTAACTACCGCTGAACCTGCCAATATTCCAAAGGGTACGGCTATGATTGCAAGAATAATATATTGCAAAGCATATAGTGTTGTTACCCATAGTGAGGTATGCCCCTGTGCTTTCAATATTCCTATAGTCTTTACATCAGAAGCGACGGATGTAGATATTGTAAATATAATGATAAATAAAGCTATGAGTAAAAGGATAAAGGAAAATACCATAAGAATGGACCCCTCTATCTGATATTGCATTATATATGAGGCTGAAGTAATTTCATAATCAAAAATACTTGCGGTAAAAGGCTTTCCAAGAAAATTCTCGAACTGCTTCCACAGACTTTCCCTTTTTGAATAATCACTGAAATGCAAACCGATAAAATCCCCGTCTGCTTTTCTTAAGTCAAACATTTTATTGAGTTCACCAGGTGCAGTCCATATTCTTAAGGCGCCCATTGAAGGTGACCCAAATTGGGGATCAGCTACTATTGCAGATATTTTATAGCTTTTAAGTCCGTCCTTCGTAGATATTTCAAGATTATCCCCAAGCTTGGCTTTATGCTTGTCTGCAAAACTTATACATACCCACACCTCTCCCGGTGAAGGGCAGTTTTTATTTATACCCTCTGCTATTTCAAGCTTATCCTGAGTAATAACCTTATCAGGTTTTTCAGTGTAGAAGACTGCGCCGTCATTTATAACTTGTCCCTTAAAAAAAAGTCTGTCAGTTGAATAATGGCATTTAAAGGTCTGAACAGTAATACCCTGAACCTTCTGCCACCAATCGGTTATTACACTTGTATCGTAAATTCCATACTTGTTTATCAACTGAACCTGAGAAGCATTGAGCCTTTTATACATGTCATCAAAGGGTTTTTCGACATTGCGGGATATGCTAATGGACGCGGTAAAAATAACTGCTGCGGCCGCAATAATTACTGCCGTTAAAATACTTTGTGATTTCCTTTTTTTTAAATTGGCTACTAAAAGGGTAATAATTCCTCTCATCTTACCACCCCTTTTCACTGACATATGCAAATATCTGCTTTTCCCTGAGTTCCTTTGATTCGGCAGAATACTTGCCAAGCCTCAAATCCCCATCTATTCTGCCGTCCTTTATAAAAAGGATTCTGTCTGCCCTGCATGCAGCTTTAATATCATGCGTAACCATCACAACCGACTGCCCGTTGTTATTAATTTCTGTAAGAAGGTCGAGTACGTTTATGCCCTGTTGTGAATTCAGGCTGCCAGTAGGTTCATCTGCGAAAAGAACCTGTGGGCTATTGATAAGTGCTCTTGCAATAGCAACCCTTTGCTGCTGCCCGCCCGACACTTTAGATGGGAGCCTGTCGGATAACTCCCGTATTCCCATTGACTCCAGCAGTTTAAAAGAATGTTCATGAACTATATCTTTGTCCTTCTCCCCCAAATAACCGGGCAGAGCAATGTTTTCGAACAACGTCAGATTTGGGACAAGATTTATGGCCTGAAAAACAAACCCTACATTTTTTCTTCTGAATAAAGCCATTTCTTTCTCTTTAATTTTATCAATACGCTGTCCAAGGAAATATACTTCTCCAGCTGTAATCCTGTCCATACCGCTTAAAAGGTATAATAGCGTAGACTTGCCCGAGCCGGAGCTGCCCATAATTACGGTGAAATCATTTTCATATATCTCCATGCTGATATTACGAATCGCATGAAATTGTTCTCCATCGCTTACAAAGGTTTTACATACATCCACTGTTTTAATAATCGGTTTTGCCATATAATCACTCCATTCAGCCAGTTATAATTCAATTTTATGGAGTAAATCTTTAGTAGTCCTTATCAAGATATTAAGAAATTATTAAATCTTGGGAATAGTGAAACTGAAAATGCTTCCCTTTCCAGGTATGCTTTGTGCAAATATGTTGCCACCATGCTGTTCAACTATATATTTACAAATGGAAAGGCCAAGACCCGACCCTTCTATTACTGATTCTCTGAGCTGTTCACCCCTGTAGAAGGAGTCAAAAATGAAAGGAATCTCTTCCGGAGGAATACCCCTTCCATTATCACTTATTGATATTAAAAGGCAATCATCCTCTAGTTCTGCCTTTATGACAATTTTTTCATCAGCAGATGCATATTTCTCTGCATTGTTAACGAGATTTACAAAAACCTGTTCAAACCTGGCTGCATCAACCATTATAAGCACATCAGGAATATCTCCGTCAATTTCAAGCTTTTTGGAGGAACCTGCAAGTTTAAGTCTAAGCGGTTCGACTATATCCAGAATAAGCTTTCTCGAGTATCTTTCCTCCTTGTTAATTCTTAAATTGCCCAAATCCTGAATTGAATGATTAAGCAAATCATTTACAAGTGATGTAAGTCCATTTGTTTTTTCAATTATTACATTCAAATATCTTCTGCTATCTTCCGGGTCACTTGCTATACCATCCCTTATTCCTTCAGCATAAGCCTTTATATATGAAAGAGGAGTTTTAATATCATGTGAAATCTTTGCCACTAATTCTTTTCTTTCTCTCTCCAGTTTTACCTTTCTATCTTCTGCTTCCTTTAATTCCAACCGCATCAAATCAAATGCCCTTGTGAATTCTCCAACTTCACCTTCCGAGAAATTTTCAAGTTTTGTTTCCAAATTTCCCTTCAATATATCCGGTATTGCACTATTAAGAGTACTTAAAGGTTTAATTACCTTATTTGAAATTGACCTGTATAAAATAAGCAGGACTATAAACACAATCGTCGTTCCAATGTAAATAGGTGCATATGCTAAAATTATATTGGCATTATTTAATGAGAAAATATCCTTTTCAGGAATTGAAAAAACAGCATTTGCCACCTGTATACCGTTAACCGTTACAGGGAAAGCAAACACCACATTGTTGGATTTTTCTGATTCAAATTTTGCATCATAATGGACAGTTTTTTCAATATTAACCTTTTTGCTGATTTTAGTCTTATCATTGTTATCATAGAGAATTACACCGTTAACATTTACAACAACCAGTGATGCCTGTATATTCTCAAGTTCTTTACGTATATTATTTTGGAACTCTTCATAATTGCCTATTTTTTCATAGTTACTCTTAATAACATTTAATACCGGATTAACCTTGACCCTTACAGAATTGAAAACAGGAACCGTTTCAAGGCTCTTTCTGTAATTATTTATAGAATAAATTGAAAAAGCGGCTGAAATTAAAAGTGTAATTACTACGGCAGCAATGAGGAATGAAACTCTTTTACCTGTATAATTTTTCATTGCAGGTCACCGTCAAATTTATACCCGACTCCCCAAACAGTCTTGATAAAGATTGGTTGGGATGGGGTTTGCTCAATTTTTTCCCTTATTTTCCTTATATGTACGGTGACTGTATTTATGTCACCATATTCGTCAAAGCCCCAAACCTGGTTAAACAACTGCTCCCGCGTAAAAACCTGAAGAGGATGGTGTGCCAAAAAACTAAGCAGTTCAAACTCTTTAGCCGCCAAATCAATTTTCTTATTATTAACCAAAACCGTATATGCCTTATCATCGATCTCAAGCATTCCGAACTTTAGTTGCTTCGCCGGCTCATCAAAAAAAAGATTCACGTAACGCCTTAAGTGTGCTTTTACACGCGCCACCAATTCTCCGGGACTGAAAGGCTTGGATATATAATCATCTGCCCCAAGCCCCAAGCCAAGGATTTTATCTATATCACTATTTTTGGCACTTAACATTATTATAGGTATGTTTGAAGAAGCTCTGATTCGCCTGCACACTTCCATTCCATCATAATCAGGAAGCATAACGTCAAGTATGACGAGCTGAGGTTTAAAGGTTTCAAAAACTTTGACAGCTGAAGCACCATCGTATGCTGTTTCAGTTTCAAACCCCTCTCTCTTTAAATAATCCCTTACTATACAAGTAAGTTCCATTTCATCATCAACAATTAAAACACGTTCATGAGACATAGTATCACACCTATAATCAGGATTAACAACTTTATGAAATGATTAGTATTATTAAAAGAATACCACATTATGTAATATAAAATCAATAAACCGATATATCAATTAGATATTACAATATAATATTATTACATGTTGGTTGACGTAAAAACCAAGTAATAGTATAATTAAAGAAAACTAAATAAAGCTCCGAGCCTGATAAATCTAAAACTTAATGTCATGAATTACAGGACGTCAGGGTAAGTCCGGAAACGGGTTTGCCTCCCATTTGGAAAGGAGGAATCTAAAGTGTCTTTCTTGTCATATACTAAAAAGCACTTAAATAAAGCTGTGCACTTTCCTTGAAAACAGTAGCTTATGAGATGAGGTATTTACAGAATACTTTTTTATTTCAACTCACTTGTCATATCATTATGACGTGTATTTTAAACTATTTTAACCAAATCATACTAAAAGGATGTGTACAAAAATGGACTTAAAATTATTTATAAACGGTGAATTTGTTGACAGCGAAAAAAAGGTTGAAGTTTTAAACCCCGTAAACGGCAAGCGTCTCGGTTCAGTACCTTGTATTACAAAGGAACAAATTTCTGAAGCTATTGAAGCAGCACATATCGCATTTGCAAAATGGTCAAAGACCACTTTGCAGGAAAGATCAAAATTACTTAGAAAAGCTTCAGATATAATAAAAGAAAATTCAGAGTATCTTGCAGGCATTCTTACCCAAGAGCACGGAAAGCCTCTATGCGATGCCAGAAAAGAAATAGCAGGTTCTGCAGATGTATTGGATTATTATTCAAAAGTTGTTATGGATTTAGGCGGCGAAATACCTTGTCCAAGTGCCAATAATTCAAAAAGTTTCGTATTTGGTGATCCTATCGGTGTAGTAGCAGCGATCGCCGCATGGAATTATCCAGTATCCCTTATTGCATGGAAAATTGCCCCGGCATTGGCTGCTGGTTGTACTGTTCTTGTTAAACCACCAAAATATACTCCTCTTGCATTAACAGAGTTCATCAGATTATGTTCTAGTGCAGGATTCCCTACAGGTGCGTTGAATGTTGTTTTTGGAAGCCATGCTGAAGTTGGTGATGAGCTGTTTACCAATCCTATAGTTAAAAAAGTTGCATTTACAGGCTCCACTGAAACAGGTAAAAAGATTGCCGAATCCACTGCTGCAAGTCTTAAGAAACTTAACCTCGAACTTGGAGGCCATTCACCATTTGTTGTATTCGATGATGCCAATTTTGAAAAAGCAATAAAAGACGGAGTAAAACGTTCATTCAGAAACATGGGACAGATCTGTAACGCAGTTAACAGAATTTATGTACAGGAAGCAACCTATGACAAGTATGTAGCACGTTTTGTAGAGGATACAAAAAAGATGACAATAGGCGACGGCTATGCTAACCCGGATATCGACCTTGGACCAATGGTTGACAAGAGCGGTATTGAAACAGCAGAAGATCAAATCAAAGATGCCGTATCTAAAGGAGCTACAGTAAAATGCGGCGGAAAGCGCCCCGATGCTCCAGAGCTTCAGCAGGGTAATTTCTTTGAACCCACTGTTCTTGTAGATGTTACTTCTAATATGAAAATAATGCATGAAGAAACATTCGGACCTGTTGTTGCTATTGATAAATTCAAGACTATCGAAGAAGCAATTGAAAAAGCAAATAGTACAGTTTATGGTCTGGTTTCCTACGTATATACTAAAAATTTGGATACCGCATTCAAGCTGTGTTCTGAAATAGACTCCGGAAGTATTGCTGTTAACTCCATAAATCCAGATACCCTTTATGCTCCTTATGGGGGAAGAAAAGAAAGCGGTTACGGCGTTGAGCTTTCAAGACACGCTATGGAGCAATACCTGCAATACAAGCATGTAAAAATTGATTTTGAGTAATTTTTAAATGTGATTTTCTCCTGTTTTTTTAATAAAAATTATGTTTATTTTTTAATACATGTGGTATAATTATATTAGAATCTTAAATTAGATTCTAATATTACAGTTACCACGAAAGGGATGAGTCCAAAAGGAAATTTAAAGGGCTAGCCAAGGTAATTAAAGTCAGGAGAGAAGCAGTTGGAAAGTAACTCTCAAATCTGCTCCGCACGAGCAGACTAACGGCCGGGATATGTGATGGATATCCGGCCGTTTTGCATTTTGTAATCAACACTTATAGATTCTGAGTTGTAATAATTTCTGATAAATTTTTATGAAAATTAAAAAGGGTATTCCCCATTAATAATAAGGAATGCCCTTTTGATTTTTTTGATTATTTCTTTTCTACAAGTTTCAATGCCTTTTCTACTACATTTTCAACCGTGTATCCGAATTCCTTGAACAACAGCTCTGCAGGAGCGGATGCACCGAAGGTATCAATAGAGATTATATCTCCATCTAACCCTATGTATCTGTGCCAGCCGAAAGAGCTTGCAGCTTCAACTGCCAAACGAGCTCTGACATTGTCAGGTAAAATACTCTTTTTGTACTCTTCACTTTGTTCTTCAAACAGCTTCCATGAAGGCATGCTGATTACTCTTGCTGCAATACCCTTTTCCTTGAGCTGTTTTGCAGCTTCATATATAAGCTGAACTTCAGAACCTGATGCCATAAGAATTATATCAGGGTCCTTATCCGAATCAATAAGTACATAAGCTCCCTTTAATGCATCTTTTCCTGTCTCAGGCAGTAACGGAAGGTTCTGTCTTGTAAGTACAAGAGCAGTTGGTCCTGTTCTTTTTGTTACTGCACAATACCAGCCTGCAGCTGCTTCTTTTGAATCAGCAGGGCGGAAAACGTTAAAGTTGGGTATGCTTCTTAATGCTGCAAGATGTTCAATAGGCTCATGAGTAGGTCCATCCTCCCCAACACCTATACTGTCATGTGTCAATATATAAGTTACCGGTATTCCCATAAGAGCTGAAAGTCTCATAGCATGTTTCATATAATCTGAGAATACGAAGAAGGTTGCAACATAAGGGAGTAATCCGCCATGTACAGCCATTCCGTTTGCTATCGCTGCCATAGCATGTTCTCTTACGCCAAAGTGCAGATTCGAACCGCTTCTGTCTTCAGCTGAAAAATCTCCGCGGCCTTTCATGTCCGATTTATTGGATGGTGCGAGGTCAGCAGATCCACCTATAAGATTTGGAACAAGCTTTGCAAGCCTGTTAAGGATATCACCTGATGAAGCCCTTGTTGCGGTTGGCTTGCTGTCGAATTTCCAGAAATCTTCATTGTTCAGTAAATCTGTTGTAAGCTTGTCACTATGCCAATTCTTCCACTCGGCAGCGAGTTCCGGATATTCTTTTTCATATCCAGCCCAAATAGTGCTCCATTCACTCTCATTCTTTGAAAGCTTATTTATGACTTCTTTCATATATTCCCCAACTTGTGGAGGAACTGCGAAGGAATCCCATTCCCATCCAAGGAATTCTTTGGTTTCCTTTATACCGTCTTCACCTAATGGCTCCCCGTGTGCGCAAGCTTTACCCTGTTTTGAAGGACAGCCGTATCCAATTTGAGTTTTAACAATTATTATTGCAGGTTTGGTAACGTCACTTTTTGCTTCATTCAGTGCTTTTTCCAAAGCTTCTGTATCATTACCGTCTTCTACCTTCAGAACCTGCCAGCCATAAGCATCAAATCTTTTGCCTACATTTTCTCTGAAAGCAATATCTGTATTTCCTTCTATAGTTATATTGTTTGAATCATAAAGAAGTACCAGTTTTCCAAGGCCCAAAGTACCAGCCAGTGAAGCCGCTTCAGCAGCTACACCTTCCATCATGCAGCCGTCTCCTGATAAAACATATGTAAAATGATTAACTATTTCATATCCGGGCTTGTTGAATTTTGCAGCAAGGTATGCTTCTGCAACTGCCATTCCAACACCGTTTGCAAGTCCCTGTCCCAACGGTCCTGTTGTTATTTCAACTCCCTTTGTATGCCTGTACTCGGGATGTCCAGGGGTTTTACTTCCCCACTGTCTGAAATTTTTTAAATCGTCAATTGTAAGTCCATATCCAAAAAGATGAAGCAATGTGTACAGTAATGCTGATCCATGACCTCCGCCAAGAATGAAACGGTCACGGTCAACCCAATCCGGATTTAAAGGATTGTGTTTCATGTTTTTCGACCAAAGGGTGTATGCCATTGCAGCTGAACCCATCGGCAGCCCCGGGTGGCCCGATTTTGCCTTTTGAACTGTTTCGGCAGACAATACCCTTATGGTATCAACAGCTAATTGATCAATACTTTTCATTTTTAATTTCCCCTTATAAACTCAAATAAAATTTAATACCTTTAACCACAAACATTATAACCTTTTTATTTAAAAATTGCATTAAAAATTTTTATCTTTTTGTAAAAATCACTTGTATAAGTGGCCTGTAGCATATTTACAGGTAATAGACAACAAATTAATAGTTTTTATATCTTCTTAATATGAGTTTAGAAAGTACCGTCATTTAGCGACAAGCAGCTATCTCGGTAAAATCCCATGCGATTTCTTCATAATTAATAATCATCAATATTATATCATTAATTGTATAATAATCTAATTTTCGTTTTTAACATTATTTAAACAATGCATCAACGTCTGAGATTATTTTTTTGAAGCTTTCCATATTCCATGCAGCTCTGCCAATAAACAGTCCATCAACATCCGGTAATTTCAAATAACCCATACTGTTATTTTCATTTACACTACCGCCATATAATATTGGAATGTTTTTACCTGTTTCATTATATTTTTCTACAAGTACAGTTCTGATAGTCTTGTGAATTAACGCTACATGCTCGGGATCTGCCGGAATCCCTTTTTCACCGATGGCCCAAACAGGCTCATAAGCGATAAATGCTTTTGCTGCATCCTCTTTTTCCATATTGAACATACATACCTTAACCTGAGCTTCTATTGTTTGAACTGCTATTCCGAAATTCTTCTGTTGAAGATTTTCTCCAACACATATTAACGGCTTAATCCCATACTTAATAGCCGAATGAGCCTTTTTATTAATATCATAATCGTTTTCATTATAATACTGGCGTCTTTCGGAATGTCCAAGTTCAATAATATCAATACCTATTTCAGCAAGCATTTCCGGTGATATTTCTCCGGTGTAAGGTCCCTGTCTTTCCCAATGAGAATTTTGTGCACCCAGCATTATCCTCGAACCCTTTAAAGCATCCTTTATGGGCCATAGAGATGTATACGGCGGTATTATAAAAAATTGTATTTTTTTATTTACACTTTTTGTTGCTTCCAGAAGTTCATTAGTATATCTAATACCCTCATTTAGAGTTTTATGCATTTTCCAGTTTGTGCCCAAATATATTGTATCCATAATTATTATACCTTTCCATTCTGAGCTATCCATTCCTTCATGGATCTGAATATTATCCATACAGATGTTGCACCTGCATCCTGAAATCCTATAGCGCGCTCTCCAAGAGATTTTGCACGTCCGAACTTCGCAATATAGTTTTTTGTATTTTCCATACCCAGACGGGCAGCCTCTTCTGCATCAGCAATACTTTTATCAATATCTGACGATTCGTTGGCACTTTTCTTTAAAGACAATACGGCAGGTTCAAATGCATCAATCATTGTCTTATCTCCTACCTGAGCTTTTCCTCTTTCTTTAATTGAAGCAAGTGATTTTTCAAATATTTGTGCAAGCAAATTGGTGTCTAGTTCATTTTTGGGCTCCATTCCCTTTACACCACCAAAAAACATAGTTCCGAAGATTACACCAGATGCACCGCCCATTGACTTTATCATGGACATTCCGGTTGTGCTGAATATTTCATTAATTGTTGATGGGTTGATTTTTTCAAGTGCTTCCTTTGCCTTTTCAAGTCCTATTGACATTCCTATACCATGGTCCCCATCGCCTATTTTACTGTCAACCTCAGTAAGGTATGGTTTACTCTCAACAATCTTGTCAGATATATATATAAACATGTCACGTGTTTGTAATGGATTTAATATTTTACTCATTCTAATCCTCCAGTCTCTTCTTTAAATAGTAAGGTGAAAATGCAGGATAATTATAATACTTCTTAAGTTCATCATCCAATTTCATAATTGTAATGGATACTCCGGCCATTTCCTGGCAAGTACAATAACTGTTCACATCCGTATCATAAATCGAAAGACCTTTCTGTTCAAGAACCTGTGCAACTCTGCGGCTTACAATAAACATTTCCATCATGGTCGTTGAACCAAGCCCATTAACGAGAACTACTACCTCGTCACCCTTTTTATATTCAAAATCCTTAAAGATATTCTCCAGCATGGTATCAGTCAATTCATCCGCCTTAACCATTTTTGTACGTTTTACACCCGGCTCACCATGTAAGCCCATTCCAAATTCTATTTCATCTTCGGGAAGCATAAAGGTCGGCTTTCCTGATGCAGGAATAGATCCAGGTGATAAGGCAACACCAATTGACCTTGTATTATCTCTTGCCTTTTCGGTTACACGTGTAACTTCATCGAGGTTTAATCCTGCTTCAGATGCAGCGCCTGCAATCTTTATAACAAAAACATCGCCCGCAATTCCTCTTCTATCCTCAATTCTTTCTAAAGGAGCTGATGCGACATCATCCCAGACCCTTACAGTTCTCGTTTTGATGTCTTCCATATCTGCCAGTTCTGCTCCCATATCAAAATTAAGAACATCACCTGCATAGTTTCCATAGATATATAATACACCCTTGCCTGCATCAATTGCTTTTGTTACCTCATAGACAGTGTCGGGGGTAGGAGCTGCAAATACATTGCCTATAGCAACGCCATCTGCAATACCTTCGCCTACAAGTCCAATAAAAAGAGGTTCATGCCCGCTTCCTCCTCCAGTTAAAATAGCGACCTTATCCTTTTTATTTTTAACTGTTAAGCCTTTTACACCAGGTACTCTTTCATAGTAGCGCGGATATGCTTGCAAGTAACCTTCTATCAACTCGTCTACAACCTGATTTGGGTCATTTAAGATTTTTTTCATTTTAAACCTCCTCCAAAACAATATTAGATTTATTGTTTGTACAGTGCCAAAATTATATGTACCAAGATAATTCTCCCAATTAAATTTCCCGTACAAAGCTGCGGGAACACAATTCCTGCAGCTTTGTACGTATTTAATAAATTTATATAAAAATTAATATTTTCATCATGAAATAATCAGAAAGGATATCATTTAAAATTAACGGTTTCAAATTCCTTTATTTTTTCTATTTTGTCGCTTGATCTTCCAGGAACAAACTCAAGATTAAGCCATGTCTTTACAAGTGATTTTGCAAGTTCTGGTCCAATAACTCGAGCACCCATAGTCATTATGTTTGCGTCGTTGCTGAGCTTTGCTCTTTCTGCAGAGTATACATCATGACAGACTGCTGCATAAATGCCCGGGAATTTATTTGCAGCAATAGCCATTCCAATGCCGGTACCGCATAAAAGAATTCCGTTTTTGTCATAATTACTTTCAATTATCTTTTCTGCCACCTTACGGGCAACATTTGGATATAATTCACTGTCATCACTGCTGTTAACACCAACATCTTCGTATTTAATATTGAGTTCATCAAGAACTCTCTTTACTTCATTTTTAAGTTCTACCGCTGCATTATCACAGCCTATAACAATTTCCTTCATATTTTTATCCCCCAGATATTATGATTAAAGTGCAATGCTTGCTGCAACTATAGCTACTTGTAAATGCCCTAAATTTATAATAGGGGATTGCAGGTTTCCCCATAATCCCCTACTAATAAATTAATATTTGTTTACATAATAGCTAACTCTTAATAAAGTCAACTAATTATTATTGAAGGTATTTGTCAACGTTGTCCTTAGTTACAAGAACGAAGTCGATCATTGTTGTTTTTTCTACCTGTTCACCCTTAAGAATTTTTATTCCTAATTCTATACCCTTTGAAACCTGTGCTGCACCATCCTGATAGATTGTTGCCTGCAGCTCACCGTTCTTAACCATTGTAAGAGGTCCTTTGTTTCCGTCAACACCAATTGCAATTATGTCTTTTCTGTTCTTAGCGTTCATAGCAGTCTGAACAGCTGATGACATATCATCGTTATCACAGATTATAGCGTTAAGTTTTGTACCGTTCTTAGCAACCCAGTCTTCAGCGAACTTAACAGCTTTTTCTGCCTGCCATTCACCAGTCTGCTCTGCGCCAGGTAATAACTTCCACTTAGGATCATTATCAAGTATATTGTGTAAACCTTTACCACGTTCAATCTGAGCTGAGTTACCGATTATACCCTGGATGTGACCATATCCACCACCATTAGGAATCTTTTCCTGGATGAATTTAGCCATCATTTCACCAGCCTGTACATCATTTGATCCAATGTAGGCTGCTGCGAGTTGGTCAGTGTTATCTGTCTTTGAGTTAACAACTATAACAGGAATATTCTTTTCTTTTGCTTTTTCAAGAACAGGTGCACTGCCTGCTGCTTCAGCAGGTAATATAACTATTAAGTTCGCGCCCCAGTTTATAGCATCATTAGCTAAGTTAACCTGAGTAACAGGGTCAGTCTGGCCATCATACATTTTCCACTCAGCTATTGTACCGTCTTTTACTAGACCATCCAAAGATGTCTTTGCTGCTGCATTGATCTTTGCGTGGAAGGCATCAACAGTATTCTTTGCTATAAATGCAATCTTGAAGTTACCTTTTGCTGTTGCATTTGTGCTTGCTGCACTGCTTGAGTCCGCTGTTGACGATGATGAACTTCCGCATCCGGCAAAAACAAACGTTAAACTTGCAATTGCTACTACCAGTGCTACGAGCCTTTTAAAATTTCTCATTACTCTTTTCCTCCCTGTAATTTTTTATATCTTAATCTGTTTCCCAGACTAAGTTCGGTGAAATGGTACAACATTTAAAACAATTATTTCTTTCTCTTGTTCATTGCCATATCAAGAGCTATTGCACCTATGATCAGTAAACCTTTTGTGATTGTCTGCCAGTAGGAATTTATACCTACAAGGTTCATACCATTGTAAATTAAACCGATTATGATAATACCCATAAAAGTACCAGGTATGGTTGCAACACCACCTGAAAAAGATGTTCCGCCTATAACGCAGGCTGCGATTGCATCCGTTTCATAACCGATACCTATGTTAGGTTGTGCTGCACTTATACGGCTTGTCATGATAATACTTGCTATACCAGTAAATAAAGCCGAGATAATATATGCACTAACCCTTGTCCAGAAAATATTTACACCAGATGCTGTTGCTGCATGAATATTACCGCCAACTGCATATACATAACGCCCAAATCTTGTCCAATGCATCAGTATATATGCTATTACTGCAACAACAATCAGTATTACTACCGGGTAAGGAATAATGCCAAACAGATTTCCATTACCTATCTGCTTAAAGTTTGCATTTGCTAGTGACTGCGAATAACCGCCTGATATTATATATGCGACACCACGGATAACAAGCTGAGTAGCTAGCGTAACAACAAAAGGTATCATTTCATACCTTGCTATAAGGAAACCGTTTACAAAACCAAAAACTACACTTGCAATAATTGCTGTTAAACATGCTAGTAATATATTTCCGTTGGAGACATCCAAAATCGCCCCAATAACTACACTACCCAGAGCAAGAATTGAACCTACCGAAAGGTCAATACCTCCAGTAGTTATAGCCCATACCATACCTAATGCAATCAGACCGTTTATAGAAACCTGCAGCAAAATACTGATAACATTTCCAGTGGTACGGAAGGTTGGTGATACAATAGCGAGAAGTATAATCATGCCGATCATTACAAATCCAATACCATATTTCCTCATAAAAATGTTAAATTCATATTGATTCATTCCAAGAATCTTTTTTCTCTGTCTTAAATCCTCCATCTGGATAATCCTCCTTTATTGTCCACCAAATTCTTTTTCCAGAATAAATTCCTGAGTAGCTTCGCCGCTTACAATACTTTCACGGGGAATTTCTCCATTCAATTTTCCTTCATGGAAAATCAGAAGACGGTCACTCATTCCCATTGCTTCGGGCAGCTCAGATGAAATCATTATAATTGCCATACCTTTGGCAGCAAACTGGCACATCAAGCTGTGTATCTCAGATTTTGCACCTACGTCAACACCTCTTGTAGGCTCATCCAGAATAAGAACTTTTGGATTTGCCATGATCCATTTGGAAATAACAACCTTTTGCTGATTACCGCCGCTTAACGAATATGCTTCCAGTTCAGTACTTGCAGTTTTTACAGTTAATGTCTTGGCAATTTCCTTAACTTCTGCCTTTTCCTTCTTCTGGTTTAAAAGTAAACCTTTTTGACGGGCAGGAAGGTTAGGAAGCGATATATTTTCCCTTATGGAACGGTTTATACAAAGACCATAGCCCTTTCTGTCTTCATTTACCATACATATACCTTTTTTAATTGCATTCTTCGGATCTTTAATCTTTACTTCCTTGCCTTCAAGATAAATCTTTCCGCTTGTAAGAGGATCAAGTCCGAATATAGCCCTCATAGTTTCACTTCTCCCCGAACCAACCAAGCCGGAAAGTCCAAGGATCTCACCCTCATGCACTTCAAAGCTGATATCCTTAAACCCTTTTCCGCAAAGGTTTTCAACCTTAAGCACTGTTTTACCGATTTTGCAGTCAACCTTCGGGAAAATATTTTCAACATTCCTACCAACCATCATTGCTATCAGTTCTTGTTTTGTAACGCCCTTCAGGTCTCTTGTGGAAATATACTTTCCGTCACGGAAAACCGATACCGAATCACATATCTCGAATATTTCTTCCATACGGTGAGAAATATAAATTATTGATACACCTTTTTCCTTCAAATCCCTTATTGTTTGAAATAAATGTTCTGTTTCATTACTGTCAAGTGATGATGTAGGCTCGTCCATTATTATCAAACGTGCATCTGTTGAAACAGCCTTAATTATTTCTATCATCTGCACCTGTGCGAGAGTAAGTTCTTCCATCAGGGTTTTTGGGCTTGCTTTGAAATTAAATTTCTCAAGTATTTCTGCTGCTCTTTGATTTGTTTTCTTTTTATTAAGAACAGGTATTTTCTTAACATCTTCCCTTTTTAAGAAAATACTTTCTGCAATTGAAAGATGTGGCTCAGGGTTAAGCTCCTGATGAATCATAGATATACCTTGCTTTATTGCATCAGCAGGGCCGGATACTACATAGGGCTTACCCTCGAACTTCATTTCTCCTTCATCCAACTTATGAAGTCCGATTATAACCTTCATAAGAGTTGATTTACCTGCACCGTTTTCACCAAGCAGTGCATGTACCTCACCTTTCTTAATGTGCAATTGGACATCCTTCAGAGCCTGAGTTCCACCAAAAGCTTTTGATATACCGCTGCACTCAAAAAGATAATCATTTACATTGCCATTAATGTTTTCCAAATACCTCACCTCTGCATCTATTAAATATTAATGTCTTCTGCCTAACTTTGTAACCCTCTCCAATACACTGCTGCAAGCCATATAAGTATCCTTATACAACTGGTAATATTCTTGATAAATCTTATGGTTTTTATCATCAGGTATAATAACGTTATCAGCATATCTGACAACAATTTTGCAGCCTTCTTCAATGTCTTTGTATATACCAGTTCCAACACCTGCAGCAATTGCTGCTCCAAGTCCAGCCTGTTCTTCTGTCATTGCTACACGAAGGGGAAGGTTATAAACATCTGCCTGGATCTGCAACCAAGGAGCACTCCTGGCTCCTCCCCCGGAAGCAACTAAATACTTTGGTGAAAGTCCAAGCTCACCACAAACTTCTATACACTGCATTAACGAATATGAAACACCCTCCATAATTGCTCTGGTTATTTCAGGTGAATCGGTCCGAATATTGAGACCCATAAGCATACCGCTTATATTCGGATTAACATGCGGGGTTCTCTCTCCATTTAAATAAGGAAGAAAAATCAACCCGCCGCTTCCAGGCTTCACAAATTTCACTTTTTCGTCCATTTCTGTATAGTCAAAATTATCAAATAAGCTTTTGTACATTTTGAGTGACAGTCCCGCACTCATTATGGCACCCATTGTAATCCATCTGCCTTTTTTATACCCGCAGAATGAATTGGTATTGAGCTTAGGGTTAGAAATCGGGATATCACTTTGAAAACAAACTTGACCGCTTGTACCTATATTAACTGTTGCAATATCCTTTGATGTTGCACCATTGCCAATACCCTGCATAACCTGGTCTCCACCGCCGCATACCACTACTGTTCCAATCTTCAGCCCGGTTTCTTTCGCCGCACTTTCGGTAACACTTCCGACAGGTGATACGGTATCATAACACTTTGGAAATAAGTCTATTGGTATATTTACCTTATCCAGTACCTCTTTTGACCAGCAATTGTTTTTTATATCGAAAGCAAGAGTAGCAGATGCATCTGAGTAATCAGAAGCAACTTCTCCAGTGAGTTTCAGTCTCAGATAATCCTTTGGAAGACATACATAACATGCTTTTTTATAAATATCAGGCTCATTCTCACATACCCATAAAAGTGAAGGTAGTAAGAACCCGGTATATACAGGATTCATAATCAGCTTTTCCACTAACTCATGCCCAAAAATCTCATTTATTTCCGTTACCTGTTTTTCTGATCGTGAATCACAATGGAGAATAGCAGGACGAAGTACATTTTTATCCTTATCAAGGAGCACAAGACCATGCATTTGTCCTGAAAAACTAATACCTTTAATCTCTGACGCAGTCAATCCAGCCTTATAAAGTGCTTCCTTTATACTTTGACAGCATGCATTCCACCATACGTCGGGTTTTTGTTCTGCATATCCATTACATGGTGAGTCAAAATTATAGTTTCTTGAACTAAGCGCTTTCATATTACCAGAATAATCAATAATAATGACTTTTAAACTGGATGTACCCAGATCAATCCCCATTAAATACGCCATAGTCTTAAATCCTATCTAATATAGATTTTTATCTTGTGAAACAAATCTGCATCCCTGCAGTAAATGTGTCCCCCAGACCTATCGTGCAATTAGGATGTTCCATATATCTCGAGGGGACAAGATATGCACTTCTTCTTAAAGACATTTTGCTCAGCTGATTAGCAAAATCAATTCCTATCGGACTCAGGTCCAGGGATAAGCTTTCTATACAATCGTCATAAGAACCATAACGTCCTGTACGCGCTCTTGTTCCGGACATGAGATTACCAAGTGTAAGTCCTTTTTCAATATCTACTCCGTTAAATTTGTTACCATAATACATTGAGTAGTCCTTAGTATGCATAACAATTCCATTAAGGCGATACTTTTCAATTAATATATCCAATCCGTTTATAACTGATGATAAGTTCTCTTTATCCGTTTTATACCCTAATTGTCCAGTCAAATCTACCAGTTCTTCTTCGTTCATCCCCAGAATATCAATACATGTGGACAATTTATCAAACACTGTAAGTTTACATTTAGTATTTATATAATGTGCACTTTCAAGGTAAAGAACACTTTTGGGATTATTAGTCTTTATAACATTATAATGTCTGCTTAACATATCAAGTCTTTCAATTAAAATACTTTCATCTATAATTGCATTAAATCCCGATATATTATAGGAATAAATTTTCTGGGCATTATTCTCACAATAATCAAGAAAATATTTATCAATTGGAACATATTTGTGTATTTTGTCATAATCGATAATTACTCTGTTAGACTCAGGAACAAAATATTCTTTGCCGTTTGCAACAATTTTGTCACCCTTGGAGTATTGCAGTATCATATGCCTGACAGGAATATCACTTGTATTTAATTCATTTATGGCTTTGAGACCATTTTCATCGACAAGGTAAAAACTAGAACTATTTATTAAATTGCATACTTCCTTACTTTTATCAGTAATATGCGCTATAACCGGAAAACCAATAGCATTTAAGGCAGCTGCCCCCTGAGCACAGGTTCCGCCAAGTGCAAAAGTTGTTTTAAAGTTTTTTTCAAGAAATTCACATACTTCTAGGCTTGATACATCCACTTCGCCGCCTATGCCTTTAATTGCATAGTAGCTTACAATACGGGCAAAGTCTTCCATAGAACCTATTATTTCACCTTCTTTTGCAGAAGGTTCTTCTTTAAGATATTTGTCCAATATGCTGTTAAATGTCGCTGTTTCCCAATTTATGATGACATCCAGGTCGCTTGTGTAGCCAAATACATGGCTATTGCCTGACTTAATACAGGTTTCTATATCCAAAGGTATCTGCTCAACATAAGTCCCGTACATATCCTTGTATGACATATATTCCTCCGTCTGTTTCCATAAATCCTTCTACATCTTATTCCGCATCTTAGACCAAAAATTATATTTATTAGAGCTTGTATTCAGATAATAGTAATTCAACCTCATCCAGATTTTTTTGCTGCACTTCTTTATTTGCTATGAAATATAATATTATATCTATAATTGCCATTTCATAAATATGAGAAGTCAAACCATAATCGTATTCATCAAAAATCGGATTTTTTACTGATGCTGATATTAAATAATCAACAACCTTTCCTACAGGTGATCTCTCGGAAGCTGTAATCGCCATGGTTTTAATTCCGCGGTCCCTTGCAAATTCAATAGCTTGAATTACGTGTCTTGAAGCACCCGAGTGGGTTATTCCTATTACCAAATCATCATCAGATGCAAGGCTTATATTATTTAAAAAGTATTCTGCTATTACAGAACTCATCGCTTTTATTCCAAGCTTGCCCAACCTGAACGTCATATCCATGGCTATTGGAGTTGTATTTCCAGTAGCAATGACATGAACAATTTTACTTTTCTTAATAAGATCCACACAGTTCAAAATCAGCTGTATGTCCTGGTGTTCTGCCAAACTAAGCATATTTGAAGCTGTTACCTGAAATATGTCATTAATGTTTTCGGGCCGTTGTGTACCGTTCTGTAATTTAACTATCTTATCTTTACCCAGATCATGTGAAAGCTTTATTTTCATCTGGTAATAACCTTCATAACCGATGCGCTTACACATACGTATTACTGTTGCATCGCTTGCTCCGCTCAATTCGGCTAATTCAGACACATTTGTTACTACCGCACGTTCCGGATTGTTTAAAATAAAATCAGCTACTTTTTTTTCTGCTGCAAACATAAATTCATAGCTTTCTTTAATATTTTCAAGTACTGATTTATTGTCTATCACAATAGGCCCCTCCGAAGAAAATGTAATTTATTTGTTTACATAATCATTTTAATTCAAATCCGTGCAACTTGTCAATGATAATATAAAATTTTATTTCACCATATAATGTTCTATCTAATCGATTAGACGCGGTTTATGCTAAAATAAGTACAATTCCGCAAAATAATCTTTCATGTAAATTAACTTTTAACATTGTTTCATGGGATAATGTTACATTTTACGATATACTTACTTATACATTTAATGCTTTATAAATACACAATATATTAACATATCTATCTCGATATAAGAAATAACTATATATAACAAATATTCATAAAAATAATTTTCATATATCAGACTTCTACATAAGCAGAAGTCTGATATATGTATAGAAATTGGTTATTTTGTTTTTGGTACAGCTGGATTATTGTTTGCAAAATTCTGCAAAACTACAAGATTCTCAAATTTACTTCTATTTTCAATTGTGATACCTTTTTGAGCAGCTTTCTCAGATATAAAGAATTCATCTCCAGATGCCTGACCGAATCTTAACATGGTCGGAGCTTCACAATCAAATTCTCCAAACTTGCCATGGCCCTGTGTCAATACTGCACAATAGCATGCTTCATCCTTAAGTACAATCTTTGCACCAGGTGCAACTGTAACCTCTTTTGCAGCAACAAATTCATTTGCATAAGCTACCCATTTTTCTGTCAAACCCTTTTGTGTAGCAGATATCTCTTTTGGCTCACGGAAATATTTCTCCTTATAATGAACTTCTGTGCTCTGTTCCCAGTCAATCTGGCTGAATATATAATCAATATCATTCTTTTTATCTTCTGGACAACAGTCAGTAAGCATATTATGAGAATTTACTTCACCCATAGTCACATTTTCCATAATAGTATTAACATCACTGTTCCACTGCGGTTCATATGTTAATACCGATCCCGGAGCATGTATTACTCCCGCAGGAGTGTACCAGCCTGTTCCAAGCTGTATTCGATATGCTCTTGAAAGTTCTGTTATGCGAGTATCAAATTTATCATAATTCCTGATGCAGTCTTTTACATCTTCAGGATCAGTATCCGGATCAAATCCGAAATAAGTAACCGGAAATTTCCCCAAATTATTATTAAGCTGAACAGGGAAATAGTATGCCTCAGGTTTTCCATGTCTTCCAATCAGGTTAGCTTTTTCTTCATCAAGGTGCAAATGGTGAAACAGAGGTGTACTGTAATCAAAAAACTTTGAGAATGTGGGCCAGGTGCCATATTTATCTTTTAACTCTTTTCCTATTACCTCTTCTCCCAATTCATCTATGGCATCCTTAAGAAGGAAAACCTCATCAGTATCAGAATCAGCCAGTACATAACTCATGCCTTCATCTTCCCTTGTTTCAGGACCATTAAGGGCAACTGTAACAGAACCAAGCCAACGTTCGCATATTGCTCCTCTGCTCATACCAAACGAAAAGTAATCATCTGGATGCAAACGCAATCTATAACCCGGCTGACCAAATGAACGTGGCACCCAAGTCGGTTTTAACTGAAAAACTCCTTTTCCCTTTTCAAAGCATTCTCTTATTCTTTTATTCTCCATTGTACTGCCTCCTTTATTTATCGTTATTCCATTTATTATAGTCATCATAAAATTCTATTTCTATTCTGAAAATCTGCTGCTCCCCGGGTTCAAGGTATTTTAACTGGCCGTTTTCCTTTAGCGCCTTACGCCCTTCAAGTTTGCTGTTACTTGGCTCTAAACCAAGTACATAATCTCTTTCCCCCATCATCTTCCATTCTGTAAGCACATTGAGTTTATCCGCATCAAATGTAATTGAAAGCCCCTTACCTATGTTCTTATTAAAGAGCATCGCACAGCCATTGTTATCTTTATAAGTATGGTAATAGCATTGTTCTGCAAACCCTGCCTGCGGCGGGAGCATCCTGTTCCATTCATGAATGCCCTCCTCCGCTCTTGAGTCTCTGGAAATTACTTTTTGCGATGGTATAAATAGTTCAGTGTTTTCGTCCAGCAGAGGATACCCCATATTAAAATGATACAGAATCATAAAGGGAGTTCTGATGGAATCGGCATTAGTTACTATGTCTTCTATTACAAGTCTGTTAGATATAGTGCTGCATATAATCTTTCTTTTCAGCTCAAGCTTGTACTTAAAAATTGTACTGTCATTTACTGCCGCATTAATCACAATTTTTTCTTCGTCTTGTTCATAATAAATATGCTCGGCAGGGACATGCGATATATTACCATGAAGCGGATATAATTCACCTTCATCTATAGAAGGTGTTCCTACTGTAGTAAAACCACAGGTTGTAAGAAACCCGCATGTAAAAGATTTTAAAAAGCCAAAATCACTTTTGTCATAATATTGTGGACCTACATAACCGCATGGAGAAAAATAGCTGAAATTGGTACCTTGAAATGTCATTCTGGATATATCTGCACATCGATCAGCTGAGACCGCAAACTCTAATCCATTACCGTTTCTTACCTGGAACAGCCTCATACCATCACCTTTACCACCTATCAAACGATGTTCTTCAACACCGCTTATTTGTGAATGATGTCCGATGTAATTTTTTTTCATCATGTAAACACCTCATATCTTTATAATTTAATATGTAAGTTGCGATGTAAGTTGCCATGAAATTTAATTTCATATTCACATTATATTATGTTAACATTAGTGCGTCAACATATACATTTTCACTGATTTTGTTATATTATTTTTTCAATATTGTTATATTTTGTTATATATATATAATATTTTATACATTGCATAAATATTTTTTTTATGAAACTCATGAGAAAGCTTGACACTATTTTTGAATTATTATACTATCATATTATGCTACTGATACACGAAAAAATATTTAACGAACTACTAGGAGGCTTTTAATATGTTAATGAACTTGAAAGATTTGCTGTCCGTAGCAAATGAACAAAATTTCGCAGTACCTGCATTTAACGTAGGTACAGGACAAATTCTAAAAGCAGTTATAGAATGTTGCGAAGAGAAACAGGCACCGGTAATACTAGCAATCCATCCTACAGAACATGAATTTCAGGGTGACAGCCAGATAGCAAGCTGTGTTGCAGCCGCAAACAAGTCAAGAGTTCCAATGGCAATACATCTTGATCATGGTTCTGATATAAAACAAATCTACCGTGCAATTCGTACAGGATTTACATCAGTAATGATCGACGCATCACATGCATCTTTCGAAGAAAACATTGCAATAACTAAGAACATAGTTGAAATCGCTCATCCGTTAGGAGTTTCTGTTGAAGCTGAGCTTGGAACAATTGGTACCACAGGTACTGGTGGAGAAGGCGGAGCAAGTAAGATTATCTATACTGATCCAAAAAAGGCTAAAGAATTCGTTGAAAGAACTGGTATCGATGCTTTGGCAATTGCAATCGGTACAGCTCACGGTATTTATCCAAAGGGCTTTAAACCTGAATTAAAGTTGGATCTTTTAAGCGAAATCAAATCATTGGTAAGCATCCCATTAGTATTACACGGCGGTTCCAGCAACCCTGATGATGAAATAGCCGAATCAGTAAAGCGCGGAATCAATAAGATAAACATATCAAGTGATATTAAGGCAGCTTTCTATGCACAGACCCGCAAGACATTAAATGAGCAAAATGTATATGAACCTTTTGCTGTTTATCCTGACAGTATCAAAGCAATGAAGGAAGTTATCAACTTCAAGATAGATTTGTTTAACGATGCAGATAAAATGAAGTATTACAGACTTTAAAAAAGTGTATTGGATCCATATAAATACCCTTTACATTGGCCGTCAGGTAATAATATCCCTGCCGGCTAATTTTTTATTTGTTAACATAATCACTATCTATTCAGATTATGCAACATATTAAGAGTACTACCTTTTTAAGACAGTACTTTTTTACTATAATTTATTATTCTGTGTTGCTATAACAAACCTATGTTCTTTGATTTCAACAAAACCTTCTTTAATAATTTTATCATTTTGCGGATGTAAATTTTAATTCCAGCTTCATATTGACAACAATGTTATCAATGTATATAATGTGCATGTGGTTGATACACAGTTTAGAAAGAGGAGTTAAATGAAAATAATTATATCCAATGTATCAGATATGCCAATATACCAACAGATAAAGGATCAGGTAAAGAGCGCAATACTTTTAGGCGAATTAAAAGAAGGCGAGCTTTTGCCTTCCATCAGAGTCCTTGCTAATGATTTACATGTGAGCGTTCTAACAACCAGAAGAGTTTACGATGAGCTTGAAGCTGAAGGTTTTATTGTAAGCATGGCCGGCAAAGGTTCTTTTGTTGCAAAGGAAAACCTTGAACTCCTTAGAGAATCCAAACGTCGTGCAGTTGAGGTCAAGCTTACTGAAGCATGGGACGCAGCAAAAGCTCTTGGAATCGGGAAAAAGGAGCTTTTTGAAATGATGAACCTGTTGTTTGAGGAGGATGATCAAGATGAATATGATACTTGAGGTAAATGGTCTTAATAAAAAACTCGGAGCATTTAGTCTTAATAATATAAGCTTCAATATACCGGAAGGCTGTATTGCCGGCTTTATAGGCACAAACGGTGCGGGTAAAACTACAACAATAAAAACAATTCTCGGTTTGGTGCATAAGGATATAGGATGTATCAAGCTTTTTGGAAAGGACCTTGAACATAATGAACGCGAATTGAAAAACAATATCGGAGTAGTCTTTGATGAAGGTTATTTTTATGAAGACCTTTCCCTTGAAGATATGAAGAATATAATTGCCCCAGCATATTCAAATTGGGATGAAAAAGTATATAAGAGTAATATTTCACAGTTTAATCTCGATAAAAAGCAAAAAATTTCAACTCTGTCAAAAGGCATGAGAATGAAATTTGCTATTTCACTTGCTCTCTCACATCATTCAAAGCTTTTGATAATGGACGAACCGACCAGTGGTCTCGATCCATTGGTCAGGAGTGAACTCATGGAGCTAATTCTTGAATTTATGAAGAAGGAAGGTTTGGGAGTTCTATTCTCATCCCACGTTACATCCGACCTGGATAAGATTGCGGATATTCTGATCCTGATAGACAATGGCAAAATCTTATTGCACGAGGAAAAGGATATTCTGCTTGATATGTACGGTTTGGCAAAGGGAGATAATAGGGAGCTTAATGAAGCTACAAGAAGGTTATTTATAAGAATTAATGAAACACCGTTTGGATTCAGCGGATTAACAGCCAAAAAGAGTGAAGTACGGCAGTTGATGAAAAGTGTTCATATTGAAAGACCCACTATCGAAGATATAATGCTGGGTTACATAGGGAGGTAATAATAATGCTTTATGAACTTGTAATGAAGGATTTTGTACTTATAAAAAAATATATGTTTTTTATAATTCTGGTTGCAATCGGGTTTCCCGTTTTTTTCGGTGTACAAAACGATTCTTCCCAATACGGAGGATTTATCTTATTTTTTATTGTAGCAATAGTTATTCAATTTGTTTCATTTTCGGGTGCTTCTACAATAGAATACAAATCCAGAGGCTCTGTTTTGCTTTGTGCAACACCATACACCAGAAAAACCCAGGTTCAGGCAAAGTACCTCTTTAATCTTGTAACATTTATAATTTGCTTTCTGATATATAAGACAGATTCATTAATTTTACCCAGCAAGGTAGTCTCTGTAAGCATCTCAGAGATCGGACTTAGCTTATTAATATCGTCAGTGTTTTTCGGAATTTTTATACCTGCTCAATATAAGTTTGGCTTTGAAAAAACAAGAATTATATTTCAGCTGTCAGTTGTTGCCCTTCCTTTTATACTCTCTTTTATTGTCAAGTTGTTTAAGGGAAAAAACATAACACTAAACTTATCATTGCCAACCATATTACAAGACCTACTTCCATTTATTATTGCTACAATAATTACACTTATATCAATGTCTCTTTCAATAAAAATTTATTCAAATAAGGATTTGTAAAAAGAGTCTTTACTTCAAGCTTAAAAAATCTTTGCAAATCTTATTATGTTTTCTACTGTCGCCCGCAGATTCTGTCTGCAGGTTTTACGCGCTATTTCAAATGGAACAGCTTTGCGGTTGATACTGAAAACTGCTGAAATTCCTTGTTTATAGACCTCTTCCAATCCATCTCCAATATCACCCACTACTGCTATAACCGGTACACTATGTTTTGCCGCCCTTTCGGCAATACCCACAGGAACCTTACCTTTAAGGCTTTGTCCGTCAATCCTTCCCTCGCCTGTGATAACAAGGTCTGCATCCTTTAAGACATTATCAAACCCAACAGCGTCAATCAATGTGCCAATTCCCGGCTTTATTTCAGCGCCCAGAAAAACATTCAAAGCAGCACCTAGTCCACCTGCTGCACCGGCGCCCGTGAACTTTTGAACATCAATTCCAAATTGCCTTTTAATAATATCAGCATAATGACTAAGGCCTTCATCAAGCTGTTTAACCATTACTTCATCTGCACCCTTTTGAGGTCCGAATACATAAGCTGCACCATCAGTTCCATACAAAGGATTTGTTACATCGCAGGCGACAGTTATATCACAGTTTTTAATTCTTGTGTCTAAGCCTGACAAATCTATGTATTCTATATTACATAAACCGCTTCCATTAAGAGAGACCTCATTACCTACTCCATTCAGAAACCTTGCCCCCAGTGCAGAAACAGCTCCGATCCCGCCATCGACCGTTGCACTTCCGCCTATACCAATGATTATACTTTTACAGCCTTTATCAAGGGCATTGAGTATAAGCTGCCCCGTCCCATAAGTTGTTGCTGCCAAAGGATTTTCTTTGCCTTCAATTAAGGTAAGTCCTGATGCGGCCGCCATTTCTATAACAGCAGTTCCGTCAGGAAGAATTCCATAAAAAGATTCTATATCCCTGTTCAAAGGGTCTTTGACAGTACAATAAACCTTTTCTCCTCCTGCAGCGGTAAGGAAAGCGTCTACCGTTCCCTCTCCTCCATCAGCAGCAGGAATTTTATGTACCTTAATTTCAGGATTGATATTTTTTATAGCAATCTCTATAATATTGCATACTTCAATGGAACTCATTGTTCCCTTGAAAGAATCTGGTGAAATTATGATTTTTTTAATCATTAATCCTCCATTTTGCGGATACATCTTGTTGTCATTCCTCTTTTTATACTTTTCCTTGTACTCCTTTATACGTTCTTCAAAGGATTGTTTTGGATAGTATCTGGAGAAATAAACAAATTTCATCCTTATGAATAAAGTCGGTTGTTAAAATAGCTTCCAGGATTTCTTTTTATAAAACGGTTCGGTGTTTTTGACTGCATCAGCCCCAAAGCCGCTGCTCATTGGAACCATATCAATATATTCATCCCTACCCAGATACTTTTGCGCAACTGCTGCAACCTGCGGGAACAACACATCTTTTTCACCTTTGAAGTCTATAATAAGCATTAAATTCGGCTGTTCATCACCCTCTCTATGTGCTAAAAACAAGTAAGCACTTTCAACTTCCTTCTGCCTTTTAAAAAAACCAACTAATTCTTTGACCATTTCATGAGGGTACTTCGCAGGCTGACCAAGCATTATTTTAGTTTCTTTCTTAATTATTATCTCTGAATTTCTGTGAGAAAAGTATTCCATTAATTCAGGGGTAATTATTATGTTCTGAGTAAACGGATTTATCGTAAAACCTTTTATTTTGTCAGCATCCTTAATCACAAGAGTCTTTAGATCCTCATATGTAGTAACAAGAGTCTCTTCTTTTTCCATCGACCACTTGCCAAGCTCCTGCCAGTCTGTAAATGCTAGAAAGAAGGATTCCCCAGCAGAATTTGATATCATTTTAAAGCTTATCGTTGACTGAGCCTTTAAAACACCATTCTCTATTTCGCCATTGAAAATTATAGGCGTAAGGAAATTGGCTTTCGTAATTTCTTTGATAAGGTACAGTTCATTTTCTGCTGTCCTATTTTCCAGAAACCTATTCATAGCCTCAACCAGTCCTGGATTTGTAACCGGCTTATTTACATCAACCATAAAGACCTCCAAATTTAGTTTATTAATAAAATATTAATCAGCATCTACCCATAAACGGTATTTACCGCAATGCAAGCACCTGAATAAGTATCCTTGCATTATGCCGTTTCCCAAGTACTCCAAACAGTCCTCATAATAATCATTGGGATTGTCTTTTTCATACTCGGATATTACCTGTTCAGCAATACCCATCTTTTTCAAATCTTCAATTCCTACTTCTCCTATGTATTCGCAAAAATCCTTGCAGCATGCCAACCAGTGTTCTCCTTGCCAGCTAATATAACCCGGGGTTCTCTTCATTAATTCATCTATTTTTTCTGTACTTTTTACCTTATCAACTTCAGCATCCTGAATAAAAGTACCACCGAATCTTTCAGCTGCCTTACCTGATTTAACACATTCAGGGCAAATACAGTTTATATCTTCCTTGCAGTACATACTTTCAAGAAAGTATTTTGTACTTTTTCTACAGCATTGGCATATTGACAATTGTTCGTCAGCATTTTGGGAAAAGATATCCATATTCCATACATTAGGATGATATTTGAACGTTATATCCGGTTTAACCTCGCCCAACTTGTTTATACCCCCATATGTTTAAGTGACTTCATGTTATCATATAGCGATATCTTTTTCCATAGGTTTACTTGCAGTTAAGCTAGTGGAAGCTAATAAAGGAGTATCACCAACTGTTTAATCAGTCTTGCGATACTCCTTTTTTCTACACCTAATATAAAATCTATATTAACGTTTAGCCCTTCTCTGCTACGAATGCCGCCAAATCTGCATATCTGTTTGAAAAGCCCCACTCATTATCGTACCAGGAAACCACCTTGACCATATTGCCTTCGATAACCATGGTCGAAGGTGCATCAACCGTTGAAGATGCCTGGTTGCCTATATAGTCCGTTGATACCAGCAGTTCTTCCGAGTATTCAAGTATCCCTTTCATTGTTCCGTCAGCTGCACCTTTCAATGCCATATTCACCTGTTCCTTTGTGACCGGTTTTTTAACTTCAACAACCAGATCCACTACAGATACATCAGGTGTAGGAACTCTATATGCAAACCCGTTCAGTTTACCGTCCAGTTCAGGGATAACAAGTCCTATTGCCTTAGCTGCTCCGGATTTGGTAGGAATAATGGACATTCCGGCAGCTCTTGCCCTTCTAAGGTCACTGTGCGGCAAATCAAGAATTTTCTGATCATTTGTATATGAATGAACCGTAGTCATCAAGCCCTTTACTATTCCAAAGCTGTCATCGAGCACCTTTGCAACAGGAGCAAGACAGTTTGTTGTACATGAAGCATTAGAAATTATGTTATGGACATCATGGTTATATTTTTCATCATTAACTCCAAGTACTATCGTAATGTCTTCATTGGTTGCGGGAGCTGATATAATAACCTTTCGTGCACCTCCCTTTGTTATATGAACCTCTGCCTTTTCCCTCTTTGTAAATAACCCGGTGGATTCCAGAACTATTTCAACGCCTCTTGCCTTCCAGTCTATGTTACCAGGGTCACGTTCAGCTAATATTTCAATCTTTTTGCCGTTAACTATCAAATAATTACCCTTTATTTCTACTTTTCCATTGAATTTTCCGAAAATCGAATCATACCTTAATAAATGAGCCAGTGTTGCGGCATCAGTCAAATCATTAATCGCTACAACCTCCAGCTTATCCGAATACCTTTCCAAAAGTATCTTGAATGTATTTCTCCCTATTCTTCCAAAACCATTAATTCCTATTTTCATACCCATAATATTCTCCTTTCTCGACAGAGGCATTTTATTTGATGATATATAAGCCTGCAGCCTTTTTAGTATTTTTTACAATTTCATTATAATCCGTGCTATAATATAAATGAAATGCATATTAAACATACTCGTTATAAAGGTAGGTTATACCTGTGAACTTGGAACAATATAAAGCATTCTTTTATACCGTCAAATACGGCAATATATCAAAAGCCTCTGAACAGCTGTATATTACACAGCCCGCAGTTAGCAGGTCCATCAAGCAGTTGGAGGAGTCACTTAAATGTGCTCTCTTTTTCAGGACCTCCAAAGGTGTAAAGCTTACTCCAGAGGGTGAAATTCTATACAAGTATATAGAACAGGCTTTCAGCTTTATAGAAGCCGGAGAAAACAAGCTTCGCGACGTACACAATCTGGTTGTAGGAGAAGTCAGAATAGGCGTCAGTGATACTATCTGCAAATACTATCTCATTCCTTATCTGAAGCTTTTTAAAACACTTCATCCTGGTATAAAGGTGCATGTTATTTGTCCCACAACTCCAGGAATCATATCACTTTTGAAAGCCGGGAAAATAGATTTTGGTATTATTAATCTGCCATATAAGGATGACCAGTTGGAGTTTCAAAACATATTAGAGGTTCAGGACTGCTTTGTAGCAGGTGAAAAGTATGCCCGTCTCAGCAAACAGATGCAGCCGCTTAAAAAAATCATTAAACAACCTTTATTACTGCTGGAGAAAAGCAGCAATTCCAGGATATTTATTGATGAGTATTTCAAAACAAATTCCGTCAGTACAGAACCGGATTTTGAACTCGGAAACATTGACCTTCTTATTCAGTTTGCAAAATATGATTTTGGTATTGCATGTGTAATAAGGAATTTTATTGAGGATGAGCTTGAGAAGGGGAGGCTGTATGAAATAAAGCCTATAGAGAAAATACCTTCGAGGCATATTGGGGTGACCTGGCTGAAAAATGTACCTTTGTCATCAGCTGCTAAGGTGCTGATTAGTAATCTGGATTATCTTGAGACGTCTGAAATTTAGAGAGTACTTAACAGATTATAGTTGCAAGTTCCCGCTATAAAATATTTTTTCATATCAGATGCAACGTAACGCACTTTTTTATTGTCTATAAGGGTGAAGGGCCTTCATAACCCAATAGAAAGGAGTAAGAAAGTGGAGGATAACCAAATCATAGATTTATACTGGAAACGTTCTGATGCAGCCATTGTGGAGACTTCAAACAAGTACAGCAAATATTGCCATTACATATCGAATAATATTTTACGCAACACCCAGGATGCAGAAGAATGTGTCAATGACACCTTCCTTCAGGCATGGAACGCAATACCCCCTAATAGGCCGGATCGTTTGTCTGCCTTTCTAGCTAAGATCACCCGAAATCTCTCTTTTAACAAATATAAAAGCTACTCTGCCAAAAAACGCGGTGGCAGTCAGGCAGAGCTTGCCCTGGCTGAGTTGGAGGAATGCATTCCCTCCTCTGAAAATGTTGAGCAGGTTATTGATAACATTTCTTTAGCAGACACAATTAATCATTTTCTCGCTTCCCTGCCTCAGACCAATCGGATGGTATTTATGCGCAGATATTGGTATTTGAGTTCAATAAAAGAAATCGGATGTGAATTTAATATGAAAGAAAACAAAGTGAAATCCATCTTATTCAGGGAGAGAAAGAAGTTGAAGACTCTATTTGAGAAAGAAGGCATCATATTATGAGAAGCGAAAAACTTTTTAATGCCATCGGAATGGCAGACGATAAATACATCACAGAGTCAGCCCCAAAAATCAAATCTAATATTCAGACTCACAAATCCTGGCTAAGACGCCCTATTATCGCAGCTGCACTTATCTGTTTGATTTTAGGAACCGCAATTACTGCATATGCTATCGAAATGCACCAGTATAATGCAGCAGTTAACTACCTCAAGTCTTTAGGTATAGAAGCCAAGGACCTCAGCGATTACTCTCATCAGGAAATCAAACAGGCTGTTAAAGTTTTGGAAGCCGGGGGTTCTAACGAGGTGACCGAAAAAATTCTATCCTCAAAGCCGGGTAACTCTACCGTAGTCAGCATACCAGCAAAGGTTACATCTGAGCAAATCCGTAAATTGACTCCTGCTATGACATATAAGGATGTTATTAAGACATTGGGCAAAACACAGGATATTGGAAGCGGTTTTTACATTCTGGTTTATGAGGTTGACAATAAGTATACGCTGAACATTCCATTTTCCTCTATCAACTCACAATTAGGCGTTACCGGAGAAAAGCTGTTGGAAGCATTACAGCCAAAAAAATAATTTTTTAAAATTTATGTTTAAGACTTATTTAATGTGGTATTAATATATTACAACCCCACGGAGGGTTGATGAAATACAAATTACCAACGAAGGGACTGAGTCCAAAGGAAATCTAATTTAGGGCAAAACCAAGGTAATTGTAGTAAGGAGAGGAAAGTTGAAAAGTAGTAGCTCTCAAAACTGCTCCAAGCGAGCAGGCTAACGGCCGGGATATACGATGGATATCCGGCCGTTTTTGCGTTTAGAGGATGGAGACGTTTCTCAATTTATGCACGTTTTTGAGAATTGTTCCTGAAGTCTAGGTTCGAATCCTTCATTTTTGCCGTGCTTGAAGGATCGACCGTATGCAGCGCATACTACACGTCGACCACCGCTCGCTTCGCTCCGGTACCGGTCTCCTACGCTCACTATAAAATGACCATTCAGGTCATTTTACTTAACGTTCGCGCCCAAGGGTTTGAATCCCATTTCTAAATTATAAGTAACAGCAGATTGGTAAGAGATCATATTTATAAATCGGCGTGCTTGAAGGGTCGATCGTATTCTAATGCATACTGCCGCCTCATCCTTCGGATTTCGGCACACTCGCCTGAAAATGCTGACGCATTTTCCTTACGGCTCGTGCCCTCGAGGGTTCGAATCCCTTCAAGCACGCCAAAAAGAAAAGCACCTCATTTTATGAGATGCTTTTCTTTTTGGCGTGCTTGAAGGGATTCGAACCCCCGGCCAACGGATTAGAAGTCCGTTGCTCTATCCAGCTGAGCTACAAGCACATATATTTAGTTAACTGTAGTTCTATGGAGCGGGTGATGGGAATCGGACCCACGCAATCAGCTTGGAAGGCTGATGTTCTACCATTGAACTACACCCGCATAAGTTATGTCGAACGTGCCGACTTAAAATATTATACAGACTTAAACCCCATTTGTCAACACCATTTAATGTTATAGTTGCGGAAAATCATTAATAATACACCATGTCCATTTATACAGCATAAAGCCGGATTTATATTATACCACGAACACGCTCGTAATAGTACAGGTTAAATGTTCCATTTTATTCGGTGGAAGTTCTTACGTCCCAGGACAAAAACTGCCGGCAAATTAAATTTGTCAGCAGTCTGGTGAAAGTCTTTAATCGTCCCTCTTTAAATATTCAGATTTGGTATGTATTGTCACGGGGTAATAGTTTTAATTGTTCCATCACTGTTGTATTCCAGTTCGGAATACTTAAGAGACCTTTTATTGTCTACACCCGATACCGTAGCATCATGATAGAACAGATACCATTTGTCGTTGAACTGAACAATTGAATGGTGTGTCGTCCATCCCTTCTTTACAGGTTCTAATATTACACCTTTATAGGTAAATGGCCCTGTCGGACTTTTACTCATTGCATAGGCAATATAGTGTGTAGTTCCTGTAGAATATGACAGATAATAATTATCATTGTATTTATGAACCCAAACCGCTTCGAAGAATCTTCTCTTTTCGTCCCTAGCAATCAGGGGCTTTCCATTCTCATCAACTATTGAAATATCTTTAGGCTGAGCTTTAAATGACAGCATATCATCGCTCAGCTCGGCAATCTTTGGTACAAGCGCAAGTTGTGAACCCGTTGGCAACTTTGCATTCTTATCGAATTTGCCAGTAGTCCAATTTTGTAGTTGACCACCCATTAAACCTCCGAAATACATATATGACTTTCCGTCACTGTCTGTAAATACTGCAGGGTCCATGCTGAAACTTCCTTCAATGTAGTTTTTCTCAGCTGTAAAAGGTCCTGTCGGGCTGGAGCTTGTTGCAACTCCTATTCTGAAAATATCGTCTTTATCCTTTGCTGGAAAATACAAATAGTATTTACCATTTTTATATGCTGCATCAGGTGCCCACATCTGTTTTTTCACCCACGGAACATCCTTCATATGAAGAGCCTGTCCATTATCTATACAAGCAGAGTTAAAATCATCGATTGATAGTACGTGATAATCCTCCATTGCATACTGACTGCCGTCATCATCCGGCTTTATATTGTTTTCAATGTCATGTGACGGATAGATATAAAGCTTTCCATTAAAAACATGTGCAGACGGGTCTGCATAAAAAACATCAGTAAATAATGGTGTGTTTGGCAGGATCGCAGGAACAGCAGGAGTACTGGTAGGCTTCTCCGGTGTAATCGCGGTAACTGCCGGTTTTGTTGTTTGAACTGTGGTGCTTTTTTTGTTGAGTTCATCAGAACTTGCGCAGGAACCTAGGAGAAAGGTTATTAATATTATTGAAATAATTACGGATACTTTTTTTGATATTTTCATAAAAAACTCCCCCTGTATTTTTACAAACATTTGCTTTAAAAATATACTATCATGAGTATTTTATAAAAAAAAGCAAAAACATTAAATAGAGCAACAATATACATTAAGAGTTATTTTTTTACCATAAAAAAACTAATGTAATAGTCAGCCTAATGTATTTACTATAGAACGGCTGCTTCAACAATAGAAAATTCAGCTTTTTCACAATTTATTTCAGCCATTATACCATAAGGAAGCACCATCATTGGTAATGTATGTCCGAAACTCGCGTTGTACAGTATCGGCAAGTTATGTAACTTCAATTCGTCTCCGATTACTTTTTGAATAACCTGTTTGTACTCTTCATAATAAAGGTTACCATAAGGCTTTCCAAAGATAATTCCATTTACCCTTTGAAGTATACCCTGAGAACCGTAGTTTCTAAGCCAGTATTCCAAATTTGTCGGTGTTGGTTTTTCTTCTGAAGTTTCAAAGAATAATATTGCGTTATTCCATATATCTATCGCTGGCCATACGTTAGTACCCTTTATCATCTCGAGTACTTCAATACAGCCTCCAATTAATTTTCCTTTAACAACACCTCTACCCTGCAAAATCTCATACCCGGTGTTAGCCTGCATTGTTTTCCTGGTTGTCTTTTTCTTTTCATCCCATGGTAAAAACTCACTTGTCCAAACAGGCGAAGGCTCAATTTTGCCAATCACTTCATTATTAAAAAGAACTTTTTTTATCCAGTACTTGGTGTATTCAAATATTTCAACATTCTCTGCTATTTCGCCCAGCAATGAGGCTCCATAAAAACTAGACACGCCTGATTTAAGGCACATCATATGTGCAATGGTAGTATCCGAATAGCCAATAAGTATTTTAGGGTTTTTTCTGATAACATCAAAATCTATAAAAGGAAGTAACCTGACACTTTCATTGCCGCCTATACATGAAAATACAGCTTTTATAGTGGTATCCTCAAAAGCTTGCATCAAATCTTCCGCCCTTTTCTCGGGATGATTATATAAATAATCCGAACCCTTCAGAGTATTCGGCATTTCTACAACATTTAGGCCGAACTCTTCCTGAAGCCTTTTCTTACCAAGATTATATCGCCATAATATATCAGCATCACCGGCGCCACCCCATGATAAACTAACTGTTGCAACAGTATCACCGGCTTTTAATTTTTTAGGCTTAATTAAATCCATAAAGTATACTCCTATTTTTTAGCATATTTGATATTAATGAATATTTTCACAAAACTTTACTATCAATATTAATAAAACTCGCTTCTTTTGTTTATTTGTGAACAATAAGACCTGATGATAGAACGTAGTTTTTCTTATTTGTATAATTAAATGCAACTTCATTTCCAAGAATACCCCTTATACCATTTTTCAAACTTTGATTTATCTGTAATTTTGAGACTTGATACAATTTCATAAACATCCTTAGCCATATTATTATAATCAACTGGAGCATCTAAGATTACTGAACCGTGAGCATAAGAAGCAATAAACCCCCAGTCATCTACTGTAAATGCAGCATTATAAGCGCCAACCTTTGGCACATCCTCATCCTTTTTACCATATGCTATTATATAAAAGAAAGGTATGTTTTTCCCTTCTTCTATATAATCAATATTTATTGCATTACTTTCTAAATATATTTTATATCTTTTAGTATTCCATGCATTTGGTATCATAAGGGAAAGTCCAGTATCTTCAATTTGTATTTCTCTCTTTTGCCAAGTAGAAGACCTTTCGGTAATTTTAGAAGTTAATGTGCTGCCTTTAATAGCCGTTTGATTTAAATTATTAGATGAGCAAGCAACTAATATTATACTAATTAATAAAAAAGCCAAAATCTTTTTCATCTAAACAATCCCTTCAGTCATTAATAAAAAATTAGCAATCTACTATACAGACTTTTAAATATATTGTCCCTCAAACATTTTACCATCATATCCCAAAAAATCAATTATAATAAATAAAAAACCCCATAACTGTTTAGTTACAAGGTTTCCCAAGAAGCTATTTACAAAATATCAGGCATATTATTGCGACACAAAACACTCCTGCATTTTCTTATAGCACTGTTAATCAATATAAACAATCCTGGTATCCGGCGTCTTTCCTTCCATAAGCTCTATAACTGCATAAGATGGTTTACGTCCGCTTCTGGGTTCGCTTAAACTTCCCGGATTAAGAAAAATAGCTTTTCCATTCGCAAAGGTTTCAGCAATGTGCGTATGTCCGAACAGCACCAAATCCGCACCTACAAGTTCAGCTTTATGTATAAGCCTTGAATACCCGTTTTTTACAGAGTAAGCATTCCCATGCGTTATGAATATTCTTACACCCATATACTCAAGCAGCTTTTCTGAAGGTGTTTCAGGCGCAACAAAGTCACAGTTTCCCCTTACACTTTCCATCAGAATCTCAGGGAATATATAAGACAAATCATCTGCGTCCCTTATGTTATCGCCAAGATGTATTATCAAATCAGACTTTCTGTTTTGCCGGATAACCTCTTCCGCTCTCTCAATACTGCCATGAGTATCACTTAAAACGAGAATCTTCATTCTGCAATCCCCTGAATATTTCTCTTTCTGAGTTCTTCCACCATAAGTCTCAGGGCCCTTCCCCTGTGGCTTATCTTATGTTTATCCTCTGGTTCCATTTGGGCCGTTGTCATTCCAAACTCAGGCATGTAAAACAGCGGATCATATCCAAAACCATTACCGCCTTCAGGTGCATAACCTATAAAACCCTCGCAGGTCCCTCTGACAGTATAGGTTTCACCATTTGGAAGTACAACTGCTATAGCACATACAAATCTTGCAGAACGTTTTTCAAAAGGTATATCGGCCAGCATATTCAACAGCTTGGTGTTTTTGTCAGAATCAGTTGCCCCTTCTCCAGCAAACCTTGCAGAATAAATACCCGGTGCACCATTAAGAAAATCAACCTCAAGCCCCGAATCATCGGCCATAACCATTTCCTTGGTTTTATCAAATACTGCTTTTGCCTTAATCATTGCATTTTCTTCAAAAGTACTTCCTGTTTCGTCAATTTCATCGGAAACTCCTGCTTCTTCCATGGAAATCACCTGAAGTGGAAGTCCTGTAAGTATCTCTTCTATTTCTTTAAGCTTTCCCTTGTTCTTGGTCGCCACTATAAATTTTCTCATCTCTAGTTACTCTCCCAACCTCATTCTGTACATCCCCTAAAGCTTCTTTCTGTATGCTTATAAGATTATCGATACCATTTTCGGCAAATGAAAGCAACTTATCAAACTGCTTTCTGCTAAAAGGTGATTGCTCGCCGGTTGCCTGTATTTCAATAAACTCCCCATTGCCCGCCATAATAACATTCATGTCTACAATAGCATTGGAATCCTCTTCATAACACAAATCCAGCATTTCTTCACCGTTAACAAGTCCAACGCTGGTTGCTGCAACAAAATCAGTAATTGGAATCTTATCAATTAAACCATTGTCTACAAGCTTTTTACATGCATCTACAAGTGCAACAAAACCACCGGTTATTGAGGCTGTTCTTGTTCCGCCGTCTGCTTGTATAACATCGCAGTCTATAATAATTGACCTTTCTCCAAGCAGACTAAAATTAACTACAGACCTTAATGATCTGCCAATAAGTCTTTGTATTTCCTGACTTCGGCCATTTAGTTTAAGCTTGCTAATATCTCTCGAATTCCTGGTACCGGTAGCCCTCGGAAGCATCGAATATTCAGCTGTTACCCAGCCTTCTCCCAATCCCTTCTTAAAAGGAGGAACCTTTTCATCAACCGAAGCTGTGCATATTACCTTGGTATTTCCAACTTCTATTAATACTGAACCTTCGGCATGTTTGATATAGTTTCTGGTAATTTTAACAGGTCTTAGCTGTGAATTGCTTCTGTTATCAATTCTCAATTGATTATCTTCCCCTCAACTGTAGTTTAAAATATAAATCTTAAAATATATTTTACCATGTACAATCAATTCATACGACTAAAATTTACATATTAATTATTAATTTCATTAATATATTGGGGTAAAGCCATACTGCTTATTTCTGTCCCTTCAGGAAGGGTAGCTTGCTTACCGTCAATAAGGATTTTTACACTTTTTACTCCTTCTATCTGTTTTAAACAATACAGAACCTGATCAATCAATCCGGCCTCCCTTGAATTACCACCTCCATAGGATTTGATTGCATCATTTACATTAACAGTAAGTACACCATCCTTGAGTAAACAGCCTATTATTCTTGTCCCAGTGGGGATTTCTGTAAATAACCCTCCTTCATAGAATTTTTTGCTCATAAACTCAACTGCAGCAGAAAGCTTACTTTTAATATCCATTTCATCCAATTCCTTAGAAACAGGAATCAAGTAGTAAATTTTGTCTGACTCAATTCTATAAATAAATGCGTCATATTTGGCCATACCTCTTTCTACATTAGCTGTGCCAGAATTTATTAAAATGTTCGTTCTGTCAAGGAGTCCTGATATATCGGTTCCATATTTTAATTTTCCATACTGCTTACCTTCAATAAGTATATTTATATTTTTAATAGTCTTAAGTTCAGTTAAAGAATAAACCAGAGAGACTACTGCATTTCTTTCAGCAGTCGCATTTTTAGCTTCAGTAAATTTTAAATTAAAATCGACCATAGCTGTACCTGCTTCTATATTTATACTTTTAAGTACAGTTCCTTGAGGAAGAACCGGAATAAGACCAAACTCCGAAAGC
The DNA here is from genome assembly GCA_023421675.1 of Bacillota bacterium. Lineage (GTDB taxonomy): Bacteria > Bacillota > Clostridia > Acetivibrionales > JANLFN01 > JAEZTC01. The sequence continues at coordinate 580,616 of JAEZTC010000013.1, read as the reverse complement.
TTGTCCCTGCTTTTCTCATTGTCAGTAAGTTCTCCAACAACAGTCCTTGCAATGCTTAAAGTTTTGGGAATTTTAAATGTGACAGGGACCACGAAGCCGCCTTTATCCTGATAGTAAAGCGTAACAGGCATTTTTGCCTCTTCTGTCTTTTCCGTTTCCTGCTTTTCGTTGGTAGTTTTATTTAGTACAGTACTATTTTTTGAAGTTGAGGTTGTGTCTGTTTTCTTTGTAGCTTTATCAGAATAACCTGTTGTATTCTCTCCATTTGAAGTACATGAGCTTAACATAAAAATGTATATAATTATTGTCACTAAAGCCGCTATTTTTCTCATACTTATCCCTCCATAACATCACTTTACTAAGATTATGGACAATCAGCGGCTTATTTAGTATTTCCCTTAGCAGACCTTACAGGTTAAATATTATCAAAACAAAAAACACAGCCATTTAAAACAGCTGTGTTTAATGAACTATTTATTGATTAAATTTTATTTAGCCTTTTTTAAAGCATCCATAACAGCATCAGCTAATGCTTGTGCTGCTTTTTGCCGGAAGGCATCTGAAAGCAGGTTGTTTCTATCCGTCTTGTTTGACATGAAAGCAACTTCAGCTAAGGCTGCAGGCATTGTTGTAAGTCTTAGGACACCAAGATCAGGCCTTTTAATAATGCTCAAATTCTTTGTTTTAAGAGATGAAATAAGTTTCCCCTGTATAATATTTGCAAATTGCTGTCCAGTAAGCGACCATCCCGGCCTGGGGTCAGGATAGTACAAGGTCATTGTTCCGTTTGATGTTGAACTGCCTGTTGAATTATTATGTACACAGAGGAAAAGTGTTGCATTAAGATCATTTGCTATAAATGCCCTTTCTGCTATCCCGACATAGCTGTCATCTTCCCTGATTATATATGTCTTTACACCATTCTTCTTTAAAATTGAGTTTAGTTTTAATGAGATATCAAGGTTCAGATTCTTTTCCAGAATACTTCCTGAAACAGCTCCGGATTCAAATCCGCCGTGTCCAGGGTCAATTACAACCAGTTTTTCATTATCTGCTGCCGGTTTTAGAAATGTAATTGCAGTATTTCCAGCATCATTTCTTGTTACAACCTCGTAAAACAGCTTTGTCTTTGCATTAAAGGTCATGCTTGTTTTATTTGTAATCGGATCATTTGTAATTTCAACCGAGTTAAGATATGTATCATTTATATTCATAATCCCAGTACCAATATCCGCACTGCTTGAATCAAATGTCATTGTATATTTCTTTCCTGTTTCATCATAATTCCCTGTATAATACTTTTGTGTATTAACTGACATTCCATCGGTGAGTACTGCATCATCAAGAAGGAACCCTGTCCTGTCACCATTATTACTATAATCAATATTTCTATACGTTGGTGCCTGTATTACAACAACAAGTTGACCATCCTTTTCTTCGACAGTGTAAGGCTGCTGCCCGTTCATATCAAGTACAACCCGTGCAGTACTGCTATTAAAGGCCCTGTACCTTATAGCATTTACAAAGCTTCCTTTTTCATTAATTTTTACTTCCTTTTCAGGTGCTTTTATATTATATAAATCTATAACCAGCCTATTGGTGTCGGTAAGCCTTGTAATATTATATTCTTTGTATCTTTCAGCTGAAATTGCAACAATGTCGGTACCGCCTGAATTGGATAAGCTGATATTTTTGAGGCTTCCGAAAGTATCTATAAGCAAAGCACCTTCGGTACCTGAAAGTGTAATGTTAAAATTCAGCTGGCTTTTTAAAGCTGCAGCCGGGAACATGAGTCTTTCGTTGATTTTCTTTGCAGGAACACCCATATCATAGGTTTTACCGTTAATGACAGCATTTTTACTGTTTGATGTAAGTACAATTGAATAACCATTATACGAAACAGTCATTTTTTGTGTGCTGCTATTCCATGCAGCCGTACCGCCCAACTTTTCAAACAAAGCCCTGACCGGTACCATTGAGCGTCCGCTCATCACAATAACAGGAACGTCTGAGCTTACAACCTCTCCATTAACCTTAAGGCTATAAGTTGCCCCTGTATATTTATATGTTTTTCCATCATAACTTAATGAAATACTTTGTGCACTTACAGTGGTTGCAAAAGAAAGAACAATAACTAATGATAATACAATTGAAGCAAGCTTTTTCATTAAAACATCTCCTAAATTTTGTCATTTGCTTTTATACTAATTTATATTTCGACAAAAACTTAAGACATTCCTCTATAAAAAAAGCTAAAAGGTGAATTGTAATAAAACTGTAATTGCTGGGAAAAGATTCTGAAATAAAACAAGAAGAATTGTGAATAAAGTCTTTGAAAAAAACTATAATGAAAATACAGTTATTTTTTAGTATACTTCGACTCATTAAAAGAAACTATGCAACCGCAGAATTTCTGTCTGTAAAGGCTCATTTCCCTCGCGCCCTGCTGTCCTTGACGGAAACCCGGTCTGAAATCCCTGTAATAAAAGTCTATGCCATATTTTTGCGAGAACCTTTCTCCAAGCTCTTTTATCAGCTCATGTTTTTGATATGGGCTCACCAAAAGCGATGTAGTAAAAGCATCATATTTATTTTCAGCAGCAAAAGCGGCAGCCTTATCAAGCCTTATACTATAACACATATTGCATCTGTCAGAATCCAAGCCCTTAAAGCTTTCCCATTTGTCTTGCATGAAGTCGTCAAAATAGGTCACAGGGATATTCTTAATACGGGAAAATATTTCTACATTTTCCTTACGTCTCTGAAATTCATCTATGGGGTGAATGTTAGGATTATAGTACAATCCTTCAACATCAAAACCTTCATTTTGCAAAACTTCCACAGGATATACCGAGCACGGAGCACAGCACATATGCATAAGAAGCTTCATAAATACCTCCGTATTCATAGTTTACAGTTTACAATCTACAGAGTACAGTTATTTACAAAAGAGAATAAAATATATTCTACAATTCAGTTCTAACTCTTAGGTTCCATCAATTAACCTTCATAATTTACCCCTAAATGCTTGTAAGCAAGCTTTGTTGCAACCCTTCCCCTGGGCGTCTTGTTAATAAATCCAAGCTGAATAAGGTAAGGCTCATAAACATCCTCAATGGTTTCGGTTTCCTCACCAATCGCAGCAGCAAGTGTGTCAAGTCCCACAGGCCCTCCGCCGAATTTATGTATTATAGACGAAAGCATATTCTTATCCACACCATCAAGACCTATTTCATCTACCTCAAGCGCATTAAGTCCAACAACAGATATGTCATAGTTTATAAACCCGTTTGATTTTACCTGTGCAAAGTCCCTGACCCTTTTAAGCAGCCTGTTGGCTATTCTTGGCGTTCCCCTTGAACGTCTGGCAATCTCCTGTGCACCTTTATCATCTATTCCTACTCCTAAAATGCCTGCAGACCTTTTTACAATCTGCTCAAGCTCTTTCGAACTATACATTTCAAGCCTGTTTATAACTCCAAACCTGTCTCGCAGTGGTGAAGTCAATAGTCCGGCTCTTGTTGTCGCTCCTATAAGAGTGAATTTGGGTAAATCAAGCCTTATGGAACGGGCACTGGGGCCTTTGCCTATTATAATGTCAAGAGCATAGTCCTCCATTGCTGGGTATAGAATTTCCTCAACATTCTTGTTAAGCCTGTGAATTTCATCTATAAATAAAACATCATAGCTTCCAAGGTTAGTCAATATTGCGGCAAGATCACCCGGCTTCTCTATAGCCGGACCCGACGTAATCCTTATGTTAACGCCAAGTTCTGAAGCTATTATCCCTGCTAAAGTAGTTTTTCCAAGCCCAGGAGGCCCGTATAGTAAAATGTGGTCAAGTGCTTCCTTTCGCTGCTTGGCAGCTTCAATAAAAATAGTAAGGTTTTCTTTAACCTTGCTCTGCCCAACATATTCACTAAACTTTCGAGGCCTTAAGCTGACCTCATCAACATCTTCATTTTTAAGTTCACAATCAACCAGTCTTTCTTCCATTGAATAACCCCCGTAAAAGCTATCTTGCAAGGCCCTTTAATGCACCTTTTATTATTGATTCAAGATCCATTTCATCAGAATATACAGCCGATACAGCCTTGCTGGCTTCCAGTGCTGTATAGCCAAGTACCATCAGGGCACTTACAGCTTCTGATACTCTGGAATTTTCTTTTCCGACAGCAACAGTTTCCGGTTTTCCTATATCTGCAAGCTGTTCCTTCTTTATCTTATCCTTGAGCTCGAGTATTATTCTCTGAGCCATTTTGTTACCTATTCCCTGAGCCTTCACAAGTGACTTCACATCATCTGTAATAACGGCAAGTCCAAACTTAGAAGGAGAAACAGCTGATATAACAGCCATTGCAGCCTTAGGGCCAACACCTGAAACAGTTATAAGAAGTTCAAACATCCCTAACTCTTCCTGTGTAAGGAAACCGTACAGATTCATTGCATCTTCGCGGACATAAAAATATGTATAAAGCGTAACCTTTTCATTAACTGGTCCTATTGCCTCAGTAGTAGTCAATGGCACAAAGACCTTATACCCTATTCCATTGTTCTCAACAACTACATAATCTCCGTGCTTTACAGTAAGTTCACCTTTTATATAAGCTAACAGAATATTCCCCCCAATAATGTACATTTTTGATAGTCATATTTTTTCCAAGAACTAGATGTTCCGGCGTTTAGCGCTTGTAAATTCAGCTCAGGCAAATTCAAACTCGATTAATAATCAAGAATTTATTTATAGGTAATTATTAATCTCAAACAGTGAATTTGCTGATCTTCACTCGGATTAACAAGCTCTATAACTTCTTCACATATGTTCTTTCCAAAAATATAACTATAAAATGTTTATTTATTATCAGTAATTATTTAAATGTACCTATTATATTCATTTTGTGTGAATGCCCATGACATATTGCTATAGCCAGTGCGTCAGCCACATCATCAGGTTTCGGAATAGCCGGAAGGTTAAGAAGCACTTTGACCATTTGCTGCACCTGAGCTTTTTCAGCTCGTCCATATCCGACAACCGCCTGTTTAACCTGAAGTGGTGTATATTCAAACACTGGGATACCAGACTTTGCAGCAGTCAGCAGAACAACACCCCTGCCATGTCCGACATTCAGTGCTGTTTTAATGTTCTTGTTAAAAAAAAGCTCCTCAACAGAAATAAAGTCAGGCCTGAATTTTTCAATAACCTTTTCAAGCCCTTCACTTAGGGAAAGAAGCCTTTTAGGCATTTCCATACCTGCAGGAGTTGTAACTGCGCCATAATCTATAACCGAAAATTTGTTCCCCTCATATTTTACTACACCGTAACCTGTTATTGCAAATCCCGGATCTATCCCCAGAATAATCATTTGTGCACCATCCATATGTTATTTATTACTCAAAACTAAACAGTGTAACAATGTACTTTAATAATATTTCTGAATATTTATAATTTTTATTGAATATTTATACATTTAGTTGTATAATTAACATTAAATTTAATAAATCATACCAATTGATTTAGGTTATAATTATAATTAAACTAATTGATTACATTTTAACATAATATTCTTGGAGGTAATAGTATGAGTCAAAAAGAAAAGGTAGTTCTGGCGTATTCAGGAGGTCTTGATACTTCAATAATTATTCCATGGCTTAAAGAAAACTACGATTACGAAGTAATTGCAGTAGCAGGTGATGTTGGACAGGGAGAAGAGCTTGCACCATTGAATGAGAAAGCTATTAAAACAGGAGCAAGCAAAATCTATATAGAGGATTTGACAGAAGAATTCGTAACAGATTTTATATTCCCTACTCTTAAGGCACACGCAATATATGAAGGCAAATACCTACTAGGTACTTCATTCGCAAGACCTGTAATAGCAAAAAGACTTGTTGAAATAGCAGAAAAAGAAGGTGCAACAGCAATTTGTCACGGAGCAACCGGAAAAGGAAACGACCAGGTTCGTTTCGAGCTTACAGTAAAGGCACTTGCTCCTCATTTAAAGATAATAGCACCATGGAGAATCTGGGATATCAAATCAAGAGAAGATGCGATAGATTATGCTAATGCAAGAAATATTCCTATACCTGTTTCAAAGAAGGATAACTACAGCATGGACAGGAACCTCTGGCATTTAAGCCATGAAGGACAGGATTTGGAAGATCCGTGGAACGAGCCTCAGTACGAAAAGCTTCTAAAGCTCATGGTTTCACCTGAGAAGGCTCCGGATAAGGCTGCTTACGTAGAAATTTATTTTGAAAAGGGTATTCCAAAGAAGGTAAACGGCAAGGAATACGGCCCTGTTGAATTAATTGAGGTATTAAACAAATACGGTGCTGAAAATGGTATTGGTATTGTGGACATGGTTGAAAACAGACTTGTAGGTATGAAGTCAAGGGGTGTTTACGAAACACCAGGCGGAACAATCCTTTACACTGCTCACAGGGAACTCGAGCTTCTTTGCATTGACAGAGATACTTTGCATTACAAGGATATAGTTGGTCAGAAATTTGCTGAGCTTGTATATTACGGACAGTGGTATACTCCTCTTAGAGAATCACTTTCAGCATTTGTTGATGTTACTCAAAAGAACGTAACAGGAACTGTAAGACTGAAGCTTTATAAAGGGAACTGCATGCCTGCAGGTGCGAAATCAGATTATTCATTATACAGTGAAGAGATTGCTACCTTCGGTAAAGATGAAGTATATAACCAGAAGGATTCAGAAGGCTTTATTAACCTCTTTGGATTGCCTATCAAGGTCAATGCATTAATGAATAAGAAGAATGAAGGTAAAAAGTAACATGAAACTCTGGGGCGGAAGATTTACTAAAAGTACAGATAAATCAGTTGATGATTTCAATTCATCCATAAGATTTGACAGCAGGATGTATAAGCAGGATATCATGGGCAGCATTGCACATGCAAAAATGATTGGTAAGTGCGGAATAATCCCTTCGGAGGATTCCTCTCTTATACAGAAAACACTGGCTGAAATTCTTGAAGATATTGAAAATGGTAAAATTGAGTTTGAGACCGAAGCAGAAGATATTCACATGAATGTGGAGAAAATTCTGATATCTCGTATAGGTGATGCCGGGAAACGTCTGCATACAGCAAGAAGCAGAAATGACCAGGTAGCTCTTGATATAAGACTATATCTGAGAGATGAGATTATAGAGATTAAACAAATGCTCAAGGACTTGGAATTAACCATAATTGATATGGCTAAAAACAACCTTGATACAATTATGCCCGGGTATACTCACCTTCAGAGGGCACAGCCCATCACCCTGGCACACCATGTAATGGCTTACTTCCAGATGTTTAAGAGGGACTTGCAAAGACTTGACGACTGTAACAGCCGTATGGATGTCCTGCCTCTCGGTTCAGGAGCATTAGCAGGTACAACCTACCCGCTTAACAGAAAAATGGTAGCAGACGAGCTTGGTTTTTCATCTATAACAATGAACAGCCTTGACGGCGTTAGCGACAGAGATTTTGCAATAGAACTGGCATCATGCCTTTCAATCGTAATGATGCACTTAAGCCGTTTCAGTGAAGAACTGATACTCTGGTCTTCACATGAATTTTCCTTTGTTGAGATGGACGATGCTTACAGTACAGGCAGCAGCATAATGCCGCAAAAGAAGAATCCTGATGTAGCCGAACTCGTAAGAGGCAAATCCGGCAGGGTTTACGGCAGTCTTATAGCACTGCTCACTGTTATGAAATCACTCCCGCTGGCTTACAACAAAGATATGCAGGAAGATAAGGAAGCCATTTTTGATGCTGTTGACACTGTTAAAATGTGTCTGCCTGTTTTCACTAAAATGCTTTCCACTCTTAAAGTCCGTGAAAGCAATATGAAGAAGGCTGCACAGGGCGGTTTTACAAATGCAACCGATATGGCAGATTATCTTGTAAAAAAGGGAATGCCATTCAGGAATGCGCACGAGATTATAGGCAGAATGGTTGTTTACTGCATCAATAACAATAAGGCTATTGAAGAACTGTCTATGCAGGAATTCAAGGAGTTTTCAAACATTATTGAAGATGATGTCTATGGTGAAATAAGCCTTGAGAAATGTGTATCAGGACGCAAAGTTCCGGGCGGTCCGGCTAAAGAGTGCGTTGAAGCCTCTATTAAAGAAGGCATTGAATTTATAACAAGTCTTTAAAATAATTTATATAAAAAAGGCTGTCTCAGAATCAGATATAATCTGGTTAGAGACAGCCTTTTTGCTTTAGTCTTTTTACTTATTTAATCCAATTCGCTAAATAATTTTTCCATATATAAAATGAAGGAACCAGGTAGTCCGCCTTCACAATTAGTTAGTATAACGATCAAACGTTTTTTATTAGTATATCTGACAATAAGTGAATTTCCTCCATTTATGACACCATCATGCTGAGCAACAATCCCGCCCTTTTCATCCGAAATATACCAGCCATATCCATATCCATTCGTGTATTTTCCAAAGATTTTATCCAAAGTCTCTTTTTTTACAAGCTTATCCGTATATAAGGCCTGATCCCATTTATAAAGATCCTCTGCGGAAGAATATAGGCCTCCGGCTGCATAGGCAATCCCTATATTTGTCATATCTGCTCTGACAGGTGGTTGTGAAAATTGAGAATAGCCCACAGCATGGGTTTTATCTGACATGTTCTGATGATAATACCCCGAGTTTTCCATTTTAAGCGTTTTAAATATATTTTGGCATATAAAATCCTCATAACTTAGACCTGATACTTTTTCAATTATATAACCAAGTAACCAATAGTTCATATTATTGTAAGAAAAGGATGTTCCGGGCTTATAACCAAGCTCAAATCTTTCCCTCTTCAGTTTCTCTATCATTTCAACCATACTCTCCCCGCTTTGTACATTGTTAAATATATCCTGATCATATATACTGTTATCAATTCCGGAAGTCTGCGTAAGAAGCTGGTGTATGGTTATTTCATCTCCATGGTCTATTCCCTTTATATACTTTCCGATTTTATCATTAACATCTAAAAGACCTTTATCGCTAAGGATCATGATACCCATAGCTGTGAATTGCTTTGTTACAGAGGCGAGATTAAAAGACGTTTTTGGTGTATTTGGAATACCGTTTTCATAATCAGCCATGCCATAGCTCTTGCTTGCCAGGATTTTTCCTTCTGAAGCAACCAGTATAGAACCACTGAAAGTATCCTTATAATAATTATCAAGGTAATCATTCAGTTCTTTTTGAACCTTTTCGAATTTGGTTTTATCGGGTATATTCGTATTCTGGGTGGTTTTATCAGATACATTCTCGCAGGAAACAAGTAAAAAAATCATTACAGTAACTGTTATTAAAGAAATCGTTTTAGCAATCATTTTGTACATTGAATCCCTCCTAATATATAAATATATATTTAGAATTTCTATACATTAAATATATTTTATAGATAATTATTAATAAATAAATAAATTAAGCTAAGCTGTGGAATTTTTTGTCTAATATAAGAAATAGCACCTTAAATCATTAAACTTTCCACAACAACAAATTACACTTTAAACCCTTTTTCCCCTTTTATATGATTTATTTAAGAACAAGATACTGATTTTTTTAAGTAAAATGGCAGGAAAGTCCCGGGGGATATTTCTCAAAAGACAGTGTGTTTTGGGTAAATTAAAGAGATACTCCCATCATACTCCTTTGAACAACCAAGTTGGTTATATTATACAGGCTTTGCAAATCTCCTTATATGTATGTAAGGCCGCATATCACCTTAAATATGTAAGTATCGTATAGGTTTTTGAGAAGTGTCCCTATAATAAAAAGGGCTGCCTCAGAATCAGATAAAATCTGATTAGGGACAGCCTCTTTAATTTACTTAGAAAAACCGAGTCTGAAAAGCATAAATACCTTTATAGAAGTTGCTTCACAAATTCAACCGTAAACATGGTGCGCTCCGCAGTTTCCTCAATTGTAAGCCCTTGTGTCAAGAACCGTTTTGCTACACTTTCCATACTTTCTGATACTTTTACGATAGCCAAACCCATTTAAAGGGGTTTTAATCATTAAAAGTTTACGTATTAGGAAAACAAAAGCTGTTTTTCAGTTCACCCTCTATATGCACTTCAATATTAATCTTACCGGTGTTTGGAATAATATCAACATTGGTAACATTTATACCCTTATCCCTGAATTTATCAGCAAGTTCCCTTTTGATTTCTTCCGAAAGTCTTTTGTAGGAATCCTCTACGTTATCAATAACAGAATACATATATTCCCCCCGATAAAATAATTAGCAGTATAATTATTATACATTATTTCCCATAATGCAAAAGTAACCTCTGCCTACAAAAAAAGCAAACCACAAAGGTTTGCTTTACTTTATCTTCACTTTTTTATCAAGTGCTTTTCCCAAACTGTACCATGAATCCCTTAGCTTTATTCTTATCTGCTCATCGAGTAAACCATCTATAATATAACTAAGGTTTTTGCGCTTCTCCAGGTACTCTGCCATAACGAATTCAGGCTTCGCCAGCAGTTCTTCCATTTCTGCGATCCACCCTGTAATATGATCTGAGCCTATAAAATCTTCAGGGATCTTTTTTTTAAGGTGCACTATAACAAGTTTTACTGCCTTACGTTTAACATCAATATCGGTAATTACTTTCTTTATTTTCTCTTTTGGCATATTAAACACTCCCTGCGTAATAATCTTACATATAAATACAATTATACAACAAGCAGCATCATTTTGCAATTTTTCCCACTAAATTAATAAGTTATCAGTTTTTTTCCATTAAGCTTTGCAGTATCGACATTGTTTTCCTTATCCTTAGGAACCGCAACTGTTTCAGGGTTTCCATCACTTACATAGAGACCTGCAGTATCAAACCTTTGCAGCCACCAGTCAAAGTCACATTCTACCTTGTGAATCCCGGTAGACCTTATCCTTGCAGTAAGTAATGGGTTAAAGCTCTTGCTTACAGGAGAAAATGCCGGTTCGGCGCCTACAAGCATTATAGCCTTATTTTCATATTCGGTACCTTCATAATTTCCTTTAATTATATAGTCCTTTAGAGTCTTATTATAGCTCCCTTCAGGAAGTGCAAGAGTAGTCATTTTATATCCGGGGACCAGTTCATCCATCTTCTTCTGGTTACCGCCGACTTCCTTCATAATTTTATCGGCTGTCTTAATTCCGCCAAGAACTGCGTGGTCCAAGGTATGGTTTCCTATTTCAAATCCCTCGTCTATCAGATATTTTAACCTTTCGGCAAGTGTTCCCTTGCCATTGAAAGTGTTACCATTATTCAGGTTAACGTAAAAAGTAGCTTTAAGTCCAAAATCAGGATGCTGTTTGTTAAACTCTTCCATAATGCCAACCGCTGACTTTTTACCTGCAACAAGCTTGCCATTTTCTTCTACAAGATTTAACTGGCTTGCAAGACCATCGTCAAAGGTAAATACAATTGGTTTTGTTCCTGCTGGTACAGAAATATTATTATTAAGATAATCAGTCATACTAATAAGTCTAAAGCCTTTATCATACAGAGTCTGCAAAGTTTCTCTGAATGCATCGAAGGTTGTTATGTAATCGCCAGGATTACCTTTAGTAGGCGTAAATGAATCTGCAAATGCATGAAACATCATAACAACGACCTTACCGTTTTCATTAGGCTTTACGGTTGCGTAATCAATATTCTGCTGTTGTACCGCTGTTGTTGTGGTTTGGGTCGTAGTTTTAGGTTCATTTACAGTGGTCTCAGGCACAGTAGTTGGCTTTTCCAGCTCTTGTTGGGATGTTGAACCGCAGCCTGTAAAAATAAAAGATATTGATATTGCCAGTGTAATTAGAATTGCGTTTATTTTTTTCATTTTGTACCTAACCCCTCTTTAGTAAAAAATAATCTACATTACTTCAATTATATATGCCCCGATTTATGATTTCAATTACAAATATTCTTAAAAAAAGTCATAAGAAAAGGAGTACAGTCAAATAACGCCTGTACTCCTTGTTTAATAAAAGCTATCAATTATTTTGCTATTTCTTTGAAAAGAACTTTCCTGTCGTATCTGGCATTCTTAAAAATCAATGGCTGCCCTTGATTAATGCCATCCAGTAGATTTTCACCGTCCGTTTTGATTTGAAACGGCACGCCCGAAGCATATAAAATAGTTGGCCCGATATCAAGGAAGGATGCAACGCTTTGGGTTTCCTTGTAAACCTTGTTATCAGGTGTAAGGATTATAAGCGGAACATATTCAAAGTACTTATCATCGGTTATAACAGATGCCTGCATATATTCATCTCTTTCAATGCTGGGAGTATGGTCACCCCAAATAAAAAAGAAGGTATTGGGGTTACTTGCCTTTACTTCGGTTATAAACTTCTCAATTGACTGATCCACAAAGGACATTGAGGTAAAGTAATTTCTAACCAAATCATCGTCAATACTATCATAGCTGTCATTCTTATAATAGTTTAAAACATTTTTGAACGGTCCATGGCTTGTCATTGTAATTATGTAGTTAAAGAACGGTTTTTGTTCATCTTTAATCTTTGACTCGGAAAAATCAAAAAGTTCATTGTCCGGGGCTCCCCAGCCTTTATTTTCAAGTTTCATCTTATCAATGTCAAAGTAATCCTTGAATCCCATTTTGGGAAATGCTTTATCCCTGTTATAAAAGCTTCCGGCATTTCCGTGGAAAGCAAATGTATTGTATGAACTATTCTTAAGCTTGTTAACTATTGAATTTGGGAAATTATAGTTATCTATTTTCATTGATGGGAAGTCATCAAGAGGCTCAACACTATTTATTATTGAAAATTCACAGTCCGATGTTCCTCCCGCTCTGTGGTAACTTAAGGTATACGGATAGTAAATACTATTTTCAGAAAGAGAATGAAGATACGGTGCTATATATTTACCCTTGTACTTTTGATTGATTACATTCGAGTCCATAGATTCTACCTGAATAACCACTATATTAGGCTTTTGATTGGCTTGTGTCGCACATGTTACGGTTTTCCCATACTTAAACCTGTCTCCTGCATCTTTTCCAACCTGTCGCTCTATTGCATTCACTATACTGTTAAAAAGTGTTCCATATCTATGGACCAATTTGGTTTCTCCGCCATTGTCATATGACTTAATCAGCTTATTGGTGGAATCTCCACCTATTGCACCAATGCCTTCTGCAAACAGTACCACTACAAGGCATAAAACTATTGCAATCCTTCTATGCAACTTAAATGCAGGACTTAATAGCCTGACCTTCTTGTATTGGTAAATAAGATATATAAATACAGGAAGATCCAAAAAAGTTATAAGCAGTCTCGGATCCTTAGGAATAGAAAAGTGTGTAACCGCATTAAGGCTCTCTGTAAAAAGAACCGGTGAAATCATAAGATGGAGATAATTATGGAAATAAGTGTAATATGCCAAATTGGCAAACAGGTATACAAACTGGATTATGTAAAACAATATTATAACAAACCTGAATTTAACTTTTATAATAATGAGATAAGCTGCAAACACGAATACCAGAGTAAAAAGCAGCTTATATAACAACAATCCGACTGAAATGGAACTGGTGATGAATACATCAAATAACATAATTTTAAGTGTATTTAAAATTAGGAAAAGCACTAAAAAAATCAACGGTAGGTTTTTTTTATAGTTTGTCCCGCTTTCAGGAACGTTTCTCAAAAGTAAATTATCAACGCTAAAAATTTTCATTTTGCCCCCTTATGTATCAATTAATATTGTAATATTTTCTGACCTTTTTATCATTTAATTATTATATAACATTTTATAAACTTCTGAATTATTTCTTGTTTTTAAGCAAACTTGGACAGGACTTTAATTATGTTGTTCAGTGATTCAGATAAAACAATGAGGTCTTCCTCAGGTAAAACAGAAAGTCTTTCCTCCAATGCTGCCCTTCTCTTTTCCATAAACTTACTCAAAAAAACATTTCCCTTTTCCGTAAGGTCAATGTTTATAACCCTTCTATCCTTTTTATCGGGGAGTCTTTCAACCAAGCCCATTTCTATAAGTTTATCTATTTCTTTTGTCATCTGTGGCTTGGAAATAAAAAGATGCTTTGCTATTTCAGAAGTAGGAATTTCCCCATGTCCCTTTAAAATAAACAATATATCAAAACGGAACTTTGGAAGCTCTTCATGGAAGTCACACTTATGTTCATATTTTTTAAAACTTTTAAAAAGTAATGGCAAAGCTGTTGTCAAATTGTACATTATTGAATCGAGGTCTTTTTCCATTGTAAAACCTCCATTTATGATTATTTCATATGAATTACGGATAGTTAATACATTTAACTGTTAAGTTATTAAATAAACCAAACACATATTATATCTTATCCTATAAAGTTGTCAATACTATTCTTCATACTACACGCTTTGAGGCAGTAGCCTCATTTTTCTTTCAATCCGCTGTTTCCTTTTATTCAAACTATCCTTGTACAAATGACCGTTTATTGTGTTATTGAAGGATTCTGTCAAAGCTTGTTCTACTATTTCGAATGCTTTTTTATAATCTTTGGCTTTGTGTTCATAATACTTTGCCAGTTCAATCATTACAGGAACTCTGTTAAACCCAGGAGTAGAAAGAATAAAGCCACCGTATTCAATCATTTTTTCATACTCCCCGTTCCGTTTGCATACATCTATAAGTCTTTTGGCCGCGGTATTACTGACAAATGTGTTATCAGACTTAATACAGGTTTCATAGCAATTGATAACTGTATTTTTCCCGCCGGCAGTTTCAAATATTCTTGCTATCCCATAAAGCTCATGTTCTCCATCCGATTCCTTATATGGATTTTCTATCAGACTATATATTTTGGTCAATAACGAAACCATGGATAAAATATCAAGCTTGTTATGGAGAATTACCTTTTTTATTTCTGAAGCATCCCTGTTCTCAAGATAATTAAAATATATACCGGGAATAAGTGCCCCCGGCACATCATCAACTCTAAATTCACCAAGGACCTTTTCTTCAAGGTTGGATAGCCTGCAGCTTTCAAACTTCAATTTCCAAATCCTCCTTGATGGATATAAAAGGTCCATGTGAATTGGATTTTTTAATGAAATTTTGATCCTGTTAAAGGCATATCGGGTTGAAATAAGATTCCAGTCAAATCCCTTACCATTAAAAGTAACAAGACCTTTGAATCTGCTCATCAATTCATTAAGACCCTGCAGCATGGCAGGCTCTTCATCGTAATCCCTCATGTAATATTGTCTAAGGACAAATGCATCCTCCTCGAAAAAACCTACACCTATAAGGAAGGCAACGGTACCCGTACCGCCTGATAATCCTGTAGTTTCAGTATCAAGGAAAAGGTAATCCTTGATTGAATGGTTTACATCCATATCACGAAAAACGGTTGTCATAAGTTCTAGATTGAGTTCCAGTGCCTTACCAAGGTTGTATCCGCCGTAGATATATGTTATGGGATATCTTTCCTCAATAAGATAATATGAGCCGTTATCGTTGTTGCATATAGACCCTTCCATAATATCGCTTATATCCGGGCCCTTTCTCTGATAAGTGACTTTTTCTGTCTGACCGGACAAATACATATTTAACTTTGATTTTAAATTATTATACATAGTTCCTCCGGCTCTTTATATTACCTGTTGTTTAATATGTATTCTACAAGGCTTCTGGTAACCCTTTTTGGATTGCTGTTTCCTGAAAATTCGTTTAACGGCCCCACACAGGATGGACAGCCTGATTCACAGCTACAGCTGACTATCATTACCAATGCTGTTTCAAATAGCTCTCTGTGCAGTTCGAATAATTTTTCACTGAAGCCTACTCCACCAGGATAGCTGTCATAAATATAAAGTGTAGGCTGCATTGTAAATGTGGATTTCACCTGATGCACCACCCTTATATCTCCTGGATCACACATCAAATATACGGGAGCAGCATTGGAAAGAATATTTGACAATCCAAGGAGCCCGTTTTGAAGCTCTGATTGAGGCAGTGTAATTGTAAGACTATCCGGCAGACTAACCCAGTATGAAGTTGTCTGCATTTCCATTTCCGGCAGGCGTACAGGTCCCGAGCCTATATTCTCGTGTGTGTAAAGTTTTATCTTCTTAAACATGGTTACAAGCGACTGAACTGTAACCTCACCATAACCTCTTGTAATATTATCCTTTTTGTCCTCTCGGAATACATCAATTACTCTTAGGTCTACCGCAAGGTTGGCATCAGTATAGTAGTCTACATCTACTTTTCTTATATATGCTTTTTTATCGTCAAAGTCCAGCTTTTCTACCTGATACTGCTGTCCTTCATGTATGTAAATTGCCTCTTCATGTAACAGCATGGGAGATGCAAATCTGTCACACTCTCCAATAACCCTTCTGTGAGGATCAGAAATATCAATTATAATAAAGTTCTCATTTGAAGCATTTCTTAATGAGAGCCCGTCAGACGGGAAGGAATCAGAAGCCCAGTACCAGCGATTTCCGACATGCCGGACTATTTTTGCATCCTCCATGTAAGAAAGGATTTCTCCTGTTGTTTCTACTCCGAATTTTTCACCCTCTGTAAAAGGCAGTTCAAAAGCTGCACACTTCATGTGATTATACAAAATCACAAGATTATCAGGGTTTATAAGACCGTTTTCAGGGTTACTACCAAAAAAATAGTCAGGATTGCTTATTATATATTGATCAAGAGGACTGCTGCTGGCAATAAGGAATGCAGCAGACTCACTATTTCTTCTTCCGGCTCTTCCTGCCTGCTGCCAGGTACTTGCAATGGAACCTGGATACCCGCATATGACACAAGCTTCAAGTTTGCCTATATCAATACCCAGTTCCAGAGCATTAGTGCTGATTACACCTGTAATGTTACCTTCTCTTAAACCCTTTTCTATCTCACGCCTTTGATTGGGAAGGTAACCGCCCCTGTAGCCCCTCACACAGTTCTCACTTCCCATTTTACCGTGAAATATATCTTTGAGATATGTAACAAGCACTTCAACATTAAGCCTGCTTCTGGTAAAAACAATAGTCTGTACCCCGTTTTTTATAAGCGTTTCAGAGAGTATTCTTGTTTCAAGCAGACTGCTTTTACGAATACCTAATTCTTTATTGACAACAGGAGGGTTATAAAAAATGAAGTGTTTCCTGCCGGATGGTGCACCGTTGTTGTCTACCAATTCAACCTGCCGGCCTGTAATCTTTCCCGCCAATTCCGCCGGATTGGCAATTGTAGCAGAGCAGCATATAAATTGTGGTTTTGAGCCATAAAAACTGCATATTCTTTCCAAACGCCTGAGTACATTGGCAAGATGACTCCCAAATACTCCTCTGTAGTGGTGTATTTCATCTATTACAATATATTTAAGATTTTCAAACAGCTTCACCCACTTGGTATGATGTGGAAGAATGCCACTGTGAAGCATATCGGGGTTTGTAATTACTATGTGACCAGCCTGTCTTATAGCCTTTCTTGCAGACTGCGGTGTATCTCCGTCATATGTATATGTTTTTATATCAATTCCAGCTTCAGTAATTAGTTCATGAAGCTCACTTGTCTGGTCCTGTGAAAGTGCTTTTGTGGGGAAAATGAAAAGTGCTCTGGATTCCTCGTCCTTAAGGATGGCGTCAAGAACCGGCACGTTATAGCACATTGTTTTTCCAGATGCAGTTGGTGTTACTACAACTATGTCCTTTCCTTCCCCTATCCTTCGAATTGCCGTTGCCTGGTGGGAGTAAAGACGGTTTATACCCCTTTTTCTTAAGGTTTCCTTTATTCTATCATCCAGTGTTTCTGGGAAATCGGAATAACAAGCTTCTCTTGGTGGAATTTCGACCCAATTTGTTATGTTTGCCATCATTTTTTCAGAAGCTTTTATGTGTTGTAAAACCTGTTCCAAATTCATTTTCATCTCTCCAGCAGCAGAATTTTCTGAACATATGTTCTAGATAATATTTTATTACTATAAGAGCAACTTATCAATAAGAAATTTAAAAGCGGCCCCCATGCATTTTCTCAGGAGGAATATGCAAAGAGACCGCTTATTTTATTTATAAGCTGTTATTATTTTAAGAGATTAACATTAAAGTTACCGTCTCCCATGTTAAGTGTTACTTCAACCTTTGCCTCAGCAGAATCATAATCTGGCGAAATATAGGTATGACCGTTCTTTGTCCATCCCAGGTTTCCCATATTGGTATCATAATCTCCGGCATTTATAGTCACTCTTACACCTGTTTTATCCGGCAGCGTAAGTTTGGTATCGGTATCTCCCGCATTGACTGTAATTCTTGTATTTTTGTTCTTATTTCCAAGCTTTAAGTCAAGGTCTGAATCACCTGAATTAATGTCAATGTTATTTGCATTTAAATCCGAAAAGTCAATCTTCCCATCAAAATCTCCGGTATTCAGAGTAATATTCCAGTTTACACTGTTATTAAGTCCAAGATCAACCTTACCATTGCCGTCAGGGCCAAAGGAAATAAAGTGCTTTTGTGTATAGCTTATATTAGATGTATCTCCATGATTGATTATAGATCTGGATATGTTTCTTTTTGGAATGGTACCTTCAAGCAGCTTTGAGTCATTATTTCCAGAGTGCAGCTTAATATCGGAATCTCCCAGAGAAAGCTTCAGGTTGGCATTTTTTATATAGCCCTCTTTCTCTATTGAAACAATTCCTGATGTAGTGTTGCTGCTTTTATCAATCCAGCCTTCGCCCTGAGCAAATCCATACACAGCCAACGTTGCCAAAAACAGAACCCAGACCAGAACCCGAACTATGGAATTATGCCTGAATATTATACTTATGCCTACCGCTACAAATGCGAGCGGCCATAAATCATAAATAGAATTAAAAATAGACCAGTTTATAACTCCAAGATTCATTAATAACCAAAAGAATCCAATACTTATAATGAATATACCTAAACCAATATTTCTAAATTTCATTACAAATCCCCCGTTTATTTTTTAAAGATAAAGAATAAGCCTATAGCTATTACCAAAAGAGGCCAGAACAAATTAAAATGTATAAATGGGAAAATTTGCTTTATTAAGAATAGAAGTCCGAATAATATAAGACCTATACCTATTACAAGCTTTCCCTTGTCAGGACCATGATGAGTGTTTTGGTAAACTGGCGTCTCCTGCTGCCTAGTTTCAAAACCGCTGCCGCCCCATTCGTTTTCATCAGGTCTGTATTGGTGCCCCATTACATCTTCCTGCCTCGGCATAATAATTGCAGCTATAATATATATTATAATGCCCGCTCCGAATACTCCTGAAAGAATAAACAAAATCCTTATAAGGGAAGGATCTATTTGAAAGTAATCTCCTATCCCGCCGGCTACTCCGGCAATTATTTTATTATCTCTCGACCGGTATAATTTTTTAGTCATAACAATTTCCCCTTTTATTTTTTATTATCAACTATTAGAGTTTGTTCAATTTATTGAATTCAAAATATAATACGGATATCAGTCAAGAATGTCTTAAAAAAAAGAAAAAAATATTTTAATTAATTTTATTACCTCTTTGAAATAAAGTCTTTCCAAATTAGAACTTTTAGTAATGAAATACGTCATATATATGGTAATGATTAATAGTAATACATTGTATAGGATGAAGTAAATTTCTTAAACATCAATTGCAAAAGCCAAATATACTTTATCCTATTACAGATGTGATAAGTTGAATTAAAATCATTTATCATGCCATCACGGCCGGCATTAAGGACATGATGCATATTAAACATTTAATTCAACTTATATAGTTTGGTATATAGAGGGGAGCAAACTATGAAAAAAGTGTTTGAATTCTTCAAAAGGAAGCCTTTTATAGCTATTACAGCATCGGTTTCATTAACCGCAGTAATAGTATTTACAGTGCTTATATTAACCGGTGTGTTGTTCAATAAAAATGAGAATAAGGTAATATCCTCTGAGGAAATAGATCTGTTATCATCTTTGGACTATGAAAAAGTGAATGTCACAGCTTTAAAAACTGATAATGCTGGCGTTTTACTTAGTTCCGGCTTTAAATTGACAAGCAGTGTTGAAATGGATAAAAATTTTATAAATTCACTCCTTAAAATAACTCCTGAGCAGGATTATAAAATAAAGGAGGTTTCAAAAAAGGAATATCTAATTACTTTCCCTTCAGAACTTAAGGCTGACAGCATATACAAATTTACTCTGGGTGGTGAGAATTCCCACAAGCTTTCATGGGCATTTGAAACTGAAAAGACTTTTAAAGTAACTGGCACTCTTCCAAGAAACAAGGCAAATTATGTACCACTGAATTCTGGTATCGAGATAACCATGAGCTATGAGGGAACTGAAAATCCCGAAAAGTATTTCAGTATATCACCAAAAGTGGCAGGTAAATTTGAATTGCATAAAAAAACCATAGTTTTTATTCCTGAAAAGCTTCAGGAAGGAGTTGTCTATACAGTTACACTTGCCAAGGGACTCCCTCTTAAGAACAGCGATAAAAAACTTGAAGCCGATTATTCCTTCAAGTTCCAGGCAGGAAGCTCCAGCAAAAGCTCCCCTTCTTTAATCGGTTATGCAAATGACTTTTATAACTTTTCTACTTTGGATACACCTGCAATGGAGTTGTATCTAAGTGATTCATTGAAAAACTCCGACGCAGCTATAACGTTATATAAGTACCCAAATGAAAATAAGTTTATTGAAAGCTTCAAGCCTATTGATTCTTATCCCAACTGGGCATATATAGACCGCAGCAGAATACTGTTTTCTACATCAGGACTTGAAAAAGCATATACATTCAATCTTAAGCCTACTGTTCATAGCGATGAGTGGTGGTCCAAATATTATACAGTTCTTCCGTCTGAAATAGCACCCGGACATTATCTTGTTGAAACAAAAATTAAAGATGTTACAACACAAACCCATCTTCAAATAAACGATGCTTCTGTTTACATGTCTGTTGCAAAAAATAAAACAATTGCATGGGTTAATGACTCCAAGAGCGGCAGTGCAGTAAAATCCGCAAAGGTAGAAGCCACTGGCGTAAAAGCCGTTAATACAGATACAGACGGGATTGCAGTAATAAATGAAAAAATTCCTCAGCCAGCTAACGATGGGCCATATTACTTTAAGGTATCCTGTCCGGGTAAGCCTGTATTTGTAGTTCGTATGCCGTCACAGGAACTTGCCAATCAGGTAGGTCAATACTCGTATTACAATTATTATAATTCCAGCTTGAGCAATAACTACTGGAACTATTTATATCTTGACAGAGGAATGTACCTCCCCACTGATACCGTTAATTTATGGGGTGTTATAAAGTCAAGGAACGGATTGGATGAAATTAAAAAGGCTACAGTAAGGCTTGTTAGTCTAAATGTTGATACATCCTCTCCTACAGCCGGTGTTTTACAGGAAAAAGAGATATCATTAAGCGGTTCAGGCATATTCAGCTCAAGTATCGATTACGTAAATCTCTCATCAGGTACCTATGAAGTTAAAATACTTTCAGGAGATAAGGAAATAACAAGTAAAAGCTTTCAGGTAAAGGAATACTCAAAGCCTGCTTATACAATAAAGCTTAATCCTGACAAAAAGGCTTACTTCTCCTGGGACAAAGTGAATTACGATATTAATGCTAATTTTTATGAAGGTTCCCCAGTTCCCGGCCTTAAGCTTTCATACAATTACTCTGCAGGTGACTATAATAAGAACGGTTCACTTGTGTGTGACGCTAACGGTAAATCATCTGTCAATCTTTCAACCAATGCCTCGTATAAATCGTGGCGTCCCCTTAATGCCTTTATGGCTGTAAACAACGCACAGGCTGAAGATCAGGAAATATCCGCCTACAACTATTCATGGGTATTTACAAAGGATACCATAATAGAAGGTAAGGGAATTAAAAACGGAGACAAAGAAACAGTAGAAGTATCAACAAATTCAATAGATTTAAGTAAAATCAGGGATATCAACACCTTCCCCGATACTGATTCCTTCAGGGGAGCCCCAATAAACACAAAGGTGCATGCAAATATATACGAGCTGAGCTGGAATAAAAAAGAAGTTGGAGAATACTATGATTTCATAAACAAAATAAACGTCAAAAAGTATGAATACTATCAGGTAAAAAACCTTATTAAAAATATTGACTTTACGACCTCTAACGGTAAATACAGTTTTGATTTTCCAATTAAAAAGGAATCAAGTTACCTTGTAGAACTCATAGGAAATGACAGCCGAAATAACAGCATTGTCGAAGAGATATACCTGTATCCATATGAATATTATTCCGGATTCGCTAATAAGAACTATGTCCTCACATCTGATGGAGAATCAAAAACCTATAAGGTTGGTGAAAAAGTAAACCTGGAGGTTAAAAAGCCCAACACTGAAACAACACCGTCTCCAGACGCAAAAACCTTATTTCTCAGGTTTAAAGACGGTTTAAACAACCTTCAGGTGGTTAAAGGCTCGACATATTCCTTTGACTTCACCAATGACAATATTCCAAATATATATGCTATGGCTGTATATTTCGACGGCAAACATATATATGGGGCTGGTACAAAGGAAATAAGGTATGATTTTAAAGATAAAAACCTTAAAATAGAATTTAGAACGGATAAGTCAGAATATAAACCTGGCGATAATGTGGATATCGAAGTGTCTGTTAAGGATTCAAAAGGCAAACCGACAGCTGCAGATGTTAACCTCAGTGTTGTTGATGAGGCATTCTTTACACTTGAAAACCAAGATGTAAACACATTAGAAAGCCTGTATTCATATTCGGTTGCAACAGGACTTATATCCGATTATCTTTCATATACCCCGGTGAACTTTAATCCCAATACACACGCTGAGCAAGGCGGAGAAGGCGGAGATATGTATATCCGGACAAAATTCAAGGATAATGCATTTTTTAAATCCTTGACGACAGACAGTTCAGGCAAAGCAAAAGCAACTTTTAAGCTTCCTGATAACCTTACGTCCTGGAGAGTTACCTATCAGGCTGTTTCAGGCAATATTTCAGCCGGTTCAGGTAGATCTAATATAATTGTAAGACAGCCTTACTTTGTAGATGTGATATTCAATAATATTTTCCTTAAAGGAGATAATCCAAATATCACTGCAAGAGTTTTCGGGACTAGTGTTTCTGCTGGAAACAGCGTAGATTATAAAATTGTTCTTGAAGACCAAAAAGGTCAAAAGAAAAACATTGATTACAAAGGTACTTCAGGAGCATATACAAACATTCCGCTGGGAAGCCTTGAGACTGGTGATTATACCATAACAATAACAGCAGTGAGCGGCAACCTGAAGGATGGAATTAAAAAGAGCTTCAAAGTTGTTGACAACATTCTGGAAGCTGCCAGGTCCGACAGTAAAAATCTTTCATCTGATATTAGTCTGAAAGGCGGGAAAACACTTACCAAACTTGTATTTTACAATAATGATACAACACAAATATATGATACACTTAATTCTCTCAGATATTCATGGGGTGAACGTGTAGACCAGAGATTATCAAGGAAAATAGCATCCGAACTGCTCAAAAAATACTACAATGAAAATATGATTTTGGACGAAACCGACGACAATTTTAGTGATTATCAAACAGATGACGGCGGAATAGCTGTACTCAAATACGGCAGCAGTGACCCTGTTCTATCTGCTAAAATATGTTCCATAGGCAAAAATATGTTTGACCAATCGGCATTAAAAAGCTATTTTTACAGATTAATAAGTAACAGGGACTCCACCGCTGAAGCTGTAGCAGCAGCATATTGGGGCCTTTCCTCATTAAACGAGCCTGTTTTAATTGATGTTAAAAATCTTTTGAACTCCTCGTCAATTAGCATAAAAGAAAAGGTTTATCTGGCACTGGCACTCGCTGAGCTAGGTGATTGTAGTAAAGCAAAGGAATATTACAAAGAAATCACATCCAAATATGGCAAAAACGCCGCTTTGCTTTACTATATCGATATGGGCAGTTCCAGGGATGATACTATGGAATTTACCGCACTCTGCTCACTTATTGCGTATAAAATAAATGCACCTGAAAAATTGCCAATGGTACGCTATATTGAAAGCAGTGAAACTACCGAGCTATTAACAAACCTTGAAAAGTTATATGTTGTGCAAAACAATATTCCTGACTGCAGACAAACAGGCAAATTCACCTATTTGCTTGATGGTAAAAGCAAGGAAATAATCATTAACAAAAATGAGAAATTTGAAATGGTGTTAACTGCGGAAAAGCTGCAAAATATTAAGTTCAGCAACGTTCAGGGAGACATTTATGTAATGTCAACATATACAGGTCCAGTTACTGACCTTGCCGCCAGCGGAACAAATGTCTTAAAGCTTACCAGAGATTATAGTGTAAATAAAGTATTATCAACAAGTTTTAAGCAATCGGATCTTATTCAGATTAACTTAAAATTTGATTTTAACAGTTCAGCACCTGACGGGTTCTATGAAATAACTGATATTCTTCCTTCAGGACTAAAGTATGTATCAGCAACGAAGTATGACCCAAAATTCTGGTATCCATCCAGAACAGAAGGGCAAAAAGTTGTATTCTATTACTATTACAATAAGAAACAGCCTCAGCCTGGTAAAACAATAACCTATTATGCAAGGGCTGCAATGCCGGGAATGTTTACTTCTGATTCTGCAGTTATAAAGAATTATATTAGTGACATATCAGGCTTTGCACCAAGACAAACAATAAACATAGGAAATTAATAGGAAAAAGACATGAAAAAACTTACAGTGTTACTCAGTTATATTTTAATAGCAGGTTTACTTGCAGCATGCAGTAACAGCGGAAACAGTTTAGAGAACGTTCAATCCGCTGTAGTTTCTCCGGAATATATCAAATGCAATTTTTATAATGAGAAGGAATTTAAAAGGTCGGTTTCAGATATGAAACCGGCCGGTCCTTCCGGGATAAAGATCAAAGGCGGAATTGTACCGCACCACCTGCTTGCATGCAACCTTATATCTAGCTTTTTTTCTTCACTCTCTGATTCCAAACCTGATTATGTTGTGGTAATTGCCCCAAATCATAATGGAATAGGTAAAAAGCAAATTATTACCGGTTCACGAAGCTGGGCTACCCCTTTTGGGGTGCTAGACGGGGATACAGAACTCTCTAAAAGTCTTTTAGAGGATATTGATACAGAGGAAAATTATCCTGTACTCGAAAATGATCATTCCATTTCGGGTCTGGTCCCTTATATAAAGTACTATATTCCCCATTCGAGGATAATACCTGTCATGCTTAAGGGAAGTCTAAGCCTTGAAGACTGTAAAAACCTTAGCCAAAGAATACAGCGCACTATGTCGGGTAAAAATTATGTTATTATAGCTTCTATAGACTTTTCTCATTACCTTACTCTCGATAAAGCTGAAAAAATGGATGAGATTACTCTGAAGGCTATTCAAGACCGTGACTTCAAAAATATCAGAAATATGGGAAATGATAACCTTGATTCCCCACCGTCATTGATAACATTTTTAGAAACTATGCAGCAAACAGGAGCTGACAAATTTAATGTTACCGCTCACAGTAATTCAGACAAAATAGGCGGTATAAGAACTGAAAGTACTACCAGCTATTTCACAATACTGTTTTATTGATATCTAAATATTAATATTTTTATCTGAAGCTTTGTCAGGAACAAGTGATTTTACCCATTCCCTGTTGGTCCAAAGCGCACAGCCTCCGTTGCTTTCAACCAGGCTGGAATGGTTGTCACGTATTTTTTCCAACAACTCGGATTTTAAAGCCTCTTTAAGTGTTATATCTCCAAGTCTGGCATCTGAATATGGAGCAAATGGACATGGCTCTACTTTTCCATCAGGGCTCACATGAATAAATCCCCTTCCGGCCGCAAGGCATCCGCCAAAAGTACTTTCATCACCAGGAAAGTTTACGAATACACCTTTAAACTTTCTTCTTAATTCATCTGTCATACCTAAAAGTCTTTGTTTCTGTGAATCGCTTATAATAAGGTTTTCAGTACCTTCCTGTACAGGTACATATTCCACCAGGAAGAAAAGCTTACATCCAGACTGTGACATAGTTTTAAGGAATGTTTCACCTGTCACCGTTTCAAAGTTTTCACTTGTAACTGTTATTGATAAACCATAAAAAACATCCTCTTCATCAAGTTCGCTCAAAACCTCCATAACCTTACCGTAAACGCCTTTTCCCCTTCTGTCATCAGTTTCAGGCAAAAGTCCCTCAATGCTTATTACAGGAATAATATTTCTAGTCTTGCTTATCATACTCATAAGATTTTTATCCAGGAGAAGTCCATTTGTAAAAACAGGGAAGACAATTTCGGGCAGCTGTCCGCACAAACTAAGGATATCCTTCCTCATCAGGGGCTCTCCCCCTGCAAGCATTATTACAAAAATGCCAAGCTCGCGTGCTTCATAAAAAAGCTGTTTCCATTGGGATTCAGTCATTTCATTTTCGTTATTAATCCTCTTTGCATGTGAATAGCAGCCTTTACATCTTAAATTACAGGTATGGGTTAAACTTGCTATTAAATACGGTGGTATATGAATACCTTGTTTCTCCCATTGTGCTCTGATTTTTCCGGACTTTTTTTGTTTTATTAACGTCTTAATAATGAATGAAGCCGTTTTAGGTTTAAATAAACATGCTTTAAACAAGTTGAAAAGAAATTTTCCCAGTTCTGAATTCATTTTATCGATATATTCCCGTGCCATATTTATACCCATCCGTTTCTGCTGATTTTAGTACACATTTAACAATATATGATTTGAATTAATAAAAGAATAGCTACTTCTAAAAAATATTAATCTTTAAAAACAGGTGTCATAATATGATGCTATATGGTAAAATATTAGCATATATAAGACAAAATGCAATAAAACGTTAATGATTTTAAATATTATTAATTTATAAAATAGTTCTATATATTGACATGTTAACAATTTTTGAGTTAAATAATAATAGCGTATTACGCTACTAATCGTTTGGAGATATTAATGTTACTTGGATTATTCTTAAAGGGCTTTCTGGCCGGTGCGATCGTGAGCGTACCTATAGGTCCGATGGGCATACTTTGTATAAAAAACGCAATTCAAAGAGGAAGAATACACGGATTTTTTTCAGGTCTTGGTGCAGCTACCTGTGATGCATTATATGCTGCAATAATAAGTTTTGGTCTTACCTTTGTATCTGACTTCATGACGCAGAATGAAGATATTTTACGTATATTAAGCGGACTTATAATATGCGCTATTGGTTGTTTTATTGCCTTGTCACGGCCAAAAGCCGAAGAAATGTCTACCCACGGAAGCAGTACTGTAAACTCATTTATGTCCACTTTTTTACTGTCATTTACCAACCCGCTGATTATTTTGACATTTATAGGGTTATTTACCGTATTTGGAGTAGGTTACACATCAATGAATGCCGTTTCTGCCATATTACTTGTAATTGGAGTTTTTGTTGGTTCAGCATCCTGGTGGGTAGTTTTTGCTACCAAAATAAATTTTGGACGTATCAAAGTAGACTTTGATACGCCCTCTATCCGGACTGGTAAATTTATAATCGGTGTAGTCTTATTTATTGCAGGTATAATAACTATTTTTGCAGATGGTGACACACTTGATAAAGTAGCTCATATGATTTCCGGCATATTTAAATAATCAGCCTACTGGTTTGCTGCTTTCCATTTTCCTTCTGACAGGAAATAGTTTGCCATACTTTCCGCACACTTTACTACTCCTTCATTATAACCTATTATGCTAAGAAGCTTTATGGCATTTCTGGTGTTTGATCTTCCTTCATACAGTTTGTAATCAAATATTATATTTCCTTCCTCGATACGTTCCTGGAAGTGATAATTGCTGTAATCGTCAGCCAAAGTGTAAGACAGTTCTATATCGTGTGTAGCTGCAAAGCAAAGACAGTTGCTTTGGCTAAGGTGATAAAGGATTTGTGACGAAGCAGCAACTCTTTCAATGGTGTTTGTCCCCCTCAAAACCTCATCAACAAAGCACAGGCAGGAAACTTCCTCATTAAGGTAGTCCAATATCCTTTTTAACGACTTTGTTTCAACAACAAAGTAACTCTCATTGCCTAAAAGATTATCTTTCAGCGCCATTGAACTGAATACCATGAAGTAATCCGATTTGTATTCCTTTGCCAGGCATGTATTAATAGTTTGGGCAAAAATCGCGTTAATTGCAACCGTCTTAAGGAAAGTTGATTTACCTGATGCATTTGAACCGGTAAGTAAAACAGATTTATCAATTGATATTGAATTCGGAACCGGCTCTTCTATAAGAGGATGATATAAATCAGTAAAGCTTAACCTTTTATTTTTACTGCCTGCCTTATTGTATAGCTCAGGGTTGGTATAATACTGAAGACTCTTTCTGTATGATGCAACTGAAATCATTGAATCGAGAAGTCCAAAGACTTCATATATTTTTAAAAAGTTTTCGCCGTGTGTCTTAAGAGTAGTCATTACAGTTTCATATTCTATTGCTTCTCTCAAAAATGCAATTCTGAAATACTCAGTGAATAAATCATTATTAGAAATTGTAAAAAGGAAAAAAGCTTTTCTTGTAATTTTATAAATATCCTTGAGATTATCTCTTAGAGTTTCATTATATTCTTTCAGCTCGGGTATATTTTCATTCGACAATTTTTTAGCCTTGCTCACCATATTAATAATAAAGGCAAGTACCTCCAACTGCCAGCCTATTTGACTCTTTACGTTAAAATGAATAATTATATTCATTACCAGCATACCAAGAGTCAAGGTTACCCCCAAACCAACATTTATAAAACAAAGGAAAGGAGCTATAAATGCTGTTGCAGATAGTATCTTGAAAATAAAAGCTTTACCTCTATATTTATTCTTATTGAAAAAGTAATTAGAAATATTGCTGGCATCTGTCTTGCCTACTTTACCTAAAAACAGCTGAAGTTTTTCCCTTAAGCCTTTATTATTGCTGAAGAGTTCAATTAGCTTTTCCCTCTGGTTTAAAATGCTTTGATCAAATACAGGCCTTCTGAGCATATCATAAAGATACTCTTCACCAATAGATGACTGCGTAGAATTCATTCTTTTAAAAATATTGTCCATATCAATGTCATTCCATGTGATATCGTCAATAACATTCCTGTCTTCAATATTTTCTGTCTTATTGATATGATAATCCTTTATCCTTTTAAAATCTTCTTCTTTATATTTCTGTTTAGGCGTTTTACCCCATGAATATGCAATTTTATCCTTAAGGTCTCTCATCCTTTTCATCTTGCTGTATACCGAAACTATAATGCTTATCACAATAGCAGCAGCTATAAACAAAAAAATCATATATCCCTGTTCCATTATCCGCACCTCTGAAGTTATAAAATATAATTAAAATTTTTATAAAGTAATCTAAGCTGTATTTAATAAATTATAGAACATGCATGTATACAATACAACCATATTTACTATATTAAAAGTTTGGATTATATTTAATATTGTGTATGTTATATCGCCGTATGGATATTTTTTATCCATGTAAATATTGAGATTAGCAGGAGGCCGCTTATGCCAATAGATATAATAGGAGTTCCGGTTGATTTTGGAGCAAATGAAAGAGGCGTAGATATGGGACCTGGAGCAATAAGATACTCTGGTCTCGGGAAAGCACTGAATGAAATGGGTTTGAGTTATAGGGATTTAGGTAACATACCGGTACCAATTCTCCAATCAACATATGAGGATACTTCTGTAAAAATGAAGTATATAAATGAAATTAACCTTGTTAATGAGAGTTTATCTAAAGCTGTATATAAAAGCCTCATTGAAGGCAATGTACCCCTTGTACTTGGAGGAGACCACAGTATAGCAATAGGAACAGTGCTGGGTTCTCAAAGAGCTTTAAAAAACATTGGTGTCATATGGATGGATGCACATGGTGATTTCAACAACGAAACCACCACTCTGTCAGGTAATGTGCACGGCATGTCGCTTGCTGCAGCAGCCGGTTTAGGCTCACAAGCAATTACAAGCTTCAAAACAGACGACACCAATTTTGTAAATCCTGAGAAAATCGTAATAATAGGTGCCAGGAGTATTGACCGTGAAGAAGCTGCTTTGATAAGGAAATCAGGAGTTCACATTTTTACAATGGAAGATATAGATTTATACGGCATACGTGAAATAATGAAGAAAGCTATTGAAATTGCTGAAGAAAATACCGAAGGCTTTCACCTAAGCTTTGATATTGATGTTATATCACCCACAGAGGCACCTGGAGTAGGAACACCTGTCAAAGGTGGTTTAACCTATCGTGAAGCACATACTGCGGTCGAAATGCTGGCAGGCAAAGATAAACTTAAATCACTAGAATTTGTAGAATTGAATCCAATCAGAGATAATGCAAATATGACAGGAGAGCTTGCTGTTTCACTAATATGCTCTGTTCTTGGGAAAAAAATAATGTGGTGTTGATTCATCGAATATACCAGTAAGCAAGCCGGGGCTAATTGCCTCGGTTTTTTTCATATAACATACTTATAACAAGTCCACACTTATGTAAATGTATGCAACTAATAAATCCCTTTAATATTAATACTTAAAACACTTCCCAAATATATATCAATGCATATTATGTAATATCAACTGCAAATTATGGAGTGATATTATGTATGCTTTAAAAAGGGGAGATATTGTAGCAAGAAAATCTTATGGCGGAGACGTTTTTTTTACAATAGAAGAAATCGATGAATCAAGAGATGAAGGTACAAAGTGTATTCTAAGAGGGCTTCACAGCAGGCTTATAGCAGATGCAGACATTGAAGATCTTATTAAAAAAGATACCAAGGAAGTCTTAACAAAAATCCAAAAGCATACAAACTTAATTAAACGAAACACTTACGTAAGGAATTTTCCATACCGGTTAGCAACCTACCGGGCCAATTCAAGACCCGGAACTGTTCTTCATATTGACTCGAGCCAGGACTTTATGGACAAATGTGTAAGCTATTACAGGCAGGCAAATATAAGATCTTACGGCATATGGTCAAATGAAAGCGAGCAAGCGTATAAAATATCGAGTCTTTTACAGCAGTATAGACCTGACATTCTGGTTATAACAGGACATGATGCAATGAAAAAGGGTTCATACATGTCGGATTCTATTGAAAACTACAGAAACTCGAAATACTTTATACAGGCAGTAAAAGAAGCAAGAAAGTATCAGCCTGATAAAAATAAGCTGTGTATATTTGCAGGTGCCTGCCAGTCCTACTACCAGGGTATTATGGCAGCAGGAGCCAATTTTGCAAGCTCTCCAGGAAGAATTCTTATAAATGCACTTGATCCTGCAATTGTATCTGAAAAGGTAGCATTGACGGATTTCAGATCAGTGGTAACTCCCCAGGAAATATCCAGGTTAACTGTTTCAGGAAGCAAGGGTATCGGCGGTATCCCTACAAAAGGACACTTAACATGGGTATGATTTAAACTTTTATACTTAATTCCCAAAAAAAATAACCGGCTGGTGTTAAAAGCCGGTTTATTATTGGGAGAGCTATATTTGAATATATGCTCAAGATTGACTATTTTGTAAATCGTTAAGTTGGGTTATACCCTTGACCTTATTAGCACAATGATTCATTTCATATTGGGATAGTTCCTTAATAACAGCATCTTTACCGCATAAAGGACATTTATCATCCATGTCAAGCTTCATTTCACGCATACTGAAGTCCAGTCCATCAAAAAACAGAACCTTTCCTGAGAGCGTTTCACCAATTCCCAGAATAACCTTTATCGCTTCAAGAGCCTGTAGTGACCCAATAGTTCCAGCTACCATTCCCATAATCCCTATATCACTGCAAGTAGGAGCTGTTCCGCTTTTGGGAGGCATTGGATAAAGGCATCTGTAACAGGGTGACTTATCAGGAATAATAGTCATCAGTATTCCCACAAAACCCAGTACTGCACCCTCTATAACAGGCTTCTTCAAAAAATAACAGCAATCACTGACAAGGTATCTGGTAACATAGTTATCCGTGGCATCTATAACAACATCATAATCCTTGATTACATCCTCTATGTTATCTATATCCAACCGTACATCATATTCTATAATCTTAACCTCGGGATTCATCTGATTAAGACGCTTTTTTGCAGTTTCAACCTTACTTTTATTTATATCATCTGTAGTAAATAATATCTGCCTTTGGAGATTGGAAATACCAACCTTATCAAAATCGACAACACCAAGCGTACCAACGCCTGCTGCGGCCAAATAGGATAATGCCGGTGAGCCAAGACCTCCTGCACCTATCACAAGTATTTTAGCTTCACTTATTTTCTTTTGACCATTGGTACCTATTTCTTTTAAAATCAGCTGCCTTGAATATCTAAGAAGCTGTTTTTCGTCCAACATAACAATCTCTCCATCAAAATCACTTAATTTATCTATTATTATGAAAGATTATCAGCCCTGCCCTTACGGCAGGGCTTTTGAATTTATTATAATTACCCACCGAATACCATGGGCATAACAGTTATACAATCAAGGTCATTTATCATAATATTGTCAAAGTTTTCAGGGTGTAAGAACTCCCATTCCTTCATAAACATGTAGCTTTCAATATTGTTTATAAAGTCTATGCCTGTCTTTTCGACAAGATTATTAACAATAGCAGTCATGCTTAATGTTTTACTTCCATCCAGGTCAATGTTCAGTTCCTTTTGAGCTATATCGTGAATGGATATAAATTTTACCTTTATCATATAATACCTTTCCAAATCCTATATAATACCAAAAGATTTTAATGTCTCTTCCTTAGGTATCCCGTTATTATCCCAGCCTCTGGCAATATAATATTCATCAAGCATAATATCATACTTTTCCTTTGTAAGGACGCTTCCTTTCGCCTGACCACTTGGAAGAGGCTCATTCATTGTTCTTTCTGCAAGGTAGTCATCCTTCCTGTTCATACCTTCACGCGTAATTATTGCCCTTTCAAGGTTATAAACCCTCTCCCCTATTTCAAGAAGCTTTGGAGTAAACTCATAACCTGTTACGTCTTCAAGGAAGGTTCCACTAGGAGGATTTGCAAGTCCCAATCCACCCTTAGCCTGATTGCAAATACCTGTGCAATCTATGAATGCTCTTGCATCCTGAAGATTTTTTACAAGCTTTCCTTTTGTTTCAGAACCGAATCTGTCATATTTTCCTGACTTAAGTTCGTCTGTAACGGTATAACCGCCTACATTATGGCATGCACCTCTGTTTGATGTTCCATATGCAAGACCCATTCCGTAGAATCCTCTTGGCTCATACGCTGCATATGCCAAACCTTTTGCATGTACCATATATTTGGACCATTCAGGCTTTACCTTGGCAAGTTCAATAAAACCAAGTGCAAGAAGGTCTCCAATATCTTGTCTTAAGCCTATCTTCTTAATCATTTCAACCATAGCTTCGCCATTGCCGAATTTAAGGTCAATACCACCTGTTTCTTCCTTACCTATAATACCTTCTTCATATAATTCCATTGCCATAGCAACTGTAGTACCAACCTGCATTGCATCCATTCCAAGACGGTCGGCCCACATATTTGCAGCTATAATCGCTGCCATATCCCTAACGCCGCACTGTGCACCGAAAGAGTCAACTGTTTCATATTCAGGGTCACTTTTTGCACCCTTGAATGGTCCTTCCTTAACTTCACACACCTGAGCACATGCAAGAGCGCATCTGTAGCATGCAGCATTTTTTACCTTATAGTTTTCAACCATATATGGTGCGTAAATGGTCTCAGGATTTTCAAGAACACCTGATTTAAAGTTGTCTGTTGGATAGCATCCGAAAGTATTGATGGTTTCTGTCAATTCAGCTGTTCCATATTTGGTCAGTCCTGCTTTTGACTGTCTTAGCTTATCGAAATTTTCCTTAATATGCTTTGTAACCTTTTCTTCATCTGCCAGCTGTACTTTTCCAGTTCCCTTGATAACAACTGCCTTAAGGTTTTTGGATGCCATAACAGCACCACCGCCGCCTCTTCCGAAGCTGCGCTCGTCAACCTGTATGCAGGCAAATCTTACAAGGTTTTCACCTGCTTGTCCAATGCTCATTACACTCAATCTGTTATCTTCATACCTTTTCTTGAGGTTTTGTGTAATTTCTTCAGTATCCTGTCCCATGTATTCTGCGGCATCATTAAACTCTATTTTATTATCAAAAATTGATACATAAACAGGATTCTCTGATTTTCCTTCAAATATTACTCCATCATATCCGCAGAACTTGAGGTAAGGACCGAAAGATCCTCCACTGTTCGAGCATATATATGCACCTGAAAGAGGTGATTTTGTAGCAAGCTGGAACTTAGCTGAAGAATAAGCCGGAGTACCAGTCAAAGGTCCTGTCATGAATATTATCTTGTTTTCAGGTGAGAATGCATCTGCATTTGCAGGTATTTCATCATAATAATATTTTGCAGCAAGACCCCTGCCGCCTAGAAATTTGATTAAAAATTCCTCTGGTATTGCTTCTTCTTTAAATGATTTATTTGTTAAGTCTATTCTAAGGAGCTTTTTAGTGTATCCACCCTTAATCAATTTGCGCACCTCCATACTTTTTTAATTACATACCTTGAAACAATAAACCTTACAGCCTTTCACAAAATTCAAGAGTTACCCCGTTTGGATCAAGGAAAAGCAATACCCTTGAATTAAGATTTTCAAGATCGCAGGTTGAAAGTGTTATTTCTACCCCTTTGTTTCTAAGCTCTTTCTCATGGCTGGCAACATCCTCAACATAAAATGCAAGGTGTCTTAAGCCTATTTCATTTTCAGGTCTTATGTGCTCTGGACTACTCCCCCTATAATCAAACAGTTCCATTCTTGAACCATCAGGGGTCATTAAATAGCTTATCGAAAAGCCATCGCATTCGATTGTTTCCAGTAATTCAAAACCTAATATATCTCTATAAAACATTATAGATTTGTTTAAATCCTGGACATTTATAGCAACATGGTCAATTTTTTTAATATTCATTGAATTGCACCTCTTTGACCCAATTTAGCAGTGTATACAATATAATGTTATAACATTTCAAATCTCAAAAATTATCCTCTTGCTGCTTTAACTGCATTTATGAAATTTGTTGCTCTTCTGGTGAGTTCGTCGAAGTCTCCTGCTTCAACAATTTTCTTGTCTACCAGGTCACTTCCTAGTCCTACAGAGCTTGCACCTGCTTTAATGAAATCCTTTATATTGTTGAGGTTTACTCCTCCAACAGCCATCATTTCAATCTGAGAGAAAGGTCCCTTCATCTGTTTGATATAATCTGCTCCCAATGCTCCAGCAGGGAAAACCTTAACTACATTAGCACCATTCTCCCATGCAGTTATAGCTTCAGTAGGAGTAGTTATTCCAGGTACAGGAAGTACACTGTATCTCTGGCACATTCTTAATACTTCAATGTTGAGTGAAGGAGAAAGGACAAAGCTTGCGCCAGCCATTATGGCTACTCTTGCAGTTTCAGGATCCAATACTGTACCCGCTCCTACAAGCATCTTACCCTTATATTTTACAGATAACTCCTTTATCATTTCTGCAGCACCGGGAGTATTGAATGTAACCTCGATTACCTTAACTCCTCCTGCTAATAATGCATCAGCTATTTTACAAGCGTTTTCGGACTTTGTACCTCTTACTATGGCACAAACACCAGATTCATTTATCTTATCCAATGTTTCAAATACGTTCATTATAATCACCCTTCGATTCATTATTTTTTACTTACAATACTTGCTCCAGGTTGGTTTGTTAAAACCAGAACTGCGTTTGTTGCTGCAGATACACCCATGTTTGTAACTGCATCTGAGGTATAACCCCCAACATGTGATGTCATTATAATGTTATCAAGCGTCAAAAGAGGACTTCCTACCGGTGGTTCCTGTTCAGTAGCATCTAATGCCGCACCTGCAATAACTTTCTTTGAAAGTGCTTCATAAAGAGCCTGCTCATTGATGATGCCGCCTCTTGCAGTATTAACAATAAATGCAGATGGTTTCATCATTGCAAGTTCTTTTTCGCCTATAAGGTTTTTAGTGCTTGGAAGAAGTGGAACATGAATACTGATTGCATCCGAATTCTTTAAAACTTCCTCTAAAGAACAATATTTTACGCCATACTCCTCTCCGAACTGCTGGTCCGGATATAGCTCGTAGCATAAAATATTCATGTTAAAGCCTTTTGCTCTTTTAACTAAACCTTTTCCTATACGACCTAATCCAACAATGCCAAGAGTCTTGTTCCATATCTCTGTGCCCATTGTTCTCTTCCAGCCGCCTTCTTTAACCATTGAATTAACCTTTGGTATGTCGCGTGCAAGTGAAAGAATAAGTGCAAAAGCAAGATCTGCAACAGAATTATCATTTGTGTTAGGTGTATTTGTAACAGTAATTCCTTTTTTTGCAGCAGCTTCGAGATCTACGTTATCATATCCTACACCATAACGTGATATTACCTTCATATTGTCTGCAGCTTCAATTACTTCTTTGCTTACTTCATCATTACCAGCAATAAGTGCATCCGCATCCTTTATAAGCGGAATAAGCTCAGCAGCCTTAAGAGGCTTTTCTACTGCAATTTTAACAGCTTCACAATCATTGTCCCTTAGTATTCTAAAGGGTTCGTCATTTCCCTGTCCAAAAGATCTAGCAGTTATAACTACTTTGAATTTTCCCATGGCTATTGCTCCATTCTATATTGGATAGGGCAAATTAAATTATTAGGCCTATTACTTTGCCCTTCCCATAAGATTTATTGTATATGAATACCTGTCTCCTCTTGATGTGGCCAGAACAAGTTCTATCGGCCTGTTATCAGAGTCATAGGTTACACGCGTTACATGCAGTAAAGCGGCACCCTTTTTAACATTAAGCATTGATGCTTCGCTTTGAGTGGCGGACTTTGCCTCAACCTTTTCAGTTGCGCTTTTAAGCGTTATATTATAAAGCTTTTCAAGCGTCTCATATAAGGATTCGCTTACTAGTCCTTTTTCTTTTAAATCAGGTGCAACTTCAGGAACTATATAATTTATCATTATGCAAATAGGCTCGTTTGAAGCGTATCTGAGCCTCTCAATTTTATAAACTGGAGTACCCGGTTCAACATTCAATTCTCTGGCTATAGATACCGGT
Organism: Bacillota bacterium; assembly: GCA_023421675.1. Classification (GTDB taxonomy): domain Bacteria; phylum Bacillota; class Clostridia; order Acetivibrionales; family JANLFN01; genus JAEZTC01. Next base: position 543,374 of record JAEZTC010000013.1, on the reverse strand, counting down.
GCAGGTTCCTCACTGAAATTAATCGTCTTAGTTTCGTGTTGAAGGCCCAGACTATCCATTGTTTCCGCCCAGCTTGAAATAAGGTTCAGTTGCTGCGTAGCTTTGGGCTGACTAACAAATGTACCTTTACCTTGTTGTGTCGATAAATAGCCTTCTTGCACTAATTCCTGTATAGCTCTTCTTATGGTAATTCTACTAACCTTATAAATTGCCTGCAGTTCAGCCTCCGAAGGTATTACATCGCCAATCTCGTAAATCTTTTTATTGATTTTTTCCATCAGGTTTTCCTTCACCTGATAGTAAAGTGGTAAAGGCTGCATTTTATTTAGCAAGTTCCTCACTCCAATTCTGTCTATTTATGCTAAAGACGATATATTCAGTAGTTTTAACATGCTTCCAGCATTTTCTTTAACATACGAATAAATTATACATAATCAGACATAACATTTTCAACCACTTAATTGACATAAATTTTCTATACTTTTTTGTTCAAATTCGACATTACAGGCATCATACAGTCATAACCCCTGATGCCTGCAATGTTATGTTTTATTAATATCTGTTTACAGCATTTTTCTTTCTGTTGCTTCAGCTGAAACAAATATCTTAAATAAATCAGGATCTTTTCTTAATTCGTGTAATGCCCATTCAACATCTTCAAGAGGTACTATCATTGAGAATAATGGCTCTGGTTTAATTCTTCCGTGAGAAATAAGTGCGATTGAGTCATTCCAATCATTACCTACACCTGCACATGAACCAGTAACCTTTTTCTCGCCAAGAACGAAGTCATAAGGTCTTACAGTTATTGTATCATTTTCTCCTGCTATACCAAAGGAAGCAATAGTACCGCCCGGTCTCACCATCTCGAATGCCTGTTCATATGTGAATGGCTTACCTACAGCTTCCATAACGAAGTCTGCCCCTCTGCCGCCTGTCAATTTTTTAACTTCAGCAACGACATCCTTACATTCATGGATATTGATGGTATAATCTACTCCCATTTCTTTTGCAATCTGGAGTCTCTTTGCATTATCACCGATAACAATTACAGGTGCACATGAACGAAGGATAGCCATGCGTGCATGCAAAACACCGAGTCCGCAGCCAATAATTGCTACACTGCTACCGATTCCAGCATTCATTGCTTTTGCTTCATGAATACAGCAGGATACAGGTTCTATAAATGCACCCGCAAGGTAACTCATGTTTTCAGGGAGAATATGAACCTGATCCCATGGAGCCTTTACATATTCTGCGAAAGAACCGTCTGTGTGTATACCAAGCTGTGTAAATTCCTTACACATAAGCTTCTGGCCCTGTCTGCAGTAGAAGCAGGTTCCACAGCTCATGTTGATGTCTGCTGTAACTCTATCCCCTGCTTTTAAACCTTTAGCGTTTTTTCCGACTTTTACAATGTCACCGGAAAATTCGTGACCTGCTATAAGGGGAAGCTTGTCAGCCGAATACCAGCCATTATAAATACTCCAGTCAGTTCCGCATATGCCTGTGTATTTTACTTTGATAAGAACTTCATTATCATTGATTTCTGGTATCGGAACCTGTTTGATATTAATGACACCTTTTGCTTCAAACACTGCCGCTTTCATTGTATCTGCCATTTAAATACACCCCCGTTAATTGAATAAAATATCATTTCTGCCTTCATAAGGCTCTTCTATAACAATTGGTTTCAGATATGAAATTGTCTTTTTAATCCCATCTTTACGGCTCATTGTAACGTCTTCATGCTCATAGCTCATAACATAGTTGTAGCCAATCATAGAAAGCTCAGTGACAACTTTTTTCCAAGGTACTTGTCCATATCCTGGAATTCTGAACCTGAAGCCTCTGTCAAGTCTCTGCCAATCACCCTGTGGGATTACTCCTGACATCTTCACATTGTGAGATACAACTTCAGCATCTTTAGCATGGACATGATATATTCTGTCTTTCAATGTATCAATAAAGTTTTCAACATCTATGCCAAGGTAGGTAAGATTGGCAGGGTCCATGTTAAAGCCCCATTCTTTCCTTCCTCCCATAAGTTCAACACTTCTTACAGCAGTGTGTATGTCATAAACAAGCTGATTAGGATGAGGTTCATGTGCAAACTTAACACCGTATTCACCAAACTTGTCAAGAATCTTTCCCCATCTTTCAACAAATTCCTGTTCCATTTCTCCCCAGCCTTTTGAATAAGGGAACGGGAAGAACCTTCCGAAATTTTCACAGCCTATGAAACCGCAAACTACCGGTACTTCAAGAGCATTTGCCGCTTGAGCTGTCTTGATCATTCTTTCAGTACCAAACTTGATTTTTTCTTCCTTTGTTCCTGTAAAAATTGCATCTGTATCTTTGCCATAAGGTCCTAATACAAGCAGTCCTTCAGGATGGTTACTTATAGCTGATATTATCATTCCATGGCTATTAACCATACTCTTAACTTTCTTTGCATTGTCACCTTTAATAATTTCCTCTATGTCCAGGTGCGGATTGCCAGTAAAAGCTGGAATTTCGACAGCCTCATAACCCAGTTCCGATGACATTTTGCATACCTCTTCAAGTGATTTGTCAAGGTAGGTTGCAGTATAAATACCAATTTTCATTTCAAAACCCTCCTAAAAAATTAATATAGTTTGGCCAAATTTATATAATAGGACTGCAGATTATCATGCAGTTCTTTATAAAAGCCATATTGTTTACTATACAATTTCATCTTTTCGGCGTCGGTACTAAATGTCTTATCAAGCTTTATTATTCTATCAGTCGCATCCTTAACATCCTTGTATACGCCGACACCTATACCTGCCAGAATAACACCGCCTACAACACCGCCCTCAAAGTTAGAAAGGGTTTTAATTGTCTTACGGTAAATGTTTGCTTTTATATCACACCATACGCTGCTATTTGCTCCGCCGCCTATTGCTCTTATTTCATCAATTTCATTACCCTTTTCTTCAATTATCTCCAGGCTTTGATTAAGGTCATAAGTTACACCTTCCATAATTGCCCTTACACAATGGCCTATTTCATGCCTTGGAGTAAAACCAAAGAAAACTCCTCTGCTGTTGCTGGTTCCAAGTGTTCTTTCCCCAAGAAGATACGGGAGGAATAAAAGCTTTTCAGCCCCTATCGGAACATTACCGGCCTTTTCACCAAGTAAATCATAAACCGATCTTCCCTCTGCCTTAGCCTGTTCAAGCTCCTTCTGGCAAAAAGTATCCTTGAACCACTTAAAGCTTCCGCCGCCAGCATCAAGAATACCGAAGGAAATCCATCCTCCGCCCGGTACAACATGATGAATATGCATTAATCTAGGGTCATAAAGCGGTTTTTCAACAAAAACAGATACATCTGCAGCTGTTCCAGTTATATCACAGGCCTGTCCAAACTGTGCAACTCCAGCGCCCAGTATCAGGCACATCATATCTCCGCCACCAGCTACAACTGGTGTTCCTTCTTCAAGACCAGTAACTTTTGCTGCTTCCTTTGTAACCCTACCTATAACCTGTGACGCTTCAACTATTTCAGGTAGCTTTTCAATATCGAGTCCCAGCAGCTTTATTAATTCAGGTGACCATTTCATTGTATTGGCATCAAACAAATAAGTTGCAGATGCTTCAGAATAATCTGTGTACATTTCCCCTGTAAGCCTTAAATTCAGATAATCCTTACAGGTTAAAAACTTATAGGTCTTTTCATATATCTCAGGATAATTTTCTTTTATCCATTGAATCTTAAAACCTGTCCATGCAGGAACCATGGCATTTCCCGTTATTTTAAGTCCTTCATTTTCGTCATATTTGGCCTTAAGTTCATCACAAAGGTAGCTGCTTCTTTTGTCACACCACAGCAGAACACGATTTAAAAGCAATTTACCTTCCTTGTCTACCGGAACAGGTGCATGCATTTGTCCGCCAATACCAATACCCAGAACCTTTGGATTTTCAACCTTTGATAATATATCTCTAATGTTTTCAGCCGTAGCATTCCACCAGTCGTCAGGATCTTGTTCTGCCCATTCAGCTTTAGGGCAGTATAATGGATAGTTCCTAGAACTTGTAGCAACAAGTTCTCCATCGACTGTAAGCAGTGCTGCTCTTCCACTTTCGGTACCTATATCAACACTTAATAAATACTCGTTGCTCATTGTTTAGCTTCCTCCCCGCACTGAGGACTTACAAAACTGCAGGATGCCGTGTATTCCTGTCCTGTAGCATAGCACATGATTTGTTCCTCTGTTGCACCTTCTCCCTGAACCTCTCCCTGTATGCGTCCTTCATGCATAACAAGTATACGGTCAGACATACCAAGAACCTCCGGTAACTCCGAGGAAATCATAATTATTCCAAAGCCTTTTTCTGCAAGCTTATTCATAAGGGTATATATTTCAAATTTTGCTCCTACGTCAATACCTCTTGTAGGTTCATCAAGGATAAGTATTTTAACCCCGGTCGCAAGCCATTTCGAGAGAACAACCTTCTGCTGATTACCGCCGCTAAGTTCCTTAACCTTACGTTTCGGAGAACTAGTTTTTATTCTCATATCATCTATTGATTGCTTAACTATTTTGTCTTCTTTGTCTTTATCTACAAAGCCTGCTTTACTTACATCTTCAAGACACGCGATTGTAGTATTATGCTTAACACTTAAATCAAGGAAAAGCCCCTGTGCTTTTCGGTCTTCCGTAGCAAGTCCTATACCAAGCTTTACTGCAGCTTTTGGTGATTTTATGGTGACCTTTTTATCTTCAATAAAAATTTCTCCGCTGTCGATACGGTCGGCACCGAAAATTGCCCTTACCATTTCAGTTCTTCCTGAACCGACAAGTCCTGCAACTCCTAATATTTCACCTTTTTTAAGATTAAAGTTTATGTCTCTTAAAACCTTGCCTCTATTTAAGCCTTTGACTTCCAAAAGATTTTCATTTTTTACGCAATTCTGTCTTACCGGGAAGGTTTTATCCAATTCTCTTCCTATCATCATGCATATAAGCATGTTTTTGTCTATCGAACTGGTTTCAACACATTTAATAAGCTTTCCGTCACGCATTACTGTAACTCTGTCGCTTATTTCAAACAATTCTTCAAGTCTATGTGAGATATAAATGATAGTAACTCCCTTTTCCTTAAGACTGCGGATTATTCTGAACAGTGAATCCATTTCCTTATCAGTCAGTGTCGCTGACGGCTCATCCATTACAATAATCTTCGCATTAAGTGACAAGGCTTTGGCGATTTCAACCATCTGCTGCTGAGCTATACTGAGCTGTGATACAGGTCTGTTATAATCGTCAATGATATCCTCTCCAAGGTAGTCCAGCCACTTTTTAGCTTCATTTATATGTTCTTTCTTATTTATATAACCAATCTTGTTTCTTTTTTCATGACCTAGCAGCACATTGTTTATTGCTGAGAGGTGAGGTATCAAATTGAGCTCCTGGTATATAATTCCTACACCAAGATTTATAGCTTCCTGTGGATTTCTTATGTTAACCTTTTTCCCATCTATATAAATCTCGCCACTATCCTGTTCATACGCCCCGGCGAGAATTTTCATCAAAGTAGATTTACCTGCGCCGTTTTCTCCTATAAGTGCATGCACTTCTCCTTTATATGTGCTGAAATCGACATCAGTCAATGCTTTTACACCAGGGAAGGATTTAGATATTTTGCGCATTTCCAATGCGTATTCACTCATACCGAGGTCTCCTTTCAAAAAACCTTGTTTAATGTACCAGCCGGGGATTTTATCCCCGGCCAGTTCAATTTGCTGCATTCTGATTAATATGTCCAAGCACCTTCTGGTTTGTCAGCAGCGTAGTATTTATCTACGTTATCCTTAGTAACCTGAATGTTTTCAAGAGCTGTAAGCTTTTCAACCTTTTCGCCGTTCAATACTTTAAGAGCAACGAGTAATGCTTCCTTACCTAATCCTGCTGGGAATAATGAAGTTGAATCAACAATGCCTTCCTTGATATACTTCAGTATTCCATTGTATCCATCAATGTTTTCGATGATTACACCATCAAGACGCTTTGCAGCTTTCATAGCATCAATTGCACCTGCAAGTGATTCACCTGATTCTGATATAACTGCATCAAACTTGCTGTTAGCCTGAAGAATATTTTCCATAACTGACTGTCCCTTTGCTCTCTGGAAGTCTGCTGGCTGATCAGCTACGATTTTTATTTCTGGATATTTATCAAGTATGTTCTTTATACCTTTGTATCTATCAATCTGAGGTCCACTTCCCATGAATGCCTGGATTACAACTACTGAACCCTTAGCTGAACCATTCTTTTTAATGAGCTGGTCAACAAGTCTCTGTGCTGATAATTCACCGTTTTTAACGTCATCAGTTACAACAAATGTAGTATATTTATCAGTTGTAGGTCTGCGGTCAAATACTATTACAGGAATTCCTTTGGCATAAGCTTTTTCAATTGCTGGGTTAAGAGCAGCTTCTGTTGAAGGAGAAATCAAAAGCGCGTCAATACCCTTTGCGAGTAAATCATCAACGTCACTGTTCTGTTTTGCTGCGTTATCATTTGCATCTGTATAAAGCAATTCAACATTAGGATGTTTTGCTGCTTCTTCTTTCATCATGTCATACATAGCTACACGCCATGTGTTGGAAACTGATGCATTTGAGAAACCAATCTTAAACTTTTTATCCGATGTAGTACTTGCTGCTGTGCTTGCTGCAGCACTGCTGGATGAACTTGTGTCTGAGGAACTGCTGCTGCCACATGCTGCGAAGATGGTTGCCATCATTGCAAGAATTGCGATAACGCTAACTAACCTTTTAAACATTTAAAAAGCCTCCCTTTAAAATTGTTTTTTATTGTTAACACAAGATATTATCCTGTGATAAACAACTACTTTTTGGATGGTTTTTTCTGTAGTACTACTGCTAAAATTATTATCAAGCCCTTTACAATCTGCTGTACAAATGGTGATACATTAAGAAGGTTAAGCATGTTGTTCATTATTGTTATAATAAGAACACCTGCTACCGTTCCACCTAATCCACCTACTCCTCCAGCCATGCTTGTACCGCCTATTACAGCAGCTGCTATTGCATCAAGTTCAAGTCCTCTGCCCATGTATGGGTCACCAACACTTACACGTGATGCAAGAAGTATTCCTGCAATTGCAGCAGAAACTCCTGAAAGCATGTACACATAAATCTTATTTCTGTCTACTTTTATACCTGAAAGTCTTGATGCTTCGGGGTTACCGCCTACGCTGTAAATATATCTGCCAAATACAGTACGGCGAAGCATAATTGCAGCAATTACAAACACTGCAGCGAATAATATTACCGGTACCGGAATAACCCACAGATAACCATTTCCCAGGAATTTAAGATTTGGTGCAATCTGTCCTACAGGAGAACCCTTTGTATAAACAAGCACTATACCTTGAAGAACAGTACTTATTGCTAAAGTAATTATAAATGGCTCAACTTTTCTTTTAGTTGTAATTATTCCATTTATAAATCCAAAAAGAATACCTATAAGTAGAACTACCAGAATTGTTACCAGAGTCATACCATCTTTTCCAGCCATTAATCCAGTTGTCACACAAGCTGTTAAAGAAAGCAGCGATCCAACTGATAAGTCTATTCCTCCGTTAAGTATAACCAGGGTAGCACCTATACTGATTATTCCTACCGCTGAAGCCTGTCGCAGTACATTAAAAATATTTGTTGTTGTTAAAAAAACCGGTGATAATATCGCAGAAATAATTATTATGCCTAACAAGGCCATATATACACCAAGATTTTGTTTAAGCAGAGCCCGGCTGTTTTTAAGGAGCCAGCTTTCCTGTACACTCACTGTTTTATCGTTAGCGGTGTTATCCATTTTATTGCCTCCAATCCCTTCGTAATCAACACACCTTTGTTATTTGTTGACATAATACATGTATTTGCTTTAACTACTAGCCATAACACTTGTATGTTGTGTCACCAACCAGCAAACATAATACATTTACCTATAGGTGATATACATAAATACAGTTATTACATCTTACAATTACAGAGTTTTAGGGTCCTTTGTAACTATCCAGAAATATTCAAGTGGCTCTTTATTAGGATTAACAGTTGTATGGAAAAGTCCTCCGAGAGGAACAAGGAATGTATCTCCTGCTTTAACTTCAAATTCTTCGTCGCCAACCTTCATAATTCCCTTACCCTTTACTATATGATAGATTTCTTCAAGGTCAGGATGGCTGTGCCCGCTTGTTCTGCAGCCTGGATATACAGTGGTATAGCCTGCTGTATTAAGGGTTGTGTCTGAATTTTCGGGAGAGATTAAGATAAATGAATCCCTTAGTACATTGTTTTCTTTTTTTGCAAGAAGATTTTCAAAAGAATGTTCACTAGCTTGAATACCGACATTTTCAATGTTTGCTACACGCATTTTAGATAACCTCACTTTTTAGAATTTTTAGATTAGATAATTTAACATTAATTTTTAAATATTTTCGGGTTATAAAAACTGCATTTCTTAAGATATAAAATTTTATCTTGTGCTATATCAATATAATGTTATAACAAGATGATATTATGTTATTATGATACTTTTCTTTTATTCAATTGTCAATAGGAATAATATATTATTTTCGAAAATAAACAAGAATAAACGATAATAAACAATACTTTTTTAAAGCTTATAGAAAAAACGCTATAAAATATCAATACGATCGCCTTTTTTAACTTTACCACCCCTAATAACCTTTGCAAATATACCTTCCTTTGGCATAATGCAATCTCCAATCTGATGATATATGGCGCACTTTTGATGACATTCCTTTCCTATCTGAGTTACTTCAAATTCAACCTCCCCAATAGTTAATCTGGTTCCAATCGGTAAGGTATAAAGAGTAATTCCTTTAGTTGTTATATTCTCAGCAAACTTTCCTGTACACAAGCCTTTTATACCAAGCTCCGTCATCTTATCAATGCTTTCCTGTCCCAGAAAACTTACCTGACGGTGCCAATTGCCGCCATGGGCATCTCCTTTAAGACCAAAGTCCACAATAAATTCACCTTCATCTATCGTTGTTTTTGGAACACCTTTTTTCTCGCTTATATTTATTCCAATTACTTGTGCCATTATAACAAGCCTCCATTCTCAATTATTATAAATTTGCATAACCCTCATGGATGTAATCACCTGATTTGCCACCTGTTTTTTTAATCAACCTGATATCTTCAATTATCATATTTTTATCAACAGCCTTGCACATGTCATATACAGTCAAAGCAGCAGCAGATACAGCTGTTAAAGCTTCCATTTCAACACCTGTTTTCCATGTACATTTTACAACTGCTTTAATATCTATAAATCCGTCATTTATGTTTGCATTAAGATCCACTTTTATAGAATCTATAGGAATGTTATGGCACATTGGAATGATGGAGTCCGTTTTTTTGGCAGCCATAATTCCTGCAATACGTGCTGTAGGGAGCACATCCCCTTTAGGTATTTCACCATTTGTAATCATTGAAATGGTTTGGGAATCCATTCTTACCCGTCCGCTTGCAGTAGCTTCACGTACAGTCTGGGCCTTTGAAGAAACATCAACCATTCGTGCGTTGCCTTTACTGTCTACATGCGACAATTCTGATTTACACATAACAGCTATCCTCCTATTGCATTCATACTTCTGTCAGAATTAAAGCTTGTTTCAAAATTATGACCTTCAGGCTTTTGAAGGATAGCAAACTTTATTCTTTGAGTAAGTTTATCAATATCATTAATAACTTCATACAAATCCACCTCGCCATTGCTGCCAAGACAAGGTTTAATTTTACCATCACATGTAAGTCTAATCCTGTTACAGCAATTACAGAATTTATGGCTCATAGGGCTTATAAACCCTATTCTCCCCTTGTGATCTTTAATACGATAATACTGCGCAGGTGCTCCTTTTTCCTTGACTATAAGGGGTATCAATTGAGGACGGGCTTTTATTATGTCAGAGTTATAAATAATTTTATCCCTGTTTTCTTCACCAAATCTTCCTATAGGCATAAGTTCTATGAACCTTACATCAACAGGCATTTCCTTAGTCAAATCCATAAAGTCATCAATTTCAGAATCATTTACCCCTTTTATAAGCACTGTATTTATTTTCAAGGGTAATAACCCTATATCAATTGACTTTTTTATACCTTCAAGAACATTAGAAAGTCTGTCAACTCCTGTAATCTGAGCAAACTTTTCCTTTTTCAGAGAATCAAGACTTACGTTAAGCCTTTTTAATCCGGCATTTTTAAGGTCAGCTGCCATTTCATCCAGGAAAACTCCATTTGTAGTCATTGAAATGTCTTCTATTCCTTTTATTTCGGATATCCCTTGAATTATGTCACATATATCAGTCCTTACAAGCGGCTCCCCACCTGTTATTCTTATTTTATTTATACCCAAACCAGCCATAATACCTGCAATATTTTTAAAATCAGACGGAGTAAGTATATTGCATTCCTTTTTTTTGTTACAATCCGGTCCTGGAGAGCAATAGAGACACTTAAGGTTGCAGTTTTGTGTTACGGAAATTCTTAAATATTCAATGTTCCTTCCATGATTATCAAACATTATATCCCCCCAAATCCTCCAGCTTTTTCAGGAACTCATCCGACCTCAGTATTTCTATAAAATGTTTTATAATACGCAAGTCAACAAACCTTTCCGGTATTATAAAATCATATTCTTCTTCGCATACTGGTACAAAGTCAAGGCCATATGCCCTGGCAGCAGAATATATGCCCAGTCCAGTGTCTGCGCTTCCCGCTGCCATAAGTGCGGCAACTGCTAAATGTGTAAACTCCTCACGTTGATATCCATATATACCTTGCGCTTCAATATTATTTTGCTTCATCATATAATCCAACAATATCCTTGTCCCTGAACCCCTTTGTCTGTTAACATATCTGATACCTGACCTGGTAAGGTCAGCTACACTGCTTATGTTCAGAGGGTTGCCGGGTGCTGTCATAAATCCCTGTATTCTTTTTACTCCTTTTATTATTGATATCTTCTCATTTGAAAGATATTTATTTACATAACTTTGATTATATTCACCTGTAACTTCATCAAGCAGATGAATGCCTGCAGTATGGGCTTCTCCTCTCTTTACAGCCATAATACCACCCATGCTTCCTACATGAGCAGATGAAACAAATTCTCCCGGGTAGTTTTTTCTCATAAGGTCTGACACTATATCAATTAAAGGGTCATGGCTGCCAACAATAACAAGTGAATTTCTTACTTCACTTTCACTTCTTAAAAGTCTAACCTGTACGCTTTGTCCCGCATCAAAGCCTTCACTATTCAAAGGTATTTCCATTATTCCGTCAGCCTTAACAAAGGAGGTTACAACACCTGCACCTCTATTAAGAGGTGTAGCAACAAGTCTTTCACCGACCTGTCCAAGCTTCATCCGCACAAACTCCCTATATTTTAAGGAAGATACAAGCTTACGTGTAAGAACAGCCTCTACAGTCACAGCTTGAGTAAAAGTACTTTTCAAGAGACTTTCAACTACTCTTTTGACCAGCTTTTCCATAACGATTATTCCTGAAACAGGATATCCCGGAACACCTATCACAGGACGGTTATTTACTATTCCAAGAATTGTTGGCTTTCCTGGTTTTATTGCTATACCATGAATAAGCATTTCACCTGTTTCTTCAATCGCCTTTGATGAAAAATCGCCTCTTCCGGCTGAAGAGCCTGCATTTATAATTACCAGATCACATTCATTGGTAGCCTTCACAATAGCTTGTTTTATAAGTTCAAATTCATCGGGTACTATACCATAAACCTTCGGTATTGCACCCCACGTGGTTACCATACCCGAAAATATCGAAGTATTGAATTCTATTATTTCCCCTTCTTCAGGGTTTTCCTTTGGGCTTACTATTTCGTCTCCTGTTGGTATCAACCCTATTACAGGTTTCTTTTTTACACTGATATCAAGTATCCCACCTGCCAGTAGAGCACCCATTGCAGCTGGCTCAATCAATGTATTTGATGCAAGAATCATTTCTCCTGCGCAAATATCCTCTCCAATCTGCCTTATATGCTGCCATGGAGCTGCGGCAGAAATCAATTTTATATTACCGTCTTCAAGATCAATTACATCCTCTATCATAACCACTGCATCACAGTCTTGTGGCAGAGGATCTCCGGTATCCACCCTTATAAAGTCCTTATCAGGTTTCAGATACACAGGTGTAGTGTCTGTAGCACCCGAGGTTTTACCTGAAAAAAGAGCGATTCCATCCATAGCACATGCATTGTAGTGTGGTGATGATATTTTGGCAAAAACCGCTTCCGAGGTTATTCTTCCAAAGCTTTCTGATACCAGCAGCTTTTCATTTCCAAGTTCAGCACCCTTCTTTTTAAGTTCATTCAAATATATTACTAATGCTTCGTCCATTTCAATATTATCAAGATATGTGTATCCCATTTTAGTACTCCTTCATTTACTAACCGGAACTAAAAAATTGTAACCTCAACCTTTTGTCCTGCCGATAAGCCTTCCTGCCCGCGTTTTATTCGTACATATCCGGAAGCTAAAGCTAAAATTGTAATAAGACCCGACTTACCGAATACCGGATATGCAAAAAAACCTTCATTGCCTTTAACAAGCCTTACGGGAAGGTATTCCTCACGCCCGTTATTGGATGGGTAGTTTCCTACAATGGAAGCATTAATATAAGGCTTGGGGCCTTTATTAATTCCACTCATAACATTCAAAATATGCGAAACAATTATTTTATATATAAAGTATGCAGAAACCGGATGACCAGGCAGCCCGATTATAGCTTTTCTACCTGCTTTTGCTAATATAGTAGGCTTCCCGGGTTTTACAGCAATCCCATGAATCAGCATTTCGGCTTCCTCAAGCGAACGGATTACATTATAGGTTTCATCCTTTTGTCCTACTGAGCTACCGCCAGAAATAAGAACGACATCGCACTCGGAAACTGCTTTTTCAACAGCTTGTTTTACTTTTTCATACCCATCCCTGATTATGCCGTACAAAACAGGCTTGGCGCCAAAGCTTATAATTTCAGCATTTAAAGCATATGTGTTTACATCTCTTACCTTTGAACCCTCTGTCTGTTCTTCAATATCAACAAGCTCGTCACCTGTAGAAACTATTCCTACCTTTAGTTTTGCTTTGACAGGCACATTTCTATAGCCCAAGGCTGCCAGTGCACCAATATCCTGTGGTCTTAAAACGTGGTTTTTTGATATGACCTTCTGCTGTATTCTTGTATCATCACCCTTAAAAACAATATGGTTTCCAGGCGCTGCTGCTTTTTCGATATATATAAATCCATCCTCAAGGTTCTCGGTGTATTCTATCATTACCATTGCGTCCGCACCCTGAGGAATTTCTCCTCCTGTAGGTACGTATACAGCCTGTCCCCTTTCCAGCTTCAATTGGGGTTTTTCACCCATTTTGACTTCACCTGCAAATATGAGTTGGGCAGGAATTGCTTCACTGGCCCCATTGGTGTCTTGGGAATAAACTGCATATCCATCAACCAAAGACCTGTTAAAACCAGGAACATCTTCTTTGGAATAAATATCCTCCGAAGTAATCCTGCCAACTGCTTGAGTAATATCTATCCTTTCGGATTCAAGACTATATTCGCTGAACTTTTCATCAATGAGCTTAAGTGTTTCTTCAACGCTGCTTACATTAAACATTGGCCTCAAATTCTCCAATTCATTAAAAATTCCGTTAGTTCGTCTGTTTTGGGATTGGCAAGAACTGTATCAACACTTCCCTGCTCAATCACCCTGCCGTTCCATAAAAATACAAGTTCATCTGCTATTCGGAGCGCTTGGGATGGACTGTGCGTAGAAAATATTACTGTAGAGTCATTCTCTTTACTTGAATGTTTAATATAATTTTCTATCAGTCTTGCGCTGGATATATCAGCTGATGAAGCCGGTTCATCCAATAAAACTAGACTCCGTCCAAGTACAAGCGTTCTGGCAAGTGCAACTCTTTGTGCTTCCCCTCCTGAAAGTGAAACAGCTCTCGCTCTTAAAAATTTACTCATAGAAACAAATTCGAGAGCTTTTTCAGCTTCAGAAACATCTGCTTCTTTTCTACCCATACCTGCAAGAACATTATTTATTACCGAAACATCAAACATATAAGGCTTTTGAGGCATATACGATACATCATCGGATGGGAATGCTTCAGTATTGTCATAAAGTATTTTTCCCGAATCAAATTTATCAATTCCTGAAATAACCCTTAGCATTGTTGTTTTTCCCGATCCATTAGGTCCAATAATCGCATATATCTTTCCATTATCAAATGTCAGCTCACTTACATCAAGAACAATTCTGCCGTTATATGTTTTTTTAACACCATAAAGACCTAACTTCATTTTTCCTCCTGAAACCTTCGTACGGCCCAGTTTACAATAAACGATATCAGCAGCAGCACTATTCCAATTGCTATAGCATTGCTGTATTCACCCTTTCCGGTTTCAAGAACTATTGCAGTTGTCATTACCCTCGTGCTGTGTTCGATATTGCCTCCCACCAGCATTACTGCACCAACTTCCGATATCGCACGTCCATAGCCGGCCAACAAACCTGATACCAATGGGTATCTACATTCATATATCAGTATGAAAAGCGTTTTAAATTTTCCTATTCCAAGTCCTTTGCAGGTTTCCTGCACAGCACTGTTCCTGAGCTTTACAGCAGCCATTGACAGTCCAGTTATAATTGGAAAGATGATTATTACCTGTGCAATAACCATTGCAGCCGGCGTAAACAAAAGCTGCAGTGACCCCAAGGGGCCTTTTCTTGAAAGAAAGATATATACAATAAGTCCTGCAACCACAGGCGGAAGCCCCATAAATGTATTTACAAGGCTTCCAAGCAGTTTTTTGCCCCTGAAACTACGGCTTCCTATAAAAACTCCAAAGGGCAGACCTGCTGCTGCAGAAATGCAAGTACTGACTATTGTAACAACAAGCGTAAGAGCAATTATTTCATATAATTCACCATTGAAGGTTGTTATAAGGTTGAAGGCCCCTTTAAGGCCTTCAGTAATTTCATCAAACAATTGAGCACCAGCTTTATTTGGATTTATAATTGACTGTAAAAAGATTTACACCGTACTTATCCTTACCATACTCACCAATCATCTTAAGCCCCTTGTCTGAGGTCATCCAATCTACGAATTCCTGTGCACCCTTATTATTAATACCTTTATGCTTATCAGGGCTAACTGCAATAAGTGTATATTGGTTTAACAGATTCTTTGCGTTTTCAAGAACTATCTCCAGGTTAAGCTTATCCTTCATAGAAAGATAAGTAGCCTTATCTGTCAAAGTATATCCCTGTTTTTCACTTGTCATCATAAGAACATCGCCCATACCTTTTCCGGCAGATACATACCAGCTTCCAGAAGGTTTAATATTAACGCTGGTCCATAATGCAAGTTCCTTTTTGTTTGTTCCTGAGTCGTCACCTCTTGAAACAAAGGTAGACTTATTGTCCATTACCTTCTTAAAGGCAGCAGCTGCATCTGTTAAGTTAGATGCTTTAATTCCGGCAGGATCATTTTTAGGACCGACAATAACAAAATAGTTATACATTAACTCTACCCTTTTTAAGCCGTTACCGTCCGAAACAAATTTTTCTTCAGATTTTTTATCATGAACGAATAACACATCTGCATTTCCATCTTCACCGGTTTTAATAGCCTGACCTGTACCCTGAGCAAGTATTTTCATCTTTATTCCTGTATCTTTTTCAAATTCAGGCTGTAAATAATCCAGAAGACCTGAATCCCTTACACTGGTGGTTGTCGATAACGTGATGCTACCGCCGCTTTTTGATCCGCAGCTTGCTAACATTGAAATACTAAAGATTGAAACTAAAACAACAGAAATAATTCTTTTTGAAAAGTGTTTTGAACTGTACTTAAACATTTTGTTCCTCCTTTGCGTGATTGGAAGGCAGGCTTGTTTCCAGACCCACCCTTTCGGCCGGGAATTCATGGTATGTACTTTAGAATTCAGGGCTCGGAGATTTAATTTATTATATAGACGTCTACTTGTTATAATGTTATAATTTTATTATGACAAAGTCAATATGTTTTATGTTTAGCTTTATTAACAATTTAACGAATGATTTATAGATAGTATTATTTCAAATATATTGAAATATATGATTTGGGAGGTAACATGATTAAAGTTGGAATTCTCACTGCAAGTGATAAAGGTTCTAAAGGTGAACGAGTTGACGAAAGCGGAAAAGTAATAGCAGACGCTGTAAAGCAAATAGGAGGCGAAGTTATCATTTACAGGATTGTCCCTGATGACAGGCAGCAGATATCACAAACACTTGTAGAGATATCTGATGACTATGGAGCCGACCTTATACTTACAACCGGTGGAACAGGTTTTTCTCCCCGTGATATTACTCCGGAGGCAACTCTGGATGTTGTTGAAAGACAGGTCCCTGGAATACCTGAAGCTATGAGACAGAAAAGCCTCCAAATAACAGACCGTGCAATGCTTTCACGGGCAGTAGCCGGAATACGAGGCAAAACACTCATTATAAATATGCCGGGAAGTCCGAAGGCAGTATCAGAGTCATTGGAAGTAATCTTACCGGTGCTCACACACGCAATACAAATTCTTATAGGAACAACAGGTGAATGCGCCAGGAAATAATATAATAAAAGTAAAGACAGATGGCTATCATCTGTCTTTTACTTTTTTAGGAGTGTTTTGTATTTTTTCTTACTTTAGTGCATCAGATATCTTTTTGAGTTCCTTAACGCTTATAGCAACAGCTTCATCTTCAAGTCCTGTCCAATCAGTGTGAGGATGATCTATTTCTACAGCCAGGAAGCCTTTATAATTTGCCTTTTTAAGCATTTCGGCAAGCTTTTGGTTATTTATAAGTCCCTTTCCAACCGGTACTCCTGCAAAGAAGAACCATTCGGTAGGAGCTGCATTTTTATCAGGCATAAGGTCCTTAACATGTGTTGCAAATACATAAGGTGCAAGCTTTTCCATACCTGCTACCGGATCATCAAGAAGCCTTAGGAAGTTGCCTGTATCAAAATTGAGTCCAAAATTAGGCGAGTTTACTCCTTCAAGGATTTGCAGAATTTCATCTGAAGTAAAATCAATATGATTTTCTACAGCCATTTTTATACCATATTCTTCTGCGATCTTGATTGCATCCTTGAATTGTTTAGTCAAAGCCTCTATTTGCGGCCCATGAGGTTCATGTCTGAACATCAGGCTGCTTCCTGTTACACGCATTACATCGGCACCTATTGCTTTAGCCCTTGGTATATTTGCTATCATGTCATTATATGCATCTATACTTTTACCGCGTTCAAGACCATCGGGGTGGCCCCATGCATAAACACGGTCAAACCCATATTCATCAAGCTGTGCCTTTAATTCCTTCAGCCAGCCTTCATCATAGCTTGGGAAAAAGCATGATTCCAGTGATACACCGTCAACATCGAGTTCCTTTGCCCTCTTGAGAAAATCCTGCATTGTCATGTTTTTTTCAGGCCTCTTCTGGTCAGGGTAAACCTCTCCAAAAAACCTGTGATAACAATAACTATCAATTCCAACTTTCATACTGAATCCTCCCTTGATTGGTATTTATATTTAAATTTTGATACCACTATTTACATATCGTCAGTATTTTGCCATGTACCCGTTTCAATGGATTTTGTAACTGCATCAAGCACCTGATTATTTTTCCAGCCGTCAAAGAAATTAGGATGAGGCATTGTATCCTCCTGAATGTTCTGGAAGAAATCCGCAAATTCATTTACAAAGGTATTCTCATATCCTATAACGTGTCCTGCAGGCCACCAGTTGCTTATATATGGATGTACGCCCTCTGTTACAAGTATTGTCCTGAAGCCCTGTACTTCAAGGTCATCTTCCTTGGACCAGAATTCAAGCTCGTTCATTCTTTCAAAATTGAATACCAATGAGCCCTTACTGCCGTTTATTTCGATTCTTTCATGATTCTTTCTGCCACCCGCAAACCTTGTTGCTTCAAAGGTACCAACAGCACCATTCTTGAATTTGGCAAGGAAAGCTGTAGTGTCGTCTACTGTTACATCAACATATTCCTTTTTAACCTCATCACCTTCAGCAGTAAGCATGGTAGAAAGCTTTTCCTCTACAACAGCCTTTGGTCTTTTCTTGATAAAGGTCTCCTGCATACCTACAACCTTATCAATTTCACCTACAAGGAACCTTGCAAGATCAATTATATGTGCATTCAAATCCCCATGAGGCCCTGATCCAGCTACACTTTTATCAAGCTTCCATATTGCAGGGAAATCGGGATCCATTATCCAGTCCTGAAGGTATACGCCTCTGAAGTGATATATTTCACCTAGTTTACCTTCTTCTATAAGCTTTTTAGCAAATGCTATAGCTGGAACCCTGCGGTAGTTATGTCCAAGCATATGCTTAACCTTATACTTTTCAGCGGTTTCATACATTTCTTTTGCTTCTGCCGCATTCATGGCAAGAGGCTTTTCACAAAAGATATGTTTTCCTGCCTTAGCAGCAGCTATGGCAATTTCCTTATGATTTACAGTAGGAGTCGCAATGTCAATAATGTCGATGTCGTCCCTTTCCAAAGCTTCACGCCAGTCGGTACAATACCATTCCCAGCCGAATTCCTCTGCAGCCTGCTTTACAAGGTGCTCTGTGCGTCCGCATATAAGCTTTTTGACAGGTTTAACACCGTTTTTGAAGAAGAAAGGTGCAGCATCAATACCGAAACTGTGTGCCTTTCCCATAAACTTGTAGCCTATGAGAGCGATATTCAGTTGCCTCATGTTCTTATCCTCCCTATTCTTATAATTTCTAATATAAGGCTTTCTTTCACAAGCCAAACTTATTCACTTATGAATAGTCAAAAATTTGATATTTCATTATATTGTTATAATATTTATAGATAACTAAATTTCTTCAGACACCAGTCCAAGAACCTTAGCCATAGCTTTAAGCTCTACTGCCCTCTTACCATTCATAAGAATGTCATGATGTGAATAAAGCTCATCCATTATCCTATGACCGTCCTTAACCTTTATAAGCGCGCCATTTCTGCAGTCTGATCCAGGATATTGAACATACTTTTCAAGGTCACCCTCTATGATAAGAAGCTTATCAAAGGATGGGTGGAGCTTTGCAAGAGTTACATCTCCTTCAGGCATTCTTGAATCTATTGCAATAGCGTTATCGTCTACAATACCAAGTACTTTTGGACGCATAGTCCATTCAGTGCACATGCACCTTGGCATTAGACCGGTATAGCCGCAGTGTACAACAAGTATATGGTTGTCCGGGTCATCAGCCTGCGGGAACTTATCAATTTTTTCATGTTTCAGTGCAGCCATTCCCATAAGGAAGGGGTACACATTGCTTGTCATTACCGGTGTATTGAGAGATTTGTTAATTATATATTCTGTCAAAAGCGACATTGTATCTCCCTCGCATGCCCAAATAATGCCCTTTTCTTCATAAAGCATATTCCAGGCAAGGCATGGAGTAGTGTCAGAAAAGAAGGATTCATTAAGGCAGTTTGCGCCTATTCCTTTAATACTGCTATCCTTATCCGTAATTTCTTTTACTGCAAGATATATTTTAACTGCACTTAAAATGGACTTTGTTGAAACACCTTCATTTTTAAAATCCCACTTTTTCCACTCTGCTTCAGCTGCTTCATCGGAGATTTGCTTTGCATCCTCTGCAAGTTTTTTAAAACTCATTTTTTCAATAGAAACACCCAGTTTTTCTTTTATAAGCTGGGTACATTCATTTTCCCACCAGTAAAAGCGTTTGAAAATACTAGCCTGCATACCTTCACCGGGGTTGTCCTGGAAGATAAGGAATTTTGTATTCTTAAGCTCTTTTTTAAGTGCCAGTGAACGGCAAATTGTTTTTGTTATTTCAATATTATATGGCGTAAGAGGCTTTACACCGTTTTGCTTGAGAAAGGTAACTATTTCCCAGTCCCACATCGCTACCGTTCCAAACTCAGAGGTTATGATTACTATAGGCACATTTATGTTTTGTATGGATTTTACCTGTCTGTAAGCTTCACCCACAAGCTGCAGAAAAACCACAGCATCAACATCGTTAACAGGGGCTCCTAAAGGTACAGGTTCAAGCAGCTCTGCTTCATCCTTGAGTAATTCCTTGATTATTTTATACTGCTCATCATATTCTTCGTTTTTTGTTGAATCAAAATAGACCGGAAGCAAACGTGCCTTCATTATATTACCCCCTATATTATTGTGATTTATTTTGCAATTATTACTTCAATTTTATTTTCTTCAAATTCTGCTGCATCATATTTACTAAGATTTGAGTCTGTAACTATTTTATTTATTTCCGAAATGGATGCGAATTTAACAAATGAATCCTTGCCGATTTTACTGCTGTCACATAACAAAATTACTTCGGAAGAAATAGATATCATCATTTTTTTAACTTCCGCCTGATTGATTTCAGGTGTTGACAGGCCTTTTTTGAATGAAACTCCATTGGTTGCCATAAAAGCTTTATCTACGCTTAATGTTGACAGCGCATTAATTGCAATGGGTCCAACTGCACAGTGAAACTTTTTACGCATTATGCCGCCAAGAAGTATAATACTCACTCCATCAAAATCCTCAAGGCAGCGGGCTATTTCTATATCATTAACGACTACAGTTATATCCCTTTTATTTTTAAGATTTCTTGCAAGTTCAAGCGTTGTTGTACCCGTATCAAGAAGAATGGTGTCGCCATCTTCAATCATATCTGCAGCTATTTGCGCAATGGCTTTCTTTTCATCAAGGTTCTTGACTTCCTTTTGGGTTGAAGTAAGTTCAAAGCTCTTTTTAGAGGGAAGTATGGCACCGCCATGCGTCCTTTCAAGCAGCTTTTCACTGTCCATTTCCCTTAGGTCGTTCCTTATTGTTGAACTGCTTACTCCAAAATATTCACACAGCTCCTGAACACTAATTTTTTCATTCTGTTCAAGCAACTCCAAAATCTTTCTCTTACGTTCCTCTGCAAACATAGGCTCTTTTTCTGCCTGATCCATTATTTATCACTCCAAATTTAGTTTTAAAACATATTAACTAAATTATATAACAAATATAAGTTCTTTTGCAGTTAAATATTGGAACCAAGCAGCCCCCTGTAAAATTTATCAAACATTTCAAAGGAATCTTCATATACTTTTGAAAACCTGTTGTAAACATCTGCGTTTTTTGTTTCAGGTTGTACCAATCCTTCATGTTTTACAATACCCTTTATAGCCGTTACCAAATCATTATATATACCTGCTCCATAGCCCGCAAGTATTGCCACTCCAAGTGTTGCAGTATCACTTCTGTCCTGTGTACTATATGGCACTCCAAGCACATCAGCCTTTATGGAGTTGAAAAGTCGGCTTTTCGCTCCTCCGCCTATTGCAAGCACATGAGACAGTTCAATATTTCCCACAAGACTTTTCAATATGCTAAGATAGTACTTATACTCATATGCAATTCCTTCCATAATGGATCTGTACAAATGAGCCTTGGTATGAACCCAACTAAGGCCCATCCAGCTTCCTCTTATATTTGGAACATCCGGCAGCAATCTGCCGTTAAAATGCGGGATAAATATAAGTTCTTCACTTCCGGCTGGAATACCGGCTGCCATAACATCAAGTTCTTTATATGAGTAGGAATATTCTTTTGTATTGAGCTCATCTCTTAGCCATTTAAGGCAAAGGCCGCCTCCGCTGATATAAGCCATTGGATTCCATAAGCCCGGTATTACCGATTTTGCAAATATCAGAGTCTTATTATTAATATCCGGTGAATATTCATCAACGCAGCACGAGAATACTGATGCAGTACCTGCAACATCAAAAGCGATTCCTTTCTCAACAATTCCTGCCCCATAAGCGGTAGCAGATGTGTCACCACAGCCTGCAATTACAGGCGTCCCCTGCTTTAGTCCGCATTGTGCTGCAGCTTCCGAATTTATTGTTCCGATAATTTTCCACGGCTCAACAATCTCAGGCATTTTTGACTTTTCTATTCCGAATGCATTCAGCAGTTCATCAGACCACTTGAGATTTTTCAAATCCGATAAACCTGTAAAATGAAGATATGTGTAATCTATATATGCCTTATCGCTTTTTAAGCCGCACATTCTTCCCGCTACATAGGCACCTGGCATAATGAACTTATTTATTCTTGCATAGCTTTCAGGCCTTTTATTCTTCCACCACATTATTTTAGGTGCATGATGTATCATTGCGGGACATCCGGAAATGGAAACCACCTTTTCCGCATCCCATTCCTTTATTAGATCCTTATATTCGCTGCATCTGTTATCAAGCCAGGAATCATAAGGGGTAACAGCGTTCCAATCCTTATCTATTCCGAGGATTCCAGCCATTTGCCCATCTATACCTAAAGCAAGAATATCCTTTGGGTCTATATCTGCTTTAATTACAGCTTCCTTGATTGTTCTAAGGCATGAAAGGTAGATTTCATCAGGTTCCTGCTCTACAGCACCTTTTTCAGGGTATATAAGTCTTGACTGCTCAAATGATTCAGATATAACTGTACCATCAACTGATATAAGTGAAGTTTTAGTTCCTTGTGTACCAATATCTATTCCAATAAGATAACCTATGGCCATAAAAGCACTCCTGTCATTTTATTAAAAGAGAACTATTTTGAACGGGCTTCTTTGATTTTTGCCACAAATTCCTTAGCCAATTTTGTTATAGATTCATAGTCACCCGTCTTAGCTCCGGCAGTAAGCTGACCACCGGCACCTACTGCAACCGCTCCGGCCTTTATCCATTCACCTACATTATCTGCAGAAACTCCTCCGGTAGGCATCATATTTGCTTGAGGCAAAGGACCTTTAATAGCTTTAATTATCTTGGGTCCAAAAGCCTCCCCAGGGAAAACCTTTATAATGTCCGCACCGTTTTCCATGGCTTCAACAGCACCTTCTATAGTCATAATACCGGGCATGCACGGAACCTGATATCTGTTGCAGAGTTTAAGTGTCTGAATGTTGAGATGAGGACTTACTACATATTGAGCTCCAGATAATATTGCAATTCTTGCTGTTTCAGGATCCAGTACCGTGCCGGCACCGATAATAATATCTTCGGGTTTATAGTTCTTTGCAAGTTGCTCTATAACCTTTGATGCATCCGGCGTTGTATATGTTATTTCAATGGCAGCAGCTCCGCCTTCAAGGCAAGCCTCTGTAATTCTGTTTGCCTGATCTGCACTTTCCGCTCTTACTACTACAACAAGACCGGAGGCAGTTAATCTATTTAAAATTTCCCACTTTTTTGACATATATCATTACCTCACTTAAGCTATTTTTTCCACCTTGGATTATCTATGATTTCTACTTTTCCGTCTTTTTCTACAATAAGCTTCCTGTATCCCTTAGTTTCAATAGTTCCATAATCATGTCCTGCATCCCCTCTGAAAACGAAGAAGGTTATGAAAGGTTCATTGCCGATGTTTACGCTCCTGTGTGCCCACCTTTTAGGTACATAGGCAACCTTACCGGGTGTCAGTTCCTGAGCGTCCCAGTTCCCTTCCGGATCTTCCATGAGCATATAACCTTTTCCGCTTAAGCAGTAATAAACCTCAGCTGTGTCCAGTATTGTATGGAAATGACCCTTGGTCATAAAAAATTCGTTACCCACCTTGCCGGGGTAAGTGATACTTGTGCCGAATGCCAAATCACCAGGATTTTCCGGTGCTCCAAGCTCATAGAAGTCATAAACAAGAGGGTCGCCTTCCTTAACCAATTTTTCAAAGGCTGCCTCGTCGTTGAACATTCCCTTCATGTTTGAAAGCTTACGTGGAGTTGGTCTTGCATTGTCTGATTTACCGTTCTTAAGATCAAAATAAATTTTAAATGGTTTTTCCCAATCAAAACTGCTGCTGTTTCCGCTCATATTGCACCTCTTTAAATTTGATTAAATGCTGCGAACTTTTTTATCAATACTTACACATTTAGCTTTATGATTTGAGAATGCCCGCGATGGATTACTGATTACAAACTTGTCTATTATGGATTGTGACAAACCGTATTTTTTAAGAAGAGGTATAAAGCTCTCTTTTATATAGTCCAATCCTATAACACCGTTATAACTTTTGAAACGTTCACGGGTAGTATCAAGACCGATAAGTATTTGGTCCTCATATCCGTCTTCAACAAGTTTTAAAATGAGTTTTGCTTCATCCTCGTCCGAATGGTATTTAAATCTTCCTATAGTGTCGAACTCAAGATATACACCAGTATTGAGTACTGCTTTTGTATAACTGTAGTCATTAAGCTTTCTGTCCATATGGCAGATTACAATTGATGAAGCAGGAATACCACGAATAAGAAAAAATTCCGCCTGGGCTAGTCCCGCAATACCCATTTCAGTGTGACCCAGGATAGGAAGCCCTGTCTCAATTGAAGCTACTGCTGCTGCATTAAATAATTTTATATAGCTGCTGCGTATTCCGTTTTCATCGGATGCAACCTTTATAACTCCAGGTTTTGCCCATATGCGTCTGGAAGGATATTCATCATCTCCATCAAGATACATGCCTTTTTCATACTCACTGATAAATACTTCCGAAAGGTCATCCATGCTTAATTTATTTATCCAGTGACCGTTTTTATAGAATTCAAGCTTATGAAACCCTGTAGAAGAAATAATATTGATACCTGAAACAGCAGATGCCTTATACTGAAGGTTTGCCATCCTGCCGCAGCCTATGGGCTGAGCATCTACAATACTCTCTCCTCCGACTTTTTTAAAGAGTCTGAGTTCTTTTACAGTCTTTTCAAAATTATCAATACATAACGACGGATTAATTTCAGCTGATTTGCCTTTTGCAATGAATAAATGTTCATGGCTGTGGCAAAAGCCCAAATCCTTGCTCCAGATAGGTCCATTCACCGTCATTATTGTATTTTCATTTTCATAAGTCTTTTTCATAATCACACCTCTTGCTTATTAAGCCTGAGTATTTTTGTATTTTCTGCCTTAAACGTGTCAAATATTCTTCAATATTCAATTTGGCTTACGGTGCTAAGTGTGACAATCATTCAAAATATACTACATTTTTCAATCCTTTTGTTGCACTTGAAAGTTCAAAACCTGCCTTTATATCTTCAAGCTTGAATTTACCTGTAACAAGCCTTTTAACATCAATAACCCCTGCAGCTATAAAATCAAGTGTTTTTCTGTATTGTGTAAGGCTCGCTCTTGTGGTTCCGGTAATTATCAGTTGTTTGTAATGTACAAGGTTGCTGTTGATTGGAACATTCTGTTTGTCTGTGGGCAGGCCGCCAAAAAAGTTTATTCTGCCGTTAACAGCAGCAAGCTCAAGTGCCATAATCTGTGCCTGTGGAGCAGGACATGCTACTATTGTTACATCAACGCCGTTTCCACCGGTTTCCTTTTCAATAAACTCCTTAAGACCATCACTTCCACAATAAACCATGAAGCTCTCATCTATTTCTTTACAAACATCAAGCCTTTCCTGAGAAAGATCATTGATTATTACCTTTGATGCACCATGCATTTTCGCAAGCTTAGCATGCATTATTCCAATTGCACCGGCACCTATTACTAGACAGGTTTCACCAGGTTGCAGAGCACACCTCGAAAAACCATTATAAGCACACGAAAATGCTTCATTAATAGCTGCTTCTTCAAAAGATACCGAATCTGAAAGTATAGTTATGTTTCCCTGCCTTACAGCTTCTTCAGGTATCTTAACGAATTCCGCAAAGCCGCCATCTATATTTATTCCAAGCGCCCTGTAATCCTTGCAAAGCTGTCCGTTTCCGCTTATACAAAAGCTGCATATACCACAGCCCATATTTGGGGCAACCGCAACTCTCATACCTTCCTTATATCCTTTAATATTTGAACCAACCTTTTCTATAATTCCACTTAATTCATGACCCAGAATTCTTGGATTATTCTCTGTAGCGTAAGGGCTGCCGTTTCCCAATATTCTTACGTCAGTACCGCATATAGCAGCACATTTGACCCTTACAAGCACTTCATTTTCATTTATTTCAGGAATATTGACATTTTCTATTCTGAGGTCGCCTTTGCCGTACATTCTTGCAGCTAGCATTATTATTCCCCCATATTCAAGTGAATTGTTAATTTAAAAAATACGCAGTATAAAAATATAATTCATTATTGATATTTGTTATATAAAGCGATTAGTGGTGATGTATTTTATTATATTTTATCGTTTTTCGAAAGTCAATAATGCATTTGTTAACAAACAGTAAATAATGATTGTTAAACTATTGTGGTTTACAGCTTTCACCAGCAATTCTTTCAAGTTCATCAAATATCTTTCCTTTGATTTCAATATGGAATACTTCTGCAATAACCTGAGTCCAGCCGTGTATGAAGTAAATCCAACCATCTTCAACATGAAGCTTCTTAGTATCCTTTTGTTTTAATGCCTGATGCATGAAATCTAATTCACCGCGGTAATTCAGTTCCCATACAAGACAATTTTCAGGATATTCACATTTGTCTGTAAGCGGTGAACCTGGTCTATCCTTTCCAAGACCTGTAGCGTTTATAACTACAGAATATGGCTTTACCTTCTTAAGAAGCTCATCGCTTATTTCAGCTTCAGGTGTAAGGTAGTATTCGGATTTTACGTCGGAATTAATCTCTTTTACAATTCTCGCAATTTCATCAAGTCTTGGCTGGCTGCGGTTGCCTACAATAATTTTTGAAGGGATATTGTCGCCCTTACTTTTATTCAAAAGATATGAACTAATTGCTATTGCACTTCCACCTGCACCAAGTATAAATAATTCGCCCCCGTGATCCTTAAAGAAGTTTTCAGGAATAAAGGCTTCCATTGCTAAGCCACTTGATATAGGGTCCTTTGCAAATCCCTCGAGCCTTCCGTCTTTCTTTGAAATGGAAGAAAGCTCACCAAACATTTGTGCATATGGATCAAGATATTCGAACATATCTTTGGCAGCATTATAAAGGTCTATTTTATGAGTTGTAACAAGTGCACCAAGTGACAGCTCATCATTCTTAATAAATTCAACAACTTCGCGGTAAACCTCTGGCTTTGCATGTATTTCAATATCTATGCCTTTTATTACAGCATCCTTTAAACCCAGTGCTTTTGCCCATAATGGGAACAGCTTCATAATTGATGATTTTGAAGTAGTAACACCTATAAAATACATTGTTGGCTGCGTTGCCTTTTCCGGTAGTTTCATAATTAATTCTCCTTGTCATGAATATTATTAGTTACAGTTCTATAATTTTCTTTTCCACTATTGACTTATTACCTGCTTTAACAACCTTTACTGCCATTTTTCCATCAACTCCGGTAACCTTTGGAGTCAGGTCGTTAAGAATGCATTCTACAAAATGTCTGTCTTCCTCAAGGTAAGCTTCCCTGAAAAGATATCTCCAGCTGTTCATTATCGGTCTTGTGATACCTTTTTCCTTTGTACATACGGCAATTGATTTTTCATGAACCTGACCAAGGAAGATAATACCCTTTGTTCCCAGTATTTCAACCCTTGCATCGTAACCGTAGGCCACTCCCTGTGCTCCGTCAATTATTCCCTGCATTCCATTTTCAAACTGTGCATTCATAGTAACATTGTCATAAAAGTCAGGGAAATCAGGCAGTGCTTCAGGGGATCTGTAATTTCCGCCTATAGCATAAACAGATTTGAATTCACTGTTGGTAAACCATCTCAAGGTATCTATGTCATGACTGTTAACTTCTGCAAGAGGCCCGTTGCTTTTAGTAATGTCATACATCCATTTTTGAGGAACACTAGGTCCTCTGGTGTTTGATCTTACCATAACAACGTTGCCAATTTCTCCGCTTTCTACAACTTCCTTCGCTTGCATGAAGCTTTCATCGTATCTTCTCATAAAACCTATTTGGAGCTTTACTTTATTCTCATTTGTTACCTTTATCATTTCATCACATTCATTTTCGTCCATTGCCATTGGTTTTTCACACAATATATGTTTTCCTGCTCTAGCCGCATCAACAACAATACCCTTATGGTAAGCGGTAGGTGCAACAACAACGAAAGCGTCAATATCCTTATCCTCCAGAGCTTGTCTGTAATCAAGATAATATTTTGAGATTGAAAGTTCTTTGCAAGCAGTAATACAAGCCTGCTCAAACGGATCGGCAACTGCAACCATTTCTGCATTGGGTACTCTGCTTTTAAAATTAACTGCATGAATCATTCCTGCTCTTCCTGCTCCGACTAGACATATGCCAATTTTACCGTCCTTCATATATTATCTCCTTTGTTGTTATTTTTACTTTCATGTATTATTATATTCTGTTGTTTTTTTGTTGTCAATTACTAAACGATAATAATCGATAATATTTGCTGGCATTTGAGTACAAAATAAAAGAGCCTTTTAATTTGCTCCTTTATTTTGTGTTTTTCCTTTTAATATATTTTTTATTTATAACTAGTTTTTATTTAATAATTAACCTTCCCTGTTCTTTAATGTTTCTACCATATCAAGTCCCGTCATATTCTTACGGTTAGCAAACTGAGCAAAACCTGCAAAAACAAATATACTTAAAGCAGCTATTATATAGGTAGGTATATTGACTATTACAGGCATTACGAAGTAATTATTGTTAAACATATTTGCCAGGAAGCCGCACATAAGTCTTCCCAATATAAGTCCCGGGACCAGAGAGAGGAAACCAAGCAACATGTTCTCCCTTAAAATTACAAGCTTTATTTCCTTTAATGAATACCCCAACACCTTAAGAGATGCAAGTTCACGCTTTCTCTCCATTATATTTATGACGGTTGAATTAAACACAATTGCTCCTCCCATCACGAGCGCAAAAGCAACCAGTACACCGATAAAGATGTAGATAATCCCTGTAAATTTATCAAAAGTTTCAGCTGAGGTTAATCTGCTCTCCAGGAAGTCAACACTCTTATTTTGATATAAATTATGCTGTACCTTCCCGTCCATTCCGTCATTAACCTTAATTAACGCAGCATTTGCAAGTTTTTGATTCTGCGTATATTGCTTTAAATCTTCTATATTCATATAACAGCTGAAACCAATATATTGTTTCATTATGCCGACAACTTTCACCTTTGCAGTATCAAACCCGGGAACATGTGATTTTATTGTTACAACGTCACCAATATTAACAGAAATCTTCTCAGCCATTGAATGCGGAAGAATAACTCCACCCTTGGGAACAGTCATTTTGTTATCTTCCTTATCTTTCAGCTTGTAAAGAGTATTATCTTTTCCAATTGCCGTTAACATCATGTCCGATTTTTTATTATCCTTTATAATCTCAACCGGTAGTTCCAGTATGGGATCAAGCTTGTTTATTCCTTCTGTTTTCAACAATTTGTATGTTTCATCATACTGCACCGGGCTATTGAATAAAACCTTGTAGTCCTGTCTTTGAAAATCCTTATAATACTCATCTGAAATATAATTCATGGAATCCAGAAAGAAAAGCGTACCCACCAGCAAAACTATTGTAAACACAAAACCTATCATTGTCATGACAGCTCTTTGACGGGCCCGAAAAATATTTCTGATACTCATTTTCCAGCCAAAGGATAACTTTTTCCACAACGGTTTTATTTTTTCAACAAGTATCTTATTACCCGAAACAGGAGGCTCCGACCTCATGGATTGAGCCGGTTCAAGCTTTAAGATTTTTTTTGTTGAATTGTAACCCGCTACAAGACTGAATATTATACTTACCAATATTCCCAGCAGCATTTCTGTCCAATATATTTTAACACTCAACTCAGGAATGTTATAGAACTGAGTATACATTCTTGTAATCAAGGCTCCCAAACCCATACCAAATATCGTTCCAGGTACTGCACCGGTTAATGCTACTAGCAGCGAATATGAAATGTAATGTTTTAATACCTTTTTGTCAGAATACCCAAACGCTTTCATAACACCAATCAGGGTTCTTTGATTATTAACAACTCTTTTTAATATTACATAAATAATCATTGCTGCTACTGAAAGGAACAGCAATGGAAGAATTACAGCAAGTTCTTCCAGCATGTTTATATCATCGCTAAGCATCGCATAACTGGCCAGATCCTTACGTACCATACCGTATAAAAAGCCCGCCGGTTTTAAAGCATTTTCTATTTTTTTAATAGTATCGGGATTATTATATTGTTCTGACAAAGTAAAATGAACCTGGTTGAATGCATCGCCTGCACCTGTCATTTTCTTTAACTGTGACTCTTTTATATAAATAATTCCAAAGTCCCCGTCTGAAGTCAAAAGTGTTGCAGCAGATTTGATTGCATAAACATATTCAGGACTGTTTACAATTCCATGAATTTTAAACTCATAAGGGTTACCCTGGATATTTGTCTTTACTGTATCCCCTGTTTTTAGCTTATAAAAGCTTGCAAACTTGTCACTTATAAGACATTCATCAAAACTATTACTATCAAAAAAGCTACCTTTAACAAAATGAAGCCGGTTAATTGCGGGTTCACTGTTATCCGGAACCGATATTGCTCTAAGAGTTGCTCTTCTGTCACTTCCCATATCACCGGTAATATCAACACATATACGACCCGAAGAATTTTTTACACCTTGAATTTTGCCAACCTGTTGAATTTCATTATCAGAAATACTTTTAACCTGTGCATAATAATCAAGTAAATTATACTTGTCATAATATGATTTTGCAGAATTATTTAAATTCAGATATGATGTATAAGTTGCCAGGAAAGCCGCAACACCGATTAATACAACCAATGCTGCAGCAATGAACTGTCCCTTGCCCTTTATGATTTCTCTTTTTAAAATCAAATTTATTTTTTTCATAATTTATATCCTCCGGAAATGGCTGAATTAAGCAGTTAAAAGGTTACCACACTATTTTTTCAGGTTCTAAAGGATTGTCATTAAAATGAATACTGGAAACATTGCCATCTCTCATTCTAAGGACTATGTCAGCCATATCTGCGATAGGCTGATTGTGAGTAATTATAATTACAGATTTTCCGGTTGTTTTGTTAATATCGCTTAAAAGCTTAAGAATTTTGATACCTGTTGTATAATCCAACGCACCTGTCGGTTCATCACATAACAGAACATCAGGATTCTTGGCAACAGCTCTTGCTATTGCAACCCTCTGCTGTTCACCTCCGCTCAACTGTGAAGGAAAATGTCCTGCTCTGTCCTTTATTCCCACAACTTCAAGCACTTCCATAATATTAAGAGGCTGTTTGCTTATTTCAGTAGCAAGTTCAACATTTTCATGAGCTGTAAGGTTTGGCATAAGATTATAGAATTGAAAAACAAAGCCCATATTATTACGTCTGAAGGCCGTTAAATCGGAATTATTATAGGATGAGATATCGGTACCCTTAAAAAATAATTTTCCTGATGACGGACTATCCATCCCTCCAAGAATATTCAATAGTGTACTCTTTCCAGATCCGCTGGGGCCCAGAACAACTACCAGCTTTCCTTCCGGAATTTGAATTGATACCGAATCGAGTGCTTTAACTTTGACCTCACCCATATCATATTCTTTTGTCAGGTTTTCGGTTTTAAACAAGGTCTTTTCCATTTTTAGTACCCCCTGAATATTAAATTTCAATTATGTCCAGGTATGGTTTTGTCCTGATGAATTACAATCCATCATGGTAGAACAAAGTCTTAGAAAAAGACAATAATGAAGACTTTGTTGAAATGCTTCTAGCGGAAATTAATAAATCAAGGTAGAACCATAATTTCCTAAGCATTATAAAAAAATACCTGTGGCACCATAATTGATTAGAATTATAGTCCCACAGGTATTTTATCCCTGCTGCCTTAGGCCCAGCCCCACCGGTATATACCGATCGCCTGCTCTATTAATATTAAAATATTATTTTCAGTTTAAGGCAAAGTCAAACTATTTGTCAATATGTATTTGATAATTTTTTCTAATTTATATTAGTCCAAACCAGATTTTATTTAACATAGTGTATAAAAAAAAAGGAACAATATATGTTAATAAGAAGATAAAGGACGGAAGAAGCTAATGGCTTTTAAAGCATCCAATCCTGAGTTTTTTCAGGGCAGAAATCAAAAGAAGAATTACTTTGAAGGCTGGTATTTTAAGGCCGCAGACGTAAGTAAAAAGAATGTAATTGCTGTCATACCTGGAATATCGCTGGGAAAGAGCAAGGAGGATTCCCACTCTTTTGTACAGGTAATTGACTCTTTAAGCGGAAAGTTCAAGTATTTTAAATATAAGCTTTCAGATTTTGATCATTCGTCCAAGGAATTCAAGATAAGAATAGGCAAAAGTTATTTTGACAAAAAAACAATGATTCTTGACTTAGACAACAAAACTGGCTCAGTAAATGGTAAGCTAGACTTTAAAAATATTGTACCTTTCCCCAAAGGCTTTTTAAGTCCGGGAATAATGGGTCCTTTTTCATACATGCCCTTTATGCAGTGCAGACATGGTGTCATAAATGTCCACCATGAGGTAAGCGGTACTCTAAAAATTGACGGGAAACAACTTTCATTCGACAATGGTCATGGTTATATTGAAAAGGATTGGGGGAAATCATTCCCTGACAATTGGGTTTGGGTTCAATGCAATAATTTTGAAAACGGTGACGTTTCTGTAATGTTTTCAACAGCAAAAGTCCCTTTTTTAATGTCATCCTTTAATGGCTTTATATCTTTTATAAGAATAGGAGAGAGATTTTATAAATTTGCTACATACACCGGTGCTAAGGTTGATAAGCTCAACTACCAAGATAATACATTGGAATTTATCCTTAAAGATAAAAAAAATACCCTTTCAATGAAAGTGGTAAATACACCGGGATTAGTGCTGAAAGCACCGAAAAATGGCATCATGAGCCGTGAAATTATTGAAAGTATTTCAGCTGTATCAGAAGTTAAACTTTCAGCAGATGATGGTGCGGTAATTTTTGAAGGAACAGGCTTTAATACAGGTATGGAAATAAGCGGAGATATTAATATTAATAAAAAATGATCAGGAGGTATTAAAATGCAATCAGAAGAAATTATATGGAGCAGATACTTTAAAGGTGCACCTTTTCCCTATTGGGTAGATTCAACGGGTACAACCAATTATCCAAGTTTAAATGAAAATATCAGCACGGACGTGGTAATTGTAGGCGGAGGAATGACAGGAATTGTTACCGCATATATGCTGCTTAAAGAAGGTCTTGAAGTGGTTATACTTGAAGCTGATAAAATTGTGCAGGGAACTTCAGCCCATACAACTGCTAAAATCACCTCACAGCATGGCCTTATATATGACAAAACCGCAAATAGCTTAGGTCTGGATATGGCAAAACAATATGCAGATGCAAATGAAAATGCAATAAAAATGATTTCAAGAATAGTTTCAGAAAACAATATAGATTGTGACTTCAAGCAGCAATCAGCATATGTTTACACACATTTGGACAAGTATATAAGTAAAATCGAAAATGAAGCAAAAACTGCTGCCAGTCTAGGTATTAATGCACATTATATTGAAGAAACGCCAATGCCCTTCAAGGTTAAGGCAGCAGTAAGATTTGACAATCAGGCGCAATTCCATCCAAGGAAGTATCTTCTCAGCCTTGCAAGAATTATAACAGACATGGGCTGTGAAATATATGAAAATACCAGAGCAGTGGACCTTGAAGAAGGTAAATCATGTACAGTGATTACAGATTCCGGGTTTAAGGTATTTGCATCCAATGTAGTTATTGCGTCTCATTACCCATTCTACGATAAGCGCGGCCTATATTTCACAAGGATTTATCCTGAACGTTCCTACGCATTAGGAATAATACCGCATGAAAAGTACCCGGGCGGAATGTATATAACAGCTGAAGACCCTGGTGTCTCTTTCCGTTCACAACCATACAAGGATACTGAAATGATTATAGTAGGCGGAGAACATCATAAAACAGGTCATGGAGAAAATACAAACCAACATTATTTAAATGTACTAAACTCAGCAAAAGGAAGCTTTGGTGTGGATGAAGTCTTATATCGCTGGTCAACACAGGATTGTATGACTATGGACAGCATACCTTTTATAGGGCACCTTACATCACAAACGCCTAACATATATGTGGCTACAGGGTTTCAGAAGTGGGGTATGACAAGCAGCCATGCGTCAGCTATGATATTAACTGATCTTATAACCAGGGGCAAAAGCCCATGGGAAGATGTGTATAGCCCCTCAAGAATAACCGTTGAAGCCTCTGCCAAGGAATTCCTTAAGGAGAATGCTGATGTAGCAGTTAATTTTGTAAGAGGAAAAATTCTACCCGCAGACTATTTGAAGGATATCAAGCCAGGAGAGGGAAAAATTGCCGAAGTTGATGGAAAGAAAGTTGGAGTATACTGTGATGCAGCAAATCAGCTGCATTTTGTAGATACCTCCTGTACACATCTGGGATGCGGGCTTGAGTGGAATGCTGCAGAAAAGAGTTGGGATTGTCCATGTCATGGTTCAAGGTTTACCTATGAAGGAGAAATCGTGGAAGGGCCGGCACTAAAAACAATAAAGACTAAAATAGAGGAAAAAGTTCATTAAGCATTTAAAGGCCCTTCATCAGGGCCTTTAGTTCGCTTTCATTTGATTTCCTCTATATTACCGTTGTCATCAACTGTGAATTTAATAGATTTGGTAATTTCATTCATGTTATTAACATATGTGCAATAGTCATTACTAAGTATTCTTAAACACTTATCAAACCTTTCATCAAAGTTAACTTTATTCATTTGCTCATTAAATGACTTTTTAAATGCTTTAACTTTTAATAATCTTTCTTTTGCATCTTCGTCCATTTCAACCTTTTTAACAACTTCATTGTATGAATTTCTTATCTCTTCTTTAAACTCATCCGATAAAGCAACCATTTTATCTATATATTCAGAAACTCCAGATGAGCTTTTAACTAGATCCTCCTCTGACATATCATCATACATAGCAGCCATATCATCAGTCAAAACAATTGGTTCTGCTTTATCCAGCAGATTAACCAAAGAGAGCCATGCATCCTCCTTCTCAGGTGTATCAATGGGTTCATTCAAAAAACTTCCATAAAACATAATCATGACCCTTCCGAAATTTCCGGGAAAAATCCTTAATAATTGCTTTTTCATATAACCCAATTTATTTCTGTCATCCATCTTTAATGCATCATTCAAAATGGATAGCTTTTTTGTAACACTAGTAAGGGTACAAGTATCGACTTGAATTTCAGATACACAGGCATCAATAATATTCCTACATTTATTAAGTCTGCTGATGTCATTATCAAGTTTTTTTACATGCTCTTCCAGGCTTTTTATCAAAACACCAGGTTTGCATATAACCTCTTTGATTTCCTTTACAGGAAAATCAAGCTGTCTTAAAATAGAAATCTGAATGAGCCTGTTAACATCTTCCACAGAATAATCGCGGTAATTGTTTTCACTATTTACCGGTGGTGAAAGAAGGCCTTCCTCTTCGTAATAGTTTATTGCTTTTTTTGTCAAACCTGTAATACCCATTACTTCACTAATCTTCACGTTTTATCACCTCAATAAAAATTTACATCACTCCCCAAGGGATCAGTCAAGGTTTTTTATAAATTAAAAAATAAATCAATGTAATTATATATTAGACGTATTTACCTCTATTTCCTCTATAGGGCTGAGAGGCCATATAATGGGCTATTTGCCTAGTTGACATAATTAGTTCACAAAGTTATAATCAACAAATATACAGGCTGAATCTCTATTTGATAGAGTACGGAGGAACCAATTATTTTGGGGTTAGTCCGGTACAATGTACCGGTAGGGGTGATCCTATTACCCAAACCCGTCAGCTAACTTCGGAAGCCAAAAATAGGAGGTCAAAAAATGAATAAGGTTTCAAAACTACTGCTGTCTTCAGCAGTAGTAGCCCTGCTTCTTTGCTTATTTTCTGTAATTGCAGCTGCAGAATTGCAAAGGGGTACGGTCAATGTATCATCTTTAGCCCTACGCAGCGGGCCGGGTACTAATTACAAAATATTAGGAATGCTTACAAAAGGTCAAGCTCTTGATATTTTAAATACCTCAGGTAACTGGGCAAGGGTAAAAACTGCAACTGGCAACACTGCCTGGGTTTATAATTCTTACATAACCAAGGCAACTCCATCAAGCACAGTTCAAGAAAAAAATGTGCAGGTCAACAAAAGTGGTACAATCACCGCGTCCTCTTTAAATCTAAGGAGCGGTCCAGGGACAGCTCACAGCAGTACAGGACTTATTACAAAAGGTCAGATAGTCACTGTTCTAAGCGTTTCCGGAGATTGGTCAAGGATTAAAACTGCGGAAGGCAGAACCGGATGGGTGTACAATAAGTATATCGGTCCGGCAACAGCTATTTCAACAAAGCCGGCATCTGCTTCTGTCTCAGCAACAGGAACATCAAGATCAGGGGATGATATTTCGACTGCATCAAAAATTGTTGAATTCTCCAAAAGATTTCTAGGTGTCCCTTATGTTTGGGGAGGAGCTACACCAAATGGATTTGACTGTTCAGGACTTGTATATTATGTCTTCAAGAATTATGGATATACCTTGAAGCGTGTAGCAGCTGATCAGGCAAGACAAGGTACTGCTATAGGCAAAGGTGATCTTAAGCCCGGAGACTTGGTATTCTTTGATACCGATGGAGGCCATAGCAACATATCACATGTTGGGATATACATAGGAGGAGGCAAAATGATACACGCACCCTCTCCCGGTAAAGATGTCAGGATTACAGATATTACAACCGGTTTCTATGCTACTAATTACATGGCTGCAAGAAGAATAATTCAATAATAAATTTTTCAGGCCCCTATGACCAGGGGCCTTTTTTTATTATAATGATTAGGAAATTAAGTGTAGTCTTTCTCAAAGACTTTGTTCCAGGCCTGTGGAAACTATATCCTCAAGTACATAGGTCAACCCAGTTGGAGTTACTTCATTGTTTGATATGACGCTTAAAACAGTATTCGCGCTTGATTTTGAACAGGAATAATTTCTTACGACTGCTTCTTCAAAGCATCCATTGCCAAGGTTTTTTGTAATACCGATTCCATATACCTTTTTTCCGGAAAGCTCCGGCGTGTAATCGATTTCACTTTCAATAAGATAATATTCCAGTTCAATAGTTTGCTCATTCTCGCTCATTCCTGCAGCTGTCATATTAATTTTCTTAAATAGGTATTTGTTTATCATTTACTACCCTCCTGTTATAACTTGAAAATATAGTTTCCATTAAGTCTAGACAAGAAGCTTTTCAATATCACTTTCCAGTAAAATTTTTTTAAGCTCTGATACCTCCTCCCTGCTAAGGGTAATTCCCTTTCCCATCATTTTATGTTCCTCATCCCAGTCTCTTATATCTAGCTTTGGCTTTCTTTCATTCCAACTTATAACATTGACTTCCCTTTTCCAACCTTTTGTACTTTCGCTCAATACTGAAATATTTTTCTTGATTTCAAATTTCAATTCGTTCATAACCGACCTCCCTTTTTGCTATTATTATACATATAATTACTATATTTTACAATAGTTTTATTAACATTTTTATCTATTTCTACATATTTTTTATTTTTCTTTTATTTTTTGGCTATATAATGACAAAAAAAATAGCCCCTGGAGGCTTTTATTTTTTTGTCATTAAAATTAATCCCGTTATACATAATATAATTCCTGCAAAATTTATTGGTCTTAGGGTTTCTTTAAAAAACATGAGTCCAACAGGTATAAGTATTATTGCAACTACAACATTTGCAAAAATCCCTGCGGTACTTAGATTCCATCCAGACCTGAACGCAAGCAGAAATCCCATTTCTAAACCGACTATTGCTACCCCAAGAGTTATACTTGTCCAATTCAATTTCTTCAAGGATTCCCCTATAGTTTGCCCATTGTTTGGGTAAAAAGGGAAAACAACTATACAAGTAACCATTGCAGTAAAATAGGTCACAGCCAGTGACAGTATTGGGTTCGCATTTTCAGGTGTTGATTTTTGTATTATATAATAGAAAAGATTTGATGCTATAGCAATCGTTATGGATGCATAATAGAGAAACATTAAAAAACCCCTTTAATGATTAAATTTAATATAAGTAATCTTAATACTTAGCATTATATTTGTCCAGCTACTGATATTGTTTTTTATTTTTAAAAATGTATAATTATATTATTCCATTTCTGGGAGGAAATAATGAAAAGATTTTCGAAAGAATTTAATATACATTACTATGAAGTTGACAGTTCTCAATATGCAACTATACCATCAATTTTAAATTATCTACAGGATACTGCCATCTCCCATTCTGCTTCTGTAGGCCTTGGGATTAGTGAACTATTGTCAGTTGGAACCTGCTGGGTATTATCTCGCTGGTCACTTATTATAGATAAGTATCCTATAATTAATGAAAGAATTACTATAGAAACCTGGCCCTGGCGAATGGAACGTTTCTATGCCTGGAGAGATTTCCTCATAAAAAATTCAAATGGTGAAGTAATTGTTAAAGCATCCTCACAATGGATTTATATTGATATAGCCAAAAGAAGGCCGATACGTATTCCAAGTGAGTACAGCTTAACCTATGGTTTGGAAGAAAATATCAAATCAATAGAAAACCCTTTTTCTGAATTAGATATTCCAGCAATCAGTAACGATTCTTCAGTGTTTGGTGTAAGAAGAAGTGATATTGATACCAATAACCATGTTAACAACACAAAATATCTGGAATGGTTACTTGAAGCTATCCCTGCCCGGATATATGACAATTACCGTTTAAAATCACTCGAAATTGTCTATAAAAAAGAAACCATGTATGGTGGTTCAATTTGTTCAGGATATTCCATTTTGTCTGAAAAAAACACTGAAGCAGAACTTACACATGCAATCCTTGACAATGACAGTAAAACTGAACTTGCAATCGCAAAAACCAGTTGGCAAAAACCTTAAGTTTAAGCAGTATTTTTACTTTCTTCCTGAACTTCAAGTTCTTTAAGAAATGCTTCTACAATAACAGAATCAAATTGGGTTCCGGAACAATTCCTAAGTTCCTGCTTTGCTCCTTCAATACCAAGACCTTTCCTGTATGGACGGTTAGAAAGCATTGCATCATAAGAGTCAGCTACAGCGAGTATTCTGGATTCAAGCGGAATGTTTGTTCCTGCAAGCCTGTCAGGGTAACCTTCTCCATCGTATCTTTCATGGTGTGCGCGAACTATCTCAACAAGCCCATCGATATAGGACAATGATTCCAGCATATTTGCACTATAAACCGGGTGTCTGCGAAGGACTGCAAATTCATAATCATTCAATTTTTCACGTTTGTTGAGAATAGATTCAGCAATCTCGACCTTTCCTATATCATGAAGGAGTGCTGCTATTTTAAGAATTTTAATTTTGCCGGTTTCCAGACCCATTGCATTAGCAATTTGGACAGAGTAGCTCATTACTCTTTCAGAATGACCGAAAGTATATTTATCCTTGCCTGAAATTGTGCCAAGAAGAATCTTGAGGCTTGATAAGAGTTGTTGTTCATTTGTTCCGAAGCTGTGTCTAATTTCATCAAAAACGTCCTTGTATATTTGAACTTTGTCTCTTCCTCGGTTTTTAGCATGGTAAAGTGCGGTATCAGCCTGGGTAATCAACTCATCGGTGTTTTTAGCAAGTTCAGGGTACAAAGAAAAGCCCATTGACATTGTCATTTTGCCATCATATGAGCTGCACCCCTCCTGCGTGGTCTGCATATATATTGTTCTCATTCTGCCTATGACTGCATCCATTTCAGCCGCTTCAATATCAGGAAGTATTACTGCAAATTGGTCATCACTATATCTGCAAACAATGTCATGACACCTAGTATACTGCTCGAGAACTTGTGCAGTCTTTTTCAAAAGTATGTCACCCTGACCATGTCCGTTAAGATCTATAAATTTATTAAAATTATCAATATCAGCCATTATAAGGCCTACAGATTTTTCATTTCTTGTTGCACGTGCAATCTCTTCTTCAAGCCTTGAAAGAAAATATTTATTATTATAAACCTCTGTTATGGGATCAATAATAGCAAGCCTTTCAAGCTTCATTTGCTTTATTCTTTCTCTTTCAACAAGCTGAGCAATAAAACCTGAAATAATAATTATATTTACATCCAGTACCAGCTGTGAAACATCATACATACTATCCTTGCTAACCCAACCCACCAGGTTAAATACCATTTCAAAGATAATAGCAGGAATCGCAGCTATTATACCCAGGTATCCATAAAAGTAACTGCATAAGAATACTGTTATAATAAGAAGCTCTTCTAAGATAATAGATAGAGTAAAATCTTTGGATACAATAAGTTGAAATGTAATGGTAAGTGCTATAAATATAAGTAAGATAATAAACCTAATCCTCAAATGAGGTTTTTCCGGGTTATTAAGGTAGTACTTCAGATAGTTATCATAAAGCCTTCGCATGCCAGTACTCCATTCAAAATGTAGATTGCAAAGCTGTAAATCTAACAACGGAATTCCAGGTTACCTTAAGTATACAATTTATCTAATTATAACACATAAGATTAAATTTCGACAATTAGTTTACATATTTTTGATAAAATAAAATTATTGTGGTTTTATTTTATATACTTAAAAGTTAAAAAGTGACTTTATATCCATAAATATTGTATTGGAATACACATCAAGGTCATGTTAACATGGTTTACATAAAACAAAGCCGAATCTCCTCACGGAGTACGGGGGACTAAAGCAATTGGGGTAAATCTTCTTATGAAGTAGGGCTTCCCGGCCCGAACCCGTCAACTAACCTCGGAGGCAAAAAGGGGGAATTTAATATGTTTAAGTTTAATTCAAGGAAGGCAAAAGCCTTTTTATTTGCTTTGCCTTTAACAGTAATAATTTTTTCTCAATCCGTGTTTGCTGCAGGATACACAGTAGTAAAGGGTGATTCTCTTTACACTATCGGTGCAAAGTTCAATACAACCGTAAGTGTCCTTCAACAGACTAACAACCTTACGGGGTCTGCAATTTACCCTGGTCAGGTTATAAACGTACCAGGAAAAGTGTATACAGTAAAGTCGGGAGATACCCTTTATAAAATCGCTGTAAATAACGGGATATCACTTTACTCATTAAGAAATGCTAATAATAAATGGAACGATTCGATTTATGTAGGACAAAAGTTGATAATACCGGTTTCACCAATGAGTGGTCAAACCGGAACAGCTAATCAACCAGTAATACCTTATACTGCCAGCGACTTGGATCTTTTGGCAAGGATTATTACCGCAGAAGCGGACGGACAGCCCTATAGTGCTCAGGTAGCGGTGGGTGCAACTATAATTAACAGGGTTCAGGACTCACGTTGGCCTAATACCTTAAGCGGAGTAATCTATCAGATTGACGGTGGTTACTACCAGTTTACACCTGTTGAAAACGGGATGATAAACAAGCCCGCTACGCAAGCTGCAAAAAACGCCGCATATGAAGCGCTTCATGGTGCTGACCCAACAAAGGGTGCAGTCTACTACTTTGACGACAGTACCACAAATAAGTGGATATGGTCAAAACCTATAGCTTTGAGAGTGGGAAACATGGTGTTCACATACTAAGGGACAGCACGAATAAAGCAGCAGAACCAAAAGTTCTGCTGCTTTTATTTTGTCTGATATTAATATTTTGTCTGATATTAAAAGTTAACATTCTAAAGTTCTATCATCTAATAATATACATCGATATTGTATGATTAGTTATTATTGTAACCTCTTGATAATAATGTTAAAATTATTAAGTCAACCAACATAAGGAGGTACAAAAATGTCTAAAAAATTGATATCTCGGGTTAGTTTTCTCATATGCTTTTTTTTAGTTTTTTCGTGCGGAATTATGTTCTCCAATGCGCAAACCAGCCAAATTACAATAATTTTGGATGGCCAAAAACTTATTTATAATGATTCCACCGGTTATCCGTTTTATGACTCCAATGGAAGAATGCAGGTACCCTTAAGAGCAACACTTGAGCCGCTTGGAGCAACAGTCAGTGTTGACAGTGAAAATAATTCGGTTATAGTTATAAAAGATAATATAACAATTGAAGTGCCTTTCGGAAAAAGTTTTATATATAAAAATGGAGTTATGATTTTAAATGATACTGTTTCATCAGTAAAAAACAATAGAACCTATTTACCAATACGAATAGTTCTTGAGGCTCTTGGTTACACCCTTATATTTGATTCTAGGACAAATACCCTAAGAATTCAGCAACCCGAACTCTCTTCATCAATTATCCTTTGGCATTACGAGCCGGATGCGGGAAAAAATCTTACTAAGTCACTTACAACAAAATTTCCCAATGTAAATATTACCCTAGTAATTACACCTAATACAATATCGGCTTATCAAAATAAGCTGACCGCCAGTTTTAGAGCAGGTTCAGGTTTACCAGATATTTTTGGGGTAGAATCGGCTTTTTTAAAAAATTTCATTAATACCGATGGACTGTGTGAAAACCTGGATTCAGCACAGTATAATGCTTCTGAAATAACAAAAAACATGATTCCTTATACCGTCGATGTTGCAAAGGATAACAACGGTACCCTTAGAGGCCTTACATATATGGCATGCCCGGGAGGAATAGGATATAAAAAAGATATCGCAAAAAAGTACTTGGGAACTGATAATCCTGATGAAATCGGGAAAATGCTTTCCTCATCGGACAATATATTAAATACCGCAAAAAGAATGTATGATGCAAGTAATGGAAAAGCTAAATTGTTTGCTGGGATGGATGAACTCTATCATAGTTATTCATTTGCAA
The DNA here is from genome assembly GCA_023421675.1 of Bacillota bacterium. GTDB lineage: Bacteria > Bacillota > Clostridia > Acetivibrionales > JANLFN01 > JAEZTC01. The sequence continues at coordinate 500,367 of JAEZTC010000013.1, read as the reverse complement.
AATCCCAGCCGTGGATAGTAAACACTAAGCTGATAATTGATTCAAAAACAACAGAATATCTTGATATTCAAAAAGTTCTGGAAAGCAATAAATACTCAGGTAGAATGAGAGCCTGGACAGCGGCTTGGAACTGGTCAATACAAGACGATATCAACATGTGTTATGCCATGCCTACGTGGGGAGTTAAGGATATTATTTATGATAATGATAAAAACAAAAGCAGCGGCAGATGGGCAATAGCAAAAGCCCCTTACCCCTATTATTGGGGTGGAGACTGGCTATCTATATCAGCTAGCAGTAATAAAAAATATACCAGTTGGAAAATGGTTAAGTACTTAACATCCGATAAGAATCAATTAAGACAATGGGCATATGACACTGATGATTTTATAAATAATGTAGAACTGATTGAAGAACTAAAAAGTAATAACACATTCTTTAATAGTACGTTAAACCAAAACTTTTATGAAGTTTTTGAGCCTTTAACTAAAAATATTAATACAAAGAATATTACTGAATTTGATGATGTTTTAAATAAGAACTGGCTGGATTATTCCGAACGTTATTTCTGTGATAAGCTCACAAGAGAAAAATCAATAGCAGCTTTTAAAAATGGGCTAGATACTTATCTTCCATCTGTAGAAACAGAATAATATTAAAAATGTTTAATAAATTTTATCATTAATATTCAGGGGGCATAAAATGTCTAAAAGAATGATATCTCGGGTCAGTTTTCTTATATGCTTTATAATAGTCTTTTCTTGTGGAATTACCTTCACAAATGCACAAGGCAGTCAAATTAATATATTTTTAAACGGTCAGAAACTGACTTACAATGATTCTACAGGTTACCCATATTACGATTCCAACGGAAGAATGCAGGTACCCTTAAGGGCAACACTTGAACCCTTGGGAGCAACCATCTATGTAGATAGTGATAAAAATTCAGTAATTGTACAAAAGAACAGTATCACAATTGAAGTCCCTTTCGGAAAAAGTTTTATATATAAAAATGGAGTTTTGATTTTAAACGATACTGTTTCAACAGTTAAAAATAATCGAACCTATTTACCAATACGAATAGTTCTTGAGGCCCTTGGATACACCCTTTTATTTGACTCTAAAACCAATACACTAAGAATTGAAATGTCTGATATTTCTTCATCAGTTAACTTTTGGAACTATTCTAAAAAAGTAGAGGAGAATTTATATAAGGCACTCAAAAGAAATTTCCCTAATATGAATATTAATTTTACACAAATTAACGATGTTAATTCTGCTTATCAAAATAAAATCATAGCCAGCTTTAGGGCAGGTTCCGGTTTTCCGGATATTTTTGTTGCCGAGTCAAGCTTTATAAAAAAATTTATTAATACAGATGGATTATGTGAGAACCTGGATTCAGCAAAGTATACTGCCTCTGAAATAACAAAAAACATGATTCCTTATACCGTTGATGTTGCAAAGGATAACAATGGTACTCTTAGAGGACTTACATATATGGCATGCCCGGGAGGGATAGGTTATAAAAGGGATATCGCCAAAAAGTACTTGGGAACTGATAATCCCGATGCAATCGGGGAAATGCTATCCTCATCAGCTAATATATTAAATACAGGAAAAAAATTATTTGATGCAAGTAAGGGTAAAGCTAAGTTATTTGCTGGAGCGGATGAATTATTTCAAGCATATAAATGTTCTAAATCTCTGCCATGGACAGCTAATAACAAACTTACCATTGATTCAAAAATGTTGGAATATCTTGATTTGGAAAAAAGTCTGGAGAGTAATAAATACTCAGGAAATATAAAATCTTGGACACCAGCTTGGGATGCATCAATACAAGATGATACTTATATGTGTTATTCAATTCCAACTTGGGGAATTGAATATATACTATTTTCGGATCGTGAACATAAAGGCAGCGGAAGATGGTCAATAGCAAAAGCCCCCTATCCCTATTATTGGGGTGGAGACTGGCTTTGTATATCAGCGAACAGTAACAAAAAAAATACTTGTTGGAAAATGCTTAAGTACTTAGCATCAGATAAGGATCAATTAAGACAATGGGCATATAATACTGGTGATTTTATAAATAATTTAGAACTGATTGAAGAATTAAAGAACAATAACTCCTTCTTTAATAGTACGTTAAACCAAAACTTTTATGAAACCTTTGAGCCTTTGACAAAAAATATTAACGCAAAGAATATTACTGAGTTTGATGATGTATTAAATGAGAACTGGCTGGATTATTCCTATCGGTATTTCAATGATAAACTCACTAAAGAACGAGCAATTGCAGCCTTCAAAAACGGCTTAAGTATTTATCTCCCTAATGTAAAAGTTGAATAAAATTTTAGTAAATATAAGCCTATTTCATACACACTAAAACGTTGTAAATTTTGATAACAAAGATAATATTATTATCCATTAGAGAGAGTCTTTGTCGACAATGAAATAGATTCTGTAAATTATTGTTAGTTATTATTGTAACCCCTTGATAATAATGTTAAAATTACGTATTCATACATTAAGAGAGGGGTTCAAAAAATGTCTAAAAAATTGATATCTCGGGTCAGTTTTCTTATATGCTTTTTTATAGTGTTTTCTTGTGGAATTACATTTTCCAATGCACAAGCCAGCCAAATCACTATTATATTAAACGGTCAGCAACTGGTTTACGACGATTCTACCGGTTACCCTTATTATGATTCAAACGGAAGAATGCAGGTACCTTTAAGGGCAACACTTGAGCCGCTTGGAGCAACGGTTAGTGTTAATAGTAAGAAGAATTCAGTAATTGTTGTAAAAGGTGATACAATAATTGAGGTACCTTTCGGAAAGCCTTACATATATAAAAACGGTCAGATACTTATCAATGATACAATTTCAACTGTTAAGAACAACAAAACCTATCTGCCTATCCGTATAGTTCTTGAAGCACTTGGTTATAGCCTGACATTTAACTCAAAAACAAATACATTATCAATAGACAATGTCAGAATGGATTCTTCCAATTCAATTACTATATGGCACTATTATAAATATGAAGCAGATAATATTAAAAAAGCATTAACAAAAAAATTCCCTGAAACTAAAATATATTTAACAGTAACTCCGGATACCCAGTTAAACTATCAAAACAAATTGGCTGCTGCCTATCGTGCAAATTCAGGTATGCCAGATCTATTTGCATTAGAATCTGCTTTTATTAAGCGTTTTATTGACGTAGATGGACTTTGCGAAAACTTGGGCTTAGATAAATACAAAGCTGCTGATATAACAAGCAACATGTTCCCCTTTACATTGGATATTGCAAAAGATTATGAGGGTAATCTAAAGGGTCTTTCATGGTATGCATGTCCAGGTGGAGTTGGTTATAAAAGGGACATCGCTAAAAAGTACCTGGGAACTGATGACCCTGATAAGATCGGAAATATGCTTTCATCTCCTGAAAACATAATTGGAACAGCAAAAACACTTTATAACAATAGTAAAGGCACAGCAAAATTATTCCCTGGACATGAAGATCTCTTCCAATTGTACAGCTGCGCCAGATCTCAGCCATGGATAGTGAATAATAAGCTGACAATTGATTCAAAAATGATTGAATGCCTGGATTTGCAAAAATATCTTTTCAAGAATAAATATTCAGGAGATATAAGAGCATGGACTCCTTCTTGGAATGAGTCTATTAGTGACAGAACAACTATGTGTTTTGCAATTCCTACATGGGGAATTTCAAATATTATAGAAGCCAACGACAGAAGTAATCTTAACAAAGGAATGTGGGGTATAGCAAAGGCTCCCTATAACTACTATTGGGGAGGAACAGTTCTTTGCATGTCCGCGACAAGTGATAAAAAAGATTTATCATGGCAGTTTATGAAATACCTGACCTCTGATAGGGATCATTTGGAAGAATGTGCACAGAATTATGGAGATTTTATTAATAACAAGGAATTGGTAAGTAAATTTAAAAATGATGATACATATATAAACAAGACTATTAATCAGAATATATTTAAGGTATATGAACCTATAGCCAACGATATAAACGCCACTACAGCAACAGGATTAGACGATATTATAAACAATGACTGGTTGAATATATCAGAATACTATTTTAATGATCGTAAAACCAAAGAAAAAGCCTTGGCGGATTTTTCTTTTAAGGTTTTTGAAGACATTCCATACATAGACATCTTTTAATATGAGATTCAAAACCCGGAGAGCATTATCTCCGGGTTTTTATTTATTTCTTACCTGTTGCAAGTATTTTGACAATTATCCATTCTAAGGTTATTATTAATATGTCTTAAATTGTATTAAGACACTAATTCTATTATATATCCTAAAGGATTATTGGTATGTATAAGTATTTAACAGCACTTTTAAGCATTTCGCTTGGTGCGGTTGCTCAGCTTCTTTTAAAGCTTGGATCAGACACTTTTAATAAATTAAGTCTCAGCAGGTTTTTCACCATTTTTACTGACAAGTATTTAATGCTGGGCTTATTCAGTTACGGCTTAAGCGCTATTTTGTGGATCAACTTTCTGTCAAAGGAAAAACTCAGTGTAGCCTATCCCCTTGTCAGTCTGGGTTATATTTTTACAATGTTTCTGGCCTATTTCTTCCTTCACGAAGAGATACACTTAAATAACATTATTGGCTTGGCAATAATTATAATAGGTATAATTGTTATTACAAGATAAGGAAAACACAAATGGAGAATACAATGGGACAAAATGCCGAACTACAGGCAAACAACAAATTAAAATCTTATATTAAGCTTTTCAGACCCAAACAATGGATAAAAAACCTTTTTGTATTTGCTGCGCTTGTATTCTCAAATAACATTCTCCATGCAGATCTTCTCGAAAGAACACTGTTGTGTTTTGTTCTGTTCTGTGCAGCTTCATCTTCCGTTTACATTTTAAACGATATGATTGATGCTTCAAAAGACAGGCTGCACCCAAAAAAGAAATTAAGGCCAATAGCTTCAGGAGCCATAAGCAAAACTGAAGCACTGGTTTTATTATTTATTCTTGTACCTGCTGTACTGATAGGTTCATTTATATTCAGCAAGCTCTTGTTCCTGCTTATTGTAGTTTATTTTACAAATAATATTTTATACTGCTTTGTGCTAAAACATATGGTTATTATTGATGTAATGTCAATTGCCTTAGGCTTCATACTAAGAGTAATAAGTGGTTGTATAGCAATAGATGTATTTATTTCACCCTGGCTTTTGTTGTGCACACTCCTGCTTTCCTTGTTCCTTGGGTTCAGCAAAAGAAGAAACGAATTGCTTGTTCTTGAAGAAAAAGCCGAACATCATAGAAAAATACTTGATGAATATTCACTTGAATTTATAGATAAAATGCTTTCGATTATTATTTCTTCTACAGTTATGGCTTACACACTCTACACCTTCAGCTCGCGAAGCAACTATTACCTTATGTCTACCATACCCTTTGTGCTTTATGGCATATTCAGGTATCAATATATAATCTACAAGAAAAACGAAGGCGGCAGTCCCGAAGAAGTTATATTATCAGACAAGCCGCTGCTTATAGATATGATTTTATGGGTATTATCAAGTGCGGCAATAATTTATTTTACTGCATAAGCCATTACATTATATAGTTAGGCAACGAAGTCTTAACCCATTCATCACAGTAATAACCATAATGATTGTATGCAACCTTTTGTTTCAGATCAAACAAAGATACACTGCCTTTTATCTGCACCTGTCTCCCATCACTGCTTTTTGGGCTTTTTGAATAATAAGCCGGAAATCTTCCGTAAGGGGACAAAAAATCTATTATTCCCCGGGCACATTCAAAATTTATATATCCTTTGTTTTGTATAGCCGAAAGTATTTCATTATTGAGTTCATCATACCTCCATTGAATTTCATTTACAGAGTCGCCGATAATTCTTGAAGTCCATGGATACATTGAGAAGAAACGCATTTCAGGTATTACATAATGGTTTGTGACTATAACCACATCATTCCTGGCTTCCCTTTGCGGTGCGAAATAATTTGTTGATGGGCAATTCTTATCATTAAAACTCTTATTGATATAGCCCCTTTCACTGAAGCAATCCATGTCAGGTTTCCTTTTATCCCTGCAAAGTCCCGGATTAAAGTCAAGATACTCTCTCGGATATTTATAATCATTCCATCTGACCATGAGGCCTTTATTATACTCTGCTGATTTATGGAATCTTAGAAAGGTTCTATCCGGAAGAAGCTGTTTAATTGATGAAGGTGGGTAGCTTGTAAATTCTCCTTTTATATCGGATGCACCAGCCTCAACAACACATGCTCTGTCATTGTTTCCATCAGCAATTATATAGTTCCATGAAACACCTCTTGGTGTTTCCACCATTATTCTTACCGCTTTTTCCGCTGAATCGCCATACTGTAAGCAAGTTCGTGCCAACAGGAGAGAATTTGTTCCTATTTTACCGGGAGTACAGTTAGCTCCGGGAGACATGTTTACCCCCATCCCAACACCAAATATATTCATGCCTGCGATACTCCCAATCATTCCGGGGGCACCTATGCTCACCATTGGATAAGCTTCTCTTCCATATTCCCTTTTAGGGTTATAAATAATTGTAGCAGCGTTATTCTGAAACACTCCCGCATTTGTGAACATAAAGTCACGTCCAAAATAATGTCCATTCCCAGCAGCATTGCCAAAAACCGAAAAACCGTTACATGCAAGAGGAATTCTGAAATAAGAAGGGTTGGCATTAGGAATACTTTTTAGAATAAAGGCTCCTGTGTAAACAAGTGAACATAAAACATCTATATCAAAATTCAGGGAAACGAGTCTGTTGATTGTTACATTAGTCTTCGGATTGGCGGCTTTGCAGCCATCATACAAGCCATTTATTTCATCACGGAGCTGAACAGAAAGTTGACTAAACATTCCTTTTGTCAAGGTATTGAGGAGTTTTAACAGCATATCCATCAGTAAGCTGCCCCTGTTTTGATCTCTTTCCTTTATAAAATCAAATATTACCTTATCTGTAAAGTCCACAGCCATTGAAGATATTTCTTTCTCGGCGAGTAAACCCATCATATATCCCATGTCGTAGCTACTGCCTTCCAAATAGTAGGCTTTTTTGGGTTCAAGAGTGTCATAATTGAAAGCGGTTTTGTGTATAGCCCTTATTCCCAATCTTCCAGGCTGTTCTATAACCTTATCCACCATATAATTGTCAAAACCAAATGCAGCTGTAATTACGTTTAATTTTTGTTCGTTTTTATTATTCCTCCACACGTAAAACACCTACAGATTAAGCATTATATTTATATATATTACGTTAACCTTTATTTTGCGCATGGTAATCATAAACTTTTCTACCCTTTGAAAACACATACATAATGTTAAAATATTCATCTATCACAGCCAAATCAGCTCTTTTCCCAGATTCAATGCTTCCTGTTAGCTTATCTAACCCTGTAACTTTTGCAGGATTAAGTGAAGCCATCCGAACAGCTTTTTCCAAAGATACACCTGTATATTTCATGATATTTTTAACTGCATCAAAGAGGGTTAATGTACTGCTTGCAAGACGCCCATCAATGTTTTTTGCAACACCTTCCCTCACCAAGGTAAGCGCTCCTCCGAAGTGATAGTCGCCATCACCCAGGCCTGCAGCCTGCATGGAATCGGTTACTAAAACTATACGTTTCTCCCCTTTTATTTTGTAAACCAAATTTATAATATCCGGGCAAACATGTTGTCCATCGCAAATTAATTCAACAAAACAGTCGCTGTTCAAAGCTGCTCCCGCAACACCGGGTTCCCTGTGGTTGATTCCTTTCATTCCATTGAACAAATGCGTAAAGCTGACAGCACCGTTATGTATTGCTTCCTTAACCATACAACTGTCAGCACCGCTGTGGCCTATGGATATTATACCGCTGTTAACAACTGCATGTTTTATGAATTCCATCCCTCCCGGAAGTTCGGGAGCCATAGTAAAGATAAGCCTTAACTCATCACCTGCAATATTTTTAATATTATCAAATTGCTTAATGTCAGGAAGTTTTATAAATGAAGGGTCATGTACTCCCCTATGATCTGCACTTATATATGGACCCTCTATATGTATTCCTTCTATTGCGGAACTAATGCCGGTTATTCTACTTGCATCTTTAATGTTTTTAATAGCAGTAGTAATTGTTTCAATAGGGGCAGTAATGGTTGTCGGGAAAAAAGATGTAACAGCATTTCTGGAAAAGAAACCGGCAGCTGATTCAATATCCGATGGGGATGCCGATATGAAATCATAACCTACAGCCCCATGAGTATGAATATCAATTAGTCCCGGAATTACTTTAAGACCGGTTATATCAATATTCAATATTTCTTCTTGTCCTGCATGGCCAGGTTCTTCAAATTTTATTGTTTTATCAAACAGCAAGTCACCTTTGATAAAACCATCCTCAAAGGATAAATAACTTCCATTTACAAGCCTGTACATCAATACACATCCTTAAAAACTTGTATTGTTCAACTTATATAAACACGCTGCCAAATCCGGTATTGAGTTTCTTGCACCTTTTGCCTCAACCGACATAGCTGCAGCTATAGACGCTAGTTTAAGCGTTTTTTCATATTCTATTCCATTAAGTATACCATAGGCAAAAGCTCCATGAAAAACATCACCTGCACCCGTTGTATCCAAAACTTCTGCTTTATAGGCATGCATCAGATGGATATTGCCCTTGCTGCCGTACAACAGTCCTCTTTCTCCAAGGGTAATGACTACATTTTTTTTATTCAATTCAGCAAGATTATTAAAACAATTTTCATAATTACCAGGATTTAAAGCCTTAACACCTGATAAGGATGCCGCAAAACGTTCGGAAGCCACAAGGTAATCCACCATCTGAGCTAAAATCCGGGTAGAATCCCTTAATGATCCGGCATCCAGGATTGTTACTGCTTGTGGGTACATTTTCATTGCTTGCTTAGAAGCATTCATCTCATGACCATCAAAAAGCAAAACATTAGGCCTTAATTCTCCTAATGCTTTACTGTCAACATTCATAGAGGATAATTGTGATTTCCTGTTTATAATTGTTCTGCTTCCATTGCTCTTATTCACCATTATTATTGATAAGGGGGTAGAATAGTCCTTCCTTACTTCAAGGCAGGAAATTTCTGTACCTGCGTTTGTAAATTCATCTACAACATTTGTTCCATAGCGGTCATTACCTATTAATCCCGCAAAGCCGCAGGAAACACCCCACTTTGTCAAAAGGTAAGCTGCGTTTGCTGCCGGACCTCCCCCACCTTCAATGTATTCAGTAGTTTCAGATTTAATATTTTCTTCTGGAAAGCTTTCAAGGAACAGGCTAATATCATAAGATGCATGTCCTATGCATAGAACTTCAATCATTGAGACCTCCGACACTTTATTAACCACTATCTTTTAATAATATTAATAGTTGCTATACCCGAGTACCTTATACTTCTTGCCCATATTTCATACTCGCTGTTTCCAAGCTCCTCCTCATAAAATGCTGAAGAATTATCAGTAAAACCGTATAATATATACATGATTTTATTTACCGTTGCTTCATCCAACTTAGATAAAAGTACAGCACGTGCTTCACTTTTCTGATCTGCCAATGTTGCCAGACCCTGTTTTTCTTTCGAATAATCAAGATTTATAGATAAATCATACATTGATGGAGTAATTTCACTATTGCCCACATAGCTGCATTTCGAAGCTGCTTTCGGCGGAACAGTAAACCCATTTATAGTACCTGGCAGGTAATCCTGACTGTTATAAGTTGGCTGTGTTGCTGTACTTGTACTTTGAGTAATGCTGGAAGTATTAGAAACAGCCATTTCATTCAGTGCTTTAACAACAGCATTATACAAAGCTTCTGCTGTCTTCTGCCTGAAAGCTTCCGTCAAAAGCTTGGATCTGTCATCGCTATTGGATATATAAGCAGTTTCTGTAATTATAGCAGGCATGTGAGTATTATTAAGAACAGCCAGTCTTGGTCTCTTCCAGATGCCTCTATTTGCAGTACCGAGCTTGCTCAGCATTTCTTCCTCTGCAATTTGAGCAAACCTTTCCCCTGTTAGTCCATAGCCCGGGTAATCAGATGGATAGAACAATGTCATTGTACCATTGTCTTCAGTATTTCCGCTATTATTATGAACACTTAGATATAAGACGGCATTAAGCTTATTCGCGAAATCACCTCTTTGATACAGGTCAACTGTTTCATCACCCTGCCTTGTCATTTGAACATTGAGCCCTGCTTTGATAAGCATTGCACTTAATCTTCCGGCAATATCAAGATTAATATCCTTTTCCTTAACCTTTATATCTGAGGTTTTAGCTGGGTTTGTCGGATACGTAGCACCGTTATCCTCTCCTCCGTGTCCCGGGTCAACTACAATGGTTTTCCCTAGCATTATAGGGTTCAGTGTCAGGCCTCCATTGGATGTCTGAGCAAGCAGAGAGGCTGCAGTACCACTAGCTGTAAGAGTATTTTCCTTAGCAGTGGTATCAACTTTGAAATCATATTGATTCTTACTATAAAAAGTTATATCTGTAAGTCCTGTTGAGGGGCTAGATTTGAAATCTATATAATCCATATAGTAGTCGTTAACAATCATTCTGCCCAAACTAAAATCCAATGCTCTTGTAGGTATTGTAAGAACAAATCTCCCCTGTTCCTTCTTATATCTGTATTCAAAATAATTAATTCCTATCTCTTCATTTTTGATAGTAAATTGAGGGTATCCAACAACCGAATATTTTATATCAGTACTGTCGGTCGCCGAAAAAATAACCTTTATACCGCTGTCTGCCTTTTCAACCTTTGCAAAACTCTGCCCTGATAAATTGAAGATAAATCTGGAGGTTGAATTATCTGTTTTCTTGCACTGAATACTGTTTACAAATCTACCATAGGTACTTGTGTATTTATCAATTAAATCAACACTAGTCATTGGAACGTCCATAACCAGCTGATTATTGCCGGATGATACTATTACTGCATTTCTGGCATATTTCATGTCCAAACTAACATTGTCAGACGAAGGTGTTCTCTCAAACCCCAGTCTTGAAACCGGAAGAGGTTTATTGTCAAAATCAATGAACATTTGCTTTTTATTAGTAGATAGTGAAACAGTATAGCCTGTCCACTCCTTCATGTCACAAACAATTCTTGTAACATATGGCTGTGATGTATACTGTGCTCCACGCACTTTATAAACATAATTGCTGTTAACCTTAATATCACTGGCTGCATAAACTGCGTTTTCAATATCTATCGCAAGCCTTGGACTATTGTCAAATAAAGATTCTGTATATTCACCTATCGGCGAGCTTGCATTTATGGTAATTCTTAGTTTATTCCCACTTAAGGTTCCGGATATCTTTGTTATAGATAAACCGACATTGTCTGTGCTTTTTGCAGCCCATGACGGGATAAAATTAATAGTTAAAAAGGAAATACAAATAATAAGGAAAGCTATTCTTTTCATTGGCAGGCCCTCACATTTAAAAAAGTATCTTTCAAACCAAATATATCCAACAATAATTTAGACGAATAATACTTAAAAAGGTTCTTTAAATAACTCAAAAAACATTTGATAACTAATGCTTTAAAAGGTTAATTCTATTATACTACAAAGTCATTATAATTATCATTTTACTTTGCCTTAATAAGTTTGTATGGTAAAATACAAAAGATGAATAAGTTTTATTTAACATTCCACAAATAAATGCTGAATAATATTAATAAGGTATTTCATTAATGTACAACTGCGATGAAATTTTTATACATCTTGTTCATCAAGATATTTTTGCAGGAGGAATGAATATGTCGGATACAATACTTCAAATATCACAAAGAATTCATGAAATAAGGGAAATAAGTGATTTGACCTGTGAAGAGGCTGCTGTAAAGCTTAGTATACCTCTTGAAACATATATGGATTACGAAAACGGAAAAACTGATATTCCCGTAAGTGTACTTTATGAAATGGCAAAGATTTTTGAAGTTGATTTTACAGAACTGTTAACAGGTCTTTCACCAAAGCTGCACAGCTATTGTGTCGTTGAAAAAGGCCAAGGTGTACAGATTGAACGTTATAAAGGCTATAAATTCGAAAGTCTGGCATATAATTTCAAAAATAAAAAAACAGAACCTCTTTTGGTAACGGTAGAACCTGAGGAAAATAAAAAAATGAGCCTTGTTGCTCATCCCGGGCAGGAATTCAACTATGTACTTGAAGGAAAAGTCAGGGTCATTTTAGGTTCTCACGAGGTAGATTTAAATGAAGGTGATTCAATATACTTTGATCCTTCAATCCCTCACGGGCAGACAGCAATTGAAGGAAAACCGGCTAAGTTTTTAACAGTGATACTTCATGATAATTGATACTTATGCTATATAGGATGAAGTAAATTTCTTATACATTATTTGCATTTTTCTAAAGCCAAATACAAATGGGTATCAAATCAGAATTTACTTTATCCTATTACAGATGTAATAAGTTGAATTAAAATCATTTATCATACCATCATGGCCGGTATTAAGGACATGATGCATATTGAATATTTAATTCAACTTATATATTTAGTTATGTAAAGGAGTAGACCAATAATGTTAGAAAAATTTTTACCTAGAGAAAGATTTGATTCATATGAAGATTTTAAAAATAATTATAAAGTAAATATTCCTGAGAAATTTAATTTTGCATATGATGTAATTGATGCCTGGGCAGCGGAAAAGCCTGATAAAAGAGCCTTAGTATGGTGCAACGATCACGGCGATGAAAAGATTTTCTCCTTTGGACAGCTCAAAAGGATGAGTGATAAAGCAGCTAACCTTTTCAAATCTTTAGGAATAAACAAAGGCGATGTTGTAATGTTCCTGTTAAAAAGGCGCTGGCATTTCTGGGTATGCACCCTGGCACTTGAAAAGATTGGGGCCATATCCATACCAGCTACTTCACAATTGACAAAAAAAGATATTGCATATAGAAACAACTCCGCATCGGTTAAGATGATTTTATCCGTTATTGATGATGAGCTTCTGGATAGTATCGAAGAAGCACTTCCAGAGTCACCAACAGTTGTTCACAAAGCACTTGTAGACGGAAAAAGGGATGGCTGGATCGATTTTGATGCAGAGCTTGAAAAAGCATCATCTGATTGGACAAGACCCACCGGAAGTGAAGCTGCCGGTGGAGAAGATCCTATGTTAATGTACTTTACATCAGGAACAACCGGTATGCCAAAAATAGTTTTACATAATTTCAACCATCCTATTGGGCATATTGTAACGGCTCATTACTGGCAAGGCCTTACTGACGAGGGACTTCACCTCACAGTATCTGAAACCGGCTGGGCAAAATGCGGTTGGGGAAAGATTTATGGACAGTGGATTTGCGGAGTAGCAATTTTTGTATATGATATGGAAAGGTTTGATTCACATTCATTAGCAGAAATGATCCAAAAATATCACGTAACTACCTTCTGCGCACCACCTACAATATACAGATTCTTAATCAAGGAAGATCTATCAAAGTTTGATTTTTCAAGCATAAGGAAGGCATGTACTGCAGGTGAACCTTTGAATCCTGAGGTTTACAACCAGTTTAAAAAAGCAACAGGACTTGAAATTATAGAAGGGTTTGGACAAACTGAAACGACTGTACTTTGCGCAAACTTTGAGTGGATTACTCCAAAACCAGGTTCAATGGGCAAACCATCACCCCTCTATGATATAGATATAATTGATGAAGAGGGCCGCTCATGTGCTACAGGTGTGGAAGGCAACATTGTAATTAGAGGTTTGGATAAGGAGGTTCCTCCCGGACTTTTCAGAGGATACTATCGAGATGAACAAGCTACAAGCAAGGTATGGCACGATGGTGTTTACAACACCGGAGATGTTGCCTGGAGGGATGAAGATGGATATTTCTGGTTTGTAGGAAGATCCGATGACGTTATCAAGTGTTCGGGTTATAGAATTGGACCTTTTGAAGTTGAAAGTGCCTTGATGGAGCATCCTTCGGTTCTTGAATGCGCAATAACCTCCGCTCCCGATCCTATCAGAGGTCAGGTAGTTAAAGCGACAATAGTTCTTGCAAAAGGCTGGAGTCCGAGCGATCAACTGGTAAAAGATTTGCAGAACCATGTTAAAAAAGCGACTGCACCTTACAAGTACCCTAGAATAGTTGAATTCGTCGATGAACTGCCTAAAACAATAAGCGGTAAAATAAGAAGAACAGAAATCAGAAAAAAGGATGAAGAAAAATAGTATAAAATAAAGCCTGACCGAAAGGTCAGGCTCTGTTTTGCGTAATTTCTATTTTATATTAAGCAAACGACTGGAATTCTTCCAGAGTATCTGCTGCCTTTCTTCTTCTGTTAAATCAAGCTTCATGAACCTTTCAAGCTCTTCCTTGTGATCCCACATTGGGTAATCAGTACCAAAAAGCATTTTTTTAATTCCATGCTGTCTTATCATATCTGTTGCCCTTTTCGGTTCAAGCTTAAAAAGGGAGCTAGAGGTATCAAAGTATACATTCTTTCCCATCAGATACTTTGCAGATTCATCCCACATACTGTAACCGCCGAAGTGGGCTGCAATAAATACAACATCCGGGAACATGTCCATTATTTTGGAAAGCTTTTCCGGGCTTGAAGACTGCTGAACTTCATCTCCTGTATGTATAAGTATAGGAAGTTTGCCCTGTGCTGCTTTATAAATTGGAAGCATATCCTCATCGTCAATATTAAAACCCTGAAATTCGGGATGCAGCTTGATACCTTTAAGTCCAAGCGACATTATTCTGTCAATTTCCTCATCAACATTTTCAAGTCCTGGATGAAGCGTTCCAAATCCAATAAAACTATCATTTTCTGCAACCGACTCTATTATAAAGTCATTTATTGATTTTACCTGTTCAACTTTTGTCGCTGTTGAATGAACTACGTATTTATATACATTAATATTTTTGCCACTTTCAACAAGTCCCTGGCAGTTTCCCTTACCAAACATTTCAATACCGTAATAATTCCCTATTGCCTTAACTGCCTTATCTACGATTTTATCGGGAAAAATATGTGCATGTATGTCTATAATTTTATAACTTTCCACTTCAATCACCTTCATTCAGAAATTCAAAAGAATTGTAGCACATATAGAATAATTATACAACAACACAACTCTTTAAATTAACCCATTAAAGACTATTACACTTGTTGGTGGCTATTGTTTACAGTTTATTAAAACTTAATTTACTTTTAAACGCAATAATAGCCTTTACTTTAAATTATAAAAAATATAACATTATTCCTATAGTACTAAGGAGGTATCATACATGGCTATTCTTGTAACAGGCGGAGCCGGATATATCGGAAGTCATACAGTCTCTGAACTTATTAAAAACGGTGAGGATGTTGTAATAATCGATAATTTGGAAAAGGGACATAAAAGTGCCATTATAGGTGGAAGGCTTTACATAGGCGATTTAATGGATGATGATTTTCTGAATGATGTTTTTATGAAGGAAGATATTGAAGCTGTGATTCATTTCGCAGCATATTCTCTCGTAGGTGAAAGTGTAACTAATCCGTTAAAATATTATAATAACAATGTAGTTTCAACACTAAAACTCCTTAATATAATGAAGGAATATTCAATAGATAAAATAGTGTTTTCGTCTTCAGCTGCAGTTTACGGAGAACCTGAAAGCACACCAATAATCGAAGGCAACAGGACTCTTCCAACAAATCCATACGGAGAGACAAAACTAGCTGTTGAAAAGGCTTTGAAATGGGCTGATAGTGCATATGGCATCAGATATGCTTCATTAAGGTATTTCAATGCGGCAGGAGCACACCCTGACGGAATAATCGGAGAAGATCATACGCCAGAATCACACCTGATTCCAATAATATTGCAGGCTGCTCTAGGTCAGCGTGAACAGGTTGAAATCTTTGGTGATGATTACAGTACCCTTGACGGGACATGTATAAGGGATTATGTACATGTAATCGATCTTGCTTCAGCACATATTTTGGCATTAAAAAGGTTGAGAGAAAGCAAGGACAGCAGTATAATCAATTTGGGGAACGGAAAAGGCTTTTCGGTTAAAGAGGTTTTGCAGGCTGCAAGAGAGGTTACTGGAATTGATATTAAAGCACAAGTATCACCAAGAAGGGCGGGAGATCCGGCCATTCTGGTAGCTTCATCTCAAAAGGCCAAGGATACTCTTTCCTGGAAGCCTGAATATGATGACCTCAATAGAATAATTGAAACTGCCTGGAATTGGCACAGGAAAAACCCTCAAGGCTTCAAACACAAATAAACTCGGAGGATGGAACAATTGACACACCACAATACGCTGCACACTTTATTTAAAGGCGAGAACAAACCAAAAGCCATACTAACTTTATTACTCTATCTTCTTATGCTTGCCTATGGAATATCTTTTACAATGATTGGCCCGCTCATGCCCGTACTTCTTGATCAATACGGCATAAACATGTCTCAGGGGGGGCTTGCCGTTACTTTTCAGAATATAGGCGGAATAGCAGCTATTGTACTTGGAAGCTTTCTAGCTGATTTTGCAAGGAAGTCCAGGCTCATATGCGGCGCGTTTGCCGTATATACAATTACTTTACTGCTTAGTTCAACATCTCCTTCATACGCAATACTCCTTGGAATATTTCTGATACTAGGAGCAAGCACTAAATTCCTTGATGCAATGCTGAGCGCCTTTGTTTCCGATCTGCATCCTGAAAGGCGAGGCTTGTTTCTTAACCTCCTGCATGCTACTTTTGGAGTAGGTGCCTTTATAGGGCCTTTATTTGCAAGCCTTATAATAAAGTCAGGCATGCATTGGAACATTGCCTTTCTAATACTGGCGGCAATCTGTCTGATAATAATAATTGCATATATATTAACAATAAAAAATTATACTGAAGAAAAAACAACAAGCGTTGCATCTGAATCTGTAAGCTACAAAAGGCTGTTCACAAGTCCAAGAATGATAATTCTATGTTTGCTGATATTATTTTATTCCAGCCATCAGGCAATTATATCATCCTGGCTCCCTACCTACATGGAAAAAAGTCTTAAAACAGGTTCAATACTTGCAAGCTTTGCTTCATCAATGTTCTGGCTTGGAATAATAATCGGCAGGCTTCTTTGTTCTGTAATATCTGCAAAGCTCAGCACCAAGTCAATAATGTTTTATGGCTGTCTGGCAGGCGGGCTGGTACTTTCAGCAGGTTTTATCATAAATGAACCGATAATAATCTGTATTACCGCAGGTCTTACCGGTATACTTACCGGCTGCATTATACCATTTACAATTACATATGCCTGCAGCCTTTATCCGAATAATTCGGGTTCAGCAACCTCTCTTCTTTATTTCTACATGTCAGTTGCATGGATTCTGTTCCCATGGCTTTCCGGGAAAACTGCCGAAACTGCATTTCAGCCTACTATGCTGTATACAGGCTTAATCCTGTTTGTAATAGCACTTTTAATTATACCTTTACCTGGTTCAAAAAAGAAATGATTACTGAAAAAGTGAAGGCTATTAGCCTTCACTTTTGTTTATAAACAAAATTAATTAAAGTTTCCAATAAGTCTTGCAACATGAACTCCACTGGCTGAAGCCTGTGAAAGCGAATGTGTTACGCCCGAACCGTCTCCCAGAATATATAAGCCTTTTATTTTGGTTTCAAGATTACTGTCCACCTCAACCTTTGAATTGTAGAACTTAACCTCAACACCATACAGCAGCGTACTTTCATTTGCAGTTCCTGGTGCTATTTTATCCAGTGCGTATATCATTTCAATGATATCGTCCAACTGCCTTTTAGGTATTACAAGGCTTAGGTCTCCTGGAGTTGCGTTAAGTGTAGGCCTTGTAAAGCTCTGTGTAAGCCTGTGTTCAGTTGTTCTGTTACCCCTCACCAAATCACCGAATCTCTGAACCAGAACTCCCCCTCCAAGCATATTGCTCAATCTTGCAATAGATTCACCATATTCATTGCTGTCCTTGAAAGGTTCTGTAAAGTTATTTGAAACAAGCAGCGCAAAGTTTGTATTCTGAGTTCTCAATTTGGGGTCAGAGTAGCTGTGTCCGTTAACAGTCATAATTCCATTTGTATTCTCTGTAACAACCTCACCATAAGGGTTCATACAGAAGGTTCTAACCATATCGGAATACTTCTTTGTCCTGTAAACAATTTTGCTTTCATATACATCATCAGTAATGTGAGCAAATATTTCAGCAGGGAGCTCCACACGCACACCGATATCCACCCTGTTGCTTCTGGTCTTTATACCAAGCTTGTTACATACAACAGAAATCCACTTTGATCCCGAACGTCCTGTTGCAAGTATAAGCTTTTTGCATCCGAATTCACCTTTTGCAGTACTCACTGTAAAAGTATTATCCTTGCCTTCTATATCTGTAACTGCCGTATCAAACATTATCTCAGTCTTATCCTTCAAATAATCGTACATATTGGAAAGGATAACAAGGTTTCTGTCAGTTCCGAAATGCCTTACTTCGGCATCAAGGAGATGGAGGTCATTCTTCAGCGCTTCAGTCCTGAGTCTGGAATTAGCCGTAGAGTACAGCTTTGCTCCTTGGCCGCCCATCTTGAGATTGACTTCATCTACGTAGTGCATTAGCTCTATTGCTTCATCATATCCAACATATTTAAAAAGCTCACCGCCGAAATTATTTGTTATGTTATATTTACCATCAGACATACTGCCGCTTCCGCCAAACCCATTAACAATGTTACATGTTTTACAGTCCTGACATGACATTATGTTTTTACCGTTTATCGGGCATTTACGTTTATCAAGCGAATGTCCCTTTTCAATTATAAGAATTTTTATATTTCTATTGAGCCTTGTAAGTTCATAAGCAGTGAAAATACCGCTGGCACCTGCACCTACAATTATTACATCATAATCCATCATATACATCCCTTCATTTCCCCCCTCATATATTATAACGCATCAGTAGAAATTTTTTCGGTTGTAGAAAAATTATTTCGCCTCAGCGTGTTTCAATGAGGCCGGGGTATGCCACCGACTTAAAACCAAAGTGGCATCCGCCCATTAAGGATTTTTAAATACTTGGCAAAATACACGAAGATCACTTGTTATTAAATATATACTCGGACATAATTCTTTGAGCTATGGGAGCGGCTGCGCCCCCTCCCGAAGAACCATTGTATTCAAGAATAACAGCTACAGCAATTTTAGGTTCCTCCACAGGTGCAAAGCCAATAAACCATGAATGTGTCTTTTTCTCATTATGGGTTGTAAGCTCATTCTCTGCAGTACCTGTTTTGCCTGCCACATGTATTCCTTTGATAGCTGCATTCGTACCTGTTCCGCTTTCGACAACAGACCTCATCATTTGTTTTACTTTGTTTGCAGTCGTAAAATCTATAACACGGTTAAGTTCGGATGTCTTATAGTTCTTAACATCTATTCCATCCTTAGTTTCAATACGTTTGACAAGCATAGGCCGCATCATAATACCATTGTTAGCTATTGCCGAAGTAATCATAGCCATATTAAGCGGCGTTACAAGCACTTTACCCTGGCCAATGCCGGAAGCAGCCATATCAGCTTTGCTCATATCCTTATACGCAAACTGACTTTTATTCAAAGGTATATCAAAAGGGATATTCCTGCCCACATAGAACCTGGATGCAGCATCCTTAAGCACGTCTTCACCAAGATTTACAGCAATCTGAGAAAAGTATACATTGCTTGATACCGCAAGTGCCTTGTTTATATCAATCTTGCCATGGGCAATTCCATTCTGATTTTTAAAGGGCTTGCCGTCTATTGTAATACTGCCCTTATCATCAATTACAGTAGTATCCAAACCATTTTCTACAGCCATTGAACTCATAACTACCTTATACGTAGATCCCGGATTATAAAGGCCCTGAGTTGCCCTTGGCAGGAATTTATGATCCTCTGATTCAACAAGACTCTGCCAATTGGCTTCAAGTGATTTATTCCCCGGATCGAAATCAGGTTTACTCACCATTGCAATAATTTCTCCTGTTTTAGGATCAATTGCAACTACTGCACCGTTACGGTTCCCTATAAGGCTATCCGCCAAAGCTTGAATCTTATGATCTATCGTCAGGTAAACATCACTGCCTGACTTTTCCTTATTGTTGAAAGCATTCTTAATAGTTATTAGCGGATTGGCAATATTTCTATTAAGCAGGTAATCATCATACTGTTTTTCTAACATGGATTTGCCGTAAATTTTTGAGTTATATCCAATAACATGACTGTACAAATGACCATAAGGATATATTCTCTCCTGTTTATCACCTGTTTTAGTACTCTTTGCAAGGACTATTCCCTTCCTGTCAAATATACTTCCCCTCAGGGTATCGTTTTCAAGCTGCTGGTTTCTGTTATTGTAAGGGTTTGATACTATTTTATCCCCCACAAAAAACTGAAAGTACGAAAGATAGCCGGCAAGCAGCAGGAAAAGCACGCACATAACCTTGAAAACAAGTACTATCCTTTTATGCTCCTTCATACTTTGCCACCTCCTTAGGTTCACTCATTGGGCTTGAGACAGCCTGCAAAAGACCCAGCATTATAAAACTTGCAATGATTGAGCTACCCCCATAGCTTACAAAAGGAAGTGTAATCCCGGTAAGCGGAATGAGCTTTATAACACCGCCGATTATTATAAAGGTCTGAAGACCAAATAAGGTGGTGATTCCAAGTGCAAGGACCTTATTAAATTTGTTTCTCATATTGATAGTAATTTTAAAGCCTCTGTAGGTAAGGATAAAGAACAAAAGAATAACCGCCATCCCGCCGAAAATGCCCATTTCTTCGCATATTGCCGAGAAAATGAAGTCAGTGTTAACGGCAGGTATAAGATCAGGGCTTCCCACACCTATCCCCGTTCCAAAGAAGCCACCAGCTGCTATAGCAAAAAGGGATTGAGCTATCTGGTAGCCCTTGCCGTTAATAGTACTCCATGGATCAATCCAAATATCGACCCTTACCCTTATATGATAAAAGAGCAGATATCCTATGACAGCACAAACTACAAACGCAATTGAGTTATATATCAGAAACTTTTTATTGTTATCAAATATGAACAGGCAAACCAGGAAAACAAGCAGGAATAAAAGTGCTGTTCCCCATTCCTTTTGTAAAAACAGGAAGCCTATATTACCGTATACAACTAAAATAAGAAGAATTCTTTTTGGTATTTCAAATTTTACAAAAGGAAGCTTGTAATGTGTAATTTCCTTATCCGAATCCTTGTAATAGCATGCAAGGAAAAGTACAAAAAGAATCTTTATCAGCTCAGACGGCTGGAACCTGAAGCCCGGTACTGCAATCCAGTTCTTCGCTCCCGCAACATTTTTGCCTATTGCCAAAGTCATTATATAAAGTATAAAAGGTGTTATTATATAAAAATAGATTATATTGTTCCAAATTCTTAATCTTCTGAAAATAACATAAGTCATCATAAAAAGGATTATTCCGGCCAAAAGCCATGTAAACTGTTTGAAGCCGGTATCGGCATCCAAACGGAATATCATAATAAAGCCGATACTTGCAAGCATGCCGACTATAAGGAAAAGATACTCATCCCCCATACTTTTTTTGACAATTATAAGGTATGTAATACAAATCAATATGGATATTATAAGGCCTGCCAGCAGGGTTTTCCAATCAAAAGCCTTGCTGCTGTTATGATAGCATAATAGCCCGAAGCCAATCAGGTTAACAATGAGAACCAGATTGACAGGTCGTCTGTAGTTAAATACACGCAGCATTTATTCACCTCATTAACAAGCTGACTATTTAAATTCAAGTTCATTCTCTTCAGTTTCACTTTCACTGTTTTCTGTGTTTCTCACATAAAGAAAATCAACCTGTCCTATATGTATTTTATCTCCGTCATGCAAAAATACCTTGCTGTCGTCCAATTGATGGCCATTTAAAAATGTCCCATTGGTACTACCCAGATCTCTTAAGGTATATTCACCGTCAATAATGGCAAACTCAGCGTGTTTACCTGAGATAAAAGGGTCTTTCACAACAATATCATTGCTGTTTTTTCTTCCGACAGACATACGCTCTTTTAAACTATATGTCTCTTCTATTTTAAAATCCAGAGTTTCACGCTGGTTAATAAGTTTAAGGTAGGGTCTGTTTTCATAAATAATTGTTTTACGTGTATTCATGGATTTTATGTCAAGATATATAAGCCGGATTACACCAAAGATAAAAAGATAAATAATGACGGCAAAAATATATTTAAGTATCGAAGATATCAATTCAAACAATAATATCCCTCCAAGTCACTTTTATTATAGCATTCTTCGGTTATTTAGTCCAAATATGCATGAGCACTGGACTTATAAGGTATTATTATAGTTGTAAACCATTTCTGAAATTGTCTTTATTGCTGATACTGCATCTTTTTCAGTTACGTTATTAGATAATACGGATAAAACATATGGCTTGTCTGTAAAAATAATACCAACATCATTTATAACGTTTGATAGTGTGCCTATTTTATGTGCGACCGTTATTGACTTGGGAATACCCGCAGGAATTCTGTCATTAAATTGTGTATTTGTAAGGTCTGACAGCAGCTCATTTCCTACAGTGGCATTATATTTGCAAAAATTATATAGAAGTTTCATATATAGTCCCATATCACGTGCACAGGTAATATTACTTTCATATTCTACTATGCTGGCTCCGCATTGAGACATAAAATTCTTTACATTGTTTTTTCCCAAATACCTGAAAAGGATGTTTGCCGCTATATTATCGCTCTCCTCGATTGAAAGTCTTGAAAGTTCTTTTATTGAGAATTGACTGTTTAATTGTTTATATTGTATTTTTCCCGTTCCCTCTTCATAGTCCTGTTTTTCGTACTTAAGCAATGAATCTGGATTTATAGTTCCATCGGTGATCTTCCTATACAAATATAAGTTCAGCGGCAGCTTTACTGTACTTGCAGCCGGAAATGCAGCCGTATCATTAATACCAAAGCTATCTCCGGTAATTAAATTATAATAATAAATCCCGTAATTACCCTTTAGTGTTTTAAGGTATTCATTTAATTGGTTCACAATAAAACTTAATTTCTCTTTATGCACATTAATCGGTTCATTCTGTGACTTGCTGTTAACAGCAGAGCTGGTGCGGACGGGATATGTCTCCAGAGTAAAGCTTTCTTTAATTTTAACTGCGTTAAACAAAACGAAATATATTAAAAGCAAAAGCAGTACTGAAGCAGAAAACAGCCTTACTGCATGCTTGATTTTTTTAATACCCATGGTTCTTTTTTTCAGAAGATTGATATCACTGTTCAAAAAAATCTCTTCTTTACAATCAATTACTTAATTATATTAAGTTTTGACATCCAGAAAGATTTTTATAATAACTTTACGTAATTACAGCATTTCCTCACTCCAACAAAAAAGCCGGAGGATATATCCTGCGACCTTTTATTAACCATTTTGTTCAGCATACCCTGTTTCTGTTCCCACCGTCCAGGAATGACTGTATGTTGAGTGCTATCTCATTCATCAGCCTGTTTCTTGCTTCAAGACTGGACCAGGCTATGTGAGGAGTTATTATCAGCCTGTCTTTATCCTTTATGCTAAGCAGCGGATTATCAGCTTCAATAGGTTCCTTTTCAATAACATCAAGAGCTGCACCGGCAATAAGCCTTTCATTCAAAGCTTTTGCCAGGTCTCTCTCGTTTATTATGCTGCCTCTTCCCATATTCACAAGAAAAGCTGTTTTTTTCATCAGACTTAATTCTCTATAACCTATAAGCCCCTTGGTTTTTTCATTTAAAGGAGAATGTATTGAAACCACATCAGATTTTTTAAGCAATTCATCAAGCTCAAGCCTTTCATAATCCGTATTATCATTTTTACCTGAGGTGGAATAATAAACCACCTTACAGCCAAAAGCCTTTGCAACGGATGCCACCGACCGGCCTATTTCCCCAAGCCCTATGATACCCCAATTCTTACCTTCAAGGTCACTGAAAGCTCTATCCATATTATTAAAGCAATCACTTCGGGAATACTCGCCTGTCTTGACATAGTCATCATAGTACCTCAACTGCTCCATAACGTAAAAAAGTGTTGCAAAGGTGTGTTGGGTAACACTCCAGGTAGAATAGCCTGCTACATTGGTAACGGCAATGCCTCTGGACTTTGCATAATTGAGGTCAATATTGTTGGTGCCTGTTGCTGTTATGCAAACAAGCCTCAACTCCTTTGCATCCTTCATATTAGATTCATTTAGAATGATTTTATTGGTTATTATAACATTGCAGCTGCTAATTCTTTCTGCGACCTCTTCAGGCTTTGTTAGAAGGTGCTTTTCAACCTGCCCGAATTTTTCAAATATTGAATATTCCAGATCAAGCCCTATTGATTTTGTATCAAGTACACAGATTTTCATTAATATACCCCGCCTTTATTTAATAACTATAATATTTTAATTATTTAATATTAATATGTCACGTTTCTTCTTTTAGTAAATTATATATTGCTTCAAATTTTGTTGCCTTTTCCAGCTCACCTTTTGATGTGTACACCAAACCAAGAAGACGGTAAATTTGAAGGTTTCCCGGCTCTACAGACAATGCCTTTTTGAGAAGTTTTTCAGCATTATCGAAGTTTTTGAGATATATCGCATCTTCAATTTTTCGTAATTCATTATCAAAGTTATCAGTTTCAACAGGTTTTGTACTCATAAGTTCCTTAAGGGTCAATCGTACCTTTTCAGCCGTAAATGGTTTTTGCAGGTAAGCAACAGCACCCATCTGGGTACATTCTACAGCATTCTTGATAGTAGCATACGCTGTTATAATGATTACAGGAATATCAATTCCCATATCACGTATGGTCTTAAGCACCTCGGTTCCACTGATTTGAGGCATCTTTATATCTATAAAAGCCAAATCAAATTTCTGACATTTCAATAAATCGAGAGCACTCTGCCCGTCATTGGCAGTTGTTACAGTATGGCCCTCCAGTTCCAGGCACTTGGTTAATAACATTCTTATATTCTTTGTATCATCTGCCACCATTATATTCATCGAAGTTATCCTCTCTGTGTATTGGTAAGGTGAATGTAAATACGCTGCCCTCATCAAGCTTGCTTGTACACCATATTTCACCTCCGTGAGCTGTAATTATCTCCTTTACTATGGCAAGTCCAAGGCCGTTACCGCGGACTTCCCGGTCATAGCCCTGTACCTGAACGAATTTACCGAAAATTTTATTAACAAATTCCGGAGGAATTCCAATGCCTGTATCACTTACAGAAACCCGGACCTTATCTTCGGCTATACCTGCATGAACGCTAATAGAATCACCCTTGTTGGTATACTTTAAAGCATTTGCTATAAGATTATTTAGTACCCATGTTATTTTTTCGGGATCTGCCTCAATTGCTGGCAAGTTATCAGTTATTTCATAAATGAGGCTGATACCCTTTTCCTTCGATTGTTCAAAATACTGCTTTATTGATCCTACAATTATATTTTCCATGGAGCACTTACGAATGTTGAATATAGCCTTATCCGATTCAATTTTAGATAATTCCAGAAGTTCATGAACCAAAGCAGATAATTTTTCTTCGTCCTCCCTTATGGTTTTTACAACATCATTCTGGTTCTCATTCAACGTCCCAAGACTTCCATCCAGCAGCATACTTGTCCCCATAATAATTGAAGTCAATGGTGTTTTAAATTCGTGAGATACAGTGGCAACAAAATCAGTTTTTACTTTTTCAAGCTTCTTTAATTTTGTAACATCCTGAAATACAACAATAAGTCCCGTTACTATCGCTTCAGCATTCTTAACGGTTGAAACAACTACATTAAAATAATCATCTTTGGTCTTTATATGCATTATTTTTTCTCTGTAATCCTCTTGGGAATCAAGCCCGCTGCTTATGTGCTCGAACAGCTCATCATTGCTTACCGCTTCAAGGAAGTGCTTATTTACAACAGCCTCTTCCTTTATTTCAAAAAAAACCTCAAAAGCGTTATTGAGCAGCATAATCTTATAATTCTTATCCAGTACAATAAGCGGATCTGAAATGCTTTTAACAATTGCAAGCGACTTGTTTTTTTCCGCAAGGAGAGTCCCCAGTGTGCTTTGTTCATACTGCTGCAAACGGTTAGTCATATTATTGAATTCGGTTGCAAGATGACCTATTTCATCCTTGGAATTAATACTTATCTGCCTGTTTAGAGCACCAGCCCCGACCAAGGTAATTGCCTTAGTTAATGTATATATGGGTTTTAAAAACCTGTTTGTAAAAAACCTCGACAAAAAGAATCCTATAATAACAGCTGAAACAGAAAGTATAAGAACAAAATACATTGACTTATCCGCGTAATCGGTTGCCTCATCCTTGCTCTGAAACATAGCTTTTTCATTAAAGGAGATAAGCTTTTTCATCTGTTCCTTTAGAAAAGTAAAATTAGGCTCTATTGAATTATAATAAAGCTGTATGGACTTTTGGACTCCAGAGACATTTATGGTTTCCTGCAATTCAGAGAAGGATTTGAGGTACTTGTTGTAATACTCATAAATCTGGGAGACATATTCCTTTTCTCCTACCTCGGTAATGTTATTTGCTTCGATATTATACCATTTCAAAAAAGCAGCAGAATTTTCGCTGAAAAGTTCAATTCCTTTCTGCCTGTCTATATTTATATATGTCAATATTGCGCTGTCCTGAAGTTCTATAGCTTCAAGCATATTGTCAATTGCACTTATACTTTTGTAGTTGTCTGTCATAAGAGCATTTATTGTTCCGCTTACCTGATGAAGATTAATAACAGATATAAATCCAACAACAGCAATCAATAAAACAAGTAAAAAATATATGCTCGAAATTTTACCTTTTAGAGTTTGAAACATTTTTTCACCTCAAATTAAAGGTCATTTTTATTTGAATTATAACACACTTGATATTTTGATATTAAAATTTTTTTCTGCTGATAGTAAAACGAAGATATGCGATAGAAAACTATGTTTTAAATACTTAAATTAAGATAATCAATTTTAAATATATTGGCTTTATCTGTGCACCATTTTGAGTGAATTTCAAAAAAAATTTAATTAGTATTATAATATTCTGAAAGTCTTTTTTTACCATAGTACTTTATTAGATTATATAGAATAAGGTGGGCAAATTGAAAAAAGGTATTAAGCGTGTCTTAATTGGAAGGCCTTTAAAAAACGAGGCCTTGGCAGATCAAAAATATGGGGTTTTATGGGGTCTTCCCATTTTATCAAGTGATGCCATTTCTTCTGTTGCATACGCTGGTCAGGAAATACTTACAGTTCTTGTACCAGTTATAGGTGGTTTGGCATTTAAGCAGTTGACATATATCTCAGCTGCAATTGTAGGCCTGCTATTAATTCTTATGCTTTCCTACAGGCAGACAATTGATTGCTATCCATCGGGCGGAGGAGCATATATTGTTGCAAAAGATAACCTTGGTATTCTCGCAGGTGTTACGGCAGGTGCAGCACTTTCAATAGATTATATAATGACAGTGGCGGTAAGTATTTCTTCAGGTGTAGAGCAGCTCGCAACTGCATTCCCTGACGTAAAGCCTTATTCAGTTCCGGTAACTCTATTTTTAATTATACTTCTTATGGTTGGTAACCTAAGAGGGATAAGAGAATCTGCAAAGATGTTTGGCATACCCGCATATGCTTTTATGTTTGCTTTGGTTTCGATGATTATTACAGGATTTGTAAAGCTAGCATCAGGCGCTCCCCCGGCTGTAGACCTTCCGAAACAGATTGAACCCCTTACATTATTCCTAATTTTAAAGGCATTCTCAAGCGGATGTGCAGCTGTAACTGGAATTGAAGCTGTAAGTAATGCAGTTCCTAATTTTAAGGAAGTATCTACAAAAAATGCAAAACATGTTTTATTAATACTCTCTATTGTGATTTTTGTATTATTCGGAGGCACTTCCATACTTGCGAACTATTACCCTGTTAATCCCGCAAAAGGAGCCGTACTTGTACAGGAAGCAGGTATAATTTTTTCAGGCTCAGGCTTGCTTCCAAATATTATGTATTATTTTATAGTTTCAACACTTATAATAATTCTTGTTTTAGCGGCAAATACTGCCTTTTCAGGATTCCCCATGCTGATATCAATAGTCGCAAGGGATGGATATGCCCCTAGACAATTAAGTATGAGAGGCGACAGACTAAGTTATTCCAATGGAATTTTGCTGTTGTCTGTTGTAGCAGGAATATTAGTAATTGCTTTTAATGCTCAAGTTTCGAAGCTAATTGGCCTTTATGCGGTCGGTGTTTTTATTAGTTTTACACTTTCTCAAACCGGAATGTTTATAAGGTGGAAGAGAAATAAAAGTAAGGGATGGGTAGTCAAAGCGTGTATAAATGGATTGGGTGCTATTGTAACAGGCGTTACAGTAATAATAATAGCTGTAGCTAAATTTCACGAAGGTTCATGGATAGTCGTATTTGCAGTACCAATACTGGTATTTTTAATGTTAAAAACCAAAAGACATTATAATGCATTATCAAAGCAGCTTAAGATAACTCCTGAAGAGCTTTCAACTGTCGATCTGAATACTGCAACCTATTCCAACAGGGTAATTGTTCCATTGGACAGTGTGAACAGAGCAAGCGTAAGGGCATTGAGATTTGCAAAGACAATTTCGGAGAATGTTGTGGCATTTCATGTTTCCATTAACGAGGAAAACGCACAAAGGGTTAAAGAGCAATATGCAATGTTAAATACCGGCATTCCCTTAACAGTCAAATATTCACCGACCAAGACGATTGTAGATTCACTTTCAAGATATATAGAATCAGTTGAATATGATTACAAAAAAGGTGATATGATAACAGTTCTGCTTCCTCAGTTTGTAACAAAAAAATGGTGGCATTCCCTGCTTCACAATCGCTCAACTAGATTTATAAAGAGCGAGCTGCTAAAGCACAAGCACATTGTTGTAATGACAATGCCGCTGCAGTTAAAAGGTGATGACTATGTACTGAGGGTTGGGAAAAGCAGCTAAATATTTTTTGCACTTTTTAATCTCATGGTATATAAAATTGTAGTAATCAAAGCAGCTAGTATTAAAATATGAAGAATAATATGGTATACATCAGGAATATATCTTGAACCAGGGTTGATTAACTTAATCGACCCTTCAAAATAACGAATTTTACCTTCTCCACCGCCAGCTATAGTATACCACTCATGTGAAATCAACTGGGTTATTAACCATAGCGATTCCCATGCAATCAATATGTACTTTCCTATTTTCTCTTTTAGTAAAAATGCCAGCAATGCAATAAGAAATATAACAAAAAAAATCCCGTCATCACGCCATGATTGAGAAACAAGATAACTATTTTCAAAATATACACCTATCATATCTAAAAAAAACCACACCAACAAAACTATATTAGCAGTCAAACAATATTTCCTTTTCACCTGGTACCCCCTGGATAGCTCATATAATAATTTTAATAATGTTGCAATTACTATTCCAATATTTTAATGTACAGTAGTAATCAAATTATTATTTTTGTAATATATATTTCGTCACTTTTTGAAGAATTCCTTTCTTTTTAGTAAGTTTTTAGATGCTATATTTAAATAGGTGTATATTTAATAAAGTAACCCAATAACCCTTTTAAATTTATTTATTTTACAATATTGGTTCCCTGAACACCCGCATTGTAAGACATCTAAGACTTCCGCCTCCGGCTAGCAGAGCTTCTGGATGAAAATGAACGAATTTAACTCCTTCCTTTTCCAAAAGATTTATAGTCGTCTGTTTTAGTGAAATATCATAATTGATAATTCTACCTGGTTCCAAGGGCACGAAGGAGCTTCCCCATTTCCTTTGCTCCTCATCAGTTAAGGCAACCATATCTAAATTCCGCTTATTCATAAATTCTTTTATATCAATTTCCAGTTTTTTATCTTTAGTTATATGGTAGGTTTTTACAAATGCTTGCGGATAGTATAAGAACAGGTTTTCAGTCACCCTGTTAAAAACCATATCAGGGTGCATGAATCTTCTTTCCTTGGGGATCTTAGCATAGATTACCTCACAGAAATACTGCAGAATAAAATCTATAAACTTAATGATAGACCTTTCAGAATGGCGTTCTGTGTCTGCAACAAACACAGTTGAAGGGGAAACCAACAGGCACCCTTCAAAATCCTCACCTTCATCCGGCTCATATAAATTCGGAATACCAAGGCTGTTTAATGCTTCTCTGACCACTATTTCTTCATGACATCTTCCCCGCGAGGACATTTTTGATATAATACTGCCAAAGGAGCTGATAACTGCTGTGTCATGAAGGTATGCAAGATTGGGAAGACGACCCAGCAAATCAGTATTCCTTTGAACGTGGTCAGCCAGCAAATGTACATTGATTCCCTGACTCTCAAGCAGCTGCTGGTAGCTATGATGCTCTTCGAGGTATCTGTCGACATCGGGAACTTTATCAAAAAGAAAGAATTTTCTGTTGTCTTCAGTTATCAGTTTTATTGACTCATCAGGCCTATGCAGCAAAACTCTTTTTAATCTGCCGAATTTCTCTATTCCATAATTGTGGCTGGGCAAAGTATCCATAAGACCTCCAGACAAAAAGTTTCCTTTATCTTTTCCTGGATGCTGATGGATTATTCCCAATTAAATTTTATGATTTGTAATATATGTTTTTTGTATTACTTACGTAGTTGAGTAGAAGAGATATTTACTTGCCACACTTTACCAATATGTAGCAATACTCATCTCTATAGTATTTTAAACAAATTCATAAGAATGTAAAAAAGCATGAAGATAAACCAACAACATGCTTTTTCAAGTATAATGTCCTGTTTTTGATTCAAAGAATATGCTACAATTTAAATTGTCTAACTATCTTTTGAAGTTCGTCCGCCATTTCCGACAGAACAGAAGCCGATGAGAATATTTCTTGAAGACTGGCTGTCTGTTCTTCAACCGCAGAGGCCACTTCGACACTTCCGGCAGAAGACTCAGCCGCAATATCTGAAATACTTCTGCTCATCGTTTCAACCATCTTTATCTCGTCTACCATATTTTCAATTTCCTGCGTAATACTCTTTATTTGGCAGTCAACTTTTTCACTTGTGATTACAATTTCACCAAATGAAGTCCTGGCTTCTTCAGCCATCTGGGTACCTTCTTTTACTTCTTGAACGCCTAATGACATACTGTAAGCAACCTGTTGTGTTTCCGATTGTATATCCTTCAGTATGCCTGTTATATCCTGCGTAGCATTTGCAGACCCCTCAGCCAGCTTGCGGATTTCATCAGCTACCACTGCAAAACCTTTTCCGTGTTCTCCTGCTCTTGCTGCTTCAATTGCCGCATTTAAAGCCAGTAAATTGGTTTGGGATGCAATATTTGTAATTGCGTCGAGTATTTTTTTTATTTCCTTAGAATGCATTTTAAGAGTTTCTGTGACAGCTTGGGTGGCTATGATTTTTCCTTCTATGACGCTAATTTGATTGAGTAATGATTCCATCTTTTCGTTGCCTACGTTTGCTGCATTTGTAGCTTTTTCGGATGTGTCCAGAATATTATGGGCATTCTCATACATTTTCTTATTTCCTTCATACAAATCATTCATAACATTAACAATTTTTTGTGTCTGTTCAGATTGTTCGAAAGATCCCTGTGAAACCTTCTGAATAGAATTAGCCACTTGCTCAATAGCAAGATTGCTTTGCTCCACATTTCTTTTGAGCATATCCGCCGAGCTTGCCACATTATCACTGCTGCTTCCAATTTTTCCAATTAAAGTTTGTAAATTCTCCAGCATTTTGTTAAATGAATCAGCCAATATTGAAATATCATCCTTTGATTTGACCTTAACCTGATTAATTTGAAGATTACCACCGGCAATACTTTGAGCATGCTTCGCCAATTTAGATATCATATTTGCAGTATTGTTTGAGAATATTACAGCAAATATAATACTCACAAGACCTATCACTATAATGGAAAGCAAAATCATGAAGCCCATTAACCGTGTTTTTTCGTTTAATTTTTGCTGCAGAATTTTATTATTATTTAATTCTATAGATATATAATTATATATATTGTTTTTCATAAAATCTTTTACTTTTAATGCGGACTCTTTTGATTTAATGGCTTCAGTGAGTTTATGATCACTGCTGAATTTTAATACCTCACCAACATTAGTAATAAACGTCTCACAAATCTCGTGAACTGTTTCGAAAGAGGCTTTACCGTTTTGGTCATCTGAAGGTATGTCTTCTATGAGAATTGCTGTATTGGTATTTATTAAATTGAGATTGTCTTCTATTTCCTTTATGGAGGTCTCATCATTATTTCCAATAACATCAGGAAGTATTTCTATTATTTTCTCCGCCGAACTATTGATGCCATTAGCAGTTATTGTGTTTTGAATCATCCTATCCATCTGTCTTGTTGTTGACGAAAAAGTAAGGTATATTATTAAACTGATTATACTCATCAGCAATATTATTGAAACAAAGCTCGTAATAAGCTTTTTTCTCAGCGACCAATTCAAATTTAATTTTAAAGTTCTCAAATAATCACCCTTTCGTATAATTTTTTCTTAAGCCCACGTGTAATTATGACGCAAATCATTTCTGTAAAAAAAGCCTCCGGCCGTTTTTGACCGGAGACCTTTATCCTTTGTGCTTTGCCTAGATTCTGATACTAAATAACTATTTCTTTAAGTATTGGTCAACATTTTCTTTAGTTATTAATACAAAAGGTATATTGGTTACTTTATCGTATTTTTCACCATTTGCAATTTTCATTGCAACATCAATACTGCCTGAGCCCTGTCCTTGTCCATCCTGACGTACAGTTGCATCCAATTCACCTTTCTTTATACTGATTAGAGCATCTTCGATTGCATCAACACCGACTATAACAATTTTATCTTTTCTTCCTGCATTAATTACTGCATTCAAGGCACCCATAGCCATATTGTCGTTTTCTGCTGCAATTGCGCTGATTTCCGGATATTTCTGCAGCCAGTCTTCAGTAATACGCATACCCTCTTCACGCAGCCATTTTCCGCTGAGTGATTCCAATATCTTAACACCTTTTTCTTTATAGATAGTATTTTTTAAGCCCTTGTCACGGTCAATCTGTGCTGAATTTCCTATATCGCCCTCGAGTTGTAATACCTTGCCGGTTGCTTTGCCAACACCACCAATACGCTCAGCTATATATTTGCCCATGATTTCGCCGGCTTCAACATCATTTGATCCGACGAAGGCTGTTGCATCATCTACATTGCTTGTCTTAGAGTTCACTATTACTAAGGGAATTCCTGCACTTTTACACTTTTCAACAATAGGTGCACAGCCATTAGCATCTACAGGGCTCATTACTATTACATTAACCTTCATAGCGATCATGTCATCTGCTTGATTAAGCTGTTTTTGGACATCAGTGTCTGCATCAACCTGGTAATATGTATCAATTTTACCGGACGACTTTAATTCCTTCAGCTTAGCTTCCTGTGAGGAATTAAGCAAAATCTGATACTGATCTGAACGGCTTTTCTGTAAAATACCTATTTTGATTCCACTCTTGCCGGATTTACTTGCTTGTGTAGCTGCTGCATTAGTTGATGCGTTAGTGCTTGAATCAGTGGATGTGTTAGATGAGCACCCAACAAATGTCATCATAGAGAATACAAGTGCAACTACCAGAGCGATATTCTTTTTCCGTTTCATAAATTTCCCTCCTAGTTTTTTTATGTTAAGGCATGATCCTTAGCATCAATTGTTCTTGCGTTTGTTTATTGTGATATCAAGCAACATGGCTCCCAGTATTATGAATCCTTTTACGATCTGTTGATAGAAGGAAGACACTCCCAGTAGATTCATCCCATTATTTATGACACCTATCATAAGAATACCTACTGTTGTTCCAAATATACTTCCCATTCCGCCGCTTAAACTTGCCCCTCCAATTACTGCAGCTGCAATGGCATCCATTTCATAGCCTGCTCCTATAGCCGGTTGTCCAGCATTAACACGGGATGTTAAAATTACACCGGCAACTCCGCTAAAAATACCAATCATCATATAAGTTAAAAGTTTAATTCGGAATACGTTGACACCTGACGCAATAGCTGTATGAATATTGCCTCCGACTGCGTATATGTACTGACCGAATTTCATACGACTAAGCAACACATAACCAATAAGTATAATAGCTACCAGAATAATAACCGAATATGGTATTATATTAAAAAGTTTTCCTTGTCCAATCTGCTTGAAAACATCACTTTTAAGAACATAAGATTTACCATCACTGATGACATATGCGAAGCCTCTTGCAATTAGCATACTACTTAAGGTTACAACGAACGGGAACATGTCGAATTTTGCAATAAAAAACCCATTAAAAAGTCCAATCAGTCCACAAGCTAGAATTGCAATGATTACTGCCAGTAGAATGTTGTCACTGTTAGCAGTAAGTACTGCACCTATAACAACAGATGAGACTGCAATCATGGAACCGATGGATAAATCAATACCACCTGTGATTATTACAAAAGTCATACCAACAGCAATTATTCCATTTATACTTATTTGATTTAAAACATTTATCATATTCTGCCAGGTTCTAAAAGTAGGGCTTATAATAAGCAAAAGAACAATCATAAACATTAGAATCAGTGTAATACCATATTTTCTAGTAAAAAGAGCCAGATCAAATGAACTACTTGAATTTTGTTTATGTAATAACATATTAACCCCCCATTGCCTTATTAAGAATAAGCTCTTGTGCTTTAGACATATCTTTCAGATCTTTTCTTCGGAATTCACCGCTGATTCTGCCTTCATGTACAACTATAACCCTGTCACTCATACCAATAACCTCTTCCATTTCTGAAGAAACAAGAATTATTGCCATCCCTTTCGATGCGAACTGACACATAAGTTTATAAATTTCATTTTTTGCACCGATGTCGATTCCACGGGTCGGTTCATCAAAAATTATCAGTTTGGGCGAAGCCATAAGCCATTTAGCTAAAATAACCTTTTGCTGATTTCCGCCGCTTAGGCTTCTGGCTTCAACTTTAAGATTCGGTGCCTTAACTGAGAGCCGGGATGCCATTTCAGAAGCATTAGTATTTTGAACATTATGGTTTATGAACAAACCCTTATGCTGTTTCTTCAAATTTGGCAAACTGATGTTTTCAAGCAAATTACGGCATAGAACCAATCCGTATTTTTTTCGGTCCTCGGTAACCATAGCAATTCCATTTCTAATAGCATCTGAAGTGTTCTTAATATGAATGGGTTTGTCACGCCAAATGATTTCACCGGAATCTACTGGATCCAGTCCAAAAATCGCCTTCATAATTTCACTTCTCCCAGCACCAACTAACCCAGCAAACCCAACAATTTCACCAGTCCGCACCTCAAAACTTATATCCTTAAATACACCCTTTCGGGTTAAATTTTTTACTTTAATAACAACCTCTCCAGGTATGACCGGTGTCTTATCATAAATATCCGAAAGGTCGCGTCCCACCATCATTTTGATAAGCATGCTACGATCAATTTGGTCAATATTTCTAGTGCCTATATAACATCCATCACGGAATACTGTTACCCTGTCACTTATACGGGCTATTTCATCCATCCTGTGTGAAATATATACAATACTTATCCCCTTGTCCTTTAGTTCAGCTATGGTTTTAAAAAGATTCTCTGTCTCATCACTATCAAGGGATGATGTCGGTTCATCCATAATTACCAAGCGAGCATTAAAAGTCACTGCTTTAATGATCTCTATCATCTGCATTTGAGCAATTGTCAAACTAATCATTTTCATTCGAGGGCTAAGGTTTAAACCAAATCTTTTAAGAATTTCCTGTGTCTTTGTATTCATTTTCGCTTTATCTATAAAAAGGCTATTCATTTTTGTTGGTTCCCGATGCAGGAAAATGTTTTCAGCAATCGTCATGTGCAGAACAGGATTCAGTTCCTGATGAATCATACTTACGCCAGCATCGATAGCATCAGCAGGGTTTGTAAAACTAACATTTTTACCATCAAACCATATTTCTCCAGCGTCAGGTTTTATCAATCCCGCAACAATCTTCATCAATGTTGATTTGCCCGCACCATTCTCACCCATTAAGGCATGAACTTCTCCGCGTCGAACCTGAAGCTGAACATCATTCAAAGCAATAGTGCCTGGAAAAGATTTTATTATTCCTTTCATATCAAGAAGAATCTCGCCTTCAAGTTTTGGCATACTGTTTTTCCTTCTTTCCTACAGATTTATATGAAATGTTTTTGCAAAAACTCATCTAAGTGTTTTTGTAAATCCGAAATGTGTTTTTGACTGTCTACCGATTTTGCTGTGATCTCATAAAATTCAGCCTGAGGAACATATTCAGCCATAATCCGTCCATATTCCAGGGGATGAATGGGATCTGAGCCGTTAGCCATTATCAGAACTGGAACCTTAATCCTATTCCATTCCTCCTTGCTGCTGCAAGGCGAATCGGCTGGCATTGACACAAACTTTGCTGCTGTGGTTTTCGCATCCTTATAATCGAAATAATTCAAGAAAGACTGCGCCACTGCACATGACTCTTGATTAAGGCGGGCATATCCTTGGGATTTGCTAAAAATCTCACGTCCAAGCTCTGGCCCATGCTCCGAAATAAGATTGGCAACATTCCTGAATAAATCTAGATTATCCTGTGACATTGGATGATCCAACCAGGCCGGTCTTGAGAAAACACAGCCAAGAATTCTTTCGGGATAACGTATTGCAAAGTTCAGTGCCACTGCTGCTCCCATCGAAATGCCCCCAACAATTGCTTTCTTAATTTGCAGATGATTCATAAATGCTACCAAATCATCAGCAAATGTCTTGAAACAAAGTTCTTTTTCCAATCCAATCGAGGTATCTCCATGTCCGCGAAAATCAAACGAGAGAAAGCGGATACCTTTCGGTGGTGTGAATAAACCTTGTGGCTGTTCAAGGCTCCCACCCAGACCATGCTGGAAAATAAATGGTACACCTTTTCCATTATCTATGAAGTTGAATTTAATACCCTCATGATAGAAAAATGCCATTGTATTACGCCTCCCTGTCAAGCCTTTCAATCTGTTCCTTTATGAAGGCAACACTCTCCGGAACCTGACTTTCGGATAAACCATGAATAATTAAAGCTCCCTGGAAATTGCAATCTCGAAGGTGTTTCAAATATAAAGAATAATTAAGGATTCCTTGTCCGGCTGCTACAAAGCTTGTTTCCTCATCACTGGCCAGATCCTTGGCATGAGCTATAACAATGTCATTGGCGAGCAGGTCAAAAGCTCTGTCCAATACATCAGTCATATAGTTAGCATCACCAGGTCTAAACAAATTTGCGCCATCCATAATAATTTTTAAAAATGGTGACTTCATTTCATCAAGCAGACGCCTTGCTTTGACAGCATTATCCACTACATTCGATATCTCAGGCTCAATAGCAAGAGTTAAATGATAATCTTCAGCAATTTTCAATGCTCTGGCCATCGAATTACACAAATCATTCCAACTGTCAGCAGAATTGTTATCAGGATGTTTTTTCCACATACTGGTCTCATTCCGTGTTCCGGTACATAATGTAACAACATCAGTACCGATTCTGGAACAGGCTCCTGCAAGCACCTCCAGCCTTTTCAACCCAAGCTCTCGCTGTTTCTTATCTGGATGAATCATGTTGTATGTTCCGGAAATAGCTGCAATGTCTACCCCTCTGTTAATAGACTCTTTTCTAATACTATCTACCAAGCTCGTATCAATGTAATCAGGCAAAGTTTCCAAGCCAGTACAAGCCATATTAAACTGCACTTGATTTAATCCATTATCCCTTACTGCATCAAATACTTCCTCAAAGCTTCCCCGAATAAACGTCTTGGCAAATATACCTAACTGCATAGCAATCTTCCTTTCCATGTCACTTTTGTATAAATCTCTGCGAGGCTGCTACGACTGAGCAGGCTCCCATAACTCCCGCATCAGAACCCAACTCTCCAACAACAATGCTGCAGCGTTGGATAGGATGCATTAAAGACTCTTCCACCAGCTTACGAGTCAGATTTAGTATGCGGTCTCCTGAATTGGACAGTCCACCGCTGATAATAATTATTTCAGGGTTCAATAAATTTATTAGATTGACCAGACCAATACTCAGCTTTTTCGCGAAGGTTTCAATAATTTCTATTGATAATGCATCACCTACATCAAAGCCCTGATCAATCATTTCACATGTAATGGAATTAATGTCTCCTGATGCATATTTCAGCAGAACGGTATCAGGCTTTTCTGTCACAAGTTTTCTTGCATGTTTTATCATTGCAGTTGCAGAACAGGAGCTTTCAAAGCATCCCCTTTTCCCGCATGAACATAGTTCTCCACCTGACTCAATAACCATGTGTCCTGCTTCACCGGCAACATGTGAAGCACCATGTAAAAGCCTGCCGTCAAGGATAATACCGCTGCCCACCCCGGTGCCCAATGTCAGAAGAATAATATGCCTGAAGCCCTTTCCGGCACCAAAATGCATCTCACCAAGTGCATTAACATTTCCGTCGTTTTCTGTATATATAGGTTTTTTAAAGTAATCCTTAAGGGGTTTACCAACGTATTGGTCTATCCAGAAAAGATTTGGCGCATTGAATACTTTATTCACCCGGCTATCAGTCAAGCCGGGAATACCGATACCAATACCCAAAACATCATCTATACAAACTGAAGAATCCTTAAGCATAGATTCGATCAGATTAATAATAACTCCAAATATGTTTTCAGGCGATTTTTGACTTGGTGTCGATAAGCTATTCTTACATACCACCTGAAATTTGTCGCTCATAATCATCGCTTTGATGTTAGTTCCTCCAAGATCAATTCCTATGTAGTAATTCATAGACGCTATCCTTTCTGCACTAAGATGAATGTACTAAACATATGCCAGATAAACGCGTTCTCCGGTTTCAACCGAGCGGGCAATCGCGGTTATAGCTCTAACTGCAGCTACACCATCATCTAAAGTAGCACCATGCTGTGAAACACTATTAAGAATTGTATCAGCAAATCCTTCTACCTGAAGTTTGTAAAAATGACTGTCTTCTCCGAGCGGCCGTCTAAACAAACCATCTTTTGTCGAAAAAGCTTCAACATCACTGGATTTAAATAGCCAAGGGTTATATGTGCGCCCGATGACACTACCAAACTCTCCATATATCTGAAAGCCCTCATGCCAGTCCATGCGTACTGCAACTGTCAGGTCAAGATTTCCTATGCTACCGTTTGCAAACTGAACTTCTACAAGCCAGCTATAAGCATCGAATTTATTAACCATTTTTGCGTTTACACTTAGAATTTCACCACCCAGGAATCGGGCTGTATCCACAAGATGGCTGCCATGAGTCATCATGTAATATTTCTGCCTGTTATCCTTAGGATTTCCATCCGGCTTACGTGCTTTTGAACTCTGGTATAAGATCGGCATAACATTATCGGTTACAGTATAACGGTAGACATTATCACAATACCAAGCTTTAAGAGTAAGAACTTCTCCCATTTCATTTTCTACAAAGTCACGGGCAAATCTAATTCCTGGATCAAACCGTTTCATGTTTCCAATCTGGACAGTGACATTAGCTTTTTTAGCGAAGTCACGCAGATCTTCACATTCACCGACACTAACACCTAATGGCTTTTCTATCAGAACATGTTTACCTGCGGCAATTGCTTTCATTGCACATGGTACATGGAACTGATCTGCTATACCAATAATTACAGCATCAACATTTGGATCAGCAAGCATTTTGTCATAATCGTTATATGTTACACTTACATCATGCAGCTTAGCCATCTTTTCAAGCAAATCCTCAGCGACATCACAAATTGCATACAATTCAGCATTATGTGCCTTGCGGGTAGCTTCAAAGTGAGCAGCCTGGGAAATAGGGCCGCAACCCAATATGCCAATTTTTAAGAGATTTGCATCTTTCTTCATTTAACAACCCCCAATGCCATAGATAAATTCATAAGTAATATATTACTTTGAGTAAGTTTTCTAGCGCTTATATAATAATAATAGCACAATTACTGTTGATGTCAATAATTATTTGATTAATTTTTATCGTCTTCAATAAATTTATATTTTTTTCTTAAATTATTATTGACTTCAACAAATTTATAGGAGAAAATTTAATTAGATTTAATGATATGCTTATTATTAAGTAGGTTATTATAAAATAGAAAGAAGAGATTAAAATGTATAAGGAAAAGAGTAAGACAGAAATCCGACATGAAAAAATCCGGGGTATGCTAATAGCTAATGATCTCGTAACTGTCGCAGAGTTTTGTCAAGCCCTTGATTGCAGTGAGGCAACTATCCGTAATGATCTCAGATATCTTGAGGAGGAAGGGCTTCTAAAACGCAGCTTCGGAGGAGCAGTTGCAAATGGTAAGACAGCTCTGTATTCGAACATTAATATGCGCTCAATCGCGCACAAAAAAGAAAAAGAATCGATTTCAGGCTATATAGTAAATAATGTACTAAGCTCAGGTCAGACAATAATACTTGATTCAGGATCAACATCTGTTGAAATTGCAAAGAGCATCATTGAATCTCCACTTGAACTTACGGTCCTGACTAACTCATTTGCAGCAGCCTCAATTCTGACCCATTCAGACAAAATCAAGCTTTATATGGCTTGCGGCTGTTATGATAATCGTTCTGCGTCCTTCCATGATGAGTTGTCACAGGTCCTTTTTGAAACCATGCGCGCGGATATATGTTTTCTGGGAATAAACGGGGTATCGCATGATGCCGGTTTTACCATTTCAGGTCATGAGGAAGCCTCTATAAAGCAGGCAATGATAAAATGCTCCCAAAGATGCATAGTTCCAGTGGATACCTCCAAGCTGGGAAAGATAGGTTTAAAAATAATATGTGGTATATCCGATGTGGATACATTGATTTGCGATACCGATAGCGGTAATAATGAGCTTAATCTGCTAAAATCTGCAGGACTTAACGTTATTTTTGCAGACCAGTAATGATAAAATGCCTCTTTGAAAGAGACGATATTAATCTTCTCTTTTCAAGTTTTGTTTCATTCATATAATATTATTTAATTTCAGTAATGGGACTCATTAAATTTTGCGAATCCGTCTCCCGGAATATCCTGATTGTAAGACATCTAAGACTTCCACCACCGGCTATTGGCGCTCTGTGTCTGCATGACATCGGAAAGAATTTTCTGTTGTCTTCAGTTATCAGTTTTATTGACTCATCAGGCCTATGCTGCAAAACTCTTTTTAATCTGCCGAATTATTAGAATCAAGGACTTTCCACAGTAAAAAAGTGTTACCTAATAAATTAGATAACACTTTTAGTTCTTTTTAGTTTGAGACAACAAAGCAATAATTATTTTTTATAGAAAAACTTCTGGATGATATTAAAATTTAAGTCCTACAAACTTTAACCTTTGCTACTCGCTTTTCTTCCACTTCCACAACCTTAAATACAAGACCATTGAACTCTATACTTGGACTATCCTCTTTTCCTGGTATTCTACCCAACTGACCTATTACGAAACCACTTAAAGTCTCATATTCATCCGAAGGCAGATCAACCTCTAGGTAATTCTTCACAGTATCCAAACTTGTAGTACCATTTATAATAAATGTATTTTCATCAAGTACATCGATTTCCTTTTCAACTTCATCATCTTCATCAAAAATATTCCCAACAATTTCTTCGATTAAATCTTCTAAAGTAACAATTCCAGCCGTTCCACCATATTCGTCAATGATAATTGCCAAGTGAGTTTTATTATGCTGCAGTTCTTTGAATAGTTCGTCTGTTCTTTTGGACGCTGGTACGAAATACGGCTCCCTAATAATATCCTTTAAACTGAAACTCTCCCTATCACTTTCTTCAGATAGATACTTAATCAAGTATTTGGAATGCATTACTCCAATAATGTTATCTATACTATCTTCATAAATAGGTATCCTTGAATATTTTTCAGAGTTGATAAAAGAAGTTACATCAGCAAGGTCTGCATCGACGGGAAGCGCTGCTATATCGGTTCTGTGAGTCATTATATCAGAAACTGTTTTATTGTTAAACTCAAAGATGTTATTGATCATAACTTTCTCTGCTTGGTCAATAGTACCTTTTTCCTCACCTACATCCACCATCATCCGTATTTCTTCTTCTGTAACCTCTTCATCCTTTTCATTCGGATCAACACCAAACAGCCTGACAAAAAAGTTTGTAGACTTGGTAAGAAGCTTAACAAAGGGAGAAGTTATGACAGATAGGAATTTAATCGGTCCGACTGCAAACATGGAAATAGGCTCAGCCTTTTTCATAGCTAGTCTTTTGGGAACTAATTCACCCAAAACAAGAGTAAAATATGATAAAATTATTGTAATTAATATAAGTGAAATAGTTCTAAGCCACTCATCAGAAATAGGAACTCCCGTGCGTTTGATTAGTTCAGCCAACCTTCCAGAAAAGCTTTCAGCAGCGAACGCACTCGCAAGAAAACCCGCAAGGGTAATGCCAATTTGAATGGTTGCAAGAAATTTGCTTGGTTCTCCCAGCAAATTTTTTAGAAGTATAGCCTTTTTATTTCCTTCCTCGGCCATTAATTTTATCTTATTATCATTTAAAGAAATTAAAGCAATCTCAGATGCAGCAAAAAATGCATTCAGCACAATGAGCACAATCAATAATAAAATCTCGGTAAACAAATTTTCATCCCCCATAAATAATTTCTATAACAAATAAAAAAAGGCATACTCATCCTATTTGCCTGGATTTAAAGCCTTCTGTAAAAACTTGTTTTTAACCGATTTTTACTTTTCAATAATAACCAACATGCATTAGTACTTCGTATATCCTCTGGAATATCATCCAAGCTTCTATCACCCCCTACTACTTTTATTTCATTTAATTAAAATTTACTATATTAACATAACCAATGTCAAACAACGTAAAGATAGCAAATTCCAAATACTGTGTGTTAATGACGTTTTATAATGCTCTTACTATCCTATGCTTACTCTTATACTGATTATTTATACTAATCCATTTCTTACTTAATCAACTTTATGCTTACTAGAAAATGTAAAATAGTATTTACATTGCGAATGAGGTGAATCCGATTATATGTTAAAACAAATAGTATTGTAACCATTGCTATTCATGAATAATGTTTAAATCAATATAGATTCAATGTAGTACAGAGAACATTTGACATTGGGGCAAGGAGAAATTAATTTTAAGTTCATATTTGATGAAGTATTATGTAATTTATTATGCAAAGATTATTCTTAAGCAAAGAAAACAGTGATATAATAAAATCCAAGAAATTATAGAATCCTTAAAACACCTAAATATCTTTATTCATAGAGGTCCGTTTTATTAATTGAAAAAATTGCAACTAACGGTTTACAAGAATGAAACCTCTAATTGGTAGAATTCTAGCATTTTTTATTAGATTATATATTTGAGGTGATAATTAATGGACTTTAAAATGAAACTACAAAAATTACGTAAAAGCAGAGGCTTAACCCAAGAAGAATTTTCTGAAATAATGAATGTATCCAGACAAGCTGTTTCCAAATGGGAG
Organism: Bacillota bacterium; assembly: GCA_023421675.1. GTDB lineage: Bacteria > Bacillota > Clostridia > Acetivibrionales > JANLFN01 > JAEZTC01. Next base: position 456,521 of record JAEZTC010000013.1, on the reverse strand, counting down.
TCAGGCCAATCATTACCTGAGATTGATAAGCTTATTGAAATCAGTGATTATTTTGGGGTTACAATAGATTATTTGATTAGGGATGAAGCTGAAATACCTAATCAAAAATGTGTGGAGACAAAACAATATGAAGTAAACAATGATACAAACGAAAGCAGACCAAATAGTCTCCTTTTTGATTCCAAAGAAAAACAAACAATTATTAGGATATTAGCTGCTGGCTGCATGTCTATATGCTTTTTTGCATTAGCGACAGCAGATCAATGCCCTAGCTTTTATCAGACAATTATACGAATAATTGAATGTCTAACAGGTATAAGTATATCTATTTTAACCTTAGTCAAGATGAAAAGATTTAATAATTCAGTTAGATCATAATTAGATTATCTTGAGGTATAGATAACTAAAAAGGAACCCCTCTGGGGGTTCCCTATAAACCTAATTCTACCTACACCACTACATTCTTCCCTACAACTACAGGCCAGTTGCAGTCGCCCTTCAAGGATTTCTCCCTGGTTATGACAACACCCTTGTCCAGTATGGTATTCTCCAGGAAAGACCTTTCATCTATTAGCGCACCCTGCATTATGATAGAATCCTTTATAAACGCACCCTTTCTTACTGTAACTCCACGGAAAAGCACGCTGTTTTCAACCCTGCCTTCAATTATACAGCCGTCTGCGATTATTGAATTCTTAACTTCAGCTTCATCATTGTACTTCGCCGGAGCCTCGTCTTTTACCTTTGTATAAACCTTGCCGTTTTCACTGAAAACATGCATTTGAAGGTCGGGATCAAGAAGTTCCATGTTGCATTTGTAATACATTCCTATAGAGCTGAGACTTCTCCAATAGCCTCCAAATTCAAAACCATATATTTTAAGTTCATTTACCTTCTTAATAATTATATCCTTAACAAAGTCATAATTGCCGTGTGCCGAGCTTTCTTCAAGGAGTGATATAAGAAGGCTTCTCTTCATTATATACATTCCAAGCGAACCATTCTCAGTTTTAGGGTGCAATGGTTTTTCCTCAAAATCAGTTATCAGGCCTTCTTCACTGACATTAACAATTCCAAGGGATGAGAGATCGCTCTGGTAAAGATCATTCATTTTCCTATAGACAATGGTTATATCTGCTTCCTTCTCGATATGGAATTCCAGCAAGTCCTTATAGAGCATCTTATACACACAATTACCCTGTGCAATCAGAACATACTCCTCGTTGCTTCTCCTCAAAAAGGTCAGGTTTTTATAAAGGGCATCTGCCGAGCCCCTGTAAAAACCGGTATCGTCATCGGTAAATGTTGGCGGGAAGATAAAAAGCCCATTATATCTTCTGTCCAAATCCCACTCTTTTCCCGAGCCAAGGTGATCCATAAGCGAGCGGAAGCTGTATTGTGTTATTACACCTACATTTGTTATGCCTGAATTGACCATGTTTGAAAGTACAAAGTCTATTGCCCTGTATTTACCTCCCACCGGGACTGCGGAACTTGTACGTACAGCGGTTAATTCCTTCATACCCGGGGTTTTACCGCCGGTAAGTATTATTCCCATTGTATTTTTCATTCGCATTCACCGCCTCTGCATACACCTTTTCCAGATGGAATATTTAAATTCGGAAACTCCTCTTGTATAACTCCTGGAGCCACAAAGCAGTTCTTACCAATTGATGTGTTGTCCGGAACATTTGCTCCCTGACCGATCACGGTAATACCTGATATATATATGGAAGGCTTGGTTTCATTGGGTACAATTTCGCCAAATCCTACCGAAGAATTCTTTCCGATAATTGCATCATCACCAATAATACACTGCTTAATTTTTACATTCTCTTGGATCCTGCTGTCAGACATTATTATTGAATCTTCTACAACGGCGTTTTGACCTATATATACACCCGGGAAAATAACCGAATTAATAACTGTGCCATGAATTTTACAGCCCTCTGCTATTATAGACCTTTTAACACTTCCGGTAGGACCGATATAATGTGCCGGTTTTGTTGGATTAGGCGTATAAGTCTTCCACGATGGATCATAAAGATTAAACTCAGGTACTCTCTTTACAAGGTCCATATTCGATTCCCAATAAGCCTGTATTGTTCCAACATCCTTCCAGTAGCCATCAAACTTATATGCCCACATGCTGCGTCCATCATTAAGCATCGCAGGTATGACATTTTTACCGAAATCATGGTCAGAATCCTTAATGGAGCTATCCTTCATAAGATACCCTCTGAGTGCTTCCCAGTTAAAGATATAGATTCCCATAGATGCCAGATCGCTTTTTGGATTTATGGGTTTTTCCTCAAATTCATAGATTCTTCCGTCTTCCTGGGTATTCATTATTCCATAACGGCTTGCTTCATCCATAGGAACCCTAATAACGGATATAGTCGCATCAGCCTTCTTCTTCTTATGAAAATCAAGCATCTGAGAATAATCCATTTTATAAATGTGATCACCCGAAAGTATTACAACGTAAGATGGATTATATTTGTCTATGTACTGGATGTTCTGGTAAACAGCATCAGCTGTTCCCTTATACCATTCACCCGCCTCCTCGCTCATGTACGGCGAAAGTATGGTAACACCGCCGTTCATTCTATCCATATCCCAAGGCTTGCCTATTCCAATATGGGAATTGAGTTTAAGAGGCTGATATTGTGTAAGTACTCCTACAGTATCTATACCTGAATTGATACAATTACTAAGGGAAAAGTCAATTATTCTGTACTTTCCTCCGTATAATACTGCCGGTTTCGCCATGTGCTTCGTCAAAATCCCCAACCTGCTTCCCTGCCCCCCGGCAAGAAGCATTGCTATTGTTTCCTTCTTCATTTGTTCTCATCCTCCTATTAATTTTTCGGATAAGTATCATATATGTCCGGTTTTAAAAAGTATTCCTATTTACCTGCCTTTTTAAAGTAGTTGCTTCTTATTATAGTATCGGAAATAACAGGACCTTGTAAAGCATGCTGCTTATCAGCATCACTGACTTGAGCTCCTTCATATTTTCCTTTGACTATAGCGAAATCTTTATTTGTTTTGAAAAGGTTACGTCCCATAGCAGTATCAGCATAGGCTTTTTCATCAACACCCATAAGGTATGAAACCGTAGGCATTATATCTATTTCACCGCCTGTTACCTTAAACTCTTCACCTGTAATACCAGGAGAATAAATTATCAAAGGCGTTTTCTTATGGTTGTCCATCCACCATTCCTGTGAAGGCTTAAAATTCTTCACTACATCCGGGAAGTACTTGTGAATTCCTTCGTGGTCGCCGTAAATGACAATTACGGAGTTATCCAGGATTCCTTCTTTTTCCAGGGTTTCAAAGAATACTCCTAAATGTCTGTCTGTGTAGTTAATGCTCTGGAGATAACCTCCCAGTTCTGTCTTGTCAAGATTTTTATCCAGATCAAGATTTCTGTAAATTGAAGGTATATTGTATGGAGTATGATTTGTAAGTGTTACAAGGAATGTATAGAATGGCGCCTTCATTGTTTTAATAATAGGCACAATCTGCCTTAAATATGAACCGTCACTTATTCCCATTCCAATAGATTCCTTTGCGTCAAAAGACGAAGCATCTATACACTTCTGGAAGCCCATTGATGAAAGAGCAACTCTCCAATTCCAGAAGGAACCCGGGTCAGGATGTATGGCTGTAGTAGTGTACCCCATAGATTTCATCAGCTTGGGCAGTGAATTGTAGGTTGTGTCAGGGTACCTGAAGAAAGTGCTTCCGCTTCTTACCGGGTACATTGACGTATTGGTCATAAGATCTGCATCAGAGCTCATTCCTCCGACAACCTGTTCATTTACCTCTGAAAAATAGAAGCTGTTTTTTAATATCTTGTTAAGGTAAGGAGTAATTTCCTGACCATTGATTTTCTGATTAATAACAAACTTTTCAAGTGATTCTATCTGCATGATTATAAGGTTCTTACCCTTTAACATCCCTTTATATTTGTTATCTGGCAGATTTTCATTTTTTTGATCATACCAATTTTTTATTTCTATTATCTTATCGTCACTAAGCTTTTCTGTCTGGCTGTCCTTCCAGAATTCATATATGCTGTAAATGTTGTAACCAATAGGAGACAACCCATAGCACGTAACTGTAGAATCATAACTATATACAACTACTGTCCTGTCTTTTTCGTCTCTAAACAAATTCTTTATTGGCAGGAACGCTATTGCAACTGCTGCAACTGCTATACATGACAGAAAAACAGCAACATTTCTGTTGGCTGTAATCTTTAGCTTTTTTCTGAAAATAATAAGAAGAAGGAAAATTACCGGCAAGTCAAATAAGAACACAAGGTCCACCCTATGAGCCATCCCGAATATACTGTCTCCAAGACCATTTAAATTTGAGCTCTGTCCAAGTACATGCAGCGTCGGCATAGTACTAAATCCTCGGTAATACCACATATCAAGCAGTAAAAGTATTGATAAAAATGAATTGATGATAAAAAGATACCAGGCTCTTTTTCTTCGGCTCTTAAAAAGATATCCAAATGAAACAAATATAAGTATAAATCCTATATAAAAACCGGCTTTATTTAAAAATATCCTGCACGCAAATGCAAATGACACTGAAGCATGTAAGTTGTCCAGCATCATTCCAACAAATTGAATACTTTTTAAAAGTAAAATTGCGAAGGTGTAAATGAAAAGAATGTTTTTTATGAGTTGTTCCTTTGTATTTTTTAACAGGTCTGAGCTTTTAAGCCTGCTTAAAAACTGTATATTCAAAATGTCATCCCCCATACAACCATATAAAATGAAATAAATAAATTAATAAACTCTAATCGACATATATATTACTAAATATATTATAAATTGAGAGTTTTTACAATCACAATTATATAAGTTGAATTAAATATTTAATATGCATCATGTCCTTAATGCCGGCCATGATGGTATGCATAAATTTTCTTAATTCAACTTATTACATCTGTAATAGGATAAAGTAAAAACTATTTCGTACCAATTTATTTTAGCTTTTGAAATGCAAATGATGTATAAGAAATTTACTTTATCCTATATGACGTATTTATAGATAATAGTTAAGGCTGCATTAACAGCAGCCTCAATAATTAATATTCAAAAATTATCTGATGACTTTTACAATGTTGAACATATCATCAAGAACAGCCCAATTCTGCGGGAAGTCCAAACCAAGAAGCCAATAGCTTACTCCTCTTAAGCCAAATTCATTTGCCAGAAGGAATTTTGCTCTTACACTTCTTGCATCTTCAAACCAGATAATATGTGCCTTTCCGTTATTATCAGTATAATTTATAAATGGTGATTGTGCCTGATAATCATACTTTATCGCCTGATTAAACTGTGCAGCAATAGCTATTGCTTGCTGTGGACTTACCCTTCTTGCAAATGGCCCATTCGGAACATACGGAAGTGTCCAGTCATAGCCGTAAAGAGGCATACCCATCATTATTTTTTTGGGTGGAATTACACTTACAGCATAATCGAGAACAGCCCTTACATTCCTTATAGGTGCAACCGGAAGTGGCGGTCCGCCCGACCAGCCCCACTCATAAGTCATTATTATTACAAAATCAACAATCTCACCATGAGCACGGTAGTCATGTGCCTCATACCAAGCTCCAACCTGTGTTGCAGAAGTTTTTGGGGCTAATGCGGTTGACACTACATAATTTTCCCTATGCAAAGCTGCTACTACTTTTCTCAAAAAATTATTATAGCTTTCTCTTTCTTCCCGCGGAAGCCGTTCAAAATCTATATTTAGACCATAGTATCCCTTGCTTCTCATAGTGCTTAGTACATTATCTATCAGCTTTTGCTGAATAGACTCACTGGTTAGAATTGCCTTACCGATCTCTGTACTGAAAGTTCCCTCGGCAAAGTTTGTAATAACCATAAGTGGAGCTACTCTTAACCCCCTGGCAGTACTTATCATTGTATCGTCTCTTATTGGTACAAGTGTTCCATCTGCAGTAACGCGGTAACTGAACGGACTTAGGTATGTGAGATATTCACCCACCTCACGGATGTCTTCTCTTTCTTTTTCAGGTGTTGAAGGTTCTATATAGGCATTAACTTCGATATAGCCGAAATTCTTCGATCTGGATGGTATTCGTAAAACCTGGCCTGGTGTAAGGACATTCTGATTCGTAATAGAGTTTGCTGCAGCTATATTGTTAATGGAAATATTAAATCTTCTGCTGATTGACCACAACGTATCCCCAGGTCTGACAGTGTAGGAAAATTCCCGGGTAGGTATTACCAAGGCCTGACCTACTACAAGATATGGAAATTGATCCAGTTCATTTATATCTGAAATTTCCTGAGTACTAACTCCATAACGTCGTGAAATTTTCCATAGAGAATCACCTGGCTGTACTACATGAATAAACAATATGTCCACTTCCTTTTAATATCATCTGTTTTAGTATATTCAGTGAACTTTTGAAGTGTACATAATTATTTATTTAGATAACTCAAGTCATCTTTTGATGCCCTTTGGGCAAACCCTCATGCATATGCCGCAAACAGAACCCCTGCCTATATGTTTGAAATGCTTGTTCATATACTCGCTGCAGGCCTTTGCATCAACTATACGGCTTCTTTCACAGCCCTTTTCCCAGCAGTTGCCTGTAAGAGCCATTGCCGGACAATTTTTTACACATGCATTGCAATCCCCACAGCCCGAATCAATTATTTGATTTTCTTCGGTCAGCGGATAATCGGTAAGTATCGTCCCAAGCCTTAATCTGGGGCCATACTGGGAACTTATAAACAGCCCGTTCCTCCCAATCCAGCCCAATCCGGCACTTACAGCCGCAGTCTTATGCGGGAAAATGGCACTGTAATCATCCTCAGCATCATTAACAGTCTGTGAAGCAGGTACCGCTATTGCGTTGTAGCCTCTATCCTGTAACAAGAGAAGCCCCCTTAGCGTTAACTGGTCTATAAGAGCATTTACAGTTCTGTAATGATGGAAATATGTATATGTAGGTTTGTCCTTTATCTCATCAATTATATAATCGGAAAGCCTGACACCGACTGTTATCGCATATCCTGTCTTTGTAAGGTTTCCCTTGAGACTTTCATCGACATTTGAAAAACCCACTATTGATGCTCCCATGTCTATAAGCTTTTCTTTAAGTTCTGCAGCCAAGTCCAAAACGCTACCTCCACCTTCAATTTATATTAATTTATTATAACATAATTATTCCTAATAATACCTTGGACAACCGCCGGAAGTAATTTGGCAAACTATCGGGGCTATGCTATAATACTTCTAGCAAAACAATTGCAGGAGGTTGGTTATGAGTCTTGAAAACAACCGTGAATTGGCCGAAAACAAGCTTATTCTTCTTTATATAATAGATAAAATTAATATAATGGTAAGCAATCTTCAGATAACAAAGCTCATACTTGAAAATAAGTATATGAACTATTTTCTGCTGCAGCAATATCTGAATGAACTATGCGAATCCAATTTTCTTAATGTAGAAATTAAAGATAATAAAACCTTTTATACAATATCTCCGTCGGGCAAGCAAACGCTGTCCTATTTTATAAGTCATATACCTGTAAGCATAAAGAATCATATTGATAACACCATCAACACAATAAGAAAAAACATAAGGAATGAAACCTTAATTACAGCTGACTACACACCTGAGAGCGAAAATGAATATATTGTTAACTGCAAGGTAAACGAAGATAATTTTTCACTCATTGATTTGAAAATTACTGTAGGAACAAAAAATGATGCGCGTTTAATTTGTGAAAACTGGAAGAAAAGTTCACAGCAAATTTATTCTGAAATAATAGAAAGTCTTACCAAAAACAGATAAAGCCGCCTTCACCCTGCTATAAAGCATGGTAAAGAAACAGCTTATATAAGTAGTACTTTAACTTCAAGCTTAATTCTAAGTTGGGGTTATAATCATTCTTTAAGATTTGGAAAAATGCTTTTTCTGATTTCCTGTTTTTTATCGGGAGAAACCTGATTTTCCTTCTGCATTTTGTCAATAAACTTTTTCATGTCAATATCACTGCCGCCGCAAGCGGTTGTAATACCTGCAATAAATAACACAACTAAAAGTGATGCAATTATTCTTTTCACCTTTAACACCCCCGAAAACTTATATACGCCCGTCCTATATATTATTTCGTCACAAGTCTTCAGTTTTATGAGGTCATGGTAAAATAATTTCCTTATTTTTTTTGGATTCCCTGTAAAGTACAAATTTACTTCCTATAACCTGAACAACTTCTGCGTTTACACTTTGCGCTATCTCTTCGCAGATAGTCCTTGCATCATCCATTGAGTTTTTAAGTACATTTGCCTTGACCAGTTCCCTTGCCTCAAGGGCATCATCGAATTGCTTTATCAGATTGTCACCCAATCCTCCCTTACCTACCTGAAGAATAGGAGGTATGGTATTTGCAAGTCCTTTAAGAAAACTTCTCTGTTTACTTGATAACATCATTAAGACTCCTCTTTAAATAATCTTCGTTATCTATTTTACATAATCAAATTCCAGGCCATAAACATTTACTGTATCACCTTCGTTTATTCCCATTTTCTCAAGCTCATCAATAACACCCTTTTTCTTGATGGCTCTCTGGAAATACTGCAGTGACTCATAATTGGTAAAGTTGGTGGAATCAACAAGCCTTTTGAACCATGTGCCTTCAATAATATATTTTCCATCCTCAACGCGTATCTCAAACGGTTTATCATCCCCGGCAGTATATACAACCTCGTCGTCCGATTCGTCAACAATTACTGTTTCAGGAATTGTTTTAAGCGTTTCAGCAATATAATACATTAGCTCCTTAAGCCCTTTGTTTGTAGCTGCGGATATCGGGAATACCTTATAGCCTCTTTTTTCAAGCTCCTCGGAAAAACTTTTATAATTATCCTCAGAACCGGGTATATCGGTTTTATTCGCGGCAACAATCTGCTGTTTTGATGCAAGTACAGGGTTATATTGCTGCAGCTCTTCATTTATAATTTCAAAATCCTTTAAAGGATCCCTTCCTTCTATTGAAGCAACATCAACAACATGGACCAGCAGACGGGTTCTTTCAACATGCCTTAAAAACTTATGTCCAAGTCCTACGCCTTCATGTGCTCCTTCTATAAGCCCCGGTATATCAGCAATTACAAAGCTTGTCCCGGTACCAACACTTACAACTCCTAAGTTTGGTTCAAGGGTAGTAAAATGATAATCTGCAATTTTGGGTCTTGCAGCTGAAACCATTGATAGTATTGTAGATTTTCCGACATTTGGATAACCGATAAGACCTACATCTGCAAGTGTTTTCAGTTCAAGCAGAACCCACCTCTCCTCACCGGCAGTTCCAGCCTTGGCAAAATTAGGTACCTGCCTTGTTGGAGTTGCAAAATGCTGATTTCCTTTTCCTCCCTTACCAGCCTTGGCAACAACCGCTGATTGCCCTGCCTTTGTGAGATCAGCAAGGATTCTTCCCGTAAGCTCATCCCTTACAACTGTTCCTGCGGGAACCTTGATTACAAGGTCATTGCCGCCTCTTCCCGTGCATTGGGCGCCACCGCCGTCTTGACCGCTTTCAGCCTTGTACTGCTTTTTATATCTGAAATCAATTAGCGTCCTCATTCCCTCATCTACCCGGAATATAACACTCCCGCCATCTCCGCCGTCTCCGCCGTCGGGGCCTCCTGCAGCTACATATTTTTCTCTATGGAAGGATACAGCTCCGTTCCCACCATTTCCTGCCTTAACAAAAATTCTCGCACTGTCTATAAACATTATTTAACTCCTTAGAACTAACAAGTACTTTTTTCATATATATATTATTACAAAAAAGAGCAAAAATAAATCCCGGTGAAACCGGGATTTACATATTTCTTGTATTTAATAAAAATATCCGATTGTTAAGCGTTGATGATACTTACTTTCTTTTTATCTCTGCCCATTCTCTCGAACTTCACCTTGCCGTCAGCCTTCGCGAACAAAGTATCGTCACTGCCTATTCCTACGTTATCGCCAGGATGAATTCTTGTTCCTCTTTGCCTTACAAGAATGTTTCCGGCCAGTACAAACTGTCCGTCACCTCTTTTGACACCAAGTCGTTTGGACTCACTGTCACGGCCGTTTCTTGAACTACCCATTCCCTTTTTATGAGCGAATAATTGAAGATTTATTTTAACCATAGGGTTACACCTCCGTTTCCAAAACCGATACATACTTTTTATATGCATCTCTAATCTGTTTAAATCCTATTAACATAGTCTCCAGAATAATTTTTACAACCTGCTTCTTATCCTCAGAAATGTCTGTTGGAATTCTACAACTCATTAAACCACTCTTCTCGGAATAGTTTTTAATGTCTGCCAGGTCGTCCAGTGCGCCTATCGCAGTGTATGCCACAGCAGATACCGCGGCACATACGATGTCGCTTCCGCGCTTATCGAAACCCGCATGTCCCTCAACAGTAAATTCCCAGATAAAGCCTTCCTTATCCCTGACTATGCGTATATCAATCATTTTAATTACCGTTTAATTTAATCCAGACTACCTTAAGCATTGATCTTTTCAATCTGAAGCTTTGTATATGGCTGTCTGTGACCATTTTTCTTTCTATAATCTTTCTTGGGCTTATACTTAAAGATAATAATCTTTTCACCCTTGCCGTGTCCAAGAACCTTTGCCTGAACATTAGCTTTTTCAACTGTTGGGTTTCCAACATTAAGTGATCCTTCGTTAGATACTGCAAGAACCTTGTCAAGAGTTACTGTAGAACCCTCTTCAATAGCAAGCTTTTCAACGAAAACTACATCGCCTTCCTGTACCTTGTACTGCTTACCGCCAGTTTCAATTATAGCGTACATCTAAAAACACCTCCCTATCCCAGTCTCGCCGATATAAGGCAGCTGCACTTCAATTGAAAATTGAGAATTGAAAATTGAGAATTCAATTATCAAAAATAATGCAAGCATTTAATTTAATTAAAAACAAGAATTAATAATTCTCCATTCTCAATTCTCAATTTTTAATTATGTTTTCGCCTTGGTCGTGCGGCTACCGAAATATTTTAACATACAAGTGAACTACTGTCAATCTCTCTTATGTTTGTCTGATCAGGCTTCAAATTGTCTGAAGCTTTTAATATAATTCTTTTGCCCAGGATGTTTTCCAATTCTTTAATGGAACCGCATTCGCTTAAAGCTTCGGCAACTGAAGGATGAACATCAACCTGAACGGCTTTTGCAAGATTCTGGCTGAAATAACTTCCTATATCTTTTTCAACATTCCTTGCAATTGATTCCACTGAAAGAACCCTTCCAGTCCCTTCGCAGCATGTACATTCGGATGTCATAACAGATACAAGGCCATGCCTTACTTTTTTCCTGGTCATTTCAATAAGGCCCAGACCGGTCATACCCAAAACAGTTGTTTTAGTCCTATCTTTCTTAAGAGCCTGTTTCAAAGCATCAAGCACCATTTGCTGATGCTCTGCTTCATGCATATCAATAAAATCTATAATTATAATTCCGCCTACATCCCTTAACCGCAGCTGCTTTGCAATTTCCTTAGCAGCTTCCATATTTGTCCTTAAAACTGTATCCTCGAGGTTGGTAGCACCTACATATTTACCGGTATTAACATCAACAACAGTAAGAGCTTCCGTCTTCTCAATAACAAGATATCCGCCGCATTTGAGCCATACCTTTTTGGCAAGTGCCCTGATAATTTTAGCTTCAACCTGATAATATTCAAAAATATCCCTTCCCGAGCCATAATATTCAACCCTTTGCTTCAACGCCGGTGAAATCATATCTACCAGCTCAAGAACCTTGGTATATTCCTGCCTGTTGTTTATTATAAACTTATCTATGTTCCAGGTAAAAAGGTCCCTAACCGTCCTGTAAGTGAGACTTAAATCCTTATGAAGACATCTTGGAACACTTCCGCTTCCTTCCTTGCTTTTAATTGAATCCCACAGCTTCATAAGAAAATTAAGGTCCTGTGAAAAATCAGTAACATCCTTTCCCTCCGATGCTGTTCTTACAATAAGGCCAATTCCGGAAGGTTTTATCTGTTCAGCTGTCTTTTTAAGCTTTGCTCTTTCTGCCTCGTCCTCAATTCTCCTGGATATTCCAATGTAATCTGCGTTAGGAAGCAGTACAAGATGTCGTCCCGGAAGGGTAATATGCGTTGTAACCCTCGGTCCCTTTGTTCCTATAGGCTCCTTTATTACTTGGACAGTGATCTCCTGACCGGGCTTTAATAATTCTTCAATATTATAGTCCTTTACATTCTGAAAAATCTCATCCTCTTCCTCAAGGTATTCCTTTTGGACTACTGCATCACCTACATAAAGGAACGCATTTTTCTCATAACCTATATCTATAAATGCAGCCTGCATACCGGGAAGAACACTGCTTACCTTTCCCCTGTAAATGTTTCCTACAAGTCTTTCATGATATGGTCTTTCAATATATATTTCAACAAGTTCCTTGTCTTCAAGCAAAGCAACCCTTGTCTCTCCTACACCTACATCTACCAATATTTCATTAACCATGTTTCTCTCCTAAGATATTAAAGCTTCATTTTCCATCGGAAGAATTGTTTTATTGCCTCTTTTTACAAACAGCTCCCTACGGTGGATTTTAACCAGTTTAAGGCCTTTACAAGCATACTTTTCAAAAGCTGCAACAAGCAATTCCGGTTTTAAGTTTGATTCACTCCCTGCACTAAGAAGTGCAGAAATACAAAACACATTTTCCGGCTTGTAGCTCAAACAACAAGTTCCGCGCAATTCATCAACATACTTTGCCAGCCATGGATTAATACAAAAAGCCTCGGGTGATAGTGCATTTCCTTCATAATAAACTGGTATCACCTTTCCTTGAAGCTCCTTAATCATAGGCCTTATATCAATTTCCCTTAAACCTTTTTTACCTTCTTTAAGTACCTTCAGCTCCGGTTGTTCAAGGAACTCCTGAACATATTTGTTTATTGCATCAAAATCCATCTTTTCTTCAGAAGCGACCAATACATCATAAGCTGCAAGAACGATATCAGCCATTATATTGGAATTACCGGTCTTAAGGTGTGCTTCCTGGATATTGAGTCCCCTAGGAAGACTTTTATTCATTAAATTCATAAAATCCTGAGGCTGCATATCTTTCTCAAGCTTAAAATCACCATATTCCGCCTCACTCGTAACACCAACCGAAAGCGGAAGCCCAAAAACCATCTGGGCATGAGGATTATAACCCTGTGAATAGAGTATGGGAACTCCTGCCCTTCTTGCCGCTCTTTCAAAAACCTTCATCAAATCAAGATGGGATATGTATTTTACTTCATCACCCCTGGTGAACTTTACGCGTATTTCATTCATTACAAATCCCTCCTCCTAGTGATGCTGCTCCGCATCCGGTACAGCTCACCCTGCAGTTTGGAGTTGTAGTTTCACTGTAGGCCTTTTTGTTTTCTTTAAGAAGAAATTCCTTGCTGACACCTACATCAATATGCTCCCAAGGGAAAATTTCATCATAATCCCGTTTCCTGTTTGCATAGAAAGCGGTATCTATACCGCACTCTGAAAATGCTTCCATCCACTTGTCAAACTTGAAGTATTCACCCCAGCTGTCAAACTTGCAGCCCTTTTCCCATGCTTTGACAAGTGCCTTTCCTATTTTCCTATCACCCCTCGCAAATATTGATTCTAAGAAACTTAAATAAGGGTCATGCCAGTTGTAAGTTATAAACTTGCTTCTGATCTTTCCCTTTAAAAATCTTTGTTTTTCTTTCAGTACCTCAATAGTGTCCTGTGCTTCCCATTGAAACGGAGTAAAAGGCTTCGGGACAAAAGAGGATGTGCTTATTGTAATTTTGAGGCCCTTGCCTCTTTGCTCCTTAGGTACAGCCATGTAAGCATCCACTACCTTGCCGCCTAGATTTGCTATACCCTCCAGGTCTTCAAAGGTTTCTGTCGGAAGACCCATCATAAAGTAAAGCTTCACACCATTCCAGCCTCCATTAAAAGCTATGCCTGCCGAATGAAGCAAATCATCTTCTGTTACTCCTTTATTAATTACATCTCTGAGCCTTTGCGTTCCAGCTTCAGGTGCAAACGTAAGACCGCTTTTACGTACCTTCTGAGCTTTTTCCATAAGTTCTATCGAAAAAGAATCTATTCTGAGAGACGGAAGCGAAAGGTTAACCTTTTTTTCTTCCATTTCCTTAATAAGCTCATCTGTTAGATCTTTTAGCCCGGTATAATCACTGGTACTTAAGGAAGTCAGTGATATTTCCTCATAACCGGTAGAACCCTGGAGTTTTGATGCCTGTTTTACTAATGTTTCAGCAGTTTTTTCCCTTACCGGTCTGTACACAAAACCTGCCTGGCAGAACCTGCAGCCTCTTGTACAGCCTCTGAACAATTCAAGCATTATTCTGTCATGCACTATATCTGTGTATGGAACAATTATTTCTTCCGGAAAATATGCCTCATTCATATTTTCTATAATTCTTTTGCGGATTTTACTAGGATATTCTTCTGAAACCGGCTCAATTTTTTTAATTGTACCATTATCGTTATACTCTACATTATAAAACTGCGGAACATAAATACCTTCTATTTTAACTATTCTATTCAGGAACTCTTCTCTGGATGCATTTTCAGACTTCCACGAAGAATACACGTCCATAACTTCATTTATTATTTCTTCACCTTCGCCCATCATAAAAAAGTCAACAATATCAGCAAGGGGTTCGGGATTATATGCACAGGGTCCTCCCGCACATACAAAAGGCTGGCCTTGGGTTCTGTCCTTTGACAGCAAAGGAATACCGGCCAGATCGAGCATATTGACTATATTTGTATAGCTCATTTCATACTGAAGGGTAAACCCGACAAAATCAAAATCCTTAACCGGGTCATGGGTTTCCAGTGTGAACAGAGGTATCTCATACTGCCTCATTTTCTGCTCCATGTCAACCCATGGTGCAAAAACACGTTCGCAGTATGTATCAGGCCTTTTATTCAAAAGATGGTACAATATTTTCATTCCGAGATGAGACATTCCTATTTCATATACATCCGGAAAACAAAATGCAAATCTTATATTTACACCCAGAGGATTCTTTTCTACACTGTTAAATTCATTTCCAACATATCTCGAAGGTTTCTCAACGCTTTGCAGTATTTCATCATTTATCTTTAATCCCAAAATGTGCCTCCAAATTTACTTTTATACAATTCATGGGTTTTATTAAAACATACATTAAATATAATACCCAAATGCTCTATTTTTAGCAATATAAACTTGTTATACCAATATTAATACGGATTAAAATAAGTTTTATAAAAACTTAACAATTTTAATACATGCTATACACAATTATGGTCAAAAATAAGATTAAGAAACTCTAAATTAAAATGAGGTATAGATATGAAAACTTCCTATATAGTTATATCACTGCTTTTTATTACAGTACTGCTTAATTTAATATTCTTCTGGGATTCGATTTACCAGCTTGATAATACATTTATAAATACTATTATTATTCTTTTAGTTACAAGTGTGGGATTTTTAATTTTGCAGGGAGTAATGCGCAGGCTTTCTCAAAGAAAAGTCAAAAAAGGACTGAAGCTAAAGACTCGTTGAGTACTAATTCGTCCCAAACCTATAATATCCCGACCAGCTTGCCTTGTCATTTTTGGACATCAGGAATTCTTTTCCGAAAACGAGACTGAAATATGACTTTTTATATGATTCTGTAAACGCACATGGCTGATCTTCCCCTACATACCTCATATCACCGATGCCAGCACTTCTATCTATTCCCATTTCCATAAATTCACCTTGATCTTTTGTAAATACCGTTATAGTTGAAACATCGGGATAAAGTGATTTTTTTCCGGAATTACTTGATACAGAACTTGAAGTTGCTTCAGATTGGCTATTACCGTAAACAACCTTTCCTTTCCAATAATAATCCAGACCCTGCAGTCCATAGTATCTGAGAATATTTATATTATCCAACGCTGTAAATTCTACGTTAACTCCTATCCTGCAAGGTGTTATAGTATATTCGACATGTTCGTACAGTGAATCTTTGTTTATATTAACAGTATTGTGTGCTTTCAAATAATTTGCTACTTTTACGACTGCAGATTCACAGTAGCCCTTAAAACCATACTTAACAATTTTCGAGTTGATATATAGATTAACATATTTTGAATACCCTGTTCTGACTGTTTTTCCATTAATTATACCGCTATGCCAGCCTCCGGTAAAGTTTTGATCCCTCGAAGGTGCATAATCCTTGTCAACAAAGGAATACGGTCCTATCCAGTCACTGCAGGAGCTAACCATCGTTGAATAAGTTTTGGATAAGTCAGGCTCCTGGTACTTGCTAAGGTACAACCCAGACAAGCTAAAAATATTATTAGGTCCGCAAGGGGCAAACTTCATCCACAAATACTTATCACCATACTTGGAACTGATTAATAGCTTACTGCTATCATATACTATATAAATCTTTTCGGTTGAACCGGAGGTATTTCCTTCAGCAAAGACCATAGGCAAAGAATTAATAAATATAAATACAAAAATAATAACAATAGCAGCTAACCTTTTCATACTTTTCCCCCATATGTAACCCGTATCCATAACGCCAATAAATATTATACAATATTATGTAATTATGGGATGTATTATTTTGTAATTATTTATTGTTTACGCATAAGAAAAAACAGCTCATTTAAAAGTAAGCTGTTTCTTGTTTGATTTGAATTGATTACCCAGCAAAACATTCCGAGTTGAATTAATTATAATATTTGGATATTTTTAAGACTGAATTTACTAAACAGTCAACATCCTCCCTGGAATTGTATATGCCAAGTGATGCCCTGATTGAACTGTTTAAACCAAATCTTCTTAGTACCGGCTGTGCGCAGTGATGTCCTGCGCGGACAGCAATACCATCTTCATTCAATAGTTTTGCTGCATTTTCGGGGTTTATTCTATCAATTGTAAAAGATATAACACTGATTTTATTTGGAGCTGTACCTATTAAATGCACCCCCGGAATCTGATAAAGCTTTTCCATAGCATAAACGGTCAATTCTTTTTCATGGCGCTCTACCATATCCATACCTATGTTTTTCAAATAATCTATAGCTGCACCCAAACCCACAGCATCAGCAATGTTGCCCGTACCAGCTTCGAACTTATAAGGAAGACTGTTATAAGTAGTCTGGTCAAATGTAACATTTTGTATCATACCGCCTCCTCTTTGCCATGGCGGCATCTTTTCCAGCAAAGCTTTTTTGCCGTATAATACCCCGATTCCTGTAGGTCCATAAACCTTATGACCCGAAAAAGCATAAAAATCAGCATCTAATTCAGTAACATCCACACGCACATGAGGTACAGACTGTGCTCCATCTACAAGTACACAAGCCCCATGCCTGTGTGCCATTTCAACCACCATTTTAATTGGGTTGACTGTTCCCAAAACATTGGAAACATGTGTTATAGCCACTATCTTTGTTCTTGGAGATAAAAGCCTTTCATATTCATCCAGAATAATTTCTCCGCGATCGTTTAAAGGTATTACTTTTATTACTGCACCTTTTTGCTGCTGCAGCTTCTGCCATGGTACAATATTTGAGTGATGCTCCGCTACCGATAATAATATTTCGTCTCCTGCATTTATGCTCATTCCCCCGAAGCTTTCTGCAACAAGGTTTATAGCCTCTGTTGTACCCCGCAAAAAAATAATTTCTTCTGAGCAAGATGCACCTATGAAATTCTGTACCTTCCGACGTGCTTTTTCATATGCTTCGGTAGCCAGTTTTGCCAGAGTATGCGCACCTCGATGTATATTGGAATTGTATTCGCTGTAATATCTGTTCAGTTCATTAATCACACTTAAAGGTTTTTGGGTAGTTGCAGAGTTATCAAGCCATACTAATGGTTTCCCGTTTACCCTTCTTTGAAGTATCGGGAAATCCTTTCGAATGGAGTAAACATCCAAACCAGGATTATAATAAAAGCTTTCAGATTGACTTGTCTCCTCTATTGACTGATAACCGGGTGAAAAATAATATGAACTTTCAGCAGTAACTTTTTTGCTTTGAAAAGTTTCCGGCTTCTGAGAAAGCTTATTACTTTCAGTAGGCAATACAGAATGCTGCCTTGCACTGCTTCCATCCGCTTCTGTTTTCAAGACTTCAAACTGCTCCAGTATTTCATTGGGCAAATCTTCTCTATAAAGGTCATTCGCGAGCTGTCTTATCATATTGAGACCATAATCGTTATTTCTATTCGTATTCATGATATGCGCCTACCTCTACATTTTCAAGAACACCAAGTGCGTCATTTGTCAAAACTGCCGTACTAAAATAAAGAGTCATAATGTAGGAAGCTATACCCCTGTTATCTATTCCGCCGAAATGTACCGATAAGCTGGGGACAGCACCTTCTTCAGGTATGCCGGGCTGATGTAGTCCAATAACACCCTGTTCCCGTTCTCCAACTCTCATCAATAAAATATTGGTTTTTCCTGAACTTGAATTACTACAGGCTTTACCATCAACCAACAGCTTATCACAAGGAACTATAGGAACTCCTCTCCATGTTAAAAAGGGTGAACCATAAAGATTAACTGTTGCAGGGGGAACTCCTCTTCTCGTGCACTCACGTCCGAACGCTGCTATAGCTTTTGGATGTGCCAGAAAGAATGCAGGTTTTTTCCATACCTTTGCAAGCAATTCATCCATATCATCCGGTGTCGGAGTCCCACACCTGGACTGTACCCTCATTGATGGCGAAACACAATTCAACAGTCCAAAATCCCTGTTATTTATAATTTCCCATTCCTGCCGTTCTTTCATTGCTTCTATGGTAAGCCTCATCTGCTGCTGCAGCTGATTTATAGGTGAATTGAACAAGTCTGTGACCTGACCATTCACTCTTAAGATAGTTTGGACCAAACTCAGTGTATACTCCTGCGGATGTTCCTCATAATCCGGGTAGGTTTGGGGAATCTCGTGCTCACCCAGATGGCTGAAATAAAGCTCAGGCTGCTTTTCACAATATTCTTCCTCGTTTTCTCTTATTTCTCTGCACTTTTTAACCTTGTTTAATCTATAAACACCAGCCTCAACCGCTACCCACGGAAGAAATGTCAACAGCCACCTTGGTGTAATTGATTCCATCATTGGAAGAGAAATAGTACTGTTTGACAGGTTCTTTGCTGTAGTGGGGTTCAAACTGCATTGGTATGTGGGATACTCATTAAAACCCATTTTTAACACCTCACATGCTATTTAAGTCATTAATTTTCAGCAATAGTCTTATATGTTTCAATATATGTACCTATAGGCACCGAAGTGATTAACATAATATATGTAAATAACCAACTTATTATAGCTATAAGTATTTTGAAGTTCAAATAAATAGGTTATTCTAATCTACAATGTTAATAGGTGCACTAAAATTGTGAATAGGTAACAGTGGGACATAAGTTCACATAAAATAGTAGTATAGTAATAGTAATAGGAGGCTTAATTATGGAAGAAAGATGTGATGGATTTTTCGGTAATGCAACAATATTATTCTTTATCCTCGTATTTTTGCTTTTGTTCTGGGGCTGCACTGGACCAGCATGCTGATATTTAAAAGAGAAATCCATAAGATGTATTAAAAGCAGCCTGATTGTTGAAAATCAGGCTGCTTTTTTAATGCATTGATGAAGTAATAACTGAAAAATAGAAGAGCGTCTTTATTATTCACTATTTGCTATAATGCAAGTACCTATTTCCCTTGCTTCCCCAGACATAAACCCACTCATCCGATGTATGAGATTTATAAAACGGCGTATCCAGTTCAAATCCAGAACCTTTAAAGTATTTATCTGCTTCGGCTTCATATTTTGTTGGTACATAGAGTAACCGCAGGGATATATAATGATACTTTTCAATATCAGAATATAAGTCATTAAGTTGATTTATTTTTTGATTATAAGTTTTACTATCGAGAACAACAACAAATTTCTTACCGCTTACATCGTATTGTTCTAGATATTTTAAATAGTTTTCTAATGAATACTCATACTGGTTCCAGGAGCTCCAGTTATCTATACTGTTTTCCTTTAACATATAAACCTTGCTATTGAGAAAGGATTTCTTTATTTTATTGCTTATATATTGTTCAAATTCATTGGAAATAAGAGCTACAGGTATGTTCTCTTTTATTTGTCCGTTCTTCGGATAATATGTAATATATGAAGATATACTTTTATGGTTTTTTTCAGTAGCCCAGTAGGAGATTCCTTCCTTATCTCCATCTGTTAATGCTAATTCAAAATTATAACCGGGATAATGACCCTTTAAATATTCTCTGGTCTTTATTTCACTTTCTGATTTTTTATCTGAACACCCAATTACACTAAGAAATATTAAACTTAAAATTAATAATGTCAGTATTTTTTTCATGGAATCACCTCAACAAGGATAAATAATCCTATTTCAATCCATCAAAGGAATTTTGGTTTGACATTATATAACATATCACAAAAACAGTTAATTAACTAGTTTAGATGCTTTGCATTTTCCTTTCACCTCCTGCCTTCCGTGGTTCCAAATCCTCTCTCCATAAACACATTCCACAATAGAAAGCAATCGATGCAGCTCGAGAGCGGGACTGGTTTGAGGCCTTTGACTATTGATACAATTGGCGAATGATTATAATAAAATTACTCGTGAAAAAGCAGAGGGGGCATACGCCTTCCTCTGCTTTTGTATACTATGTTATTTACTTTGCTATGTTTTCAATAAATCTTTGCAATATAGCTGCCGACTGAGCGCGGGTGGCGCCGCTCTTCGGGTCAAGTCTGCTACCACTGCCTTTTATCAGGCCTTCGGCCACGGCCCAGCTCACGCTCGAAACTGCCCAACTGGAGGGCTTGTCTGCATAAGCAGAGAGGCTGTCCCCTGCGCTCACATCATAGCTTTTATATGCAGCATAGCGATAGAGAATTGACGCCAGTTGCTCGCGGGTGAGCGTGCCGTCGGGATCGAACTTGCCGTCATAGCCTGTTACAATTTCCTTTGATGCCGCCCAGGCCACTGCTTTTGCGTACCACTTGCTGTCTGTAATGTCGGTGAAGGACATGGTTTTTGTCGCTGCCGGCTCGTTTTCCAGTCGCCAGAGGATGCTGACGAGCATGCTGCGCGTAACGGTCATATTGGGGCTGAAAGCAGTGCCGCCAACTCCCTGCATCAGACCGTTACGGTTGACAAACTCTACCGCGCCGCAGAACCAGTCGCTTTCCCTTACATCGGTAAATGGGTTGACCCAGAACATGTTAACACCCACAACATACAGGGAGAAGTGCATGACCTTAAAGGTCGCAAGCCCTTTTGCCGGGTCATAGGTGCAAGGAATCTCAGTCATGGTGCCGTCGCTTGATAGGTACCAGACGGTTACGTCCCGTGCCGATTCTCCGTCCTTAAGTGTATAAGGCAGGGTTACGGTGACTGCACCACTGAAATTCGTGATTGTGCTGCTGCCGGAGGAAACCGTCAGTGAAAACACCTGCTTGCCGGGTAGGTTTTCCTGATGTGCGGGAGAAACATCCTTCATCTCCACCTTTACATCACTCAAGGTCTGGCCGACAATGCCCTTGAGGGCTTCAGTGTCAAACACCAGCTTTGCGCCTGTGTCTGCTTCTACAGTCAGGGTTTTATCTTCGGAAATGAGCAAATCAATATTAGAGCCAGTCGTGCTGCCGCCATTGGGAATCTCAGTGACAGGAGCAATCGGGGGGGCAAAGCCGCCGCCGGAGGAAATAGGCATGGTGCCGACCTGGATGCCATCGATAAACGCTTGGAGTGCATTGTTCAGCGCCGTAATAGCATCTAAGACAGGATCTGCTTCAGAAATCTGTTGCGCATCCGCAATAGCCATGTTCAGAGCGGTCATGAGGGCGGTAGACACAAATTTCTGCCCGTTGGGCACTTCACTAGCTGTTTTGTCTGAAGCAATGACACCGGTTTTGGCAATTGTTGCAGCTGAGATGGTTTCTGCCAGAACCTCCTGAGCAGGTCTGATGGTCAGCGTCCCCGCTTCATAGGTAATGTTATAATTGTCGTTTCCACCACCGGAAACCATGCCGCCCTCAGGAGTAATGGTGGTTCCCGTCAAGTTAAAGGTGACGCCGATTATGCTCTCTCCGTTTACGAAGCCATTGGTAGTGAATGTAAATACAGGATTGGCTTCACCTTCAATCTTGCTCTTATTGTCCGCAGTCACTGTAGCCGAGACCTTTTGGATAACAAAATCAAAGGTTTTATTGTTAGTATCCTTGTCTTCTGCCCATTGCGTATTTGCTTTGTCTGTCAGCTCCACCGTTACCGGGTACACACCCGCATTGGTATGATTATTGTTGCTGACTCTGTACGCATCGGACGCCACAATGACATATGTCTGCTCCTCGCCGCTGTATGTAAACTCAGTAGTATCCGCAGTGGGTATGGCGATATCCTTCTTTGTAATCATAAAGAAAATAGCTTCATGTTCACCGGCGAAGTCCTCATTGGTCTCCGCCACGGAAACCACCAACTTATACGCACCTGCATTTGTGGGAGGGGTAGTACTGTTATAAGTGCCACTGTCGGTACCGGTGTAGGTATAGACCAATTCGTCGGTCGAAACCTTGTTGCCGGAAATGGTCACAGTTCCGGTGTAGCCGATTTGGGGCATACCGTTGTAGACCAGACCGGAGGCGGCAGTTAAGCCGGAAATGGTGACTGTTTCCTTATCTTCGGCGGTAATTGTAACCACTACGGCATAATCGTTGTAGTTTGCAGCTCCGGTGACAAGAATGGTGATGGTGGCGCTGGAAGCTGCGTGACTGGTAGTACTAAAAGTGAGCGTTGCGTCAGTCACGGAGTGGCTGGCAATCAGCGCAGCAGCACCGCCAACGGTGCCGGACGCAGCGAAGCTTGCCCCCTCGGGGAGGTCAGTGGGCAACGCAACCGTCAGATTGGTTTCCGCTTTGTTTGCACGAACAGTCTTAGAAGCCGTCGTGTTGCCGGTATAGTTTGCTTTTTCAATATTGTAGTCACCCAGCGACAGTCCAGTTACAGCGTTGTACTCTGCATTGCCGGCAATGTCTACGGTAATACCGTAGGTGCCTGCATTGGCAGGGGCGATAGCGCTACCATTGTAATAAACGGTGATTGCGCCCAAGTTCATGCCCAACACAGCCGTCACGGGCAGGGGCTTAGTATTACCGTCATAGACCAATGCAGTCAGGGAATAGGTCAAATCCAGTTTGGTCGGCGTACCCTTTACGAACTCTGCGATAATCAGCTCTTTGCTGTCACTGGCCAGTACCGTGCCGGTGGCCTTGACCCTTACATGATAGGTGCCGGGATCCAGAGAAATGGGGTTGCCATTGCCGCTTGTCCAGGTGGAATCGGTGGATAATTTATACTCCATTTTGGTAGTCACGCCAGTAATGGTACCCTTACCGGACACCGTAGCGTTGCTTGCGGTGGCGGTGGGTGTTGCTGCCTTACTTATGCTGATGGTCTGAACTTCGCCAGCTTTGGTAGTTTCCGTTTCCTTAAGACACACTTTAATGCCGCTTGTGGTAATAGTAGCGCCGGTCAGATCCATATTCTCGCTGCAGTCAGACCAGCTGTTCCCATCGTCCAGGCTGTATTGCATCAAAGTGGCTGCACCCATAAGCTTGTTGGCGTTTTTACCGTCAAAGGAGAATGTAACAGTTGGTGCGGGAGGGCCATCCAGTTTGCTAACCTCAATTAACTGCTGCGTAGAAATGCTTGCGTTGCTGTTCGCTGTCACAGTGACCGAGGAGTCGGTCGACTTCAGAGGACCCGTTTTGTCTATGGTGTAGTCTGTGAAGTTGCTATCCGTTGTGTTATCGTCATAGGTTGCGGTGATGACCATGCCTGTTTTATCAAAGTTTTCTCCAACCATATAACTCTTCTTTGCTGGCTGTGTTTCGATGGAAATTGACACTAATTCACGTACCGCAGTAGCGGGAAACGCAATGCTCACAATCAAATTTCCATCGCCGCCGGCTGAGTGGGTAATGTCAGCATCTGAATATGTAAATGAATTGGCGGAAACACCTGAGAACGTGTAGCCGTACTTTGGCGTCAGGGTCACGGTGGCTGTGTAGGCTGTGCCTCCGAGGAATTTGCTGCCCACAGCAGCTCCAGTAGTAACTTTCCAACTCACCACGCCGGTGTACTGATCCGTCTCAAACGCTGTGGTGCTGGGTGTTCCGTTTTTGGTGGGTGCAGTCACATAGTCGTCCAATTCAAGCTTGTCGACCGTTGCAGGATTATAAGCGTTGATGGTAACTGGGGTTACCATGCCCGGGAGAGTATTCCCTGTGGCTTTGATTCGCACATCATATGTACCGTCTTTAAGGCCGGTAATTTCATTGCCACTGACAGCCGTCCAAGAGGACACGGTGGATAGTTTATACTCCATCGCAGTAGAGACGCCACTTATCTTTCCGTTGTTATTGGCGATAATGGTGCAATCGGTGGCGGTGATACCACTCGGTGCAGCCGGACTTGGCAATATATCAATGATATGAATATCGCTGGCTTTGGTAGTATCTGTTTCTTTAATGCGCACCTTGATATCTTTTTCTGCTGAGATTTGAGTGACGTCTAGAGTCATGTTATTTGTGCAAGCAGACCAAACCACTCCGCCGTCAAGACTGTATTGCATGGTGCTATTTGCACCCATCAGCTTATTTGCATTCGCACCATCAAAGGAGAATGTAAGGCTTGGCGCGGCGGGACCGTCTGCCCTGTTAATGGTAATAATCAGCGTAGTTTTAATGGCTGTGCCTCTGGCCGTTAGGGTAACCGTGGTATCGCTCATGGTCAGAGGACCGGTCTTGTCCCAGGTGTAATCTGTAAAATTGCTGTCCTCTCCGCCATCTTCATAGAGCGCTTTAACGACCATGCCAGTGGTTATAAAGGTCTCACCGTATTTGTAGGTCATCTTCGGTTGAGTGGTAACAGCAATGGAGGTGAGCACACGCGCTGCAACGATGATGGGCTGCGTTGCTGTAATTGATGTACCTGCCGCTGTTAGGGTAACCTTGGTGTCACTCGGGGTCAAAGTTCCCATTTTGTCTATGGTGTAGTTTGTGAAATTGTTGTCTGTTGTGCCATCGTCGTAAGTCGCCTTAACTATCATACCCGATGCGCTAAAAGTCTCACCATATTTATAGCTTGTCTTGGGTTGCGCGGTAATAGCAATGGAGCTCAGCGTACGTGCTGCGGTAGCGGGAAATTTGATGCTCACAACCAAATCTCCGTCTCCGCCGGCTGCGTGGATAACGGTAGCATTCGTATAGGTAAATGTATTGGCTAAAACACCTTTGAACGTGTAGCCCTTCTTTGGCGTTAGGGTAACGGTGGCGGTGTAAGCTGTGCCGCCGAGGAACTTGCTGCCTACATCGGCTCCGGAAGCATCTTTCCAGCTCACCGTGCCGGTGTACTGAGACGTATCGATCGAGGTGGTAGAGGGTGTTATGTTTTTGACGGGTGCGGTCACTTTGCCGCTAAGTGTGAAAATATCCACAGGTGCGGGAGCCTTTGTTACAGCGATGGTGTAGGTTTCGACGGTGGTATCATATGTAGCCTGAATGGTGACCGTGGTAGTATCCCCTGTCAAGGAGATTGCATTGGAGGGTTGACCACTGACGACAGGGGCACCATTTACCGTGATAGTCTCGCCTCTGAGAGAAGTGGGGGTGATAGTGATGCTGCTGGTCCCGGTGGGAACCGTTGCGGTATAGTTATACTGATTAAAAGAAAACGCCGGGGAAAGTTCACCGCTGCTCAGTGTCAGGTTGGTTAGGCCAACATTACCCATTATTTTTTGACCGTTGGAACTAAACCAACCCCAGGCATCGTAGCCCGTGCCGGTTTTAGGTAAATATAGTTTATGTCCAGCAGCATTAGTAAATACAATGCCGCTTCCGTCTAATGTAGGAGCTATTAGTGGTTCAAGAACTGCGGTAATATTTGTGCAACCAGAAAATGCATTGTAGCCGAGCCTCGTCACCTTGCTTGGGATTATGATGAATTTAAGACTGCTACAGCCGTCAAAACTGTAGTCATTTATTACGTTCAAATCGCTTGGACTTGTAAAGTTAACGGCAGACAACTTTGAACACTCTTGAAAAGCCCTTGAATCAATTAAGGTCACAGTACTAGGGATATTGATGGAACTCAGGCTAGTACAGGATCTAAAGGCATCTATGCCGATGGTCTTCAGATTGCTTGGAAGGGTTACCGAGCTTAGATTGCCACAGTTTTGAAATATAGATTGCGGTAGATCTGTCATGCTGTTCTGGAAAATGGCAGACGTAAGGCTGGTGCATTTATAAAATGCCCAGGAACCGATAGTGTTCACTTTGCTTGGGATTGTGATGGAGCCAAGACTGCTGCAGCCATAAAAGGCGTCATCACCGATGGAGGTCACATTAGCGGGAATTGTGAAGGATTTTAGGTTGATGCAGCCCTTGAAGGCGCTATTACCGATGGATTTCACATTATTTATATTATTGAATGTGATGGTCTCGAGGCTGGTGCAGCCCTCAAACATAGCTTCCGTGATGGAGGTCAGGCTGCTTGGGAGCGTTATCTTTTTCAGTGCGGTACAGCCCCAAAAAGGAGAATTACCAATTTCGGTCACGGTTTCGGGGATAGTAATTTCGGTCAAACTGGTGCACTGATTAAAGGCGCCTTCGCTCACCTTTGTTATGGTTGATGAAAATTCAACCGTGGTTAAGGCTGCAAACATATGAAATTCACAATAACCAAGCGCAGTTACACCTGATTGGATTACTGCTTTTATGCACTCATCCCTGTGAGATAGGTAATAATCGCCTCCGAATCTCTGAGCCCCGCCAGTTTCCTTGACGGTCAGGGTCTTTGTATTTGTATTATACTCATATCCTTGCCCAGTGATAATGTTAGAGGCTGCCGTCGCCACAGTGGGTAGCAGGCTAAACACCATGCACAGTGCCATTGCCATACTAAGTAGTCTCTTTCTCATGTAATTTTTCCTCCTATGGTAACTTTGTTTTTCCATACTCTTTAGCATAGCAAAAAAAATCGACAAAAACCGACTTTTTCCTGAACGGTAGTGGATTTCTGCCTGAATGGTAAAATGGCTGAACGGCAAGCTGGAAGTGTATAATACTAAAAGTCGTAAAAACACCAGCAGCATTGACGTCGTATCAAAGGCAGAGATGTAACCATTGAAAGCGGGACAATCAACGTGGTCGGCGGGAACTACAGCGCAGGCAAAAAATTAAAACTCCGGGATAATCCCGAAGTTTTGCTGGTCGGAGTGAGAGGATTGACCGTCTGCTTCTTGGTCCCGAAGTATGGGAATACATTATTGAAATAAATTAATATAATTTAAAACCTTGTTGATTTAGGATATCAAAGGTTAATATTATTTAAGAAAAATTAAATTTTATGATTAGTTATTAATTTAATGGGTACATTTTTGGTACATTGATATTACTTATTGATTAATTTAATATCTTGAAGATTAGTATATTTATCGTCAAAGATTTCTGGGATTTTGACTCCATCCAATATATCACTCAAAAAATCATTTTGTATATTAATTTGAAGTTTTAAAAGAGCATATATAAGTTTATTAATTGAAGGAAGAATTTCACCATTAAAATAGGAAATTAAATTATTAAGTTCTTTAATGTTATTATCAACGGTTTGGTCTGGTACCTTTAAATTATCAGTTAGTTTAATATTACAATCATTAAACATATTGTAAACGTTTTTAAAAGGTTTAATGATTGTAATACTTTTAAACAATAAAACTTCTTCTAATAATACAATATTTCGTGAATAGAAAACATTATAAAGCGATCTAATGTTATCGAAGATAGTACTATAATTTTTAGTGCCAATATTAATAATTTCATTAATTTTATCAAATACTATTTCTTTTAACGAATACTCGTATAAAGTAGTGTATTTGTATATATAATTAATATCAACTGAAAAAGTTGAATAATAACTTCTAATAGAAGATAAAGCATTACAAGAATGTTCCAGTACCATCTTTGCAGTTTCAAACTGTAAATCAGATTTTTTTAATTTCCTGTTAAAGATAATTTGCTTATTATTTAATTTAAAAGCAAAATACCATCCCATTATAGCAGTGGAGATTGCTATTAAAGGAGTTATAATAAAAGTAAAAATATTACTTAAATCTTTAAACAAAATACTACCCCCTTGGATTGAAAATAATGATAAAAATTTATAGTTTTCTATGATTACGTTGTCTTTTATTAAATTCATCTGCAATATCAGTAAAAATTACACCTGTAACAAATGCCATAATTAAAAGAAAAACTATAGTGATTGTATTATAGAAAAAGTCTGTAGTAGCAAAATTACTACCTGGCATGAAATTTAATGTATGAGTATTATCATAATTAATTAGAAAACATAGAATATAATATATAAAATATAATATTGGGGTTAATATTGTTATTTTATATAACCAATCTCCAACAATCTTTGTTCTTTTTAAAAAAGAATTATATCCAAAGTAAGAAATTGCATATAGATATATTGATAAACCAAGAAGAATATTAAATATCCAAAAAAATTCTTTAAAACTAATAAAACTTGGTTGAAAAAAATTTTTCGGCAATACTGATTTAAAATCTTTTAATATAGGGTAAAGTGCAAAATCCGTTGCAATTAAAGCTATCGTGAATCCTATTCTATTTCTATCAAAATCACCTATTTTTTTTGAAAAATTCATAAAAATTCTCCAATTTAATTAATAATAAAAATACAACTACAAAACATTATATAATAAAAAAAGTAGTAATTTAACAAATTTAATATGTAAATCTAAAAAAAATGGAAAAAACTGAGTACTAATAAGCGCGCTCAGTTTTTTTAGGTAAACAATAAACAAATATCTTTAAACATATTATTACATAAAAGGTGTCAAATGTAAATATTTTTTATTTTTGTTTGTTCTGTTTCTTATGTTTCTTTTTTTCTTTATTTTTTATGTAATCTTCAAAACTAATATCTTGTCCAAAAGTACCTTTATCTAGAATATTAATTAGAAAAAAAATAAGCTTAAGCAATAAATTTTTAGATTTTCTGATACCATATTTATTAACTTTTAATATATTAATTTTTCCATCATTATCTATCTTTAACCTAATTAATTTATGTTTTTTTTCACCTGTTACCGTTTCCCATGACAATAAAACAGGGCTATTAGTATTTATTTTATGTTTAAATATAAATTCTGTACAATCATTTGGTACTATTTCAAAACTATTTGCTTTAGCTTTAACAAAATTATCTCTAAAAACATTATAAAGTATATTTAATGCCTCATTTAAATATATTAATTGAGTACTCTCATCATTATCAAGTACCTCAGAAGGTTCTGCAAAAACTTGAACGTTAATTGCAATACCTGGTCCAAAGTTTTTAATGAATAATATATTCTGTCCGTTTTCATATTTAAATTGAACTGGTCTAATATGTGATTCTTGAGAGGAATGTATCATTCGATATGTTGCCTTAACATACATTATTGTTACAATTAATAGTATAATCGAACTTATTGCTTGTATTGCAGCGCCATATTCTTGAAAAAAGTTTAACATTTTCATACTCCTCTATTATTAAAATATCATACGTAAAAACCTTTTAAAATGATTAGAATGAGTGATTTTTCTTATATCTACACTTTGGAAAATTGGAACAACCATAGAATTCACCATATTGACCGTTACGTTTAACAAGGTTAGCCCCACAGGTTGGGCAGATTAATGAATTGGCATCGGAATTTTTATTTTTAATATTTTGATTTATATTTTTGATATGGTCTTTCCTTTGCTGTTTGTTTTCAATGGACAAACTTTTTAGAAAAACTTCAATTTGTTCTATTTCCAAATTGCTTAATTTTTCAACAATACTAAGATTTTTAATAGCCTCTTTGAGTTGATGGACATATATAACATCAGAATTAGATTTAACATCTTTTAATTCTGCTCTATTAGAAAATACGACTATGGAATAATAAGGAATATTATCATTATTTAAAACCTCTTTTAAAGCTTGTATATGTCCCCAATTCTGCCTTACGGGGTTATGAAATTTACGTTTACTTTTATAAATAACTTGTGTCCAATTATCAGATTTTTCGTTGCCAAAAATCCACCCTTTATAATTTTTAGTCTCAATAACAAATATTCCATATTGGCTTATAGCAATATGATCTATTTGGCTTGTCCCCTTTGATGTTTTAATCATCAAATCATTAATAATTCTATAACCTTCGGGTTTAATAGATTCAAGTATTTTTCTGACTTTTCTTTCCCCAAGCTTCCCAAGTATAAGTGGTTCAAAGCAACCGTAAATAAAACCCAATATAGGAATAGCAATAAATAAATATATATACATTATCATCTAACCCCTTTAATGTTGAATATTTACAGCCATAGATAAAAAAATTATCTCATACTAATAAAAGAACCGACTACTTTCCCTATAACCTTAAAATCAGTATTCTTTAAGTCAACAACTATAGGTTGATAATCTGAATTAAAACTGTTCGGCATTAATGTAACAACGTCCCCAGACCTGTAAAACTTCTTAACTGTAGCATCATCCCCATTAACAAGTATAAGTGCAATTTCTCCGTTCTAAACTTCTTCCTGCCGACGGATAAGAACTAATTGACCGTCAACAATGTGTGAAAGGTTCATGCTACCCCCTACTATTTTCAAATAAAAACAAATAGTAAGTAAATATTATGGATTTTAATAGGGGCTAGATTATATAGCATTAAAGATTATTTTTCTTTATAATTTATAAAATTCAGTGAACTTATTGCAATTTCATTTTGAGGGTTTATTTTTAAGCATTCTTCATAATACTCTTTAGCTTTGTTTATATCACCTTTTTGAGCATATAAGAAAGCTAGGTTTATTAATATTGGTTCTCTGTATGTATACTTTGAAGAATTTAAAAAAACAATATATCCATATTTATCGAGTATTTTATGTGCTAAAAAAAATGAATTGGACTTCTCAAAGCAAATAATTGCTTTATCAAAATCACCTTTCTTCAAAAATTTTATACCTTTTACACCATTTATTATAATAGTATACCGTATTATGTACCTGTAAATAACAACTATACAAGCACCAAATATGATAGCAATTAAAATATCATCTTTAAAAAGAGTAAAATAAAACAAAATTGAAAGTACTGCAATAACTATAAAATACGGAATTTTTCGAATATTACTTCTTGGTTTATAAGTTGGAATATCCATTTTATCACCTTTTTTTATAATTATGCGTCCACGGATGGGCACATTTCAATTCGCTAATTTATAGAACTCTTGAATAAACATAATTCGTATAAGCATTTACCATTAGGTTAATACACGTAATATGTATAATACAATTATTGAATTGTAATAAATAAATTGTATTATTTAACAATATTACTGTCAATTGGATTGAGAGATTATGTGAATAGAACAAAATAAGAAAAGATGGTCCAGTAATTCAAATCCTCTCTCCATAAAAATTAAAACTCCGGGATAATCCCGAAGTTTTGCTGGTCGGAGTGAGAGGATTGACCGTCTGCTTCGCTCCCCTCGCATACTACTGCCTGACGGCACACTCGGCTAGAAAACGCTCTGCATTTTCCTTTCGCCTCGTGCCTTCTCAGGTTCAAATCCTCTCTTTAACATAAAAAGAAATTGACTCCGAGATAAACCCGAAGTCAATTTCTTTGGTCGGAGTGAGAGGATTTGAACCTCCGGCTTCTTGGTCCCGAACCAAGCGCTCTACCAAACTGAGCCACACCCCGTTACAATATAATATTAACCTGCGAAATGTTATTTTACCACCATTTATATGAATTTTCAATAGAAGATATGAGTAGTATACTAATGTTAGGTTGAGAAAACCAAGGATAATTTAATCCTATCATGCGAAAGAACAAAAGGTACGGTCCATTGTACCCGTACCCATTTATGCACTTTACTGTTGTATGTTCAAAACAGTATCCGCAGCTTTCATGTCCACACTTATCTGCTTATCCATATCTTCAGGAATATAATATCCCTTTTTAATCATATACTTTGCTATTCTTTCATGTGTACCAATAGCTACATCCAGATGCCTTCGGAGTACTTCCCTTACCTCAGGGGTGGCAGTCTCAGAGATAGCCATTGCATAATTAATTACACCTGACTTTGCAGAAATTAAAAAGTCGGTTGCAATGACCTGTTCAGTCATATCTGCCATACCGGCAAGGTTCTGTAACAAATTAGCCATATTCAAATCCTCCTCTCGTAAATACTAATGTAATCCCGGTTGAAGCACAACTTTTATACAATCATCAGTTTTAGTATCAAAAATCTCATACCCATGCTTTGCATCCTCCAGAGGAAGTTTATGGGTAATTATATCGCTTGGATCGAATTTTTTATCAGCAAGCATCTGGTAAAGCCTTGGCATATAAGGGATAACGGGTGCCTGCCCTAGTCTTAGGTTAATGTTCCGGTTCAAGAGGTCTCCCAAGGGGAAACCGTTATATCTTGAGCCATAAATACCTGTAACCTGTATCATACCACCCTTTCTGACAGCCTGGCTTGCCATTACAAAGCTGCCCAGTGCACCACCCTGTAGCTTAAGTCCTGAAGCAAGGAATTCCATTGGCGTCATTTTGCCATCCATTCCCACACAGTCTATTACGATATCAGCCCCGCCACGGGTTATTTCCTTAAGGTATTCACCTACGTTCTCATACTCTTCAAAATTAACTGTTTCTACATTATTGTAATGTTTAGCGTGCTCCAGACGGTAATCGATATAGTCAACCGCAATTACCCTTTTTGCACCCAGCATCCAGCAGAACTTTTGTGCAAGCAGCCCAACAGGTCCGCATCCAAGTACTATTACTGTATCTCCATTTTTAACGCCCGCATTTTCAACACTCCAAAAGGCTGTAGGCATAACGTCTGCAAGTAAAACCATTTTTTCATCTTCGACTTCGCTGCCTTCCGGGATTTTAAAAGGTGTAAAGTTTCCATAAGGCACACGCATATACTCTGCCTGACCACCAGGATACCCGCCTGCAGTTTCAGAATATCCGAAATAAGCACCGCTCTGACCATGAGGATTTGAGTTGTCACATTGGCTGGTAAGGTCGTGTTTACAGTAAAAGCACTCTCCGCAACTTACATTGAAAGGGATTATAACACGGTCTCCCTTTTTAAGTTTTTTCACTTCAGGCCCAACCTCCTCTACCACACCCATTGGTTCATGTCCAATTATATAGTTTTTAGGAAGGTTGGGGATCATATCATGAATCAGGTGCAGGTCTGAACCGCAAATAGCTGTTGTTGTAATCCTTACAACAATATCATCCGGCTTGTGTATCGTTGGGTCTTCAACCTCTTTTACCTGAACATTTTTAATTCCTTGGAATGTCACAGCTTTCATTCTTATTAATACCTCCTGTAAAAATTTCGGACTTTTAATAATTTGGAGTTGCGAAGGTGCCAAGCCTGCTGGTGTTGCCTGGGAATAAGTCAAGATTTGCAATTTGGAGTGCTGTTTTGGATGATATTTCATCCAGCTTGAACTGCTCATCAACGTGGTAAGGATGGAACCAGCCCTTGCTCATCATTAAATTTGAAATCTCCGAATGCAGGTCTATCTGGGCATCCAGTATATTACGGATTTGCGCCCTTGCTTCGGTATCTGCTATTTCATTTAAGGCTATAGCACAATTTCGAATTCCGCTTTTTACATTAATCAAAAAGCTTAGAGCTATTGTTGAATCCACCATACCTGGCATTCCATTTGAATTCTCAATTTCAAGATAGTCATTATTCATTGGTTTTTTTATTGAATTTATAGGCTTTTTTCTAAAATCCATGGGTGTTTACCTCCTTATTGTGGCTGAGTTTTAGTCAATAGGTCCTGCAATGTACTAACTGCCTGCATTGATTGCTGTACATCCTTTTCAAGAAGTGCCTTTAAATCCTGATCAAATACTACTCCCTGAATCATTTTTGATGTAGTCATACATATGGTTTTAAAATTCAACAATTCATGAATTTCCATTGTTTCATGCAGTGTTAAAGTATTTTTCATGTTAATGTACCTCCAATATTATTTAATCGGATATATTTTTACCAATTGCACTAGACTTATGTAAGATGGAGAAAAATATCCTGCCCGTCTATGTTCCTCTTCTTTATATTTTTTATTGAAAATGCAGATAATGTATTAGAATCTGAATTTGGAGCGTGTAAATAGATGACAAAAAAAGAGCAGGCTCAAAAGAATGAAAATCCAGAAGATAATATAGAAATCAACACTTCTCTGCAGGAAAACCTGAAGATTCTTGATGATTTATTCAGAGACTGCTCGGATATTATAATAAACAGGCTTAAAACACAAAGCGGTAAAGCTGCATGCATTATATTTATAGATGGGCTTGTAGATACAAACATTGTACAGCGCGATGTAGTATCAAAGCTTATACAACTTAAAGAAACTGAAATGGGCCAGCTTAAGGAAGATAA
Source organism: Bacillota bacterium (assembly GCA_023421675.1). GTDB lineage: Bacteria > Bacillota > Clostridia > Acetivibrionales > JANLFN01 > JAEZTC01. Next base: position 421,802 of record JAEZTC010000013.1, on the reverse strand, counting down.
CAATATTTTTCCTGTAGTCATGAATAAAAGGGTTTTTACAATGGAGGAAGTTGTCGACAATACACTAAGTGCTTACACCGTAGTACTTATAGATGGAATAAATTTTGCCATGTGCTTTCCCCTAATGAAAATGCCCCTAAGATCCATAGAAGAGCCTGAAGTAGAACGTGTTATAAAAGGTCAGCATGAAGGCTTTGTAGAGTCTACCTTTACAAATATTACTTTAATAAGGGGAAAATTCAAGTCTACCAAGCTGAAAGTGAAAATGATGAGTATTGGGAAAAGATCCAAGAGTCCGGTAGCCATGATTTACGTTGAAGATATAGCTAACCCTGAAATAGTAAAAATAATAGAAGACAGAATTATGAGCATTGAAATAGATAATATAAACGGGGCCGGATATATTGATCAGTTAACTGCAGACAACCCATATTCCCCATTCCCCCATTACCAGGCTACTGAAAGACCTGATAAGGCTGTTGCCAATCTTATGGAAGGCAGAATTGTTCTCCTTATAGACATGACACCAGTGGCACTAATTGCACCTGTTAACTTTTTTCAATTCTTTCAGGTTTCAGATGATTATAATGTAAATTCTTATTTTGGATCATTTTTAAGACTTCTAAGATTTTTTGGAGCATTTATGGCAATTAACCTTCCTGCTCTATACATTGCAATACTTACTTACCATTACCAGGCAGTCCCTTTAAATCTTCTTGTTCCGCTTGCCGAATCACGTTCCAGAGTTCCTTTTCCACCAATTATTGAAGCCCTGATTATGGAAATAGCATTTGAACTGCTGAGAGAAGCAAGTATTAGACTTCCTTCAAGTCTGGGACCTACAGTAGGCATAGTTGGAGGACTTGTAATCGGTCAAACCGCTATACAGGCCGGAATTGTAAGCAATATCATGGTAATAATTGTTGGCATTACTGCTATTGCTACATTTGTTGTGCCGCAATACGACATGGCACTATTATTCAGGCTTGGAAGATTTATTGCAATGATAAATGCTGCAATATTCGGAATAATCGGCCTTATTGTTTTTATCCTCTTTGTTCTGGCACATCTTGTAAGCCTTGAATCAGTAGGGCAGCCATATTTCCAACCAATTGCACCCTTAAGAATCAAAGATCTCAAGGATGTATTTGTAAGACTGCCACTAAAAATGCAGAAAGAACGCCCAGATATTGCAAAACCCCTGGATAAGACCAGAGGAAGGGGAAACAGCAATGGAACCAAATAAATTAAATTCAATAACCTCAAGACAGGCTTCACTATTTATTGTTGCAGCCCAGACAGGTATCGGAATACTTCTGCTTCCATCTACAGTAACCAGATATGCTGGCCATAGCGGCTGGATTTCAGTATTGATCGGAGGAGTTCCTGTCTTTTTCGGGTGTTTGATGATTATCTCATTGTGCAACAGATTTAACGGGAGCTCAATTCTTACAATAAATACTACAATATTCGGCAAGCATATAGGGTTTTTTTTAAACCTAATAATTGTATTATCTTTTATATTTATTACTGCATCACAATTTTTATTATTTGTTAGTATTGTAGGCACATGGTTTTTTAAGTCAACTCCCTTATGGGTTCTGGCAATATATTTAGTAATCCCCTCTGTATATATTACAGCAAAAGGATTAAAGGCAATTTGCAGGTTTAACTTCCTGCTATTTCTGTTTATTCCAATAATATTAAGTCTTATCCCGCTTAACCTTCAAAATTTCAGGTTTACACAGCTTTTGCCGTTGGAAGGTCATGGACTTATGGCAATTTTAAGCGGCGTTCCTGCAACAGCAATAGCTTTTTCAGGATTTGAAGTCTTACTTCTCATTTTCCCATATATAACAAATAAAAAAAACTTGCGCAAATATGTATCTGCTGCAACTATTTCAACGACTTTAATTTTTACAATCATAGTTATAGTAGCCATAGCTGTCTTTGGTGAAAATCTTCTGGTAAAGAGAGTATCAACCATAAGCGGCCTGGCAAGAATGATCAGGCTGCCGGTTTTTGAGAGAGTGGACCTTTATTATTTTGCAGTATGGATATCAGGAATGCTTCTTGTACTTAATTCTTATTGCTTCATCAGTACTAATTCTTTAAAACAAATTTTCAGAATAAAAAACAAATATTTATCTTTACTTATTATAACAGTAATAAAATTATCAACCGCTTTTTTTATTGGCGACACAAACGTACAAACAATGTTGTTTAATATTTCAAGCTATATTGCAATGGTTATTGGAATATTTATTCCAATCGTGTTATTGCTTATCTCTATTATAACCAAAAAAAAGGGGGGCAAAGCAGTTGAAAAAACTTCTTAAATTAACTGCATTATTGCTTATTGTGATATCGTTGACAGGCTGTTGGGATCAGAACATTTATGAAAAAATCGGTTTCATCCTGAATGCCGGAATAGATAAGGGAACTGATGATAAAATTCTTTTTACAGTATCTATCCCCATTATATCCGGAATCAGCAGCGGAGGAATGGGTAGTGGGAGCAGTAGTATAGGCGGAGGCGATGGACAAAAATCCGAGGTCTTTTCATCCGAAACAAATCTTATCAGACAAGAGCGGGAAAACCTGAGGTTATCCTCTCCCAAACAGCTTGAAGGCGGTAAAATACAAAATGTACTGTTTGGAAGTGGGCTTGCCAGAGAAAAGGGGATTTCTGAATACCTGGAACTATATGAAAGAGATACCCAATCCACAGTTCAATCCTGGATTGCGGTTGTGGATGGTACAGCAAATGAACTTATAACAAAAGGAGTTAACATGAAAGGTAAACCCATACTTGGACAATATCTTAATGAGCTTCTTGAACGCAACTCTAAAGCAGGATACTGTCCGAAAATGAATATAATCAAATATAGCATTGAAAACGTAATCCCCGGCTTGTCACCTATATTACCTATGATAAAGCTTGAACCGAATGATGTAAAAGTTATAGGTACAGCCTTGATAAGCAATGATAAAATGTCAGGTCAGCTGGATACTCTGGAAACAGCATACCTTTTTATGGCAATGGGCGAATCCAAAATGTCGGAAATTCCTTTTGATCTGCCAGAAGACATCAAAACTATAAAGAAGAAAGCTATTGTTTTTATAAGTAAAATAAAAACCAAATTAAAATTGAATTTCACTAATGGCATACCAATCTTGGATTTTAATATAAAAATCGATGCAACGATGGAAGAATATACCTGGGGTCAATTGGCTGATACGAAATATAAAACAAAAATCGAAGAAGCTCTTGCCAGTCAAATAAAAAATTCCTTGAATGAAGTCTTTAAAAAGCTTCAGGCGGCAAACTGTGATCCAATGGGCATAGGTGATAAATTAAGAGCATACCATAATTCTTACTGGAAGTCGATTGGTGAACTTGCTGGCTGGAAAAAAATTTACCCTAATATAACAGCCAATTTCAGTGTTAGTACTGATATAATCCGTTATGGATCAATACAATAAGCTTTTAATTTTAATAATGTTTATTTTTACGCTTTTTTAATAAAAGTTTATCCATCCATCTTTTTTGCCGTTTAAGAGATATATAACCAATGGTTGATATAGCGAACGCACTTATGCAGTCTATTATCAGATCCAGCATCGTATCTGACAATGCTGCACGCCCTGAAAGCTTTACTCCGCTTTCAAGAGCGAATTTTTGCATGTTCAGTCCAAGCAAACCGTCAAGAGAGAATTCATAAACTTCCCATAATACACCCAGTGCTACTGCAAAGCAAAAGGTAAAGACATAAACAAATTCGGCACTTAGATTGACAGGTATTCTATCGGTTTTATTAAGCAGAACAACAAAGGAAAAACCAAGGATACTCAGCATGCCCCCACTGAAAAAATGAAGAATATTATCCCAATATGGAATTGTATAAAAGAAGCTCCTTACTTCTCCAAGATATATGCCGCCATAAAGGAAAAGAGCAAATAATATTAACATACCCGACGGTATTATTATATTTATTTTATATTGGAACAGCCTTGGAAGAAGCATTGCTATTATTCCCATAATACATTGAACAAGCATTAATATATAGTCGCTTTTATTTCTTGCGGCAAAAGTTGGCGATTTGGATGGCGAAACAATAAACATAACTGTTACGTAAACTGCCGAAACCGCAAGAGAAATAAGAACAAAACCACTGACAAGCATTTCCCATCTTAATCTTATTGTTTTCATACCCGACCACACAAATTCAATTCAAATATTATTACAATGTTACGTTTTATCCCTGGAAATTATGTTTGATTACAGAATAATTAAATTCAGTTATTGGTGAGAAACAACAAGCATGTAACTTTAAACAGATTATACGAATGAATATAAATAATAATTGTATACATTTCTATCATTTATATATCCATTCCTTGTAATATAACAATATTAAAAAATAAATGATTCAATAATACAAAGCGTGGTAAATAATAATCAATCTGTATAACTCGTTGTTAATGCACTATTAAGGCATAACCTTTCCGGTTTACTTACTATTTGCTTAAGGCTAAGTACTACAGATTCCAGATATATAAAATTTAATGTAGGAGGTAATGCTAATGAAGTTCTATAATTCTCTAAAATTCAAATTAATTTCTGTACTATTGGCAATAGCCCTAATTCCACTCCTGGCACTGTCATTCATACAATTAAACCAGTTTACCAATGCCGTAACCGAAAATATCAAAACAAATGAAATCCAACTTGCTAATTCAAACGGTGATGAAATTGATTCATGGGTCAACAGTAAAGTTTCTCAACTAAAGGAAATCCTTAAGACACACCCCGAATTCAAAACACAGAATATGACTGAAATTATCCCCTTGTTAAAAATAATTAACGAAAGTGATCTGGAAATAGAAACCTCTATTGTTTCTGATGCAAGTGGTAATGCCATCGATGAAAACAATCAAAAGCTAAACATTTATGACAGAGACTATTTTAAGAAAGCAAAAGAAACAAGAAAAGAGGCAATTAGCGATATTTTAGTAAGCAAAGTAACCGGGAACAGAATAATATCAGTTATTTTACCAATACTTGATGACTCAAATAATTTTAAAGGTGCATTAGTTAATACAGTCAACGTGGAAAAAATAAAGTCATATCTTGGAGATGTTAAAGTTGGAAAAAGTGGTTTTGCATTTCTTTTAAGCAGCAAGGGAGATTATGTCTATCACCCTGAAAGTGAAAGGTTGGGTAAAAGTTATAAGGAATTCTCCAAAAACACTGATAAATATAATAAATTTACAAATGAAGTACTTGTAAATCAAAGCGGTTTTATTACCTTTAACGAAGATGATGGTACAAAATTTATTTCTGCCTATTATACAGTCTCTTCGACAGGTTGGAAGGTCATAGTCAAAGCCCCGTATAGTGAAGTATATGCAGAGGCAAACAGTTCTCAAACCCGTACGGCTGTCTTAATATTTGTTGTTGCAGTTATAGTAGTACTTATATCATATTTTATTTCTGTATACATATCAAAACCGATGAAGGTTGCAGCAGAACACCTGAATGTTCTTGCAAATGCAGATTTTACAATGGAGGTACCAGAGAAGTTCCTTAGACGCAAGGACGAAATTGGTTTACTGGGTAAATCAGTTGATAAAATGAGTAAATCCATAAGAAATACTCTTAATGATGTAATACTTGAAGCTGTAACTGTAAAGGAGCATGCAGTTGAATCATCCCGCAACATGGATGAACTGGTGTCAAAAATGGAGGATGTATCCGCAACTACTGAGGAAATGTCTGCAGGAATGGAACAGACAGCTGCTTCCGCACAAGAAATGAATGCAACTTCCACAGAAATAGAAACTGCTGTAGAATCAATAGCAGTTAAGGCTGAAACTGGTTCACATCTTGCTGGAGAAATCAGTGTACGGGCGCAAGCTCTGAGAGAAAATGCAATAGCATCCCAAATAGCAGCAAATGATATACATAGATCAATAGATTCCGAATTAAGAAGTTCAATTGAACAGTCTAAAGAAGTAGAAAAAATAAATGTATTAACTGAATCAATACTTCAAATTGCTTCTCAGACCAACCTTTTATCCCTGAATGCAGCTATAGAAGCTGCAAGAGCGGGTGAAGCCGGAAAAGGCTTTGCAGTAGTTGCCGAAGAAATACGTCATCTTGCTGAAAGCTCCAAAAATACTGTTACCGAAATACAGAATGTAACAAAGCTTGTTGTTTCATCCGTTGAAAGTCTTACAAGAAGCTCTGAAAAGGCCTTAAGTTTTATAGATTCAACTGTAATTGAAGACTATAAAGAAATGGTTGATACAGGTGATCAGTATCACAAGGACGCTGCTTCGATACAGGATCTTGTAACCGATTTTAGTGCAACAGCGCAGCAGCTATTGGCATCAATACAAGCAATGACCAAAGCTATAAACGAGGTTACCATATCAAACAATGAAAACGCAGAAGGAACACAAAACATTGCCGAAAAGGCTATGAATGTGGTTGCAAATGCATCCCACGTGACTCAGATTATGAAAGAAATGGAAAAAAGCTCAGAAAAGCTTTCCAAAACAGTGGCAAAGTTTAAAATATAGGGCAAAATACATAAGGGCTTGATCTCGAATCAAGCCCTTATATTATGCTTATTTCTATATACAAACCTTGTTCCTGCCTGATCGTTTAGCTTCATAAAGCTTCATATCTGCGGCTTCCTTTAACGACCTTAAATCGTCCGAGGTATCAGGATAAACAGCCACGCCAATAGATATTGTAATTTTAAGGTTTTTACCGCCAGGCAGCTTAAAAGTATTAATCTGAACCTGCTTCCTAATTCTTTCTGCTATTTGTACAGTTTCATCAACAGATAGATTTTTCATTATTATTGAAAACTCTTCCCCACCTATTCTGAAAGCCACATCTGAATTTCTTGATTCCTTAACCAGTAATAAGCCCAGCTGTTTCAATACCTCATCACCTGCAACGTGGCCATAGGTATCATTAACATTCTTAAAATGATCTATATCCAGTATAAGCATTGACACCTTGATTTGCTCAATCTCCAGCTGCTGCTTAATACTATTTATATGAAAATCATACTGACGTGTATTGTTCAGCCCTGTTAAAAAATCTTTTGTAGATTCCTTTTTTAGCTTTATGAACATGTTATGGGTTGTAACAAGATACTGTACAAAATAGTAAACAGCAATAGAAACAAGAATAGTACTTACCAACATTACCCAAATAGCTTTAAATATATCTTTCCCGTTTTCAAGTAAAATGAAGTATACCGAACTGCGTATCAGTAAAAATGAAATCAGCATAGAAAGCCATTTAAAAGTATTCTTTATTTTAAGCTTTGAAATAAGCCCACACACTATACAAACGAGTAGAATTATTATTGAAACTATTATTGATGTCTCTGTAACCCCCATATAAGTCAGACGAAAGACTGCCCCGATTATTCCTGCTATTATAGCTGAAACCGGTCCCCCAAACAAGGCTACAAGTATTTCACTTATATGGCGGAAATCAAGTATTATTAATGGTGAAACATGAATACTGAAGTAAATAAGTAAGCATATACTTACTCCCCCGTACAACCCAAGAAAAACTCTTATCTTTAATGGTGAATAAGGGTTTAAATTAATATTTTGGAATAGTTGGCTTGCTATAAAAAGTATTGTAACAAGTATACATGCATTGGTGAACAAATCGCGCAGCATATCAATCCCCAAATCTGTTTTATTAATTTCATAATAATATATCCTTAAGATTATGTCACCATTTTTATGTATATTTACTTTCAATATTTACTTTTACTGCAAAAGCAAAGAAGAGCAGTAAAACGGTTCCTCTAATTAATCTTGTCGCAATTTCTCCTTTATGGGCTTTGAATAGCTGCTTGAAAGTCCATATTTATTACGCAGCCTATTTACCATTTCATAAAGGCTGTTCTTATATTCCGTCCCTGCACCGCCTGTTTTATATAGTTTTATGAGACTTTCGTATTTATCAGGGAATTCATTTTTTACAAAGTTTAAAAAGTATGGCTTTGTACATCCTCGTAAATACATTGTTCCCGGCAGTACGTAATGTACATTGCATTGACTTGCCAATGCAAACATTTTATCAAAGTTTTCTTCGTTGTCTGTTATATAAGGGATGATAGGCATGAGGTGCAGCCCCGTACTTGCATTGGTTTTCCTGAATTCCTTTAATATTTCAAACCTTTCAAGGCTTGTTGCCCCACCCGGTTCAATTTTGCAGCGTATAGCCTCATCCATGCAGGTAATTGTAGCAGCAACATTGATGTATGTAATACGGGAAAGCTCATCTATGAGGTCATAATCCCTCATTACCAGTTTGGACTTTGTTGAAATAATAGCTGGGGTCTTATATTTTATCAAAAGCTTCAATATGTCAGGCATTAATTTATAGTGTGCTTCTGCCGGCTGATAACTGTCTGTCACGCCTCCAATATTGATAATCTCCCGCTTCCATGAACTGCTGCATAATTCCTTTTCAAGTTCGTCTACTATATTCGTTTTAATGTGTATTTCACTGAAAAAATCATCTGATTCAAGGTACTTATGTGAATACATTGCGTAGCAGTACTTGCAGCCATGCTGACAGCCCCTATAGATATTAAGGTCCCATCCGTAAGGAATTTTTCTTTTCAACTGTGTAAGTGCACTTTTTGCCGTATCTTCCTTAAATGTTACTTTTCCCATAATTAATCATCCTTTAAGTGCTAAACCTTTATTTTTAAGAAATCTTAGAATATATATTGCAGACCATACCCTGTTATATGTGCCGAAAGGGTGAGGCCATCCTCCATCTTCCTCCTGTTTCTGCCTTATTAAGTCTATAGACAAATCAAGAACTGAATCAGGTATCGGAATATCATCTTCTATCATACCCATTACCTGCTGCCATCCGAATTGCGATTCCTCAGGTAAAAGTATTTTCATACTCCATTGCATAATTTCAGGATATTCCTTAATGTGAGGAAGAAGTGAAAATGCCCCGGAATATGCCACTGCAGACCAGAAATCATTTTTCGGAGCAACCTCCTCAAACTTGTCCAGCATATACTTCTGAGCACGATCTATTATATCATCGTTTATATTCATTCTTAAAAGCCACTTTAATATCATACCTGTTTTGTATTCAGGATAGATACCCGGTCCCATATAAGGCGGGTGAGGAAACTCAAGCATTTTTTCCGGATCATCCCACATACCATTACTGCACTGTGTATCTTTCAAATATGTCAATGTATTTCTAAAAATATCTGAATCACCAAGTCCAAATTTGGATATATGTCCCAATGCGGCAGCCGTTGTATAAGGAGAACTTGCGGTACCAGGATACTCAATTTCGAGGCCGTTTGCCCATCCCCCGTCAGCATTCTGGTAACCGGAGAGTTCTTTTATAATACATTGTTCATCCCCGCTTCCTGAAACATAATCCATGCAAGCCTTTTGAAGGCTGCTTCCATTCAAGCAAACATACTTCTGCGCTTTTGTTATAAGTTCTTTCATTTTAACTACCTCCATACTGTAATCATCTTTATTTAAAATCCATAATCAAATAATAAGATGTCCAGTAACTGGAGGGTCAAGTTTTTTATAATTTTTCCACCGGCATTATTATTTCTGTTATATAATTATCCTCAAGAGTCGTGCTCGCAGTATCAATTATATATTTCTCAGTTACCGGAACTTTGTATTTATAGCCTTTTTTTTCTATCCATTCCAGTGCTGCGCCATATGATTCCGGCATTTTGGAGTACTGTCCCTTATGGAGAAGTGTAACCCCTAAAAAGCCCCCATACTCCCTGATACAGGGGCAATCATCAAGGTTTCCTGCAACAGGTAAACACACTTCAATATCTGCATTATTATAATCAAATTTAGTATAATGATCATAAAAAATTGCCATCAATGGCCCAACTCTGAAGAGTTTGTACTTTTCCATTAATGTATTGAGTTCACTGAATCTTTTAATATAAGCTCCCGGATTACTTGGACAATTATACCTTGTAAAAAGCACCGGAATTTTAGGAATCTGTTTTATTTCAATTCCTTTTCTATCCCACGTTTCCCCTTCATTTTCAAGATATTCAGAAAAGTCCTTTCCCATTTTTAAGTATTTTATATCTAACTCCATTTTGTCTCTTAAATATTGAAGTTCACGAATTTTATTCTGAACTTGGTGCATTCTTTCAACAAGCTTGTTTTCAAGCATTGAAAGATCTTCTCTTTTAAGAAGGAGACCAATATCTTGGAGAGAAAAACCTGAAGTCTTGAAATGCTTAATTATATTTAAGAATAATATCTGTTTTTTAATATAGTAGCGGTAATTATTCTGTGAATCAACGTATTCAGGCGGTAAAAGACCAATGTCATCATAATATCTTAAGGTTTTCACAGGGATATTGCATATTTCAGATATTTGACCTATTGTGAACAACTCTTCGGTATAATTAATTGTTTTATTATTATCCTTAACCATTTTAACCCCATAAGCTATGTCAGATTTATATACTGCAGAATTCAACAAATACATTTATATTTCCTTCATTTATACTCAAAATTTATCTTAATAATATAAGTGGTATACATGTATTAAATTAGTGAAAAATCAAATAATATCCTTGAATTTAATAGGAGGTGATTTTTATGTCAATAGGAAAAAAGATAGCACCGCATGAAACATTTGAGATTCATGAATTACTTACCTTCAAGAATGTTTGTGCAACAAAGTCTGCAACAATGTCAGCACTGGTAAAAGATGAAGAATTAAAATCTCTTATGCAGCAAGACTTCAGCAATACACAGGGGCATATAAAGGAACTGCAGAATTTATTGCAATCTTCAGATTATACAGCAACGAGGCAACAGGGTGCATGGGAGTCCACAACCCATTAAACTAAAAATATTAAATACCGGAGGTGAACGATGTTGTAGAAAACATCTCACCTTTTATTTTTCATAAGATATTGAAAGTATACAATACAATAATTTATTGACATGTATAAGTAAACAGAATAACATTTACTTACAAAGATTGTAAAGGGGGGTGCTAATAAATGAATATGAATCTTGAGTTTTTGCTCAGAACTTTCGGAGATATACCAGAGATTGTCGAAACTTATTTTAAGAACATACCTGAATTATTTTTTGATAAGGAATACCAAAACGCAACCTGGACAATAAGAAAACACTTCTATCATATATTGACAGTTCAAGAGCTTTTATATCAAAGAATCATTAAAATAAGGGATGAACAAAATCCTGTTATAACACCGTATTTTCCAGAGAATGAAAAGAGCGTAACTGAACTGTTCAAGTCATTGGATGAAGCATTCTCATACTATAGAGAAATGAGGAATAAACAAATTTCTCTTATCAAAAGCTTGTCAGAGGCTGATTTCAATAAAGATGCCCAGCATGGGGAGTATATAAAATATAATATACCGATAATTATTAATCATATCATATTCCACGAATACTGGCATTTATACAGAATTGAGGAACTTTGGCTAACCCGGGAGGATGTTATAAATGAATAATCATAGCTTGATAAAGTTAGGAATCGTAGGGTGCGGAAATCATTCACACGAACATATGGATGCTGCTTCACAGGTTAAGGGTATAAAAATAGTATCCTGCTGTGACATAGCAGAAGATAGAGCAAAAGCTTGTGCTGATAAGTATAACTGTGATTCATATTATACATCTCTTGACCACATGTTAAATACAGAAAACTTGGATGGCGTCATTCTTTGCACATGGCCCATGCAGCATCATGAACAGATAGAAAAATGCATATCTGCAGGTATTAAAAATATACTATGTGAGAAAGCGCTTGTTCTTTCAGCTTCAGAAGCAATTTCAATCTGGAATATGGTAAACCGCAACAATATTTTTCTTATGGAGGGCTGTAAATACCGTCATCATCCGGCCATCAGAAAAATCGAACAAATACTTTCTTATAAGGATATAGGGAAAATTGACAGCATCAGAGCTACCTTCAGCAACTATGAACCCGAGGAACTACTCGAACCGGGAGTGGAGCCCGACTGGCGTTTCAGGAAGGATTGCGGCGGCGGGGTAACTTACGATTGGATGAGTTATCTAGTAAATGCATGTAATCACTTCAGCAATGGCACCCCATCGCGAATTTTTGCTTCTGGTAATGAAAGCAGGCAGTTTGGTGTTATAAACCGTATTTTTGGAATGATCGAATATGACAATGGAATTGTAGGAATTATTGAAAGCAGTAAGGACGCCAATTTCAGTCAGGAACTGCAGATTACATGTTCCAACGGTATTTTGAGATTACCTATAGCCTGGGGCATATTTGGGGAAGTTAAAATTACGCAGACCCATAGGAAGGAACCATGGGACTTTATACTTACTGATACATACCAAATTGAGGAAGCAAATGCATTTGCCCTTCAGTTAAATAATTTTACGCAGGTAATAAGAGGAAACGAATCACCCCTCATACCTGTTGAAGAATCAATAACTAACGCTCTTACTATTGATGCACTTGTTAAAAGTATGACAGAAAAGACAATTGTATCAGTACAAAATGATATTAACAGTATTCTCGCGAGATAAGAGCAAAGACTTAGAACCATAGCTTCCTAAGTATAAAAAAGTGGCTGCAAGTTCATGCAGCCACTTTTTATTTCTATCTTAATTCTTAAGTTTCAATCCAAATCCATATGGGAACAACGGCTCTTTTCCGCCCATATTATCTACATTTATCGGTATCTGGTCTAAACTTTTGGGCCAGGTAAAGGATAACTTACCTCTGAAATCTGTGTCTCCATAAAGCACGTCTGCAACCGCAGCGCCTTCTGTTCCAGGCAGCCATGCAGCTACAAAAGCATCCCAGCTGTTGATTTCATCAGTAACTATTCTCGGTCTTCCAGACACAAGTATTGTTACTACCGGAAGGCCTGTAGCTTTAGCCTGTTCAATTGCCTCCCTATTATCAGCAAGTGCCTTTCCATGATAGAGATCAAGGATCCTGTCATCACCTTCATATTCGGCATATGGCTGTTCACCTATTACTACAACAGCTACATCAGCATTTTTAGCTTGTTTTGGATCGGTTATAATTGTGCCTCCGTTATCCTTGGCTATTTTCTGGAAGCCCTCAAGAATTGTTGTTCCATTCATCCATTTAACTGATTTTTTATCAAGTCCTCCCTGCCAGCTTTTTGTCCAGCCGCCGCACTGTATACCTACATTATTGGCTGCAGGTCCCGTAACAAAAATCTTTGCATTTTTCTTTAATGGAAGAACATTTTTATTATTCTTAAGCAGTACTAAAGATTCCTTAACAGCTTTCTGAGCAATCTGACGGTTTTGTTCCTCTCCGAAATTTTTTGCTGCCAGTGACTGGTCACCAATAGGATTTTCGAAAAGACCCATTTCAATTTTTACCTTTAGTATTCTGCTTACAGCATCATCAAGCCTTTCAGCAGTAACTTTACCGTCATTAACAGCCTTTTTTAATATATCGATACACTGTTTCCAGTGTTGAGGCTCCATAAACATATCTACACCTGCATTAAAACTTGAAATAAGCTGTTCATCAATGTTTGAACCCTTAAGCTGGTGAATTGCCTCATAATCTGAAACCACAAAGCCTTTAAATGCTAATTCTCCCTTAAGGACATCCTGTACAAGTTTTTTATTTTCATGCATTTTCAGCCCGTTCCAACTGCTGAAGGATACCATTATGGTTTTTACTCCTGCCTCAATGTCCTTCTTATATGCAGCAAGATGTATCGTACGCAGTTCATCTTCGTTGATTTTTGCATTACCCTGGTCAACAAAATACTTGGTATTTGCTGAACCTGCAATTGTTCCTCCATCTGCAACGAAGTGTTTTGAGCAAGCTGTGATTTTGTATCTCTCCTGCATCGCCTTTATATAAGGTACAGACAGGTTTTCAACTATCTCAGGACTTTCGCTGTAACTTTCATAGGTTCTTCCCCATCTTTCATCCCGTGCAACTGCAATACAAGGAGCAAAATTCCAGTTTACACCGCTTGTCAACATTTCCTGTGCTGTTACACTTCCTATTTCAGTCATGAGTTCAGGATCATTAGCTGCCCCAAGCCCGATATTTTGTGGAAAGACAACTGCTCCATTAATTGTATTATGCCCATGAACAGCGTCGATTCCATAAATTATAGGTATTCCAAGCCTGGTAGACTTAGCCGCATCCTGATATCCCTTGCACATATTAAGCCATTCATCCTTGGTTCCCTGTCCAGGATGGGATCCGCCTCCGCTTAATACAGATCCGAGAAAATACTTTTTAACATCGTCAGGAGTAGCATTATCTCTTCCAGCCTGCATAAGCTGTCCAACTTTTTCATCAAGTGTCATCTTACCAACAAGCTCTTTAACTTTGTCATCCACAGAAATATTCTGACTGACTTTTGTAGCTGCTGCTGTACTTACAGCAGGTTGTGTACTTGTATTAGCCTTTGTGCTGTCTGTACTCTGGCATCCTGCCAATAAAGAAATAATCATAACGCACACAATCAGCTTTGATAAAGTACTTTTCATTGTCTTCATAAATTCACCTTCTCAAAAAATAAAATATAAGTCCGGATTCAGTATTATAGGTTTATATAATGATATAATTTTACTACATAAGAGCTTAATGTAAATGTAATATATTAAACTAATGTAAGGCAAGAATATACACTACTAAACTAATATAAGGAGTGGACTAATAAACTAAAAAAATATATAATTACTAATAACAAAATCTGAGTGAAAAATGCATAATTTGACACGGAGAATTCACTTATGAATATAAATGAAATTAAGATAGGAACGAGGCTTGAACTTGAACTTATCAACGGACTAGGAGAAAAAATAGGGCAAACATACATAAGCCAGATTATAGATATCGAGGATAGGGATAAAATTATCCTTGCTGCGCCAATACATGAGTCACGGGTACTTTTTATACCTATTGGTTCAAAGGCCAGAATGTATTTCTTTCACAATAAATTCGGGCTGCTCAGCTTACCTATAAAGCTTGATTCAAAAGAAACTGTTGATAATATTCAGTGTATTATTGCTCACGCTGAAGGACCTATCGAAAAGATCCAGAGACGTAAGTATTACCGTCTGGACTGTAATCTTCCAGTCAACTACCGCATTTGCAGAGAGGATGAAACTCCAGACTCACTTGCTTCCGAAATCAGAAAGCCTATAGAAAAGGCCGTTCTTGACAGTGAGTTTAAAAAGGGCCTTACGAAAAACTTGAGTGGTTCAGGCTTATGCATAGTCATTGAAGAAAAGATAGACAAGGATCTGATATTGGAAGTATTAATATGGACAGATGAAACCACTTACATCAGAACAATCTGCAGCATCATGAGGATGTCAGAGGTAATTACACCAAGAGATAAGAAATATGAAATCGGGCTTCACATTACTAACATAACTGAAAGAGGGCAGAATATAATAATTAAATTCGTCTTTGAAAAGCAAAAGGAAATACTGAAAAGGCAAACCTTATAAATATAACACAAAAAACGAAAGAGCATATCACATTAAGCCCTTTCGTTTTTATTATGTTTCAGTCAATTATTCTTCATCTTCGTCAGATTCTTCTTCAACCCTTTTTGTGAATTCTTCGAAAACTTCACTAAGTTCTTCTTCGTCTTCAATAGTGACAAAAGAATCTTCTCCGCTTTCGCCATGCTCTATCTTGAAAATAACAACTTCATCAACATCATCTTCCGAAGCTTCTTCATTTTCTTCAAGAGGAAGCATAACAACGTATTCGTTGTCATTCATCTCGATGGTATCTATAAGTTCAAATTCTACTTCTTCTCCATCTTCATCAACCAGAACAATAATATCGTCTCTATCTTCAGTCATTTTTACAAACCCTCCTATTTACTTTTATGAGTATTAATTATATCACACATTTCTCAAATTTCCCAATATATAAATATCTAAATAATATTTTACATCATAAGTTATAAATACTTATATAATATTTTATATCTCAGAAAGCTATTTTATACTATCAAGGTAACCCTGTAATATATAAACAGCAGCAATTTTATCCACAAGCCCCTTTTTCTTCGAGGTTTTTGTTCCAAGTTCGTGCATGGTTCTATTAGCTGCAACAGTAGTCAATCTTTCATCCCATTTTATTATTGAAAGCCCAGTTTTCTCTTCAAGAGTCTTTATAAATTCTTCTGTCTTTTCACCCCGGGGTCCAATAGTTCCGTTCATATTTTTGGGCATTCCTACAACAATTTTTTCCACCTTATATTCTTCAATCACCTTTAATATTTCCTCTAGTGCTGCTTTGAAACCATTTTTTAGATTTACGGTTGTGATTCCCTGAGCAGTCCATCCAAAAGGATCGCTTACTGCAAGTCCTATTCTGCTGTCTCCATAATCAATTCCGAGTATGCGCATAATTTCTCCTATTAATTAATTTTTATCGCAAAGCAGGGGCAAACACTTCCGCAATATCCGCATAAAACACATTTATCCTGATTTACAGCAGCTTTACCATCTTTCAGGTGTAATGCATTTTGCCCGCATCTTTTAATACATTTGCCACAGCCTTCACACCAATCATTTATGCACAGCCTTCTATTCATAGAGCTTAGTGCAGTTTCAATTTCTTCTGGAGTGTTCAAACCGCATATGGTATTCACATTTTTTATTACCTCTTCCTCAGTTTGCATCCCCATTGCAATAGAATGCAAGTAAGGAACCGAAAGTACAAATTCCATACATTCATTATATGATTTTAACAGGTTTCCGCCCCCAAGAGGCTTCATTCCGTAAATTCCTTTACCATCTTCATAAGCCAGCTTTATTGCCGCCAGCATTTCATCAATACTTCCGTCACATATTCCTATTCCAGACATGTTTACTATAGGGTGAATTACATCGATTTCATCCATTCCTATACAAGCTTTAACAGCTTGTATATGGTGTGTAGAAATGCCAACAGCCCTTATCACACCTTTTTCCTTTTGTGAAATATAGTATTCAAGTGCTTCACGGTGGCCTCTTAAAGTATGTTCACTTTCCTGCTCATGTAACAGGAATATGTCGATTACATCCAGATCAAGCTCTTTTCTAGCCTTTTCAAGGCTCTCCCTTGCTCCCTCTTTGGAATATGCATAGGATTTGGTTGCTACAACAGGCTTAATTCCACTCATATGTATGGCTTCGCGTATGTGTGGATATGTCTCATACATTTCTGCTGTATCTATAAAATTGACACCAAGTTCAAATGCTTTACAAATGACTTCGGCACCCCGTTTAGGGGAGAGATTTACCTGCAGAGGTCCCATTATCAGACCCCCGAAGCAAAGCTTTGAAACCTCTATTCTGGTTTTTCCAAGCAATGTATATTCCATCTTAACCCTTATGCACTCCTGTTACAAAGAATGTCTATCTTAGTGCAATAAAAATTTAAGGGCTATTAAGCCCCTAATTTTTGTGAAATATTAAATAATATAAGAAATACTATTTCTCTTCAAGATAAAACCTGATTACCTCTTCAAGTATTTCATCCCGTTCCAGACGCCTTATTACTGCCCTTGCATTATTATGGCTTGTAATATACGTAGGGTCACCCGAAAGAATATATCCAACAATCTGATTGATTGGATTATAGCCTTTCTCCTTTAACGATTGATATACTGTGTTGAGTATTTCCCTCGCTTCATTAACTTTTTCTTTTTCCACGCTGAACATCATAGTTTCGTTGTTTTTCATGTCAATCACACTCCCAAAGAGCAAACCGGAACAATCAATAATTTATAATGTAACCCAAAAGGACTAATTAATCTGCTCTATATAATTATAGTAATATAATAGGACAATTTATGCAATATATGATAATAAAGGACAAGCCTTTATAAATATTAAATTTTAATGACAGCTTCAGGCCTGTTCTATAATACCAACAATACCATCAGCAGTTGCATCCACCAACCGGGCAGCTGTAATTTTTCCTTTGAGCGACTCGTCTCCGCTGCATAAAACCTGTATATAATTTGCTGTCAAGCCCTCATAATACCCTTTCTTACCTTTTGCCTCCTGTTCAAAAAGTACAGGCATTGTCTTACCCAGATACTGCTTATTAAACTCAAGCGAAAGCCTCTGTGACATATCAAGCAGCACTCTGCTTCTTTGTTCTTTCTTTTCCGGTGCGACCTGTTCTTTATATGTAGCCGCCGGAGTACCCTTCCTTGGTGAAAATTTAAATATATGCATTTTCATAAACCTAACTTGTTCAAGAAAGTCACAGGTCTTTTGAAATTCCTCATCCGTTTCTCCGGGGAAACCTGTCATTACATCTGTAGTCAAAGCAACATCATTTATATTTTCCCTCAAAAGTTTTACAACATTCATATATTCTTCAATTGTATATTTTCTGTTCATTCTTTTCAAAGTTTCATCACATCCGCTTTGAAGCGAAATATGAAAATGCGGACATAGCTTATTTAATGTCTTTATTTTTTGAACAAACTCAGGTGTTATTGTTTTTGGCTCAAGCGAACCAAGCCTTATACGTTCTATTCCTTCAACAGCGTGTATTTGTTCAATCAATTCCAGAAGAGTTATATTTTTAAGATCCCTTCCGTAAGAAGCTATATGGATACCGGTCAGCACCACTTCCTTGAAACCGTTATCAGAAAGCCTCTTAACCTCATTAATGACATCTTCAGGCAGCCTGCTCCTAACAGGTCCTCTTGCATAAGGTATTATGCAGTAGGTGCAAAACTGGCTGCAGCCTTCCTGGATTTTCAGAAATGCTCTTGTATGGCCTTTATACTCATCAATCCTGAGTTCCTCAAAATCCCTTACTGTCATTATGTTTTCCACAGCATTTATCTGGCTCTTACCTGCTTCAATTTCTTTAATAAACCTTATTATTTCATTGCGGTCCTTGGTTCCTATTACAAGGTTAACCCCAGGAATTCCGGCCACCTCTTCAGGTGAAGTCTGGGCATAGCAGCCAGCAACAATTACTGTTGAAGCTTCATTCTGATGCTTGGCTTTTCTTATTGCCTGCCTGCTTTTCCTGTCACTTAAGTTAGTAACTGTACAAGTATTTATCACGTAAACGTCTGCAAAATCATCAAAGTCAACAACTTCATAGCCTTCTTTTTCAAAAATGCTTAGCATTGCCTCAGTATCATATTGATTAACCTTACAGCCAAGGGTATAGAAAGCAACTTTTTTCATAACGGGACGACGACTCCATTTTTTCTAAAATTTATATACCCTTCCAGCCTATAGCCACTTATATATATATCCGGTAAGGGCAGTCTTAAACAACTTATTTCTCTGCATTTTAATTAGTTTTTTATATAAAAGTTTGTTAGTTATGCACAATATGTGGCTCTAAGCTTACACGCAAGCCACTTACCGACTATATAATTATAATTCATGACTTGTTTTTTAACAATATCGTAATTGACTATAAAATGCAAACACGGTAATATATGAATAGGAATAAAATTCTATTGAATTATTTATATTTAAGGGGGCGTTTGTAATGAAATCATTTAATATTTCTCTGAAATCAATCAATGCTGTAAAGGATTTCGTTAATATTGTAAATAAATATGACTTTGATGTTGATTTAACATCAGGCCGTTATGTAGTTGATGCAAAATCAATAATGGGTATATTCAGCCTTGATCTTGCAAAACCAATTAAAGTTGACGTATACAGCGATGATTGCGAAACTTTCTGCGAAGAAATCAAAAACATTATAATTTAATAACTAAGAAATCAAGAACCCTTCGAGTTATAAACCGGAGGGTTCTATTTCATTTTCAGTAATTACATCAATACCATTTCTTATAAGAAGCTCAGCAGTTACACCATTACCTTCAACAAGCCTGCCTGAAAAGCTTCCATCATGCACCCATCCACAGCCGCAAGATGGACTTCTGGCCTTAAGAATCGCTTTTTTCACTCCTACTGTTTTTGCAATTTCGAGCACTTCAATCGCACCTTTTATAAACTCCTCTGTTACATAATTACCATCTGCATATCTTACCCTGCCTTTTCCATCAAGAACATCAGCACCTGTAACACCATCGAGTTCTGCTGCAGGTCGTGGAGTAGGACATCCGCCAAGCTGTTCGGGGCATATAAGTATGGCTTTCCCCTGTGACACAAGCTCCCTGATATGCGAATCAAGATTATTGCCTCCGCTATATTTGCAATTAACTCCTGCAAGGCAGGCACTCACTATATACATTTAACCCCTCCTACTGGAAAAATTTATTAGTTAACTCCTCTTTTTCTTTCTTTTTGTTGAAATCTTTTTTATTACACGAGCGTCTATGCCTTTTTTACCATGTCTTACAGGCTTTGGCTTTACATATTGCTCATGACCACACTGATTCTGTTCTTCCCCATCCTGCTCATCTTCTTCAAGGATAAAATCTATCTGCCTGCTTCCGATATCAACCCGTGCTGTCTTAACAGTAACACTATCACCTATTCTATAGGTTTTCCTGGTTCTTTCGCCAATAAGACAGTATTGTTTTTCGCTGAAAATATAATAGTCATCTTCCATACTGCTCATTCTTACCAGGCCCTCAATGGTATTGTCAAGTTCAACAAACATTCCAAAGGAGGTCACACTGGAAATTATTCCATGGAAGATCTCTCCTTCGTATTCCTTCATGTACTCTACTTTCTTAAGCTTTTCGGTATCACGTTCGGCTTCTTCTGCAATAATCTCCCGGTCTGAACACTGTTTTGCAATCCCAGGCAGAACCTCGAGCAACCGTTCCTCCCTTTGCGGGTTGATACTTCCCCTTATATATTCCTTCATTATTCTATGAATAATAAGATCCGGATATCTTCTTATAGGAGAGGTAAAATGGCAGTAATACTGGGCAGCAAGCCCAAAATGCCCCTCATTCCTATGGCTGTACCTTGCTTTTTGAAGGGACCTGAGCATAACAGTACTAATAATCCTCTCCTCTTTTGTTCCTTTAATCTTCTGAAGAACTTCCTGAAGAGCACGCGGATGTATCTTGTTAATACCTTTAAGATGATAACCGAAATTATGGATGAATTCGCTTAGATTCTCGATTTTTTCGGTATCAGGGTCTTCATGTGTCCTGTAAACGAAAGGCGCGTTTAGCCAGAAGAAATGCTCTGCAACAGTCTCATTGCAAATAAGCATGAATTCTTCTATGATTTTATTGGCAATAGTTATTTCATACCTTTTAATATCTATAGGCTTACCCTTTTCATCAAGAATGATCTTCGC
Organism: Bacillota bacterium; assembly: GCA_023421675.1. GTDB lineage: Bacteria > Bacillota > Clostridia > Acetivibrionales > JANLFN01 > JAEZTC01. Next base: position 400,474 of record JAEZTC010000013.1, on the reverse strand, counting down.
TTCTTCAAAATCAAAATCTATAGCTCCTCTTAAGATACGCTTGTTTTTTAATATAAGGGCAAGTTCCTTCATCATTATGAAATTGTCAACAAGGTAATCATACCTTTTAATAAGCTCAGCATCCTTATCCTCAAGGATTTTATAAACATTGGTGTATGTCATTCTCTCATCTATATTAATAACACTTTCGACAATTTCATGGTTATACACCTTTCCCTGGTTATCTATATCCATAAAAACAGTGAATGCCAGCCTGTCCACCCTTGGGTTCAAGCTGCAGATGCCGTTTGAAAGCTTTTTGGGCAACATGGGAATAACCCTGTCAACAAGGTAGACACTTGTGCCTCTCTTAACTGCTTCCTTATCCAGTGGAGAATTCTCGGTAACATAATTACTTACATCAGCTATATGAACTCCAAGTCTGAAATTACCGTCAGATAGCTTTTCAATAGAAACAGCATCATCAAGGTCTTTAGCATCCTCGCCGTCAATGGTTACCATTCTCAAGTTTCTTAAATCATGCCTTCCCTTGGTCATTTCCTCAGTAACAGTATCACTAATCTCTTCGGCAGCTTTATAAACATCCTCAGGGAAATCTTCACTAAGATTATAAGCCCTGATTATAGAAAGAATATCAGTACCTGCTTCATTCTTATCACCTATAATTTCAATTATCCTACCCTCAGCGTTTCTTCTTTGCTCAGGCCATTTTATAATCTCTGCAACAACCTTTTGACCGGGACGTGCACCATTAAATTCATCCTTCGAAATGAAAATATCTCCGGAAACCCTTCTATCGTCAGGTATTACAAACCCAAAGTACTTGCTTGAATCGAATGTTCCGACAACAGTAGTTGTAGTCCTTTTTATTATTCGTATTATTTCGCCTTCAGCCCTTTTATCACCGGCGAGTTTTTTATTTATTCGCGCTATTACACGGTCATTATGCATTGCCCCATTAAGAGAGTCAGCAGGGATAAATATATCCCCCATTTCCTCTTCATCGGGTATTACAAAGCCGTAACCACGCTCATTACCCTGGAGTCTTCCTACAACAAGGCTCATTCTATCGGGAACCCCGTACCTGTTTCTATGGGTTTTAAATATTTTTCCTTCTTCTTCGAGCTCTTGAAGGACATTTCTAAACAGTTCAATATCTTCCTTTGGAACATCCAATACTATTAAGAGTTCATCAAAAAGAAGCGGTTTATATGCCTCTTCTCTCATAAAAGCTACAATGCGTTCTTTTCTTTCTTCCATAATCAATTCTTCCTTTTACTATTAATTTATAACGACTAAAGTATCTTTAATATGTAGTAAAACAGGGGCAATAATTGCCCCTGTTTTTATTATACCAATTTTTATAATGTCTATAACTTAATTTCATCCGAAATATTAATTATTGCATTAATTGAAATGTCAATAAGCCTATCCAGGCTCAAGCCGATTTTTTCACATTCCATTATTTTCGACCTGTCAATTTGCTGAGCAAAAGTATTATCATAAAAGCTTTCTATAATATCCTTTACATTTATGTCATTAATACTTTTTGACGGAGTACTTTCCATACATTCAAAAATAAGCTCAGAAAGAGGGTCAACAGCATATAACGCTTTATCCAGCTTCCTTCTTCTTTCTATTCTATGAGTATCATAATGAGCCTTGACAGCATAAACTATAGTTCCATCAAGTCCAAGGTTTTCAAGAATCTCAGCTCCAACCCTACCCCTTTTTTCAGGGTTCAACAGGGTTTTTTCATAGTCAATATCATGAAGTAACCCGGTAAGCCCCCATAAGTCAACGTCTTCATCAAAAATGGAAGCAATAGCCTTCATAATTGATTCAACGACTATCGAATGCCTTATAAGATTTTTATTGGACACCCTGCCTGACAACTCCAATAAAGCCTGCTGTCTATCCAAAAAACCAACTCCTTTTCCAAGGTAACCAATTATCTTATTACTTAATTTGAAATAAAAAAAGAACCATGTAAAAACACAGTTCCTTTTATTATACTATTAAACTTTACCAATGAGAACATACAATATTATTGAAGTTACAAGGAATGCTATTGCAGCGAATGCTGTATATTTGCCTAACAAAGCATCAATTGTCCTACCCTTGTTTTTACCGAAAAATGTTTCAGCTCCGCCTGCTATCGAACCTGAAAGTCCAGCCGTCTTACCTGACTGAAGAAGAACAATAACTATAATCGAAACACAAAACAGTATATGGAATACATTAACTATAATTTCTCCAGCACCCAAAAAAAACACCTCCAAAAAAATTGACATCTAAAATTCTAACACATAAGTATTAAAAATACAAGCAGTAAAATAAAATAGATAAGATGAAGCGATTTTAAACGCAACCACATTTAGTTGGGTACTATTGCAAAGCTATTATAGGTATTCACTGCATACTTATTTATTCTTTAAATTGAACCATGCTCCAAGACCCAGATACTGGCTTGTTTCATCAAGCTCCTCTTCTATTCTTAAAAGCTGGTTGTATTTAGCCACACGATCAGTTCTTGAAGGTGCTCCAGTTTTAATTTGCCCGGCATTGGTAGCGACAGCTATATCGGCAATTGTAGCATCCTCAGTCTCACCTGACCTATGGGAAACAACTGCGGTATATCCTGCCCTGTTAGCCATCTGTATTGCATCTAGCGTCTCAGTAAGGGTTCCTATCTGATTAACCTTGATAAGTATGGAGTTTGCGACTCCCATATCAATACCCTTCTTCAGCCTTTCGGTATTTGTAACAAAAAGGTCGTCACCTACAAGTTGAATTTTATCGCCAAGACTCTCAGTAAGAAGCTTCCAGCCCTCCCAATCTTCTTCTGACACACCATCTTCAAGAGAAATTATTGGATATTTGCTTGCAAGATCTGCCCAGAAATCTATCATTTCTTGTTTTGACTTTCTCACTCCAGATTTCCAGAACAGGTAGCTTCCATCTTCCTGATACATCTCTGTAGCAGCGGCATCTATGGCTATTCTGAAGTCTTTTCCTGGCTTATAGCCAGCTTTTTCAACCGCTTCAATAATTACCTGAATCGCTTCCTCATCTGTCTTGAGATTTGGAGCAAAGCCTCCTTCATCTCCTACCGCCGTGCTGTAACCCTTGCTTGAAAGAACCTTTTTAAGGTTGTGGAATACTTCTGCACACATCTGAAGAGCAGTCCTGAAGCAGCAAGCTCCAACTGGCATAATCATGAATTCCTGTATATTTACACTGTTGTCAGCATGCTTCCCACCATTTATTATGTTCATCATAGGAACCGGAAGTACCTTTGCATTTACTCCGCCTATGTATTGATATAGACTTAATCCTAAAGCCTCAGCAGCAGCCTTGGCAACCGCAAGGGAAACACCTAGTATTGCATTTGCTCCGAGCTTTGCCTTGTTCGGAGTTCCATCAAGCCTTATCATAAGGTTATCTATTTCAACCTGGTCGAAAACGTTTATTCCTTCAACTTCTTCTGCAATAATGTTGTTAACATTATCAACTGCTTTTTGAACACCTTTGCCAAGGTATCTGTCCCTATCACCATCCCTAAGTTCCACTGCTTCAAAAGCTCCTGTGGATGCACCTGACGGAACTGCAGCCCTGCCTATAAAACCACCTTCGACTATTACTTCAACTTCAACTGTAGGATTACCTCTTGAATCAAGGATTTCCCTCGCAAAGACACTTTCTATTCCAAGGTATTGTTTCATTTCTAATCCCTCCATTTTACTTTAATCAAGTTTGATTTAATGACATACGCTTTTATTTTATCCATTTTATATCAGTTTAAACACAAAAAAATAACGGGTTTGTATTTCCCGTTATTTTTATAATATTTCCTATTTTACTATTATTGATTCACCGGTCATTTCATCCGGCTTTTTGAGGCCCAATATGTCAAGCATAGTCGGAGCCAGGTCTGCGAGCCTTCCTTCCTTAAGCTTTACATCGCCCTGGCCAATCATTAACAATGGAACAGGATTTGTAGTATGTGCTGTAAAAGGTCCGCCTGTATCGTAATCCACCATCTGCTCAGAATTACCATGGTCGGCAGTAATCATTACAGTTCCGCCTTGGTCCAATATAGCAGGAACAACTCTGCCGAGGCATTTATCTATTGTCTCAATAGCCGTTTTAGCAGCTTCCAGTATACCTGTATGTCCTACCATATCAGGGTTTGCATAATTCAGGATTATTACATCGTATTCTTTGGAGTTTATCCTATTCAATACTTCATCTGTTACTTCTATAGCACTCATTTCAGGTTTGAGGTCATAGGTTGCAACTTTTGGTGAAGGAATAAGAGCTCTGTCTTCACCTTCATAAACTTTTTCCACGCCGCCGTTGAAGAAGAAGGTTACATGTGCATATTTCTCGGTTTCCGCAATTCTTAACTGTCTCAAACCTTGTTTGCTGATATATTCGCCAAAAGTATTTGCAAGGCTCTGTGGCTTGAATGCAACAGATACATTTTCTATTGTTGCATCATACTGTGTCATACAAACAAAATGAAGAGGGAAGTAGCCTTTTGCCCTTTCAAACCCGTCAAAATCCTTATCAACAAAGGCCCTTGTTATTTCTCTTGCCCTGTCAGGTCTGAAGTTAAAGAAAACTACCGAGTCATTTGCATCTATTGTAGCTGTAGGTTTACCGTTCTGAAGAATAACTGTAGGTTTTACAAACTCATCAAACTCCTGCTTGGAGTATGAATTTGCTACTGCTTTCATAGCACTCTCAGCATTAAGGCCTTCTCCGAGTACCATTACATCATATGCAAGCTTTACTCTGTCCCATCTCTTATCTCTATCCATTGCATAGTATCTGCCCATTACAGAAGCAATTTTTCCTACTCCTATTTCAGAAAGCTTTGCCTCGAGTTCTTCAACAAATCCGCCTGCACTGTCAGGTGGAACATCTCTTCCGTCAAAGAAACAGTGTACGAAAACATCCTTTAAGCCCTGCCGCTTTGCAAGCTCTACAAGAGCATATAAATGAGTATTATGACTATGAACTCCACCATCTGATAAAAGCCCGAACAAATGAAGCTTCGTGTTATTTGCCTTACAATTTTCTACAGCATCAAGAAACTCTTTTTTGTCAAAGAAATCGCCATCTTCAATAGATTTTGTTATTCTTGTAAGCTCCTGATATACGATTCTTCCTGCACCTATATTGGTATGTCCAACTTCAGAGTTGCCCATCTGTCCGCTTGGAAGCCCAACGTCCATACCGCTTGTTTTTATAATTGTATTTGGGTATTCCTTAAAAAGCTTATCAATATTGGGTTTGTTTGCAGCAGTTATTGCATTGCCTTCTTCTCTGGGATTGATCCCGAAGCCATCCAATATAATCAGTGTTAACAACTTGTTCTTCATCCTCTTCCTCCATATCCCCAATTGAAAAACGGGTTAATCTTTAAAGTACAATAAAAAACTTATCTACTGATGAATAATAAGGTTAAGGATAGCCAAGAACGTCCTTGGTACACCTTAACCTTTATTATTGTACTATTTAATGCACACTTTTGCAAACACTATATAAACTGTTTATTATTTCTTGCCTGCTTTAACAATTTGTTCGAAATCGTCAGCTTTAAGGCTTGCTCCACCTACGAGACCGCCGTCTATATCAGACATTGCGAAGAGGTCTGAAGCATTTGCTGCGTTAACACTTCCACCATACTGGATTGTAACGTAATCAGCAGCATCTTTTCCATAAACTTCGTTTACAGTCTGTCTGATTATTGAGCAAACTTCATTTGCCTGCTCATTAGTTGCTGTCTTACCTGTGCCGATTGCCCAGATTGGTTCATAGGCAATTACAACATTCTTAACCTGTTCAGCAGTAAGTCCGAGTAAAGCAATCTTAACCTGGTACCTTACGAGGTCTGCAGTAACTCCCTGTTCTCTCTGTGCGAGTGATTCACCAACGCAGATAATAGGTTTGAGGCCGTATTTGAATGCTGAATGAACCTTCTTATTAACTGTTTCGTCAGTTTCTGCAAAATACTGTCTTCTTTCAGAGTGTCCGATTACTACATATTCTACTCCAAGATCAACAAGCATAGGGCCTGAAACTTCGCCTGTGTATGCTCCTTTTTCTTCCCAGTGAAGATTCTGAGCACCAATTTTGATATTTGATCCTTCAGCTGCTTTTATTGCTGCAGGGAGACAAACAAATGGTACAACTGCAACTACTTCAGCTTCAGCATCTTTAACTTTTTCTTTCAAAGCTGTTATGAATTCTCCAGTTTCCTTAGGAGTCTTATTCATTTTCCAGTTTCCTGCTATGTTTTTTCTTCTCATATTCTTATCCATAAGTACATCTATGCCTGGAAGTACCTTTCCTTCAAGGAATTCCAGTGACGCTCCCCCTCCAGTTGATATATGTGTAATTTTATCTGCATAACCAAGCTGTTCTACTGCTGCAGCAGAATCTCCTCCACCAACTATAGAAATAGATGATGATTCAGCAACTGCTCTAGCTACCTCACGGGTACCTGCAGCAAAGTTCGGGAATTCGAATACTCCCATAGGTCCGTTCCATATAACAGTCTTTGCTTTCTTAATAACCTTTGAGAATTTCTCTATTGTAAGGGAACCTATATCCATTCCCATCCAGCCGTCAGGCATTGCATCTGAAGGTACATATTTGAATTCAGTGTCATTCTTGAATTCCTTACCAACTATACTTCCTATAGGAAGCATGAGGTTAACACCCTTCTTTTCTGCTTTATCCATGATTGATCTTGCAAGATCGAGCTTATCTTCTTCACATATTGAATTACCTATTTTGTAACCCTTCGCCTTGAGGAAGGTATAAGCCATACCTCCGCCGATTATAAGTGAATCAACCTTGTCAAGAAGGTTTTCTATAACCTTTATCTTATCTGAAACCTTAGCACCGCCAAGTATTGCAACAAATGGTCTTTCAGGATTTTCAAGAGCCTTGCCCATGAATTCGATTTCTTTCTTTATAAGGTATCCTGAAACTGCAGGCAGATAATCAGCAAGACCTGCTGTAGAAGCATGAGCTCTGTGAGCAGTACCAAAAGCATCGTTTACAAATATTTCTGCAAGACTTGCAAGTTCTTTTGCAAATGCAGGTTCGTTCTTTTCTTCTTCCTTGTGGAATCTTACGTTTTCAAGCATAAGTACTTCGCCGTCCTTAAGAGCGGCAGCCTTAGCCTTAGCATCAGGTCCGATAACGTCAGCGGCCATGATAACTTCCTTCTTCAGGAGTTCTCCAAGTCTCTTTGCTGTTGGCTTCATACTGAATTTATCTTCAAATCCGTTCTTTGGCCTTCCCAGATGGGAAACAAGTATTGTCTTTGCACCATTGTCTACAAGATACTTAATTGTAGGAAGTGCACCAACTATTCTTTTGTCATCGGTAATATTTCTGTTCTCGTCCAGTGGTACGTTAAAGTCAACTCTTACTATAACCTTTTTACCCTTAACGTCAATGTCTTCAATAGTTTTCTTGTTTAACATTCCCATAAGTTTTCACTCTCCCGGTATAATGTACGAAAAGCCTGTCTATATAATAGAATCGCTTTTCTTAACAAATTTAATAGCATTCGATTAGTAAATTAATTTTATCCAAAAGGCTTATGTATTATTCTTCTCCGCTTGGATAACCGTTTACATTTTACATCTTTTTACCTTCTATTTCAATACTCTGAAATAAAATTATCTATTTTTTAACAAAGTGTTATCAATTATCAGGTTTCTTTAAATATTCTTTCAGTAAAACAAAAAGTCCGGTATAAACCGGACTTTTTTAATAATTTATATTCTAAATTATTTAGCGTCAACACTAGCCATGTGGAGAATGAGATCAACAACCTTGTTTGAATAACCCCATTCGTTATCGTACCAGGAAACTAATTTAACGAAGTTTCCGTTAAGTGCGATACCAGCGCCTGCATCAAAGATTGAAGTACGTGCATCATGAATAAAGTCAGTTGAAACAACTGAATCTTCAGTATACCCGAGGATACCCTTTAATTCATTTTCTGAAGCCTTCTTAACAGCTGCTTTGATTTCATCGTAAGAAGCTGCTTTGTTAAGGCGAACAGTGAGGTCAACTACTGATACGTCAGCTGTTGGTACTCTGAATGCCATACCTGTTAACTTACCATTGAGTTCTGGAATAACCTTTCCAACGGCCTTTGCAGCACCAGTTGATGAAGGAATTATATTTCCGAGGATAGATCTGCCACCTCTCCAGTCCTTGTTGGAAGGAGCATCAACAGTCTTCTGAGTGTTAGTTGCAGCATGTACTGTAGTCATCAAACCTTCGATAATACCGAAGTTGTCATTGATAACCTTTGCAAGAGGAGCGAGACAGTTTGTAGTACAGGATGCGTTTGATACGATTGTCTGATCCTTTGTGTACTTGTCATTGTTAACGCCCATAACATACATTGGAGCATCTGCTGAAGGAGCACTGATAACTACCTTCTTTGCGCCGCCCTTAATGTGAGCAGAAGCTTTTTCTGTAGTAGTGAATACACCTGTTGATTCAACTACATAATCAGCACCTACGCTAGCCCATGGAATCTCTGCTGGATCCTTGGAAGCAAAGAATGCAATTTCCTTACCGTTTACTATAACTTTACCATCTTTTGTTTCGATGGAACCTTTGAATTGACCATGTACAGTATCATACTTTAACATGTATTTCAAGTACTCCAAGTCAATAAACGGGTCATTAATTCCCTTGATTTCAATTGCTGGATTTTCGATAGCTGCTCTGAAAACGAGACGGCCAATACGTCCAAATCCGTTAATACCAATTTTAACTGCCATTTTAATTCGACCTCCTATGTAGCTTATTGATTCATATTATGAACCATAAATTAATATTTTATTACATTTAAGGCGAAGAATTTTAATATAAAATTACCCTCCAACGCCAAATCTTATTTTATATTATTTTAATTTAGTTTTCAATACTAGTATAGTTAAAAATAAATATTTTTTTAACAATGTTTTTACAATATAAAGTTATGAAACAGTAACAGTATATTTCTCAATAAGTTTAACCGGATTGTATGAGAGCTTTGCCTTTCTAAGTCCTTCAACACCCAAATCCTGTTCCCTGTTTATAAAGGAAGCATTAGCCCATTCATACTGACAGAACTGCTGGTTAATTAACGGGTAGAGCCCGTTTACTGTGCTGTCTGCTTTTTCAATATGTATAACAGCAGTATCGTCATTGAGCATTTCTCCTATTGTAAATGCCTTGTAAATTCCATCAACCTTTAACAAAGCACCCTTACAGCCCAAAGCAGTAAAATTGTCCAGCATTTCAAAGTTTGCAATTTTTTCGCAGTAGTATTTCCTGTGCTCTTCACAATCCCTTTCCTTGCACCAGTCAGAGGTAATCCTTCTGCATTCTCCTATAAGCTCTTCAGTTATAAGTACATATTCAAATTCATGTTCCTTCTTAAACCTGTTTATATGGTTACGTTTACCATCATATTTTTTGCCCGAAAGCTTTATAAGATTTTCACAGATATACAAGTAATCGCTGTTATCACGGTCTGGCAGGGTTTCAGTTTTATCCGGACAAACTTCCGTTATAACAATAACCTCAGCTTCAGTCAGCCTTTTAAAGCATAGCTGCCAGCCGTTCTGTTTAAAATACTCTCCTAATTTATCAACTACACTTTTTAACTCATCTTTTTTTGTTTCGCCCAACGGCATAAACGAAAACGGAACACCATTGTCAGGAACCGAAATAATACACAGAAAGCCGTTTATTTCTCTGTATCTAAGCTTATAATAGTTTCTCCACATATACAGGTTTGAAAATGTCAGCTCTGATACCTGTGGTTTGTAACTTTTTAAATAGCTGTCAAACAATTTCTTATCTTCAATACATATTTCTTTGAATTCCAATTCAAAACCCCCGTTTCGCAGCTGCAGCGGGCAGGCTGCAATCGTTATGAAGGGTTAGTCACCAAAGCTAACTCCTACACTTTTTGCAATATTGATTATTTCACTGTCAGTGGGAACAGTTTTTAATTTCCCTACAGCTTCCTCAAGAGTTACCGACGTTATAGAATCACCCTGAAGAGCAACCATTGAACCGAATTTACCCTGATTAATAAGTTCAACTGCCGCAACGCCATACCTTGTAGAGAGAATCCTGTCATAAGCAGAAGGTCTTCCGCCCCTTTGCAGGTGTCCAAGTACTGTAACTCTTGTCTCAATTCCTGAAAGCTTCTCTATATCATCAGCAAGCTTATTTCCTATTCCGCCAAGTCTGATCGGATCCGGACTGTCCTTAAGTACCTTACTTATTACCATTTCTCCGTCCTTCGCTTTGGCGCCCTCAGCAACTACCACAATACTGAAGCTCTTTCCCTGGCTCTTTCTTTCCTTTATCTTTTCAACCACTTTATTTATGTCATATGGAATTTCAGGTACGATTATAACGTCCGCCCCTCCAGCTATACCTGACTCAAGAGCAATCCATCCGGCATATCTTCCCATTACCTCAAGTATCATTACCCTGTGATGGGATTCTGCTGTGGTATGCAGCTTGTCAATAGCTTCTGTTGCAGTATCTACAGCAGTCATAAAGCCAAAGGTGACATCAGTTGCAAACAGGTCATTATCTATTGTTTTTGGTACTCCAACAACTTTAAGCCCTTTTCGGGAAAAATCCCTTGCACTTGTAAGTGTTCCGTCACCGCCTATAAGCACCATGCAGTCTATGCCGTGAAGAGCAATATTGTTAATTACTACATCCGACATGTCCCTATACTCTTCCTTACCGTCAACTTGTACTTTAAATTTGAAAGGGTTATCTCTGTTTGAGGAACCAAGTATGGTACCGCCCTTATCAAGAATACCGGATACATCTCCTGATCTGAACTTTATATAATCATTCATTACAAGGCCTCTATAGCCATCTTTAAAACCGATTACCTCGTATTTGTACTTCATCATTGCTGTTTTGACGACTGCTCTCAAAACCGCATTCAAACCAGGGCAATCTCCACCGCCTGTAAGGACTCCAATGCGCTTAACCATACCTAACCCTCCCTAATCTTTAACTAATTTAATTATTGATACAAGGAAATTTGCTGCCTTGACCATATCCTCTATCTTTATTTGTTCTTCAACACTATGCACCTTATCCATTCCAACACTTATATCAACTGCCTGGATTCCCTTGCTGTTAATAATATTGGTATCGCTTCCGCCGCCTGTGGGGGCCGGTTCCAATGTCAAACCCGCATCATTTGCGGCTTCTTTAAGTATCTGCATTATAGGATCAGTATCTGTTATTTTATATGAAGGATACATACTTTCGCTTTTGAATTCAACATGCCCTCCAAATTCAGAAGCAGCATATTCAAAACATTCCTTCATGTGCTCGGTCTGAAACCTGAGCTTATCGCTTTTTCTACTTCTGGCTTCAGCTTCAATGGTAACCTTATCACAGATAATATTTGTAGCCTGTCCACCGGATATTATACCTATATTGGCAGTGGTTTCTTCATCGATTCTTCCGAGCTTCATTTTTGATATTGCACTTGCTGTGAGCTGTATAGCGCTTATGCCTTTTTCAGGCTCCATCCCTGCATGCGCAGCTTTACCTTTTACTATTATATCTATTTTATCCTGTGCAGGTGCACTGACTGCTACCTCACCTATTTCTCCGCCGCCGTCGAGTACAAACCCGTATTTTGCATTTATCCTGTCATAATCAAGGTACTTTGAACCTAAAAGCCCTATTTCTTCACCAATTGTGAATACAACCTGAATATCTCCGTGAGAAGTAGCATCTTCCTTCAGCACCCTTAGTGCCTCAAGAATGCACTCTATTCCTGCTGCATCATCACCGCCCAGTATAGTTGTACCATCGGTCTTTATAGTGTCATCTTCGATTTTATGCTTTTTGTTCAATCCGGGAACTACAGTATCCATATGTGCCATGAGGATTATGGGTGCAGCTTTGCTGTTGTTGCCCTTTATTGTGCAAATTAGGTTTCCTGCATTTCCTCCAGCCTTTTTACCTGCATCATCTTCATATACAGAATAGCCCATGTTTTCAAGCTTGGCTTTAAGAACATCAGCCATTTTTCTTTCCTGCAGTGAAAGGCTGTCAATGCCAATCAATTCAATAAATTCGTTGACCATTCTTTCCCTGTTAACCATTACAACACCTTCTTTACAATTAGTCCCACTTATACTTTGTTAGAGCCCCCTGCTCTCTTAAGCCTGAAAAATCCTGCTGCCGTAATGCTTCGAAAACTACGATTGCTACAGAGTTAGATAAATTCAAAGATCTTATACTATCTCTCATGGGTATCCTTATGCAGTAATCCCTGTTTTCACGGAGAAGCTCCTCAGGCAAGCCTGCAGTTTCCTTTCCGAAAACAATAAAGCTACCGTCAGGATAACTCACATCAGTATATACATTTAATGCTTTGGTAGTAGAATAATAAAATACGGCTTCCTTGTATTTTTCCTTTAATTCATAAAAACTATCATAATAATTTATATCAACATCGTTCCAATAATCCAAGCCTGCACGTTTAAGATATCTATCATCCACTGAAAAACCAAGAGGTCTTATCAAATGCAGCTTTGACCCCGTTGCAGCACAGGTTCTTGCTATATTGCCTGTATTTTGCGGTATTTCAGGTTCAACCAGTACAACGTTAAGTGACATTTACAATTCCTCCAACATAGCTTAAAAAAATAAAAATAGATGGTAGTGAACCATCTATTAATATACCACAATGCCAATTTTAAAAACAATAATTTATAGTTTGAATAAGATAATCCAGTTATACAATTATAAACCAATTATCAAGTATCTACAACTGATATGTCAATCTCAAGAACATCTTCATCATTGAGGTGAAGCGGTACGCAGATAGTTTTTGCTTTTGTTGATGAAACCTGCATATTTTCACCCATCAGGAATGACGGAGGCGTAATTTCTATTCCAATACCTCTGTTATAAAGTATTGTAGCTGTATTACCAAGTATCATGTTTGTAAGTTCGGAAATAGCACTTTTTGAGATCTCATCCAGTTCAACTACAGGCATTCCGCACATCATAGCGGATGCTATTTTCATTGCTACTCCCTTTTTCATTGAAAAAATGGTTTGCCCCCTTATATTCCCGGTCAAACCTACTATTATCATTATATTGTCGCTCATAAAAGGAGAATCTTTCAGAAATACTTTTCCCAGAATTGCGTCTATCCCAGCGATTTGTTTTAATACTGTTTGACTTGCCTCGATAAATGGATTTATGTATTCAACATTCATTATGATATTCCCACCTTGTATTTTTTCTGCTTTTTTGGTGTTAAGAATCTGTAACTCTTGTTAAGTATAAATTCTATGCCAATAGCGAAAATCCTTCTTTTTATATTATTTTTTTGCTCAAACGTAAAAAATACCAGAAATTTTATAGTATTTTTGCATACATTAATTACAAATTATATTTTAACATACTTTTTATCAGAAAGTGAGAAAAAAATGAAACTTTTTATGCCTGAAAGAGTGTTCTTTGAAAGTTCAGCTTTAAGCTATCCTCTTGGAAGAGAATTATATGAAAAATTCAGCAGTGAAGGATTGGATATTATCAAGGCTCCCATGCAAAAGGTCTCCTCCTTTATACCGGGAACTACCGATGTTGAAAAATACTCAAGCGGGAAGAGAACTCTGGTTGTTGCAGTTAAAAAGTCATTAAAATTTGATGTGTGCAGGCCTTCAGCAGATTTTGAATTTTCACTGGCAACCGGCTGCCCCGGAAACTGCGAATATTGCTATTTATATACCACCCAGACCAGTAAACCTTATATAAGGACTTATGTTAATATAGATGAAATATTTGACTCAGTAAAAGAACACATTAAAAAGAATAATGGACTTACCACCTTTGAGGTGGCTAGTGCCGGTGATCCGCTGGCAATAGAGCATCTGACAGGAAGTCTTGCAAAAACAATTGAGTTCTTTGGAACACTTGAGAATGCCAAGCTAAGAGTTGTTACAAAATTCGATTATGTCGATCCCCTCCTGCCTCTGAAGCATAATGGCAGAACCCGCTTCAGGTTCAGCATTAATTCGAGATATGTTATTGATAATTTCGAACATACTACCGCAAACCTTGACGAACGCATTGAAGCTGCGTCCAAAATTGCTTCAGCAGGCTATCCCCTTGGGTTTATTGTTGCCCCTATAATGATTTATGATGGCTGGCAGCAAGAATATATGGAGCTTTTCAAAAAGATGTCTGAAAATATAGATACATCTAAGACAGCAGAGCCGGTAACGTTTGAACTTATACAGTACAGGTTTACACCGACAGCAAAGAATTTCATACAGGAAAGGTTCCCAAAAACAAAGCTTGATATGGATGAAGCCACGAGGACACTAAAGTGGGGTAAATTCGGGAGGTTCAAATATGTTTATCCAAAGGAAACTTCGGCAGATATAAAGGACTATATTACAGGGTTAATAGCAGAATATCTCCCTAATGCAAGGGTAGATTATTTCACGTGATTGTCAGCTTTTTTGTTTCTTTCCCTTAATTATAAGTGATGTAACGGCAAGTGCAAAAAAGAATAAGAAAAGTATTACCAGAAGTACGATGCCTATAACACCGGTTATTGCAAGCAGAACGATAAGTGCTATTATAATGAAAAAATAGGCTATTGAATTTTTAATGTGTCCGAAGAATCTACTTAGCGGGTTGTTTTTCAATTCAGCCACCTCATAATTAATATATATATTATTTTACTCTGCGGACACTGATATGGGAAGAGGTTCATGATTATTTTGTAAATTGATTGCCCATTATTGCTGGTAAATCTTGGATACTTTATCCTTTTTGCTTTACTATAATATTAATAACTATATTTGAAACAGTTTGATTAGAGTCAAAATAAATATTTAGCCCCATATCATCAGATTCATACTTAATAAAATCATTACCATTTTCATTTTTTACAGATGCTTGCCCATATGCACTTAAAACTTCTTTCATTGTTGACCCAACGGTTATACCCCGAGGTGTTTTAAAAGCAGATTTACTTTTTAAGGTTATCTGCGAAATGTACCTGTCATCAAAATTTTTGCCTTTTAAATTGTAATTTGCATTAGATACATATAAGTCAAAATCATCATATTGGTGCATATAATACTTGTAAACATAATCACCTGACAATGTTTCTCCAACATAATTGTTTTCAACCTTTTTCTCAGTCTTATCCAGTTTTAAGTCGCCAAATACCATATACAAACTGATTATATTCTTGCCATCAGTTATAGCAAAATCATTTTCGGTTAGTGGTTTATAATTTGTTGTAGTTAAATTACTTTTTGTAGTGTTATCGACAAGAAGGTTTTCTTGTTCATTTTTATCTGTGTTACTGCATGCTGATAGTAAAGTCATTAACAGCAATATAAAGATACAAAAATATCTTTTAATACAAATTCACCCCTTAATTGAATGACTATTAAATAATTTTAAAACTACCTATAATTTGCTTTATATCCTTTTTAAGGAGCACCCAAAGAAACCGGTACACATCTTAATGAAGTATAATACTTATCATTACTAGTAATAAATCTGGTCTGTCTTAAAACTGATAAAATCATTATTATCCTTTGAAGGGTCCATTAATTTGAAGGTTATTGAACTTATCTTCTTCAGCTTTTCAATTGGGACTTTAAGTACTAAGCTGCCTTTTCCTTTAATGCCCTTATTCATATCAGAAATTTTTATTATATCTCCATGAGGAGGATTGAAGAAAGAATAATACATTGTTTTTATAATATCATAGGATATTGTAAATTGTACTTCCTTTGAAGTTACGTCATATTTTATAGAATTAATTCTTATACCACTGTTCTCAATATTTTTACCAAAACTTATCTCATTGCTTGCCTTTACTTCTCCAGCTAAAACCAGTCCATTATGTTTATTATCCCAGTATTCTATAAGACCTAAATTGTGATAACACAAAAGAGTGTGCAAATTATATTGGTAATTCTGAAATCCCATTTTATCCGTATTTTTCATGATTTCTTGTGCGTAAGCTCTTTGTCCCATACAAAAACTTTCACTTTTACTATACCCATCCATATAAGTATCTAAAAATGCATAGTGAAAGAAATAGAAGTTATTAGTTCTCATCTTTTCTGGAGATATATAGTTATTAGTTCCATAATTAAAAATTACACTTGTTGCTCCCATTCCTCCGACACATTTACCTTTTGCCATTGCCTCATGGAATATAGTGTTTCTTCCAAGACCTAATGCATTAGAGCATGACCAGGTTGTAAGATTGTAATAGTTTTTTGAAAGTACCTGGTTTATATTATACAAACTAAGGAATTCTACATACTTTTTTGAGCTTTCATTACTGTTTTCAAAAATAGTCTGTAAAGTGTTGTGATATGTTCCATGTCCACCGAAAAAGAAATTAGTTATGCCTTTTTCGTTTTCATTTTTAATATTTTTTATCGTAAAATCTCCATTGACCTCAGTTGTGACAGGATAAAACCCTTGTTTGTTACCATAGAGTCTATACTGGCTTTTATTTAAAACCTTAAGTTCTTTATCAAGCTTTTCCTTTATGAAATATCCGAAATCATCATAATGAAACTTTTCAGCATAGATAGGGCTGCTAAAGCCAATTAGCGGAATTATTTCGTTCTTTGTTACATTTGAAACATAATCATTATTTTTATTTATGAAGCCGGAAATTTCTCCCTGTGTTAAAGGAAGACGTGTAACACACCATTCTGGTACAAAGTTAACATTCAACTTTTCATCAAATACTTTGTATATACTGAAATTATTTTTTATAACATTTATATCATTTTTAAAAGAAGCATAGAAAAAATCCGACTTAAAACCTGGATAGGAAGTATCAATACCGTTGTCCTTTTTAATCTTATATTGGAGATCAAATGCAGGTATATCATCCGCAGTACCAAAAATCTGAATACCTTTTAAATTCCCGTTTCTCTTTGCCTGATCCTGTTTAAGGTATGTATAGATATCAGCGGCGCAGCCATATCCCGCCACATCAGTAAGGATAACCTTTGCCTTCTTCTCAAGGTTATTTCTATAGGAGCGGATAGCATCAAAATCGGCTGAATCTACCTTACTACTGTTATACAGAACATAATAATAGTCTGAGTCACTAAAATATGAATTGAAGTTTTTATTAGTACAATTCTTCTCAACCAGTTTAATAAAACCCTCCGGGTTAACTATTTTTCCAGATTTAGCAGACAAAGCACTATCATATAGGTATTTTATTGCATTTCCCTTTGTAAGATTTGGATCAATCTGCAATCCCAATGAAATAATACCAACAACATATGGAACCAACCAGTTTGATTCACTTTTATTCAAATAAGTATATGTATCTGGCTTATTACCTGTTGCAATTGTTCTACCCGTAACTGGTACACCTAAATAATTATCTGCTTTATCAGTATTACCTGACTTTATTTGCAATTCATAATTACCAGGATCATCTTTATCAGAAAACGGCTTAACCCCTAATCCAACCATTTTAAATGTCGAAGCATCAAACACCATTATTCCGCTTGCTTCAGCTTCTTTTAACGCTTTTTCTAAAATCTTATAATTCTTTTTATTTGAATCAATATAGTCTGAAAAACCCACAATCCTTATCTTTTTATCATCAGGAAGTGTTTTATTTACTTCAATCAACTTTCTTAAAGCTTCAGCATAAACTATCTGATCTTTTAACCATGAGGGTGTTCCAAAAAAGTATACTTTACTCTCAGGGGCAATTCCAATATCCTTACCAGATAATAGGCTTATGACTGAAGACCCTTGCATAGTTGAGCTATTCAAGGTTTCCGGACGTACTTTATAGTACCTTATATTAGAATCCTTATACTCTATGTGATTTTCCAGCAGTGGCTGGTCAATATATGCAACATTAACCCCTTTCCCGGTATATCCAAGCTGGTGTAGCTTTTTTACGCCCAATCCTGGGTCCTTGCCATATTCCAAAAGTTTAGCAGGATCAAATCCTGCTGGCATTTTATCACTGGATGGCCATTTTGTTTCACTATCAAAAGTTAAAGTGCTAACAACATCTCCCTTACTTCGAAGGTCCATTTCAGATAAGTTTTTACCTCGTACATCCATATATTGTACAAGCTTTAATGAATATGTATTCTCTGCAAAAACATTAGGAGAGATGAATGAACAAAATATTATTGAAACCAGTAAAAGAAATGATAAAACTCTCTTGAACATGTGGAACCCCCAATTAATATTTTTAAAGATAAGGTTATTATTCCATTATTTTACAACATACAAAATATTAATTCAACGTCTACCAAGTAAACAGGGACACTCAAAAGAGTGCCCCCGTATCCAGATTCAATTATAAATAATTTGATTAGTACTAAAATATACAAAATCAAATTTGTCAGAATTATCAGTTAGACCAAAAGTTATGCCACTAACTTTTTTAATATTTTCAATTGGAACCTTTATTTCTAAAGTACCTTTACCTTGGATGCCTTTATCTAAATCTAGAACTTTTATCACATCTGCATCGGGGGGATTAAAGAAGTTGTAATACCTTGCTGTACCCAAATCATAAGATATTGCAAAAATTATATTACTTGCAGTGACTTTGTATTTAATGGAATCAATTTTCACATCACTGCTAGTTATTTGGCTATCAAAAGTAATATCGCCCTCTTTTATTATCGGTTCATCTTCTTGAGTATTTTTATCCCAGTACTCAATTAAACCTAGATTATGATAAGTAAGCAAGTTATGCAAACTATATTGATAATTACCTTCTCCAAGCATATTAGTGTTCTTTAAAGCCTGATATGCATAAGCTTTTTGTGCTATAGAAAAACTTTGACTTTTTGTAAAGCCATCCTTGATGCTGTCAAAATATACATAGTGGAAATAATAGAAATTATTCTTTTTCATATCTTCCAAAGAGGCTCTATTATTAACACCATTATTTGATATAACGCTTGTAGCACCCATTGCACCTACGCATTTTCCATTTGCCATTGCTTCATGAAGAATATTGTTACTTCCAAGCCCAGCTGCATTCCAGCAGGTCCAAGTTGTAAGATTGTAATAATTGCCGGATAATATTTGATTTATATCTTTTGAGTTTAGGAAAGAAATTCTCTTCTCAGAAAAGAGGTCTCTTCTGGTATAAATAGACTGGTCAATGTTATCAGGTTGACCATGACTATTAATAAAGAAATTGGTAATACCTTTTTCATTTTCAGCTTTAATATTTCCCTTTGTAAAATCTCCAAGAACGTCGGTTGTAACAGGATAACAGCCCTGTTTATTCCCATAAAGCCTGTATTGACTGCTGTTAAGAACAGAAAACTCCTTATCCAGTCTTTCTTTTATAAAATATCCCATATCATCAGTTTGAACTAATGGGAAAATAGGATTGCTGAAATTTACCAGCGGAACTGAGTCAAGTTTGATAACTTTTGATACATAGTCACTATTCTTTTCAATAAATTTTGATATTTCACCCTTAGTTAAGGGGAGTCTGGTAACACTCCATTCAGGAACAAAATTCACATTTAACTTTTGATTAAAGTTTTTATATATACTAAAATCATCTTTTATAATATTAATATCATTATTAAAAGTCGAATAGAAAAAGTCCGATTTAAAACTTGCTCCGTTTTCAACACCCAATAGATTTTTAATCTTATACTGAATATCAAATGATGGAACATCATCGGCAGTACCAAATATCTGTATACCTTTTAAATTACCACCCCTTTCCAACTGGTCCTGCTTAAGAAGTGTAAAAATATCCGAAGCACTGCTTTGCCCAGAAACATCTTTAAGTACAACATTAGCTTTTTTGCTCAGTTTATCGGAGTATCTCTGGATTGCAGTTACATCCTCAGGCGTAGTTTTTAAACTGTTATACAAAACATAGTAATAATCAGAATCCGAAGACTTTTGATATTTCTTTTTGAATAAATTTTTTTCTACTAGATTTATGAACCCTTCAGGATTAATTACTTTTCCGCAGCTGGTTAAAGTAGCACTATCTTTTAAATATTGAATTGCTTCTTCTTTAGTAAGATCAGGATCAACTTGTAAGCCCAGTGCTATAGTTCCTACGACATAAGGAACTGTCCAGCTTAGCCCACCATCATAGGCCCAATACGTATAGCTATCTTTTTTTGCATATCCTACTGCAGTTGTTCTACCCGCATCTGGGACTCCCAAATCAGACTTAGTTGAATCATCTTTAAACCATCTGTCGACAATGTAATTTTGGGGGTTATCTTTATCTTTATATGCATTTATTGTTAATGGGAAATAAAACATTGTGTCTGTAGTAAATACCATTATTCCATTTGCTTCTGCTTCCTTGATAGCTGCTTCAAAAGCCTCAACATTTTTTTCACCGATATCTACTCCATCTGAAAAACCAACAATTTTTATTTTTTTATCATCCGGAAGTGTTTTATTAACCTCTATCAGCTTATATAATGCCTCGGCATGTATGGTCTGATCTTTTAACCATGTGGGCATAGCAAGAAAGTATATATTACTGTCAGGAACGACACCGATATCTTTACCTGCCAAAAGACTTAAAACTGCAGGTCCGTGCATAGAAGGTTCTATTAAGGTTTCGGGACGGATTTTATAATATTTTAAGTTAGTATTTTTATACTCATTGTGATTTTCCAGCAGAGGCTGGTCTATGTAAGCGACATTAACACCTTTTCCTGTATATCCAAGCTGGTGCAGTTTTTTTACACCCAGTCCCGGGTCCTTTCCATACTCAAGAAGTTTAGCTGGATCAAAACCCCAAGGCATCTTAAATCTGGACGGCCATTTTGTTTCCGTGTCAAAGGTCAGGGTATCAAGGATATCTTTCTTATCCCTGAGATCCAGTTTTGATAAATCCATTCCGCGTACATCGGCGTATTGCTCAAGCTTGACTGTACCTGATCCTTCTGCAAAAACATTTGAAGAGACAGACAAGGATAGCATTAATGAAACCAACAAAATTACAGCTATTGTTTTTTTGAACATAAAAACCCCCTGGTAAATTTATTAAGGTTTCTGTAATTTTTATTATATATGGCTTCTATATATATGTTTCGAATAGTAAGGAAAATATAAGATTGGTTTCTATTATTTTACATTATATTACATAAAAAATCAAACAGTATTTTTAAATTATAGATATGTAAGAAAAGTGATCATTGGGGACCACATTACTGCTGAATTTGAACCTCGCTCCTTTTCATTACTTCCTTTAAAGCCATAGTTGTTATAGGTGCACCCTTGGATGCATCATCCTTGTAATCCATTTTTCCGGGATCTCCAATTCCTACAATAACTAAATTTTTCATACCTCGTAAAACACTTAATGTATCCCCACAAATCCTATCGCTACGGGTATCATTACCCCATTTATCAACCGCGTTTTCAATAATGTTCCCGTCTTTTGTAATTGAACATGTGACATCAAGTCCGTTACAATCCTTACCATTTGAGGATACAGCCACAATACCAATTAATTCAATGTTTTCATTTTTCATTATTTTGACCATCGCCTCTTCACCCCTGCCCATACCTTTCGTACCCCTATCATCAACCATGACAACAACAGGGTCATGGTGAGCAATTTTAATAAGGTCGACAATCTGATCCCCTGTCAGAACAGTAGGGTTCCCTGAAGAACCCGAGATACATCTTCCTCCTATATTTGAAGCTGCTATTTCTACAGCCCTTTGTGCAACTCTATCTCCATCTGTAACAAGAATTACTTTTCTTTTACTCATAAAACCTCCGTAAGATGATTGTCTATCTTTTAGCTTTTGGAGTAAATACGATTGATATCAGATAACCGAAAAATATAGCTGCTGCAATACCAGCTGCCGCTATTTTAAAACCTCCTGTGAATGCGCCTAACATGCCGTATTTATCCACATCAAGGAAAGCACCCTTCGCAAGAGTATATCCGAATCCGGTAAGCGGTACAGTTGCACCTGCTCCTCCAATATCTACTATTTTTTGATATACACCCAAAGCAGTTAATATGACACCGCAGGTTACAAACAATACTAGAATTTTAGCCGATGTAAGCTTTGTCTTATCTATAAGAATTTGGCCTATTGCACATATTACTCCTCCAACAATGAAAGCACTTAAGTACATTATAAATATTTTCATCTATTCACCTCATTTAATAACTAACTATAAAGATGCATGAATTGAAACCGCATGGGCAATTCCAGGCATTGATTCACCCTGAAGGGAGCTTAACGGGCTTTGCAGTGAACCGGTAGCCATAAACAGAACATTTTTAATTGTTCCCTTCAATAATTCTTCATATATAAACCCCGAAAGAACAACAGCTGAACAACCGCATCCGCTTCCTCCACAGTGTGCATCCTGTGAGTTCATATCAAATATCATTACACCGCAGTCATTATACCTGCTGCTTATGTCATACCCCTGCTGCTTCATTAGGTCAACGCAGATATCTCTTCCCAAAGCTCCAAGATCACCTGTAACAATCAAATCATACGCTTCCGGTCCCAAACCCAGATCTCTGAAATGCCTAACCATAGTATCCGCAGCTGCCGGAGCCATTGCCGCACCCATGTTGTTAGCATCTTTTATACCCATATCAATTATTTTACCTGTAGTAATATGTTTAATATAAGGTCCGCTGCCTGTATTTGACAGAAGAACACCCCCAGAACCTGTAACTGTCCATTGCGCGGTGGGTGTCCTTTGACTTCCCAGTTCCAGAGGAAATCTAAACTGCTTCTCGGCAGAACAAAAATGACTTGATGTCATACACACAAGATTATCTGCAAACCCTCCATCTATAAGCATTGAACCAATAGATATAGATTCAGCCATTGTTGAGCATGCTCCGTAAATTCCGATAAAGGATATATCACTATCCCTTAGGCCGTAGGTAGATGCAGTAATCTGGTTAAGTAAATCTCCGGCAACGACATAATTTATTTCATCCTTGGCTTTACCGGATTTAGTGATTATTTTTTCCAGTGTCTCACGTATAAGCTTTGATTCAGCCTTTTCCCAGCTTTTTTCCCCCCACATTTCATCATCTATTACCATGTCAAAGTAATGCCTTAATGGACCTTCGCCTTCCTTAGGACCTACTATTGACGCTGTTGATACTATACTTGGAGGGTTCTCAAGCCTAACAGTCTGGGCCCCTATTCTTTTTGATGCCATTAGCTCACCTCATATAATCTTTTGTAGTTACTACCAAATAATATAATGCAGGATACCTGCAATTACGGAAGCTGAAATCCCATAAACAATAACAGGGCCTGCAACAACAAACATTCTCGCCCCGACTCCCATAATGTAACCTTCGCTTTTGTATTCCATAGCAGGCGACACAATTGAGTTTGCAAATCCCGTTATGGGAACAATGGAACCGGCTCCAGCAAAACGTCCAAGTTCATCATAAACATTTATTCCTGTAAAAAAGGCACCTAGAAAAATAAGTATCATAGAAGTCATTGCATTAACCTGCTCCTGTTTATAGCCATTATAGGCAATTATGTTCGTAATGAACTGTCCTATTGCACAAATCAAACCACCTATTATAAAAGCACGTACAACATTTCTAAGTATCTTTGATTTGGGTGATTTATTTTCAACATATTTTGCATATTCCTGCTTTGTGTAAATATTTTTCATATTTCTTCACTCCATAAGCAATCAGATTTATTTATGAAAAAACTCGCAGCATATATATCATGAATTATTTTGTACAGTTAAATTTTTAATATGCCCTTAGATCAGCAGGTAAATTATTTCTTGAATTTATACAAATACACCTCTGGTAGGAATTTTTGACGTATGAACGCTTAAAAGCAGTATAAGTGCAGCTATTGTACATATAAGAAATATGCCAATCAAAAAAAATATAATTTTATGTCTTTTAATAACAGCAAGCATGAATAACACCGCCTAAATCTAATAGTTGCTATTATTATTAGAAAGGCATAAAAACAATATACACAAATGTTCAGGAAATTAGAGTATAGATTTTTATAAAAATAAAACCGGCATATCCGCCGGTTATAATGATTTATAGCTATATTAATGAAGGATTTTTGTAATGCTGAGATATCTGCGGTACTGTTCACTCCATAGCTCGGTGTCTGCAGGCTCAAATTCTTTTGGAGGAAAGGACTTTCTGATAATTGTTCTTGCCTCTTTTATATCTGAAAGCTCACCTAGCGAAATAAATTGAGTTACTGCATTGCCTAAGGCTGTTGCTTCCACCGGCCCAGCAAATACTCTTTTATTGCAGCAGCTTGCTGTCATCTGACAAAGAAGCTCATTTTGTGAACCTCCGCCTATTATATGTATGCTGTCCAGAGATTTACCAATGAGTTCTTGAAGCTGTTCGACTACATACCTGTATTTAAATGCAAGACTTTCAATGGCACAACGTACTATCTGCCCGTCACTTTGAGGAACTTTCTGCCCAGTTCTTTCACAATAGATTTGTATTACTTTGGGCATGTTTGCAGGCTCATAAAAACATTCGTCGTCCGGGTCAATAAACGAAACAAAGGACTGCTCATTCTCAGCAAGCTTGCATAAATCAGCAAAGGAATAATTTCTTCCCTCTATTGAAAACCTGCGCTGAATTTCCTGCAAAATCCAAAGACCCATCACATTTTTAAGAAATCTTATTTTATCACCAACTGCACCT
Organism: Bacillota bacterium; assembly: GCA_023421675.1. Classification (GTDB taxonomy): domain Bacteria; phylum Bacillota; class Clostridia; order Acetivibrionales; family JANLFN01; genus JAEZTC01. The sequence goes on along the minus strand of JAEZTC010000013.1, from coordinate 375,678 downwards.
TCATTTGAAAAATTATATCTGAAAGCACAATCATTAATTATTGGTTCATTTGTTTCTGTTCCTATAATAGACCATGTTCCGCTGCTTATAAATATCGCCTGTTTCTCCGGTTCAGCTACCGCTACAACTGCTGAGGCAGTATCATGAGCCCCTACTGCAATTATAGGAATAGAATTAATATGAATATCATTACATATGGAAGGAAGTATACTACCGCAGCTTTCACCCGGTTTTATTATATCCGGGAACAAATTCTCGGGTATATTGAATAATTTTAATAATTCACTATCCCAATTTCCATTATTGTAACTATAGAGCTGCGAAATAGTTGACAGAGTATATTCACTATGAACTTCACCGGTTAAAAAATAATTAAGAAGATCAGGAATAAACAAAAAGTTTTGTGCATTGTTCAAAATGTATTCCCGGTCCCTTGCAATAGAAACCAACTGGTAAAATGTATTCATCCTTACCTGCTGAATACCGTTGCGCGAGTAGAGCGCCTTGTCAGGTATGAATTTACGAACATACGGAATAATATCAATTGTTCTGCTGTCTCGGTAGGAATGTGGGTTTTCCATCAAAATGCCCTTTTTATCAATAAAGGAGAAATCATTTCCCCATGTATCCATTCCGAAGGAAACAGCCTCTATTCCAAGGTTTGATGCTTTTACAAGCCCGTGTTTTATATCTCTGAACAACCCAAGTATGTCCCAGAACAAGCTGTCTCCAACCTTAATAGGGCCATTTGTAAATCTTGATATTTGTTTTAAATCTATATTTTCCCCATCATAGCTGCATTCAATAATTCGACCGCTCCCTGCACCTATATCACAGGCCAGGGCACTTATAGCTGCATTCACTGTTATACCTCCCTGCTGTTACTTACAAACAATAACCTCAAGCTTTGAATTGAGTTGGGAAAGTTTCTTTGAAAAATCTTCAGGCGGCAGTTCATCCGTTAAAAGCACATCACAGGTATTTATATCTCCAAGATGAATGGGACCCAGTTTACCAAACTTCGAGTGATCAAGAAGAAAATAAACCTTATTTGATATTTTAAGCATTTCACGTTTAAACCCAACCTCTAAAAAGTTGCCGTCTGTAAATCCAAACTCTGTGGAGACTCCATGACAGGATACGAATGCCTTATTGGGGAAAAGATCATATTTGTATTTATCTGCAATAGTTCCCGATAAGGACATATTTGCTTTACTGAATATACCGCCGGTACATATAACCGTTATATTGTCCTTGTCCTGTGCAGCATATTCCTGCAGCACATTGATAGAGTTTGTAAGTATAGTAACTTCTACATTGTCGTCTATATATTTAACAAAATTAATCAAGGTTGAACTATTATCAATAAATATTAGGTCACCATCATTTACATACCTGGCTGCCTGTTTGCATATTCTGTCCTTTTCAGGCCTGTTCTTCATAACCCTTACCTGAACAGGATATTCTTTTTCCTTTCTGTTTGCCAGTACCGCTCCGCCATGAGTTCTTGTAAGTATTCCCTGGATTTCAAGTTCCCTGAAATCTCTTCTTATAGTTTCGGGTACTACACCTAGAAGCTCTGACAGTATATTGACTTCTGCCTGGCCGTTCTGCTCAAGATAATCTATTATTTTACTCTTTCTCTCGTAAGCAAACATATAAACTCCCCACAGCACGCTATATAAAGCATTTTTTCCTAATATTATATCATAATAGCTATATTAGTTTACCAAAAATATTGCATTTTGCATCGCACTCAATTCTTTCGACAACACTGAAAGCCTGTTCAAGGTGCTTTCCTACTGCAACAGTTCCATGTAGAGGAAGCAGTGCACACATACCTGTTCTTTTTAATAATTCTCTCTTATCTTTAAAATAATCATAAACATGCTGCGCCAAATCTTCTGAATAAGCTTTTGCCTGTTCAATAAGACCACAATCTCCCATTTTTTGAGTTGCTTCGGTTACCGATGGAATGGGCTTACATGCAGAAACAAAAACCATTGTATACTCTGGATGTGCATGTATGATACTGCCTATTTCAGGTATATTTTTCAGCATGAGTGAATGCATCTTACACTCCCTGGATAAAACACCTTCACCTTCTATAATATTGAGGTCATAATCGCAAAGCAGTATATCTTCAGGTTTTAGTTCACAATGTTTATGCTCTGACATCATTGAAGGAGTAACCAGCATGAACTTGTCATTGAGCCTTACAGAAGCATTTCCTCCTGCAGCATTTGTAAGTTTTCTGTCCCATAGGAGTTTCATGGCTTTTGCAAGTTTTAATCTTTCTTCGTAGAATTGCATGTTTGGCATAATAATGCCCTCCTTGTTTAATGTTTGAAATGTTTGATTTAACTTAATTTACTTCAATAATTTCTACTTCTATTTCTTTTATAAGTTTATCTGCTGTTTTAACATCAAAGCCCACAGTCGCCTCATTCATTGCTGTTGCAGCAGCAACAGCTGTTGCCTGTCTCAAGTTTTCCTGCATCGAAAGCTTTCTTTCAAGTCCTGCAAGCAAACCTGCCAAGAGAGCATCACCACACCCTACAGTATTTTTTACCTCTACCTTGGGAGCGGCAACATGATAGTATTTACCCTCCGAGTAGGCAAAACTTCCTTCGCCGCCACAGGATACTACTATATTTTCTATTCCGAAATCCTTGAGAATATCCATAGCCATTAAAATATCCTGTACATTATGAATTTCCTTGCCATACAAGGTACTTAGTTCATCCAGATTGGGTTTTATAAGAAAAGGTCCATTCCTTACACCCTGATACAAATGCTCACCGCTTGCATCCAGGCAAACCTTTGCTCCCCTGTCCTTCGCAATATCCATTAGCTCTTTCTGCAGATTTGTATTTCTCTGATTTGAAGCATCACCTGAAATAACTACAATATCTCCCTTGTTAATTATTGATTGGTACAATTGCTTTAACCTTTCAATAACATCCTCGTCCATAAGCTTCCCTTTTTCAGCTATCAGTGTACAATTTTTAGAGCTATCGACAAGTACATAATTTGTTCTCGAATTACCCTCTTCCAGTCTGATAAAGCGAACATCAATGTTCATACTTCCGAGCGCTTCCAGTATTTCATCCCCTGTCGGCCCCATTACAACTCCCACTGCCGTATTCCTGATACCCATAAGACTCAGATTTATGGATATGTGAGTTCCTTTTCCTCCAACACAATTGAATTGTTTTTGAATACGGTTGGTGACATTAAGATTAAACTGATCTACAACAAGTACCTTATCCATAGCCGGGTTTAGTGTTACGGTTATAATCATATTGCCTCCCTAATTGACCGTTTATGTTTATATTGTAAATTATAACATGAATTCGGGCAAATATCAACATTTATAATGTTACAAAACAAACATCGTAAAATTGCAAAAAAGTGGGCGTACTTTTGAATTAGTACACCCACTCTTTCTTATGATTAATTATTTAATTGGAGAGTCATCAAGTATGATTTACTTTAAGTCTTCCTTTTTCCTTACGTGTATTTACAAGCACATCAGTATAGTACTTGTTAAATGTACAGCAGCCAATCGGGCTTTGCTGTATAAGGAGTTCGAGACAGTTATCGCAGACAGTACAATAGTTGATTTCATCTTCACGGCCTTCTCTTAATTTAAGAGGGAGAAGCGGATCTGCAAAGGACTGACGTCCAAGTGCCAGCATATCAACAGTACCGTCATTTATATTCTTGGAACCGAAACCAAACAATGAGCTTTGTTCAGGTGTAACAGCACTGAATTTATTCTTTCCGTTCCTGAAAAGTGAGTAGTTTGAACCTACTACAACCGTTTCAGGTTTGAGGTTTTCCTTAAATACTTTAGCAAAGTACATATGAAGGTAACCGAAGTATGGTGAATTTTTATCAGCCTGTGTCAGACTTGTGGTTATTGAAGGACTTCCTGCCGACTGTACAAAGTATTGCGCTCCTCTTTCTTCAAGCCCCTTTATAAGGTCAATTGGTTCTGTTAAGTCAATTATAGGAGTGTCCGGACCTGCAGTTCCAAATCCTCCAGGGAAGCCTTCCCATGCAGATATTTTAGAACCTATGAGGAAGTTCTTATCATTTACCTCTTTCTGAATTCTTTCGTAAAGGTCATATGCAAACTGGCGGCGGTTTTCCCAGCTTCCGCCATACTTCCACTTGCGGTCGTTGTATGGACGAAGTACCTGTGATCCAAGATAGCCGTGACATAGCTTCATATCAATTCCATCTGCACCGGCTTCATGGGCAATCTTGGCTGCAAGAACAAAATCATCCATTAATTTATCAAGCTCTTCTTCAGTAAGTATATCCCCACCAAATCCAGGTAATGGTTTTACACATACGCGGCGTGAAAAACCCGGATTGCTTAATTCACCTGAGTGTGTAAGCTGAAAAACAAAAAGGCTGTTAGGATTAATTTCCTTCATTCTCTTTACAAATTGTGTAAGTGGTTTAAGGTTCTCAGGAGTGATCATAAGCTGATTCAACCTTGATCTGCTTTCCTTTGTTATAGAGATTGCCTCAAGAGTTACCACTCCAGCTTCCCCACGAAAAAGGTCTTCATAACGCTTGTAGGTTAAGTCTGAAGGATTCCCGTCAGCATCAGCATCTGTGCATTCCATAGCTTGTATGAAGAAGCGGTTAGGAGCAGTACGATTACCGATTTTGATAGGTGATAGAAGAACGTTCTTGTAATCCATTTTCATTGCCTCCCATAAATTTATTTAGATCCCTTATAATAGAACTTATACCTTCCGGGTAAATACTACCCGAGGGTTTAATTATATAACCGACAATGTTAAAACCGATTTTAAAGTCATGGCATATGATAAAAATACTTATTATGTTGTTATAATGAGTATAGCACAGCTATCAATTGGATTCAAGTAAAATTTAAAGATAAAACAAATATTTTCTCACATTTTTATATCTTAAATGTTGACTTGCAAACAATAACAGACTAAAATGAACATAAATAATTATTTTATTTTCTATTTAATAAATGAAATTTAAATAAAGTTAGGAGGTATGGAAATATTAATATAATACAAATCTAATTTGGTTGTTATTAACTGGTCTGAACTGTGAATCAAAAAATATTGAAACGGAGGCACTTTTAAATGAGATTAGGATTTTTTACAGCAAACTATACTGAAAAGCCACTTGAAGAAGTAGCAAAAATGGCCTCAGAACATGGCTATGAAGCACTTGAAATTCCAGCATACGAAGATAATGGGCAGTTTGACACAAAAGAAGTAATTAAAGGTGATAATGCGAAGAAGATTAAAAAGATGGTAGAAAGCTATGGACTTATTATATCTGCGTTAAGCAATCATGCAGATTCTCTTCTAATAATGGGACCTCATGGAGTTGATACTGATACTATTTTTGAAGGTACAAAAGAAGAAAAAATTAAATTTGGTACTGAAAGCCTTTTAAGAACCGCACAAGCTGCAAGTGAACTGGGAGTTCCTGTTGTAAATGGTTTTACAGGAGTAGAAAACTTTGGACGTTACTTCCCATTCCCCTATGCAAACGGTTGGTCTGTAATGGAAGAAGAATTTGCTGAAAAATTTGTACCCATTTTAGATAAATTTAAGGAATATGGAGTTAAATTTGCCGTTGAGCCTCATCCAAACAACTTCATATATGATATACACACTGCTGAAAAAGCTATAAAGCTGGTAGACGGACATCCATGCCTTGGGTTTAATATGGACCCCGCAAACCTCATATATCTCGGATTAAAGGTTGAAAACTTCATCGACAGACTGCGCGACAGAATATTCCACGTTCACGCAAAAGACGGTGAAATCGTTGAACATAACCTTCCTGTAGGCGGTATACTCATGCAAGGCGATTGGCAGGATATAGAAAGGACTTTCCGTTTCCGTATTCCAGGATGGGGAAGTGTTCAATGGAAAAAGATCATTACAGAGCTTTCAATGGTCGGATATGATTATGTATTAAGCTATGAGCATGAAGATGTAACAATGAGCAGAGCTGACGGTGTTGAAAAGACTGCTGCCTTCCTGAAACCTTTACTTATAAAAGCTCCATATGAAGGCCGTAAAGATAAGCTTTTCCAGGGTAAAAAATAATTAACCAGACAGGGGTGTTAATATGGCTAGAATGATGAAAGCTCAGGTAATAGAAGCACCAGGGAAAATGGTTTTAAAGCAGGTGCCCGTTCCTGTAATAAATGATGATGAGGTTTTAATAAAGGTTAAAATGTGCGGTATCTGTGGTACCGATTGGAAAATATATAATGGTAAATATGCTGCAGAACATCTTCCAATGATTTCAGGTCATGAGTTCTGGGGTATCGTTGAAGAGGTTGGTAAAAACGCTAAAGGAGTCAAGGTTGGTGACAGAGTATCTGTTGATATCTGTATGCCTTGCGGCAGCTGCTATTTCTGCAGAAGAGACGAAGGCCTGTTATGCCAGACCTTTACACAGCTTGGAATTCACACGGATGGTGCATTTGCAGAGTACGTAAAGGCTCCATGGAAAAACTGTTATCCTATTCCCGAAGATGTTGATGATTTATCAGCAGCTTTTATAGAACCAATGACTGCTGTTTTACAGGCTTCAAAGAAAATGGGCTGCAAGATATCCTCAAGTGTCGTAGTAATAGGCTGCGGACTTGGAATTCTGCACGCCTCACTTGCAAAACTACGTGGTGCTGCACCGGTTATAGTAATTGGAGATAACCCGGTAAGACTTGAAATGGCTAAGGAAATGGGTGCCGATATCACTATTGATATCAATCAAATCAAGGACCCTGTTGCTGAGGTTAAGAGAATAACAAACGGCATAGGTGCAGATTATGTCCTTGAAGCAGTAGGCACTCCTAAGACCTATGAACAGGCTTTTGATATGGTAAGAAGAGGCGGAAAGGTTGAGGCCTTCGGTGTTGTACCTGAAGGTGAAACTGCAAGTCTTCCTCCTTATGAATTTGTTTTGGGTGAAAAGAAAGTCAGCGGATCATGTGCCGGTATCGGTAATGACTGGGGAGATGTTATAAATCTTCTTAAGTATAACAGAGTAGATCCTCGCCCATTATTCTCAATGGTTGTACCTCTTGAAGAATTGGAGAAGGCACTTCATGAACTCCGTACAAACCCGGAACTTATAAAGGTTTTTGTATCACCTGAAATAACAGAACGTAAGATGCTTTAATAAAAAAACAAAGACAGGCCCCGGAGTATTCCGGGGTCTATCTAATTGTTACTGATTTTTTTTCTTATATCCTCAATTATCTTTTTTTCTATTCTTGATACCTGTACCTGGGAAAGGCCCAACATTACAGCAATTTGTGCCTGCGTTTTTTCCTTGAAATATCTTAAAACTATTATTTGCTTTTCTCTGGGTTTTAGTGTTTCAAGTACCTGTTTCAATGCTATCTTATCAATTATATCAAGCTCGTTGCTGTTACTCTCTGAATCAATTCTATCTATAAGCAAAATCGGAGAATTGTCACCTTCACTTACAGTATTGTAAAGTGATTCTGGAACACATCCCGCTTCCATAGCCATTACAAGTTCCTCAACCTGTATACTAAGCCTGTCCGCAATTTCATTAACCGAAGGCTCCCTTCCAAGCTCCTTGCTCATTACTTCCTTTGTTATTCTTGCCTTACTGGATATTTCTTTTAAAGAACGACTCACCTTAATAATACCGTCATCACGTATAAATCTTTTGATTTCTCCTATAATCATAGGTACAGCATATGTTGAAAATCTTACATCATATGATTTATCAAATTTATTGATTGCTTTTATAAGGCCAATACAGCCAATCTGAAACAAATCGTCAGCTTCATAACCTCTGTTTTGGAACCTACGTACAATGCTCCATACAAGGCCTATATTTTTTTCAACCAGCAGGGATTGAGCATCTTTATCTCCTCCCTTGGCACTTTCTATAAGATCTATGACATCATAGTCCTGTAAATTATTCATATACCCCGTTTACCTTTCCCTCGTGCAAATACGTTAAATGATACTAAACATTACATAATGTATTATTAATTATTGCCACTTTTACATAATTATTACATTTATAATTAAAATTTTTTTACTACTACTAACGCACGAGAGATTTAAACTCCTTAAACATTGTTATGGTAGTTCCCTTTCCAGTTTCCGATGTAATATCTACCCGGTCCATAAAGCTTTCCATAACTGTAAATCCCATTCCTGACCTTTCCATTTCCGGTTTAGAGGTGTAAAGGGGCTGTCTGGCAAGTTCAATGTCCTCAATACCCACACCCTCATCAGAAATAGTTATTTCCACAGAGTTTTTATAAAGCTTGCATATCATCCTTACAATACCCTCTTTGTTGTCATAACCATGAATAATCGAATTTGTGACTGCTTCAGATACGGCAGTCTTTATATCCGTAAGTTCTTCTATTGTAGGATCAAGCTGCGAAACAAAAGCTGCCGCAGTAACCCTCGCGAAGGACTCATTGTTTGATTTACTTAGAAATTCCAACCTCATTTCATTTATCGGCTGCATTTTTTACCTCCCTATTTATACAGAATTAATTCATAATTGAAGAGCTTAACTTGTCATTAGTTCCATTGCATTATCCATGTTATCATAAACTGGAATAATTCTCAAAATTCCTGACATTTCAAAAATTCTTTTAACCTGGGAATTCGGATTTACTATTGCCACCTTACCTCTAAGCATCTGGATATTCTTATACCTTCCCATGATTACTCCAATACCCGAGCTATCCATAAAATTTACTTTTGTAAAGTCGAAAATAACATTTTTTACCGATGATTTGATCAGTTCGGCATCTACCTTACGTTTTAGATATTCTACATAATGATGATCCAGTTCACCATTAATAATTACAATCAGGGTAGTACCCCTTGAAGATAGTTTAATCTGCAATTTAATCTCCCTCCTGACAAATGTTACCGGAAATTAACTCCGGCTTATAACGCATCAGTAGAAAATTTTTCGGTTGTAGAAGAAATTTTCTTACCTCAGTGCGCTTCAACGAGGCCGGGGATATGCCCACCATCAGGAAACCAAAATGGTGCCCTCCACCTATAGAGGTGGGGGACATCTATCGCCTCGTTACAGAATTTATATTCTCCAAATGTTTTCAATACCCTTCAAAGTAATATGTAATTTTATGTCAATTTTAAAAAACATAACAACAAAAAAACCGGTTTTATAACCGGATTCTTATTGTAATACACATATATTCTATTTTTTAGGTGCTATTTCTTGTTTGAGCGTATACCTTCAGCAATGTTATCAAGCTTTCTTAGCCTGTGATTAACACCTGATTTGCCAAGAGGAGGGCTTAACATTTCCCCAAGCTCCTTAAGGTTTGCATCACTGTGTTTAAGCCTCAGTTCTGCTACTTCCCTGAGATTTTCCGGAAGTGAGTTAAAACCAATGACATCCCTAATATATTCAATGTTTTCCATCTGACGGATGGAAGCTTCTACTGTTTTACCAAGGTTGGCAGTCTCACAGTTAACTATCCTGTTAACATTGTTACGCATTTCTTTCAATATCCGAACATTTTCAAGCTCTAAAAGCGCGGAATGTGCGCCAATAGCGTTAAGGAAATCAACTATATTCTCACCTTCCTTAATATAGGTGACATAGCTTCCCTTGCGCATAATTATTTTGGCATTAAGATGAAACTTATCAGCGACTTTAACCAGTTCCAGAGCAAGGTTGTGATTATGGTTTGCAATCTCAAGGTGATAGGTCTTTTCGGGGTCACTGACAGAACCACCTGCCAAAAAGGCTCCTCTTAAAAACGCCTTTTTGCAGCAGCTTTTTTTGAGCAGCAACTGTGTCTGTATAGTAAAGCCTTCCCCTGATTCAGTATCTTTCAGATAGCTTATACCCGCATCACTGAGAATTTTTTTAAGACCGGTTGCAGTTGTAATAATCAATGTGTATGAAATGTGCTTCTTAAACTTTTTAGAACGCCTTATTAAAACCTGCGGGTAAATGTTATAAAGCTTTTTAATTATTGAAAATACTCTACGCGCGAATGCAGCGTTTTCTGTAGATATTTTAATACTCAATCCATTCATGTCTGAAGACCCGACTACATAACTGCTCCCAATTACAGCAGCCAACTCGGCTAGAAGGCAGCATCTGTCATTTATTTCTAGTCTGCATAATTCATTTTTAACTGTTGAAGAAAAAGACAAATTAATTTACCCCCTCGTAACTCTTAAATAGAGAGTGTTTATATTAAATAAGCTTTTTATATACTCTGAGTATTTCCCCTACACTCCATGCCTGAGCAAACGCCCCTCTTGGCCAGTGCGGAAAATCCCCATCAAATATTTCAGAAATGCTTCCCAGGCACGCGTCATATAAATGATCAAAAAATGGTGTTATAAAACTTAATGCAGTTTGTTTAGTATTATCATCATTGCCATAAACCCTTAAAAAGCCAGTTATAAAGGAACCCATAAGCCAAGGCCACACTGTTCCCTGATGATATGCCCCATCCCTGCTTATTCTGTCGCCCGAATATATACCCCTGTATTGCTCAGAATCATTTGATAAGGTCCTTAACCCATAAGGAGTATAAAGCTTATTCCAAACACAGTCAACCACATTCTTTGCTTTTTCTCCTTCAAGGATTGGGAATGACAGGCTCACAGCCATTATCTGATTTGGTCTTATTTTTGAATCCTTTATCTCTCCTGTCACCACATCATATAAACAATCGTCCTTCTCATTCCAGAAGCATTCGATAAATGACTCTTTGGCTTTTTTAGCAAGGTTTTTATAATAATCGGTTTTCCAACCCTTGAATTTATTCAGCTGTGCCATGACCATAAGCGCATTGTACCAAAGGGCATTTATTTCTACAGCTTTTCCATGCCTTGGGGTAACTACCCAATCACCAACCTTGGCATCCATCCAGGTAAGCTGTGTAGTCTCATTTCCAGCCCTTACGAGCCCATCATCAGTAACCTTTATATCAAACAGTGTGCCATTTATAAAATTCTCAATAATGCTTTGAAGCGAACTATACAGATTATCAATTACAAACCTTGAATCGCCTGTATATTCAATATATTTCTTAGCTGCTTCAAAATACCAAAGAGCTGCATCAACACTGTTGTAAGCAGGTGCTTCTCCTTCATCAGGAAAAACATTTGGAATAAGTCCGTCCTTTACATACTTTGAAAATGTAAGCAGTATTTCTCTTGCATCCTCAAACCTTCCAGAGGCAAGTGTAATGCCTGGAAAAGCTATCATTGTATCCCTTCCCCAGTCAGTAAACCAAGGATATCCGGCAATAATCGTTTTGGCGTTAGTTGACTGCCTGCGAACTATAAAATCATCTGCTGCCCTTACCAGCAATGACTCAAATTTGTCTGTACAGTTTGCTTTTTTAAGAATTTCATCAATTCTCAGTTTTTCATTTTTGAATGTCAATATACCATCTTTCTCAAACTCGTTTTCAGTTGAGGCAATAAAGGTTATATATCTGTCTTCATAAGACTTGAGAGAAATTTCATAGTAGCCTGGCATATAATGATCTTCCGATGGTGCCAATCCACGTTCACCTTCAACCGGGTATTCCATATTATAAAAAGTACACCCCTCGGTTGCATTAAACATACCAGTATCGCAATAAAGTTTTATTTTATTTTTCAGATTATATGGTGTTATAATTACCGAGTTGTACTCAACACTTTGTTTAAAGTCCATGTATTTACTTCTGGACTCATAATGATGGTCACGGAAGTTTACTAATGGGGTAAGCCTCATGACAGCAGGCGTCTCTCCATTGACAATGTGATAGACTACATTTACTGTATTTTTTCCATGTGTCATACATATACTTTTTTCTATGGACAGACCTGCAACCCGGTAAAAATATTTCGGGAAAGGGTTTTTCTCAAATTTTTCGAGGTATTTGTAACCTTCAGCAGTAAAGCCGGGAGTTCTGAAAGCGGCAAGATCATATCTGGAACCGTCGATAAAAAAGCTTTCATCAAGTCTTGAAAGAATAAGGTGTCTCATGGTTGGAGGTTTAAGTGAGGCAATTAGTAAACCATGATATCTTCTTATGTTTGCACCTGATATTGTAGAAGAGGCATACCCGCCGATTCCATTTGTGATTAGCCATTCTTTTTCAGTACCTCTTTCAAAGGTCCTGAAATGTCTTCTTCCAAATTCCATCATCATTCCTCCGCTTGGTTAGCCAGCTGTATGCTTTTTCAATCTGTCTTTAACATAATAATAGTCAATCATTCTCTTTTTATCTTTAGCAAGCACATTCTCTGCAATAAGTTCTATTATAGACTCCGCAAGCTTTTCAGGATTATGCCTTACCAGGTTGTTTTTTATACTGACAAACTCTCCGCCTATAATATTTATACCTTTCTTCTCAAGTACATCGGTATCTACAGCTACTGCTTCCGCACGTTCCTCCATATATTTAGCCTTCAGCTCGTCTGTAATGTGAGCCGTATTAACCACACAGTAATCAATGATTTCCTTATATGAATGCTCTTCAATAGCCTTAATGTGGTCTGAAACGGTATAGCCCTCTGTTTCCCCTGCCTGCGTCATAACATTACAAACATATATATTAATTGCATTTGACTTTTTTATAGCATCAGATATACCTTTTACAAGAAGGTTAGGTATTACACTTGTATAAAGACTTCCCGGACCAAAAATTATTGCATCGGCTTCCAGGATGGAATCAATGGCATCTTGTAAAGGGCAAATTGCTTCAGGTTCCATAAAGACCCTTTTTATTTTACCAGGGTGAGTAGAATAGTGCTTTCCAATGTTGGATTCACCGCATATAATGCTTCCATCTTCCAGTTCGGCACACAATCTGACATTTTCAAGTGTCACCGGTAAAACCTTTCCTGTTACTGCAAGAACGGAGCTCATTTTATGAACCGCTTCCTCAAAATTGGTTGAAATGCCGTGCATTGCAGCAAGAAACAGGTTTCCAAAGTTTTGTCCCTTCAGCATACCATCCTCAAACCTGTATTGCAGAAGCTTTTCCATTGTAGGCTCGGTATCTGCCAACGCGAGCATACAGTTTCTTATATCACCAGGAGGGAGCATTCCAAGATCCTGTCTTAGTACCCCTGAACCGCCTCCGTCGTCTGATACGGCAACTATGGCAGTAATGTTTGAACTATATAGTTTGAGACCTCTTAGCATGGTTGAAAGGCCTGTACCACCGCCAACCACAACAATTTTAGGTCCATTTATAAGTATTCTGCGTTCATACAAAAGATTACTCAGTTTATCAGAGTCTAATGAAATTCTAAATTTACTGTTTGTAATAGCATGATAAAGTGTCTTTGTAAGGTACTTAATTGAAAGGAATATAAAAATACACCCTGATACAATAAGCATTACGGACAAAACATTCTTCAACATGCTTCTATATATTTCGGTAAGGAGAAAAGAAAGCCCGAAACTTATGCAGGCTATTCCAACCAAGCCAAGCAATATCCATCTTTTTATTCTGATTCCTGGCCTGAACCAGTCAACAAACCTCATCTGCCGGCACCTCTATTGTCCTTCTCAATATCTCTGTGTTCAATAATTACCCTGTGCTGCTCACCAAGAGCCTTGTAAAGTGAATCCGCTATGGTTACAGACCTATGTTTGCCTCCGGTACAGCCTATACCAATAACAAGGTGTGATTTCCCTTCCTTAACATAGTTAGGTATCAGGAAATCCAGCATACCCTCAAGCTTCTGGAGAAACTCCTGTGTCTCGGGGTGTCTCATTACATATTCCTTTACAGCTTCATGCTTTCCTGTTAGCTTTTTCATTGAGCTTACATAAAAAGGGTTCGGAATAAACCTTACATCAAATACAAGGTCACAATCTGTCGGAATACCATATTTAAAGCCAAAAGAAATAACATTTATTATAAGTCCCTTATAATCATTCCCATCAACTACAATATTTAAAATTTCCTCTCGTAACTGCCTCGGAGTTAATTCGGAAGTATCTATGATATAATTTGCCTTTTCCTTTATTTCCTGAAGTATATCTCTTTCCTGCTCGATACCCTTAATAAGCCTTCCGTCTGCTGCAAGAGGATGAGTACGCCTGCTTTCCTTGAACCTTTTGACAAGTACATCATCTGATGCTTCAAGGAAAAGTATGTCATAAGAAAAACCTGCTTCCTTAAGGGCGGTAAGTCCGGGGAAAAAGTCATTCAACAGGACGCCTCCCCTTATATCTATAACAAGTGCTACCTTGTCCATTTTTCCTTTACTCTGAAAACATATCTCAGCAAACTTGGGAATCAGTGAAGGCGGTAAATTATCAACACAAAAGAATCCCATATCTTCAAGATATTTAGCCGCCTGGCTTTTACCCGCTCCTGAAATACCTGTTACAACAATAAACCGCATCTTAACCTCCATATGAACTATAAATTAGTAGTATATATTAATTGAGAATTGAGAATTGAGAATGGAGAATATTTAAAAATAAAAACCCCTTATTCTCTTCAATTCTTTGTATCTTTATCAAAACCATTCTTTGTATTCTTAATTTCTTGAACTATAAATTGTAATCTGTAAACTATACACTGCTTTTTGTCCTTAATAGCCTTGTAATTCTCAATTCTCCATTCTCAATTCTCAATTTCTTTTAACTGTCCCCTTGTCATCTCGTCAACTGTCAACCCGCTTTTGCCCTTAACTGTAATCTGTAAACTATACACTGCCTTTTATTCTTCCCCAACTATCCTGATTTCTGTTTTAAGCTCTACACCAAAATTATTCATTACAGTTTCCTGTACATGCTTTATAAGGTTTATAACATCCTCCGCAGTCGCGTTGCCTGTATTAACAATAAACCCACAGTGCTTGGAAGACACCTCTGCGCCGCCTATTCTAAAGCCTCTAAGTCCACAATCCTCAATAAGCTTTCCTGCAAAATATCCGACTGGACGTTTAAAAACACTTCCCGCACTTGGCATATTGAGAGGCTGCTTATCACATCTTTTTGCTGAAAGCTCTGTCATAACAGATTTTATAGAATCATAGGCTGCCTTTTTCAGCTTCAAATATGACTTAAGCACTATTCCGCCTTCTGATTGAATAAAGCTTGATCGGTATCCGAAATTGTGCTGCTCGCCTTCAATTGTATTTATTTTACCATCAGGAGACATATATTGCGTTTGTATTATAATATCCTTCATTTCTCCGCCATAAGCACCAGCATTCATTGTTACTGCGCCGCCAAGCGTACCCGGAATACCTGATGCAAATTCCAATCCTGACAGTTCATTTTCAAGTGCAATGTTAGCAAGCCGCGAAAGGAGTATACCCGCCTCTGCTTCTATTATGTCACCGTTTACCCTGTATTTGTTCAAATTGTCATATACCTTTATTACTAAGCCTCTTATTCCCTTATCCCTTACAATCAGATTGGTTCCGTTTCCCATCACAAAAAAAGGAATCCCTTCTTTATTACAAAACATAAATATGTCTGAAAGCTGTTCCACACTACAGGGTTTTACCAATATATCCGCCGGACCACCTATACGGAATGAGGTATGCTGACTCATAGGCTGATCAGTATATACATTTTCGGACCCGGCTATCTGACCAAGCAAATACGCTATTTGCTCTTTCTCCAATAATTCCACTCCCTTATATGCTTGCATTCACCTTTTATAATATATTCTACTATTATAAGGTCAACAATAGTATAAATATTAAACATATCAGGCGATATTAGCAGCTTTAAGCCTTTGAGCCTTTACCTTAAGATATTCCTCAAATCTGTCAGCTGATTTACTCATTATCAACTCATCAGGAACATTACATTCTTCTAAAAGAGTACTTATCTTATCAAATTTACCTACTTCAAAGCTGATATGTGCATCGCTTGAACAAACCATTTTAACACCATACTTAATACATTTCATTATAAATTCTCTGCAATTATCCGAAGACCCTGCTCTTGCTTCAAATGAATGATTATTGATTTCTATAAGTTTGCCATAATCCCTTACAGTTTTCACTACAGTATCTATATCTACCGAAAATGCAGGGTTTCCCGGATGCCCCAGGGTATCAACCAAAGGATTCTTCAAAACCTCTATTAATGCATTTGTATGTTCCTCTGTACTTGCTGGAAGTATTACAACATCATGAAAACTTGCAATTACATAATCCAGATTTTTAAGATACTTAATATCAAGATCCAATGAACCTTTGAAATCTATAATGTTGGCTTCAATCCCCTTTAAAACCCTTACTCCATAAATTGCATGAGGTATGGTTTTAAGATTGGAAAAATAGAATTCATGAGTTGCATGAATTGCAGGTCCATGGTCGGTTAATGCAAACATTTCTATTCCATTTGCTGCCGCTTCCCTTGCCATCTCCTGTATGGTACTATATGCATGTATGCTTGCAATGCTGTGGGTATGTCCATCTACAACTAAATTCAATTGCTAGTCCTCCTGGTTTTCGCTTTTGTTAATTTCCTTCATTATCCTCTGCTCAAATACCTTAGCTGCATTGTAACCCATCTTCTTCTGCCTGTTGTTCATAGCAGCAACTTCCACGATTATAGCAAGGTTACGTCCAGGCCTTACCGGAATATTCAGTGAAGGCACCTTTATTCCAAGTATATCTGTAAATTCGTCAACTAATCCAAGCCTGTCATAGTTTTTCTTTTCATCCCAAAGCTCGAGATTTATAACAAGATTTATATTCTCCATCATTTTAACGGCACCTACACCGTATAAGTTCTTTACATCAAGTATTCCGATACCCCTTATTTCAATAAAGTGTCTTATGATTTCCGGTGCTGTACCAAGAAGAGACTGATCTGAAACTTTTCTTATTTCCACAAGGTCATCTGCAACAAGTCTATGTCCCCTTCTTACAAGCTCGAGAGCAGTTTCACTTTTACCAACTCCGCTTTCACCCATTATAAGAATACCTTCACCATAAACCTCTACAAGTACTCCATGCCGCGTTACCCTGGGTGCAAGCTGTACATTCAGATACCTTATAAGGCCGCTTAAAAATCTTGATGTGATATCCTCTGTCATTAGTATTGGAATATCATACTTCTTTGAAACTTCCAACATTTCTGGAAAAACCTCAAGGTTTCGTGCAACAACAACGCACGGAAAACCCTCCTTAAAAAACCCATCAAGGCTTTGAAGCCTTTCCTCCGGTGTAAGTCCTTCAAGGTATGTTGTTTCAACCTTGCCTATTATCTGAATTCTATCTGTACCGAAATAATCCATATAGCCTGCCAGCTGCAATCCTGGCCTGTTTACATCCGAAGTGGTTATTACAATTTCATCTATTCTGCTGCAATTACTTACATCTACAAGGTTAAATTCATCCATAACCTCACGAAGAGTAACAGTAAACATACATTACCTCCTGTTTTACTTATTATCACCAAAATCATTTGTCCCTGTAATTACCTGATTTCATAACCTATTTAATTATATAATATTGCAGTACTAATTTAAATAAAAACTTAGAGTCCTTAAAATACAAAAGAGACTACTTTTACAAGTAGTCTCACAAAATTACAAATTGACTTTATTATTTTGCTTTCTGTGTTATTCTCATTTTGTAGAATGAACGCCATACAAATACAACCGCTACAGCAAGAAATGCAATTCCTATGAAAGGAGCTACACTTCTAAAGGATTCGGATATTGCTATTTCCATAGCGAGCAGTCCGAAGAGGGTTGTAAACTTGATAATAGGATTCAAAGCTACTGAAGAAGTATCCTTGAATGGGTCTCCTACTGTATCGCCAACAACCGTTGCATCATGCAGAGGAGTACCTTTTGCCTGAAGATCAACTTCAACAACTTTCTTTGCATTATCCCAACATCCGCCTGCATTAGCCATAAATATTGCCTGGAACAGACCAAATATGGCTATTGAAATCAGATAGGATACAAAGAAGGAAACCGGACGTGCCGCATCAATAATATCTGCAGCGTCAGCACCATCAGCAATTTTTCCAGGTGCAGAAATGAATGCAAATGCCAGTGCAAAGAAGAATATTGATATGAAGATGTTAAACATACCCTTCTGAGCATACTGGGTACAAATCTTAACTACTTCCTTGGACTTCTCTGTTGCAGCTTTTTGGTTGGCATTTTCATCAAGCTGTATATTCTTCTTGATGTATTCAACAGCTCTGTATGCACCAGTTGCAACTGCCTGTGTGGAAGCACCTGTAAACCAGTAAATAACAGCACCGCCGCAGATGAAGCCTAAGATTGTGTATGGATTAAGAAGGTTTAGAATTGCCTCAGGAGCAATTCCCAACACACTCTGAATTACAAGTATAAGTGAGAAAATCATTGTGGTAGCACCAACAACTGCTGTGCCTATCAAAACAGGCTTAGCTGTTGCTTTGAAGGTATTACCTGCGCCATCATTAGCTTCAAGGTAATATTTAGCTTTTTCAAAATCAGGCTTGAAACCGAATTCGCTTTCAACCTGTTTGTCCACATCCTCAATGCTTTCAATAAGCGAAAGCTCATAAATTGACTGTGCATTGTCTGTAACAGGTCCGTAGCTATCAACCGCAATGGTTACAGGTCCCATGCCAAGGAAGCCGAATGCAACAAGTCCGAAAGCAAATATCGGAGGATAAATCATTATGTCGCTTAAGCCGTACTGGCTTGCAAAATATGCAGCAAACATAAGTCCAAAGAAGACCATGCCCTTCCAGAATGCGCTGAAGTTACCTGCAATCAAACCGGAAAGAATATTGAGTGAAGGTCCGCCTTCTTCAGAAGATTTAACAACTTCCTGTACATGCGCAGACTTTCCGCTTGTAAATACCTTTGTAAGTTCAGGTATAAGAGCAGCACCCAGTGTACCGCAGCTTATTATTATCGCCAGAACATACCATAGCGAGCTTGCCTTGCCATAAACCTCGGAGCCTGGTCCGATAAGAAGGTAGCTGACTATGAAGGTAACAATAATCGAAAGTATGGAAGTAATCCAAACAAGACTTGTAAGGGGCTGTTCAAAATCTATATCATCTGAATCCTTATATCTTGCTTTACTGAACAGCTTGTTTATATAGAAAGATGCAACTGAAGTAATAATCATTAAAATACGCATTGTGAATATCCATGCAAGAAGGTTGGTCTGCAAAGCAGTATCACCCTTACCAACTGCAAGAAGGATAAATGTAACTAAAGCAACACCTGTAACACCATAGGTTTCAAAACCGTCAGCTGTTGGTCCAACACTGTCACCGGCATTGTCACCTGTACAGTCAGCTATAACACCAGGGTTACGTGGGTCATCTTCTTTAATCTTGAATACAATCTTCATAAGGTCGGAACCGATATCTGCAATTTTTGTAAAGATACCACCGGCGATACGAAGTACGCTGGCGCCAAGGGATTCACCGATTGCAAATCCGATAAAGCATGCGCCTGCAAGTTTGCCAGGTATAAATAAGAGTATTGAAAGCATCATAAATAATTCAACACAGATGAGAACAACACCTATACTCATTCCCGCATCAAGAGGTATGTTCAGGAGCTTTAACGGCTTTCTTTCCAATGACGCAAAAGCCATTCTGCTGTTTGCAAGAGTATTCATACGGATACCAAACCATGCAACACCGTAGGAACCTGCAATACCAATAACCGAAAATGCAAGTATTAAAAGTACTCCGCCTACTCCCTTGTCCTGAAGGAAACCAAAGTAAAATGCAATACATATTCCTATAAACAGGAAGAGTACTGCAAGGAATTTACCCTGCTGGATAAGGTAGGTCTTACATGTTTCATAAATGGTATTTGCTACATCAAGCATTGACTTATGAGCCTTAAGACTTCTGACTTTCCGGAATTGGTACAAACCAAAAAGCAACCCTGCTATGCAAATGACCAAACCAATATAAAGCAATAATTTTTGATCGTTTGCAAGCGGTGGTACCTCAAGGTCTGCTTCACCTTTAGCAAAAGCAAGAGACGGAGTAAGCATAACAGCAAGCATACACATTAATCCGGTAAAAGCTTTTGCCTTTTTGCCGACTTTTAGGTTCATTAAAGACATCCTCCCTTTACTTAGATTTAATAGTATAAATATATTAAGAATCTCCCCCACAATCGGGAAGGCTTCAAAAAAAATCATACCAGAATACATTATAATACGCTAAAAGCAATATTTCAATATTCTTGTCCAAACTTGATAAATACTAGAAGAGATGTCAATTACAATGAAAAAAGCCTTAAAGTTCATTATAAACCTTAAGGCCAAATGGAGCGGGTGATGGGAATCGGACCCACGCAATCAGCTTGGAAGGCTGATGTTCTACCATTGAACTACACCCGCAGGTGTGGAGCGGGTTACGAGATTCGGACTCGCGACTTTCACCTTGGCAAGGTGACACTCTACCACTGAGTTAAACCCGCATTCTTGTGCTGCAAAAGCTATTATACAGACTTATAAGACCTTTGTCAAGGCCATAATTATGCAAAATATAATACATTACAGCACTTATTCGGATTATCTTTATATTAATATCAATAACTATTTCGCAGCTACTTTTGCCCATGTATCCTTAAGTCCTACAGTACGGTTAAACACAGGAGCACCATCTTTTGAAAGCACCGAATCTGCACAGAAGTAACCCATTCTGAGGAACTGGTATTTACTTCCTGGTTCGGCATTTACAAGGCTTGGCTCCACCTTTGCATTTTTAAGAATTTCCAGTGAATCCTCCGAAATGTAATCGGTAAATTCTACGCCTTCCTTCTCTTCAGAAGGATTTAGTACTGAGAACAGGTTGTCATAGAGCCTTATTTCAGCATCAACCGAATGCTGAGCTGATACCCAGTGAATAGTACCTTTAACCTTACGTCCGTCGGGAGCATTTCCTCCTCTGGTTTCAGGATCATAAGTACAATGAATTTCTGTTATCTCACCTGTTGCTTCATCCTTTACAACGCTTTCGCATTTTATAAAGTATGCATTTTTGAGGCGTACCTCACGTCCGGGAGAAAGACGGAAGTATTTGGACGGAGGCTCCTCCATAAAATCGTCCTGTTCAATATATATAACCTTTGAAAAAGGTACTTTTCTGGTACCTGAGCTAGGGTCCTCGGGATTGTTTTCAACATCCAATTCCTCTGTTTGACCATCAGGATAATTATCAATTACAACTTTTACAGGTCTTAATACCGCCATAACCCTTGGTGCAGTTGAGTTCAAATCTTCACGTATGCAGTGTTCCAAAAGCGCAAGTTCAACTGTACTTGAAGTTTTGGCAACTCCAATTTTTTCACAGAAGTTCCTTATTGAAAAAGGAGTATAACCTCTTCTTCTCAGTCCTGATAAAGTTGGCATTCTTGGATCGTCCCATCCTGAAACATAACCTTCCTTAACAAGAGCCAGAAGCTTTCTCTTACTCATTACAGTATTCGTTATATTAAGGCGTGCAAACTCAATCTGCCTTGGTTTACCCTCAAGATCCACATTGTTTATAACCCAGTCATAAAGCGGTCTGTGGTCTTCGAATTCAAGTGAGCAAAGCGAATGCGTTATTCCTTCCACTGCATCTTCAATCGGGTGGGCAAAATCATACATGGGGTATATGCACCATTCATTTCCTGTCCTGTGATGGGTCGCCCTCAAAATTCTATAGATTACCGGATCACGCATGTTTATATTGGGTGATTTCATATCTATTTTTGCTCTTAAAACCTTTGAGCCGTCCGCAAACTCACCATTTTTCATTCTTGCAAACAAATCAAGATTTTCTTCTACTGAACGATCTCTATATGGGCTTTCTTTTCCGGGCTCTGTAAGTGTTCCTCTATATTCCCTTATTTGTTCTGCTGTAAGGTCACAGACATATGCAATTCCTTTTTTAATTAATTTTACTGCAGATTCATACATTGTCATAAAATATTCAGATGCGTAAAAAAGTCCGTCCCACTTGAATCCAAGCCATGCTACGTCTTCCTTAATAGATTCCACATATTCGACGTCTTCCTTACTTGGGTTTGTATCATCAAACCTCAAGTTGCATCTTCCGCCATATTTCTCTGCTGTTCCAAAGTCGATGCATATTGCCTTTGCATGTCCTATATGCAGATATCCGTTTGGTTCAGGCGGAAACCTGGTGCATATGTCCTGTGGTATATATTTACCATTTTTTATTTCTTCATCTATAGCTTCATGAATAAAATTTGTGGGTTTAAATACTTCTGTATTGGCTTCTGTCATTTAAAAGGACCCTCCCATGTCACTGATTATTATTTACTTAAACTTTTTCAAGTTTATCTATACCTGTCTGAATTCTTCTTAATGTTTCTTCCTTACCAAGAATTTCTGCAATCTCGGTTGCTCCCCCAGGTGTTATCTGTTTTCCGGAAACTGCCGTTCTTACAGGCCAAAGTATCTGGCTGTTCTTTATCCCCTTTGACTCTGCCAAAGACATAAGTGAATTATAAATATTATCATTATTCCATTCAGCTATACCTTTGAGTACTTCCAAAGCAAACCTGAGGTTTTCGAGGGAATTCTCCTCATTAGTTTTCATTTTTTTGTGAACATAAAGCTCAGTGCTGTAATCAGGCAGTTCATCAAAGAAATCAATGGTAGCAGGTATCTGTCCCAGTACCTCTGTTCTTGCTTGAAGTACATTGCTTACCTTTCTGAAATCAATGCTTTTGTTTTTAATGCCCTGGCTTATGAACGGTTCTGCTATTTTAAAGAAATCTTCCTGACTCATTTTTCTTATATATTCACCGTTCATCCAGTTGAGCTTGTTTATGTCAAATACTGCAGGTGACTTGCTTAAGCCATCAAGTGAAAATTCCCTTATAAGGTCATCCAGTGAAAATATTTCTTCTGTTCCTCCAGGACTCCATCCAAGCAGTGCAATATAGTTAACAACAGCCTCGGCAATATAACCCATCGACAATAAATCTTCAAATGAAGGATCTCCCGCCCTTTTACTTAGTTTTTCTGTAGAAGATTTCATTATAGGTGGAAGATGTATGTATGTTGGTATCTCCCAATCGAATGCCTTGTATAAAAGATTGTATTTAGGAGTTGATGAAAGATATTCATTACCTCTTATAACATGGGTAATCTTCATAAGGTGGTCATCAACTACATTTGCAAAATTATATGTCGGAAGTCCATCTGATTTCATCAGGACTTGGTCATCAAGGGTATTGTTTTCTACAGTCAGTGTTCCATAAACTGCGTCATCAAAGCTAGTAGTTCCTTCATTGGGAACATTCTGTCTGATAACAAAAGGCTCACCTGCTGCTATTCTTTTTTCAGCTTCTTCAATACTTATATTGCTGCAGTGCTTGTCATATTTAAATACCCTGCCTTCCTTTTCATACTGCTCCTTGAGTGCAGAAAGTCTTTCCTGCGTACAGAAGCAATAATAAGCCGAACCGTTTTTAACCAGCTGTTTTGCATATTCCATGTACAGTGATCTTCTCTCACTTTGTACATAAGGACCAAATTCTCCGCCTATATCAGGACCCTCGTCATGTATTATGCCAGCAAGCTTTAAAGATTTATATATGACTTCCACTGCGCCTTCCACATAACGTTTCTGGTCAGTGTCTTCAATTCTTAGAATGAATTTTCCCCCGTGAGATTTTGTTATAAGATATTCATATAATGCAGTACGCAGATTTCCAATATGCATATAACCCGTGGGACTTGGTGCAAACCTTGTTCTAACCTCTGTAGCCATATTACTTTTCTCCTTGATTTATTTAACTTGTAAATATTATACCAGAATACTCCCTTAAATAAACAATTATAGAAATTATGTATCTGTATTTATAAAGTTATTAATATATTATTATATACTTTAAATATAAAAACTCAAGGGCATCGAACCCTCTCGTTTTCATTATTTTAAACTAAAAAATAAGAGAGCTTAAAAGCTCTCTGGTTTCATAGTAACCTATTTAATATTCTTTAACTTTCTAATAGCATCTTCATGCTCCGCTTGAAGCCTTTTCAAATACTCTTTCATAAGATTAAGCGAATTGGTATCAGTGTATATTATTCCAAGACCATATTCATAAAAGCTTGGACCAATATTTTTTCTAATAATATTTGTATTGAAAAAAACCATTGACTTTTCCATATATATGGCAACATCAAGCAATTCTCCAATCTCAAGTTCAGCCTTAGTATAGACAAGCATACCATAATAACTTATGTCTTTAATGGTAGCAAGATACTTTTTACCGCTTTCACGCAGCTTTATATCTGCATAAAGAGATACAGGGTACCTTTCTGCCTTTCTTCTATTGGCCTCTATATCAACCTTGTCTATTTTAAGCTTGACTATGCTTTTGGATACATCTATTTCTTCTATAATACTGCCATAAATATATATGTCTTCACCTGATTCATAACCAAATACAACAGGGTCTCCCACCAAAAAATTCATAAGTGCGAATTCTTTAGTCAGTTTAACAGTCACGGTACTTTCATCCACTTCCATAATAATGCTCTTAAAAGGAGATAAACCCGAGTAATGCCTTACTGCAATTATATCGTCTTTCTGCAAATACATTTTATATACCACCTTAGAATAATGTCCGTACATTACTTTATCTATAACTATAATACATTTAAAATCAGGTTACTTTTATTTATTTTTAATATATTCGTCAATCGCTTTTGCAGCCTTTTTACCTGCACCCATTGCAAGAATTACGGTAGCAGCACCAGTTACAGTATCTCCACCTGCGTAAACACCTTCCTTGCTTGTTGCACCTGTTTCTTCATCAGCAATAATTCCACCCCATTTCTGAGTTTCAAGTCCTGGTGTGGTTGACTTTATCAGAGGATTAGGACTTTGGCCGATAGCTATTACAACAGTATCTACATCAACTATGTGTTCTGATCCCTCTTTTGTAACAGGCCTTCTTCTGCCTGAAGCATCAGGTTCACCAAGTTCCATTTCGGTACATTCTATTCCTTTAACCCATCCATCCTCAGTGCCCACTATTTGTGTTGGGTTTGTCAAAAGTTTGAATATAATGCCCTCTTCTTTTGCATGGTGGACTTCTTCAAGTCTGGCAGGCATTTCTTCCTCAGATCTTCTGTAAACAATATATACTTTTTCCGCACCAAGCCTTTTAGCGCAGCGTGCAGCATCCATCGCAACATTTCCGCCGCCGACAACGGCCACGCTGTTGCCAACTCTTACAGGAGTATCTGTTTCAGGGAATTTATAAGCCTTCATTAAGTTAACCCTTGTCAAGAATTCATTTGCAGAGTAAACACCATTCAGGTTTTCACCCGGTATTCCCAAGAAACTTGGCAAGCCTGCACCTGTACCGACGAATATCGCTTCATAGCCTTCCTCGATCAATTCATCAAGTGAAAAGACCTTTCCAATAACCATGTTTGTTTTTATATCAACACCCAAATACCTGAGTGCATCTATTTCTTTTTGAACCAACTGTTTTGGAAGTCTGAATTCAGGTATTCCATACATCAAAACACCGCCAGGAGCATGGAAAGCTTCAAAAACGGTTACGTTATAACCCATCTTTGCAAGGTCTCCTGCACATGTCAGTCCTGCAGGTCCAGAACCAATTACAGCTACTTTTTTATCGTTTTTCTTAATATCCTCCTGCTTAAGCTTTCTATTAGCCATGTACCAATCAGAAACAAATCTTTCAAGGCGGCCAATACCTACAGATTCACCCTTTTTAGCACGTACACAGAATTTTTCACACTGTGATTCCTGTGGGCAAACCCTTCCGCATATAGCAGGAAGACTGTTAGTTTGTTTAACCTTTTCGTAGGCTTCTTCAAATTTACCTTCTGCAACAAGTTTAATAAAATCAGGTATATTTACATTTACAGGGCAGCCTTCCATACACGGCTTGTGTTTACACTGAAGGCACCTCTGAGCTTCTTCTATTGCCTGCTGTTCTCCATAACCAAGAGCAACCTCTAAAAAGTTCTTATTCCTTATGTTAGGGTCCTGCTCAGGCATTTTTACTTTATTTAATGACATATTAGGCATTTTTTACACCCCCAAGTTTGCACTCATGCTGCTCAACGGACTGTTTTTCTTCTTTTTTGTACATAAGCTGGCGTCTCATAGCTTCATCAAAATCAACCTCATGTCCGTCAAAATCAGGACCGTCTACACAGGCAAATTTAACCTTTCCTCCAACAGTAACCCTGCAGCCGCCGCACATTCCTGTTCCATCTATCATAACAGGGTTCATGCTAACGACTGTTTTTATTCCATATTCCTTAGTTAGCTTGCAAACCATTTTCATCATGATCAATGGACCAATCGCAATTACGAGATCATATTTTGCACCATCTTCAATCAGTTTTTTTAGAATATCTGTCACAAAGCCCTTATTCCCATTTGAACCATCATCAGTAGCAACAAACAGCCTGCTGCTTGCAGCGTTCATTTTGTCTTCCAGAATAATCAGATCCTTGTTTCTGAAGCCTACTATGGAATCTACTTCCACACCCATTGAATGGAGCTTTTTCGCTTGAGGATATGCTATTGCTGTTCCCAGACCTCCGCCTACAACTGCAACCTTTTTTAAGCCGTCAAAATGGGAAGCTACCCCGAGAGGTCCTACAAAATCAAGGAGTGTATCTCCTTCATTAAGTAAGCCCAATTCCTTTGTTGTCTTACCTACTTCCTGAAAAATTATTGTCACTGTTCCTTTTTCCCTATCATAGTCAGCAACAGTAAGAGGAATTCTTTCCCCATTTTCATCTATTCTGAGTATTATAAACTGGCCAGGTTCTGCTTTTTTTGCTATATGCGGTGCTTCGATTTCCATAAGCTTTACCTGTGAATTTAATACTTCTTTCTTCAATATTTTAAACATTTTCGACCACCTCTCAAAAGAATGACAACTAATTCACAAATTCTATTTTATATCCCATGCATTTTTAAGTCAACCTAATTGATTTGAAGCATGTGATGTGATATTTTAAATATAACATAAAGATTGCATATTCTCATTAAAAGGTAAGAATTCTCAGTAGTTATTTTATAGATAATGGTTTAGGTGCAAAGATGAAAATAAAAGAGCTTTTCAAATTAAAAAAACCTGTTATCGCATTTGAAATATTCCCTCCAAAGCCTGATGTACCGGTAGAAACAGTATATGAATCGCTGGAACAGTTCAAAGATTTGAAGCCTGATTATATAAGCGTTACATATGGGGCAGGCGGAAGTAAAAAAGGAAGAACAACCGAAATAGCCTCAAAAATAAAAAATAGCTATGGTATTGAAAGCATGGCTCATTTTACCTGCGTTGGCCATACTTTGGAGCAAGTCGATAGCCTTTTGGAGCAAATGAAACAAAATAAGCTGGAAAACATCCTTGCCTTGAGAGGAGATGCCCCAGCTGACTGTCCGGATTTTGATTTCAGTAAAGGTATATACTGCCATGCTTCAGAACTTATATCACACATTAAGGCAAAAGGCGATTTCTGTATTGCTGCAGCTGCTTATGTTGAGGGACACCCAGAATGTGGCCGTCTTAAGGACGACTTAATGAATCTTAAAACCAAGGTTGATCAAGGCGTTGATTTTTTACTCACCCAGTTATTTTTTGATAACAGGCTTTACTATGATTTTTTGGATAAAACTGCTTCTTTAAATATAAATTGCCCTATAATGCCAGGCATAATGCCTATTTTCAGCAGCCAGATAAAAACCATGACAGCACGCAGCGGGTGTTCAATACCTGCTAAACTGATTCTTATGATGGATAAATACCAGGAAAATCCCGATGATCTTCGCAAAGCAGGTATAGAGTATGCAGCGCTTCAAATACGCGATTTAATTGATAATGGTGCTGCAGGTGTACATATATATACTATGAACAGGCCAAAATCAACTGAAGAAATTCTTAAGCAGGCGGGACTTTTATAATTACAGATCAAACGGAGCTATTTCATATCCCTGATCACGTATGCCTTTAATAATTCTGTCCAAAGCTTCTGCATTGTCCTTTGAAACAGCATGCAGCAAAAGAACCGCTCCATTGTGTAAATGTCCCATAACCATGTTATAGGCATGATTCGGTCCCTGCTGTTTGTTTACATCATAATCAGCATACGCAAAGCTCCAGAAAACAGTCTTATAACCCAATTCACGTGCCGCTTCCAGCGTTCTTTCACTGTATTCTCCCTTTGGTGGCCTCATGTATTTAAAACCCTTGCCAAAAATCGTATTAAACTGCTTTTCAAGCCCGCGCATTTCATAATCAAGCTTGTCAACTGTCATATCAGGAAGTGATGGATGGTTTATTGTATGGTTTCCAACCAAATGTCCTTCATCAAGCATTCTTTTTACCAGCTTTTGTTCTGTATTAAGGTAAGGACCTGTGATAAAAAATAAAGCTTTTACATTATTCTTTTTCAATGTGTCAAGAATAACTGGCGTATATCCGTTTTCGTATCCTTCATCAAATGTAAGGTATATAACCTTTCTGGAAGTGTCTCCCACCCAGACAGCATCATGCTTTGCTGCAAGTTTACTGGCATAACCCGGAATTCCCGGTGTTTGATGCTTTGTATTAAGAGTGAGCCACCATGCATAACGTGTATTATCCAGCTTACTTAATTCAGAAGCATCAAGATTTGTATTTTTATTTACATCAGGCTGCTTTTCATCAGGTTCTTTATTCAAAGGTTTTGCGTCAGACTGAGGCTTGGTATCCGCAAGTTTTACAGACCTATCCCCTTCCAGTTTATGAAATGCAGGCTGCGCAGGATCGTCTAGCCTGATTGTCTTACCTGGTTCACTGCTGCCGCAGCCCGAAATTATAAACGTTATAAGGATTAAGAGTATAGTGATACATAAACGATTAGCCAAAGGTAGATCTTCCTTTATATATATTTAAGAAAATGTGATCTACCTCTATTATAAATAACAAACGCACCATTTGACAATTGTTTATTAGATGTGACCCTCTGAGACAATTTTTTCGGCGAGAAGATCTTTTAAAGTAAACTCAGTGCCATAGGACAGCATAGCCTCAATTACATCCTGCTCAGTAAGTACCTTAATAAGTTTTAAGTCGGCATCCAGAATATGAACAAGGTGAAACCTGTCAAAATCCATATTTTTGATTACTTCACCCAAACATGTTTTTTCCATTGCGACAATCACTCTTGCCGGGTATAACCCTTTTTTAAGCAGTCTTGCTCTTCTATAAAAAATATGCTTCAAATTCATTATAGCTTCCGACCCTTCTCCTGATCTTAACAAAAACATAATATAGATACCTATGGATAATAAGCTATAGTTATGTTTACTGCCTGTGATTTGTACTATTCCTGCAATCACCAATGATATTGACAGTACCAGTGATAGCTTTCTCATGTATCTTCCAGCTTTAAAAAAGCCCACTTTCCCGGCAATTATTTCATTTACAATTCTTCCTCCATCAAGAGGAAGAGTAGGCAGCAGATTGAAAAAAGCCAGATATACATTGATGGAAATTAGAAAACCAGAGTATGATTGAGTATTGATTTGTAATGAAGACATCAAGAGAATAACAATAATTAAATTTGTTAATGGCCCTGCGGTGTAAACAAATATTCTTTTTAAAAAACTCCCCGGTACAAAATCTATTTGGGCACAAAGCCCGATAGGAAGAATGTTGAGGGAATAGACCTTAAAATTCATAATAACTGCAGCTAATATGTGTCCCAACTCATGTAAAACTATAGATATGAATACAATAAGGTATTCACCGGCAAACCCTAATATAAGAGTTGCCGGAATCACAAATATAACAAAAAGGTCCATTCCAAGCAAAATTTTTTTTGTTTTAAATATCAGCACTGTTTACTCTTTCATTGGAAGTTTAATAAATTCCAGCGGATTTAACGGTCTGTCATCCTTTACTACTTCAAAATGAAGATGTGGCCCTATTGCATTCCCCGTATCACCTACATATGCTATTACTGCTCCTTTTTTAACTTTCTGCCCTTTCTTTACAAGCAGCTTTGAACAATGTGCGTATAAGGTTACAACCCCATTAGAATGGTCTATTTTAATGTAATTTCCGTAAACATCATCTACACCTGCAACAATAACTGTTCCGTCCAAAGCGGCTTTAATGGAAACCCCCTTATTTGCTGCAATGTCTACTCCCCTATGTGAGGCCTCAACATTTTTTATAGGATCAACCCTTTCTCCAAACGGAGATGTAACAGCACCATTCACAGGTATAAGTAACGTATATTTACTTTTAATGAATTCAACAGCCTTCTTGTATGCAGCGTTATCAGTATCTTTGCTTGTAGAATCGGATGTAGTGCCTTTTTTCGTTGAATCAGTAGTTCCGACCTTACTACCGCCTGCATCAGCTGAGTCTTTTTCATTGTAATTACTATAATCGATTATTTTAGCATCAGGCTCTACATAAGTACCTTCCGGCTTTTGAACAGCTGATTGTGGATCGGTATCTGCCGTTTGAAGACCCTGAGCGTCGCTTTTGTCAGTAGGAGTATCATCTTCTTTTTTACCTTGACCTGTGACATCATCAGAAATTTTGCTTACGGTAGCATCAATACTTTTATAAATTTCATCAAAGTTAATGTTTGAAGACACAAGCAGTCTCGCCTTATCCGAAAGGAAATTGGTGACAGGTGTATTAATACTTTTTACAAAAATAATCAGTAAGAAAATAGCACCTGCAACTATAAGCTGTTTTATTACTATTTCAGCCAGCTTTGTTTCTTCCTTTGAAGGAACCCTTCTTCTGTAAGGGCTTTTACCATGTGGAGGCCTTGAAGGTGGAAGTTTGTTAGGTATGTTGTAGCGGGGATTTCGCGGTCTAACAATTATATCATCCATTTTTTCACATCCTATATATGTATATTAAAGTTCTAAGGTACATATATTCCTTGATTCATAAGATGTAGTAATTACATTAGTTTCGCTGTTTGTATCCGTCCTTTGGGATACAAAACTATGCTAAAAATTACTTCATCTTATATTTCATTGTACACGACATTTTGCAAAGTTTACAAAATGATTTGCATTTGAAAAATATAAAAATCAATTGTTTATTAATTATATTTTCTGCTTGAGAATTTTATTACAGAATAGATTTATTAAAAGTGCAGAAACTAAGACACAGAGTTCCCAGTAAACTGATAAGAGTTAAATCAGGAGGTAATAAGATGCATAAAATCGCAATAGAACCAAATTTGACACCAATTAAGGACTTTCTTTCAAACAGAGGATATGATGTCGAAAGCATAAACCTTGACAAACAGACAGCTGACAAAGCCGATAGAGGTCACTACGATGCATATGTTGTAACCGGACTAAATACAAACTTTATGGGAATACAGGACAGAGAAACAGATGCACTGGTAATTGATGCAGAGGGAATGACACCCGAGCAGATATACAAGCATCTGGAATCCAGACTTAATCAGTAAGGTATGAAAAAGGAGCAAAACAAATTAATGTCTTGCTCCTTTTACTATTTTCCGCTATTCTTAACATTTCTTATTGGAATATTAGCTACAAGTGCAGGAACCACCCTGTCGCCATCATCGCTTTTTGTTCTGGTAAGCTGTATGTCAAGCGCACTTTCATCAACTTCCATATAATTGGTAATAACTTTAATAATCTCCCCCTTGACCATTTCAAGAAACTCAGGAGATACATTAGCCCTGTCATGAATCAGGACAAGCTTTAATCTTTCTTTTGCAACATCTTTTGAGGATTTGGACTTTCCAAACAATTTCGACAAATCCAATATCATATGTAATACCTCCTATCAAGTTGTCTTCAGACCAAAAAGTTTTTTCAATTTAACCATAAAGCCGTCTTCTGTATCAAGGTTGAGCATTGGTACATCCTCGCCCAAAATCCTTTTTGTAACATTTCTATAGGCTTGTCCGGCAAGTGATTTGCTATCTGTAACAGCAGGTTCACCCTTGTTGGTAGATATGACGATTTTTTCATCGTCAGGAATAACTCCGATAAGGTCAATGGCAAGAATATCTATGATGTCATCAATATTCATCATGTCTCCACGCTTAACCATATCTATCCTTACTCTGTTGATAAGGAGCTTGGGATTCCTTAATTCATTGGCTTCAAGCAAACCTATAATTCTGTCTGCATCTCTTACAGCCGAAACTTCAGGAGTAGTAACTACAATAGCTCTATTTGCACCTGCTATTGCATTTTTGAAGCCCTGTTCTATACCTGCAGGACAATCAACCAGAACGAAATCAAATTCTTCCTTTAATTCTTCGCACAGTTTAAGCATCTGCTCAGGTTTAACAGCTGTTTTATCGCGTGTTTGTGCCGCCGGTAAAAGGTAAAGCCCTTCATAACGCTTGTCCTTGATAAGTGCCTGTTTAGCTCTGCAGGTACCTTCTATGACATCTACCAGATCGTATACAATCCTGTTTTCCAATCCCATAACAACATCGAGATTCCGAAGGCCTATATCAGTATCAACAAGTACAACCTTTTTACCAAGCAAGGCAAGACCTGTACCTATGTTGGCAGTAGTCGTAGTCTTTCCAACTCCACCTTTACCTGATGTAATAACTATGACTTCGCTCATTTAAACTAACCCCCTGTTTTAATAAATATATCAAATTTATGTTTTATATCAGTTTACTTTTATCTCACCGGCAGGAAACGGTCTATATATACCATATTTTCCTTTATATATGCAAGTTCAGGTATAAAATTACCTCGGTTGTCATTCTCATCCGGTGAACGAGTTATGACATTTGCTATCCTTAGCTGAGTAGGCTGCAGGTTTAAGGCTACAACTATAGCTTCGGTATTACCGTCTGCACCTGCATGTACTATTCCTCTGAGTGACCCCATAACAACAACATTTCCAGTAGCAACTATTTCTCCGCCAGGATTAACATCTCCTACTATTACAAGATTCCCGTCAAAGTTAATAAGCTGACCCGATCTTACGGTGCCCTTATAAAACTTTGTAATGCCTTCATTTATCCCTTTAAAAAAGTAGTTTCTCATTCTAATTTTGTTATGTGGCGGCTGTGGTGCTTCTTCCTGGGGTTTCATATGTACTTCGGTATCTTCTGAAAAGCTTTTTATTACTGCTCCGCTTTTTGTAGAAAGAAGCTCGTGAACCTTTTGCTCCTCTTCCTTTGAAAGCTTACGACCACGGTACTTTACGTCAATCGTTACTCCTTTAAAAAACCTTCCAGCCGATGCAACCTTATTCTCAATTTGTTCTAATATGGAAGTGAAATTTTCTTCTTCCTTCATAATTATTGTAAGTCCGTTTACTGTGCCTTTAAAACTCACGATGCTATCGTCCATCCTGACCTCCATAAAAACAGATTACAAAAAACAAACTAATATTTTCTTATAATCTTATTTGACTCAAATTTATTCTTTAATAGCATTGTTACAGCATATACCGGTATTGAAATAATACTGTTGTAAATTGCTAAAGGTAATATCTTGTTTTTTGCTGCAAATATTAGATCCATCCTGATTTCCCTGGCTGCAAAAATACGTTCACACCATATGCTCAGTATATACTCAGCTAATCCATATGCAATGGTTGAAATAAATGTAAAGAATATTATTACTATGAAATTTTCACGGTACAGACGTTTATTTACAGCTCCAACCCCCAACCCCAGATACAGGCCCAGAAGTGCATGAAGGCCAAGCATTCTGCCTGAAGTTATATCATAACAGAGTCCTAATATAAACCCGATAATTGCTCCTTGTACATTACCATAGAGCAATGCGCATGAAATTATAACCACCAGCATCAAATTGGGTTGGGTATTAAAAATTTCAATGTGCTCAAACAGAGTATTCTGTAATACTACAACAAGAAAAATAATTACTGCAAGTATTATATGTTTTGCTTTCACTGTCCGGCACCACCTGTCTGATCCAAATTCTCGGACTTGCTTTTAAGAACAATTACTTCTTCAAGCCTCTTAAAATCGACAGATGGTTCTATAATTGCATATCTGGTAAACTCATTGTTGGTTTGTGGTATTTCCTTTATCTTTCCTATCAAAATGCCCTTAGGGAATATTCCGCCCTCTCCAGAGGTTTCTATCGTGTCACCAACTGAAATGTCCACATCAGGCTCAATATAGTCCATACGACAAAGACCTTTATCCTTTAATGTGATATCTCCCTTTATCCTGACTTTAGCCCCTGATTTGGTAAGTATACCTGAAACAGAGCTATCCATGTCAATAATTGAAATTACCTTGGAAGATAACACCCCAGTTTCCATGACACTTCCGACTAGACCGCCATTGGCTATAACGGGATATCCATTTTTAACACCATCTCTGCTGCCTACATCAATAGTAAAGGTATTAAACCAGCTTCCCGGGTCCTTGGCAATAATATTTCCGCCTATAGAATTATACTGGTCCAACTGATTTTTTAAGTTAAGCGTTTCGCGAAGTTTATCATTTTCCTGTTTGAACCTTTCCAGGTCGGCAGTATCTTTTACAAGCTTGTCTATCTGTGCTTTGAGCTTTTTATTTTCATCCCTTAATTCTTTTACGTCTCCAAAGTATGACAAGCCCGAACCTATTTTGTCCCCAATACCGGTAAAAAACTTTTCAACCGGTGAAAATACAACATTCACAGCATTTCCAAACCATCCAAGCTTGGTATGCTTAGCTGTTATGCCCATAACTACAAAAAGAGTAACTGTTATAAGGGCAATTAAAAATATCTTATTTCTAAAGAGGCGTTTCAACTATAAATCTCCCCTCTATCTTAATTTCTTAGGAGGGATAAGTACCTTTTTAAGAGTTTCTATTTCATCAAGAACTTTTCCTGAACCCATAACAACACAATCAAGAGGATTTTCGGCAATTGAAACAGGCATTCCGGTTTCCTGCTTTATAAGCGTATTAAGACCGCTAAGAAGCGCTCCACCGCCTGTAAGCATTATTCCTCTGTCCATTATATCTGATGCGAGTTCTGGGGGCGTTTTTTCAAGTGTATACTTTATAGAATCTACTATTGCATTTACAGGTTCCTTCAAAGCATCAACTATTTCTGAGGACGTAATACTAATGTTTCTTGGAAGTCCTGTTATCAGGTCTCTTCCGCGAATATCCATAGACTCTTCCTTTGGCTTTGGATAAGCAGCTCCAATGGTAGTTTTAATATCCTCAGCTGTTCTCTCTCCTATCATAAGATTATATTCTTTTTTGACATAATGCACAATAGCTTCATCTAACTCATCACCCGCAACTCTAAGCGATTTGCTTGTAACAATTCCTCCGAGAGATATAACGGCAACCTCGCTTGTTCCTCCTCCAATATCGACAACCATACTGCCTGAAGGCTCATCAACAGGTAAATTGGCACCTATTGCAGCAGCCATTGGTTCTTCAATAAGGTAAGCTTCTTTGGCGCCGGCCTGTAAAGTAGCTTCTTCAACCGCACGTTTTTCAACCTCGGTAACTCCTGAAGGAACACATATTACTACTCTCGGTTTGCTAAGCACACCAAAGGACATTGCTTTTTTAATAAAATATTTCAGCATACTCTGTGTTACGTCAAAATCAGCAATAACACCATCTTTCATCGGCCTTATTGCAACTATATTACCAGGAGTTCGTCCAATCATTTCCTTTGCAGAATCTCCAACTGCCAAGACTTCGTTTGTATTACTGTTAATTGCTACAACAGAGGGTTCTCTTACAACAACACCTTTTCCTTTGACATGAACCAGTGTATTTGCTGTACCCAAATCAATCCCAATATCTTTTGCAAATAGTCCCATAATTTCTCCTCCGTTAATTAGTAGTAAGCAACATTTATCTAAATTACATTAATCCCTTTTCTTTAAGGCTTATATAACTTTTGTCACCTATTATAATGTGATCAAATACTTTTATACCAAGAATGTTTCCTGCATCAATGAGTCTTTTTGTGGTTTCTATGTCTTCCCTGCTGGGCTCAGGATCACCGCTGGGATGATTATGTGCAAATATAACAGCTGAACAGCTGACCTTAACTGCTTCACTAAAAACCTCTCTTGGATGAACTATTGATGAATTCAGGCTTCCTACAGAAATATCAAAATACTTGATTACTTGGCTCTTAGTATTTAGCAGAACAATCTTGAATATTTCCTTTTTATAATGCCGCATTTGCTCCATCAACAGACTTACAACATCTTCAGGTGTTTTAATAACCACCCTCCGTCTGCTGCCTGACGAAGCAGCTCTTTTAGCCAACTCCATTACTGCTTTTACCTGTATCGCCTTAACCCGACCAACACCTTCAATCTTCATCAACTGTTCTATTGTGTAATTGTGAAGAAAAGAAAGCCCCTGATTTTCATCATCCTGGCTTAGTATACGCTGTGCTAGCGTAACTGATGTATCGTTTCTTCCTCCTGTCTTAATGATTATTGCCAACAGTTCAGAATTAGTCAGCATTTCAGCACCATACTTTTCAAGCTTTTCATATGGCCTCTCACATACAGGCAAATCCTTGATTCTTAATCGTTGTTGCATAAATCACTCCCCAAATTTATATATAGGCATTTGGGAAAAACTACATAACTTTTACTTCAAATAATTCAAGTATCATTGTAAGCTTTGTTAACGGAAGCCCAACTACATTAAAATAGCAGCCCTCCAACCTTTCAACCAGAATAGCGCCCATACCTTGAATACCATAGGCACCAGCCTTATCAAAAGGTTCTTTTGTATTGATGTATGAGTGTATCATACTATCTGACAAGCTGCGCATTTTTACTCTCGTCTTTTCAAAGTCACTTATTACTTTTCCTGTTGAAGTATCTATTACTGTTATTCCGGTTATAACCTCATGCCATTGATTTTGGAGGGATTTCAGCATTGAAAATGCTTCCTCCTCATCACGGGGCTTACCCAGAATAACATCCTTTACTACAACAGTATCTGCTCCAATTATCAGTGGACCCTTTGCTATTTTTCCGGAAACATCACTGGCTTTTTTCACAGATAAATATTTTACAGCTTCTTCTGCAGAGATTGTTTTATCTATAGTCTCGTCAACATCTGATGTCAGCACCCTGAAATCAAGCCCTATCTGTTTAAGCAGCTGGGAACGTCTTGGAGATGCTGATGCCAATACAATGTCCTTCATTAAAAGCTCCTTTTCCGATAATGTGCATTTATTCAACTTATATAATTATAAATATGTCTTTCCCCTTTTTCAACAAAAAGTGAACTTTATTACCTTTTTGGAATAGTACTTAATTCGACAAATCAAGTGCTAAAATTCCCCTTGAATTATTATTATACTACTTATCCAAATATAGTAAAATAGTTCTTTAGTCTATAAAAATAAACATTTTAGTAGTAATTCATATAATATAGTATTTCTTATATAATAAAATATAAAATGACTATTTTTTCAACTGTTAGTAATGTCTGTATAATATATTCATATATTTTAACACTTCTCATTTACTCTCAATAGCTGTATAATATAGATAATAGTATAAAACTATTGATTAGAAGCTGGTGATAACATGAAAATAGAGAGAATAAACGAAAATAAAATTAAGGTAACTATTTCAATAAATGATCTTGAAGAGAGAAATATTGACATGAACTCTCTTAATTATAATTCTCCTGCTGCTCAGGAATTATTCTGGGATATGATGGAGCAAGCAGAAGTTGAGTTTGGTTTTAATGTTGCAGAGTCCCAGCTTGTAATAGAGCCTAATGCTGACAGCGATGACGGTTTTGTAATAACCATAACCAAGGTTGATGAAGAAGGGGACTTTGAATCAATACAAAAGTATATAAAAAACAGGTACAAGAATACTGATGTGCGAGTAAAGAAAAAGAACCGTAAGGTCTACTCAACTCTTATGATATATTGCTTCAGTAATTTTGATGACCTGCTTGCCCTCAGTGAGAAAATAAATACATTATACTGTGGTGACAGTTCACTTTATGAATACCGGGGAACATATTACCTTATGCTGACAAGAAGTAACCTGACGGTTCCTAATGTGAAAGCATTTGAAGCAATGTTAGGCGAATATGGCAAAAAGGTTACTAATACGAATTTTTACGAGGGTTATCTCAGCGAATATGGTGAGAAGATAATTGAATATGATGCAATAAGTACATTAAACCACTACTTTATTGAAAAAGTTTAACACACCGGCTGATTAGCTGGTGTGTTTTTTCCTATAATTAAAAGCCTATAATATCAGTTAACCGCTGATATTACAGGCCGTTTTTAATTTTTTATATTCTAAATATTTGTACCATTTTCAAAGCAGCTGATGTACTTCAAAATAAATTCTATACTGTTGTCTATCCCTACTTTTTCAATATTGATGGATAAATCGTATTGCTTTAAATCAGTCCAGTCTGTTCCTGTTACCTTTCGATGATATTGCCCTCTCTGATAATCACTCTGAGTAATCATTTTTAAAGCTGCCTCATCAGGTACATTATATAATTCTTTTACTCTTTGTTTTCTAAAATCCATACCTGCGTGAAGGAAAATACTTGCATGGTTCTTACTATCCCTTAAAATATGCGAACCACACCTGCCGATAATAACAGCAGAACGCTCGTTCGCAATATGCTGGATTATCTGGGCTTCCGCATTATATAATTCTCGGTCTGTAGGAACATATATCTGTGGAGGTATATAAGAATCAGGAGCCCAATAACCATAAAGAAATGATTGCCAAAAAGATAACTTTTTCTCATCACGGTTTTCCAGGTCTTCTTCCACAACAGACAACTTCTTTGCAGCTTCGCTTATTATTTCACGATCAATATAAGCGAAATTCAGTTTCCTGGCCAGCTGTAATCCTATGTAAGCTCCACCGCTGCCCAACTGACGGCTGATAGTTATTACGAATGGTGATTTCTTCATTTATATCCCTCCCCCAATATAGTTGCATCGGCTAACTATATTATACAACATTTGGACGGCTTGGTTCAAATAAGGAATACTATAAATATTACACTAGTATTATATATGCCGTAAATTTACTTAATGACATCAAAAAACTCTTTTGAGCAAATAGCTTCAAAAGAGTTTTTTAGCTTAATAGTTTATTTCATGCCTACTATAGTTATCGTCATTTTGCTATCTTTAACTTCGGCAAAAATTATTATTGGATTCTTCAAAGTATTTTTAAATATGAAATCCACAGTACTCCCAAGTACCGCAGTTGAAAACT
Source organism: Bacillota bacterium (assembly GCA_023421675.1). Taxonomy (GTDB): domain Bacteria; phylum Bacillota; class Clostridia; order Acetivibrionales; family JANLFN01; genus JAEZTC01. The sequence goes on along the minus strand of JAEZTC010000013.1, from coordinate 336,401 downwards.
GTTTATCAATATAGTTAACCTTTGTTTTATTTTCAGTTCTTACAATAGATTCGTCTTTTATTCCGGCATTTTTAACTGCTGCATACAAGGTTGACACAACCTGGTTATATCCCTCATTATTCTTATCAAGTAAACCTTTTTCCATATTTATATATTTGTTGAACGAAAACACCCCTGCCTTTTTGCCATTCTTTTTGTCTTCCTGGCACACAAGAACCTTATTAATAGCATAAGCAGCAAGTTTTGCTGAATCTTCATTCTCCGGATCTTTGATTTCGGTAGAATAAGAACCTATAATATCCTTTATGTTTTCAAGATCCCTTAGCATAATATCTGGAAAACTAGTTTCAATTACCTGTCCATCAACCGTATTAAATACAATAGGCCCCTCAAACTTTTGACTTAAGTCCTTCTTGAATTTTTCAACAGCGTTATCAATATTCAGCTTTATGCCTATTATTTCTGGGGTTTTAGTTATCTTTTCACCCTTAAAGCTTATATTGGCATTAACAGGGTCCCTGTTCACTTTGGAGGCAAGCTCCTGCAACTTCTTGCGTAGTTTTTCCTCATTAAAGTTAACAACCGGGCTAATCCTTCTATCCTTTGATATAAAATAACCGTTTATTATATTAATAAAGGATTCACTGGTATTCTTACCTTTTACAATTTCCATTGTTGCATTATAATCAATCTTTGCATCAATTTCCTTATAGCTTATATTAAAAACACTGTCATTATAAATAATGCTTAGAACTCCATTACTGATAATGCCGTCAAAATACTTCTGTGCCTTTTGTATAGCCTTATCGCGGTCTAGGCTTCCGATATCAACCCCCTCCAAATATGTGTCAGGGGTTGTAGCGTTACGGTTTGTGAACCCAAGCACAATAATACCTGCACAAATCGCAAGTATAAGCTGTACGGCTATGAAAACAACCATATATTGTTTTTTAATAGTAATGTTCACAGTACCACTCCGTAATAATTTTTTATGACAAAAACGCTAGTTAAAGGAAAAATCCCAGGTAAATTCAAAAAGTATAAAACTAATAGGTTTTATACTTTTGATATTTAAAATTTAATTTATGCTTTGTTGTTCATCACAAGCTCAATCATTTTACCGCTTGCTTTGACTGCATCAATAATTTCATCAGTAATTACAGTTCCATCTTCAACAAGTACATTTCCGGATGCATCAGTAATAGTTTTTGTTGCATGCCTTCCCTTAAGGTACTGTCTTTGACGTTGTTCAAAAAGGCTTGCTGCACCACCTTCAGGGCTAACAGACGGCTGTGGCTTTTCTTCTTCCTGAGGAACTTCTTCCACTTCAGGAATATCCTCATATACAGGTATTTCTATAACATCCTCTGCTACAGTTTCGATAGGAGCTTCAACTTCTTTTATATCTTCCTCTTCAATTACTTCTTCTTCAATTGCTTCTTCCTCAATGGTTTCTACTTTATCAAAGCTTTCAACCTGTGAAATTTCTTCGACTTCAGGTATATAATCAGTTACGGTTGTATCTTGAATTGGCTGATTCTCAAGCTGAGCCTGTACTTCGTCATTAGTAAAGGTCAGGTTTTTTTTTTCTAAATCAGCATCTTCAGCATCAATTGCCTCTATATTATCAACAAGTAAATTTCCTGCATCGTCAGTTACAATAATAAGATTTTTTCCGAAAGTTATTACATTTTTACGGGGTATAATCCTTACACTTCCGCCAGTCTGTCCAAGGAATTCAACACCTGCTATGCTGCAAACATTATCCTCGTTAACATAATAATCCCCGGTTTCACCTATTAATCTTCCTTTTTTGGTCATTACTCTTGTGTTTTTAACCTGAACATCCTTTTGCAGAAGCTCAATAGCTTGCGGAACAGACTCAATATCTATTATGGATTTTTCGTCTTCGATAGTAAGAGCGTATTCTCCAATACCTAATACATTTTCAGTAGAAATTACCCTCATTCCTATAACCTGAACTCCACTGTCCACAATTATATAGTCAACTGCACCTTTATCAGCATTTGTCACAATGCCCTTAACCTTACCCTTTTCAATGGCATCAGATATACTGATAATGGGCAAGCCAAGTATTTCTTGAGTCTTTTTCATTTTCTACTAACCTCCTTATATATTTGCGGCTCCTTATATATAAAATTTTACTCTTCAGTAAGATTTCGCATTATCTCATCCCTTACCTGCGTATCCATAACACTTCCGTATAGTTCAACATAACTTTCAAGTATCTGCTTAGCCAGTTCTATCTGACCCATTTCTTTATACAATACACATATATCAAGAATTACCCAGAATACCAGGCTATCTTCAGGCTTACTGTCAAGTGCATACATATAATAAAGTATTGCACTCTCATAATCCCCTTCCTGCTTAAACCTGAATGCTTCATCTATATATGAGTCTACACTTGCTTCATCATTCTCTATATGGACTGAAGGCTGTGTTTCTACAGAAACTACCGTGTCAGCCACAGGTGCAATCTCCTCATAAACATGGGTTTCAAATTCATTAACAGCCATTACGTCTTGTTCAGGCTGTATTTCTTCTGGTGTTATATTTGATTCTTCTACCGAAACTACAGAATCTTCTTCTGTAACTAAAGCTTCCAGCTGTTCCAAATCGGTTCCTTCATTAATTTCCATATTATCTTCAAATGTTTCAACCTTAGGTTCTGGAGCATTTGAAACAGCCCGTTCGGCTCCAGAAATAAATTCTTCATCCTCATTCACAGGAATCAGTTCTTCCTCATGCCCAGGCTGCATTTCTTCCAGTGTTATATCAACAGGAACTATTGTATCTTCTTCAGTAATTAATGTTTCCAGCTGCTCTAAATCGGTTTCTTCATTAATTTCTATATTATCTTCAAATGTTTCAACCTCAGGTTCTGTAGTCTGTGAAACAGCTTGCTCGGCTTCAGAAACAATTTCTTCATCCTCATTCACAGGAATCAGTTCCTCCTCAGGCTCAGGCTGCATTTCTTCCAGTGTTATATCAACAGGAACTATTGTATCTTCTTCTGTAATTAATGTCTCCAGCTGCCCCAAATCGGTTTCTTCATTAATTTCTATATTATCTTCAAATGTTTCAATCTCAGGTTCTGTAGTCTGTGAAACAGCTTGCTCGGCTTCAGAAATAATTTCTTCATCTTCATTCAAAGAAATCAGTACTTCCTCATGTCCAGGCTCTATTTCCTCAGGTTCCTGGTACTCTGCCTGTGAAGAAGCAATTACTTCAATTTCATCTTCCATATTTTGACCCATATTAAATTCTACAATGTCATCTGAATCTTCTGCTTGGCTGCAAATTTCCGATGCAGCTGTCTCTGCACTATCATCCAGTGTTTGTGATGCAACTTTTATGTACTCATTAAAATCAGAAATAACACTTTCGTCAACAGTTGCTGCTTCTTCAAGTGTTTGCATTATTTCTTCAGGTATTCCTACTGCAGGTTTCTCTTCATCAATAAGTGAACTTTCTTCATTGATTACATCAATAGCCTCATTTATGATATCAGCAGTATGTTGTTCTTCCAAATGATCCAGGGTAGTATCCTGTTGTTCTGAAATTTCAATGTTTTCATCAGCATAAGGTTGCTCTGCCTCCTGCTGTGTTTCATAAACACTTTCAGGTTCCTTTTGCCTAATGTCTTCCATTACCGCACTTGTTCCTGAATTTTCAGTAAACACAGCGCTTACTACACCACTTCTGCCTACTGCACTAATGGGCTTTCTTCTTAACCTCATCAAATTCAGAAAGTAATTACTTAAACCTGCTTCATTTATCTTATCCACAAATGCTTGAAGCCTTGTATTTTTATTTTCAGAAAGAAACATGAAAATAAAATGTGCAAACCTGGAAATAGCTAAAATATATATCAATAGTATAACGGAAAATCCAACAATTACTCTTAAATTATTTTCAGTCTTTGATGCAAGATTAATTATTGCTGCAAATAGGAATGGGAAGCATAAACTTAGAACCAGCACAAATAACGAACTAAATGCTATAACAATAAAAGTACTTGCATCAACGGGTTTATGCCTGTGCAGGATATATGTAAAAGCTATAGAAGATAGTGCAATTATTGCAATTACAACAATACTGTATAATAGCATAAAGCCCTCCCTTCGAAGGTTTTTTCTTATGTATATCTATCTGCTCAATATTAGATAATACAGACCTTTTTTACCTAATATCATTAGTATAGAACTATTCAAGTTATATTTTAACAGATTGCTTTCAAATTTAAAATATAAATTTTACAATATATCGACATTTGGAGTAATTATTTTTATAATGTAATTAAAAATTTACAAAATATACCGCAGTTAGCAGTCGTAAAATAAACTAAAGCATCAATAAAAGGCGGGTAACTAAACCCGCCTTTTGAATAGCTATTAATTATTGTTCAACCACAACCGTTGCAGCAACCTCACCTGTCATAGCCTGTACATCAGGTAAAATCATGTCTTCTTCCTTCTTCTTATTTATATTTACAATATTCCTTTTCTTAAAATTTACCAGTGCTGTATTTAAAACCTCGTCCATCTTTGATACCGGCACAAACTTCAAACCTTCTCTTATGTTTGAAGGTATATCATCAATATCCTTTTTATTATCTATAGGTACTATTATTGTTGTAATTCCAGCTCTGTGTGCCGCAAGTACCTTTTCCTTCAGCCCGCCGATAGGAAGTACTCTTCCCCTTAAGGTTATTTCACCTGTCATTGCAACATTCCTGCTTACCGGAATACCAGTAAGTGCTGAAATTACTGCTGTTGCAAGTGTGATTCCTGCTGAAGGACCATCCTTTGGAATAGCACCTTCAGGAACATGAATGTGTATATCATATTTAGTATGGAATTGCTCATCAATTCCCAGCTGTTCAATTCGGGATCTTATGAAGCTAATTGCAGCTCTTGCAGATTCCTTCATAACATCGCCAAGCTGTCCGGTAAGTTCAAGCTTGCCGCTTCCCGGCATAACATTTACCTCAATGCAAAGTGTTTCTCCACCTACCGGAGTCCAGGCAAGCCCTGTGGCTATACCTATTTCATCTACTCTTCCAGCCTTTTCATAAGAATACTTTTTGGTACCAAGATACTTTTCAAGGTTCTTTGAAGTAATCTTAACCTGCTTGCTGCTGTTCATCACAATCTTTGCAGCAACCTTTCTGCAAACAGTAGCAATTTCACGTTCAAGATTTCTTACACCCGATTCCCTTGTATAATAATTTATTATATCTCTTACACCCTGCTCATCTATAGAAAGATTACTTTTTTTAAGGCCATGTGCTTTTAACTGCTTTGGTAATAGATACCTAACAGCAATATTGAGCTTTTCTTCCTCTGTATATCCCGAAATCTGAATTACTTCCATTCTATCCAACAGCGGCTTCGGAATAGTATCCAGCGTATTTGCAGTAGTCAGGAACATTACATTGGAAAGATCAAAAGGAAGTTCCAAATAATGATCCCTGAACGAAAAATTCTGTTCCGCATCAAGTACTTCCAGCATTGCAGATGCTGGGTCTCCTCTGTAGTCACTGCTCATCTTATCTATCTCATCCAAAAGAATAAGCGGATTGTTTGATGCTGCCTGCTTAATTGAATTAATTATTCTACCAGGCATTGAACCCACATATGTCCTTCTGTGTCCGCGTATTTCAGACTCGTCCTTTACACCGCCCAATGACATTCTTACATAGTTCCTGTTTAACGCTTTTGCTATGGACTTTGCTATTGATGTTTTACCTACACCGGGAGGTCCCACAAAGCAAAGAATTGAACCTTTTAAACCACTGTTCAGCTTTTTAACCGCAAGTGCTTCAACAATCCTTTCCTTTACCTTTTCAAGGCCAAAGTGATCTTCATCCAATATACCCTGAGCCTTTTCAAGGTCGAGTACCTCTTCTGTAGAGTTATTCCATGGTAAATCGAATATCCACTCAATATAAGTTCTTATTACTGAACCTTCTGCTGAACCTGAAGGTGTTTTCAGAAGTCTGTCCAGTTCCTTTTTAGCCTTCTTTTCAACTTCCTCCGGGAAGTTGGCAGCCTTAAGCCTTTTACGGTATTCCTCTACCTCTGCTGTTACACCCTCACCATCTCCGAGCTCGCTCTGAATTGCTTTAAGCTGTTCCCTGAGATAATATTCCTTTTGAGACTTGTCCATCTGCTTGCGAACCTTGGAACTGATTTCTTTTTCAACCTGCAGAATATCAACTTCACTGATTAGTATTTTTAGCAGCTTTTCAAGTCTCACAACAGGATTAAATTCATCAAGTATTTCCTGCTTCTGTTCCATTTTTAATGGAATATTTGCTCCTATAACATCCGAAAGTTCACTTGCATCAGTGATGGATTCTATCACTACGGAGGTTTCTGGAGAAAGCTTGTTGCTTAACTGGCTGTAATCCTCAAATGCTGATATTACTCTTCTTTTAAGAGCCTCAATATCAATGCTCTCTTCAGAATAATTATAAATTTTTTCTGATACTTCAACTATGAAAAACGGGTCAGCTTGGATAAACTCACTAATTTCAGCTCTGCAAACACCTTCTACAAGGACTCTTATGGTATCGCCAGGAAGCTTCAAAAGCTGTTTTACCTTAGAAATTGTTCCTACATTATATATATCCGCTTGTTGAGGATCATCATTTTTTGCATCCTTCTGCGTTACAAGAAAAACAAGCTGATTATTTATCATAGCTTCTTCTAGAGCTTTGATAGATTTGGATCTGCCTACATCAAAATGAAGAATCATATGGGGAAATACAGTTAGGCCTCTTAACGGAAGCAAAGGCAATACCTGCTTTTTAATTGTCTTTTTTATATCTGACATTTTATTTGACCAACCCCTCATTAAACTAAAAAATAATTATTGTTATCCTTAAATCTGTTTCAATATGACTAAGTATTCCATCATCAAAACACCGCCATAACAGTTACAAAGCTTCTTAAACAGGTATCTATGCTTAATCCACATCATTATAACCTTTAATCCTGTCTATTTCAATTGTTTTATATGGAATAAAAGGCAAGCTGTAATTGCTATTTATAACCGCTGGTTTTACTTCCATTACCTGACTGAAAATTACTCATTTCAGAGAAAAAAATACCCTCCAAAAGGAGGGCTGCTATATATGGCGTACACAAAAAGCTTCTAGGGTAGCTTTTTAATTATATGTACAGCCTTGGAGCTTTTTTCATCAAATATATTAATGTCTTGATCAGAAGGCAAAGTATCCTGATACCTTACCTTCTCATACATTCGCGTAATTGTCTCAAATTGTTCATCAAAACCTTTTATTTGTTTTGTTTCATAGTATATTTCAGAGGGTGTGTTGCTCTTTTTAATGTTTATCTTTTTGGCTGCAAGACTTTCAATTAAATATGCATAACCTTCTCTCACCTGTTTTACAGGGTCCTTATACTTTTTGAGGCTTCGTCTTTTAGATATTGATTTATTTTTTAAAGAATACTGTTTTACTTTTGATGCTATACTTATTTTTTCAATGTCATCCTCATATTCTATAACTGAAACCTTTCTTGTTATATGAGAATTATAATCTGAACGCTTTACCAGCTTTTTAATTTTTTGCAGCAAGCTTTCAAAAAAGCTGCGAGTACTCGTCTTTATGGAATTCCAATGTAGTTTTAACAATTTATAAAGAAAATTAAACAATGCAATTATGAGTACAATTGTTATTGCTGTAGCTATCAATGAAGGTTTGTCAGCCTTTCGTGCCAGGATGTTACTTCCTTCGTTTTCAGTCTGCTTAAGCGTTACTTCACTGACAAAAATACTTCTAATAAATCTCATAAATGCTGAGAAAACACTTGTAATTGCGATATAAATCAACGTGATACAGTTATAAATCAGTTGGGATATTACTTTAATATTGGACAGTATTGCTGCAACTAGAAAAAGTACGGTAGTATATACAATATTCTTCTTCTTTACTTTCTTAGATACAGGTGTGTTGTCGGCACCTTTTTTTAAATAAATTTTAGTATCCAAGTTGGAAACATTTTTTATAATCATACACAAAACAATAAATATATATGTAAAAGCATACAATACAGGTTTGAGATATAAAGCCCAGTTAAAATAACTTGAAACAAGTAATAGTACAAAAATGCTTACAGAACCTATAACAATTTTAGCTGTCGTTAGAATTCTATAGTAATCCTTCTTCACCTGAAAAACTCCCGCAAGATAAAAGATTACCGCTGCTAACATCTCATATAATATTCTGAATTTTCCACTGCCCACATATATTAAAAACGTCATTAATAAGGGTATAAATACACTTGCAACAGAAATAATGCGAAGCCATATATGTACGCTTCTCTTGTTCTCAAAAAAAACCTTCATAGAGGTGTGGGAGGTAAAGAAAACATAAACAAAAGACTTTTCACTCATCAGGTATTCCCCAATGAAGTACCCGCCCAGAATAAACATTAAGTCATATAATAGTCCAAAAATGCCGCCGGTGACATAAAAATTGTCGCACCTCACATACATAAGTACAGGATATATAAACGAAAATATTGCAAACAGTGATATAATCTTGAGAATGAGGATTCTAATTTTGCTCGTAGTCAAACTTCTTCTCCCCCGCTCCGGATAAAATATATACATCTATATCACCAGGCATATTCTTGGCATCTATGAAAGCGTCCAGAACATACACCTTAACTATGTTACCCTTATTACGCATATTCCTTGCAGTATTACAAATATAGTCATTAATATAAGAAGTAATAACTATTATTTCACTGTCACACACATATCCCTCAAGATCACTAAAAAAGCCGTCAAAGTCTTTCATTTTCTGAATTTGCAACTTTGCAAGCAAAGTCATCAGTAAGCCTATATGATCTTTTGATGAAGAGAACTCTGTATTTATACATCTATCCGGTTCATCAAACAAAAAACCATTGGATGCAAACGCAGCAGGTATCCCCATTCGTCCTGCTCTTTCAAATAAACCGGCTGCAATTTTTATTCCAAACTCAATCATATCCCTGTTAATTACTCTTCCATAATCGAACTCATCAGACTGTATATTTAAAATAACACTCATTTTTAATTGTGAGGTAAATTCGTTTCTTCTAACAAGGATTCTACCTGTTTTGGCAGTTGCGTACCAGTTAATTCTTTTAATGGAATCACCTGGCTGATATTCTCTGATTCCCGACATATAGAAAGGATCGTCAACAATCCACCTTTTTACAATAGTATCCCCCTGAATATAATTAACCGGAGTAAGAAGATTTTCGAGGTTTAAAGGCTCAGGATATACGATTAGCCTGGCATTAACTGATTTCGCTTCCGAGGTATCAGAAATACCAAATAAATCTCCCCAAATCAAAGTAACCTTTTCTATATTGTAAACACCTCTTTTAAGGCATTTAACCTTCCATCGTCTGATTAATTTTTTCCTGGAGCCTACAACAAAGTTACTGCTTATGCGTCTGTTATCCTGTGTAATAACAGAATTTTTCTCAGCAAAATCAAGCCATCTCGATGAATGTATATCTACCTTAAGCCACGGTACAGGTAATAGCTTTCTGTTTTGTATGGCTTCGCAAAGATAAAGGTTATCGCCTTCAATTGCCTCTGTTTGGCTGAAGCTGCACTCATACAAGAGGTTCTTTGAGGCAAATTTGTTAAATATATAGTTCTGAAAAAGCACTAAAGCAATAAACATAACTAACAGAATCAGAACTTCCATAAGCAAATTTCCTTTATATATTAATTGCTTCGACAGGAACAGGTACTTTTTCCAAAACACCAGTTATTATTGCTTCAGGTGAGACGGAGCCAATATTCATTGAATGCCCTTTGAGTATCAGCCTATGTGCAAGTACAGGAACTGCTGTAAGTTTTACATCATCGGGAAGGACAAACTGCCTGCCCTTTAAAACAGCCATTGCCTGTGAAGCCCTCATAAGGGCTAGTGCACCCCTTGGACTTACACCTAAAGAGACCCTGTCGTTTGTTTTTGTAGCATCTACTATATCAACAATATATTCCTTGATTGCATCATTGACCTTAACTGAACTGAATTGGTTTTGTATATTAATAATATCTTTTGTATCGGCCACACATGTGAGTTCAGAAAATGGACTTGATTCCTGGAAACGGTCCAAAATGGCTTTGGATTCAAGTTTAGAAGGATAACCAAGCTTAATTTTTATAAAAAATCTGTCAAGCTGAGCTTCAGGCAAAGGGAATGTTCCCTGTGTTTCCACGGGATTTTGTGTCGCTATAACCATAAAGGGCTTTAATAAAACCCTTGTATAGCCATCAATTGTTACCTGGCCTTCTTCCATACATTCAAGCAAACTCGCCTGCGTTCTTGGTGTTGCCCTGTTGATTTCATCCGCAAGAATAATATTGGAAAATACAGGTCCCGGCCTGAATACAAATTCACTTTCTCTTTGACTGTAAAAATTTATTCCTGTAACATCAGAAGGTAACAAATCCGGGGTAAACTGTATTCTTTTAAAATCACAATTAATTGACTTAGCGAGGCATTTTGCCAACATGGTCTTACCTACTCCAGGTACATCTTCAAGCAAAATGTGTCCTGAACAGAATAAAGCTACAAGTATAAGATCGATTGCATCATCCTTACCAATAATAACTTTTGATATATTGGATTTAATTAACTCAACAAGCCCTCTTATACCTTTTAAATCCATGATGGCCCCCTTTATTAACTTATAGCACATTATGAAATGAAATTTTGATATTTCTATAATAATATAATAAATGTGGAAATTAAATGTAAAAAACCACTAAATGTATTAGTGGTTTTTGTACTATTTTAAATAACATAATATTATTTTGTTTCTATAATTGCAATTATTTGATTGACTGAGCGAAATGTTTACCTAACTCAATGCATTTGTCCAGTTCTTCGGTGCTTGCACGGTAACGAACCTGTAACGGCTCATTTACAATTTTCATTCCTGTTTCTTCAAAGGTGGAATTTATTACTTTTGCACCTTCTCCGCTCCATCCATAACTACCAAAGGCTGCAGCATATTTGTTCTTGAATTTGTGCCCTTTAATTTCAGTCAAAACTGCCGCAACAGAACGAAGCACGTTGTTGTTAACCGTACAACTTCCACCAATAACTCCTTTGGCCTTGAAAATCTCAGTAATTAAGTCGCTTACATCATCAATTGATGTATTGAAAAGTTTTACGGCTATACCTTCTCTGCCAATTCCTTCAGCAATAGTTTCTGCCATTTTCTTTGTTGAATCATACATTGTATCATAGAATATAACAACATTTCCCTCGTTATAATCCTGAGACCACTGATAATATTTATCAACAATCTGCATTGGGTCCTTTCTCCATATAATACCGTGGCTTGGAGCGATCATCTCTATAGGAAGATTTAATTCTCTGATTTGTTCAACCTTTTTCTTTATCAGAGCACTGAATGGAGAAAGAATATTAGCGTAGTACTTTATAGCCTCCTCATAAAGTTCGTTATTATCAACCTCATCATTAAAAAGCCTTTCAGGTGCATAATGCTGCCCAAATGCATCGCTTGAAAGCAATACATTAGGTCCTTTGACAAACGTAGCCATACTGTCAGGCCAGTGAAGCATCTGCATTTCTAAAAAAACAAGCTCGTAATTGCCCGTCTTTATTATATCACCTGTTTTTACAATATTAAAATTCCAATCCTGCTGAAAATGCCTTTTTATTATTTCCGCTCCATTTTTTGTGCAGTAAATTGGGGTTTCAGGTATTTTTGACATTAAATAGCCAAGGCTGCCTCCATGATCTGGCTCTATATGATTTATAACTATAGCATCAATATTTTTTAATCCAACTTCTTCGTCAAGCTTGTCCGTAAAAGCTTCCTTAAATGGGTCCCAAACAGTGTCAACCAATATATTCTTTTCATCCTTTATTAAATACGAATTATATGTTGAACCACGGTGGGTTGAAAGCTCGTGTCCATGAAAATGCCTTAATTCCCAATCCCTTATCCCTACCGAATATATTTCATCCTTAACTCTGTTCATAAATCGCCCTCCTGTTAAAATGCTTGTTAATATTATATACCCTAATATACCAACAATAAACTTTTTAATTGAAAAATACTATATTTTAAATCAAGTAAAAAGCTCCCCAAAGGGAGCTTTTAATTGTAGACGCTTTTTTTATTTACACCTTAAAGCTTCTTACAACGCTCTGAAGGTCTTCCGACATTTTTGCAAGTTCAGATGCAGATGACAGAATTTCTTCCAGACTTGCAGTTTGTTCCTCTATTGCTGCTGCAACCTCTTGGGACCCGGCTGAAGACTGTTTTGCCACTTCAAGAATATTATTACTCTTTTCTTCAACCTTTTTAATTTCATCCACTATTCTCTCTATTTCATCATTTATCTCTCTGACTTGACTGTCAACATCAATACTGGTATGAGATATATCCTTAAACGCATCCCTTGCTTCATGAGCAATTTGAGTACCTTCCTTAACTTCACTTACACCTTCAGTCATACTGATTGACACGCTTTCAGCCTGTATTCTTATTTTATTGAGAATATTGGTTATTTCCTTTGTAGCTTCAGCTGATCCGGTAGCAAGCTTCCTTATTTCATCAGCAACAACTGCAAAGCCTTTTCCGTGTTCTCCTGCCCTTGCAGCCTCTATTGCTGCATTAAGTGATAATAGGTTTGTCTGGCTTGCAATCTGATTTATTGTATCAACTATTTTCTCTACTTCACCTGTCTGATTCTTAAGAGATTCTGTAACTGATTGAGTTTGGACTATCTTTTCTTCAATTATACCTATCTGACTAAGGAGATGATTCATTTTCTCATTTCCCACATTAGCTGCTTTTGTAGCCTTTTCAGATGTTTCAAGAACCTGTTTTGCATTTTTGTATAATTTATTATTTCCTTCAAGCATCTCATTAATAACTTCAACAGTTTCTTGTGATTTCAGTGACTGGTCAGAAGCACCGTCCGATACCTGCTGTACTGTAGACGCAATTTGTTCAATCGCTTGTGTGTTTTGTTCTGCTCCCGTTTTTAGAAGTTCTGATGAGTGTGCAACACTATCACTGCTGGTCCTAATCTTTTTAATAAGAGATTTTAGATTCTCTGCCATGCTATTATAAGATGCAGCAAGAATTCCTATCTCATCCTTGGATTTAACATCTACATTTCCTACTGTCAGGTCCCCCTCAGCAATACTTTTTGAAAAACTAACAAGTTTGGATACGGTTTTGGTTAAATTTCTAGTAATGAGTATTCCAAACCCTAGACTAAGGCCACCTATAATAATTATAAATATAAAAATAAGTGCTTCTGTAGTTTTTGCTTGCTTGTTTATTATGTCCTTCTGAATAGAATTCTCACTAAGTTCAACTGATGTAAGCTGTTGTATAGAATCAACTAACATAGCTCCCCCACGCTGAACAGTTGCTTTTTCAGTAATAGCTTCTGAAAGCTTATCTGATTCGTAGTATTTCATAAGCTTTGTTATTGTATCTCTAAAAGAGTTAAAGGAATTTGTTGAAAGCTCCAAACCAAAAAGACCTGTTTTATCTGTTATGTACTTCGATTTCAGATTGTCCAGGGACTTTTGAATACTGTTTATATTATCATTGATTTTTTTCTTGTACTGGTCAATATTATTTTTTTCTTTCAGCAATACAGCCTGTGAATAATTATTTAAATATGACTTACTGTCATTTCTGTCGTTTGCATTGATAATATCGTCTATATTACAAACAATGTTGTTTAGTTCAATGGATGATTCAACCATACCATTTAGTTTACCTACAGAAGAATTGATTAAAAAGTATGTTGTAATGCATAGTATACCCATGAGAAGAACTGTAAAGGAGAATGCCAGTAAAAGTTTAGCTTTAATTGAGTGTTTAGAGAAATGTCTTTTAGAAGGTGCAAACTTTTGAGGAGATCCTTGCTTTTTTGCGAATGTTGCATCAAATCTTAGTTTTTTCATGTTAAAACCACCTTTGATTATTAGTATTATTATTGATTCGAATACGGCTATGGTTTTTTTAATGAAACATACTGAGCCTTATTATCTCGTTATAATGATATCACATTCCTAAATATTTAACAACATTCCAAATATTTTGCATTATTATACTCATATGATGGTATATATGGTAATAACCGCCATGAAATTAATCATAAATAAATATAATTATTACCTTTTTCCAGTTATATGCTGATGACTGTATAAATGAGTCATACAGTACTCATAATCACCTTCACAATCATTACAATACCTGAATTCCATTTTAGCATCATCCTTTTCTGTACATCCGCAAATACAGCATTTATGAATTGTATAATTTTTAGGAATTTTTGAGCTAAAGGTGACTTTTTTTTGATATGCAGTTCCCCGGTGTAATATTCTAAATAAAATATCTTTTCCAAAGAAAACTATAAAGTTTAGTAATGAAACAATTGCAGCAATCTTTAAGCCCCACGGCTGAGTTATTATTGAATAACCGACAAAAGCAACCTCAACCCATGCAAGATACTTCATTTTTATTGGTAAAACAAAAAATAAAAGTATCTCATAATTCGGGAATAGATATGCAAAAGCAAGAAAGAGAGATAAATTCAGATAAAGATTAGAGCCTACAGTATTTGTTAGCATTGATGCTGCTGCAGTCACAATGATTCCTATAAGGTAATATACATTAAATTTGAAACTTCCCCATTCATGTTCAAGCGCATTTCCAATCATATAGTAAAAATAAAGTACAAAGACTACCCAAATAATCGAAGTTGTAGGAGGAATTGCTATAAATGATATAAGCCTCCAGAATTCGCCTTCCTGAACTAATGAAGGGAATAATTCAAGATTAAAAATAACAAGGCCCTTTTTATCAAATAGCATTAAAAGAAAAACCGCAGCATTTATTATTACAACGTAATACATCAAACCTTTAATAGAGTATTTTCCTAATTTTCTGTCTAATCTATCAAGCCACTTCACTTTATTATTCTCCTTTAACAAATCACTATAGGATTTTGATTACTTAAATGATTATATCAGCACACCTACTGTTTTACAATAATTACTAGTATGTGCAAATGATTTAATGTCAATCCCATTATAAAAAGAATAAAGTAAAGTCTTGAAAACTATAATGAAAATTTAATGAAATGTTTTAACAGAAATTAACATATTAAGGTATAACTATAATTTTCTAAGCATTATAAAAAGGCCGGTTAAAAACCGGCCTTCATTATAATTGATATTATTCAATTACTTCAGTGATTGAACCTGATCCAACAGTTCTTCCACCTTCACGGATAGCGAACTTCAAACCTACATCCATAGCGATAGGAGTGATAAGTTTACAAGTCATTGCTACGTGGTCACCAGGCATACACATTTCAATACCCTGTGGTAATTCAGCTACACCAGTAACGTCTGTTGTTCTAAAATAGAACTGAGGTCTGTAACCATTGAAGAAAGGAGTATGTCTTCCACCTTCTTCTTTAGTAAGAACGTAAACCTGTGATTTGAAGTGAGTGTGAGGTTTAATGGAACCTGGTTTAGCAAGAACCTGTCCTCTTTCAACTTCATTTCTCTGAATACCTCTTAAAAGAACACCGATGTTATCTCCAGCAACAGCCTGATCAAGAAGCTTTCTGAACATTTCAACACCAGTAACAACTGTCTTTCTTGGAGCATCCATCAAACCAACAATTTCAACTTCGTCTCCAACCTTAACAATACCTTTTTCAACCCTACCTGTAGCAACTGTACCACGGCCTGTAATTGAGAATACATCTTCGACTGGAAGAATGAATGGCTTGTCTGTAGCTCTTTCAGGAGTAGGAATATAAGCATCAACAGCAGCCATAAGATCAAGAATCGGCTTATATTCTGCTGCAGTTATTTCCTTTGAAGTACATTCAAGAGCAACTAATGCTGAACCTCTAACTATTGGAGTATCATCTCCAGGGAATTCATAGGAAGTAAGTAATTCTCTTAATTCCATTTCAACCAATTCGATAAGTTCTTCGTCATCAACCATATCACACTTGTTAAGGAAAACAACTATGTATGGTACACCAACCTGACCAGCAAGCAGAATGTGCTCTCTTGTCTGAGGCATTGGGCCATCAGCAGCGGAAACAACGAGTATTGCACCATCCATCTGTGCAGCACCAGTGATCATGTTTTTAACATAGTCAGCATGGCCTGGGCAGTCAACGTGTGCATAGTGTCTGTTTTCTGTTTCGTATTCAACGTGAGCGGTATTAATAGTAATACCTCTTTCTCTTTCTTCTGGAGCCTTATCAATCATGTCATATGCCATAAATTCTGCTTTACCCTGGAAACCCAGTACCTTAGTGATAGCTGCAGTCAAAGTTGTCTTACCATGGTCAACGTGACCTATTGTGCCGATGTTAACGTGCGGCTTGCTTCTTTCATATTTAGCTTTTGCCATTAAATTTTCCTCCTTCTTTTCAGTAAGAAATACTGACAAAATAAATTTTTTAGATTTATTAATATATTTGTTCTAACTACAGGAAATATACATTTATTGCATCTCTCCCGTATATTAAACCTTGTTGATGTCCGGCAGCCTGCATTATTCAAAAATTTGTATATAAATCATCATGATTATTTTACACATATATTTGAACTAATGCAATATGCTGCTACCGACATTATTATACTTTAGAATCCTATTTAAGAAGTGATTCCTGAATGCTTCTAGGAACCTCTTCATAATGATCTGACTGCATGGTGTAAACACCTCTGCCCTGGGTCTTTGATCTCAGGTCAGTTGCATATCCGAACATTTCTGCCAGCGGAACAAAGGATGTAATAACCTGTGCACCTGCTCTTGCTTCCATGCCTTCAATTCTTCCTCTTCTAGAGTTCAAATCTCCCATAACGTCACCCATGTATTCTTCAGGAACAACTACGTCAACTCTCATTATAGGTTCGAGAAGCACAGGTTCAGCTTTCTTACAGCCATCTTTGAAGCCCATTGAACCGGCAATTTTGAATGCCATTTCAGATGAGTCAACTTCATGGTATGAGCCGTCTACAAGAGTTACTTTTACATCAAGAACCTGATATCCGCCAAGTACACCATTATTCATAGCGTCCTCTACACCGGCCTGAACAGCAGGAATGTATTCCTTAGGAATAGCACCACCTACGATCTTGTTCTCGAATGTAAAACCTGCACCCGGCTCCTGAGGCTCAATTTCCAACCAGCAATGTCCATACTGTCCTCTACCGCCTGACTGTCTTACGAATTTACCTTCGGATTTAACCTTCTTGCGTATAGTTTCCTTGTATGCAACCTGTGGCTTACCAACATTTGCCTCAACCTTGAATTCTCTCATCATACGGTCAACAATTATTTCAAGGTGAAGTTCTCCCATACCTGCAATAATTGTTTGCCCTGTTTCAGGATCTGTACGAGTCTTAAATGTAGGATCTTCTTCTGCAAGCTTTTGCAAAGCAAGAGACATTTTATCCTGTCCAGCCTTTGTTTTTGGCTCAATTGCAACGTGGATAACAGGTTCCGGGAATTCCATTGATTCAAGAATGATCGGATGATCTTCATCACAAAGTGTATCTCCGGTTGTAGTATCCTTCAAACCTACTGCAGAAGCAATGTCACCTGAATAAACCATATCGATTTCTTCTCTGTGGTTGGCATGCATCTGAAGTATTCTTCCGATTCTTTCCCTCTTACCTTTTGAAGAATTGAACACATAAGAACCTGAAGCCAATGTTCCTGAGTAAACTCTGAAGAAGCATAGTTTACCAACATATGGATCAGTCATGATCTTAAATGCAAGTGCTGCGAATGGGTTTTTATCATCTGCAGCTCTTTCCATTTCTTCTTCAGCATCATCAGGTGAAACACCTTTAATAGCTGGTATATCCAAAGGCGATGGCATATATTCAACAACTGCATCCAGCAGCTGCTGTACACCCTTATTTTTGTAAGATGATCCGCATGTAACGGGAATCATGCTTACGGCGATTGTAGCTTTTCTTATACCGGTACGAATCTCTTCTTCGGTGAGTTCTTCACCTTCAAGGTATTTCATCATTAATTCTTCGTCTTGTTCAGCAACAGCTTCAAGTAAAGTATTACGATATTTATCAGCAATTTCTTTCATATCGTCAGGAATTGGACCTTCTTCAATAACTTTTCCCAAGTCATCCTTGAAAAGAAAAGCTTTCATAACTACAAGGTCTACGATTCCCTGGAAGTGATCCTCTTTACCTATGGGTAACTGAATCGGAACAGCATTAGCTTTCAATCTGTCCTTCATCATATCTATACAGTGATAAAAATCTGCACCCATTATGTCCATCTTATTTATATATGCAAGACGGGGAACATTATAGTTGTCAGCCTGTCTCCAAACTGTCTCAGACTGTGGCTCAACGCCTCCTTTTGCACAAAAGACCGTTACTGAACCATCGAGAACGCGAAGAGATCTTTCAACTTCAACTGTAAAGTCAACGTGCCCCGGCGTATCAATAATATTGATTCTATTGCCTTTCCACTGTGCAGTTGTTGCAGCAGAAGTAATTGTTATACCTCTTTCCTGCTCCTGTTCCATCCAGTCCATGGTTGCAGCGCCTTCATGAACTTCTCCTATTTTATGCACTTTACCGGTGTAAAACAGAATACGTTCAGTAGTTGTAGTTTTACCTGCATCTATATGCGCCATTATACCGATGTTTCTGGTATTTTCCAAACTAAACTGCCTGGGCATTACTTTTCCTCCTTCCGTGTCACGATAGTCATAATTTAAGTTGACAGTTGACAAGTGACAAGTGGGACAATTAAGTCTTTTTATCAAATACAACTCATCAACACTTAATAACTATACAATAATTAATATTTTAGTTTTTAGTAACAGCATATCATTCTACAGAAATAACTGTCATCTGTCATCTGATAACTGTCAACTGAGTTATTACCATCTGTAATGAGCAAAAGCCTTATTAGCTTCAGCCATTTTATGAGTGTCTTCCTTCTTCTTGAAAGCTCCACCAAGGTTGTTTGTTGCATCGAGAATTTCTCCTGCAAGTCTTTCCTTCATGGTTCTTTCTCCTCTGGCACGTGAATAAGTTGTAAGCCATCTGAGTCCTAAAGCCTGTCTTCTTTCAGGTCTAACTTCCATTGGAACCTGATAGGTAGCTCCACCAACTCTTCTTGCTTTAACTTCAAGTACAGGCATAATATTGTTCATTGCCTGTTCAAAAACTTCCAGAGGTTCTTTACCAGTCTTTTCCTTTATAATATCGAATGCATCATAAATGATTTTTTCTGCTACACCCTTTTTACCATCATACATGATATTATTGATCAGTTTGGTAACTACTTTATCATTATAAAGTGGATCTGGTAATACATCTCTTTTAGGTATATGACCTCTTCTTGGCACCTTACTTCCCTCCTTCTTGATAATTTTAGGGGATTTGGAATTGCTAACTAAAGCTATCCCCTCATATCATGGGTACTCGCGGCATTTAAGCCGTCGCCAGCGCTCTGTACATAGAATTTATATATCTCATATATAAAACAACGTACTTGGCACTATTGAACTTCATACTTCGTGCACAGCACATCGTACGATTTACTTCTTAGCTGCACCAGCCTTTGGCCTTTTAGCACCATACTTGGAACGACTCTGCATTCTTTTTGCAACACCAGCTGTATCGAGAGTTCCTCTGATAATATGGTACCTTACGCCAGGCAGGTCCTTAACCCTACCTCCTCTGATAAGAACAACACTATGCTCCTGCAAGTTATGTCCTATACCAGGAATGTAAGCTGTTACTTCGAGACCGTTTGTTAAACGTACCCTTGCTACCTTTCTCAATGCAGAGTTAGGCTTCTTTGGGGTAGTAGTTTTAACAACTGTACACACACCACGTTTTTGTGGGCTGCTTAAATCAATAGGTGACTTTTTCAAAGAGTTTAAACCCTTTTGAAGAGCCGGAGCTGTTGATTTTTTCTCAGCTACTTCTCTACCTTTCCTGACTAACTGGTTAAATGTTGGCATTTTTTTACTCACCTCCTATATATAAAATACAATTTAAAAATTTACATTTGCAACCGGTATGGTTGTTTGTAAATAGTAGATTGGCAAATTTATTCTAAAATTACTACAGAGGCAGCCCCTACATCAATTCCGCAGGCTTTCCCCAGAAGTTTCATATTGTCTGCATAAATTATTTCAATATTATTCTTATTGCATAGTTCCTTTATTTTACCCAATACTCTAGGATCTGCATCCTTAGCTAAAATAACCTGAACAGCAATACCTTCTTCTAATGCTCTTAATGATTGCTTTATACCAACTATTTTTTTCTTGAATCTTAAATTGTCAAGCACGCTTGAACCCCCTGGAACAAATACCTGGCATTTTATTAGGATATTGGAAACCTACAAAAATGCACACTGAAATATTTTATCACCAGGTACTCTTTTTTGTCAAGACCAGGTCTTTTCCTAAAATTTAAAAGGCCTGCCATACGGCAGGCCCTCTTTCTTTATTCAACAACCGTACTGATTGATATGTCCTTGTACCTGCTCATTCCCGTTCCCGCAGGTATCAGTTTTCCTATGATAACATTTTCCTTCAAACCTACCAGCGGATCTATCTTTCCTTTTATAGCTGCTTCAGTAAGAACTCTTGTAGTTTCCTGGAATGACGCAGCTGACAGGAATGATTCGGTTGCCAGGGAAGCTTTTGTTATTCCAAGCAGTGTCTGCTTGCCTTCTGCTGGTCTTAAACCTTCTGCTGTAGCCTTTGCATTTTCTGCTTCGAAATCAAAGATATCAACAAGTCCGCCAGGTAAGAGGTTTGTATCCCCGGCATCATCAACCTTAACTTTTCTAAGCATTTGCCTTACTATTACCTCGATGTGCTTATCGTTGATATCAACACCCTGGAGTCTGTAAACCCTTTGAACCTCCTGAAGCAGGTAACCCTGAACACCCTTGATACCTTTAATCTTGAGTATATCATGCGGATTTACCGAACCTTCTGTAAGTTCATCACCGGCTTCAACAACATCGCCATCTGATACCTTTATTCTTGAACCGTAAGGAATCAGGTAATTTCTTGCATCCCCATCCTCAGCAGTAATTATTACTTCTCTCTTTTTCTTTGTATCACTTATCTTTACAGTTCCCTGAATTTCTGAAATTATTGCAAGTCCCTTAGGTTTTCTTGCTTCGAACAATTCTTCAACTCTAGGGAGACCTTGGGTAATGTCATCACCCGCAACACCACCGGTATGGAAGGTTCTCATTGTAAGCTGTGTACCAGGTTCACCTATTGACTGAGCAGCTATTATACCAACTGCTTCACCAATATTAACATCTCCACCTGTTGCAAGGTTTGCACCATAACACTTTGCACAAACTCCAAATTCAGAATGGCATGTAAGAATTGATCTTATCTTTACCTTTTTGAATCCAGCTTTTACGATTCTTTCAGCATCAGCATCCCTCATCATCCTATCGGTGTCCATAATAAGCTCACCGGTCTGTGGATGGTAGATAGGTTCTGCTGCATAACGTCCTGCAAGTCTTTCTGCAAAACTTTCTATGATTTCGCTTCCATCTTTAATATCGTAAACATCAATACCCTTCTTGGTTCCACAGTCCAGTTCTCTTACAATAACATCCTGACTTACGTCAACAAGTCTTCTTGTAAGGTAACCTGAGTCGGCAGTTCTAAGTGCTGTATCTGCAAGACCCTTTCTGGCACCATGTGTGGATATGAAGTATTCCAAAACGTTAAGACCTTCACGGAAATTAGCCTTGATAGGAATTTCTATGGTCTTACCGGAGGTATCAGCCATAAGACCTCTCATACCAGCAAGCTGTCTTATCTGGTTTACGTTACCTCTCGCTCCTGAATGAGCCATCATATAAACGGGATTGAACTTATCAAGATTGCTCATCAGCGCTTGTGTAACGTTGTCAACAGTCTCTGTCCAAGCTGATATTACAGAGTTATATCTCTCTTCATCTGATATCAAACCGCGCTTATACTGTTTTATAATGTTTTCAATTCTTTCCTCAGTTTCATTTAGGTAGCGTTTCTTTATTTCAGGTATAACCATATCTGAAACGCTTATTGTTATGGCTCCTCTGGTTGAATACTTGAAGCCAAGAGCTTTTATCTTATCCAAAAGAACTGCTGTGTCAGTTGTTCCATGGGCCTTTATACACTTATCAATTATTTTTCCAAGGCCTTTTCTGTCAACAAGGAAGTTGATTTCAAGGTCAAATTCCTTACCCGGCTCTGATCTGTCGATAAATCCGAGGTCCTGAGGAATAGCTTCGTTGAATATAAGCTTTCCTGCAGTAACATCAACCATTTTGGTTACAGGTTCGCCATTAATAACCTTGATCATTTTAACCTTGATTGGGGCATGGAGTCCGAGGTAACCATTTTCATATGCCATGATAACTTCATCTAAATTACCGAAAACCTTACCTTCTCCAGGTTCACCACCCTTTTCAAGAGTCAGGTAATAGCTTCCGAGAACCATGTCCTGTGTAGGAACAGTTACAGGCTTACCATCCTGTGGCTTCAGAAGGTTGTTTGCAGAAAGCATAAGGAATCTTGCTTCTGCCTGTGCCTCTGCTGACAGAGGTACGTGAACAGCCATCTGGTCACCATCGAAGTCGGCATTATAAGCTGTACATACCAATGGATGAAGCTTTATTGCCCTACCTTCAACAAGTACAGGTTCAAATGCCTGAATACCAAGTCTGTGAAGCGTTGGAGCACGGTTGAGAAGTACTGGATGCTCTTTTATTACATCTTCAAGTACATCCCAAACTTCATTTCTAACTCTTTCAACCATTCTTTTAGCACTCTTTATATTATGAGCGAGCCCGTCATTAACAAGCTTTTTCATTACAAATGGTTTAAACAGTTCAAGAGCCATTTCCTTTGGAAGACCACACTGGTAAATCTTAAGTTCAGGTCCTACAACGATAACCGAACGTCCTGAGTAGTCAACACGCTTACCCAAAAGGTTCTGTCTGAAACGTCCCTGCTTACCTTTAAGCATATCTGAAAGTGATTTTAATGGTCTGTTTCCAGGGCCTGTAACAGGTCTGCCTCTTCTGCCATTATCTATGAGAGCATCTACTGCCTCCTGAAGCATTCTTTTTTCATTTCTGACGATAATATCAGGAGCACCTAAATCAAGAAGCCTCTTCAAACGGTTGTTTCTATTGATAACTCTTCTGTAAAGGTCATTCAAGTCTGAAGTTGCAAACCTTCCGCCATCCAACTGAACCATTGGACGAAGTTCAGGAGGGATAACAGGTACAACATCAAGTATCATCCAGTCAGGTCTGTTGCCTGAAAGTCTGAAAGCCTCTACTACTTCAAGTCTCTTTATTGTTCTTATCTTCTTCTGGCCCGTAGATTCATTTGCTTCTGATCTTAATTCCTTAGAAAGGTTTTCAAGATCTATTTCTACAAGCAGTTCCTTAATTGCTTCAGCACCCATTCCGGCTCTGAATTTGTGTCCGAATTTTTCAACACTGTCTCTGTATTCCTTTTCAGATAACAGCTGCTTTTTGGACAAAGGAGTCTGACCTGGATCAATAACAACGTAAGAAGCAAAGTATAATATTTTTTCAAGGTTCCTTGGGGACATATCAAGAATAAGTCCCATTCTGCTAGGAATTCCTTTGAAGTACCAAATATGTGAAACTGGGGCTGCAAGCTCAATGTGGCCCATTCTTTCTCTTCTAACCTTGGAACGGGTAACTTCAACGCCGCATCTGTCACACACAATACCCTTGTATCTTATTCTTTTATACTTACCGCAATGGCATTCCCAGTCCTTTTGAGGACCAAAGATTCTCTCACAGAAAAGCCCGTCCCTTTCAGGCTTTAAAGTTCTATAGTTAATAGTTTCAGGTTTTTTAACTTCACCCTTTGACCATTCTCTTATCTTTTCCGGAGATGCTAAACCAATTCTCATTGAGTCAAAATTATTGAGTTCAAACATAGTTTATCTCCCTCCTATATTTCTTCGTCGAAGTCATCATCTTCTACATCCACATCTTCTGTGAAGAGGTCATCGACAATGCCTTCATCAAGGTTATCTGCTGTACTAAGGTCGCCGAGTTCAAAGTCATCTATATCCATATCATCTTCAATAGTCTCTTCGCCAAGCTCATCATAATCATTGAGTGGTGCTTCATCTTCCCTGCCCTCAATATTTACATTAAGCTCTTCAAGCTCATCTTCAACAGATTCTTTGATTGCAATTTCTTCCTGTTCTTCAGAGTAAACCTTTACATCCAGTGCAAGACTCTGGAGTTCCTTAATTAATACCTTAAAGGATTCAGGTATACCTGGTTCCGGAACATTTTCACCCTTAACTATTGCTTCGTATGTCTTAACCCTACCAACTACATCGTCAGATTTGACAGTAAGTATTTCCTGTAAGGTATAAGCAGCACCATAAGCTTCAAGGGCCCAAACTTCCATTTCTCCAAATCTCTGACCACCGAACTGAGCTTTACCTCCAAGAGGCTGCTGAGTAACCAGTGAGTATGGTCCGGTTGAACGGGCATGTATCTTATCATCAACAAGATGGGCAAGCTTGAGGATATACATATATCCTACTGTAACCCTATTGTCGAACGGCTGCCCGGTTCTTCCGTCATACAGTACAGTTTTTCCGTCGCCAGAAAGACCTGCCTGCTTTAATGTTTCAACTATATCATCTTCCGTAGCACCATCGAATACAGGTGTTGCAATTTTCCAGCCAAGAGCTTTGGCAGCATAGCCAAGATGCACTTCAAGCACCTGTCCGATGTTCATACGTGAAGGTACGCCCAGAGGGTTAAGTACAATCTGAAGCGGAGTACCATCCGGAAGGAACGGCATATCTTCTTCAGGGAGTATTCTGGAAATAACACCCTTGTTACCGTGTCTTCCAGCCATCTTATCACCAACGGAGATTTTTCTCTTCTGAGCTATATAACACCTTACCAGTTCATTTACTCCCGGAGGCAGCTCATCTCCATTTTCTCTTGTGAACACCTTAACGTCAACAATAATACCTGATTCACCATGAGGAACTCTTAATGAGGTATCTCTTACTTCCCTCGCCTTTTCTCCGAAGATTGCTCTTAAAAGCCTTTCTTCGGCTGTAAGCTCAGTTTCACCCTTTGGAGTAACCTTACCTACAAGAATATCACCTGCACGAACCTCTGCACCTATTCTGATAATACCTCTGTCGTCAAGATCCTTTAAAGATTCTTCACTGACATTCGGAATATCTCTGGTAATTTCCTCAGGTCCGAGCTTTGTATCTCTTGCCTCAGCCTCATATTCCTCTATATGAATTGATGTAAATACATCTTCTTTAACAAGCTTTTCACTAATCAGGATAGCATCCTCGTAATTGTAACCTTCCCAAGTCATAAAACCTATAAGAATGTTTCTTCCGAGCGCTATTTCACCAGTATCTGTTGATGGGCCGTCTGCTATTACGTCACCCTTTTCAATTCTTTCATTCTTTCTTACGATAGGTCTCTGATTGAAACATGTACCCTGGTTGGAACGAAGATATTTAAGAAGTTTGTAAGTATCCTTCTTGCCATCGTCCCTTTTTATAATTATTTCACTTGCTGAAACCTTATCAACTATACCGCTGTTTCTGGCAACAACAACAACTCCTGAATCCTTTGCTGCCTTGTATTCGATTCCAGTTCCTACGATAGGCGAATCTGTTCTTATAAGAGGTACCGCCTGACGCTGCATGTTCGAACCCATGAGTGCACGGTTAGCGTCATCATTTTCAAGGAATGGAATCATTGCAGTAGCAACTGAAACCAGCTGTTTTGGCGAAACATCCATAAAATCAACGCGGTTGCTTTCCATTTCAAGAATTTCTTCCTTATATCTTGCGGCAACCTTTCTTGATACAAATTTTCCGCTCTCGTCCAAAGGCTCATTCGCCTGTGCTACAAAGTAATCATCTTCAGCATCAGCTGTGAGATATATTATTTCATCGGTTACCAGCCTGTTTTCCTTATCAACCTTCCTATAAGGAGCTTCAATAAACCCATATTCATTAATTCTTGCATAAGTACTCAATGAACCTATAAGACCTATATTAGGACCTTCAGGAGTTTCTATAGGACACATACGGCCATAATGGGAATGGTGAACGTCTCTGACTTCAAATCCGGCCCTTTCCCTGCTGAGACCTCCAGGTCCCAATGCACTAAGCCTTCTCTTATGTGTAAGTTCTGCAAGTGGATTTGTCTGATCCATAAACTGTGACAATTGGCTGCTTCCGAAGAATTCTTTTATTGCAGCTGCTACAGGTCTTATGTTGATCAAAGCCTGCGGAGTAACTATGTCTATATCCTGTATAGTCATTCTTTCTCTTACTACTCTTTCCAACCTTGCAAGACCGATTCTGAACTGGTTCTGTAGAAGTTCGCCAACAGAACGGAGTCTTCTGTTTCCAAGGTGGTCTATGTCATCAATATTTCCTATTCCATAATCAAGATTGATTATGTAGTTAATAGATGAAATGATATCTTCTATAGTGATATATTTAGGAATAAGAAGATCGATATTTTCCTTAAGTGCTTTTTTAAGCTCTGCTGCATCACTGTTTTCTTCCATCAATTTCTGAAGAACATCAAGCTTAACCTTTTCTGTTATTCCAAGGTCAGATATATCAAAGTCAATGTAGGACTTTATGTCCACCATATTGTTTCCGATAACTCTTACTTTCTTTCCATCGGATGAAATAACCCAAACATAGTTAATACCAAGGTTCTGAATTTCTTCAGCCTTTTCCCTTGTAATAAGCTCATTTTCAGGTACAATTACTTCACCTGTTGATTTGTCTACAATATTTTCAGCAGCCCTTAAGCCATTTATTCTTGTTGCAATAGACAGCTTCTTGCTGAACTTGTATCTTCCAACCTTGGCAAGGTCATACCTTTTCGGGTCAAAGAACAAACTGTTAATAAGCGAACGTGCACTATCTATTGTAGGCGGTTCACCAGGTCTCAGTCTTTTGTATATTTCAAGAAGACCTTCCTCAGAGGTTTTTGAATTATCCTTCTGAATAGTAGCAGTAATTCTTTCATCATCGCCCAAAAGTTCAATGATTTGAGCATCAGTACCATATCCTAATGCTCTTAACAAAACAGTAATAGGAAGCTTTCTTGTTCTATCAATTCTTACAGAAAGCACATCATTTGAATCTGTTTCATATTCAAGCCACGCACCTCTGTTTGGAATAACGGTACTTGAAAACAGTTTTTTACCTGTTCTGTCGAATTTCATGGAGTAATAAATGCCTGGCGATCTTACCAACTGACTTACAATTACTCTTTCAGCTCCATTAATTATAAAGGTACCGTTGTCGGTCATAAGCGGGAAATCACCCATAAATATTTCCTGTTCCTTGACTTCTCCGGTTTCCTTATTAATTAAACGTACTTTGGATTTAAGAGGAGCTGAATATGTGGCATCCCTTTCCTTGCACTCTTCAACACTGTACTTTGGATTATCGTCCAGTGAATAGTCTGTAAATTCTAGAATCAGATTACCTGTATAATCTGTAATAGGAGAAACGTCCCTGAAAACTTCCCTAAGACCCTCATCAAGGAACCATTTATAAGAACTTTTTTGAACCTCAATAAGATTTGGCATATCTAGTACTTCGTCAATCTTGGAATAGCTCATTCTGGTGTTTCTACCCAATTTTACGGGATGTACCATTAATAATCACCTCATAAGTTATTATTTCGTATAAATCAAACGTCTGTATCTGGCATCTCAGAAAAAACTAACGTACTTCTAATATGTATAAAAAGATATAAGTTTTTTTAACTGTTATAAATAACTTATACCATTACCGTTTTATTAACTGTAAAATCTCTGCCAGTATATTTTTTTTATTACTGCACATAATAATAATTAGTAAATTTTACAGCTATTAAAATATTATTAACACTTATTGTCTTCTTTATTCGGATATGTTATAATTAAGCCATACGAGGCTCTTTAGAGACTTTATATGTGTAAAAAATTATTATAACACCCGGATTATAACGCAGTTTATAATTTTAACATACCTCATTTAACTTGTCAACGTTTTATTTATACGAAAATTATAAAAACAAAAGGGCTTCTTAATAAGAAGCCCTTTATAATTTGTTTGAAATTATTTAATTTCAACTGTTGCTCCAACTTCCTTGAATTTAGCTTCCATTGCAGCTGCATCTTCTTTTGAAATGTTTTCTTTAACTGTGCTTGGAGCTCCGTCAACCATATCTTTTGCTTCTTTAAGTCCAAGGCCTGTAACTTCTCTAACAACCTTGATAACTTTGATTTTGTCTGCTCCAACATCCTTAAGGATTACGTTGAATTCAGTCTTTTCTTCAGCTGCTGGAGCTGCTGCTCCTGCTGCTGGTGCTGCTGCAACTGCTACAGGAGCTGCTGCTGATACACCAAATTCTTCTTCAAGAGCCTTTACTAATTCTGAGAGTTCCAATACTGATAATGCTTTAACGTCTTCAATAAGTTTTGTAACCTTTTCACTAGCCATTTTAATTTACCTCCGTAATATTTTATAATTTAATATTTATTATGCAAGAAGCTTTCAGGCTTTCAGCCTGTCTATGCAACTATGCGTTTGCCTTCTGTTCTGCAATAGCATTCAATGCTACTACAAGACCTCTTATGTTTCCGTTCAGGACATTTACAAATCCTGAAATAGGAGCATTGAAGCCACCAAGTACCTTTGCTATGAGAACTTCCTTTGGAGGGAGTTCTGCAAGAGCCTTTATGCCTGCAAGATCAATAATCTTGCCTTCTACAACACCAACTTTAAGCTCAAGTTTATCGTATTTCTTTGCATAATCAGATAATACTTTTGCAGGAGCAACTGGGTCGGTAGTGCTTAATGCTAAAGCTGTAGGTCCGTTCAGGAAAGGATCAAGTCCTTCGAGTCCATTTTGATCAGCAGCAAATTTAGTCATTGTATTCTTAACAACTTTATACTCAACCCCTGCTTTTCTCAAAGCACTTCTCAGTTCTGTATCCTGCTCAACTGTGAGTCCTCTGTAATCAGCAAGAACCATTGCTTTTGCTTCTTTAAACTTAGTTGAAAGCTCGCTGACTACTTCTTTTTTTGCATTAAGAGTTTTTTCACTGGGCATTTATTACACCTCCTTGCAATATTTATTACAATTATTAATTGTCGTTATAAAACAAAAACCCTTCATATGCATAGACACATGAAGGGTATATAACCTTTAACAGTTTTATCACCTCGGCAGGATGGCTTAGCCAATTACACTTTTATGTACCTGCTGTCTATGGCATATGATTCAATTGTCACTTGACTATATTACAACATGTTATCCTTTTTGTAAAGGGTAAAATATTAGTCAGTTACTTTTAGTGTATTTATTTTAATTCCAGGTCCCATTGTTGATGAAACAACAACGCTCTTAAGATACTGTCCCTTTGCAGCTGCTGGCTTAGCTTTAACAATCGCTTCCATTAATACGCGGAAGTTGTCACCAAGCTTTTCAGCTCCAAATGAAGCTTTTCCTATAGGACAGTGAATAATATTTGTCTTATCCAATCTGTACTCTATTTTACCGGCTTTGATATCAGCAATTGCTTTTGCTACATCCATAGTAACTGTTCCTGCTTTTGGGTTAGGCATGAGTCCTTTTGGACCAAGCACTTTACCGAGTCTACCTACAACACCCATCATATCAGGGGTAGCAACTACTACGTCAAAGTCGAACCAGTTTTCATTCTGAATTTTTGTTACCATATCTTCAGCACCAACATAATCAGCGCCGCCTTGTTCAGCCTCTTTTACCTTGTCTCCCTTTGCAAATACAAGTACTCTTACTTTCTTACCTGTACCGTGAGGAAGTACTACAGCACCTCTAACCTGCTGATCTGCATGTCTTGAGTCAACACCCAACCTTACATGAACTTCAACTGTCTCATCAAACTTTGCCTTAGCAGTTTTCTGAGTAAGTTCCAAAGCTTCTGCAGGATCATAGAGTTTTGTTTTATCTACTATCTTAGAGCTTTCAACGTACTTCTTTCCTCTAAACATAATATCATCTCCTTCGTGGTAAATTTTCCGGGACTTACGAGTCCCTCCCACATTACTGGGCTGATAACCCGGTTCACCTTGTTATCAACCACCTATCAATTAATCTACTACTACAATTCCCATACTTCTTGCAGTACCAGCGATCATGCTCATTGCACTTTCAATGCTGGCTGCATTCAAATCAGGCATCTTTAACTCAGCGATCTTTCTGATTTCATCCTTGGAAATTTTAGCAACTTTATCTAGATTCGGTTTACCGGAGCCGCTCTCAATTTTGCAAGCTTTCTTTAAAAGCACAGCTGCTGGCGGAGTTTTTGTAATGAATGAGAAAGATCTGTCAGCATAAACTGTAATAACTACAGGAATTATTAATCCTGCGTCTTTTGCTGTTCTTTCATTAAATTCCTTACAAAATCCCATTATGTTTACGCCGTGCTGTCCTAAAGCTGGTCCAACCGGTGGAGCCGGAGTTGCTTTTCCTGCAGGAATCTGTAATTTAACATAACCTGCTATTTTCTTTGCCATTTTAGTCCACCTCCCAAGTAATAGGAAAACGGTATTTGTCCGTTTTCATGGTTCAATACTGATTTACTTTATAAACAGGAATTATTATTCCGTGTTATCGGTTCAAAAAACTTATATCTTTTGTATCTGGGGAAGTTCAAGTTCTACAGGAGTTTCTCTTCCAAACATGGAAACAGCAACCCTTACCTTTTTCTTCTCCATATTGATTTCTTCAACAATTCCTATGAAGTTTTCAAGAGGTCCGGAAACAACTCTTACATTGTCCCCTACTTCATAGTCAAGAAGAGGTGCAAATTCTTCAACACCCATACTTCTTATTTCATCCTCTGTTAATGGCACAGGCTTTGATCCTGGCCCTACGAAACCCGTAACACCTCTTGTGTTTCTGACAACGTACCAGGATTCATCTGACATTATCATTTTTACAAGAACATAACCAGGGAAGACCTTTTTTAAGGTAGCCTTCTTTTTACCATCCTTGATTTCTATCTGCTCTTCCATAGGAACAACAATATCAAGGATATACTCCTGCATATTCCTGTTTTCCACTATTTTTTCGAGGTTGGCTTTTACTTTATTTTCATAGCCGGAATAGGTATGTACAACATACCACTTGGCACCTTCAGACATATCATTAAGCTGCATTATGTCCTATGTCCTCCTTACCTTTTTTAGACAAAGAACAGCTTCAAAAGCTTATCCATCACAACATCAACAATCCATATCAGAGCGCCTATAAATAAGCAAGCCAGTAAAACCGTTCCGGTATTATTGATAAGCTGCTGCCTGGTCGGCCAAATAACCTTTTTCAGCTCGTACCTTACGTCCTTAAAGAATCTCGAAAAACCCTTAGCAGCGTTGTTCAGTTTTGAAGTTTTAGCAACATCCGCCATATCTACATCCTCGCAATTCTTCTTAATTATTTTGTTTCTTTATGAGTTGTGTGCTTGCGGCAAAATCTGCAATACTTATTCATTTCAAGCCTGTCCGGGTCATTCTTCTTATTCTTCATGCCATTGTAATTTCTCTGTTTGCATTCTGAACAAGCCAATGTTATCTTTACTCTCATTTTCTACACCTCCAGCTTCTGGTCTGTACGTCTACGTAAATAAAAATATTTTTTGCATAAAAAAAAAGACCTTTACGACGAAGCAATAAATAATTTAACATATATTTTACTAAAAGTCAAGAGTTTATAATTCATCCGGCTCGGATGAACTATAAACTCACAAGTAACAATCTTACCCTTCAATAATTTCATATATTGGTGATCCTGGAGGTACAATAGGAAATACTTTTTCATTCATTCCTATATCAAAATTAATAACCACCGGGACATCAACTGAGGCTAATGCCTTTTCCAATGCAGGAGCCACCTCCTCAGGTCTTGAAACATTTATCCCTTCGGCTCCAAACGCCCTTGCAAGAGCTACAAAATCAGTACCTCTGTCAATAGTTGTTGCAGAATATCTTCCGGCATAAAATAATTCCTGCCATTGTCTTACCATTCCCAAAACCCTATTGTTTAAAATGGCAATTATTATCGGCACCTTATATTCTACTGCTGTTGCAAGTTCTGTCAAGTTCATTCTGAAACTTCCGTCACCCGCAATATTTATTACCTTTTTATCAGGCCTACCTATTTGTGCACCTATACATGCACCAAGGCCAAAGCCCATTGTTCCAAAACCGCCTGAAGATATATACTGCCTTGGCTTTGTGTACTTATAGAACTGAGCAGCCCAAAACTGATTCTGTCCTACTTCAGTAGTAATCAAAGCATCTCCATGAGTCATTTCATATATTTTCTCAACAATAAATTGCGGTTTCAATTCACCGTTCCATTCTGATTTTAAAGGATAAGCGCGCTTCCACTCATTGGATTTTTCCACCCATTCAGCTCTACTATTTTTTTCTACCCTATCAATTAATTTTTTAAGTATAAGCTTAATATTTCCTACGAGCGGATGGTTTACTTTAATATTCTTGCCAATTTCGGCAGCATCTATGTCAATATGCATAATTTCTGCTCTGGGTGCAAACTTGTTTACATTACTTACAACCCTGTCACTGAACCGAGCACCAATTGCAATAAACAAATCAGTCTCAGATACTGCAAGGTTTGATGTTTTTGTTCCATGCATACCTACAAGGCCTGTAAACAGTTCATGAGTGCCTGGAAATGAACCCAATCCCATAAGTGTCGTTGAAACCGGTATGCCTGCCTTTTCAGCAAGTGTAAGAACCTCTTCATGAGCACCGGAAATTGCAACTCCACCGCCAGAAAGTATTACAGGCTTTTTAGACTTGTTAATGACCTGAGCCGCCCTCTCTATTTCATTATCACTTACGCCAATTTCAAACTCTGCAGGCTTTTGGAGCTGCTTTGGATAAAACTCAGTAACATCTGCGCTTACATCCTTGCAAATATCAATAAGTACAGGTCCGGGCCTTCCTTCTGCAGCAATTATAAATGCCTGTCTTATAGTATCGGCAAGCTTTTGTACATCTTTTACAATGTAATTATGCTTGGTAATAGGCATTGTAACACCTGTTATATCAACCTCCTGGAAGGAGTCCTTTCCCAGCAGGCTGGTTGCTACCTGACCTGTAATTGCAACCATTGGAATTGAATCCATGTAAGCAGTTGCAATTCCGGTAACCAGGTTTGTTGCACCTGGCCCAGATGTAGCTATGCAAACGCCCACCTTTCCTGTAGCCCTCGCATACCCGTCTGCAGCATGCGACGCACCCTGCTCATGCGAAGTTAAAATATGTCTTATTCTATCCTTGTACTTATATAGTGCATCGTATATATTTAGCACAGCACCGCCCGGGAAACCAAAGACTGTATCTACACCTTGTTCCAACAGGCATTCCATTAAAATGTCAGAACCATTCAGTTTCATAACCACACCCCTTTTCAAATTGAGAATGGAGAATTGATAATTGAGAATGAAGATAAAAGCAATGGAGAATTGAGAATGGAAAATTGAGAATAACAAATATAAAGTCATCATTTTTTAATTCTCAATAAGTCCGTTCACAGCTCTAACTATTTATAATTCTTTACAACTTCTTTGTTCCAATTTTCAATTCATTTTCTAAATTATTTTCAATATGTCATTCAACTGCATTATTTTATTTAAGTTCTTTTCTGAATTTCTTTTGTTTTAATTCTCAATTCTCAATTCTTCAATTCTTAATTATTTTAATACCGCTCCTGTGCTTGCAGATGATACCTGTCTTGCATATCTTCCAAGGTATCCTGATGTTATTTTAGGCTGCGGAGCTGTCCATTCCTTCAATCTTCTTTCAATTTCCTCGCTGCTTACTTCTATATCAAGCTTACCAGCAGGTATATCTATACTTACAATATCGCCTTCTTTGATAATTGCAACAGGACCGCCTTCCATTGCTTCAGGTGAAACGTGCCCTATTGATGCACCCCTGGAAGCCCCTGAAAACCTTCCGTCAGTAATCAAAGCAACATCCTTATCCAATCCCATTCCTGCTATAGATGAAGTGGGTCCAAGCATTTCCCTCATTCCGGGACCGCCTTTTGGGCCTTCATAACGTATTACTACAACGTCACCCTTAACAATTTTTCCGTTGTAAATGGCTTCAATTGCAGCATCTTCCGAATCAAAAACCCTTGCAGGCCCCTTATGAACTAACATTTCCTTTGCTACAGCAGAACGTTTTACAACTGCACCATCCGGAGCTATATTCCCACGGAGGACTGCTATTCCTCCGGTTGTGCTGTAAGGATTGTCTATACTCCTTATTACTTCATCATCAAGGACTTTTGAAGTCTCAATATTCTCACCAACTGTTTTACCTGTGGCTGTCATCAGATCAAGGTGAAGAAGATTCTTTTTGGACAGCTCCTTCATTACGGCCTGAACACCTCCTGCAGCATATAGATCTTGTATATGGTGATGTCCTGCAGGTGAAAGCTTGCAAAGATTAGGCACCTTCGCACTAATTTCATTTATAATATCAAGATTGATTTCTATTCCGACCTCATTGGCAATCGCCGGCAAGTGAAGTACCGAATTTGTGGAACATCCAAGTGCCATATCTACTGTCAATGCATTTTGAAAAGCCTTTTGTGTAAGGATATCTGAAGGTTTGATATTTTTTTCAACCAGTTCCATAACCTTCATTCCTGCCGTTTTAGCAAGGCGTATCCTTTCCGCATAAACCGCCGGGATTGTACCATTCCCTGTAAGGCCCATTCCCAAGACCTCTGTCAAGCAGTTCATGGAGTTTGCGGTAAACATACCGGAACACGAACCGCATCCGGGGCATGCATGGTTTTCAAGGTCACACATTTCCTCTTCTGTCATTTTACCAGCTTTAACAGCACCAACCGCTTCCATCATACTGTTAAAATCAAGCTGTTTTCCGTTTCGTACAACAGACAGCATTGGTCCGCCGCTTATTACAACCGAAGGTACATTTATTCTTGCAGCTGCCATTATCATGCCGGGAACTATCTTGTCACAGTTAGGTATAAATACCATGCCATCGAAGCTATGAGCCATTCCCATGGCCTCACAGGAATCAGCTATCAGTTCTCTTGTAGCAAGGGAGTACTTCATACCGGTATGACCCATTGCAATTCCATCGCATACTCCAATAGCTCCAAATTCTACCGGAGTACCTCCGGCCATTCTGATTCCGGCTTTAACTGCTTCAGCTATTTTATCCAGGTTTATATGCCCCGGAATTATCTCACTTTTTGAGTTAACAACACCAATCAATGGTCTGCTTATTTCTTCATCAGTGTATCCCATAGCTTTAAAAAGAGACCTATGCGGTGCGCGTTCAATTCCTTTTTTAACGGTATCACTTCTCATTACATTTCCCACCTTCTATTTAAAGTTGAGTTTCTATCTTTATAGGTATAATAATAGCCGGGTAATCCGGCTATTTAGAGTGTTTGTTATTTTAATTTTACTACGCCCGTACTTGAATTGTCTATAACGTGGCATTAAAAGGCAGAATTCATTAATATTTAAAAACTCCGTTAATTGTTTTCATTCAGATACATAAACCTGCCAACTCGGTCTTTGCCCGCCGCAAAAAGACTTAGCTTAAAATAACACCTATCGTTTCTCTTATATACCCCTCCCCCGTGGGTTGAAACCCACGGCTATCAAAACCAAGTCGGTTCCACCGACTAAAAATAGCTGCCTGATCTTTCCACTGCTCTTAATCTTTTATGTTTTTAACTGTACACTGTCCTCTGTCAACTGTTAACTGTCTTTTTAAGTCTTCTCGTCATCTTGCTAACTGCTTAACTGTCTGTTGCCTTTAATTCTCAATTCTCCATTCTCAATTTTCAATTGCTTTAACTCGACTTCGGGAACATCCAATTTACAATAAAGTTATGTTCGTAAAAAGTCCTGGCAATCAGAGAGTTGTCAATGCTTGCAAATAAACCGGCCATTCCCCCGGATGTATGGAACAAAGTAATTAAAGCAAATGCAATATAAAGGGCAAGAACGCCTTCTACCGCTCCAAGGATGAACCCGCCAAGGTTGTTTACCTGTTTAAGCAGCGGAAGCTTTGTAAGACCCTTTATTACGAATTTGAAGAATACAAGTGCTATTCTGATAAGTATGTAAAGAAGTATAAGACTTAACACATCCATAACTATTTTTGCCAATGCATCACTCACTGTACCCATAACCTTAGATGTATCAATAAGCTTTGTGGGGTCAATTTTATCTACTACCGTGTTCCTTACTACAGGTTTAAGAAAACCAGGCATATTCATATTACTGATAACTGTATCAGCGGCAACCTGCTTAACCTGCCCGGTTGCTTCCGGGGCTTGTTTTACAACGCTTCCATATATAGAGTTTCTGATACTTGTAAAAATAAAGGTTTTTTGCATGAGTTTTGAAAATATTGGATATAGTTTAATTGCCAGAAAAATTGATAGAAAAAAGGATGCAATTCTATAAGCTGAAAGCAGAAACCCCGTTTTCATACCAAAAATTGCAAAACCGATAACAACAGCTATGACAATAATGTCAATGTAGTTCAAAGTACACCCCCGTACGTACTATTATTGATTTATCAATTTATTTTAAATATTTCAATATCAGCCTTAGAGACAATCATTGCTTCACTGCTGTCAAAGAAACAAACCTTTGTTATATCATTTTGAGAATCAAACTTTTTTAACAATTCTCCTGAAGTATTTATAAAAAGCACTTGCCTTCCTGTGTTTACTCCAATTGTTTTACCATAGGAGTATATACCTTTTACTTCTGAATTGACCTTGTATTCTCCTTCTGACTTACCATCAGTATCAAGTATTTTAATAGAAATGGTATCAGACCCGTTCTGTCCTTCTCCCCCTACAGCAGCTGCAGCATACTTGCCTGCAACTATAATAGCACTGAAAACTTCACTGTTTTTAAAATCTATATTCCATTTTTCCTTATAATTATCATCATAGAGGGTCAACGAAGAATTACCTGCTGCAAGAACATAATCATCACCTAAGAAGTTAACATAGGGTAAAATAGAATCCTTTTTAACTACTTTGGAAAGAGGATTCCCTAATTTATCTGTAAATTCAATATTTGTATCTGCCGTTACCCCATTGGTATCGACACTGGTTATAAGCACCTTATCTCCGGAAGATGAAGCCCTGGCCGAAAGCACATTTGTTTCATTAATAAACCGTGAAAAATATTTTTCTCCATTGGAATTAAATTCAGTTACCGCATTTCTGTAACCTTTAGCCTCATGAACCACCGTAACATAGCCTTTGTCGTTTATATCAGCATTAATTATATTGTCATCCAGCTTTTTACTCCACTTTATTTCCTTATTTTTAATAACATAAATATCCTTGCCTTCAATGTCTGCAACAAGTATACCGCCATCTGAAGCCTTTACCAATGGATTGGTTGTATTAAGCTGAACTGTCCATAGCTCATCCCCGTTCTTACCAATCCCTTTTATGTAGTCTTTTGTATATTTAATTATTGTTTGATTTTGAATTATGAAATCAGGATGGTCAATGCTATCATACTTTATTTTTGATAACTCAGCATTTGTTCCAGCTTTTTGGGATGCAGAGCTTTTAAAGGGATTAATGCTTTCGAGACTGATATTTTTACTTCTTGCATATGCATAAAGACCCAAACCTGCTATCAAAAGGCAAAGCAAAATAAACATCAGTATATTGATTTTTTTACTTCTGCGCTCCGGTTTATTACTTTCAGGAAAACTCAAACCCCGTCCCACCTCAGTTATCATTTGTAAAATAATTACCAGATTCATTTTACCACATTTTAAGTTCACCTATCTACTTTTATTTTCTTAACCTTCTTATACCTCCAGGTGTCTTTGAAATAATAACAGATAACCCTTGAAATAATACAACAAATATAAGGAATAACCCAATGTAGCCAAATATAGGATAAATTGTTGCTATTAATTTAGAAAAGCCCATACTGGACAAAGGTATTACAAGGGCACAAATCACTGCTGCAATAATCTTTGTATTTATTTTAACCCTGCTTGATATCTTGCCTATGAAACAATAACCTGAGGTTGCAGCAGAAAGGAACATCGCAAGCCATAGAACCACGGTATATAAAATACTGGCAACTCCTCCGTATTTTTTAACTATTTCCATAACAGGAAGTTCATGCGCCAGTGAACCGGGAGCAAAAAGCATAATTGCTGTATTAAGGATAAGGGCTACACTGCATAAAAATACACCTCCCAAGATACCTCCATATATTCCGGTACGGCGCGTTTTCATATATGGCAGAAGGCTGCACATTACATTTATGGCAATAATGGAATTGTAACTAACATATAGAATTGCTGAAAAGAACCAATTATCAGTGGACGATTTGACTACATCCATAACATTAAAAACTGCAGTATCCCTACAAAGGATTATATATATTCCAATAAATATTATACCGAATATCATAACAGGCGTTACTATTGCACTTAATGATACTATTCCCTTTATATCTGTCAAAACGACAATCATACATAAGACAGCCATGATTACAATACCATATATCATTGGTATGCCAAGCTTTTCCTCTACTATATTCCCCATACCTGCCATCATTACACAAAAAACAGAAATCATGAAAACAGTTGATGCAATCTCCATTACCCAACCCATAAACCAACCGACAGAAGGGAAAATGAACTCTTGATAATTTCGTATTCTTCCCCTATAAACCTTATCGAGAACTAAACCGCCAATTATTGCAAAGAGTATCCCTGCGGTGATTATTCCATAATATCCTCCCTTAAAATAGCCAGAGAAAAATTGGACAATTTCCTGCCCCGAAGCAAAACCTGCTCCGATAATCGTTGCAGTATACATAAATGCAATTTTCAATATATTTTTAAAGCTATCCCTCAATAAAAGCAACCTCACTTAAGACTTTAATAAACCTTATGTTCTGTATAAATTCTATGATGAAGTTGTTTCATAGATTCCGTATGAAAAAAGAAAAACCAGGAATGTATAAACATTCCTGGTTTTAATAAAACAATAGTTATTTTTTATTCACAATATCCATAATCTTTTTAAGTGTTTGGCTCATACCATCTTCCTTATTAAACTGCTTTTTGAATATTAGATTACCTGTATATTTACCATTAACAACAGCGTAATAATAATCATTATCTCTTGGTATAAACTCAACCTTTGTAGTTCCGGTTTTATCTTTGTAAGCAATAGTTATCTCTGCAGTTCCCGAAGGCTTTGCATTCAAGTCAATATCGTCTGTTGGAATATTCGACATAACTTCATAAAGCTTTCTGAACAGCGGATAATTATTATCCTTAATCTGGCTTACATCCTTACCGTTAACAGAAATTTTATCCTTTGTAGTATCTTGAGTATCGCATTTCATGTCAGCAACCATCTTGTAGCCGTCCATATCAATTTCAAGATTACTTACAGTACTAATATCAGCAATATATACAAATGGATCCATTACTTCTTTTAAAGGTTTATCAAGGAAGTCCAGGTTTTGCAAAGAAACTGTATAAACTTCTTTCGAGTCAGACAGCTTAACATAAACCCTGCCTGTTTCAGACTCTTCCTTACCAAAAAGCAGCTTAACTGTTTTCGATGCGCCAGTTACCTCCACTGCATAAGTAGGTGTATCCAAACCATACTTGGCAAGGTCTTTAACATCATTTTCTATAACTGCAACCGTTTTAACACTTAAAATCTTATCCATTATATCAGGCATTGATGGTGAATCAGCAGCAACTTCTACAGGGGTTGTAATCTTCCATGTCTTTTCACCAGTTTTGATAATTTTGTATTGAACCTTTCCGGACTTTTCAAGTGTGTAAGAAGTTATTTCATCACTCTTAAAAGGGAAAAGCCCAATCTTTCTCATATCATTTATTTTTACGTTTAACCTGTCTCCGATTATTGAACTTATTAAATAAACCTTATGGCTGGTACCCAGATTAACATATGTGCCATCACCTACCGAATTCTTGTCACCAACATTTACAACAATAGGATCAGAACCTGTTGCTTTAATGGTAATAATTGCGGTCGGTTTATCAAGCCCGTATTTTGTAATATCAGATGCATTATCCTCTACTGCTCTTAATGCTGTCAAAGTTGATAAGTTTTCTATAATACCTTCTATCTTGCTCACATCAGCTTCAAACGAATTAGGAGCGGACATTACCCATGACTGACCTTTTTTTGTAAATACAAAACCTGCTTCCTTAGTTTTAATATTTACTTCGTTGAATAATTCTTCGCTTATATTTATTACCTTTATGTCTTGTTCAGCTGTAGTTGAATCCTTGTTACCTTTAATAACAAGGTACGCACAGGCGAGTATACCCAGAATGACAACGAGTATAATCGCAATTTTGTAAGATTTCATAGATGCCTCCTTCTAAGCCAAACAACAGTACCAATTCCTAAAATCAGAACAGGAAGCACTGCAAGGAGAAGTATGCTCATAAAAGTAACAGAAGAACTGGAAACTACCATACTTTCATTGTTAAATACCTTCGGTTGTATAACAGTATCAGTCTGAGTACCTCTCATCCAGTTAACAGCATTCATAAAAAAGTTCAAATTATTAATTGCATATTGGCCATATTGACTTAATGCCTCGTCAGACACAAAGTTGCTGTCACCTATTACAAGCAGCCTTGTCATCTTAGATTCGTTTGATCCTTTACTCTCTGATGAAATTGCTAAATCCAAACGTCCTGAGGTATCAGTTCCCTTAGTCTTGTCAATCCTTTCACCAACAGCTGATTTTGAAGTGGTTATAAGGGAAGTTACTGTAAGCCATTCCTTTGTGTTCTTTAGAATCTTCAAACTTCTTGCATTATGCATAAATACATTTGATGATTCTCCTGTTATACCTGATTGTTGAACATCAGGAATTATGTCATATACAAGACTGGGCAAATGCCTTTGCTCATCAGTTTCCTTGATAATATCATAATTCATTCCAATATTATAATTTTCCATTACTCTTTCAAATATAGGCAGTTGAGTTCCATTCTGATTAGCATCAAACATGAAAATTGCTTTACCGCCATCATTAAGGTACGACTTAATTTTTCCTTCTTCATTAGACGCCAGGTCACTTAAAGGATTTGCAGCAATAACTATTGTAGCATCATCGGGTACCTTTGTTTCAGTAAGCAGGCTCAAAGTTTTAACATCAAAATTATTGTTAGCCAAAAGTGACTTAAGGGTCGGATATACAGTATTAAGGTCACCTTCTCCATGTCCCTGCAGGAAATATACTGTTGGGTTTTTATCAGAAGTGACGTATCTTATTGCACCTGTAATATCCGGTTCAGCATAATTCAGATATCCGTTTGTCTGTTGCGTATTTTGGTCGACATTCTCCTGGAAAAGTCCTGATCCAGAGATTACCTTTATTTTTTTGCCGCACTTGATAACAAAGTCATCCTTTTGTAGTTTGTAAAGATTTGACGGATCAATTGATTTAATAAATCCAGGATTTTTATCTGTGTCAACATATTCAACTTTGATATTTTTGTACTTTGCATATTGCTTAAGCAAATCCGCAGCTATTGTGTGCCCGTTACCGCTGCCGTACTTTGTATCATCAAACAAGCCATAAATTGTTACTTCTTTATTTACAGCCTTCAATATCTTATCGGATTCCTCGCTTAAGGAATACATTTTGCTTGAAGTTAAATCCAGCTTAATTCCTGCCATGCCAATAAGCGCATTTATTAATATGGTTATTGCTATAACCACCGCAATAATTACAAATGAAAAAGTGCCATATCTAACATTCTTGCTGGTAAAAAACTTTACCATTTTATTATCTGATTTGCTCATTATTCATCACCCCTGACTCCAGCGTTTTTTGTCAACTATTCTTACTGTTAGGAATAGGAATATCCCTATGAAACTAAGGAAATACACTATTGTACTAATATCGAATACACCGCTGTTAATTTTTTCATAGCGGGTGAAAAGAGACAGCCATCCTAATACTTCGGAAAGGATACCTCCAAAGCTTGTGCCAAGATTAAACACGTACATAAGCAGCAAACTTACAAAACCAACTACCGCTGATATAACCTGGTTTTCAGTTAATGAGGAAGCAAATACTCCTATGGCTACAAA
Source organism: Bacillota bacterium (assembly GCA_023421675.1). GTDB lineage: Bacteria > Bacillota > Clostridia > Acetivibrionales > JANLFN01 > JAEZTC01. The sequence continues at coordinate 293,988 of JAEZTC010000013.1, read as the reverse complement.
AGCAGCGCCCATGAGAATAAACCCTATATATCCGCCTATTATCTGCGCTGTAATTGGAGCACCGTAAATTGCAAGCACTATTGGATATATAAGTGTAACAATTACCATTATCATAAAAACGACCAACGCAGCCAGATATTTTCCAACTACTATTCCACTAAGCTTAACAGGTGATGTAACCAAAAGAACTTCTGTACCGTTCTTTTTTTCTTCAGCAAGCAGCTTCATTGTCAGTATTGGGATTATAAATACAAGAATCATACCCATGGTATTAAGATTATCGTTAAATCCTCCATACCCATTCGTCAGATTAGAACGGAAAATGAAAGAGGATATCAGAATAAACAAACCTATTAATACATATGCAATAGGTGAATAGAAATAAGCCTTCAATTCTCTTTTAAATATCGCAAACATCAGATAACCTCCTTCTCTTCAGTTGTAATCTGAAGGAATATGTCCTCAAGAGTCATATCCATTGATTTGAGCTCGATAATAGGATATCCAAGCTTAGCCATTGCAAAGAATAATGGACGCCTTATGTCAACTTCATTATCAGCTTCAACAATATAATTTACGATGTCCTTCTCTTTTTCGATGTTGTCCTCAACGCTCTTTACACCATAGATATCTCTGATACCGCTCATTATACTCTTTTTAGGTCCTGCAACGGTTACTGAAAGTCTTGAAGCCGTATTGAATCCTTTAGAAAGGTTTTCAGGTGTATCTATAGCAGCGATTTCACCCTTATTGATAATTACGACACGTTCGCAAACTGCGCTAACTTCAGGAAGTATATGCGAACTGAGAATTATTGTGTGCTCTTTTCCGAGTGCTTTTATAAGTTTTCTTATTTCAATAATCTGCTTAGGATCAAGACCAACTGTAGGCTCGTCCAAAATAAGTACATCAGGGTTTCCTACAAGCGATCCTGCAAGCCCAACCCTTTGTTTGTAACCCTTTGAAAGGTTTTTTACCAGTCTGTCCTTGACATGTGTTATTTTTATCAACTCCATAATGTCTGATAACTGGCTTTTACGTTTGCTTTTGTCTACCTGTTTTAATTCAGAAATAAATCTAAGATAATCCTTTACAGTCATATCAAAGTACAGCGGAGGCAGTTCAGGCATATAGCCTATACGCTTTTTTACCTCTTTAGGTTCCTTTGCAATGTCATAACCACAAACCTTAACAGTACCCTCTGATGAAGGTATATAGCCCGAGATCATATTCATTGTTGTAGACTTCCCTGCACCATTAGGACCAAGGAAACCTAGTATTTCACCTTTTTCAACTGTGAAACTGAGATTTTTAACGGCTTTGATTTGACCATAATTCTTGGACAGGTTCTGTATCTCTATCATCTTACTCCCCCTTACATTTCAGATCTGATATACAACTAAAAAGCTTATTTCTAAGACTGAAACTCTACATTAGTATCCGCAGTTACCATTATCCATAAAATATTTGAATAATTTATGAACGAATTGTAACTTAAATTAAAATTGTAGAAGTATTCTAATTTGCCTAAAATGCATAGTACATTATATATTTTTTTCTACAGCTTTTCAAGTGTAAGAAATTGCCCTTTACAAAGCCAAAAAGGGCTGCAGTCCCCAATCTGCAGCCCTACATTTAACAGCATTTGATCTAAGTTCCGCGTATTCTGAACATACTTGATAACACAGGACCGGCAGTAGAAAAACCTGCTATAATGAGCCAATCATTTAATGTTAGTGATACAGTATTAAATATAACCTGAAGGAATGGTATATATAAAACACCAAATATCATTATCAGTGAGCATACCACCGCAAATACCAACGGAAGGTTATTAAATATGGGAATATCAAATATATTTTTCTTCTCCGACTTACATTCAAAGACATGTATGAGCTGTGTTAAAACAAGGGTTGCAAATGCGGTGGTCCTTGCGCGCTCAATACTTCCTGTAAAATACAGCGTACTTATAAATACTGCAAGAGTACTTAAACCTATAAATACTCCCCTTGCCAAAATCAGTTTAAGAAGTCCGTGAGAAAAAATGCTCTCTCTGGCTCCTCTTGGAGGGTCTTTCATAATATCCTTTTCAGGAGGATCAAGCCCAAGTGCTATTGCAGGCAAGCCGTCGGTAACAAGATTTACCCATAGTATCTGTATGGGCAGCAATGGAATCGGAAGCCCCACCAGCATTCCAAGAAACATGGTAAGTACTTCACCAAGGTTGCATGAAAGCATATACCTGATAAACTTCCTTATATTATTGTATATAACTCTGCCTTCCTCTACAGCCGAAACAATCGTGACAAAATTATCATCTAAAAGTATCATTGAAGATGCTTCTTTTGTGACATCAGTACCTGTCATGCCCATTGAAACACCAATATCAGCTTCCTTGACAGCAGGAGCATCATTAACTCCATCCCCTGTCATTGCAACTATATGCCCCTGCTTTTTAAGAGCCTTTACAATCATAAGCTTATGCTTTGGCGACACCCTGGCGTATACTGAAACATCGGGAGCTTCTTTTTCAAGCTGTTTTTCTCCCATTAACTCAAGTTCGGGACCTGTTAGGACCTTATCCTCTTCATTATAAATATTTAATTCCCTTGCTATAGCCTTAGCTGTAATTTTATGATCCCCGGTTATCATTACAGGTTTAATTCCGGCCAATCTGCATTTGATTACTGCTTCCTGTGCTTCCTTCCTTGGAGGATCTATCATTCCCATAAGGCCTACAAACACAAGATTTTCTTCGACCTTGTCATGCTTAAAGACTCTTGAATCAAGCTTTCTATAGGCAAATCCCAAAACCCTTAAAGCATCTCCTGCCATATCATCATTTACTCTCATTATCCCTGATCTCTTTGCCGGGTTCATATCTGTTATGCCTTTTGAGGTCATTATACTTCTGCATTTTTTAATTATTACATCCGGTGCACCCTTGGTGAATACAAAGGTTTCTCCTCTATGATTATCACAAATAACAGACATGCACTTTCTGTCCGAATCAAATGGTACTTCATCTATTCTGTAATAAGAATCATTTAATATCTTTGAACTGAGACCAAACTTAGATGCAGCAATTAAAAGTGCTCCCTCGGTAGGGTCTCCGTTAACTTCCCATACATCCTTCTTCTTTGATGCCAGTTTTACCTTTTGTAGTGTTTTAATATCTTCAACCGGAAGCTTCCTAACCTCCGAATTATTACAGACACCTCCTATTTCGAGTATTAATCTTAACGCTCCGCTTTTTCCCGAATTAACTACCCTGCCATTTGAAAAAAACATACCATCGTCAGATTCTTTATCATCACTTATTTCAATTAGATTTTCACCGGTATAAATCTTTCTTACCGTCATGCGGTTCATTGTAAGTGTTCCGGTTTTATCTGAACATATTACACTTGCACACCCAAGGGTTTCAACAGCAGGGAGCCTGCGTATAAGCGCGTTTTTCTTGAGCATACGCTGAACACCCAGTGCCAGTGCTATGGTAACTATAGCGGGCAAGCCTTCAGGTACAGCAGCAACAGCAAGACTGATACCTGCGAGAAGCATTGAGAATGCCGATTCACCTCTCAATATACCGGTTATTGAAACAACTGCACATATTATCAGACAGCCCACCACTATAAATTTTCCAAGATGGGCAAGGCGTTTTTGTAGCGGAGTTTCCTCCTCTTCTACGCTCTGAATCATATCTGCGATTTTACCCATTTCAGTATTCATACCCGTAGAATGAACTATTGCCTTTCCTCTTCCATATGTAACAATGGTTCCCATATATATGGAGGACTCACTGCTTTCAGCTTTTGATCCTCTACCTGCATCCATTTTGGCCTTTTTTTCTGCAGGTACTGATTCACCTGTCAAAAGAGACTCATCTATCTGAACACTATTGGCATCTATTAAAATAGCATCTGCCGGTACCCTGTCCCCTGCTTCAATTACTATAAGGTCTCCAGGCACAATCTCTTCTGCTGGAATAAATTCCAATACACCATCCCTGATAACCCTTGCTACAGGTGCTGCCATGCTTTTAAGTGCATCCATTGTCTTTTCGGTACGGAATTCCTGAACAAATCCCAGAATTGCATTTAGGATAACAATTGCAATAATAGTAACGGCCTCAGTAATTTCCCCCATAAAAGCTGATATTACCGTAGATGCAATCAGTATAAGAACCATGAAGTCACTGAATTGCTGAAGCAATAGCTTAGCTGCTGATATCTCCTTTTTATTCTCTATAGTATTTGCACCATATTTTTCGAGTTTATTCCTCGCATCATTTTTACTCAAACCGTTATAATCCCGGTTATGTTCTTCTAAATTTCTTACTAATGTATCCAAGACTTTCAATAATATCACCCCGTCCTAATTTATTCATAAAAACCTAAAGATAGTACAACTAAAAGCTTGTACGATATGTTATCTGTTAGTTTAATTATAAATATATTTTTCTAATAGAAAATTAGCAATATAAAAATAAAAAATGTGTATCAACCTCTATTTAATTAAAACTGGGGTATAAATAAACATTATTAAACTGTGAATGCATGAAATCAGGCCTATTAACCGCGGGTATATAATATACATTTATTTTCTCATGGAGAACATATGGATATATTAAAGGCAGAATATAATTCTGCCCTTAATATATCCATATAAATACTTTGGACTACTCACTGCCAAGCACCCTGATATAATCAACATGCGGATCAGCAGCACCCTGCAATTCACATCTTTGCTGCTTTAAAATCTTTATATAATCTATTACATCCTTGCTTATCCGCTCGCCCATACAAATTACAGGTATCCCCGGAGGATACGCCATTACCATTTCTCCTGCTATTTCTCCTTCTGATTTTTCAAGCAGAACTATCTTTTTAGGACTATAAAAAGCATCTCTTGGTGATACAATCATCTTTGGCGTCTGAGGGACCAAAACCCCCTTTTCCAGCTGTTTTATTTCAGTCTTTGAAGAAATATCACAAAGTGCATTAATAAGTGCTTCTAAATCCTCTTTACGGTCTCCAATACTTACAATAGCCAATATATTATACAAATCAGAAAGTTCTATCTGAATGTTATATTCTCTGCGAAGCTTGGTTTCCATTTCATAGCCTGTATAGCCAAGCCCTTTAACATTAATTCCAAGCTTAGTTTCATCAAAGTCGTATACTCCGCAAGTACCTATCAATTCCTTTCCGAACGCATACACTCCTTCTATTTTGTTAATTTCATCCCGTGCCCATCTTACAAGCTTCAAGGTATCCTCAAGCATATCACTGCCGCAGATTGCAAGCTGTTTCCTTGCAATATCCAGTGAACACATCAAAAGATATGAGGAGCTTGATGTTGTAGTAAGATTTAAAACCTGTTTTACTTTCTCGGGGGTTATCATATTGCTTCTTAGAAGCAAGACTGAACTTTGAGTAAGCGACCCACCTGTTTTATGTATACTTGCAGCGCTCATATCCGCCCCGACCTCCATTGCGGTTAGCGGGAAGTCATCATGAAACGACATATGGGCACCATGTGCTTCATCAACCAATACTGCAATTTCATGCCTATGTGCTATTCTCACGATAGATTTGAGATCTGAGGATGCCCCGTAATATGTAGGATTTATAAGAAAGATTGCTTTTGCATGAGGGTTATCTTTAATAGCCTTCTTTACATTTTCAACAGTAACTCCCATTGCAATACCTAAGGACTCATTTATTTCAGGCTGTATATATACAGGCATTGCTCCACTGAGAATTATTCCGCCTATTGTTGATTTGTGTGCATTCCTCGGAATGATGATTTTATCTCCCGGTTCACATGCACTCATTATCATAGCCTGTACCCCTGCGGTTGTCCCATTAACCAGGAAGTAAGCATTCTGAGCCCCGAAAGCATATGAAAGAAGTTTCTCTGCTTCAAAAATTACACCTGTCGGATTATTTGCATAATCAAGATCGTCCATTCCATTTGCATCCATTTGAAGCGCTCTTTCTCCTATGTAATCCTTTAACTCCTTTATTCCTCTACCCTGTTTATGACCCGGAACATGAAACTGTACAACCTTATCATCAACATATTTTTTCACTGCATCAAACAGAGGAGTACGGTTCTGGTCAAGTTTTACCAACCAAATCACCCCTTCTAACCTGAACATAATCGTATATAACAGCATAGAATTTGCAGTTAACTTAAATTCAATATATTCCATGCTATATAGGATAAAGTAAATTTCTTATACATCATTTGCATTTCAGAAGCCAAATGCAAATGGACATCAAATCAGAATTTACCATATCTTATTACAGATGTAATAAGTTGAATTAAAATCATTTATCATACCATCATGGCCGGCATTAAGGACATGATGCATATTAAAATATTTAATTCAACTTATGTAATATAATATGAAGGAGTTCAATTACGAGTGAAAAAGAGAGGAAAATTATTTCATGATGAGCGCAAGACCGCCAATAATCATGATGCTTCCAAGAGTTCTGGAAAGTGTGATATGTTCACCAAGTATTACTGTTGCCATAAGCATGCTAATCAGTGGAGAACAAGACATAACGAGTGTAACAAAAGATACTTCCCCGTGTTTTAACGCTGCATAATAAGCTAAATCACCGACAAGTGTGGCCAATATTCCCTCTATGCCGATAAAAAGCCAGGTTTGCCAGCTTATAGCCTTAACTTGGGAAAAAGTAGAACCAAGACCATTAAATATTACCCATACAGTCAGCAGGCCAGCTGCCATATAGGTTCTTATAAGTAATCCGGTAATAGGATTGACATTTGATAAACCAAGTTTTCCAAAGACAGGCGCAAGCCCCCAGCATACCATTCCGAACATTGCAAGAAGAAATACCACTTGTATAACCCCCGACTAATCATACTAAACACTTATTTTAGAGGACACCCTAAAAATATGTTTATGTTGTACAAATGGTTTTATCACAAAAATCGAAACTATTCTTCCTGCACCTTCTGGACACCCTCAAGCTTATGCAGGTCATTTATAACATTTCCGCATGCACTGTTATTTGAATACTTAGCCTGTATTTTAATTGCCAGGTATCCTTCTTCCTCATTATTCATGAATTCTATGGTTTTAATGGTAACCTTGTGATTTGCTAATATCTCGCTTATCTGACCAATAAGACCTGTAATATTAAAAGCCTGTATATATAAGGTTTTAAGCAAGCTTTTGCTTGCCATTCCCTTCTCAATCTTTCTAAGTGCTATTAGGGTCAAATATATAAGAGCTGTTGCTGCAACCGCACCTTCATAGAAACCAATACCGGCCGCAATTCCAACACAAGAAACCGCCCAGAGGCTTGCAGCTGTGGTAAGACCTTTTACGTTGAAGCCTTCCCTGATTATTGTTCCTGCACCCAGGAAGCCTATACCGCTTATTACCTGAGCACCAAGTCTGGTTGGGTCAATTGCTGTCATATGCAGATATTTATTGAAAATAAATTCTGACGTAATCATTACCAACGCCGAACCTACACAAACAAGTATATGGGTTCTAAAGCCTGCAGGTCTGCGAGTATGTTCTCTTTCATAACCTATGATTCCACCCAGTACACAAGCTAAAACCAGTCTCAAAGCATATATCATATACGTGGTTAGCATTTACTCCTCCCGCCATATTAACAATAAGAATAATATATATTATTTTATATCGTCAATATAGCTATATTTCAAAAGCACCAATAATATTATCTCATTATCCGCATAACGCAAAAAAGTGCATATCAATGCACTCTTTATATATATACTTATTAGAATATACTGCTAAAAAAAGCTGCTATCTTATTCTTTGACTGCTGAAAAAATTCAACAATCTTGAATTTGATTTTTACAGGTATGTTATCTTTATCTTCTGATTCAGTAATTATTTTATACTCATCGTCTGTAAGTGTACTTTTCAGCTTCTGTTTCATTGAATCGGGAACCACCCCATGGGTAGCATCTACAAAACACAAGGGCGGAAACAATACACACCACCAGTTTGCGCCGCTGCCGCTGCCGATAACAACTCTAAGAGCCTGATAATTTCCTGCTGGAAGAGTAATATCTCCATACACTTTTGTTGGGAATGGGTATTCACCCAGCGTCGCTTTTACCGGGTAACTTTTCCCTTCTTGTTTTATTACCTTAGCGGCAATTTCTTCTATCTTGGCAATATTGTTATTTAAAATTGTTTTAGTATGCTGAATTCTCTTTGTATCTTTTAATTCATCCTTCATATACTGAAGTATTGCATCTCTTACATCTCTTTTTAGTGACTGGTCCTCATCAGAATCGCTGTTTGCAATAACATGCAGCCTTATTAGGTTATTCTCTAGATTTTTATTGACATTTTCTGAATATGTGGAAAGAATCATTCCTGATGTTATAACTGTTAGAAGAACAAAAATAATTGATAGTCTAAGAGCTTTTTTTCCTTTTATAGTTTTTAAGCTTTTTCTGACCGCAAACAATACCTTACTCATTATCGCACCCCTTATCATACCTTTTTTGTTTTTTGTTATCGGTATTAAGAAGTATTGTCAATAATGAGTTTTTTTATACAGGTTGGAAATATTACGCTATAAACAAAAAACAGGATTTCTCCTGTCTTTTGTTTTTTATTTAATTATTTCTTTAAGCTCTTTTCAAGTGATGCCCTTATAAAGTCCCTGAATAAGGCATGTGGCCTGTTAGGTCTGGATTTGAACTCTGGATGGAACTGAACCCCAATATACCACGGATGATCAGGTAATTCAATCATCTCTACCAGTCTTTCACTTGGCGACAGTCCGGAAATGACCAAACCCTTTTTAGTAAGTATATCTCGGTATTCATTGTTAAATTCATACCTGTGTCTGTGTCTTTCATATATAAGTTCTTCCTTATATACATCATAAGTTCTGGATTTTTCAGTAACCTTACAGGGATACAGGCCAAGCCTCATTGTACCGCCTTTTTCATCAACATCCCTTTGGTCAGGCATAAGATCTATTACAGGATATTTTGTTTCAGGGTCAAATTCAGAGCTGTGCGCATCTTTAAGCCCTGCAACGTTTCTTGCATACTCTATAACTGCCATCTGCATTCCAAGACATATTCCGAAATAAGGAACCTTGTTTTCCCTTGCGTATTTGGCTGCCAAAATCTTGCCTTCTATACCTCTGTCTCCGAAACCGCCAGGTACAAGTATACCGTCAGCCTTTAACAGATAATTCTTTATGTTTTCTTCATTAAGTTGCTCAGAATTAACCCATTTGATATTTACATCCGCATCGTTAGCAATACCGCCATGCTTTAAGGATTCAACAACGCTTAAGTACGCATCATGCAGTTCAACATACTTACCTACAAGAGCAATATTTACAGTATGTGAAAGGTTTTTCTGCTTATTGACCATTTCTTCCCAACCACTTAAATCAGGCTCTGTACAGCTAAGTCCAAGACGTTTGCATACTATCTGGGCTAGTCCTTCTTTTTCCAGCATCAATGGAACCTCATACAGAACTTCTGCGTCAAGATTCTGAACAACTGAATCCTTCGGAACGTTACAGAACAAGCTTATTTTATCCTTTAAGTCTTTGGAAAGCTGTTTTTCAGTACGGCAAACTATTACATCCGGCTGGATACCTATACTTCTAAGTTCTTTTGCACTATGCTGTGTTGGCTTTGTTTTTAATTCTCCTGATTTGCCAAGGTAAGGAACCAATGTTACATGAATATACATGACATTTTCTCTTCCAAGCTCGGTTGCTGTTTGTCTAATTGCTTCAAGGAATGGAAGACTTTCAATATCTCCGACAGTACCGCCAATCTCAGTAATAACCACATCTGTGTGATCAGCTTTACCGACTCTGTAAATTCTCTCTTTTATTTCGTTTGTTATATGAGGAATTACCTGAACGGTACCACCAAGGAAATCCCCTTTTCTTTCCTTGCTTATAACTGACCAGTATATTTTACCGGTAGTAACATTATTATTCTTACTTAAATTTTCATCAATAAATCTTTCATAGTGACCCAAATCCAAATCTGTTTCTGCTCCATCGTCAGTAACAAATACCTCTCCGTGCTGGTATGGACTCATCGTACCAGGGTCTACATTTATATACGGGTCAAATTTCTGAATTGTAACATGAAGACCTCTCGCCTTTAGAAGCCTTCCTAACGATGCTGCGGTAATTCCCTTTCCTAAACCTGAAACAACACCGCCGGTTACAAAAATATACTTAACAGACATTATTTAATCCTCCTAAAAATTAGCTGAAAATGAAGCATATAACAGATAATATAAACATATTATTATAGATTATTTTATCACCTTTATTATTTTATATTTGGCACTATGGAGTGTCAATAGAGTTTGCCGCTGAATCTAAAAGTATTAGCATGAAAAATCTCTAAATTAGGCGTTTTAGAGAAATTACAATTTATTTTTATAACTTTTTCTAATTATTTAAAACCTCTACTGCCGTGGCATACTGTGTATCATATTTTTTTACAAGCTCTTCAAGCTTGGAATTAAGCCATTTCTGGGTAGTAAAATCCAATCCTCCATGTGCATAAACGCCCGAAGCCTTTTGAAACTTCGCTATTGCTGCCGATGTATCACTTCCAAAAGTAAAATCAGGTGTACCGTTAAAATATCCGCTGGCCTTCAATATTCTTTCAGCATTCAAAATATCACTTCCACTATCGTTCAGCTTGGTTTTTCGTGTTAAAGGCAGCTTCTGAATTGCGGATACATCTATTCCATTAACAACCCTTTTATCTTCTACCGCCTTATCAGGCTCTATACCTTTCAAATCTATCATTCTTCCTTTTGGGGTTGTATACATTCCTGTAGTAATTTTTGTCCAACCGATTATCTCATCCTGATTAGGGCTGATACCATACTTTGTAATCAGATCATACGCATTTACCACTTTTACACCCAACTGATTCTGATACTTTTGAAATGCTTGTGGTGTGAGCAGTGGATATAAATTCTGAACTTTTGCTTTGCCAAAGGTTTTTGTACCAACTAATGTTCCTGCCCCTGTATCCTGAAAAGCCCCTGCAATAATTTCAGATGCACTTGCACTTTCACTGTTAACCAGAACTGCTACCTTGTATTTTACAGCTTCAAGATACGAGTAATACTCAACATCTGTATTTTCTTCAGCTTTGAAATCAAGTTTTGTTATAAGTCCCTTGGGTATGAATTCTCTTGCAATATCTACAGCCTGATCAACTTCTCCTCCCGGATTATCACGCAGGTCGAATATGATTTTTTTGACTCCTGCCTTGTCGAAGCTGTCAAGCGCTTCACGTACGCCCTGGTATGCATTTGAATTAAATATATCAAGCTTAATGTACCCAATGTTATCTTTTATTTGGTATGTAACAGGGTTGTATTGTATATTTTCACGTTTAACTTCTATGTAAGTCTTATCTGAACTACCGCTTTTTATAATACCAAGTTTTACCGTAGTTCCCGGTTGTCCTGTAATAAACCCTACTGCCACATCGGTTCCTACTCCTACAAGGCTGTTCCCGTTTGCTTCAACGAGTCTGTCTCCGCTATTAATCCCTGCTCTTTCAGCAGGTGAACCCCTGAATACCTTATTTATAACTATGTATTTATCTTCCACTGATATGGAGACACCTATACCGCTGTAAGAACCATTCATACTATTTATGAAAGCCTGTGCTTCTTCGGGTGTATAAAAAACAGTGTATGGGTCCATTGTTCCAAACATGCCCTTTAAAGAGCCTTCCAACAGCTTATCATCAGTAACGTTTCCGTTATATATACCTTTGATCATATCCATAATACTTTGCATATATCCTGAACTTAAAGCCTGGTAGGTGTCTTGTGCAAAGGCCTGCTGCCCAAGTAAAATACAGGACATCAAAATAACGACTATAAGCTTTTTTATACTTTTCATGTTCACAGTAATTCCCCTTTTTGCTAAATTTTAAGTATATAGATAGATTATCACTTTCTACAAAAAAATAACAGACAGAAATTATTTACATTTCCTGCCTGTCTTTATCTTTGCTTAATAATTCAATATGTTTTCTCTGTAATCCTTTGATATTCCGTTTCTCATGTAATCTATAAGCCCATTCAGCATGACAGCAGCCTTGGCTTTAGTTATCTTGCTGTTAGGGTTAATATAACCGCGGTCATCTGCGTGTATAAGCCCGATTTGCTCTGCTACATACATTGAACTTCTTGCAAAGGAAGGGATACTGTCATTATCCTTAAACATCGTTACAGCATTGGTATTTGGAGCCATATTCTGGAGCCCTATCGCCCTTATGAACACGTATACTGCCTCCGCAAGAGAAATTGTTTCATCAGGTCCAAAATTATTGTTTCCGCTACCGCTGAATATACCCTTCTTATAGGCAGTGTTTATATCATTGAAGTAAAGGCTGCTAACCGGAACATCGTTAAATGGAGATGTAACCTTTGTTTTAGAACTTGTTTTGTTAGTTGTCGTCTTTACTGCCGGATCAGCAGGTATATCCTTTACTGAGTTTATCAGTGCTGAAGCAAATTCTGCTCTTGTTATAAATTTCTGAGGATCAAATTTACCGCTTGCAGTTTTAAACGCTCCAATACTGAATAACAGTTTTATATCATTTTCCGCCCAATTACCTCTAAGATAATTCAGGTCTGTTACCGGCAATCTAGTTTGTGTAGGAAATGCCTCCAGCTTTATACTATCCTGTGATTTTACAACATTATCAGTAGAAATACCCTTTGAATCAAATTCAGGCATTTCACTGCTATAGTCCAGAACACTGTCATTTTGTTGGGTTTGAATGTAACCTCCGTCAAAACTTATTTGGTCAGGTTTATTTTCCTGGTACTTCAAATCTTTAACAGCACTTGACGAAACGGTTACGCTTACAGACCCTCCCCACTTTTCTTTTGCATCATTACTTTCATAACTATAAAGGGAGTCAAGTGTTTGGACCTCGGAACTGCTCCAATACTGGTCATAGCCATAGAATTGACCAGTTGTTTCCACTTTCATTTTCCCTGTTACAGGGTTGCTTCCAACATTGTATTCCTTCAAGCTTTGTATGTTACCAGAAAAATAATTTGAAACAGGCACAGAATCAATAATATTTGTTTTTGTCAATTGATAATTAGTAAGCGTATAAACATTCTTATCAAATTTAATAACTTCAGTTGGTGTTTTACCGAATGAGGTTTCTTCTATAGTTTGTCCGTTAGCATCTTTTGTAAGCTTAGTATTATAAACAAGCGTACGCGTAAGAGTAGCTTTACTTTGCGTGTTTGCAAGGCTATATGAATAAGTCGCTGTAACTCCATTAGCCTTTGATGATTTTGATATGGTAAGCGTTCCGGTAAATTTAACAGGTTTGCCCGTTATAAAACACATTTCCGAATAATTATATGAAGTTTTACTGGCAGTTTTAGCTGGAAGTATCTGTGTTGACAGCCCCCCTTCATACCCATTTTCCCCCTGACTTGCATATGCTGCCGAAGGAAAAAGCAGTCCCATTATTATTGCCATGCTTATTATTATTTTCAGATATTTTTTCATATGTGCCACCCCATCAAGATTATTTTTCTACAAATATTATGTAACCATTACCGGTAGGAGTATTATCCGCCTTTATAACCCTTATACTGTCTCCGTTCTTTAGGTCGTCAACAGTAGCTATTGAATTATTTTTTATAACAATTGTATCATTAAGTGTTCCAATAGTAATAGTATTACTATCTGTCCATAGGTTTGTATTAGGATTAAATGCCTTTGCGTTTCTCAGCTTAAATGTCGCTGTTCCTGATGAACCACTGCCGGTACCACCATTTGATGTATCATATATGGTTCCTTTTACCAACGCATTACCAAATGGAGCTTCGCTTATCATTACAGTGTCAAGATTATTGGCAAGTATATATACAACTTTACCTACATAACTGCTATCACCGTATGAAATAAAGTCTCTTTGGTTAACCACACCCGAATCATCAAGTATTCTTGTATTGCTCTTAAGAATAAATGTTTTAGGTGTGTTGTTATACTGCCATGTATTTCCGTTTAACTGTGAGAATGACTCAACAGTAAAGTCCTGATTTTCATTAATATTTGAAATTCTAGCACGGTAAATCTGAATAAAGTTGGAGTTTGGTCTTTCACTTACCTGGACTACTCCTGCATAATATTTATCAGTACCATAGTTATTCAAGTTTGCAACTATGTAAGCGCTGTCATCACCGGTAAGGCTGCTGCCTGTGACTAGTCTTCCATCTTTAATGATTATTGAGCCAGGCCCATAGGATACAGTTTTATATGAATTCATAAGACTAAACATATTGGATCCCGGAACAGCATTGGAAATGCTGTCATCATATAAGGCTTCTGTATCCCCACTGTTTCTGAAGCTTACCATTACAGCATTTTCTTCATTGCCATAATCTTTTTTAACAGCAATATAAGCTTCATTTCCTTTGGAATACCTGCTTAGAGTTTTTGTATCTATTACCTTATCATTAAGATATATACTGCAATCCTTAGAAAGCTTTATATCCTTAAAGCCCTTTTGATCAGTCCTCTGCCATCTGCCATTATCAAAAACCTGAACATTTTGAACAACCAGACTATTCTTTGAATCATTTAGATATGAAATTGTTCCTTTATATACGTTGGAAATAAGCTGTCCACCAGCTTTACTGCCTTCAATTGCAATTTCTTTAATCCTGGTGAAGCCATTTGTTATATGCAGCATTAAACGAACACGATCTCCATCTTTAACAGAGCCGTAACCAACCAGTTTATTATCAGAAAGTACCGGTGTCTGCGATGGAACATCAAGTATCTGCTGTGAACCGTCATCAAATCTTACAGCAATACTTGAAGGTTTTTTTGAAATAACCTTGGCATATTTTGTCTGATAATTGTCTACCGCACTTATTGAAACAACAGTACCAACCTCATCAGTCTTCAGGAATACAGTATCTCCAGGTTCTATGTCCTCAATTGCCGCAGGTGAGTGATTTTTCTGAACATCCAAATCTCCCGTGTTATAATTATATGTTCTGCCCAAAATTAACTGCTTTTCGTTATCAGGATCAGTCCCCGAACCATCGGAATTATATAAGGTTATATAACCAAGCTGCGGATTATTGTCCTGCACTATTCCGCTTACAACACCTGTTTCCTTGTTATACCCATTTAAATTGGATAATCTTATGGAAGTTACTATTCCATTATTAACTGTAACAACGCCTGTAGCTCCTGAGGTTATTTCATTAATACCTGAAATTCCGTCATCTGAGTTTACAGTAACATTGTTACTGAAGCTGTATATTGCAGGTGTGCCGCTTATGGAAGAATTCATTACAGATCCCGTACCATCAGCGCTGTTGGTTTTATAAAGCTGTGTTACTGTAAGTTTTTTTGCGGCAGGGTCTATACTTTCAAACCTTACAGCAATATAACTTGAACTACTTGAAGAATTAATTACATTAACAAATTTAACAGTGTTGTCCGGCGTAGTAATGTACTCAATTGAATCGCCTGTCCTAAGCAAACTGCTGTTACCTATCTGACCATTTCTATAAACCACCAGTTCTTTTTGATTATTCGGAACATACTGGCCATTTGCTTCATTTCTGCCCATGCTTGAACTGTTAACTGGGTTATCTGCATTTATAACATGAAGGTTTCCATTACTGTTACGTACACTTAACAATGTCCTGTTAATACTGCCACTGACAGATACATCTGAAACTGCTGTTTTATCTTCAATAACACCGGAATATTTTATAAATTTACGCATGGGGAGGACGATATCAGATGCGTTTTTAGCAATCTGTGCGCCCTGTTCCCTGGTTAGTGACTGGGTTGGATAGAAATGCCCATTTGAGCCGTTCATAATATTATTTTTAAGAACCGCCTCTATATACGGTACCTTTGTTGGGTCTGCTAAAGACCAGTCGCTGTAGCTATTGAATATTTCCTGCTGTTCGTATGCCGGATCAAGCTTTAGAACCTTTGCGATGTAAAAAGCCATTTCCTGCCTCTGCGCCGGAGCACTTCTATGAAAGGCAGTTGCATCAAGGGAAGTCTGATCCTGCGTAAAAGCATCATTCAAATCTGTTTGGCTAATCAAACCTTCATTGGCAGCGAGCTGCAGGTATCCATCGGACCACATGCTTATAGCATTGGTTTTTTTATCATCCTGAGACCTTGCATAATCAAGTGCTTCTGCAGCCTTTTGAGCATCTGCTTCTCTTCCAGCCATTCTGTAAGCTATTGAAATAGCCTGTTCCTTGGAAAGAGTAGTATTAAGCCCAAAAGTCTGGCTTCCAAAGCCCTTTATTATATCAAGGGCACCTTGTTCATAAATAGCTTCCTTTGCCCATGTATTAGAATTTCTAACATCATTATATCTTAAATTATTCAATACAGCGGATGCATCTGAAGAACCTGTAAAAGAAGTCTCAGGTGTCTCGGCAAATGCCGGAATACTAGAAGCTGTTACAGATAAAGCAACTGCTGCTGACAATACAAACCTGTTTATTTTTTTAATGTATTTAGTGAAATTTTTGTTCATAAAAAACCTTTCATATTTTGGATTATGTACTAAAAAGAGCCGTACATGTAATGTATCGGCTCTTTTACCTAAATTGTTTATTTATAATTTAAAAGAATTACACTGGGAATTTCACCTATAGTTTCCTTACAAATATCTATATTATCCACTGAGAGTCTTCGTGCGCCTGTTAACTCAACAAATTTATCAGGTGTATCAAGTTCAAAGGTAAGTGCTTGTGTTTTAAAATGCATTGCAATTGTAACCTTAGGTTTGAGACTTTCCATAACCTTTATTGCTCCGGCATAATTAATAGTATAAACAGATCCTACAGGAACGAGAAGGATATCTACCTTCCCGATTTCCTCCAACTGCTTGATAGAAAGCTGATGGCCAAGGTCACCGCAATGGCATACCCTCATCCCATCAATATCAAACACAAAAACTATATTCTTACCTCTTTTGGCTCCTTCGAATTCATCATGAAATGTATGTATTCCGCTTACTTGTATGTTTTTATATGAGTACTTTCCCGGTTTATCTATAGAAATAAATTCGCCTTCAGCTATTTGAATGTCACAATGGTCTTTATGCTGATGACTCATTGTTACAATGTCGGCAGCCGTTTTATCAGGTTTGTATCCCGTATACTCATGCGGAGGATCAGTTAAAACTCTGGTCCCATTCTCTGCTGTGAGCAGAAAACAGGCATGCTGCAGCCATTTTATATTCATTCAATCACTCCTTACATTCTCTCAGGTGCTGAAATACTTAGCAGGTTAAGTACATTGGAAATTACTATTCTTGTGCAGTCAACAAGAATAATTCTAGCCTTCATAATATTTTCTTCCTCGCCTTTAACCCTGCAGGCATTATAAAAGCTGTGGAAAAGCGCAGCAACATCCTGAACATAACGAGTAAGTCTGCTTGGTTCAAGCGATTGAGCCGAAAGCCTTATTTCTTCCGGATATTCTGCAAGCTTTTTTATAAGTTCCTTTTCTTCTTTTTTATCAAGTACTGAGAGATCTGCTTTTTTAGAATCAGCAACACTTATACCTTCCTCACTAAGCAGTTTAAGCATGCTGCAAATTCTTGCATGTGCATATTGAACATAATAAACGGGGTTTTCATTTGATTTTTTAACTACAAGATCAAGGTCAAAGTCCAGATGGTTTCCTGATGCCTTTGTATTGAATGTGAATCTCGCAGCATCCCTTCCTACCTCTTCAAGAAGGTCAGCAAGTGAAATAGCCTTTCCAGTTCTTTTAGACATTCTGGCAACTTCACCGTTTCTAAGCAGTCTTACAAGCTGGAACAAAACTACTTCCAATTTGTTTGGGTCTATTCCGACCGCTTCAACCGCACCCTTCATTCTGGCAACGTGTCCGTGATGATCAGCGCCCCACAAGTTTATAACCCTGTCAAATTTACGCTTTTCAAACTTGTTTCTGTGATAAGCTATATCTGATAAATAGTAAGTCGGCAATCCGTTATTCCTGACGATAACCTCATCTTTTTCACTGCCGAATTCAGACGACTTAAACCAGATTGCTCCTTCCTTCTCATAGGTCAAACCCTTTTCCTGGAGAAGCTCAAGAGTGTTTTTAATATCCCCGCTGTCATATAAGGACTGTTCCGAAAACCATATGTCAAAATTTATACCATAGCTTGCAAGATCCTCTTTTATTCTCTTAAGGTTTCTTTCAAGTGCATACCTGGCAAATAACTGCCTTCTTTCGGCAGAATCCGCCTCAAGCAGCTTGTCTCCATATTCTTCTATGTAATTTTTCATGTGCTCGATTATATCTTCTCCATGGTAGCCGTCTTCAGGGAATTCCACTGCATTATCACCTTTTAGCAATTGAATATATCTTGCTTCGAGAGAGTATCCGAATTTTTCTATCTGGTTACCGGCATCGTTAATATAAAATTCTCTTGTAACATCATAGCCTGCCGCTTGCAACACGCTTGCTATACAATCTCCAAGTGCGCCGCCGCGTGCATTTCCCATGTGAAGCGGTCCGGTAGGATTTGCACTAACAAATTCCACCATTACCTTCTGTCCCTGTCCAACATTTATTTTTCCATAGCTGTTACCTTCATCCTGTATTACTTTAAGAGTATCATAAAGCCAGTTGTTATTAAGATAGAAATTGATAAAGCCAGCTCCCGCACAATCAACTTTATCAATATATGTTCCCTCAAGATTAAGATTTTTAATGATTATGTCAGCAACAATTTTAGGAGCTTTTCTAACCTGTTTTACAAGCTGCATTGCTATGTTTGTTGAAAAATCACCGTGTTCCTTTTCCCTTGGAATTTCGACAGTTATTTCAGACACTTCTACAGCCGGTATTTCCCCTGCTTCAACAGCCTTTGAAATTGAATCCCCTATAACCTTCTTGATATCAAGTCCGATTTTTTCAATTAAGTTCGCCATCAACCTGTCCTGCCTCTCTTATCAACATATGAAAATCATTACTTCCTGTTTTATTATTATCAACTTCAAGCTCATAGCCTACAAATATTTCTCCGCCGTCATCATCTATGTTTATGTTTACATTATTCGCCAATACCCCTATAGTGAATGTTCCATGGGGAGTTTCATAATACGATAGATGTTTTTGTCCTCTTTCAAAAATAAAGTGAGAATTTACAGAACCAAACCTCATCAGGGTTACTATACCTTCCGAAACCTTCAGGGTAGTGGTTGTCCCCTCCATTCCCGTGACTTCACTTTCCTTATATGTAATGAAAAAAGCATCATCTTTTTTATAATACTTTCCTTCAGTGACAAGCTCCATTCCATCAGATTCCCTGTCCTCATATTTTTGAGTTCCTTTTACATTGATTATTACCTTCTTACTCAACAACTTTCCTCCTTAAGGCAGTGCAATAGTGCACATGATAGTATTACGCATTTTACTGATTTCTTAAACCTTCCTAATACTTATCAATTTCTACCCGTTCAGCACAATCAATGTATTTTCCCAGTATTGAACTGCCAAGGGAATCAAATTTTTCAATGCTGTCACTAGTATAATACTTATAAATAGGATTTAGCTTGTTGTCTCTAAGCATGCTGTCCTTTTGCATAACTTCCCTGACAACCTTTGCAACCTCCATAGCGGAACTTACAAGCTTAACATCCTCACCCATTACTCTCTGGATTACTCCTTTTAAAAGAGGATAATGAGTACATCCAAGTACAAGTGTATCAATGTGTTCCTTCTTTAAATCGTTAAGATACTCATTTGCAATTTGATAAGCAATATCGTTCTCCCACCAGCCCTCTTCAACCAGGTTGACAAATAAAGGACAGGCTTTGGAAAACACTTCTATAGAATTATCTATACTTTTTATAGTCTTCTCATAAACTCCGCTTCCTACAGTCGCAGAGGTTCCAATAACGCCGACTCTTCGGTTTTTTGTCTCCCGTACAGCACAGTGGCTTCCAGGCTGAACAACTTCTATTACCGGTATATCAAAGTCATGCTTTACGCTTTCCAGGCTGCATGCACTCATTGTATTACATGCTATAACCATCATTTTTATATCATGTTCCATCAAAAATCTTATATCCTGAAAAGTATATTTAATTACCATTTCCTTCGATTTTGTACCATAAGGAGCTCGACCGCAGTCACCAAAATAAACTATACTCTCGGATGGTATAAGCTCCATAATTTCCTTTAGAACAGTGAGACCGCCCAACCCCGAATCAAACACCCCTATAGGTCTGTTATCCATATAAATTATATTTTCCCCCTATTTTTTCTTGTTTAGTGCAGTGTTTTATCTGTTAACTTCCTTTTTATTATCTTCAAATCTTTCTATAGCAAGTTCGGCAAGCCTTTCAATCATTTCACCGTATGGAATTCCGGATGCTTCCCAAAGCTGCGGATACATACTTATACTTGTAAAGCCCGGTAATGTATTAACCTCATTAATATATACCTTTCCAGTCTCTTTGTGAACAAAAAAATCAACTCTTGTCAGGCCTGCAAGATCAAGTGATTTAAATGCTCTGACTGCGTAATCCCTTATTTCTGCAATTGTAGCTGCTGGCAAATCCGCAGGAATTACTGTTTTTGAACTATTATCGAGATATTTTGCATTATAATCGTAAAATTCGTTGCAAGGGACTACTTCTCCTACAGTTGAAGCCATAGGTTCATCGTTGCCCAGAACCGCACATTCAATCTCACGTCCGTTTATAAATTCTTCTACAAGAACCTTCCTGTCATATCTTGCGGCATTTTCCAGAAAATCTGCCAACTCCTTACGATTATGAGCCTTTCCCACACCAACCGAAGACCCTGCATTTGAAGGCTTGATAAAGCAAGGGTATTCCAATACTTTTTCAACATCTTTTATAACTTGATCAATATCAGATGCTATTTGCTTCCTGTAACAAACTACATACTTCCCCTGAGGAAGACCTTCCTTTTCAAATATAATCTTGGAATATACCTTATCCATTCCAATTGCCGAGCCGAGTACTCCCGGGCCTATATACGGTATTCCAGCCAATTCAAAAAGTCCCTGTACAGTACCATCTTCACCATTACAGCCATGTAAAACCGGGAAGACAACATCTATCGAAGGCGTACCTCCGTCAGAAAGCTTGAAAATCCCTTTTGCTGAGGAACCGGCTGGTACAAGTGGAGCACTGCCATCAGAAAGCATTCTGGAATTTTTAGCTTCTGCAATAGCCTGCCATTCTCCTGTTCCAAGGCATTCTACAGGACCATCATAATGAAGCCATCTGCCATCCTTGGTTATTCCAAACATTACTATATTAAATTTATCTTTATTTATGTTACTTATAACTGATTGGGCTGAGACCCTGGAAACTTCATGTTCAGAAGACTGACCCCCGAATACCACGGCAATAGTTTTTTTATCAGACATATATATCTCCTTACCGGCTAAAAAGCCTAAAACCCCAATTCTATTAAAGTATATTTCATATTTTACTATTTAAGAACATCAACTTCAAGTTTTATATGGGTTGAAGTAAATTTCTTACATCATTTGGATTTCAGAAGCCAGAATGCAAATAGGTATCCTATCAGAGTTTACTTATCCTATTTCAGATGTAATAAGTTTATCATACCTGGCATTAAAGACATGCTGTATATTAATATATTTAGTTCAACTTCTTTCAGAAGGAAATCAATCGAGAATATATTTAAAAAAATATCCATTCAGATGAAACTTTATATAAATATCTGCGTCTATACTATTAAATACTTTATAATGCTACACGGGGTAATACTTGAGCAAATGACATAACAAGTATATAATATTTTTAAATATAGTAATTTATTCAGCTTGTCTATGAATATATTATTATATGAATTAAACAAAATATAATGAGCTTCGCTTAATCTATGTTAAAGAGCGGGAGAACCAGTTAATTGGGGTGAATCCTGACCGCTGTGAGGTCAGGTAGGGTTAAACTCTTTCGATCCGAATCCGTCAGCTAATCCCGTAAGCGTTGGAAGAGAAGGTGATAGGTATGCTCTACTAGATGGGCAATATACATTCCTACATTCGCTACAGAATCTTCTCTGTAGTATTTTTATTCCCATTTTTAAGAAACCGAGGTGGAGTCTATGATCAAAGTATGTCTTGTAGGGCTTGGTAAGACCGGCATTGAGATTGCCAAGGTATTGCAATCCATTGAGGATATAAAAATAGTAGCTGCAGTATGCAGTCCAGGAAGCAGCAAGGAAGGAAAAGATCTGGGTCAGGTATTAGGCTGCGCCGATATGGATATTCCTGTTGAAAGCTCAGATAATATAGAGCAGATTGTTTTCAGAACCAAGCCGGATGTGGCAATTGATTTTACAAGTCCATCTGCAACGCTCAGGAATGCACGGATTTTTTCACGTATGAAGGTTAACCTTGTTATTGGAACAACCGGCTTTTCGGATATGTCCAGGAAAAAGCTGTTTGTACTTACAAGGAAGTATCATAACGGCATAGTATATGCTCCCAATATTACTCTTGGAGTTAATGTACTTATGCTTTTGTCAAATCTAGCATCATGTATTCTTAATAATTATGATTTCCAGATTACCGAGATACATCATAAATATAAGAAGGATTCTCCTTCAGGTACAGCATTAAAAATAGCGGGTGAAATTAAAAAGGGTCTTGTTCATGCAGGTATAAATGAGGATAAAATAAGTGTCCCCATTACAGCTATCAGGGCAGGCGGAGTTGTCGGAAAACATGAGGTCATGATTGTGGGTGATGATGACAAGATAGAAATATCTCACGAATCTTTTTCCCGCAGAGCCTTTGCTCTAGGTGCCGTTAAAGCCGTACGTTTCATCTACAGGAATCCCGGCTATTACGAAATGAATGATGTGCTTGACCTTGGAAAGGTTTTTGCCGAATACGCTCAAAGAGAGGAAGGCATTGCGCGCCGCAGAAAGAATCATTACAAGGTGCCGTTTGCAGAAGTTAAGGAAAGTGTTGATCAAGCCGATGACATGTCGGTTTAGGTTAAGGTTATATATAAGGCGGCAGCAGCTTATGGCTACTGCCGCTTTTTCTGATAAAAAAACAGGCCTGGAATTTAACGTTCCAGACCTGCCATCTCCATCAAGGAGTTCATCAAAGAATTTATTCAAGCAAACCCGACGCATCAAGGTATGTTGCTTCAGATTCATCCTCTGAAGCTGATGTAGCCTTGTCACCCTTTGTGTTGGCCTTGGAGGTGCTGTCCTTGCTTGTATCACCGGTACTGCTCTTCTTGGTTGTATCAGTGGTCTTTGTATCCTTTGTAGGTGTGGACTTTGTATCGGTAGCTTTTACATCAGTTTTTGTATCCTTTTTATCAGTAGTATCCTTGTCATTAGCTGCAGGCGGAACTTCCTTTGAGATAAGAGCTTCCGTCCTTGGGAATACTGCATTAAGCTGAATAACTCCTTTAAAGTCAGACTTTGCAGCACCATCTATGGTGAATTTTACTTTCTCTATATCTTTTAACTCTGTAAGTGAATTAACTATTGAGTATATTGTCATCTGAGCTTCACTTTTGCCGCCTGGATGATTATCTATAAATTCTTTGGTAAGGTCTACTGTAGCAACATTTCCGTTTATGCTTACAGGAGAGCGGAGTTTTGTTCCTTTTGGAATTGTTGCCAGAGCATTTTTGCTTGTAGGCCCATTAATAAGTTCTTTTACAATAAGTGATGCCTGATTATTTACACTTTTCTTTGCTTCTTCCAAAGGTATATATCTTACCTCAAGCTGCAGCTTGGTGTTATCCTGATTTGCGAAATACAGGCGTATCGGAAGTTCACTGTTAAGTTTTTTTGCTTCGGTTTCGTTAATTGCAACGCTGCTTACTGGTTCAAGCTCATCATTATCGCTCTTTTCAAGGCCAAGTTTCTGTAACAGGCCACATCCTGAAAATATTGTCATTATCATAACACACACTATAATAAGACTTATAGTTTTACGCATTATCCGGCCACCTCGCATAATTTCTTTTATACGATATCTTTATGCCGATAATGGTGCATGTATTCTTTTTAAAATATAAAAAATTAAATTAGCTTAAGGAAATAAGTATACAGGCCTTAACAGCATTTAAACCTTTTTCTTTGATAAGTTCCATCAACTGATCATTATATGTCCCCGGCTGCAGCCATATATTTCTTATTCCCAGCTTATCAGCTTCTTTGAGGACATCCATGCCTCGTTTAGGTGAAACTACCATGTCAAGAACTTCCGGCTTTTCAGGAAGGGATGACAGGTCAGGATAGCACTTATCACCTTCTATTGTCTCATAATTGGGATTTACAGGGTAAACGGTATAGCCCTGGGACTTTAGTGTCTTATATATTTTATAGCCGTACTTTTCCCTGTTTTCGTTTGCTCCTATTACAGCCCAAACCTTTTTATCCAGCATATCCTCTTCAGTCAAAGCAACCACCATCCTTTTGCGTATATTTAGTCTTATTTATCATTCTCAAAACAGAAAAAATAATTCTTATTCACCGGTACTTATGAGCTTTCCGCTAAGGTCAACAGTTATGTATGACTTTTTTCCAGTATCAATCAGAACACGAGCATTGGTTGCCTCTATAAGCTCCGCTGTAAAAGCTTCTGTTTCATCTACAGGTATATATACCCTTATTTCAGCGTCCTGCTCATAAATATTTTCTTTTATGGTATACTCCTTGATGGAAATTATATTCTGCACCTTCCCAAGTAACGTATATTCCACAATTATACTCACTTCATCACAAAGCTTTCTGCAAACAATACCTGCGCTTTCAATACCTGCCGAAGCACTCTTCGCATAAGTTCTGATAAGTCCGGATGCCCCTAATAGAGTTCCTCCGAAATATCTTGTCACCACTACAACTACATTCTGGATACCTGATCGTTTTATCGCCTCTAAAACAGGAATTCCCGCCGTCCCCGAGGGTTCACCGTCATCACTGAACCGCTGGGTTACAGTATCCTCATTAAGGTAATAGGCATATACATTATGTGAAGCATCCCAGTACTTTGATTTAAGCTCTGAAATCAGTTCCAATGCCTCTTCTTCAGTTTTTATCGGTCTTACTGTTGCAATAAACCGTGACTTCTTTTCTTCAATCTCGCATGAGACACGGTTCAGTACAGTTTTATATTGTTTTAGCAAGATAATCTCCTAATTTTTAATTAATGAGTATATAAGTATACCTTTTGAAACAACCAACTTCTATTAAATACCACTAACAATATATGTCTTTGTAAATAACATAGACATAATAACTATAATAGTTATTATCACAATATAATAAAAAGCAAAGATTTTAAATTTCTTTTTAGTTAGAATAAAAATTATAATACCAATAAGCAATAAAGCAGCAGAAGGCAAAACAATTGGATATTTTGCTATCTGGGAATAGTAATTATTTTTATTTGGATCAGCATAGCCTGTATTTGTTTCAAAGGATGTTATACAATAGTTACCAACAAAAAAGGTATATATGAAAGATGATAATATGCTTAATAGAAATGCTGCCAGGCACTGCTTTAAATCAAACACTTTTCTAATCACTTTACTCACTCCTTATAAAACCAACTAAAAAATAAAAAGATAGCGAAGTGTTTTCCGCTACCTTTTATTTTAACGTTTTATAAATAAATTAACAAACCTCTTTTGATAATTCCTTATACCTCTGGAATGAAAGATGAAGCAGTGATTTATCCTGGCTATACGTAATAAGCTCGGCTGCATCATTTACACTATAAAAGCCGCCCTCGGTAAAGCATTCTTCATTATTAATTTTAAAATTTCCATCGGAATTTTGCATAATGTACCAGGTGATTCTATTACAGACGGGTTTTTGTCGTGTTACAGAAAAGAATTCATAGTTAGTATTGCCGGCAGGTGAAACAATCTCAGCGGTAACTCCCGCTTCTTCCCTAACTCTCCGTATTGCTACTTCACTGGAAATGTCTCCTTTACGGATAACCCCCTTTGGAAGTACCCATTCGCCTTTTTCGTTCCTGAGGAGCAATACCTTATCACCGTAAAACACTACTCCTCCTGCACATTTTCTAACCAACATAGCAAAAACCCCTTTCGTTAATTAGTTTGGAACACCAGGATTATTAAATTTTAGTATGAAACTGTTATATTAATATAATACATTATTTACATTTTATATTCAAATAAAACATGCTAAATTCATTATATTTTAAATTAATTCTAAATCCCGTTAATAATGTATTTTCTTACTTTTTCAGCTCTGCTCTTTTTTATGTTGGCACTGATAACTATACCATCATTTGAATATTCACTTGAAACAACTCTCCCATAATCATAGAGATACGGCAGAATCCATCCTTCATTATAGGGTGCTACAAGGCAGATGCTTATTTCATCACCTGCAGCAAGTTCTGTAATACCTTTTAAAAGATTCTCCATGCCTTGCCCTGTAACTGCTGAAACTGTGAAAACTCTTTCATAAAGATTTGGAGACATAACCCTATGATCATCAATCAATATATCAGCCTTGTTTTGTACCAGTAT
Organism: Bacillota bacterium; assembly: GCA_023421675.1. Lineage (GTDB taxonomy): Bacteria > Bacillota > Clostridia > Acetivibrionales > JANLFN01 > JAEZTC01. The sequence goes on along the minus strand of JAEZTC010000013.1, from coordinate 267,344 downwards.
CACAGGTTTGTTCATTGCCCCAAGGCTTTCAAGAAGATTATTGACTACAGATATCTGGATTTCCGCTTCGTTGCTTGACATATCGACAACATGTAAAAGCAGGTCTGCGTGTACTGTCTCCTCCAGGGTAGATTTAAAAGCGTCAACAAGATCATGCGGCAGCTTTCTTATAAAACCTACAGTATCAACCAGAAGAGCTTTTCTTCCATCAGGCAGTGGAAGTTTTCTGGTCGTAGGATCAAGAGTTGCAAACAGCTTGTTTTCTGCAAACACATCGCTTCCGCACAAGTAATTCATAAGAGTTGACTTCCCAGCATTTGTATAACCAACAAGTGCAATTACAGGCAGCTCGTTCTTTTTTCTTGCCTCCCTCATAAGGGTGCGTCTTTTTTCAATTTCCCGGAGCTCTTTTTCCAGTACAGTTATCCTTCTGCGTATATGCCTTCTGTCAACCTCCAGCTTCTTTTCACCGGGTCCTCTGGTTCCAATACCGCCGCCAAGTCGTGAAAGCTGGTTTCCCAGGCCTATAAGCCTCGGCAGTCTGTATTTAAGCTGTGCAAGCTCTACCTGAAGTTTCCCTTCTATAGAACGCGCTCTTTGCGCAAAAATATCAAGTATCAGGGTTGTCCTGTCAATAACCTTGATTCCAGTTATATCTTCTATGTTCCTGATCTGGGCACCTGAAAGCTCGTCGTCAAATATGAGAAGATTAGCTCCGCGCGCCTGCCTCAAAAGATTTATTTCTTCTATTTTGCCTTTACCAAGGAAAAATGCTGTATCTTCAAAGGCCTTTCTTTGAATGACCTTATCAAGTACTATTACACCTGCTGTAGCTGCAAGCTCTTCAAGTTCTTCAAGCAGTCTCTCTCCCTCGGTTTTCCCATTAAGGAGTTGCCCACGCTTTGTTTCCAGTCCTACAAGAATTGCTTTTTCAGTTTCGTCTATTTGGAGAATACAAGCATCATAAATCTTATCCCGCTCTGCAATCAGTTTCAGCAATCCATCTATATCACCTGTTGCCTGGTAGAAAGGTCCGTATATTTCAGTCAGCACCTCGCCATTTTGAGGAAGCGGTAAAGCTGCATAAATGCTGGACAGCTTACCTTCATTGACTCCTATCGCTGCCATTGCATCCAGCCGCAGGTTCTGCATGGAGTTTATGTCGACAGCTGACAGCATTCCTTCCCCATTAGGATGGGTATGTATACACCTTATACCTGAGAGCCTTGAGTTACCCCGCCTTCCCTCTACCTCGGGAAGTGAAACTGTACTGTTGTCTCCTACGCTTACATCAACTATTCTACCTTTTCTGTCTATGTAAACAGCGATCTCCCTGTTAATAGTACCTGTAAGGCTTGCAAGCCTTTGTACAAGCTCTTCCGAAATAAATTCCCCGTCGCCTGCCGATAGGTTGTAAAGCTGTTCAAGCTGCTCCTTAACAGAATCCTTAAATGAATACATGTCAAAATCAGATTTAATTATCATCACCTCAAGTTATGTTGTACTAAATTATTTTGCAGTTATAGTTTCTCCAAGTTTACTCCACATTTCATCTGTAACAAGCCCAAGCCTCCATATTGCTATGCCTTTCAAGCCAAATCTTTTGGCTATTCCAACCTTATCGTTTATGGTATTTTCTGTTTCATGATCTGCATTTATTCCAAGAATAAGCTTGTCAGCAGACACCAATGCCTTTGCCTTCTCAACAGCTTCCATAACCTTATTTACAGGCTCGGGTGAACTGCTGATGCTTCTGTCATTATAATCATAAGCCATAATTATTATTCTATCCGCTATTTTACCCAGAGCAGCATAGTCATAACCTTTATAGCTGCTGTTTATTGCAGGAAGCGTTAGTGTTAAGGTCAAACCCTTTGCTTTGAGCTTATCTGAAAGCTTCTTTACGAAGGATGTGTAGGAATCCTTTACAGACTGAAGCTCAGAACTGGCTTCGTTCAGCCCCAACTCCTCAAAATCAAGGTTTGCACCATTATAAGCTGCCGCCTCATTTGCTATACTGTCAGTCAGCTTTTCAACTGCAGCAGAGTCTTTTAAAAGTTTATATAAGGATTGTTTAGTATCATCCGCAAATAATACCGTCATCTCGGTATTCATATCATATTTGTCAGCGGCATCAATAACATTTGTCCAACTGTTGCCCTCAGGCTTTTTCCAACCAGAAACAGTATCATTTGATACAAGATTGTATTGGCTGTCAAGAGTATACCATGCAAGAGAAAGATCACTTACAAGTCCTGTCTTTCCAACAGCAGTATCAGGATATTTTGTACCGAAAAGATCTTCCCAGCTGCTTGTAGCTCCTGAGCCCAGTCCATAGAAACCGACAACAGTCATCTTTTTAACAGGTGTAACAATATATGCCGAAGATTCATTCTGGCTCCAGTTAACCTGGCACCCAAAGGTACTTGCAAAGAACCTGGCAGGTATCATGGAAGTGCTGTTTGAAAAATATGGGGCAAACGGAAGGAGCATTTCGCTTCCATTGACTATTGCTTTACTGTTTCCTATTTGAAGAATTACAATCTTATTTCCATCTGTAGCTGTTATTTTTTTCTTTGAACCATCCCAATCAACTTTAACACCTATAGCCTCTGCAACTGCCCTAAACGGCAGCGCCATGCTACTGTTCTTAAATTCCGGCGGGACAGGTGAAACCAAAGTAACATTATCTATGTATACCTTGCTTGTCGCTGCAGCTGCAGCAGGTGAAACAAATAAAACAGCCATTAATGCTGCTGTTAATATGTACGCTATAAACTTTTTCATTGAAACATCTCCTATGTACTTTTGTATGTTATATTCAATTATAACACCATTTCTTTTAATAGACGAAAAAGTTTTACCATTGTTTCACAGAACACTGTTAAAAATAACAATCCAAGATAGAGATTATATATGATAATATAATTTCGATGTCACAAAACAGCTGCAATATGTGTTATATATTTGAAAACCAAAACTTCTGGAAGTCTTTGAGCAGGGAGGGATATACATTTTACAGCTGAATATATTTAAAAAGGCCGAGGAACCGGCATCACAGCCGGATTTTGAAAGCTGTTACCAAACTTATTATAAAACAATATACAAGCATGTAGCTTACCTTACAGGTAATGCTCAAGTTGCTGAAGATATTACACAGGAAACCTTTATAAAGCTTTACAACATACCGCCGTCACATACAAACATAGCAGCCTGGCTCACAAAGGTTTCTACAAACCTTACCTATAATTACCTGAGAAGTCTTAAGACAAGACAGAGCAAAGAGCCCGCAGCCGAAGAGATTGAAGCTTCAAATGTAATTTCGATTGAGGATGCTGCAATAAAGAATCTTGAGATTCGTTCCATAAAAAAGGTGCTAGACAGCATGGATCCCAGAGACAGGCTTTGTATTCTGCTTAAATCATCCGGCTATAAGTATGATGAGATTGCTGAAATGACAGGTATTGAAAAAAACTCAGTCGGAAAAACACTAGCACGGGCTCAGGCAAAATTTAAAGAGAAGTATTCAAAGGAGGTCGAGTAGTATGAAATGCCCTTCAATAGATATTATACAGACATATATAGACGGTGAACTGGAAAATAATCAGAAAAATGAATTTGAAAATCACCTTCTGAAGTGTGATAAATGCAGCCTTCTATATAAGGAGTTAAAAAGCAGTAACAATCTTATATCAGATGTAATAGGCGAATATAAAAATTATATGGAAGAAAACATTGTTCCACAGATAAAACCCTTTAATCCGGCAAAAGCTGCGAGTAAAGAAAATACCAAGAAGCCGAGCCGTGTTACTGCATTTACAGTTAAGTACAAAAAGATTGCTGCAATAGCTGCAGCAGTTGCATTTGTTACCTCATATGCTACAATCCAGCCGGTAAGAGCCGCTGTTTCGGATGTTCTTTCAATATTCAGGGCTGAAAGCCTAACGGGAATAAACTTTACTGTAAACGATATTGATAGTATTCAGAAACAGCTTCAAAGCAAAACACCTGAAATAGATCTTAAGAACATGGGCAAAATCAGCGTTAAGGGCGGAGAGCAAAAGCAGGTTAGCCTTGCCGAAGCGTCAGCTTTACAGGACTTTAAAATACAGTTACCCAGCAGCCTTAAGGATTCAAAACCCGAGATATCAATAACCAATCCAATGTCAGTAGCCTTTAATATGAATGCTGAAAAGGTAAACTCTGTTATGAAGAGCTTTGGTGCAGTAAAACTGCTGCCCGAAAATATTACCGGAAAGACCTTTGAACTGAGCACCCCATTACTTGTAACTGCTTCGTATTCTGTTAACGGTAAGACATATGATATTTTACAGACCAGGGCACCTCAGATTGTAATTCCTGACGGTGTAAATGCCGATGAAATATATGATGCCATGGTTGGACTTCCCATTCTGCCTGATAGTATTCAAAAGCAGTTTAAGGCCATAAAGGATTGGAAAAAAACTCTCTTCATTCCAGTTGTGGAAAATAAGACCGAAGAAGTTGATATAAACGGAATAAAAGGCTATTTATATCCACAGATAGGCTATAATAAAGGTTCCTCCCAATCTGCAATCATTTGGTCAGATGGAGGTATTATAAGAGGAATAACTGGTACTCTCAGCGGGGATGAACTTCTAAATCTTGCAAGATCCATGAGGTGAAAGGATGCTTGAAACAGTTCTCGAGACAAGTAATTTAACAAAATATTATGGTAATAAGATAGGCTGCCGCAATATAAACATATCGGTCAAAAAGGGTGAGATATTCGGACTCCTAGGGCCCAACGGAGCAGGAAAAAGCACCTTTATAAAAACGATTGTAGGCCTTATTCATAAAACCTCGGGAGACGCTTACCTGCTAGGCAAGCCCGTAGGCAATGAGCAAGCAAGAAGGAAAATAGGATATCTACCAGAAAATTTCAAGTATCAAGAATGGATGACAGGGGTTGACCTCCTGTCATTCCATGCTGCTTTGTGCGGACTTGATAAGAAGTATACGGAAGCAAAAATAGATGATGTTTTGAATGAAGTAAAGCTTAAAGGAAACGAAATGTACAGGATATCCACTTACAGCAAAGGCATGCAGCAGAGGATAGGCCTTGCATGTGCTTTACTAACTGATCCTGACGTTTTATTTCTTGATGAACCTACTTCTGCACTTGACCCCATAGGCAGAAAAGAAGTTCGTGATATTATGCTTGGCCTTAAAAAACGTGGCAAATCGGTCTTATTGAATAGTCATCTTTTAAGCGAGGTTGAAATGATATGTGACAGCATCGCCATAATAAAAAAGGGCTCTATAATAAAATACGGAAGAACGAATGACATTCTTGAAGGCAAACTTGTACTTGAAGTTTGCGCAGACGGATTAAATCAAGCCATCTTAAAGCATTTAAAACAATACTCCGACAGTATCTCTATTACTGGCAACAGATTGGAAATGTCGATAGGAGACCGGAGTGATATCAATAGTATCGCCCATATAATAATTGAAAACGGCGGAAGCCTTTATGAGCTTTCTCCAAAACGTGAAAGTCTTGAGGACCTGTTTATAAGTCTTATCGAAGGTGGTGAGGAAGCATGATTCCAATAGCCATGACATCCTTAAAGGAAGCATTAAGAAAAAGAGTAATTCTTCTTGTAGGAATTCTTACAGTAATATACCTTGCAATATTAACCCTCATTACATATTACGTATGCAAAAACCAGGTCTCCTTCGGAAAATCTAGCGTAAACATGTTTGTTGTTGCATCAACTTTCATTTCTATTCTGGGATTCTATTTTTCAAGTATGCTTGTTGCCTTTCTTACAATAATGGTATCGGTTGGATCTGTTTCATCAGAAATTGAAAGTGGTGTACTCCATTCGATAATTACAAGACCTTTAAAAAGAAGCAGCTATATACTGGGAAAATACTTTGGAATAGCTCTTTTAATAGTTTCATATTCAGTCCTGCTCTACCTTGGGCTGATTCTAATATATTGGATAATAACTCCTGACTTTATAGCTACCTTTAGTGTTGGAGTAATATTAAAAGGATTGTTCTTTTTCATACTTGAACCACTGGCGATTCTTTCTCTTTCTATTTTCAGCAGCACTTCGTTTAAAACTCTTGGAAGCGGGATATTTGTAATAGCAATTTATATTTTAGGGCTGCTGGGTGGTATTTTCGAGCAGGTAGGCGTATTAATAGGAAATGATGTAGTAAACTCACTCGGAATATTCTCAAGTCTGATATCTCCTTTTGATGTTATATATCGCGAGCTTATCTCCAACTTTTTCTCTGGAACAGGATTTACAAACCCATTTGTAAATTTGTTTTCAGGGGGTAATATGTCATCCGGAGCGGCTCCGAGTTCATGGATGCTCTTTTATGTATTTGTGTATATAATTGGTCTTATTTTACTTTCTATAAGGAAATTTAAAAAGCGTGACATAAGCTAAAAAGAAAGAAAGGGCTTCAGGCCCTTTCTTTCTTTTTAAGGTATTGCTACATTCAAGATTCCCTTGGTTTTGAGTCCTTCATCAAAAATACATAAACCGGAAGCATAAATCCAAAGAGAACTATGCTGACTATACTGACTATAATCATAACATCTGCCTCTTCCTTAGACTTATACATTCTGAAAAGCCTGTAAAAACAGGTATATACTAATATTGCAAAAGCAAGAGACAGAAGAAGTCCAAGTACCGGAACACCTGCAAGTACACCAACAATCACTGCAGAAACCGGCAGTACCACTTCAATATAAGGAATTTCGCTCTTAAGTATTGATACCTTTTTGATAAGCTTGCCTAAGAGGTACAGCTGAGCAATTGGTATAAAGGCAAGCCATTCATTTTGCAGCTTACGTCCTAAAGCCAGCTTATACAGGCCATAGGAAAGCAGTACATATAAAAACAATGCAATGACAAGAAAGAATACCAAAAAAGCACCCAGGAAACCAAAAAGTGAATATAATGACACGGTTACACCCCCAGTTTAATCAGATTTAATCCTTTTATAAATAAATATTCGGCCGGGAGTTCAATAATAACCTGCTCATTACATTTTAGAGTACAAATCATTATGCTGCTGCGGTTTGTTTACTTCATTCCTGTGGAACCAAACCCTCCGCGTTCAGCATTTCCCAATGAGTCTACCTCCTCAAATTCTATCTCTGGCATAACTTCCATTATTCTGAACTGACCTATCTTATCCCCTTTTTTTATCCATGTACCTTCAGGCTTTATTCCATTTGAAAGCGTAAGTGAATTTTCTGTATGTTTACCTTTAAGGCAGTATACAGGCATATGCCATTGATCATTATCTCCAATATATGTATCATCAACTACACCTACTGAATTTGTCTGAATTATACCCCATGTTTTAAATGTGGAACTCCTTGGAGCCAGGTGTGCTTCCCAGCCCCGCGGCAGCTCCATCGCAAATCCAAGCGGAATCATTGCACTTTCCCCCGCCTTGATAAACACATCCTTATTTGCATATACATCAATCCAGTTGCCTTTAATAATCTTTTTCAACCTTACTGCATCTTCAAAGTATTTAATTCTGATTTTCATACGCTACCCCCTGTAATTACCTTAAACTCCCCTATAGTAGTGACCTCTTGTAAAACCCTCAGTTCTTATTTCTTCAATCTCATCTGAAAAATTTATCTTGGCGCTCTCAGGGTCTTCTAAGATTTGTCTGTGCAGCTTTAAGAGCTTTTCAACCCTTTTAGGGCTTTCATCAAATATGTTAAGCCTTATATAATCAATGTTTGAAAAATCATACCTTTTAGTATTGTCTGCTAAAAACAGCAAATTTGAATTAAGTATTGTACTTCTGCAGTCAATGTTATCACAAACAACCGGGAACTCTATACCTTTACGGTCTTTAAGCTTGTAGTTGCCTGATTTGCAGGGCATACCGCATTCAGGCGCTGAAGAAAAGCCTCCAGTAACACTTCCAACAGGGCAATACTCAGAAGTCATCAAGGGGATTCTACCGTAAACAACAGCCTCTTTTTGAAAATGAGCAGGTGCTTCCATAGCCTTGATTTGTCCAAGTGTCAATTCCAAAGAAATAGCTGCTCCATTGAGACCCATATCCTTTAGCTCGTCTAGTGTAAAGCTGTTAAAAACATTCAATGAGTAATCGCCGGTTAGAATAAAATTTTTGAAATCCTTAAAATAATTAATACTACCAAGGTTGCCTACCATTATTCCGTTAATTCCAGTCTCAGCAAGTTTATTAAGCCTGGATACAATGAGCTTATCATAATTACCTTTTGTAATTGACGGAAGCCATAGAAAAATCTGTGCTTCAATGTTTTTGCACATTTCACTTAAGCTTTCCCATCCCTTACCCGTATAAAACTCAAAAGGCAGGTATATCCTGTCAGCTTCAAGGTGCGTCAAATCAAGTTCCGGTCTTGGAGTCATAAACAGAACAGATAATTTTGTTTGAGCTATTGTACTTGATTCATGCTGTTTTTTAGTTATGACGATACCTGGACCATCAGACAATTCACGGTTATATTTATTTTCTCTGATTAGCTCCAACTGAGCAAGGGCCCTTCGTCTTATATCATTTATTTCACTCATAGGTATAATAAGGTTGTTATCGGCACGTACATCAAGCTTCTGAAACTCAAACGGCGTTGCCCCTGTTTTTTGAAGCTGTTCAACAATTCTTTCGCGGCTAAGCGGTTTGTTAACAGCTGTTTCCGGGATAGTTGAACCCAAAACTCTAACTGAGTTTCCAAAAGTGTCAGTTAAAGAAAGTACTGCAGGCGTTCCTGCTTTAAGTTCAAAAACTCCTTGTATTGGTGTTTTTCTTGTAGTTTTTCTGAATGACTCCAATGCTTCTGAAATCAGAAGCTTGTCTGAAGTTTTATATACCTTGTCACCCTTTGCTATCCTTCCTTTAACTCTTCCTATGGTAACAACTGTTCCTGCTTGCGCTGAATTTATGCTTTTTTTATCTGTCGACATCCAACTGACAACTGTTCCGGGACTTTCGTTCTCCCCATTCCATATTTCAATACCGTCCCCTATTGAAAGATTCTCCTCAAGTAGTATTTTTAAAAGTCCTGTTTCCCTTGTATAGGAAAGGACATTTCCAGCATATACACCCCAGTTTTTAGGCTTTTCCCAGCACATCATATCCCTGCCGGTCTTTCCCAAAAAGTAGCCCTTGGAAAAGCCACCTCTGTTAAAAATTTGTGTCAGTTTCTTCTTATCTGTTTCAGCAATATTTAATTTTGTCCTATTGTCTATTCCATTTAAATACTTGCTGTAGGTATTTACCACAGTAGCAACATATTCCGGATTTTTCATCCTGCCTTCTATTTTCAGTGATTTGACTCCGGTTTGGGCTATTCTGTCAATGAACTCCACAGTGCATATGTCCTTAGGACTTAGGAGGTAAGCTGTTTCTGCTTTGTTTTCATTCAACTTGATTATTTTGTTATCCTTAACAAGTGAATATGGAAGCCGGCAAGGCTGAGCACACTTCCCCCTGTTACCGCTTCTTCCCCCTATTATACTGCTCATCAGGCACTGTCCTGAATAACTAATGCATAAGGCACCGTGTATAAAGACTTCTACCTCCATATTGGTACTTTCGCATATATGTTTTATTTCATCTATTGATAACTCCCTGGCTAGAACCACCCTCTTAAAGCCCAAGCTTTCAAGCATTTTAACACCTTCAAGATTATATACCGTCATCTGTGTGCTCGCATGAAGATGTAAATCCGGAAGTTCTCTATGCAGCAAACCGGCAAAGCCTAAGTCCTGAACTATAATCGCATCTATTCCAAGCAGGTACGCCTCTTTTGCAAAGTTTAATGCTTCGGACAGTTCTTCCTCTGAAACAAGTGTATTCATTGTAAGATACACCTTAACATTTCTTACATGTGCATACCTGATTGCTTCAGATAACTCTTCAGAGCCAAAATTGCCCGCAAATTGTCTTGCATTTAATATTTTACCTCCAAGGTATACAGCATCTGCACCATTTTCAACTGCTGCAAGAAATGCTTCCTTATCTCCTGCCGGAGCCAGCAGTTCTAAAGACTTACCCATTTGTTCCTCCAGAAAAGTATCCAACTGTTAATTTTGTCGTCTTGCACAGTCGTCAAAAAGACTTAATACTGAGGGTGTAATATCCATCAGCGATTCTATTTTAACAGAATCCGCACAAGGCAGATTAGTTATAATACATGTAGGTACCTTGTTAAAGGTATGTGTTTTTACACTTATATCTTCAATGTTTCCATGGTCACTGGTGATAAATATTATATCATTATCAAGGTCTGATAATCTCAACAGCTCTCCAAGAAACTCATCTAAAAGTAATATTTCCTCTGTTGCCTCTTCCATATTCATGCGGTGTCCGATTATATCAGGCATAAAGTGTTCAAACAAAGTAAAATCGTAGTTTCTGCTTTCACGGTAGAGTCTTTGTGCTGCCATAACCGGCGTAATAATATCTATATCATAACCATATTCCTTAAGTACTTTTCCAGTAATATCATGATAAATACCTTTTCCCTGCTCATAATCGTCCGCCATCCTAAAGCCTATGCCTGAAGACAAGGTCATAACAGAAGTTACAGAAGGCCTGTGACGCTTTTCGCAAGGATCAGTCATTTTATCAAGGTATTCCTGTCTATATACATTAAAATTGGTAAATTTCAAACCTCTATGTGCCAGTTGCAGAAAAAGATTATTTTCATTAAGTATTTTTTTGAGTGTGACTGTAGGCTGTCCATGCATATGCCTTCCCAGAACCTTGGATGCATTTACCCCGGTAAATATGGTAGTCTGCCCTGTAGCACTCTGCGGCAGTCCAGGCACTCCAAGTGTTGAATCGGTAGGTATCATTCTGAAATTGTTCAAAATATATCGTATATTTTCTGCATTTGCAGCAAATAACGGGTTTTTGGCTTTATCAATTTCACCAAGTCCAAACCCATCTAAAAAAATAAAAATCATTTTCATGGTCATAATCTTCTTTTCTAAAATAAATGGGTTGAAAATTAATTCAACCCATTTTATTATACATATTTTTATTAGATTTATAAATCAAACTATATGTCTGTTTGACTTGCTAATGGAATTTCTTGCTTCACCTAACTCTGCTTCGCGCTTTACAAGCTCCAGTTGCAGGCCTGTATTCCTTGTTGCCAGTATTGCATTTTCCTCAGAAAGCCTTTTATTCTCTTCTCTTAGCTTCTCCAATTCTTCTGTTACCTGTTTCAATTCTTTTTTCAGGTACTTCTCGCTGTCCTGAGCTTTGAAAAAATCATCCGCCACATTAATCGCAGTAAGTACCGAAGCCATTGCTGTACTAAGGGTGCTGTTAACCTTTAATACCTCATTCATTTTCTTGTCAATATACAATCCAACCTTTTGGATGTATTCGTCAGACTCAACACCAACCAAAGTGTAGTCTTTGCCGGCTATTCTAATTTCGACTTTATTTTTAACCGTCACAGCTACCAGCTCCTTCTTATCTTTTGTATAGAAATGCCTACATTCTAGGAGTCAACGCACTTTGGCGTTCTAAAAATCAGATTGTACATATTATAATGCAGCATTTTACTATATTATACTATAATTCGGCAATAAAGTCATTTATTTTAATATTTAAATTATTCTCTTTTTTATGCTCTTTCGGTAGTCATCCTCACGGGATTGGGCTCAACACCGAACTTGTCTGAAATGCTTTCTTCATCCTCCAATATAAGGCTGTCATCAATAGGCGATTGTGCGTATGCCCTTATACCGTGTTCACTTAAATCCATTCCTTCAATTTCGTCATCAGCCTTCACTCTTATTCCAAATAATGCTTTTAACAGCTTAAACAAGCCAAAGGTTGTTCCGAATGCCCAAACAGATACTGTTGCAAGACCAAGTGCCTGTATTCCGAGAAGCTTGAAACCACCGCCAAAGAATAAGCCCTTTGAACTTCCTATCGAAGCGAAAAGTCCTACAGCAAGGGTTCCAAACGAACCACAGAAGCCGTGAACAGCAATAGCTCCAACAGGATCATCAGCATGCATTCTGTCAACAAGTTCAACTGCAAGAACAACTATAACACCTGCTATTGCGCCAATGATTACTGCACTTACAAGGTTCACATATGCACAGCCTGCAGTTATTGCAACCAAACCTGCAAGAGCTCCATTCATTGTCATACTTGCATCAACCTTACCATATCTCCACAAGGTAAACAGGGCACTTATAAGACCACCTGCAGCAGCTGCGAGATTTGTAGTAACCGCGATATGTGCAATACTGCTGTCAAGTCCATTCAAAGCACTTCCAGGGTTGAATCCGAACCAGCCAAACCAGAGAATGAAGGCACCCAGTGCTGCTAAAGGCATACTGTGTCCTGGAAGAACATTTGCCGAACCATCCTTTTTATATTTGCCTATTCTTGGCCCTAGAACCAGAACTGCTGCAAGAGAAGCCCATCCACCTACAGAGTGAACTGCTGCCGAGCCAGCAAAATCAAGCATTCCCATTTTTGCAAAAAGTCCATCAGGATTCCATATAAGATGTCCCGCTATAGGATAGATAACTGCTGTAGCAATGAAACTAAAAGCCATATAAGGTACAAACTTCATCCTTTCAGCAACTGCTCCCGAAACAATTGTTGCAACTGCAACAGCGAATGCCGCCTGGAAAAGCCAATAAACTTCTACAGGAAGTCCAAACTGTTTAAGGAAAGGTAGGTTATCCATACTTCCCTGTACAAAAAAACCGCTTGTTCCGAAAATATGCAGCTTATCAACACCATACATAATTCCAAAACCTATTGCCCAATAACCCAGTAAACCTGCACAACAATCAATAAAAACCTTCATTATTATGTTCAAAGAGTTTTTAGCTCTTACAAAACCCGCTTCTAACATTGCAAAGCCCGCTTCCATAAAAAACACCAAAGCAGCTGCAAGAAGCACCCACACTGTATTCAATCCGCCTGCAATACTACTTAAACTCATGACCGCATCTCCTCATAAAATAAGATTATTTTTTCCATCAACCCCATTGTCTCAAGAGATAATTCATGAAACGCATATATAATGACCGCTTCACATGAAAAAAACCCCATACGCATATAAATGCATACAGGGCCTCGATACCCAATAATTCACATCAATGTAAAATACGTCACCGTAAAATGCAACCATTGCAGGCAGAAAGCGTTCTCCGGTCTCTGCCTTTTACATTATATAAGAGATAGAGAATAATTTCAATGCTTATAAATATTTAAGCATTTAACCAAGGTTAATAAATTTGCCTGTTCTGCTGTCCATATAAACCAGCCAGTAACCGAATGCACCATGCTTAGGTCTGTTCCCTTCAAGCTGAACCCACCTGCACATATCTCCAAAGGGTTTTTCATCTACGCTGTATACTCCAGGTACTCCGCACACTATAAATTCCCTGTGTCTCATACGGTCGGTATAGATACCCACAATCAAGTGCTTATACTTAAAATGTGCCATCATAACTTTTGGGTTGAATAACAGCGGAGTTCTTATATTATATTGATACAATACGTTATTAAGGTATACCGGATTGTTTACCTTCCACCATTTATAATCCTTCCTTTTACTTCCGAAGGGATCAAAAGTTTCAAAATATTTATCAAGACTTTTCCTAAGCGAGTCAGAACTGCCGAATGCTCTGTTTGTGTATTGTTGGTTTTTAGCATTGTTACCTATGTTGCAATATACACATGGATTGTAAAAGCCTAATGTTCCCTCTTTAAAGCCGCAGGTATTGTTCTCCTTGTAAATGCAGCCTTTACCAAATTCACTATCGTATTCTTCATCAGTAATAATAGCACTGTCTTGAGGATTTTGGTCAGGCATCGCATCTATCCCGATTTCAGAATTACAATCAGCTTCAGATAAATTTTCGTTTCTTTCTTCTGCTATTTGTTCTGTGCCTGGATAAAAGTCCATAGTATTATTATTAACTGTTTCCATACTTTCTACCATAACGCCATCTGTTTGAACAGCTTCGTCAGTTTCTTGCATGGTTTCAATTGAATCAATTAAATCTTCAGCTGCTGGCTGCTGTTTTAAAGGCGGTTCTGACAGGAATTCCTCAAGTTTTCTTCTCCAGCTGATTTTTTTACCTCTATATGCAGCAAGAGGGCACTCAATATGAACTTTCTTTCTGTCGCTGTATTCCGCAATTATTGCAGCTATATTGAATTCATCAATTGAATTTCCTGACCCTCCTACCCGTTCAGGATCAAAGCCCCAGTCAGCTTCAAAACTATTTTTTTTAACAAGCGTCCCGGTGTCAATAGGAATCAGTTCATAGTCGCTGCACTTAATAAGGTATAATCTGTATGACAAATTATCACTGTATTTCAAATTTTGAGCTAAAGCTGATAGTTTACCCTTACCACCTCTAACCTCTATTTTCAAATACCCTGAAGGGCTTTGTCCGTATTCAAATCCCTGATCTTCACGTTCAAACATGATAAAATGTCTCTGGTCATGAATTTTACCTGCCATTTTCCCACCCCACATTAATACACGGCAACATCCGAATTAAGGCATGAAATACCTATTATTATGTATATGTGGCAGTATGAAAAAAAATAAGCCGCCAGGAAATTAATTTGGCGGCTTACATCACATTTTATTTTTCATTATACAAAGCATTGGACAACTCGGAGAATTGCTCTATTGATAAGGTTTCACCCCTTCTATTGGGATCAATCCCCAAGCTTTTAAGCAGTTCTGCCAACCTTTCCTTATCAGGCTTAAAAAAGCCGGAATTATGAAGTGCATTTAACAAGGTCTTTCTCCTTTGCCCAAAAGATGCCTTAACCACCCTGAAAAACAGCTTTTCATCTTTCACAGCTACAGGTGCAGACTTTCTGATATCTAGCCTCACAACCGTAGAGTAAACTTCAGGCTGCGGAATAAAACAATGGGGCGGAACATCAAAAGCCTTCTGTGGTATTGATCTGTACTGGACTGCAACCGTTAAAGCACCATAATCCTTACCGCCGGGTTTAGCTACCATCCTGTCGGCAACCTCACGCTGAACCATGAATACACAGCAATCTATCTCAAGATTATCCTCCAGTATTTTCATGATTATAGGCGTTGTAATGTAATACGGCAGATTGGCTACAACCTTTACTGCCTTGATATCAGGTTTATTATTACGTATTTCATATATCAGCTTTTTTAAATCAATTTTCATTATATCATCGTTAATAAGCGAGAAATTACTGTACTCAGCCATGTTTTGAGTAAGGGGTTCTATTAGCCTTTTATCAATTTCTACAGCAATGACTTGTCCTGCCCTATCAGCCAACAGACCGGTCATACTTCCTAGGCCGGGCCCCACTTCTATTACAAGGTCGCTTTTTACAATCTCTGCACTATCGGCTATTTTTCCTACTATACTGTCATCAGTAAGGAAATTCTGTCCTAATGCTTTTGTAAGCCTTATATTATTCTTTTTTACCATATCTCTGATATTCATAAAAATGCTCCTGCTTATAAACTTAAATTAATTTATCCATACTCCCAACTCTTAATACCTAAGAACATATATCCAGTGAACAAAGTCTTTAATTTATAATAAGGCTTTATTGTAAATCCTGCTACCGGGAGCTTATAAATAAAGGCTAAACAGTTATCTCCCAAGCGTTACAAAAAAACTCAAGCCGGAATATTTTTTCCGGCTTGCTTTCAAAAGTCCCTTATTACATTGTTGTGCGTCAAACACTAATTTCATTTAACACACAGTTTTTCTCTGTCAAGCAAATATATTAACTCTAGTCCATTACAAAATAGACTCTGACATTTTTGCATCCCCAGTTGTTAACAGTGGACTGACTGTCAAAATACAGGTCAATCAAGTTTCCTTTGATAGCTCCCCCTGTATCAGCTGCGACAGCATATCCGTAGTCTGTAACCTTTCCCATAACTTCCACATACACTCTTGTTCCAAGCGGTATTACTCTCGGGTCAACAGCGATAATACCCCTTCTTGCTCTAACGCCTGTATACGTAATCCCAAATCCCGGATCTCCCGGACCTTTGCCTGTATCTGCAATTGATGCAGTATAGGCAGTTGCTCTCATGTTTAAAACCTTTTTGTACCTAATCGTATCTCCTCTTGAGGTGCGATAAGTAAGTACCGTACCAGTTTCAACAACTTTATTTACAGGTTTTGCAATAATGTTGTTGTTAACAAGCGTTTTTGAAATCTGTATATTATCTTCATATACAACTTTATATGATTTTTCAAGTGTGCCTTCCTTGCCGTCTACAACAGTTTTCTCTGTCCCCTTGTCAAGGCGGTCATTTTCCCTGCTCTCAACCTCGAAAGGAATTGGCGTCTGTTCACTAAGAATTTCTTCTCTGACCCTTACTACTTTGACTTTCATGTCTTTTACAATTTTGTCCTGCAAGTTCGCATTTTCAACTCTATCCAGTGTTCCAAGCTGAATGGAATTGGAATTAAACGCTTCCTTTACAGTATCATTGTAAGTCATTATTTGTTTTTCCTGCCCATCAATAAATACGTAAATGGGTACTGCTCTTTTTATTGTAACTGAATTCTTTTTTATCCTTTGCAATTTTGAATCTAGCTTCGGTTCAATATAATCATACTTTGATACACTAATACCGTTTTGTTCAAGAACTTCACCTACTGTAGCCCTCATTGTCTTAACTGTTATCTGCTTTCCGTTGTCGCTTATCACAACCTCCTTTTTAAGATTGAAGAATACGGCTACTCCCGCAGATACAGCAATAACTATGGCCAGTACAACAACAATGACCTCTTTCAAAGAAAAATACCTTTTAATATTTTTCGCAAGTGGTATCACAACTAAACCCTCCTGTTTCAAATATTAATAAGGGACTATCGATATTTTAATCTAATATGATATATTTGTCAAATTTATACCACCTAACCCCTTTAGAGGGAGTATTTACAAGCAATGCAATTTTTTAAACATGTCCCAGAATATTTCTCTAAAACCATCCTTATTTCCTTATCTATAGTCTAAAAAATAGAAAAACAGGTAAATAAGACTACCTGTTTTTCCTACCACTGATAAAATTAATACTGCATGCCCGGGAGTTGTGGATAATTACCCATATATGGGTCACCATAAGGACTCATCCCCATTCCCATGTTCTGTCCTCTAAGCAACGGACACGGGCACGGCATGTTCATTAAAAACGGACAGCACATACTTGGCTGCTGCTGAAACATCTGATTAGGCATACAGTTCATACCCATCGTCATATCACTGGGCATCGCCGGTGACATCATTGGTGACATACCAGGCATCATTGGTGACATACCAGGCATCATCATACCATCTCCGCACATTCCCATTTCCGGCATTCCACCGCACATATCAGGGCATGGAGCTGGTGCCTGGGGCATAGGCTGTGGCATTGGCATAGGTTGCGGCATCGGCATAGGTTGCGGCATTGGCATAGGCTGCGGCATCGGCATAGGCATAGGCATAGGCATAGGTTGTGGAACCGGCTGTTGAATAGGTTGCTGAACCGGTATATTTTTTTCCTGTTGTGGTTGTTTGTCACTACTATCAAGAGTCTTTTTATTTTTTTCCGGATACATATAAAATCCCTCCAATTAAACCAAACTGAATTGAAACAACCCGTGTTATTCAAGTTGTTAGTACGGATTATGTAAACATTCAATTCTGCTTGTAATATTGATTTGCTACAATATCATTATATGAGTACATATAAATAGTGTGATAATTATGTTAATTACCATAAGTTATGCAAAAGAAAAAGGCACACCTTAAAATCTGGTGTGCCTTAATTGTTACTTGTTAGAGTGCTTTTGTCATTGCTGTTATTACCCAATTGTTTTTCTTAATATTAAAACCTATCGTCATATACATTGTACTTTGACCCTCGGTGAAAAACTGATCTGTAGCATCAGCATTATCCGTCTTTTTTATATCAAAAACTATCTTATATATGATATTACCGGCCTTATCTGCAGGTATTTCATCTATCGCAAGCTTTATGGATTTTATACTAATACTTTTTATATTATTTTTAAAGTAACCGCTGAAACCATCCATACTTTTAAAAGCATCGATGTTTATAGACTCAGTATCCATGAGTCTGTACGATACATCGTATTGTCCCTTTTCCAAACTCTCAGTCCATTTTCTTATATTATTCTGAAGGACATCAAGGTTTGCTGAGAGCTTTAATCTTGATATTGCAGCATTCAAATTTTGAATTTGAGACTGAAGTTTTGTTTTATCCGAGTCAAGCTCTGTATTTGAATTAAATAATTCCTTGTTCTTTGATTCCAGACTATCTACTGTTGAATTAAGCTGTCTTACAGTCTCATCAAGGTTTTTAATTTTATCTGTAAGTGCATCAATACTAACACTCTTACTTGAGTTGAGGTCTTGAAAACTTTGAATTTTGTTATCCCTGTCCCAAAGCAAATAGTTCAGTGCAATAAAAATTGCAAGCACTATTATGCATACCATTACAAGAATAAGCTTTTTCATATGCAACCCCCAATCATTGGCTTATTGAATTCTATTCTATGTTAAAAAGTCTTTTTGCATTTTCGCATGTAATACGTGCTATATTCTCAAAAGAATCTTCCCGTATCTCAGCTACTTTCATAGCTGTATATCTAATATAGCTGGAGTCGTTACGCGTCCCCCTGAATGGTTCTGGTGCAAGATACGGACTGTCGGTTTCAATAAGAAGCCTGTCCGACGGAATAGCCCTTATTACATCGACTATTTTTTTTGCATTCTTAAAGGTTGCGACTCCTCCTATGGATATGTAGAAATTATTATCCAGCACTTCACGGGCCATCTCAACGCTGCCGGAAAAGCAGTGAAAGACTCCTCCCACTTCTTTGGCGTTTTCCTTTTTTACTATTTTAAGTATATCCTCATGGGATTCCCTGTCATGTATTATTATAGGCAGCTTAAGTTCTCTAGCGAGTAGTATCTGCCTTGCGAACCAATGTTTTTGAAGCGGTTTTGGGACATCATCATAATGGTAGTCCAAACCGATCTCACCAATCGCCACTACTTTAGGTTCCCGGGCAAAATCAGCAAGCATTGATATAACATTATCATTCATACCTTCAACATCTTGAGGGTGTACCCCAACTGCAGCATATATAAATTCATATTCTTGCGAAAGGGCTATACTATCTATTGAAGATGGTATGTTGGAAGCTGCATTTACAATAAAAGCGACTCCCGATTGTCTGACTTTTTCTATAACATCCTGCCTGTCCTGATCAAACTTATTATCATCATAATGTGCATGTGAATCAAAAAGCATTCTAAACCCCATATCTTCTATTACCAAAACTAACTGACCTTGCTGCCGCTGTTGATTTTGCCGTCAACAGTCGCAAGTACAAGTTGTTCTCCACTGGAAGCAGCAAGAATCATGCCTTGTGATTCTATACCCTTAAGCTTCACCGGTTTTAAGTTGGCAACCATTATGACATTCTTTCCGATTATGTCCTGTGGTGCATAATACTTCGCTATGCCTGACACAACCTGGCGTCTTTCTTCTCCAAGCTCAAGCTGTAATTTAAGAAGCTTATCGGAGCCTTCAACCTTTTCTGCCTCTATAACCTTAGCTACCTTAAGATCCAGTTTTGCAAAATCGTCTATAGTTATGATTCCTTCTGGTTTTGTCTCATTCTTTTGAGCTGTTTTTTCATCCTTTACAGCAGGTTTTTCCTTTGCAGCCGCAGTTTCAGTGAGCTTTTCTATTTCTTCAAGTTCCTTTTTTATATCTATTCTTGGGAAAATAACCTCACCTTTATTTACCGAAGCACCTTCAGGGTAGCCGCCCCAATGTTCGGTGCTTTCCCACTTAAGTACTTCAGTATAATTGTCAAGACCCAGCTGAGCCCATATCTTTTCAGGTGTTTCAGGCATAAATGGCTGGATTAATATTGACACTATCCTTATACTTTCTACAAGGTTATACATTACCGCTGCAAGTCTTGGTAGATTTGCTTCATCCTTTGCAAGAACCCAAGGCATTGTTTCATCGATATACTTGTTAACCCTTGAAATTACTTTCCATATCTCAGTAAGCGCAGTACTGAACTGGAGCTTATCCATCAGCTCGTCTACTCTTGAGGGTGTCTCCATTACCATTTTCTTCAGATCATCATCAAAATCACCAGCTGTTTTATCCTTTGGAATTGTTCCTCCAAAATATTTATCAACCATTGCAACGGTCCTGCTGACCAAGTTACCAAGATCATTTGCAAGGTCCGAGTTTATCCTGTTTATCAAAGCTTCATTAGAAAATACCCCATCTGAGCCAAAGGGAACTTCTCTTAAAAGGAAATATCTTATTGCATCAAGACCATACTTTTCAACCAGAATTACAGGATCTACAACATTTCCCTTTGATTTAGACATCTTGCCACCTTCTAGAAGCAGCCAGCCATGACCGTATACCTGTTTAGGTATTGGTTCGCCAAGAGCCATAAGCATTGCAGGCCAAATGATAGTGTGGAAACGTACTATTTCCTTACCAACCAGCTGTACATCTGCAGGCCAGAATTTCCTGTAATCTGAATCATCTCCAGAAAGATATCCCAATGCAGTAATGTAGTTTGAAAGAGCATCAATCCATACATATACAACATGTTTTTCATCAAATGAAACCGGAATGCCCCAATTAAAGGTTGTTCTGGATACGCAGAGATCTTCAAGACCCGGTTTAAGGAAATTATTTATCATCTCATTCTTTCTGGAAACCGGCTGTATAAATTCAGGGTGGCTTTCAATATAATCAATAAGTTTGTCCTGATATTTGGACAGCTTGAAGAAGTAGCTTTCTTCCTTGGTAAGCTCTACTTCACAGCCACAGTCCGGGCATTTCCCGTCTACTAGCTGAGTTTTTGTCCAGAAGGATTCACAAGGTGTACAGTACCAGCCTTCATAGGCGCCCTTATATATATCTCCCTGATCATAAAGCTTCTTAAATATTTTTTGTATTGCATCTTCGTGGAATTTATCAGTAGTGCGAATAAATTTGTCATTTGTTATTTTCATAAGCTTCCAAAGCTTTTTTATACCATCCACAATTTCATCAACATACTGTTTTGGAGTAATACCGCGTTGCTCCGCTTTTCTTTGTATTTTCTGCCCATGCTCGTCAGTACCGGTTAAAAACATTACATCGTAACCCTTGAGTCTTTTGTACCTTGCCATTGCATCTGCTGCAACCGTAGTATAAGAGTGTCCTATATGTAGCTTATCGCTTGGATAATATATTGGTGTTGTAATATAAAACTTCTTGCCGCTCATTTTTACCTCCATGTCCCCAATGCGCCAAATGAATTATCACATTGGGCACACAAAAAGTGTTGAAACACTTTTTTATGGGGTTAAATTTATTTTTATTGCACCTACTACTTGTTTTGTTTCACAAAACATGCAGTTGTGCATTAGCTTTTCAGACTAAAGTCTTCCAAACTATCGCCTCCTGAACATGTTTTAAAAAATATATCAAAGTAATACAAGTATCACATTTGTTATTCCCTGTTAATAATTATAACTATACAGATTCGAAATACTTTTTTCAAGCAGAAATATAAAGTTGAGCATTTACCCCCTGCCGAAAAACAGAGTACATGCCCAAACAGATGCGATCACACTTGTAAGGTCGGCAATAAGTGCAGCAGCCAGTGTATATCTGATATTTTTAATACCTACCGAACCGAAGTAAACCGCAAGCGTATAAAATATAGTTTCTGTCGAACCCATCATTACCGATGCAAGCCTTCCTACAAACGAATCAGGTCCATTGGTTTTTATAATATCAGAAACTAAAGCCAGCGATGCACTTCCTGACACAGGCCTCAAAACAGCAAGCGGGACAACATCTGAAGGAATTGATAAAAGAGATGCCAGAGGCTTTAGTGCATAGACAAGTAAGTCCAGAGCCCCTGACGCCCTGAACACAGCTACAGCAACCAATAACCCAACCAGGGACGGCAAAATTCTGATTACTGTTGAGATACCTTCCTTGGCACCTTCTATGAAAACATCGTATACCTTCACATTTTTATAAACTCCAGAAATGAGGATTATTAAAAATATTGAAGGAACAGCATAAACAGAAATTGATTTTAAAAGTTCCATTTTACTACCTCAGTCTGTTTGGTGAAGCTGCTGCCATGAGTTTAGCAACAATTACTCCGACTACTGTTGCACACAATGATGCAATCCATATTGGTACAATTATATCAGTAGGGTTTGCAGAACCAGCCGAAGTCCTAAGTGCAATAATGGTTGCGGGGACCAACTGAAAAGCTGCTGTATTTAAAACCAGGAACATGCTCATTGAATTGGTAGCCGTACTTTTTGCTTTGTTTAACTTCTGAAGTTCTCCCATTGCCTTTATACCGAGAGGAGTAGCTGCATTTCCCAATCCAAAAAAATTTGCTACAAGATTCATTACAATAGCTCCCAGCGCTGGGTGATCCTTTGGTATATCTGAAAACAAGAGCCTCATAACAGGACGCACCAATTTTGCTATAAATCTTACAAGTCCGCTTTTATCTGCTATTGCCATCAAACCGGTCCAAAGACACATAACACCAAGAAGGCCTATACATAATTCAACCGCAGTTCCCGCAGCGCTTATTGCAGCATGAGTAACCTCATCCAGCTTTCCATTCATTGCACCTACCGCAAATCCCAAAATGAGCAGTCCAAACCATATATAATTCAACATTCAGCATATTCCTTAAATAAATTTTTAATAATATATATGAGGACATTCTACAGGCTATTCAATAATTAAAAATTGGAAATTATATGTTGGCAAGGCATTGTCGATACGTGTCGAATTTCAATCAATCATTTGTATGCTATTATGCCCTCAAAGGCTTGATTCTAGCGGTACTAACAGTACCATGTAAATTTTTACCTAATTTTTGTCTTTGTCGAAAGGCTCATTTTTCAATATTTGTGAAGCTTGCCAAAATGAGTTTTCTATAAATTGCCATAACATTTTTTTGAAAAATCTTTCAATTTATCGTTGACGTTTATTGGCATATATGGTACTATATTAAAAAAAGAAATGTCGAATACTGTAAATGTAGGGAGGTTTATTATGAAATCTACTGGAATTGTAAGAAAGGTTGATGAACTTGGCAGGGTTGTTCTGCCGATAGAGCTCAGACGTACACTTGATATTGCTGAAAAGGATGCTTTGGAAATCTACGTTGATGGAAATACAATCATTCTCAAAAAGTATGAACCAGCTTGCATCTTCTGCGGTAACGCTAAGGACGTAAATGTTTATAAAGGAAAGAATATATGTCCTGAGTGTATGAGAGAACTTAAGAAATAATTCGTTAAAAACAATCATTAAAAGGGGGATGTAAATCCCCTTTTTGCTGTCTTTTTTTATTAATCTTTTTCAAGAAGGCTGTTGTATATATCTCTTCTGCTTGCTCCCCTGTCTTGGGCAGCCTGTTTAATTGCACTTTTTTTATCCATTCCCTGATTAATATAAATATTAACATGTTCCTCAATACTCATTTCTTCCCATTCCTGTCTTTTTTCTAAAATAAGGGATTCTTCAGGGATACCTTCAATTACAATAACATACTCTCCTCTTGGAGGCTCATTTGTATACATTTCTACAGCTTCAGAGAGCTTGCATCGTATTATCTGTTCATAGCGTTTGGTAAGTTCCCTTGCCAGGGCAATATTTCTGTCACCAAGAATTTGCAGAAGTTCTTTTAAAGTATAAATCAGCTTATGCGGGGCTTCATATAAAATTATTGTACGGACTTCGTCTACAAGAAAATTAATTCTTTCCTTCCTGGCCCTTTTATTCATAGGGAGAAAGCCTTCAAACACAAATCGCCCGGTTGCAAGCCCTGAAAGTACTAAACCTGTAACCGCAGCAACTGCTCCAGGGACCATAGTAACATTAATTCCATGTTCAACAGCAAGCTTAACCATATCTTCTCCCGGGTCTGAAATACCTGGTGAGCCAGCATCAGATACAAGGGCAACATTTTTTCCTTCTGAAAGCATTTTTAGGATATATCCGCCCTTGATATTCTTGTTATGTTCATAATAGCTCACAAGAGGCTTCTTTATTTCAAAGTGGTTAAGCAGCTTTAGAGTCTGTCTTGTATCCTCCGCAGCAACAATATCTACACTTTTTAGTGTTTCAAGTGCTCTTAGCGTAATGTCCCCCAGGTTTCCAATAGGTGTTGCTACCAAATACAACATCCCAGGGCCTTTAATAGTCTCGGTATTCTGTTTTTGCTCAGTATTAACTTGTGGGATTTTTTCTTCCTTTTTCAATATGCCACTTCCATCGCCCTAACAGTCTTTATCAACTGCCTGCCGGCTATATATTTTATTTATTTCATCTGAATAATTTCCATTCTCATCATAAACATACAAAGGAGGTTCCATTTTTAACTGCGGATTTCCACCCCTTGTGCCTTTTATTAAAAGCAGATTTGCCTTTTTATAAGGAGAAGGATGAACAAACCTGATATACTTAGGTTCAATCCCAAAGGTCCTCATAAGGAAAATTATATCTACAAGCCTATCAGGCCTGTGTATCATATGAAACCTTCCACCTGGTTTTAACAATCTGCTGCTTGCCTTTATAATGTCCTCCAGAGTACAAAGTATTTCATGTCTTGATATTGCCTTTGTATCCGAAGGATTCACAAGCCCGCCGTTTGTTTGCATGTAAGGCGGATTTGTAAGTACTGCATCAAATTTGGATGCTCCAAAAAGTTCAATACTTTTTTTGATATCGCCGTTTTCTATTTGTACTCGCTGCTGTAAATCATTAAGCATTACACTTCTTGCTGCCATTTCCGCCATATCTTTTTGGATTTCGAGGCCTATAACCTTTCCTGCCTGAGTCTTTCCTGCAAGCAGTACAGGAATTATCCCTGTTCCGGTTCCAAGATCAATTACCTGGTCACCCTGCTTTATATCGGCATAGTTAGCCAGAAGCACAGCATCCACCCCAAAACAGAAGCCATCAACCTTCTGAATCAGCCGCAAACCCTTATATTGCAAATCGTCTATTCGCTCATTTTCTAAAATTTCTATATTCACGCAATTACCTTTTACTAGTTTTAGTATATTCTCAATATATAATAGAAAAGCGCCAGAAACAAGTATTACAAGAAAGAAGAGCTTTTTAAAGCGGAGTAAACCTTCTTATAATACCTCAAACTTATAACAATATTATTCTATATCACGTATTAATTAAACGCGTCAGACACAAGTAGTACAAGGAAGGTGAGCTTTGAGGAGCGGAGTTTATATAGATAAATGAGCACCGCAAAAGTGAAACCTGACGAAGCAATACGAAGTGTATCACGCGTTTAAACATAAATAAAGGACCGAAAGGTATTACTTCCCCCGGTCCATTTATTCAAAATTACTGCTGTTGAGGAGCATCTACAGGGCAAACATTTGCGCAAGCCCCACAGTCTATACAAGCATCAGCATCTATAACATATACGCTGTCTCCTGCGGAAATACATGATACAGGACACTCTGATTCACAAGCGCCACAGCTGATACAAGCCTCTGTAATAAAATATGCCATACCAGGAACACCTCCTTAAGTTTCTCATATGTCAAGAAAATACCTTTTTATAGCATGTCTTCATGACTTTACTATTTTACCACCAAAGTTATGGATTGAAAACTATTTTTATAAAAAAAGTTAATTACCAAAACCTGCTATAATTACACTCCAATAAAGTCCTAGTCCTCAAGCTGCTTCAAAACTTCAAGATCTATATCAGCCTCTTCATCACCTGCAACATCTTTAATAACCTTGACTTCATCAGATTTATAAACCTTCAAATCCGTTTCATTTGCCTTGTCCATCTTAACCTTCAAAAGCTCTTTGAGAAGGTTGATTTCCATGACAGTTCCCTGACCTTCCGGAGTTTCAACTATCGCCCCAACCTTTGGAACCCTTGAAAGTATCTCTTCATAAGCATCCTCTTCATATTTGAGACAGCACATTAGCCTTCCGCAATTTCCGGATATCTTGGTAGGGTTAAGAGATAACCCCTGTTCTTTTGCCATTTTTATTGATACAGGCTGGAATTCTCCAAGGAAAGACTTACAGCACAAGGCTCTTCCGCAAATTCCTATTCCGCCCATCATTTTAGACTCATCTCTTACACCAATCTGCCTTAATTCTATTCTCGTCTTGAACACAGCAGCAAGGTCTTTTACAAGTTCCCTGAAATCAACTCTTCCGTCTGCTGTAAAATAAAAAAGTACTTTATTATTGTCAAATGTATATTCTACATCTATAAGCTTCATATCCAGATTATGTTCTTTTATTTTTTTGAGACATATTTCAAAAGCTTCCTTTTCTTTTTTAGAATTGTCGGCAGCATGCGAAATATCCTCTTCAGTCGCCACTCTTATTACCTTTTTAAGCGGAGCTACAATCTGTTCATCAGGTACTTCTCTATTAGGAACTACTACTTCCCCAAACTCTATACCTCTAACAGTCTCAACTATGACATGTGAATTTGCAACTATATCTAATTCATCAGGATCAAAGAAATATATCTTTCCGGCTTTCTTAAATCTTACTCCGACCACCTTTACCATCAACTGCACTCCTCCTGAAGCTTCATAAGCATTACCTCTATACTTAACTGATAATTAGCATTTTTCTTTAAGTTTAGTTTTGTCATTTCAATTATTTCAATACAGTTCACAAGTCCATGTAGTGAAAAAATGTCCACATTATTTAATATGATATCCTTTTTATCTGAATTAATCAACATGTTTTCTTCCCTGGAGACTTTTGCTATAAGCATGTCTCTATAGAATAAAAGCATGATGTTAAGAATGTTCTCAATGTCGGTTTTATTCTTTTCAAAAAAATCACATGCTTTAAAAATATCAAGCATTCTATTTGAACAAAGCTTTAAAAGCATTTGTATAACATTTTCACGCAGCATTAAAAAATCAGACGACTCAGCAGCTTCTATTGCAGTACCTATTATGCCATCCGAAAAGGCAGCAATGAATTCCTTTTTATCCAGTTTCCCACCATAGTTCTCAACCAGATAATCATAAACCTCTTTATTTGTATTCTTCTTCATATTATAGTGGATTGTACGGGAATGAATGGTTTCAAGTATTACTCCCATATTTGAAGCTGTGAGTAATATGGTTGCATAACGGGGTGGTTCCTCAAGAGTCTTAAGAAGACAGTTTTGTGCCTGTACAGTCATTTTGTCACAGTCTGCTATTACATATACCTTTCTTTTTGAATAAGCAGGCTTTATTACTATATCACTTTGAAGATCGCGTATTTCATCAACACCGATGCTTTGTTCATCAGTATCAATTACATATAAGTCAGGGCTTGTCCCGCTTTTTTGCATTCTGCATTGCATACATTCACCACAGCATTTCCCGTCTTTGGGCGATTGGCAAAGCAATATCTTTGCAAAAGTTAGGGCAAGAAGCCTTTTGCCTATACCATGGGGACCTGCAAGCATATACGCGTGCCCCACTCTTTCTTCAATTATTGCATTTTTAAGGCTATCTATTATATCTTTTTGTCCGATAATTGAATTGAAATCCAAGTAGCACCTCTCCAAAGAATACATAAGTATTACATAACCATATCAAGTATAAGGCCGCGAATGTCATCCAGCCTTTTCAAGACATTTATATTGTCCTTTTCACCCTCCAAAACATCCTTAGTTAAGAGATCAAGCTCCTCATTTATTTGTTTGATTATTGCATATACCCTGTGTCTGCCTCTTCTGTCGAGAAAGCTTTGTTTTGAAAACTTTCTTGAATTACCTACCGCAAGGGCAAGAAACTCAGAAATCAGGGTTTTATAAATTTTGAGTTCCATTATGTCTACATTTTTCCCAAGCTTTTTACTCTGTTCAGCAATTCTGGAAACAACATCATTGACATACTCCTCAAAGCCCTGTTCCTCAGCATTCTTCAGCTGATTATGAAAGCTTGATCCTTTACTGGACGCAACACGCTTTTCATCCTTTTCAGATACACCAAAAAAGCTTGAAGGTTTACCTGAGGTTTCACCTACCTTCAAAGAGACCACTCCTTAAACTTTTTCGAACCTTTCAACATCTATTACAAACACTGTGGCCCCGCCTACAACCACTTCTACCGGGTAAGGCATGTACATTCCGCCCATAGCATTTGGAGCCATAGAGGAATTTATAACCTGTTTTCTGCTTTTTGATTTTTTTTCTATTATTCCGAGAACTTCATCCACTCTATCCTGCTCAACACCTACCAACAGTGTAGTGTTGCCAGCCTTAAGGAAGCCTCCCGTTGAACAAAGCTTTGTAACACTGAATCCATTTTTATTGAGTTCATCCATAACCTTGTGTCCATCCTCATCATGTACAATGGCAAATACCAGTTTCATAACGATACCCCCTAAAATCAAATGGATTATAAATTATATACGTCTCATCTTATTTTATATCCTATAAGCTTATATTCAAAATATTACCCTTTATTGTACCACCTGTAACAAATATTAAAAACTATCCAGCAAAATCCTCACATCATCGAATATTTCCTCAATACCCCTGGTTGAATCTACTGTCTTAATTCTTTGAGGATGCTTGGCTGCAAGGCTCTTATAACCATAATAAACCTTCATGTGAAAATCCATTTTTTCTTTCTCTATGCGATCAGCGGATGTTGCTGCCTTTCGTCTTTCTAGTGCTATTTCAGGACTTATATCAAAAAATATGGTTAGATCAGGCATGGTACCATCTATAGCTACCCTGTTAATATCTATAATCGTATCAAGATTTATTCCCCTGCCATAACCTTGATATGCAAGGCTTGAATCTATAAAACGGTCACAGATTACTATCTTTCCCGCTTCAACAGAGGGCTTTATAATTTCAGAAATGAGCTGTGCCCTTGCTGCGGCATAAAGCAGAAGTTCGGTTGTATCCCCCATTTCGGTATTTTCCGGGTCCAATATGAGTGAACGGATCTTTTCACTTATCCGTGTACTGCCGGGTTCCCTTAGAAGTATGACATCATAGCCCTTATCTTTAAGATAAGCTTCCATCTTTTTTATCTGGGTTGTTTTTCCCGAACCATCGGTACCTTCAACTGTAATAAAAATGCCTTTTTCCATAGCAACCTCCAACTTAATTATATCATAAATCATTTGACAACCCGTATCATATTATCATGGGTAACACCATTAACAATGCCGCCTGCACGTTTTATATCCCGTATAATATCTATTAAATCACTATTTATAAATTCACCCGGGCAAATCAATGGAATTCCCGGAGGGTAAGGCGTAACAGAGTCAATGCTTGTCCTATTGACAGCATTCCCTATATCTATATACTCTCCTGAACAATGAGGTATATCCTTTAATTCAATCGACTGAAACGGAATGGTACTACTTATAAAATCAATGCCCTGTAACGGCGTTTTTGAGGCTTTTAGCACACATTCCTTAACTGAATGTGTAAGCATTTCAAAATCCTCAGATATATCTGCAACAGTGGCAATACAAACAACATTATAATAATCAGACATTTCTACCTGTATATTAAAATTCCTTCTTAATAGTCCTTCCATTTCATAGCCTGAAATTCCAGCTTCTTTTGAATTGATGACCAGCCTTGTTTCATCCAGAAGACAATTATCTATATCTGTCTTCTTAATGATATTAATACCGTTTATGTCTGAAAGAGATGCCCTGGCAGTATCAATCGTTTTTAACAGCTTATCCAGCAGTTGCTTTCCCTGCAGCTGCATCAAGGCCCTTACGCAATCAAGAGAAGCCATAAATATATAGGAAGGGCTTGTAGTCTGAAAGATTCTTATATAGTATTCCAGCCTGTCCCTGTCTATCCTGCTGCCCTTTATATGTAAATAGGAACACTGCGTAAGCGCAGGCAAGGTTTTATGAGCACTTTGAACACATATATCCGCACCAGCCTGCATTGAGCTTTTTGGAAGCGAGTCATTAAAACACAGATGCGCCCCGTGAGCTTCATCAACTGCAACAGGCATGTTAAATGAATGTGCAATACCTATTATTTTATCGATATCCGAGCATATACCGTAATAGTTGGGACGAGTTACTAATATTCCGGCGGCATCAGGATTATTTTTAATAGTCTCTTCAACTATAAACGGGTCAAGATATGTGAAAATACCGAAATAACTGTTGTAGACCGGCCTTATATACACAGGCCTGGCTCCGGCAAGAATCATACCTGCTATTATGGATTTATGGCAGTCACGCGAAACAATGAGCTTATCTCCAGGTCTACACATTGCTGCTATCATTGCATAAATACCGCAAGTAGAACCATTTACTAAAAAATATGTTTTATCTGATAAAAAAGCCTGGGCAGCAAGTTCCTGAGCTTCAAGTATAGGACCTGAAGGATAATGAAGGTTGTCAAGTCCAGGAATCTCCGTTAAATCCATTGATAGAATTTCTTCATTTCCCAGAGGAAACAATCTTCCCATTTTATGTCCCGGCATATGAAAAGCCGTAGGTCTGGAATTTATGTAATTTTTGATTGAATTATATATTGGTGCGTAAAATTCTTTAATAGGGCTTACCTCCCTTGTTAAAGTAAATTCTAGCATAAAAACAGCTAAACTCAAAGAAAAAACTCCCTTCGTTTTATAAACAAAGAGAGTTTTAAGCTTACAATTTTAATATGCAATACTTCCAAGTTCCTTAAGATTATCAATGCTGTTTGCTTTTATCATGCTATCAGATAAGGTATAAAGTGTATCCCCTATGTAAAGGATTCTCCTTACATTCTTTTCACTTTCATACCATATATCCCCCGCCTTCTTATATTCCTCGTCAGAAACATGGGTAATTCTGCCCTTCAAGCTAAATCCGCTTTTTAAATCTAAGTTGTAAACATAGGCACCTTGGTAAACAAAGTGTCCATATTCTGTTGATGGGGCAGCCTGTTTATTCCTTACTTCTGCAACTGTTACCGGGAAAGCCAGCAGGTTTTTATCTTTTGAAAACAGGAGTGCTTTGTGGTTTGTGAGTATTTCTGAATCCGTACCCCTGTCTCCTATTGAAGTACTATACATCTGCTTTGGATTTTTTACATCACTTACATCGAATAGCGCTACCTTCATTCCCATATAATATGCCATTGTAGCTTTTTTATCATATGAATCGGGAAGTTCTACCGTATCTTTACCGAAACCTATAATATGATTTTCATCATATGGTTGAAGGTAATCACTGAATCCAGGTATTTTTAATGCACCTAAGACGCTTGGTTTTAATGGATCTTTTAAATCGATTACATAAAAGGGGTCTACTGTCCTGAACGTTACCATGTATGCCCTGTCACCCATAAATCTTGTTGAATAAATAATTTCTCCGGGAGCTATGTCCTCTATTTTACCTGCACAGCTCATTGTTGCGTCCAGTACATAAATATTGTTCATGCTTACAAGTCCGGCATCCGGCACCTCTTTATTACTGGTTGTAGCTATTCTGAAGTATTCTCCGTTCTCATCCATTGAAAATTGGTTCTGTATTCTCCCTGGAACCTCTCCCAAAGCCAGGTAAGTTACTTTCATGTTGTTTAATTGGAACTTATATATGTTGGTTTTTTGATTATTTGCAACAATCCCCTTATTTAGAGATACCCTATTATTTGCGTAGCCTGAAAGTGCAATATACAGGCTTTGTGCCGATGCATAAATGTTTGAACCCGCTCCAAGATAAGTCCCTACTTGAGCAGGGCTGTTGTTACTTATATCAATACCAGCTATTGTCATATAGCTTGGTTCAATTAATCCAGGGATATATCGTATATCCTTATAGTCAATATTAACAAAATCATCCTTTACGGCTGTATCCCTATATGATGGTGTTGCATTTTCCTCGCTGTTCTGTATTGTATAATAATTTACATACCTGTTAGCGATAAGATATACAACAGTTCCTATTTTTCTGGATGATATATAATTTCCCTCGATCTCTACTTCACGAACCTGTTTAATGGAAGCTTTATCTGCTATATTATATATTATCGCCTTCATGCTTTGGTTCCGATAAGGTGGGTGAATACATTTTGAAACCCTTTTTACACCATCGTAGTACATAGGAAAATCCCCGGCAGTTTCACCGATAACTACAAGCTTGTCGCCATCCACATATATTTCTTCCGGCATTAACTCTTTATCTGTAAAGTCCAGAGAACTTACAACCTTCATTTCTTCTGCAGGATATGCCTTAATTATCAATACTCTTCTTTTGTTTACCTGATAGATATATTCTCCATCAGTTTTCACCATATCGGATTCATCAACCCCTTCGACCTGTACATTTGTTTTGGAATAGTCCTGGGTTTTCTTGTTCATATTCTTTTGGGATTGAAGAGATTTTGATGTATCACCTTCAGCAGTCGAATTCATAACTTCATCAGTGACATAGGATTTTCTATAGTTATTATTGTAATTACCGATGAGCTGCTTAAGCTTATCTGCATCACCCAAAACAGGAAGGTTATTAACTCTTGAAATGATTTCATCAATTTTTTCTTTGTCCTTAACCTTGTCAAAAATGTTTTCAATATCACTTACCACTATAAGACCTCTGTCATAAAAAATCTTCTTTCCAAATGCTTCAGAAACCTGCCTTAATGGTACAAAAGTCCTGTTTTGCATATATTGAACGGGTACATCAAGTTTTATCTTACTGCCGTTGAGTTTAAAATATAATTCACCAGGGAAAATATCCAATTCTGATTTTCCCGACTTTATCGTTGATATGCCAGTGTTTTTATCATATTCTACCACAGCACCAAGAGCTTCTGAGATAAAACGGATTGGTACAAACACACTGTTGTTCAGAACAAAAGGTTTAACCGCTTCATCCTTAGGATCTATCTGCCTGTCAACGTTATTTACAATTGCATTCGGGCTTCCAACATATAAAACGATTGCATTATCAAGATAATTACTTTCATTGCTTTTTGGTTTTTGAACATTATCTGCATTTGCAGCCGGGAATTGTATAAAGGTAAGCAGAAAAACTGTTATCAGCATCAGACAAAATGTTTTAAGTACACGTTTCACGTTACACCCTCCTATTTACATTCTAAACAAATAGACGGTATTTTTACGTAAATGTTTCATATTAATTGGAAAGCAAGAAAAAAAGAAGCCAAAGCTTCTTTTTCATTAATCAATAGTATTTAGTTGAAAATCATTTGTTTCTTTCATAAATTATTCTTAGTCCGTCAAGCGTAAGAAGACCATTTATTTCGTCTATTGTTTCGGATTCACTTGCAATAAGTCTTGCAAGTCCGCCGGTAGCTACCACCTTTATGTTATCTTCCTTCATTTCTTTTTTAATCCTTCTTACTATATAATCCACCTGACCCACATAGCCGAATATTATACCTGACTGCATGTTGGTTACAGTGTTACGGCCTATTACTGTTTCAGGCTTCGCAAGCTCTATCTTTGGAAGCTTGGAGGTTTTCTGGAAAAGTGCATCAGCACAAACCTTTATGCCTGTGCAGATAACTCCCCCAAGGAACTCACCCTTTGATGAAACTGCACTAAAGGTTGTAGCAGTACCGAAATCCACTATAATTACCGGTCCTCCGTACTGTTCAAGGGCGGCAACCGTGTTTACAATCCTGTCTGCGCCAACTTCCCTTGGATTTTCATATTTAATATTTATTCCTGTCTTAATTCCTGGACCGACAGTCATGGGCTCAACCTTAAAATATTTTCTTATTGCATGTTCAAGTGAATACATTATAGTAGGTACAACTGACGCTGCTACAACCGCTTCCACCTTACTCATATCAAGCTTTTCACTATTGAACATCGAAATAAAGAACGCTCCGAATTCATCTGCGGTCTTGTCCTTGTTGGTTCCCATCCTCCAATGGGCAAGGAGTTTTTTTCCGTCATAAACTCCAAGTACGGTATTACTATTCCCTACATCTATGACTACTATCATTTACATTCCTCCGGAGGCTACAGCCCTAATCTCATACTCTTTATTTCTTTGATTTCAAGCTGTATTTCTTTTTCAATTCTTGCTATATCAATTTTTATATCGTCTGCTGTTTCATCAGGCTTATTTCTATAAGCCGGTTTTGGTGATGAAGCCGCAGACTGGTTTGAATAACTGTGTCTTGAATTTTCCCTGTACTGATTCCTGTATTGGTTATTATTTCTGTAGTTGCTTTGTTCCTGGTTATTCCTTTGTTCATGGTTATTTCTGGGTTCTCTTGGCTCCCTTGCTTCCCTATGTTCTCTTGGTTCTCTCTGTTCCCCGGAACTCCTTGCCTCTTGTGTCCTATGTTCCTGATTGTTGCGATGGAAACTATGTGACCCATTATTCTGGTTATTGTTCTGGTTATTTTTATTTTCAAATTCGCCTTTCACTGTTTACAGCCCCCTAACTTCATAATTCTAACTTAATAAAGCTTCTCCATTACTGCCAATTATTGCATTATATTTATCTGAACCCAAATTAAGTCTCTTAAGCTTATTTATTTCTTCCTCCTGATCACACCAGGGAGAATCTGTTGCAAAAAGAATTTTTCTGTAATCATGGTCTTTTATAATTCTCAAAGTTTGATTCAGGTCCATCTTTTCGAGGCAATAAGCGGTATCAAGATAAACATTTTCACCTACAAGATATTTTTCTACATCGTCCCAATATGCGTATCCGCCCATATGAGCAGCAACTATTTTCGCTTTGGGAAAATCCCTGATTATCCTTATAAGCCTTCCAGGTTCGCAATGGTACGGTCCTTTAAGGCCTATATCAACACCACAGTGGAATACCATTATGAGTCCTAGCTGTACTATTTCCTCATAAATAGGGTACATATTTTCATCGTCCACAAAAAAATTCTGATAATCGGGATGAAACTTTAATCCTTTTAAGCCAAGGTCCTTAAACCTTCTCAGTTCATTTCTCCAATTCTCATACAGAGGGTGGATACTTCCAAATGCTACTACCCCTTTTCCCTGTATTTGTGCTGACCAGTTATTTATGTTTTCCGTCTGCTCAGGCTTTGTTGCTATTGAAAGTACAACAGAAGCATCTAATCCCGCACTTTTCATGGACCTTCTTATATCACTGACGGTCCCATTCAGTCTGGGAGGAGTTTTTGCTCTTTCTGCAAGTGTAGCAACAGCTCTGTCAGCAATTTTATCCGGAAAACAATGCGTATGGAAATCTATAATTATTGTAATCACCTTATTTCAGCAAAGAAGAAAAAATTAATTACATCCAAGTATTCCTCTTATTTGAATTTCACCCGATAATACCTTTCGGGTAATATTATCGTCACATTGAACTACCAATCTTCCGTCACTCTCGATATCTGCAGCAGTACCTTCATATTGCTGTTCCTTAATGATAAATCTAATACGTTTGCCCAAAGTAACCGAGAATTGCTTCCATTCGGAAATAACCTCTTCAGATAAACCTTTTTCTATTTTACTATATATTTTCTCCATTTCAAACAGAATCTTTTTAACAAGACTACATCTGGATGGAATATGCACATCCGAATCCTTTGCTTCAAGTTTAAGAGAAGTAGCCAGATCTTTAATATCCTCAGGAAAATCATCAAGTTCTTGTGCTACATTTACGCCGATTCCAACAACTACATAATTTACATTTTCTTCTTCAAGACTCAACTCTGTAAGTATTCCGCATATTTTTCTGCTGCCCATTATAATATCATTGGGCCATTTTATTTTTACATCAAAGCCTGTAGCATCAAAAATCGAACGTGCAACAGCCACAGAAGCCCCGATGGTAATAAGCTGTGCTTCTTGAAGGGTAATCGAAGGTCTTAAAACGATGGACATCCAAATACCTTTATCCTGCGCTGAAAACCACTTGCGCCCAAGCCTTCCCCTTCCGCCTGTCTGAGTTCCTGCAACAACAACGGTTCCGCTGTCGCAACCCTCTTGTGCCAAGCTTTTAGCAATATTATTTGTTGAATCTACAGAGTCATAATAAACAATATTTTTCCCTATAAGTTCAGTATTTAGGTCCTCTGAAAGCTCATACTCATTTATTACATTTTCAGGTACTAAAAGCCTGTAGCCCTTATTCGTAGAGGCTTCAACCCCATACCCCAATTCCTTTATCTCTTTTATATATTTCCAAATGGCCGTCCTGGTAACCCCCAGCTTTTCGCTGAGGCTTTCCCCTGAAACATAGCCATCCGGGCTTGTTTTAAGTTGTTCCAGAACCTTTCCGATCATTGGTTTCATTCAACATTTCCTTTCAATATTTCAGCATATCAGGTACTTTAATTGTAAAAGCTCTTCCGCATCCCTTATCACAAAATACTGCAAGATTCTCTTTTTTATCCTCAAACATTATAACTTTTCCAAGGGCAGCAAGTTTACAATAAAAGTTGTATAAAAGAGTATCATTGTAGTCTTTATGCTCTTCACGGTATGTTTCAATAATATTATTTATGTAAAGTTCCTCGGAGTTATCAAATAATATGGGAGAATCAAGTCTTTTGTTGAGCAGACTGATTTGGCCTGCAATAACAGTAGTCGTTACAAGACATTCAGGAAGGCGGTATGATCCGAAAGCATATTGCTCAATAGGTATAATGGAATTTATGTAAGCTTCCATAACCTCCGGAAAATCCTGGCCAACTTTAAATAAATACATGTCCGCAACATAACAGTATGCCGGAGAAAGCTCAAATTTAACACACTTGAACTCTTCAGACTTATATTTTTCAATATCATCCTTTGGATTAAGCAGAGCCGTCATACACTTTTTTAATTCTCCGCCTATATTAACTTCTCTGTCGCACCATCTTGACAGTTTCATTCCACATTCAACAGCTTGTTCTGCATCTTCTGCCGGAACGTAATAATAAACCTCTACCAAATCGCCACCCCCTTTAAAAACTTAGCGATATAACTTCAAACCCATTCTGTCTCCGCTATTATAAATAAGTTCATCTATGTTTTTTTCAAATAACTCTGGATAAGGATATATATCCTTAAGCGGAACTAATACAAATGCCCTTTCAAGCATCCTTGGATGCGGGATTACCAATTCCGGATCATTTATTTCAAGGGTGTCATATAATAAAATGTCAATATCTATGGTTCTTGGTCCCCAATGTATTTCCCGTACTCTTTTCATCCTGTTTTCTATTTCCTGAAGTTCATGTAAGAGCTTTTTGGGTTCTATTTCTGTTTGTATACATATGACCATGTTGAGAAAATCAGCCTGATTCATATATCCTACCGGCTTTGTCTCATAAATCCGGGAAATTGACTTTATACTGGTTCTATCTATCTCGTTTATATATTCTATAGCCTGCTTGAGTTCCCATTCCCTGTCTCCAAGGTTAGTTCCCAATGCCAGGTATACACTATGTATCATTGTCAGTCCTCGTGA
The DNA here is from genome assembly GCA_023421675.1 of Bacillota bacterium. Lineage (GTDB taxonomy): Bacteria > Bacillota > Clostridia > Acetivibrionales > JANLFN01 > JAEZTC01. The sequence continues at coordinate 229,807 of JAEZTC010000013.1, read as the reverse complement.
TTTCCACTTCAGCCCAATCCAGTTCTCCGCCAATTGGAGCATCAGGTTTTCTTACACGTACCAATATTTCCTTAATATTTTTATATCTCGACATAATTTCCCGGGAAATATTGTCCGCTAGACATTCAATAAGTCGAAATTTATTATTTTCTGTAATATCTTTAATTATATTATAAACTGCAGAATAATCCACAGTATCTCCGAGCTCATCTGTTTTCCCTGCCTGCTTCAGATCGACCGACATTACAGTATCAACAAAGAAATACTGGCCATTAAGTCTTTCTTCTTCCAATACTCCATGATAAGCAAAGAATTTCATATTTTTAAGAATAATCTTATCCAATGTTATTTCCCCTACACTCTCATCATCGCATCCGTCATTTTTGCTACTCTGGACATTTCCTTTACATCATGAACACGTATTATGTCAACTCCACCAGCTATACCAAGAGTTACCGTAGCCGCGACACCTTCTATTCTTTCATTCACCGGCAAATCCAGAACATGTCCTATAAAAGATTTTCTGGAGGTACCTAAAAGCACCGGAAGGTTAAGAGTATTAAGCTCGTTAAGTTTTCTCATAACTTCAAGATTATGCTGTGGTGTTTTGCCAAAGCCTATACCCGGATCTATTGCAATACTTTCGCGCCCGATACCTGCTTTTTCTGCTATGCTTATACTCTGACGAAGAAATTTAATTATGTCACCCATCAGGTCAGTGTATTCCTTTTCATTTTTGTTGTGCATAACAACCACACCTGCGCCTGAACGCGCAATAACGTCAGCCAACATAGGGTCCCCCTGCAGACCCCAAACATCGTTTACTATGTGTGCACCCGCTTCCAGAGCTTTTTCAGCTACTTGTGCCTTCATGGTATCAACCGAAACAGGAATATCAATTTCCTTCGTTAGATGATGTATAACCGGAACCACCCGTTTTATTTCTTCATCTGCGTCTACCGCTTCATGTCCCGGTCTGGTGGATTCTCCGCCTATATCAATTATATCTGCTCCTTCTGCTGCCATAGCCTTTGCCCATTTAACAGCACCTTCAATAGTATTGAACTGCCCACCGTCTGAGAAAGAATCAGGCGTTACATTCAAAATACCCATTATATATGTCTTTTCACCAAGCGGCAATTTATATTTCCTGCATTCAAAGTTTTCAGGTTTTCCGTTTTCAAAGCACTTGATTAAGTCTTTTAGTTCCTCGGAAATTTCCCTTAAAGTTGACGATTGAATTGAAAGCTTCTGAATAAGCTTTTTATACTGGCTGAAGGTACCCATCAATATGACATCGGTGCTTTTCACACTGCAGTTGACTACACCCCTGTTAACAGCTGCGTCCCCGCCTTTTCCCAGCATTTCCTGTTTTAAGATGTTTGCAGCATAAGAGGATACATTTTCAAGCTTTATACATGCATGTACAGCCTTTGGCGAAAGCCAGGGCATCCCTTCAGAATCCACACCTATTTTACGAATTTCTTCCTTTGCCGTTTTAATATCTTTTATATCAATTATCCTGGAATTAAACATGTTTTACTCCTTATATCAAAGTACATAAAGCATATAAATAATTATATCCATATAATTATATAAAATCCAGAACTGTTTGTGATAATGTGCACAGAATGAAGTCTTTTGAAAAATTCTCCAGACATAATAAAAACCTCCCTGTCGGAAGGTTTTTGGTTTACATTTTACTAATTAAAGACATAACTTCGGACCTTGTTCTTGCATCTGATTTCATTAAGCCTCTCAACGCCGAAGTTACCGTTTTTGAACCCGGCTTTTTAATCCCTCGCATAGTCATGCAAAGATGTTCTGCTTCTATCACAACCGCAACTCCCAGCGGATCAACTGCTTTCATGATTTCGTCTGCTACCTGACTTGAAATTCTTTCCTGAAGCTGAGGTTTTTTCGCTATAGTATCAACTATCCTTGCAAGTTTACTAAGCCCAAGTATACGTCCCTTTTTAGGAAGGTATACCACATGCGCAACTCCTATAAAAGGAAGAAGATGGTGCTCGCAAACCGAATAGAGCGGTATATCTTTAACCATAACCATTTCTTCATGGTTTTCTTCCTGGAATATTTTTACGTCATCCTGAGGATCCTTATGAAGCCCTGCAAAAATCTCTTCATACATTCTTGCTACTCTGTCAGGAGTCTCTAGAAGGCCTTCTCTGTCAGGATCATCACCTATTGCAGCCAAAATTTCTCTTACGGCCGCTTTTACACGTTCTTTATCTACCATAAATATACCTCACTGGAAAATGATATCATAAAATAAACCCGTTCTATGCTTAACTATAATCTTTTGCATGTTTTCACTATATTTAAACATTATACTTCATACCAATAAAAAGTCAATTTCTATATAGTAATGTCAAAAATTATTGCTAGTCAGCTTATGTTTTAATACCTTCTAAAGCAATAACCTCTCCAACACTGTTTTGCTCAAGCTCCTTTGAAAGCCTGTTTACAAGTTCAACTGCAGGTTCAAATTGCTCATAAAGCATTATTATCATATCATTTGGCTGAGCGTCCAAAATAGCTGATTCCAAAGCCTTTAATTCAGAGTGGATAACCTTTATATCCTCCATGCTGAAGTTATTCTCAACAAGGGCATTAAATATAATATTGGCCACTTCCCCTGGCTTTCTTCCTCTTAGATCTAAATCTTCCTTTATATATATCTTTGAAAAATCCTTGCTGCATATTTTTCCTATTTCTTTTATATTCCTGTCCTGTCTGTCTCCTGGTACCCCTATTACCCCTATGAGCCTGTCTGGGTTCATTTTCTTTGCGAATTTTATTACTGCATTATATCCGGCAGTATTATGTCCATAATCAAGCATAACCTTAAAGTTTCCCATATCAAAGATGTTAAATCTTCCAGGATTTAATACCAAGTCAGGTTTAAAGGTTTGAAGTCCGGTCCTGATAATTTCTGCAGGAATATTTAAACCATGCAGCGAGGCAACAGCTGCAAGAGAGTTTTCAATATTGCAATCTACAAGCCCTTTGTAAGTTATAGGTATATCATCTATATCAATTACTTTAATTTTGTCTACACCATTAAAAATTACTATACTGTTATCTTCAATGAATACAGCCTTTTCCCCGGTTCTTACATGCTCGGCTATAAGAGGATTTTCTATAGAATTTGCAAAAAGGATGGTCTTGCTTACAGCCCTGTTAAGAAAATAGCCAACCATTTTATCGTCCGCGTTAAGCACTGCATAACCATCAGGTTTTATGGCTTCTATTACAAGAGATTTTACAAAAGCAAGGTCCTCAAGTGTTTCAATGCCATCAAGTCCAAGATGGTCATCACTGATATTTACAATTACACCCACATCTGCCGTGTCATAACCTAAGCCGCGTTTAATAATTCCTCCGCGGGCAGTTTCAAGCACAGCCGCATCAATTTCCTTATTGCCAAGCACCATTTTTGCGCTTACCGGGCCTGTATTATCTCCTTTCAGTACGCATTCATTACCTATATAAACACCGCTTGTTGAGGTCATTCCAACTTTCCTTCCCATAAGAGAAAGTGTATGGCGCACTAGTCTTGTAGTAGTGGTTTTACCATTTGTTCCTGTGATTGATACAATAGGAATCGCAGAAGGTTGTCCTTCAGGAAACATCATATCTATTATATTTTCAGCAACATTGATTGGTTCACCCTCTGTAGGACTTAGATGCATCCTCAAACCTGGTGCTGCATTTATTTCTATAATTGAACCGTTTCCTTTGTTAGCAGGGACAGCTATATCATCTATTACAAGGTCTATACCTGCAATATCCAAGCCTAGTACTTTTGCAGCTTTTACAGCCATATTAGTGTTATATGGATGTATTTCACTTGTGCAGTCTCTTGCCGTGCCACCTGTACTTAAGTTGCCATTCTCCCTTAAATAAACAGTATCCCCTTCAGAGGGTATGTGATTTTCGTCAATCCCCTGTTTTGCAAGCACTTGTCGGGCAATTTCATCCAGTTTTATCATAGTTAGAGGCTTTTCATGGTCAATTCCTCTTAACGGGTTGGCATTTACAATTTCAATGAGCTCTTTCACAGTACGGTAACCATCCCCGACAACACAGGGCGGCCTTCTTTCTGCTACAGCACAAACCTTATTTCCGATAACAAGAACTCGGTAATCCTTACCCTTAACATATCTTTCAACCAATACTTCCTTTCCGTATTTAAGCGCTTCATTATAAGCTGCTATAAGCTGTTCGTTATTTCTGACATTAATGGTAACACCTTTACCCTGATTACTATCCAAAGGTTTAACAACAAGCGGAAAACCTATTTCATCTGCCATATCGGTTGCACTTTCAAGTGAATATACTATATCACCATACGGGACCGGTAAATTGTTTTCTCTTAACACCTGCTTGGTGTAAAACTTGTTCCCGGCAGAATCAACAGATATACAGCTTGGAAAATCAGTAAGAGATGCTTGTATAAGCCTTGAATATTTTCCAAGGCCAAGCCGCAGCATACTGCCATTTCCAATTCTGGATACCGGAATTGAACGTTTTTTTGCTTCTTCCAAAATAGCCATTGTACTTGGTCCAAGCTCAGTTTCTATTGTAATTTTTCTTATACGATTAATAATTTCGTCTATGTTTATAACCTGTCCTGTAGCAAAACACTGAGCAATTTTAAACGCAGCGCGCCCGCATTCGAAAGCTGTTTTTTCATTTTTATACTCAAATACCAGATAATATACCGACGTATCCCTTATAACTCTTGTTTTACCGAAGTGAACCTCATAGCCCATCAAGCTTTGAAGTTCTATTGACAGATGCTCTATAACATGTCCGATAAAGGTCCCTTCAGCAAGCCTTTCTCCAAAACCTCCCTCATAACCGAGAGAGCAATAGTGAAGCGCTATTTTGGGGAAATGCTTAAGAAGCTTTTCATTAAAGCCGTTTATGTCCTTGGTTTCTATATTATTGAATTCATCGAGATCAATAATCATTTTAATAACGGGTTTATGGCTGTATACATTTTTCCCTGTAAAGCTCTGTATACTCAATAAGTGCACTTTATAAACCTCCCTTAGGTCAATGTAATCGTAAAACCTTCCGTTCATTCATGTCAAACCCATAGCCCTTTGGCAGCACATGAAGTGTTACATCAGTTATTGCAAGTATTTCGTCAGGTTTTAGCTCTGATACATTTGAGCTTTTAATTGATTTTCCATCGGCAATTGTAACCGCATTATTCCCTAATACTTCAAAATGCCTGTCAGGGTGTACTTTTATAGCAGTGTCTTCATCAATTCCAATTCCAAGAATGTGGGGGTTTTCAGCAACTCCGCACAGAAGCCTTCCTATTCTTCCCCTTTGCTCAAAATGCTGATCTATAATAGCTTCTTCAAGCAATCCAAGTCCCGGGGCCATTTTTAAGGTGCATTTTCTGGCAGGATCATTATTGTTTCCGTCTACTATCATAGTACTGCTCATTACAGATGCACCTGCACTGGTACCGATAATGGATGCACCTGCATTGAAGGCATCATGTAAAGCTTTAAAGGTTTCTGTACCGCCTAGAATACTTGTTATTCTTAGCTGATCCCCTCCTGTAAAAAAAATTCCTGAGGAATTCATTATCGCATCTATATTAACTTTTTGATTTGCATCTTCTCTCGTATTAATGTTAAGTACTTCAATTTCCTTAACACCCAGCCTTGTAAATACAGTTCTGTATACTGTGCCTGCTTGCTCCGGATTTTCTGTAGCTGTAGTAATTACAACTAGCCTTCCGTTGTTTGATGAAATAACATTTGATACGTCTTTTAAAATATTACTTTCTCCGTTTTTATCCTCAGCACCGCCAATAATTACAAGGTATCCTCTTGAATCATTCATTTAATGCCTCCATTACTGTAACCGCTTATCTTATAAACAAAATAAGGACGTTTAATTATGCTGATAGATAAGTACTGTAAATATCAGTCCATTTAAGCATAATACACGTCCTTTTCTCTTATATGCCCAGAAAGTGCCTGGTGTTATTCAATATTACACGGCTGAAAATCAGACCAATAGCCATCAATATGATACTTGCAACTATTAACGGCAACCCGCCTTTACTCTTGTTTTTGGTTGAAAGTATACCAAAAACAACACCGAGTAACCCAAAGACAAATGGATATATAAAAAGTGAAACAACAGCAGAAATCCAGCCTAATACAAGTGTCCATGCACTACTTTTTCTTGCAACCGCTTCAGTTGATCTTCCGTAATAATTTTTAGGATCCATAAAATCACCTATCTTCCGCTTAATCATCTTTAGTCAATTAATAATAAAATTCCAACACGCCAGATATTATTATTGTCTTATTTATTACCACGTATTCATTTTTTATTTTTCATATCTTCCCTTTTTCAAAACAATACCGTTGCTAATAAATCTTTCACCTTTAACAATCAATTCCTTTATTTTAAGGCTTCCGCTTTCGAGCACAAGTATATCAGCGTCACTTCCTGCAGCTATAGTTCCTTTTTGGGGATACATTCCAAGTATACGAGCAACATTAGCAGTAACTGCTGCTATAGCTTTTGAAATTTCTACCCCCTCATTTATTATGCTTTCCTTAATATCTTCATATAGCTGTTTTACAAGCCCTACGCCTGTATGTTTTCCGCCCTCTGCAGGTATACTTCCATTTCCATCGGAAGACACAGTAACTTTTTGCATATCTAAATTCTTTTTGGAAAAAATACTGAGAGCTTCAGGAACACTTATACCCTTTGATGAATTCTCACCTGCTGTAAGATCCGCATTTCCCCCGATACATAAATATTCTTCCGCTTCTTCAAGAAGCATAGCTGTTCTGTTGAGATGAGTAGGAACAAACATTCCAATGGGAAAATCATAATTATTTACAAGTTGGTATAACAATCCAATGCCATCCTTTCCATCACCGACATGTATGTGCATTACTCCTGCTTTTTTACCTATCAGGCCTCCAACATTTATTTGATAAGCAAGTTCTGCAAGCTGGTTTATTGTAGGGTAGGAAGATCTGTGATCTGCAATGGCAATTTCACCAGCACCTATGATTTTGTCAATCAGAATAATGTCTGATTTAACACTGCCCGTGATTGTCCTTGTTGGGACTGCATAGCTTCCAGTATAAATAAAAGTATTAAGCCCTTCTTCTTCAAATCCGCGGGCTTTTGCAAGAAGAGATTCCATATTTCGTGTTACATCATCAACACCCAATACGCCAACAACAGTAGAAATCCCGGCTGATATAACATCTCCAAACATGAGTTCAGGGATTCTGCTTCCAGGTCCTTCTTCACCTCCGCCGCCTATTATATGTACATGCTGATCTATGAAAGAAGGGCATACAATACATCCACTGCAGTCAATCACCTCAATATCAGGGAAAAGATCAGGCTTTATACTTTCCTCAACCTTGTAAATTTTATTGTAGACAGTCAAAACATCTTTTTTGCCAATATTATCAGGAGAGAAACAGTTCCCTCCTCTTAATAACTTAAACATATGTCCTCCTATCACATGATATATTTTATATAAATTATTAATCCCAAAAAATTATATCAATATAACAAGAAAACGTGCATAATTGGAAATTCGTGTTATACTATTTTGCACTTTAATGCACTTTATTGTCGATCATAAAGACATTTTTCAATGCAATTTTTTACACCTAAATACATTTGTATACGAATTTATGTAAACATGTTGAATTATTGTAATATTATGATTTGACAAAGCACATATTTTTTTTTAAACTAATAACTAGTGTTTATGTAAAGTACGCAGAAAAAACCATATAAAAATTATGTAAAGGATGGTAAAAATGTCTGTTGATTTTAATTCACTCACTGCTAAACAGAAAAAAGTTTATGCATCTATCGAAGCATTTATTAAAGCAAAAGGTATACCACCCACAGTAAGAGAAATCGGCGAAATGATAGGAGAAAAAACCCCTGGTGCTGTACAGGGAATTTTAAACCGTCTTGAACAAAAGGGAGTTATAAAGCGCGAAGTCGGTATGGCAAGATCCATTAAACTTGTTCAGGATAATTCAAATTACCCGGAACCAATCTACGTACCTGAAATAAAAAGGATTAACAGGAGGAACATAGGCAACATACTGGATGTATACAACATAATAAAGTATCAGCCAATGCCCGCCGACATCATCGAATCAGAAGGAAACTGTTTTATGATGCAGTGTCCTGACAACAGTCTTAAGGATAGCGGAATCACATATGAGGACACAATACTTATTAAACAGAATGAAGAAATTCTCGATGGCGACATTGTTCTTATACTTTTTGAGAATCACACCCTGTTAAGACGCTATTATTCAAATCCACAGAAAAATACGGTAATTCTTAAAGCCGAAAGCAATCTGCTTGATAGAGAAGAGTTCAATACTAATGAGATAATTATAGTAGGAAAGCTTGTAGGAAAATATACAAGATATTAATTTATATATAAGGGCTAAGCCCTTTTATTTTTTGCAAATAAAGAAGCCGGAAGTCCGGCTTCTCTATTGTGAGGAATATTTCTAAAATATATGTTATTATTTCTACAATATTGCGCTGTTAATAAGCTCGCCCATTTCCTTTGTACCTGTTACAATTGAATCGGCAGAAGCTATGTCTCCTGTTCTGTAGCCCAATTTAAGAACTTTTTCAACTGCATTTTCAATATCCTGTGCTGCTTGCGGCATTCCAAGAGAATACCTGAAAAGCATTGCTAATGAAAGAATTGTAGCTATGGGGTTTGCTGCATTTTTTCCTGCGATGTCGGGGGCAGAACCGTGAATAGGTTCGTACATGCCAAACCGGCCTGATCCGAGGCTTGCTGAAGGAAGCATTCCTATGGAACCTGTAATCATAGACGCTTCGTCTGAAAGAATATCTCCAAAAATATTACTTGTAACAATGACATCAAACTGTCCTGGATTTCTTACAAGCTGCATTGCTGCATTATCCACATACATATGGTTAAGTTCAACCTCAGAGTAGTCAGCTGAGACCTTGATTACAGTTTCTCTCCACAGTCTTGAGCTTTCAAGAACATTTGCCTTGTCCACTGAGGTAACCTTTTTACCTCTTTTCATTGCAGTTTTAAAAGCAACCCTTGCAATTCTTTCAATTTCTGAGGTGCTGTATTTTTCAGTATCATAGGCTGAAATTTCACCTGAGTCGTTTTGGGATCTACCTCTTTCTCCAAAATAAATACCGCCGGTAAGTTCCCTGACAACCATTATATCAATTCCCTTACCTATTATCTCATTCCTGAGAGGAGATGCATCCTTAAGAGAATCATATATTACAGCAGGTCTTAAATTTGCAAATAATCCGAGACTTGAACGTATTCCAAGCAATCCTGCTTCAGGGCGTAAACTTCCAGGGAGTGTATCCCATTTTGGTCCTCCTACTGCGCCAAGTAATACAGCATCACTGTTTTTGCACAGCTTTACTGTTTCATCAGGCAGCGGTACACCTGTACTGTCAATTGCACAGCCGCCGATTAACCCGTTCTCCAGCGATATCTGACAGCCGTATTTTTTTTCTATGCGTTTTAATACTCCCAGTGCCTGTTCAATTACTTCAGGCCCGATTCCATCCCCAGGGAGAACTGCTATTTTAAAGTTCATAAAATTACCTCCTAAACCTGCTTGCGAATATAACCAATAAGTCCCTCTGATTCTATGATTTCCTGCATAAATGCCGGGAATGGCACTCCTTTGTAAGTTTCATTCTTTGTAACATTTGTAATTAGACCAGTATTAAAATCAATTTCTACCTGATCTCCATCGCTTATTCCTTCTGATGCTTCAGGACACTCAAGAATAGGTAGTCCAATATTTATTGCATTTCTATAGAAAATACGTGCAAAAGTAGTGGCAATAACACAGGATATTCCTGATGCCTTAATCGCAATGGGTGCATGTTCCCTGGAGGAACCACAGCCAAAATTCTTTCCGCCTACTATTATATCTCCCTTGCTTACTCTCTTTGAAAAATCCTTATCCAGATCCTCCATGCAATGGCTTGCAAGTTCTGCTGGATCTGATGTATTAAGATACCTTGCAGGTATGATTACATCCGTATCTACATTATCCTTATATTTAATTGCTTTTCCCTTAGCCTTCATGCTAACACCTCCAATTTTATAATTCTTCAGGCGACGCTATCTTACCAGCAACAGCTGATGCTGCAGCTACTGCAGGGCTTGCAAGGTAAACCTCGCTTTCAGGGTCTCCCATACGTCCTACAAAGTTTCTGTTGGTTGTAGCAACAGCCCTTTCGCCCTTTGCAAGTATTCCCATGTGTCCGCCAAGACAGGGACCGCAGGTCGGTGTACTTACTGCTGCACCAGAATCAACAAATATATCGAATAAGCCTTCTGCCATGGATTGCTTCCAAATCTTCTGTGTAGCCGGAATAATTATGCACCTTACATCAGGATGTACTTTTTTACCCTTCAGAATGCTTGCGGCAACTCTCATGTCTTCGATTCTTCCATTTGTGCAGGACCCTATTATAACCTGGTCTATCTTTACATTCCCAACATCATCTATTGTTCTTGTATTCTCAGGAAGATGCGGGAAGGCAACAGTCATTTTAACAGTGCTCAAATCTATTTCATAAGTTTGTACATATTCTGCATCAGCATCAGCAGTATAAACCTTATACGGCTTTGTTGAGTGCTCCTTTACATACTCCAGTGTTTTGTCATCTGCTTCAAAAATACCGTTTTTAGCGCCTGCCTCTATTGCCATATTGGCCATGGAGAACCTGTCATCCATTGATAAAGAGTGAAGTCCTTCACCCATAAATTCCATTGATTTGTACAGTGCGCCATCAACGCCTATAAGTCCGATAATATGAAGTATTACATCCTTACCGCTTACCCATTTGGATGGTTTTCCTTTAAGCACGAATCTTATTGCCTCAGGCACCTTGAACCATGCTTCTCCGGTAGCCATTCCGGCAGCCATATCAGTGCTTCCGATACCTGTAGAAAATGCGTTAAGAGCACCATATGTGCAGGTATGGGAATCAGCCCCAATAACTACATTACCGGGTACCACCAAACCTTTTTCAGGTAAAAGGGCATGTTCAACACCCATTTGGCCTATTTCAAAATAATTCACAATTCCTTTTTCTCTTGCAAATTCCTTTATGAATTTCGCCTGTTCTGCGGATTTAATATCCTTATTAGGTGTGAAATGATCAGGTACAATTGCAATTTTAGTTACATCAAAAACCTTGTCTATTCCAATTTTATTAAACTCCTTTATAGCTACCGGAGTTGTAATGTCATTTCCTAAAACCATATCAAGCTTTACTTTAAGCAGTTGGCCAGGCACAACATTTTTTAAACCTGCATGGTCAGCCATAATTTTTTGTGTCATTGTCATTCCCATAACCGACACCTCCATTTCTCAAATCTTATTTGAAATTATACAATTATATTTAATGGGGTTCTTCCTGTAATTTATCCATATAAGATATCTATATGAATGTTTTTTGACATAAAAGCGTGTAAACACACGCTTTTATTTGGAATTCTGAGATTGTTTCCTATATTGGAGAGGAGTTATTCTGGCATTTTTCTTGAAAATTTCATTAAATCTTTGTTGGTTTGAAAAGCCTACATTAAGGGCTATATCACTGATTTTCATATCAGTTTCAGACAAAAGTTCCTTTGCCCTTTGTACCCTGATCTTCAAAAGGTAGTTAATAGGACTGAGACTCATTTCTTCTTTAAATGCCCGTGTAAAATAGCTCGGGCTTAAAAATACAAACCTGGCGATATCATTAAGTGAAATATCCCGTTCAAAATTATTATGTATGTAGTTAACTGCGGCCCTTATCAATTCCTTAAGTTTAGGGCTTTTAGTCTTTATGCTGTTTTCCCATTCCATTTTGAGGGCTCTAGAAATCAGTACAAAAAGCTCCATTGCCATAAGATAGTTAAGCAGCTCACTTCCTATATCAGAACTTTCCCTTTCCTTAAGAATTCTGTTGAGCAGCGTAATTATTTCATTCTTCTGGCTTACCTTCAGTGTTATATATGACCCAGATTCCTTGCCGCTGACAAAGTTCAGAAAATCTTCCAGTGAAGTCTCAGAAAATTCGCTGTTCATATTGTCCCTGAAGGTAAAATTCAAAACAATAAAATCACAGCCTGATTCAGATTTAACAACAACCTTATGCGGTTGTTTGGGCTTAATAATAAGTATGTCATTAGCGCCTATAGGAACAGTATGTCCACTGATTTCAAAAGCAGCATTCCCACGTCTTATGTAAACCATTTCATAGTTATCATGCTTATTCGGTTCCATACTCCAGTTAACGTCAAAGAAACGTTCAATGGTTTTGACTATAACGGGAAGAAAGTTTGCGGAACTGAGCAAACCTTCCCACGCTTTTGGAATAACCTGTTCGTCCATGTCCATCACTCCTTTTTCATTAAGCTCCATATATAAAATTATATATTAGCAAATATTAACACACAAGGGGAGAATAAAACTATACACAAGACCACAAAGGGGCATATTTAGCAATATAATGACATTAATCATATTATTTTGTTTTTTTTAATAAACAATCCGTTAAAAATAGGGAAATATGTTATAATATAATCATAAAATTAAACATAAAAAAGTACCCAAACTTCGACTTATCATTATTTATACTTATTCTAATGTTATTAATAAATAGAATTAAAATTAATTTAATTCTAGGGGGGACAATCAGAATGGTTAAAGCTTTAAATGGCAGTAATAGAGGTTCTCGAAACAGAACCAAGTTATTCATTTTTCTGACTACATTGTTTTCGCTTCTAACTCTTATTGTTTTATTAGCCTTCAATATATTTATTTCAAAATCAGAAACAGTAAAAACATTGGTTCTGATTGTACTCACGGTTTCAGTAATTTCCCAGGCTTTTCTATTCCTTTTATTAAAAAGGTTTTTTACTTCTGTAGATTTAATAAATCATAATGCAGAGAAGCTTTCACGCGGCGAACTGAATTTAAACGATATTTTGTTAAAAAAGATAAAAGGCTTGGAAACACTAGCTATTTCATTTAATGATATGAAATCAAATCTATTAAGCTTTATTGATATTACAAAAACAAATGTTATTATTCTTTCCGACTCCATTGATAAGGTTTCCAAAAGTATAGATATGAGCTGTTCAGGCAATGAACAGATAACCACCAATATGAGTCAGGTTGCTCAAAATGCACAGGAACAGCTAAAGCTGGTCAAAGATACTATTGATGATATTGAAAAGGTAAACAACAAAATAGATAAGATTACATCCAGCATATTAAACGTAGAAAAATATATCGAAAAGACAGTAGACACCACTACAAAGGAAACAGAAAATCTGGATGCTTTTTATAGTCAGATAGATGCCATCTCAATTAATCTAAACGATACTTATGAATTTATTAAGAAGCTCAATACTGAGATTAAAGAAATAAGCGATATAGGAGAATTCATTATCAAGGTAAGCGAACAGCTCAAGCTATTGGGCTTAAATGCATCAATTGAGTCAGCAAAAGCAGGTGAGTTTGGAAAAGGCTTCAATGTTGTGGCTTCAGAAATGAATAAGTTGTCCAATGCTACAAAAGAAGGTATAACTCGTATTAAATCAGTTTTAGTAAGCATAGTTGAAAACAGTGCCAACGTAAGTGACAGCATAGGAAGCTGTGTGGATAATTTTAATGTCAGCAAGGATACATTCCAGACAATAAGAGAATCTTTTAATACAATAAGCTGCCAGGGTGCTGATTTAAATAAAGAAATGAAGGGGATTTACAATGAAGTCAATGAAATAAATGCTTCTTCAAAGAATATCAGCAGCAAGGGCTTGGAACTGTACAACGCTTCAAATGAAATCTCAACAAGGACTCAGGAGGTTGCAGCAGTTACGCAGCAAGAATTGGCAGAGTTGGAAGAAATAAATACAAATACAGAATCTCTTAAGAAGATGCTTGATAGTATACAAAACCTTATAAAGAAATTTAATACCTCAGTGGTTCCTGTTCCACAAGTAAGTACCAAACCACTTAAAATTGCAGTTATCTGTCCTTTGGATCATGAATTCTGGCACAGTGTAAGGCAAGGTTCTCTTTATGCACAAAAAGAGCTCTCTTCAAAGAATACTCATTTGGAATTCATGGGTTTAAGCAGCGGAGACGGCAAATTTGTAATTGAAGCCTATAAAAACTGTTTAAGCCAAGGCTATAACGGTATTGCAGTAATCGGATGGGTATCAGAACTTATACCTCTGATTAATGAATCTGCTCAAAAAGGCATTCAAACACTTATATTTAATTGTGAATTAGCTCAGCCAGCTGATATATTGGCATATTATGGCCCGGATGTTTTCGGTGCCGGATTATTGGCAGGGGATTTGATGAGCAAAGCTTTAGGCGGCAAGGGTAATGTGGTTATTATGAGAGGCGGCATGAGCGTAAGTTCTCATAAGGACCGTACAAATGCAATTGTTAAAAAGCTGGAGACAAACAAAAAGATTAAGCTTGAACAAATAGAAATCAATACTGAAGATGATATACATAAATATGAAGCTACAAAAGAGCTTCTTAAGGGTTCCAAAGAGATTAGGGGTATATTTATTACAGGAGGCGGAGCTGTAGGGTGCGCTCAAGCAATTGAAGAGCTTGGCTTAACCGGAAAAGTTAAAATCGTATGCTTCGATTACAATAGAGAAATATTTGAATATATTAAGAAAGGTATTATATACTCAGCTATCGGTCAGGATCCTTTCGGTCAGGGACATGATCCCGCAATTTATTTATACAACTACTTTGTAACCGGCGACAAGCCAATGTCAAAAATCCCTACAAGATTTGACGTAGTAAACAGCAGCAATGTAAACGAATTGTTATAAAGGAATGACAAATATGAGTAAAAAGACCTCCTTAATTGGAGGTCTTTTTGATGTTTACCTTTTTCTTATTATGACATAAATCTTTTTGCCGGGCATACTTGTAAGCTCAATCTCATTTCCCTTTCCACTAACTCAAAGCCGGCTTTTTTATATAGATTTAACCCATCGTCTGTTGCAGTTAAATTCAACAATGTAATTCCATTATTAATCGCGTACTCTTTCATCTGTCCAAGCACCTGAAGCGCAAGACCTTTTCTCCTATATTCAGGAATTGTAAAGACATTATATACGTAACCTATTTTTCCATTACTACTTATAGGCAGCGGCAATTGTTCAGTAATACATAGAATACATGATGATACTATTTCCTTTCCTTCAATAGCTATCCACGCTGCAAGTGACCCATTTTCCATATTCTCTTTAATATACTTTAAAGTTAAGTCTTCAAATGACTTTGGTGGTCTGATATTCTTGATACTGTAAATAAAATTCATTCTATTTTCAACCAAATCATCAATATCACTTACTGTTGCACGCTTTATTTGCATAATCCGTTACCTCCAATAGCACAAACATTTTTAGGAATGTACTTTATATACTCCATATATCTAACCCCTTTCGTATTTTAAAAATAATACACTTTAAACAACTTGTGAAGTACGCACTTCAAGGTTAGTACTACCCTTGAGGTAAGACGTTATGGTATAATCTTAAAAAAATTGTTAAAGAGTATGGTGTTATGAATATGGAGAATGATAAAACCAATTTTATAAATGAATTGGGCAACTGTCCTTTCTCATATACCTTGAGTATAATCGGGGGCAAATGGAAAATAGAAATACTCTATCTGATTTTTGTGCATGAAAAAATACGTTATGGACTATTAAAGAAAAGTTTAGTTGGAATTACTCATAAAGTGCTCAGTAATCAACTGAAAGACTTATCTGAATCCGGTTTAATAACCAGAACAGAGTATCCAACCAATCCCCCTCAGGTAGAGTATGCGTTGACAGAAAGAGGGCTAAGCCTTTTCCCGATATTTAAAACAATTAATGATTGGGGTACAGAAAACCGTATATAGAAAAAAGCCCTCATTAGAGGGCTCAATTGCAAATGATCTCATTTAACAGGCTGAATATATGTAAGGTCATACACATTTCCTGTTATATCTATGTCGTCTATACTGTAAGTTCGGCTTTTACCTCCCTTATATACTGTAACAGTCATTGAATAAGATGCATGGAGTCTTTTATCATCCCATGACTTTGTAGAAGGTGCAAGCGGAATAATGTAATTCCAGCTGATATTACTGTCCTTTTTAATTGCATTCAAAAATACGGTGGAATCCTGCGGGAAGCTGACATAATAACCTGTAAAGTCTTTACTGTAGTCATAAACATGTCCGTTAATATCTATATACTGCATATTCTCAAGCTGAGGACTGAATCTAATAACAATTTTATCTGCATAACCTGTAGTTGAAACGTTAACCCTTACATTTTCAAGACTGAGGAACCGATGAGGTTCATTTGTAAGGAGCTTTCCAAAAATATCCCACTGTCCTCTCCAATGGGACCAGTCTCCAACAATACTTACTCCTGTAATTTTAAAATCTATAACCTCAAATTCAACCTGTTTGGTTTCAGATTTACCGCTTGGTGTATATGCCTTAAATTCGGCTATATAGCCTTTCCCTGGAGGAATATTAGAAGGTACATTCCAGCTTTTAAACCAATTTGTCAGACTGCCGTTTGGAGTTCCATTCATTGTCATTACTGGGGTCTGATATGCAGTCCCTTTAAACAAGGTTACAGAAACAGAATCGGCATATTTTGCGGTAGATGCATTTATGTCAATCGGCGAGTCAGTTACAACAGAATCACCCAATATTGGCACCAAATCAATAGGTGTAAATATGTTAACATCAAATAATTTATCATTCCTAATAGAAGGGTTTTTAATATCCACAGCAGTTATCTTAAAAGTATATTTCCCATCTGAAATTGAATTGGGAATTGAATAGCTTACATCTTTCCATTGAATATCATTACCTGTTTTTAGACATGTATCAGGTCCAGGTTCAATAACCTTAAGTGGTGCTATACGCGTAGAGCCGTTGTATAAAGCCATTTCAAGCTTTACATCATATGGATACCGTGTCCATATATTAAAAGCTTCAAGATATTCTGACGCCGGAACACTTTTGAGGCTGAATTTACTGTCAAGTGTTCTTAAACTTGCTTTAAATTGTATGGGCGGTGATTCATCCAATGAAAAATTCATTGTTAAAGGGTCACTCCAAGCTCCTTCAGGGTCTTTAACATAATACTGAAGTTCATATGAACCATAGGTTAGCATAGATGGTATAAAGTAACTCCAATCGCCGCCATTCTTTCGGAACATTATCTTCCTGTCAACAATTCCTTTATCTGACCGGTTGAATTCATGGTCAAGGTCGTATGACATGTCCACCCAATTAGTGAGATACGCCTTGCTTTCGGCACTATAATCCCAATCAAGCCGTGCCAACGCAACAGGCTTTCTATGAGCCATAATTTTAACGATAGGTTCATTAGAGTAGTATGAGTAGTCAGAATAATTTGGATCTGTTGAAGGCTGGTCTTGTACTCTCCGATATACTGAATATGACCCAACCTTATCAAACTTATTTACTTTGGTATCTGTCCACCCTGTAGTTTGTGAGTATTCAGTTACTGTTCCAGGTTCTCTCCCATTTGAATTATCAAAATAGTTGACGTCCTGAACATATTGGAACTGCTGGGATATTATGGGGTCACCCTCCAAATCGGTATCACTTGTATTTAGATTAAAAGTATCAATACCGGCAAGAACATAAAACTGTGGAATTGCAGGATCTGAGTTTGCTATCCAGTCTAATGCTTCTTTCATTACATCGGCTATTGGCTTACTATTAAGTATAAAGTGGTCATTTTTTATTTGAGACTTAGTACTGTCCTGCGCTGTCAAAACCAATTTACCGGCGGACTTTGCCATGACTGACTGCAAATCGGATAATTGTGATATATTGTTATCACTAATATATATTACAAATTTGTCTGATGTCGGTCTGAACGGGTCAGTATAGGGCTGTCTTACATCCTTACTGATAGTTCCGCTGTAAAAACCGGTGTAATTGCTTACCCATTGCCAATTTGACACCCAATAGGTTACTGTCCTGCTTACAGTTCCCGAAAAGTAACCGGTATATACCCTTGTTCGTGTGTAAGTGTCGCCTTTCTTTGCTTTATAAGTCGGCACTCCATTATCAGAAACCAATGAAGCACTTGTCCTATATATAGTGCCTGAATATCCATCCCCGTCAGAATACCATAGTGAAGGTGTGTCTGTTCCATCGCTTGAAGTCAATACCCAGCTAGAACCATTATAGGTATAATAATTCCAATTATAACCAATTCTGGTATCTGTGCCAGTTTTGGTTTCGGTCTTTGTTTCATAATGTCCGAAATCCTGCCATGTACCATTATCACTTACACTACTGAGGCTGAGCGTACCACTGTAACCATTACTTGTATACCATGTTGTAGCACTTGGATATGTACCCCCTGAATTGATTGCTGTGTTTGCAGGCTGTGTACTGGTATATGTATGCATGTCCCATATATTGACCTGAGGAAGTATGTTATAGCCTATGAGATAGTTTGTAAAATCTATACGGCTGTTTTTAACATAATCAACCTTGGAAGGGTCAAGCTTTTCATCCAACATAATGTATACATCAATAACCGGTCTTGTTACAGGATTATCGATATATATATCAGTCAATGGCCTTAAATTGTCTACCCAGAAATCCCGTTTGATGGTCTTTACGGTATAGTCAGCAGCAGTTATGAATTCCGGCAAAGTATCACCAATTAAGTTTTCAGTTGCAGTAACTACATACTCATACTTACCAAGAATACTCGGGTTATATGTCGGGAATTGACCGTTGGGAACATTATTCCAGGTCTGAATAAGTTTTTCACAGACACCATCATTATTTTCATCGTAATACAGTTCTATTTTGTTGCTGTCGATTGTATCACCGTCAGTACTTTGCACATCAAATGCAAAGGCTGATATCTTTTCATTTCTAGTTATTACAACATTATCAAGCTCTGCAATAATAGCTGCAGGAGTATCCGGCATTATTGTAAAATCAAGAACATACGGGTCTGAAACCCTTCCCAATGTATTGGTACCTGTAAGTGTTATTCTATAAGTACCGGGAGTCTTGAACAATAACTCCTTATACATATCATTCAGTGTTGTTGAACTGCTTTGTTTCATATCATTGTGTGTGCCTTCGCTCAAAGCTGTGAAAGACCACTGCCATTGAGTTATAGGATACTTTGATATTACAGGCAGGTCATTACACTTATCCGATGTATTGTTTATGGTCATTTTCCTGTTTTGCTTGTAGGTTCCTGCATATGCAAACTGTACTCTTGGCTTTGTATTATATACCTGTATCCACCTTGACAGGAAGGATACACTTCCATCTGAAGTAGTATATAATATTCGTACATTTCTTATACCGTCCCCACCGATTCCAAAGGTAAAGCTTCCGCTGAAGAAGGTGCTATAATCGACAGCTTTTCCGTCGATATACACTTCCTTTTTAACTATATTAGCCATACTGGTATTATCATGTGGCTTGTACTCTACTATATCAAAAGCAGGGTTCGGAAGATCAACGGTTGGTGTGGTGTACATAGGAGGAGGCTTCGGAAGTTCTACTCCCTTTACATTAAAGTCAATGTCAACCCATCCTGAGGCAGAAACATCTTTTCCGTCCTGGAGAAGAATTCTTGCAGAACATGGCAGTTTAGTGCTTTCACTGGCAAGATTTAATATATCCGCAATTTTAAAATCAACGGTAAATATATTCGAACCCTTGTTGTCAGAAACAACTCCCTCCACTTCACTGGAACCATTCAAGGCAAGGTATATCTTGTTAATGTCATATCTGGTATAGTACGCGGTTTTAAGGAGTTCATCCTTATAATAGCTTTCATCTCGAAGTATCCCGTCAACCTTAATCTGCACGCTTACAGTGCTGTTAAGGTATTCCACCGAAGCATCCATCCCGAAATCGCTGATATTAAGGTTTCCTCCAGCAAGCGTACCTTTACATTCTGCCGGCGGGAATAATTTGCTTTTGATGGACGCCACTGAAGTTGTACGATAGTAGTAGCTGCCGTTGAGGTTCTTGTGCCACAATCGGCCTTCACCAGGGTATTTAAGCGTAGGCGCCGAAAGAACATTCATGTACATTGAGGGCACCTTGGCTGGAAATGAGCCGTCAGCATTCTTGGGCGGAGTTTCAGCACTACTGAAATCAAGGGAAGTAGTCTGACCGCCTTCAGTCTTATATATGGTACCTCCATCAATCCAGTTCTTAACCTGTAGGTTTACTTTAGAGGTAGAACCGGAGTTTGCATAATCAGCAGCAATATTCCATGTACTTTCATGTTCCAAGCCTTTGGATGGATCCCATGGCTTATATGTCCATTTATAGTTATTGATATTTTCAATGGGCACATCAGCGGGAAAATCCGGGTCACTGAACTTGTTGCCCTGGTAGTCATATCCCATGTAGCGGTATTCACCTTTTTCAGTATGACCGTCTGAGTAACGGTAAGTAAAATACCCCTTGTTGCCTCCGTTATCGGGATATTTATTTACTGATTTGAAATCCAGACTGCCTCCGGCTGAATTTTCCGGTGTCCTCGGATTACAAGTCCTGTAATCTCCATAAACTATAAGGTGCTTTGCGTACCATATAGTAAGGTTTATATACTGGCCGTTTTTGTTCTTTACACTAGCAGGCTGAGGTAACTGCGGTGATATTTCGTTCCAGGCAGCTATTGCTGCAGGAGAACCATCATATACATTAGGTTTGAAGCCAGTATCATAGGATAAATTATCTATAGTCCCGGGGGCTGCACTTACTACAAGTATATTGCCAAATACCATTGACACAACCATAACTGTTGTAACAGTCAAATGTATTAGTCTTTTCATTTTTTCACCTCCTTTCACAGACATGATTTTTGCTTATTTATGCAATAAGGCCGGTAGACCCCTATATACAATTATTACAGTTCACTCGATATCCCTATTGAAAAACCCGTATCATTCGCAAACTTATTGAAGCGTACTTCCCGGTTATTAAATTTGAATATCTTTTTTAGTTCAAGACTATTATTGTTTGACATGCTTAAATAATAGTCAAGTTGCTCGATGGCTTTTTTTGAATCGTTTCCAAACCAGTATTGGAATAAGGAAACCAATAAATCCCTGTGTATACTTTTTACTTTTTCAGCATCATAAATAGTTATACTATACGGAAATTTTAATAAGCTTTCCGCAGTCTCAATACCTATACCCATGTTTATGTCGAATACTGACCCATTTTCATATTTATCTTTGCTTTCATAAAAGCCAAATGGGATTTGACCTGTTTGTGAGTTATACCCATAAAAAGCATATCCACTGTCCTTTGTCATGTTATTTACTAAGAAGTTAGCAGTTCTTATTACCTCTGGTCTGCTTGGAGGATATACAGTAACGGTTTTCCCTCCTGATGTAGGCAGGGTTATTGTATCATCGGATGAAACAGGAAAGACCTCTCTGGACTTATCATCAAGCAGTCTGATTATTACAACACAAGCTTCAGCCCTGGTCAAATTCGACTGCGGGTTGAAATAAAATTTCTGGCTGCTTCCAGCTAATAATCCGAGGATATAGTCGTTGACAACAACCTGTTTTTTCATATCCGAAATTTTATAATAGTCAGCAATCCTGTTTGCGACCAACTTATACAATGTCTGGTCAGGCTGAGCTGTCTTAAGCATATCTGCATTGAATAACATCTCTGCCATCTGCTCCCTGGTTATAGCCTTATCATAGTTGCTATATTGGCCTTCTCTTATTATTCCATCAGCTTTAGCCTGTTTTATATATGGGTCAGCGTAATTTCTACCTGTAGCTTCAAAGCTGTAACCCAAAGCACGGACTGTCATGATAATAAATTGTGCTATTGTTACATTGCCGTTTGGAAGAAACATATCATTGCCGCAGCCATTAACTATTCTCAAGTATGAAAGCTTTGCAATGTATTCTTTACCCCAATGTCTGAATACATCTTTAAATTTTCCAACAGCATCAGCCTTGTCCTTTTCAGTCATTGCAGCCAGCCTGTCACGCAAAGGCTGCATCTGCATATCTATTGTTGTAACATCCTTTTGGTCTGCAAAAACCATTACAGTATAACTGGGCAGTAATAGACATATTGCTATAAAAGAAGCAATTACCCTTTTTATCATGGAGCACCTCCGAGTCAAATATTAAGTACGCAATTTGTACCTATAATTGTAAATATATGAAACATTTTATCATAATTTCTTTATATAGGTAACCTATATTAATTCTCCGGAATTACCGATACCTCCAAACGTCCATTGCTTTTAGCGTAAGCCAGCGCTTCATCCTGTGAATCTGTAACCTCAAAGGATATGTATCTCGGAAGTGTTTCCCTGTTTGAATTCTTAAGCTGATTACCCTTTTCATCTATAAGTGCGGCAACTCTTATATTCCTGAACCTTTTTACTTCACCCAAATTATCTGTTAAAAAATTGACTGACGGCTTATTTCTATTTGACACAGCTGCTGTCTGTGATGCCAGATCAGGCTGCTCTTTTATATAATTTGAAACTGTTGGCTTTTCATTGGGTATAAAGATTATATCTACATACTGTCCAACCTTTATCCACCACCCATTTGCCTGATCACCCTTAAACTCCACAGTAAACAGGCGATTGTTTTTGTCTTTTACTTCAATTTGCTCCATTTCATTTGCCTTGCCCAGCTTCCCTGAAAGAATCATTTCCCCTTCTTCAATTTCCACCTTTGACTTCTTACCCGTTAAATCCTTAATATTTCTGAATGCCTGGCTGTGAGCCATGCTTATGTTTATCTTCTTCTGATAAAGCATTTCAGGTTTGATTTCTTTTTGTGCAGCAATTTTGGTCTTTGCATATACAACATCTACAAGAGGCTCATATTTCACAGCACTTTTAACTATAACCACCTCAATTCCAAGGAGTATCACAACCAATATAACAGTAAAGAAAATCAAATTAATCTTTTTCATAAAACCTCCATTAATTATTAACCGGCAGTTCTGAATCTACATGTACCTTTAGTTCCAGATACTCCTTTCCTGTCAGTTCAAATATAAGCTGCCTGTATAGGACTGGCTTCACCGGTACAGTAACCATGCTGTGAATTGTTGGCCTTTTTATAACATTACCGGCTGTACACTTTACCGGCAGGTTATCTGTATAGCAAATTAAAGAATCTATTGTAACTTGCCCTTCCGCTATTGAATCAGGCTTTGGTGAAAGATCGGCATTGAGTTTGAGGTTTACGGCCAGAAGTTTTTTATATGCAGCAATTATATCTTCATTGTCAAAATCAATAACACACCTTCCCAATGCCTGATTGTTCATTGTATTATAAACCGCTATGTTGGTCATATCCACAGCATCCTTTATTGACTGGGCTTCAGTAACAACAATATATTTTTCACATATTACAGAAAACACAGGAAAGATAACAAATATTATGACCATAGTGAAAATGATAATATCAAAGGCCGCATTACCTTTAATCGAACGGATAAATTGGCTTTTCTTCATTTTTAAACAGGGTTGTTCCATGCTAGTTTATTACCTTTCTTGACATTGTGGTTTTGTCGTAAATCAAATGTGAAACAACATCTTGTCTTGAAAAAACAGATTGGAATTTACTGTATTTATAATCAGCCTCCACCTTTAATCGAATCTCATCCCCCTGCTTTGCATTCTCAGGAGCAGTAATTGAAATGTTGTAAAAACCTTTTTCAGACAGCCTTTCTTCAAGGCTATTCAACCCTATATTATCAAGGCCTCCTGCACTTTCCATTTCAAGAAGGCTTTTTCTGCACTCAATGTTCATTTCAATCTTAAAGGATAACGGAAGAAATGATTCCACAAGCATTACTACCAAAGCAATCACTACTACTGTCAAAACCCCAAAAACAACAATTCTATGCGGCATTTAAAGACCTCACTATACAAACTAAACCTTATGACGTCGGGAATATCTTTGATGAAACTGTAGTGCTCCACCAGCTGTTTAGTGCAGTTACAAGTGTACTTACAAAGGACTTAAGCTGCGGTATTGTAATAAATGCAGCTATAATAAGTACTGCCGCCGTTCCAAGAATCTCATCCCGGCCAAATCCATCATCCTTGCTGACGAATGTAAATGGCTTATAATATAATTTTCTTAACTTTTCAGAAAACCTTTTGACTTGCTTTTTCATTTTGACCTCCTTTAGTTAAAATTTTAGTTAACAAATATTTTTGAAGTTGCTTCAACAACATCTTTAAATAAGGGAACTGCAATCATAATTACTGTAATGGATGCAAACATGATAACAGACATTGTTCCCCTTAACCTTAAACCATCAGTCTCTGCCTGAATATAGTTGAGATATCTGCTGAACATGAACTGCTCCTGTCTTGAAAGGATATTTTGGTTATCACCGGTTTCTATTCCCTGTTTGAGCGCCACACACAATGTTTCTGCTTCCTGAACATCAAAATTTGATAAAAATTCTTTAATTGCATCATCAATATCTAAAGTTAGCTCATAGCGTGCCGACAATTGAATCAATATATCCCTTAATTCCTTGTCTTCTACAGTAAGGTAAACAGACCTTACTGCATCAGTAGGCATTATCCCCGAACTTATCTGGTTGTGGAGATATTTGTAGATTTTATAGATGTTCATATTGAATTTCATACAAATGCGTTTCTTTTTTCTTTTAAGGGTTATCTCAACAGAAATATGGATTAAAGCAGCTACCAGAACAGCTTGAAGTACATTGGGAAAATTGATGGTAAACAAAAGTATAAAGGCGGCAGCTGGTGCAATATATTTTAAAATCATATAAATTGCCGCTGCATGTTCACCAGTATATCCGGACATTTTTACCTTGCGCTTTGTTTTTTGAATGAAATCAGTTTTTCTCCCTGAACTTTCAATCTTACCAAGTGATTTTCTTACTGTTTCAATACACTTTTTATAAATTGATTTTGCATATATTCTATTACCCGCAGCCTCAATCAGATTTTTACTGAAGCTGACACTAAATTTAAAAATTAATAGTTTTACCAGTATTAAATTGAGGATTATTAAACCCACTGAAAATAGTCCATGATTAAAAATAAAGCTTGCTATTTCCCCCATCACATACCACCAATCTCAAATTCTAATGCTTGAATTTTGAAACACCCAGGGACAGGTAAAACCCGAACAGAAAGATGAGGCAAAAGAAAGCCAGTAAGGTTTTACCCCCCAGAGTTCCGAGATAATAATCCTGAACTCGCTGGTTGAATTTGAGGAAGAAGTAACCGATAACAAGTACGCTGAACATAAGTACAAAAATCAAAAGTCTATCCTTATAAGTAGATATTTTCCTCCGGTTATACTCTTCCTCAAGTTTGTAGAACTGCGATTCCATATTTGAAAGAAGTTTTGTTATATTCCCCCGGAACTTAACATTTTGCTTGATATTAATAATAAAATCTCTGAATTGTTCGTTATCCACCTTCATTTGCAGGATATCCAAAGCATCTGCAGGCTCAATCCCGCACTTGACCTGTATTGTCATGTCCCGAATAAAGGTTTTAAGAGGTTCTCCCAAACCCGATTCAATAGACCTTTCAAATGCATAGAATATATCCTCCTTAACGGCACACCACCTATTAAGAACTGAAATAAATTCAGCCAGCTTTCTTCTCACTTTTTCTGAATTGTACCTTCCCATGATATCCAGGATAAATACCGGAATCATTGCAAACATAAGACATATCAGAAATGTTGATGGTATGAAATACATAATCCTATAAATAGGACCAAAACAAATTAGAAATATACCTAAGCAAAGTATGACAAACACATTGAAATTCATAAACGGAATAAATCTTCTTATATTAGACTTATCAATAAGGTATAATTCAACCTTTTCAGAAAAGGTCATTTTAATGGAAACATTTCTGATATATTTCTTTACTTCCCTCTGAAGCCTCCTTTCCCTGTATTCATCATTCAGTCTTTCCATTCCCTCTTTCATAATTTTCTTGATATTGATGTTATGCGAAATTGCTTTTGATAGCATAAAGGTAGCTAACACCAATAAAATTGAGTTTATTGAGAGAATAATATAGAATCCCATCAAGCCCCCCTTTCCAGTTTATATGCAAGCTTACCTGCCGGTTCGCCGCATCGGGTAAAACTACCATTAGTTACTGAAAAATCTGTTTTATATTCAGGTTCAAACCTGAAAAGCCTGTTAAAATCATACCTGTCATTTTCAGAATCATAGCTGCAAACTTCAACTATATCCTGTATTCTGAAATCATTAAGAAATACTATCAAATCTATGCTTTTGGCCATTATGGCTTTCGTAGTACGATCCTCCTGGCTATTGACCCCTCTGCAAAGTGAAATCAGTCTAGCCAAGGCGTCTTCAGCACTTTCCGAATGTGTTGTAGCAAGACACCGATGTCCCGTGAAAGCAGCCTTTATATATTCCCACGCTTCTTCCCCTACAATTTCACCAATACAGTATGTATCAAGTGACATAGTAAGGCCGTCTTTCACAAGATCACCAAGTGAAATGCTTCTTCCCCCTTCATATTGTTTTTTTATTCTTTGCTCTATGCAATAAGGCTTGTCCGGATATATTTCAGCATCCGACTCTGCAATAAGAACTCTTTCCATCGGAGGCAGAATATTGACAAAAGCCCTCATTAACGTAGTTTTACCTGCTGCACCCTTCCCACAAAATAGTATTGTTGCATCGGTCTTTGAAATCTTATAAAAAAACCCAGCTATTTCTTTACTCATCATACCCAGCTCAACAAGATCAAACATTGAATAACTATCCACCCTATGTTTTCTTATGCTGATTGAAGGTCCTGATATATTTCTGGGTCTGATGGAAACATTAATCCTCAGACGCCTTTTTTCATCGGTAACCCTGCAGTGGCTGTCATTTTCATTAAGTATACCTCCATTACGTATAGCAATAAGTTTGCAATATGTATCAAAAATCTCTTCGTTGCCAAAACTCACCGGAATAACTTCTCTTACTCCATTCCTCTTAATAACAAATTCATCATATTTAGTTCCGTCAATATCACTGATATCTTCATCATCAATATATGTCTGAAGTGCTCCATAGCCAAACATGTAATCAAAAATCTTGTTTATCAGATCATCCCTTGAAAGTCCACAGCGGTATTTATGCTTATCTATCACCTTAATGACAGCAGTTTCAAGTACAGCTCTGTCTGCAGTCCCGTTTGCAACATCAGCAACCAAACCTGGTGAATCCTTGAGTATTTCAAAAGTTATATTAGAGACCACAATACTGATATCACTGTTATACCTGTCATTTTCATTAACATTTTCATTTATAAAAAGCATACTGTGATGTGTACTAATTATTGGACACATTGCCTGACCTCCTTACCCTTAAGGTTTTTTTAGAAAACTTTACTAAAGCCCTTAAGGATCTATAAGTATCCTTGCAATACTCTTTCAGCTTTCTAAAGAATGTGGACTTCGGAATAATATTAAAATATGAAAGTATCTCTATGTATTCATTGAGAATACTCTTTTCAATTCTTCTTACATAAGGTGTTTTCAAGTTTCTGCTTTTTTCCCTTTTTTCGCTCTTATGAATACACCCTATACAGCTTGCCCCGGTTACCTGATTGGTAAGCTTCCTATCAAGACAGTTTGAATCATACCCATATATGACAAATTTATTTTTTCCTTCAGGTATATGCTGTTTTTCTTTTAAAAAATCCACATATGCATTAAATTCCCGAAGCTTGTCAATATCTGATCTCAGAGGAATAATGTTATAATCTGATTTAAGTAGGGAAATTACTGTAAAAGAATCATAAATTGATTTATTAACTAAAAGTATCGTTATATCAAAATATTGGTATGCCTTATCAAGAAGCTTCACTAAATTTCTGTCACTGTAGTACTCATAATTGTTCAGATTATAATTGCCTGTAACAATGTACAGATTCTTAGGCTCCTTACGCTTTATTGATGCCTCGCAGATAATATCTGAAGTAAGGTAATTTTTATCAACCGAATCCATTAAAATGTCAAGGGACGAGTAATTAATCCGGTTATCTCTCCTGATATTTTCAGGGTATTTAGGAACATTAAGAAGTAAATCTGCAGTAGGAGCAAGAAGGTCCAAATCTATAAGCAGCACACTGAATTCACTGCTTTTGGCAGCCAGATAAGCCAGCTCACAACCGAAGTAGGGATTAGCCCACACAGTAAGGATAAGCTTTTTAAATCTTCCCCTTGCCTGATAAGCAAAGTTTGTTTCCTTTTGCGCATTGCCACCAATAACTTCGGTATTATTAATGTTTTCCTCATTTAGGCTTATTTCATCAATAATTTCCTGTACCGATTGATACCTGTTTTCCGGATTAAGTCTTGTGCACTTTTTAATAATCTTCCAAATCTGCTCAGACACGCCCTCTGGAAATCCAGCAGTTTCATTTCTGGCGTTATATTCACAAAAACTTTTTCCTGTAATCAGGCGAAACATTGTAACACCAAGGCTATAAATATCAGTTGTAACGCTCGACTGTCCGCTGCCATATTGTTCAGGAGCAGCATACCCCCTCGTTCCTATATAGACGGTATCTGAATCCGAATCACTTTTGAATTCACGGGCAATTCCAAAATCTATTAGTTTTATACAGCCCTCTTTTGTAAGAATTATGTTTGCGGGCTTCATATCCCGATATATTACAGGGTTGGGCTTCAAATTATGAAGATAAAGCAAAACATCACATATCTGTCTTGTCCAACCAAGAACTGTCTTTTCATCAAATTTACCTTCATTTATCAGTGCTTTATCAAGAGAATCTCCTTCAATATAATCAACAATGATGTACAGGAACTCATCGCTTTCGATTATATCGAATATTCTTGGAAGTGCCGGATGACTAAGCTTTTTTAAAATATTAGGTTCAACATAAAAATCAATTTTCCTGTCGTTGGTCTTTTTTATTTCTTTAATCGCCCACAGAGTACCCAGCTTAATGTTTTCCCCGAGGTAAACCCTACTCATGCCGCCTTCTCCAAGGATTTTAATGATTTTGTATCTGCCGTCAAACAAGCTTCCAACTTCCACAATATTCACCCACTATTTCAATTAATGTACTGTTTTGTAATAATTTGTAATTTGTTGAACTTATAATATCACATATATTTACAAATTACCATACATTTTTTCAAAATATTTCAAATTATTTTCGAACAAGAAAAAAGACCTTACAGAAAGGTCTCTATAGATTAATATATTATAAATTAAAAAGAATATTTTTATGGATACATATTAAAAAAATAAGTACCTATGGAAAACAGAGAGGGGATGAGGGATTTATTACAAAGCCCTATTGACATTTAATGGAATTTTGGCTAATTTATAATTAAAAAACCAAATTAAATATTTTTTAACAGAAAGGAGTTAAGTATGAGAATACTAAAAAAGATAATAGTATTTTTATGTTCATTTTTGCTACCCATAAGTTTATACGGGTGTGACACAAATACTACTGCCAATATTATCGATGGGAAACTGGATATAATCTGTAATTATCCTTCGACATCTTCAAATCCATATGATTATATAAAAGATAGCCATGATTTTGATGATATTGTAAACATGGGTAATAAAGCTCTAACGTATATGTTGGAAAAATTCAAGAACAGTAAGAAAAACGGGTTAGAGGAATATATTATGGCAATTGCTTGTTCAAAGATATTAAAGGAAAATCCAGAAAAAAAGAATTGGAATTCAGGTAAAGAGTGGTATGAAAATTATATTAATAAGATAAGTTAACAAATATTACCTTTTAAAACATCTATTGATTTTACCCAAGACTAAACTATTATTTGAGATTTTTTATAGTAATAAAGATATATTAGGAGTAATATTTACCCATGTAAAGGAAAGAAGACCCTCTCAATGGGTCTCCTTTTAGAATTTATAGCTTGAAAATGGATTAGCACTTATCTTACTGTGTATTGACCAACCGTTCATATGTCAGTTTAGCCACAACTCCAGTCTGCGGAAGGCCTTCATTCTTCTGGAATGTCCTCACTACTTCACTTGTTTTACTTCCTACAACACCGGGAGCAGTTATCTTGAAACCTATTGCCGCAAGCCGCTTCTGAACTGCTGCAACCTTGGAATCAAAAGTACTTGTCTTTATTCCGGTGTCTATTATATACGAGTTTCTGAAGTCTATTTTGCAGCCTTCCAGAACGACACCGATAACATTGCTATGTGAGTCATATACAACTCCATTCGCTGGAATCCCTGCAATCCATTTTAGTGCATCGGTCTGACTGCTGAAGGTTTTGGTTGAAATCAGTACACTTTTTTTGTTATATGCTTTTGCAGTTACTGTGGAAGAAGCCTGTGAGTAGTTTTTAATACCGTTTGAAATTGCTTTTGCTATATCACTTTTAAAGCTTTCGGTTTTAAGAAGGTTTCTCTCAGTAGCGTTAGATATGAATGCAGTTTCTACAAGAACCCCTGTAACGTCTGAATTCCTGAGTACATAGTAATTTGCAGTTTCAGAAGAGTGTGATGTTCTTCCTCTGCTGCCTGCCTTTACTGTATTGAGAGACTTTTGTATGCTTTGGGCCAGTTCCTTTGAACCTTTAACCGAATTGTTGTAATATACAATGGAGCCATTTGCAGAAGAATCCGGGTTGCTGTTTACATGTATACTGACAAACAATTTTGCTCTGCTGTCATTAATGATTCCCACACGTGCTTCAAGGTCCTTTCTTTCAACTGTTCCACCTCTGGAAGTTTTATAAAGGGACGTATCCTTATTTCTTGTCAGAATACCTCTGTAACCTGAGCTATCAAGGTATCCGACAAGCTTTTTTGATATAGATAATGTAATATCCTTCTCCTTCAAACTTCCATATACTGTACCCTCATCAACCCCTCCATGGCCCGGATCAACAATTATTTCGGTAACCGAAGCTGCCGCTGTGGTTGAAGAAAGGCTAAAACTTAAAAAAGAAATAACTATAGTACTCAATAAAAAGTATGTTAATTTAAGCATAATTTTCTTTTTAAAAATTGAAACCACCTCCTGAAACACAAAATTTCAGTTAGTATTTCTCATTTTAAAGAAAATATGTATAAAAATATATTATTTTAAAATCTTTTTAAGAACTTCGTCCTCATAAAGCAGCTTTTTTGCCTTTTCACGATATTCAGGAATATGAATAAACGTATATCTGTTGGGTTTTATACCGGGAGCCGTTTCAATAGCTTGTTCAAGATCAGCTGCTTTAAGCCCGATATCTGCAACATGATTAAAAAATCCGGTCTGTGTAAGAAACTTATTAACCCTCTCAAAACGGTGCTCCTGAACTCTGCTCATTATGTATGTTGCAATACCTACCTGTATTCCATGCAAGTAAGGCTTTTCAAGCAGCTTATCAAGAGAATGGGATATTAGATGCTCACTTCCGCTTGCAGGAGCACTGCTTCCGGCCACCTCCATTGAAATACCGCTCATTGTAAGTGAATCCACAAGTTCTTTTATGAAGAAATCTTCCTTAATGCTGTTAAAAGACATTCTGGCAATACTGTTTACAGACTTTTTTGCAATCATGACAGCGAAATCATCCACCACAGTCTTTCCATGGCTTTCTTCAAACTGCCAGTCATATACAGCTGTAATTTTTGAAATGATATCACCGATTCCCGAGAATATGAATTTATCAGGCGAATTCTTAATTACTCCCGTATCGACAATTATTCCATAAGGCATTCTTGCGTGCACAGATGTCCGCCTTCCATTAACATATAGAGAACAGCCTGAGCTTGCAAACCCATCATGGGCTGTTGAAGTCGGAACACTGATAAAAGGCAGGTCATTTATAAACGCAATGTATTTTGCTACATCAAGAACCTTACCTCCGCCTATCCCTATAATAGCCTCCGTCTGTGAAGGAAGGGAAAAAGCTTTGGACATAAGGTTTTCCAAAGCATTATCATCATAATCATATTGTGCAAGAAGTTTAAGACCTTTTATTTCGGTAAGCGAATTATGTACTACATCTCCAAATAGTTCTCTTATTCCTGTTCCAAAAAAAACAACATATTTGGATATACCGGCTTTCTTTATGTATCTTCCGATATTGCCCATCTTATCTACTCCCACTTCGAGTATGATTGGAATAGATATTTTATGCGCCTGGTTTCTCATTTAAACCTCCATGTCCCCGGTATGCCAAATGAATTGTCCCACCAATATATTTGCAAAATAATTTGCAAATATTACATAAATGAAACATAACGCAAAAATTAATTATTCATTAATCTGTTTATTTTGCGTTATCTTTTGCACATAGGGTTAAATTTATTTAATTGCACCTGCCATTTATATAAATAAACAGGCAGATGTGCAAGCTTTTCAGACTAAAGTCTTTCAAGCTGCCACCCCTTCTTATCCATAAAATCTTTTATTTCAGAATAATTACTAAATGGAATAAAGTCAGCTCCCTCTTTTTTGAGAAGTTGTGCAAGTTCAGCCTTGGCAAAAGCAAAATCCGCTTCTTTTGCCGCCGCAAGGTCGGGCTCGCTGTCGCCTGCGAACAAAACACATTTGTATTCCTTTTTAAGCTCTTCTATGACCTTCTTTTTATCCAATCCAAATATATCAGAATAATACCTGCCGTTTTTATCAGGTATTATTTCAATTCCTCTGTCCTTATATATCCCCTTCATTGATATTACAGTTACACCTTTTATATTGAGGTGCTCAAGAAGGATATCTATGTAATATGACGTTCCCGCACTGAGAATAAAAAACTTACCGTCTCTTTCTCCAACTTCATTGATAAAATCCTTGGCAAACTTGTCAAAAGGCAAGTTTAAGATATCTTCATGAATTTCGCTTTCACTTCTATCCATTGCCCCAAAGATTCTGTTAAGGAAATCAACATTTATTTTATTAGTTCTTTTCCAGTCATCATAGAACTGTCTTCCCCAATCTTTCAGATATTTATCTATTACTATATGATAAAAGTCCCTATCCGTAAGAGTTCCGTCAAAATCAGAAACAAATGCAAAATTGGCCATGTACCCTCCATAAACATCTTAAATTATATAAAGTTCCACATTAATACAGTTTAAATCTACTTTTATAAATATACCACATTTTATATATTTAAAACAAAAGGTCTCCTTTATAGAAGACCTTCAAATATCGAATTTTCTTGTTTTCAGTAATGTGGGACATCATACGAATATGCGTACAAAGCCCCGAATAAAGCAAAGAGGCCGCCATTTACATGGCAACCCCTTTTGTTTGTTACTACTAATTAAATACCCAAAATTTTTATAAGTAGTAAATAAAGGATAGCTAAATATCCAAGGAAAGAAATGCCTACTGCAAAGAAGCTGTTATTTTCATTTACTTTAAGAGTATCCCTTACAGCAAAATAGCATATGAGTGTACTGATTGCAACAGCAAAGGAATAAATACCAACAGCCAGGTTATCTGATGCAAACATTAAAATTATATCCAGAATAAATATAGAAGTAGTATAAACAGAGGATACACCAAGTACACTAAAGAACGATACAAATGAACCCGTTCCTTTGAAAGCTTTACCCATTCCGAATAGTGCCCCGTAAAGTACTACGGACTGTGCTATCATAAACAGTAAGCCTTTAAGGAACAATGTGAATGATACACTTCCATACCCATGGAACATGTGATCGTAATAGAGCCAAATAAACAGTGAAACAAAAACAACCTGAATACCTAAAAATAAGATACCGGATTTATAATCTGCTTTTTCTCCAACTTCTCTCAGTGTTTCTACAGGTTTAGTGAAAAGTTTTGGAATCAGACCAAACGCATTTTTAAGGAAAATTCCGAACTGACTCGGCTGCTGCGGAGCATAACCCTGCTGTTGTCCGTAATATGGTTGGCCGTAATTGGGCTGTGGTGCATAACCCTGCTGCTGCCCATAATTAGGCTGTTGTCCATAATTAGGCTGAGCTTGGTTAAACTGTGGTGTCTGGTTAAACTGTGGCGCTTGGTTAAACTGAGGCTGTGGTTCGGGTTGTTGAGAAGTCATAACATTTCCAGTGCTCTGCTGACAACCGCAAACTTCCCCTTCTTGAAGCGGTCTTCCGCAATTTGTACAAAACTTCGCCATACAAAAAATACCCCTTTCATGAATTTATTTAAATAGCCATTATCTTGTTGAGCATTATTTAATGTCAATTAGCAGATTTGGTCATCTTCCATGTACCGGTTATTTTAAGTTCTTCCATGGTACCGGTAAATTTACCTGAAGCAACATATTGTCCGCCGCTCTTTTCTACAGAGCCATCAAAGGTAATTGTACCGCCGCCCTCTGTTACTATTATCTTTATATCTCCGCCTGAATAGGTTACCGTGCCCTTGTCATCACTCGATTCAATAGTTAATGTAGCATTACCCTTTCCATTGCTAGAAATATCAAGCTCACCGGTCATTGTAACAGGTTTGTTCATATTTTCAGACGATGCCTCTTCACCTTTTATATCTGTTATAGTAAGGTTCCCCTTCCAGCTGCCTTGAAGATCTTCCGCCTTTATACCTGATCCAGGCTTAAGTACTACAAAATATAATACAGCGGCTATAGCCAATAAGGCAATAATTACAACTGTAATAATTATTGGAGCAGAGCTTTTTTTGGGTTTTGGTGCATAATTATTAGGCACATAGTTATTTCCCGGATAAGGCATGCCAGGGTATTGTTGCTGATTATTCGGGAATTGGTTTTGGAACTGCTGGCCGCCCTGATACTGAGGGTTGCCTTGAAATTGTTGATTTTGCTGGAATTGCTGATTTGCTTGATAAGTGTTCCCAGCATAAGTATTACTTGAGTATTGATTAGTATTAAAATTATTAGGTGCATATGATGTACTATTACCTGCAGCTACCGGTTCAGGCTGCTTTTGAACTGCCGGGTTTTCAACATTCGAAGCTTCGGCCGGAACCTTCCAGCCGCATTCAGGACAGAACTTAGTGTTCTCTGAAAGCGGCTTACCGCATTGTTCACAAAAACTATAGTTACTCATTACTTCCCCCCTCTGATATTTTTAACATTGTTGATTTTCTTTTAATAAGTTTCTTTCATTCGAAAATTGATATGTTCAGGTACAACGTACCTTACCAGGAAAGTACTTTACATTAAGGTATACTTATACATTAATAATTATAATTCTCCACAAACTGAAAAAGTCCTCCTAGAATATATAACACTTTTCCGTCTTTAATTTCTAATCCCCGCTGTTACATCAACTGCTGCACTTGAAATTATATGAATATCATTTAGAACATATTACATTAAGGAAATAATATACACATACTCCATTTTTGAAAAATGTATTGTTGAATAATAAACTTCTAAAATATATAATTTAATTTGGTAATTTAATAAATCACACCATCGATTGGAGATTGTTTTGAAAAAAGCGGAAAAGATTTCTACAGGTATTACTATTGCTATAATACTTGGAGTTTACATATTAAGCTTGATTGTTTTTATAAACAGCGGAGCGTATCAAATAAATCCCGGAACAAATAATGACCGGTTTTTTTCAATGGATGACAGCTACTATGTGAATCATATTTACTCAATAGAACTGGACAATACCGACAGAATAGTCAAACATCCTCTCCTAATTGCATTTGCTCATTATGCAACAAGTATAGAACATGTTTTTTTCGGTGATTTAAGTGTTCCGTCACATTATTTAATAATAGTTCTAGGACAGCTTTTGGTCAGCTTTCTTGGCCTTTTGTTCCTTTTCAAATTACTGAGGGAAAACCTAAAACTCCCAATAATTAAGGTAAATTTGCTTGTAATAATTTATGCATTTTCATCAGCAGTCCTTCTTTATACCTTTATTGTGGAAAGCTACATATTAAGCGGCACAATATTGATTGCTTCGCTTTGGTGTGCATTGAATAATAAGCCTAAAAGTCTAATTATACTTGGAATACTGGCTGGCGGCATCACTATAACAAACTTTGCAATATGGGTAATTATTGCTTTCTTTATAAACAAAAGCTTTATAAACAGGATAAAACTTATGCTTATATCAGGTGCCGGCCTTGCTGGCATTATTCTGCTTCTTCCTATAAGGGGAGTATTTTTCCCTCACTTTTTTAAAGTGTTTATAGGAAGCCCTGAGAATTTTTCTGACCATTATGCACTTCTATCTGCAGCGAAAAGAGGTTTCTATTCAATTTTCGGTTCAGCCTATTTTTATTTAGATACCGTTAATCAGTCACCTTTCGGGCAGCTCCAGGGAAAGGCAATCTCATTTGTACCAAGTGCCAATGTACTGATTATTGCGGCAATGTGCATATGGATCGCTGGAATTGCGGCTGCCAGTGTTAAGGGAATAAAGCTGAAGGACAAGCTTTTGCTTGCACCCTTGGCGATATTGATATTTAACATACTGCTCCACGTTGGGATACAATACGGGCTTAAGGAAGCCTTCCTTTATTCACTGCATCATTCCTTTGCCCAGATTCTTATAATAGGTTATCTAATAAAAAATACAACCTCACCGATGGGTAAAAAGGT
Organism: Bacillota bacterium; assembly: GCA_023421675.1. Taxonomy (GTDB): domain Bacteria; phylum Bacillota; class Clostridia; order Acetivibrionales; family JANLFN01; genus JAEZTC01. The sequence continues at coordinate 193,047 of JAEZTC010000013.1, read as the reverse complement.
TGTATTTGGTCTTACATGTGTTTACCTGCTAATTATGATAGGAGTTAACATATCAGGAGGCGTACAGCTTGTGGATTATATAAATTCGTTGAATATGTAACTCACTCAAACTCCCTGAAACCCATTGCAGTCCAGTCTTCCTTTGTTATTTCATTTTTTACCTTTAATTTATGGTCCTTCTGGAATCTGTGGACTGCCTTTTTCAAGTCATCCTCATATATTCCATCCTGAACACCTTCATAATACCCAAGGTCCTTAAGCCTTCGCTGTATTTCCATTACATCGGCTCCTCTGTCACCAGGGTAAATGGTGGAAAAGCCCTGTCCGAAAGGACCGAATCTTCCGTTCACTATTGTAACGGGTGTTCCGACTGGCACTATGTCATAAAGCTTTGCCACATCATCATTGTACATTCGTATGCAGCCTGCACTTGCGGGTGACCCTATTGTATTCTCCTTTGATGTACCATGAATACCATACGTACCCCAGGGTACATTAAGCCCCATCCATCTTCCGCCGAAGCCTTCGCCCCAGTCACTCTTGTCAATTATCTTCCAATAGCCGATAGGTGATGGGTGCCCGGATCTCCCGGATGCGACAGGATAAGTCTTAATACATTTACCGTCTTGCAGCAGATATAGAATGTTGTCTTCAACCTCAATAAGAATAGAATACTGAGTCTTATTTGATGTTATAGTATTCTTTACTGCAAAATTTCTTTCTTCTATAAAATCTGCACAGGCTTGTGCAGCACCGAGTATCAAAAGGGATATTATTGTTATAGTAAGGAATAATCTGGCCCTCAAAGATATTCACCTCCCTATAATAATATGAGAGGTGAATGTTATATAGACGATAAATAGTTTTTAATCACACAAGTCTTATTTCAAACCTGTCAAACTTTACTTCCTCAAGGAATTGTTCATTAGAGAAAAAAGTAAATCGGTACAATGCCAGTTCTGTTGTATTTTTCTTAAGCCACACAGGGACCTGTATGTCCAGCAGCCTGCAGCCATCAATAAGACTTTCTTCAAGTGCATCCCTGAATAGCATATCTTCGCTTTTTGTAACCTTAACTTCTTTTAATATTTTTCTGTCTTTAATTATTTTACAAACAAGCTCCAATGTTTTTCTCCCAAAAAGGTTACTGATGCGCATCCTTGATTAGTTTATATTCTATTGAATCCACCAAGGCCTTCCAGCTGGCATCAATAATGTCAGTTGATACGCCAATGGTAGTCCATGTCTGGTCACTGTCTGTAGACTCTATAAGAACCCTAACCTGAGCTGCGGTAGCAGACTTTGAATCCAATACCCTAACCTTGTAGTCAGTAAGTTTCATTTCCTTAATATTAGGGTAAAACCTTTCAAGTGCTCTTCTGATGGCTTTATCAAGTGCGTTGACAGGACCGTCTCCCTCAGCCGCTGAAATTTCATCTTCTCCATCAACCTTTATTTTAACCATTGCAGATGAATTTACGCTGTCTACCGAAGGTTCGTTTACAATTACCTTAAACTCCCGCAAATCAAAGAAAGGCTTATATTTACCAAGAATCTTTCTTATTACCAGTTCAAATGAACTTTCAGCACCTTCATATTGATAGCCTTCATGCTCAAGCTCTTTAAGCTTATCGAGAATTACTGCAGTTTCAGGTGAATCCTTTTTAATACTTTGATCAACATCATTTATCAGATGCAGTACAGCACTTCTGCCTGCGACCTCCGACATCAAAAACTTTCTTTCATTCCCTACCACAGAAGGATCTATATGCTCATATGCATCGCTGTTTTTGTTAACGGCATCTGCATGCATTCCGGCCTTGTGAGCAAAAGCAAATCTTCCGACATAAGGAGACCTCTCATCGTTTACGATGTTCGCAATCTCGCTTATTGTTCTGGCAATAGGAGTAAGCAGCTTCATACTTTCATCAGGTATACAGCTATAGCCCAGCTTTAATTGCAGGTTAGGAATTATTGTACAAAGGTTAGCATTCCCACATCGTTCTCCAAAGCCGTTAATCGTACCCTGTACCTGTACAGCACCTGCCTGAACACCCATTATGGAGTTTGCGACTGCAGTGCCATTATCATTATGGCAATGTATTCCTATATCAACATTAAATCTCTTTGCAACAAGACCTGTAATTTCATAGATATCAAACGGGAATGTACTTCCGTTTGTGTCACAAAGGCAAATACTTGAAACTCCTGCTTCATATGCTTTTTGCAGTGTCATCATTGCATACTCCGGATTTGCCCTATAACCGTCAAAAAAATGTTCTGCGTCAAATACAACCTCTTTGCCCTTTTCTCTAAAAAAGGCAATTGTATCATATATCATATTAAGATTTTCTTCAAGAGAAGTTTTCAAAATGTCAGTAACATGAAAATCCCAGCTTTTACCAAATATTGCTACTGCAGGAGTATCAGCCTTAAGCAGGGAGTTCACAAACGGGTCATCCCCCACGTTAATTCCGACTCTTCTGGTACTGCCAAAAGCAATAATCTTTGAATGCTTGAAATTAATTTTAGATGCTCTCTCAAAGAATTCAAGGTCTTTTGGGTTAGAGCCTGGGTTTCCAGCTTCAATGTAGCTTACCCCCAGTCTGTCAAGCTTTTCAACTATTTTAAGCTTATCCATAACGGTGTAGGAAATACCTTGAGCCTGTGCACCATCTCTTAAAGTAGAATCATATATTAATATTCTTTTCATCTCCTGCACCACCTCACATTCCTTACATATACTACCTGTTTATTATTACTTCGCCCAGATCGCTTATAGCTCTGTTAATAGCATTTAAATATGCCTTAACACTGGCTTCCATAATATCTGTGCTTATTCCCCTGCCTATAAATCTATTATCATTACGCAGCACCTTAACCGTAACTTCACCAAGTGCGTCCTTACCTTCAGTAACAGCTCTTAGGCCATAATCCTCAAGTTCAAGGCTAACACCTGATGCACGTTCAATTGCGTTGAATGCTGCATCAACCGGTCCATCACCTGTTGCCGCTTCGGTTATTACGTTCCCATTTCTGATCAAAGAAACCATCGCTGTAGATATAGTCTTATTACCACTGTTTATCTGGAAGCTGTCAAGATTATATATTTCAGCTACTTCAAGTACATTTTCTCCTGCAAGTGCTTCAATATCCCTGTCGGTAACTTCCTTTTTCTTATCGGCAAGCTGTTTGAATTTCTCAAAAGCTTTTGCAATTTCATCCTGAGAGAGGGAATATCCCAGCTCCTTTAATCTTTCCTCAAATGCATGCTTACCTGAAAGTTTGCCAAGTATCATTCTATTCTGTGTAAGCCCAATAGACTCGGGTGTCATTATCTCATAGGTACTTTTTTCTGAAAGTACTCCATGCTGGTGAATGCCTGACTCATGTGCAAATGCATTAGACCCTACAATAGCCTTATTAGGCTGTACAACAACACCCGTATAGTTTGTAATAAGCTTGCTTGTTCTATATATTTGCTTTGTATCTATATTGTGTCCTATGTTATAGAAATCCTGCCTGGTTTCAAGTCCCATTATGATTTCTTCAAGTGCAGCATTTCCAGCTCTCTCTCCGAGACCGTTTATTGTGCATTCCACCTGAATCGCACCATTAATAATCGCCGCAAGACTGTTTGAAACGGCCAATCCAAGGTCATTATGACAGTGGACACTGATTTCAGCTTTATCAATATTCTTTACATTGCTTCTTATATTATATATCAGTTTTCCAAACTCCGCAGGAGTTGTGTAGCCAACTGTGTCGGGTATATTGACTACTGTTGCTCCGGCAGCAATAGTACCCTCAACTATTTTATAAAGGAACTCGGGATTGCTTCTTGTAGCATCTTCTGCGGAAAACTCAACGTTTTCACAGTAGTTTTTTGCATATTTGACCATCGCAATAGCTCTTTCATATACCTCATCCTCAGTCATCTTCAGCTTATACTTCATATGAATGTCAGAAGTTGCAATGAAGGTATGAATGCGTGGCATTTCAGCAAATTTAACAGCTTCCCACGCCCTGTCTATGTCCTTTTCAACAGCTCTGCACAAGCTTGCAATAGTAACACCCTTTATATTCTGAGATATTGCCTTAATGGCTTCAAAATCCCCTGGAGAAGCGATGGCAAAGCCTGCCTCGATTACATCAACACCAAGACGCTGCAGTTGCCTTGCTATCTCAAGCTTTTCCTGTATATTAAGATTTACCCCTGGTGTTTGTTCCCCGTCTCTTAATGTAGTATCGAATATTTTAATTTTTGCAGGCATAAAATCATCCTCCCCTTCAAATGCTAATGCTTAAACAAAATTAATTATTTCTTGAGCCAGCTCATCATCTTTCTCAGCTCAGCTCCAACCTTCTCTATCTGATGTTCCGATTCAAGCCTTCTCATACCAAGGAAATGAGCCCTTCCTCCGGCTTTATTCTCAGAAATCCATTTAGTTGCAAAAGTTCCGTCCTGAATTTCCTGGAGTACTTTTTTCATTTCATTTCTAGTCTCTTGAGTAATTATTCTTTTGCCTGTTACATAGTCACCAAACTCTGCAGTATCACTTATTGAGTATCTCATATTCGCGAAACCGCCCTGGTTTATAAGGTCAACTATAAGTTTCATCTCGTGAACACATTCAAAGTAAGCACTTTCAGGCTGATATCCCGCATTTACAAGTGTTTCAAAGCCGGCTTTCATCAACTCGGTTACACCACCGCAAAGAACTGCCTGTTCACCGAAAAGATCAGTCTCTGTTTCTTCTCTGAAGGTAGTTTCAAGAATTCCAGCTCTGCCTGCTCCAATTCCAGCAGCATATGCAAGTGCATAATCCTTTGCTTTTCCTGAAGCATCCTGGTGTACGGCTATAAGGGACGGAACCCCTTTGCCTTCTTTATACTGGCTTCTTACAGTATGTCCTGGTCCCTTGGGAGCGACCATTATTACATCAACAAATTTCGGTGGTACTATCTGGCTGTAGTTTATGTTAAAACCATGAGCAAACATCAGTACATCGCCATCTTTAAGATTAGGTTTGATACTTTCTTCATAAATCATTGACTGTTTTTCATCTGGGACAAGAATCATTATAATATCAGCAGCCTTTGCAGCTTCAGCTGTATCAAGTACCTTTAAACCAGCACTTACAACCTGTTCTCTTCTTTCAGATGTAGGAGTCAAACCTACAACTACATTAATTCCACTTTCCATTAAATTCTGGGCATGCGCGTGGCCCTGACTTCCATAACCAATAACTGCAACAGTCTTACCCTTTATAAGATTTAAATTACAATCACTGTCATAATACATTTTTGCCATAATACTATTCCTCCTCGTTTTTGTTAGGTTTCAATACTTTGTTACCGCGCTCTATAGCGATTGTTCCGGTTCTTACTATTTCCTTTATTCCAAACTGCTCAAGCATATCAAGCAAAGCAGCAACCTTGTCCGTACCACCTGATATTTCAACAGTAAGGGTGTTTTTGGAAACATCAACTATTTTTGCTCTGAATATTTCAACTATTTGAATTATTTCAGGCCTTGTGGCAGCAGTCGCCCTGACCTTTATAAGTGCCAGTTCCCTGCTTATTGACTCGTTTTTGTCAAGCTGCTTTATTTTTATAACATCGATAAGCTTATTAAGCTGTTTTGTAACCTGTTCTACAACATATTCATCACCATTAACAACTATTGTCATTCTGGAAATGTCAGGATTCTCTGTAATACCTACTGCAAGGCTGTCAATATTAAAGCCCCTTCTGCTGAAAAGCCCGGAAACTCTTGAAAGAACACCTGCGTGGTTTTCAACTAATACAGAAAGTATGTACTTAGGCATATCAATTCCCCCTTATAAGGTTTATTTGCATTGAATTACCGATTTATAAAGTAGATTCTTCAGGGTTTACTATAAACTCCAGAAGATATGTCTCATCATCCGCCAACATCCTGTTTATTGCAGGTATTACCTCTGAATTCTTACGGATGCTTTCACCTTTAAAGCCATAAGCAGATACCAGTTTCACAAAGTCAGGGTTTTCGTCAAGATATACTTGCGAATACCTTCCGCAGTAGCTTCTCTTTTGAAGCTCCCTTACCATTCCAAGCCTTGAGTTATTGAAAACAACAATCTTAATGCCAAGCTTGTTTTGCTTTATAGTACCTAGTTCCTGCATTGACATTTGAAAGCTCCCGTCGCCTGCTATAACTATAACTCTTTTATCTGGATTTCCAACCTTTGCACCTACAGCAGAAGGCAATCCATAACCCATAGTGCCCAACCCGCCAGACGATATAAAGGTACGGGCTTTATTAATTCTGTAATGGTTAGCTGTCCAGATCTGATTCTGGCCTACTTCGGTAGTTACTATAGTGTTATCGGCTGAAGCCCTTGAAAGCTCCTTTAATACAAATTGAGGTCTTACATATTGATTGTTTGAAAGGGTTTCATGCTTTAAAGGATGTTGTGCCTTCTTTTGCTCCAGGGTCATTAACCAGTTTTCAGTATTACCCTTGTTTGATGCTTCATTCAGTTGTTCAAGAACAGTTTTAACATCACCGACAACAGGTATCATTGCAGGTATGTTTTTACCTATTTCCGCAGGATCTATATCAATATGGACTATTGATGCCTTTTTAGCTATTTGAACAGCAGAACCCATTGCCCTGTCACCAACCCTGGCACCTAAAAGTATAAGAAGGTCTGAATTGTTAACAGCATAATTTGCCGTATATACTCCATGGGAGCCAAGCATTCCCATGTTAAGCTCATGCTCGAATGGTATTGAACCTATACCCATAAGCGTATTTACCACAGGTATACGGTATTTCTCTGCAAAGCTCAATAATTCTTCCGAAGCATTGGCATTTATAACACCTCCGCCTGCACATATAAGAGGTGCCTCTGCCTTTTCAATAGCTTCCACAACTCGCCTGATCTGTACCGGATGCCCTTTATAGGTTGGCTTATAACCTTTGATATCTATCATTTCAGGATATTCAAAATCAATCTCGGTATTTTGTATATCTATGGGTATATCAATAAGAACCGGGCCTGGACGTCCTGTAGACGCTATATGAAAAGCTTCCTTAATAATTCTGGGAAGGCTTGATGCATCCTTAACCAGGTAATTGTTTTTACAAAACGGTGCTGTAGCTCCTGTAATATCCGCTTCCTGGAAAACATCCTTTCCAATGTGCTCGGTAGGCACCTGGCCTGTTATGGCTATCATTGGAATTGAGTCCATGTATGCGGTTGCAATGCCTGTTATAAGGTTTGTGGCACCGGGGCCTGATGTTGCAACACACACACCGGTTTTACCTGTTGTACGCGAATAACCGCTAGCCGCATGTGCAGCTCCCTGTTCATGCCTTGTTAGTATATGTTTTATTTGGGAATCCAGGAGTGCATCGTAAAAAGGACATATAGCGGCTCCCGGATAACCGAAAATAACGCTTACGTTTTCCATTTCAAGTGCCTTTATTATTGCTTTAGCTCCTGTAAGCTTCATAATATACACGCTCCTAAATATATGAAAATCCCTTCATTCCTGCAGCATTAATGCAGGGACGAAGGGATAAATAGACCTACGCGGTACCACCCTGTTTTAATATGCTAATATAGCATATTCTCTGAATAAGTAACTTACCTTATCCGGGCTATAACGTAGTCCAACGCCGCTGCTTACTATGATTCACCAACGGGGCTCAGGAATGAGCTATATATGCTGTTTCTGCACCGGTTCGCACCAACCACCGGCTCTCTTGAGGCTTCTACACGCATTTTTATTCCTTCGCAGCCTTTATTATATTAGTACAGTTATCAGTATTGTGTTTTATTACTTCCGTATAATTGAATTAATTTTACCAACCACTTAATATAATGTCAACACGTTTTTGATTATCCTCTATAAAAAAAAATGCATGATTTTTGATATATAATTACTGTCCAATAGCCGGTTTTATCATAGAAAGACCCTATTACTTGTCCGTCCCTCCATTTTTCCTATGCCATAGCCATAACAAAAAGACTGGTACATGCAGGACATTATCTGTAAAACCAAAAAGTCACGCTCTTCCTTCTCAAATCCCTTATCCACTATATTCACAAAATCACGGGTCTTATCAACTGCAATAAGTTTTATAGCTTCACGCGTACCTGTTAAATCCTTTTCAAGCTTTTCCTTGCCTTGTTTCAGGTACTCTTTCATTACTTTTTCAAATTCATCACTGCCATTGAATGTTTCCATTAATGTTCCTCCGGCTAAAAATTATATGAAACTTTCTTTAATAAGATTTTAGCCAGATTATCTTTCATATTATACATTTTCAAGTTATTTCTTAATTATCATTTTCATTCAGAACCGACTTAATAATCTTCTTAACACTCTTTTCAAATTTGGGCCTTGGAAGCATAACCTGATGATCACAGCCAACACATCTGATACGGAAGTCGGCCCCCGTCCTTGTTACTTCCCATTGCTTGCTTCCGCAAGGGTGTTCTTTTTTAAGTTCCACTATATCTCCTACAGAAAATCTGTCAGCCATAAAGATCCTCCATTAACCCAACATGCTTAATTAATTATACTAGCGGCACGCTAAGCTTTTATAACATTATTTTCTCTATATTCAGTTGATAGCAGGTATCTTATTCTTCTTTCAATTGGTCCCTGCTCATTGGGCTTCGTCTTTGCAGTTATCCTGAGATTGATTCCATCCTTGTTCATCTCAGTGATTCCTAAAACTGATGGTTTTTCTATGATAGTATCAAACTCTTCGCGTACTCTCAAGCATATATTGTTAGCTATTTCTATAGCTTTTTCAACATCAGTGTTATAAGGCAAATGTATGTCTATAATTGCCAGTTTAGAGCCCCTTGTGTGATTTGTCATCTTTTTAATTTCTCCATTAGGTATCATGTGAAGGTCTCCATTAGCATTACGAAGCTTTGTAAGTCTTAACTCCATTTCTTCAACAACACCCGTCATTGAATCAACCGTAATAAGATCACCTACAGAATACTGGTTTTCAAAAACAATAAAAAATCCTGAAATAATATCTTTAATAAGGCTCTGAGCACCAAAGCCTATGGCAACGCCTCCAATTCCGGCAGCTGCCAGAATTGATTTGAGCTGGAAAACTTCACTGCAAATTGTCACAACAGCAATTATATAGACAGTATACTTGAAAATGCTGATTATAAGGCTTGACATTGTATCCAGTTTTTTGTTGTTTGCTATATACTTTATTTTCTTTCTCTTTTCAAAAAACTTTTTAATAAGAAACTTCCCTATTTTTACAACAATAAAAGCTATAGCAATAATTAATATGGTTGCGATCAGTTTTCCAAGTGCATCGGACTTACTTTGAAAAAAATCATTTATATACTTAAGGACAGTATCCATATAACAAACCCCTCCGAACTATATACAATAAAAAAATGTTACCATATTTCTGAGCATTATCCAATAAGATTTATATATCCAGGATTTAGCGAAAGTATTTCATTTTTGTATAATTATGATATGATTTTTTAAATTACTTTTTTTCTGAGGGCAGTATTCCGTTTCTTTATCCCGACTTGGTTGAGATTGTAGAACTATTACATATTATGTTTTCAAAAGGAGGAGAGGTAAATTGATAAGTACAGAAAAATTTACATTAAGACAGTGGCAGGATTCAGATGCTCCAAGGCTTGCCGAAATAGCTAACAATAAAAAAATCTACGATAATTTGAGAGATGGGTTTCCCCATCCATATTCTCTTAAAAATGCTGAAGAATTCATATCTGCGGCTAAAGACAGCACTACAATGTTTGCTATAGAGATTGATGGAAAGGTAGCAGGAAGTATTGCCTTTTTCCCCAAAGACGATGTGTATAGAAAAAGTGCAGAATTTGGCTATTATATTGCCGAGGAATACTGGGGAAAAGGTATAATGACAGAAGCAATAAAAAAAATTGTTGAATATGCTTTTAAGAATTTCAATATTGTAAGAATATATGCCGAGCCGTTTGCAAGAAACACAGGCTCCAGGAAGGCCCTAGAAAAGGCGGGTTTCAAGCTGGAAGGAATTCTAAAAAACAGTGTTGTAAAAAATGATATTATAGAGGACAGCTGTATTTATGCGATTGTGAAAGAGGAATGATACTATCTGCAGCTATCAACAAAGAGTTTGAACAGATTTAGCTGCTCGGGAGATGTCTCCCACATGAGTTCAGGATGCCACTGGATTCCAACAGCAAAAGGGTGCTCGGTATGTTCTATTGATTCTATAACCCCATCCGAGGTAGTTGATGTTACAACAAACCATGCTGCGACATCCTTTATAGCCTGATGGTGAAAAGTATTAACAGATATGACCGGTTTCTTAAATACCTTCCATACCTTTGAACCTTGACTTACCCTGATATCGTGTGTGGGATGCCACTTTGGTGCCTGCTGAGAATGCTTTAGAACAGTGCTTGAGGTTATTTGGGAACCTATGTCCTGATAAAGAGTTCCACCAGCTGCAACATTCATTATCTGTATGCCTCTGCATATACCTAAAACCGGTTTTCCTGACTCAAGTGCCTTCTTTGCCAGGTACAACTCAAGATTATCTCGTAATGGACTGATACAATCATTAAAAGGAAGATTCTCTTCATTATACAATCTTGCATCTATATCAGGTCCGCCAGATAACAGCAATCCATCTAAACTTTCAAAAATCTCATCAAGAATTAGTTCATTCGTCACAGCCGGTATAAGAAAAGAAACAGCTCCTGCTTCGTTCAGACCTTCACAGTAGCCATACTTTATATATGTTGTTCTATTGTCATAATCATAACAAGGAGTAACCCCAATTAATGGTTTTGCCATGCGTCCCCCTAAAATAATTCTGTCTAAATATCATATGCCAGAATTATTGCCTTTGCTATTTCCTTCATAGGTATTCCGCGGTCCATACTTTGCTTCTGAATTCTCTTGAACGCCTCAGGTTCTGTAAGATTAAGATTTTTCATGAGTATTCCCTTTGCTCTTTCAACCTCTTTTCTGGTATCAAGGTTTTCTCTCAAATCCTTTATCTCATCTTCAAGAGCCTTGATTCTTCGTCTGTTTTTTACCATAAGATCAATGGTATTAATCAGATTCATTCTATTCAAAGGCTTTGCCATACAAACAAAAGAACCTACTCCTTCAATAATGTTTATATCATTTTTCTGTGCTTCGCCAATTACAAGCATTACATCACAGATTCCATCTTCAACAGCAACCTTTGACACCTCGTAACCGTTAAGCATAGGAAGAGAATAGTCTAAAACAGCCAAATCAGGCCTCAAGGTCCGCAGCTTTCTTAAACATTCATTGCCCTCTTTTGCTACATCAACTACTGTATATCCGCTTTCAGACAATATCATTTTCATTTTTATGGCTGTTGCATCATTTCCCATGGCTACAAGTATCCTCACAGATTCCATGAAAACACCTCAATATATATAATAGTATTCAAAAAAAGGACAAAGCCAAACCATAAGGTTCGGCTTAAACTTTGCCTCTTTATAATAAAGCATATAACCATCTTTGGCTACATTTGTATATCTTATTCTAATTGTTAAAATTAATACTTGTTTAAATACTCATCTACTTCCCATTGACTGATCTTTGTTCTGTAGCTGTCCCATTCGTTATTCTTTGCTTCTATATATTTATCAAAAATGTGGACTCCAAGAACTTCCTTTACAAGTTCACTCTTAGAAAGTTCATCTATCGCATGCTTAAGACTGCCTGGAAGTGAATCTATTCCAGCCTCTTTCCTCTGTAATTCATTCATTTCAAAAATATTGGTATCGGTTGATTCCGGCGGTTCAATCTTATTTGCAATTCCATCAAGACCCGCGGTAAGTATCGCTGCAAGTGCAAGATAAGGATTACATGATGGGTCCGGACATCTCAGTTCTATTCTTGTTGACATGCCTCTTGCTGCAGGTATTCTGATAAGAGGACTTCGGTTTCTTGCTGACCAGGCAATGTAAACCGGTGCTTCATAACCCGGTACAAGTCTTTTATATGAATTCACGATAGGATTTGTAAGCGCTGCTATAGATTTAATATGTTTCATTAAACCACCTATAAACCAGTATGCTTCCTGGCTTAGCTGAACCGGATCCTTCTCATCATAAAAAGCATTTTTGCCCTCTTTAAACAACGATACATTGGTGTGCATACCTGAACCGTTAATACCGTATAAAGGCTTTGGCATAAAGGTTGCATGAAGTCCATGCCTTTGAGCAATTGTTTTTACAACCAGCTTAAAGGTTAATATTGCATCAGCAGCCTTCAACGCTTCATCATACTTAAAATCAATTTCATGTTGTCCAGGTGCTACCTCGTGATGTGATGCTTCAATCTCAAAACCCATCTCCTCAAGCATAAGACACATATCTCTTCTTGCATTTTCGCCTAAATCAACGGGACCCAAATCAAAGTAACCGCCATTATCATGGGTTTTAGTTGTAGGGTTACCTTCGTTATCGTTCAGGAAGAGGAAAAATTCACATTCAGGGCCAACATTAAAAGTATCATATCCCATATCCTTAGCCTTTTGCATAGCACGCTTAAGGGCAAATCTGGGATCTCCGGCAAAGGGTGTTCCATCAGGATTATAAACATCGCAAATAAGTCTTGCAACCTTACCTGTCTGCGGTCTCCATGGGAAAATAACAAATGTGCTCGGATCAGGTCTTAAGTACATATCCGATTCCTCAATTCTAACAAAACCTTCTATTGAAGAACCATCAAACATACACTTATTGTCCATTGCTTTCTCAAGCTGATCTATGGTAATTGCAACATTTTTCAAAATACCGAAAATATCGGTAAACTGCAGACGTATGAATTTAACGCCTTGTTCCTTTGCAATACCTATAATATCTTGTTTAGAATACCCTGACATAATATAACACTCCTTACTTTAAACAATTTTCAGGTCAGAAATATAATATAGCGTTCACCGGAATTTATTATTCCATCATGAACGCCTTTGTCCAGTCAAATCACATTTAGTTATGCCCAACACCGAATATATTATAAAAATCATATTATGTTTTATTATAACACATATATGTTAATATGCAATAGGCATTTAATCAATAATGCAAGCAGTAATATTTCAACTTGCATTTTAGTTTTGAATCACCTTTAAACAGAAAAGGGTAATAGCTTAAATTGCTAGGTTTTATTGCATTCTAGTTTTTTAGTAAATATATGTTCAAATAGCATTTTAATTTTTGAGCTTTATAATCCTGCAAAACCAGTCTCTTTGTTAACAGGCATACCTGCAAAAAGGCCTAAAGTAAATACTTAATATGACGATATTTATAATACAAGGATAGAAATTATTCCAACGGATTGGAGCTGATTTTATGTTATGTATAGGCGAAAAGGTAAAATACCTTAATCACATCGCAGTTGTGCTTATTACAAACGAAAATGAAGCACTGCTTTATATCGATGTCGGCTATGTCAAATGGGTTGACTTAAGTATGATCGAACTGCAAAAAACAGCATAAAAATTAAATCCTGCTAAACTCAGCAGGATTATTTTTTAATATTTGGCTATGTTTTAAGTAAATGTTGAAATTAATATGTTTTTGATAATATTCTATAAGAAAGGAATATATAGGTTTGGAGGTCACATTATGGAAAATATTAAATCTTTGATTTCAGATATTCAAAAACTATCAGTATATCAACAAGAGCAGTTGCTTTCTTATTTAGAAGAAATGCTCGTATTAGGTTCACAAGTAGGTCAAGTGACACAAGAAGTCAAGGAGTTTAGATTTGCCAAGGGAAAAGTCTGCCCACATTGTAGTGCTGAAACTGTATCAAGAAACGGAAAGTATAAAGGTAAACAACGGTATATTTGCAAATGTTGTAATAAGACTTTTACCGACTTCACAAATTCTGCTACTTATAAAAGCAGAAAATCATTAGATAAATGGCTTAAATATGCTAAATGTATGATTGCAGGTTATTCTATTAGAAAGAGTGCCAAAATTGTAGAGATAAATATTGCAACAAGTTTCTTTTGGAGACATAAAATACTTGATTGTATCAGGTCATTTTTTGGCATAGGTTCTGTTGAAGGGGTAATTGAGGCTGATGAGGTGTTTTTACTGAAAGTTTTAAAGGAACAAGACCTTCTAAAATGCCAAGCTAATCTCGTAAGAGAGGTAAAGAAGTTAAAAAGAGAGGAATCTCTAACGAACAAGTATGTATTGCTACTGCCGTTGATAGACAGGGTAATTTAATTATGGAACTACTATGTAAAGGCAGAATGACACATCAGAGATTGGAGAGGCTATATGATGGTCGTATAGGGGATAATTCTATTCTTTGTACTGATAGTCATAAGAGTTATGTTCAATTTGCTCATGATTTCTCATTAGACCATAAGCGTATAAAAAGAGGAAAACATAAAGAAGGTATATACCATATCCAACATATAAATGCTGTTCACAGTAAGTTAAAAAAGTGGATGAATAGGTTTAATGGAGTTGCAACCAAATATATAAGCAATTATATGTATTGGTTCAAATGGCTTGAATTATTTGAAAATGATAAAGAAGCGGTTAAAGTGAAGAATTTCATGGTTCAATGCAATATATCTCATGCTTATACAAGAGTAATAGATTTTAAAGACCGAGAACCTGTATATGTTTAATATCTACAGTGTCTTGAAATTAATTGTAAAAATAGAATATATTAATACAATTAGATATTTGTTTTATATTGCAAATTAAAACAAAGATTATTACATATCGAGGAGGTAAATTATATGAAGCCAAAAGAAATACTTTGCCAATGGGTTGATGCATTTAATAATGCAGATGTAGAAATTATTTCAGAATTATATGATGATAATGCAATAAATCATCAGGTTGCCAATGAGCCAGTTATCGGGAAAGAGGCTATAAAGAAAATGTTTGAACAAGATTTTTCTAACGCAAAAATGGTTTGTATCGTTGAAAACATTTTTGAAGATGGGCAATGGGCAATTTTAGAGTGGCGTGACCCATTAGGTTTGAGAGGTTGCGGTTTTTTTCAAATAGTAAATAATAAAATTTTATTTCAAAGAGGCTACTGGGATAAACTATCTTTCTTAAAACAGCATAATTTGCCTATTGAATAAAATGAATATATACCTTATATGAAGAGTTTGCAATTTTTTTAAAATGTGCATTAAGGGAAGTATAATAACTTCCCTTAAAAATTGTTATAATATCAACACTATATTAAAACATAGCCTAATATTTCAATAAAGTCTTTTGCTTTTAACTGTAAACTGTAAACTGTACATTGTAAATTGTACACGTTATTCGTACATTGTAGTCTATTACTTATGCTTTTTCAAACATGTCCTTACCTACTCCGCATATTGGACAAACCCAATCTTCAGGAATATCTTCAAATGATGTTCCAGGTGCTATACCAGAATCAGGATCTCCCTGTTCAGGATCGTAAATATAACCACAAGCAGTACAAACATATTTATCCATGTTAAATCCACTCCATTTCATTTATTTTTTATTATATTACCACCTGATTTTATGTTTGAAACAATATTTTTATACTTTAATTCATTAATATATTTTTAATAGTCTTTAATTTTTACAAAACTAAGACACATTTCTCCTTTTTCCGCCAAAAATTATTACCAGACCGATTACAACAATCAAAACCGGTACAAATATATGTCTTGCTTGTCCTCCAAATACGCTGCTCATAGAAGTTTCAAGGAAAAATATAAGTGAAAGCCCTGTAAGTATTGTGATAGGAATAAGCAAGCCCCTGTGTTTTCCTCCGAAAATATACAGTTCAAAAAGTCCAAAGGCTACAGAAAATATATAACCTGGCCAAAGCAGGTTCCATAAGCTAAACATCATTGAAAGCTGACATACAATACCTATTATCAGAAGTATTCCTGCCGGCACCAGTATCCCAGGACCTTTGGATTTGCCCGAGAAAAAAATCGAATGCATTGCAATTGCAGGTATTATAAGGAATAACGTCGACCAGAAATATCCAATAAGTTTACCTATACTGAATGAAAAACTAAATAAGTTCAGATTGGATAGTAAAAACAGAACTCCAAATATAATTAGAATAAAACCTATTAAAAGGCCTCCCTTATTTCTCATAAATACTCCTCCTATAAAGTGGCAGCTTTTTGTCATATATTATATTATAGTCGGAATTATTAAAAAAGTCTGATAATAAAGAAAAGTCTTTTTTAAATACAACCTCATTCAGAGGCAAGACAAACATAATTATTTATTTCAGGGCTGGTGGAAAGTCTCCACAACACATACTTGATACCGGTCGATATGGTATCCGCCATCTTCATGACAAGACTCAGTCTTGTATTCTGCAGTATCAGGAAATCCATAAGGCCTCCAAAGTTAACTATACCGGTAATATACATGTCTCCTACTGGAGGCAGTGTTTTATTGACACCCGAACCCGGGGCAATGGAACCCTGGCCAATATTTAAATAACCAACATGTTCAGTTTTCCCAAGACATGCATCAATTGCTACAATAAAAGGTTTGTCATACAGAGTTGAAATATTTTTTATCACTGTGTCAAGGTTTTTGGCATGAACAGGCTCTTCAAGGGTTCCATGTATATATACGTTCCTATACCTTATACTGCTTATCTTGTAACCCACAAGCGGCCCAAGGCTGTCTCCCGTAGATCTGTCAGTGCCTATACAAAGGAATACCAAGGATTTATATCCGTTTACCATTCCATCTTTTATTAGTTTATAAAGCATATCTGTAAAGTCTTTAAATACAAAAGGGCTCGTTATGTTTATATACTGCTGCCTTGACGATGTTTTAAATAACATTGAATTTCTCCTGATTCATTTTAGTACATTAATATATTATTGCCCTCCCACACCCTTTTATTACTGCTTTATTATTACCCGCCCATATTATTTATGATAATATTCATTCATCATAACCAGCATCAGAGGTATTATGTCTCTTGAAATTTTTATTCAACTTATATATCATCAATGTATAAACAATTTTATTTTCCAAGGGGCTAAATTTATGATATCCAACAACCTCATTAAAAAAGAGATAGATGCCGGCAGCAGCAGGTTTATTGAAGATATTATGAACGGTATGTACGACTGGGTAAGAGTTATGGATATGGATGATAACATTCTGTATGCTAATAAAGCAATGTGCGAAGGAATTGGATTTAACCCCAAAGGCAAAAAGTGTTTCAGCATACTCGGCAGAAATGAAAAGTGTATAAACTGTATCTCTCATCAGACCTTTTTAGCAGGGAAACCCTATCAGAAGGAAGAAATTATCGCTGGAAAGCATTTCTCAATAATGAGTTCGCCCCTCAGGGACCATGAAGGTAATATTTTTGCTGTGGTAGAGGTTTTAAGGGATATTACCGAATCAATAGAAATGCAAAATAAACTAGTAAACCAGAACCGTATACTCCAGAACGATCTTAAAGTAGCAAGAAAGCTCCAAGCCAGCCTGTTACCCAAGAACTTACCAGATGATAGAATGGAAGCTGCTTACTTTTACAAACCCTGTGAAAACCTCGGAGGAGATTTTATAGATATTTACAGTATCGATGATGATCATACCGGCGTTTATATCGCGGACGTTTCTGGACATGGCGTTTCAGCATCAATGCTGACGGTATTTTTGAGATCGTCAATATCAAAGAATATTCTTTCTCCATCCCAGGCACTAACTGAGTTATACACTAAATTTAACAACTATGGATTCAATCCAAGTCTTTATATAACAATCTTTTATGCAATAATAGACCACAAAAGCAATATTATGACATATACTAATGCCGGTCATAATGCTTCTCCATTACTGTTTAATAAAGATAAAACAGAAATACTCATGGCAGCCGGAATACCCATCAGCAATTGGCTTGAAAACCCTGAGTACAAGGACTTTACACAGTCTTTAACAAAGGGAGACAGGATATTCTTCTGTACCGACGGAATAATCGAATTGAAAAACAAACAAAATGAACAATATGGTGAGGAAAGACTTTTCAAAATACTTCTTACTGAAAGCAAAGAGACAAAGGAAACTCTTGAAACGATAGCAGAAAATGCCCGCGAATTCCTTGGGCAGGATCTCTCGGGCATAGAAGACGATATAACTATGGCACTTATTGAAATAACGTAAAATCAGCTTTCATAAGCACCATACTTGATAATATCGAGATAGCTCATACATTCCTCAAGAATTTTGTAATTCATATCAGAATATGAAATTATTTTATCCTTTAAAAGCTTTATATATTTTGCGTTAAGCCCTTCAAGACAAAACAGGATTGTTTCTATAAGCTTGTTAACATCAACATCCATCTTTAGCTTACTTGTATCTACATTGGCGAAAACCTTCGGCATTTCTTCCAAGTATATTTTGTCATACCTATACTTTAATTCTTTTGACAGTTCCTCCGGTATATCCATAAAAGCTTTAGCCGTGAACTCATACATAATCAAATCTTTCTCTATGAGCTTTAGCTTGGCAAGAGCAAATTTAAGAAGCCTTTCAAAAATGTCAGGAATATCCTGTCCGTAAAACTCTTCCAATTCACTTAGATAGTATTCCATCGATTTATCAACTAGGTAAAGGTATAGATTTTTTTTATTACCAAAGTAGTGATAAAGTATACCTTTTGAGATACCTGCCTTTTCAACCATTGTATTGGTTGAAGCCTGCTTATAGCCATGCTTAACAAATTCCTCCATACAGACTGAAATGATTTTTCCTTTTTTATCTTCGGGCAGGTTTTCAAAACTTTTGTACAAATAACCGCTCCCTTTCATCCTAGCTACAAATATACTTAAACCTTAATATCCTTCTTATTATAGAAATAGTACGCTCCTCCGATACAAACCGCAATCACCACAAGGAACAGCCCTCCATAAACGTAGTTAATTCTTCCGTTATCCATTATATATTTAGTATCCATATATTTAAATGGTGAAAAATATTTAAGAAAATCTGCCTCTTTTGCAATTGCTGAAAGGCCTCCTATTATATATGTTCCAAGTACTATTCCTATAGAAATTGAGACTATCGATTTGGATCTTGATATAAAAGTTGAAAGGAATATACCTAAAGCAGCAAAAAGAATGAATATCAGGAATGCAGCAAGCATCAAACTTATCAATGCACCATAGTTAAACGATTGTTTGGTCAGCAAGGTCATCATTATTAAACTGGTCCCTGTATATAAAACACTAAGCAAAACAATATTAAAAAATGTGGCTGCAAGCTTTGAGGTAACAATACTGCTTCGTTTTATAGGTTTGGACATAAGGAATTCAATTGTTTTCTCTCCTTCTTCTCTGGACAATATACCCGAACCAAGTATCATTGCATATACTCCGCCCATCATTGAAAGGTATACAAATGAATAAGCACCAAAAAGGCTTAATACATTGGAAAAATCCATAAAGCCCATTCCAAAGAAATCAAGTGCACCTTTCATATCTTTTAACATAGTGTCCATTGCTTTGCCTTTATCAGCAAGAACCGGGAAAAAAGCAATAACCAATATATTATAAAGAATTATTAACGACGTCCATATAATAAAAGTTTTCCTGTTTCTTTTCAATTCCCTTAAAAATAAAATCATAACTCAATCCCCTCCTTCTCATAGTAATGCATAAATACTTCTTCAAGTGAAGGTTCCTCTATCCACAAATTGTCTGTATGCCTTTCAGACAGCCATTTTATAATCGAATCAATATCTCTGCTGTAAAGGAACTCATATACCCCTTCTTTTGTTTCAAACTTGCTTACACCCTTAAGGCTTTTGATTTGCTCAATACGGGTATCATCGGATTCCAGCCTTATCTTTTTATACTTACTGGACCTTAAAACCTCTACCTGCTCAACCTTGAGAATACGTCCTTCTTTTATTATAGCTACCCTACTGCACATTTTTTGTACTTCACTTAATATGTGCGAAGAAAAAAAGATTGTTGTGCCTTTCTGATTTTCATCCCGCAAAACCTCAAAAAACCTGTTCTGCATCAATGGATCAAGCCCTCCTGTGGGCTCGTCAAGTATAAGAAGCTTTGGTTCATGCAGCAGTGCCTGAACTATAGCAGTCTTTTTCTTGTTTCCAAAAGAAAGGGAGTCTATCTTCTTGTTTGTATCCAGGTCAAATATATCAACCAGTTCCTTTATTCTCTTTGAGCAATCCTTCCTGTAATACTTTGCAGAATAGGAAAGCAATTCACCGACCTTCATATCATCATAATAGTTTACCTCAGAAGGAAGATAACCTATTTCCTTTTTAATTTCATCAGATTGTTTAAAACAATCCATTCCAAAAATCTTTGCATTTCCGCTATCAGGGAACATAAATGCAAGCAGCGTTCTTATAGTTGTAGATTTTCCAGCACCATTCGGACCTATAAAACCGAATATCTCACCCTGCTCAACATTAAGGTCGACATCGATTATTCCTCTTGCCTTTCCATATGACTTTGTAAATTTATCTGTTTCAATGATATTCATAATGCCACACTCCTCTGTTGACTACATGGTCAATTTACAATTATTATTATAGTATACATTGACCACATAGTCAATATGCGCTCACAAAAAAACACCTGCTTTTTACAGGTGTTACAATAGTCTATATCTGTTGGCTTTTAAGCCAATCAATCAATTCGTTCATACCCTCGCCTGCCTTTGAAGAAACTTCAAATACAGGTGCTTTTTGATTCAGTGTCCTTATACCCTTATAAAAAGCTTCCTTGTCAAAATCAATATACGGAAGCAGGTCTGTCTTGCTTAGAACAACAACATCTGCAGCCTCGAACATTGAAATATATTTGAAAGGCTTGTCATGTCCTTCGGGAACACTTGCTATTACCATCTTGATTGATTCACCAAGATCAAAGGACGACGGGCATATCAGGTTTCCTACGTTTTCAATAAAAACAAAGGAATTATCCTTTACTTTAAGATCTTCTACAGACTGCCTTATTACATTTGCATCCAAATGACAGTTTCCTGCTGTATTTATCTGAACTACAGGTATGTTCTCCCTGTCTATTTTTTCAGCATCAATAGTTGAAGCAATGTCACCCTCAATTACGCTCATCTCTATACTGCCTTTGAAGGCTTCAATTATCTTCATAATAATACTTGTTTTGCCTGCTCCGGGAGATGCCATAATATTTACCACTGTAAGCTTTTTATCTCCGAAAAACTTCCTGTTACCGGCTGCAAGACTATCATTGCTCTCCATTATATCTTTCATTATTCTTATTTCCATTACATTCACATCCTACTTATAGTTATTCAACTTCAATGCTTTCTATATAAAATTCTTTGCCCTTATCAGTAAGAATACTGTCACCACCACATTCCGGACAATTAAAACTGCTGTTTTTTCTTACAAATTCATTTGCGCACTTTTTACAGCGGTATTCTGCCGGTATCCTTCTAAAAACCAGTTTGGCACACTCAGCAAGCGTACCTTTACTTATAATATCAAAATACATTTGTACCGATTCATCCACTACACTGGACAAATCACCTATTACAAGTTTAATTTCAGTGATTTTTTTTGCACCGGCTTTTGCAGCTTCAGTATTTACTGTTTTTATTATGTTCTCAGTTATTGCGTATTCGTGCATAACATACTCCCACTTATAAAAACTCAAGGGCATCGAGCCCTTTTGTTTTTATTATCTTTCTTCAAAACATAACATAATTAAAGCAGGGACTGCCCTTTTTTCAAGTACAAGAGCAATCCCCGTTAATAAACTTATTGTTGTGTTGTTTCCTGTGCTGCAGGTTCTGCAGGCTTAGGCTGTTGTACCTGTCTATGGATATCCTTTATCGGGGAAGATGTTTTATGTGCTTCACCCATATACAGGCATTTTTTCGGACAAACCTCCGAACATACACCGCATACTACACACTTGAAGTTGTTAATCTCCCAGGACTTTTCATTCCTGTTGACAGTAATGGCATCAGCCGGGCACTTTTTGGAGCATATACCGCAGAATATGCAGGTGTCAATGTCAACGCCAGTAACTTGGCCTCTCGCATTCTTGAAGGGCTCTCTTTTATCGAAAGGATAATTCCTTGTTGCCGGTTTCGAACCGAGATTCTTAAATATATTCTTCATCATATCAAACATTTTTAATCACCTCTCAGTGCAGCTAATACATGGGTCTATGGTTAATATCAGTACCGGTACATCTGCAAGCTGGCTTCCCGGAAGCATTTTCAGCAATGCAGGAATATTTGCGAAAGTTGGAGTTCTTACTCTCAACCTGTCAAGATTCTTAGTACCATTACCTCTCATGTAGTAAAGAGCTTCACCTCTCGGCTGCTCAACTCTTGATATTACCTCACCATTCGGGAACCCTTTGAACGGAGCTGCTATCTCACCTTCAGGTATTTTTGCAATAGCCTGTTTTATAAGGCTTATTGACTGGTATACTTCCTTAAGTCTTACTACTGTCCTTGAATAGCTGTCACCATCGTTATGGGTAATAGGTTCAAAATCAAGTTCTCCATATGCCGCATAACCTGTAGTTCTATGGTCGGTAGCTATTCCGCTGGCTCTTGCCATTGGTCCGCAGGCTCCAAGCTCATACGCATCCTCTTTTGTCAGCACACCTACTCCTACAAGCCTGTGTTTTACTGTATAATCATTAAGGAATGTCTTTTCAACCTGTTCAAGATCCTGCTTTATTTCATCTACTATTACTGTTATTTTCACAAGCATTTCAGGAGTTATGTCTCTTCTTGTACCGCCGATAGCATTAGCAGATATTATAACTCTGCTTCCTGCAGTCTCTTCCATTATATCCATAACCTTTTCCCTGTTTCTCCAAACCTGCATAAACAGGCTTTCGAAACCAAAAGCGTCAGCCAGAAGGCCAAGCCAGAGAAGATGGCTGTGGATTCTATGGAGTTCAGCCCATATAACCCTGAGGTAACGTCCTCTGTCAGGAACCTGTATATTCATAAGTTCTTCCATTCCCTGACAGTATGCTAATGCATGCTGGAAGCTGCATATCCCGCATATTCTTTCAACAACGAAAACATTCTGTGTAAATTCTTTAGTCTCTGTCAGCTTTTCAAGTCCCCTATGAACATATCCTATTGCAGGGATTGCTTCAACTACTGTTTCGTCCTGCATAACCAGCTTGAGATGGAGCGGTTCGGGCAGAACAGGGTGCTGCGGTCCAAATGGTATTACTGTTTTTGACATCCTATTTTTCCCCCTTCTGCTCAATTACTATCTGGTTTCTTGCCATCGGATTTTCCGGTGCGTCATCGGATAACAACATTTTTCCGCCGTAATCTATTGCCATACCTGATACTTTAAGACCAAACAATTCGCTCATTTCATTTTCTACAAGTATGGAGCAGAAATATATTTTTGAAATACTGTCTATTTCCTCATCCTTTGGCACTTTCAGCTTAAGATTCTTCATTTCATAATTCTTATCGAAGTGGTATATTACATCTATCGTGCCGTCTCCATTATCAACGCATGTAGATGTAACAAATCTGTATCCATCATACTTCAGCTTCTGAACTTCGCTTAAAAGCTGGTCATTTGTTATATCAACCAAGTTTTCTATCATAAACTAGCCTCCGTTACTTCTAACATTACCCCAGGGGGCGTTATTCAACCTTTGCGCCTTCCTTGCTGCTTTCAGCCTGTACTGGCTTGTTCTTTTTATTCTTTACCTTTTCATTAATCTTCCCTACCGCAGAATATATTCCGTCAATGATAGCCTCTGGTCTGGGGCAGCATCCCGGTACATATACATCAACGGGAAGTACCTTATCTACACCGCCATAAACGTTATAGCAGTCACTGAATATTCCGCCTGTACATGCACATGCTCCAACAGCAACAACAGCTTTGGGTTCAGGCATTTGATTGTATATATTCTTCAATACCCTGACATTTCTTTTATTAACCGATCCTGTAACAACCAGTACATCGGCATGCTTGGGATTTCCCACATTGACTATTCCAAAACGCTCTACATCGTATAAAGGTGTAAGGCACGCAAGTACTTCTATATCGCAGCCATTACAACTTGTGCAGTCGTAATGTATCACCCAGGGTGATTTTATTCGGGATTTACTGATTATTCCCACAAGTTTCACTCCATTTCATCCAAAGTACGGATATATGATCCATTTCAAAAATCCGTTCATACCGGTAACACTATATTTATAGCTACGTTATAATTAATATAATACCCTTTGTTTATTAATCCTTACCTGTAATTATCTGTTTTTAATGTAAAGCCAGATAATGTTGGTAAGTGCGACGCCGATTCCTACAAGTCCTGTAGCTTTCAGCATCCATTTCCAGGTTACCCTGGCACTGATATTGTCTATAACTATTTCTACAAAATAGCATGCTAGTGAAATTAAAATTCCAACCCATATCGGTTTTGCAAAGAAAAGAGATATAAGTCCAAGTAATAATACCAGTTCATACCAGTGAGTAACTTCTATTATTGCAAGCTGAGGGCCCGAAAACTCGGTTGTTAAACCTTTTACGAGTTCCTGATGTCCATGGTGTGAAGTTGAAAAATCAAAAGGTGATTTTCTCAGCTTGATAGTAAGTACGTACAGGAAAGCCAGGAAAACCAGCGGTAAATTGAACAACAGCGGATTTTCAAGATTGAATATACTATCTATCATAAAGCTGCCGGTTGTAATATATACACCTACTACCATGAATAAAAGTACCGGCTCATATGCCATCATCTGTATTATTTCTCTTTGGGCTCCTATCTTGCTGTATGGTGAACGTACACTCATTGCTCCCATAATAAGTGCAATGTTTGCAAATGCCATAATAAATATCAACATAAGGAGATCCTGTTTCAGCACCAGCATTGCAAGGCTCGCAAGTGCAAAAAGGAAATATCCGATTACATAAACCATCTGAGTTGAATTAACAATAATTCTTTCTTTACCGAAAAGTTTTAATACGTCATAAAATGGCTGCAGTATTGGTGGTCCCTGCCTGTTCTGCATTCTGGCAGTGATTTTTCTGTCAATACCGTTAAGGAGTCCTCCTATAAATGGAGCTGCAATAAAAGTTACAACTAAAATCAATATATCTTTAACTGTATTTGTCATCTTATCACCACCCCAAACATAATGAGTATTATAGCTCCCGCGATTGCATTAAGCCAAGGTGTAAGCCTTAGTTCTCCAAATGCACCTTTGAGATAATAGTTATGAACAACTACCTGTTCTACTTTTTCTGCAGGACTTGTAAATTCCAGCCCTCTGATATCATTGTTTACATTTTCTCCGCAAAGATACGGTGGTTTAACACTTTCAGGTTTTGCATGCTTGAAAACTATTGGAATTATAACCATTAATGCAAATATGATTATGAAGAACAATATTGAAACAAATCCGCCTGTTACAGCATTGTCCAATCCATGAATCATAAGTCCGCCGTTTTCAGTAGCAATTACATTCGGGCTTACTCCGCCAAGTGATTTGATGTATGGCTTGATGAGTGTGTTGTATAAAGGAACAACAAGGACACTCGCCGCAAGAACACCTGTAACCAAAATCAGCAATGTGCTTCTAATTGAAGCGGATAACTTTTCTATATTATATTTAGGTTTATATGAAGAGGTAAGAATTATACCAATCCACTTAGCCCAGAACACAACTGTAAATGCGCTTCCCATTACGATAAACAGCAATACGAGAGGCATACCTACCGATGACTCTATTGCAAGCCATTTTGTTATAAGAACTCCGAATGGAGGTAAAAGCATTGATATCATACCTATTACAGTAATTACTGTTGTCATAGGCATTCTCTTCATAAGACCCTGCATATCTTCTATATCCCTGCTTCCAATACCATGCTCAATTGTACCTACACAAAGGAACAGCAAGCCCTTTGAAATAGCATGGAATATCATAAGCATTACTGCAGCACCTATAGCAACATCTGTTCCGATTCCTGCACAGCACACAATCAAACCAAGGTTTGCAATTGTCGAATATGCAAGAACTCTTTTACCGTTGCTCTGACTGATTGCAACTGCCGAAGCAGCAACAAATGTAAATCCGCCTGCAACTGAAACCAATGTTCCAAGAACCGTACCGGCAAAAGCAGGTGATAATCTTACTACAAGATATACGCCAGCTTTAACCATTGTACTTGAGTGAAGGAGTGCCGAGACAGGAGTCGGGGCAACCATGGCACCAAGCAGCCAGCTTTGGAATGGGAATTGTGCAGATTTTGTAAAACCTGCGAAGCATAAGAGACCGAGACCTATTGGAAGTATTCCAGTTAATCCGCCTGCTCCCTTTGCAATTATTTCATCAATCGCAAGAGTACCTGTTGCATTATGAATTATTACTATGGCAGCCATAAAACCTACACCACCAAGCAGGTTGATCCATAAAGCCCTTGTTGCATTCTTGACTGCTTCGCCTGTACCATCGTGTGATATCAATAGGAAGGAACAAAGTGTTGTAACCTCCCAGAAGAAGAACATCCACGAAAGATTATTTGTCATTACCAGGGCATTCATTGCACCAAGGAATACAAAGATTATCATAAAAAATCTTGGCTGCCTTGATTTCTTAAGACCCAAATGATGTTCATGATTTTTCATATATCCCATACCGAATATCGCCACAAGTGGCCCAATAACTGATACAAGAAGAATCATAACAAGAGACAGGTAATCTATTACAAATGCTCTGGACACCTCTTCAACTGATCCGAACACTTCAAAAATTACCATTGTAACAAGCTGCACTGCAGCAAGAACTACTATTAACGCTTTCCTTAGCCTGATTCCGGTGTATATGATGTACACCATCAGAGCCAGATCCAGGAACTTTATAATCCACCCGATATCGAATGGCATTGATTCAGGTATGTCTATGATTATCTTGCCTCCGGACTTGATTAACAGATGTGTAAATAACCCGGCAATCACAAACATAACTACAGATGTAAATAGGATTATAAAATTACGAATCGGGGTACTTTTAATAATGTAACAAAGTGCGGCACTTAATGCAGGAAGTAATATCGCTACAAGTAATGCCAGTAATTGTAATTCATCGTTCCCCACAAAACCTACTCCTTTCTTGAATGAATGCTATGATTTAAGTAATTTTAAAACTACATATTTGACTTAAGTTGATAACCATATTAATTATAGTTATCACCAGGTAATAAGTCAATCAAAGAAAACTATAATTAGATACGGAAATAAAATAATTTTTTATGCACACATAAGCATAACAATTATACTGCTTATCATTAAAAAAATCAAACTATATTTTTCGGAAAGTGGCTTAAATACTGCATTTAATACATGCGTGTTTGAACTTTGTATACAATTTTTGCAGTAGTATTCTCATTTATACGTAAATTACATTTAATAGTAATTGAATTCTTATTGGTTTACAGCATGCCCCATATGCCATATAATTAAATATATATGAATAGAAACATGTATTGGAGCAAATCAAGCATATGGTACTTCAAGGGTATGATAAGTATATTAAGTTCATAATAAAGCTTTTAGCGGTAGTAGCAATATTTCTTGCTATTTACTTTTCCATACGATATCTGTTTCCGTTTGTTGCACCATTTTTGGTTGCAATTCTCATTGCATTAATTAACGAACCTTTAATAAGGCTGCTGGAAAACAAGCTTAGGTTTCCCCGTCACCTTGCTGCAATAACATCGTTGCTTATCACTGTAGGAATAATTGGTTTTATAGTAGTTATAGTAATTGTAAACATGATTAATGAACTGATAGTGCTTCAGAATAATATAAGTCATTCCATATCCAATTCTTCAGATCAGATACAGCAATACTTTGATAAGCTTGCAAATATATATGATACACTTCCAAAGACAGTTGTTGATGCTATTAACGAAGGAGTCAAGAGTTTGGCTCCAAAGCTTGAGGATATAGTTACCTCTATTGTAAATTATGTAATTGGAACAGTTAAATCCATACCAAATATATTGATTTTCATAATAGTTACTTTGCTTGCAACATATTTTATAAGCAGTGACAGAAGAGAAATAAGGCAATTTGTATATAAGCAGCTTCCGGACAGCTGGTCCAAGAAGTTCCCGGGTATAAAGGAAAATACATTTCATGCGCTCTTTGGATATTTCAAGGCAATGCTCATACTTATGTTCTTTACCTTTGTAGAGGTTAGTGTAGGTTTAATGATATTGGGTGTGAACTATGCTATACTCATTGGACTTGTAGTTGCGATATGCGAAGTAATACCAGTGCTTGGAACAGGTATTATCATGGTACCATGGATAGCCTGGAACCTGATTACCGGCGATACCAAGCTTGCATTAGGAATAGCAATAATATATATAGTAGGCGTTATAATCAGACAAGTACTGGAGCCAAAGATAGTAAGTTCACAGATAGGTCTTCATCCTTTGGTTACACTAATCGCAATGTATGTAGGTTTTAGCCTTTTTGGAGTACTGGGAGCAATAATAGGACCAATGAGTGTTATAATCCTTAAGAATCTTCAGGTGTCAGGTGCCATACGACTGTGGAAGGAATAAACCTGCTTATTTAAGAACGCCATAAAACACACGGTCATTTCCCGATAAATCCTTAATAATTTTTATATCAGAACAGGTGCTTTTAAACAGTTCTTTAACTTGATCCGCCTGATCATAACCGATTTCAAGTACAATGAGCCCGCCACGTTTGACAAGGCTTGAAGCGCCTTTATTTATAGCCTTATAAAAATCAAGTCCATCGGTTCCTCCGCATAGAGCTTTATACGGCTCAAAATCTTTTACTTCTTTCTTTAAATTTTCAACTACTTTTTTAGGAATATACGGCGGATTTGAAACAACTATGTCAAAGGGTATATCTTCTAATTGGCAATAGCTGTTTTCCATAATAATTTCAATTATATCAGCATTAATAAACTTGATTTTTTTATCAGCATTATTTTTAACGGCATTAAAATGTGCAGTTTCAAGTGCCCCTATGGATATGTCAAGAGCGTTAATGCAAGCGTACGGCAAATAATGTGCAAGACTAACTGCAATACACCCCGAACCGGTACCTATGTCTAATATGCTTATGCTTTGCTCTTGGTCCATAATTCCGCTTTTCATATACTCAAGAACCGTTTCAACAAGTATTTCGGTGTCCTGTCTGGGTATAAGAACATTCTCATTAACACAGAAATCCAGTGACATAAATTCCTGAATTCCTATTATATACTGAAGAGGTTTACCCTCTCTACGCTGTTTCAGAAAGTTGAAATATAAATCTTCCTGTTCCGCCGTTAAAGACTCTTCATCATGCGAATACAAATAAACCTTTTCCTTTTTTAACACATGACAAAGTATAACCCCAGCTTCAGCAGCCGGGGCTTCAATATCTTCTATACCTAATTGTTTTTTTCCATAAAGCAGTGCCTCTTTAAGGTTCAAAACCATTCCTCCGAATTACCATTTATCTGCTTCAGTATCTTCTACAATTACATTCTTTAATGCTTCAATGGCTACTTCAATCTGAGAATCATCCGGCTCTCTGGTTGTAAAGCGCTGAAGAGCAAGTCCTGGTGCACTTACAATTTTGGATATAGCCGAATCACTTCTGCCGGCAAATTTGATGACTTCATATGATAAACCGGCAACCAAAGGAAGGAGCAGCAGCCTGAATAAAATATTCATGAATATATTTCCCCAGCCTACAAGGGAGAAAACAAGTATACTTATTATCATTACAACAAACATAAATGCCGTACCGCAGCGTGGGTGTCTGGTTGTATACTTTCTGACATTTTCAACCGTTAATTCTTCCTCGTGCTCGTAGCAGTGAATGGTCTTGTGTTCTGCTCCGTGGTACATGAAAACCCTTGCAATATCCTTCATCCTGGATACAAGAATAATGTACCCGACGAATAAAAATATTCTCAATACTCCCTCAAACAGGTTATAATACAAAACACCGCTTGCAGTATTCTTATTAAAATTCAAAAATCCAGCAAGCAAATTGGGAAGCAG
Organism: Bacillota bacterium; assembly: GCA_023421675.1. Classification (GTDB taxonomy): domain Bacteria; phylum Bacillota; class Clostridia; order Acetivibrionales; family JANLFN01; genus JAEZTC01. The sequence goes on along the minus strand of JAEZTC010000013.1, from coordinate 162,930 downwards.
TATGAAAAGTCCTATTCCCATTGCAAGCGCAATTATAACTGAGAAATAAACAATTGCGTCCTTAATTTTATCGCCAAAAACCCTTTCTAGAAACTTATCAAACTTTGACTCTTTATTTTCCTCTTCATCCAGCTCTACAAACTCAGCAGAATGCATAAGGGACTTAACACCTATTACCATTGATTCAAAAAGACCTACTGCTCCTCTTATTATTGGAGTCTTAAAAATCTTATGCCTTTTGGCAAGCGTTTTAAGAGGTTTTTTTTCAACTGCTATTTCTCCATCAGGTTTTCTTATAGCAATGGCAATTTCATCAGGACCTCTCATCATAACGCCCTCTATAAGCGCCTCTCCACCTATACTGGTTTTTTTCATATAGTCTCCTATTCTAAAATGCCTCACTCTCTTTGGCATCGATATTTAAAATAAATTAAAGTAGGTCTATTCACAGCACTGCCTCACGTGTCACCTTTTTTAAAACGGAGCATTTTTACTTGTATGCACCAATGGACGAAACCTCACACAGTAATGCGCTGTAAATCTGCAAAACAAATGTCTTATTCAAAAGTGTAAGACACGAACAGTACAAGGAAGATGAGTCCAGAGGCGCGGAGTTTACTTTTTGTAAATGAGCACCGATGGACGAAATCTGACACAGTAATGTGATGTGTATTACATCTTTTGATTTCAAAGAAACAAAAAGGCTGAGATCGTCTCAGCCTTTAGTTTAACATGTTTATTAGCTTTTTTCAAACTACAATTAATCCTTGTCAACAATACCGAATTTCTTCTTAAATTTGTCAACACGTCCTCCGGTATCAATAAGCTTCTGCTTTCCTGTAAAGAAAGGATGGCACTTTGAACAAATTTCAACGTGCAGATTCTGCTTTGTGGAACCAGTTGAAATAACTTCTCCACATGCACATTTTATAGTAGTTTCATTGTAATTAGGATGGATTCCTTCCTTCATTTTTTCACCTTCTTTCAGCATAACGATTGTTATATTAAATAATTTTAATATTCTTAAAAAACAGTGTATAACGAAACGTTATAATATTTAAGTATTCATGTCTCATAAAGTTTTATACTCTTTGAGAGACAGAAAATATTTTAACACATAAAACCTTCTTACGCAAGTACTATTTATCTACAAATGCTATTTTAAGGTTATTAATAAACTCTTCATTTGTTTTAGTCTGTACAAGCCTGTTCGTAAGCATTTCAGTAACTTCAGCAGTTCCCATATTACTCATTGCTTTTCTTATAGCCCAGATACCTTCAAGTTCTTTCTGGTTAAGAAGAAGTTCTTCTCTTCTTGTACTTGACTTATTAATATCAATTGCAGGGAAAATCCTCTTTTCGGAAAGCTTCCTGTCAAGGTGCAATTCCATGTTGCCAGTACCTTTAAATTCCTCGAAAATAACATCGTCCATTCTGCTTCCTGTTTCAATAAGTGCAGTAGCCATTATTGTAAGACTTCCGCCAAACTCGATATTTCTTGCAGCACCGAAAAACCTTTTTGGCTTGTGTAAAGCACCCGGGTCCAAGCCACCTGACAATGTCCTTCCCGTAGGAGGAATTGTGAGGTTATAGGCTCTTGCAAGCCTTGTAATACTATCAAGCAGTATTACAACATCCTTTTTCTGTTCCACAAGCCTCTGTGCCCTTTCAAGAACCATTTCGGCAACCTTTATATGGTGCTCTGGAACTTCATCAAAGGTTGAATATATAACTTCGCCCTTAATAGACCTTTGCATATCGGTAACTTCTTCAGGACGTTCGTCAACGAGAAGTACTATCAGCTCTATTTCAGGGTAGTTAGCCGTAATCGCATTTGCAATCTTTTTTAACAGAATTGTTTTACCTGCCTTAGGAGGTGAAACAACCATTCCACGCTGTCCTTTTCCTATAGGAGCAATAAGATCGATAAGTCTTGTTGAAAGCTCCCTGGATGTGGTTTCAAGCGTTATCTTTTCTTCAGGGTATATTGGAGTGAGGTATTCAAAAGGAACACGTTTTGCTGCAACATCCGGCGGATCACCATTTACAGTTTGAACATAAAGCAATGCCTGGAACTTTTCGCCTTCCTTTGGTATTCTTCCTTTACCCTTTACCTTGTCACCGGTTTTAAGACTAAAACGCCTTATTTGTGAAGGAGATACATATACATCTTTTGTACCTGAAAGATAATTGTCACTTCTTAAGAAGCCATATCCGTCAGGCAATACTTCAAGCACACCCTCAACCGGATCGTCACTCTCTATTTTTTCATAATTTCCGTTTTGCTGCTGATTGTTCCATTGCTTAGTCTGAACCGGACTTTGAACAGTCTTCTCTTCCTGTTTTTCCACTTTTTCAGTTTCGGGCTTGATATCATTTTTAGCTTCTTGAGGTTCTTCATTCGGAACATTCTTAGGCTCAACTGTAAGAATCTTAGGTTCTTCAGGCTTTAAAACGTGAATTGGTTTTACTTCTTCGGGAATTTTCACCTGTAGCTCTTTTGGTTTTACTTGTGCTTCTTCCTCTTTGATAGGTTCAGCTTCTTTTGCCGACTTACTGGGCCTGCCGCGTTTTGATTTCCTCAAAACAGGCTCTTCAGCTTTTGACTGTTCTGTAGCTTCTTCAATTTTCTCAGCTTTTTCTGAATGATTATCGGAATTTTCTGTTTTATTTTTTGAAGATTTACCGAAAGAGTTTTGTTCCTCAGATTTGATATTTGAATCTATATTTGAAACCTTGATTTCAGGGTCTTTTTTATCATCCTTAAGCTTGTTTTCATCGCCTTTGATTTTTTCAATCAATTCTTCTTTCCGGTATTTTGTTACGCTTTTAATGCCCATCATCTTTGCAATAAAACGCAAGTCTTCCAAGGTTTTATTCTCAAGATTTACTTCTTCCATAGTCCACCACCTTAATTATTACATATTATATTTATTACCAATTTGGGAAAATTTCAAACAGATTAAACAAGTAGGCCTCCAAGACGGTTTGACTTTCAAAGGAGGGTTAATGAATTCTGCTTTCTCATTATAAATTATATCATCAGCTTGTATAGGTGTCAATGCCGCATAAGTCCCAAGCTTTAAAATCTGATATCATCCATATCCGGTGATACTTTTGCAAGGGTAATTTTATTTCTTGCCATAATGTCCTTTAAATTTACATTTGAAGCTGCGAACAATTCCTTTGTGGCGGAACAGTCCCTGCATTTGAGGAGTATCCTGTCAGGAAGCAGTGTAACTTCTATGTCTCCCTTTCCGCACTCGCAGCAAAGCTCTCCTTTTTCAGCTATATCATGCAGATGGTTCAACGAATCCAACATTACCTGAGTATTATTAAAGTAATTTTCATACCCAAATGTATTAATAAGTTCGTCCAATTCTTTTTCAAAATAATCTATCCTTGATCTTACAGCTTCATCATTTCCTACAAAACAAAGCTTTATACCCTTTTCAGGACAAATAAAAGTATTTACCTCGTTATGCAGCAGGGCCTTCCTTGAAACATAAAAGTAATGCGTACCCTCGCAGCTTATACAGGGAACACTTATATATAATTTATTTAAGCCATCGGATAAAAGGTTTACTGCCGAATGTCCGCATTTACATGCCATATCATTCTTTTTTTTGTGCAATAATTCAAAAATAGATATACCATCAAAAAACTCAAAGGTTCCGCATGCAGGACACTTGTATGCAACCGTGACGCTTGCATTAAGCAACATATTAACCTCCGTATCCCAATGTGCCGTATCGATTGGACACGTAGAAAGTGCTGAAACACTTTTTATTGGGCTGAATTAATTTTATTTATCTTCCCGCCTTACGAATCAGGAAGAATTAAAACAGATTTGCAGGTTAAATACCTATCAAATATAAGTATTCGCCAGTTCGTATAAAAATCCTCCTGTAAATCAGGTAAATAGTTCATATGCTGTTATACGAATTATAGCCATGTTTTAAGTATTTAATCCAATAAAAATCCATATTCTGCCCAAGGCATATATATTCCACATTCGGAAATACTTTAATTATGTTGCTTAATTAACTTAACTTTATGACTAGGTTGGTGCTTATGGATAATTTAAAATATCAAATGCGGCATATGTTTGAACTTAGGAAAGGCATACCCTGTGATAATGATAAATTTCTGGATGACGGTCTTCTGGAGAAAATATTGAATCTTTCTATATTAAACCCTTCAGTTTTTGACAGCAATCCTTATAGTGTTTTAGCTGTAACGTCAAATGAATATAAACACAGGCTTTATAACCTTATGAATTTAAATCGGTATATTATGGATTCCGCAGCAGTACTTCTCTTTTTTGAGAAGAGCCATGAGGATATACTCAAATCTTCTTATTTATGCAGTTTGGCCGAAATATCACTTAAATACTCCTCAAAATATTACGGCGTAGATTGTTCTATTATAAACACCACAGGAATTAAACTTCCCGAACTATTTACAGCAGGATTTGAGGGGCAGGATTTAAAAATCTTTGTTTGCCTTGGATACTTTAAAAACCTTATAGAGGATACAAAAAAAACAACCCAGGATTTCTCCAGGGTTGTTATGGAAATATAATTTTTAATTAATTGATTTGAGAAATCCTTTTGAACAATTCAACCCTGTCAAAGGTACCACCCTTGTATGGCAGTGTTCCCCCTGTCTGAGAATCATTTAAAAGGTTCAAGCCATTTGATTTAATGTTATATTTGATTCCAGAGGTATTAAGTATGGTTGGTGCTATGTCCAGGAAGGATGCTACCTTCTTATCCTCCTTATATACCTTGTTGTCAGGAGTTATAATAAACAATGGTACAAATTCAAAATAATTTTCACCCTCAGTTAAGGATGCCTGCATATATTCCGTAGTTTTTATATTGGGTGTATGATCTCCCCAAATAAATATATATGTGTTTTTATGTTCTTTTTGAATGTCGGTAACAAACTTTTCAATTGATTTATCAACATACGTCATAGAGTTTAAATAATTTTTAACAGTTTCATTTTCAACACTGTCATACTTCTTGCTGTCAAAGTAATTTGTAACATTCGTAAAGGGCCCATGGCTTGTCATGGTTATAACATATGAGAAAAATGGCTCGTTTGTATTATTCAGAGTTTTTACAGTGTAATCGAACACCTGTGAGTCAGGGGCTCCCCAGCCTACGTCAGTAAGGCCCATCTTCCTCATATCCACAAATTCATTAAATCCCATACGCGGGAAAGCAACATCACGGTTAAAAAAGTTTCCGACATTTCCATGGAAAGCAAGTGCTTCATAGCCTGCGGTACGCATCTGCTTTATCATTGAGTTCGGGTATTCATAGTTTGACATCTTTATAGCTGGATAGCCTGTAAGCGGCTGGATACTATTTATAATTGAGAATTCACTATCCGAAGTACCCCCACCCATATGATAGCTAAGCATATATGGATAATAAACGGATTTAGTTGTAAGTGAATGCAAGTAAGGAGCAATGTAATTACCGTTATACTGCTTATTTATTACATTGGCATCCATGGACTCAACCTGTATGATAACATAATTGGGTTTGTCACTCTCTTCCGCGGTGCATGCTATTTCCTTACCGTATTGTATTTGTTTAATCAAAGCATTATCGCTTCTGTTATTATAAATACCTATGATATTGTTTATAAAGGTTCCGTATCTTTCAACCACAGGTGATTCTCCATTATAGTGGTCTTCGGCATATTGAATAAAAGAACAATTCTGATAATAATTATTTATCTCAATTCCAGTAATCAACCCTACACAAAGTACAACCACAGCAAGTGTAAATACCCTGAGCTTCTTTAAAAAGTCATATATTTTATGGTACTTTACTATAAGGAAAATAAGTACCGGCAAATCTATCAAAGATATCAGAAGGAATGGTGTAATTGGAGCAGATGCATTTGCAGTTGCAGTAAATCCTTCTTTAAATAGTGCAAGTGCTTGGTTTATGTTAAGATAGGTATGAAAATACTGATAATAAGAAATATTTATTGCGATATATAATACCTGCAAAACATACATTGAAATCAGGAAAACTCTTGACTTCAACAAAAAGAAAATCGGGTAAACCACCAATACCAGCAGCAGTGTCATCTCAAATTTATACTTGAAGGTATCTGCTGTTGGTTTCGGAATAATATTCTGGTTGAATATTGTTATTTTTAAAACATTTAAAAGCACAAACAATGCAATGGCTGCAAATAAAATCAGATTTGCTCTTGGTTGGGCGATAGTTTTTAAATTTTCCCATTGTTTCCTTACAAACTTTTTCAACATTTTTTCCACCTTTTTAAGCCTGACATTCCAAGCTTTTATACATTTGTTTTTAACAGTCTGTCAGCTGTTGGATGTAATAACTTTTCTGTATTTAGCTATGTAATCGAACCCTGAATAAATAGTTACAATTACTGCGATAATCATAATAACAGTATCAATTTTCAAATCATAAAAAATAGATAAAGGCAAATCATTTAATAATACAGCCACAATTGCAGCCATTTGTGTAAAAGTCTTAATTTTCCCCCAGATACTTGCCGAAATTACAACGCCGTCCCCGGCTGCTATCAACCTTAGTCCCGTAACAATAAAATCTCTTGCCATAATTATTATTACAGCCCAGGCTGCTACTTTACCGCACTGTACCAAAGCTATAAGAGAAGCAGTTACAAGGAGTTTATCTGCTATGGGATCAATGAATTTCCCAAACTTTGTAACCTGATTTCTTTTACGTGCAATATAGCCATCTATAAAATCTGTTGCTGATGCCAAAAGGAATAATGCTGCTGCAACATAACTTCCGTATTTAACAATAAAATCATTCATGCTGACCAACGCGCTCTCGGCGAATTTCAGCAAACTGCTGTGAACAATGCTTTCAGGTATGGGAATAATGAATATTAATAGTACAGGTACAAGAATAATCCTTGCAATGGTCAATTTATTAGCTAAATTCATCTGACTCTCCCTTTAGTTAAAATAAAAAATAAAAGGAATCTGAGCTTTAACTCAGACTCCTTTGCTTACTTCCCAGTATCAGTTATTAATACCTTTTGGTCCCATAAAATTAAACTGTGGATAGCCCTTGCCATCCCACTTTTCAATTTTATCACCGAAGTCTTTTATTAAAGCATCTGCTTTATCTTTATCAATACGTCCCTTTTCAATTTTCTTTTCAATCATGGCATTAAAATCTTTTTTTAGCTTTTCCTTTTTTTGCGTAACGGAAAGCTTATCAAATTCCTTAACACTGCTGATAGTCTTGTTAATATGGTCAATCATTTTGTCAGCCTTTTCCCTTGGAAGCTTTCCTTCCTTAACCGCTGACTCGATCTTAGCTTTCCTGTCCTCCAAAGCTTTAACAGGGTTATTCTTCAGCTCTTCCCTGAATTTTTCAAACTCCTGTTTGCTTATGCCCTTCTTCTCAAAATTGACTCTATGCTCAGCTACGCGCTGTACACCCGGCTGTAATGCCCCGGCAGCCAATACATTACATGAAAATAAGGCTGTCAAAAGCACAAAAGCTGCTGAAAATTTCAATAGTTTCATTTTTCTCACCTCCTCTTTTTAAATAGTATTTCCCGTTAAAAAGAATTAAGGTGAAAAAAATATTAACAATTTGTTAAAAGTAAATTAACATAACATAATAAATATAACACATTGTAAATAAATCTTCTATTCAAATCTAAACTTATTTTATGGAATTTCTGAGGGTAATTAATTAATTTTTTGTTAACAAACCTATTAAGAAAAAGAAATAAGGAAGTATTTACATACTTCCCTTGAATATCATATTTTATTTTTTAATATTCTTTATTGCTTTTTCAGCAAAATCTGTTGTTACAATATCATTATAAAGTGCATCCTTTTTTAACTGTCCAGCTTCCTTCATAACCTTTTGCAGCAAATCAAGGGATTCCTTTTTAAGGATAGGATCCTTCTGCCAGGTGTCCTGATCCTTATAACGCTTTGCCACCATTACCAGTATGGCCTCATCAGTATCCGGGAAGGAGGGCTTGAGAGCCTTTGCTATTTCCTCAGGGGTGTGAGTATCAACGTAAATCTGCCCCCTGTATATTGCATTTGTAAACTTCTGAATAACATCCTTATGTTTCTCTATATAACTCTTCTTTGCACAATAACCTGTATAAGGAATTTCACCGCTTTCCTTTCCTATGGAAGTAAGTATGTAGCCTTTCCCTTCCTTCTCAAGCATTGAAGCCGTTGGCTCAAATAAGGTTACATAATCTCCCTTGCCCCCCACAAAAGCCTGCCCCATTGCTGCAAATTGTATGCTTGTATCTACATTGACATCCTTACCCGGAACTATTCCATTCTTTTTAAGGACATATTCAAGAGTCATTTCAGGAACACCGCCTACTCTGCCGCCTATTATTGACTTGCCCTTTACTTTATCCCATGAGAAGCTGTTATCTGCGGTCCTTCCCATTAAAAAGGAACCATCCCTCTTGGTAAGCTGTGCAAACATTACCGCATAGTCTTCCTTGCCTTCATTATACACATAGATAGACGCTTCAGGACCTGCAAGACCAATATCTGCCTGGCCGGAAAGTATTGCAGTCATAACCTTATCTGTACCCGCACCATTGGTAAGTGAAACATCAAGTCCTTCATCCTTGAAGTATCCCATGTTTATCGCAACATACTGAGGAGCATAGAATACCGAATGTGTTACTTCATTTAGATTTATCTTTACAAGTTCACTGCTTCCGCATGCTCCGAAAACAAAAACAGTAGCAAAGATCATCAGCATAAGTATTACTAGCTTTTTACCCATTTTTGAACCCCCTTTACCATATACATAATACTGCTAGACATGCATATTCCTTTTTATAATAAACTTTTCGAAATAGACTACTCCCTGGTACATAAGAGCTGCTGCAACAGCAAGAATTAATACACTGGTCATTACAAGATCAAGCTGGAAAACCTGCCCTCCGTATACTATAAGGTAGCCAAGACCCGCTTTTGATACCAGGAACTCACCCATAATGACACCTACCCACGAAAGTCCGACATTTACCTTAAGTGCGTTAACCATTGAAGGAAATGCAGATGGCAGCACTACCTTTGTAAGGACCTGATATTTTGATGCTCCAAAGGTTTCTACCAGCCTTATTTTTTCCTGATCAACATGAAGAAATCCGTTATGTACATCCAGAATTGCTACAATAATGGAAATTACTATTGCCATAACAATAATTGAAGATGTTCCGGCACCTATCCAAACTATGAATATAGGCCCAAGTGCGATTTTCGGAAGGCTTCCAAGAATAACAAGGTACGGATCAAGGACCTTTGCCAGGAATTCCGACCACCATAGAGCAATGGCAATTGCTATCCCGAGAGTAGTTGCAGCCAGAAAACTAATTATTGTTTCAAGGCAGGTTGTTCCTATATGATTTAATAACTGCCCTTCTTTATAAAGGTTTGCAATAGTTTTAATTATTCTGCTTGGTTGACTGGTTATAAAAGGATCTATCAGGCCAAGCCTTGCTGCCAGCTCCCAAAAAACAAAAAATGAAACAGCAATAAGCAAACGTACTATTGTAATATTTCTTTTTCTGGATTTAACTTTTTTAAGATACTGAAGATGTTCTTCTGATACCTGTAACTTATTATCAGACATGTATATCCAGCTCCTTCCATATCTCATTAAAATAAAGCCTGAATTCCAGTGCTTCTCTTGCTGTGAGAGGGGTTCTGTTTTGGCAGTTCAAGTTGATATTATGAATATTTTTTACTTCTGCAGGCCGTTTGGAAAGTACTACGACTCTGTCTGCCATACTTATTCCTTCTGCAATGTCGTGAGTTACAAGTATTACTGTCTTGTTTTCCTTCTTTATTATTGAATATATATCTTCAGTAACAGCAAGTCTGGTTTGATAATCAAGCGCAGAAAAGGCTTCATCCAATAGGAGTATTTCAGGCTTTACCGCCAGAGTCCGAATAAGAGCTGCACGCTGCCTCATTCCGCCTGAAAGCTGGCTTGGGTACTTATCCTTAAAATCATAAAGTCCATATGTTTTTAATAGTTCAATAACATAAGCCCGGCTTTCATCGTTTACAGAATTTCTTATTTCAAGCCCCAGAATTACATTTCCCAGGATTGTTCTCCACTCAAAAAGATGGTCCTTTTGCAACATATAACCTACATCCGCACAAGGGCCATTTACTGCTTTTCCATTTACAAAAACATCACCGGAACTGGGGTTTAAAAGTCCAGAAATAACTGATAGAATGGTTGTCTTACCACACCCGCTGGGACCAACGATGCTGACAAATTCACCTTTTTTTACAGACAAACTGATATTTTTCAAGGCATCTGTCTCACCGTTTAATGAATGGTATTTCATTCCTACATTATGTATTTCAACTATGTTCTCCAAAAAGAATTCCCCCGATCAATTGTATCGCCGCCGCATAGTACATTATATTAAGAGGAATTTGGAAGGGTGCATAGCGACTTAAGTGACAGGAACATAAAAAGGGCACCTTATCCTCATAAAAGCGTTCCAAGTAAAAAGGATATGATGCCCTTTGGCCAATTTAGAATATTTGCATATTGATAAATTACTGTTCCATTTGTTTTCCCAGGAAACCGGCTGCCGATTGTGCAAGCTTTGCTTCGACTTCACCCATTTTTGTATTGGGATCTGTTGATAATAGGATAACCGCACCTATTGGATCACCCTCTGAGATAATTGGAGATACAACCTGCGATGAATACTTTCTGTCAGTATTTTCGTCTGCAATTATAGCAATTGTCTTTTCCTCAGGTGATTTTACAACTAAAGTAGTCTTTTCTTCAATTATTCTTTCGAGGTCGGTACTAAGTGACTTTTCCAGGAATTCCTTCTTTGAAGCTCCTGAAACTGCAATAATGGTATCTCTATCTGCAATGCATGTAATATGACCACTGGTTTTATGGAGTGATTCTGCATACTGTGTGGCAAAGTCACCCAATTCACCTATCGGAGAATATTTTTTGAGGATGACTTCACCTTCTTTATCAGTAAATATTTCTAAAGGGTCACCTTCTCTTATTCTTAAAGTTCTGCGAATTTCCTTTGGAATAACTACTCTTCCAAGGTCGTCTATCCTTCTAACTATTCCAGTTGCCTTCAATTAAATTACCTCCTCAATAAATGTTTTGAACGGTACATTTTTATTATGAAATTTTTATTGGAGTTTTATACATATAGGACCAATTGTGATAAATTGAGCAAAAAAAAATGTTCCCTAATTAGGGAACATTTATAAGTTCTATTCTTTTTAGCTAATCTTATTATATTCTGCATCATTTTTTTCAAGCTTTATTTCATCTTTCCATTTTTTAACCTGATCCTGGTACATTGCCTGTTTTACTCTGGTTTCGCCAAATTCACGATATGTGCTGGCGCAGTTTAGGCTTACAGGCTTATCCTGAGAAATCTTTTCTTCAAGCTTTATAATGTGATAACCGAATGAAGATTTGACCAAATCACTTACCTGACCTACATTAAGAGCAAATGAAGCCTTTTCAAATTCCGGATCCATATTCATACCCTTACTGAAAACGTAGTCTCCACCGTATTGAGCAGAACCTGTGTCCTCAGAATTCTTTTTTGCGAGGTCTGCAAAATCTTCACCGCTTTTAGCCTTTGCAAGAAGTTCTTCTGCCTTTTTCTTGGCTGCATCCTGCTTATCCTGAGATAGCGCCTGGTTATTGTCATCAACTGTCTTTATAAGAATATGCCTTACCCAGACTGCTTCATCTGTGTCTTTCCTGTATTCTGACGTTTTAAAAACATCAGGATTTTTTGCGTAATATGTTTTTATATCTTCTGCCTTAATATTTTTAATCTGATTTTGTTGAAAATTACTTACAATCGTTGTTTCTTTATACAGATCTTTAAACTGACTCATAGTAAGCCCATAGGAATCTTTAACATACTTTTCTGCATCTTTTTCAGTGCCGCCAAGCTGCGATGCCATATTCGTTGCAAGTTCATCTATTGCTTTTTGCTGATCGCTTGTAATTGTAGTCTTAGCTTCCTTTGCTTTAATAAGCTCTGCCTTATTTGATTTCAGCTGGTCAAGAGCTTGTTTTTTAGCATATACGAGGGCATTTTCCCCTTCATACTTTGTATTCTTCCAGAAGTTTTGCTCTGCCGCTGTATCGCCTTCTTTAAAGGTTGTATTAGTTTTCTGGAGAATGCTGCTTTTTACCTGTTTAAGATAAAATTCGTATTCCCACGTACTTACTTTTTCATTTCCGATTTTAGCAACATAGCTGCCAGAACCAGAACTTACAATCCAATATATAACTGCTGCGACAATTAATACAGCCAAAATTGCTATTCCAATAATTAGTGGCTTGGCCGTTTTCTTACCGTTTGTGCCATTATCTACAACGCTATCCAATTTTATCTCTCCCGTCACAGAAATTTATTTAGACCTATTTTTACCTAAAAAACAGTGCAATATTAGTATTTTATTTTACCGTATATCACGTTTTCCATTATACTTAATAATTATTTAAACTGCAAAGCTTTTGAAGTCCTGTAATATAATTTTAATATTTGAAAGAATATGCTTCCTTTCCACTCCTGCAGTTCTGTACATAAGGTATGGAGCGTTTCCCGCATTAAACAGCAGCTGCCTTTTATATTTGGCACTAAGCTTCCCTATAACTTCAATATTCGACGCAGCTGCATTTTTTAGCTGGAATATTACCGAACCATTTTTCTCCGTAATGGCTGAAAGTCCTGATTCCTTAGCAAGTGTCTTTATATATGCTATTTCAATTAAATTTCCCACTGATTGCGGAATATCTCCGTACCTGTCTATCAGCTCATCCTGTACGTCTATCATATCCTGTTCATCTTGTATTGAAGCTATTTTCTTATACATTTCAATTTTCTGGTCTTCTACGCTTATGTAATCATTGTCTATATAAGCACTGACATTTATATCTATAGAAAATTCAGTTTCCATTTCTTCCACAGTCTCGCCTTTCAATTCCCGGACTGCTTCATCCAGCAGTCTGCAGTACATATCATAACCAACTGCCTCCATATGTCCATGCTGCTGACCTCCAAGCAAATTTCCTGCTCCTCTTATTTCCAAATCTCTCATAGCAATTTTGAAGCCCGCTCCAAGTTCAGTAAACTCCTTTATTGCCTGAAGCCTTTTCTCTGCTACTTCCGAAAGCATTTTATCCCGCTTGTATGTCACATATGCATATGCCATCCTATTTGATCTTCCTACTCTTCCCCTTAGCTGGTGAAGCTGTGAAAGTCCCATCTTGTCTGCATCTTCTATAATTATTGTATTTACATTAGGCATATCCAACCCTGACTCTATTATTGTAGTACAGACAAGCAAATCATATTTACCGCCTATAAAATCAAACATTATATCTTCAAGCTCTCTTTCACTCATCTGCCCATGAGCAATTCCTATTCTGGCATCAGGAATAAGAGCCTGCAGTTCAAACGCTTTTCTCTCAATGGTTCTTACCTTGTTGTAAAGATAAAATACCTGACCGTTCCTGCCCATTTCACGTACCACTGCATCCCTTATAACATCCGGATTATATTCCATTACATAAGTTTGGACAGGAATTCTGTCTTCCGGCGGATCTTCAATAACGCTTATATCCCTGATTCCAACAAGTGACATGTGAAGGGTCCTGGGTATAGGTGTTGCAGTAAGAGTAAGCACATCTACATTGGGTTTGAGATTTTTTAATTTTTCCTTGTGAGCTACACCAAAACGCTGTTCCTCATCTACTACAAGAAGTCCCAAATCCTTAAACTGTATGTCCTTCTGCAGCAGTCGGTGAGTACCGATAAGTATGTCAACCATTCCGGCTTTTACATTTTTTAATACTTCCTTTTGTTCCGCTGCTGACCTGAAACGGCTTAAAACGTCAACCTTTACAGGAAAGTCCTTAAGCCTGTCGCTGAAAGTTTTATACTGCTGCTGTGCAAGCACAGTTGTAGGCACCAGATATGCTACCTGTTTGCTGTTTGTAACAGCTTTAAATACTGCTCTCATGGCAACCTCAGTCTTACCGTAACCAACATCACCACAAAGAAGCCTATCCATAGGCCTTTTTATTTCCATATCCTTTTTTATTTCTTCTATACATTTAAGCTGGTCTTCCGTTTCTTCATAAGGAAACATATCTTCAAACTGTTTCTGCCATACCGTATCCTTTGAGAAAGCAAAACCTTCCGCTGACTGCCGCTTTGCATATAATAAAATAAGTTCTTCAGCTATTTCCTTCAGCGATTCCTTTACCTTTTTCCTTGTTTTAACCCATTCGGTCCCTCCCAGCTTATTAAGCTTGGGGGCTTTACCTTCTGAACCTATGTACTTCTGGATAAGGTCAAGCTGGCTTGTGGGTATATAAAGGTAACCGCCTTCCTGATACTTGATTTTTAAATAATCCCTTTTAACACTTTCAACTGCAAGCTTTTCTATACCTACATACTGGCCTATTCCATGCGACTGATGTACAACATAGTCACCAATATTAAGGTCGGTAAACATGTTCAGTTTCTTTCCATTTTTTCTTGAGTGCGGCCTCTTATGCTTTCTGTCAAGTCCAAAGGCCTCCTTGTCGCTTACAACTACAAGGCCTATTGAAGGATATTCAAAACCTTTATTCAAGCTGCCGTGTGTTATAATAATCTGCCCAGGCTCAAGTTCAGAAACCTCATCATCCTTGTATACAGACTCCAGTCCACCCTCTGAAAGTGTTTCTTTCAGGCGTTGGCCCCTGCCTTTTGCTCCAGACAGTATAACAATTCTTGACTTTTTTGCTTTCCAGCTTTTAAGATCCTCTATTAATAAATCCATATGCCCCTGATATGAAGACATCTGTTTGGATACAATGCTGAAACTCCTGCCGGATGCTGATAATTCACCTTCAACCGGAATTGTATTCATATATACAGTATTCCTTTTTACAAAGCCACTCACTACATCATTTTCATCAAAAAAAACATTTGAAGTACCAGGAAGGATTGAACCTTTGTGTAAAAGATTAAAGCACGCCTCATGGTGTTCCTCAAGAATATTTTTAATCCTTCCTTCAACGCGATTCGGTTCATCAACAAAAACAATGGAATCCCCTGTATAGTCCATAATATTGGAAGGATTTTTAATTATATAAGGAATATATCTGTCTATACCAGGGAAATAATAATCGCTTTCCAATCGATCTATATCACCGTTTATTTTTGATGACAAATGGTCAACCTGCTCTGAAGAAAGCTTTTTACCAGCAGATTTGATATATTCTTCAAGTTCAGCCCTTATAAGGGACGCAATTTTTTGCTGCTGCTCCTGAATATATATAACTTCACGAGCGGGAATGATTCGTAAACTATCTACCTTATCAATTGAACGCTGTGTTAAAATATCAAAATATCTTATTGAATCTATTTCATCGTCAAATAGCTCTATGCGTATTGCATTTTCACTGTTGACAGGGAAAATATCAATTATTCCGCCTCTTATTGTAAATTGGCCCATTCCTTCTACTGAAACAACTCTTTCATATCCCATTGATACAAGTAAAGATGAAATATTGTTAAGATCAACCCGTTCACCTACAGAATACTTCAAAATATACTTTTTAAATATGTCCGGACTTACCAGCTTTTGCATCAGTGCTTCTGCAGAAGTTATAACAAAGTCGTACTCTCCGCTGCAAATCCTATCAAGGACTCCAATCCTTTGAAACACTGTTTCATAGCTTTTGGCTTCTACATCGTAAAGCATAGTTTCCCTTGATGTGAAAAGAACAGCGCTATCCCCGGACAGGAAAGAAAAATCATCATAAGCCCTGCGTGCCTGTATATCATTAAAGGTAATAAATATTCCTTTGCGGCCTGTTTGTGCGCATATGGAATAAGCCAGGTGGGCTTTTTGAGATTCGGAAGGGCCTGTAATAGTTATAGGATATTTTCCATTTATTAAAGAACCTGTTATTTCATTTATTTCTTTTAGATCCTGTAATGGACGGGTAAGATAATTCATAACTTCCTACTTTCCGTTATATAAGTTCATTGCTTTCTCTATACCTTGCTCTACTATTGCCGCCGCCGCCTCTGCAGCATTTGTTATGCTTTCATTAACGACCTTTCTTTCGTCTGTTCCAAATCTTCCAAGTACATAATCAGCAAGATCCCAGTTAGCCGGTGGCTTATCTATACCAATTCTTATCCTTGGAAAATCATCAGTCTGAATCTGATAAATGATAGATTTCATCCCGTTGTGTGTTCCCGAGCTGCCTTTGGCTCTTAATCTGATTTTACCTATAGCAAGGTCTATGTCGTCATATATTATTATAACCCTGCTTGAAGGCACCTTGAACCACTCAAGTATTTCCCGTATACTTTCTCCGCTAAGATTCATAAAGGTTTGAGGCTTTACAAGCATAACCTTTTTACCACCTATTTTACCCTCGCCCAAAAGCGCCTTATGCTTAACCTTAGTTACCTTTATATCATGCTTATAGGCTAGGAAATCAATTGTATCAAATCCTACATTGTGTCTTGTATTTGAATACTTAAGACCTGGGTTACCCAAGCCGGCAATTATATATAAATCTTCCAATTTGTCCTCCAAGGTTTAGTAACACTAAAGAATTGTCCCAACACTAAACGATATTATACCATACGGATTTATAAAAGAAAAAGCCCCCTATGGGAGCCCTTGCTTTATATTAATAGTTTGTTTTTATTTGTTGCTGCCTTCTGTTTGTGTAAACAATGTACTGATTGAAATATCTCCGTAAATTCTTTCTATAGCTTCTGCAAATATAGGTGCTACCGACAGAGTTGTAATTTTATCAAGCTTTTTTTCTTCGGCCAGCGGTATTGTATTAAGCATAACCAATTCATTTATGCAGGAATTTCTAAGCCTTTCAATGGCAGGCCCAGAAAGTACTGCATGAGTACAACAGGCACATATTTCAATAGCGCCCATACCCATTAACGCTTCTGCTGCTTTAACAATAGTTCCTGCGGTATCAATAAGGTCATCGACAATAATTACTCTTTTGCCTCTTACATCGCCTATTACATTCATAACCTCGCACACATTAGCTTTTGGTCTTCTTTTATCAATAATGGCAATAGGGACTTCAAGCCTTTCTGCAACTTTTCTTGCTCTGGTTACACTTCCTACATCTGGTGATACAATAACCAAATCATCAAACTTATCGTATTTTTCCTTAAAATAGTTTGCAAGAATAGGCATTCCTACAAGATGGTCAACAGGTATATCGAAAAATCCCTGAAGCTGCGGAGCGTGCAAATCCATTGTTAATACTCTGTCTGCTCCTGCTACCGTAAGAAGGTTGGCTATAAGCTTGGAGGAAATCGGATCTCTTGCCTTCGCTTTTCTATCTTGCCTTGCGTAACCGAAATAAGGCATTACAGCTGTAATTCTTCCTGCTGATGCTCTCTTTAGGGCATCGATCATAATAAGAAGCTCCATAAGATTATCATTAACCGGCGGACAGGTAGATTGAATAATAAATACATCGGAACCTCTGACTACCTCACCGATATTAATTTCTGCTTCACCGTCACTGAATTGCCTTACAGTGGCAACTCCCAAAGGAAGACCAATCTTCTCAGCAATTTCATAAGCCAGTTCCCTGTTAGAGTTACCTGCAAATATCTTTATATCCTTGCCGTGTAAATTCATATACAATACCCCTCTTTGAGTTGTGTTTTCTGGCATTACGGCATACGCCGCATGTTTTAATCTATATATAAACAAGCCATTCGGCTTAAGTTCTGAATTACTTCCTTCTAAGTCCCTTTTTTTCTACCCAGCCTTCTTTAACTGTCTGCTTTTCACGTGCAATAGCCAGTGCATCTTCAGGAACATCCTCGGTTATTGTTGATCCTGCTGCAATATAAGCATTATCTCCAACTTTAACCGGTGAAACAAGGTTGACGTTACATCCTACAAATGCCCCGTCTCCAATAATTGTTTTATGTTTTTTCTTGCCGTCATAATTAACTGTTACAACACCACATGCAACATTAACCTTTTCTCCTACCTCCGAATCACCAACATAGGTTAAATGAGGTATTTTGGTATTTGCTCCTATAGAGGAATTTTTAATTTCTACAAAATCACCTATTTTAACATTGTCACCTATGGAGCTTCCAGGTCTTACATATGCAAATGGCCCCAAGTGTACATTACTTCCGATTTTACTGTCAAGAACAACTGAACCGGCTATTTCCGAGCCATCTCCAACGATGGAATTTACCAGTCTGCTGTTTGGCCCTATTATTGCATCATCACCTATGATGGTTTTTCCTTCTATAATTGTATCCGGATAAATTACCGTGTCTATGCCTATCTGACAATCAGCATCAATGTATGTTGAAGCAGGATCTATAATTGTTACTCCGGAACTCATAACATCATTAAGAATACGTCTATTCATAATGTTGGAAGCCTCTGAGAGCTGCCTTCTGTCATTAATACCCAGAATTTCGCCCGGATCCTCCATGACAAACGCTCCTACTCTGCTGCCTCTATTAATTAAGATTTCCAATGTATCTGTAAGATAGTATTCACCCTGGTCATTTTTATTATTTACTTCCTTTAATGACTCAAACAACATTTTTGTATCAAAGATGTACATCCCCGAATTTATTTCATTAATAGCTCTTTGTTCAGATGTTGCATCACGATGCTCTACAATTTTAAGTACCTGGCCATCACTGCCGCGCAAAACACGTCCGTACCCCGATGGGTCGTCGACTTTTGCCGTAATAACAGTTGCTGCACAGCCGCTATTATTATGATAGTCTACTGCATCAATAAGAGTCTTCCGTGTAATCAGAGGGGTATCCCCACATAAAACCAGAACACATCCGTCTGAATTTTTTAAGTATTCTTCAGCTTGCATAACTGCATGCCCTGTACCCAGCTGTTTTTCTTGAACTGCGTATTTAACTCTGTCACCAAGAATTGTTTTTATTTGATCGGCACGGTGTCCCACAACAAGTATGGTTTCATCTGCGCCAGCGCCTTCAACTGCTCTTAATACCCACTCTACCATTGGTTTCCCGCACACCTTGTGTGAGCATTTGGCGTTCTTTGATTTCATTCTTTTGCCTTCTCCGGCTGCAAGAATTACGGCTGTCAATTGTTTCATTAAAACTGTCCTCCTGTATTCCAGCATATATTTTCTCACTTTTTATGATTTATTTCAATGTTAGTCTACAAGAAAGTGCAATATATCACGTAAGAGTACAAAAAACTACAAAAATAAAACTTAAAGCCTAAATTTCAAATAAATAAAGGCACTTAAAATTTAAGTGCCTCGTTTAATTACTTTTTATTTTTATTGAGCGTCTACCGATGCAGATTCATATTTTTCCAAAATCGCCTTTTGTACCTTTTCTCTTGCTGTAGCATTAATAGGATGAGCTATGTCCCTGAATTCACCTTCAGGAGTCTTTCGACTAGGCATTGCAATAAACAAACCGTTTTGGCTTTCAATAACTTTTATATCATGTACAACAAACTCATTATCGAATGTTACTGAAACTACAGCCTTCATTTTACCTTCAGCGTCTATTTTTCTTATGCGAATATCTGTTATCTCCATAGCTGTTACCACCCTTCGTATGGTTATGTATATATTAAATATATTCGCTACTATTTTTAAATTTCCTTCTTGTTTTTTTAAAAATCCATAATTATTTTTATTATTTCCCACTGATTTCTTATTTTGGTATTATGAGAAATGATTTCTAGTTAATCTTACGGTTGTTTTACACTCGGTACGATATCAATTTTACCTTCTCCTTCGTTAACACTGTTAAGAGTTAAAAGCGAGTAATAATCTTCAACAAGTTTTTTTGACGGCTCGGAGGTTTCTATAAGAACGCCTATACCTACAACTTCACAGTCAAACTCCCTTACAAGCTCTATTATTCCTTTTGCAGTTCCTCCGCCCTTCATAAAATCATCTACAAAAAGTATTTTTGAATTACGCTTTAATGCCTTCATTGGAAGAACCATAGCTTGTATCTTTTTTGAGGAACCAGAAACATAGTTGATATTTACAGAAGCCCCATCAGTTGCTTCGTTGTTATGTCTCACAATAATTAAAGGAACATTAAGGTATTTTGCAGTTATAAATGCAAGAGGTATACCTTTGGTTTCCATGGTTACTATATAATCAATATTCTTTGAGTGAAACCTGCTTGTCAATATGCGCCCTATATCGCATATAATCTGAGGGTTATAGATAATATCAAGCATATACAAATAGCCGCCAGGAAGTATTCGTTCCTTTTTTGAAAGCTCTTTTGACAATTCATCAAGGATATTCCATACCTGAGTGTCACTAAGTACAGGAACAAACCTTACACCTCCGGAAGCACCAGATATTGATTCTACTGTTCCAAGGCCATATTTTTCAAGCAAACTTTGCACAACATCTATATCTTCACTTATTGTAGACTTAGCAGAACCGAACATTTCAGTAAACCCACCCAAGGTAAACACTTTACTGGGTGAATCGGACAAAAGCTTTATCAAAACGGCAATGCGTTCACTTCTTTGAAGTTTTTCCATCTGTATCCCTCAATTCAAAAGTTATTATACATTATTATACTATATTAATACGAATGTTTTCAAAAATTATTTCATAAACATTCGGATTTTGAAATAATTAATGGTATATATGAGACTGTTTTTTTGGGTATAATAATTGGGAAAGTGAAGGAATTTAAAACGTTTTTTCTAATTGGAATTGATATTATATAATGTATATATAAGGCATTTTTTTAACTTTTACAATTTGTTAAAAATGTTGTATTATATATAAGTTAGATTATTTTTTCAGACTATACAATGTTCAAAATATTGAACATTAAATTCATATTTGTTTTACTTGTTTCATCTATATAGGAAATTTAAATTGTCCTATTTTAGATAACGTAAACATTGTTAATAAATAGAATATACTAATATTGTTTCAGTATACATACAACACAAGGGAGTGTTTTTATTGGACGGGTTAAACCCTTTGGATTCAACAAAGATTAAAAAAATTCATTTTGTTGGCATTGGTGGCATTAGTATGAGCGGCCTTGCAGAAATTTTAATTCAGCATGGTTACCAAGTAACTGGTTCAGACATGAAAAGTTCAAATATAACAAGCAAATTGGAAGATATGGGAGTAAAAATTTACATAGGTCACAACGAAAGAAACATCAATAACCCTGATCTGGTGGTTTATACTGCAGCAGTGAAGCAAAACAACCCTGAATTATTGGAAGCACAAAGATTAGCTATACCAACAATAGACAGGGCGACGCTTCTAGGAGAAATAATGAAGAAATACCCTCACAGTATTGCAATATCAGGAACGCACGGCAAAACAACCACAACATCGATGATTACAATGATAATGCTTGAAGCAGCTATGAATCCTACTGTACATATAGGAGGAGAGCTTGAAGCTATAGGCGGAAATACAAAGATAGGCGAAAGCGATTATTTTATAGCTGAAGCCTGTGAATATGTAGAAAGCTTTCTGAAATTTTATCCGTTTATGGCAGTAGTTCTTAATATTGAACTTGACCATGTTGATTATTTCAGGGATATTAACCACATTAAGGAAGCCTTTTCAAAGTTCGTTTCACATGTTCCGAAATCTGGATATCTTGTAGCATGTGTTGATGATGAAAATGTATTATCTGTCCTTAATAAGATTGAATGCAACAAAATTACATATGGAATCAAATCTCAAAGCGCACAGTATACTGCACAGGATATTGTTTTTGATGAAATGGGATGTGCATCGTATAAACTCTTTATAGATGGAAATAAGGTTACAACCGTAAAATTAAGTATACCAGGTGTACATAATGTAAGTAATTCTCTTGCCGCAGTTGCAGCCTGCAGTACCTTCGGCTGCAGTATAAATGACATAAAAGAAGGTTTAAAAAAGTTCAAAGGTGCGCGTAAGCGTTTTGAGCAAAAGGGTTATGTGGATAATATTAAGGTAATTGACGATTATGCTCATCACCCATCCGAAATAAAGGCAACACTCAAAGCCGCAAGAAATTGTGCACACTCGAAGATTTGGTGCGTTTTCCAGCCGCATACATATACCAGAACCAAATCTCTTATGAATGAGTTTTCAGAGGCTTTTGGCGACGCAGATACAGTAATTGTAACCGATATATATGCCGCGCGAGAAGCTGATACAGGTGAAGTTCACGCAAGCATGCTGGCAGATAAGATAAATGAAAAAGAAAAGAAAGCAGTCTATATTTCGGGATTTGATAATATAGTTAAATTTCTTGAAGAGAAAGTAGCTCCAGGAGATCTGATTATTACGATGGGAGCCGGCGATATAGTAAAAGTAGGGGAGACATTCTTAAAGAACAAAGAAATGAGTATTCCAGCCGTAAGTTAAATAAAAGAGGGAGCTATTCTCCCTCTTAATTTATTATGTATCAATTATCCTTTGGCGGATCTGTCATGAAAAATTTGATCTGCGCTTCAGCAGCAAGCTGATCATCTACAGTTGCACGAACCTTTGCTTTAACAACATTCATTTTGCACAATAATATTTCTGCTTCCAGTATTAATACATCACCAGGAATAACAGGATTTTTAAATTTCAAATCATCTACACCTGCAAATAAGCCAATTTTTCCTCTATGTTCGTCCATTACCGAAATAGCCAGACCTGCATTCTGTGCCATTGCTTCAAGAATAAGAACTCCAGGCATTATTGGCTTTTGTGGGAAATGCCCTTGAAAAAATGGTTCATTTGTTGAAACACACTTTACACCTATAGATTTCTTTCCTGGTTCGAGTTCTATAACCTTATCAACAAGCAAGAATGGATATCTGTGAGGTATCAATTCTCTTATTTCAACATTTGACAGTTTCATTTTCACGCCTCTTTTCTTTATTATCTGAAGAAAATTATACTAAAAAAAGATGCGTCATGCAAATTATATTGTCTTAACCTATTTTTCCATAATCATAAGGCCACCTCCTAAAAGCCTTTCTTCACCTTTAAAGGAGGGTTTATTAACTAACCGGCCATTTATAATCATTTCTGTGGATGCGCCTCCATCCAGCATTGCTGCATCAACTGCTCCATATTCAAGAAGGAATTGGGCAAGCTGTTTACCGGTAAGTCCCTTACTGTAGCCAGGCTGACGTCCATCAACCGTAATTAGTATCATCGAATCGTCTTTCATTATTCCAATCGCTGTTCTTGGGTCCTGGTTTGACATAATGCCAATCCATTCATCTTTCTCAGGGACAACAATTTCTCCATTTTTTATCAGCCAACTACCGCATTCGTAAGCCTGATAATCCTTATTGAGCTCAGGGCTTGTAGCAATATCGACCTTATCATTAAGCTTAAATTGATTAAAAATTTTACTTTCGTCAAAGGGCTGGTAAAAACTTATGAGTATACCGTCTTCAGGGATGTATGCCTCCTTTTTATACATATCTGTTTTAGAAATTTTTCCGTTCCTTATTTCAATAGATACATTGGGCAGCTCTGCTCTGTTCGTCTGTCCGTATTCGGGTGTGTAAACCACGGCTGCTCCTTTGGTACCCCTCACGTTTAACCCTGATACTTCAAGTTTGGAACCATTGTGTACAAGCCAAACATTAGTTTTTATTTCTTCCAGCTTTGGCTTCTGACTGTCATATATAAAAACAGGAAATTTGCCATTTGATTGTGTCAGCAGTTTACCGTTAATTGCAACCATTCCGGCAGGCTCGCCATATTCATAAAAAAAACCTGCATTAACAGCTGCATATGTTTTATACCTTCCAACCATAGTACTTAGTTTTTCGAATCCAAATAAACTATCAAATGACAAAACAGGCCTTATTGTAAGAGGGCTATTTTTCAAATCAATGCTAAGAATATTGATTTCCTGCTTACCGCCGATATCGGTGCTTATATGGCTGTATCGAATATAATCTTCAGCTTTTTTTGCAGAAGTTTCCGGGGTAATAATACTGTTTTGGGGACTATTTATTATCGTCTTGTTCCCAGTCGGCTTAAATAAAAAAAGCCCTGCACAAATCATGAGGGCTATTGTTACTGTTATTAATAATGGAATAAGAAGTTTTTTATTTATCGCCAGCAACTTCAGAAGTACCTCCGCTTTCATCCGCATTATTTTGGGATGCATTTTCCTGATTCGCACTATCAGCATTTATCCTTTTACTCAGCTGTTTGTACATTGCTTCTGCAATGCCGACTCCCTTACCCTTTGCAGCACCGTTCATCAGCTCTTCATCAAGCATCTGGTTAAAAGTCTGCATACTGAAATCCTCTTTAATCAAGTCGGATTTGGGTATAGAAGCTTTCATCTGCTTATACATCATATTGAGGAATATACTCTCAAAATCCTGACAAACACCTTTAAGCTGCTTTTCATCCTTACTGTCAACGGCTGCCTGAAGCTTACTTTCAAAGCTATCTGCCTCCGCTTTACTTTTGGATGTATCATATGTTGATTTATTATTAAGATAACTGTTACCTATACTTCCAATATCCATCGGTTAACCTCACATTATTATCTTCTAAGGTTATTTGCCATTCCAAGCATTTCATCCGCTGACTGAACAGCTTTGGAGTTAATTTCATATGCTCTTTGTGCTATTATAAGCTTTACCATTTCATCAACAATCTGCACATTGGATGATTCAAGAAACTTCTGTTTTAAAATAGCAGGTTCTTCCGAATCGGTATTGTATATGGGCTCCCCGCAGGCAGAAGTTGCCTTATAAAGGTTTGAACCTATACTCTCAAGTGCTTGCTGATTCGGGAACTGAACAATACCTATCGTTTGCCCCAAAGAAACTGAAGTGCCTGTAGCTTTATCCATATAGCTAAGTTCGCCATTATCATTAATGTCAAGCGCCGAAGGGCTAACGGTAAGAAGTATATCATTTCCGGCATCATCAAGTACTGGGTAACCATCTGAAGTAACAAGCTTGTTTCCATCCTCACTTATACTTACCTTAAAGTTTCCTGTCCTTGTATAATTTATATCACCTTTTGGCCCTCGAATCATAAAAAAGCCGTCACCATCAATTGCCATATCAAGGTTGTTTCCGGTATTCTCATAATTTCCAGGTGCGAAATCCCTTGCAGTAGCAGAAATGGTGGTGCCAAGTCCAACCTGCAAGTTTACCGGCTTTCCGCTGTTATTAAGCATATATGCACGGTCCATTGTCTGGTATAGCAGGTCCTTAAACTCGGGACGCACTTTTTTATATCCAGTAGTATTTACATTAGCAAGATTGTTTGAAATTACATCTACATTCATTTGTTGTGCACTCATTCCCAATCCTGCAGTCCAAAGCGCTCTCATCATATCGTTTTCCTCCGTATCCAATTGTCATTTTACTGACAGTGGATGTCAAAACTCATTTATATTAATATACAATAATTAATTATCTAATTGCGCCAACCTGGTTAACAGCCTTTTCAAGTGTGCTGTCTTCAGCCTGAAGCACTTTCTGGCTGGCTTCATAAGCCCTCATTATTGTAATCATGCTAACCATTTCTTTGACTATGTTTACATTTGATTGTTCTAGAAATCCCTGCTTAACAGCTCCAGTAAATTCTTCTTCCTGTGTTTCATCAGTCGTCGAAACAAGGTTGGAACCGAATTTTCTTAGTGTCGTCGTATCACTAAACTGCTTTATTAAAAGCCTGTCAACTTCATTTCCATCCTGCACAACTGTCCCATCGTCTGAAACTGAGAAGTTCCCGCCATTAAGTGTTATAGGTCCGTTTTCACCCATAACAAGATATCCGTCTTTGGTCACCAGTTGATTTTGTGAATCTACTGCAAAGGAACCGTCCCTTGTGTAATATTCCTTTGAATTACCATTTTCATCTGAAACCTGTACTGTGAAAAAAGATTTTCCGGAATCGTCAAATGCAAGATCAGTACTGCTATTGGTAGTGATAAGCTGTCCGGGAGTATAGTTGGTATATATTTGGCCGACATCAAAGCCCATCTGCATGTTCCCTACATTGCCTGTTGGGTTTGATGAACTTCTGGTATCGTGAATTCTTTGAGCCATCATGTCAGGAAAGCTCTGAAAATGCACCGAATCCTTTTTATAGGCATTGGTATTTGCATTGGCAAGATTGTTTGATATAACATCCATTGCCCTTGTATCAGCTAACATACCCCATCCTGCCGTATACAAACCTCTTATCATAAATACTCTCCGTCAACGTTTTTATGGTTTACTCAAATACTATATCGGATAGTTTTAGTTCGGAGTTAACGACAAAGACAAATTCTTTTTTCCCAAAGCATCAAAAAGTGCACAAAAAAACCGGGATTTTTTTAACCCCGGCTTATACCTAACTTAAAAAGCTTATCTCCTGTTTCCTCTGCTTTCAGCAACAGCACTCTGCTCAATTATTTCTATATTTTCAAGTGCTTTGCCTGTACCTAAAGCAACACAGGAAATTGCATCGTCTGCAATTATAACATTTATGCCTGTCTTATCCTGCAAAAGCTTGTCCAAGCCGTATATCAAGCTGCCTCCGCCAGTCATTACTATTCCGCGGTCACTTATATCCGCTGCAAGTTCGGGTGGAGTACGTTCCAATACCGAATGAACAGCTTCTATAACACTTGAAATAGGCTCTTCAAGTGCATCCATTATCTCTGTTGATGTAACAGTTATAGTCTTTGGAAGTCCCGATATAAGGTTCCTTCCTCTTATATCCATTGAAACTTCCTGTACTCTTGGGAATACAGTACCAACATTTATTTTCAATTCTTCTGCTGTACGCTCACCTATCATTACATTATGCTTTTTACGCATGTACCTTACAATTGCTTCATCAAACTTGTCACCTGCTACTTTGATTGAAGCGCTTACTACCGTACCTCCAAGTGATATTACCGCTATATCAGTAGTACCACCGCCGATATCAACAACCATGCTTCCGCATGCTTTTGCAATATCTATGCCTGCTCCTATTGCAGCAGCAATCGGTTCCTCGATAAGATATGTCTTTCTGGCACCAGCCTGCATAGCAGCATCTATAACAGCTCTTTTTTCTACCTCGGTAACACCGCTTGGTACGCAAACCATTATACGCGGTTTGAAAAGTCTGTTTGCTCTGCCGCCACATACTTTATTTATAAAGTATTTTAACATTCTTTCAGTAACGTCGTAATCGGATATAACACCTTCCCTTAAGGGCCTTATGGCAACAATGTTACCCGGTGTTCTTCCAAGCATACGCCTTGCTTCTTCTCCTACTGCAAGAAGCTTATTTGTATTCTTATCTATAGCCACAACTGAAGGTTCTCTTAAAACAATTCCCTTCCCCTTGATATATACAAGCACTGTAGCCGTTCCCAAATCAATTCCAATGTCGAGTCCGAAACCCACTCTATACATCTCCCTCTACATATATGTTTTAAATAATTAATAGCTGTTTTTATATACTTTATTTTTTACCATTTGAATGTAAAAAAAGCCACAAAATAATATTATCAATATTGTATTCATAATGCAATAATTATTTAATAATAAAAAATAGGGCTTTTGTACTAGTAGTTAATACATTCCCCATACATACTAAAAACCCAACCTTTAAGCTTTTGAGCTAAAGATTGGGTTTTTTAATTTTTTATGCTTCGCCGGCAACACTGCCCTGGTATTTTGCTTTAGTTGCCTGGCCGCCCCTTATATGCCTTTCAGCTTTATTTTCTTCAAGTATATCTCTGACCTCATTTGCAAGACTCGGATTAACCTTGACCAATCTTTCAGTTACATCCTTATGTACAGTACTTTTACTAATACCATATTTCTTTGCGGCTGCCCTCACCGTAGTTTTTTTCTCAATAATATAGTTCGCCAGTTCAATAGCCCTCTCCTCAATATAGTCCTTCAATTACGGCCCCCCTCTACTTAATGTCATACATTCAACGAAGTATAAACAACGATATATATATGTAAGTAATATGGTTTACTACAGTATATATATGCGGTGATATGGGGGGTTATGAATAAAGATGGGAAGCATTCCTCCGGTTGCTTTATTAAAAATTATATCATTAGAAATGTAATATTTTATACAATTTTGTTACATTAAGGATTTACTTTTAATGCCATATGTTATAAAATGTATTTATTAGGATTTCCTGAAAGAGAGAAAATTACTATGTATATAATAAAAGTATTTGCAGTCTGGACGCCTGAAGCAATACTAAACTTAATAATAGTACTTTTGATTGCTGGCATGAAAGATAGACTTAAACTGAATAAAGTAGAAAACCTTATTAGATTTGCATCTACAGTTACATGTATGGTACTGTCGTCTGTTTTTGTCTGGCCATTAATAGATAATTATTTTAATAATATAAGTATAGTGGTAAGTTTTCTTGCACATATGTTTATATATACATTAATTATTTTTACAATCTATCGAATAAGTATTAATAAAGTATTTATAAGTGTATTGTTGATGGGATTTACGGTGACAACCTTTGAAAATTCATTTTTCCCCTTCCTCGTAGGATACATCAGTGGCGGTTATGAAAATTATTCAAACAATTTATCCCAATATATTGTATTCTCATGTATTACAAGAATTGCACAAGTACTATTTATACGTTTCTTATGGAATAACCAATATATCTTCATGGTTACAGAAATAAATAAAAAAGTGTATAAGGCTTTTTCATTTTTTATATTCGGCCTGACAATATGTGAAGTTTATATATCATTTAATTTTTCACAATACTTTGGTCAAATGTCAACTAAAAGCCAGATATTCTATGGGCTAGCACTTATTGTTATGTTAATACTTTTTTATATGCTTATTTTTAAAATTATTTATTCTGTTATAAGATTAATGTTAACCAACGGATATAAGCAGCTCCGCACATTTGAATTAGGAGCCGAGGAAGCATTTAAAAGTGTATATATTTTATTAGAAAATAATGATATAGATTCAGCCAAGTCATATATTTCACTTCTTATAGGAAGTGAAGAAAATAAATAAATTATTGGAGGGAAGAGTATGAAAGGGAAAAATTTAAAAGTTCTTAAAGTTGTATCCTATGCTGTAGATCGTTTAGCAGCCACAGCATCTTCTGCAGCGTGTATGTGTTGGTCCTATCAACCCAAAACTCCAAAGTCTTTGCAAAAATAATATTTAAAAGCGTTCCAAGAGGAACGCTTTTTGCTGTCTTTATAAAATATACGAAGCACTAAAGATAATTTTACCGCTACTGCTGTTTATTTACCCGATAGCATCAAATACTGCAAGTTCTTTTGAATTGTATTATATACGTTTCTGTACTTTGATTATATTTTCAATAATTATCAAGTCGATAATAAAATATAACAAAGTAATAAAAAATGATGTGAAAGAAGGGTAATCATTTGGTCATAACAGGGCAGAAATTCATAAGGTTTGTCGCTTGGCTTGCATTAATAGCTGGATTACTTATGATAGCACTTAATATCTTATGCTTTAAAGAACCCATTTTATCCAATGGAGCTGGTCTTTGCATTTTAGGTTCTTTTCCGGGCTTTGTCAGTGGATATGTAAAGGAGACAGATAAGTGAATAAGTTAGTTATTACCGAAGCATTTTCTAAAAGCTATCTGAAGTTCTCAATAGCAATATGGCCTATAATTTTTCTTTTTCTAGGTTTATCAACTATAAAAAATGAAATTACACAAGCCATTTTTCCAAGCCTTGCATTCTTTACAATTGTGTCAAATGCAATATATATTGTAATCAAGATTTTATTGTACAGAAAGAACTCTCAATAAATAATTACGTTTGTTAGTAAAAGGTGCTGTTAAAATCATTATAATTTTAAGACCAGCACCTTTTTATTATTTATATATTTATATTTTTATCTATCTTAATTAAATGTAAATGATTTAAATAAATTCTGCACTTCAGGCAGGGACTCTGTAAAACCTGCCTCAGTACCTCCAGACGTGATTACGTATGCTGTGTTATTTTTTATAAAATATGTTGAACATAGCCTTACATTTTTTCCCGAAGATTGTATTGTATATTCAAGGCTAATTGCCTTGAAACCGCTTATTGATAATTCCTTTTTTGAAATAAAATTAATATTAAAAAGTGAATTAGTGAGCTGCGAAACAGCATCTTTATCGAACTCTTCCAAAGTAGTTCCATTCGGAAGTTTTTCTACAGCAAGATTAACGCTATAGACAGTTGAAGGATCTGAATCGTTTGCGCTAAACGCAACAAGTATGCCATTGCTAACGTTTAACTTTTGCCATGATTTTGGATATTCAAAGCTAAAACCATATTCTGAATTTGTATATACCTGATTATCTGAATCCACTTGTTTTGAAACAGAATCAGATTTACCAGAATTAATTGTGATAGTCCCTTCACCTGATCCATCATAGTTTACCTCAGTACCCAGTGCATCTGAAATTGTTCTAACAGGTAAATATGTTCTGTTGTTGTAGACTATTGGGTATATCCTGCTTCCATCAGATTCTACAGGTTCAAGCTTATTTCCATCAACCTTTATAGTAAGACCACTGTTCAAATATGCAGTGACTTTTGTTAACTTACCACCTGCATAAACACCCACTGAAAGTGACATTACAGCTACTAAAACAAATACTGCAATTAACTTTTTTTTCATTTTTCTGCCCCCCTAAGTTTAGATAATTTTACATTTGTAATTTATTTCAATACTTTATATTACAATAATGTATATATTATTATTTAAAAACAAGGTAGTCAATAATAAAAAAGGAACACAGCTAAAAGCGGCGTTCCTTTTGTCATAAAAGTGTTTATTACTTGATATTAGGCAAATATGTCATCGGATTAACTATCTTGTCGTTCTTGCGTACTTCAAAGTGCAGGTGCGGCTGTTCGGAAACCTCAAAGTTTGCTGTGTTTCCTACCGAGCCTATCACATCACCCTGTTTTACCTTTTGATTAGGTACAACCATTGTTTCTGCCGAAAGGTTTGCATATACAGTCTTTATTCCGTTGGCATGCTGAATTATTACAATTGTACCATAACCGGGATCATTTTTGATTTCATTTACAACTCCGTCTGCAGCAGCCTTTATCGGCGTACCTCTTTCAGCTCCCAAGTCCACACCGCTGTGTGTTGTCCACTCTTCAAGAGTTTTTGAATAAACAAGCTTGTCCTCAGCATACTCAAAGGTTATGCTGCCTGATACAGGCGGCGCAAGCTTTACAACCTGGGATGCGGTATTTGATTTTCCAGGCGTGCTGCCTGAATTCTTATCCTGGGTTGAAGGAGTAGTTTTTGACGGCGCAGCCTTATCATTTGTTTTTGTTTGAGTCGTTGTATTTTTAGTGCTTACTGATGACTGTTCCTGCTTGGTTGACTTACCCGCGGTATCCTTGTCGGAATTATTCTGTGCCATCTTCTGCATATCTATATCCGGCGTGGTTGAATTATGTGTTGTAACAAATACTGCTACAGTTCCCACTACAGCTATGCAGAGTATCAGTACTATATAGAATCCCTTTTTATCTAGAAATTCCATTATTCCTTTCTTAGAAAATTTCTTTTCTGGAAACAGCTTTTTCATATCCACATTTTCCACCTCCATATAATATTGTTTCCGCAAATGGGAACATTATACATAAGTGGTGGTTTATTTTTAGGTGTTTATTATCACTTGAAGTTATTTACATTATCCAACTGTATACCAGTATAATAATGTTTTAAAATTTCTTCAAAGCCACCCCCATTTTTAGCCAGGTAATTGGCTCCCCACTGACTGAGTCCAACCCCATGCCCATTACCGTATGTTGTAAGCTTTACAACGTCATTGCTTCCCTTCTGGACAATAAAATTTGTGGATTTTAATTCAAACAGCTTTCTGAAGTCTGTACCTTTCATAGTTATATTGGCAATTTTAACTGTCTTTGCACGGCCTCCGCTAGTATACTCTATAATCTGAATGTCTGTTGAAATGTCCTTACCGGTATACTTGAAGTTAGGATAACTGCCTTTAAGTTTCTTTATAAAGTCAGCAGAGCTAATTGTAACGTCTGTTTTATAGTCTTTCCCCAGTTCATCCCCTTTACTTATAACACTTTTTAAATATGGTACGCTTACCCCATCCCATACGTCTTCAGAGTTTTCAGTCCTCCCGGCTGCATTTGAGTGGAATACCGGATTAGCAATGGCACCGTTATAAACCAGAATTATTCCATGAGTATCATTAACAGCCTTCTCTATCTTTTTCCAATTCTTAGCCCCTATAGACTTACCCCAGTTTTTAATTGCTGCGTCCTTACTTATCCATGCCTGGCAATCTCCCGGGTCAGTACATACATCCGCACCTTTTTCCCTATCATTATTTGATGAGTATACCTTTTTATATCGTGCAAATGCATAAGTTCTTGCAGCTACAGCCTGAGCCTTTAAAGCTTCAGGTTCAAAAGAAGCAGGCATCTCGGCAGCAACTACCCCCTTAAGATACTCATCAAGGCCCATCTGCTTGGTTTTGTCTTCGGACTTGACATAAACCTTTATAAGTAAGTCGTCCTTTGGCTTGACTCCATCTTCATGATGTCCCGTACCACAGCTTTTGACAATAAGCAGAGGTGTAAGCACAACCACTATTAACATTAGAAGCGAATAAAAAGAAAACTTTTTCATGTTTAAAATATATTCGGGACGAGACTTTTTATGATTTAAAAAGACTTTATTGGAATAAGAAAAGAGCCACCTAAGTGACTCTTCATCAGAAAAACCTTAATTAGCTTTCCTTTTTTATGTTTGCTCCCAAAGCTCTGAGCTTCTGTTCAATATTTACATATCCTCTTTCTATATGTTCAATATCTGTTATTTCGGTTGTTCCTTTTGCCGCAAGACCAGCAAGTATGAGTGCCGCACCTGCTCTCAAATCAGTTGCTTTCACCTGTGCACCAAGGAGTCCATCATTACCTTCAATTATTGCACTTCTGCCCTCTATTTTTATATTTGCACCCATTCGTTTAAGCTCACTTACATGCATAAACCTGTTTTCAAAAATGGTTTCTATAACCAGGCTTGTTCCCTCGGCTTTAGTCATCAAGGCAGTCATCTGTGCCTGCATGTCTGTCGGGAACCCAGGATAAGGATGGGTCTTAATATCAAGCGCTTTTAGTTTATTTCCTGCCGTTACACGTATACTTGTCAAATCCTCCGATACTTCTGCCCCTGCTTCCCTAAGTTTTGCGCTCACCGGTTTCAGATGGTCTGTAAGTACATTTTCAACTATCACATCACCACCGGTAATTGCTGCAGCAATCATATAAGTACCAGCTTCAATTCTATCGGGTATTACAGTGTGATTAGCCGCCTTAAGGCTTGGAACCCCATTAATTTTAATCGTATCGGTTCCTGCCCCTTTTACATCTCCCCCCATTGAAGTAAGATATGTAGCCAAATCAACAATTTCAGGTTCTATTGCTGCATTTTCAATTATTGTCTGTCCTTCTGCAAGCACAGCCGCCATCATTATATTTTCTGTTGCACCAACGCTGGGAAAATCGAGATATATTTTATCGCCTTTAAGTTTTCCTTTGGTTCTTGCTTCTATATATCCATGTTCCTGTATAATTTCTGCGCCCATTGCCGCAAAACCTTTTAAATGAAGATCTACAGGTCTTGTTCCAATTGCACAGCCTCCAGGGAGAGAAATTTTAGCATGCCCTACCTTTGCAAGCAAAGGACCCATGACAAGGAAGGACGCCCTCATTTTATTTACCAACTCATATGGTGCAGTAGTGTTAAGGATATCCCCTGTAACAACCTTTAGCGTGTTTTTATCCTCAGATATGGTTATATCGGCTCCAAGAGATTTTATAAGCTCGCACATTATTTTAACGTCATTAAGAAAAGGAATTTCCTCTAATACATTTTGTCCGTCGCCTAGCAAGGACGCTGCTATTATAGGCAATACAGAATTCTTTGCACCACTTACCCTAACCGTTCCTTTTAAAGGCTTTCCTTCAGTAATAATAAACCTGGACATTTTTATTCTCCCCTTTGTGTCTTAAACTCTTAATCTTTAGTGCGCTTCCAGGTACATCAGTATTCTATTTCTATAATCGGGGTAGCAATCCACATATATGTTTTATTATCATAGCTGTTATATCTGGCTGCCAGATTGAAATTTATTTTTTTACCATCTACCTTGATGGAATCCCTAAGTAGTGGAGAATAAGCACTTATACTCACGAGATTTCCATCTCTTATACCTTCAACCTTTTTTGCTGAAATAGTTTTAAATATTTTTTTGTAGACTTCTTCTACTTTTGTGTTTGCAAGCTTCCCATCAACATATCCAGATATACAGGAACTTGTTTTGGGAACTATGTTGTGTTTCTTTAAGACCTGTTCTACCCCCCCTTTAGTTTTAATTAGGCTTGCACTATCAAAACTTTTTGTATCTGAAATTGTTACTGACAATGTATTATCATCTGTATTACCGGTTCTAAAAAGCTGCAAAAACATTGCAACATACTTACCTTCAGGAGTACTGCCTTTAATTTCAATTTTTGTAGTATCGTTGTTAATAGTCTTTTTAAATGAATATGTATTATCTTTTACTAATTTTTGACCTGAAACAATTTCATCAGCCAACTGCTTCATTTTTTCATAATCAGATATGTCTTTTCCCAGTCTGCCCCATATATTTATTTCGCTTTGTTCGAGCTTTGCACCGGTCAACCCAAAAGCCTTTTCCAAAGCTATCTGGGGATCTTGGATTCTACCGTTGTTTATTATAAACAGTGAAATGAATATAACCAATAATCCAAAAACAAGAATTACATAATATGTTTTTTTCACGCATTCACCCCCTTGTTTCTAATAAAATTATTACCTTAAACAAAGGGACGTATACATGCAAATTTATTGTTATTCAGCGGTTTTACACATATGAACATTAAATTTTCATAATTGTAAAATCATGATTTTTTTCTAAAGTCAGCTTGAAAATTTATGTTAATATGTTCAACTTTACCCTCTCTTTTAAATTAATCTATTAATAAGTTGAAATAGCACGACTGATCATCATTGCAGCATTTGCCCTGCTTATATAAGCAGTTTCATTGAAATTTTTATATATTCCATCATTGGTACTCAAAATACCAGAATTAAACATTTTTAAAACATAAGGAGTATACCACTGCCCTTTTTTTGGTTTTGAATAAGTACCGTTATAATTTGTCTTGAATTTAAATGCTTTTGAAATAATAGTACAAACCTCTGCTACTGAAATTTTGTTATTAGGCTTTAAGGTCTTATCATCAAACCCAGACAGGAAACCATACTTAACCCCTAACAGCATGTCCCTTTTCGCCCAGTGGTTATCTATGTCCTTATAACCCTTTGTATTTTCAGGATTTCCTGTAAGATTAAGAGATCTTATTATTAAAGCTATAAATTCAGCTCTTGAAATTGTACTTTCAGGGTAGTATTTATCACCTGATCCCTTAACAATTCCGGCATCGTGCAAATGCCAGATATATTCCCTGGCTTCAGAATTAGTTATGTCACTGAAGGGCAAACCCGTCTTGTCCGCAATGTTTTTTGTCAATATCCTTATGGGCGGAAGAGCGCTGCTCAAGTCATAGTCAAAGCTAATAGTCTGGGGTGCCCCGAGCTTCGTTTCATAGCCAATATTTAAGGTTTTACCGTTTTCCAGGTAAAAATACGAAAGAACAATCCCTTTAGCCTCTGATGGGTTTTCCCATTTGAGGTTAATTCTTAATTTATTATTTTCAAGCTGCTTTGTATCATATACTAAACCAGCAGCAAACACACCCTGAACATTAACCAAAAGTATAACTGCTGTAATTAAAGCTATAAACTTACCTTTTGAAAACCGCAATTTGGATACCCCCATCTTAACTATTCATGCTTTAATTAATCTATATCTCCTGCTAATGCAAGGGCTTTACGCAGCATCACTATAAGCTCACCCCTGGAAACAGGGCTTTGCGGAGCCAAAATTCCGGAATCTCTAGGTGTTACAATACCGTTCTCAATAGCAAATCTTACCTTGGAACGTGCCGCTGTACTTACTTTTGATATATCGGTATATGGTACATAAGCATTTGAAGCCGCAGTTCTTCCCGATTTCAGTTCGTAAACCCTCACAACCATAAGTATGGCCTTTTCACGGGTTATAACATTTCCAACACTGCTTAAATCTCCAGCAGTAAGGATACCTGATTTTGCAGCAATACTTGCATATTTGTCGTCATAGTTGATATCCATAACATCAAGCATGAGTTTTGCAGCGTCACCCATTATTGCATTTGAGGAAGGCGAGAAGTATTTACCGGTCACGCTCTTCAAAGGGTGTACCGAAGCTATCTTAATAACGGCACTTTTGACTTCATCGGTATCGCTTAAGTATGCAAGGTCAACATAGCTGCAAGTGTTAGTTATATCTGCAACGGCCATATTTCCGGTATTCAGCGTTTCAAAAGCAAGTGTTCCGGCTCCTGTATCCTGATTATAGTCAGCAGTGGATGAAACTTTCTGCCACACACCTGACTTTGCATCATACATTACTGCAGAAGTTACACCAGGTTTGAACCAGTTGTCACCTGTATAAGGTATATTAACCTTTAACGGTCTGTTTAATTTTGTAACTTCTATAATGCTGCTTCCATCAAATGCGTTCACCGCTATCTGGGATGAAACTCCTTTTGCTGTCATACCCGTTGTATTAGGTACCTGTACTGTTCCCGGGTTTAGCAGTGAAATTTCATAATTAAAATCTCCATACTTTTTGATAAGTATTGCTTCCTGCGGTACAGCAAGCGCATCAGGTCTAATAATATAGTTAGCTGTTTTTGTTGCAATAGTAAGAGTTTTACCCATTCCCGACATTGATCTGAATACCTTATCTGAAATGGTAATCACAATCTTATTGGCTGCAGATGGTGGATTTGTAGCATCAATCGAGTAATTAAGTTCTCTGTCATTCTTAACAAACTCAACAAATCTGTCAGCATTTACACCAATTATTTTAATATTCCAGGTGTAATTTGTAACGATTTTATCTTTTACAATATAATCACCTGTAATTACATTTTCTATATCCTGATCAGAATCATAATCATCACTGCTTCTAAGAGTCCTTACAGTAACGCTTTGAGTTGGTTCTGACCTGAGCTTCTTTCCCGGATCATACGCATAAAGTCTTGCATAATACCTGAAGTTGGATCTGAGTCCTGTCACAGTGTATTCTGATGCATCAGTTATGTCATAGGTTTTAGAATCCTTGTAGTTTATATCCGACGCAACCTCAAGTTTATACTGAAGACCGGGTTCCTTTATCCACTCAAAGGTTATGCTGTTTTTTGTGACTGCATTTGCAGTATTTTTAACACCAAACCCCTTTGGCGTAGCTGGCGGTATATCCTTTAAGGTCTTAACAGCATATGAATCGCTCCATTCGGATTTAGCGGTTTCCGCACCGCTTACCGCTTCTGCCTGAATCCAGAAGTAATAAAGAGTATCCGAATCAAGTCCTGCGACTTTATAAAAGTTTATATCCTTAAGGTCGGCAGCCTTTATACTAGCCGAACCCGATGCCACCTTAATATCATCTGTCTTACCATATTTGAGATAATAGTTATATCCTTCTTTAACGTCCCATCCCAAATCAACAAAGTTGTCTCCCGGAAGGTTATAATTAAAGGTTGGCACTACCGGCTTTTCAATAACCGGAGGCATGTCCGGATTTGTGGTTATAATCAATGGATCCGAAGGTCCTGAAACAAGATTTTCTCTTTTTCTTTCGGCTCTGACCCAAACTATGTAAGTTGTATTCTCATCAAGGTCTTCAATGTTTATATCTATATTGTGTCTCAGATTGTCTGGGTTTAGCAATGGGTCCTCAGTCTCATCATTTGGTGTGACTTCAACACCTGTAATCCAGTCTGCAGGCATATTTTCGAGTCTGCTGTAATCCATGTTTTCCTCATATTTCATTACACCCACATCCAATGTAACACCATCATCATACTGGACCATTCTGTAATTGATACCATCAGGCGGTGTCAGAGGATCATTTGGGTTATATGGCGGAACGTCACTTTCGTTAAGCTTTTCAGTCCTTACATATTCCCACTTTGTTCCGTTAAACTTTTCATACCATTTATTTTTTATCTGCAATGTTGCCGAAGTTGAAGTTATCATATCTCTTCCGTCAGTAGGCGACTTCTTTATCTTTATCGGAGGTCTCCCCGGAACTACAGGCTGTTCAATAGGCCCATCAGTAGGAGTAATGATTATCTTCAGGCTTGGCTGTGACAAATATTCAACATTTTTAAGCTCACCATTGACAAACTCCACATATGTTTTTTTAGCAACTATTTTAAAATAATAAGTTGAATTAGGTGTCAAGCCCTTCAAATCATATTTATAACCCTGAAGACTTGACCTGTCCATAATCTGGAACCTGCTGTCATTAAGGCTTAAATTTGATTCTATCTTGTTATTTTCAGGCGGGTTATCTATGTTGTC
Source organism: Bacillota bacterium (assembly GCA_023421675.1). Taxonomy (GTDB): domain Bacteria; phylum Bacillota; class Clostridia; order Acetivibrionales; family JANLFN01; genus JAEZTC01. The sequence goes on along the minus strand of JAEZTC010000013.1, from coordinate 124,279 downwards.
CATATTGCTCATAAGCCATATATCATACTTTATATCGCCATCTACCGTCCCGTCTCCCTTTTTGGGCGGATTGAACAGTATTGATGCACTGTCAGGCTTAAGATTTTCGGAATAGGTCGTTATGGTGCTTCCATCAGTTGCATTAATTTTATCTACTATCTGAGGTGCAGATGGATACGTGGATACCTCCTGCTCCTTAACATAAATTTTATCTGATTCAATTTTGACAGGGAAATAATCCTCGCCCATTTTTGTTACACTAGCCTTGATTATATAATAATTCTTCTGTTCTTCGGGCGGAACAGTGACATAAATACTGGTACCCTGTACTGTTGACATGTACGTAGGCAACTGTGTGGAATCGGTTGTCCCTTTATAAACAAGATATGAGATTTTTATACTTGCGTCCGAAATATCCTTTAATACCGGGCTCCAATCCAACCTCCATATTGTTCCATAATCTGTAGTTGACATTTTGGTCGTTCGGACAAGTATGAATGTACTTGCATAAGTAACGGCACTTTCCTTATTTCTTTTAAGTTCAGTATCCGTAAGGTCAGGAACAATTTTCACATAATATACAGTAGCAGGTTTGCCAACGTTATGTGTATACTCAAGTTTTCCTGTAGTCTGATTTACCTTTACAGGCCCATAGGGCTCGATTTGTGAAGAGCCTATAAATATTGGCTGTGTATTGGCAAAATCTCCGTCTGTTACATAAAGCTTATAATCAATACGTTTCCCGCCAATGTTCCAGACATCATCCCATTCTATTTTAATTTCGGTATCACTAGCCGTATATGCGTTTATCTTAATATCTGTCAATGCCCTTAACGTATTTGAGCTTGGAGATTCGCCACTGGAAACTGTAGTTCCCCCTACGCCCTTTTGATATTTATAATAGGCTGTCATATAGATGTAATAGATGGTACCTGACTTAAGGTTCTTAAGGCGGAAGCTTGTAGCACTGCCTGAAATGTCCTTTTCAGAATTCCGGAGTGTAGGTGCTGACGGAGCTATTCCATATTTATTGATTTCCTGAATATATATGTTGTAATAACCCTGGGTGCCGCTTGGGAATGTAACTGCATCCCATTTCAAATCAACATAATTACCATCATATTCGTTATAGCCTATTGCAGAACCAGAGGCAACATCATCAAGGCGAAGCTTTCCCGGTGCCTGGGTAGCATCACCCAAATCTGCAAAAGCCGGTTCAATAAGCAACATTTGTAATATGAATGTTAACGCTAATGTTATCCCTATGATTCTCTTAACTATTTTCATATGCAATACTCCTGTCATATACTTTAAAAGTTTAATTACAGTTTATAGAATTACATTTCACCGGCTGTGCCAAGCAGTTTAACCATTGAAACAACCATTTCAGCCCTTGAAACAGACTCCTTAGGAAGGAAATTACCTCCTGTATCAAGTGACATTGCACCCAAATCTACACATTCCTCAACATATTTATAATAGGCATTGTCTATACTTCTCTCATCTTTTATATAAATGTTTTTACCGGGTTTTAAAGTTTCAGCATTAAGGCCCATTTTGGCTGCATAAAGCTTTACAAGGACTGCAGCCCCCTCCTGCCTGTTTATCTGCCTCGAAGTGTTTGATGTATTTAAAACACCTGACAGTCCAAGACTTGCTGCTTTTTGTTTTATATCCATGCCCTTATTCTCTTCAGACTTTCCCAGTACCTTCTCATAAAGCAGTACTAATTCCTTTACAGAAACATCACTTTCAGGATTGAAGGATGTACTGATACCTGCAAACACGTCACTAACATCGAATTTTGACATGAAACGGTCTATATAATCCTTTGCCCAATAATCTGAAGCAACATCCTGTGTCGAGGTCTGTGTTGCAAGTATTGCATATTTACCTGTTTTGCTTACATCAAAGCTTAAGGTATTTGAACCGTTTTGAATATTGTTAACAAGCTTTTGCCATGTGCTTGATCCATTATATAAGACATAAGGTGTCTTTAAGCCGCTGTCATTATTGTAGAACATTTTTACCCTGACAGGTATCCTAAAGTTGGTTAGTTCCTTAGCTGCAAGTGAAATACCTGTCCCAAGTCCCGTACCTTCAACAGTGGTCCCTACGAAATTTGACAACGAATTTTCAACATCCTGGATAACACTCCTAATATAGCTGTCTACCTGCTGAGGAGTCCCCTTATTCCCCGGGTTGTCAGGATCTGCAAGTTTATCAAGGCTCTTTTTAACGAGGCCTGTTTCAGAATTATAAAGATAGTCATTTATCTGGTCGGATAATTGCTTATCAGTTAAAGAGGTTCCTATAGCCTGCATACTCAAATCATTTATTTTTGAAACTGCTTTTGTTCTGGATGGTATGGCAAGAGGCGCGTAATCCAACCTATTTATAACCATCTTTATAAATACATCCTTGACTCCGCTGGTTGAACGGAGGGCATTTACATCACTGGTACCCTGGCTGTCAACCATATTAGGCCTTATTGTATATTCAGCACTGGCGGTCTTTATTATCAGGCTCTTGTTACCTGAATCAAGCTCACTGGTAACGCTGAACGGCATATAAATGACATCAGTTGATGCACTTCCAGAAATTGATGAAATGTCAAGCACATATGGAGAACTGCCACTGTTCTCCAGAAGGTTTATAAGCCTCTGACCTTTAATTAGCAGCTTATTGGTACTTCCATTGTCAATGTTCATACGCCAGAAAAGGTTTTGTTCAAGTTCCTTTATTTTATCAGTAAAGGTTGCCTGATTCTTTGTATCCTGGTCATTTTGGTCATAATCGCCCTGATTAAACTCGGTTCTGGTATTTACAGGACCGATATATTTGGAATAGGATATCATTGTTGCATCAGTCGGGGCAACCCTCACATACCTTACCTTTATGTAATATTTGGTATTTGAGGATAATGGTCTGTGTACAATAGAGCCATTGGACATAACCGGAATACTTTTAATTCGTGCATAATAGACGCTGTAATTGGTACCTGCCGTTCCAATAGTCTTGTCAAGGTAATAAGGCAGTCCATTTCCACTTTTATCTATATACATTTCCATATCAGAACTGTCAAGTGTAGTATACTGTGATGCTTGTTCCGTTTTGATAGCAATTTCATATCTTGAATAATCGTCAACTGTCAGTCCTCTCCATTTGACATCAATCTGATTATTTGCATCTCTGGTTCTCAAACCTGCAAATTCATCAACCATATCCAGGTTTGGATCTTCCCCTTTGAAAACTCGTACAGTATACGAAGTATTCGGTTTCAGATTCATTATTCTCCCATAAAATACTGAGCCGTCGGCAACAACTGTATATTGGCTTCTGGAAAGCAGTTTAAAGTCTGCGTCATCAGGACCTTTTAGCTTAACCTTATAATCTTCCGCTTTAAGGGTGCTGCCGCTGTCAGTCCAGAAAAAGCCAAGCTGGCAGTCACTTACCGGCTGAAGAGAATCAGGTGCGTTTATAAGTGAAGTGGTAACAGGAATTGATACCCATGCACTGCTGCTCTGAGTAGCACCACCCTGTATTACCTCTGCTCTTAAAGTAAAGTAGTAAAGCCTGTTTGGGAAAAGCCAGGTATCAATTTTATAAGTAAACGTCTTGGTAACAGGATCATATATAAACTTGTCGGAAGAAGACGCAGTAGCAGGTGTTTTCGCACTCGCCGGGTTAAGTAATATAGTCCCGAAGTTTGATTGGAAATTCTGATAAATAGAATCAGTCTGCAGTGTAGATAAAGGTGCATCAACAGCAACCCTGCTTGAGGTACATATTAATCTGTAAACTACATTATTTTCTTTTTTAGCCCAGCTGAATGTAACACTAGAGCCGGAGACCAGTTGATTACCTGATGCATCGGTTGCAATGTTAAAATCGGTAGGTGCAATAGGTTTCTTAGCTGAATCATCCGGTGGCTGGACGCCTCCTTTATCGGTAGTAACAGGTAATATTGCGGTAAAAGCAGATTCCCTGTCTGTAGATACTCCATCAATGTGCATTCTGGTTTTAACAAGAAAGTAATAAGTAGTATTAGGCTTTATTTTCAAGCCAAACCTATTAATAAGTGCCTGTATTGTGAATTGACTTATGCCTGCCTTAATATAGGTACTCCCTGCATCAAGTCCTGTAAAGGTCACATCTCCTAAAGCTGAATTCTCAGTTGTTCCTACCCTTACAAATGTATTGGTATTTGTTTCTGTATTCATATAAATGTCATAGTAAAGTTTGTTATTTGATGACTGAACATTTGTATAGTCCTTCCAGTCCAGTGTTGTATTCTTCATGAATTGTAGCTCAATAAAATTAGGGTCATGTATATTTGCCTTAAGACCTTCAACCGACGGAACATCAAGCTCCATTCCTGAAAGTGTTGTAAAGCTGCTGGTAATTGACCTGTCTGTTACAGTGGAAGGGTTTGTAGTATTTGCTGTACCCTTTGTAGTATACATCTGGAAATAGTATACCTTGTTTGGAAGCAGGTAGTCGGGATAATTTTCTGTATTTGTGAGTGCTGTTGTAGTTCTTGAATAGCTTCCCCCGTTGTAAAGAACCTGGTCATTATTAAATAGTTTACGTCCATCTATTTTATAATAAAGTCTGTTTCCATCCTCCCAAAATATACCATTGCTATTAATATTTATAAGGTTTGCATTAAAGCAATCAACAAGCCTGTATTTAAGTGAAAACTGACCATAATTTTTCCCGTTCGCCTCAAGCATAGGGGATTCACCTGGTGTATCTGTCTGTACAGTGTTCAGTAATAAATGATAGTATATATCGTTTGCAGCAGTGTGATTAGCTTTGATTTCATTCCAGTTGGACGGCTTGTCCCAGGAAATAGTAACGTCAGTAGTTTTCTCAACAGAGCCTGTACTTACAGTTCCAACATTCAGTTCCTTATTGGTTACAGCTATATTGGTCGGTATTGGAGGTCTGGATGTATCTGCCGAAAGTGTATATGCCACCGCACAGGATTCCAGACTGTTATTGGTTCCGCTGGTTTCGGTACGCACTACTACCCTGTAGTAGAAGGTACTGTTGACATTCATTCCACTGATAATCGTTACGGTATACGCCGAACCATTTGGGAAGTAGCTGTCGTTTACTTCCGCCTTCCTTGTCCACCCATTGGTATCGTCAGTGGTGTTGCTCTGAACCTCATAATACATTCCCGGAAGTGTAAGCTTTCCCTGGTTGATTTTATAAATCTGAACGTATATGTTATTTGCGGCATCCCTTGAAAGCTTAAATCTTATAGGTGTATAAACATACGGAACACTTCCTGCAATAGAACTTCCTGTCTGCATTACTGTAAGTCCGCGGACATCAGTGCCATCATTGGCAAATGACGCTTTAACATTCATATAATAAACAGAACCGGGAAGTATATCACTATCAGGCAATATGTTATTAATAGTATCTACTGCTTCAGATCCTCCTGCCAGTGTAAAGCTTAATGCACTTCCGCTTTGTTTGACCGTAGATGTTACTGACGCATTGCTTCCAACATAATTTATATAATTGGAACCACTTTTTTTAACAGTTATTGATGCTTTTTCATCAAGATTTGTTGAATCTGTGGAAACATTAATCCTGTAGTTTACTGTATTTACTGTGCTGCCCAGAGCAGTACTTATTTGAGTCAAAGCAGAACTATTATCCATTGGAATAAATGACCCACTTACCCAGATCTTTGGTACATTCCATCTGAGATTCAGTCTTGGCTTATCACCACTTTCCTTTCCTCCGCTGGTATCTGGCGCACTTATATTTGTAGGCTTATCAGGTGAAGCATAAAGTGAAATGCTGGGTATTAAATACAGGTAACCAGTGTTCAATACTGTATCTGTTGAATCCTTAAGTTCTACTTTTATGTCATAAACATAATCACTTTTAAGACCTGTAAGTGTATAGGAAGTAGTTGTAACATCCTTTGTAACCAAATTATTGGTATCTGTTGAGGATGAATCATGATATGAAATAGTTGTCTTAACTGTATTACTCTCCGGACTCCATGAAATTTTAACATTCCCGTCTGCAACGGTTTCAGCAGTTAGCTGAAGATCAGAGGCCGCGTAGGCTACGAGAGTAAGCCCCGGGAAAAGACTCAGAATTATATTTAAAACTATAATTATAGCTAGTACTTTTTTAGCTTTCTTCATTTGATTTCCTCCACTGGTTAAGTATATGAAATAAGTCTGTTTTAAATTTTTATCGGCAAAAAAGGCTTTATTATTAATAGTCAGAATCGTAAAACCTTATATTTTCAGGCATTTAATTTATGGAATGGAATAATTTTTTTTGTATAACAAATAATACTTGTTCGGGTTGTATTAAAAGATGGAAGAAGTATAATAAAAATAAAATACAATAAACACTGTTTATATAGGAGACCAACAATATGTATAAAGAAAAATATACTTACGAGGACCTTTTAGAGATAATGAGGCTATTACGAAGTGAAAGCGGCTGTCCATGGGACAGGGAGCAGAACCACGAAAGCCTAAAAAAGTATCTTATTGAGGAAACCTATGAGGTTTTAGAAGCTATTGATCTTAAGGACAAGGACAAGCTTTGTGAAGAACTGGGTGATGTTCTGCTCCAGGTGGTTTTTCATGCACAGGTTGCGCTGGAAGAGAAAACCTTCAGTATGGAGGATGTTATTACAGGGGTATGTAAAAAACTCGTTTTAAGGCATCCTCATGTTTTTGGTGAAGTAAAGGCAGATACCCCAGACGAGGTCCTTGTCAATTGGGAGGCCATTAAAAAGAAGGAAAAAGGTCTGGAATCCCAAACCAGTGTTTTGAAGGATGTACCCAAAAACCTTCCTGCTCTCATGAGAAGCTATAAGGTACAGCAAAAGGCTGCGCAGGTAGGCTTCGATTGGGATAATATAGATGATGTATTTAAAAAAATTTATGAGGAAATAGAAGAACTCAAAGATGTATATAAAAGTAATAATGTGGAAAGAATTACTGAAGAAATGGGAGATAGTTTCTTCTCGCTGGTAAACCTGTCAAGATTCCTTGATATTTCACCCGAACTGGCATTATCGGGTACAACGAACAAATTCATTAAAAGGTTCGAATATATTGAAAAGGAAAGCTCGAAGTCAGGTAAAAAGCTGGAGGATATGACTCTTGAAGAGATGGATATGCTTTGGGAAAAAGCTAAAAAAGAACTTTCTACCGAGCAGTAATAGGCTTAAAAAATCCGAAAGGAGGATATATGAATGAATAAAGCAGATTTAGTAGCCAGCATGGCAGAAAATGGTGAGCTATCCAAAAAGGACGCTGAAAAAGCCTTGAATGCTTTTCTTCAAAGTGTGGAGGAAGCTCTCACAAGCGGAGATAAGATCCAAATTGTAGGCTTTGGCTCATTTGAAGTAAGAAGAAGAGCTGCAAGAAAAGGCCGTAACCCAAAAACAAAGATGGAGATTGATATTCCTGAGGCCAGTGCACCTGTTTTTAAACCGGGTAAAGCTTTAAAGGATGCGTTAAATAAATAAGGAAAAAAAGGGATGAATACGTTAGTTTCATCCCTTTTGTATGTGCTAGATATTCAGATTATTATTGTTGTTTTTGTTATTTGTATTGTTATTTTTGTTTGCAAAGAATTTTCTATAAATAACATATCCAATCAGCCCTAATAACCCCAGGAGCACAAGTACAGGCAACACCTTTACTATTACTACCAGAACACCTCCCAGGAAGTTCACTACACCTTTCAAGCTTTCAGTGAAACCATCAGAAAGCTTACTTCCATATGAAGAGTCTTTGACTTCAGGTATGGATGAGCCTGCCTTATTCTCGCTCATATTAATGGTAATAGTAGAAAGCTGGACAAGATCGTCCCACTTCTTTAGTGTACCCGTCAGCGACTCGATTTGATGCATAATATCTGTAAGCTTATCTTCTGTTTTAAATATGACATCAGGGTCGGTAATTTTTTTAAGATATTCCTCAAGCCTGCTTTGTTCGAATTTTAAAAGTCTGACTCTTGATTCCGTATCAAAATACTTGTCGGTAACATCGTCGCTCTTGACATTCTCTTCAACAAGCAGTCCAAGACCTCTTATGCCTGAAATAACATCTTCGAATTTAAGCTTATCTACCCTTATAACAATAATACCTCTTTTTAAAAGCTTTTCTTTTGTACCCTCATATTGTTTTTCTGTTTTAATGTTTGCATCCTGCACATAACCTATTCCGTTAATAAGAGTTTTAATTTTTCCGTATGATACATCAAAATCCTCTACTTCTACTGTAATATTGGAATTGCGTATTACCTTTCTTTCAGACAGAATCGCATTTACATCTGATTGTCCGCTGCTTCCGTTACCGCTGCCCTCACCCAAGGCAATTTCTCCACTGTCTGTTTTTGAATCAAACACTGCTGAGGGTTTGGCGCTGCTCTTTGAAGTGGAGTTCTTGGATGCATCTGTCGGCACAGCTGCCGCTGGCGGTTCGGTTTCGGAGCTTGATGCAGAACTTGATCCACAGCCGGTAAAAATAGACAACATTAGTACCAACACCGTTAAAAGACATATGATTTTTCTAGACATTTTCGTTCCCCCTTAATTTATATTTATAAAAAATGTCTGAATTATTATACTTACTTAGACGTAGCCATTAGGATTTGGTTCGCTGAAAGTTCACTTTAAGGCATAAAAAAGGACCGGTAAGTAACCGGCCCTTGTAAGAACTATTCTTCGTCATCATCTTCAACCATATGCTTTTTAGCTTCTTCAATAACCTTCTGGCTGACCATTGGAGGAGCCTCTTCGTATCTTACAAACCATAGTTTGAAGTAGCCTCTTCCCTGAGTCATAGACCTTAAGTCAGTTGCATACTTAAACATTTCTGCCTGAGGCACTTCTGCAACAACCTGCTGAATTCCATTTTCCTGAGGATTCATTCCAAGTATTCTTCCACGGCGTTTGTTAAGATCACCAATGATATCACCCATGTAATGATCCGGAACATAAACCTCTGCATGTGCTATAGGCTCAAGCAGCACAGGTGTTGCCTGTTCAAGCCCTTTCTTATATGCGAGCCTTGCTGCAATCTTAAACGCCATTTCGGATGAGTCAACCGGATGGAATGAACCATCTACAAGAGTTGCTTTAAGGTTAACTACAGGATATCCTGCAAGAACACCCTTAACAATTGCTTCATGCAAGCCCTTTTCAACAGCCGGGAAGTATTGTCTCGGAACTGAGCCCCCAAATATTTTCTCTTCGAATACCAGGTTTTCAGAATCTCCATGTTCAAACTCTATCCAAACATGACCATATTGACCATGCCCGCCTGATTGCTTCTTATGCTTTCCTTCAACCTTTACCTTCTTTTTAATGGTTTCCCTGTATGGCACTTTCGGATCTATAAGATTGACTGAAACACCGAATTTGGCTTTCAGCTTACTTACTATAACATCAAGATGCTGTTCTCCAACTCCTGATATCAGGGTCTGATGAGTTTCAGTATTAAGAGTAACCTTCATAGTAGGATCCTCATCCATAAGCTTCTGCAAGCCCTGGCCTATTTTCTCCTCATCGCCCTTGGATTTTGGCTCAACAGCAAGAGAAATTGCAGGTTCAGGGAATTCTATCTTTTCAAATACTATTTTCTTTGATTGATCGCAGAGAGTATCATTTGTGTTTGCTCCCTGGAGCTTTGCAACACCACCTATGTCACCTGCTATGAGTTTATCCACAGGAATTTGCTTTTTACCTCTCATTACAAAAAGGTTTGCAATTTTTTCTGTTTTCTCTGTAGTAGAATTATATAATACCGAGTCGGTCTTCAGAATACCTGAATATACCCTGAATAACGAAATTTTTCCTACGAACGGGTCAGCAACCGTTTTGAATATCAATGCCGACACAGGTGCATCTGTTACAGCCTTAACTTCAATCACCTCGTCGCTGCCTGCTTTTTGTGCTTTGATTGCAGGCCTGTCAGCTGGTGAAGGCATATATTCAATGATGGCATCCATTAATATCTGGACACCCAAATTATGTATTGCCGAACCGCAGAATACAGGTACAAGGGAACCATCGGCAATACCAATGCAGATGCCTTTTGTGATTTCATCTTGAGTGAATTCTTCGCCGCCAAAGTATTTTTCCATCAATTCTTCGCTTGTCTCAGCAATTGCCTCGTTCAAAGAATCCTTTACACCCTGGATTTTATCGTGTAAATCGTCAGGAATAGCTGCATCTACAAGCTTATCCTTGTCGAATTTTTTCGCATTCATATTAATTACATCTACATAACCTGTGAATTTTTCCCCTTCGATTATAGGGAGCTGAAAGGCTACAACACCTTTTCCGAAAGTGTTGGTAAGCTTATCCAATACTCCAAAAAAGTTTGCATTTTCTTCATCCATTTTATTGATATAAAACATTTTAGGAATGTTATGCTCTTTGGCATAAGCCCAGGACTTTTCGGTACCTACTGCTACACCGCTTTTAGCAGAAACTACTATAATGGAACCGTCCGCAACTCTTATACCCTCTTTTACTTCGCCTACAAAATCGAAGTAGCCGGGAGTATCGAGCAGATTGATCTTATGGTCCTTCCACTCGCATGGAGCCATAGATGTACTGATGGAGATCTTTCTTTTTATCTCCTCGGGATCATAGTCTGTTGTTGTGTTACCGTCTGCCACACGTCCAAGCCGGTCCAAAACCCCGGTGTTGAAAAGTATTGCTTCTGCAAGGGTGGTCTTGCCTGCTCCACCGTGCGACATCAAGCAAATGTTGCGCAGTTTTTCTACAATGTAGTCTTTCATAAAAATTCCCCCTTGTTTTTATTGATTTGAAGGAACACTCCATACCAGCTTCAAGTACTAGGAATATGGTTATGATTTTCTACAGCATGTGCCATTGTTAAGTTCCAGTTACCAGTTTCCAGGATGGTCGTCCCTCTATCATTTAAGACTGCAGCCTGTTTCAGGCTTCAGCAGTTATAATGCGCAAGGTTAATAGTGATTACCTGATTACATATGGTTCGGATTAAATTTGTATCAACAGCGTTTACTGCGGCATTTTTGCCAATAATTTAAGTTGTATATTAATGCGTTTATTCCATATAAAGTATATTTTACTCAATATTTCAAAATAAATTCATTAAAAAAGAAATGTAAAAACAATTAAATATATTATATCATTAAAATAAAAAAAATGTATATAGCTTTTCTCTACCTCTATTTATATTGACATTTCAATCATCTCATTGTAAATTTAAAGTAATTCAAAAGTCTGGTTTTATTATACTTTGGACTTTTGTATGGTATAACGGCAGAATGGGAAACTAGCAAGTAAGTAAAAAAGTAAAATGGTAGAAAGGAAAATATAAAATGATAATAGTAATGAAACCTGGCTCACAGGATACCGATGTGAAGGAAATTACCAATGTACTGGAATCGCTTGGCCTTGGCGTACATATATCACAGGGTACAGAGCGTACTATAATCGGTGTTATTGGTGACAAAAGAGTATTAAATGATGTACCGCTTGAATTGATGTCAGGCGTTGAAAAGCTTGTTCCAATTGTGGAGCCTTACAAGCTTTCAGGTAAAACCTTCAAACCCGAACCAAGCGTTGTGGATGTAAACGGTGTAAAAATAGGCGGCAAGGAACTTGTTATGATGGCAGGACCTTGTGCTATTGAAAGCAGAGAGCAGATTTTATCTGCAGCCAGAGCTGTCAAGAAATCAGGCGCACAATTCTTAAGAGGCGGGGCATTCAAGCCCAGAACATCTCCTTATTCATTCCAGGGCCTTGAAGAAGAGGGACTCAAGCTTTTAAAGGAAGCCAAGGATGAAACTGGCCTCCAAATAGTCAGTGAAGTTACAAGCGAAAAAAATGTCGAAACTGCAGTTGATTTCGTCGATATGTTCCAGATTGGAGCGCGTAACGTTCAGAATTTCCAGCTTTTAAGAGAAGTCGGACGTTCCGGAAAACCTGTACTTTTTAAACGCGGTCCGTCTACAACTATCGAAGAGTGGTTAAACGCAGCTGAATATATAATGAGTGAAGGAAATTACAACGTTGTTTTATGTGAAAGAGGAATAAGGACCTTTGAAACGGCAACAAGGAATACTCTGGATTTAAGTGCGGTCCCTGTTGTTAAAGCGTTCAGTCATCTTCCAATAATAGTTGACCCAAGTCATGCGGCAGGAAAGTCACAATATGTGCTACCGTTATCTAAAGCTGCAATTGCTGCAGGAGCCGATGGACTTATTATAGAAGTACACCCTAATCCAAGGTGCGCAATGTCAGATGCGGCACAACAGATTACTCCTGAGAGCTTTGACAGCCTTTGCAGAGATATATCCGGGATTGCAGCTATTTTAGGGAGAGAATTCAAATATGGTGCATAAAAAAGTTGCAATCGTAGGCCTAGGACTTATTGGAGGCTCAATTGCCCGGGCACTTCGTGAAAAGTGTGGCGTCTCTGATATAACCGCAGTAAGCAGAAGTATTGAAGCTATAAATCAGGCAATTGAAGACAAGGTTATAACCCGAGGTTTTGAGCAGATAAATGAATATGTTTATAACGCAGATATAATTTTTATATGCACACCTGTAAAAAGTGCAATTGAATATGTTGATCAAATAGCACCAAAGGTTAAGCCTCATTGTATAATAACTGATGTAGGGAGTACAAAAGGGGAAATAATAAAACATTTGAATTCAATGGATAACCCCCCGGTATTCATAGGAGGTCATCCTATGGCAGGAACCGAAAAAACAGGGTACAGTGCAAGCTTTACACATCTGTTCGAAAATGCCTACTACATACTCTCCCCTTGTAAAAGTACTACAGAAGAGTCATTATCACTAATGACGGATTATGTAAATAAAACCGGTGGAATCCCGGTAATTATAGACGCTGAGGAACATGACAGGATTACGGGTAATATAAGCCACCTTCCCCATATAATTGCAGCCTGTCTTGTCAACCTGGTAAAGCAAAGTGATAGTCCCGAAGGTAAAATGAGAATGCTTGCGGCAGGCGGCTTCAAGGATATAACCAGAATAGCTTCATCAAGCCCGGAAATGTGGGAAAATATAGTATCAAGCAATTGTGAAGAGATTTTAAAGATTCTTGATAATTATAAGGATATTTTGAATAGATTTGCTTCATATGTAAAATCAGGTGATTCGGAAAAGGTATATGAATTTTTTGGCTGTGCAAAGAAATACAGAGATATGTTTTCTTCCAGTAACAAAGGTCTCATAGCTTCTGTTTATGAAATAATTGTTGATGTAGTTGATAAGCCTGGAATAATTGGTGAAATTACAACAATTCTTGGCGAAAACGGTGTCAATATCAAGAATATCAACGTTTCGAACAGCCGCGAATTCGAACAGGGTTGTCTTAAAATAACCCTTCAGGACATCAAAAGCCTTGATACAGCATATGATCTGCTTTTGAGCAAAAATTACAAGGTTTATAGATAGACCTTTAATGCATGCATTTAGCTTATACAAAACATTTTTATATAATTATATTCAGTTTTTACAATGCAATACTTGTGTTTGATTGGGGGAATAAACATGCTTATAGAGCATAGACATTCGTTACGGGGAGAGATAACTGTTCCAGGTGACAAATCCATATCACACAGAGCAATACTTTTTGGTTCAATAGCAAAAGGTGTTACCGAAATTGACGGTTTTCTAATGGGAGAAGACTGTCTGAGTACAATTGACTGTTTCAGAAAAATGCATGTAGGGATTGAACTGCGGCCAAATAATAAAATAAAAATAAACGGAAACGGCCTTAAAGGTTTAATCGCACCATCTTCAACCCTGAACGCTGGTAAAGCAGGTACCACCTTAAGACTTATTCTTGGTGTCCTTGTTGGCCAGTCATTTAACTCTGTTCTTACAAGAGACGAAAGTACCAAAAAAAGATCTGTTGCACCCGTTGTAAAACCATTAAAACAGATGGGTGCCAAAATAAACGGCAGGGATGATGCATCCTATTGCCCGTTAATGGTATCTCCTACCAGGCTTACAGGAATAAGTTATAAACTGCCGGTCAATCATTCTTATTTCAAATCCCCCATTTTACTTGCAGGGTTATACGCAGAAGGTGAAACAAGGATTGAAGAGGATATAAAGTCCAGAGATCATACAGAACTTATGCTTAAATATTTTGGTGCAGACATTACTGCCGATGACCACTCGTCTTCTGTCAGGCAAATAAATGAGCTCTATGCGCAGCATGTACAAATTCCAGGAGATATATCCATTGCTGCTTATCTTATTACTGCAGCATTGCTTGTCCCAAATTCTGACCTTACAATAAAAAATGTCGGAATCAATCCAACAAGAACAGGTTTCATTGATGTATTAAAATCAATGGGTGCAAAAATAGAAATTCTGAACGAAAGAATCTGCTGTAATGAAAAGGTAGCTGATATTAATGTAACAAGCTCTTCTCTTAAAGCTGTTGAAATAGACGGAAGCATTATACCAAGGCTTCTTGATGAGGTTACCGTAATAATTGTTGCAGCTGCTATGGCAAGCGGTAAAACTATAATTAATGGTCTCCAAGGATTTAAAATAAAAGACTCCGGCAGATTGAAATGTCTTATAACAGAGCTATCCAAAATGGGAGCCAAAGCATATGAGACCGATGACAGCATAATTGTTGAAGGTGGAAAACCTTTAAAAGGTACAGTTATAGAAAGCTACGGAGATCATATAATTGCAATGGCAATGTCTATTGCTGGCCTTATAGCTGAGGGCGAAACAATGATAAGAAAAGCGCAGGTGGTTGATATCGCATTTCCCGAATTCTATCCTGTGCTTAATAAGCTATAATAAAGTAAATTTTCCAAGCATTAAAAAAAGAGTCTATTGACTCTTTTTTTGATTTTTATTTTCAGTTTGTTGTTCCTTATACTTTTCACTAAGCTTATATCCAAGAACCATAAGACTGTCGCTTAAGTGGACATTCTCTATAACAACATCATATGGAATCTTCAAATCCATTGGCGAAAAGTTCCACAAACCTTTGATTCCAAGACTCGCAACCTTATCCGCCACTGCTCTTGTGTGTTCATAAGGAACACTCAGCATCGCAACGTCAACCTTATTGTTTTTTATAAATTCTTCGAGCTCATCCATGTGCATTATCTTTATTCCCTTTATTTCAGTACCAACCATCTCAGGAGAAACATCGAAAATACCGATAAGCCTGTAGCCTCTTTTTTCAAAGTTCTGATAATTGGCAAGAGCCTGGCCCATGTGTCCTGCACCAATTATAATTGATGCAAAATCATTGTTAAGACCTAATATATTGGAAATTTCCTTATAAAGTGATTCGACATTGTACCCATAACCCTGCTGACCAAAGCCGCCAAAACAGTTTAAATCCTGACGTATCTGTGATGCTGTAATGCCCATTCTTGCGCTTAGTTCCTTTGATGAAATCCTGGTGATATCCATCTGGAGCAAATCCGACAAATACCTGTAATACCTAGGCAGTCTTCTAATAACTGCAAACGAAACCTTCTTTTTAGTAGTCATTGCTAACACCTCTTTTTGTAAGGTAAGGGCAAGCCTTGTGTTGCAATAGTGATTATATACTCTTGTTATTTTATTGTCAATATTGCTCGCACACCTGTTTTTTGCTATAATAAGCGAGATTAAACTACCGGGAGCAGTGAAATTTCAATGATTGTGCTTGGATGTAATAATGTATCTCTTTCTTTTGGAACAGATAAAATTTTGGAAAATATAAATTTCAGTATACAGGATTCTGACAAGGCAGGAATTATAGGTGTTAACGGAGCCGGTAAGTCCACCCTTTTCAAGATTATTTCAGGCTGTCTTCAGCCTGACAGCGGTGAAATTTTTCTTGCCAAAGGTAAAAGAGTAGGTTACCTTGAACAAAATACCGGATTCTTATCTGAAAATACGCTTTTGGACGAAGTCATGTCAATGTACTCCGAGCTTATCCAAATGGAAGCCCGTCTTAAAGCCCTTGAAGAATCTATTAGCAAGGAAAAGGATGAAGAAGTTCTCTCATCACTTATGAAAGAATATTCACGCCTTTCAGACGAATTTTCACGTTCAGGCGGATATGAATATAATAGCAGGATTAAGGGCGTGCTCCGTGGACTAGGCTTTAATGAAACCCAGTTTAATCTTCCTGTCCAAGCCTTAAGCGGGGGTCAAAAAACCAGGCTTGCTCTTGTTAAAGCTTTGCTTGATGAACCGGATCTGCTGCTTTTGGATGAGCCTACCAACCACTTGGACATAACTTCTCTGGAATGGCTTGAAGATTATCTGGGAAACTATAAAAAAAGTGTGATAATAATATCACATGACAGGTATTTTCTCGACCGTACAGTCAATAGAATAATTGAACTTGAAAATTGTAATGCCAGTCTTTATACAGGCAACTATTCTTCCTACATGAAATATAAGGAAGAAGCCCGGAAAATTCAGCAAAAGCATTTTGAAATGCAGCAAAAGGAAATAGCAAAGATGGAAGCTTTCATAGAGCAGCAGAGACGCTGGAACCGCGAGAAAAACATTGTTGCTGCAGAAAGCAGGCAAAAAGCAATAGACAGAATGGAAAAAATAGATGCTCCTAAAAATCTTCCTCAGAAAATCAGAATTAATTTTAAAACCGGTATCATAAGCGGCAATGATGTACTTTTTGTAGAAGATCTTTGTAAAGAATTTCCCGGAAAGCAGTTGTTCTCAAATATAAGTTTTAAACTCAGGAGAAATGAAAAGGTGTTTCTGCTAGGTCCGAACGGCTGCGGTAAATCAACAATGATTAAAATTCTTGCCGGAAGACTGGAAGCCTCGGGCGGAACCTTTGAATATGGGCATAACGTAAAACTTGGTTATTATGATCAGGAACAGGAAGAACTTAATGAAAGTAAAACTGTTTTGGACGAACTTTGGGATGCTAATGAAAACCTTACAAATACACAAATAAGAAACGTACTTGCGATGTTTTTATTCCAGGGAGAAGATGTCTTTAAACCAATATCCAAGCTGAGCGGAGGAGAAAAAGGCAGGGTATCTCTTGCAAAGCTGATGCTGTCCGACTCAAATCTTCTGATACTGGACGAACCTACAAACCATCTTGATATAAATTCGCGCGAAGCCTTGGAAGATGCTCTTTTGGGATTTGACGGTACAATACTTGCCGTATCTCACGATAGATACTTTATTGACAAAATGGCTTCAAGAATACTTGAGTTTGAAAATAAATCCCTCAGAGATATTGACGGTAATTATTCCTTCTACCTCAATTATAAAAGCAAGCCCGAGAAGTACGGTGCTTCAGAAATCCAGGAAAAAGCAAGTGCTGCAAAGCAGGAATTTCTGGAATCTAAAGAGGAAAAAGCAAGACAGCGAAGGCTTGAAAAACAGCTTACAGACACTGAAAACGAGATTATTACCTCTGAAGAGCGCCTGAAAAAAATAGACGAGGAAATGCTTCATGCGAATGAAGACTGCGACCATGTAAAGTTAATGCAGCTTCACGATGAACAGCAAACCCTTACAAAAAGGCTTGAAGAGCTTTATGAACTATGGGAAGAACTTGAAACCCAGAAACAAAACTAGAAATAGAAGGGGCCTATTGAAGGCCCCCTGCTACTAATACATTATTTTGATGTCCTGAATCAAATAAATTATCTACATGCCTTCTGGAATTGAGGAAGTACATATCAAAGTGTCCATCCATTCCATTGCCTGATATCTGATCATAGTTAGGTCCTATTCCCCAACTGTCACTCCTGTTAGCAACAGATGCAAGGAAAGGTGCTCCATCAACCCCCGCATGCGGCATTCCCGCCACAGAAACAGCATATCGCCTTCCATCACTTTCAAGAATAAAAGCTTTTCTGTTCCATGTCCATGAGCCACCAAAGATTGATTTCATTATATAAGTATCCTGTGCTGTCAGCGTTTCTGTATCTGAATGACCTGACCCGATGGTTCTTTTTACCATAAAACTTTTTCCCGTATCCATATCAATCAGTTTCCCAACCTTGCCTATCGGGAATAAATACTGAGCTTCTGAATACCAGTCAAGTACTTCGCCGAATTGCGGTCCTGGAGTACTCTTTACCGGAACATTATGCACCGGTATTCTCAGTATCTGCCCAGGATAGAGAGAAGCATCTCTGGATATCGAATTTGCAGCTGCAAGCTCATAATCAGTAATACCAAACTTTTGAGCTAATAACCATATATTATCACCTTTCTGAACTGTGTACTGATTATAAGTAATGCTGTTTCTTGAAGTATCTACAGGTATTTCAGAATCAAAATAAGTGCTCCTTGGAGTATTATCCACGGTATCCTGCGTTATCCCTGTTACAGTATAATAAATATATCCGTTTCCTTTTGGTGTAATTACCTTGTACCAGTCACCTGCTTTTCCTGTAACAGTTATACTGATACCTTTTGCAAGGTATCCTGCTATTCCTGCATCGAAACTGGCACCTGTTCTTAAGGTTGCACCACCTGAAGTAACTGCAGGAATTTGTACCGGATCGGGTGTATAGTTTTTGACCGTCAGCATCTGCCCTACGTAAATATAATCCTGGGTCCAGTTGTTAAGGTTCCTTATAGCCGTTATAGTAGTACCAAAAAGGTTTGATACCTTCCATAAGGAATCGCCTGAAACAACCCTATATATAATTTTGCTGTCAACAGGCTTGAAAATCATTAAAGTTCCCTTTGATGCATTTATATATGTCTGTGCCCCAAACTGCTTTGAAACAAATTCTGCAGGCACTACAAAGCGGCCTTTAACTATGCTCATTGAAGCTGGAGCTTTAATAAGCTTACCGTCAAATGAAGCTATACTGTTATCCAGTTTAAAAGAAAGTTCATTTTCACCAATTTTAAAAGTACCGCTCATTTTATCTGAATTATATGAAAATGTTCCTCCGAGTGCTGTAGCTAGTTCTTTTGCCGGAATAAGCGTAACTCCATCCTTAACTACAGGCTGAAAATTATTCAGCTGTAATAACTGGTTGTTTACAATAATTCCGGTTACTGATGTTTCTGCAGAGACAGAAATTGAAAAAATAGTTAAAACTGTAGCCAGGAGCAATAAAACAATTAATGGCTTTTTTAGTGTCATTTCAGTATACTCTCCTAATCTAATGTGTTTTGGATAAATTCAGAAATAAGTTGGGGAAACTTCTGTTAGGTTAACATAATCTGTCGTGTTTACATATTATATAACAGAAGTACAACCAAAAGCATCAGGTAATTAGTGGTTACAGAAAAAGCATTATAAAAAAGTAACATGCCAACAAACAGCATGTTACTTATGGTCGCGGGAATCGGGGCTAAAACTTTTATTTGCTAAAGTATTTATCTACACCGGATTTTATGGCATTTGCCATTTTATCCTGAAAATCAGGTGTCCCAATAACTTTCTCTTCCTCTGGGTTGGAGAGGAATCCGCATTCAACAATAACCGTAGGTATTTTGATATCCTTAAGGATTACTATAGCTTCCTTTTTAAGCTCAGGCTGCCTTTTGTTTTCAGCATTCACTTTTTCCTTAATGGAATTTTGGAGTTCTCCTGCAAGCTTAAGGCTATCAGGGGAGTTCGGAGGATAGAATACCTGTGCACCCCAATACTGTGTTTGACCGAACTTATTCATGTGTATACTTACAGCTATGTTAGCACCTGACTCATCCATGATTTTCTTTCTGCGCTTGAGGTCCTCAAACCTCTTTTGGGTAATATTTGTAGTTTCAGGGCTGTACTCCAGCTTATCTTCCTCCCTGGTCATAATTACATTATAGCCGCTTGCCTTCAGTAAATCCCTTACCTTGGTAGCAATACTCAGGTTGACATCCTTTTCCTTTATTCCACTGTTGCTTACCGCTCCAGGATCTTCTCCCCCGTGTCCTGGATCAATTATTATAGTTTTGTTTGAAGAATCAGGGCTGGTAACGGGAGAACTGTCTGCACCGGTATTCAATGAATAAAGTGCGATAGAAAGCAAGAAGACAAGAGCTATCAAAATAATATTACTTTTTTTAACAATTACTATCATAAATATACCGCCTGTAATCAGATTCATTATAAAGATATTCCTGTACAGGTTGGCCATATTACAATATGACAGTTATAATATTAAAAAAAAATTAAAATTGTGCATGTACCGTAATCAATTTTTTCTTCTGTCCTTTACATATACACTTCCCTGAATTGATTTAGCTTTCTTTTTGAGTTCTGCAGCGATTTCTGCAATGTGAAGGTGACTGGATAACTCCCTGTGGGCATTTGTAATTACAGCAATTGAAATAGATATGATAGGATACTTTATTACCTGACCCTGTCTGTTAGTTGTAAGGATGTGACCCCGTTCCTTATCCTCCTGCGAATAAAGTTCCAGAATTTTCTCATCGAATTCTTTAATTGTTTCCTTGCAAATAGAATCTGCACGTTCAGGAACTGTTATTACGACAAAATCATCACCGCCGATATGTCCTATAAAGTCACCCTGTATTCCAAAAGATCTGACATTATCTGTAATAATATCTGCAGTCAGTTTGATTGCCCTGTCACCGCATGCAAATCCATAAACATCATTAAAGGCTTTAAAATTATCAAGATCAATATAAAGAACTGAAATAGTCTGTTTTAAGGCTAGACGGTGGTTAATTTCAGACTGTATTTCAATATTTCCCTGAAGGCCTGTAAGAGGGTTAGCCCATCTATTACGGTCTATACGTTTCAGGGTATTTTTAACTCTGCTGAGCAGTTCCCTTTGATTAAAAGGTTTTATGATATAATCGTCGGCTCCAAGTTCAAGTCCGGTAAGCTTGTCATCTTCATTGTTCTGTGCAGTCAACATGATAATCGGCATGAGGTTGTTACTTTCGTCATCCCTTAATATCTTGCAAACCTCAAAGCCATCCATCTCCGGCATAACAACATCAAGTAACACCAGGTCCGGTTTTTCCTCCCTGACTTTTTCTATTCCTTCCCTGCCGGATGCTGCACTTACAACATCATACTCCGCATGTTTCAATACATCGGAAATATATCTGGTCATAAGCTCAGTATCATCGATAACAAGTATTTTTTTTCTGAACATTAGTTTTTCTCCTGGAGCATTAATTAATACAGTACAGGACATTAATCAGTCTAGCGTTGTGTAATTCAGTCACATGCTGCCATTTTAATTGTCATTATGAATTATTATATAATATCAGATATGTTTTGCAAACAGGTTTTTTAAGCTTTATGTATACTATCTCATTAATAAAGAAACCTGCAGAGATACTCTGCAGGTTTTAACTATAAATTACTTTACTTCAAACCAAGTCCTATACGTTTTTTCATTATATGTTCCTCAATACCGTCTGCAACTTTTCTTGGGTCATCGCCAAGTGCTACCTTGCCTCCAGTCATTGCTTCAACATCCTCTGTAAGCAGCTTTACAAGGTTTGGTGCACCTGTAATGAAAGGTGTAGGTGACAGATGTGTATATGCACCATACGCAACTGCAAATATTCCGTCTATTGTAGCCTTCTGCTCCATCCATTCTGGAGCGGTAACAGCAATTGGAAGCTGCGGAATATCCACATTAAGATGCTCTGCAAGTGCTGTTACCAGCATTGATATCCTTCCGGTGTCGGTACAGGTACCAAAGCTGAGTACAGGCGGGATATTGAGCATGCCGCAAACCTCTTTAAGTCCAGGTCCAGCCATTTCCTTTGCCTCAAGAGTGCATAGCCCAGCTACCTCAAGAGCATGGTTTCCGCAGCCTGCACTCACAACAAGTATATCCTTTTTAATAAGCTCTTTGGTAAGGTTTATTGTATTCCAGTCCTGAGGTCCATTCCTTAATGTAGAACAGTTCGCCAATGCAACTACTCCCTTGATTTTACCTGCCGCAATAACCTCCACTAATGGATCAAGCTTGTTTCCTATTGCATTAAGTACGGCTTCTGTTGAAAAGCCTGCAATAGCCTTTTGTATCCTGCACGGTACCTTGGAGCATATTTTTCCGTTTCTCTTTTTAAAGTTTTCTATCGCAAGATCTATCAGTCTGTCTGCCATACTGTCAACTTCCTGCGGGTAATAATGCATTTCCTCCTTCAGACCAGGAACGCCGATAATAGTACTTACCTTTACCAGTGTTATCTGATATTTTTCTGCATAATTGTCTATTGCAGGAGGAGAACAGTTTTCATCCATTGCAATAACATCCACAGTACCGGTAGCAAGAAGAGGTTCAATTGTTAACCAGTTACCCATCAATCCAACAAAAACATCATCTATGTCATACCTTTGAAGCAGTTCCTGTCCTGTTTCTATTGATCCTACAATTCGTAAACCTTTTGCCCCTGCCTTCTTTGCTCTATCCTGGACTTCAGGTGTCCTTGCCTTTAGAAGCGTGGCAACCCCAGCCCATGGCTGATGTCCATTAAATACTATATTCACATAATCAGGGTCCATAATTCCAAGGTCTGTATTTACCTCATGCGGAACGGGCGTGCCGAATAATATATCCTGTACCATTTCAAGGCCTATTTGAGCTGTATATATTGTGGAAAGTCCAAGTCTTAGTGCTTTTTTAGCAAGGGACGCATAATCTCCGTCTACGTTGGTAAGACAGCTTGCTACACAATTCTGTTCTTCATGAACAACACCTGAGGGATATATGTTAAGGCGTTTCCATACTTCCTTCCTTTTGCTTGGAGCAAATACCTCTACCATTACACTTGGTTTCTCAGGGTCTTTACCCATTTCAGCTTCAAGGAAATCTGCCAAATCTATCGCCAGCTTATTTATATCCTGATTTATATTTATACCTACTTTTTCACACATCCATTTTAGTTTGCCTGTATCAGTAATTCCAAAAGGAGTTTTACCCTGAGCTGTAGCCCTTAATGTTCTAAAAGCTTCATAAGCATGATGGCTGTATGTTCCTGCTCCCATTATATTGTGAAGCAGCAGTTCCCTCATTGCCATTGCATCTCCGCCGATGCCGCAGACACCCTTTGTCTGCCCCCCCTTTTCACTTATCCTGCACGGGCCATTAGAACAAAGTTTACAGCTTAAACCCTCCAAGCAGAATTTGCAGCGTATTTTTTCCTGAAGCGCATATCTGTCAAATGCATTTGTAAGGCCATCTTCCCTTATTCGTTCAAGCATCTCCTCTACCGAATCATGGTAGCTTACCCTGCCTTCAATTTTTTCCAATATCTTTTCACTCATGTGTATTTCCTCCATAATTAAAATTCCCATAGTAAGTTTTTGCTTAAGAATAATAATTATGCATTTATGAAAAATTGCAATCTACGGAAAAACCCTCATGAAAAGATTCATGAGGGTTTCCTAGATAGCTGCACTTTACACCTTTAAAGGTGGCTTACCCGGTAAGCTTTTATCCAAAAGGATTAGTGCGGCAGCAAAAGCACATATTTTATTTTAAATTGTTTATTATACAAACTCAATTAAATTCATTGGATCGGAAGAATTTTCAAACTTTTTAATTATACTTGCTTGTTTACCCCTACTGTTCTTTTTCAATGCAGCCAAGCTTTTTTTCATATCCTCCAATGCATTTTGTATATGATTTTTCAGTTTTTCATGCTGCTTGTTATCATTTTTGATATAGCATTTTAAATTAATTAGCTCATTGCTAAACCAAATACCCTCTGCAGCCCTCTCAGTCTTGATTTTGAGGGTTGAACCCCTGTATTTAATGAGCTTCCCAGCCAGGTTTATACTTCCAAGTCTATCTATATCTATGGCGGCACCGCATTGGGTACATATGAAAATATCCGGGGTAAGCCTGTTGCGCCTTGCGCTGCAACCACATTTGTGACAGGTATGGAAAATATCCGTTGAGCTTACCTTTACCGGCACAGGCAGCCCCTTTTGAGGCAATTTATATTCCAATACCTGTGAAAGGTGTATATAATCCCTGAACTTATATACGGGCTGTATAGCTTGAATCCCGTCCTGCCGTCCCAGGCCGTCACCTCTTTCATATAAGTTCTGTACAAGTACCTGTGACTTATAGCGGCAGGCTAAATCTAAAAGGCTATTTGCAGCCATATGAAGTTTGTTTGAAGGTATAGGGGTTTTTAGCCCATCCTTTACGATATGGCCTTGTTTAACAACCACACCTTCTAAATCCATAATTGTATAGTTCAGTGCATTGTTTATTCCTCTGGATATACCCATATATGTCTCTGTTTTTATGGATGTTTCCATGCCATTATCAATACTAACGGCCATATAATAGCATCCTTTTTTAAAAATAAGCTTTGCAGTTCTGATTATTCCAGGATCTGAGATTGCTTTTCTCAGGAATTGCTCCTGATACTTTCCGAAAGAAAGCGGTACAATAATAAAAGTTTCTTTTTTTCTTGAATCCTCAAGGAATCCGCCTTTACTAAAAATATATTGAAGATGGCAATGCCTTAGCCCAGTACTGCCTACTCCTTTTGCATTATGACTGTTTAATAGGTAGAGTTTAACAAAGTACCTGTCAGTCTCCCTGTCATACAGCAAGCAATAGCTTCTGCATGTATCATACCTGCAAAAATAAATGGGTCGCAAATTCTGAAGTTCAAGGTTATCAGGTATATCCGGTCTTGAATCTTTTGGACGGCATTTGGTTTGCATTGACCTAAGACTCAGAAAACTTGCAAGGTTCATCCCTATCTCCAGCTTTAATGCATCTTTAAACGGCTGAACATCAAACTTATTCAATTCTCTGCTCAAGTCACTGTCTATCCACTTTGAGATATTCGAGGCTCTGTAACGGCCTTTGTTATCCTTATAATTCTGGCTGATTTCTTCAACATTCTCATACGCCTTTTCAAGAAGATAACGGTATGCTTTGTTATAATTGATCATTGCTTCATCTATTATTTTTACTTTGCTTTTGCTTGGTTTATATAGTTTTAATAATATGGTACGCATACCGTTCCTCCTTGTAAGCATTTTGTTTTTTACAGGTTATGCGCAATTTGTGCACATACCAAAGGATAATTTTTTACGAAGCTGAATGCATATATAAGTATACTCCTCTTCGGTTATACCGTATTTTTGAAGTACCTGACGACATACGGTCCTGGGTTTGAATACCATATTGCCGCAGCAGTAAGGCTTTTTGTCATCAGGAGCTGTGTCGCAAAGTTCTCCAAAATCCCCGCAGCATGCTTTAACACCATTTATTGAAAAAGCTTTAGCTGCGCATATCGAATTATATATGTCCAAATTTATAGTCATAAAACTCATCCCTTTTCGTTTTTCTACTGAATATTTAATACTGCATAAAATCAGTTCAATTATTGGTTCTTTCCTTTAAAAGCTGTAATGTATAATTTTTCAAGTTCTGATACCAGAGGAAGTCTTGGGTTTGCAGTGGTACATTGATCCTCAAACGCCTTATCGGCCAGTTCTGCAACCTTTGCCATGAACTTTTTCTCATCAACTCTGCACTCAGCGATTGTTGAAGGAACATTCAGATCTTTCATGAGTGCCCTTATTGCATTTATAAGACTTTGTACGCCTTCCGCCGCAGTTGATGCAGGTAAGCCAAGAGCTTTTGCAATTTCTGCGTATTTCTTGTCTGCAATAAAGGTTTCATATTTAGGGAATGAAACAAACTTTGTAGGCTTCTGAGCATTGTACTCGATTACATAAGGCAGAAGCACCGCATTTGCCCTTCCGTGAGGTATATGGAATTCTCCGCCCAATTTATGTGCCATGCTGTGGTTGATTCCAAGGAACGCGTTTGTAAAGGCCATACCCGCAATACATGACGCATTATGCATTTTCTCTCTTGCGACCGAGTCATTTCCGTTTTTATAAGCTCTTGGAAGGTATTCAAATACAAGCTGAATAGCCTTTATAGCAAGCCCGTCAGTAAAGTCGGATGCCATTATTGAAACATATGCCTCAATAGCATGCGTAAGTACATCCATACCTGTATCCGCAGTCACAGAAGGCGGTACCGACATTACATAATCAGGGTCGATAATAGCTATATCAGGTGTCAATTCATAGTCTGCAAGCGGATATTTTACATTCCTTTGCTTGTCTGTAATAACTGCAAAGGAAGTAACTTCGGAACCTGTACCCGATGTTGTCGGAATAGCTACAAGTTTAGCCTTTTTGCCCAGCTTAGGGAACTTGAAAACTCTTTTTCTTATGTCCATAAACTTGAGTCTTAGAGAATTAAAATCAGTTTCGGGATATTCGTAATACAGCCACATGCCCTTTGCTGCATCTATTGCAGAACCGCCTCCCAGCGCGATTATAACATCCGGCTGGAATCTGTTCATAAGCTCACAGCCTCTCATTACTGTTTCGACTGACGGATCTGGTTCTACATCCGAGAATATTTCACAGTGTACATATTGCTGCCTTTTTCTAAGATAATAGAGTACCTTGTCTACATAACCCAGTTTTACCATATAAGGATCAGTTACAATAAAAGCCTTTGATATATCGGGCATTTTTTCAAGATATTGCGTAGAACCTGCTTCAAAGAATATCTTTTCAGGTATTTTAAACCACTGCATATTCACTCTTCTCCTTGCCACACGTTTTTTATTTACCAGATTAATTGCAGAAACATTCTGGATGGTTGAGTTTTTTCCGTATGAACCGCAGCCCAGAGTAAGAGAAGGCATATTGGTATTATATATATCCCCTATTGCACCATGAGTGGACGGAGAGTTAACAATTAATCGCCCAACTTTGATTCTTCTGGAGAATTCTTCGATTATTTCCTCATTGTTTGAATGAATTACTGCAGAATGACCCATACCACCAAGTTGGACCATCTTTTCTGCCTTGGTTATTCCTTCTTCTGTTGATTCTACAATATAGTAGGCAAGTACCGGACTGAGCTTTTCCCTTGAAAGCGGGTACTCCGGACCCACATCCGCCTGATAGGCAAGAAGGATTTTAGTATTTTCAGGCACTTTAAGTCCTGCCATCTGTGCAATTTTAAAGGCTGACTGACCTACAATATCAGGGTTTACTGCACATTTTTCAGAATCTATAGCTGTTTTTGAAAGCTTTGCTGTTTCCTCAGGGTTAAGGAAGTAGCAGGCATTATCCTTCATAAAAGCTTCAAATTCGCCTGATATTTCCTTGTCAACTATTACCGCCTGTTCGGAAGCACAAATCATTCCGTTGTCAAAGGTCTTGGATAATATTAAATCTGTAGCCGCTCTTTTAAGGTTAGCAGACTTTTCAATATAGCAAGGTACATTACCCGGACCAACACCAAGAGCCGGTTTTCCGGTACTATATGCAGCCTTAACCATACCTGCTCCGCCTGTTGCGAGTACCATTGAGACACCCGGGTGGTTCATAAGCAGCTGTGTTGCTTCTATTGAAGGCTTTTCAACCCAAAGTATACAATCTTCCGGTGCTCCAGCCTTAACAGCAGCCTCTCTCAGAATTTCAGCAGCTTCGCTGCTGCATTTTTGTGCTGAAGGATGAAAAGCAAATATGATAGGATTCCTTGTTTTTATTGCTATAATAGCCTTGAACATGGTGGTGGATGTAGGGTTTGTTACAGGGGTAACTGCTGCAATGACTCCTACCGGCTCTGCAACCTCGCAATAATCCTCATTTTCATTTTCATTTATAATACCTACAGTTTTTTCGTACTTGATACTATGATAAATGTACTCGGTTGCAAATATGTTCTTTATTATCTTATCCTCATATACACCGCGTCCCGTTTCCTCTACCGCAAGCTTCGCAAGATGCATATGCTCGTCCAGACCACCCATTGCCATTGCTTTTACAATCTCATCGACCTTTGACTGATCAAGCTCCATAAACTTATTTAATGCAGTTTGAGCTCTTGCTACAAGCTTGTCAATTTCACTTTTAACGCTTACCTGTTCAACGTCTAAATCCTTTTTAATCTTCTCTGTCATATTGGTCATCTCCTCACACATTGTTATTTTTTTAACACTTTTATATAAAAATTAGTGGTATTCCAAGCTTACCTTCTTACCCAGCTTTATAAGCAATGCTGCAATTTCTTCAACAAGCTTAAGCTTAAGGCTTAGATTCAAAGGAAATTCGGGGTTCTGATGCGCCGGATTCATAGCCCTTCCTACAACAAAATGTATATTTGTACTTTCTTCCAGAAGCATTTTTGCCAGCCTGGATGCTCCATCCTTCTTATTAAGGTTCAAAAAGTCCTGCATGGTGCTGTCTGAAGCTTGGCAATCATGTATATAATCCAGTGTTTTGCGAAGGGTCAGTATTCCTTCGGTAGTCAGGCTAATGCCTTCTATTTCAGCAGTCGGAGGAATGCTTGGATTATAATAGTTGAAATTTGTTTTAATTTCTCTCCCCAATTCTCTTGCAACAATTTGTGAGGTTGTGCCACCACAAACCACCTTGCTGCCTTCTGAATTAATAAAGTTTGTTACAACTGACTTGTCATCTGTTCCATTAATTGGCGGTCCTACCATTATGCTTAGTTTTACAGGCTTTTTAATGCTCACAGTAACTACCGTTGTATCGTCACCCGGTTCGTGGTGGTAAAGACTGTCGCAAGCTGAAAGCAGGAGTTTGGTAATTGTTTTTGCCGACATGTCCTTTTTATAGGTCCTTTGAATATATTCCAAAACATTTTCCCATTGCCATCCAAGGTTGAGTGTATGCCCGATTCCCGCATGGATTACCCCATCACTTACCATAATGAATATATCCTCAGGCGCTACGGTAAAACGACTTTCAATTATTTTTTTACCGCTGATTTCCCTGGTTGAACTCGAAGCCTGTTTAGCTTTTCCCTTTCTGAGCCTAAACACCGAAGGGCTGTCAAATTCGACTAAATATCCTTCTCCGGAATCAAATATCTGAAGAATTGAAAATGTAGAATACGCTATTCCTCTTTCCTGACAAACGGGGAGTGTATTTGCAATTGTTTCAACCGCTTCGTCAATGCTCAAGCCATTAACCATCATTGTTCCGATTATTTTTGATGTAAGGGTTGAAAGTATGTTTGCCTTAACACCGCTGCCAAGCCCGTCTGCAAGTACGACAACAACTGAGTTTTCATTTCTTATGACTTCTACCTTATCCCCGCAAAGCTCTTCCCTGTATTTGTTTAAGCTTTCATAACCTGTATCTATATATAAGCTCACCCTGCATCACCCATTTCTGTTATGATGGATTTTTTGAGCTTTGTTAAAGCTACTTTTGTTTCTGCAGTTGTTTCACCAAGCAGGCTGGCAATTTCCTGTGCAACTCTCATCTGTTTTTCTATAACCTTCTGGGCAAGTTCCACATTTTGTTCTCTGGCCTGGTGCAGCTGCTCTATCCTCTTTTGTTCATCCGTTATGTCTTGAATAATAACTACCACTATATTGTGTTCCGGTACGTATATAATAGATTGCTTAACTGTCATGTCATATTTTTCATAATAGTACTTCTTATCATAAATGTTTTGCCTGCTCTCTATTACATTCTGGAAATCTTCACACTCCAGTATTTCATATATACTATGTCCTTGCAGTTCCAGGTTGTCCACTCCGAATATTTTCCCGGCAGATAGATTTGCTTCCTGGATAAAAAGCTTTTCATTAAGTGCAAAAATAGCATTCGGTGTAGTGTTAATTATAAGGTTTGACAATGATTCTGCTCTTTCACGCATATAAGGCAGGCACATATGAAGCTGTGCCTTGTTTTGATAAACAGCTGCCGCCTTGTCCCTGCAGCTGGAATAACCGCATGCTCCACAGTTAAGCTCATTATCCTTTGTAAACTTTCCGATACTGTTTAATATAGCCTGTATAGCTGCTTCAGATGGCAATTCCTCTTTTTTTGAAATATTAAAGAATACCTTTTTCATATCAATTTTTACGTCTTCGGAGCTTACAATCTTCTCATTTCTAAGTCCTCTTTTGTAATATGACAGAAGCCTTGCTCTTGCTTCAAGGATGCCTCCTTTTATATGACTCATGCAAGGTCCCCCGATACATCCTCCCGAGCAGCTGTTCATTTCAATAAAATACTTTTCAAGACCGTCATTTTTTATTGAATCAAGTATTTTAAGACACCTTTCAACTCCATCCACTGTTACACATTGATAATTCCTGCTTGTACGATTAGCAAGAGTCTTTAGAATCCCTCCCGGCAAAGGATAAATTCTTGATTTTAATTCTCTAACTCCCTTAATCTCTTCAGACAAATCGGTATTTTCATCTATGCCTTCTTCATTAAGCCACATGCAAAGCTCATCAAAGGTTAAAACAGAATCTATCACATTGTTGTTCTGTAAATCCTTACATTCATCTTTTTTTGAAAGGCAAGGGCCTATAAAAACAACCTTTATTCTTGGTCCAAAGGTTTCACGAAGCATTTTTGCATGTGCAATCATTGGTGAAACCACTGGAGCAAGTTCATCTATCAATTCGGGATAATATTTTTGTACCAGCAGCGTTATGGAGGGACAGGCAGTTGAAATAATATTTCTCATTTTATTTTCTGAAATAAGCCTGTCATATTGTTTTGATACTTGTGCAGCTCCAACAGCAGTTTCTTCAATATAGGTGAATCCAAGTCTTTTTAATGCTGCATACAACCAATTTTCGTCTGAACTTTCAAAAGCTGATATAAAAGACGGGGCGAGGCTTACATATACTTTTTCCTTTTTCTTTAGAAACCCTTTTACTATTTCAAGCTCGCTTTTGACTACCTTTGCGTTCTGAGGGCAAACAGTAAGACAATTTCCGCAAAGCATGCAGTCATCCTCAACAATACGAGCCTGATCATTCACAAAAGCAATCGCTTTAACAGGACAACTTCTTATGCACTTGTAACAGTTTTTGCAGTTTGCTTCCTTGAATTGAATTATGCTCATATAATCATCATCTCTATCTAATATTGTTATTTATTTAACAATTTTATTATAAACCTTTTTCCTCATTACTGTCAAAGCAGAAACTATACCAATTGTACCCATATAGCCTTAATATTTAGCCTTTTCAGTTACTTTGTTAAATTATTAACCATTATGTTCGTTTTACATAATAACGTTTTTTATAAGACTGATTTTGACCTTATTCTTTCAGGTACTGGATGCACCTTGCTATATATAAATTTAATGTCAGTAACTTTCTGAACAGGAATACTATCCTGTTTTTTCTTTCTTTCCAGGTAGCTTTGGTAGCTTACATTCCTGCATGGGTACTCATCGTTCTTTTTATCTGAATTCATATATAGCAATGTATCTGTGAACGTACATAAAGCCTTTATAAAGAATCCATCAGAACCCTTTTTTTTACCTGAAAAATAGTTGCAGTATTCACAGTTTTCCATTAGATAACTCCCCCAATAATAATTAAGAATCAAGTCTTGGAATAATGTTCTTTTCAAAAAAGTCTCTTACATTCCCTACGGAAAGCGAAATCACTTCTTCATCCTCAACTTTGACAGATACTGCATTGGTACACTTTCCAAGGCACAGTGCAGCTTTTATAACAACTTTTTCACTAAGCTTTTTTTCATTGATAATATCCTGCATCTGGTTGATGATATTGTAGGATCCCTTTAAATGGCAGGCACTTCCCACACATATATAAATATTGATCATCATATCGCCTCCCGGCTTTTATTTTCTATGGAGCAGTTCATGGTCACGTTTTAGAATCCCGTTATACAAAGCCACAATAGCAGGGTTTTCTTCAGCTCTTTTGATTGCAGAAACACTATCGGCTTTATAAATACCCTTGGCTCTTTTGACCCTGTCACCGACAGACTGGATTATA
The DNA here is from genome assembly GCA_023421675.1 of Bacillota bacterium. Classification (GTDB taxonomy): domain Bacteria; phylum Bacillota; class Clostridia; order Acetivibrionales; family JANLFN01; genus JAEZTC01. The sequence continues at coordinate 92,460 of JAEZTC010000013.1, read as the reverse complement.
GGTTGTCCTGCTCCCCCAATACAGCCTCCGGGGCATGCCATGACTTCTACAAAATCATAATGCTTTTCACCGCTTATAATAGCTTTAAGAAGATTATCCGTATTCTTAAGTCCATGAACTACAGCAATGTTTATTTTCCTGCCGTCCAAATCAAATTCAGCTTCCTTTACGCCATCCATGCCGCGCACTCCGGTAAAAGCAAGGTCTTTGAGGCTTGTTACCGATTTATCACTGCTGCAGTGCCTTAAAACAGCCTCTGCAACACCGCCGCTTACTCCAAATATAACTCCTGCACCGCTTGCAAGGCCGAAGGGCATATCCAGTGCTTCATCTTCAAGTTTATTGAATAATATACCTTGCTCCTTAATCATCAGTGCAAGTTCCTGGGTTGTTATTACCATATCTACGTCAAATTGTCCGTCCTTGCTGTTTTCAGGCCTTAGTGCTTCATATTTTTTTGCAGTACACGGCATTATGGCTACAACGACATTGTCCTTATTGTCCGCTTCCTTCATATTTTTAAACTGCTCTTTTATAACGGCCCCAAACATTTGCATTGGTGACAGGCATGTGGAAATGTGACTTACAAGTTCCGGGTACTTTTGCTCTGCAAATTTAACCCAAGCTGAGCAGCAGGAAGTAAATAGCGGCATTTTGTCATCTGATTCAAGATGCTTTATAAATTCCTTGCTTTCCTCAATAACTGTAAGATCAGCCGCCAAGGCGGTATCATATACCTGATCAAATCCCATCTTCCTCAGTGCTGCAACAATTTTACCCATTGTTACCTCACCTGGTTTAAGACCAAATTCCTCACCTATTGCAACCCTCACCGCAGGTGCTATCTGTGCAATTACTCGTTTGTTTTTATCACAAAGAGCGCTCCACAGCCTCTCGGTATCCTTCTTGATAATTAATGCACCTGTAGGGCAAACAGTTCTGCACTGTCCGCAGTTTACACAGTCCACCTTGTTAAGAGCCTTGTTAAAGGCTGTAGTTACCTGTATCTTCGCACCTCTGTATGCGAAACCCAGAACCCCGACTCCCTGAACCTCTTCACACATTCTTACACAATCCCCGCAAAGTATGCACTTGTTAGGATTTCTTACTATGGAAACGCTACTTTCATCTATTGGCAAATGTTTCTTTTCGTCTTTAAATCTTATATTTTTTATTCCAAAACGTATTGCCAGCTCCTGCAGCTTACATCTTCCGTTCTTTTCACAGGCTGTGCAATCCCTGTCATGGTTTGATAGAATAAGTTCAAGAATCATTTTTCTATGCTTTTTTAGTTTTTCTGTATTTGTATATATCTCCATTCCGTCTTTTGGAGGGGTTGAGCATGATGCAACAGTTCCTCCCCATTTATCCTCAACCATACACATTCTGCAGGCTCCATAGACACTTAGCTCCGAATGGTAGCAGAATGTAGGTAGATCAATACCGCATTTTCTTACTACTTCAAGTAAATTCTTTTCATCTGAAAATTCCACTCTTTGTCCATCAACCAACATACTTCCCATTTATTACACCTCCTCTATTGCTGCAAAAGGACAAGCTTCAATACAAGCACCACATTTGATACACGCAGCCTGGTTTATTATGAAAGGCTGCTTTACTTTTCCGCTGATAGCTCCGGCAGGGCAGACTCTTGAACATTTACTGCAGCCTTTGCAAGCATCTTCCTTGATTACAATTGAATTTAAGGCTTTGCATGTATGAGTAGGACATTTTTTATCAACCACATGTGCCATATATTCATCCCTGAAGTACTTTAAAGTACTAATAACCGGGCTTGCAGCGCTTTTACCCAATCCGCACAGTGCTGTACTGCTTATGGTATCTGCCAGCTCTTCAAGCATTTCAAGGTCTTCAACGGTTCCCTTGCCTGAAACTATTCTTTCCAGTATTTCAAGCATTCTTTTGGTACCTTCTCTGCATGGTACACATTTACCGCACGATTCATTCTGAGTAAAGTTCATAAAATATCTTGCAACTTCAACCATACAGGTGTCTTCATCCATTACAACCAGACCACCTGAGCCTATCATAGCACCTGCTTTTTTCAGTGAATCAAAATCAAGCGGGAGGTCTAAATGCTCTTCGGTAAGGCATCCTCCTGAAGGCCCTCCAATTTGTACGGCTTTGAACTTCTTTCCCTCTCTTATTCCTCCGCCGGTATCAAATATAATCTCTTTTAAGGCCGTTCCCATGGGAACTTCTATCAAACCTGTATTGATAACATTACCTGTAAGCGCAAATGCCTTTGTTCCAGGACTTTTTTCAGGTCCTATCGACTTATACCATTCACTGCCGTTTTTCATGATCAATGGGACATTTGCAAAGGTTTCAACATTGTTAAGAACAGTAGGTTTTTCCCAAAGACCTTTCTCAACAGTTCTCGGCGGCTTTACCCTTGGCATTCCTCTTTCACCCTCAATGGATGCTGTTAGAGCGCTTCCCTCTCCGCATACAAAAGCTCCCGCTCCCTTATTTATCTGGATATCAAACGAAAATCCCGTACTCATAATGTCACTACCAAGGAGACCATATTCTCTTGCCTGTTCAATGGCTATTCTCAATCTTTCAACCGCAAGCGGGTATTCCGCGCGCACATATATATATCCATGTGTACTTTTTGTTGCATAAGCTGCAATAAGCATTCCTTCAAGTACCCGGTGAGGATCGCCTTCCATTACACTTCTGTCCATAAAAGCACCGGGATCACCCTCATCGCCGTTACATACAACGTATTTGATGCTGCTTTGCTGTGCGAGAACCTGCTGCCATTTCCTGCCTGTCGGGTAACCACCGCCCCCACGGCCTCTGAGGCTTGAATCCAGTATTGATTTGCACACAGCCTCGGGAGTTTCTTTATTTATTACCTTCACAAAGGTTTCGTATCCACCTTTTGCTACATATTCTCTTAAAGACTCGGAATCAATTGTTCCGCAATGATCCAGTACAAGTCTTGTCTGCTTTTTATAGAAAGGAATTTCTTCCTGTGTTTTATACGTTTTATTGTTAAAGCTATACATAAGCCTTTCAACAGGCTGATTTTCAATTAATGTGCGTTCTACGATTTCTCTGCAGTCATCAATGGATACCTTAACGTATAAGTAGTTGTTAGGTTCTATCTTAACCAGCGGTCCCATTTCACAGAAACCATGGCAGCCGCTTTTCTTTACCCCTATTCCATCGTTTTCATGTGTCATTTCAAGATCTACAAGCAAACCCTTTTCTTCTACCATCGCCTTAATTGTATTGAAAATTTCTATTGATCCGCCGGCAACACAGCCTGTACCTGCACAAACAAGAACTTTCTTTTTCTGGCTGTCAAGAAGCTTTGCAACCTTACCGGAAAACTCCTCAAATTCTTTTCTATTATTTATTCTCATCGGAATTCTCCTTCCTAATCCCGTTTATAACTTCGAGAGCAGCTTCTGGTGTCATTTTTGCATATACCTTGTCGTTTATAGTTATAACAGGTGCCAATCCGCATGCTCCAAGGCAGGACACCGTTTCAAGAGTAAAAAGCATATCGTCTGTTGAGTGTTTTCCATCACTCAGTTTAAGTTCTTTCCTTAAAGCATTTAAAATAGGAATCGATTTTCTTACGTGACAAGCTGTTCCATCGCAAATTTTAATAATGTATTTCCCCTTTGGTTCAAGAGAAAAATTCTCATAGAAGGTTGCCACACTGAATATTTTTGAAGGAGTAATGTCCATTTTCCGGGAAATGTATTCCAACATGTCCTCCGGCAAATATTTGTACTCATTCTGAATTTCCTGAAGCACGGCAATTAATGCAGATTTTTTATTTTCATATTTTTCAAGTACTTCATCAACGTATCCGTACTTATTTACCCCATTCATATAATGCACCTCCAAATGCATTGCACATTGTATACAAAACTTTGTTAATCATTTGACAATGTAATTGTAACGCGCATAAATAGAGAGAACAATTAAAATAAAAATGTTAAACTTCATCCTTTTTTACAGAAATGATTATTAGATACGGTTTTTTAGAAACACAAAAAAGGTTCCATACATCAAGTATGAAACCTTTTTTGCTTTATCTTATTTGTTAAGTATTTTAAACGTCAAAAGTCACATTATCAAGGCCGTGGTAATAATTACCCCATTTGGCGGTAAAGCTGAGTACACTGTAATCAGGGTCAGTAACTCCTAAGGGATAATACATTTCAAAACCCTCACGCCATAGTCTTTGTTTTGATTCCGCATCATCAAGCACCTGTATTTCTCCAACAAGCATCAACCCTCTGAAGCTATTTTCTTCAACAAAATACACGCACGCTTTTGAATTGTTTTTGAATTGTGCTACTCTTTTTGATGAGGTGTTTGTGCTGAACCAGGCTCTTTTAAGACCATCGGTCTCCAAATTAAGCATTGCCTTAACATTTGGATAGCCACTGTCCCCTATTGAGCCAACCATGGCAATTTTTGAATCTTTAATAAGTTTTAGACCTTCCTTAATTGCATCTTCTGCTTTCATACTTTTTCTCCCCTTAATAAATTTATAAGTTTTATAAGCTAATTTTTTAATAATATTCAAAGTGTTTAACACCCTATTTGTCTAATACACTTAAGAGGTTGTTATAAACCCTGTCCAGGTATCCCTCAAATTCGTTAATTTCATTATCTGAAAAGCCTTTATAAAACAAATCCACCATGTCCTTTGAGACTTCTTCATATGATTGTTTCATTTTTCTATCCTGTTCGGTAAGCTGTATCAAAACCTTACGGCGGTCGTCACCTGGGAAACTTCTTTTTATATGACCTGTTTCCTCCAGTCTGTCAAGCATCCTGGTAAGTGTGGATTTGCTCAGTGCTGTTTGGGCTGCAAGCTGCTGTATTGGTATATTATCTTGCTGCCAAAGTGCAAATAGAATTCTCCCCTGAGCCGGGTTAATCTGATCTATTTTGTAACTCTTAAGCTTCTTTGCAAAAACACGTCCTGACAACTGATGTATTTTTGATATCAGATATCCTCCCATACGCATTTTCTCCATTTTTAACCTCCCATCAAGGCAATACTGTTGTATATAGTATAGTTGTATATACAACCTTTGTCAAGCAAGCAATAGCATTAGGAGTTAACATAATCACAAATTATGCTCTATAATCATAAAATGCTAATGAGAAAATTATTATGGAGGCTATAGTCATGACTTACAAACAATTATTAGACTATGTTAAAAATAATCCCGGCTGTCTTCAAAACAGCAATCAGAAAATGAGGGAGTCTGAAATCAAATATAATGAGTGGCTTTCACAGTATGAAAAATCACTTGAGAAAAAGGATGATAAATAGGAGGACTAAGGGTAAGTTCAAAGAATCAGAGTCTTCTGACCACTGATTCTTTTTTTATGGAACCTTTTAAAATGTACAGACAATCACAACTGATTTTAGCAGTAATATAATACTACTATAATATCTTTATGAGGATTATTATGTATATATCTGAAGACAAGCAGCACAACCTTTTACTTATTATAACCGCAATGCTTTTTATAATATTTTCCTCCGGCTTGGCTGTACCTACTAGACCAATAGTCGCTCCAATTGTTATACCTTGAAAATATCAGTGCTACTAAGGGGGACATTTTGTGTTTCCAGCAGATAATATAAGCAACATTTTAAAAGAGGTTTTATCCAGATTCAGCCCAAGTGTTCCCGGCAGCAGTAACATTTGTCCCCCGAAGAAAGACGGCGGCAACCTCGGGATAACTCCATCTCAGGCACTTGTTATTGGAGGCATTATTGGAGGAGTGTTAAATATTGAATCTGTATTGGTTGACAAGAACCAGATAGTGGAAATTGTTCTTTCGGGATCACTGAAGAAAAAAACCGAGCTGGAAAAAATGCTTGACCAGATAGGATCAATGCCATTCGACGACGTTATTAGAACAATGCTTGAAAGGTTAACTGAAAAATGAATTATAATCGAATATCCAATACTGGCAGAAAAAATTCTACAAAAAATATTCTTGTAATAGGAATTGCGGTTCTCATACTTTTTCTTTTGTATTCAACAATAAAAAACATTGAGTTGATAGCATTCATACTGTTTTTAGGAATTATAGCTTATATAGTTATATAACTGATAATTAATCACTAATTTTTTTATCTGCTTCCCGCTGCCTTTTAATATATCTTAGCCCCGCAAAAATCTGAGCCAGTCCTACTCCAGCCAAAGCTAAACTTGATGCCAAACCCTGAAAGATGTTTTGTGTGCATAAGCCTATAATAAAAGCTACTAGAAACATGAGAATAGTAAAAGAACCTGTAATAACCATTATAATACCCATCATGCCTGGTCTACCAGGTTTGGTTACAAAAGGAGGTATTTTACCTCCCGTATAGTACCCCGGTACATATTGATGCTCCTGCCATTCAACAAATTCATTGATATAATCTTGGTTTTGTTTATAGAGGTTTTCTGTAGTTTGACGTGTTTCTGAATACTCTCTATGTTCATGCTTCCTATAATCATCTAATACTTGTACAGCAGTAGAGGCCATTTCTTTTAGTGTTTCTTCGTCCGTATCAATCTTATTTTCAGCAGCAGTTTTTACAAAATAACCCCAATCATCGTTGTCTTTTATTTCTTTTATCTCGTTTACGACGCAGACAAATTCGTCTATCCCCTGAAGTTCGATAAATAATTTGGCAAGCTGTGTTAAACCTTCCCTATCAGGTGTACACTCACTAGTATCAAAACTGTAAATATAGCTTTTAAAGTAATTTCCAGGATACTTTTTCATAACGTCACCTCTCGGAACATTATATCATAGGACATAATCATCTTCCATAATATAGAATTTTATAATTGCACTAAAATAAAAAAGTAACATTAAGACAGCCATCTAAATATACTGTATTGAGTAAATATTTATGTAAACGCTATGAAAGGAGCTATTTTTATGGGAGCTGTAGGTGGAATTTTCGGCAGAAACAGTGAAGTATTATTCTTCATACTTGTATTCCTGCTTTTGTTCTGGAATGGTTGGTTCAGTGGTAATGAATGCTGCTAAATGAAATCAACTACACAAGCGGATACAAAAGAATAACTCTGTGACAAATATACATTAAAAATATTTCGTGGAGGTGATAATAATGTCAGAAGAAAGACCGGTTGCAGTAGCGGGATTTTTCGGAGGAAATAACGTAGTTCTCTGGTTCATTATCCTCTTCTTGTTGCTTTTCTGGTGCCGTGGACCAGTCCTCGGAACAGGTTGCTAGTATATGATAAGAACTTCCTTTCTTATTGTGAAAGGAAGTTCTTTATTTTATGCTATATTTTTATCATTGAAGGCTGTCTTTTTGTATATACAGTCAGATAATCAAATCCTGCAGCTTTTATTAACTCTATTGCTTCATTTATTCCCTTTCCAACATCAACTGCATTATGTGCATCCGAACCCACCGTTATAATCTGCCCGCCAAGCTGCTTATAAAAACGTAATATATCGAGACCCGGGAAACATTCCGCGGCTTTTTGTCTGAGTCCCGAAGCATTAACTTCGATTCCCTTTCCGTTACTTATTACCGTTTTTAAGATTTCCTCCAGTCTTTCTGCGTAATCCATAAAGTGTACACTTATACCGTTTCTTGCCGCATACCTCTTAACCAAATCCAGGTGCCCCAAGCAATCAAAATTATCCCACTTGGCCATCATAGTAAGTTCATCAAGGTATATTGAGCAATACTTATCAACATTTTCATTTGTATAGGTGATTTCAGAAAAGTCTCTTCCATCCCTAAGCTTATGATCCGATGCAATAACATAGTCATACGGATTTTCTTCAATTAACCTTAGAGAAACTTCAGGGTACATATGAGGCTGTCCCAGTTCCACACCTGATTTGATTTTTATTTTATCAAAGTAAATGACATTTGCCACCATCAAATCAGCTATATATTGTTGAAAGTTATAAAATGGGTATGTCTTGTCGCTTTCGCAAGGCTCAAAATGATCGGTGACCGCAATTTCTTCCAACCCCATTTTTAATGCCTGACCGCACATATCCGTAATTGCATCTTTTCCGTCGCCGGATCTTAATGAGTGCATATGATAATCGTATAAAAACATGTTTTTCTCCTGGTTCAATTAGTGCTGCAGTGTATTTAATTATTTATTACTTAAATATTTTAAACTTATTAAGTCAATTAGGCAATTCCATATTTTAAGCTCTACTTGCCGGCAGCCTTTTTTCTCTCTATTTCATCATACAGTTTGTAAAGCCTCTGTACACCATTCTCCAGATGATAGTAATGGAAGATATACGGAATGGCAAGAATAAGAAAAAGGCCTGCTAAAGGAAGCAGTATAAGAATATTATAAGCTGTAATAAAAAGTATTGTTAGTAAAAGGAAAAGACCGATTGTCATGGTAACAATCAGGTGTATCAGCCTTTCATGCTGCATGAATTTAATTTGAGTCTTGTGATATTCACTCAGCCAGTACAAGTCACACCCTTCATTAATTTTATCCAGTATGAACTTTTCATGCTGTTTCAGGTATTTGAACATACACAATCCTTCTTTTTACGGCTATAATGCTATTTTTGATATATGTTTACAACAGAAGATATTACTTTCAAAGATATATATCTGAGAACTCTATTGCTGTACTATGGATAAGATGATTATCTATAAGCTGCTTTGTATCTATTTCCTGTGGCTTGTTATCAACTTGGTCGGCAGGCAGCAGTAACTCAAAGGAACTGCCAACACCAACCTTACTGCTCACATGGATTTCACCTTCAAGCACCTCAACCAGCTGCTTAACTATAGATAATCCCAAACCTGTTCCTTCCGTATTTCTTGTCAGGGAGCTGTCTACTTGCCAAAACCTTTCAAATATCAATTTAAGTTTGTCTTTTGGGATGCCTATACCCTCATCCTGAACTATAATACGGACTTTTTGCTTTTTGTTCTTGATTTTAAGAGATACTTTTACAACAATTTTTTTACCCTTAGGAGTAAACTTTATTGCATTAGAAAGAAGGTTTAAAAGTACTCTTTCATATTTTTCATCATCAATGCTTATACTTTTTTCTTTTAATGCAGTTAAAAAAATAAGATTTATCCCTTTTTGTTGTGCGTACGCTTGTACTGATTCTATTATTATTCTGGTTAGACTTACAATATCCAGACTTTTTTTGTTTATGAAGATTTTGCCCATACTCATTTTATTTGCTTCCAAAAGATTATTTACAAGCCTCAGCTGCCTGAATGAGTTTTGCTTTATTTTGCCAATATATTTTTTAACATTATCAGTTAATTCGTCTTTATATATACTTTCCAAGGTTTGTATCGCAGAGTTTATTACAGTCAATGGTGTTTTGAATTCATGAGTAATGCTATAAACAAACTCATCCTTCATCTGTGCCATTTTTTCAAGATTTTCCTGCTGAGCCATTTCATATGTTATATCAATACCTGTAATAATTACTTCTATTACACTGCCTTCTATATCACAGATTGGCTGGACTACCATCTTGTAAGTACATTTCAGGCTACATGAATTTATTTCAACATTATAGTATACAGGTTCCTTTTTATTTTTTATTTCTTTGATAAGTTTATGAAAAACACCGGAATCTATGTTCAGGAACGGTTTCAATTTTATCATCTGAGCACCAAAAAATTGGGGGTCTTGGGAGTAATTATATTTGCTTGAACTTTTTGTGGGTTCAATAGTTTTCATAATTAAGTCTTTTGCATTCCTGTTTATCCGATATATCTCCAGATTAGGGTATGACAAATAAACAATGGGCAGTCCAAGCAAATCAAAAATGTTATAATATAAATCTCTTTGAAGCAATAATTCCTTTTCCTGGTTTATTTTATCAGTCATAATTTTAACACACAACAGTGCCATATTTAGTTTGTTATTACTGTCATAAACCGGTATTCCACTAATGCAAAGATGTATTTCTTTATTTTCATACTTTAAAGTATATATAGAATGTTCATACTTGCCTTGCTTCTGCAGCTTTGTAATAGGCAATTCTCTTTCGGGAATCTCTCTGCCGTTCTTATCATAGCATTTAGCATTTCTTATCTCTTCTGGTAATTTACCCTTCAATCCAATTGAATCAAAAAAGTCTCTTGTAACTTTATTAACAGAAACCGTTTTGTTTTCATAATCTTCAACATAAATACCATCAGACATATTATCAAATATTTTCTGAAATCGATTGTTTTTTTTCTGTACAACTTTCAGCCGCTTTTCAAGAGTTTTTCTACTTAGAACAGCTTCTGTTATATCTTTGGCTATAAGTGAAAAATATTCAACCTTGTTATTAAACATTATTGGGACCAGCGTCAGGTCCCAGAAAGTAATTCCTTTCAGCCTACTTTTATATAAAAATTCAGAATTGTTGTATGATTTACCATATAACAAGATTTTTCTAATTGACCGTTCATAAAAGTTATCCTTCCATTCAGGTAAAAAACTGCTTATCGGATAACCAAAAGGGTTTTCATCCGTATGGAGATTTTTATTAATATAACCAAGAAAAACGGAATTTGCTTTCAGAAGAGTGAACTCAGAGGTATTAAAAAAAGCAACAGCAGTATTATCACCGCAAATCTGCTCCAGGAACTCGAACTTATCCCCTATAATTGCATTGTACCTTTGTACAAGTTTAATATAACTTGAACCATCTTCACAAAAGGGTACAATACTAACATCCATTGCGCCGCTATTTGGGGTAAATATCAGGCAATCTGCGTTATACTGCAGCTTATCAAAATCAATAATGCTGCTTTTTGCTTTCAGTACATTAAGGAAAACATAGGATAAAGACTTATTAAGTACATCATTTTTCGTTAAGCCGGTTAGATCAGTAAACCTATCATTTGCAGAAATTATTAATCCGTTATTAATGTGCAAACAGGGGAAATTTGGGTAAGACATGTACTCATCCGTAAGATGCATAAATATACCTCATTATCAATATAAAATCGCACATTTTTTATATGTTAAAGAAAAAAATATATAATGTTATTAATATTTTACTACTAAACACAACAAAGGTCTACATAATGATTTAAACCAAAAACCTCTGATAAATATGTTTGTATGGTGAAAAAGAAATTGTAGAAGACAATTCAATTATGCTATCACTTTTAAAAAATAAAGTCCGGAAATATATCCGGACTTTTTTCATCCAACGTCTTCTATAACAGCACTAATTCAGTACATTAACTGTACTCTGTAAAAATGGTCTTATTTTTTCAGCCAACTTTTCAGGCACAATAATTGGCATTAAATGCGCAACACCCTCCATAATCAATAATTGGGAACCCTCTATTTGTGAATGCAAGTATTCTGAATGTTCCGGGAGAGTAAGTATTTCCTTTTCACCTGTAGCTATAAAAGCAGGTATTTTAATATTGCTCACAGAATCTCTTATATCAAAAGTGTTAGCTATTACAAAATCCTTTACCATAACATCCTGTGATGTAATCATTTGTTTAAAACCTTTAAGGAAAAAAGAATATGTTCTTGGATTAAAGTATGATCCCCCTGCTTTAAATAAATATAGTTTGCTGATTTTTCCTGCGTCTACTTTTTTCATAAATTTCTTATCTATATTTAATTTTGCGCCTGAATTAAGTATTACCAATCTTTTTACGTAGGGAACTTTTTGGATTGCAAGTTCAAGACTGATAACCCCTCCCATTGAATGCCCAATACATGTAATGTTATTTCCTAAACTATCACTGTTTGATTTTATAAAGCTTTCTACTGCAGATGCATAACCGCTTATATCTTTAGGAACATCAGTACCTGAAAGATTGTGTCCCGGCAAGTCAATCAAAGCGCACTTATATTCAGGTAACTGCATAGCCAAAGCATTTAGAGCTTCCATATTTCCACCCGCTCCATGGATAAACAGGAGAGTTTCGGTGCTTTTTTCATTACCGATAATTTTGTAAGAAATGCCTGTCGTTGAATCTTTTTTTATTGTCAAATTAATCCCTCACTTTTTTCAAATTCAGTAGGAATTTTAACATTCACAATAAAAAACTTCAATAAATGTAAGTATTGTTAGCAACATACTGCATGAAAGAACAAAAAATTGACTGAAGAAGTCCTGTAAATAATTTACACGCAACAGTAGTCTTCAAATGATTTCATGTACTATTTTTCTGCATGGAGCTTGGATATCATAATAGAAGCCTTTAGACAGAGTCTGTTTAATCTTGCAGAAATTTTAAGTTTGGTCATCTGCTCTGAACTTTAATCTTAATAAAGGAACAAAGCTCATCAAGTGCCTTTTTAGATTCAGGAACGAGAGCTGCTTGCATATGGAATATATGCCACATCTTTTTCCAAATTTTCAGTTCCGCTTGTCCCCCAGCAGCTTTAAATTCATCAAAAAATCGACACGAATCACTAAGAAAAACATCGTATTCCCCTGCATGGATTAATGCCGGAGGTAAACAGCTCAATTCACCGAATAATGGAGATATCATAGGAGAGGTTGGATCATTTTCTTTCAAATAGATTTTTGCTATGCTAAGAGGATCTTCATACTTAAAAGGATCTTTTGCTGCCATTGTCTTAAAAGTTTCGCCTTTACCGGTAAAATCAAGAGCAGGTGTAATAAAGACAAGCGCGCAAGGCATTTTTTCACCGCTTCGCTTAAGTACCTGTAATGCGGATAAAGCTAGTGCACAGCCCGAAGAGTCTCCCATAACAATTATATCCTCTGCATTATACCCCTTATTAAGCATTCCTTTATAAACTGCAACTGCGTCTTCCAGCGCAGCAGGGAAAGGATGTTCAGGAGCGAGTCTATAATCCGGCATATAAAAATTTGCTTCTGATGCTTTTGCCAATCCTGCTACAAACTCACGGTTAGCAGGATAAATTCCCAAGCAAAAACCTCCGCCATGGAAATATAATACAGCCTTATCCTTTGTATTTCCCTCACATTGGAACACCTCACAAGACACACCTTCTATCTCCAGGTTTTTTACACTTACACCTTTTGGGATACCTTTTGATTTAATGTTCCTCATAGATTCTCTAACTTCCATAAGCGGCTTATTCCAAATATTTGATTTCCGTAAAAAAAATCTGATAACAGCACCTTGAATACTACCCATATAATCACTTCCCTAATAAAAATACCGAAGGTTTTCCCTTCGGTTATATTTTACTAAGTTCCAATATATACTTCATGATATTTCTTGCTGACTATACAGGATTCTTAACAGGAACAAGAATTTGCACCGCATTATTATCAGGATAGTTTCTCTCATATATATTAAGCATTCCTATTCCATTAGGTTTTAACTCTGCTTCTTTTACCATAATCCACTTATATAAATCATCAATGAAAACTTCTCGTATATCGAACATATCTCCGTTATAATTAAAAGCAATATACCACCCGCTTGGAACTACAAATTCCTTATATTGAAAGGCATTAACACTCTGAATGGATTGTTTCCCGCAAAAAACATTATAATCATCGTTTTCTTTACCGCTGCAGCTGACAACAGTATAGAACCTGTCATTATTAAACATTATGCTATCAGATGTGTCCAGTATAAAATCTTCTGTCTTTGTACCAAGAATCTGCTTGAAGTTTGCAGAATTTATGTTTATTTCAGTCTGAACGCCTCCTAGTGTAAATGTATCTAAGAATACACTGCTTCCTTTCAGTACCAACGAACCTCTATAATTTATTATATCTCTTTCAACAATGCGTACTTTTGGAGTTCCCTCCAGCAAAGGTTGCATCTCCCGAAAACTTACAGGTGACACTCCGAATTGCTTCTTAAATGCCCTACTGAACACCTCAGGATATTGAAATCCCAGATCCATAGCAATATCTATGACTGACTTATTTGTAGATTTGAGTTGTTCAATCGCGTTTGTAAGTTTTCTTCCAAGGATATATTGTTTAAGAGTTACCCCTGTAACAGTTTTAAACATACGGTTGAAGTGAAAATCCGATATACCGGCACGTGAAGACAGTTCCGAAAGCTGTAAGCTTTCGCCAATACAGCTCTCAATATATTCAACAACTTCACTTATGACAGATACATATAAGTTCATATTTTTCACCACCATTTTCAATCCTTCGTATCATTCGGAAGAGCCATCCAACTCTGATACTTTCGGATAAAGGTTTTTTTAGAGTCTATCTTCTCCCATGGCTCTTTTTAACATCTATAATATTGCCCTTATACATGTCCTTTGCCACAATATCAATATTTAATACCTTTTCAAACTTTCTAACCTGAGCTAATTCTCTTTCAGTAACTATTGATACCGCAACCCCTGTATTTCCATTCCTGCCGGTACGGCCAACCCTATGCAGGTAATCGCTGGGTTGTTCCGGTATATCTAAATTGAAGACATGAGTAATTCCCTCTATGTCAAGGCCTCTGGCTGCAATATCTGAGGCTACCAGCAATTGGAGTTTGCCGGATCTGAATTCATCCATCGTTCTTTTACGTTCAAGTTTTCTATTTGAACCGTGAACACATTCAGCCTTAAAACCATGATACTTTAGCTTTTCTGCATAAATCTCGGTATCCCCTATTTTATTGACAAATACAATAGCTTTAGGTGGATTTATTATCCGTACAAGCTTTCTAAGCACTTCGATTTTATCTCTTTGTTCAGACATGAAATATACATGTTGAATTGTTGATGGAATTGAATTATATCCTTCAGCTTTTATAACTTCAGGCTCCTTCATTATATTCCTTGCTTGGGCTTCTGCCTCCTTTGATATAGTCGCAGAGAACATCATAAGCTGTCTTTCATTTAACGTACTCTTTATAATCGCCTTAACGTTGTCCAGATTATTATCATCCACAAGTCTGTCAGCTTCATCAAGAATTATAGTCTTAACTGTATGAGCGGTGATCTTCCTTTTTTTAATCAATTCAAGAATTCTGCCTGATGAGCCAACAATAATATTGGGTTTTTTCTTCAATGCTTCTATTTGTCTTTCTATATTTACATTGCCTATGATTGGAGTTGAAGTTACTTTTATCTCCGAGTTTTGAGACAGACGCTCAATTTGCCTTTGTATCTGCATAGCCAGCTCATGTGTAGGTACAATTATAATAGCCTGCATCTCCTTGCTTGGAGTAATAATCTTCTTATACAAAGGAAGCAGATATGCCAGAGTTTTTCCCGTTCCGGTTTCGGACTGTACTATCAAATCCTTGTTTTTCAGTGCCTCTGGTATAACTCTTTTTTGTATATCGGTTGGAACGGTTATATTTTCTTTTTTTAGTGCAGTAACCAGTGATGGGTCAATATTCATTTCTTTAAACAACTCAATCATTACAATCTCCTTCGAAAGATATTTAGCTTAATTTATTTAAACAATTTTTGTCGTCCAGTCCTCAACATTCCAGACATCAGTCACCCAATCCTCATAAAATTCAGGCTCGTGACTTACCAGAACAATGGTTCCTTTAAACTCCTTCAAGGCCTTTCCCAGCTCTGCCTTTGCATCGATATCAAGGTGGTTTGTCGGTTCATCAAGCACCAGCCAGTTTAAATCCTTAAGCATTAGTTTGCACAGTCTTACCTTTGCATTTTCCCCTCCGCTTAAAACCATCATCTGGCTTGTGATATGTTCATTGTTCAAACCGCATTTTGCCAATGCTGCACGTGCTTCTGCATTGCCAAGCCCTGGATACTCGTTCCATATCTCTTCCAGTGCAGTATTGCTGCCTGCATCTCTTGACTCCTGCTCGAAATATCCTAGAGACAGGTAATCATCAAGTTCCACATGTCCTGAAACAGGTTTTTGAATACCAATAAGTGTTTTTAATAATGTTGATTTTCCCAAACCGTTTACACCTTTTATCACAATCTTTTTCCCTCTTTCAAGGGTAAGATTTAATGGTCTTGTAAGGGGCTCTCCATAGCCTATTACCAGGTTGTTTGCCTGGAAAATATATTTACCGGGAGTTCTGGCTTCCCTGAATTTAAAGACAGGCTTAACCTTTTCCCTTGCTTTCTCTATTATGTCCATTTTGTCCAACTTTTTCTGACGGCTTTTTGCCATATTGGATGTAGCAACCCTTGCTTTGTTTCTTGCTATAAAGTCTTCAAGGCGATCGATTTCCTTCTGCTGTTTCTCATAAGCCTGCTGATTCTGAAGCTTTTTTAGCTGATACATTTGCTGGAATTCATCATAATTCCCCGTATACCTTGTAAGAACAGCATTTTCTATATGATAAACAACATTAATTACATTGTTCAGGAAAGGAATATCATGGGATACCAAAATAAAACTGTTATCATACTCTTTCAGATAATTAGTAAGCCATCTTATATGATTTTCGTCCAGAAAGTTTGTAGGCTCGTCCAGTATCAAAATCATAGGATTCTGCAGCAAAAGCTTTGTCAATAGTACCTTTGACCTCTGGCCCCCGCTTAAATCACCTACGTCCCTGTCCAGTCCTATTTCCCCTAATCCTAATCCGTTTGCAACCTCTTCAATTTTAGAATCTATAATATAAAAACCGTTATGTTCAAGCAGACTCTGAATTTCACCTACGTCCTCAAGCATGGCGGTTACTTCCTCTTCCGAATGCTCCGACATTTTTTCATACATTTGAAGCATTTCCTGCTCAAGGTCGAACATATACTGGAATGCTTCTCTTAATACCTTCCTTATGGTATCCCCTTTTTTCAGAACAGTATGCTGATCCATATATCCTGATGTAACCCTGTTGCACCATTCAACCTTTCCTTCATCAGGCATAAGTTTTCCGGTTATTATATTTAAAAATGTAGATTTACCTTCTCCATTTGCCCCTACCAAACCGACGTGTTCACCCTTTAGCAGTCGGAATGAGGCATTTTCCAATAATTTTCTGGCACCGAAACCATGGCTTATATTCTCAACATTTAGAATGCTCATTTTTCCCTCGCAGTAAAAAATAATTATAGTTCAGAGCTAATTATAACATCATTTTCAGGTTCAGTCCTCCCTTAAAGCCATAAAATCTTTATAAAATCACAAGGTATGGTCTGGACAAAATAGAAAAAAAGAGCTCCTTAAACTATTGATTAATTGTTAAATAGTTGACATATCTTAATATATATGGTAAACTTAAAAAGTATTTTAAAAGTGATGATTATTTGCACATGTTTTTGTAAATGATTTAGAATCATTTGCGGGAATATGTGTTTTTATTTTTGCAACGAAATATAATAAAATTTATGGAGGTGCCAATATGAATAATGGTACAGTAAAATGGTTTAACGCAGAAAAAGGATATGGGTTTATTACAGTGGATGGTGGAGATGATGTATTCGTTCATTTTTCAGCAATCCAGTCAGATGGCTACAAAACCTTAGATGAAGGCCAAAGAGTACGTTTTGATCTGGAAAAAGGTCAACGTGGTATGCAAGCAGCTAATGTTTACGTTGCTTAAATTTCCGTTAAAAAAAGCTATCTCTTTATTGAGGTAGCTTTTTAATTTATGTGCCAAATTAAGAAATCAAAAGATTTGTTTATATTAATGCTAACAGGGAACACTAAATAAATAGTATGCATATTATAAAATTCCGAAATTACTCCTACAAGTCAGAAGAATATTCGGACCATCCTAGTTTAAGATAAGATGTTTTGAAATATCTATCCAATCATAACACAAACCTTACTACACAGGAGGTAATCAAATGAACTTTAGTGATATAAAACCCGAGGATTTACTAACCGTTTTTGATAAACCAAGTAGAAAAATTCGTGAGAGGCAAGGCAAATATTTTTCAGCAAATGATACCTTCCTGACAATTCAATTCCTTTATTACAAAGATAGTTTATTATTATCTGATTTAAGGCAGGGGAAAGCGACAATTTATAAAGATAAAGAGGCTGTTGAATTTGCACCACTTAAATAGTGTTATTTGGTAATACTCTATTTACAATAAATCCTCCAACTTATTATTATGTATTTCGACTTTATTATCCAATAAAATTAAAAAAGGAGAGCTTTAGCCCTCCTTTCAAGGGTCAGTATTCAACCTATTTTATACCGACTTTACAAACCAGCATATATTGTTTATGCCATCACAGCATTGTTATACTCTTCAATCAAAGCAGTGATCAATTCTTTCACGGAAACTATTTTTTTAGCTCTATATGCATTTTCGCCAGCAAAAGTAAATCCATTCTTCATTTTTCCTTTTTTTGCATTTACTAATGCAAGGGCAATACAATAGGGACTTGATTCATAATCACAAGTTATAATACAGTGATATGGACATTTATAGGGTTTCTTATTTCCAGCATTTACATCATTAATAAATTCATTTATTATCGCTCTTCCAGGCATACCAACAGGACTCTTTATAATTCCTATGTCATCTTTTCTACAGTCAATATAGGCCTTCTTGAATTCCAAAGAGGCGTCACATTCCACTGTTGTTACAAAGCGTGTTGCCATCTGTACTCCTGAAGCCCCTAATTGGATAAATTTAAATATATCCTCACCGGTATATATGCCACCAGCTGCAATTACTGGAACATATTTACCAACTTTATTTTCAATTTTTTTAGCCTCACTGGCAACTTCAGAAACAAGTTTTTCCAACTTATAATTTGGATCTGTAATCTGTTCACTTTTAAATCCCAAGTGCCCTCCTGCCATAGGTCCTTCCACAACAATTGCATCAGGAGCGTAATTGTATTTCTCCAGCCATCTCTTCGCAATAATTGCTGCTGCTCTTGCAGAAGAAACAATAGGAACAAGTTTTGTTTTGCTTGTCTCTTTTAAAAACGAAGGTAGATTAAGCGGGAGACCAGCCCCGGAAAAAATAATATCTACGCCTTCTTCTATTGCAGTTTTAGCCATATCCGAAAAATTAGATTGGGCTACCATGATATTTACCCCAATAATTCCTTTGGTTAGTTGCCGCGCTTTTCTAATTTCATTTCTAAGTGCTCTGATATTAGCCTCAATATAATTCGTTGAAAAGTCCGGCTCCATCATTCCTATAGCAGCAACTGAAATAACACCAACACCGCCTTCATCTGCTACTGCAGAAGCGAGCCCGCTTAACGAAACCCCAACTCCCATTCCACCCTGAATTATCGGTAATTTTACTGTTAAACCGCCTATATTTAAACTTCTTCCTTTCCAAGATAACATAGCTCTTCCCCTTACAATTTATTAGGATTCACAATTTTACTTATTTTTCTTCGCTTATTTCTCAAAAAGAAGACACAAAGCGATCCGCACTTTGCTACCATTAAGTATTCACAAAATAATGGCCTCGTTATAAACATAAACGAATCTATAAATCAAAATTAGATTAACATACTTCCTATTTATATCATACCAATTATAGCATTACTCAGCATATTTATGAATTTATTTGGAAGACTTTTGTATCAGCTGCTGCATAAGATAAGTAGCAACGTTTAGAACAAGCCCCCCCATCGGGTCATTACTAATCGCTTCCATTGTTCCTTGTCCGAAATGTAATCCTGAAGGTGTTAAAAAGTTTAATCTTACACTGCCTTTTGGTGGTTGGGGTGGCCTTTCATTTTCCCAAACCCCTATTCTTTGTACGACTTCTTGGCTAATACTGATTAGGTCATTAATAACTTTATCCAAAGAATTATTGGGTCTATCCCATATAACTGCTGCCCCACTATAATTAAAGTAGCGAGCCGAACAATCCTCATAAGCCGCCAGTATATCAAGTCCGTCATCAAGGCCAACCTCTACTACCACACCGTAAACTTTCTTTGAAAAGGCCCCTTCTGGTAAGACATTGAATTTCTTAAGAAAATACCACGCTTGAAGGTAATGCCGCGACTCTAATTTTTCCATCTTTACAATTCTTTGAAGAATCTCGATAGCCTGTTCTGGATTACTTCGCTCCATCTCTTCTCTTGCTTGTTTAAATAAATTCCACGGTTCTAATTGATTTTCATTTGCTTGGGCTGGCCACCCTGATATAGGAACATCTCCGAACAGCAGATCTCTTATATTACTATCCTTGGGCTCTTTCTTAAAGAAATTAAACACCTCAAATCTCCCCTCTATTCATAAAAACATCTTTGATTTTGAAAATTTGTGTTAAGAAAAGTACTAGTACGGTGAATAATTAAATTTAATACCTATTATTTATACAAATACTAAAATGCTAATCAACGATAATCTCGACATTCTTCTTTCTTTTCCATTCTATGTATCTTTGATCAATAACTTCTTTAAGTAAGTAATAATTATCCCAAGTATCTTGTACATAGTAAAGTGAAGGTAAGTCAGATGCTAAAGTTTTATCATAATCTGTTGGAAATTCACCTTTTTCAAACTCAAAGTAGTATAAAGAAAATTTGTTACCTTCATCACTTAACATATCTCCCGTTAATACACCATCCCATTTTTTGTATATTTGGGTACCTGTAATCTCCCTTTTTTTAAATTTTTCTATATCATCAAGTGATTCTTCCTTAAACCATGTACTAAACAATTCATTATCAATTATCCACCCTAAATACATTCCAGTATGAACATATGCTTGTTCAATTGGTAACTCTTGTGGATAATCTCCACCGAAATGATATTTTGCTTTATCATAAACATAAATTTCTTTCAATGCAGAACCCCCCCATGTTTTCATTTCAGTACTTCTCTATATAAACCTATACCGGTTGTATCATAACTTATAATAAAATACTTAAAATAATTTCCAGAATATTTTTCTTCCATCATAAAACGCCCTGTTATCGTATTCCTTACTTCCACAGTATACCAAATTGTTTGTAAACTGAACAGAGTATCAACTATTGGAATAATATCTTATGCAAGTCATAGTTTTTGAAAATAACAAAAAAGAGCTTAATTGTTTTCACAATTAAACTCTTTCATTCTTTTGGAGGCGCCATCCAGATTTGAACTGGAGGATAAAGGTTTTGCAGACCTCTGCCTTACCACTTGGCTATGGCGCCGTATAAAGCCAGCTTGTTAGCTGGCTGTTTTGGAGCGGGATACGAGATTCGGACTCGCGACTTTCACCTTGGCAAGGTGACACTCTACCACTGAGTTAATCCCGCGTATAAGTCGTAAAAATCTTCTGATTACTTCGTCAGGCTTGCTGTCCTCCGCTCCTCATTTATCATCAATAAACTCCGGTGCTCGGCAGTCGCCTTCCTGTACTCATTGATTTTTCCATCTTACTACGTACTTGATAATTGACAATGTACAATTAACAATTTTAATATAATTCTCAATTCTCAATTATTAATTATCAATTGTTTTTTTGGTGCCCAGAGCCGGAATTGAACCAGCGACACGAGGATTTTCAGTCCTCTGCTCTACCAACTGAGCTATCTGGGCGTATTGGCGACCCGGAAGGGGCTCGAACCCTCGACCTCCAGCGTGACAGGCTGGCATTCTAACCAACTGAACTACCGGGCCACATAAGTAATTGATTGAATGGTGGGCACTATAGGGCTCGAACCTATGACCCCCTGCTTGTAAGGCAGGTGCTCTCCCAGCTGAGCTAAGCGCCCATATCAACCGTCCCTCGCGAGACAATAACTAGTATACAAAAATTAAGTCTTAAAGTCAATACCGATTTCTCGTCTTAATTTAATTTATCAAGGTTGACCTTTTTATATCTGAATTATACTTTGTTATGCACTGATATACTATGTTTTTAAAATAGTTTTTGAAGGTCGTCCTTGGTAAAAATATATTTAGTATTACAGAAGTGGCACACCACTTCCGCCTCACCCTGCTGTTCAATGATTTCCTGAATTTCTTTTTTACCCAGGCTTATAAGGTTTCTTTCCATTCTGTCTCTTGAGCAGTTACAGCTATACTTGCATGCGGTTTTGTCAGCATACTTAAGTCCCTTCTCTCCAAGAATGAATTCAAGAATATCTTCAGGAGTTTTGCCCATTGAAAGCATTTCAGTTACATTAGGCACTTCAAGGGATTTTCTTTCGATATAATCAACCAGTTCACTACTCGCACCCGGCATTAACTGAATAATAAAACCGCCCGAATTCGCTATTGTTCCATCCTTCTCAACAAGCACACCCAACCCGACGACAGAAGGTATTTGCTCCGAATATGCATAATAATACGCTATATCATCTGCAATCTCTCCGGTTAAAAGATCAACATAGCCTATATAGGGCTCTTTCATACCCATATCTCTAATTATATTAAGATATCCTGCTCCTACTGCTTTTGATACATTGAGCTTTCCTTCTTCATTTAAAGGAACCTCAACCTGTGGATTATATACATACCCTCTCACATTTGCATCAGCGTCAGAAACGGTAACAATTCCTCCAAGCGGTCCATCACCCTTGATCTGAATTGTAATGGTATCATCAGTTCCATCAAGCAGCCTAGAAATAATAGCAGCTGCCGTCATAGCCCTCCCCAAAGCTGCAGAAGCAACAAAGGACAGGTTATGTACCTCGCGGGCTTCCCTTACCATATTAGTTGTCACAGCCGCGAAAGCTCTTACAGTACCATCTGCAGCCGTTCCTCTTATAATATAATCCTCCATAAAATTCACTCCTTAAAACCATTAAACCCTTGTTATTGTGAAACTAATTTTAGTATAAGATATTTTAAGCTCTTCTATTAAAATTAATTACACTATTAACGCAGTTATTCGAAGCTTATCTATACGAAAAGTGTCAGATACAAGCAGTATTAATCCTTCACCTTTCTACTTTGTTCAAAAAGCATCAGAAGCAAGTATTGCAAGGAAGATAAATTTTGAAGCCCGGAGCATATTTTTATATGTGAGGACTTCAAAATGAAATCTGACGCATCAAGACGCCGCTTATCATGCTTTTCCTTTAATACGAAAAGTGTCAGATACAAGCAGTACAAGGAAAGGAAGCAGCGAGGAGCGGAGCATATTTTTTATATGTGAGCACCACAGCTGTGAATCTTGACGCAGTAATGCGAAGTATATCACACTTTTCGATATATGAAAGCCCCGGTATATAATATACCGGGGCATTAATTGGCTTCTTTAATTTATTAAAAGCCAGGCAAATTCTTACGCACGTTGTACGTTAGCTGCCTGAGGTCCCTTAGCACCTTCAACAACTTCAAATTCAACCTCTGTTCCTTCTTCGAGTGTCTTAAATCCATCCATAGTTATTGCTGAAAAATGAACAAATACGTCATTTCCGCCGTCCCTTTCGATAAATCCATAACCCTTTTCAGCATTAAACCACTTAACTCTTCCTCTTTCCATTGTTACATCCTCCTGAGATATATTACTTGTGTCCAGTTTACATGTCCTGCAACTAAACCTTTATAAGTTTAACACACCGTTCAACCCCTTGTCAATTATATTGCTACAAATTTATGTCAACGCAGCAGCTGAATAATGTTATTTAAACCCTTTATATCTATTATTTCGATTTAAAAAATAAATATTCCTTATGTGTTTTAATCATTATTCTCCTTTTTTCTACAGACAAAAAATACACGTTCGCTTTTTGAATTAAAAGAGTTGAATGTTAATTCATCATAGATATTTAAAGAAACCAGACCGGAGGCTGTCAGGAGGTCTGACAATTCATCAATTTTATATGCTCTTTCGGTATGAATTTCGTCATACCTTCTATAAAGCTCATCCTGCTGCACAAAGAAAGTTACATCATAGTTGCAAAGCTTCTTTCGCGAATCATATGCGCTTTGCCATATGTAAGATACATCATCTCTCACATCATAAAAAACGTTGTTTCCCAGAACTTTTGACAGCTTATACTCTGTATTTATATCGAATATAAATATACCGTCCGGATTAAGATAGTTTTCCGCAAGCTTGAAAACCTTTTTTACATCCTGTTTTACAGTCAGGTAATTCAAGCTGTCTACAAGACATACAATTACGTCTACAGTACCATAAAGTTCAAAGCTGCTCATGTCCTGGTTCAGAAACAATATATCATACCCCGCCTTGAGTGCCTTTTCCTTTGCACAGCACAGCATGTCCGAAGAAGAATCAACGCCTATCATATCATAGCCCCTCTTGGCCATCTCTATGCAAAAACTGCCTGTACCACAGCCAAGGTCCAGAATCATTGAAGGTGATAAATTATTTTTATTGAAAATACTCACAATATAGTCAGCCCACTTTTTATAGTCTATATCATTCATTAACCTATCGTACTCATAGGCAAAATCGTTATACATACTTTCCCCCATCAAACAAAGGTACACTGCCCCTTTTATTTTTGCCCTCTTTATAAAATGTACAAAAGGCTAAGGCTTTGATAAAACGCCTTAGCCTATGTAAATTATTTTTGTTCAAGCTTCCTGTGTTTTTTCACTGCTGAGCATTTTCTTCCTCTTGGTGATAAGTCCGCCTATTCTGCCCGTTTCCTTTGCAGTAAGTCCTTTCCAGCCAAACTTTTTCACCTTTTCTTCCAAACCCAGTTCAGCAGCAATTTCATACTTGATTTTATCTTCCCATTTCTCCATATCTACACCTCCAAGCGGTATTATATGGAGAAATGCTAAAATTATACACTATTTAATCTGTCCTTTAATAACCTCTACAGCTTTTTGAAGCTGTGTGTCATCCTGCCTTGGGATTTGGGATATTGGAACATTTTTATATTTATCAGGCAAATTAACCACAATATTCGGCTCTATGCCAACACCCTGTATACAAACACCTGAAGGAGTAAAATACCTGGCAATAGTAACCTTTACACCAGAACCGTCGCTTAGAGGGAAAGTCTGCTGTACAAGACCCTTACCAAATGATTTCGTTCCAATAAGTGTTCCTTTTTTATTATCCTTTATTGATCCTGCCAGTATCTCGGAAGCACTTGCACTGCTGCCGTTAATCAATACTGCTATAGGCATATTTACATTTTTTTCATCTGAATTCTGATATTCCTTTTTCTTACTTTTATCCTCTGTATACACTATCACACCCTTTGGCAACAGCATATCAGCTATTGAAACTACCTGATCATAATATCCGCCTGGATCGTCACGCACATCTATAATTAATCCCTTCATACCCTGATCAATCAGTTTATTGGCATGCTCTGCAAAAAACGAAGCTATTTCGGCATCAAACTTTTTAATCTGAATATAACCTATTTTATCAGGAAGCATTTCACTTCTGATATTTTCAACCTTTATATTTTTTCTTACTATTGTAAGATCCAAATTTTGTCCGGTAGAAGGCCTGTAGAAAGTTACTTTTACTTTTGTACCCTCTTCACCTTTAATTAACTTGACTACCGCAGATGTATCCTTGAGTCCAGTCACATCCTTATCATTAACCTTAATAATTTTATCACCCATTTGAACCCCAGCCTGATATGCAGGGGAATCCTTAAATGGCTCAACCACTTTTACAATTCCATCCGTATCAAGGTCTATTGAAATGCCGATTCCAACATAACTGCCGTTAATATCCTCATTCAGCATCTGCATTTCATCCTTTGTAAAATACACAGTATAAGGATCTTTAAGGGAACTTGCCATTCCTCCCATTGCACCTTCAAGCAGTTTATTTTCGTCTACATTCTCGTAGTAATTGCCTTCAAGAATTTTTCTTACATCATTAAATTTGCTTATATTGCTTTGGTTTACCTTTTTTGGGTCAAAATAAATACCACTGTTATTATTTCCAAAGCCATGGACTGCAAACTCGAAAACAGTTATTGATACTATTGCAGTAACAACAACAAGTGCAAGCATTCCCAGCAATAGCTTTCTATTATTATTCAAATCAGTTCCACTCCTCTATTGATGAAATACAGGCTTACTCTATATGATATGAAGATTTTTTCAATATATATTTCATATCTGGATTTTATTTATTATAAATCAATTTGCTAAAAAAAATCAAACCCGGTTGTCCCGGGTTTATTAATGTTTATATTATGGACTAACATATGAAAGCGGGTTAACAGGTGTTCCATCCTTTCTGACTTCAAAATGGAGATGCGGTCCGGTTGAATAGCCTGTAGATCCTACCTTTGCTATTACATCACCTCTTCCCACACTGGTTCCTGCACTTACCATAAGCTTGCTTGCGTGTCCATATAACGTTGTTATTCCGCCGCCATGATCAATAATTATATAATTTCCATAAGCATCATTCCAACCGGCAACGATTACTGTTCCCTTATTTGCCGCAAGTATGGAAGTACCATAAGAAGCACCTATATCTATTCCAGTATGCAATTTATATACCTTCAGAGTAGGATGGAGTCTGTTTCCGAAGGACGATGTAATTGTTCTTGAACTTGCTGACGGCCATAGCATAGTACCGCCTGAATACTTTGTTCCCTTCTTTTGCAGTGCCCTAATCTGGCTTTCCAGGTTCTTTGACTGACGCAGCATTTCATCTTCCTGGGCCTGAAGCTTTTTTATGATTTCCTTACTTTTTGATATTTTATCTTCAAGATTATCTTGAGTTTTTTCCAGGTCTGATAATTTTTGCTGTTTTTGATCTGCTTTATCCTGGATGGCGTCCTGCAATTCTGCCTGAAGTTTTCTTTTATTATTTAGCTCTTCCTTAGCGGCATTAAGCTGCTGTACCAACTCTTTATCAGATTTTGAAATTGTAGAAATCAGCTCAATCTTATCAAGGAAATCAGAAATACTGTTTGAATCAAGCAATGTATCAAGGTATGAACTTCCTGAAGCATTTTCATACATAGCTCTCAAGCGGCTTTTGAATAATTCTTCGGTTTTCTTGTAGTTTTCCTCCGCTTTTGCCAATGAATCTTCAAGATTGTCCAATTCCTTTCTCGCTTCGTCAAGGTCGTTCAATATGTTTTTATATTGGTCACTGGCTTTATCCTGTTGTTTTAAAATCTCCTTCTTGTCCTTTTCCAGCTGTTCCTTTTGTTTCTGGAGCTGCTGCTTCTGTTTGTTTATACCGCTTAAAGAACTATCAATCTGGTTCTTTTGCTTCTGAGCATCAGTTAACTGATCCGCCAGAACAGGGGCAGTACAGGTAAACATAAGTGTAATTATTAAAAAGTATGTAGTTAATCTTTTCATAATACCGCTTCCTCCAAAATATGTAAAAACTAAACGTGTAGATACTTTCTTATTGATATAAGACTTCCAATACCTCCTACAGAAATCCCTATAAGAGCAAAAATTCCTGCAAGCTGTGTCCCCACATCATTGATTGGTACAAACTTAATTAAATCCTGTGTAATACCTAAAAACGCTATAGTAATTTTATTCGATATCATATTATATAAATAACTTGTTAGTACAAATGCTATCAATCCGCCAAAAAGTCCGATTATAACTCCTTCGACTATAAATGGCCACCTGATAAACCAATCTGTTGCACCAATATATTTCATTATATTAATTTCACGCCTTCTGGCGAAAACTGTCAGTTTTATTGTATTTGAAATAATAAACAATGAGACTATAACCAGTACAGTTATAAGTATTGCTGTAATTAATCTTACCCAATAGTTTATTTTTGAAAAAAGATCAACAACCTTTTGTGAATATTTTACCTTATCAACCCCATAATGATTTTGATACTTATCCATAAACTGCTTTGACAGGGAGTTATCTGTAAGCTTTACTTTAAATGTTACAGGTAAAAAACTTGAATCCATGCCATCAAGAAGGCTGCCATCTTTTCCAAGAGTTGCTTTATAATTATTTAAAGCCACATCTTTTG
The DNA here is from genome assembly GCA_023421675.1 of Bacillota bacterium. Lineage (GTDB taxonomy): Bacteria > Bacillota > Clostridia > Acetivibrionales > JANLFN01 > JAEZTC01. The sequence goes on along the minus strand of JAEZTC010000013.1, from coordinate 64,741 downwards.
AAACTTTGGTATAGCTTTGAACATTCGTATCTGATTTTATAACATTCTCAATAACATCTACCTGGCTGTCCTCTAACTGGTAATTGCAATAAACAAGAATTTCAAGCTTACTATTTAATGAACTGGCATTTTGATTAATACTTATCATAAACAGGTACAGTATTCCAAAAATAAAAAGTGTTGCTGCAATAATACATACAGACGCAAGTGACATGAGTTTGTTCCTGTATGAGTTAACAAACCCTTCTTTAACTATATATTTGAATGTTCTTATCTTCATTCTCGTAAAGCCCCTTTTCCTGGTCTCTTAACAATTCTCCCCTATTGAGCTGTATAACTCTTTTCTTCATATTGTCAACTATGTTTTTTTCATGGGTTGCAATTAAAACTGTAGTCCCACGCTGATTGATTTCTGTCAGTAGCTTCATAATTTCCAATGAAGTATCGGGATCAAGGTTTCCTGTAGGCTCATCTGCAATAAGCAACGCAGGATTATTAACAATTGCTCTTGCAACAGCAACCCTTTGCTGTTCACCGCCTGAAATCTGGTTTGGATACACATTGGCCTTCTTGCTAAGGCCCACCAGTGCAAGTGCCATAGGCACCTGACGGCGTATTTCCTTTGGCATTGAGCCTGTTATTTGCATGGCAAAAGCCACATTCTCATAAACAGTTTTATTCGGAAGAAGCCTGAAGTCCTGGAATACGCAGCCTAAGCTTCTCCTAAGGTATGGAACTTCTTTTCTTGAGAGTGCGGATACATGAAAATTATTAACATAAACATCACCCTCGGTAGGTTCCTCTTCTTTAAGTATAAGCTTTAGCAAAGTAGATTTGCCTGAACCGCTGGAGCCTATGATGAAAGCAAATTCGCCCTTTTGAATCTTTATATTAATATCTTTTAACGCTAACGTGCCGTTTGAATATTTCTTTGTTACATTGGTAAATTCAATCACAATTAACCTCCATGTTACAAATGGCTTAAAGTCAATAAAATGAATAATATTACCTTTCTACATAAAAATCAAAAACCCTTCTTTGTAACAATACTTTAATCTTCGGTAATTTGTTTATCAACATACTTTTTAACAAGCATGGCCACCTTGAAGATAATTGCATCGTCAAATTTCCTTATATCAAGGCCTGTAATCTTCTGAATCTTGTCCAATCTGTATACCAGAGTGTTTCTGTGAACATAAAGCTGTCTTGAAGTTTCACTTACATTTAAATTGTTTTCGAAAAACTTCTGAATAGTATGGATTGTTTCAGCATCAAGGGATTCAAAGGCTCCCTGGCTAAATACTTCATGTAAAAAAAGCCTGCATAGCTCGTCCGGAAGTTGATATATAAGTCTTCCAATGCCCAAATTATTATAATTGAATACAGATCTGTCATTACTGAATATTGCTCCAACCTGAAGTGCTGTTTTTGCTTCATTGAGTGAACTTCTTATATCTGCAATATTGTTTACTATTGATCCAATACCAATATTTGCTTTTATCATCAATTCAGAGTTCAGCGTATTTATCATTTCAGCAGCAGTCTTTTCAATTTCCGCATAGTCATTTTCAGACTTCAATTCTTTTAACAGCACAGTTGTATTGTTATCCAAAATTATGATAAAATCCTTTGTCTTATTGGGAAAAAGCTCCTGGATAACATCATGAACATGAGAGTCATCGGTTTTATCAGTTTTTACAACTAAAACAACCCTATAGCCATTGTATGGTATATGAAGTTCCTTTATTCTTAAAGATAGATCTCCAGGCAATGCATTATCAAACAGTATGCTCCTTATGAAATTAATTTTTTCGAACTTCTCATCATAATAAGCTTTCAGATTAATGACATTTATGGCTATTAACGACAGGTATTTCAGGCAGTCTTCCTCTGACTTTATATAAACTATAGAATCCAGTTTGTTTCTGTCAAAAATCTTATGATAGGAATAACCGTCAAGCACTAAATTCTGATCCTTGCAAGCCAAAACAGAGTCTATTCCCGGAATTGTTTTTCCTATACAGGAACTATCTGAACATGCGATAATTAAACCTATTTCATCAGCCACTCCAAATTCATCATCTATAACTTCGCGAACTTGATTTATCATGCTTCTTAAAAGCTTGGCAGACAGAATAATCCCCCCTTGACTAAGTAAAAACCACACATAAACAATTATACATAAAAATCAATAAAAACGAAAGTATCGAAACCTTTCGTTTTTTATACTTACAGAAAAATAAAAGAGGAAGATAAACATCTTCCCCTTTATTTATAAGGTTATTAGTTCAATATTGTTCTTTCAGTATCTTTATCGAACAAATGAATCTTGTTTGCATCAAATGCAAGCTTGATAGTGTCACCAAGTTTTGCTTTTGTTCTTGGATTAACTCTTGCAATAAAATCATTATCCTCTGTTATGAGGTAAAGAAGAGTTTCAGAACCAAGCATTTCAACGAGGTCAACCTTTGCTTCAATAATTGAATCAGGCATTGATTCAAGGAATACTGCTTCATCATGTATGTTTTCTGACCTTATACCCATTACTACTTCTTTTCCGATATAATCAGTCATTTCAAGCTTCTTTGCTTTTCCTTCAGGAAGCTTTATGTCATGCTTGTTAAATACCAGGTGAATTTCTTCGCCGCGTTTTTCAACTGTAGCATTGAAGAAGTTCATTTGTGGGCTTCCCATAAATCCTGCTACGAACAGGTTAGCTGGTCTTTCATATAAAGCTGTAGGAGTATCAACCTGCTGAATTACACCATCCTTCATAACAACTATTCTGCTACCCATTGTCATAGCTTCTGTCTGGTCATGTGTAACATAGATAAATGTTATCTGGAGATTGTGATGCAGCTTGCTGAGCTCTGTTCTCATCTGAACCCTGAGTTTTGCATCGAGGTTTGAAAGCGGTTCGTCCATAAGGAATACCTTAGGTTCACGAACTATTGCACGACCGAGAGCAACTCTCTGTCTCTGACCACCGGAAAGAGCCTTTGGTCTTCTTGCGAGCAAGTGTTCTATACCAAGAATTCTTGCAGCTTCTGTAACTCTTTTCTTTATTTCTTCTTTCGGTAATTTTCTTAATTTCAAACCGAAAGCCATGTTATCATATACTGTCATGTGAGGATACAAAGCGTAGTTCTGGAAAACCATCGCTATATCCCTATCCTTTGGCGGAATATCATTAACAAGTTTATCATCAATATACATTTCGCCTTCAGTTATATCTTCAAGACCCGCAACCATTCTTAACAAAGTGGTTTTTCCGCAGCCTGAAGGTCCAACCAGAATAAGAAACTCCTTATCTTCAATGTCCAGGTTAAAATCACTTACTGCAGTAACTCCACCATCATATCTCTTATATACGTTTTTAATTTTTACGCTTGCCATCTTGTTCCCTCCTAATTATTAATACAGAGAATCATTACATGATAAATAATAACATTTATAACCATTCACTAACTAGTACATTTTTAAACAAATTTATTTTTTTCTATTTAGTAACTTTGCATAAAGGCCGACTTTTTATTGTTAAATTGAACAATACAAATAAGATAAGTAATTAATTATTGCATTTTTATACATTTCTATGTATAATTATAAAATCAATATATTAAGTATTATTAAATTACTAATTATAATTTATATATATATTGAAGTAATTTTTCAATCCCCTTGGAGGTAAACAATGGACGTAAATATGGAAGGTATTATAAAAAAGGCCGAGATTCTTATTGAAGCTTTGCCATATATTCAAAAGCTCTATGGAAAGACAATTGTTATAAAATACGGCGGAAACGCAATGATCAGCGACGAACTGAAAAATTCTGTCATAGAGGATATAACTCTGCTGAAATATATCGGGATGAATCCGGTTGTTGTACATGGAGGCGGACCCGATATCAATAAGGCCCTTAATAAATTTGAAATAAAGAGTGAATTCATAAACGGTCTCAGGGTAACCGATTCAGCTACTATGGAAGTTGCACAAATGGTTCTTGTAGGAAAGACAAATAAGGAAATCGTTTCTCTGCTCAATAAGAAAGGCGGTAAAGCCATGGGGCTTTGCGGAATAGATGCCAGCCTTATAGAATGTGAAAAATTGAAAACCTCGGTAGACGGTAAGGATGCAGACCTTGGATATGTCGGTAAGATAACAAGAATAAACTCCAGTATCCTTGACAAGCTTGCAAAGGATGAATACATACCGGTAGTTGCCCCGATAGGTGTTGGTGCAGACGGTGAAAGCTATAATATCAATGCAGATACAGTTGCAGGTGAAATAGCGGTGGCTCTAAATGCTGAAAAGCTGATTCTGCTTACAGATGTTGAGGGAGTAAAAATGTCAAAGGATGCTAAGGATATACTGGCAGCGCTTACTATCCCTCAGGTTCATGACCTTATAGAAAAAGGCATAATAAACGGCGGCATGATTCCAAAGGTTTTGGGCTGTGTCGATGCACTTGAAAGAGGCGTTGGACGCACACATATAATTGACGGAAGAATTCCTCACTGTATACTCCTAGAAATCTTCACCTACAGAGGAATAGGAACAATGATAATGAAGGAAAAGAAGCTTTACCACAGCAATGAAAAGCTTGAATCTGTAGATTAATATATAAAATACTAAGTGGCAGTCTTATGACTACCACTTTTTTATTTTACAATGCTTTTAAGGGCTGTATAATCTTACATTCCTTATAAAACCCCCAAGGCCATTGATTCCAAGGTGTTTTAAAGATAAAATATATACTGAAATATAAGATTTATTAAAAGACTTACAATTATTATTGCATTTTTATACATTTCTATGTATAATTATTAATATGAATTGTAAAGGGGAATAGAAAATGACTATTAAAGAAGTAATTGATCTTGATAAAAAATATTTTATGAATACATTCGGAGACAGAATTCCGGTTTGCTTTGATTACGGCAAGGGAATGAATATATGGGATACAGAAGGCAAAAAATACTATGATTTTTTTGCAGGTATAGCGGTAAGCGATCTCGGCCATTCACATCCGAAGCTCGTTAAAGCAATTAAGGATCAGGCTGAAAAGTTTTTGCATTGCTCAAATGTTTATTATGTAGAACAGCAGGCTAAGCTTGCAAAGCTTCTTGTTGAAAATTCATGTGCTGACAGGATATTCTTTTCAAACAGCGGCGGAGAAGCTAACGAAGCTGCAATAAAGCTTGCAAGAATTTATTTCTATAAAAAAGGTATTGCTGAAAAATATGAAATAATCACTTTAAAAAATTCCTTCCATGGAAGGACTCTTGCAACTGTAGCAGCTACAGGCCAAACTAAATACCAGAAGCCTTATCATCCTCTGACGCCAAGCTTTGCACATGTACCGATAAATGATATTGAAGCTCTTAAAGGAGCAATGTCATCCAAGACCTGCGCAGTAATGTTTGAGGTTATACAAGGTGAAAGCGGTGTATATCCGACAACTATGGAGTATATGCAGTCTGTAAGGAAGCTTTGTGACGACAACGGCATATTGCTTATAATTGACGAAGTTCAGACAGGTATGGGAAGGACAGGTAAGCTTTTCGGTTATCAGAACTATGGTATAGAACCAGATATATTCACTCTTGCCAAGGGAATTGCCGGTGGAGTCCCAATGGGCGCTATATGTGCCAAAGAGCATGTTGCCAAGGCTTTTGATCCAGGAGACCATGGTTCAACCTTTGGAGGAGGTCCCCTTGCTTGCGCAGCAGGGCTTGCAGTAATGGATGTTTTATTGAACGACGGACTTATTGAAAACGCTGCTAAAATGGGCAGCTACTTTAAAGAAAAGCTTCAGGGTTTGAAAGCAAAACACAGCAGTATATCTGAAGTTCGCGGTGTAGGCCTGATGATTGGTATACAGCTTTCAGTAGACAAGGCAAAGGAAATTCAGTCCAAATTAATGGATCTGGGATATCTTGTCGGAAGCATCGGAACAAGCGTTTTCAGGGTGGTACCGCCTTTGATAATCAACAAGGAAGATATAGACGGATTTATAAAAGTGCTTGATAAGGTTCTTTCAGAATATGATAAGTAATTCATTATAGTAATTTGCCGGTTCATTTTAAGGAAAGAACATACACGAAAATATTATTATAGAAATTTATATTTTAAGGAGAGTTGAGATGAAGTCAGTACTGGTCTTGGAAGACGGAACGTATTTTCCCGGCGAAGCATTCGGCTACAATGGCGAAACCACCGGAGAGGTAGTATTCAATACATGTATGACCGGTTATCAGGAGATAACCACTGACCCTTCATATAACGGTCAGATAGTTACAATGACTTACCCTCTTATAGGTAATTACGGCTTCAACGATTCAGATAATGAATCCTATAAGCCTCATGTTCAGGGCTTTATTGTGAAAGAGCTTTGCGATGCCCCGAACAACTGGAGATACAGCATCCACCCTGACGAGTATTTTAAAAAGCATGGGATAGTCGGTATAAAAGGTATCGATACAAGAGCACTTACCCAGCATATCAGAAATTATGGCAGTATGACGGGAATAATCTCAACAGAATGCGGCAATGTGGACATTCTTCTTGAAAAGCTTAAATCAAGGAAGGATGAAAACAGAGGCCTTGTTATGGAAGTAACTACGAAAAAGCCTGTCCATAAGCCTGGAACTGGCAAAAAAGTCGTTCTTATGGACTTTGGCGTTAAATATAATATTGTACGTTCGCTTGAAAAAAGGAATTGCGATATATACATCCTGCCGGCATTTTCTTCATATGAAGAAATAATGAGTTACGAGCCCGACGGAATACTTTTATCAAACGGCCCTGGAGACCCGATGGATCTGCCTTCGGTAAAAGCAACAATTATAAAGCTCCTTGGAAAGAAACCAATTATGGGCATCTGCCTAGGACACCAGTTACTGGGGCTTTCACTTGGGGGAACCACTTATAAGCTCAAATTTGGACATCATGGTGGAAACCATCCAGTAAAGGACTTTATAACAGGACGCTGCTATATTACATCACAAAACCATAACTATGCACTTAAGAAGGATTTCAGCAAGGATATAACAATAACTCATTTAAATGTTAACGACGAAACGGTAGAAGGCTTCCGCCACAACACAATGCCGATATTGAGCGTTCAGTATCATCCGGAAGCAGCCCCCGGCCCACAGGATTCAGCATATATATTTGACGATTTTGTAAAAATGATGGAGTAATAAAAGCAATTGAGAATTGAGAATGGAAAATTGAGAATGAAGGAATAAAGCTAATGAGAATTGAAGATATAAGGCTTAGGCTAATTGAGAATTGAGAATGAAGCTGATTTATTTAAAATACAAAATCTTTTAGTAATTGGATAATTAAACTACAGATTATAACTAATCATTTATAAAACCTATAACATCAGTTGATTACTGGCAATTATCAATTCTCAATTGTCAATTCTCAATTGAACTATTTGTGGAGGTCATATGCCAAAAAGGGATAATATAAAAAAAGTTCTTGTAATAGGTTCAGGTCCAATAATTATTGGTCAGGCTGCAGAATTTGACTACTCTGGCTCACAGGCTTGCAAATCCCTTCGCGAGGAAGGCATTGAAGTTGTACTCATCAACAGCAACCCTGCTACAATAATGACGGATAAGGAAGCTGCAGACAGAGTATATATAGAACCAATCACTCTTGAATTTGTAAAAAAGATAATAAAAAAGGAAAAACCCGACGGCATACTCGCTTCACTTGGAGGCCAGACAGGTCTTAATATGGCTGTTGAGCTTGCAGGTGACGGTATTCTTGATGAAATGGGTATCGAGCTTCTCGGAACCTCTTTGAAGTCAATTAAAAAGGCCGAAGACAGAGAGCTTTTCAAAAACACAATGCAGCAGATAAATGAAAAGGTTCCTCACAGTGCCATCGTAACAACCCTTAAGGATGCAGTGGCATTTGCTGAAGAAATCGGTTTTCCTATTATAATAAGACCTGCATACACCCTTGGTGGTACAGGCGGTGGTATTGCCAACAATATGGATGAATTCATCTATACATGCGGAAAAGGCCTTAAGCTCAGTATGATCAACCAGGTATTGCTTGAGCAAAGTGTTGCCGGCTGGAAGGAAATCGAATATGAAGTTGTAAGAGATAATGCTGACAACTGTATTGTCGTTTGTAACATGGAAAATTTCGACCCTGTAGGGGTACACACCGGTGACAGTATAGTTGTTGCTCCAAGCCAAACACTTTCAGATGTTGAATACCAGATGCTTAGAAGCGCATCCATTAAGATAATACGTGAACTTGATATCAAAGGCGGCTGTAACATACAGTTTGCCTTGAACCCATACAGCTATGAATATGTTGTAATAGAGGTTAACCCCAGAGTAAGCCGTTCATCGGCTCTTGCGTCAAAGGCCACAGGTTACCCTATCGCAAGGGTTGCTGCTAAAATAGCAATCGGACTAAACCTGGATGAAATTAAAAACTCTGTTACAAAGAATACCTATGCATGCTTCGAGCCTTCCCTGGACTATATTGTAACAAAGGTTCCAAGGTGGCCGTTTGATAAATTCCCATCTGCAGACAGAAGCCTTGGTACACAGATGAAGGCTACCGGTGAAGTTATGGCAATTGGCAGAACCTTCGAAGAATCACTGCTTAAAGCCATTGACTCACTTGATATCAAGCTTAACTATCAGCTTGGTTTGAGCCTGTTTGAAAATAAGACAAAGGAAGAACTTGCAGACTACCTCAAAAAACCTAACGATCAGAGGATTTTTGCTATCTGTAAGGCTTTACAGAAGGGCTTCACTGTTCAGGACATTGTAAATATAAGCGGTATAGATATATTCTTTATCAAGAAGCTTGAAAAGATTGTTAAGCTTGCAGATGAAATAATGAATTCAGGTATTGCATGGCTTGACTATGATTTGTATTCAAGAGCAAAGAAAATAGGGTTCGGGGACTCCTACATTGCAAACCTCGCAAATGTTCCCCTTGAAAAGATTCTTGAATTAAGAGAAAAGTATCCGATAAATCCGGTTTACAAGATAGTTGATACCTGTGCCGGAGAATTTGAGGCTGTAACTCCTTACTATTACTCTACTTACGAGGAAAAGGACGATGTAATGGTTACAGAAAATGAAAAAGTTCTGGTTATAGGCTCGGGTCCTATAAGAATAGGCCAAGGTATAGAATTCGATTACTGCAGCGTTCACTCTGTGAAAACGCTTAAAGAGCTTGGTTTGGAATCAATAATTATTAACAACAACCCCGAAACTGTAAGTACCGATTTCGATACCTCCGACAAGCTCTACTTTGAGCCACTTACAAAGGAATGCGTACTTGATGTTATTAAAAAGGAAAAACCAGTCGGAATAATAGTCCAGTTTGGCGGTCAGACCGCAATAAACCTTGCAGCTCCGCTCAATAATGAAGGCGTAAAGATACTTGGAACTTCTGTTGAGGACATAGATGTAGCCGAAGACAGGGATAAGTTCCTCAAGCTGCTTGAAGAGCTTGATATACCTATTCCGGAGGGCAGTACAGCATTTTCGGTTGAGGAAGCAAAAACAATTGCAAACAAAATAGGCTATCCCGTACTCGTTAGACCATCTTACGTACTTGGCGGAAGGGCTATGGAAATAGTATATAATGATAAGTCTCTTGATGAATACATGAGTTATGCGGTTAAGCTTGCAAACAAGCATCCCATACTTATTGACAAATACATTACCGGCAAAGAGGTAGAAGTGGACGGAATCTGCGATGGAGAAGACGTTCTTATCCCTGGAATAATGGAGCATGTTGAAAGAGCCGGCGTTCATTCTGGTGACAGTATTGCAATTTATCCTTCAAAAACACTTGACCAGAAAACAAAGGACATGATTGCCGATTATACCATAAGGCTTGCCAAGGCACTGCATGTTGTAGGCCTGTTCAACATCCAGTTCGTACTTGATAAACAAAATAAACTATACGTTATTGAGGTAAATCCAAGAGCTAGCCGTACAGTTCCATATATGAGCAAGATAACAGGAATCCCGATGGTTAACGTAGCGACAAGGCTTATTATGGGACAAAAGCTAAAGGATCTTGGCTATAAAACAGGCGTTGCACCTGAAACTGAATATTATGCAGTTAAAGCACCAGTATTCTCATTCGCTAAGCTGACAACCGTTGATACCTTCCTTGGACCAGAAATGAAATCAACCGGAGAGGTTATGGGTGTCGATAAGGATTTCCATACCGCACTGTATAAAGCCTTTACAGCTTCAGGCCTGAAAATTCCTTCAGGAGGGAATGTACTGATATCAGTAGCAGACAGAGATAAGGAAGAATGCGTTGGTATAGCAAAGAAGTTCTTAAGCTTTGGATTTAAGCTTATGGCATCAAACGAAACCTGTGCTTATCTGAGTAATGAAGGTTTGGAGGTTGCTCTTGTTCCAAACGATCAGCTCCTCAACAGTATCAAGGATGATAAGATTTCGCTTGTTCTTAATACGCCTACAAGAGGAAAGGTATCCTCAAGACTTGGGTTCCTTTTAAGAAGAACTGCCATGGAGTACAATGTTCCATGCATAACATCTCTTGATACCATGAGTGCTATGCTTGAGGTACTTGAAAAATTAATGCATGAAAATAAATCAGACGTTTATGCACTTAATGATTATTCAATTTTAAAAAAATAGATATAGTGTAATGGGGGTAAGGAAAATGAAACACTTGATCAATCTTAATGATCTTTCGAAAGAACAGATAGAAGATATTCTTAAGCTCTCGGAAAAGCTTAAAAAACAGCTTAAGGAGGGTGTCCAACACCACCTTTTAAAGGGTAAGACTCTTGGAATGATATTTACAAAGTCTTCCACAAGAACCAGAGTATCATTTGAAGTCGGGATGTACCAGCTTGGAGGATATCCTTTATTCTTAAGCTCAAACGATATTCAGCTCGGAAGAGGAGAAACAATTTATGATACAGCACAGGTTCTCTCCAGGTATATTGACGGTATAATGATAAGAACCTTTAAGCAAAGCGATGTAGAAGATCTTGCAAAGTACGGCAACATACCGGTTATAAATGGTTTGACCGACTTGATGCATCCATGCCAAATTCTTGCAGACCTGCTCACTGTTTATGAACACAAAGGAAAGCTTAAAGGACTTAAAATGGCATACCTCGGAGATGGAAACAATGTAGCTCATTCTCTGCTGCACGGCTGTTCGAAGGTAGGAATGGATATCGCAGTTGCGTCACCAAAGGGTTATGAATGTGATCAAGAAATTGTGGATCAAGCTGTTGACGCAGCTAAAAAAGAAGGCTCCAAGGTTATTATGACTGAAGATCCTGCAGAAGCGATAGCAAATGCAGATGTTGTATATACAGATACATGGGTTAGTATGGGCCAGGAAACCGAGAAGGCAGAAAGGATCAAGATATTTTCACCTTATCAGGTTAATGGAGAGCTTTTCTCCAAGGCTCAGGGAGATGCAATATTCCTCCACTGCCTGCCTGCATACCGCGGCTATGAAGTGACTGAAGAAGTTATTGATGGACCTCAGTCAGTTATATTCGACGAGGCAGAAAACAGAATGCATGCCCAAAAGGCAGTAATGGCTATATTGATGGGCAATAATTAAGTATATTGTAAAGCTGGTGTTGTGAGTGATTAACTACTCGTTTATAATAAGGCGTGCAACAAAGGAAGATGCAGCCTCAATTAATGATATAATGAAGGAATCCTTTAAAAAGTATATGGAGGATGCAGGTCTGACAGGTTCAATGGAAGCCCTACAGGAATCCGTACAGGATATAGAAAATGACATCGCCCAAAAGGATGTTTTTATTGCACTGATAGACAGCATCCCTGTAGGCAGTATCAGAGTTCAGGTTTTGCCAGATAACACAGCTATGATAAGCCGTTTTGGCGTCAAGCTTGATTATCATAATATTGGTATCGGCAAATCCCTTATGAATCTTGTAGATAAGATGCTGAAGGCAAAAGGAGTTACAAAAGTAAGCCTTTACACAGCCTCAAAATATAGGGATCTTATAAGATTCTATTATGGACGCGGCTTTTATATTGATTCAACAACCAAGGACCGCGGATACATAAGAGCTCTTCTTGTAAAGGAATATGTTTAGGAGGTAAGGTCATGAAATACAAAGTTTTTGTTGACGGTCAGGAAGGTACAACCGGCCTTCAGATTAATGACCGTTTAGCTAAAAGAACAGATCTGGAAATACTAAAAATAGATGCTGAAAAGCGTAAGGATATAGAGGAACGCAAAAGACTTCTTAATGAGGCGGATATTGCTTTCCTTTGCCTTCCTGATGCAGCAGCTGTAGAATCGGTTTCACTTGTTACCAGCAGCAATACAAGGATAATTGATGCAAGTACAGCACACAGGACTGCACCAGGCTGGACGTACGGAATACCTGAACTGGGACCTGATTATCGTGAAGCAATTAAAAACACAAAACGTCTTACCAATCCCGGCTGCTATTCAACAACATTTATAATGTCACTTTATCCGCTTGTAAAGCTTGGTATCGTTCCAAAGGATTATCCTGTTACCTGTAGTTCTATTTCAGGCTATAGCGGGGCGGGTAAAAAGCTTATTGCAAAATATGAAGTAACACATGAGATAGAGAATCCCGAAAGCCCGAAATATTATGCTCTGAAGCTTATGCATAAGCATATACCGGAAATGCAAAAGGTAACAGGTTTGGACTATAAACCGCTATTTACACCGGTTGTATCAAGCTATTACAAGGGAATGGGAACCTCAGTTCCGCTCCATACAAGGCTTTTAAGCAAAAAGGTAAGTGCAGCTGATGTGAGAGAAATACTTGCCGAGTACTACCAAGGCCAGCGTTTCGTAAATGTAATGCCTTTTGATTCAGACAGCTTTTTGGACAGTAACAGCTTTTTTAATCTTCAAGAGTGCAATGACACAAATAACATTGATATATTTGTTTTTGGAAACGATGAACAGATAATGATCCTATCCAGACTGGACAATTTAGGAAAAGGCGCATCAGGCGCAGCAGTACAAAATATGAATATAATGCTTGGTCTTGATGAAGGCTTGGGGCTATAAGCTCTAAGCCTTTTTTGACAGCTTTTTCAGGGCTCTTATATCTTCCCCGGCAAATCTAGCAATGTAAAAGCAGCCTATAATCCTTGATATTATTCTTTCGTCATAGTATTCACGAAGCATCTTCAAGCCTATATTCGTAGATATGATAGTTTTACAGGGCTTTACCAGATTATTGGTCTGACGTCTATTTAATATTGTCAACAGTTCTGCATATCTTGCCGCACTCGGCGATTCGGTTCCAAGGTCGTCTATTATAAGCAGGTCTACGTCTGAAATATAGTCATATTCCCTGCTGTCATAATTATCTTTGAATGAACTCTGACGGTGGTTTGATATAATATCAAACAAAGAAGGGGCAGATTGATAAAGTATTGTAATACCCTTTTTAATAAGCTCCAGAGCTATACAATTTATCATAAAGGTCTTCCCTGTTCCCGTTGGCCCGCTGAAAAAAAGGCCTCCCTCATCAAGCTTTTCAAAATCATTCACAAACTGCAGACATTTTTCCTTGATAAGGGCTATATTCTCCCTCGGAGATATGCTTATTCCGTATTTTGACTCATCCGTTTTATTGGGATAGTAATTAAAATCAAAGGTTGAAAAGTTCTCTATTTGAGTAATTTTAAGGTTTGACCTGCTGAAGGTATAATCCAGGAGCTGCTGCCTGTAGCAGGAACATTTTTCACTGCCGTTTTCTGTTTCAACATAACCTTTATCCCAACATTTCTCACACTGAAATTTGGTTTCAAGATAATCCTCAGCATAGCCATGTTCTTTCAGCAGTCTTTTCTTTTCTTGACGAAGACAGTCCAACTCATACAGCATATCACTCTGCTTTTGCTGTCCGCCAAGCAGAATGCGTTTATTGTATTTTACGCCAAGACTTCTTATTTTGTTATCAAGCTCAGCTATTTCGGGCACTTTAGCATAAATCTCGTTTTCATGTTCAAAACGCGTATCAATAGCGGCCTTGCGTCTTCTTTCATATTCTATTTTAATCTGATTATGTATGTCTTTAATCATCTATCCACCCTTAAACAGTCCCTGATTTTCTTAAGTTGTCGTATAGGCTGTCATAATAGCTGTCGTCATATTCCCTCTGCTCAAAATTGCCCTTTTGTGGTGCTGAACTTTGCTGATGCTGCTGTTTTCCCGAACCCTTCCTTTTAAGGTCGTATGCAGCAACCTCCTCTTTTGTACGGAGGCCGTTATCGCACCAATCCTTGAGTATTACGTCTATGTACTTGAGAGTTGCCTCTGGCCTTCCAAGGGTCTTCTTAAGAGCAAGCTCAATTATGTCAAACTCATACTTATATTCTGTAACCCACTTGTCAATGCATTTTTCCTCATACTCAGTAAAAGGAACCTTACGTTTTAGCTTTTTGAATATTTTACTCTTTACATCTTTAAATTTCTGATATTGAATGGAGTAGTTATCCAAATCAAAATTATTCTTTATTCCCTTCTGGTACCAGTTATCCGCGACAGCTGCAATGTAGTTCTTTGATAACCCATTATTGGTCTTACAGTGCTGGAAAAGCGAATACATTACATCTTCGTCAAACTTGTACCGTTCAAACCACATATCTATGTCAGTATACCAGGAAGGCGACATAAGCCCCTGGAAAAAGTTATTGTTAATAGCCGCAATTGTGCTGTTGCGCTTAATGTTCTTTTCGCAGCTGGCTGCAGCCTCCTCAGGAGTTGATGTATTCCTTAGGCGGTATAGCTTTTGTATTTCCTTTTCCTTTAAATCAACCAGCTGAATTGAGTCTTTTTTTCTTAATATAATACCTGAGCATTCAAGAAACAAAAGCGCTTCCTTCACCTTGCCTGGATCAAGACACAGTTTAGCTGCCATTTCCTCGTTTGTGGCAGTTTTACCATGCTTACCGAGCAGCAGACAGTGTAGATATACCTTAACATAATCACCATTCATGGATGCCATGTATTCGTTTATAAATATATCAGGAACAAGAGTATCTGAATAAATTAGAGATTTACAAGCTTCAAAAAACATTGTTTTCCCCTTCTATATAAGTTGAATTAAATATTCAGTATGCATCATGTCCTTAATACCGGCCATGATGGTATGATAAATGATTTTAATTCAACTTATCACATATGTAATAGGATAAAGTAAATTCTGATTTGATACCCATTTGCATTTGGCTTTAGAAATGCAAATGATATATAAGAAATTTACTTAATCCTATCTAGAGTGACATTTCAAAATCATAATTTATTATAACACAATATTAAGAGAGTTGACAGTTGACGAGAGGACAAGAGGACAGTTAATTTAAGTTGACAGTTGACGAGAGGACAGTTGACAGTTAAGATCACCTTTTAAGAAGGTAAAGAGTATGGTTAAAAGACAATTTTTATTGGGTATTTCGGACAGGCGTTTAATGTATTATAATGGTAGTGAATTTATGGTTATTAGTTTTTATTTTATATATATTCAGGGGGATCTATAATGGAAGATTTGAAAGAGATACTTGGAAAGCTTACCTTGGAAGAAAAGGCAGGTCTCTGTTCGGGAAAAGATTACTGGCTTCTTAAAAGTGTTGAAAGGTTTGGAATACCTAATATAATGGTTGCAGACGGTCCGCACGGGCTCAGGAAACAGCCTGACAGTGCAGAAAACGTAGGAGTTAATGTAAGCAAGCCTTCCACATGTTTCCCTACCGCCTGCGCTACAGCAAGCTCATGGGACAGAAATCTTTTACACAGTATCGGACAAGCTATAGCCGATGAATGTCTCAAGGAGAAGGTTTCGGTGATTTTAGGTCCAGGTGCGAATATAAAGCGTTCCCCTCTATGCGGACGTAACTTTGAATATTTTTCAGAAGATCCTTATCTTTCAGGTGAAATTTCAGCTGCATTTATTGAAGGTGTTCAGTCAAAGGGCGTAGGTACCTCCTTGAAGCACTTTGCCGCAAACAACCAGGAAGATTACCGAATGACAATAAATGCAGTTATAGATGAAAGAGCTTTAAGAGAAATTTACCTTTCAGGCTTTGAAACAGCGGTAAAGAAAGCAAAGCCTTGGACAATAATGTGCTCTTACAACAAGCTTAACGGAGCTTTGAACAGTGAAAACAAATGGCTGCTTACCGACGTTTTAAGAGATGAATGGGGTTACGAAGGTCTCGTCATGTCTGACTGGGGTTCCGTAAACGAAAGAGTTGAAGGCGTCAAAGCGGGCTTGGATCTTGAAATGCCTGGTGGAGTAGCTCACAATGACAAAAAAATTGTTGAAGCTGTCAAGAACGGAACACTTGATATGAAGGATTTGGACAAGGCAGTTTTGAGGGTGCTTGAACTAATTAAAAAAGCCAGCGAGAAGATTAAGGAAAACTATGATTTCGATATCAAGAAGAATCATGAGCTTGCAAGAAAGGCTGCTGCACAATCAGCGGTGCTTCTTAAGAATAATGATAACCTGCTCCCACTTAATAAGTCCAGCAAAATAGCTGTGATTGGAGAGATGGCAAAAAGGCCTAGATATCAGGGCAGCGGAAGTTCTCTTATCAATCCTTCAAAACTGGATAATGCATATGACTCTATGAAGGCACAGGGAATTGAATTCCAATATGCGCAAGGTTACAGCTATATGAGCGACACAACAGATGAAAAGCTCATTAACGAGGCCTGTGACAAAGCAAAAGATGCTGAAATTGTAATAGTATTTGCCGGACTTACACCTCTATATGAATCTGAAGGCTATGACCGCGAACATGCAAGACTTCCTGAAAACCAGAATGTATTAATTGACAGACTTCTTAATGTCAATCCCAAACTTGCCGTTGTTCTTGCCGGAGGTTCACCTGTTGAGATGCCTTGGGCTGACAGAGTAAGTTCAATTCTCAATATGTACCTTTCAGGGCAGGCTGGCGGAAGTGCAGTGGTAGACCTATTGTTCGGCGATGTGAATCCATCGGGCAAGCTTGCCGAAACCTACCCCGTTAAATATTTAGACATGGCATCCTCAAAATACTTTCCTGAAGGACCAAGAACTGTTGAATATAGGGAAAGTATTTATGTAGGCTACCGTTATTTTGATACTGCCAAAAAGCCGGTACTATTCCCGTTCGGTCATGGCCTCAGCTATACAGCTTTTGAATATTCGGATTTAAGTGTTTCGTCAGAAAATATTACAGATAAGGATACCCTTACAGTATCGTTCAAGGTTAAAAATACTGGCAAAACAGCAGGTTCCGAAGTTGCTCAGCTTTATGTCCATGATGTTCAATCCACAGTGTTCAAGGCAGAAAAGGAGCTAAAAGGCTTCGAAAAGGTATTCCTGCAGCCGGGCGAAGAGCAAAAGGTAGAACTTACACTTGATAAAAGATCATTTGCTTATTATAGTATTAAAAATAAGGACTGGTGCGTTGAAAGTGGAGAATATGAAATTCTAGTTGGTTCGTCCAGCAGGGACATCAGGTTTACAAAGGTTATATATATTGCTTCTGATTATAAGGAGATCGATTATCCCGCTGACAAATTGAAAGGTTACTATATCAAGGATGGACAGCTTGACGCAAGCGACGAAGCCTTTAGTGCATTATATGGAAGTGAGCTTCCCACAAAAACCCGTCCGGCAAAAGAGCTGTACACCTGGAGTTCAACCATTAATGATATGAGAGGAACTCTTATCGGTAAGATTATATATAAAAAAGGCATGGAGGAAATGAAAAGGCAAGTACCTGGGGATGACGAAAATGCAATACTGGCTCAAAATATGAATATAAGGATGCTGCCTCAGGCTCCTTTAAGAAATATTGTATCCATGAACGGAAATATATTTAGTGCAGAAATGGCAGATGCATTGCTGCTTATACTGAACGGCAAAAGGATCAGGGGCTGGTTTAAAATGCTCAAAGTGATGAGTAGGAAGTAGATGCACAGACTGGAAAAACTTAATTGCCCTTATCAATTGACACCTAGCAGGTTTTCGGTTATAATACTTGTTGCGAGGTAAACTGCCCACCGGCAGTTTTACTTTTTATAGTGTGCGCCCATAGCTCAACTGGATAGAGCGTCTGACTACGGATCAGAAGGTTGTGGATTCGATCTCTGCTGGGCGCGCCAAAAGAAGACCCTTGAGGAATCAAGGGTCTTCTTTTTATGTATAACCAAGTTATATTTAGTGAAATCTTCTCCCCCATTTCTCAAACCAGAGGCAAGGAATTGAGACACACCTTGAAAAGCAGGTATGTTCCGTCAACTTCTATCCCGTTTAGATACAAAAATCAAATTCACTTTGCCGCTTTTCCACCGACGTAAAGCGGCGTAAAAGTCGCCGCTCGCCGCGGAGGCGCGCCCTTGTGAAAGCCTACTGCGGCATCTGTAAGCTGCTCATTTGTTCTCAAGCCGGCACGATGCAACTTCGCTATCCTGCTCAGATGCTACTTGAATGGCCATCCGGGCCATTCACCAGCATTCGACCTTCGTTCGCAGCAACACCTGCCAGCTCAGCTTTCAATGGGCTGGGATACGGGCACTTCTATGAAGAAGCTTACCAAGCATCTAATCAGCAGCATCGTTAGAACTTTGTTTACAAAGTTCGGTACAGCCACCCGACAAACCTGCCCTGAAGGCGCTTGGTGGAGTGACCTAGAGATTCCTGCTTGCATCAATCAGAGTCCGGCGAATTCGCCATGGATGGCGGATTCAGTTGGGTATGGAACGGATACCATTGGAAACAGCCGGACAGTATTATAGATGGAAGCTTGGAAGCTCTGTCACGGAATCCGTCGCGCCTGGCTTTTAAAGCCTTCACGGCTTGAGTGATGACTTTTACCCAGATTTTGGCCGGCTCAAAAGCTGGAATATAGCTATTTTAAAAGGTTTTGATATGACTACAGAATTGGGATGCTTCCATAAAAGTCATTGTCTTTCTGTCACATAATGGTATAATGTGCATATGTAAAAATTTACAGTAACCCTCTGGGGTGCAATCATCTGAAAGTTCATACAAAATATAGCAATAAATATTTTTGCATTCTCAATTGAATTAAATAAGGGAGGATTAAGATAATGAAGCTTAGGTTTCAGGGCTTTGTGGCAGGAGTAATATTTGTAAGTATTATGATATTTAGTATCACTGTATTCGCTGAAGGTTTAACAAAACAAATTCAGGTTACTTTCAATAGTGCAAATATTAAAGTAAATGGAAAAACAGTAAAGGTAGATAACCTAACCTACAACGGCACTACCTATGCACCTGTACGGGCAGTCGCTCAAATGCTTGGTAAACGAGTCCAATGGGATAGAAATAGAAATTTAGTAAATATAAATGATAATGGTTTAGGAATAAAGATATTACAGGGTAATAAAACCTATGATCTTATAAATCAGGAAGAAAATATAACACTAAAAAAAGAAAAGTTTTCTATTCAGTTTAATGTCAAAAAATACGACGAAAATAACGAATTTAACGCGTTAAAAATAGCTGCAGTTCCTGATGAAAACATGTTTAATTCTATTGAACAGGGTACCATTTGTGAAACTTCAATTTTTTGTCCTGGGCGTAGTATGGCTGGATATGGTGACAGACCCTTTAGAGCATTAGCTGTCAGTGAAGAAGCTTTTCATTATATCTATTATGAAAATGAAGATAGCAGAAGAGCTGACCTTTTGGGTATTAGAGATGACGGAACTGTTGACCTGGAATGGAAAATCGATAAAGTTACTTTCGCTGATAGTGAATTAGAGTACAAGCTTTCGGATATACCAGTCAATTATCTCTATCTAATAGCTTTTATAGATAAAAACATGAATGGTATTACTGATGCAGGAGAATTTACTAAAATTAAAATAACTCTGCAATAGAGCCATATGGTCATGGCTTTTCCCCCGATTTTGGACGGCTCAAAAGCGGGATAAAGAATTAAAATGTGCGTAAAAATTACCCGTGTATTAAAATGTGGGTAATTTTTTTACTTTTATACTCACATTACAACAAATCAGCTGTCTCACAAGTATCACCTGATAAACACAAATGTTGTCGGGAACCAAATCCCATCTTCTTAAATTCAGACCATAGAAAGTCAATACTGGTGGGTGTAATCTTGATAAGGTGCATGGTATGCGGCAGCTTTTTCAGTTTTTCGGCCGGAATTTTCTTTAAGGCCAGCAAGTCCATGTATTCTGCCGACCATGGCTCCACCAGCTCTGCAATACCAGTGATTTGCATACCAGCCAGTTGATTGAAACCAGTATAAGCATCGTAGATACTAAGGCAAACATTTTTGTTACCTTCCAGTGCGCGGAACTTTTGACCACCTTCAGAAAGCATCCAGAATATCCCACCTTTATAATTGTATTCGATGGGTGTGCAGCGGACAAAATCACCACAGCCGGTGGCCATAGCGCAGGTGTTATGAGCTATGATGAACTTCTCAATCTTGGCCAAAAGTGCTTCCCGCTCCATCTGCACCTCTTGTGCATCCTTTTCCATCCAATATGAGGCAGCTTTCCTATAATCCATAAAAATTACACCTCCCTTGCTCCTTTAAGCATATACCCGTTACGCGATAAGTCTGATTTACTCATTATCTCACCTATCTTCTTTAATAACTTCCATCATGGGTTTGATTGAAATTTTTGTTTCACTAACATTATATCATTTTGATTCACTATTATATGCATCACTAACTGTCATCCTAAGGGATAATATAATCAGTAAAATTAATGTACCGGAAAGCCTCTGCTAACTTATGTCGAATAAAATATATCAGTTCTTTATTTACAAGTATATTTTGTCAAATACACCTTATTTAATAAGGATGAAGATGTATAAGAATTATATATTCATTAAAATTTAAATTGATGCTAGCTATTTTAATTTCAACAGTATAGTTCATGGGTAAGTGACAAGATACCACTTTTTGAAAATATACTTAAGGTTCATCCGGAATTCAAGACGGAAGCGCTGCAGAGGTAGATTTCCCTACTTAAGCCCAACGGCGTTGTAACATCGAATATATAAAAATAATTCAATTTGCATGAAGGATTACGTCGATTAATGTCGAATAATAAACGCATCAGTTCTTTGTAAGTAATTAATTTAAAAGTATTTTTATCAAAACAAACACCTCTTTATCAGTACCAAATAACCTATTTGGGAGGACTATCATCCATGAACATTGGCTGGACAGGTACATAATTCAAGAAAAATAATAGGACTTAACTTATTATAGGGGGACAGCATTCTAATTAGAATTTGTTGTACATTATAGGTTTTCCTGTTATCCCCGGCAAGATAGACGCATTCTAATCTTTCTGTATTAAATCAATTGTAGCAAATCTTAATATTATTTAATATTTAGGAGGAAGATCATGAAATTTATCTATTCATTAAAGTTCAAGTTAATGCTTATAATAATGTGTGTAGCTCTTATACCTCTCGCAGGAGTGTCTCTATTCCAATTAAATAGCTTTAATAATACAGTTTCTGATAATATCGAACAACATGAAAATCAATTGGCTATATTTAATTCCAATACTATAAATTCATGGATCAGCAGCAAAGTTTCTCTGTTTGAAAACATACTAAAAGCCCATCCAGAATTCAAAACAGCAGGCTATCAAGAAATAAATTCAGTGCTTAAACCCATTCGTGAAAGCGATCCTGAGTTTGAAACAGCTGTATTTGTAGATATTGATGGTAATGCAATCAATGTAATAAATAACACTTTTATTAACCTTGCAGAAAGAGATTATTTTCAAAAAGCTAAAAACACAAAAAAGACATTCATAGGAGATATTCTTGTAAGTAAAGTAACAAAAAACAACGTTATAAGTATAGCAGTTCCCGTCCTTGACCAAAGCGGTGATTTTAGGGGTATACTGTTTGGTCAGGTAAATGTTAAGGCCTTGCAGAATTCAATCGGAAAAGTAAAAATTGAAAAAACCGGAAGTGCCATGATACTGTCAACTAAAGGGGATTATGTATTTTACAACAGACCTGAAATAATAGGTAAAAACTACAAGGACTATATGAAAGACCCAAATACCCAAAAAATATTTAAAGATGAAATACTATCAAAGGATCAGGGGTCTGTTACATACAAAAGCGATGATGGCAAAGATGTAACTGCATCGTTTGCTGCTGTACCACTTACCGGTTGGAAAGTAGTGGTGTCAGCTCCCTCGAGTGAGGTATTTGAAGACTTTAATAAAACGAGGATGACTATAATACTCAATATAATATTACTTGCATTGATTGTAATATTTATATCAATTTTACTGGCAAGCCGTATATCAAAGCCTATAAAATTAACTGCTGAACATTTAAAAACATTAGCAAATGGAGATTTTACACGAGAGCTGCCGGAAAAATTCCATAAGAGGAAGGACGAACTCGGTTTGCTTGCTAAATCTGTAGACATTATGGGTAATTCCATCAGGTCAATTATTAAGGATTTTATTAATGGGGCTCGTGGTGTAAAAGAGAACGTAGCAATTTCATCACAAAATTTAAGTGATTTGGCATCACAAATAGAAGATGTATCAGCAACCACTGAAGAAATATCTGCCGGTATGGAGGAGACATCTGCATCAACTGAGCAAATGAATGCTACATCAGCAGAAATAGAGAGCGCTGTGGATTCTATTGCAGCAAAAGCTCAAAAAGGTTCTGTAATTGCTGAAGAAATCAGTAAGCGTGCACAGGACTTAAAGGACAATGCTGTAATATCCCAAAAAACTGCATATGATATACGTAAGACAATTGAACAGGATATGCGGACTTCTATTGAACACTCCAGAGCGGTTGAAAAAATAAGCGTACTTACGGAATCCATACTTCAGATTACCTCCCAAACAAACCTTCTTGCATTAAATGCAGCAATAGAAGCTGCAAGAGCCGGGGAATCAGGAAAAGGTTTCGCAGTAGTTGCAGATGAAATTCGTAAATTAGCAGAGGATTCTAAAAAGACAGTTAATGAAATTCAGGATGTTACAAAGCTTGTAATAAGCTCAGTAAAAAGTTTAACTGAAAGCTCCGAAAAGGCCTTAAGTTTTATAGATACAACCGTCATTAATGACTATAATTCAATGGTTAATACAGGAGAACAATATTACAAGGATGCGGAATCTATTGCAGAATTAGTTACAGATTTCAGCGCAGCTGCAGAGGAATTACTGGCATCCATACAAAGTATGACTAGAGCTATTAACGAAGTAACATTATCCAACAACGAAGAGGCTCAAGGTACACAGAACATTGCAGAAAAAGCTTCTGTGGTAATGCAAAAAGCTGCAAAAGTCGCGGATTTAATGAAAGATACCGAGTTAAACTCTGAAAAACTCGCCAAGGCAGTTACTAGATTTAAAATTTAAATTAAGAGGTTTTTAAAGGCACATGCATTGGACAAAGTCTGCATGTGCCTTTTATTAAGTCACCCTTTTTCGCTTATCGTTTCTGGAGCGAAACCTGAATTTCACAGTAAGCCGCCATTATAATGAAATCACTCTTCATCCATTTTCCGAAGATTTTCTGTAGGCAGTTTCATAAATTGTAAATGTAAAATCGGCAGCAAGCCATTTATATTTTCTATGCACTTCTGTACTTCTTTTTTCTGCTCTTCCTGGGGAATTTTGCTGTCTATCATTGGGCTTCTAATATATTTTATAAATGCATTCTTTTCTATATCGGCAAGCTCTCTAAGCTTTGACAGTATTTCTTTAACTACTGTAAGTGGAATTCCAAAATTCATGAAGTATTTTACAAACCGGCATACTATCATAGTATACGCCGGATACAGTGTATTATTTTTATCTATAGAAACAATAATCCGCAGTTGGATAAGATTATTTATATCTTCGTTGCTAAAACCGAATTCATTAATTTGCTGCATGGTTACCGGCTTCTCATCCAGGCCATAGGGTAGCAGGTTATTGACAGACTCAAGCACCTGCAGTCCAAAGTTGTTAATAGTATTTGAATCAAAGTTAATAAGCTTCTTTATCTGGGCCAATGTAAAATCTGAATTTTTCATTTTCTCTATGAATTTTAATTTATCAATAAATTCCTCATCATAATATGCCATATTTTTCGCTGATTTATGAGGCGCTGGCAAAAGACCTTCTTTAATATAAAAATTAATTGTGGCCCTTGTCATATTTGTTAACTTTTCGAGTTCCCTCATAGGAATTTTTTTCTTTTGATCAGATTCATTTTTTATCAAACCTATCACCCCATCAAGCAAAGTATAGATTAATACTTCATACATGTCAAATCATAACGGAAGTTCATTATTTAAAGTGTATTGACATGTATATTTCAAAAGGTTAATATGTATCAAGTAACACTTTTTACTTCTTGCGCATATAATACTTAGTCCACTGATTTTTAAGAAATGAGTTGAGTTTTATGAGGTTTAAGGCAGAAATTTTCGATAATTTACAATATTTATATCACGTTACAGGATTTAATGATCATCAGCTGCACTGTGTGATTAAATTTGAGAATAAAATTAATGCTGCGGTTATGGAAAAGTCGGTAGCGCTATTAGCTAAAGCAATACCCATGTTGTGTAGAGTTTACAGAAATAATAATGGTAAATCATACTGGGAGAATACCGATAAGCTGTTTCAAGACCTTTTCACAGTAGTAGATAACGAAGCTGACTTTGAAAATTTTACTTTCTCTAAGACAAATGAAGAGAATGGCCCTCAAATAAAGGTTTGCCTTTTGCAGTCTGAAAGCGATTCCCTTTCCATTATAATGAATCACATGGTTTCGGATGGTGCTGGCATTAAACAGTGTTCCTATCTATTAGCAGATATTTATTCAAATTTATTGCGAAATCCGGGTTACACTCCATGCACTACTATTGATGGAGACAGAAGCTTTAAAAATGTTATCTCGGGAGTTTCCTTTAAGGATAAAATTAAGATTCTCCTATTCAATAATAAAGACAACAATCAGGATAGCAATTACAAATTCCCTATGAGCACAGGATCAATAATAAAGCCGTTTATACTTACTCATGAAATACCGCCTGAGATGCATAACAAAATCCGAAATATATGTAAACAACACAACGCAACTGTTAACGATATTTTACTAACTGCATATTTCCGGGTTCTTTCAAATATATTGAATTTAAATGGGAAAGCCCTCAACATACCAATTATGATAGATATGAGAAGATACCTGAAGGATAAAAACTTCACTTCCCTTTCCAACCTTTCTTCTACTGTTATTATAACTGTAGTCATAGAACCCGGGGAGGATTTTTACCAGACGTTATCCAAAGTGAGTTCGCGAATGAATGCTAAAAAGAGTAATTTCTTAGGACTGAGTACTTTTCTAAAACTGAATACGCTATTTAAATTATTGAGTGCAAATTTGAGTTATGGGATTCTAAAAAAGTCATTAAAAAACCCCAATATATGTATGACAAACATAGGAGTTTTGGATTCAAAAAAATTAACCTTTGACGGCTCCCCTATTGTTGATGCTTTTGTTTGCGGTTCAATTAAATACCGTCCTCATTTTCAGATGGCAGTAAGCAGCTTTGGTGAGAAAATGACCTTGTCTGTTAATCTTTATGGTGATGAACGGGACCGTGAAACAATATTAAGGTTTTTTAAGTTAATTGATGATGAGTTAAACGCTGTAACCTGACACAGGAACGTCAGACACCTATAGCCCCGTCACATTAAACCCCGAAGGCGTTTGATAGAGTGACTTATATATTCCTTCTCCCCCCAAAAGTAGAAACAGGAATTAAATTATGCGTAAAAATTACTCACGTCTTAATAACGTGGGTAATTTTTTTGTTTTTTTACTCACAAAATATATTCAAATAGGAAGTATGAAGATAGGTTACCAATTTCTTATTATCGACAAAAGAATGTATTATCTATGTTTTGTTTACAAATAATTAAATTAAGTTGATATATTCGAAAGCAGGGATAAAATGTTCAAAAGAAACAAACAGAAGGAATATAACAAAAATAATGAAACAGTTCAAACTGATAAAAATCAACAATTATCAAAATCCTTGAATGAAAATATTAGTATGTTAAAGTCTATTCTCCAAAACGATAATACTGTAGTCTATAGGGAAATTGAAAACATGTATCTTTCAAGCTTTCGTGCATGTCTGGTATATATTGATGGAATGGTAAGTACTGATGTAACAAACAAAAACATCATATCCCCCATTATGAATGCAGATTTAAGTGTAAATGAAAATGATAAAAACATACTGAACAAGTTAAAAAATAAAATTGTATCTACAAATCAAATCAAAGCAGCTTCAAACATTGATGAACTTTTACTTGCTTTGTTCTATGGTGATGCGGTTATATTGGTTGAAAAATTCAATGAAGCATTACTGTTAAGCTGTAAAGGCTGGGAAAAAAGAGCACTTGAAGAGCCAGGTTTGGAAAGGATTCTACGCGGGCCAAAGGAAGGCTTTACAGAGCCTCTCATGACTAATTTATCCCTAATAAGGAAAAGGCTGAAAACACCCGATTTAAAATTTAAGTTTAAAGAAATTGGTGTCAGGACCAGGACAAGGATATGTATTTGCTATATTGAAACTCTTGTTAACAATGAAATACTCCAAGAGCTTGAAAACAGGCTGAATAAAATAAATACAGATGGTATTTTGAGTTCAGAGAAAATAGAGGAATTAATAAGAGATAGTCCCCTATCTCCATATAAGACAATTGGAAATACTGAAAGACCGGATGTAGTAGCAGCCAAGTTAATGGAAGGGCGTATTGCCATAGTAGTAGATGGCACACCATCTGCTTTGACACTGCCGTATGTCTTTATGGAATATTTTCAGTCTGCTGAAGATTATTACGACAGCTTCTACTTTTCTTCAATCAACCGCATAATAAGATTCATAGGCGAACTTTTTACTATAAGTATTCCGGCTGCTTATATTGCTCTGATTACATTTCATCAGGAAATGATACCCACACCTCTGCTTTTGAGCATATCTGCAGCAAGGCAAGGCGTTCCGTTCCCTACTATAGTTGAAGCGATTATTCTTCTGTTTATATTTGAAGTTATAAGAGAAGCAAGTATACGTATGCCAACACCTATGGGGCAGTCAGTAAGCATCGTTGGAGCATTGATACTGGGACAGGCAGCTATTGAAGCCAGATTATTCAGTGCTCCTATGGTAATAATTGTTGCCGCAGCAGGAATTACAAGCCTTTTGAACATTAAAATGAAAGGTTCAAGTATTATTATCAGATTGATTTTAATGCTGCTTTCGTCTTTCATAGGTCTATATGGTTTAATATTTGGAATTATTGGAGTTCTTATACACTTGTTTAGTATGCGTTCATTTGGAGTACCTTATATGCTGGAATACGGTTCAATTGACCCTTTGGACCTTAAAGATACAGTAGTCCGCGCACCCTGGTGGCTTATGAATTCAAGGCCTAAGCAAACAGCTGCAAAGAATATAATCAGACAAAGAAACTCCTAAATTAAAAGGGAAGTAAGTCAAATGAAAAACCTAAGAATGTATTTATTAATATTAATTCTAATTTTTAATATGTTTTCCTTATCCGGATGCTGGAATTATAGGGAAATAGAAGACCTTGCAATTGTTTCAGGCCTTGCTTTTGATAAGCAGGGAGACAATTACATTGTAACATCCGAAATAGTTGATATAAAAGGAGGTAAAAATTCTAAAGTAAGTACCGTTCTTATATCCTCTGAAGGTACTACTATATTTGATGCTGTCAGAAAAAGTATAAGAAAATCCGGCAAAAAGCTGTATCATAGCCATGCCGAAATAGTTATCATTAGCACACAACTTGCTAAAGAAGGAATAATTCCCATATTAGACTGGATTAGTAGGGATGCAGAACAGAGGTACACGCTTCATTTCCTGGTTTCAAAGGAAAAGTCAGCAAAAGAGATACTGGAACAGCATCCAATGACTTCAGATATTCTATCTTTTGAACTAAATAATATGCTAAAATCACAAAAAAATCTTTCATCTGCTTTAGACATTGAACAATGGCAGTTTTTAAATGATTTTGCTGCTATGGGTATTTCAGCGACTTTACCCACTATAAACATAACTATTGACAGTAATAAGTTAACTCCTGAAATTACTGGGACAGCTTTGTTTAAGGAAGACAAACTTGTAGGCTTTCTCGACGGAGAAGATACAAAAACTTTGATGTTTATTAAAAACAAAATCAAAGACGGCTTATTGGTAAATAAGGAATATAAAGATAATTCAGAAACAAGAATTTCATTGGAAATATTCAAGAATACAACAAAAATTAAACCCTCTTATTTAAACGGAAAATTTACTTTTGAGATTTATATTAATACCAATGCGGCTATTGATGAAATTGGAGGAAGAGTTAATTATGCGGAAGAACCGGAATTGACAAAACTAAAAAAGGATTTCGAAGCAGCCCTTGAGAATAGTATTAAAACCCTTGTGAAAAAAGTTCAGGAACAGTATGATATTGATGTTTTTGGATTTGGAAAAGCTGTAAAACTTGATATGCCTGGCGTGTGGAAAAAAGTTGAATCTCAGTGGAATGATATATTTAAAAATATAGATGTTGAAGTGCACTCAACAATAAATATAAAAAACAGCGCCTTACAACAAAAACCAGTAAAAGTTGGTGATTAATTATAATAATACTTTGTACGGCTGTATATATATTATTTATTTTAATTGATGTTATACCCATAGTAAAAAACAAAAAGTGGAAGGTTTTAGTTTTATATTCCGTAATAATAGTTACAGCATATATCTTTACAGCTTTATTTGAGCTTGGCAAAAAGTTACCAAGTCCATCAAACCCTATAAAAAAGATTGTACAATCAATAGTTGGTAAATAGACTCTTATAAAGGTAGTGTAATATGGGAAAAGAAGTAATTTCAAACAGACAAGGCATAACAATGATGTCATTATTTATTATGGGCAGTACTCTGGTATTAGGTATAGGCTCCGATTCAAAGCAGGATTCATGGTTTGCTATAATTCTTGCTGCAATTCTCGCAAGTTTGGTAATGGCAATATATGCAAGAATATTATCTTTATTTCCGGAGAAGAACCTTTATGATATATTAAACAACATTTTTGGTAAAATAGCAGGAAGAATTATAGCACTAATTTTTGTTTGGTACGCATTTCATTTAGGTTGCATAGTTTTACGTAATTTTCAGGAATTTATCAAGGTAGTTGCTTTTCCAGAAACTCCTGAATTTGTTCCAATCATGCTAATGGGCGTTTTATGTATCTGGATAGTAAAAGAGGGTATAGAAGTATTGGGCAGATTCTCTCAACTAGTTATATTAATTCTTTCATTCATTATTATTACCGTAGTGATTCTTGGTATTACAAATGCTGATTTTAATAATTTACGTCCGTTCTTATATAACGGCTTTAAACCGGTTCTGAACAGTGCTTTTAGCGTTTTTTCCTTTCCATTTGCCGAGACTGTTTTGTTTATGGGTACTTTCAATTTTAATAAAGAAAGAAACAATCCATTTAAGGTATACTATTACGCATTGGCAATAGGCACATTCTTTGTTTTAATTGTAGCCTTACGGAATACTCTTGTCATAGGTGCAGATTTTGTTGAACAGACATATTTCCCATCTTATGTTGCTGTTAGTTTAATTAGTATTGGAGACTTTCTGCAAAGAATAGAATCAACAGTAGCAGTTGTACTTCTCTTTGCAGGATTTGTTAAGATTAGTGTGTGTCTGCTTTCAGCATGCAAAGGTGTTGATTACATATTCAAAACCGGAAACTACAGACAAATTGTTGCTCCAGTAGGACTTCTGATGATGATAACATCCTGTTTTATTTATCAAAGTGTTATGGAAATGTTTGAATGGGCTTTTGAAATTTACAAGTATTATGCGTTTCCATTTCAAGTAGTATTACCCATCATTATTTGGATTACTGCAGAAATAAAGGTAAAAAAGCAAAAGGCCTTAAACAATTCTCTGACTTGAGGCTTGTGCCAACCGCGGAAAGTCATAATTTTTATATATATAGATTACTGAACTTGTATTTCAGTTTTTAACTTGTAAGATTCCTTTGTTTTATAATCAAAACAATAGTTAAAGTGCTCTTTTTCGGAGTCTGAATACCAAAAATATATATTACCATTTTGATCGTATAATAATTTGTTCCCCAAGTGATTTATATCGGCGTATTTCTTAATTCTATAACCATCATAAGTATAGATGCTGGTAGTTCTGCCTATATCCAAATGACTTTGAGCAATACAAATATCCACTTTCCCATCGCTAGTATTAAAATCTGTCAAATAAACATCAATGCCATCATTAAAATTATTTATTATTTCAGTTTGGGAACCATCTATCATTAAAGTTATTTTAACAGGATTGTTACCATCGTTAATCCCCTCTAAAGACTGTTTATATACAAAAAGTTTCTTTTGCGTATTATTTATTTTAAATGTAAAGCTTTCATTATTCTCGATAATTTTATCTTGTTCATTGCTTCTTAAACTAAATTTCTTTTCAAGATCCAATATTAATTTGATATTTTTCTGATCTATGTCATTTAATAGCTCATGAACATTATCTTTATTTGGCTTATACCATTCATATTTTGAAAAAAAATCCGAATACATTTTAGTTTTAAACTTATAACCATATTTAGCATATATGCCATTTCTCAAATAACCTAATTGATCCTTGGTCAGCTCATCCGATGAAATATATAATTCGGAATCCAGGTCATAATCCTTATTATTGAAAGTTAACACCGGACTCAAATTTGAACTGTTTTTAAGATGTTTTTTAAAAATACCGCCTTCAGACATTGTATTAGCTTGATGTATATTTGTTTGCTCCAATTCACCGTTTTTAGTTTCACTACACCCGCAAAGAGCTATAAATAGAATTAGCGTAAACATCAATAAAAATCTTTTAATAAAGATTCTCCTTTTTATATGTCTTTGGTTCAAAGATTATACAAAATAATGTTATATTATGGAAGCAAAACAGTCAAGATTAATGCATAACATATTTTTATAGTTTGCAGTGGGGTTACTGAAAAGGCCCTTTTTATAATCATTTCACAAATTCACATTTACACATATAATTAAATCATTATGCTGCATCTCGAAATTATTGACATCTTATATACTTGAATGCTACAATTTTACAGTATTCCATAGAAGGAGGGTTGTAAGCTCATGTTTGATCCTATCGTTAGCGTTGCATAGCAAAGGCTATCGCAATGAACAACTAAAAAGTTGAATTCAGATGTTAATATAGCCTTTGCTGTTCCTAATAAAAAATACTTTTTAGGAGAGCAACATGAGCTATAAAAAAGCAGTTTATATACTCCCCAATAATTTACTTGAGCTGATACAACAGTACGTAGATGGCGAATTTATCTATATACCCAGAAAATCAGACAATAAAAAAGAATGGGGATCTAATACAACTACCCGCAAAGAATTATATGAAAGAAACACAAAGATTTATAAAGATTACTTGGCGGGCAGCAATATTAAACAATTATGCGAAAAGTATTACTTATCCTTGAAGAGCATACAAAGGGTAATACGTAACCAGAAAAATATTAATTAACATTAAAATGGGCCAATACAGATTAACTTCTGTACTGGCTCATTTTCTTTTACTAAAAGTTTTTTAGGTTTAGTTTCAAGGGGCTGGATGATAGAATTTTAATTGCAATAACACGGATTGGAGGTACATTTATGATTAAAATGTTTCGTGAAATTCCACCTTTTTATCTTTCCTATTAAATTTTAATAGGAAGGATAATTTTTAATGCAGATAGTAAACTGGGATATTCAATATATATCCCCGCCACCTGCAGTAAGATATTGCAAGAAGTGTGGTAAAAAAACCGAGTATGTTTGTTCAGGGTTATTCAGAGTAAACGCCCAGCGAAGGTATTTGGATATATGGTTAATATATAAATGTTCAAATTGCGACTCCACATGGAATATGACCATCTACTCCCGCATCAACCCTAAAAGCATTTCCCCTGAAATATTGGAAGGATTCCACTCGAACAATGAGGAGCTTGCCATGAAGTATGCAATGAATACTGGACTTGTAAATAAAAACGGAGCCGAAGCAAGCTTTCCCAGATATGAAATATCAGGGCCTGCTGTCGATTTTACGGTTCCTGTAGAACTGCATATAAAGAGCAGGTATAACTCCCAAATCAAAGTATCTAGTGTGTTACGGGATATGCTTAATTTATCACAAAGCACTTTTGAACAAATGATATCCGAAGAATCTATACGAAGCAACAACGGACTTGATTTAAAAAAGTGCAAAGTGCAAACTGAAATTGTATTATTAATAGATAAAAAGAGTCCTATCGCTGTTTAGGAGAACTATAATTCAGTGCTAAAATTTAAAAAAGCGGTTTGATAATAATATCAAGCCGCTTTTTAATTGTGGATTATATTTGATATTTACGATCCCGTACCTGAATAAGTATTTAAACCTTTTTTCCATATACAGTAGGCTATTATAAAAAGTACGATACCTACGAGAGGTGTAATAAATATTGTTATATTAAAGTTCCCCGGCCTTAAAAAGAATTTGGAGGGGTAATATGACAAGAAGCCTATTGGTATTATGCTAGTGAAAAGGAACCTGAAGAAGCCGTTAAATATAGTTACGGGATATCTCGCATACTCACTCATACTCCTTATAAATTCGAGGATTGAAACAGATTCTATTACCCAGAATGATATTGAAGCACCAATCAGCATAAGAGATACCATAATCAGTGCTGCACCAAACAACAATACTAAAAGCATAGCAATATTGACTATGTCCCAATGAATACCTAATTTAACAGAGGAATAAATAAACATACCCAAAGCCAGAACGAGCTGGCTTAAGCCTTTTATATCTAGAACCTCGGATACATAGTAAAACAATGTATTAATAGGTTTGAAATAATACTTTATAAACGATCCGTTTCTCAGGTGTATTCTAATAGTCCAAAGGTTGTCAAAAAATACCTGCTGAGGTGTTGTTGCAAGCAAAGCAAAAGAATAAAAGAAAATAAGTTCGTAATAGCTCCAACCCTTAATATTATCTATAGAATTAAAAAGAATCCAGTAAGAAAAAATTCCTGTTATATTCATGAGAAGCATTGCAAATGTACTTATGTAAAAATCGCTTCTGAACTGCATTCTGGCTTTAATATACTGTGATATCATCATTATGTAAATTCTTGTATAGAATTTTAAAGTCTTCATTCTTAACCCCCATTTACCGTTACTACTTTAATGGCTTTTCTGTAAAAAAGCCGGTTTGCGCAAAACAGTAAAATCACCCATACCATCTGTATTAATATGCCTTTTAAATATCCGCTTACCATTAATTCATTTGATGTAAGTGTTGTAAGAGGAATGTTATATACAGCTTGAAATGGCAGAAAGTTTACTATCGTTTTTAATGTATCGGGGAAAAAGCTTATAGGTATTACTGCCCCTGATAAAAGCATTACAATGGAATCTTTTGCGGAACTCATTCCCCAGGAGGACTCGTTATAAAAGCATATCAAACCAGTGAAATAATCAATATTAAACATAATAAGAAAAGATAGAATCAATGATATGGCAAAATACAGCAAATTCCACCCCAAAGGTATATCAGGCTTGAATACAAGTACTATAAATACAATTGTTGGAACTGTTATAGTAAAAAGCTTTACCAGCACAAAACCGAGACTTTGGACAAGTTTAAACATCTGAATATCCATAGGCTTAATTAGGTGTACGACAATCGAGCCTTCTATTATTTCTCGTGACATTTGAAATTCAACCCAAGTTTTAAAAAGTATAAATATATTCGAAGCGAGAGCCAGATATACAAAAACCTGATTGAATGTCATTCCGTTTAATTTCTTGGCACCTGATGAATAAATTGAATTCCACAAAAAATATATTATAGTTATATAAAGTATGTTGCTGAATATTGAAAAAACAAAGTTAAACCTGAAAACAGTTCCACTTAGGAGGACCTTCTTCAAAATAGTTAAATACTTTTTCATTTAACCTCCATGTCCCAAACATGCCAAATGAATTGTCCTATTTGGCACACAAAAAATGTCCAAACACTTTTTATGGGATTAAATTTATTTTTAATTGCACCTGCAATTTGTCTATTTCATGAAAATAAAACAGGCAGATGTACATTAGCTTTCGAGACTTAAGTCCTTCAAGCTAAGCCACCTTCATATATTTCTCTTATGACTTTTTCAGTAGGGATTTCCTCAACTTTAATATCTTTTAAAGGAAATAGTGTGAGAAGAAAGTTCAAAACATCCATTACCTTTACTTCATCAAGATTCACAGTTATATTGACCCAATTATCTTCATCACGTTCAATTTCCAAGGGCTTGCTGCATTTAAAGTTACTGTTCAGCTTTTCTGACAGGCTGCTTAATGCGCTTTGATCTGATAGTTCAAGCTTTAGCACCCTGTATACACCAAACATGTTGTTTACTTTTTGTATATCATCGTCAAATATTATAGAGCCTTTATCGATTATTATTATTCTTTTGCATAAAATCTCAAGATCATTGATATCATGTGTTGTAAGTAGTATTGTTGTCTTATTGGTTGAATTAAGCTCTTTAATAACATTTCGGATTTTATTTTTTACAGAAACATCAAGCCCAATTGTAGGCTCATCCAGAAAAATAATTTTGGGATTATGTAAAAAGGATGCAACAATATCGCATAGCATTCTCTGTCCCAGAGACAAAAATCTTACCGGAGTTGTGTACAATTCACTAAGACCAGCCAATTCATTAAAGATGCCCATATTGTTTTTATACGTATTGTCATCAACCTCAAAAATCTCTTTTAATATTTTAAAGGATTCGATAACAGGAAGCTCCCACCACAGCTGTGTTCTCTGGCCGAACACAACACCTATGTTACGCACATACTTCATTCTCTGCTTGTACGGTACATAATTGTCGATTAAAATGTCTCCTGACGTAGGCTCAAGAACCCCAGTCATCATCTTTATCGTCGTAGATTTTCCTGCTCCATTAGGACCAACAAACCCGACCATTTCACCTTTGTCGATAGACATTGAAATATTATCAACAGCTTTTACGATTTTATAATCTTTTGAAAAGAGATCTTTTACGGCTCCCTTAAAACCCTGATGTCTGTTCAGAATTTTGAAATGCTTACTTAGATTATTTATTTCTATAATACTCAAATAACCACCCCACAATATAGAATAAAAATAATGGAGACTTCTTACGAAAATGTAAATTATATGATCTATTAAAAATGATATAGAATTTTTATACAACAATTATTTAATAATAGAATTTATATAATGCTTTGTCAATAATACCCATGTATTAATATGTAAACTTGATAATATATATCAAATTAACAAGATTTTTGTACCCATATCGTTGCATATAATTTTATAATGTTTAGTTCATTACAGCAAAAAGCGGCTGAATAAAAATCAAGCCGCAGTTTTATTTATGGATGGTGTTTATATTAACCCTTATCCAGTACTTTCTGTATTTGATTTTCCAAATTTAATATATTATCTTCTGAAGGTACCTTTCCCCCATATCTGGCTAAATTATATTGCCGAGTGATATTATCGCATATGCCTTCCAACTCTTTTAATCGAAGGGATTTTTCACTTATCTCCATAGAGGTATCTGATTTGCTAATATTTATTTTTCTGTTAATTATAATATCAAGCATTAACCCATACAAATATCGTATCTTTTCAATCGGGTCTGATATTCTCTTTAAAACAGCGAAATGCCTTTTTTTCAAGGTTGGAACAAAGATATGCTTATCTTCAGCCCGTTTGTTTTTCTCCTTCTTATCGAGCATCTCTTCTTCTAAGACATAGTCTTCATATTCCTTGATTATTCTTGTACTTGATTTAGTAAAGAATTTCACTATGGCTTTTCTATATTTAATTAATAGAAAAATCAAATAAATCACTACTGCAGAGGCAATAATTATTACAGCTATCAGTGTGTAAGAATTGGGTTTATTATATGGAAGATACTTTTTTATTATTTCTGCCCCAACCACCTTTGTAGGATTTCTAGGAGGTGGATTGGATATATGATTATTCCATAAAGGGCCAATGTTTGGAAAGTTAATTTTTGACAACGGTATCCAGATTAGAAATAAACAACAAATAAGTATCAGTGATATTAAAATGAGCTTTTTTAGATTATGAATTCTAAAACCTTCAAAACCGTCTGTTTGCTTATAATTCTTAAAGATATGCATATCTAAAACACTTTGATTTTTAACAATAAAATAAATCATAATAAATATAGGTAATATTATTAATACTTGATTTTGTTGATTAGCCAAACCTTTAATAATGAACAGTGTAAATAAAACAATCATTCCTATAACGAACCTTCGTGTATTGAATATCTGTTCGTAGGGTTTATTTATATTATGAACTCCAACATACCAGCAAACCAGTGCTGCCAACAGTTCAAAAAGAATTTTCGTCAGATTGTTGTTAAAATAAATAAGAGTTATAGACACCAATGGTATTATAAATGAAAAAAATCTTATTCTCTTTGAATTTAACCTTGGGAAAAATAATAAGGCTGTATATCCCCCGTATAACAGGAATACCAGAACTAAAAACCATGGAAACGCACTTTGTGTATTAAATAACTTATATCGAGCAAATTCAATAACCGGATATAAAATTAAAAATATACTTGTTAGTGCCAGTATTTTCATTAAAAATAATCTGGTTTGGTTTTTCATGATGCAACAGCTCCCGAAAGATAATAGATATCTATATCGTTTATATACTCTTTGGCGACCTTATCATCCAGAATAATAACCGAAACATGGTTGGTCCCATATTTTAAAGACCTTGAAAAATTTAATATTCCTTTATTAGAATAAGCGCTGATAATAATTACTTCTGAGTTGTTTATTTCTAATGAAAGTGTCTTTAAAAAATCACCGAAGTCTACCTGTGGATTCAATTCAATTAACGCTAACTGTTCAAGCAATTTTCGCGTATGAACTGCGCCTGTTCCATTGTCACTTATCAATATATTATCTGTCCCTGGAATTTTACAATTTACTAATAGCCTTGAAGGAATCCCTGAATTTTGGGCCCTTATCAGCAAAGTAGCTGCCACTTTGACTCCTAATTCAATATCATCCTTATTTGAAACTTTATAAAATTCGTCTTCAAACGACTGCACATTTAAAATAACCGTAAGATTCTGGCAGGAAGTAAAATCACTTTTTTTGATCATCAACCTTCCTTCCCTGGCGGTTGCTCCCCAGTGAATCTTATTCATCGGGTCGGCAGGGGAATACTCTCTGACACCATTAATTATAAACGGATCATCTATAATCCACCTGCGTACAAGGTGGTCCCCCGGCAGACTGTTTACCGGTACAAATAATGCTTCAAGCGGTAAAATTCCCGGGTAAACCAAAAGTTTTGCATTAATGCTTACAGGCTTTGAAATACGTTTGAGGGAGAGCAAGTCACCGCTGATTAGTGTGGCATTTTCAATAGTGAATAAACCTCTTTTTAAACATTTGAGCTTCCAAAGTTTTTTCTTTTTCTGAAAACCCTTTAAAAAGAACGAACTATCAACAATTCGGTTATTTTCAACAACTGAAGAAACCGATTGCGCATAATCAAGCCATTTTGATGTATGTATTCTTACACATAACCATGGTATAGGAAGGCGTTTATGGTTTTCAACTGTTTCAACCAGTTCGATAACATCGCCCTCTGTTGCTTCACTGCAATTAAACTGACAGATATATTTTAGGTTTAAAAAAACACGGCGGCGTAGAATTTTATATTGAATTAAAATAGCCAGAATTAAAAAGACCAGCACAAAAACCGCATAGGTTACCTGGAACATATAAGTATCCTCCGAGCTTTTTTTCTAAAACTCTTCCAAGGGAACGGGAACTTCCTTTAAAATATTAAGAATAACATTCTCTGCAAATTTACTTTCAATCGTAGTTAATGCATACCTGTTCAATACAAGCCTGTGGGATAAAACAGGTATTGCCAGGTGCTTTATATCGTCTGGCATTACATAGTCGCGTCCTTTTAGAATCGCATAGACCTGGGCTGCTTTCATCATTGCAAGACTTCCCCTTGGGCTGACACCTACTGATACCTTATCATTGCTGCGCGTTTTACCTATAATTTTAATTATATATTCCTTAACTTCATGACTTACCCTGACATTGGAAAAAGAAGCCTGAGCATCAACAATTTCCTGTGCTTCGGTTACACTTTTTATTTCTGACAGCGGACTTTTTGATTGGAATCTGTCAAGAATACTGATTCCCTCTTCGTCAGATGGATAGCCGATGTTCAGTTTCATAAAGAAACGGTCCAATTGCGCTTCAGGCAGAGGAAATGTACCATGGGTCTCAACAGGGTTTTGAGTTGCTATAACAAAAAAGGGGTTTTTTAAGGTTTTGGTTTCACCGTCAATTGTTACCTGTCTTTCCTCCATACATTCCAAAAGACTTGCCTGAGTCCTCGGTGTGGCCCTGTTTATTTCATCAGCAAGGACAATATTTGCAAAAATAGGGCCTGGTCTGAATTTAAATTCAGAATCTTTCTGATTAAAAAAATTAAGTCCCGTGAGGTCTGTAGGGAGAAGGTCAGGGGTAAATTGAATCCTTTTGAACTGGCAATCAATAGATTTAGCCAGACACTTTGCCATCATTGTTTTACCGGTGCCAGGTACATCCTCTAAAAGGACATGTCCCGTACACAGCAAAGATACCACTACAAGTTCAATGATTTCATCCTTACCGACTATTACTTTTGATATGTTTTTTTTAATACTTTCACCAAGTTCCTTAATTCTTTCCAGTTCCATTATAATAACCCCCGAAAAAATGATAAAAAACATAATTTTCAAGCTGCCTAATTTATCCACATCATCCTTTTTTAGTCTAGCATTCTAAAAATTCTAATTCAATCTGTCAAATATACAATAATATGACTAATGTTTTAGTCATATTATACAAACACTTCCAAGGTAAATTACTGAAACTGTTAAAGAGTATGCTGTGAACCAGTAATAAGATTGTCAATTATATATATAAAAGAATCGAGATATGATATTGCATTTTATTATATTTAATGGGCATCTCGCCATGATGCTACCCAATACTAATAGCTCTTTGTGGCTGTTGTTTTAAAAGTATTTAGAGTCAATTGCAAGTTTGATATTAAAAAAAGGCATGGGAGTCCAAAATAAAGCATGTGGAGGGATCACAATGTATTTAATGAATATAAAGTCCCGTCAATTACTTACGGTCCACCGCGTTATATGCCAACTCCAAAGGATATGGCTGAATGCGCAAAAGCGTATGCACTTCTCGCACTTGAAGTGTGTATGAAGGAGAAAAAATAGTTGTTTTACATCAGAATAAAGGATAACATAATCGAAGGATGGTAAAAATGAAGAACGATAACAATAAGCCCACCTTAAAGGTGGGCCTATTACTTAAGACGCTTATGTATTCTGTTCAATCAATAATTTCATTTTTTCAGCGGTATCGGCTAAAGGAGTATGAACAATAAGCTTTAATCCGGAATTATCCGAAACATCAAAATTACTAACCTCAAAATCCAATGATCCCGCAGCCGGATGGTTCAATTGTTTGTATACTTCACTATTGCTATTAATTTCATGTAAAGGCCACCATGAATTAAACTCAGTACTTTGCATTTTAAGATCATCAATAAACTGAGTAAGCCAGGAATCTTCTATGTATTGCCCGCAAGTAGAACGAAATCTCCCAAGCAACCCCTTAGCATGTGAATTCCAATCAACATATAGCTGTTTGAATTTTTCATCTGTAAACATCGCCCAAACTATATTTCTCTCACGAGCATTCATTTTGCTGAAATCTCCAAGAAGCAAACATGCTGCTTTATTCCAGGCAATGACATTCCACCGCTGATCCATGACTAGCGATGGAGAAAACAATAAGCTGTCCAGAAAGCGTTGAAGTATTGGACTTATTGTCCTCCGGTATTCCGGTATATCCACAGGAAGCGGCTGGTTTGCCAAAAGGTAAAGATGAACCCGTTCCTGTTTATCAAGCAATAAAGTTCTGGATAAACTTTCAATTACCTGAGTTGAAACATGAATAGGTCTTCCTTGCTCAAGCCATGTATACCAGGTTATACCAATACCAGCTAACTGCGCTACTTCCTCTCTTCTCAAACCAGGAGTACGGCGACGTATTTCTGTTGAAAGCCCTACCTGAGATGGAAGAATTTTTGCCCTCCGGGTTTTTAAAAAATCGGCTAGTTCTTTGTAGCGGTTTTTTTCATTATTACTAATAATATTAATCAGTCCTGTCAGTTATAATTTATACTAGTATGATTTCGCTCCTATTAAGATTATAAAATATGTATTATTATAAATCCAGGGAAAATTAAACAGAGGTTTTTTCTCAGAAATGAAGAAGTCTAAAACAATAATAACAAAATGGAGGGATTATATATGAAGTTATTATGGACAACAATCCATGTGAGAAATTTGGATGAATCCATCGCTTTTTATTCCGATTTAGCAGGTCTTCAATTAACAAAACGTTTTCCTGCAGGACCCGGAATAGAGATAGCTTTTATGGGAAATGGGACAAGTGATGAAACAATGGTCGAACTTTTGGCGGATAGCAGTAATAACGTAATCAACCACGGTGAGCATATATCAATTGGTTTCGCTGTCGATTCTGCTGATGCTATGCTTGAAGTTGTAAAAAACAAAAATATTCCTATACACGGCGGGCCTATTGAAACTCCCGGTTTTAAGTTTTTTACTATTAAGGACCCAAATGGCCTTAATGTTCAGTTCTTTCAGCAAAAATAATTTTTTACTCAGGGACGGCTACTGTATATTTTAAAATTAACAGTCAGCCGTCCCTTTTATATTATTTCTCAAGCTATTTATCATTATCATCTTCAGCTACAATGCAGCCTTCCGAAAATTCATGAGAACAAGCTGCTTCGTATGGAATTATGTATTCCTCATCATTATTAATCACCTCAGATGAATTACTGTAACTAGTTTTTTTCACCCTGGTATCCTTATCATTCATAATAACACCTCCAAAATGTTCTTTCTAACTTATTGATTTATACCCCAGAACCCGATATTTAAAACAAGAATCTTTTTAATTTTACTTCATACAATTATATGCAAAAAACAGCAGAATGTTAAAACATCCAAGCAATTAACATAAAAAAGCACTACCACAGTGGTAGTGCTAGCTCTAATAAACTAAAAGATTATTAAAATAACCTTATCAATAATTGTATTAACGCCCCTAGTATTATTGTTATAGGTATTGTTAAAACCCATGCCCATACAATATTTCGTGCAAGTGCCCATCTAACGGCGGATAAACGTTTTGATGCTCCAACCCCCATTACAGCCGTAGTGATAACATGCGTTGTACTTATAGGTGCCTTATACATATCCGCAAAAGCTATTGAAACCGCTGCACTGGTTTGAGCAACAAAGCCCTGTACAGGGTTCATTTTAATCATATTCATTCCGACTGTTTTAATGATCTTCCATCCACCTACTGATGTACCTATTGCCATGGTTAATGCGCAAAGTACAACAACCCAGGGCTGAGTATTTGTACTTCCCTTGTTCAAATCTGCGGTGATAAGTGCCATGGTTATAATTCCCATCGACTTTTGTGCATCATTACTGCCATGGAAAAAGGCCACAGCTGCCGAGGAAACAATTTGTAGCTTGGAAAACCACTTATTCATTGTATTTTGTGAAAATCGTGCAAAAAGAATAGCTAATAGCTTCATTATATAAAAGCCTAGTAAAAATCCTATAATGGGTGAAGCAAACAGAGGAATAATAATTTTATCAATAATTCCGCTAATCTTTAATACATCAGTCGACATTGTATATGTTACTGATGCTCCTATAAGGCTTCCAATCAAAGCATGTGAAGAACTGCTTGGAATACCGAAGTACCATGTAATAAGATTCCATATAATAGCTGCTATAAGTGCTGAAATTATTACTGTGGGGTTTATCAGTTTATTGTTTACAACATCACCGGCTATAGTAGCTGCAACATTCTTTGTGTGCAACAAAAGCGTAAAAATCAAAGCTCCAAGAAAATTACAAACCACAGCTAACAATATAGCCTTTACCGGGGATAAAACCCTTGTAGAAATAGATGTTGCTATGGAATTTGCCGTATCATGAAATCCATTTACAAAGTCAAACCCCAGAGCTAATATAACAATAATTATGATCGATGCCGGTATAGCCTCAAACATTCTTCATTACAACCCCTTCAACAATATTTGCCACATCCTCACAGGCATCTAACGTATTTTCCAAGCATTCATATATTTCCTTCCACTTAATAACTTCAACAGGATTTTTTTCACATGTAAACAATTTTGTGATGGCATCTCTAAAAATCTGATCTGCCTCATTTTCAATTCTATTTACATCAATAATTTTATCCATAAGTGTCTTGCTTCTTTTCATATTTTTTAACTCAACTATAACATCATTAAGCTCTTTGGTGCATAATACAGCCAATTCCGCAAGCTTTATAGCTTCATCACGAATTTCTACAACATTTAGCATCTTGAACTTATGAGCTGTAGAGTCCACATAGTCAGTAATGTTGTCCAATTCTTTTGCAATAGAATAAATATCTTCTCTATCAAAAGGAGTAATAAAAGATTTGTTTAGCTGCTCTAAAATTTTATGTATACTATTGTCACACTCATGTTCTACAATACCAATAGATTCAATTTTATTATCAATATCTACATAATTTTTCATCAAGTCTACTAACATTTCTGCAGCTTTACAAGAGCTTTGCATAGTTTCAACAAACATGTCAAAAAAAATGTCTTCCTTGTGAGACGCTTTAAACATAAAAATATTCCTTTCATTATATAGAGAATTATTGCCACCCAAATGATTATATCCCAATATTAAATATCATTCAACAAAGTAAGTAGATTATTCAACAATATAAATGTCTTTTTTTATCGAATTTTAAAATTTAAGAATGATTTTCTGTAAAAATCAGAGCCCTTCAATAAAAAAACATTGCAGAAGGCAAAGAGGCTGTAAGACTTGATATATCACTTCTTTATAATAGGTACAAATATCGATATGCCTAGGTTTGATTTATAACCAAGGCATTCGTGTTTTTCCAGCGAAAAAGGCTGTGAAAGCCTGTATCCCGACTTTGGAAGCCAGGTCTGAAAAATATAATTATAGGATAATCCAACATCATTTAGAGGGCTGATATGTGTAAACTTACAATATTGCATTGGAAGTAATTTTTTACCGACAAATGAAGCAGGCGTCTGCTCCAATGAGCTTACCCTTATACAGGCGAGCTGCCGAAATGTCTCCTGCTGCCAATGCTCCGGATTAAATGATATTGTGTATAATTCAGGTTCATAACAATATTGAAAGTTGAGCAATTCATGCCTCAAGTGATCTATTGTAAAGCTGTTAAAAATAAAATCGTTACGAAAAAGTACTTCTCCCAGGAAACACATCTCTTCCTTATATATAATTTCCGGTTCAAAAAAGTTGTTCTTTGTAATATGTTCTAAATATTTTTCTGTTATAGGATCTTTCAGGGTTAGCTTATTCAGAATGCTTTCATCTTTTATTTGATTAGGCAGAATATCAAACATTTTTTTAAACGCACGTGAGTAGGTTTCTATATTATTAAACTGAAATTCAAAAGCAACATCTGTAATTCTCTGCTTTCTTTCTGCAAGCTTTTTAGCAGATTCAGACAAACGCCTTCTCATAATATAGTCATATGGACTGTGCCCTGTTAATTGATTAAATACCCTTGCAAAATGAAACAGAGAGTACCCTGCCTCTTGAGCAGCAGCCTCAATAGTTATATTCTCTTTTAGGTTTTTCTCTATAAACTGAACTGCCTTATATATATCACAAATTTGTTTCATAAATGTACCCCAGATAATTAATTACCTGATTGGAATCAGAATGTCCATTTCTGATTCATCTATCTTGTCCATGCCCTTAAATCTGTCATCATACTTAAGAACTGTGTAATTGCATAATAGTTCCAGACCTGAAGAAGGTGCCCAATCTGACATGATTTTCCTGTTCCAGTCAGACGCAATCTCCTGCCCTTTGAGCGTAAACAATGCATACTTTGAAGGTGGCAGCTGCTTTGCAACCAACCCGAAAGGAATACCGGCAGCAACTGTTTCAGTCTGTACACCTACAAAAATATTGAAATAGCCTTTAGTGAAACTCTCGTCTGTTATGGAGTGAACCTCATAAAAAACATTCCTGCTATTAACATTATTCATTGAGTCAGGGTTTTCAAGAACAAACTTATTAAACCTCTTCCACAACTGAC
Organism: Bacillota bacterium; assembly: GCA_023421675.1. Lineage (GTDB taxonomy): Bacteria > Bacillota > Clostridia > Acetivibrionales > JANLFN01 > JAEZTC01. The sequence continues at coordinate 20,189 of JAEZTC010000013.1, read as the reverse complement.
CTATTTCGTTTTCTTCCTCCCATGTAGAAGCTTTTTCAAATGGGTCGCCATAAAAATCCATTCCTATAAGGAAAATATCATTTTCTGAGAAAACCTTTTTAAACTCCATACTATCACCCATCACGTACATATGTTAATCTTTAATATTAATCTATACATATAAATTAAAAGTGTCAATATTGCAGCAAGAGCAAAAATAGTCAAATAGTTGGTATAAACCCCATACCATTTACCAAAATTGAGCAAGATACATCAAACTGTTTTCCCAGATAAATGATAATATTTTCTTACTGGATTGTTATAGAATTCATTTGTTTTTTAGGAGGGCAACGTGAAAAAAGAAATAACCACAAGCAGCTATAATATTTTTCCTATAGGTCAATACAACAAAAATCAGGGTAAAAATATAATTTCAATATACAAGGCATATAAACCGGCACTTAAAAACCTGGAACTTTTCAGCCATATCATATTTTTCTACAAAGGTACTAACCGTACTGATATTAAAAGTCTGAAAGATATCAACGATACTAATAATATTTGTATATCAGTTTCACGGATAGTACAAATTGACGTAAACAGCGGTATTATTGAAATTGACTATTCAGATGCAGATGAGTCTTGTTATGTATTTGATATAAAACCTTATTTCCCTTCCGAAGACAGAGTGAAAGAACCGATTGTACCTGATGTATTAAAAAGACTTTCTGGGTGGAGACCTGATTTGAACACACAGGAACGGGTAATTAAGCAAACCGTTTCCTCGCTTGAAGAAGGCGGGAAACAAGAATTTAACCTCCAACAGATTGGCTTAATAAAAAAAATTGATGGAGATTATTATCTTGATTTGAGAGGTATTAATAATGATATTTTTAAAAAATTAGATGGCTTTTCTCACATACAAATAATTTGGTGGTTTAATAGATTTGATAATAAAACATATAGGAAAATCACCCAGTGTGATCCTCCATATGAAAATGCTCCAAGAACAGGCGTTTTTGCATCGCGTTCTCCGGTACGTCCAAACCCTATAGCAATGACTACTGCCCGGGTTCTGGCAATTGATAGTCAAAAAGCTACTATCAGGGTAACCGGTCTTGATTCATTCGATAAAACCCCGATTATAGACATAAAAACATACATTCCTGCAAAGGACAGGGTTAGGGAGTTTTATGTACCTGAATGGGTCAGCCATTGGCCTGAGTGGTTAGAGGATAACAGCATTAATGAAAATAAAGTAGATGTTCATATTATCAGCCCGGATATTGAAAAGCTCAGAAGGTTTGCTTCTATAAAAAATGAAGACTTAAGTAAGGATGGGGTATTTGCCAGTGAACAAATCACCTACGAAAAAAATGACACTGAAATTGTAGTAAAAGGCGCCAGGCAGAATAATTTGAAAAATATAACTTTATCCATTCCAAAAAATAAAATTACAGTTATCACCGGGGTAAGCGGCAGCGGCAAGTCAAGTCTGGCTTTTGATACATTATATGCAGAAAGCCAGAGACGTTTTATGGATAGTATTTCATCTGGAAGATCTCTATACGAACAGATGGAAAAGCCTGATGTGGAACAGATAACAGGCCTCCCTCCAGCTATTGCTGTTGAACAAAAATCAATAAGCAGAAATCCAAGATCGACGGTAGGTACAATAACTGACTTGTACGACTACCTTAGGCTGCTGTTTTCCAAAATAGGCATCAGGCATTGTCCCGACTGCGGCAGAGCTATTTGTCCCATTAACAGCGATGAAATTATAAACGTTCTCAGAATGTTAAAGCCGGGTACCGAGTTGAGCATCAGAGGTTTTAACCATAATGAAGGACTTCTAAATATGAAGGTCCCGGATAATGATACAACAGGAATATACAAAAAAAGTATAAGCCAAAGTGTAGGGAAAGGTCTTGAGATAGGTAACGGAGCAATTGAAATAATCATTAACCGCAATGAAAAGATAGTGCTGCAGACTAAACAAATGTGTTATCCCTGCAACAGAATCTTTTTTGAGCTATCATCTTCAACCTTCAGTTATAATAATCCGGAAGGCATGTGCCCAGTCTGCAATGGTCTTGGAAAAAAACTTGAGGTTGACCCGGAACTTATTATATCAAAACCCTATCTTTCAATTCTTGATGGTGCTTCAGAATGGTGGGGAAACCTGAGAAAGCACCGGGAAAAGCCTAATGCCAATTGGATGAAGGGGGAAGTTTTGGCACTCGCAGAACAAATGGATATCGATCTGGAACTGCCCTGGAGCAAGCTTCCTGAGCACTTCAAGCATCAGGTGCTTTATGGATCACAAGGAAAGGAAGTAAGATTCCTTTATGAAAACACAAATGGGAGAAAAGGTGAAATAGTGCGTCCGGTGGAGGGAGTTGTCAACTGTATGTCCCGGCTGTTCAAGGAAAACAGCGGAGAAACTGCAGCAAGACTATCAGAAACTTTCATGAGAGAAAAACCCTGTGACCTATGCAGAGGTGAAAAGCTTTCACCGGTTGGAAGGCTGGTAACTGTCGGAGGGACGAGGTTTCCTGAGGCAGCCGCAATGAGCATAGAGGAATTGTATAACTGGGTAAAAAACATACCTGCAAAGCTAACAAAAGAAGAAAGATTAATCTGTGGACAGATATTAAATACTTTGAAGCAGCGGCTTGAAAACTTAATAGACGTTGGACTAAAATATCTGGCTTTGGATCGTACTGCTCCTACTCTTTCAGGAGGAGAGGCACAGAGATTAAGACTTGCAGCACAGTTGGGGTGCGGTCTGACAAATTTGCTGTATATTCTTGACGAACCTTCCATAGGGCTTCATCCAAAAGATCAGGAAGCATTACTTAATGCTATAAAAAACTTAAGAGATGAAGGCAATACTGTTGTAATTGTTGAACATGATCCTGAAATAATGCTTGCGGCAGATAGAATTATAGATATAGGACCAGGAGCCGGAGAATACGGAGGAGAAGTAATCGCACAGGGAACGCCTCAGGATATTATAGATAGTCCCACCTCCGAAACAGGCATGTTTCTTAGGGGAGATAAAGTCATAGGAAGCTCAAATAAAATAAAAAAAGCTCCAGAGGAGTTTATAACAATTTTTGAGGCAAGACATAATAATCTGAAAAACATAGATGTCAGTTTCCCTATAGGTATGCTTACATGCATTACAGGTGTCAGCGGATCAGGTAAAAGCAGCCTTATATCCGGGACACTGTCCCCGGCTTTAGGCAGATTCCTTAATACTTCCAATGATATACCGGGTGAATACACAAGGCTTGAAGGAGCTGAAAAAATAGACAAGGTAATAAATATTTCACAACAGCCTATCGGCCGTTCACCACGCTCCAACCCCGCAACTTATACAGGTATGTTTGATGATATAAGGGACCTCTTTGTATCGACAGCAGATGCGAGGGAAAAAGGTTATAAGCAAAACAGGTTCAGTTTCAACAGTAAGGAGGGACAGTGCAAAGCCTGCGGCGGTGAGGGGCGAAAATGTATACAAATGCATTTTATGCCGGATATATGGGTTGAATGCTCGGTATGTCATGGTAAAAGATTTGATGAAGAAACACTTCAGATTAAGTATAATGGTAAATCTATATCTGACGTGCTTGAAATGGACGTGGACGAAGCATTTGAATTCTTCAGCGATGCTACAAAAATGAAACGAATACTTCAAACTCTGCATGATGTGGGTTTAGGCTATATTAAGCTGGGGCAAAGCGCATTAACACTGTCCGGGGGCGAAGCACAAAGGATTAAGCTTGCCAAGGAGCTTAGCCGGCCAGATACAGGAAAAACCCTTTATATTCTTGATGAACCGACTACAGGGCTGCATTTTTCAGACATTGAAAGCCTTATGAAAATACTCCATCGTATAACGACAGCCGGAAATTCAGTCATAGTTATTGAACACAATACAGATGTTATAAAAAATTCCGATTGGATTATTGATATGGGACCTGAGGGCGGAGATCTGGGCGGGTATGTTATTGTTCAAGGAACGCCGGAACAGGTCGCAGAAAGCAGAAACAGCTATACTGGTAAGGTTTTACGCAGTTTAATGAGATAATAACAAAGCGGCTTTCAAGCATTGCTCGATTGCCGCTTTTTAATGTAATATTGCTCAATCTAAAACTATTCCACACCTTTAAGCGAGCTGACCATGTCAATGCTCTTGATTTTTCCTGAGAACATCAGATTTACAACCACGGACAGCAGCAGTGTTATAGAAATACTATAGATAATGGATGGAACAGATACGATGGTCATCATATCAAATGAATCCCCCATAAAGGAAATCATATAGTAAATAAGCCATTTGCCGCTAGGCACACCTATTATAATTCCGATAAAAGTCAGCCATATGGTTTGTGTAAGCAGCAGCCTGCGTATTTTTTTAGTTTTGAAGCCTATCACTTTCAACGTTGCAAGTTCTCTCTGCCTTTCAGTAAATGACAGAACCCCAAGACAGTATAGAACCACTACAGCCAGGATGGATGCCGCCAGTATCAGGACATAAACCATAATACTCATTGCTTCTGTCATAGTTTCATAGCTTTTAGTTAGGTCCGATTTGGACCAGATACTCTCTACGCCATCGATTTTACCGCTTAAATTTTGTTTAGTGATTAGAGCGGTGGGTTTAAATTGGTATCCGAGCTTTTCAAAAGTACCTTTCATTACTGTTATACCCTGGGATATTGGCGTACGGTAGATCGCACCAACTGTTGATGTCACCCATCTCTCATCCCCGTATACATGCCAGGATACTTTATCCCCTTCCTCCACTCCTAAAAGATTTGCCATCTTATAGCTGATTGACAAGCTGTCTTCTGGAAGTATTAGCTGTTCACGCTTATAGTTTTGTGAATGTATAAGTGTAACATTATCGGTTACAAGCAGTTCACCGCTCTTTTTTATGCCGTTTACTTTGATTTCAACTGCACCCTCCATGAGAGCTTCTCCGTTTATATTCTTTTTAAGAGATTCATATTTTGCATTTGATATGTTACTTGAAAGTATGCATTTAGTTTGAAATGTGTTAATTTCTGAATACTGCCAAGTTATTACATCATCAAGGCTGTCCTGCATACCGAATGCACATACTAAAAGCGCTGTACATCCCAACACACCAATTACAGCCATAATGGAGCGCACCTTGCTTCTGAACATATCCCGGAGATTCCATTGCAAGCTGTAACCAAGCTTAGACCAAACCCTTGTTTTTTCAAAAAAGCCCTGTTTAATATGTTTAGGTGCTTTTGGCCTTAGTGTTTGGGCAGGTGTATCCTTAAGAGCATTTCTGCAGGCCAGATAGGTTGCCAATGTGCAGAATAATATCGATATAAAAGCCATTGTAAAGGATTCCAGGGAAATTGCAGGTTTCCATTCAGGCATTGTATAAGTTGTCTTTAAAGCATCGTAAAATAGGTATGGAATGGTAAAAGGGCCTAGAATTGCGCCTATAAAAGACCCTGATATAGAAATCCATAAGCCATATGAAACATAATGAAACAGTATACGTCTTCTTTTAAAACCCAAAGCCTTTAATGTTCCGATTTGTGTTCTCTGGTTATTTATAATTCTGGTCATAGTAGTGATAATTGTAAGCATTGCGATAGTTACAAATGCCAGAGGGAACACCAATCCCATTGCCTTATGCTGCTCTATCTCTCCATTAAATGTTGCATAGCTCTCATTATTGTCTCTTGTCAGAAATACGCTGTAATGACCGTCTAAGGCAGCATTAATTTTATCCTCCATTTGTGTATAGTTCTCATTGTCAGTGGTAATCAGAATATCTGAATATGATATTTGCATATCCTTGGGAAAAGCTTTATATGACAAATATGCAAAACCGTAATTTTCATGGTTTGGTACAATATCATTATTTCCTTTTGAATATATATACTCTGGATTCAAAACAGTTCCAAGTATTTCTTTTTTCATTTTAATTCCGTTGGCAGTAACAGATATTGAATCTCCTACCTTCAAGTTTTTAGCTTCTGCAAATTGGCTGTCAAGCCATACTCCGTCTTTATCAAGAGAAAATTCAATTCCTTTTATAAGCTTGCATTTTGATATTTCATTTTTCTCAACAAAGTACAGCTTCAGCTCAGGCTTGTTGTTAAAGTCTGCAATGCTGCTTAAAGTAAGCCTTCTTTCTACTCCTGTAACTCCTTTAACCCCTGCCACCTTATCTGAATCTTCTTTTGTAAAGCCCTTTCCGTAAACCCAGACATTAGGCATGTTTGTATCCTTGTAATATTTATTTACAGTAGTTTGAAGTCCATACCACTCACTGCTTATACCGGCAAAGATAAAAACACCGAGGATAGACATTATAAAAATTGAAATGAATTGTGTTTTATGAAGCTTCATATCCCTAAGCATCTTGCGGAATAACATTACCAGTTCACCTCACTTATTGCTGCAGGTGAAGAATTAACTGTCACATCCTTCAGCTTACCGTTTCTTATTCTAATAACTCTGTCGGCAGCTTGCGCAAGTGCTGCGTTGTGGGTAACAATTGCTACTGTTTTATTATTATCTTTGCTCATCTGCTGCAGTAATGAAAGTATAGCAACACCTGTTTCACTATCAAGAGCACCTGTTGGTTCATCACAAAGGAGCAGGGTAGGATTTTTACAGATGGCCCTTGCAATAGATACTCTTTGCTGTTCACCACCAGAAAGCTGGGATGGAAACTTGTTGAGATGCTCCCCCAAGCCCACGGAATTTAATATTTCAGAGGCATCATATGCATTCTTGACAATGCTTTTTATAAGAGCGACATTTTCTATTGCGGTCAGTGTTGGAATAAGGTTATAGAATTGAAATACAAAGCCGACATTTTCCGCTCTATATTCAGTTAATTCATCGTCTTTAAGGTTTGCAATGTTTTTTCCGTTAATAATAATTTCACCATTGCTTACATAGTCCATGCCGCCCAGCAAATTAAGGATTGTGGATTTTCCTGCACCGCTGGGTCCCAGAATAACAACAAATTCACCCTCATTTATTGAAAAACTTATGTCATCTACGGCAAGCATCTTCTTTTCGCCCATATCGTAAGCCTTGGTAACATTTTTGAATTCTATTAAATTTTTCATATGACCTCTCCTAAACCTGAAATATCTTTCAGGTTTAGTATGAACCCACACGAAATAAAAGTCAATACAAATCTGAAAAAAATTTCAGGTTTATTTGAATAATGCACTTTTAATATGTATAATAAGTTTAGAAAGAGTTATGGAGGTAATGCTTATGGGAAGCACCGAAATCAGGCAACCTATACAAAAACGTTCAATCGAAAAGAAGAATCGGATAATAGAAGCAGGCTTTAAGCTTATATGTGAGAAGGGCTACCATAATACGAATACTGCTGAAATTGCAAAAGCAGCAGGAGTATCCACAGGTATAGTTTATAATTATTTTAAGGATAAAAAAGATATATTCATTGCAGTAGTCCAATACTATTCCGACACTATAACAACACCTATATACAAAAAGCTTGCAAACTTGAACAAACCTTTAAATATAGAAGAAATAGTACGTGAATTTATCTCGATATCCGTTAAATCGCATAGCTTAACAGAAGCTGCTCATGAAGAAATGATGGCAATGTCACATTCAGATAAGGATGTTGGTGCATTTTTTAAGAATTTTGAGATAACTACAGCTAGTACCATTGTAGATTTATTGAATAAAAACGGAATTACTGCTCCAAACTTGCATGAAAAAGTGCATATTGCTGTAGGCCTCATTGAAAACCTTTGTCATGAGGTTATTTTTCACAGGCACCCTTCTTTGAATTATGATGCAATGACAGATGAAATTGTAAACATAATAACCCACATGATGACCGCTTAAATCATCAACCATAGACAGAATAGTTTTTGGTAAAAATGAAATTGACCGGGAAAGACTTATTGATACATCAATAGATATTGTTTATAGATATTTTGAATTGTTAAAAAAGTAAAAATTATTTTATAAGCCCTAATTTCCGGCCCTTATCGACTGCCAACATGCGTGACGATACTTCAAGCTTACCGAAAATACTGAGCACATGAGTTTTAACTGTAGCCTGAGAAATGCAAAGTTTTTCGGCAATCTCCCGGTTGGTGATGCCTAATGCCATTTCTTCCAGCACTTCAAGTTCACGCACAGATAATAATTCCTGCACATTCTTATTAGCAGAAGCCGAATTACTGCAAACAGCTATGGCGTCACGAAGAAAAGCCGCTTCCGGGGCAGTCATAGAATTTTTACCGGTTGCTTGTTTAGAAAGTTCATTCAGCTGAGGTAAAAGTGCAGACCGTTCTAGATAAAACGGCATGAGGATGCGGTCTTGATGTGCGTAATAAATTGCCTCTCTCAGCAAATTATTGATTTCTCGCTGTTTGTCAGTATATACCTTGCAATTAAGCATCATGAAAATTTTCAGTAATCCGGCTTCTACAAGGTGCAGCTTATTTTTGTGCAAACGGGAGAAACTCAGAATGTCTTCAGCTTCTCTGAAAGCTTCCTCTGTCTGCCCGTATTTAAAAAGAAGTCTGGCACGCAGCAGCCTCATAAATGGCTGGCATCTATAATTCGGCACAGATTCGAGCTCTTTTAGAAAATTATCAGCAAGATCTTGAGGAAGTTTACCTGCGTAGTCAAGCTCATGAATAAGCCGTCCCAGCGCAAGCACACTGAAATAAGAATATTCTGACAGGATCCCTTCAACAAATGCAGCACCGGCGTCATCATCACCATATAAAAATTTCATCTCTGCCAAATGATAGGATAATGTCAAATTTGTAATATCAACTCTGATATGCTGAGCTTCCAATAACTGTCTGGATTGTTCCAATACCTCTGCCGCCTTGTCAAGCTCCATCCGACGCATATAAACCCCTGCTATACCAAAATAATAATTGATGCCTACTCCCATCAACATTGATGGGGAGTTAATTAGCTCCTTTGATTTGGTATAACAGGTAAGGCTGTCATTAAGACGACCTGTTTCTTCATATATCTGGGCCAATTGGTTATTAGCGAAAAAATCCACAAAAACATTCATACCTGCACTGATTTGCATTGCCTTTTTAATACAGTTCTCAGCTTCTTCATACTGCATGCTTTCCAATAGTGCTGCTGAATTTTGCACCAGTATCAGCGCTTTTGACACAGGTCCAAAGTTAAGATGATCAATTTGGTCTGCAGTTAAAGCATTATATTGCGGAAGTATGCCACCATTTTGTGATACATAAGCCTCCGCGAACTGTAAAACACGGAATATGTCAGAATCCCCATAGTGTTCCTTGAATTTCTCAAACAGAATACGGCAGTGTTCAATGTTCATATTACCAAGATTGTACATAAAACACTGGGCTGCAAGATCTGCATCCATAATCAACCGATCAACCGGCACCTTATCAAGATAGCTCCACGTTTCTATTCTTCCTCCCAGTGTCTTTGCGACACGAAGAACATCTTCATAGTCATTTGCAACACAATAATTCCTTAAAGACTCCTCGTAGTCACCAAGCTGTTCAAATACCCGGGCTGTTTTTATGTAGAGTTCCTTTTTATGTTGTTCAGGAAGGCATGAAAATTGCCCTGTCAAATACTCGGAAAGTATATTGTGGTAACGGTATACCCCATTTTGTTCATCTATACATATAACAAATAAATTTTTGTGTATGAAATTATAAATCATATGTTCAAAATCTATTTTTGTAAAATTGTCCAAAAGCCTTGTACATATTTCCGCATCAAAATAAGAAAGGAAGCTGGTCTTTATCAGGAAATTCTTTTCTGCTGAAGTCAGTGATTCAAACACCTCACGAGTCAAATACTCAGCAGCAATACCTCCTCCTGCGCTAAGCATTTGTCCTGGGCTTTTGCCTACCGCTCCAGCTGCAGCTGCAAGCTGCAAACCGCCAATCCAACCTTCTGCATATGTATTGATGCGATCAAGTTCCTCATCACTGATTGTGAGACTTAAAGTGTTTTTTAAAAACTCCATCCCCTCTTCAGGTGACAGCTGCATCTGTTTTCCATCAATGAAAAGCAGACGCCCAGATACCGCGAATGGGCCCAAATAAACTGGAGGTTCTTCTCTTGACAGCATAATAAAATGAAAATTAGAAGGCATAGCACCGATAAAAAATTCAAAGGTTTTTATTAAAGTCGCATCGTTAATGCAATGTACATCATCAAGCACCATATAATAGTCTTCATCACCACACAGCCTGTTTATCAGCATGATCAGCAGGCTTTCCATATGAGATGCATCAGGATTGGATCGCATCAAGGTTAAAAAGCTGTCACCATCATCCCAAAAGGCACTGACAGCAGCGGTGAAATACAGCCAAAAGGAATAAACATTTGAATTCGAGGTATCAATTGACATCCAACAAACATTTTTCAATCCTTTTTCACGGATAAATGAGGAAAGAAGAGTAGTCTTTCCAGTTCCGGCGCCGCCTCGCACAAATACCACACCCATGTCGGTGCATTGTGAAAGTTTTTCGAACAAGGCCCTGCGTACCACATAGTTTCTGCGCGGAGCCGGTATTTTCAATTTGGTGGAAAGAAGCAGCGTATCTGAGGATAAATTCATTTAGACCTCCAAATCTAATGTGCTTAATAAATACTAAAATGTTATTTTCATTATATTCCCGGCAAATTGCTTTTACAACAAGCTAAGTTATTTGATTTATACCTTTTTTACATACATCTTCCGCAGAATGGTGCTGGATAAAACAAACAATACAATTGAAAAGGCAATTACATAAAGAATTGAACCAACATGCTGCATCGCTGTACCATTTTGCAAATACTGTACAAAATTCATCAGTTCCTTCTGTGGTAATAGCTTAATTATATTGTCAAGTACAGCATTATTCTTGCTGAAAGAATAAAAACTGCCCGCAAGTACAGAAGTCAGAACCATTATAGAATTACCGAGCATATTCGCATTATCAGGCTTCTTAATCAATGTATGCAATAACAAAGCAACCGAAATTCCCAGGAAGCTCAATACTGCTATCAGGCCAGCATACTGTAAAAGCGAAAAGCCGATATTCCAACCACAAAGTTTTAAAACAACAAGTAGAATATATTCCGGTAAAAGCAGAGACAAACAGTATATACAATGTGCAGCTAAATACCAGCCAAAAGAAGCAGGTGCTGCAGCAATCCGTCGTAGTTGACCCTGCTCTTTGTCATCTGCAAAAACAAATAGGTTGGAAAAAGAAATCATCAGCAGGAACATCATCATAAATCCAATGATATTTACGCCCACTCCACGCTCCGTCTTACCATCATTTACATTTGTATCCGGGTGTTTGAGCAGTTGTGAAATCATTTTCTTAAAGTCGTTGTTGTGAAGTGTTTCAATATTATATTCTCCATTGTCATTAACAGTAACAAAAGCATCGTATTTTTGCTTTATGAGCTCTGAACGCGGGGGTTTCTCAGATGAAACTGTTATGTCAAGATGCTTTGAGGTTTTTGGTGTGGATATAGCAGCAGCGTTTGAGACAAAAACGATGTGCCCCTTTACCTGTTGAATTCTGGTTATATATACTGCCAGTAATATAGAAGCAAGTGTGATTACTGTTATTACAATTATTGAAACCACGCGTGGCATGGTACGCTGGTAATCGTTTTTTAGTATGGTAAGAAAAGTCTTCATATATAGTCCTCCGTTCTGAAACACTTTTTACAGCCCAGTACCAGCAGACCTGAAATAACAGACGTTCCAATAAATACCGGCCAGAAAAGTCTAAGGCTGTTATCAAAGGAAATAGCAAAGAATGCATCGTTGAGCCATTTTGCTGGAGATAAACGTGACACAAATGCCATTACACTACCCATTCCGTCCAGTGAGAAAAATGTTCCGCCCAAAACACACATGAGGCTTACCACTGTACTTAACAGTGTACTTGTAGCTTCTTCACTATGAAAAATGCAGCAGAAAAAGATTCCTAACGCAGCTGCCATAAACTCTACAGGCACCATCAGCAGTATAAAGAATAAAGGCTGGCTGCCCAAGCTAACATTGAGCAGTGGACATAAAACTGCAATAATCAAAAGGTGGAGAACGTAATCAAAAATAAAGGATGACAGAATCTTGGAAAAATATATTGGGAAGCTTCCTACCGGCGAATGTATTATCCGCAGATTAGGCCGCTTTATATCACGTTCCATGAAGCAGTTTGACGCTGTCATCGCTCCGCTAAGTATCCCATATATAAGCAGCGTAACAGTATAATATTGATAAGCATCTTTACTGTTGGCATAGCTGCCGCTGGACAAAAATCCCATGATTAAAATTAAAAGTGCGGCAAATACAGTATTATAGCCTACAAGAACAGGATTTTTGAAAAGATTGACCATATCCATCTTAAAAATTGTTGAAAAACGGCGCATTTTCATTACCTCCTCGCTTAATCACGCAGTTTGCGGCCTGTCAGCTTCAAAAAGACCATTTCAAGGCTTGCAGTCTCACTTGTGATATTTAATATTTTCTCTCCGCGGTTGCTCAGTAAGGCAATTATACGGTCAAGGTTTTCTATTCCCTTGAGCGAAGTAATTTTAATGACATTCCCATTTATTTCTACTGATTTTACTCCTTCTACAGCAAAGAACTCACTGTCGGTTATCTTTCCATTTTCCTCAATTTCTATGGTATACCGCTTTTCGTTCGCAATATCTTCTTTAAGAGTTTCCTTTGTTCCCTGGGCTATTATAGCTCCATTGTCCATAATAATGATTCGAGACGAAATTGCCTCAACCTCTTCCATATAATGAGTAGTGTAAATCACCGTCATCCCACTTTCGCGAAGCTGTCGTATAGAATCGAGAATATGATTTCGGCTCTGAGGATCGATTCCAACCGTTGGTTCATCCATAATAACCAACTCTGGATGATGTGCTATGGCGCAAGCGATGTTGAGGCGTCTCTTCATACCCCCTGAAAATGTTTTAACCTTATCATATCTACGGTCATCAAGGCCAGCAAATACAAGCGCTTCGTTCACTGCTTCCTTAAGCTTGTTCCCATGAAGTCCGTAAAGTGAAGCGAAAAAGCTGAGATTTTTTTCAGCGCTTAATTCTTCATAAAGTGCTATTTCCTGCGGTACAATACCCAGTACCTGCTTGTAATCGCGTAAATGCTTGCCGATTTTTTTGCCTTTAAAATAAACTTCTCCGTTATCGCTTCCCAGCGCTGCTGTAAGAATATTGATAGTTGTACTTTTCCCCGCACCATTTGGGCCCAGTATACAAAGTACCTCTCCTTTATGTACTTCAAAACTTACCTCTTTTAGGACTTGCTTATCTTTGAAGCTCTTTGTCAAATTATTGACTGTCATCAAATTTTCCATATAATCATCTCCCAATATCATACTAAGGTATTATCACAATAAAAGAATCAACCATAAGGTTGATTTGAGCGGTTGATTTTATAAAAGCTATTAATCGTTATTTACATCCAAATTAATAATTTATTAACCTGTTCATTCTTAGGGGTCTAAAGGTGCCAATATGCTTACTAATAATATTTTAAATTACAAATATCAGGATAGAAGAATGTAAACAAAAATATCCTTTGCACCCACTTAATGCTTACCTGTTTTTTTACGATATATATAATGGTAATGTTTTAACATTTATACTGTTTCCCTGAGTAATTAAATAAGTTGGGGGTTGAAGCAATGAGAATATCTGATATAAGTAGTCAGTATGGACCATTTGTAAGTAGTAAATCCGGTAAAGCACAAGGCAGTGACTTTATGGGAGTTATGTCTGCAGCATCCAAACAGGTAGAAAAGCAGGAAGATGGTAATGTGCTAGGTATTTCTATGATTAAGGAACCAGGAGCTAATGTTTTTTGGGGAATGAAAGCAAAATATGCAAGCTGTTCAACCAGTAATAATCCAATCATTTATGTAGAAACAAATTATGGTGGAAAAACAGTTTCTTATAATATCAACGTTAATGAAATAGACCCAAGTAATGCATCAAGGCTGGAAATGTTTGCACTATGCTCTTATGCCGATGACATAGGAATTGGTGATAACAGCACCTTCGGCACATTCAGCACATTACGTACCTATGAAGATATGGCAAACCATAATGGATATATCAATTCCGACACAGGGAGCCTTAGTGCGCTTGATTTATTTCAGAATGAAAAATTAAATTGGGTTGATATGAGTAAACGGGTTATGGATCTATTATTTAAGTGCAATGATATAATACAGTATGACAAAGGGTTAAGCATATTGGACATGTTTTCTAAACAAAACAGTAAATTAAAATGAATGAACAAAAGGTCTTCTGTGATAAAAAACACACAAAAGACCTTTTAAGTTTATAACCTATACCTTAAATTTTGATACCAGTTCTTTGAGTTTACTAGCACTGGTGCCTATGCTTTCGGTTTCCTTCTTAACCTCACCCGATTTATCTACTATCCGCGAAACTCTTTCAGCTATATCAGTTGTAGCAGCAGACCCTTCAGTGCTTGCCTGTGCAATACTGTTCATTACATTGGATACTGTTTTAACCGAAGCTAGAAGTTGCTGGGTTGTTGCACTCAGATCAGTTACAAGTTCCTCTATGAATACTGAATCCTTTTCATAGTTTTCACCTGTCTGAACCAGCTCAGAATACCCCTTGACTACCTCAGCATCAATAAACTCAAGTGTCTTCTTGGAAGTATCAGCTAGGCTGTTGACAGCCTCAAATACAACATTAACCATGCTTTGTATCTCATTAACAGTATTCTTTGAGTCTTCTGCAAGTTTTCGTATTTCCTCTGCAACCACTGAAAATCCTTTTCCGGCTTCTCCCGCCCTTGCCGCTTCAATTGCTGCATTCAATGCAAGAAGATTTGTCTGTGAAGATATTTGAAGGATTGCTTCTGACAATTCCTTTATTCTTTCTACTTCACGTGATCTTTCTATTGCCTCAAGCATTGATTTACTTATGTTTGAACGTATTTCAAGGGCATTTGTCTGTGATGCATTTGCATTATCCTTAAGTTCAATAGCCTTTCTGCTTATTTCATTAGAAGACATTGCACCATCCTGGGCTTTTTCAGTTATCGTTTCAACTGCCTTCTCAATCTCGCTTATTGTGGAAGTAAGCTCCTCGGTAGAAGCTGACGTCTCTTCAATTCCTGCTGAAACCTCCTGTACAGTTGCCGAGGTCTCAGTCAAATCTGTATTAAGATGCGATATGTGGTTACTTGAATTCTCTATTGATGAGTTAACCTTGCCAGCCTCCAGTACCACTGAACCAATAATATCTTTTATAGAATTCTGCATCTGGTCTGCTGCTTTAGCTATATCTCCCAACTCATCCTTGGAACTCAGGAACTTTGCCGGAATACTAATTCTGAAATCACCGGTTGAAACTGTTTTCAAGTGCTTTTTCAAAGCATTCAACGGCTTTGTTATTATTCTTATAATTATTAAGCATATCGCTACTGAGACTAGTAGTATTGCCAATGCCACAACAATCATATAAATAATATCCTTATCATAGGATTCCCTGGCTTGCTTTTCTATTTCTATAGTTTGCTTATTCGCAAATTCAACTACACTATCTATATATTTTCTATGTTCTGAGTAAAGCGGATTGAGTTTAGTATCCAAAATATCTTTTGCTTTATCTTTATTTCCACTTTCTACTACAGGAATAAATTCATTGCTTAAAGTTTTGAAATATTCGTCTGCATATTTATATGAATCCTCAACCATTGCTTTTCTCATATCGCCTTCAGGCAGGTTTTTCACCCAATAATCGTGGCGCTTATCATACTCACTTTTGAGACCATTTATGTATTCGGACATTTTCTTAATGTTTTCCGAGTTAGTTTCATTTAGCATCTCATATGTTGTGAGGTGAGTTTCAATAATGTATTCCGGCGGCGGAAGAATATCTGCAACCAGGTCCTTTCTTAAAGAAATCTCATAATAGTTTTTACCATCAAACTTGTTGTCTGTAATCGTTTTATAGGCTAAGCCACCAAACACAATAAATCCAATAACAAACACTGCAAGCAAAATAAACAGTTTGTACTTAATCTTTAAATTCTTTAACATTAGCAACCTCCTAATAAGACAATAGAATGATTATACACCATCTCCCATATTTCTACAATATTCTAAACAATTTGCGTGCTTTTGCCAAAAAACTACAAATAAAACAAATCCTTTGAGGTAAAAGCTTTCTTCATGGCATTAAAAAAGACAAGCCCGAATTGCCTGTCTTTTAAAATAACTGATATCTTATATCATATTACGCATCACTCAAATCAAATAACATCTTGAGGTTTCTTGGAATAGCATCCGGCCATTGATTAAAGCCTAATATCATCGATTTCCGCTTAAGTTCCGGCGGGAGCTCTTCAAAAGGGATTCCTTTCAAAAGCATTTCTGTTTCTTCTTTGTCAAATTTAATGGAGTTATCAATGTTATTAATATATTCCCTGTTCATGGGACAGCTAACTTGGCATTTAAGGCAATCATACACGCAATGATGTACAGATGCCGGCAGCCACTCGGGAAAATCTCCACCGCCTTCGTTAATGAATGATAGACATCTTTCATTATTTATAAGGAATCTATTTTCTCTTATTGCAGCTGTAGGGCAATTGTTGAAACAGATACGGCAATCAGAGCATATATCGGCCTTTTTCATTTCTGTCCAATCATCAGTATAACACGGAATATCCGAATAAAAGGCTGCAAAGGATATGAAACTGCCCATTTCATCCACATAGCATATATTGTTCCTGCCGTAAACAGCTAGTCCGCTGTGCACTGCCAGTCTTTTAAGAGGCAGCTTGGTAGCAGGTTGGATATGATAGCTATTTTTTAAAATGAAGTCTTTAAGATACTTCTCACTCTTACCAAAATCAGACATATAAAGGTTTTTGAAGTTATATTTTTTACCGTCCCTTATAAATTCAACAATCGCATAAGCAGGATGAGGAATGGCAACGACAATAATTGACTTTATTTCAAAGCCACACTCCGGGATTTGAAAATTATAAATATTATCAACAATCCAATTTTGGAACGAATTCAGTTCTTCCCCATTACGAAATTCATCAATGTATTTTTTAATCTCCTTCAACCGCTTTACTGACAGAATTGCCAGACGGTCTCCGTGATTAAGTGCCTCTTGCCTTAATGAATCAATCATATTCTCCACCTTATAAAAATAAATGAATAATTGCCTTTAACAACATTATACTAAATAAACATGACAATTGTATGTCAGTTTATACTTATGTGTATTGACTAAAGTCCCTGGATGTGAAATAATATATTTATATAATAACGAAAGGTTTTGATTTGTGTGAGAGTTTTGTCTGTAGAGGTTTTATCAATATAATTTGATAATTTGAGTAAAAGGTAGCTAAAAAGTAAAGACTTAAAGTCTTTATGTTTGCTTTGCCTTTTACTATCGGATTCTAACCTTACAGACTGCAAATATATTAAAGGCAGCACGATATGGTTATCGTGTTTTTTTGTACCCATTTTTCGGGAACATTATTGTAATATGTCTTAAAACCCGCAGAGGTTAATCCGCTGTGGGTTTTTTTATACCTATTTTATATACTATTGGAGGTTTTACTTATGAAAGATAAAATGATAACTCTTTTGGAATTTGACAAGATATTGGAAAAGCTTGCGGAATCGGCTGTATCAGGTAATGCAAAAGAAAAAATACTTAACCTTAAACCGTATAAAACCATTGCTGAAGCAGAACGCGGCTGTAATGAAACAACAGAAGCCAGACGGCTTATAGAAACAATCGGAAATCCTCCCCTCGCAGCAATGGAAGATTTGGACAAAATCATGTTGCTGCTTGGAAAGGATGCTATGCTTTTGCCTGAACAGCTTTCTTCGGTTGCACTTTTTCTTGCAGCCTGCAGACGAATAAAGCAATATCTCAAGAAGGGCAGTAGTATTTCTCCTGTTCTGTCTTCATACGAGCTAACAATTGACGCTGCCGAAGAACTTGAAGAGGAAATTCTGCGCTGTATACATGGAGACATGATTGATGACCGTGCAACACCTGAAATCAGAAACATACGCCGTCAAATAGAAGCTGCCAGAGAACGTGTCAAACAAAAGCTAGATTCACTGCTGCGTTCACACCCTGAATGGTTTATGGAAGGCTATGCAATTCAAAGAAACGGAAGATATACCCTGCCTGTTAAAAGAGAATTCAGGCGTATGGTTGAAGGTTCGGCTGTTGACTCCTCACAAACAGGATCAACTATATTTGTTGAGCCATCCTCTGTAAGTAAGGCTGTTGAAGAATTGAACTACCTTTTTATCGAGGAAGAAAATGAAATCCGCAGGATCTTATATACATTGACCGGACTTGTGGAGGATTATTCACATGTAATTAAAATAAATATTGAGGCAATGGAAACCTTGGACTTTATGTTTGCAAAGGCAAAGCTAAGCCTTGGAATGAATGCCAAACCATCAAAGCTTACACAGGAAAAGCATATAATAGTCAATAACGGCCGGCACCCGCTGCTTGATCCTAAGACTGCAGTCCCTTTGAAATTCGCAGTAGGCAAGGATATTTCAGCAGTAGTAATTACAGGTCCTAACACCGGCGGCAAAACGGTAGCTTTAAAAACTGTAGGACTGTTGTCCCTTATGGCTCAAAGCGGACTTCATGTGCCTGCAGACGATGGCAGCCTGTTCTGCATGAACAATAATGTTTTATGTGATATTGGAGACGGACAGAGTATCGAACAGAATTTATCCACATTTTCTGCTCACATGACCAATATAATTAATTTACTTAAGGATGTTAATGACAAGTCGCTTGTTCTTCTGGACGAACTGGGGTCAGGCACAGATCCGGCTGAAGGAATGGGGTTGGCTATCGCTATCCTTGAAGCATTTAAGGATAGTGGATGTTTACTGGTTGCTACAACCCATTATCCCGAAATTAAAGACTTCGCCGCCAATACCACCGGTTTTTGCAACGCTCGTATGGCTTTCGACCGGGACAGCCTTCAACCCCTCTATAGGCTGGAGCTGGGAATAGCAGGTGAAAGCTGTGCTCTGCATATTGCAGAGCGTCTCGGGTTATCAAAAGCAATTATTGAGCGTGCCCGCCTGGCTGCGTATGGGAATAGTTATACAATAAAACCTGATATCCGAGAAAACTTGAGTACACAAGCCGGGTACAGTGAGCTTTTTGAACTGCCCCAGGAAAATGATAAGCCACCGGAAGCTTCAACAAACCCCGTGTTATGCACCTATAAGCCGGGTGATGGTATACGGATTAAATCAACAGGCAGACTTGGCATCGTTTTTGCTCCTGTAGATTCAAAAGGAAATGTCGGTGTACAGGTACAGGGTAAAAAGTTCTTAATCAATTACAAGCGCATAAAGCTTTATATGCCTGCGGAACAATTATATCCCGACTATCCCAATTATGACCTGTCCATTGTACTGGATACTGTTGCAAACAGAAAGGCACGACACCTTATGGGTAAACGACATGTGAATGGAAACTCGATTGTTATCGAGGATGGAGAACCAACATAATTCAAAGGCACTGTTGCACTGCATTACCCCTCAGCCTACGGCAGCTCCCCTGTTAGGGGAGCCAACTTCCTAATGTTTTTGTGCCCCCCTAACAGGGGGGTATGGGGGGTTAGCCGAAGGATACTTATTCAAGAAGTTTACTTAGTGCAACAGCTCCGTTATTCAATAAATCGTTTATCCCTTTCCCTTATAATGGAAGTATGATATATTCGAGTAATAGTAATTAATTTACAGGAGAATGAAATATGACTGAAAGCCCTCACAAAAACGGAGATATAATTCTCGGCAGTTCGTCCAATGTAGGTTTTGGCGTTTTTATATCAGGCGGCAGAGAAGGTTTGGAAAAATGGGCAGAAAGCAATGCTAAGAACATAAAACCATGCGCACATATGATTAAGGAAACAGAGGAATATTTGTTTTCCATGTATGACGCAATACAATTGGAAGCAGATAATAACTGACCTTACCCCAAATTTTGTGCCACATTGAAAGTTAGTCCAGGTAATTTTTGTTCTAGTTCCTGACCCAAAATCTTTGCATACTCAGATGGTGTCATATTACCCAGGGCACTATGCGGCCTAATGT
>JAEZTC010000002.1 GCA_023421675.1 Bacillota bacterium | reverse complement strand
TCCCATACCGAACACGGCAGTTAAGCTTCTCAGTGCCGATGATACTTGGCTGGTGACGGCCCGGTAAAGTAGGTCTCTGCCAGATTTATATCAAAGCCCTGTGAGCATATCACGGGGCTTTGTTTATGTTATTTTGTATAATTGTAATTTCTACTTTTACATAGATTTTTATTTCTTTTTTAATGAGAGTCCAATACTTAGGAAACATGCAGATAAGGCAAAATAAAGAAATGTTAATGAATAATTTTTATCAGCAGCGAAACAAATAGCAGCGATTAAAAAGCAAGCACTTGAAAAAAAATTTAAGTTCATTGTTGTTTTTGGCTTCATAAATTCATCCTTTATAATTAATATAGGTGAATTTTAACATGAAAAGTTAGAAAAAACAAATATGTATCTTATAATATATTGTTAAATAAAAGGAATTGTTAAAAATCGAGAATTAAAGGATGAAAAAACCTCTTGAGATTTATGAAGATATGCTTTATAATAGATGATGCACGTTAAATGGACCCGTCGGGGTGTGGCTCAGCTTGGCTAGAGTGCTTGCTTGGGGTGCAAGAGGTCGCTGGTTCAAATCCAGTCACTCCGACCATATAAAAGCCTGTTACAAGAAATTGTAGCAGGCTTTTTCAATTCTTTTTTATACATTAATTCAAACCTTTTTTATCCCGGCAATTATTGAAACTGAATAGAAAATGAAAAAATGTAAATAATTAAAAAATACTTTGTTTAATTGACCAAGGAGGTTGAAAAATGTTTGATGGTGAAGCTGTGAGTGATAATAGTTCTCATGGCAGGATAGAAAAAGACATTGAGACAAAAACCGAAAAGGGTTCAAGGGGCTATTATGCAGTAATATTGTTAATGTTTATCATGGTATCTGCACTTTGTATAAATAATTATGTAACTTTTAAGAATTATAATAACACAAAAAATGAACTTTATAAGGTAGTTCAGACTGCAAAAACTTCGGTAAACAATCAGCAAAACGCAACTCAAAAAAGCATGGATCTGCAGAATGAAAATAATGCAATAAGGGATCAATATAATAAAATCCTTGCTCAGAACAGTGAAATTATTAAACAGATGAATCAAATCAAGACTCAGAATGAAGAGCTTGTGCGAAAAAACAAAGACCTTACCGATGACAATATTGCACTTCAAAACTCTTTGAAGTCGGCAGCTGCAGCAGGTATTAAACCACAAAACTATACCAGCTTCAATGGAATTACCTCAAGAGGCTCAATAGAAAGGGGTAAATATCTGGGTAAGTTTTATGGAACTGCTTATACACCCAGCAAGGATGAATGCGGCAACAATGCTGGTATTACAAATTCTGGTGAGCCTATAATCCCCGGTATATCAATAGCTATCGACAACAAGTACTGGCCCTTTGGAACCGTGTTTTATATCCGGGGGCTTGGTTATGCAGTAGCGATGGATACCGGAAGTGCAATAAAGGGCAGGAACAGGTTTGATTTTGCTGTTTTTGATAAAAATTTTGCCAATTCCCTTGGAGCACGTTATTGGGATGTGTATCTTGTGAAGCTTGGAAAGGGTAATGTGGACAAAATACAACTCTAGTTTTTTTTACCAGTTGTAGTATAGTTGTATATGGGATTATATTGTTCAAGATTAAGTCGGTTTATGTTAATATATTAGAAGAAAATAAATTAGAAATCATAAAGGTATAAGATATGTATTTTGTGGGGGCCCTAAAATGCCATTTAGTCTCGAATTACTTTTAAATGCACTTGCTACTATTACGTCCCTTTCTTTAATCATATATTCAATTGTTAAGGGTAAAAAAGGACCTTTGCTGTATAGCTTTATATTCTTTCAGGTCATAATATTAATATGGTCCTTAAGGGATTATATTTTGAAGTCTACTTTTTTATATGATACTCTGAAATTGGATTTCTTATTTTTAGATGGAATTAACAAGCAGATGTTCTTTTTCTGCATGTCCTTTACAGGACTCAGCGGACTGCTTTTTACACTGTATATTACAAACTCCTCAATTACTAAAAACAAAAAAATTATGACTTTGATCTTCGCACTGCCGATTATTTTTTATATAGGCGGAATGTTGACCAATTTTTATGGGCTTTTTTCAAGCCGAACATTTGCAAGGTATGTATATATGTGGTTATCTTATGTATATACTGCCTTCGCTCTCATTATATTGCTTATGCGTTCAATTAATAACAAGGGACAAATAAGAACTCAATCCATACTGCTTTTTATCGCTATAGGCTTACCAAGAGCTATAAGGGTAGTGGCCGATTATAATGTTTTTATAACTTATTTGTGGACCGCTGAAAGAAATGTTGATATACTTCCTGCGGTGTATACTATAACTACATTTATAATTGCTCTTGCTACCTTTAGGTACCGTATGCTTGATATAATGCCTGTTGCTATGAACGACCTTTTCGATAAATTAAGCCAGGCAATTGTTGTTACAGATGTATCAAATGAAATAGTCCATTACAACAGATCTTTTGAGGAATCTTTCTCTAAATTTCATATAAACAACAAAAAATATACAAGTGCAAAGCTTTTTGCATCTGAATTGACAGGAGTTTTAAAAGATACAAATAATAACAAAGAAATAATAGATGCAATAAAAAGTGCAAATACACTTAATTATAATGGAGAAATGGTTCTTGAAAAGCCAAGAGAGAGGTTCTTTTCTGTAAGCATAAAGCCCATTATAATCAACTCCAAAGAGATTGTTGGAAGAATAATTACCTTAAATGATATTACTACTTATAAAAATTTGCTTAATGAAAACAATAGAAAAAATATTGAACTGCAAAGGGTAAATGAAGAACTTTCCCTAATGAACGAGCAGCTTAAACAATCTGCGCTTACGGTAGAGGAACTGGCTGTTGAAAAGGAAAGAAACCGGATAGCAAGAGATGTTCATGACACGCTGGGACACACAATGGCGGTACTGATAACGCTGCTTAATGTAAGTTCGATTACCTGCCGGAATGACCCGGAAAAGACTCATGAGCAGCTGAAGGAAGCTACAGCTATAGCAAAGGAAGGACTTAAAGAGCTAAGAAGATCAATAAGCGGTATAAAAAACGAAAGACTGGAGCAAAACAGCCTGATTGACAGTTTAAAGGATATGATAAAGCAATATGAGGTATCAGGAATTAAAGTCGAATTAATAATAGAAGGAGTCAGTCGGGATTGTGAAATTGAAAATAAAGATACAATATTCAGATTGTGCCAGGAAGCTCTTACAAACTCATTAAGGCATGGAAAGGCGAAGCATTCGACAATCATTTTAAAACTGACAGATGGGTATTTAAAGGTTCTTATAACAGATGATGGTATTGGCTGTACTGAAATACAAAAGGGTTATGGACTTACCGGCATGGAGCAAAGAATTACTGATGCATGCGGTACGGTCAGATTTGGGTCTGATGGTGAAAAAGGATTCAATATATACGCAGAGATTCCTGCTGAAAGCAGCATTTTGGAGGGTATATGATCAAGGTAATAATAGCAGATGACCAGAAAATAATTCGTGAAGGGCTTAAATTTATAATTGAGCAGGATAAGGATATAGAGGTTTTAGGTTTTGCAGGCAATGGCAAAGAAGCATTTGAACAATGTAAAACACTTGTGCCGGATGTAGTACTTATGGACATTATGATGCCCGATTGTAATGGGGTGGAAGGTACCAAGCTTATTAAGGAAGCAATGCCAAGTGTAAAAGTGATAATACTTACAACCTTCAGAGATGATGAAAACATTTCAGCTGCCTTAAAAAATGGGGCTGATGGTTACGTTCTGAAGGATATAGACACAGATGAGCTTATACTTACAATAAAAAGTGTTTATAAAGGTTTGCACGTAATTCATGATAACGCGTTTGGGGTTGTAAAGGGCAAAATATCTGAAAGCAAAACAACCGAAAAGGTCGAGAAGAATACGGTACCTTTAACCCCAAGAGAGATTGAAATAGTACGACTTATTGTTTACGGAAAGAGCAACAAGGAAATTGCCGCTAGCCTCTTCCTGAGTGAAGGAAGTATAAGAAATGTGATTTCTTCAATTTTAATGAAGCTTGAGCTTAAAGACCGTACACAGCTTGCCGTTTATGCTGTAAAAAATGATTTGATTTAGGTTATGAATATTTTTCCATATGCCTGTATATAATACTGTTAAATTAATTTAAAAGAGGACAGTATTATTGAGTATTCTAAGAAGGTATTTGAGAAATCCCGATCAGGAATTAAAAAAAACCAATTATAAGCTGTTTTACATCGCTATAGCAAATTTATTGGATGGAGTTCTTACTTATATAGGAGTTACCAGCCGTAACATTATTGAACTAAACGGACTTATGACAGGAGTGGTAAAAAACCTTTATCTGCTTATTGTCGTCAAAATTACCATACCTACACTTCTCTTATTTTTCATTGCATATAGTGTAAACAAATATGGACACAGTAAAATGAAAGTTTCTGTGTTGTTCATAAACATTTGCTTTTCTGTGTATGTTCTAATAATCCTTATTCATTTGATTTGGGTTATACAGGTATTAGGATAGATAATTCTCCAATTTGCACTTGAATCTCTGAAAGCTGACGTTTATCATATAGAATATTGATATCTATATGATTTTTAGCGGAGGATTTGAAGTGGAAAACCATGATCAAAATAGAAGCTGTAAAAACTGTGGACACTACTATATAACATGGGATGTTAAATATCCTTATGGGTGCAGGCTTTTTGGCTTTAAGTCAAGGGGAGAGCCTTCTATAACAGTTTTCAAATCTCTTGGGAAAAAGTGCGATAATTTCATTGAAAAAGAAAAGAAGAAGTAGAATAAAAAAGTTAACATTTTATTAATAATATATATGATTTTTGTCAATATTTAAGGTATATTATTAAAACATCAAATGAAATTTGACTTTTCATTTTTTCTCCTCCTAAACACCTTATAATAAGCTCTGGCTGCTGCCAGGGCTTTATTTTATGCTTACCTAATAAACTTGACAGCTGTTGTTATGAAGACTATAATAAATTTAGTAAATTAGTAAATAACTAAATTATTAGTTTACTAAGTAAGAATATTAATGACGTGATGTAATTTTTTAATGGAGGATTATTTTATGAAAATACCAACAAGTCTGAAGCATAAGCCTGTTGTTGTTTCGGAGAATTATGAGAATGTTGATGGACGTTATGCATATAACACTGATGCAAAGGGGCTTTCACTAGGATTAGCACAATGGAACGATAGGGGTAAGGTAGATATTTCTGCGAAAGTATGGAGGTATACCGGGGAAAAGTGGTCAAGACAATCAGAAGAGCTTCCCCTTCATCGAGTTTTGGATCTTGCCATTCTAGTCTGCAGAACAAAACTTTTTTTTAAGGAAGAGGCATATAAATATAAAAAGTCTTATGATCCTGAAAAGCCTGTCATAGACAGGGTAGGGCTGCAGGGAGATGCAATGACCGTTGCAGTATGTACAGAGAATGAAAAAATAGATGAAGATATAAAGTTATTCAGTCAGGCACTTAGTAATGATGATGAGCTTATTGGAGAGCGTTTAGCTACGCTTTCAAGAATATTAAAGGAAATGGGCTATTAATTCAATTTTTCATAAGACGGAAAGAAGGACTTAAAGTGGACAGAAAAAAGGAATTAAGAGAAGAGTATAAACGGATGAAACCTGCGATGGGGATATTTATCGTCCGGTGTAAATTAAATAATAAATGCTTTTTAAAAACAACTCAGGATTTGAGGGGAGTAATGAATGGTACTTTGGCAAGGCTTCAGGGAGGAAGACACCCAAATCGTGAGCTTATAAAGGAATGGATTGAATTTGGGGAAGATAACTTTGAAATGGAGATACTTCAAACTCTGGAGTATGATAAGGATGAAACAAAGACAGACTATTCGGCAGAGTTAGAGGTAATGCAGATGTTATGGGAAGAAAAACTTTCAGCAGAGAACAAGGTGCTCTATAAGCAAAGGCTATAATTTCAAAGGAAAAGGTACTAAATGAAAAACAAAAACCCGGAATAATTTATTCCGGGTTTTTTACTGGCAGGGGAGACGCGATTCGAACACGCAACCAATGGTTTTGGAGACCATTGCTCTACCATTGAGCCACTCCCCTAAGAGACAATAACTAGTATACAATACACCCGCACGAAGTGTCAATAGAAGATAAGCACTTTAAAAATAATTTTTATATACATAGGTTCGGCATACTTATTAATAATATTTAATGCTTGCTTATACTTAAAACTCATATTCTTTTTTATTTGTTTTATGGTATTATATATACATTGCTTATTATGGTTTTCAAAGTAAAATTTACCTTGAAAGCCTTGAAACAATAACTTCTTAATATAAAAGACAATAATGGATGGAGAGTGGATTTATGAACGTCAAGGTTGGATTTATCGGTACAGGCAATATGGGAACGGCACTTGTAAAAGGAATAATTGAATCGGGAACTGTTCCGGCTCAGAATGTATATATATTTGATGTTGATAAGGAAAAGCAGGCGGCTTTAAGCAGCAGCACAGGTGCTGTTGCAATAGATTCAAATTCACAGCTTGTTGAAATCTGCGACATTATTATTCTTGCCGTAAAGCCGAATATAATAAAAACTGCACTTGAAGACTGTAAGGACAAGTTTAAAAATAAAATACTTGCATCTATTGCGGTAGGAATTCCTATAAGCTTTTATAAAAGCATTATAGGTGAAGATAAAAAGGTAGTACGTGTAATGCCTAACACTCCTGCTCTTGTGAGTGAAGGTATGACTCTTTTAACTTATGGTAAAGAGGTCACTAAGGAAGAAGCAGACCAGGTTACAAAGCTTTTTGAAAGTGTAGGCAAGGTTGAATTCCTTGAGGAAAAGCTGATGAGTGAGGTAACTGCACTTACAGGCAGCAGTCCTGCTTATGTATTCATGTTTATTGAGGCAATGGCTGATGCAGCTGTACTTTCCGGTATACCGAGACACCTCGCATATAAATTTGCCGCACAGGCTGTTTATGGTTCTGCAAAGATGGTTCTTGATACAGGAACACATCCGGCAGAGCTTAAGGATGCGGTATGTTCTCCTGCGGGAACAACTATTGAGGCTGTAAGCGCTCTTGAAAAGAATGGTTTCAGGTATGCAGTCATTGAAGCAATGAATGAATGCACAAGAAGAGCTAAAGAAATAGGAAAAATTTACGGTTAAACCGGAGGACTGATGAAAAAGGTAATTATCTACACTGACGGTGCGTGTTCCGGAAATCCCGGAAACGGCGGTTGGGCTGCTATATTAAAATTCGGTGAAGTGGAGAGAGAACTGTCCGGTTATGAAGAAAACACCACAAATAACAAAATGGAGCTTACAGCAGCGATTAAAGGCTTAAAAGCTCTGAAGGAGCCTTGTGAGGTTGAACTGTACAGCGACAGTGCCTATCTGATAAATGCTTTTGAAAAGTTCTGGCTTGTTAATTGGAAGAAAAACGGGTGGATCAATTCCAGTAAGGAGGAAGTCAAGAATTCTGATTTGTGGAAAGAGCTTGATTCACTTAATACATTACACAAAATAAAGTGGATAAAAGTAAAAGGCCATGCAGATAATGAATACAACAACAGATGCGATAAACTGGCAACCGATGAAATAAAGAATAACAGGAAAAATGGTTAGTTCTCCATTTTTGATGCTTCATCTGTAAGCAAATCCTTAACCAGGGTATACTCATTTGACAGCTCTTTAAGCTGATGAGTTATTTCGGAGAATTTTCCAAACATATATATATTGTTTTTATGTATAATTTGCAGCATGGACAACACCTCTCTTTTAGGATATTCAAAAGGACAGGTTTTATTACAGAAAATTTAATGGAGGAGCCATGGAATATTTCGAAAAAACACTAAGTGAAAAGCATATTTACTCAGGCAAAATCATTAATGTAGAGAGCCTGGAAGTTTTACTGCCTGACGGAAAAAAAGCCACAAGGGATATTATTACGCATCCAGGAGCATCTGTAGTTATTCCTATCAGTGACAACGGTGAAGTTTATATGGTAAGGCAGTACAGGAAGCCGATAGAGCAGGAAACTTTGGAAGTGCCTGCTGGTAAGCTGGACCCGGGAGAGGAACCTATTGAGTGTGCAAAGCGTGAGCTTACAGAAGAAACAGGACTGACTGCAAAAAAGGTTAAACACCTTGTAAGTGTTTATTCAACGCCAGGGTTTTCAAATGAAATTCTTCATATATATGCAGCAACGGAGCTTACCCAAGGTGAAGCCCATGCAGATGAGGATGAATTCATTTCAAGCGAAAAAATATCCGTAAATAAGCTTGTAGATATGGTTTTGAAACATGAAATAACTGATTCAAAAACCATTATAGGAATACTGCTCGCCGATAAAATAGTAAAAGGTGAAATCAGTATGGATTAAAATAATCAAATAAAATTAATTATGATTAATAAGGTTTACTAAAAAAATTGCAATATGTTTTACATATTGTAATTTTTTTTATTTATGCGGCATAGAATTTTTAATAAATAGTCCTTAATTTTAATGCAGAAGAGGTAATAAAATTGTTTTCAAAAGTACGGAAAACACTGTTGATGCACGTTAAGAACAATTCCAATAAATACATTTTTTTATTTCTTGCATTTGTAATAGGAATCTCAGCAGGTGCTTTTACTGTAAACGGATTAAGTACAACACAGGGAGATGAACTTTCAAATTATTTTCAGGGCTTTTTGAAGCTTTTGGGAAACCAAAATCTGGACAGCGGAGAGATACTTAATGCAGCATTACTGGAAAACATAAAAATAATAGGAGCTCTCTGGGTTCTGGGAATGACCATTATAGGAATACCATTTATTTATCTCCTTATAGGCATAAGGGGGTTCATAACAGGGTTTACAGCAGGGTTCATAATACAGTCCTTAGGCTTTAAGGGAGTGCTGTTTACATTGCTTGCAATACTGCCCAAAGAGTTGATTATTGTACCTTGCCTTTTAGCACTTAGTGTTAATGGTATCAATTTTTCTTTAAATATTATAAAGAGTAAATCAATAAAAAGTATGTTCAAGGAAAGTTTAAAATCCAACTTTGCAGCTTATTCCATGGTTACTCTGTTTTTTACGGCAGTAATATTTGTAGGAATACTGGTAGAAGTATATATCATACCGCTGTTTGTTAGGTTAATAGCTCCTGCAGTTACAGGATAAAAAAATTATGGTGGAAGATTATGTATAACCCAAAATATAAAGGTTAATAATTCATTATAGAAATTATACAAGAAACAATTACATATTAAATCAATTAAAAATTACTTAGAAAGAATTATTTATATATTTTTGAAAAATTTTCTTTTAAAATGTATTATTTTATATTAAAATCAATTGTGTATTTGTATATAATTAACAGGACATATGTTAAGATTAATTTATATAAAAAAGGAGTAGTTGGTTAATGGAAGCTTTAGTACAGAAATTTGTTACTTTTCTTGAAAGGGATAAGCGTCTTTCATTGAATACACTGCAGTCGTATAAGAGAGATATTGAACAATACATAAACTATTTAAACGAGATTAACCTCCAAAACATATCCAGCACTAATAAAACTACAATAATTGCATATTTGTTAAGCCTTCAGAAGAAAGGCCGTGCGACTTCGACAATATCAAGGAATCTTGCATCAATCAGATCTTTTTACCAGTACATTGCAAAGATTAAAATGATTGACAATGACCCTACATCAGACCTTGAGTCACCTAAGGTTGAGAAGAAGCTGCCACAGATACTTTCAACCAAAGAAGTGGAGTTGCTGCTTGACCAGCCAAAATGTACAGATTTAAAGGGTTACAGGGACAAGGCAATGCTTGAACTGCTTTATGCAACAGGTATCAGAGTATCAGAATTAATTAATCTTGATATAACTGATATTAACATGGACATGAGTTTTATCAGGTGTAACAAAGGCAACCGGGAAAGAATGATACCTATCGGTTCAATAGCTATCTCAGCTCTCCAGGAGTACTTGAGCAAAGCGAGAGAGCTTCTTGTACAAAGGAATGATGAAAAAGCCCTGTTTGTTAATATCAACGGCAAAAGACTTACAAGACAAGGCTTCTGGAAGATTATAAAGCAGTATAAAAACCAGGCTAAGATTAGCAAGGATATAACCCCACATACTTTAAGACATTCCTTTGCGGCTCATCTGCTTGAGAACGGGGCTGACTTAAGATCAATACAGGAAATGCTGGGGCATTCGGACATATCATCAACTCAGATATATGCCCAAATAGCAAAAAATAAAATAAAGGAAATCTACAAAAAGACACACCCAAGAGCGTAGAGGTTGTAGTATGGCTATATTAGGAGGACATTCCATAAATGGAATTGTCCTCTTATATTTTGTATCAAAAAAAGATATAATTATACTTATAAACAAGAATAATATACATTCCGGAGGATTTTAATATGAAAAGAGCAATAGTGATAGTTATGGACAGTGTAGGGATTGGAGAACTGCCGGATGCCGACAGGTATGGCGATGTTGGAAGCAATACCCTTGGCAATATTGCTGAAAAAACACCCGGGTTTGAATTGAGAAATCTTCAAAAGTTAGGTCTTGGAAATATAGATGGAAGTAAAGGTTATAAAGCTGAGCCTCAGCCTATAGGCAGTTTTGGAAAAATGGCTGAAGTATCCGCAGGTAAGGATACTACAACAGGACATTGGGAGATAATGGGCATAATACTTCCCCAAGCCTTCCCTGTTTACCCGGATGGTTTTCCCGGAGAGGTACTGGATAAATTTGAAAAAGCTATTGGAACAAAAACACTTGGCAATTACCCGGCCAGCGGTACAGAAATCATAAAACAGCTGGGTGTAGAACATGTAAAAACAGGGTACCCAATTGTTTATACCTCAGCTGACAGCGTATTTCAGATTGCAGCTCATGAAGAAGTCATTCCTATAGAAAGACTCTATGAAATGTGTAGGATTGCAAGAGATATACTGGTTGGAGAACATGCTGTTGGAAGAGTAATAGCAAGACCGTTTGTAGGAACAGAAGGCAATTATACGCGTACAGACAGGCGTCATGACTTCTCTCTTAAGCCTATCCAAACAACAGTGCTTGATCTAATCAAGGGAAAAGGCTTACAGGTAAAAGCAGTAGGTAAAATAAATGATATTTACAGCGGGCAGGGAATATCTGATTCGGTCCATATTCACAATAACATGGACGGGGTTGATAAAACACTTGAATATATGAAAGAAACGTTCAATGGACTAATATTTACCAATCTGGTTGATTTTGATATGCAGTTCGGGCACAGGAATAATGTTGAAGGCTATGCACAGGCTTTACGGGAATTTGATGAAAGAATACCTGAAATTATAAAAAATCTTGCGAATGAGGATATATTGATAATTACCGCAGACCATGGCTGTGATCCGACAACACCAAGTACAGATCACTCAAGGGAATATGTACCCGTATTCATATATGGTAACAATGTAAAACCGGGTATAAACCTTGGAATAAGAAGCACATTTGCAGACCTTGGAGCAACGGTTGCAGAGTATTTGGAAGTTGATAAACCAGCAAACGGAATAAGCTTTTTGAAACAGGTTATTAAGTAAACAATTAATACTTACGTCAGGATGTGATGACATGAGGATGTATGAGATTATAGAAAAGAAAAGAGACGGGCAATCCTTGTCTCGTCAGGAGATACAATATTTTATAAAGGGATACTGTGAAGGTTCAATACCAGATTATCAGGCTTCCGCTTTACTTATGGCAATATTCCTTAAGGGTATGAATGAGCAAGAAACAGCCGAGCTAACTATGGCAATGGCTGATTCAGGTGAAAGGATAGATCTTTCTGATATCCCCGGAGTTAAGGTAGACAAACATAGTACAGGCGGTGTAGGTGACAAAACAACCCTTATTGTTGCTCCAATTGTAGCTGCATGTGGTGTTCCCGTTGCAAAAATGTCAGGCCGCGGTTTGGGTCATACAGGAGGAACGATTGATAAGCTTGAAGCAATTCCCGGATTTAAAACAGGGCTTAAAAGGGAAGAGTTCATTGCTAATGTAAAGACTTCAAGTATCTCTATAGCCGGTCAGACAGGAAATCTGGCTCCTGCAGATAAAAAGCTTTATGCACTTCGTGATGTAACCGCAACAGTAAACAATATATCCCTTATTGCAAGCAGTATAATGAGCAAGAAAATTGCTTCGGGGGCTGACAGGATAGTTCTTGATGTAAAGACCGGAAGCGGTGCTTTTATGAAAACTGTAGAGGATTCAAGAAGGCTTGCACAGGCAATGGTTGACATAGGCAGCAGTGTAGGACGAAAGACGTGTGCTGTAATCACAGATATGGATATACCTCTTGGAAATGCGATAGGTAATTCACTTGAGGTTATAGAAGCTATAGAAACACTTAAAGGCAAAGGCCCCGAAGATTTAACTGAAGTATGCAGAATTCTTGCAGCAAAGATGCTTGAATTGGCAGGTTTGGGAGATAACAAATATTGTTTGGATAAGGCAGAAGAAGCAATATTTAATGGAAAAGCACTTGAAAAGCTATCGTTACTCATAGGCAATCAGGGGGGTGACCCAGAAGTTATTAATAACTATGATTTGTTTGGCAAGGCTGAGGGCAGCTTTGAATTGATATCTGACAAGGATGGCTACATAGGACATATAAGAACTGACAGGCTTGGTATTGCATCCATGGTGCTGGGAGCAGGAAGAGAGACCAAGGAAGCGACAATCGATTATTCTGCAGGAATAATCCTTAACAGCAAGACCGGTATGAAGGTTAGAAAAGGTGAAGTAATTGCAAAGCTGTTTACAAACAGAAGTGATAAAGTCAATGAGGCAATTGATATTCTTAAGGAAGCGTTTGAAATTCAGGACAGTAAGCCTCTTGAAAGGCCTCTTGTTCTAGGAATCGTCGAATAATAATCATTTGATTTAATTGGGCAGGCATTGTTAAACAATGTTTGCTTTTTTTCTTGAACGGGTATATCAAAACAGCATATACAAGACCACTTTGGCATAAGAATAGTACAGGACCAGGCTTATTCATACTTCAGACAGCAATTCCTTATTCACATCGGAAAAGTAATCTGAATAATTTATCTCTAATAGAGGGTGGTGTTGTAATTGCCAAAGAAGCGCATATTAGGCATTTTAATTTCTGTTGTTCTTCTTCTAAATATATCTTTTATTCCTGTAAATGCCGAAACCGATATAGATGAATATAATGCTGTAACCGTAGCGAAAATTGAAAAAAACACCAGTGTATTTGAGTTAAAGGCTAAGTCGGCGATTATAGTCGATGCTGCTTCCGGAAATGTGCTTTTTGAAAAGGACAGTCATGAAAAACTTGCAATGGCAAGTGTTACCAAGATTATGACAATGCTTCTTGTAATGGAAAGTGTCAGTGAGGGTAAGCTTTCACTTGATGATATGGTACCTGTTACAGAACATGCTTACAGGATGGGAGGTACACAGGTTTACCTCAAGCCTGGAGAACAGTTTTCGGTATGGGATATGCTTAAGGCTGTCGCAATTCAGTCTGCTAATGATGCAGCAGTGGCCCTGGCAGAAAAGGTTTCAGGAAGTGAAGAAACTTTTGTACAGTTAATGAATGACAGGGCAAAAGAGCTTGGAATGAATGACACACATTTTCTTGACAGCAACGGCTTGACTGATGACGGTCAGTACAGCAGTGCTTATGATATCGGATTAATGTCCAAGGAACTCATAAATAAACATCCCAAAATACTTGAACTTACATGCAGGTGGCAGGATACCTTCAGAAATGATACCTTCTCACTTTATAACACAAATAAGCTTGTCAGGTATTATACCGGCTGCAACGGCCTGAAAACCGGCACTACCGCCAAAGCTGGCTGTAACCTGTCTGCTTCGGCAAAAAGAAACAATCTTCAGTTAATTGCTGTCGTTTTGGGAGAACCTGATTCCAACACACGCTTTGCAGAGGCAAGAAAGCTTCTGGACTATGGATTCGCCAACTTTGAGGCCATCAAAATGGCTGACAAAGGTGAAATAGCAGGAAAGATTTCTGTTAAAAAGGGTGTATACCTTGATGTAAATGGTGTATTTCCTGATGAAGTAAAGCTTCTTTTGGGTAAAGGGGAAAAGAGCAAGGTGCAGCGTGAGCTTAACATGGCAGAGGATCTTACAGCCCCGGTTAAAGCCGGTCAAAAAGTTGGAACGGTAATATATAAGGTTGGAGACAAGGAAGTAGGAAAATATGATGTAGTAGCCGAGAATAAGGTTGAACATGCATCTTTTATAAGATTATTCTTCAGAATGATGATTTCATGGTTTGATCTTGGAAGGCTTTAATACTATTAATGTATTACGCAGGCGTCATTAAATGGCGTCTGTTTTGTGTTATTTGAGGGATTATACTGTTAATTGTTTCTGCAATATTGTAAAATAAGTGCAGTACTTAAATCTTTTTATTAAAGGTGAAAATATGAGTAAAAGAATCATTTTTATATGTGTTTGTGCAGTATTAGTAATATTATGCTTTGGAATTTTTGCCGGTAAGCCTCTTCTTAATCTAATTTCGGGTCAAGGTTTTGATATTACTGTAGTTAATAGAACCGACGTAAATGCAGAAGGCTTGAAGATTACATGTTCCAATAACGGAAAAGATATTAGCCTGCCTGTAGTAAAAGCTCATTCAAGTGTAAATATAAATGTTAACCCGGACGGAAACTTTAGCGAAAATTCCATGCACTTATATTATTTTGATAAAAACGGTGAAAAACATGACGAAGTTATCATCGGGTATTTCGAGAAGGGTTATGCAGGCACGGTAAAGA
This sequence comes from Bacillota bacterium, assembly GCA_023421675.1. Taxonomy (GTDB): domain Bacteria; phylum Bacillota; class Clostridia; order Acetivibrionales; family JANLFN01; genus JAEZTC01. The sequence goes on along the minus strand of JAEZTC010000002.1, from coordinate 548,744 downwards.
CTGAAATTAAGAATATAGAAAATGATGGGCTTATTTCATTCCATATTTATGAACGTGATTTGCATAATTAGCAATTTACCAAACCCAGTCTTAGCAGTAAGCTGTTTATTGTGATATAATTAGGTTCATAATATTGGTAAAAATCAAATATAAGATGAGGTGGGTTTAAAACTTATCTTATATATTAAGTAATATATGTTGTTATAGAAACTTAAGGCAACATATATGGAAAGGTAATTTTCACGGTGAATTGAATGTTTAATCATGATATAACCTATTATATATGTCTTATTCCGATAGTTCTTCTTTCACTGGCGTTTCATGAATTCTCGCATGCATTTGTGTCCAATAAACTTGGTGACCCTACTGCAAGGAATGCTGGAAGACTAACATTAAATCCAATAAGGCATTTGGATCCGCTAGGTACTTTAATGATAATAGTGTCAAGCTTGCAGGGCTTTGGTTTCGGATGGGCAAAACCTGTTCCCATAAGTCCTAGGTATTATAAAAATGCACGTTCCGGAACAATGCTTGTAAGTCTTGCAGGTCCCCTGTCAAACTTACTTCTTGCGTTCATATTTGCATTTCCTTTCTTTTATTATAGAGAAGCTTGGAACCCGGATATTTTAAGTAATACGGCACTAAATTTTCACAAGTCCCTTATACAACTAAGTACTTTGGGGCTTTTTATAAATTTAAGTCTTGCTGTTTTCAATTTGATACCGGTGCCTCCTCTTGACGGTTCAAAAATATTATCGGGGTTTTTACCTTCCAAATATTATTTCAAGATGATGCAATATGAAAATTATATTGGTTTAATTTTTCTTGCAATTATCCTAATCAGACCTGGAATAATATCTGCAATACTTGGTCCTGTAGTAGATTTTCTTATAAGTATATTTAAAATAGTCATTGTTCCGATTGTTAGACTGCTTTAATCGTATATTGGTTGACATACCATGCTTTAATGCTTAAAATTAAAGAGGCTTGAATATTAGAAAATCAGCACATGTATACAGAACAGAGGAGATGAAGCTGTGAGTAAGGGTAGAATATTAAGCGGAATGAGGCCTACCGGTGCTCTGCACCTTGGAAACTATTTTGGAGCCCTTGAGAACTGGGTAAAACTTCAGAATGAATATGATTGTTTTTTCTTTATAGCGGATTGGCATGCCTTGACTACAGGGTATGAAGACACATCCATGGTAAAGAACAATATAGATGAACTTGTTGTCAGTTATTTAAGTGCAGGACTTGATCCTGAAAAATGCAATATATTTCTACAGTCAAGCGTAAAGGAGCATGCCGAGCTGCATCTTCTGTTTTCAATGACTACACCGTTATCATGGCTATATAGGTGTCCGACATATAAAGATCAGCTTGCACAGATGAAGGACAGAAATATTACAACCTATGGATTCCTCGGTTATCCGTGTCTTCAGGCAGCAGACATATTGATATATAAGGCTGATTTTGTTCCTGTAGGAGAGGATCAGATACCTCATGTTGAATTGACCAGGGAAATGGCAAGGAGATTTAACTTCCTTTTCAGTGAAGTTTTCCCTGAGCCAAAGCCTTTACTTACCAAGGCTAAAGTACTTCCGGGTTTAGACGGCAGAAAGATGAGCAAGAGTTATGGTAATACCATTTCAATGTCTGACAGCCCTGATGAAATAAAGAAAAAAGTTAGTACAATGATAACAGATCCTGCACGAATCAGAAAAGACGATCCAGGACATCCTGACGTTTGTGCTGTTTATGCTTTCCAGAAGGTATTCAACGAAAGCGAAGTTTCAGAAATTGAAACACAATGCAAGGGCGGAAAAATCGGCTGTGTTCAGTGTAAACGTGCTCTTGCGGAAAAGATGGTTGATTATCTTTCTCCTATATATGAAAAGAGGCAGGAGATTCTTAGCAAGCCTTCGATTATCAGAGAAGTAGTTGAAAAGGGTAATGAAGCGGCTAAGAAAGTTGCATCCGCTACCATGGAAGAAGTAAGGTCTGCAATGAAAATAGACTGGAAGTGATTTTTATATGGATGCTGTTCTTAATAGCAATGCGTATAAAATAAAGATACAAAACTTCGAAGGCCCTTTTGACCTTCTGTTTCACCTTATAGAAAAAAACAAATTCAATATATATGATATACCCATAAATGAAATAACTGATCAGTACATGGATTATCTTTTCTCCATGCAGCAGCTAAACCTTGAGATAGCAAGTGATTTTCTTGTAATGGCAGCTACACTGCTTCACATCAAATCCAAGACCCTTTTGCCTGATGTCAGCAAAAAGACAGAGGAAGAGGAGGATCCAAGGGACGAGCTTGTTACAAGACTTGTGGAGTACAAAAGGTATAAGGAACTTACCAATGTTTTAAAAGACAGGGAAAAAGAGTGGGAAAAGGTTTATTACAAGCTGCCCGAGGTTATGAGCTTTGAATGGGAGGAACCGGTTATTGACCTTTCTCCGTCTGAGCTGAGAAGGGTGTATCAGGAAATAACTGATAAGAATAAAAGAAAGATTAATACAAAGTCAGTTGATATAAATCAGATACTTAAACAGGAAAAGGTATCGATGAGAAGTAAAATGAGAGAGATTGTAAGAGCGCTTGGAAGCAGGGTGTTTTTCAAATTCTCCGACATGTTTTCTCTCAGACAGAAATCCAAAACCGAGGTAGTTACAGGCTTTATGGCAATTTTGGAGCTTTCAAAGCTTAAAAGGACAAGACTTGAACAAAAGAAACAGTTCTCCGACATACTTGTATACAGAAACAGTAATTCTTCTATAGAGCTTGAGTCGGAGATGTTTGAAGATAGTGTATCTTGATTGACGGGGGAAAGTCCTTAATGGAAATAAAGGAAATTGGGGCGGTAATTGAAGGACTGCTTTTTGCAGCAGGTGATATGCTTAGCCTTGATAAAATCTCAGAGATTCTGGAAATCGATAGAAAGACGGTAAAAAACATAATAAACAATATGATTGCGGATTACCAGAACTCTTCACGCGGTATAACCATAAGAGAGATTAATAACGGATATCAACTATGTACAAAGGTTGAGCATAACGATTATATCAAAAAGCTGTTTGAACCAAGGCAGAAGCAAGGTTTGTCTCAGGCAGCATTTGAAACACTCGCCATCATAGCTTACAATCAGCCTATAACAAGGGCTAAAATAGAGCAGATACGAGGTGTAAGCTGTGACAGTTCCATAACCAAGCTTCTTGAAAGAAGTCTTATAAAAGAAGCAGGTAGAATGGATTGCCCGGGAAAACCGATTCTGTATGAGGTTACAGAGGAATTCCTTAGAAGCTTCGGTCTTAAAACAGTAAAGGATATAAGAGGAATAGAACTTATGGAAACTGTGGAGGAACCTGTAGAAGTGCCTATTCCGCAGGATTGATTTAGAGAAATAATGTGTAATATATAAATAAATAGGAAAAAATAACTAGATGAGGTGTTTTAATGCTTTATCTGGTTTTTTTTATTTTACTGTCAATCATAATTATAATATTGTTTTTTATAAAGGTTTATATAAAACTGTCATACGAAGCCAATAAACAGGGCGATCATATTACTATATCCGTCTATGCTCTTAAGGGGCTTTTAAAAATAACCAGGGAAGTCGGCCCTAAAGGGATAAAAGCCAAAAAAAAAGACAAGGAAGACAAAGACGTAGAAAAGACTAAAAGAGGCATATTTGAAATTTATGATAAAATTGTCCATTTCAAAACAGTTTACCAATCGGTCATTAACATAAAAAACTATATAGAAAGAAAGGTTGATTTTGAAGAACTGAAGATTTATGCTGATTTCGGAACTGGCGATGCTTGTTTGACAGGTATATCGGGAGGACTTGCATGGTCTGCTGCGGGGATAATTGTTTCATTCTTTTCAAATAAATTCGGAGATTTCAAAAAGGATATAAAGATTACTCCTGATTTTTCAGAAAAAAAGCTAAACCTTGATTTGCATTGTATATTTAAAACCAAAATTGTCTATATTATAGTTGTTGGATTGAAATATTTAACCATTTTATTAAAAGGTAAACTTAATAAAAAGTCTAAACATACTAAAAAATAAAAATAATTAACAGGTGGTGGTATAAATGTCTGAGCATCCTATAGAAGGTTTAATGAATGCTGCAATGGAGAACATCAAGGAAATGGTTGATGTTAATACTATTGTGGGCGATGCAGTACAGGCTCAGGATGGAACAGTGATAATTCCTATTTCAAAGGTAGCATTCGGTTTTGCTGCCGGAGGAGGAGAGTATTCCCCTTCTGGAAAGGACGAAGATGAGGAAGCAGCCTCAACCAAGTTTCCATTTGCAGGCGGCAGCGGTGCAGGTGTAAGTATTAATCCTGTTGCTTTCATGGTTGTCGGTAATGGTGAAATCAAGCTGTTGCCGGTAAATATCAATTCTTCTGTGGAAAAGATAATAGATATGGTTCCTGAAATACTTAATAAAGCTAGCGAAACATTAAAGAGGAAGACCTGTAATAAAAGCAATGAAACGAACACTGACAATAGAACATAATTAAAAAAACACTTGGGGCATCAATGCCCTTTTGTTTTTGTATCTTTCTTTGAAATATAACAAAAAAATGAATTGAATTATGTCAGTTCATTTTTTTTAGCTCTCTGAGTTTCTATTATGCTATAATAGGTAATATTACTTTTGATGGAGAAAATTATGGAAGAGATGAGACTACAGAAATATCTTGCCTTATCAGGAATAGCTTCAAGAAGAAAAGCAGAGGAGCTTATAAAGGAAGGTAAAGTATCTGTTAATGGTACTGTTGTTACCGAAATGGGTGTTAAGGTAGGCGGAAAAGACAAAGTAAAGGTTGAAGGAAAGAATATTAAGATTGAGGAAAAGAAGGTATATATAGCTCTTAATAAGCCTGTCGGCTGTATTACTACCGTTAAAGACCAGTTTGACAGAAATACTGTAATGGACTATATAAAGGATATAAATGAAAGGCTATATCCTGTAGGAAGGCTTGATTCATATACATCGGGCTTGCTGATTCTTACTAACGACGGTGAGTTTACAAATATGATGACCCACCCAAAACATGAGGTGGAAAAGGTTTATAAGGCACTAATTGAAGGACAGCCAACTGAGGAAGAATTGGATAAACTACGGACAGGTGTTGAAATAGAAGGCTTCGTCACTTCTCCGGCAATAGTTGAAGTGGTTGAAAAATCACTTAAAAATTGCACAATCCAAATAACCATTCATGAGGGTAAGAATAGACAGATAAGAAAAATGTGTGAAAAGATAGGGCATCCCGTAATCAGGCTTAAAAGGATAAGTATAGGGCATCTGACACTTGAAGGAATAAAGGAAGGACAATGGAGGCATCTTACTCCTGAAGAAGTATCGGAATTTAAAAAGCATAAAAAAACACCCCCGCATAAATAAATATACGGGGGATTTTTTAAAAACGGAAAAGGTTTCTGTAACTGTGTGCGTAATCAAGTGAAAATATTATATATACAATGATTAATAATATTATAACAAATGATAAAATGCCGCTTACGACAAAGTATTGATTAAGTTTTGTAAACGCTTCGGCAATTCTGTTGGTGTCTTTGGATTGAGCATATCTTTTCATTGCTTCGGTAAAATTAATTGTTTTTACACCGGAGATAATTAATAAAACACTTAGACCAATTAGTGAAATAGCTAAAATAGTATAAAAACTAACACCAGTTGCCAATATTAGTATACTGAATACGGATAAGAGCGAGCCAAGAATAATTTTAAAGACACCATAATAAGTTGCCCAACCAGTTAAACTTAAATTATATAACAGTCCGGGTATACCACCTTGTGGAGGCTGAAAGCCCTGGTTCTGAAAGCCTGGTCTCTGGAAGCCTGGATTCTGAAAATTTGGATTCTGCTGATAACCTTGGTTCTGATAGCCTGGTGCCTGATAATAGTTTGGATTATACTGCTGCTGCGGCTGAAAATTCTGATTCTGATATCCTGGATTCTGGTAACCTGCGTTTGGGTTTACCGGATTGGGATTAGGCTGAAATCCGGTATTATTATTACCTGGATTTGCATTTTGATAATCAGGATTACCGAGGTTGCTATTTTGGCTATCGGTTGTATTGGTTTCAGTTATATGCTCGTTTTGAACATTTTCTCCCGTGTTGTTATTAATTTCTTCCATCATTTTACCCCCTTGAGTCTGGATATGTAAACCTACATCCAATTATATCAAATACTTTTCCCATATCAAGACATATTTATGAATATATAATCAATTGAGAATTGAGAATTGAGAATTAAAAGAGAGTGTACAATTCACAAGGTACAGTTAAAGGCAAAAGCGAGTTGACAGTTGACGAGAGGACAGTTAAAAACAATTTACAGTTTACAATGTACAGTGTACAGTTAAAGACAAAAACACAATTTAAAGGGAAGTGAAATAATGAGATTAGAGCGGAACAAAGGGTTTGAAGTTTTAAAAAACTCTCTTTCACAATCGCATGAATATGTTAAAGCTGTAGTTAAGACTGGAGATACAGTTATAGATGCTACTGCCGGAAATGGTAATGATACGGTGTTCCTCTCTGAACTGGTGGGGTCCTCTGGAAAGGTGTACTCTTTTGATATACAGAAGCAAGCTATTGATAATACCAGGGAAAAGCTTATAAAAAAAGGTTTGCTTGATAATGTGGTGCTAATAAATGATGGACATCAGAATATGGATAAGTATATTCGTGGACCGGTAAGCACTGTTATGTTCAATCTTGGATATCTGCCCGGTGGGGACCATAGTATAGGGACAAGGGGAGAAACTACCAGGGAAGCTCTTGAAACAGCCATGCAATTGCTAAAGGTGAACGGTCTTATAAGCCTTATTATTTATTATGGAGGAGACAGCGGTTTTGAAGAGAAGGAATATATTGTGGATTATATTAAAACAATAGATTACAAAAGGTATTCAGTCATGGTGACTGACTTTGTAAATCAGATAAACTGCCCGCCTATTCTGGTCTGTATTGAAAAGCTCTATTAACCTTTTCAGTTAGTTTTATTACCATAAATACATAATTATGAACCATGTAGGAAATCGTTGCATATATAATAAAAATATTATATAATTAGTTATAATTAGTACCAGGTAATAATAGTATATAATAAAAATAAGGTTTAGTTGAAGCAATATCGGGTAAATTATAAGACAAAATGCTTAAACAACAATACTTTAAGAAGCATGAGGTGGATCTATGTCGACAGAAAGCAAAATTAATGAACTCATTGAGAGAAAAGAGAAAATTGAGCGGGGAGCAGGTCCTGAAAGTGTTGAAAAAAGGCATCAGGCTGGTAAATTAACAGCCAGGGAAAGACTTATATCCCTTTTTGATGAAAATACCTTTGTGGAAGTTGATGCATTTGTTGAAACCAGAGGTATTGATTTTGATCTTCAGAAGAAGAAGGTTGCCGGTGACGGTGTAATTACAGGCTACGGTTCAGTGGACGGAAGGCTGGTATTTGCATCTGCGCAGGATTTCACAATAATAGGCGGTTCCCTTGGCGAAATGCATGCAAAAAAGATAACCAAGGCAATGGATATGGCTTTGAAAACAGGAGCACCGTTCATTTGTATGAATGACTCAGGTGGAGCCAGGATTCAGGAAGGTGTAGATTCCTTAAGCGGATATGGAGACATATTCTACAGGAATACGCTTTCATCAGGTGTAATACCTCAGATATCAGTAATCATGGGACCTTGTGCCGGTGGTGCAGTTTATTCTCCAGCAATAACAGACTTTATATTTATGGTTGAAAAGACCAGCTATATGTGTATTACAGGTCCTGATGTAATCAGGTCTGTAACAGGTGAAGATGTTACAACCGAGACTCTTGGCGGTGCTGACATACATAATGCAAAGAGTGGTGTGGCACACTTCAAGTTTGGAAATGAAGAAGCTTGTATTGCAGGTATAAAAAGACTTTTAAGTTTCCTGCCTGATAATAATACTTCAGGAGTTCCTGCATATCTTTGTGAGGATGATCTGAACAGGTTAAACCCTGAGTTCAATCAAATAATTCCTGATGACGCAAACAAGCCATATGATATGAAGGATGTCATAAGAGGAGTTGTTGATAACGGAGATTTCCTTGAAATACAGGGAAGCTTTGCAGGTAATATAATAATAGGCTTTGGAAGAATGAATGGCAAAACAGTAGGAGTACTTGCAAATCAGCCAAACTTTATGGCAGGTGTTCTGGATGTTAACTCAGCAGACAAGGGTGCAAGATTTGTACGCTTCTGTGATTCATTCAATATCCCGCTTGTAACCTTTACCGATACCCCGGGTTATTTGCCTGGAGTAGGCCAGGAGCACAGCGGCGTAATCAGACATGGCGCAAAGCTTCTGTATGCATTCTCAGAAGCAACTGTTCCGAAGATAAATGTAATAACAAGAAAGGCAATAGGCGGAGCATACATTGCAATGAACAGTAAGCATCTTGGTGCAGACATGGTATTTGCATGGCCGACTGCCGAAATAGCAGTAATGGGTGCTGCAGGAGCAGCAAACATAGTGTTCAAGAAGGAAATAACATCTGCAGAAGATCCCTCAAAAGCAAGGGAACAAAAGATTGAAGAATACAGAGAAAAATTCTCAAATCCTTATGTTGCAGCTTCCAGAGGTTATGTGGATGACGTTATAGAACCAAGTACGACAAGGGCAAGAATAATAAATTCACTTGAAATGCTTTCAAGCAAAAAGCAGGAAAAGCCTGCAAGAAAGCATGGAAATATTCCGCTTTAATATTATTTAATTTTTATATTCAAGGAGAGATTAACATGAAAAAATATTTGATAAAAGTTAACGGAAACCAGTATGAAGTAGAAGTAGAGGAAGTTAAGACAGCGGAAAGTGCACAGCCTGCAAAAGCTGCTGCTCCTGCCGAAGCACCAAAAGCTGCACCCGCAGCTGCTCCAAAGGCACAGCCTGTAGTTTCTTCAGATAACGCTGCACAGGGTTCAACAGTAATCAAGGCTCCAATGCCTGGAACAATACTCAAGGTAAATGTTAATGCAGGCGATACAGTTAAAAAGGGTCAGGTATTATTGATTCTTGAAGCTATGAAGATGGAAAATGAGCTTACAGCTCCTGCTGACGGAAAGGTTGCTACAGTTAATGTTGCAAAGGGAAGCGCTGTGAATGTTGGAGATGTATTAGTATCATTAGCGTAAGTTTAATCCTAGATATTCTTTTTGCCGGATATTATTTTAAGTAAAGAACATAGTGGAATAGCTGTAGAGCCTGTTAATCCGAGTGAAGAGAAGCAAATTCACTGTTTGAGTTGAATGATTTCCTAATATTTAATTAAAGATCATTTAACGAGTTTGAATTTGCCTGAGCTGAATTTACAGGGTCTGAAGCTGTGGGACTCCGTTCTTTGAGTAAAATAATATCCGGCAATTTGACAAATCTTAGTATCATAATGGAGGTCTGATATATGGCCAGAGTTGGAATTACTGAAACAGTCCTTAGAGACTCACACCAGTCTCTTATAGCAACGAGAATGAGCATTAATGATATGCTTCCTATATTGGAAAAGCTGGACAATGTGGGCTATCACTCACTTGAAGCCTGGGGTGGAGCTACTTATGATTCATGCCTTAGATTTCTTAATGAAGATCCATGGGAAAGATTAAGAACCATCAAAAAGATTGCAAAGAAAACTAAGCTGCAGATGCTTTTAAGGGGCCAGAACCTTTTGGCATACAAGCACTATGCAGATGATGTTGTTGAATATTTCGTAAGAAAATCAATTGAAAACGGAATTGATATTATAAGGATTTTTGATGCATTGAATGATGCAAGAAATATAGAGTCTGCCATTAAAGCCTGCAAAAAGGAAGGCGGCCACGCACAGGCTACCATCTCTTATACAATAAGCCCGGTACACAGCAGTGAATTGTTTATAAAGGATGCAAAAACACTTGTTGATATGGGTGCCGATTCAATATGTATAAAGGATATGGCAGGTCTTTTGGTGCCTTATGCAGCATACGAGCTTATTAAAGCCCTCAAGGAATCCATTAAGGTCCCGATACAACTGCATACACACTATACAAGCGGTGTCGCTTCTATGACATATTTGAAGGCAATAGAAGCAGGTATAGACGTTGTGGACTGTGCAATTTCTCCAATGGCTATGGGAACTTCCCAACCGCCGACCGAGCCGCTGGTTGCTACCTTAAAGGGCACACAGTACGATACAGGCCTTGATCTTGATATATTAAGCGATATTGCTGATTATTTCAGGCCCATCAAGCAGAAATATGTTGATACCGGACTTCTTGATGTAAAGCTTCTGGGTGTCGATGTTAACACACTTAAATATCAGGTTCCTGGAGGAATGCTTTCAAACCTTGTTTCACAACTTAAACAGTCAAATGCAGCTGATAAATTTGAAGAGGTTCTGAAGGAAGTACCGAGAGTTCGTGAAGACTTCGGTTATCCTCCGCTTGTTACGCCTACCAGCCAGATAGTAGGAACACAGGCTGTTTTAAATGTACTTACCGGTGAAAGATATAAAATGGTTCCAAAGGAATCAAAGGCACTTGTAAAAGGAGAGTACGGTAAGACTCCTGCGCCGATACCTGAAGAAATTTCAAAGAAAATACTTGGTGATGAAAAGCCAATTACATGCAGACCTGCAGATCTTCTTAAGCCTGAGCTTGAGAGTATAAGGGAAAATGCTAAAGAACTTATAGAAAAAGATGAAGATGTTCTTTCATATGCTTTATTCCCTCAGGTTTTTGAAAAGTATATAGCTGAAAAGCGTAAAAAGAATGATCCTCAGCCAAAGACTGATGAAGCCGAAATTGCAGCAGTTATTTCTGCAGCAGTTGCTTCTATTGAGGCAAGACCGGGCTACAAACTGGTTGTAACCTCTTATAGGCGCGTTTCAGGCGGCAAGGATTCATGGAATAATTAAAAACGCATATTGTGCTGGTTTGATTTTTCCCCAATAGATTAAACCCGTGCAAGTAAAACTCGATAGAAATCCACTTGTTGAAGAACAGGTGGATTTTTTAATTAATGATTATTTATACAGGGCAATGCTTATGCATATAAATATAATTTACCTTGTTACTGGTATATGTAAGAACTCTGGCAAGGCTCCCCGGTGTTATATGCCTGCCGCATTTCATGCAGTATATATGCGAATTGCTTATTGTATCTTCAAATTCCTGTGTCTGTAATTCCTTTATTTTCTGCCAGCTTTTCCAGCCTGTTTTACACAGGCCAATTCTGCTGTCGTAATCTGCCAGCACCCATCTAAGCAGCTTATGAAAGTGAAAAGGGTATTTTGTAAATTTTATATACATTTCGGGAAGGCCAAGATGTATGGTATATAATTCAAAATTCTGTTCAATAATCTCCTGAGCTCTTCCAGTAATTTGTATGCTGTTCCAGCTATAACCCTTTTCCTTAAACCATTTTTTCAGGTTATCAAACATATAGCCTCTGCACACGTCAATCTGTTCATTTTTATCAACCTGTAAGGCATTAAATGCCCTTGCCACAATTTTTACTACTTCATCAAGGTACAGCTTCTTTTTAAAATTTTCATTTGAATAAAGTTCAACAGGAATGATGTCAAAGTAATATTCGTTTGTGTCTGGACGGTAAACGCCAATGCATGTTCCGCCTACAAAGCTGCCGCTGCCTGCATCGTCAATTTGTATCATACTGCCTCCGGATTATCAAATGAAATATATAAGAATTAATTTGTTCAATTTAAGAAAATATATGAATACATAAGATTTTAAAATTAATTCTGCTTATATAGGTAATAGTAAAATCTTGATTTTTAACATGTTAAAAGTTATAGTATATGTATGAAACCTGATTAACATGGAGGAAATATGACTACCAATCAAAATTTGATTCAAATCATACAGGAAAAAATGCACCTTTTCAGCAAGGGGCAAAAGCTTATAGCCAATTATATTGTTAATCACTACGATAAGGCTGCTTTTCTTACTGCAGCAAAGCTTGGTGAAATAGTTGGCGTCAGTGAATCCACTGTTGTAAGGTTTGCGATAGAACTTGGATACGATGGCTATCCAAAGCTTCAAAAAATGCTTCAGGAGCTTATTAAAAGTAAGCTGACAGCTGTTCAGAGGATAGAGGTTTCTTCAAACAGGATAAACGAGGATAATATTTTAAAAAGTGTAATGCAAGCAGATATTGATAAAATAAAATCAACACTTGAGGAAATTGACCAGAGCAGTTTTAATAAAATTGTTGAGAGTATATTGAATGCCAATAAAATATATATTCTGGGTGTAAGAAGCTCTGCTGCACTTGCAAGCTTTATGGGATTTTATTTCAATCTGGTGTTTGATAATGTCCGACTTGTACATACTACAAGTGTCAGTGAAATGTTTGAGCAGATTATCAGAGCTACCAAGGGGGATGTTGTAATTGGTATAAGTTTCCCAAGGTATTCAAAACGAACTATTAAGGCTATGCAGTTTGTAAAAAGCCAGGGCGCAACCGTAATTGCAATAACCGATAACAAGGAATCACCGCTTGCCACAAGCGCTGATTATTCCATCTTTGCAAGAAGCGATATGGCTTCCTTTGTAGACTCGCTTGTTGCACCATTAAGCCTTATAAATGCTCTGATAGTTGCAATAGGTATGAAACGCAAGAATAAGATATATGAAACCTTTGAAAAGCTTGAACAGATATGGGACGAGTACCAGGTATATGAAAAAAGCGATGATGTTGAACCAAGGGTAAATATTGATTAAGACTATATGAGGAATTTATGAAAAAGAAAGTTATTGTAATAGGAGCAGGACCTGCAGGCCTAATGGCAGCCGGACAAGCAAGCCTAAGAGGCTGTGAAGTCATTCTCCTTGAAAAAACCGATAGAATAGGTAAAAAGATTCTTATTTCAGGAAAAGGAAGATGCAACCTCACAAACAACACTGATATAGAGGGCTTGATACAGAATATTCCCGGCAATGGGAATTTTTTGTATTCTGCTTTTTATACCTTTTCCAACATGGACCTGATAGAGTTTTTTAACGGAAGAGGCCTTGCGACAAAGGTAGAAAGAGGCGAAAGAGTTTTCCCTGTATCAGACAGGGCAAAAGATGTTGCAGACGTACTTGTGGATTTTGCAAGGAAAAACGGTGTTAAGACAGAACTTAAATCACCTGTTGAAAATATCATTATACAAGACAGTAAGGTTAAAGGTGTGTTACTGAAAGACGGTACAAAAATGTTTTGTGATGCCGTTATTCTTGCTACAGGCGGGGCATCGTATCCAGGTACAGGTTCAACCGGCGATGGTTATAGGATGGCTGAAAAAGCCGGTCATAAGATTATTCCGCTAAAGCCTTCGCTTGTACCGTTAATTGCCGGGGAAGAGTGGGTTAAAAAGCTTCAGGGACTTTCTTTAAGAAATGTTGCTATCACTATGCTGAATAAAAACAGCAAAAAAGTATATTCAGATTTCGGAGAGATGCTTTTTACCCATTATGGTGTTTCAGGCCCGGTGATTTTAAGCGGAAGCAGACACATATTGGACTATGACTATAAAAACATAAAACTTGTTATAGACTTGAAACCTGCATTAAATGAAGAAAAACTTGATGAACGCATAAGACGTGACTTTGAACAGTTCAGTAACAAGCATTTTAAGAATTCTCTTGATGAGCTGCTTCCTCAGAAAATGATTCCTGTGATTATAGAACTTAGCGGCATAGCACCTGACAAGGCAGTAAACCAGATTACCAAGGAAGAAAGAAGAAGGCTGGTGACATTGCTAAAAAAACTCGAAATAACGATTACTGGAGCAAGACCTATTACAGAGGCAATTGTTACGGCGGGGGGAGTAAATACTGATGAAATCAATCCTTCAACAATGGAATCAAAACTTGTAAATGGTCTTTTCTTTGCCGGTGAGGTAATAGACGTTGACGGATATACTGGGGGCTTCAATCTGACGATAGCGTTTTCTACCGGCTATCTGGCGGGAATTAATGTTTAGTATTAATAAAAAAATCAAAGGCATATTATTATATAGAGTCTATTATAGGCTCTTTTTTATTTTGTTTGTATGAGGGTAAAGAAGGCAGTTACAGGTAATAATTAATTTGAGGAACAAGGGGTGGCTTTATGAAAATGGTTTATTACAAATATAAAAACCCTAAAAAGGACAGAGGAAGAATGAAAACTAAAGGCTTTGAAAAAATAATTTATATAGCTGTTGTAGTAACATTTGTTGTTTTGGTAATAGTCCAGGCGGCAATGTCAAACCCTTCTGTAAGGACTTATCTTACTGTAAATGGAGATTATGACGGTACTGCATTGGAGACCGAAAAGTATATGTATAATAACGGTAAAATAGGCCTGGTTTTATTACAGGGTGAAACCGACGGGTCTGTTAAAGTACTTGTCAATGGTAATACTATAGCTGCATTTTCAGGTAAGGAGCTTTCAATAGATGTAAAGGAAGGCGATGTGATTGAAATAGATACAAGTGAGTGTGACGATCCGGCTCAGGTTTCGGTTGCAACCAACAGCGGAAGTATTAGCAGCAGTTGTATCGGGAAAATGGTAGAGGCATTTCATGAGGTAAAGAAGCTTGTTCGGGTGGAGGCGGAATGATAAAACCTGTTGTTTAAAAGGAATTCTTACTATATAATAGAATAAATGTACAAATGGACGCATTTTTCGGAGGTATTAATGGGCAAATCAAATGAAGAAGTCAAAGGCTTGGGAAGCAAGGAGATTGCTTCAGCAGCAATAAAAATTGCTCTTTCGGTCGATAGAAATGAAGAAAAATTGATACAGTCTGAATTTGCAAAAACCGGTGTACTTACGGCTGCTGTAGATTACGGCGGAGAATTCATAACATCTGTAATGAAAATAGTAGAACGGGCTGTTGTCTCATCAAAAAGAGAAGGCGTGATTATTGAGAGTCACCTGGAGGAAGGTGCTGTTGCCGGTGCCACAAGAGAAGCCTTATCACAGATAATGCCAAAAGCAATTGGTCTTAATGTGGGGGGTAAAATAGGCATCGCCAGGTATAAGGACCATATCAGTGTCGCAATTTTCTTTGGAATAGGCCTTTTGCATCTTAATGAAATAGCAATAGGTCTGGGGCACAGAGCAATATAATAACATTTGGAGGGTATTATGGCAGTACGGGCAATACGGGGTGCAGTTACGGCAGATAGCAATACAAAAGACGAAATTTTGAATAAAACAAGAAATCTTATTGAAGAAATAATAACTAAAAACGGTATTGAAAATGAAGATATAATAAGTATATTTTTTACAACAACAAGCGATTTGAATGCAGTTTTTCCAGCAGTTGCGGCAAGGCAGATAGGCCTTGTTGATGTTGCGCTGATGTGTTCAAATGAAATAGATGTTCCAGGCAGTCTCAGAATGTGCATACGTTTGATGATGCATGTTAATACAGATAAATTAAATAGTGAAATTCAAAATGTTTATCTTGGAGATGCGCAGAAACTCAGGCCTGATTTGAATAACGAATAAAATGTATTCACAAACGGGGGACAAGACTTGTCAAAACTTAATATTGCAATAGATGGACCGGCAGGTGCCGGGAAAAGTACTATAGCTAAAATTATATCTAAAAAACTTGGAATAATATATCTTGATACTGGTGCAATGTATAGGGCTGTTGCTTTAAAAGCTATAAATGAAGGAATTAATACACGCGACGCAGCAGCGCTGGAAAAGCTTGCACAAAACATTGATATCTCCATCATTTATCAGGACAGTGTGCAATTGGTATTACTTGATGGAAATGACGTCAGCGGGCAGATTCGTACACCCGAAGTATCAAAAGGCGCTTCCGATGTTTCGGCAGTTCCGGCGGTAAGGCTAAAAATGGTTGAGCTTCAGCGGAATATAGCAAAAAATGCTGATGTAGTTATGGATGGAAGAGATATTGGCACTTTTGTTCTTCCGGATGCAAGCCTTAAAATATTCCTGACCGCATCAATAGACGAGCGTGCAAAGCGCAGGTATGAAGAGCAGCTTTCAAAGGGAATGACAGGAATAACGCTGGATGAGGTCAAAAAGGATATTGAATACAGGGATAAAAATGACAGTGAACGTGCATTCGCGCCTCTTTCAAAAGCACAGGATGCTATTGAGGTTGATACTACAAACAGTTCAATAGATGAAGTTGTAAGCAAAATAATTTTTTATGTAGAGAGTAAATCATTATGAAGGAAGTTATAAAGTTTTTATTCAGAATATTTTTTAAAATTTTCTTCAGGGTCAAGGTTGTAAATCCGCAGGTTGTTCCACTGGAAGGACCAGTGGTTCTGTGTTCGAATCACCTTGGCGGAATGGACATGTTTTTTATCGGCTATAAAATTAAAAAACGACTAGTGCACTATATGGCAAAAGTAGAACTATTCAAAATACCGATAGTAGGTCACTTGATAAAGTGGTTGGGTGCTTTCCCGGTTAAAAGAGGAACTGCTGATCTTGAGTCTTTTAAGACTGCTTTAAAAATATTAAAAGAAAAACATATTCTTGGTATTTTCCCAGAAGGAAAAAGAACAATGGGCAAGGATTTGAGCAAGGTAAAGATAAAACCAGGAGCAGCACTTCTGGCTATTAAGTCTGGGGCACAAATACTTCCGGTTGCACTTGAGGGAAACTACAAAATTTTCAGCAGGGTAAGAGTAACCTTTGGAGAGCCGTTCAAACTTGATGCGGATCCTGATAAGAAATATTCCAGTGCTGAACTGTCTGAAATGAGTAAGGATATTATGTTGAAGGTTTATGCGCTTATGGAGGATAATCCAATTGGAAATAATAAGGGCTAAAACAGCTGGTTTTTGCTTTGGTGTTGATAAGGCAGTAAATGAAGTCTTAAAGCTTGTAGAAATAAATGATAAAAACATATATACTTTCGGACCCATCATACATAATGAACAGGTAGTGGACAGGCTTAAGGCTAAAGGTGTTAAAGTTGTTGAAGAAATTGACCAGGCACATTCACCGGGATACCTTGTAATAAGGGCTCACGGCGTGCCGCCTGAATACTATGAAAAGCTTGAGAAAACCGGCCTGGAAATTATTGATGCAACATGCCCATATGTAAAAAAGATACATCGTTTAGTGAATGAAAAATACAAGGAAGGCTACAATATAGTAATTGCAGGTGATAAAGAGCATCCTGAAGTAAAAGGTATAAACGGCTGGTGTGGAAATAATGCTTTTATAATAAACAGTGAAGAGGAAGCCGAATCAATAATCGAAGGTGAAAAAGGCCTTTGTGTTGTAGCTCAGACTACAGCAAACCGATATAAATGGGATAAAATTAATGAATATTTAAAGAATAAATTTGAAAATGTCTTAAAATTTGATACAATATGTAATGCAACAATAACCAGACAAACCGAAGCAGAAGAAATAGCAGAAAATGTTGACGCTATGATTGTTGTAGGGGGCAGAAACAGCTCCAATACCAGAAAGTTGTATGAAATCTGTAAAAGTAAATGTAAAGAAACGTTTATGATTGAAAGCTCAGATGAATTACCACAATTTGATATAAAACAAATAAAAAGAGTGGGAGTTACAGCCGGGGCATCAACCCCTGACTGGATAATTAAGGAGGTTATTGAAAAAATGGATGAATTAAATAAACAGGAGCATGAGATGAGTTTTGAAGAGGCGTTCGAGAATTCGATCGTCACCATTCAAACGGGTAATATTGTTAAAGGCCGGATAATTGGCTATAACAACAGTGAAGTGTATGTAGATCTCGGTTTTAAATCAGATGGGATTATATCAATGGATGAATTCCTTGATGATCCTGACTTTAAGGCTGAAGAATCCTTGAAAATCGGGGAAGAGATTGATGTCTTTGTTATCAGAGTCAACGATGGAGAAGGAAATGTTTTGCTTTCAAAGAAAAGGGTTGACGCTGCAAAGAATATGGAGAAGCTCGAAGAAGCCTTTGAAAATAAAACTCCTGTTAAAGGAAAAATAACTGATATTGTTAATGGCGGTGCAATAGCAAACGTTGGCGGTATTAAAGTATTTATTCCTGCTTCTCAGGTTAGCGACAGGTATGTAAAGGATTTGAAGGAATTTTTAAAACAGGTTGTAACCTTGAGGATAATTGAATTTAATAAGCAGAAGAAACGTATTGTCGGTTCACAGAGAGTTATTCTTGAAGAGACAAAGGCAAAGAATGCAAGTAATGTATGGGATAATATAGAGGTTGGAAAGAAGTACACAGGAACAGTTAAAAGCTTGACAGATTTTGGTGCATTTGTTGATATTGGCGGTGTTGATGGACTTATCCATGTATCAGAATTATCATGGACAAAGATTAAGCATCCATCAGATGTGCTAAAAATCGGCGATAGCGTTGAGGTAACAGTACTTGAAGCTGATAAGGACAAAAAGAGAATATCACTTGGATACAGAAAGACAAAGGACGATCCATGGTTCAATGCTGAAGAAAAATACAAGGTTGGTGAAGTTGTAAAAGGTAAAGTTGCAAGACTCGTTCCTTTCGGCGCATTCATTGAGCTTGACAGCGGAGTAGACGGACTTGTTCATATATCAAATATTGCACATGCAAGAATTGCAAAGCCTTCAGATGTTCTTAAAGTTGGGCAGGAAGTAGAAGCAAAAATCATTGAAGTTAATGTTGAAGCAAAGAAAATTGCTTTAAGCATTAAAGAGCTTGTACCTAAGGAAATAGCTGAGGATAAGGGTTCAGCCAATGAAAACTCCGAGGAAGCTGTACCAACCGAACACAAGGAAGATATGGGTGTTACTTTGGGAGATATTGCAAATAAAGAGTAATACTAATTCGGGCTTTTAAAGAGGAGCATTATATGTTCCTCTTTTTTGTTTCAAATAACAGGAATATGGTAATATAAAAAGTAACAAAATATACTATTATTCTTCTTTATTTTGAAACATTCCTATGATAAAATTTAAAGAAATAATTTTTTTCAGCTACACCGTTTTAATTATTTTACAAAAGGGGAACAGCAGACATGATGGATTATGAGGGCTTCAAAAGCGAAATATTAAAGCTTAGCGGAATTGATCTTAATGCCTACAAGGAAAAGCAAATGAAAAGGCGTATAGAAGCGCTTATAAAGAAAAATAATTACCAGAGCTTTCAGGATTATGTGCCTGCCTTAAAGTCAAACAGTGTATTATACAATGAATTTATAAATTATCTCACAATAAATGTTTCGGAGTTTTATAGAAACCCTGAGCAGTGGAAAATCTTAGAGACTGAAGTTTTGCCAATGCTATTCCAAAAAACCAAAACACCTCGTATTTGGAGTGCTGCCTGCTCCACAGGTGACGAACCATATACACTAGCCATGATTTTAAGTAAATACATGCCTATAGAGTCTGTCAAGATTTATGCGACTGATATTGATAAACAAGCAATGGAAAAGGCCAAGGAAGGAGTTTATAGCTCCAAAAGCCTTGAAAGTCTGCCGGAAGAATATAAACAGAAGCATTTCACTAAAGTAAACAACGATGTATATAAGGTTTCGGATAAAATTAAGAAATGCATTGATTTTCATCAGCATGACCTCTTGAAAAATGATTATCCCAGCGGATTTGACCTTATTGTGTGCAGGAATGTTCTGATATATTTTACAGAAGAGGCAAAGGAAAAGATATATGAGAGGTTTAACAGATCGCTCAATGATAAGGGTATTTTGTTTGTAGGAAGTACTGAACAGATTATTTTTTCAGCTAAATACAATTTCAAATCCATAAAGACATTCTTTTATACAAAATGTTAATAATTAATTCAAAAAATTAAGTGGTTTAAATTATTAAACCACTTATTCTTTATCTGCTTTAACTATAACAAGCAGTTTAGATACAAAGAGAATAAGCCAGAGAGCCATAATTCCTATTCCTATGTACTGAAAAAGTGTTGAATCCTTGAATACAAGTGTTAACAGAAAAATTACCGAGAAGATAAGAAAAAGTATATCTGAAGCATTTATTTTTTTCATACCGTACACTCCTTTCTATATGTAAATACTTTATACTATTAATCTGTATGGTGCAATAAATTTATAAAAAATTGTCGTAATTTTGTTTATTTCTCCATTACCCACCAGCGTCCTGCCTCAAAGAAAAGGTTTGTTATCTTACCAAGTATGTTCACCCTGTATTTGAGGTCTGCACCGCAGCGTGCTTCATTTACAAGTGTTACCCTGTCTATTTCATATAATTCATTATGGAATTTTATTTTTAGCGGCTTCATGATTCCGTCACAGTCAAAGCGTACAATACATTCCACATAGGTTTTTCCCATACTGCTCACCTTCTTTTCAGCATCAGCTTTTGCAAATTGATGATCAAAAAATACCATACCAGCACCCCGAACATATGTTTGATATTATAATACCACAGTGGTATAATATTATCCAGAGGTGATATGGTTGAACGAACATATTTTAAAAACATCTCTTGATAAAGGTGAACCGATTACTATTATTTATTTAAAGGATAATGTAATAACACGAAGAAATATAAAAGTCCTTGAAATAAGAGAAAGTGAAGTACTGGCTTTTTGTTATATGCGCCACCAGCCGAGGCTGTTTAAAAAGGAAAACATTCTTGCTGTGGATTTCAGCATAAGACGGGTATACTAAAAATCGTGAAACAATTTTGAAGCTGCTTCGTCCAATGCATTGAAAAACAATTCATCAGGAGGCGTTCATATGAACAAGAGATTTTTAGTATTTACCGGTACAGTTGTACTTGCTACTGTACTTACTGTAGGTTCTGTTTTCGCAGCCGGTATCATTAGGCTGAAAATAGACGGAAATGAGGTTAAGACAACTATTCCTCTTCAAAATACAAAAGGAGGAATAACCGGACCTGTAAGGCAAATTGCAGAAGAATTAGGTGCTAATGTTTACTGGAATAGCAAAAGCCAGTCGGTTGATATTACAAATGCCGGAAGAATAAGAGCAGAACAGCTTGAAAGGGCTTTGATTCCAACTGATAAGTATACTGCAGCCAAGCTGTGGGCTGAATCAGCAAAAACAAGGAATGGGGCACTTCAGTATGCAATATTGTCTCCTGAATTAAAACAAAAGCTATATAACGACTATAAAGCGTGGAATTGGGTTATTGGGGCATCAAGCCCATGGGTGGACAGCTATGAAATTACTGAGAAACCGACTACTGAGGCTGATACTGCAATATATGAAATCAAGTATGTCTGGACTGACTCGACTGGTTCAAAAACAAACAGTGCAGAAAGCATAACCATTAGGAAGTTTAACAATTATGGGACTAATAACTGGCTGGTAGTCAAAACAGATGGAATGGGGAAATAAGGCTAAAATATGTTTTGTTTAAAAGACTTGCTTAAAAGCAGGTCTTTTAATTTGTACTTTTTCATGCTTCATAATTAGCCTTTTTATTGAATAAGAATAAAGGGAACAACGAATTGCCGGTATTGTTATGAAAAAAATAAGACTGATTGTAGTAAATAAAAAAAAGCTTGCCTGTGTACTCTTAGCAACAAAATTACTTCTGATACTTTTGTTTTTTTTGTTTTTTGGCGTGTCAAACCATACAACCGATATTACCGTGGATCCAAGTAATATTACAATTGTTATTGATCCCGGACATGGAGGAGTAGATGGAGGAGCAACTGTTAATGATTTATCTGAAAAAGAAGTTAACCTGTGTATCGCAAAAAAATTAAAAACATATTTAGTGCAAAAAAATTACAAGGTAATAATGACCAGAGAAGAAGATGTATCACTGGACAGTCTTGATAATACCAGCCAAAGCAGGCATCAAAGAGATCTTAACGCAAGAACAAAGATAATAAATAATAGTAATGCACATTTGTTTGTCAGCATTCATGTTAACTGTAATCTAAAAAAACCGTCCACTAACGGTTCTATAGTTTTTTACAGCAATAAGTTATCCAATAACAGAAATTTTGCGTATAGTCTTCAAAGACCACTTAATTCTATGGAGATTAATGGGCAGAAGCGTACAATACACGATCCTCAAGAAGCTAGATATTACATTCTGGAAAATTCTTCCGTACCTGGTGCATTGGTCGAAACAGCTTTTATTTCAAATAGTGATGAACGTAAGTTGTTGACTACAGACGAATTTACACAGCAACTTGCTTTATCTATTGGGTATGGGATAGAACAGTATTTATATAAGTATGATAATGTATTTATTTCAAAGTAATATGACATAAATTATTTATGGGGTTAAATTATGAATAATAAATTCTTGATGGTGTTCTCTAAAAAAATTCTTATCCGCTTGTCACTGGCACTTTTGACACTAATAGTAACCATTGTCTGCATTATTCTTGTTTTAGTAAGCAGTAGCCACCAAAGGAGTGCATCCATTTCTGGGCAACCAAGACAGCCCGGAGAAAAGGCCAAGCTGGCAATAATTATTGATGATTTTGGGTCGGGAAGAGACGGAGTAAAGGAAATGATGTCTATTAATAAGCATATTACCTTTGCCGTAATGCCTTTCCTGGACCATTCTGAAGAGGATGCCCAAAGCGCTTATGATAAGGGATATGAGGTTATTATTCATATGTCAATGGAGCCTAATTACGGTAAAAGGAGCTGGCTCGGACCAAGACCCATCCTTGCAGGAATGAACGGAGATGAGGTCCGTAAGATTGCAAGAGATGCTTTTGATAGTATTCCCTTTGCTGCAGGTGCAAATATACACATGGGTTCTAAGGCAAGCAGCGATGAAATTATTATATCCGCATTAATGGATGTTATCAGGGAGAGAAGGTTATACTTCGTTGACAGTAGGACTGCAAGTCACCCAATAGCAAAGAAAATTGCAGCGGAAAAGAATGTACAATGTTATGAACGGGATGTCTTTCTAGATGGTCAGCAGCCCAAATCCTTTATTATAAACAGGTTAAGAGAAGCTGGGGATGTTGCTTTAAAATATGGCAAAGCCGTTGCAATCGGCCACGTTGGTATTGAAGGCGGAAAGGCTACAGCCGAAGCAATCAGTGAAATGCTGCCCGATTTTGAGAGCAGGGGTATTGAATTGGTTTTCATTTCAGAACTGGATTAATTTACATTTATTTAACCCATGTGATAACATATTATTATCACAGATACTTAAAGGATAATTAACTATGAAAAGCAGTACCGAAGCTTTGAGAAAACGCGGCTATATAGATGACATGGATATATCGGAATACAAAGGTAGGACAAGCAGTGAACTTTTGGACATGATGAATTCCAGAGAAGCATATAAAAGAAGTATTGCAGTAAGAATACTTTCCCATGACCTTAACAGTGAAACTACTGCTGTCATGTTAAAGCTGCTGGAAAAAGAAAAAAGCCTTTATACAAGGTTGGAAATATGCAATACACTTGAAAAAGGTGACGAGAGGGTTGCCGAATTAATGATATACTATTTAGGCGAAATAGGTGACAATCAGCATAAATTGCAACCTGGGAAGGTGTCAAAAAAGGTTTGCTATCCACTTCCTAGAGATATAATTGCCAGGACAATGGGTAGAATGAATATTTCTGTACTAAAGGTTTTATTATCTGTTCTGGGACATCAAGACATTCAAAAAAAATATGAGGCAATAGATGCAATAGGATATATGTGTTTCTACAATGATATTACTGAAGAGCATACTGTTATTAATTTATTATTAAACTGTATGAACAAGGATCATTCAGATGCTGTATTACGCTGGAAAACAGCAAGGTGTATGTCTGCATTCAGATGTAATGAAAGTATTGAGGCTTTGAACAAAATGTACACTCATGAGCAGGAAACGGTAATAAGGGAAGAGATACAAAGGTCCTTGTCAATAATTGAGAATAATGAGGCTTTCAAGGGAGAAAGAAATGTTTAAAAAGCTGCCATTTGAAAAAACAATAAAACTGATTTTCTTTTTAGTATTTCTGCTTTATCTGGTGGTACTTGTACAAAAGGTCCTATTAAAGGATGGAATGGCATTTGCAATTGCAGAGGTTAATAACGAGCTCAGTTTTAAACAAAGACTTGCCAGTATTAACTTTATACCATTTAATACTATTCTGATTTATTTAGGCGGTCAGGAAAGCTTTAGAATAGCCGCCGAAAACCTTTTAGGGAACATTATTGCTTTTGCACCGATGGGTTTTCTGCTTCCATTAATAATAAAGAAATGCAGAAAAGCCCTTAATATATTTATTGTTTCAATTTCTGCAAGCTTGGTTATTGAAATATTACAGTTTGTTTTTGACCTCGGAAGCACTGACGTTGATGATGTGATACTTAATGTAGCGGGAGCACTGCTTGGCTTCTGTGCTTATAAGGTCATAGTGGTTATAAAAGAAAGACATCTCGGAAAGGAACAATTATGAACAACATTATCCTGATAGGTATGCCGGGTGCTGGTAAAAGTACTGTCGGCGTTATACTGGCAAAAACAATTGGAATGAATTTTATTGATACTGATTTAATTATACAGGAAAGATATAACACTTTGCTGCAGGATATGATCAACAATAAAGGAATAGACAGCTTTCTAAGGAAAGAGGAAGAGAGTATTCTTTCACTTGAGTGTAATAACTCTGTAATTGCTACCGGAGGAAGCGTAGTATACAGTCCCGTTTCCATGGAGCACCTTAAAAAACTTGGAAAAATAATCTATCTTAAGTTGACTTGTGAAGAAGTTGTAAGTAGAATTAACAATATTAAAACCAGAGGAATTGTCATTGAAAAGGGTCAACAGCTTTCAGACGTGTTCGTTCAGAGAACACCATTATATGAAAAGTATTGTGATGTAATTGTAAACTGCTCTGGTGTGGATATCGAAAGCATAGTTGAAAGAATAAAAAATGTCATAATGAAAGGAGGAACTTAAATGGAGAATTTATATATTGGATTTGCTGAGGAAAAGGATATTCCACAATGGTTGGAACTTGTAAAGGCTGTAGAGGATTATTTTCCGGGGCTTGATTATGCTGAATATGAAGCAATTCTTAGCGACTGCATAATAAAACGCTGTGCTTTGGTAGCTAAAATTAATGGTAATATTGCAGGGGTATTGCTTTTTTCAAAAGAAGATAAACAAATAGGCTTTTTAGCTGTCCATCCTGATTTCAGAAAACTTGGTATTGCAAGGGCACTTATTGAGGCCATGTACAAACAATTTCCGAAGGGTACTGAAATTTTTGTAGTTACATACAGAGAAGGGGACAAGCTTGGAGAGTCAGCAAGGTTATTTTATAAAAGCATTGGTTTTAACGAGGCAGAATTGATTATGGAATTCGGATATCCATGTCAGAGGTTTAATTATCAAATAAAATAAATCAAAAATAAAAATTTCTAGGGAGATAAAAAGTGGAATCAATTAAAATAAATCTTTTGGGTATCGGTGGTGCAAAGTTTGAATTCGCCGATAAGTGCGTATATATAGACGCCTTTAACAAATTTATTCCAGCTTGTAAACTAAATAGAAATGATATTATTCTATTTACACATGCAGATGATGATCATTTTGGAAAGAAAGAATTATTTGAATCTTATAACAATAACTTTATCATCGGGCCTCCAAGTATCGCATATCCGTTGCTTGCGAATACAGGGCTTAACCCTGATTCTTTAAAAATAATCTATCCTGCACATACAAATGATCCAACTGAGATTCAAATAGAGAATTTATTTATAAAGGTTTATCAGACTAAACATTTTATAGATTGGGAACCGGACCATATCAGCTTTCTGATTAAATACATGGGCAAAAAAATATACTTTACCGGCGATAGTCATACATTTGCATGGGAGGACCCTGAAATTTACGGTGTTGATGCATTGGTATACAGTCTGGTTTATAAGGATGTTGTAAAGGGTCGGATGAGCAGTTCTGATGGTGCACAAATGCACATTCCTGAACTTAAAAACCTTCAGGACAAGTTAATGCCCAAACAAATAATAGGAAACCACCTGCTTAATTGTGACTGGACTGTAAGTACCGATGACATGAAAAATGCGATACAAAAAGCAGGTCTGAAAAATATTATTATAACCGAATCCGTTGAGGAAGAAATCATAATCTGATAATAATTGGAGAAAATGATGTTTTCAGACATAAAAGGTCATGATACGCTGATTATAGTACTTCATGAAATATACGGCATAAACAGGCATATTGAAGAAGTATGCAAACATTTTTCACAGAATGGATATGATGTTATATGCCCGGATCTTACTGGAAAAAACGGTACTTTTGAATACGCCGAGCAGGAAAATGCATACAGAAATTTTATAGATAATGTAGGGTTTCAGTCAGGTTTATGCAAGGTTAATAAGCTCATATTAGAGAATAAAAGCAACTATAGCAACATCTTTATTTTAGGCTTTAGTGTAGGGGCTACTGTTGCATGGCTTTGCAGCGGTTTAAATGATCTTTTCAGCGGCATAATCGGTGTATACGGTTCGAGAATCAGAAATTATGCCAATGTAATACCAAAATGCCCTGTGATGCTTGCTTTTCCTACCCATGAAAGCTCTTTTGATGTTGGCAGCTTAACCCGGATTCTTAAAGATAAAAACATTGAAACACATATTCTTGAGGGTGAACATGGCTTCGCAGATCCATATGGTTCAAGCTATAATAATAAGTCCTGTGAGAAACTTTATGCTCTGATCGAAAATTTCATGCAAAGATTAAAGAAATAAGCTCTATATAAAATGTAATAACAATTTGGTTTATGGGGTGGCAACATGAAAATTTGTGTAATCTACGGCAATCAGAGAAAAGAATCTACCTATAACTGTGTTCAGCTATTTAAAACAGCACTCCAAAAGCATACTCAAACTGAATTTATAGAGTTTGTTCTTCCGAAGGATATGTCTCATATTTGTCTTGGATGTTTTAACTGTCTGATAAAGGGAGAAGACAAGTGCCCTCATGCAGCAAGTGTACAACCAATAGCAAAAGCAATGCTTGAAAGTGACGGAATAATTATCTCTAGTCCGACTTATGCCTGTGATGCTGCATCCTCGGTAAAAGCTTTATTTGACCATCTTTGCTATATGTGGGTACCGCATAGGCCACAAAAGGAAATGTTCAGCAAAGTTGTAATGGCAATTTCTGTTACAGCAGGAGCGGGTGTACATACAAGTGTTAAAACGCTTAAGAAAAGTCCGAGGTACTGGTGCGTAAGGAAGGTATACGGATTTGGAATGCCTGTAACAGCTGCGTTTTGGAAGGATGTGCCTGAAAAGAAAAAAAAGAAGCTGGAAGCGGGCCTTGAAAAGAAAGCGATACAGTTTGCAAATTCGCTTAAGAAAGCCTCAAAACCTGGAGCAAGGCTTCAAACAAGAATTATGGTCCCTCTAATTAGGAATATGGTTAAGAAATATAAACCGGAGGATGTATTATTCAGGGATAAGCAGCATTGGCAGGCAAACGGCTGGCTTGACGGACAAAAGCCCTGGAATATATAAAGTATACAATTAACGGCTTACAGGATAATAAAATGTTTATTGATATATTAAAGAGTTATTTTATAGAAATAATTGATTCTCAAGCGGGTAATTCCACCGCAGGGGAAGCGGGAAAAGAGAGAAATGATCTGAAAAATAATTTTGAATCAAATTGATTCAGTGATTTTTAGGGCTTACAAAAAATACATTTGTTTCAGGAATTTGTTTAAGATAGGTTCTTTTTTGTTTCAATACCTAGATATTTATGGTATTATGGATAACAATACTAAAATTCAGCGCAAATTATTTATTACAGGGGGAAGTATGACAGAAAGCCTTACTGAAAAAAATACCGAAAATATTATTGAAAATAATGAAAAGGAAAAACTATGGACTACTAATTTCCTTGTACTCTGGCAGGGACAGCTTGTATCAACCTTGGGTGATGCAATATACAGCATAGCACTTGGTTTCTGGGTTCTTTCAGTTACCGGGTCTACAGCATTAATGGGAACACTGATGGCAGTATCAATGCTGCCCGGTATTATTATATCCCCGTTTGCAGGCGTAATTGTGGACAGGTGGAATCGTAAAAGAATTATAATAACAGCTGACATTATAAGAGGTATATCTATAGTATTTATTGCAATTGCAGCTTTTAGTGGCTTCATTGAAATTTGGATGGTTTTTGTAACTGGTATTATTGAAAGTACCTGTGGAGCATTTTTCAGGCCTTCAATAAATTCCTCCATACCGGACATGGTTCCAAAATCCAAAATCGAAGGAGCAAATTCTGTATTCTCAATGGCTACAACCGGTTCAAGCCTTATAGGAAATTCTTCGGGTGGCTTTTTGTTTCAGGCAATCGGTGCACCTTTTATGTTTCTTTTTAATGGTTTATCATATCTGTTTTCTGGCATTTTAGTATTTTTTATCAAGATTCCTCAAGTAAAAAGAAAAAGCGAACAGCATTTCTTAAGTGATATGAAGGAAGGGTTTTCATTCATTTGGCGCTTAAGGGGCCTGAGATACATATTGATAATTGCAGCAATTATGAACTTTTTCTTTAACATAGTGATCATACTTTTGATGCCTTTATTCCAAAAGACAGAAGAACTTGGAGCAGGCAAATATGGTGTTGCAATGGCCTGTTTTATGGGAGGTGCTATGCTTGGCTTCATTTTAATGTCTGTTCTTAAAGTTCCTCCATCCAAAAGGTTTAGGGTTTTTGTCATTTCAAACATATTAATGGATTTTTCAATTATAGCTTTTGCCAATATGAAATTATTTGGGTTAATGATACCTGTATTGATTATTGGAGGTTTTACAAATGCTATTATTAATGTTTTTATAATGTCAACCATCCAAATTACAACACCGCCCGAAATGAGGGGGAAGATATTATCTTTACTGAATATGCTTACTCAGGGTCTTACTCCATTTGCGATGGCATTGGGTGGAATTCTGGGTGGAATTTTCCCTATAAGAATTGTAATGACAGTTAGCTTGGTAATTGTATTTCTTGTAGATGTACCGCTTACACTTAACAAGCATTTTAGAAAGTTTATAAACTATGACTACCAGAAGCAGACACTTGAGGATATAATGTAGAGATTACATTTTAACTTAAAAGGATAATATTGACATACCTTGATGACCTATGTATAATATACTTAGAGCATCGAGGTATTGTTTTTTTAGGAGGCTTTTATGGAAATAGATAAGGGCTTGTTGGGCGGAAGCACTCTGTTACTGGTACTTTCTCTGCTTGAAGAAACCGATATGTATGGATATGAAATAATAAAAGAATTGGAAAAGCGTTCGGAAAAGGTATTCCAGTTCAAGGAAGGAACCTTGTATCCGGTTTTGCACAAGCTTGAAAACAACAGCTTTGTTAAATCATACATGAATTCAGGCGATAATGGTAAGGAACGTAAATACTATAAAATTACATCCAAAGGCAAAAAAAAGCTTGCAGAGGAAAAAGAAAAGTGGCAGACTTTTTCAACGTCTGTGCATAAAGTTATAGGCGGTGGTTCAAATGCCTTCGCTTAAGCGTTTTAAATTCATTAATGAAGTCATGTCTTATATTAAATTCCCTTTCGACAAGAAAAAAATCCGAACAGAACTTGAAGCACATCTAGAAGATAAAATAGATTTCTATATACAAAATGGGTATGATTCCGAAACAGCAGAAAAAATGGCTATTGCAGATATGGGTGATTCAAAGGAAATAGGAAAGGCCCTTAACAAACAGCATAATCCCGTAATTGGCTGGGTATGGAAGGTGTCTAATGTTATTACAATAATTGCAGTTATTCTTAGTTTATATTATGTTATTTATCCTTTAATAATTGACATTATTGTGGGACCGCATGATCTTGTTGATTTAATTCCCAAAGAGAATATATCTTACAGCCTTGATATTAATAAGACTATAAAACTTGACGATTCGCAGCTTACATTTACAAAAGTTATATATGAGAAAAATGATAACATAAGTATCCTCTGGAAGTATAATGACAAAAGATTACGCAAAGGTATTTGCAATTTCAATGGCAAGGCTTTTTTAATAAATGATAGCTTGGGTAAAATCTGCAAGATCAATAGAATATCATCGACCCCGAATTCATGCATGATAACTCTTGAAGATATAAATAAAAATGCAGAATACCTGATATTTAATTATGATTTATATAACAGAAAGTATAGGGTTGAAATACCTTTAAAACAGGTGAGATAGATGAAGAGACCAAGACGAATATTAATAAATATTATTGTATTAGGTGTATTGTTTGTTTTGTTTTGCTATGTTCAGAACCTTTATTTAAGACCTTTGTCCTCTCACAAGGATATTGAGCGTATTATGCACTATGGACCATCAAAGGTTGTACATACAGAAAATTATAGTGATGGTAAACTTATGTTATGTAAGTATGATAAATGGGTTACATGTGGCATTATACCCAGAAAATTCCTTTTTTTATGGGGACTAAGTGGCACTTATATTTTTGAATATGATAAAACTAAGGCTATTTCATATAAGTCAGATTATTCAAATGCATTAGGTGTAATTTATGGAGTTGTTAATAATCCAAACATAAAGAAAATTGATGTGCTGCTTGCAGATGGTAAGGTTTTGTCTACAACTACTTTTTATGATAATATGTTTCTTTTTTCCTGGAAGTTTTCATACGAAAGCCAGAATTCACCCAGGATGGTAATTGGGTATGACAGTAACGGGAAAGTAATACCTTATTAATTCTAATAAAACTCAGAAACATATTCGATCACTTTTTCGTCCAGTAATTAACAATGAAATTTATTGGAGGAATTATTTATTATGAAAAGGAATATAATCATTTTATTATGTTTTTCTCTAGTATTAAGTTTTACCGGCTGCGGTAAGTCTGCTAATACTGATCAAGCTTTTGCTTCAACAAATCCTGATAAACACCATACAGAGGAAATTAATAATAAAACCTTAAAAAGCATTCAGACACCTTATTTTACACTTGATGATATTAAAAAGTTTTATGCTCAAGATGAAATTAAAAGCATACATAAAATAGAACCTGATTATGTTCTTATAGAAGCTCAGGAAAAAGATAAGTGCAATATATTCAGATTATATAATCTTAAAACCGGGCAAGTGGATACTCTGCCAACGATTCCGGAATATGTCACACTGGAAAAGATAGAAAATGAGAATTATTTTATTTTTAAGGCAACAGGGAAAAATAGTACGGATTCCTTTAAAATGTTCCCGTTTTATATTAACTGCTTCAGAATTGAGAGCGACATAGACACATGGTCTACTTTTACCAGGATAATTGAAGATAGATATTATAACCTGGAAGAGTCTGTCGAAGCAGGTACAAAGGATGGCAGTGTACTAGCTGGCCTGAATATAACATATGACGGTTTTGAGGTCATGTTCAAACCATCCAAAGATGATAATGGCATGTTTTATGCCGCTTCAACAGATATACCGCCTGTAAAAACCTCATATAACAAGGACAAAAACCAGATTACTTTAGAAATAGCAACTGATAAATTGGGTGAAGGTCTAAATAGTAAAAACAAAGTAACTATAAAAGATAATCCATATATATCTACATACGAAATAGCTAGAAAGGATAAAAAGTTAAATCTTGTTGTCACATTGAAAGACACAGCCAAAAGGTATCTGATAAAAATATCAAAGCTGCCTGTTGGGGAAAACACAGATGCAATACCATATTTTTTTGTCAGGTTTAAAGGTGAAGATTTTTAAATAAAAAATGAGGTAAAAAATAATGAAGAAACTACATTTTTTCATCATAATATTATTTATAATTTTCTTTGCAGGATGTTCTTCAAAAGAAAACACAAATAGTGTAAGAGTAATAACTAATGCTTATTCCGAACAAAATATAAAACCTCTTGAAATATCGGATTCTTCGGATGTAGGTTCTATAAATATTACATCACCACTTGGTTCAAATAATTTCTGTAAATTAAAAAATCAAAAACTTACTATATCATATGACAACGGTCTAAATACGGTCTCTGTTCCTTTTGCTTTTTATGACCAGGAACATATCAGCGGAATATTTATATCTAAAGAAAAGACTGCTATAGCTTATGGCTCTTCATCGGAGACATATATAATGGTCAGCGATGATATGGGTAAGTCCTGGAATACATATATCTTAAAAAATAATAATTGGGTTGATCATAAGTATATAGGCTTTACTTCGGATAAAAATGGTTGGCTTGTTTTGACTGGATCTATCGGGGCAGGTATGCAGCAGCACTATGTTTACCAGACAGACGATGGAGGGGAAACGTGGCATGAAATTCCTGATAAGGATGTCTACCATGCAGTTTTAACTGGTGCAGGCTTTTCAACTACTGATATAGGCTTTATTACATACAGGTATTCGGATTTCACTGCTGATATTTGTTGGACAAAAGACAGGGGTAAAAACTGGACAATGCTTGATGTAAAGCTTCCGACAAAGTACAAAGATTATTGTAAGACTCCTCTGTCACCACAGTTTCTTAATACCGAAGGGCGTATTGAAATTCAGCTTTACAAAGATGCAAGCTATGCAGGAAGTATTTATATTGTGACTAATGACTATGGATTAACGTGGAAGTATGATGAATCCCTTGATAATATCAAATAAAATATATAATCTTCAGATATCAGTAGATGTACACTATAGTCCCTATTGGGACCATATTATATAATTCCGCAGCATCGTTACTATACATCCGGATACAGCCGTGGCTTACCGCAAGACCAACAGACCACGGCTTATCAGTCCCGTGAATGCCATATATACCCCATGGAATGCTTAATCTCATGAAATGCCCGCCATACTGCGCTCCCCATAAACCTTTGTAGGAGATGGTCCATTTACCGAGAGGGGTAGGTGTAGATGGTTTGCCTACAGCAACAGGATATTGTCTTACAAGAGTCCTGTTGTTATAAAGCTTTAGAACATGCTTATGTGTATCAATCTCTATAAAAAACATAAATGTCACCTCATGATATATTTTATTCAGAATAATCAATTAAGTTTACATAAGACTAACCTCAATCATAGTTTTTCTTGCTTAAAAGATTCCGAATAATTATAATGTTAAAGGCAGGAAATAGTTTTTAACAATATTAAAGTGAGGCACAAAAATGAGTGAAATATCAATAAAAAAAATGATAATGCATATACTTGACAGTAACCTTCAAATGCCTGTTATATCTGAGGAGGAACATGTGCAGGGGGAAGATATAACAGAATTCATCGAAAAGCATATAGAAAAGATTTTTGGTGACGACAACCTAAGAACAGCACACTTCACAGACAGTAATAGTTCAGTAAAAAGGCTGCTTGAGAATCTTGCTTCTGACAGCAATCAATTTATACCAGCAACTCAGACAATGGCATTAAAATTGTTTGAGTTAATGAAAAAGCATGTTGATATATTACCTTCAGATTTGTTCTTTTGTGCTTTTGAAGCGGACAGGGTATTATATTTAGCTGTCCTGAAATTTAATTATAAAAGTTCCTATATACACTATGTTGAAAATGACGGCAGCAGAAAGGTTAATACTATTATTAAACAGAATACTACTTTGCCTAATGAGAATCAGAAGATTGACGAATGTGCTATTATAAACCTTAATGATTTCAGTGTTAAGGTTATAGAAAAAAAGTGTGAAATAAACGGTGAAAACATGTACTATTTCTCTCAACTGTTTCTTGAATGCTCAAGTCAGGCCTCAGTTAGTGAAAGAGTTAAAATGTTTAATAAAGCAACAGAAAAGTTTAACAAGAAATACTTCGAGGATGATATAAATAAGAAGGTTGAGATAAAAAAGGCAGTAATGGAAAGCATTGAAGAATCTGAGGTTATAAATGTACCGAAAATAGCTCATACAGTATTCGGAAACAACCCTGAGTTAAAGGACGAATACATGAGTGAAATTAGTAAAACAGGTCTCAAGGATACAATTCCGGTTACTGAGAAAATCTACAACAGAAAATTCAGGACTCAGAAAATAACTACAGACTCTGGAATTGAGATCAATCTTCCGGTGGATTTTTATTCGGATAAGGATAAGATAGAGTTTATAAATAATCCAGACGGGTCGATTTCTATATTGATTAAGAATGTATTTAAGGCTGATTAAAAATGGATATAAGTGTAAATGGTGTTTGCTTTTGGTTGTTATAAAGGTAAAGCTCAAGGGCTTCGGGAATATCCCGAAGCCCTTGTTGCGTAGCGTTCATAACAGTTGCTTTTATGTTATTTACTTTACCATGTTTTCAATGAATCTTTGCAATATGCTTGCTACTTGTGCACGGGTAGCGCCGCCCTTCGGATCAAGTCTACCGCCGCTGCCTTTTATAAGACCCTCGGCTACGGCCCAACTCACGCTGGAAAGCGCCCAAGTAGATGGTTTGTCTGTATAAGCGGAGAGGGTGTCTTTTGCGCTCATATCATAGCTTTTGTATGTGGCGTAGCGATAGAGAATTGCTGTCAGCTGCTCACGGGTGAGCGTGCCGCCGGTGTCGAACTTGCCGTCATAGCCGGCTACGATATTATTTGCCGCCGCCCAGGCCACTGCTTTTGCGTACCACTTGCCGTCTGTGACGTCGGTGAAGGTCACGGTTTTTGTGGCTGCCGGCTCGTTTTCCATCCGCCAGAGAATGCTTACCAGCATATCGCGCGTGATGGTTGTAGAAGGGCTGAAAGCGGTTCCGCCAATCCCATTCATTATACCATTACGTGAAACGAACTCAACTGCTCCGTAAAACCAGTCGCTCATCCTCACATCAGAGAAGGGGTTAACCCATGAAGTATCCACGCCCACAACATACAGGGAGAAATGAGTAACCGTAAAGGTTGCAAGCCCTGTTGCAGGGTCATAGGTGCAGGGAATCTCGGTCATGGTGCCGTCGCTTGCAAGATACCATACAGTTACGTCCTGTGCTGTTTCTCCGCTCTTAAGAGTATAGGGCAGCGTAACGGTGACTGAACCGCCGAAATTCGTGATTGTGCTGCCGCCTGAGGAAACCGTCAGTGAGAATACCTGCTTGCCTGGGAGGTTCTCCTGATGTGCGGGAGAAACGTTCTTCATTTCCACTTTGATATCACTCGAGGTTTGAACGATGATACCCTTGAGAGCTTCGGTGTCAAACACCAGCTTTGCGCCCTTGCTGTCCTCCACTGTCAGGGTTTTCCCGCCGGAAACCAGCTGGCCAAGGTTAGAACCGGTCGTACTGCCACCGTTGTCGATTTTAGTGACAGGAGCAGGTGGGGTATAGATGCCACTGCCTCCGCCAGAAGGGGGCGCTGTATCTGTTGCGACAGTTACTGTATTTGAATCGCCTGCGTTTTCGCCGCCAGTTACTACCAACTTGAAGTCATATGCTGTTGCTGCAGTTAAACCTGTTACTGTTGCTGTCGTTGCATCGTTTGCAATTGCTCCTGTGGTTGCATCAAACCATGTATTTGCACCATGCAAGGATTGCTGTACCTTCACACTCGTTGCACCTGTTGCTGCTGTCCAACTAAAGGCTGCGGTTGTAGTTGTTTGGGATGTCTTTGTAAAGTTTGATATCGGAACTGTAATCGTCGGGATGGCGCTGCCCTGTCCCCAACCGCATATCTTTTGCTCGCTGTTGCCCACCTTCACTACCTGAACATACACCGCGGCAGTGACGCTCGCCGGGATATCCGTGTTGGTACTGAAAGCTGTCCAGCC
Source organism: Bacillota bacterium (assembly GCA_023421675.1). Taxonomy (GTDB): domain Bacteria; phylum Bacillota; class Clostridia; order Acetivibrionales; family JANLFN01; genus JAEZTC01. The sequence continues at coordinate 512,961 of JAEZTC010000002.1, read as the reverse complement.
CGTTGAGATGAAATCAGCAGACCCATCTGATGCAGGCTTATGCGCTGTATCGTCCGTCGCAGTCGTCTTGTAATAATAGGTGACGCCCGTTTCCGGTGTTTGGGATGCAAGTGTTACTATGTTGATTCCGGAAGAAACGGACACGGTGAGGTCGCCGAGTTTTTTCACATACCCGTTTGTGATTGTCGCACCATTATTAGTAAACGTGGTGCCGCTGGCTACTACAACTGTGGGCGCTGATGACCCTGTCGGACCTGTGACGGCGCCGCCAATCAGGTTCACAGTACTCGTATGAGTAATATAGATGATGCTTCCCATTGTTGCCCATGACCCTGTACCCGAATAGATATTTCTTGTTGTACAGCTGTTTAGGGTAAGAGTGCTACTTTCAGCATTCCATATCAACGCACCGTTTGAATTTTTACCCTCAATACTAGCATTATCAAAGGTTGCAACTCCGGATGCGGTATTTAGAAGGACGAAACCCGTCCCCGTTTGCTTTAGGGTGCCGCCCGTCATAGAGACAGTGCCACGATTTTCCAACACATACCAAGTTCTATTCCCTTCAATAACAGCGCCTCCATTCACAGTCAGCGTTGAACTGCTAGGTATGCTTATGAATCTATTCATTGTAATGGTGCCAGGCCCTTGTATGCTCACTGAAACCGAAGGGACTTGGGAAAGTTCAAGTATATTTTCGCCTGTAAAATTGATTATATTTCCGTTCAAATCCAATGTGATCGATTTGTTAATAAGGATATCATTGGTTAGTGCGATTGTGCCGCTGCCCGTAAAACTGATAGTATCCCCGTCGTTGGCTGCAGAGATTGCAGCGTTTAATCCGGTTTCATCCAAAGCATATGTACCGCTGCCAATTTCCAAAGTGCTGGCCGCCGCTGAAGCTGTCATCGGCAGCAGGGTGAACACCATGCATAGCGCAAGAAGCATGCTCAATAGTTTTTTTCTCATGTTCGTATTCCTCCTCAGAAAAACTTTTATTATTTCATATACTCAGTCTTTACTTTACTTTTTCAAAGATAAAGCCGCAGTTGTAGTTGTTGCTTCCAGTACCCGAAAGCCCATCAGCAGGGCCGGGATGCGGTTCACAGGTTTGTGCAGGATTAGGTTATAGCTTTTGGCTGCCTCACAGCAGAGCATCCGGCTGGTTTCCAGCATTCCGGCGGATAATCGCTCGTCGGGTCCGTCCATCGTTCGGACGTACAGACCCTCGTGCAGAAGCAGTTGCTCCTCAAGATCGGCAAGGCAGTTTCGTTTTGCCGACAGCTCTGCATAGGCTGTTCTAAACCAGATGGTCACAAATGACGTTACACAGACGCCCGTAATAAAGTAAACTATTAAAGTAGGCACAAGACGTCACACCTCTCATATTCTATTTAACGACAGGATAGCATGAAAATCGCCCCAATAACTGTTTTTAGCCCGAACGGTAGTGGATTTTGACCTGAACGGTTGTCGGAATGGTTGAAGAAAGCCAAATTTTATAGTAAAATACTTACATGTTTTATTAAGCGAGGAGGCGGAGTAGCTGAAGATTGCTATTTGTGACGATGATAATCAGGACTTGCTGCAGATTGCTTCTTTGCTGGAGTCGTATAGGCATGATCGGAAGGCGGAATTTTCTTATGTGAGCTTTCAGAATGCTACAGAACTTTTAACCTCCATGGACAACAGGGATTATGATTTGCTTCTGTTGGATGTGCTAATGCCTGGCGTCAACGGCATGCAGGCTGCCCACGAAATTCGGGAGCACAACTGCAAAACGGAGATAGTGTTCCTGACCTCTTCACCGGAATATGCCGTTGAGAGCTACAGCGTTCGGGCACACTATTATCTTTTGAAGCCCGCCACTGAAGAAAAGCTGTTTCCCATTCTTGACAGGCTGATGTTCGATTTCAAAAGTCCGGAGGACGCCCTGTATATCAAAACACAGTCCAGCGTTTTCAGCATACCATATGGAAAAATCGAATACATAGAGGTAAATTCAAAGAAACTTTATTTCTATCTGACTGACGGCAGTAACCGGGAGGTTTCTGGCAGTCTTGCGGATTTTGAACGTGCTCTGCTGAAAAGGCCGGGTTTTATAAAGGTTCATCGATCCTATCTCGTTAACCTGCAATTGGTGCGAGAACTACGTCAGGGAGAGCTTGTGACCGTGACGGGACAACATGTGCCGGTGTCAAGAACAGCTTATCCTCAGGTTCGGACTGCCTATACACAGTTTTTGTTTGAGGAAGCGGAGAAATTGACTTTATGACAAAGAAGGTGAGATTGATTCTGCTTTTTAAAAGTCTCGGCTCACTCAGCTAAAAACATGCATTTAGCATGTTTTTCTCACGCTTCGTGCCTTCTCAGGTTCAAATCCTGTCCTGAAAATGTAAAAAAACTTCGAGTGTTTACTCGAAGTTTTTTTGGTGCGGATGACAGGACTTGACCGTTTGCTTCGCTTTGCTCGCATACTACCACCTCGACTCAGGCTGCATGGGTAGGCAATACAGCGAAGCGAAACGAGCAGTCTCAGTCTCGGCTCACTCAGCTAAAAACATGCATTTAGCATGTTTTTCTAACGCTTCGTGCCTTCTCAGGTTCAAATCCTGTCCTGAAAACATAAAAAAACTCCGAGCATTTACTCGAAGTTTTTTGGTGCGGATGACAGGACTTGAACCTGCACACCCTTGCGAGCTCTAGTACCTGAAACTAGCGCGTCTGCCAATTCCGCCACATCCGCATAAATAAAGCATTTTTTAAGGGCAATAAATATTTTACTAGAAAAAGACTTGAAAAGCAAGTGGCAAATTATATAATTTAATTTGTTGTGCTTATATTTATAACACGGCAATAATATATGCTATAATTATTAAGGAAAAAATGCAATTGTAAAATGTGTCAGGCACGTACTGATATAAAACCGGAGGGAAACATTGAATACAAAACTTGACGAATTTAAAGCTTACATAAAAGGTAAAAAAGCAGCTGTATTGGGAATAGGAATAAGCAACACACCTCTTATAAAATACCTTTATGCATTAGGGGCAGACATAACAGCCTTTGATAAGAATGGTGAAGAGAAGCTTGCGCCAATGTTAAACCAGTTTAAAGGACTTGATTTGAAGTACAGCCTTGGAGAAGGCTACCTCGGAAAACTTAAAGAAGGTTTCGATCTTATATTCAGAACCCCAGGTATGCGGTATGACCTTCCTGAACTGCTAGAAGCTTGTGAAAGAGGGGCAAAGCTTACATCAGAAATGGAAGTTTTCTTTGATCTTTGCCCGGCTCAGATATTTGCAGTAACAGGAAGTGACGGCAAAACAACAACTACAACCATAATTTATAATCTCCTTAAAGAACAGGGCTACAAATGCTGGCTTGGGGGCAATATAGGTACACCATTGCTTGACAGAATTGATGAAATCGGTTCCGAAGACAAGGTAATAGTAGAGCTTAGCAGCTTTCAACTTCATACAATGAAGAAGAGCGCAGACGTTGCCGTAATAACAAATCTTTCACCTAATCATCTTGATATCCATAAGTCTGTTGAGGAATATTATGAAGCCAAGAAAAACATATTTAAGTACCAGTCACCAATGGGAAAGGTGATTCTGAACTTTGACAACTTGATTACAAGGAATACAGCAAAGGAAGTACCCAGCAATTTCGTTTTCTTCAGCAGGTTAAATAGTCTTGACGAAGGTGCGTGTATTAAGGACGGAAAGCTTGTATTCATAACAGAAGGAAATGCCAAAGAAATTGTTGATGTGTGTGAAATTGGTATTCCCGGCGTACATAATATTGAAAACTATCTTGCGGCAATAGCAGCAGTTGAAGGCTATGTTACTCCTGAGGTAATAAGAAATGTTGCTGTTAATTTTAAGGGCGTTGAACATAGAATTGAACTTGTGAGGGAACTTAACGGTGTAAAATATTACAACGACTCTATTGCCAGCAGTCCTTCAAGAACTACTGCAGGGCTTAACTCCTTTAATCAGAAGGTAATACTTATTGCAGGAGGAAAGGATAAGGGAATTCCTTATGATGCAATAGGTGAGGTTATTGTGAGAAAAGTAAAAACCCTTATATTGATTGGGGCTACAGCACCTAAAATTGAGAAGGCACTTAAGGATGAAATTGCAAAGACAGGTGAAGGCAGTGATATACAGGTATTAAAGTGCTCTACATATGAAGAGGTTGTAAGAACAGCTTATGAGTGCGCAAAGCCGGGGGACGTTGTAATTCTGTCACCCGCAAGCACAAGCTTCGATATGTTCAGGAACTTTGAGGAGAGAGGAAAAAAGTTCAAGGAACTGGTTAATGCACTTTAATAAAGTATAAAGATCAAATTACAAAAGCTGGATAATGATTGAATTAGCCAGCTTTTATTGAATATATAATTAAAGGGTCATATTTGAATTCTAATCAGCTTTTAATCTTGTAATTTGCCAAATACCTATAGAGACAGCTATTGCTAAGATTACTAAAAGAGGAAGCAATGATAAGAAAGCTATGCTTTTGTGCTTCATTATTTCAAACCCCCATGTTGCAGGAAAAATCATACCTATATTTTTTAGTATGCCTGGAAGTATATCAGTAGGGAACATAATTCCTGACAGCATAATAGATGGCAGAAATATAAGTTGTGATACCATAGTGAGTTTTGATCCATTCCTAACAAGAAGTCCCAGTGCTGTTCCAACTGCCAAGCAAGCTATTATAAAAATAGCAAGAGATATAAAATAAAGCACTAAATTAGTTGGATAAGAGGCATTAAAGGTTATCGGGGCAATAAGGAATATTACAAGGCTCATAATAAACAAGTGTATAAAGGCCGATATAAAATTATTAACAGCTGCTACATATAATGGAATTCCTCCTACTTTATATGCCTTCTTAATTTCACTGCCGTATAACTCGGCAAGGGGTGTCGGTGCACCTAAAAATGCACCCATTGTGACTCCAAATACAGTCATTGACTGTATAAGTGTATTCTTTGAAGACGGATTAATAGAAGTGAATACTCCGCCTATAAAGAAGAAAAAAACAAGCGGTACAATATAATATGTTAACAGTACTCCTTTATTTCTCAAGTCAAGTTTCCACTGTAAAGCCACACTATATAGAAATGCACTCATTATTTGCCCTCCTTTGCAATATCCATAAATTTTTTCTCCAAAGTTGGACGCTCTATTTTTATATCAAGAACACTCTTTTTATTCTGCTTTATAACTGTGAGAAGCTCTAGTAGGGCATCACTGATGTTCTTTGTAGTAAAGATATAATATCCATGTTCTTCACCTTTAAATTCAGATTCATTTAAGTTTATCTTTCCAAGAGTTGATGTTGTCTTAATATAAATATTACTTTGATCACCAGCTTCAGCTGTCAATTCATTAGCTGTACCGCAAAAGGCTATTTTGCCGTTTTTGAGGATTGCAATTCTGTCGCAAAGACTTTCAACTTCTGCCATATCATGACTTGCCAGGACAATGGTTTTGCCGTGATGTTTTAATTTGCGGATTTCTTCATGTATTAAAACTCTGCCTTCTACATCAAGTCCGGCAGTTGGCTCATCAAGAAATATGATATCTGGATTTCCTATCATTGCAAGTGCCAAGTGCAACCGTCTTTTTTGTCCGGTAGACAGTTCCATATATTTTTTGTTCTTTATGTCATTCAAACCAAAGTTATAAATTGATTCTTTATTTAAGGCTTCTTTATTCCACCTGCAAAATAGATTCATGGCTTCAATAACTTTTATATTCTTTGGAAGGGATGAGGATTGTAATTGAACACCAATCTTTCCGTCTAATGTAATATATCCACTATCATACCTGCGGATATCTTCAATGCACTCTAATGTGGTTGTTTTACCTGCTCCATTAGCACCTAGAAGTGCAAAAATTTCACCATGGTTTACACAAAATGATATATCTTTTATAACGTTATTATTTCCGTAGCTTTTAGTTAAACCTTCAATTTTAACTGCTATGCTCATTGAATTTCCTCCAATTGAGTATTAATGCCTTGATTTTTAAAATATTCTGATAAAGCTTCCGACATAAATTCGCTGGCTTCTGACTGCATTTTACGGAATTTTTCGCTCCAGCCCTGTTTACTTTCATTAAACTTTATAAGCTTGGGGAGTAGACTCATATCTCCGTCCATGAATTCCATGACCAAAGACCACCACTGCTTTGCAATTTCCTGACCTTTGGCGCTTACTGGTGTTACGCCATTTTTTTTAAGCTGTGAGGTTTTCTCACATAGCTGCTTCCATTTTTTAAAAAGGTCATTTGCAGCGTCCGGGTGTTCTGTAAACCTATCTCTAAGGTGTGTCATAAGCTTATCATCAAAGAACTTTACAATCCAGTAGCCATCGTTTTTCTGATGAATAAGGGATATGATATCGGCATATTTATCAAAGTTTACCTCCTGCATTTGGCTGACTTCCTCTTGCAATGCTTCTATTGCTGATAGTACCGACGTTAAATTATCAATTTGATTTTTAATAACTTCCTTTTGTTTGCTTAAACTTTGGATAACTTCATCCGGTGTACTTAGGGAATTGAGATTATTTTTTATTTCTTCAAGGGAGAACCCTAGATATTTCAAAGATAAGATATTGTGCAGCTTTACCAAATCCTTTTTATTATAAAGCCGTCTGCCACCTTCACTTTTTGCAGATGGCTTGAGAATATTCTCTGTATCATAAAATTGCAAAGTACGAACGGTAGTGCCCATCTTTTTTGCAAGCTCGCCGACAGTTAATAATTCTTTGTTTTTCATTGTTTCACCTCCGAATTTGATTATACAATATTACGTAGCGTCACAAGCAAGAAGTTTTAGAAAGATATTGTAACTGCCAAATAAAACTTTAATGTGTTCAGGAACATCTAAGAGAGGGGAATTACGTTCAAAAGTTAGTTAATGCACTTTCACCCATTATATTCTTCGTATTTTTCTACTTTTATATATTGCTTTCCGCGAATGACCAAAAGCAGCGTAAAACTCCTCACTCAAGTGCTGTGAAGGATAACCTCCGCTTTATTTGTAATTAAAATTGCTAACTTTACTCAAACCTATTTCCTGAAATGTTCTTCTGAGTTACAATAGACATATTCAAAATTTTTATAGATAAGGAATACATATGATAAATCAATTGAATGAACGGAAAGCCTTTTATAAAATGGCCTTTGCGCTGTTATTGCCTATGGCTCTTCAAAACTTAATAAATGTAGGGGTATCGTCCATAGATGTTCTCATGCTGGGTAAAGTGAGCGAAACTGTACTTTCTGCAGCATCGCTTGCAAGTCAGGCACAATTCATTATGATGTTGGTTTTTTTTGGATTAACTTCTGGTGCATCTGTTCTGACCGCTCAATATTGGGGAAAAAGAGATACAGACAGCATTGTTAAAATAATGGGAATATGCATGAGATTTTCATTAATTGTTGCGGTGTTTTTTACACTCGTGGTATTTATATTTCCTTCTCAGATTATGAGTATTTTTACTAATGAAAAGCCTGTTATTGCAGAAGGAGTAAGATATCTTAGAATAATTTCATTTTCATATATATTCATGTCAATAACAATGATATATCTTAATATAATGAGAAGTGTTGAACGTGTAGTAGTATCTACGGTTATTTACCTTATTTCTCTGGTATCAAACGTTATAATTGCAGCGCTTTTTATATTTGGTATGTTCGGTTTTCCTAAGCTTGGTATAGAGGGGGCTGCAATAGCTTCTCTTGCATCAAGAGGTATAGAGTTTTTGGCAGTTGTTATTTATGCCTTAAAATTCAATAATGTCCTGCACTTTAAGCTATCTTCACTGTTGGTGAGGGATAAATATCTGTTCCGGGATTTCCTGTACTATTCAATTCCTGTAGTAATTAACGAACTTATGTGGGGTGCAGGCGTATCTGCAAATGCTGCTGTAATAGGGCATCTGGGAAGTTCTGCAGTATCTGCGAATTCAGTTGCACAGGTGGCAAGGCAGCTTGCTACAGTAATAGCTTTTGGTCTTGCTAATGCAACTGCAATAAGTGTGGGCAAAGTTATTGGAGAGAATAAGTTGGAAACCGCCAAAAAGTATTCGAGTCGATTTATAAAAATGAGTGTGGTTGCAGGTTTATTCGGTGCGGCACTAATCCTTATTGCAAGGCCAATTGCAATGTCTTCAATGGATCTGAAATCGCAAACAAAGGATTACCTTTCAATAATGATGTACGTTATGTCCTATTTTGTCGTAGCACAGGCTGTTAATACCACTCTAATTGTTGGTGTTTTCAGAGCTGGCGGCGATACAAGGTTTGGATTGTATCTTGATGTAATTACAATGTGGGGAGGCTCAATCCTGTTTGGTGCTTTAGGTGCTTTTGTATTTAAATGGAGTGTTCCTGTTGTATATATAATATTGATGTGTGACGAGATAATTAAGATTCCTATTGTATACTTAAGATACAAAAGCAGAAGGTGGCTGAATAATGTCACCAGGTAATTTTTAATAAAATGTGTTACTCATAAATATAGTATTTAGAGTGAGGTGTATATTTATGAAACCTATAATAGCTGCATGCGGAAATGACTGCAGTATCTGCCCAAGACATATACCAAGGACAAATGAGGAATTACACAATACAGCTGAATTGTGGTACAAAATTGGATATAGGGATAAGGTAGTTACAAATGATGAAATAAAGTGTGAAGGATGCACTACCGAAAACTGGTGCAGATATAAAATCATTCAATGCGTGAGTGACAGAAATATTTTAAATTGCGGCCAATGTGAAGCGTATCCATGTGAAAATATAAAAGATGCATTTGAGAAAACAATGCTGTTTGAACCGGATTGTAAAAGGTGCTGTACTAGTGAAGAATATGAAATTATGAAGAAGGCTTTTTTTCAGAAGAAAGAGAATTTGGATAGGGAAAATAAAATCTTAAAAGGTGATAATAATGAACTTTAATGAATTGTATGAAATAGCGAAAGCAACGCTAAATCCCAGTGAATTATCAAAAAGTTCCTCTGTAGGTGGAGTTGTTGCTGCAACTATAACGTTACCGTCCCTAAATATGGAATTCACTTGAAAAGGAACCTGAAAGACAAAATAACCAATTGAAATCTGACTTTTTATTACATATTAATTGGTAAATATAATTAAGATATATTACCTTGACTGTTGCATTAACAAATAGGATCTTACAAAAATGGCTTTGTATAAACAAAGCCCAAAATAAGCATAAATTGTTCCTCAACTTAATTAAAACCCTCCACCAAAGGGGCGACCATGAAAAAAGTGATGGTGGAAGTGATGATGAAAGTGATGAAACCCTGGAGGAAAGAACCCCGGGAAGAAAGTCGGGGGAAATACTCCAGGGAAACCACCAGGGAAACCACCAGCAATTATTACCGGATCATTCATTGGCCTGTCAGGGTTAGGGTTTACATATGGGGCATAACTAGGATTGTTTTGAGGATTTACGTTATCCATTTTATCACCAACTTAAAGTTTTTATAGTTCATATTATGCCTAATCAAATAGAAGGTTACAAATTAAAATGTTATGTAAAGTTACTAGAAATAAAATGGTAATGATGCAATAAAAAATAATAACTTTATATCTGATGTTTTATGAAACGTCAAAGCTGTACTTTGCCGCTTTTGACTGAACGAACAATAGGTTTTCCGGGGGAAAACCTGTTCGCCACAAAACTAAATCTTTATCCCGCTTTTCACCGACGTAAAGCGGCGCAAAAGTCGCCGCTCGCCGCTGAGGCTAAGGGGTGGGCGCGACGGATTCCGTGACAGAGCATCCAAGCTTTCATCTATAGCTTTGTCCTGCCGTTTCCAATGGCATCCATTCCATACCCAACTGAATCTGCCTTCCTTGGCAGATTCGCCGGACTCTGATTGATGTCAGCAGGATGGCTCTAAGTCACTCCACCAAGCGCCTTCAGGGCTATGCTAACAGGAGGCTATACCGAACTTTGCAAGCAAAGTTCTAACGTAGCTACTTCGAAGAATTTACCTGTATCCCCTGCCCATTGAAAGCCGAGCGAGCAGCTTACAGATGCTGCTGCGAACAGGTTTCGCCCCAGAAATTACAAGTTTCTAGATGCTTTAATAACTTAATATTAGTAAAGTAGCCTTAAATGCTATCATGACTCAAATACATATAATAAGAATCCAAAAAGAGGAACATTAATGCATCTCTATACGTCCAATAATTAACAAATTTATTTAGGAGTATTAAACTTATGTATAAGAGGACATACCTAATCCTGATAATAGTAATGGCGTTTCTACTTAATGCCTGTTCTACGGTTGTAGATAACAACACCAAAAATAATCCCACTACACAAAAGAATACGACGCTGAACACAAAAGTCCGCACTACAGAAAAAAACCTTGATACAAGTGCTGCTCAAGATTTGGAATACCTTAAAAAAGGATACGCAAGTAAAAAGTTTGGATTCAATGTTGATTATCCTGAAGAATGGAAGAGTCAAATCATGCCAACATGGGAAGCAACCAAGGAGCATAATGAATCTCAGGAAGAAGGAATAACATTTTATCTGGATGGTAAAGCGAGTGAAACGTTAACTGTATATGGGCAGGCAGGTACAATAAACCCTGGTTTTTCACCTTATGAAGAAATTCAGAAAGACGAATTTATCACAAAGTCTGGATTAAAAGGACATTTTGAAAGTGTTAAGCATGACGATGGGATAATCTACATTTACCTTGTTTTAGACTCTGTTTCACCTAGCTATAAGAACATCGGTGCCAGTATAATTATGGATTATGGGGTTTATAAGGAGCATGAAAAAGAAATCATGTCTGTGTTACGTACGATTAGAGTTTTTGAAGGAAGGTAAGCATGCTTAAGTAAATTTTGTACTACGTGATAAACGCAAGAACGATTATATTTCCGTGTTGATATAAGCTGCGAAGATGTAACGAATCTAATTGCCTGGGGAAAACCCAGGCCTCTATTTCTTCATCATATGGTATTCCTCAAACATTTTATATATCTTCTTAAAGCTAATATCCTTCGACTTAACCAAACTGCCATCTCCTTTTTTAATAACATCATTTTTATAAATATAAAATGTGGTTGCAGCATTATTCTTATGGAACATAACTTCCATCCATAAACCTTCGCGGTCAGGTTCTATATCAGACTTTATATAATCAGTGTTGTTAAAGAGATCTGTAAGCTTAGTGATTTCCTGTTTATCTTTTATCCAGGCCAAATAACTGCTGATGGGGTATTCAATAAGTACATATTCTGAAGTATCAGGTTGATTTACTGTAGAAGTATCTGATTTATTGCCGAAAGAACTGGCACATCCGCTCAAAGTTACAATAAATATCACAAAGGATAACCAAATTAAATGAGTCTTTTTCATAATCATCACCCTTTATAAATATTAACATAATTAATGCATAATTACCAATAAAAGTATGTTAAATTATCTTTTTTAGTCGGTGGAACCGACTTGGTTTTGGCAGCCGTGGGTTTTAACCCATGGCTATTATAATTTCGCTTTTCGTTGCCGCAAAGCGGAGCACTCAAGCGTGAAGTGATGGCTTAAAAGCTGGGCGCAATGAATTCCGTAACAGAACTTCCAAGCCTGTATACTACTATGTCCTGCCGTTTCTAATGGCATCCATTCCATACCCAACTGAATCTGCCTTCCCTGGCAGATTCGCCGGACTCTGATTGATGCACTCTCCCGATCTGGAAACCTGTTTGCAATAAATAGTAGCACTTCTTTTTTCATTGTTTATCGCCCATTCAAATATAAGTACTTATGAATTAAGATGCTTCAAAAAATGGAAAAGGCCAAACTTATTTTTGTTATACCATTCTAAGACAGAAGCTTCTGGCTTCGCTTTCAGAAGCAGTAAAATCTCTTTGGCAAACTCTAATGAACCAGTATCATTGGCAGTGACTATATTGGAATTGCAAACAGCCTGTTCCTCTATAAAGTATTGATCGCCCCTATAATTTGGAGCTTGGGACTTCATGAATTCAAGAGTGTTTCCTGAATGTTTGATTTGATTCAAGTAGCCGTTTTCAGCCATAAAGTTGGCTGCACTACATATTGCACCTACTGGAATGAGTTTTCTAATTGCATGTTCCACCACTGGCAAAACATCATTGTTCAGTTGTTTGATCCAAGCGTAGCCACCAATTAAAATCAGCATACCAAAGTCTTCAGGAAAATCAGCTACTGAATAATCAGGAATAACCCGAAAGCCACCCATTGATGTTTTGGGTTCTTTGTCAAGGCTTATTGTCTTTATAATGTAGCCGGCTTCAGACGTGTTAAGCTCTGCACAGACAAATGCACTTTCCCAATCAGCATATCCGTCAAAAATAAATACAAGTACTTCTTTTTTCATTGTTTATCCCCCTTTTAGTTAGATAATACAATGAAAAAGGTGACGCCTATATGTCACCTTTGTAGTAGGAATTTATTTTATTCAAGCGGCATTTTATTTCCTCTTTTAGTGCAGGGGGAGAAATGACACGTATCTTGTTCACAAGAGTAAAAACCAGATCTGCTGCCCAGGATAGGTCAGAAACCTGAAACCGAATCTGTCCATAAGCTGCTTCCCCTTCATTGTTCCGTCGAAAAAAAGATGCATCGATTTTGTCTGTTAAATCGAATTCATCTGATATATCATATTCAAGTATAACCTCGAAAAGTTCTTTCTTTTTCTGAGGAGAAAAAAGCTCAGTGCCATAACTGTCGTCAAACTTAATTGTCTCAATAGGACGTAACTGAAATTGCTCATCCAGAATATCACAATAAATAATACGGCTGATCTTGAATAACCGAAAAGTATTACTTTCCCTACAGAAAGCATATATATACCAGCTTGATTGTTTAAAGACCAGCTTGTGGGGTTCAATGGTTCGTACAGAACGTAAATTCCTGGAGACATATTCCAAGCAGACACAATGGCACTCACAAATTGCGCGGCGGAGTTTGTATATTTTCTCATGAATAACGCTATCACGGAACCAGGATGATAAATCAATAACAAAATCACTTTGAGAAAAAATAGTAGTTTCATTTTCCGGGACAAGCTTTGCAATTAGGTTTAATACGGAAGTATCACCATCAATACTTTTCAGGGCGTTAAGCGCTGTAAATATCTTTTTTGCATCATCAGTCGAAAGAACATTCTTATCTACCTTGTAGCCTTCTATGATAGCAACTCCACCGCCAATTCCCGGATAAGATACAATTGGAATTCCTGCACGGCTCAGTGTATCCAAATCACGAAAAATTGTTCTTTTGGACACTTCAAAACGATGTGCAAGTTCCTGAATTGTCATTCTATCAGTATTTGCAAGAATAGAAAGTAAACCTAGTAAACGATCAATCTTCAATATATCACCTGCTATTATTAATATATTTATATGGTAATAGTTAGATCTAATATACTATAGAGTGAGCGATGAAACAATTAAGTTATTATATAAAATGATATAGGTTTATAAAAATAAGAAAATGAATTTTTTTCATTCCCTCCTTGTAATTACCCCCAATTTAATGTTAAATATATAAGTGCGATTTATATCGCAATTTGTTTAAAGCAGGTGCTAAAACTTATGAAACTCAGTGATTTTTATTATGACCTTCCTGAAGAACTCATTGCTCAGGAACCCATATTGAATAGAGAAATGTCAAGGCTGCTGGTTCTGGACAAAGAAACCGGAAACATAGAACATAAGGTGTTTAAGGACGTACTTCAATACATAGACAGCGGAGACTGCCTTGTCCTCAACGATACACGTGTAATTCCCGCAAGGCTTCTTGGGGAAAAGGAAGGTACCGGAGGTAAAATAGAATTCGTACTTCTTAAACGTATTGAAGCCGACATATGGGAAGTTATCCTAAAGCCAGGCAGGCGCGCTAAAGTAGGTACAAGGTTTGTTTTCGGCGATGGTACGCTTAAAGCTGAAATAATTGAAATTATCGAAGAAGGTAATAGGCTTGTAAGGTTTGAATATGAGGGTGTGTTTGAAGAGGTATTGGATAAGGTGGGGATTATCCCGCTGCCTCCATACATACATAAAAAGTTGGATGATGCAGAAAGATACCAGACAGTATATGCAAAGTACAGAGGTTCAGCTGCGGCACCTACTGCAGGTCTTCACTTTACAAAGGAGCTGCTGCAGGAACTTGCAGATAAGGGTGTAAATATTGCATATGTTACCCTTCATGTAGGACTTGGAACCTTCAGACCGGTTAAGGTAGAGAATATTACCGAACATAAGATGCATTCTGAATTTTACAGTATAACAAACGATGCTTGTGATAAAATAAATACAGCGGTAAAAAACGGGAAAAAAGTTATAGCTGTTGGTACTACAAGCTGCCGGGTTCTCGAAACAGCTGCCGGCCAGGATGGGTTAGTTGCCGAAAGCAGTGGTTGGACGGATATATTTATATACCCAGGTTATAAATTTAAGGTTGTCAGTAACCTTATTACTAATTTTCACTTGCCTGAGTCTACACTCTTGATGCTTGTCAGTACATTGGCAGGCAGGGAGAACATAATGAATGCATATAAACAGGCAGTTGAGCAGAGGTACAGGTTTTTTAGCTTTGGAGATGCGATGTTTATTAAGTAATTGAGAATTGATAATGGAGAATTGAGAATTAAGGAAAACAAATATAGTTATAAGATTTAATACTAGGAGAGAGATATGCCGGCGATTAAATATGAATTGATTAAAAAATGCAAACAAACCGGAGCAAGACTCGGTAAAGTACATACACCGCATGGTTCCTTTGATACACCTGTTTTTATGCCAGTCGGGACACAGGCAACCGTAAAAGGAATGTCACCCGACGAACTTAAGGAAATAGAAGCAAAAATTATACTAAGTAATACTTATCATCTCTATATGCGCCCTGGGGAAGATATAGTCAAGGAAGCAGGCGGTCTTCACAAGTTTATGAACTGGGACAGACCAATACTGACAGATAGCGGCGGATTTCAGGTTTTTAGCCTGAGTGACCTCCGGGATATAAAGGAAGAAGGAGTAACATTTAAATCACATATTGATGGCTCAAAGCATTTTATTTCACCTGAAAAGGCAATTGAAATAGAAAATACTCTTGGCGCTGATATTATAATGGCCTTTGATGAATGTACTCCGTACCCGAGCGATTATAATTATGCAAAAAATTCGCTTGAAAGAACCACCCGCTGGGCCAAAAGATGCAAGGAAGCCCATAAACGACCGGATGAACAGGCGTTGTTCGGAATAGTACAGGGAAGTACCTATAAGGATCTTCGCATTCAAAGTGCAAATGAGCTGCTTGAACTGGATTTTCCCGGATATAGTATAGGCGGGCTAAGTGTTGGTGAACCTGCAGAAGAGATGTATGAAATGCTTGATGTTACTGTACCTATATTGCCTGAGGACAGACCAAGATACCTTATGGGTGTGGGAAGTCCTGATTACCTTATAGAAGGAGCAATCCGCGGTATTGATATGTTTGACTGTGTTCTTCCAACAAGAATAGGCCGTAACGGTACCGTTCTTACAAGCAGGGGAAAAGTTATAATTCGTGACGCAAAATATGCAAGGGATTTCGGTAAACTTGATCCTGAATGCGATTGCTACACCTGCAGAAATTTTTCCAGAGCTTACATAAGGCATTTGCTAAAAGCTCAGGAGGTTCTGGGAATAAGACTCACAACCTGGCATAACCTTAGGTTTCTTATAAAACTTATGGAAAATGTCAGACAGGCAATAATGGATGACAGACTTATGGATTTCAGAAATGAATTCTTTAGTGCATTTGGTTATAAGTAATAGAAAGAATTATAAAAGAATAATAAATTTCAATTTATAGTTGAGGTTTTATTATAAATAGTGTAAAATTATTAACCATTAGAAGAAATATTTGATTAATATGAAAAATATAATAAACGGAGGTAAATTATGAACCAGACAGTATTTTTTATACTTTACATTGCTTTCTTTATAGGTATTATGTACCTACTCATTTTTCTCCCTCAGAAAAGAAGGGATAAGAAGAACAAGGAAATGCTTAATGCATTGACTGTAGGAAGCAATATCACTACTATCGGAGGAATTGCAGGCAAAATCATCAATATTAAAGATGATGAAGTAACAATCGAATCTGGTATAGAAAACACAAAGATTTTAGTTAAGAGATGGGCAATAAAAGACGTTGAAAGACCAATCGAAGCTTAATTATAAAAAACAATGAACGCTTATAAAAAAGCGTTTTTTTGTGCATTTTTTTAGCCATATGTTCTAACTAATAATACTATGAAATAAATTAGTATTATACAGGATGAAGTAAATTTCTTATACAACATTTGCATTTCTAAAGCTATTGCAAATGGGCATCAAACCAGAATTTACTTTATCCTATAACAGATGTAGTAAGTTGAATTTTAAAATCATTTATCGTACCATCATGGCTGGCATTAAAGACATGATGCATATTGAATATTTAATTCAACTTATATAGGTAAGAACCGGTATAAGTATTGCCGGTTTTTATGGTTAAACATGTGGGGGTGCAATTATGCAAATACAATCGGGTCAGGGTATTAAAACCGCATTAACTGAGCATTTAGGCTTGAAGATGATTCTGAAGGGTATCCTTGTTTCCTATATTATAACAGTACCTGCTTTTATTCTCTTTGCATTTATTCTTTCCTGCACAGACTTCCCTGTAAAATACATTCGTGCTGTAGTAATTCTTATAACCATTGCAAGTATAACTGTTGCAGGTGCTGCATCAACCAGGAAGGTAAAAAGTAAGGGGTGGTTTAACGGAGGGATTGTTGGGTTTATATATATTCTTATTTTGTACATTTTCAGCAGTATAGCCTTCAGCAATTTCAGGATAGGCGGTAATGTCCTGACAATGCTTGTTATCGGTATACTTACAGGTGCTATCGGTGGCATAATTGGAATAAACCTTAAGCATAGGTCAAAACGATGATTTTGAATAAATTAAACAGATAAAAAACTTTTCACGACTAAAATATTATGTTATAATGTTTTTTGGAAAAAAAGACATGGGAGGAAATACAATGAAACATATTAAGACTATAAATGAAGCAACACTCTCAAAGAGCATTGATAACAGGGGCTGCGGCGAATGTCAGACTTCTTGCCAGTCAGCATGCAAAACTTCATGTACAGTAGCAAATCAAAGCTGCCAGAAAAAATAAGCAGGAAACATAACAGTAAATGCATAAAAGCTTACTGATGTGTTTTATATTATGAAAGTGGAGAGTGATTAAGCTTTTCACTTTTTTAATTTACGTTATGTTTCAAAGAAAGATAATGTAAAACTAGAGGGTTTATTACTCTCGAGTTTTTTCTTTATTCAAATATATTGGGCTTGGATGAAAGGGGAGTAATGTTTTTGGCAGATAATTTGATACATAAATTCAGAATGTATGATACAAATATTGTACTTGACATAAACAGCGGTGCTGTACACATTTTTGATGACATGTCATTTGAAATATTGGAGCTTTACGGCGAATTAAGCAATGAACAGATAGCGGACAAGCTTTCGGATAAATATAGCAGGCAGGACATTCTGGAAACAATTGAAGAAATTGAAGCACTGAAAGCTGATGGACAGCTTTTTACACAAGATCCATACAAGGATTATGTGAACCTGTGGAATAAGAAAAGGGTTATAAAAGCATTGTGCCTGCATATTTCGCATGACTGCAACTTAAGATGCAGATACTGTTTTGCAGCCACCGGAAACTTTGGTGGTGAAAGGACCATGATGAGCCCTGAAATAGGCAAAAAAGCTATTGATATGCTTATAAGGGAATCAGGAAACAGAAGGAATCTGGAAATAGATTTCTTTGGTGGTGAACCTCTGATGAATTTTGATACTGTCAAGCAAATAGTGGAGTATGCGAAATCAAAGGAGAAGGAGTTTAATAAGAACTTTAAGTTTACTCTGACTACAAATGCAATTTTGCTTAATGATGAAAACATTAAATATATGAACGAAAACATGCAGAATCTTGTACTCAGCATAGATGGGCGTGAAGCTACAAATGACAAGATGCGTACAAGGGTTGACGGCAAAGGCAGCTATAAGTCCATTCTTCCGCTTATAAAAAAGGTTGCTGAATCCAGAAACCAGGATAATTACTATGTAAGAGGAACCTTTACAAGAGAAAACCTGGATTTTTCTAAAGATGTTTTACATCTTGCGGATGAAGGTTTTAAACAGATTTCTGTGGAACCTGTTGTTGCAGCTAAAGATACCGGCTATGACATAAGGAAAGAAGATTTGCCTGCAGCCTTTAAGGAATATGAAGAACTTGCATTGGAATATGTTAAACGTGATAAAGAAGGTAAAGGCTTTAACTTTTTTCATTTCATGATAGATCTGCAGAATGGCCCGTGCATTTCAAAAAGGCTGAGTGGCTGCGGTTCAGGCGATGAGTATGTTGCAGTAACTCCTGAAGGGGATATTTATCCATGCCACCAATTTGTTGGAATGAAAGACTTTAAAATGGGAAACGTAAATCATGATGAGATAGATAAAAGTATTCAGGAGAGATTTAGGGAAGCAAATGTGTATACCAAGGAAGAATGCAGACAGTGTTGGGCACGATTTTACTGCAGCGGAGGCTGTGCAGCTAACGCATTCTCCTTCAATGGAACAATTAAAAAGCCTTATTCAATAGGTTGTGAGCTTGAGAGGAAAAGAGTTGAGTGTTCTTTGTGGATAAAAACCCAGGAATAAGGAGCTGCGAAAATGATACTAAAATTTAACGAACATTCACCGTTATTAGATGAGACAAGCTTTGTTGCAGAAGGTGCCGTTATAATTGGAAATGTTAGAATAGGAAAGAACTCAAGCATATGGTACAACTCTGTTCTCCGTGGTGATGTTGCCGCAATAATAGTAGGCGATAATTCAAATATTCAGGGCTTGAGTGCAATTCATTGTGATAAGGGTACTGATGTTAAAATTGGGGATAATGTAACAGTGGGGCATGGTGCAATATTACACAGCTGTACAATAGGCAACAACAGCCTTGTAGGTATGGGAGCTATTGTCCTCAGTAATACTGTTATAGGCAGCAACTGCTTGATAGGTGCAGGTTCGCTGGTTACTCCCGGAACAGTAATACCTGACGGATGTCTTGCATTAGGTAATCCGGCTAAAATAAAAAGAAGGCTTACCGAGGATGAAATCAGGGATATGACAAAAAACTCCCATAACTATTTAACACTTTCAAATGAACACAGGCAGAATGAGCCGCTGTAAAATTGGAGGCATGGAATGGGATTGGTTACTTTGGAAGAAGTAAGAAGCAGTATTGAAGTCAAAAATTTTCTTGAAGTATCAGAAAAACAGCTTGAAATAATGGGTTATACTGAGCATTCCTTCAGGCATGTCGAAATAGTATCAAAAGCAGCAGGGAATATTCTTCGTGCATTGGATTATAGCAACAGGGAAGTTGAGCTTGCAAGAATTGCAGGTTATTTGCATGATATAGGGAACTCGGTAAACAGAGTTGATCACGCACATTCAGGTGCTATCCTGTCATATGGTATACTTTGCAGAATGGGAATGGATATGCGTGAGGCTGCGGAAATAATGCTTGCAATTGGAAACCATGATGAAAATACAGGAAATGCAGTAAGCAATATATCTGCAGCACTTATACTGGCAGATAAGTCCGATGTTCACAGGTCGAGGGTAAAGAATAAGGATATTGCCAAATTTGACATACATGACCGTGTAAATTATGCGGTTGAAAGCTCGGATGTATCTATAAACAATGATGAAAAAACTGCTACTCTTGAACTGCAAATAGATACAAAAATATGTCCAGTTATGGATTATTTTGAAATCTTCCTAATAAGAATGACAATGTGCAGAAGGGCTGCTGTCTTTCTGGGACTTAACTTTCAGCTCATTATAAACAAAACAAGGCTGTTATAAAAAGGTATTCTGCCGCCTAAAAGCAAGCAGTTTTATATATTGACGGGGACTACCTATAGTTATATAATAAGTCATGTTGAACTAGACATAAAAAGGGGGAATTTTACAGATGAGAACCAATCACGCGGTTAAATTCTCTGCTATTGTTATACTGATAGCAGTTTTAACCTATATTGCATTTGCTGGCAATTTGTTTGGTCTTAAGATTCCTGGTGCTAATGATATAGTACTGGGTATTGATGTAAACGGTGGTGTTGACGCTACATTGACCGGTGTCAAGGCTGATGGAAGTGCACCTACCGATAAAGAGCTTGAATCTGCAAGAACAATTATATCCACCAGGCTTGATAACCAGGGTATAACTGATAAGAATATTACGCTCGACAAGACAAAAAAACGTATATTGGTTGAAATACCGTATAAAAACGATCAGAAACAAGCTGATCCCAACAAGGTTATAGCTGAAGCTATACAGCCGGCTCAGATTACCTTCTGGGAAGTTGATGAAACAAAACTTGATGAAAATAATAACCCAGTCAAAATTGGTGAAGCCATAGTAAAAGGTGATGAGGTTGAAGACGCAGTATTTTCAAAAGCACAGGATGGATCTCCAGCGGTTGAACTGAGATTAAACGGTAAAGGAACAAAAAGCTTTGCTGAAGCTACCAAAAGATTGGTTGGTAAACCAATAGCTATTTTCCTTGACGAAAAGTGTATTGAAAAAGCAACTGTAAATGAGGTAATACCAAATGGAATTGCCACAATATCAGGCGGTGCTATGACTGCAAAATCTGCAGGTGAACTTGCTGAACTTATAAGATCAGGTGCTCTTCCCTTTAAACTGGAAAAGATTAGTGTTAATTCAATAAGTCCAATACTTGGAAGAAACGCTCTTGACATCATGCTTCAATCAGGGCTTGTAGCGTTAATACTTGTATTCCTTTTCATGCTTCTGTATTACAGACTGCCTGGATTGATAGCTTGTATAGCTCTTGTAGCTCACACAGTGCTTCAGGTATTGTTTATATCGTGGATGCATCTTACCAATCTTACCTTGCCTGGTTTAGCCGGTATAATACTGACGATAGGTATGGGTGTTGACGCAAATATCATAATATTCGAAAGAATTAAAGAAGAAATACGCAGCGGAAAAACTACACGTGCAGCAATTGACACGGGCTTCAAGAGGGCGTTTACAGCTGTTCTTGATGCCAATGTTACAACTTTGATAACTGCAGTATTCCTCTGGATATTTGGTTCGGGTACAATAAGAGGATTTGCATTTACACTCGGACTTGGAGTTATTTTAAGCTTCCTGACTGCAGTATTTATTTCAAGAATATTGCTCCAGTCAATTTCAGGCTTAAACTTTGCAAAGCATAAATGGCTCTATGGCGTAAGCATAAAAGGAATAACTGTAAAGGAAAAGGAGGTGCAGAACAATGGTTGATTTAATGGGTAAGAAGTTTTATTTCTTTGCTTTATCAATAGTTATTATATTAGCCGGTATTGTAGGCTATATAGTTAACGGTCTGCAGCTCGACATACAGTTCCAGGGCGGTACCATTGTACAGCTGCCTGTAACAAGTGATCACTTGAATGAGCTTTATAAAGGCGATTCAATTGATACAATAAAGAACAAGGTCATTGATAGAAGCCAGAAAATAACTACAGATACTGTTAACAAGATTGCTACAGCTCAGCTTTCAACAACTTATAATTCTAGCAATGCTTCACAGGATCTTCAGATTATTACAATAAAGATTGCAAATGAACAGGGATCACTTAAGGATGCAGATCTTAGCAAGTTGACTGATAATCTTAAGAAGGAATTTAAACTCCCTGATAATACCTTAGTGGGACAGGAAAATGTCGACCCATCTATAGGAAAAGAACTTCTTAGTAATGGTTTACAGGCATTATTATGGTCTTCACTTCTTATTATAATTTATATATGGTGGAGATTTAAAGTAATGTCAGGTCCGTCCGCAGGTGTTATGGCTGTTCTTGCTATGGTGCATGACATATTTATCATGCTTGCGGTTTATACAATTTTTAAAATTCCTGTCAATGAATCCTTTATAGCTGCGATTCTGACAATCCTTGGATATTCAATGAATGATACAATTATCATTTATGACAGAATAAGAGAAAACAGCAATCAGCTGAGAAGAATGCCTATTGGAGAACTTGTTAACAGAAGTATAATACAGACTTTGAACAGGTCCATCAATACTATTGTTACAGTATTGATATGCCTTATATCAATGCTTGTATTCTCAATGTACTATAATATAACAAGTATTATTGACTTCATTCTTCCTCTTATAGTTGGTATTGTCAGCGGATGCTATTCATCAATATTTGTAGCAAGTCCGTTGTGGATACTCTGGAAGGAATCACAGCAGAAAAAGAAGATCAAGCCAAAGGCAAAAACTGCGAAAGCATAATAAGTAATTTAATGGGCGGATGACCGAAAGGTTATCCGCTTTTTATCTTGTTTTTTTTGCCATCATATGCTATCCTTAGTTAATAAACGGCAATATCCTTACAGGAATTGCACGGACGTTACTAGTTTAAAATAATATATTTTACTGCTTTGAGCCTAAGGGACGGAGACAGGATACCAAATCTCAATAGAATATTGGGTTTTGAAACTTATCGACCGGTTCTTTTGAACCGGTTTTTTAGTTGGAAAGTATTTTAATAAAATACCTGTCCCATGGGCATACAAAGAAAAAGGAGAGATGTTACCATGCAGGATAAGTTTACAGTTGCAGATTTCAGAAAAGCAAAAAATGATAGAAAAATTACAATGCTTACCGCTTATGATTACCCGACAGCAAAAATAATAGATGATGCAGGGGTTGACTCAATACTTGTAGGTGATTCGCTTGGAATGGTTGTTTTGGGTTATGAGGACACAGTCAAAGTAACTATGGAGGATATGATTCACCATTCAAAAGCAGTTGTAAGAGGAACCAAGCATGCTCTGGTAATTACCGATATGCCTTTCCTTTCGTATCATACAGGCAAATATGAAAGTGTAAGGAACGCAGGAAGGCTTATGGCAGAAGGCGGCTGCGGTGCCATTAAACTTGAGGGCGGGGAAGCAATAGTTGAAGATGTAGAGGCTATTATAAGTGCTGGAATTCCTGTAATAGGTCATTTGGGTTACACTCCTCAATCAATAAATCTTTTTGGAGGGCATAAGGCGCAGGGAAAATCATACGAAACGGCAGAAAAGATTTTGAAGGATGCTTTAGCTCTGCAGAAAGCAGGTGTATTCTCTATAGTGCTTGAGTGCATACCATATAAGCTGGCAGAAGTGATAACAAAGAGGCTTGATATACCTACAATAGGAATAGGTGCAGGACCTCACTGTGACGGTCAGGTTTTAGTTACTCCTGATATTACCGGAATGTTTAAAGGTATCGAAAGAAAGCATTCAAAAAAATACGCCAACCTTGCAGATACTATTGAAAACTGTGCCAAAGAATATATCAATGATATTAATGAGGGATTATTCCCTACAAACAAAAATTCATTCATAGTTGATGATGAAATTATAGAAAAGTTGGAGAAAAGTTTTTAACCGGAGGATGTTTTTAAAATGAGAATAATAGAGACAATTGCAGACATGAAAGCAGTAATTAAATCGCAGAAACAGTCAGGTAAGAGTATTGGGCTTGTTCCAACCATGGGATATTTGCACCAGGGACACATTTCACTTGTAAAGCATTCAACACAAGAAAATGACTTTACTGTTGTAAGTATTTTTGTAAATCCTACACAGTTCGGGCCTAACGAAGACTATGACAAATACCCGAGAGACCTTGAAAAGGATATGAAACTTGCTGAACAGGCAGGTGTTGATATTATTTTTGCTCCTTCGGTAAAGGAAATGTATCCTGATGGCTACAAAACTTACGTTGCTGTTGAAGGTATCACTGAAGTAATGTGCGGCAAATCGAGGCCTGGTCATTTCAGAGGGGTAACAACGGTTGTAACAAAGCTTTTTAACATTATAACACCAACCAAGGCTTATTTTGGGCAAAAAGATGCTCAACAGGTTGCAGTCATTAAACAAATGGTAAAAGACCTTAACATGAACCTTGAGATTATTACATGCCCAATTATAAGAGAAGCTGATGGACTTGCAATGAGTTCAAGAAATGTCTATCTTAACAGTGAGGAACGGAAGGCTGCGCTGGTTCTTTCACAATCACTTTTGAATGCCGATAAACTGGTTGAAGGCGGAGAAAGGTCAAAAGAGAAGTTATATAAATCTATATATGAACAAATTAGCTCAGAAAGTCTTGCAAACATTGAATACATCGAAATTGTTGATGCAGACACACTTGAAAAAGTAAATAACATAGAAAAAAGAGTTCTTGTGGCACTGGCAGTCAAGTTCGGTAATACAAGGCTTATAGATAACATTATACTGGAGGTTTAGTAAATGTTTATTACATTGATGAAATCAAAAATACACCGTGCTGTGGTTACTGAAGCTGACCTTAATTATGTTGGTAGTATAACTATAGATGAAGACCTTATGGATGCTGCCAATATTATTGAAAATGAAAAGGTTCAGGTGGTTAACAACAATAATGGCAGCCGGTTCGAAACATATGTTATAAAAGGCGAAAAAGGCAGCGGAATGATATGCCTTAACGGCGCGGCCGCAAGGTTGGCTCATCCGGGTGATATAGTAATCATTATTTCTTATGGAATGTTTGATCAAATTGAAGCTAAGTCCTATGAACCCAAAATTGTTTTTGTTGATGAGTCAAACAAGGTAGTCAAAACCGATAATAAGGAAATACACGGACAAAAGTGATAAAAGAAAAAAGATAAGCACCTTGAGGTGTTTATCTTTTTTTGCTTTTAAATGCAAGATCAATAAGAAGGCAACCTATAACTACTTCCGCAAGTATGGAAATACTGGATTTAACTATGGAGTTTGCAATGAACGAAAAATAGGCATCGTGATTAAGTACATATACATTTACACCTACAAGTATTGTCCCTATTGCAAGAAGAATTAACGATATTCTTACTCCGATCATCATAAATTTCTTGGTTTTCTCATGAAGTTCACTGAAAGCATCCTTTATTTTGCGGAGGTTTTCACTCATGTTTTTCACCATATTAAATCTCACCCCTTTTCTAATGCTACATAATACAACTGTTAAGTATCATATCAAATACAAAAGCCATAGCCTTTTTAGGTATGGCGAACGTATAAACAAAATAAATCCACCGGCAAAGGTGGTTAGTAATAATGTAAATAAAATCTAGACTTGCAGTTACTATGTTAACATAATGTACATACTGTAGCAATACAAAAAGATTTCCATATGTAAATTATTAAGAAGTATATATTAAAGGTAATTTATGATATAATTGTAACGATATTAACAAAAAGTCCAACTTTCCCATTTAATAAGAGCTTAAAAAGTGGAAAAGTTGAAATAATCTTACTCAGAGATGGTGTCTTATGAGAAAAGTGACGATTAACATCAATAGTGCTCAACCTGGTATGAAGATGGCAGAAACGCTTTTTAATGAATATGGTGGAATAATTGTTTCTGAAACAATCATTCTGGATGAGCATTTAATCAGAAAACTTAAGAACCTAGACATATCTAAGATTAGAATCCTTGATGAGTCGGAAGAAATCATAACAGCCAGCAGTTCTGAATTGTTCAATGCACAATATAATGAAAATGTTGAAGTAATAAAAGATGTGCTTCATGATATTTCAATGGGCAAAAACCTTGATATGGTAAAGGTTGAATCCATAACAGATTCAATTTACACCAGGATAAATGAAAACAGGGATATTGTCGGCTGTATCAATGAGATCAGGGATGTGGATGAGTATACGTATGTACATAGCATAAATGTTTCCCTACTGTCCATGTTAATAGGAAAGTGGTTGAAGCTCGGAGAGAATAAGGTAAAAGAACTGGTTAAAGCAGGTGTTTTGCACGATATAGGAAAAAGTAAGGTAGATCCGACGATTCTAAATAAGACAGGAAAGCTTACAAGCCAAGAGTTTGAAGAAATGAAAAAGCATCCAATTCAGGGTTACAGGATTGCAGAGTCCATGAAGGGTGTAAGCAAGAATGTCTGTCTTGGAATACTCATGCATCATGAGAGAAACGACGGTTCAGGTTACCCTGTAGGAATAAAGGGACCCAATATACACGAGTATGCCAAAATAATTGCAGTTGCTGATGTTTATGATGCAATGACCTCCAATAGGTCATATAAGGAAAGACAATCCCCTTTTGACGTGTTTGACTTTATGGAAAACCAGTCCTTTGGACTGCTTGATCCAATAGTAACCAATACATTTCTCAGTAATATTGCATCATATTATATAGGTGATCTGGTACAGCTAAGTAATGGACTTCTGGGTGAAATCATTTTTATTAATTCAAGACATGTTTCACAGCCGGTTGTAAAGGTCGGTGAGACTTTTGTCGATTTGTCCATTAGTACTGATATAAAAATTGCTGAATTAATTTAGTTGCTTATGAAAAAAAGTTTTTGTCATAATATTCTATTAGGAATTATTTTTCGCCACGATTGTTCAAATCACAATAAAATGAATTGTATTAATTGTCGAAAGCCGTGCTATTAAAGGCTTTTAGAACGAAACTTTCTTGTTTGATAATTTCCAAACCTAATATATAATAACCATGAAAAATATTAGGGGGGATTATATCATGATTTGTAAGTATCTGGAAAGTAGCGTTAGCATTATATCGGAAGAGCAGGATTTAAATAAGGGAAAAAGTATGCAGCTTGAGTATTATCTGCTGGAAAGTGATGCTGTATATGCGGATGGAACCGGAATTGAAAAAAAATATGGTATTGAGATTATCAAAAAAGAGAATTCCGGAGTTACAGAAGATGAGATTATAACAGATATTTGTAATGACAGATCCAAAGCAAAAGCAATATTGGACAGGATAGCAAGGAATACTGTCACCCCTATGGAACTAAAATTTATACTTGATGATATGGTAGGTATATCGGCATAACGATTTAAACAAATAGATAAAAATGAAGGCCTGAAGTTATTAACTTCAGGTTTTTTTGATTCTATTTTGAATAAAATTGTAAAAACACGGAAAAATAAAAATTGAGTATTATAGGCTTTTGGTGGAAATAAAAATAATTAACAAATTTAAAGAAGGATATTTTTAATTTAATGTAGAATATAAAACACTAAAATAAGCTAAAGGCTTAAAGAATTGCAAATGGGAATACATGCTATATAAACATAAAAAATGTATTGTTTTGGTAGTTAAGTAATGTTCTCATCTCTTAAGCTTTGAGATGAGATTTTGTTTTGAAAAGAACCAGCCGTTTTTATAGCAAATAACATGCTTTGTGGTTTTTTACATTTAGTTAAGACACAATTATATAAATTAATTTATAAAAAAAAGAAGGATTATTAATAAATGTGTCGAAAAAATATAAATGCAAAAGCTACATCAGCATATTTTTGTATAAAGACCTTTAGTAATATTAAATAATGCCGTTTTGGTCTTAAAGGAATTATGACTATTTACTGAAAACCATAATTCTGTGTGAAAGGAAGATGTCCGGGAATATTAAATGTATAATAAATATTCTGATGAAATAATTGAAGAAGTAAGAATTAATAATGATATTGTTGATATTATTTCTGAATACGTAAAGCTGGAGAAAAAGGGTAAGGATTATTTCGGACTTTGTCCGTTCCATAGGGAAAAAACTCCATCCTTCAGCGTAGTACCCGGAAAGCAGATTTTTTACTGCTTTGGCTGTGGCAAGGGCGGAAATGTATTTCATTTTATAATGAATGCGGAAAACCTTGAATATATTGAGGCTGTCAGGTACCTTGCAGATAGAGCTAAAATCCAGCTTCCCGAAGGTGGGGCAGAGGATGAGGAAAAAGCGAGATTAAGACAAAGCTTATTGAAAATAAATACTGAAGCAGCACGTTTTTTCTATAACACGCTTGAGTCAGGAAAGTATTCAAAAGCAAATGAATACTTAAAAAATAGAGGAATCACGCAGAACACCATTAAAAAATTCGGGTTGGGGTATCACCCTGAAGGAATGGATGTCCTGTACAGATATTTGAAAAGTAAGGGTTTTGAGGATGAAACCATACTTACCAGTGGTCTGGTACTAAGCGGTAAGAAAGGCGGATATTACGACAGGTTCAGGGGAAGAATTATTTTTCCCATATTTGATATAAGAGGAAATGTAATTGCGTTCGGAGGAAGGGTTACTGATTCATCTATGCCTAAATATATGAATTCTCCTGAAACGCCAATATACAGTAAAGGCAAAAATTTGTTTGCACTTAACTTTGCGAAGAACTCAGGTGAAAAGCAGCTTATCATAGTTGAAGGTTACATGGATGTAATATCACTTCACCAGAGTGGAATAATAAATGCGGTAGCTTCTCTGGGCACTGCTTTGACAGAAAGCCAGGGACGAATGTTAAAGAAGTATTCAGAAGAGGTAATTATTTCATATGATGCGGATACTGCAGGCCAGTCAGCAACTATGAGAGGCCTCGAAATATTGAACGATATCGGTTGTAATGTACGAGTTTTACGGGTTCCTGACGGCAAGGACCCGGATGAGTATATTAAAAAGAAGGGCCCGGATTCTTTCAGAAAGCTGGTTGACAATGCTTCATCGCTTTTTGAATACAAAATAGCATCTTATAGAAAAGAGATGGACATAAGCAATCCGCAGGGCAAAATAAACTTTTTAAATAAAATCGCCGAAGTGCTTGCCAAATCAAGCAACAGATTTGAAATAGAAACATATGCAAGAAAAGTAGCAAATGATTATGAAATATCGGAAGAGGCTATAATCTCTGAAGTATATAAGAAAGTAAACAGAAAAGACAGAATAAAACGTACAGGAAATATAGCGGAAATAAAAAAGCAGGATGCTGCAGAAGATGTTAATGCTTCAGCAAATATCCACGATGAGCGGATGCTGCTTTCAATAATATGCATAGATAATAATACTTACAAACTGGTAAAGGATAGAGTCAATGCAGAAGACTTTGCCAATGAAGAAAGTATAAACATTTATAATATGATAGTTGAAAAGATGGAAAAAAGCAAGGGCATTGTTCCAGGTGAGTTGTTAAGTTTGCTTGATGGATCCTGTGCCAATGAATATGCAAGGATTATACAGAACGAGTGCAGTTTTGAGGATAATGCAAGAGCTGTTTCAGACTTGATAAGAAACCTTAAGAGACGCAAAAACATGAGACAGACAAAGGAAATTCTTGACTTGCTGAATAATAAGGAAGGCTTGTCAGAAGGGGATGTTGAAAAATTAAAAATAGAGTGGAATCAACTTATTATGGAACGAAAGAAGCTTTAACATTTCAGAAGAAAGGAGGGGGAACTAGTGAAGGCCAATAATGATACAAGAAAAGTAATCCTGAAGGAACTTATAGAAAAAGGCAAAGGTAAGGGAATGCTTACCTATAAGGAAATAATGGATGCTTTTGAGGAAATAGAGCTTGAACCCGATCAGGTTGAAAAAATATATGAGACGCTTGAAAATATGGGTATTGACATTGTAGGTGACATTGAAGCTGAAATGGAAGATATCCAGCTTACTGAAGAGGATTACGATATTTCAGTACCTGAAGGTATTAGTATAGATGATCCTGTAAGGATGTACCTTAAAGAAATTGGAAAAGTGCCCCTTTTATCTGCTGATGAAGAAATAGAACTTGCAAAAAACATGGAAAATGGCGATAATGAAGCCAAACGTAGGCTTGCAGAAGCTAATCTTCGTCTTGTGGTAAGTATTGCAAAACGTTATGTCGGAAGAGGCATGCTGTTTCTTGATCTGATTCAGGAAGGAAACCTTGGTCTTATAAAGGCTGTTGAAAAGTTCGATTACCGTAAAGGATACAAATTCAGCACATATGCCACGTGGTGGATCAGACAGGCTATTACAAGGGCAATAGCTGACCAGGCAAGAACAATAAGAATACCTGTTCATATGGTAGAAACAATAAACAAGCTTATAAGAGTTTCAAGGCAGCTTTTACAGGAACTTGGCAGAGAGCCACAGCCTGAAGAAATTGCTAAGGAAATGAATATGTCGGTTGATAAAGTACGTGAAATAATGAAAATTTCACAAGAACCTGTTTCTCTCGAAACACCAATAGGTGAGGAGGAAGACAGCCATCTTGGAGATTTCATTCCTGATGATGATGCACCTGCTCCATCAGAAGCAGCAGCATTTACGCTGTTAAAGGAGCAGTTGATAGATGTGCTTGATACCCTTACAGCCAGAGAAGAAAAGGTCTTGCGCCTTAGATTCGGACTTGATGACGGTAGGGCAAGAACGCTTGAAGAGGTTGGTAAGGAGTTTAACGTTACAAGGGAAAGAATAAGGCAGATTGAAGCCAAGGCGTTAAGGAAGCTTCGCCATCCAAGCAGAAGTAAAAAATTAAAGGATTATCTCGATTAAAGACTCGATAAAACATCGAGTTTTTCTTTTGCAGTAATTGGAATTACAATTAAATCTTGTTTCGAATAATTAACCTTATTTATGCAAAAATAAGTTATATAAGAATAAAAGCTTAAATGAGGAGTGGTAATTTTAATGGAAACCTTAAGATATGATGAAACAAATGAAAATGAGATTATGATAACCACATACGACAGGATTCTGAGGCTGTGGCAGAACTCAATGGAAATGGTCAGGGATTTCGAAATGAATTCAAAAAGGATTGAAGAGGATGACATTAAGGATGAATTTAAGAAATTTGCTGAGGATGAAGGCATGCATGCAACAAGATTAAGAGAAATGTTACTTCAATATGGCCGAAAACATTAGTTATACTGCAAAAGAGCATGATATAAATAGATTGGCCTCAATAAATTGAATTAAATAGTTTAAAGACAGAAAAAAGCTATTGACCTGATGGTGGTGCATAAGTATAATATTATATGTGTCGTTCACAAACCGACGTTATACTTTCCTCAATAGCTCAGTCGGTAGAGCATGCGGCTGTTAACCGCAGGGTCGTAGGTTCGAGTCCTACTTGAGGAGCCAAACGGGCCTTTAGCTCAGTTGGTTAGAGCAACCGGCTCATAACCGGTTGGTCCGGGGTTCGAGTCCCTGAAGGCCCACCAAAAAGAAACCTTGACGAATGAGTCAAGGTTTTTTTGTACTTAGTCCATTTTATGTTTTATTTTGTCTATAGCTTCAATTATACCGTTTTTTTCGGTGTTTGATGTAACATTTGAATTAAGCCGGTTGGACAGATTGATAAGACTATCACCCGATACAAGTGTTTTAGCTGGGGATTCAAGGTCTTTTCTTATGTGCTGTATGTCATTGTACATGATACAAACCTCCGGATTAGAATATATATAGGATGAAGTAAATTTCTTATATAGATTATTATTTACAAAATAAATAAAAAATAAAGGATATTTATTAACTCAGATAGAATTTTAAATTGCTGCACAATATTAAACCACATTTCAGGAATTACATTTGGAGGAATACTTGTTAAATGGAACTTAGAGGAAGGCTTAAGCTTATAGCTGAAAAAGTACCAAGTTGCAGAACACTTTCAGATATAGGTACAGACCATGCGTATATAACTGTTTATCTGGCAGAGCGTGATATATGTGAAAGGGCGGTTGCTTCGGATGTAAATGCAGGGCCTCTTATTCTAGCCAAAAAGAATATTGAAAGATATGAGCTTGAGGATGTAATTGAAACAAGATTAAGTGATGGCTTGGAAAGAATAAATTATGATGAACTGGATGTTGTAGTCATTGCCGGTATGGGGGGCATACTAATATCAGAAATACTTTCAAAAAGCCTGGATAAAGCTAAAAAATCCGGATTATTGGTGCTTCAGCCTATGAACTCTGTTGAGGTTCTAAGGGAGTGGCTTTATGCCAATCAATTTGAAATTACCGAAGAAGAACTTACAAATGAAGGCGAAAAGATATATAATGTTATATGCGCAAAATGGACTGGAGCTAATCAGGAGTATTCTGTTGCAGACATTTATGTAGGCAGAAAGCTTATAGAGAAAAAGGATCCCCTTTTGTTGAAGCTTGTTACAAGGCTTTATAAAAAGGCAGATAGGGTATTGTGCGGATTTCAGAATACCTCAAGGGTAGATGAAGCAGAATACAATAAGTATTTACAGCTAAAGAATGAGTTCGAATTAGTTTTGGAAAGTATAACGAGGCTATAGATGTCCCCACCTCTATAGGTGGTGAGTACTATGAGTTATAAAATAGTTACAGTAAGGAGAGTATTCTATGGGTGTTAAGTGTTCGGAGATCATTTCCTTTATGGAGGCCTTTGCTCCTTTAAATCTTGCTGCAGAATGGGATAATTCCGGTCTTGCGGTAGGGAGTAAAAAAGCAGAGATCAATAAGATAATGCTTTGTCTTGATGTTACATCACAAGTTGTTGATGAAGCAATCAATAAGAAGGCTGATCTTCTGATTTCACACCATCCTTTTATATTCAAAGCAATGAAAAGCCTTAATAGTGATAATTACAAGGGGGCGCTTGTTGCGAAACTTATAAAGAACGATATTTCGGTTTATTGTGCGCATACAAACCTTGATGCAGCACAGGAGGGTGTTAATGCCAGGCTTGCACAGCTTTTGGGGTTAAAAGATATTAAGTGCCTTGATTCCTTTAAGCAGGACAAGGTTTATAAAATAGTGGTTTATGGACCTGAGAAGAACATGGAGGAAATTAAGGATGTAATGTTCGAGGCAGGGGCAGGTTGGATAGGAAATTACAGTGAATGCAGCTTTATGGGTTCGGGACGGGGCACTTTCAAGCCTCTGGAAGGAACTAATCCTCATATTGGAACTCATGGTAAGCAGGAAAAGGTCTATGAATACAGGCTTGAAACGGTAGTTCCTCAAGAGAACTTAAAGAAAGTGATTGAAGCCATACATAAGGTTCATCCTTACGAAGAACCTGCAATAGATATTTTTGAGCTTGAATTGGAAGGCAGAAAATACAGCTATGACAGGGTTGGTATGATTGAAGAACCTGTTGAATTGGAACAGTTTATTAAAACAGTAAAAGAAAAACTTTGTGTTCCTAACGTCAGAGTAATAGGATGTCTAAACAAAAAGGTTCAGAAGGTTTTAGTCGGAAGCGGTGCTTTTAATGCCAATCTGAATATGCTTGAAAGAGAAAAGATTGATGTACTTGTCACGGGTGATATAAAGTATCATGATGCATCGGACATTGCCGAAAGAGGTTTGTGTGCTATTGATGCCGGCCATTTCGGGACAGAAAGAATTGTCTTGCCTGTGCTTGAGGAAAAACTGAAGCAAAAGTTCAGAATCCTTGAAATATTCTGTAATACAGTGGAAACCGACCCATTCATATTCAGTTGACAGGAAGACTATTAGGATTTACAATATTAAAGCGGCTTAAGAAAAGCCGTACAATTGAATATTAATCGAGTAAGCCAGACGATCGCAGATGCAGTGCTGAAAAGCCGCATGTGAGGAAAGTCCGGGCTCCATAGGGCAGGGTGCCGGGTAACTCCCGGTGAAGGTGACTTCAAGGAAAGTGCAACAGAGATATACCGCCATTCTTCGGAGTGGTAAGGGTGGAAAGGTGAGGTAAGAGCTCACCAGCGGCATGGCGACTTGCCGGCTATGTAAACCCCATCTGGAGCAACACCGTAAAGAGGGACAAATGAGTGGCCCGCTCGTCCCGGGTAGGTGGCTTGAGCCATACAGAAATGTACGGCCTAGATAGATGATCGTTTAATACAGAACCCGGCTTACAGACTTACTCGGTATAAATGTCAAAAACCACACGTTATTGCGTGTGGTTTTTGCTGCTTATAAGGTTCTTTCTAATAAAAATGTATGTGTGGTTGTAATTTTTTAACATAATTATTGACAAATGTGGTTTAATGCGTTAAACTAAAATTGGTTTAACTCATTAGACCAAGGAGGATTAACAATTATGGACAGCATAAAGGTTTTTGATGCAGAGTACAGATTTATGAATATTGTCTGGGAGCATTCACCTGTATCAGGCTCTGATTTGGTTAAATATGCAAATGAAGAATTGGGTTGGAAGAAATCTACCACCTATACGGTCATTCGGAGGTTATGTGAACGCGGAGTAATAAAGAATGAAAATTCGGTAGTTACTGCAATTGTTGATAGGGAACAGGTTATGTATACCGAAACTGAAGAACATATTAATAAGGTATATTCCGGATCCTTAAAACTTTTCTTTACAACCTTTTTAGAAAAAGAAAAATTGAATAAGGATGAAATAGATGAATTAAAAAAAATTGTAGAACAATATGAACGGAGGGACGAGAATGACTGAAAACATATTTGTTTCTATAATTAATATGAGTATTACTGCATCAGTGGCAGTTGTTCTGATAATATTTTTTAAGCTTATGATTGGTAAAAAACTGCCGGGTATATTTAATTATGCTTTGTGGGCAATTGTACTTTTCAGGCTTCTAATTCCTTTTTCGGTACCCTCGGAATTCAGTATTTACAATGTTTTGCCGCTTAATGAAAAAGTAATTACCCAAAGCACAACACCACTATCAAGTACAATTATACAGCAAGATATAAAAAATATTAATCTGCCTGTTAATAATTCCACTGATCCTTTGGATATAAATAAAAATTCCTTGTCTATATCTACTGATACTACACACTCTGATTACAAGCAGAAAATAATATCTATTGCCTCATGGATATGGCTTATAGGTGTATTTGCTTTATTTTTATTCAGCATATATACATATCTACGTACACTCCACAGGCTTAAAGAAGCAGTTTTGTACAGACAATATGATTTGATTTTTAAGTGTGCTAAGAAGTTGAAAATGAAACGCAAAATAAAAGTATATACTTCAAACAGGGTATTTACCCCTGTAGTGTGCGGAATGTTTAAACCAAGAATAATATTGCCGGTTGATATTTACCAAAGTTATGACGAATCGGTTCTGGAGCATATTATTACCCATGAACTTGTACATATAAAAAGATTTGATTACGTATTAAAACCAATATCAAGGCTGGTTCTATGTGTATACTGGTTTAATCCTTTAATGTGGATAGCCTTCAAAATGGCTCAGAAAGACATGGAGATATCGTGTGATGAGAAGGTTATTTCGGTGTTTGATCATGATATAAGAGGAGAATATGCTCTGTCTCTAATAAAGCTTGCAGAAAAGCAAAATCTGCTGTCCTACGATGGGTTACTTGCCTTTGGTGAAAGGAATATTAAAAGGAGGATAAAAAGTATAATGAACTTTAAAAAAGCAGGTCTTTTTATTGGATTTGTTTCTATAATACTTCTGGTGGCTCTTAATGTTATATTACTGACCAACGGACAGCACAATAACGGCAGTGAAGCTGTACCAACAGAAACAAAAGCATCTGATACATTAAGTCAAAACGAAAGTAAAAAGTCAGATAATGGTGTAGCAACCGATGCCACATTAAGCACGACTCAAAATACTATTGGACAGGCAGATAGTATAAAACCTTCTGAAAAAGTAAAAACCAATGATTCTGGCAAAAGCGATGAAGATTCAGCCAAGGCTGTTTTGCAGAAGTACCTTTATCTGAGCGGAATAAAGGAAGGAAGTCGTATAGGCCTTTTGACAACAGGTTTGGGTATAGTTAAAGATAATGACATTGATTATAGTAAACGAACAAATGAATATCTTGTGAACACAAATATAAAATATGAAGTATTTAAAAACACAATGCTTCAATATGTAACGGATGAATTATTTAAAGAAAAGTTTGCAGATGCCTATAAAAATATTAATGGAGTTCTATGGGTTATGGACATCGGTGCAACAGGAATTACTTATAAAATACAGGATTTCAAATTAGTCTCGTTACAAAATGGGGTATCTGTCTATAATGCGTCTTGCTTGTATTATCCTCCTGACAACGGGCAGAAAATTAATGTAAAAGCTGCGTTTAAAAAAGTAAATGGTAAATTAGTAGTTTCCAGTTGTGAATTCTAAAAGTAAGCTACATAGCCTGCTCGTCCTGGGTAGGTGGCTTGAGCCATACAGAAATGTACGGCCTAGATAGATGATCGTTTAATACAGAACCTGGCTTACAGACTACTCGGTATATGATATCAGAAACACCAGCTTAAAAGGCTGGTGTTTTTGTGTTGTTCTACATCTTCTCCTCTATATACTCCTTCATCTCAGTCGCATATAGTTTAAAATAATAACATTTATGTCACCAAACTCATAAAATACATTGAAAACTTTTAGGAGTGATAATAATGGCAGTTTGGGTGTACAGGATATCCTGAGTTTAAATCGGGGGATAGAGTTGTATCATTGGTATTTCACCCGCCGGAAATAAAAAGTGGTACAGGAGCAACCATCATTTCGCCCGTAACAGGTACACTATACGCTGTTCAGCTACCTAATGGAGAACTTCACAGATGGTTTGCCTGGTTTGAGTTGCAGGCACTAAATCCAAGACCATATAATTACCTCCAGCCAGGAGAATATGTAAGAATATTGACCAATCAAGGACATCCTGCAATGATAAAAATAGGAACAGTTGTTAGGATTGTAAAAGTTATTGCCAGAACACCTTTTTATGATTTAAGACTTGAAGACGGTAAATACCACCGCTGGCTTGCTGAATTTGAGATTGCACGTCCGATATAAGTTTTAATATATAGGTTAGTCTATAGCCCAACAAAATAAACGCAGATAATATGGAAATTACCGTTCACATATTATCTGCATTTAAATATGTTACTGAACCTTACTCATA
The DNA here is from genome assembly GCA_023421675.1 of Bacillota bacterium. Lineage (GTDB taxonomy): Bacteria > Bacillota > Clostridia > Acetivibrionales > JANLFN01 > JAEZTC01. The sequence goes on along the minus strand of JAEZTC010000002.1, from coordinate 476,065 downwards.
TTAACCATTTTCCTGCATTCATCAGCGCATTGCCTGCAGGTATCTGCACAGGTTTTGCAATGCATATCCTTAAACATGTCACATTCAGAAGCACACTTGGTGCATATATCTGCACAGAGATTGCAAATTTCGTTCAAGCTTCCGCGTCGGCATGTTTGTTTGTAATTGCATTCTTGTTACCTCTGATGAAATTATGATTTATACCCAGTTAGAATCTGCTTTAAAAAAATATATATACAATATATTATTTATTAACTAGTTTCTTTCTAGAAGTAAAGATATATTTAAGCAACAGAACCTCAAAACATGCATAGTTTATATTATTGAAAGTTTTAAGAAATAAAGAATATTAATTCAGCACATACAATAAGTTTATAGGAGTGGTTCTTGTGGATCGCTATGATAGTTCTATGGGTATACGAATAAAAACACTGGCTGCAGAATCCAAAGGTTACATAAATCTGTTAAACCGAGTGACATGTATTCATGTAAGAAATATTCTGCTTAATCAACTCAACAATAAATTAATTGAAATTAATTATTTAAGCAACATGCTATGCTGTCAGGTTAATCATATGCAGGTAAACCCTATAGCAATCCCAGAACAGAATCAGAACAGCCAAAGAGACATTACAATTCAGGAACTGTCTAAGTTTAACGGAAAAGATGGAAATCCTGCTTATGTAGCGGTAAATGGAACAGTTTATGATGTTACAAATAATGCTGCATGGGCTGCTGCTTCACACTTTGGCCTTACGGCAGGAAAGGACCTAACTGGTGAATTTGCTTCGTGTCATGCAGGACAACAGCAAATATTAAGTAGATTAAAGGTAGTTGGGAAGATTGTAGCAGTTAATAAGTTGATCGAGGAAAGTAGAAAATTTTAGTAAGACACTTAATTTATAAAACTTTGGAGCATGAATATGAATAATGTAGTAAGAAATTGCCCGGAATATAATATACAGCTTCAGACAGCAGCGGATTTATTTAATAAGGTTAAGGACGAAATAAGGGATGGTACACTTGTTAAAAAGAAGTTGGTTTGGCTCGAATTAACGGGTTGTTCCGGAAATATTATATCACTTTTGGATGGTTCAAACCCAGATTTTAAGTATTTAATTTCACAGATGACAGACTTTGTGTATGATAATAGTCTGATGGCGACTGAAGGAGAATCCGCCATGGAGAAATTAATGAGTATGTCTGACAAAGATTATATTCTTGCTGTAGAAGGCGCGGTAGCAACAAAAAACAATGGCTTATATACTGTGATTGGACGCTGGCAGGGTGAACCGGTTACTGCTCAGAAAGCAATCAAAATATTAGGGGAAAAGGCGTTGCACGTTATAGCGCTAGGAGCCTGCGCCACTCATGGGGGTGTTTCCGCAGCAAAACCAAATCCCGCAGGATGTGTAAGTGTCCAAAGTGTTTTAAATAGAAAAGTTATAAAGCTTCCGGGATGCCCTTGCCATCCTGACTGGTTTTTGGGGACATTGGCACATATTATCTTATACGGTGAACCGGAACTTGACAGCAGGGATAGGCCATTGCTATTTTACAGTACATTAATACATGATCGTTGTCCTCGGAGATCATTTTTTGATAAAGGAATATTTGCAAAAAAACTAGGGGAAAGCACCTGCATGTTTAAGTTAGGGTGCAGAGGTCCTGTTACCCGTATTGATTGTCCCATACGGAAGTGGAATCAGTATGTGAACTGGCCTATCGAAGATGATACACCTTGTATTGGCTGTGCACAGTTTGGATTTCCGGATCAAATGGAGCCATTTATCACTTACAATACAACAAGAAAGGCAAAGGAATGACTAAGAGGATTCTTATAAACCCTGTTACAAGAATCAGCGGCTTTATGGAGATAGACGCAGAAATTGATAATAATACAGTAGCAGATGCTAAAACATCTGGGTTACTTTTTAGGGGATTTGAGAACATGCTTATCGGAAGGAATCCTTTGGATGCAGTGTATTTTACACAGCGTATTTGCGGCATCTGTTCTACAGCACATTCCATGGCATCGACTCTCGCCCTTGAAGCAGCAATGGGAGTTGTCCCATTGGAACAGGGAAGGTATCTTCGTGATATCCTGCATGGGTGTGAATTCCTACAAAACCATATACGTCACTTCTATCAATATACGATACCTGATTTCGTAAGACTTCCGGAAAAGTACCCATTATATGTTACTGACCATAATGATTTCAGGCTTCCAAAAATGATAAATGATCTGGTATCGGGACATTATTTTGAGTCTCTGGATATGAGCAGAAGTGCTCATGAAATGCTGGCGGTACTGGGAGGAAAAGTACCACACAACCATGGTGTTTTTGTTGGAGGAATTACTTCTCAGGCTACCACTGACAGAATTATTAAAATGAAGGCTATATTACATACAATCAGGCGATTTGTTGTTGATATAATGATACCAGATGTTTATACCATTGCCCGATATTACAGTGATTATTATAAAATTGGCAGGGGTTACGGGAATTTTCTAAGTTATGGTTGCTTTAACGGATACAATCAACTTGGAACCCTATATGTAAACCCATTAGTGTATACCCAAGGTAAAATTACCCAATTCAATCCTGGAGAAATAACTGAAGAGATTGATTATTCATGGTATTCGGGTGAAAAGGATGCATATAACCCTACTGAGGTAATGACTGAGGCAGATATGAACAAGAGTAATTCATATTCTTGGGTAAAGGCTCCCAGATATAATGGGATTCCATATGAGGTAGGACCACTTGCAAGGCAATGGCTAAGTGGTGAATACAGAAATGGGATATCTGTAATGGACAGAACAATTGCACGAGTTCTTGAGGCGAAGAAAATAGCCGAAGTTATGACAATATTATTAGAAAAATTAATTCCAGGTGTGTCTGTACAAAAAGAATATACAATTCCAACTGAAGCAAAAGGTGCAGGCTTGATAGACACAACAAGGGGTGCCCTGGGACATTGGCTTAAAATTGATAAAGGAAATCTTTCGTTTTATCAGATTATAACTCCTTCTGCATGGAACCTTTCAACCCGAGGTAATAACAATATAAGGGGAACAGCAGAAGAAGCATTGGCAGGTACTTACATAGTTAATGCTGAAAGTCCTGTTGAGCTGGGGAGAATTATCCGTTCCTTTGATCCCTGTGTGTCATGTGCAACCCATGTTTATTCACAGGGAGAATTGAAAAAAACAATACAGGTAATGCCATGAAAAAAGAGCTTGTTTTGGGGATTGGAAACAGACTGATGATGGATGACGGAATTGGTGTTTATATCGTAGAAGAGTTAAGAAAAAGAAAAACAGGCAACGATACTTGTTACGTTGCAGGGGAAACAGATGCAAGTTTTTGTATGCAGCAGATAAGAGAGGCATCATCAGTGATTATTATTGATGCAGCTTATCTTGGTAACGAACCTGGGTCTATATACACCATTCATATAAAACAGGCTTTGCAAGGTCCTTTGAATATGTTTTCAATGCATGAGCTTAATTTATTTCGACAGATTAAAATAGAAGGCAAGGACGTTGAAGGAATTTTTATCGGAGTTGAACCTAAGGAAATTACTTTCGGAATGCAATTATCAGATGTTTTGCAAAACAAGTTGGAGAATATTACTGATAAAATTGAAATGGTTATTGAATTTATAAGGGGGTATAATCTTGAAGCGGCTGAATCCTGATAAATTAAATGTAGAATTCAGGCCAGGAGTTACAGTAACAGACCCTGTATTAGGTCGTAAGTATACCTTGACACATTCAGATATAACAGCAGAGCTGTTTCTTGTAATAGGCCTGCAGTTTGCATATGACAAGGTAACCAGCAGTAGAGATGAGGTGCTTGCAGAATGGAGATATTATAACGGAAGTACCATTCTTTACACATATGTATATGTAGATGGTCAATTCGGGCCTGCTGTATCTGCAACACGCGATCAAATATTCAGGCGTGAGCTGCCATTGGCTTTAGAAGCAATTAGATATGGGGACAGGGCATTCTTTCTTGCTCACCCTGAACTTGATACAGCCCCAATATGGATACGCTTTGACTCAACAAATCCACAGTATAATCGTTTTGAGTATTGGGGAACTCCTAATGATTATAAATAATGATAAACATAAAAAAACAGCTTCCATTATAATATAATCTATAATTGAAAGCTGTTTGGTTTTTGATACTGCTTGAATTAATGTACCATTATTTAATGGTCTTCAGCAGCTTCTGCTTTTGTTCTATGAACAGTACCATGCGGATGCTGAGGAGGTGCATAGATAGAATACAATTTAAGAGGTACGTTACCTGTGTTAATAAGATTATGCCATTTACCCGCCGGTATTATGAATGCACAATCTTCTCTGACATTTGCCTGAAAATCCAAACAGTCTTTTCTGTCACCCATTTTAACAATTCCCTGACCTTGTTCAATCCTAATGAATTGATCAACATTAGGATGTCTTTCCAATCCTATGTCTTCGCAAACATTAATACACATTAAAGTAAGCTGTAAATGGCATCCTGTCCATAAGGCAGTACGGAAAGTTCTGTTTTGCTTAGTAGCTTCTTCAATATTAACTACAAATGGCTCTGGTCCGTAATCTTTTAACATAATTGGTGCGGATGGCTGGGGCATAGTAGCATAGGGCAAATATGGAGTGGGCTGTGGTCCGCAAAAGTATGGGTTACATGCTGATGTGTTAATTAAGTAGGGGCATCGATACATATTATAAGCATTATACATATATGTCATCCTTTCATAAGCTTATACCTCATAATATGAGTTATGTAAAGGTGATGTGCCCTATTAAATATAATTTGACAAAATGCAACTGGTTGCATATAATTAAAACATATAAAAAATGCAACTGGTTGCATAATTTAGGGGTAAATATGACGAGGAAAGAACAACAACAATTTATTTTCGGAAGTATATTCCTGCTATCCAACAGGTTTCAAACAGCAGGTGATGGTGTTTTAAAAGAAATTACCTTAAAACAGTTTCTTTTACTTATTGTGATTGAAAATATCGATAAAAGCAATCCGTCATTAAATAACATAGCCCGTGAAATGGGCACTACGAGACAGAATATTAAAAAAATGATAGATATACTTTGTGCAAAAGGGCTTGTTAAGGCAGTAAGGCTGGAAAATGACAAGCGCAATTTGAGTGTATCCTTGACAGAAAAAGCATATTCTTTCTTTAAGAAATATGATAAAGCAGGGAGTGAGTTCCTTGATCAGCTTTTTGAAGGTATTCCTGAAGAAAATTTGGGACTTATATCAGATACCTTCAACAAACTTTTTAGCAACATATATGAAATTGAAAATAAAAATTATAATAAATTAAATTAGGAGGAAAAATTTTATGAAAACTCTTGTTGCTTATGCCACCAAACACGGTGCATCAGAAAAATGTGCAAAGCTTTTGGCTGAAAAGCTTGAAGGTGAAGTAAATGTTGTTAATTTGAAAGGTTCATCGATAAACCTTAGCCAATATGATAAGGTAGTAATCGGCGGGTCTGTATACGCAGGAATGATGAGAAAAGAGGTTAAGCAATTCCTTGCGGCAAACCTCGAAGCAATAAAGAATAAAAAATTTGGACTATTTGTCTGCGGTATGAGTGACGGTGAACAAATGGGGAAAATTATAGAAATGGTTTATCCTCAGGAACTTCGTGACAAGGCAGCAGCTGTAAGTTCATTTGGAACGCAGATGTTTATGAAGGACTTGGGCTTCTTTGAAAGATTTATTGTTAAGACAATAGCGAAGACAGACACTGATGTAAATAAAATAGATACTGCTGCAATTGCAGGCTTCGCAGAAAAAATTAACAATGCATAATACATAAAACGATTAGGCTTCTGATAAAATGTCAGGAGCCTTTTTTAATACAAACACACTTTGTTGACAAAAAAACTATTAATTATTACAATTTCCATATAAATATTTCCAGGAGACTAAATAATAGCTTAAATTATCATTGAATAATTAATTGGAGATAGCAGTCAATGGATATTAATATTATTAAAGTGGAAAAGAAATACCTGATGGATTGTGTAATTGCCTTACAAAATTCTGAATTAGGAAGAGTATATTTTCAAGATGAAGATAAAGCAAAAAAGGCAATAGATGAAGGAATGTCTAAAGTGTAGAGTAACAACCCCGTCCCCTTGACACCTTGGAATTGCTCTGATGAGCATAGTTTATAAGTCGGAAGATGATGGTCAGCAGTTTACATCTGATATGGGGTTTATATAAGTTTGTAAGTCAGAATTATATGCCTTGTTTAAAAAAAGTTCTAATTTCATCAATAAAAGATAACATGATTGGAGAAATCCATTTGCTTTTATGGTAGGCAAACTGAGTGAAAACAGGTGGTGGGGGAACTTGCCATTTTATTTCGGTTAATAAATTTTGCTCTAATTCATATGATACAGAAACTTTAGGCAAAATAGTGGTCCCTAAACCAGCTATTACAAGTTGTTTAATTGCAAATACATTATTGATTCCTAAAATAGATTTAGGCTGAACATGATTTTCTTCTAAAAGTTGTTCAATCATTTCACGATAGGTACAATTTTCTTGAGTAATAATCAAATCTTGATTATCGAAGTCTTTAATATTAATAAATTCTTTTGAGGAAAGCGTATGGTCAGGATGAGCAATAGCAATAATAGGCTCAGATATCAATGATTCTACAACCAGGTCAGGGTAATTTATTTCACGAGTTAAGAAAAATGCAATATCAACTTCATTGTTTTTTAAATCATAATAAATTTCTTTCATTGTACCAAATTTTAAATTAACATGAGCATTAGGGTGTTTTTTGACAAAATCTTTAATTATTAAGGGAAGTTGCACTACGCTAAATGATTCATTCGCACCGATAGTTAATGTTTCTTCGTAATGGTTATCTTTAGAAAATGATGAAATAGCCTCAGAAGATAGGCTTAATATGTGTTTGGCGTAATACAGTAAATGCTTACCGGAATCAGTAAGCTTAATCGTATGGCCAAGTCGATCAAATAATTTTACATTTAATTCATCCTCTAGTGATTTTATATGAGTAGTTACTGTTGGCTGAGCATATCCTAGTAGCTCGGAAGCAACACTAAAACTTTCTATTTTTGCAACCATTATAAAGGTTTTTAATTGCTTTATTTCCATAATCATATATCCTTTCTTTGTTATTATAAAATATAATTAATTTTATATCAATTATCAATTTTACTAATATAGAAACTGATGGTATATTAATAAATAAAGGAGGCTAATTATATGTTTAAAATAATTGTATTTGATGTATATGGTACATTATATGACATTAATTCTTTGGAAGAGAAGTGCGAAGAATTATTCCCAAAACATGGAGCATTATTGTGTAGGCAATGGAGAAAAAGACAACTAGAATATACTTGGATTAGAACATTGATGAAACAATATGAAAACTTTTGGATAATAACAAAAGATGCATTATGTGATGCCTGTGATGAGCAAAAATTAGAATATAGTTATAATGATATTAAAATTTTGATAAATGAGTATTTGACATTAAAGCCATATTCTGAAGTATTAGATACATTAAAACAGATTAATTCACAAAAGAAGGTCATTCTTTCTAATGGTACAAATGATATGCTTAATAGTTTACTTAATAACACTTTGCTAAAGCAATATTTCGATGATATAGTAAGTGCTGATGAACGACAATCCTATAAACCAACAAAGGAAGTGTATGAACTTGTGTTAGAAAAAACAGGATTCAACAGAAATGAAGTATTATTTATTTCGTCAAATTGTTGGGATGTTTCAGGAGCAAAAACTTTTGGTTATAAAGTTTGCTGGATTAATCGATTTGATAAAAAGATGGAAAGACTAGGTAAAATACCTGATTATGTTATTAATAATCTAAATGGGTTATTGGAAATTGTGAATTAAACTTATACATTTGTTAATTCATGGTTTTAAGTTATACTAAATTCAAAAATCATAAATTACACAGTTCCTGGTTTGCTAAAGTTCATGATGGAAAGTGGTCTTTCATTAAAAAAAAGAATTATGGCATATCCCAGAGTAAGCGCTGAAACAGTTAAACAGTTTTCAATCTCAGAAGAAATATTACAATGATAAAATAAGCAAAAGTAAATACTGGAACTTTGGGGAATATATTTCGATGAAGAAATTTTGGCAACCAAAGTAATAAAAATAGAAGGATTGATAGAGGGGTAAAGGAAGATATATGGACGAATTGATTATTAAAGATGATATAAATGAATATTTATCAGTTTCCAAATACATAAACTGGAACGAAACTACAATACTGAAAAAAGCGGAAAGTTTTAAAGTACAGACTTCAGATGAAATTAATTTAATAAAAATGATTTATGAGTTTGTCCGTGATGAAATTAACCATTCGTGGGATGTGCAGGATAAGCGAGTGACTAAGACTGCCACTGAAGTTTTGGAACAAAAAGTAGGTATATGTTGGGCAAAATCAAATTTGTTAGCGGCATTATTAAGAGCTTGTGGGATCCCAACAGGGATATGTTATCAGTGTCTTACATTAGGCGATTCATCTGAAACAGGTTTATGTATCCATGCATTAAATGCAGTATACATAAAATCTATGGATAAATGGATTCGTCTAGATGCCAGAGGTAATAAAGAAGGCGTTAATGCACAGATGAATCTAGAGCAGGAACAATTGGCATTCCCGGTAAGACAGGATATTGGAGAAGAAGATTACAAAAATGTTTATGCTAATCCTTCTGAGAAATTAATGAATATACTGGAAGAAAGTACAGATGCGATAGATATGTATTTATATGCATTGCCAGACACAATTTATGATTTTAAAAAAACAACATTAGTTGATATTGAATGACTTGGTACAAACAAGCATGATATTGAACGTCTTTATCTATCCTCTCGGGTTCCGCTAATGGTTTTATAAACGGTCTAAAAAAACAATTCTTTCATAAATATTCACATTTTTTTGAGTAATCAAATATTTGAAAAAATAAAGTCCATTATCTGCTTGTACTTCCATAAACAAAATAATCAAATTATAAATATTAAGGTTGAACATAATCAATATTATATTTAAAGAGTTTTTTTATCTTTAAATATAAGGATGGATGAATATGCCAGATCCAATCAGTGTTGAGCTTAAAAGTGATTTAACTACCATATATAAAAAAGCCGGTGATATGCTTGATTACCTCCAGGAAAAATGCTTTGAGTGTGAAAACCCGGAGATGAAGGAAGTTATGGAGCTAATGAAATTCAGGCTTCTAGACATAACAGGGACACTGCAGAAGGACATTTTCAATTGTGATTTCCTTATAACCATGGAAAAGCTTAAAGGTGGGAATGATTTTGCCTAAAAAATATTATTTAAAGAAAAAATCAGACAAAAACATTAATACCAAAGAGGGGAAACCTCTTGAAGCCGTTGAAAAAAAACTTGATAAAATCGCACTAAATATGGAAAAGTTCAAGTTTGTAGATTACGTGTATTACCTGGACCACCCACGCAAGCTTTTTTACAGGAATTTTATTGCAGGCATTTCAAGGGGCTTTGGTATTGGTGTGGGGTTTACTTTGTTGGGAGCACTTATTATTTACATTCTAAACATCATAGTAAAGTGGAACATACCTGTGTTAGGAAATTTCATAACAGAAATAGTTAGAATTGTAGAATCCAATCTTGGCAGATCAGGAGGGAAGATAGATGGATAAATACTGGAAAGAACATTTTATAAAAAAACTGAATAAGGAAAAAGAACACTTTGATAATGTACTTACAGGAATGAAGGAGAACGGAATGTCTGAGCAGGGTGACAGACATGCAAACGAACTATCCAATTATGATAACCATCCAGCGGAAAACGCAACCCAATTGTTCGATCTCGAACACAATAATGCCCTAATGGTACACATTCAGGATAACCTTTACAAAATAAATGAAGCTCTTGAAAGAATTGAAAAAGATAAATTTGGTGTATGCACTTTCTGCGGAAAGGAAATAGACCGCGAAAGGCTGGAAGTATTACCTTTCACAAGTCTTTGCATTGAATGTGAAGAGTCAAAATCTGATGATACAATGCTTATGAAAAGAAAGCTTCCTTATGAGCAGGAAAGATCACAGCTGCAAAGTCAGTTTTTCTTTATGAAAAACGATTTGGAATATGAGGGTTTGGATCAATGGTATGATCTATTAAAGTATGGTTCTTCTGAAACCCCGCAAGATATGGGCCCTACACGCCAGTATGCAGAAGACTTTTATACAAATGAGACTGATAGGCAGGGAATAGTCGATAAAATGGATCAAATATCAAACGAAGAGTATAAAAGGCAGCTACCGGATTAGCTTACTGTTTTTCAGTCATATGCTTCCAGTAACGCGCAGGCATCATTTTCCTGTGAAGGCTGATATTTCTACGCTCAGGTATTGAAATATGATTGAAATACCTCCTCCATAAATCCTGAAAATCCTGACTTTTTTCATTTACCAGGGAATGTGTATCATAGTCGAAATCGGTCATATACCATTCCCCGGTATCATAAACAGCAGCTTTTTTTCTTTTAACATCATGTATTATCCATTTTTGGTCGGCAAGACGGTCTGAAAAGTGTGGTGCAAGAAGTTCTGTAACATCATGATCAGGTGAGATAGGTGCGTAATAAACACCCGATTCAAGCATTGAAAAACGAAGCAGTCCCATAAGTCTATGCTTTTCACCACAAACCTTATAAACTGTATTACGTATACGCATAACAGCTTCATCAGTTTGATACAGCGAAAGCTTCTTCTTAACCTTAAAACCAAGCTTCAAATATTGATATATCCATGTAGGAGAATCCTCGTAGTTTGATAAAAATGTATAATATATATCTTCAGCACACTCCAATGTTATATTGCAGACTATGGAGTCATAAACCCTTGCAGATTTTTGATTGTCAGTTGTTATATAAACAATTTCTTCAAGCAGGTTTGTTTGTAAGTATTCATCAGTTGTTATTTTTGATGGGTCCTCTTTGCGGTAATAGGCTTCAAAAACAGCTGTAAGCAGGCCTTTAAAGGTTCCGTCATACACATAAATCATGTAAGCAGCCTCCTTGCAGCAAAGGCTGCATTCTCATTTAAAAGCAGCTGGTTGGCTGATTTGAAAAGCGATATCTGCTCAAAATCGCTCTGTGTGTCATTTTCAAGTGAGAAATTTGCATAAAGACCGTATCTGACAAGATTACTGTCAAGGTTAAAACCGCCGGAATATTTACCTTGACAGGTAATAAAGTATTTTGCTCTCTTCATGACTGCTCCCATTTTTTTTAGGTCATCATGATTTATTCTGCTCACCCTTCTAGCTGCGATAATTCTTTGAGCAGTCTTTACACCAATACCAGGAATTCTGAGAATCATTTCATAATCAGCTTTATTTATCTCAACAGGGAACAAGTGCATATTCCGGAGGGCCCATGCAGCCTTAGGGTCAAGGTTTGTATCGAGATTCTGGTTTTCTTCGTCAAGCAGCTCATCTGCCTTAAATCCATAAAACCTTAAAAGCCAATCAGCCTGATAAAGCCTGTTCTCACGCCTAAGGGGAGGAGGAGAATCAGAAAGCAGGGCAGGGTGCTTTGACACAGGTACATAGGCAGAATAATATACTCGTTTCATATTAAATCTGTTATATAATCCCTCAGAAAGCTTTAGAATTCCCAGATCATTTTCAGGTGTGGCACCAACTATAAGCTGTGTTGACTGGCCTGCTGGTGTAAAAAGCTGTTTTCTTCTAAAGTATTTATCCTCGTCCTGTGTTTCATCAATTTTATTTTTAATTACGCCCATGGGCTTCAAAATGGAATCTGTCGTTTTTTGCGGTGCCAGCAGCTTAAGGCTCTTACTTGATGGGAGTTCTATATTTACACTCATTCTGTCGGCATAAAATCCTGCCTTGTTTATCAGCAAAGGATCGGCCCCGGGTATTACTTTGAGATGAATGTAACCGTTAAATCTGTGTTCTACACGTAACTTCTGTACAACCTCCAGCATCATTTCCATTGTATGATTTGGAGTTCTGAAGACGGCTGAACTGAGAAAAAGACCTTCAATATAATTTCGTCTGTAAAAATTGACAGTAAGAGAAATTACTTCTTCAGGTGTAAAAGTTGTCCTTGGAATGTCGTTTGAGGATCTGTTTACACAATATGCACAATCATATATACAATTATTGGATAAAAGAATTTTCAACAGGGATATACAGCGGCCGTCCTCAGAAAAGCTGTGACAAATACCACTTACTTCTCCGGTACCGAATCCGCCGTTTTTGTTTTTTCTTCTGCTGCCGCTGGAGGAACAGGAAACATCGTATTTTGCAGCATCAGAAAGTATTTCAAGCTTCCCGGCAATATCCAATCAGAATCACACCTTATCCATAAGTATTTTACAATAGATTAATAGATTAATTATATCATTAGTAATGGATAAAAGCAAACAAATGTTCGGTATAACAAGTTGTCATAATAAACCCTCAAAATCCGTATTTTATGTTGAAAAAAGTAATTATTACATTATAATAATAAATATAGTGAAATTTTTGGGGGTTTTATGAAATTCTTCTCTAAAGCTTTATTATGCTTGATTGTGATTTCATATATAACAACTTCATTTGTTTATGCTGAGGGTACAGTTTTGAAGCACTATTCAGAAACAGATTATCCTCCTTACAGATCTGATTCGGGCAATGGTAATACCATTGGTTTTGATATTGAATTGTTTAATCTTATTTTCAATGGATCCGAGTATAAAATTGAAAATCATACAGAAGACAGGGAAGTTTTCTATTCTCTTATAAATTCGGGAACAAACAATATCACAGGACTAATTGGTATTAATCCGGACCGTGAAAAAGAAATGGTTTTCTCAAATCCTGTAATTAAGGCTTATATAACGATCTTTACAAGAAATTCATTCACAAAAGTAACACCAAAAAATATGAATAAATACCGTATTGGTGTTCTGCAGGGTCATAGCAGCGAGTATATTCTTAAAAATAAAATAGGTATTAAGGAATATTATAAGTATCAGTCTTTAAAGGATGCAATTACAGATCTGATTGATGATAAAATTGATGTTCTTTTTGAGAATCAGGATTCCGTTAATTATGAATTGATAAAGCAGAATAAAAAGGGATCAATTATATCCCAAGGTGATAAGCTATTCGAAACAGATATGGCATATGGTGTAAGCAAGGGCAACAGTAAGTTGCTTGATTTTATTAACAGCAGAATAGATGATATTAAAAGCAGCAGTGTATTTGAAGATATCTTTCAAAAGTATTTTTTCAGGCATTCAGAGCAATACTACAAAAATCTTCGTAATACCTTGATTTATCTCGGAATTGCTTTAATTATACTTGTTATACTTATAAGATATTTTATCAGGTTTATTAAGAAACGTATTCTAAATATAAACAAGGAATTATTCAGAGAACACAAGTGGCTGAACACAACTCTTTCCAGCATCGATGATGCAGTTATTACTACCGACATTGACGGTATGATACGTTACATAAATCTTACAGCTTTAAATTATTTAAAAATGAATGAAGAAGACATTCTGAAAAGAAAAGTTTCAGAAGTATTAACTTTATTTAATGTTGATACTCACCAGCAATTGAATATTCCCATTGAAAACATATTAAACGGTGAAATTATAGATTTCTCTAAGAAAAATGCCTGTCTGAAGGATACCGAAGGGAATGAACGTTACATATCCATTTCCGCGCTTCCCATTTTATCTGGTAATGATAGGATGAGCGGCTGTGTTATTGTTTTCAACGATATTTCCTCCATTGTCGAAGCTGAAGCTTTGCTGAAAAAAGAGCGTGACTTTTCAAAAAGCATAGTTGATGAAGCAAACATGCTGCTGGTAGTATGGGGGGTAGACGGAACACTTATACGTTTTAACAAGTATGCCGAAAAAATGACCGGTTTTCTTACAGAAGAATATAAAGGAAAACATATAAATGAATTCCTTATACCCGACAATTACAAGGGGTATATGAGCAATTCGCTTAAATTAATTACTCAGGGAAAGCTTAAAAAGGATCATGAAAATCCTATACTATGCGATGATGGAAGGATTCTCACTATTTTATGGAACAATAATCTGATTTATAACAACGAAAAAAAGCCTGAAATGATTATTTCTACAGGAATTGATATAACAGAAAGCAAGGAAAAGGAAATAAAGCTTAAACAGAGTTATGATGACCTTGAAGCTGCTCATCAGGAGCTCGCTGCCACAGAGGAAGAACTGAAAGATCAATTTCAACAGCTGAAATTGAGCCAAAAAGCCCTTGCAATAAGTGAAGAAAGATACAGGCTTGCTTTTGAAGGCGCAAACGACGGTTTATGGGACTGGAATATAGAATCTGATTATATGTTCTTCTCCTCAAGAATCAAGGAGATTCTTGGATTTAATGACAGTGAGATGCAAAACAATTTCAGCGCATGGGCAGACCTCATTCACCCCGACGATTTTGACCGTGTAATGAAGTTTAACAATGATTATTTTGAGGGAAAAGAAGATAATTACAGGATAGATTACAGAATAAGGTGTAAGTCAGGTGAATACAAATGGTTCCTGACAAGAGGTCAGATAATAAGGGATGACGACGGTCGCCCATTAAGGCTTGCAGGTTCACATACGGATATAACCGAAAGAAAAAAATCCGAAGAAAAAATTAAGAACATGGCCTTCTATGATTCTCTTACAGGGCTTCCGAACAGAATGCTGTTTTCAGACCGCCTGAGTGTTTCGCTTAATCAGGCTAAACGTTACAATCATAAGGGAGCGCTTTTGTTCCTGGATCTTGATAATTTTAAGACAATTAACGATACACTGGGTCATGCAGCTGGTGATATTTTATTAAAGTATATAGCAGAGCTTATAAAGGTATGTATACGTGAAAGTGATACAATTGCAAGGCTTAGCGGTGATGAATTTGTAATACTTATGACTAAAATAGACAGTATAGAGGATGCAAAGCAGATTGCACAAAGAATAATAGAACAATTGAGAAAACCAATAATTCTTGAGGGTTGTGAATTCTATATTACTGCAAGTATAGGAATAACAATGTTCCCTGATGATGCTTCCGACCAGCAAACACTTCTTAAAAATGCAGATACCGCTATGTACAGGTCGAAAGAATTAGGTAAAAACAATTTCCAGGTATTCAATACATCACTTAATGATAAGTACCAGGAAAAACTGGATATGGAAAGCAACCTGAGGCATGCAATAGATAGAAATGAATTTGAACTTCATTATCAGCCAATGATTGATACAAAGACAGGCAAAATAAACAGCGTTGAAGCACTTTTACGTTGGAATCACCCTAAAAACGGTATGATTCCGCCCGACAGGTTTATTCCGGTGGCTGAAGAAACAGGCTTGATACTGCCTATAGGAACATGGGTACTCAAAACAGCCTGCAGACAGAATAAGAAATGGCAGGAAAACGGTTATGAACCTTTGAGGGTTTCAGTTAATTTGTCTTTGAAACAGTTTTACCAGCCAGACTTTCTTGATACAGTAAAGTTGGCTCTTGAGGAAACAGATCTTGATCCAAGATATCTGGACCTGGAAGTAACTGAAAGTATTGCTGCAAATGATCTTGATTCAATAATAGATTCCCTGAATTCTCTTAGGGAAATGGGAATTAAAATCTCACTCGACGATTTCGGTACCGGATTCTCGTCACTTAATTACTTAAGGCTGCTTCCAATTGATATGCTTAAAATTGATAAATCATTTATAAATGATATAGGGAAGAGCACAAGCCACGAAACAATAACAAAGTCGGTTATAGACATTGCCCATGCAATGAATGCCGCTGTTGTCGCAGAAGGTGTAGAAACCTCGGAACAGCTTAAATTCCTACAAAGCCATAACTGTGACTATATACAGGGTTTCCTTTTCAGCAGGCCATTGCCTGAAAAAGATGTAGGATTAATGATTAAAGAGGGAAAAATTATAGTATAATCATCTTGTCTTAAACAGAGGAGAATTTGAATAATGAATTTGTATTTTATACTTGCGATTGGTCTTTCAGCAGGATTATACATCCTGCTTAATTATTATATTGGCCGTAAGGGATTAAAAATAATTAAACAATATACTGTAATTAAAGCTATCAGATGGATTTATTGGATTGTATTCTGGGTTTTGTCCTTTTCATATTTTGCAGGCAGGATTACCATTATACCAGCATTAATTAGAAATTTTCTTTCGGATGTCGGATCATACTGGCTTGCTTTATTGTTATATATCCTGTTAATGGTATGTTTAATTGACATATTCAGATTTGGCGGAAAGCGTATAAAGCACTTTAAAAACTTAAAAAAGTATAAACACACCCCCCTGGTCACAGGATTAGCTGTCATTTTAACAGCTTCTGTTATTGTTATTTATGGTGTTATAAATGCTTCAAATCCTATAATTCAACGCTATGAAATAAGCGTTGATAAAAATGCCGGTATAAAAAGCTTGCATGTGGCAATGGTTTCAGACATGCATCTTAATCCAAGCAGCGGAAAAGCTGAAATTGACAGGTTTATTAAACAGGTTAACGAAATCTCGCCGGATGTTCTTTTCCTTGGTGGAGACATAATAGTAGAAGACACTGATTTGCCTACCGGTGTATACCTTGCAGATTCCTTAAGCAAGCTGAAGCTTAAATATGGAATATATGCCGTAACAGGTAACCATGAATATATAGGCGGAACTGCCGATTGGTACGAAAAAGTTCTTAGCAGCAGTGGAGTTAAGGTTTTAAGGGACAACGTTGCACAAATTGACAACAGCATATATATAATAGGCAGGGAAGACAAGTCTATTGGAATGTATAATAACAAAAACAGACTTCCGTTAACACAGCTTTTAAATGGAATAGATAAAAATAAGCCCTTGATTTTACTTGATCATCAGCCAAACACATTAGAAGAGGCGGAAAATAATAATATTGACGTCCAGTTGTCAGGACATACTCACAAGGGACAGATGTTTCCATTTACTTTGATTACAAGCCTTACATACAAGCTTGATTGGGGTATTATGAAGGAAAATAATTTTAATCTTATTGTATCATCCGGTTATGGAACATGGGGACCGCCTATAAGAACAGGTAATACGCCTGAAATTATTGATTTGAAAATCAATTTTAAACAGTGAAGACACTTGATAAGTTAAAGGGTCTTTGACTTCTTTTGAGCGTATAGAGCGCTATCTGCAAGAGCAAGAAGCTTTTCAATGGTTTTACTATCATTGTTGCTGAAGGATACAATACCGGTGCTGAAGGAAAGTGTATATGGTTTTGCTGATTTTCTGTTATAGTCATCAGTATTTTTCTTAAGCTTTGCATTAATAAGTTCAACTGTATCAGGATTGATATCAGTTACAAGTACAGTAAATTCGTCTCCGCCAAGTCTTGCTATTATGTTTGACTTTCTGAAGCTTTTACGTAAAATATCAGCAACGGCCCTAATTGCTCTGTCACCTTCATCGTGTCCAAAAGTATCATTAATTTTCTTTAGACCATCCATATCAATATAGAAAAGTAGGCCTGATTTACCCATGTTTTTGGAAAGAGATAGACTTTTTGTAGCAAGATTGAGGAAGCCTCTTCTGTTAAATAATTTAGTCATTTCGTCAGTTTGAGATATATTATCGAGAATCTGGTTAAATTGTTCAAGCTCAAAAACAGAATTTTTCAGCTCGCTTTCAAACTCATCGTTTGCCTTCATAAGGTTATTAAGCTTGATTGCACAGCTAAGCTCTGTTGCAAGATACTCAAATACCTGATAATCAGAAAGATTCAGTTCGCAAAGTATCAAACCTATTTGCTTGTCCGAAAGGAAAAGGGGATTGAAAAGCAGCGTATAACGCCTGTCTTCAGGCAGAAGATTATTTTTAAGAACGTCTTCCCATTCAATTCTTCTGTCACCTTCTTCTAGTCTGATAACACCTTCATTGTTATAAGCAAGCACCAAATTAAGGAATTGAGGAGTTTTCCAAGTATCATCAATTCCATTTGAAATTTCATTATCATAGAGATAAATATAGCAGCTTTCAAGACCAAGCTTTCTAAGTTGGTAAACAATTGATTCCAACTGAACCTGACCTTTATCTATGTTAAGAATAATCAGATTCAGAACATCTCTTAAATACTGTATGTTATTCTCATGCCTCAGCATATGACCTGAATAGAAGTTTTCAATCATTTCAGAAACGCATTCCTGAAGCATAGTAAAGAATTTTTCTATAGTAGTATAATTTTTTGAGTAGCTTTCAAGACAGCATATCTCATTTCTGAGCCTGGAAATGACCTTTTGGATTTCTATTATATTAAACTCAGAAATAAGGTTTATATTTATAGAGCCTTTAAAAAGTAGTACAAGTTCTTTAGCTTCATGCTCATCAAAGTCAATGCTGGATGCGCTTATAAAGCTTTCAGAAATAAATTCCTGAAGTCTCGGAACATCAAAAATGTGATTATATAAATTAATATCACTTGAAGCCGAGTTTACAATGCGTGCTGTAAGGGTCTGATCCGCCGTTAGATTTGAAGGCTTTAAAGAGTAATCACAATTAATAGCTTCAGAAAGGCATCCACAGGATTCTCTTATAATAGCTTGTGTTTTAAGCATAACATCAGGACAGTGTTTACCTTCAATCAGACTTATAGCTGTTTCAACAGCCTTTTTAGCCTGCTCGATAATCGGCTGCCTGACAGTTGTCAGGGTAGGGTTAGACTGGCTTGATTCAGGATAATCGTCGAAACCGATTACACATACGTCATTCGGTACATTTATTTTTCTTTTCTCAAGCTCCTTTAGCAATGAAAGTGCAGTTTCATCATTAGCGCATGCAATTGCATCAAAAGTTGTTTGCCTTTCGTCAATAAGCAGTTTTAAAGCTTTCTCTGCGGAATATGAGGTGAAATCACCGGGGCAAACAAGCATTGGGTTATATTTAATGTTGTTTTCCTTTAGTACTTCCTTATAAACCTGAAAGCGTTCTTCTGCTTCATTGTTTTTTTCAGGGCCGCGTATGAAAGCTATTTTCTTTTTGCCGTGATCACGCACAAGATGATTAAGACATGATGAAAAACCGCTTTTGTTATCAATCAAAATACTTGGTATATCTGGAATGGATTCAATTGGGGCTGCAATGCTTACAATGGGCAATGGTTTATACTTAAGACAGAATTTCCTGTATTGTTCCTTTGTAATAAAGCTGTTAAGCATGGCAGAACATATAATAATGGCATCAAGATTATTAGCCGTTGCATATTCATAAATAACATTATACTGATAATGGTTTCCATAAAGAAAATGAGAGTACTCTGAATAAAACTGAGGGCGCAGTGCTCTTCCAGGGAACAGAATAAGATTTACATCACATTCTTCAGCTGCCTGTATGGCGCCATCACAAAGCATATCCGAATACTTTGAGGATCTGCCTCCGACGAAAAAACCTATTGTGGGCCTTTTTGAGATATTATTAATCATAGTCTACTCCTGATTTCTTTCTTTTTTTGTGTTCATAGAGGAGGTTATCTGCATGGCTCATAAGGTTTTCAACCGATACATTATCCTTATACGAAAATGGTACACAGCCAAAACTTATGGAAAGATTATAGGGCTTGTTTGAATTAAAATTATATTCATCAGTATACTTGTTAAGTCTGTCCCCGAAGGTTGCGATAAGTTCAGGGTAGGTATCCGTCGTAAAAATGGTGAATTCATCTCCGCCAAGCCTTGCGATGATATCTGATGATCTAAAGGTTTTTCTAAGTATATCAGCCATTGATTTTATTGCACAGTCACCTTCGCTGTGACCGTAATTATCATTTATTTTCTTTAGGTTATCTATATCGGCAAAGAACAAAAGACCGCTTTTACCCATGCTTCTCGCAAGATAAAGGCTTTGTTCCGACAATGTCATAAAACCTCGTCTGTTATATAGCATTGTAAGCTCATCTGTATAGGACAATATATTAAGCTTCTTATTATGTTCTTCAAGATTTTGTTTAGTGTTTTGCAGCTTTTGCGCGGTAAGCTGCTGAGAACGTATGAGGTATGAAAGCTTTATTGCACAGCTTATTTCTACCATCAGCGACTCAAAAAGGTACTTATCGTCTTTATCAAAGTCACAAATAATAAACCCTAGCTGTTCTTCCATAAAAAATAGGGGACTTATCAGCAGGACACATTGCTTGTCAGGGATTAATTCATTGTGAAATATGTTCTCCCAGGAAACCCATTTCTCACTTCTATTAACCTTTATCGACCTGTCTTTGTCAAAAGCAAGTGCAAGGCTAAGCTTGCGGGGATTATGCCAATTATAGTCTTTTCGGTGTATTACCTCGTGATTATAAAGATAAATAAAGCATCTGTTAATACCAAGACTCGCCAGACTTGGTACTATCGAGTCCAACATAGTTTCGGTGTCATTCATATCTATAACCATTGTGTTTAAGGTTTGTTTAAGATGGAGTATATCATCATGCAGAACTGACCACTTGTTATAATTACTTTTCATTACGGCATCTGTAATAATTACATGAAGTGTTGCGAAAAAGTTTTCATAGGTTTTGAAATTCTCATTATAATAAGGTAGCTGAAGTGTTTTTTCATGAAGCCTTGATATTGCAACCCGCATCTGCTCCAGGTCATTTCCCGTAAGTTTATCCAGACATAGGGCTGATTTGAAAAGTTTATAAAGTGAATCAATATTAAACGAGTTTAATTTATTATTATGACAGCATTCAATGAATTCAAAAAAGAACTGTTTTACGGTTGACAGGTTGAATGCAGTATCATTAAGGCTGTTAGTAAGTGTATCTATAATATATTCTGTATTATATTGACTGAAAGAAAGTGCCGAAATTGCATCCTGTCTGTAATTCTGCTTGAGTATACGGCTACAGCCGCATGATTCTCTTATGAAAAGTTTACATGCAAGGTGCATATTTATTACATCTTCACCCTTTATTTGCTGAAGTGCCATAATAAATGCGTTTTTTATCAACCCGTCATAAGGCTGGCAAACAGTGGTAAGGCTTGGGAAAGACTGCCTTGATTCATCTGTGTTATCATAGCCCATAACTGATACATCCTCAGGTACGCGCATATTTCGTGCTTTCAATTCACGCATAGCTGAAAGTGCCATGTTGTCATTCGATGCAATCAACGCATCAAAGGATACTTTGCGCTCATCAAGAAATGTTTTGATAGCTGAAATTCCGGAACCGGCAGTATAGTTACCTAGATATACGAGTTTTTCATCAAAGGGAATATCATTTTCCAAAAGAGCTTCCAAATATACTGAATAGCGGAGCTGTGCTTCAGAGTTCTGCTCAGGACCGCGAATAAATGCAATTTTACGTTTACCATGCTCCTTAATTATATGATTTATACCTTTTTTGAAGCCTGTATAATTATCAAGTGTTATACTTGGAATATCTTCGATTTGTTCGTTAACACTAACAATCTTTAAGGGTTTGTATTTAAAGCAGAATTCGGACAATTCCTCTTTTGATATCTCTTTGCCGATTGTTCCTGTACACATAACAATAGCATCAACATTGTCTTTTGTTATATATTCATAGCACACATTAAACTGATATTCAAAACTATATGAAGATTGCAGCGACTTGCCGGGGCATATAACTAAATTGAAATTGTGCTGCCTGGACATTTCGATAGCAATCCTGCAAAGCATATCAGGATATGCACCTTCTAAATCAGATATAAAAAATGCAATTGTTGGTCGTTTTATAGGATACTTGTCCATTTTTACTCCTAATTCTTTTTGAAGGAATAGAACAGTAAATATATGTATTAAATATTATAATACAAAAAAGGCCGAAATTAAATTAAATATGTTAAAAAAATAGAAGATGAACAAAATTATATAGTAAATAGCAATAAGGTACATTACTGAAAACTTCATTTATAAACGATGGAAAGAAAAAAGTATAGTATTATTGTAAAAAACAGAACAAATTGTAGAAAAGCAAACCTTTATCAAAGGATTATCTGAATCATAAACTGGAACACGGTGTTGTATACAAAAACTTAATATTATATACTATATCTCTAAACGGGGGGACAACATGAGAAAAGATATTATAGCAGCTGTTGGATGGGGAATCAGTATTTTTATAGGATTATGCATTGTTTGTCTGATAAAGGGCTCAGAGATTGATATTTTGATGTCACTTATCGGAGGAGTAGTGTTTGGTGTTATACATTATGTTTTTAGTATTATTGGGAAAAGGAAGTAAAGGTGGGGGACGTTTCTCTAAAAATGCGGTGGTGTTAATCACACATACCGCATTTTCAATAACTTCGTACTGTTTATTTATGGTTTGATTTAGAACCTTTATAAATATATAAGCATATCATTCATAAATTCTTGCTCAGTCTTAACAAGCTTCTTTGCTAAATCCATACTTTCTGCAGATGCTGTCTTGTATTTATTTATATACTCACTGACTGATTTAATACCCATGTTACAGCCATCAATCATAATGTCAGCAACTGTATGGGTATTATTGTTCATCATCAATTTCATTTCGGTGCTAATCCATGAAAAAGCCTTGGCACTAACTTTTGGGTCCTTCTCATCCTCATGGTATTCATTTAATAATTGATGGCATTCATCACCAATCTTAATATGCTTATCATTATACTCATCTATAACAGATTTAAGCTTCTCGTTTTCAATATATGGCTTCACCTGCTCCATACTATTTGTACCTGATTTACAGCCTGCATTGCATTCTTTTAAAAGATTAATGGTGTCTTCATTCATGGTTGTCATCCCTTCTGATTGTTTTGGTATTAATATAAGGAGATGGCAGCTTTTTTATTCAAGACCGCAATAATAATTAAAAATGACATCTTCAATTTTGATATAATTGATGCATTCATTTTGCTATATACAATAACATATGAGCGTTTATAGTACAGAGATCGCATTATAACATGAAGGAGATATCATGAAAAACCTTGAAGCAGTTATTGCAGCAATTCAATATATTGAAACAAATTTGACAAGCAAAAAGATTGACCTTGATATTGTTGCTGAAGCAGTACACTATTCTAAATATCATGTGCACCGTATTTTTAATGATACAGTAGGACTTTCTATTCACGATTATACGCAACGCAGACAACTGACAGAAGCTGCTAAATTGCTGGTTTTTTCACATAAATCAATTCTGGATATTGCTGTTCTGGCTGGTTATGAAAGCCAACAAGCTTTTAGTAATATATTCAAAAGTATGTATAAACAGTCTCCTTATCAATTTAGAAAAAATGAGGTGTTTTATCCATTGCAGCTTGAATACAATTTCAGAGATCAGCGTAAATCGCTTGAAAATTCGCAAAACAATACAAAGAGAGATATCCATATTGCAAAGGAAGCAGATATCACCTTATGGATGGATTTAGTTCGCCTTGCTATTGATGGGTTTCCATACCTTAAAGAAGATGAACACTTGGTATCTTTGAAATGCCATATTGCAAACAAAGGTGCTCTGTTAATGACGGAAAACGGGATTTCTATTGGTGCGATGATGATTAACTATGAAACCGGCAGCATCGATTTTTTGGCAGTACATCCACTTTATAAGAAACAGGGTATTGCCCGGGATCTTTTAGATGTGGCATTATGTGAGTTGCTGGAAAATAAGGAAATCAGCACTACCACATATCGAGAGGGTGATAAGGCAGACACGGGCTATCGAAAGACTCTCAAGGATTTGGGCTTTGCCGAGGCAGAGCTTTTAACAGAATTCGGGTATCCGACACAAAAAATGATTTTACTCAGGGAGGCTTTAAATGATTAGTGAGCAGCAATTAGACAGACGCACATTGCACATGTCTACCCGAACAAATGAAAGTAAAAAAGAACCCAAAAAGGAAACCCCAGCTTTTCCTGATGAAATTGAACATCTTGACGATATCAGAAATAAGCTTGAAGATGCTATAAAGAAAGCAGATGACTCAGTCGACCGAATTGACAAGGAATATATGGATTCTAAGCGATACATGGTGCAATACCGTGGTGAAATTGATCCACACGAGATGTTCCAGAATGAACTTGCTTTAAAGCAAATCAACAATCGTGGAGTTTTTGCAGTACAGAATCGAGACAAATTGTTTAAGATGCTTGATTCACCTTATTTTGCCAGGATTGATTTTTTAGAAGTATCTCAACGAACACCTGATTCCTTTTACATTGGAAGGTTTGCCTTCAGTTATGAAGATGAGCTTTTAATTTTCGATTGGAGATCCCCTATAGCTGGTTTGTTTTATGATTGTAAAATTGGACCGGCTGGATATGATGCTCCAGCTGGGCGAATCATCGGTGAACTGACACGAAAACGGCAATTTAAAATCAAGAATAGCTATATGGAATATGCTTTAGAAAGTTCGGTTAATATTCAGGATGATATTTTACAGCGTGAACTAAGCAACACATCGGACGAAAAAATGAAATCCATCATTGCAACCATTCAGCAGGAGCAAAACAGGATTATCCGAAACGAAAAGTCTGAAGTCCTTATTATTCAAGGAGTAGCAGGTTCAGGGAAGACATCGGTTGCGTTGCACCGAATTGCTTACTTGATATATCGATTTAAAGATAGATTATCAGCAAAAAATGTAGCAATTCTGTCCCCAAATAAGGTATTTGGTGATTATATTTCCAATGTATTACCGGAACTAGGCGAAGAACAAATTTATGAGATGAGTTTCGAAGATATTGCCAGGGAACAGCTTGAAGGCATTATCCACATAGAAGCTGGCAAGAATTCACTTGAAGTAAACGATCCAGAATGGGAGGAACGTGTCTCTTTCAAATCTACATTTACTTTTTTAAAAATGATGGACGAGTATTTATCTAAAATTACTGAAACTGTATTTGAACCATCAGATTACACTTTTGGAGGTTTTATCGCTGAAAGTAACTGGATACAAAACCGCTTTGAAGCATATCATAATTATCCAGTTAAACAGCGGCTTCAAAGAATTGCAGATGATATTTATGATCGCTTTGAAAACTGCAACTTTATGGATGAGCCTTTGCCAAAGCCAAGGAATATACTTAAAAGCTTGACCGCAATGCTAAAGGTAAAGAATGCACTGGCACTCTATAAGGATTTTTATAAGCATATGAATATAGCCGATAAATTTGTAATGCCTGCAAAGAGTACCCTTGAATGGGCAGATGTATATCCTTTTATTTATTTCTGCTCGGCTTTTAATGGCTTACAAGAAAATCAAGAGATCCGCCATTTGATTATCGACGAAATGCAAGATTATACACCAGTTCAGTATGCTGTGATAAATGCCCTGTTTAAGTGTCAGAAAACCATTCTGGGGGACTATGGACAGATTGTTAATACAAACCATTTACATACTCTGAACGACTTGCGCGAGCTTTATAAAGGTGCGGAGTTCATTGAACTTAATAGGAGCTACCGTTCAACTTATGAGATTATAACATTTGCCAAGAGCATTCAAAATGTCGTCTCCCTTCAGCCTGTTGAACGCCACGGTGACACTCCGAGTATTATTTATTGCCGTAATGAGCAAGAACAAATAGCCACGATAATGAAAGAAATAATTGCATTTCAGAACAGTAAAAATGTAACACTTGGGATTATTTTGAAAACAAACAGTGCAGCTAAAGCACTTTATGATGTCCTTTCACAAAGCTTTGAGGTTCATTTAATAACAACAGAAAGTACATCTTTTAAGAGTGGTATATCAATAACTTCGATACAGATGTCAAAAGGGCTGGAATTTGACGAGGTCATTATACCTTCGGTCAACAATGAGACCTTCTTTAGTAAATATGATAGCAGCTTACTTTATATTGCCTGTACACGGGCAATGCATCGACTGGTTTTGACATACACCGGAGGACTTTCTAAGCTGATTAATACATAAGATAAATGAATATATTATAAAAACAGAGGAAATGGCCGTCCATTCTGGTTGTTTCGGTAATAATGTAAAGAGATGGCAGCTTTTTTATTCAATAAGTGAATTAAATAAATAAATCTTTTTAACCGATTCGGTCAATAGGAAACAACAAAAATGCGACGATAATAAACAACAGCCGCATTTTTAATAGGAATTTTTTTTATTTTCCCGTTGGGCGGTATAAGCTAAATCGTAGCCTTAGCTTAGTCCAACTTTCATGTGTGATTCCTTTGGAAATTCCAAATGAATCACACATGATGTATAGTTGAACTTAGTTAAGGCAAGACATTTTATAGATGTCTTTTCAAATAAATCATATCCACTAACTGTTGTCCATCTTCATACATGGGGTGGTCGTAATTGTCTTTAAAAAAGTTTTTAATAATGTGTGATTTTTTAAATCCGCATTTCTCGTAGAATCGAAGTATAGTAGGGCAATCACCTGTTCCAACATATAACTCGGTACCAGATTCTTTATAGAAATCAGCAATAAATGAGATTAGCTGTTGTCCATATCCTTTCCGTTGATATTCAGGAACGGTAACAATATTCTTAATTTCATAAACGCCGGCTTCCTCTTGTGTAACAACGCAAATCGCTTTAACATCATCATCACACAAAGCGAACATATCACCACGATACAAATATTTCTCTATCATACTTACCTGTTCATCTGCAATAAGTAGCAATTCCATGTACTTTGTTTTATCACTATCAATAATTTTCACAATTTCCATTAAATATTTTTCCTTTCCTTTTCTTTGTTATCTTTACAAATCCATTATACCCTTTTCAATTACAAATAGGGGAACACACATTGTTGTAAAAAAAAGATGTGCCACTTTTTAAAGTGGCACATCTACTCATAAAATTTGCATACTCCGTATAATGCGTTGAATACTTTTGGGGGTTAAAAAATATTTCTCTGACAGTTCAAATACAGTCGTGCCATTTTTGTAACTATTGTATATTTCAAAATTTCTTTCTTTGAAATATACTTTCGTATCTGTCTTTTCTCCCCAATTGCATCTTTTTGATTTTATTTTTGGAATGTATATAACTTGCCCGTTAACATATTCTTGGATCTCTTCAATCAATCCTTCGGGCAGAATTTCCAAAGCGTGAACATAGCCCATTGTGTCCTCCTAAAAATTATTCTTTAGGATAGCAAAGGCTATTGATATTCTGTTTGAGTGATATGCAATAGCCCTTGCTATGCACAATGTTTCCTGATTTTCCTTATAGTTCATCCCTCCTGTCTTTTATATTGTAGCTAAGACACGTTTCATTTTCAAGTCACTTTTATTAATGATTTTTTTGCTGCAAGTGCTGCTGGAAGTTTGACTTACCATTAATAATATGATATAAAAATATTGAATACAAATTCAATGAATATAAAATCAATAATGTAAATTTAATAAGGGATCTAAATGGGAATCAGAGAAGAACAAAAGGAACAAAGGAAGAAAGAAATTTTAGATACAGCCTTAGATTTATTTGTTTCAAAAGGTTATATGGAAACTAAAATTTCCGATATCGCTCAAAAAGTATCTATGAGTACAGGATTATTATTCCATTATTTTGAATCAAAAGAAAAGTTGTATCTGGAATTGGTGAAAATTGGGCTAGAGGGCACCAAATATCCATTAAACACAAAGTTTAAAAATTCAATCACTTATTTTGAAAGATTTACAGAGCAGTTATTTTTGGCAATGCAATCTCAGCCTTCCATTGCCAAAATGTTTGTATTAATGGCAGAAGCACAGAAAAGTGAAGGAACGCCAAAGGAAGTAAAGAAAATTGCTCTACAGGTTGATACAATTGAACAGTTTGTTCCAATTATTGAACAGGGACAAAGAGAAGGTACTATACGCACTGGTGATGCAAGAGCATTATCTATGGCTTACTGGTGTAGTATTCAAGGCATTGCAGAACAATATGCAAGCAACACAGAAATACAGCTGCCAAAACCAGAATGGATTGTAGATATTGTGAGAGGAAGTATGAAAAAATGAAAAAAATTATAATTTTAGGTGGGGGAATAGCTGGATTAACAGCAGGTATCTATGCAAGAAAGGCTGGATTTGAAGTAGAAGTATATGAGAAAAATCAGATAGCGGGTGGGCAGTGTATTGGATGGAATCGGAAAGGTCACCATATTGATAATTGCATTCATTGGTTAACTGGTACCAAACAGAATACCGAACTTCGAAAACTGTGGGAAGATATTGGAGCATTATCCCCAGATACCAGGTTTGTTGAGAATGAAAAATTTTATACCAGTTATATTGGGGACAAATGTGTAACACTTTGGAAAGATATTGAAAGAACTCAAAAGGAACTTCTGGCTATATCACCGGAAGATGAGCATGAAATAAACACATTTATTAACCATGTAAAATATGCCTCTTGTTGCGAGATGCCGGTAAAAAAGCCAGTGGATATGATGAATTTGTTTGATTACATAAAGTTGGGCAGAGCAATGGCGGATATGCCAAAAGTGTTAAAGGCGTATGGGAAAATTAATATTAAAGAAATGGCTGACAGGTTTAAACATCCAATATTAAAAGCGCTGTTTTCAGATTATATGCCTCATGAGTATCAAGCATCTTCCTTTATTATTTCATATGCAACAATTGTAAGTGGTAATGGAGATGTTCCGGCAGGTGGTTCTTTAGCAATGACTAATAGAATCCAGGATAAATTTATAAAGTCGGGTGGAAGAATAAATTATAATAGTACTGTGAAACGTATAATTGTTACACGACACAGAGCGACTGCCATAGAGCTTAGCAGTGGGGAAAGAATATACTCGGATTATGTCATATGTGCAACTGATACAATGGAGATGTTCAATAATCTTATTGGTAAAAAATATATGAATCTCAAGTGGGAAAAGTGCTATAAAAATGAAGAGGACTATCCATTATCTAGTAGCTTTCAGGTTGCTTTTTCAATAGACAAAAAAGTTTACCCCCACAAAGGAAATATATTTTTTGACTGCAAACCGTTTGAATTAAATGGAAACATGATTGAGCGAATGTCAGTAAAATCATACCAGTATGAGTCTGCATTTGCACCAGAAGGAAAAACAGTTCTACAAGCAAATATAATACAGTATGATGCTGACTACAGGTACTGGAAATCAATGAATAAGGAAGACTACAGAAGAAAGAAGTATGAGCTGGCACAAATCGTTGAAGAAAAAATTTTAGAGAAGTTTCCAGAACTGATTGGTCATATAGAATTAATAGATTGCTGGACACCTGCTACATATGAAAGATATTGCAACTCTTACCATGGTGCGTATATGAGTTTTATCACAAAAAAGAATGTGAAATCATTTCGTATGAAAGGTATAGTAAAAGGATTATCCAATGTGTATATTGCAAGCCAGTGGTTACAGGCGCCTGGTGGTTTACCAGTTGCAGCGGCTACTGGGAAATTTGCAGTACAAAGGATATTAAAGAAAGAAAAGCAAAACTATATTATTTAAAGAATTGTACGAAAGCTGGGGAGAAATCCTCAGCATAGAGAGACGTTTCTCAATAAATAGGAAAAATGCGACGATGATAGAACAACCGTCGCATTTTCAATTCCCATTTTTGTCGTGTTGTAAAGCGTTTCATCCTGTAAAAAATTCTAATATTAAAACAGACTTTTTCGTTTTATTGTCTTAATGTATAATTGACAAGAGATAATGTCTTATCTTTCAAGGCAACAGTTTCATCACCTCTTAAAGAAGACTTAATATAGTTTCCTTTTTCATCAGCCCAGACCAATGATGTAACGTCTACAAAACCAGTTTTAGCTGACTTTTCATATTTATCGGCAAATCCATTCCCGCCTGCTAAATTATTAATTGCAGATACTTTGAAACCTCTATCAACATCTGCTTTAAATTCTTCTTGTGTAATACCTGAAAGATCTAAATCACTATTTTTAAAAAATTCATCTGGACACTTTAATTCAACACGTGTAGTGTCATATGGATAAATCGTTTTTGGATTATGAGAATAATAAAGTTTAATATAAGCTTCATAGTCAAAACCATAATCGAATTTATACTCAAAAATAGTTTCTCCGTATTTTTGAACACCATCTTGAATTGTAGTCGGCTTAATTCCAGTTATTTTTTTAATGTTATCAACCGACAAATCCTTTTTGATTGCGATAAAATCTTGTCTTATTTTTTCATACTGTTTCTTTATATCCCCTGAAGATTTTTTACCTTGTACTTTCGTATCAGCCCCACATCCTACAAAACTTAAACACAAAATTCCAATTAGAATCATACTCAGTATTTTTTTCATTTTACCCCCTATTTATTCCCTTTTTGTTTTTTTATTCATTTACATAATTAAATATTTAATTTTTATAGTAAATCCTATTATAGCATTAGGTTTATGTCAAGTAATAATAGCCAATTTTTCATCTTTCATGATTTTTGAGATCGTTCGCCCTTTTTTGGAACAGCTATTTTTTCCTTTAATACGCCTGAGAAGGTGTACTCAATTTTATAAATAAATAAAATGTATCGATAGAAAAGGACCAATTTAAGGTAGGCTCAATGTCTTTAATATGGATTTTATAGAAGTATGTATTTTAAAAATAATGCGAACTAAATGCTAAAATTTTTATAATCATATAGAAACAATTGTCTCTCTTATGTATTCACATATATCAGAATATTTTTCATTCGGATTACCGCAATAATTAAGATAGTTATAAGTACTTTCATTGAAGCTATAATCTTTCATTACAAATTTATCAAAAATTAATTTTATTGCTGAATCATCACATATCTTATTTGAGCAATAATTAAATATAGCAACTTTTTTCCCAATTAAGGGATTGTTATCCGTATTCATTAATCCTGTATCAAATAAAACACTTGTTAATCTTTCAAATAAGGCAGTCAAGCGAGAGGGAATGCCAGCATAGACAGGGGTTATAATAAAAATAGCATCTGCATCTATCATTTTATCATAAGTTTCCTGAAAATGGTCATTCTCAGATGGGGGTAATACACATCTACCTGCTTTGCCACATTGATGGCAAGAAATACACCCTTCAATTTTATTTTTAGCTAAATGAATAAAATCAAAATCATGAATATTGGTAAAAGTTTTCATCATTTTTTCAATTTCATGATTTTTTCCTCCAATTCTATGAGAACCAAATATTACTGTGATTTTCATTATTTCACCCCAATTCTTATTACGCATTTTCAAACAAGTACATCTTATGGATTACCTTCAGTTTCTATTTTCATAAATTATAAACCATTGAACCGATCATCTCAAGGTGAGCTAAATACTATATACAAATGTCGTAATAAAAAATGAACATCATATGTGATGTTTTCCTGAACTGATCGTTTACAAATATATAAGTAACAGATTTCTTTCTCCTGAATATTATACAAATGGAAAAATAGCTATTCATCAAGTTATAAAAAGTACTATCCTCGATTTTTTAAACAAGAAAATTTGCAGAATGGGGGATATTCTAATGAAATATTTCTGTATGCCATCTGATTTTAAAAATGAAACCATTGATAAATATTATGAAATAAACAACAAATACGAGTATTCAAAAATTATTGAAACCTTTGGACAGCTTGCTCCTGATACGGTTTTTGGTTCGTGTAGATCCCCAAGGGGACTTCCAGAGGTGGATATGCACAAGCTTGAGGACTATGTAAGATATTGCAGTGAGAAGGATATAGAATTCAACTATGTAATAAATGCAACATGTTTGTCAAATGAAGAACTTACAAAGCCTGGCTATAAAAAAGTTAAGGATTTTTTCAAAATGCTTGAAGGCATAGGAGTCGGCTGGGTGACAATATCTCTTCCATCCCTTATGGAAATAGCAAAATACATAGCACCAAACCTTAAGATCAAGGCTTCAACTGTTTGCCAGATAAATAGCCCACTAAAAGCTAAATTTTATGAAGAACTGGGTATCAAACGCATTGTTCTGGATGAAGATATTTATAGAGAGTTTAACACTCTTAGAAGTATAAGAAAGGTTTATAGGGGAGATATTGAAATTATAATAAATTCCTTTTGTGTAAACGATTGTCCTTTTAAGATGTTTCATTATAACAGCTTTTCCCATTCTCATATTAATAGGGATGAATGTACATATTTTAACTCAAGGTGCAACTATATGCATATTGGGGCAGAAAAATATATGAAATTGAATTGGATACGACCGGAAGATATTCATTATTACAATGATATAGGTATTAACTATTTCAAACTCCAAGGAAGAACGAATGTACATTCAGGAGATCCTGCAAAAGCAGTAACACACTATATAGAGGAGAATTTTGACGGAGATTTAATCAGCCTTTTGGAATTATTTTCAAGCAGCAAACCATTTACAATAGCAGGCTGTAAAATTAACAATTCTAAACTGGATGGTTTTTTCGATAAATTTGTTGATGATCCTTGCTTTTGTACAAAGGTGTGCAGCGAATGCGGTTACTGTAAAAGCTTTGCAGAGAAAAGTATTGGCAATTCGGATATTGCATTCCTTGAGATAATGGACTTAATGAAGGGGGCAGCAACGAATATGTTTATAAATGAATTAGACAAAGAATAAATCAGGTCCTGTATATGAAAAGTTGAATCCAGAAAAGACTTAATAAATTTAAGGATTATATCGGCTGACACATGACTATAATCTTATATGGCACAGTTTGGGCAGGGGTACTTTTTGTTGAAGCCCCAAAAACTACAGTCAAATTCCTGTTTGCAGGATTTGCTGTGAACGCTTGACCGTTTTCTTGTATGATTTGTGTAAGAGGACTAATTATGAGCTTTAATGTGCCATCACTGCTTATTAGTTGATTGTTAAAAAAGTCTACCTTCACATTTTGATTTTGTGTCATTTTTGCCATTACAATTGCCCGGTATTGTGGAGGATATATTAATGGAACGGGGGCATTTAGATCATAAAATCCGATTACTGCATTACCGACTCTTATCATAGCATAATCAACAAAGAAGGTAGTTGGTGATACTACAAAGTTAACTATACCTCCGTTGCTATTTTGCACTGTCATTAATTTATAGCAGCCTGAAGGTGCTTCACTTCCAGTCCAGAAATCACTTATTGAGGTAACGGTGCCCCAAAAATAACCAAAGCTTGCCATTTATTTTAATCCATCTTATTTATATTCTACAATAACATATGAATCAGTATTGTGTTATGTTACCCTTGAATGCTCTCTTTATAGGGGTTATGCCAATATCAAATTAAAAAATGCGACTGTGATAGCTCAACAGCCGCATTTTGTTAAGAATTTTTTCAATACCATTCATTTTTAATTACTTTCAGGTCTCATTGTAAAACATTTCTTTTCTGCCATCCTGAACTGTATTGTATTAAGAAGCTCTCCAAAACGTTGGAAGTGTACTATTTCTCTGGCTCTCAGGAATCTTAGGGGTTCGATAACATCAGGGTCATCAGCAAGATTTATCAGGTTTTCATAAGTTGCTCTTGCTTTTGCCTCTGCTGCAAGGTCTTCCTGCAGGTCCGCAATGGGGTCACCCTTTGACTGAATGTAAGCTGCGGTAAAAGGGTTACCTGCTGCGCTCATAGGATAAACTGCATGGTCGTGGTCTGCATAATAAGCACCAAGTCCAAGCTTTTCAAGCTCTTTTGCAGGCACGCCCTTGGTAAGCTGGAAAACCATTGAACCGACCATCTCAAGGTGCGCGAGCTCCTCAGTACCTATGTCGTTCAGTACAGCCTTCCCATCGTTTGTAGGCATACTGAACCTCTGGCTGAGGTATCTCAAGGAGGCAGCAAGTTCACCGTCAGGGCCTCCATATTGTGTAATTATATATTTAGCCATTTTGGGGTTTGCACATTTTATGCACACAGGATATTGAAGTTTTTTCTCATAGACCCACATTTCTTATACCTCCTTTAACATTCCCACGGCCATGGAGTTAAAGCCCAAAGCCATGAATTAGTGTAATTGGCAGCACCATAATGCGTAATTGGTCCATAACATCTTTCATAATTCATCAGAAGTGCTTTAGCACGCTGAACTGCATTACAGTAAAGAGCAAGGGCCTGCCTGTCGCATGGGTGCGTATTAAGATACAATGCTAAATCAAGAGCAGTAAAGTCAGCAGCCATTAATTCTTTCATTGCATTACGCTGGTTCATATCCATATGGGTTCACCTCCTTATTGATCTACTGTATATTCCGGATCGGTTCCATAAGGTCTTGACAGCTCCGGAAAGATAGTTCCACATTTTAAACCCTTCATGGGCGGAAATATGCAAGTCAATTGTTGATATGGTACATATGAATGGGCAAGCTTAAATACCGGCATTTGAAATTGTGCAGGCATGATAGCTGTCGGTTCCATTGGGGAACAGCATTTTGCTTCAATCATGGGATCCATAAATAACCCTCCAATAGTTTAATCATATTAACATAATATTCATAATGTTAACTAAGTGTTCTTTGCTGAACCCTTGTTTCTGCATGATTAAATAAAAACATATTGAAAATAGAGGAGAATTATGTTAATATTTTAAAAAACAAATAGAAAAATTATGAGCAATGGGCGCTTAAAAATTATTATTTTTTTGCGCCTTTTTTGTTTTAAGGGGGAGTGCAATGTGAAGAAGGCTTTTTATCTTTTGGTGGTGCAAGTGATTTTCACTCTGCTTGTCGGAATATTTCAATTTATAGTGCTCGGATTGGATAAGTGGTATGTGACAGCTGTTCTGGCAGTTCTTTTGATTATTGATATATTTATATACCAGTCTATAAAAAAGACCAGTGATTCTATGAGCAAGGAGAAAAAGGTTTTAAACAAGAAACTTTCCAATTTTAATTATGAGATACAGGTCGCTTCAAGTCAGGTATCTTCAGTTTCAGAGCAGCTCCTGCTTACAATTGATGAAAGTGAGAACTTTACAAGTAACCTGTATTCACAGGCAAAAGAAATGTCGGAACACGAAAAAAAGGTTGAACAGGAAATGAAGGATACTACAAATGTAGTAAACTCTGCAATGGAGCTTTTGGAAAACGTAAATTCAACAACTCTTGAAGCGGGTGAAATAAGTGAAGCATCGGATAAGACTATAAAAAACAGCCTTGGTCAAATAATGGATATAGTTGAAACCATAGGATTAATTAAAAATTCCACAGGCAAAACTATGGACAACATGGAAAAATTAAATACAACCTCAAAAGAGATAATTGGAATTCTTGAAACAGTAAATAATATTTCAAAGCAGACGCATCTTCTGGCACTTAATGCTTCCATAGAATCTGCGAGAGCCGGTGAAGCAGGAAAAGGTTTCGCGGTTGTTGCAGAAGAGATTAGAAAGCTTTCGATGGAAACAGAAGAATCTGTTAAAAATATTAATTCACTCATAACAAATATTCAGAGCGAAGTAGACGAAATGTATTCTATAGTAAATGAAAATGCACAAAATGTTATGAAGGGTGTTGAGGCCTCAAAAAGTGTAGGAAGTAGTCTTGAAACCATAAACACATCTTTTGAGAAGGTTGCTGGAATGATTAACAAAATTAATGAGCTTTCAAAAGAAGAGGCAGAACTTAATAAAAATGTACAGAACAAGATACTGAATGTAGGAAACATTATATCTGTTACAACTGAAATGTTTGAAGATGTTAAAAAATCAATACATACACAGAAACACAGTATAATGGATATGTCGGGAATGGGTGACAGGCTTAAGGCTTCAGCAGAAAACCTGGAAAAGCTTATTGATAGCTCATCGATACAGCAATTCAAGGTCAAAAATCTGGATGTAATAAAGCACAAGATAAATGATTTCAAAAGAACATCAGAAGAGTTCCTCAAAAATCCAGGATATGAAAAGCTGGACAACGCTGTTCATAAAACACTTCTGGATGAGCTTGTATTAAGAACTGATTATATTGAAGCAGCATGGACCAATGATACCAAAGGACGTTTCATATATTCCAATCCTCCTGCAGGTATTGCAAATGCAGGGGTCAGAGATTGGTTTAAGTCCAGCATAAAAGGGGAAGAGTTCATATCAAAGATTTATGTTTCCGCCATTACTAAAAATCCCTGCATAACTTATTCGATGCCTGTAAAAAATTCAGAGGGTAAGATTATCGGAGTTATAGGGATAGATTTGAAGCTTGAGGAAGGAAATTAAATTTATCAGGGTATTTAAGAGATTTTTATTTACAATTTATTTTATCTATGCTAGAATACAACATGTATATTAACCGACTGCTGAGTTTGCGGAAGACTCCGACCGTGTACCTGGCTATCGGCGATTAAACCTAGGAGGGTTAACATGATAAAGGAACAAAAACAAGGAATTATTGGACAGTACAGACTGCACGAAAACGATACCGGATCCCCGGAAGTGCAGATAGCTATTCTCACTGAGAGAATCAATCATCTTAATGAACATTTAAAAATTCATAAGAAGGATCATCATTCAAGAAGAGGACTTCTTAAGATGGTTGGTCAAAGAAGGGGTTTACTTGATTATCTTGCAAAGGTTGATATTGAAAGATACCGTGCAATAGTTGAAAAACTCAATTTGAGAAAATAAAAAAACAGGGCGGAGCTATCCGCTCTTTTTTTGATTTTGGTATAAACATTATTTGTTCAGAGTACATAAAGGAATTTTTTCTATGTTTAATTAATTTATATTCTGATTAAAATAATGTAGATATAATAAATAGAAAATAAAAATTTAAAAAGCGCTACGGCACACTTATGACAGAAATAAAAAGAACAGGCAGGGTTAAGGCTAAGGTATGCACTGAAGTGCAAGTAATAATTGAGAATTAAGGATTGAGAATTGAGAATGTTTAAAAGATTATTTATAAACTAATTCCCAATTTTCAATTTTAAAAGAGATATTTATTGAGAAATTGGCTTAGTGGTTGTTTGAGATTATTAAAAAATTGTTTGAGATTTTTTATAATTCTCCATTCTCAATTCTCCATTCTCAATTGCTTTTCAGTTTTTACCTTAACCTCAACCAAAGCCTTGATTTAAACCTGCCATATTTTCTTCCCATAAGTCCGTAGCAGCCAAAACTGAAGGAGGCATTTTATATGCAAAACTCATTTTCCATGGAACTTGCAGGAAGAACTCTGACTATTGAAACAGGTAAACTTGCGCAGTTCGCAAACGGCTCATGTATGGTACGTTATGGTGACACTGTCGTAATGTCCAGTGCAACAGCTTCAACTCAGCCACGTGACGGAATCGATTTCTTTCCGCTCAGCGTTGATTATGAAGAAAGACTTTACTCTGTAGGAAAAATCCCTGGCGGATTTATTAAAAGGGAAGGAAAGCCTACAGAAAAGGCAATACTTACTTCAAGGGTTATAGACAGACCAATTCGTCCGCTTTTCCCTAAGGATTTAAGAAACGATGTAGTAGTTGTAAATACTGTTATGTCAGTTGATCAGGACAATTCACCTGAGATAGCTGCAATGATAGGAACTTCTATAGCAATATCCATTTCGGATATACCATGGAAGGGACCTATCGGAGGAATTGTACTTGGATTGGTTGATGGAGAGGTTATAATTAATCCGAATGCACAACAAAGAGAAAAGAGCCAGATGTATGTTACTCTTGCTGGAACACGTGATAAAATCACTATGATAGAAGCAGGAGCAAATGAAGTATCTGAAGATGTAATGCTTGGAGCAATCAGAAAAGGCCATGATGAAATCAAAAAGATAGTAGAATTTATAGATGGCATTGTAAAAGAAATCGGAAAACCAAAGTTTGAATACAAATCCGCTGAAATACCTGCAGATGTATTCCAGGCAATCAAAGACTTTGCTTATGAAAAAATGAGAGTTGCTGTTCTTACTGATGACAAGTCTGTAAGAGATGAAAATATAAGCAAACTTACAGATGAAGTCAAGGAACATTTTGCAGAAATCTATCCTGAAAGTGAATCCTTAATAAAGGAAGCTATTTATAAGCTTGAGAAGAAGGTTGTAAGAGAATATATCCTTGAAGAACACAAGAGAGTTGATGGAAGAAGCCTTGACGCAATAAGACCTTTAAGTGCCGATGTTGGTATTCTCCCAAGGACTCACGGTTCTGGACTTTTCCAGCGTGGACAGACTCAGGTGCTCACAACTGTTACACTTGGAGCAATGGGTGATGTTCAAATGCTTGATGGACTTGATCTTGAAGAAACAAAAAGATATATGCACCACTATAACTTCCCAGGATACAGTGTTGGAGAAGCAAAGACTTCAAGAGGACCAGGCAGAAGAGAAATTGGTCACGGTGCCCTTGCAGAAAGAGCATTGGAACCTGTCATCCCAAATGAAGACGAATTCCCATATGCTTTAAGACTGGTTTCCGAAGTCCTTATGTCAAATGGATCAACCTCACAGGGAAGCGTTTGCGGAAGCACCCTGGCACTTATGGATGCCGGTGTTCCGATAAAGAATCCAGTTGCAGGAATTTCTTCAGGTCTTGTAATTGATGAAAATAATCCTGACAGATTCGTAACATTCATGGATATACAGGGAATAGAAGACTTCTTTGGAGATATGGACTTCAAGGTTGCAGGAACAAAGGACGGTATTACTGCAATTCAGATGGATATAAAGGTTGAAGGATTAAGCGAAGAAATAATCAAGCAAGCTTTTGAACTCACTAGAAAGGGAAGATTGCAGATAATCAACGATGTAATACTTAAAGCTATTGAAAAGCCTAGAACTGAGCTTTCACAGTATGCACCGAAGATTCTCACAACTTCAATAGATCCTGATAAGATCAGAGATGTTATCGGACCTGGCGGAAAAATGATTAACAAGATCATTGCAGAAACCGGAGTTAAGATTGATATAGAAGAAAACGGCAAGGTATACGTTGCAGCAACTGATGCAAAAGCCGGCCAGAAGGCTATTCAAATCATAGAAGGAATCGCAAAGGATGTTGAACCAGGACAGATTTACATGGGTAAGGTAGCAAGGGTAACAACCTTTGGAGCATTTGTTGAGTTCCTGCCTGGTAAAGAAGGACTTGTACACATCTCAAAGCTTGACAAGAAGAGGGTTGAAAAGGTTGAAGACGTAGTAAATGTCGGAGACGAAATACTTGTCAAGGTTTTGGAAGTAGACAAACAGGGAAGAATAAACCTTTCCAGGAAAGATGCGATGCCGGATGAGAGCAAGCCTGAAGAAGCAAAGCAGTAAAGCTTTCTTATCCAAAACGCCGGAGGAAATATGTATAAAAGAATAACTTTAGATAATGGTCTCAGGGTGGTATGTGAAAAGATACCTTTTATGAGATCAGTTTCACTCGGAATCTGGGTAGGAACCGGTTCAAGGAATGAAGATAAAAACAATAACGGTGTATCTCATTTTATTGAACACATGCTTTTTAAAGGTACTGAAAAGAGGACTGCAAAGGCTATTGCAGAAACAATAGACAATATAGGCGGTCAGATAAATGCATTTACGGGAAAGGAATGTACCTGTTACTACACAAAAACACTGGATGCACACTTGGGTTTAGCTGTTGATGTGCTTTCAGATATGTTTTTCAATTCCCTGTTTGCAAAGAAGGATATAAACACCGAACGCAATGTCATTATGGAAGAGATCGGAATGTATGAAGACTCTCCTGAAGAATTGGTTCATGATATACTTTCAGAAACAGTTTGGGATGGAAATGCTCTTGGGTATCCTATTTTGGGTACCCGGGAGATTCTTTCAAACATTAACAGGGACACTATAACCGAATATATTTCAAGGAATTATACTCCTGCAAATACGGTTATTGCAGTTGCGGGAAACTATGATGATGATGAACTGCTTGAGCTAATAAACAAAAGCTTTAGTAAATGGGAAGCAAAACCTCAGGAGATTTCAAAAACCGATGCTGCAGATTTCATTGCTGGAAGCAGAATAAGAGAAAAGGATACCGAACAGGTTCATATGTGCATGGGTTTTGATGGAATTGAGCATGGCAATGATGAATTGTATACGCTGCTTGCTATTAACAACATCTTCGGCGGCGGAATGAGCTCAAGACTTTTTCAAAAAATCAGGGAAGAAAAGGGACTTGCATATTCCATTTATTCATATCCTTCATCATACAAGAATACCGGTTTATTCACTGTTTATGCAGGTATGAAGCCGGATCAGCTTGAAATTGTTGTGAAAATGGTAGTAAAGGAAATAAGGCAGCTCAAGTCAAAAGGTATTAAAAAAGAAGAGCTTGAAAAGTCTAAAGAACAACTTAAAGGAAACTACATTCTCGGGCTTGAAAGCACAAGCAGCCGTATGAACAGTATCGGAAAAGCCGAGCTGCTGCTTGGCAGAATTAATACTCCCGATGAGGTTCTGGACAAAATAGATAAAATCAGCCTTGAAAGAGTAACAAAAACTCTGGAAAAGGTATTTGATTTGAGTAAGGTAGGCTTCACAGCTGTAGGAAACATAAAAAAGGAAATTGATTTTAAAAGTCTTTTATAAAAAATTAAAACGAAAAAGAACCTTAAAAGGGTTCTTTTTTTGTATCTGATACAAGCACTGGTAAATACTAATGAACATAAACTGTAATGAATAATGAAAAGCTTTTACAGCGTCTGTTTTACAGGGGGAATGCCCATGAACGGGAAAAAAATAACTATTATAGGTGGAGATTTAAGAAATATAAAACTTGCAAATCAAATTATTGAAGATGGAAATGAAGTCAATATATTCGGTTTCAGTAAAGCAGGCTTTGAACTTGGAATGAAGGAATGCCAAGACCTGGCAGAAGCAATAGATGATTCTGACGTTGTAATCGGGCCTATTCCATGTTCAAACGACAATGAAACAATAAATGCACCCTTCCATCAGGAAAAAATATTTATACACGATGTATTTAAGAAAATGACCAAAAACCAGCTGTTTCTTGCAGGACGTGTAAGTGAAAAGATAATTAATATGTCACACATATATAATGTTTACATAATGGACCTACTTGAAAGAGAAGAAATGGCAATACTTAACGCAATTCCAACTGCTGAGGGTACAATACAAATTGCCATGGAAGAAATGCCTATAACTATTCACGACAGCAAATCACTTGTCCTGGGATATGGGAGAGTTGGAAAACTGGTTGCAAAGCTGCTGCATGTTCTTGGTTCGGAGGTTTATGTTGAAGCAAGGAAGTATTCAGACCTTGCATGGATAAGAAGCAATAATTATATCCCCATACATATAAATGATATTTCAAAAGTTTTGCCTCAAATGGACCTTATAGTCAATACAATCCCTAATATTGTCCTTAATCAGCAGATGCTTTCACTTGTCAGAAAGGATACGCTGCTTATAGATCTGGCCTCAAAACCAGGCGGAATAGACTTCGAAAAGGCAAAGGATATGGGACTGAAGGCAATATGGGCTTTGTCACTGCCAGGTAAGGTAGCTCCTGTAACAGCAGCAAAATATATTAAGGAAACTGTATATAATATTATGGATGAACTGGGGGTATAAATTATGCAGCTGGAAGGCTTAAAGATTGGGTTTGCGGTAACCGGGTCTTTTTGTACATTTGACCGCATTATAAAGGAAATAGAAATAGTAGTAAATGAAGGAGCCCAGGTTTATCCGATAATATCGTATTCTGTAGATAACTATGACACCAGATTTGGAACTGCAGATTCTTTCAAAGATAAACTTGTTAAGATAACAGGACGTAATCCTATGAGAACAATAGTAGAAGCAGAGCCAATAGGTCCTAAGAATATGCTTGATGTACTTGTAATTGCACCATGTACAGGAAACACTTTAGGCAAATTAGCAAATGCAATAACTGATACTCCTGTAACAATGGCATTTAAGGCTCATACAAGGAACAACAAACCGGTTGTAGTTGCAGTTTCAACAAATGATGGTCTTGGAGTAAATGCAAAGAACCTTGGCGTATTATTGAATATGAAAAATGTTTATCTTGTTCCGTTTGGGCAGGATGATCCTATCAAAAAGTGCAATTCAATAATTGCAAAGTATGAATTGATAGTACCAACAATACTTGATGCGCTTCAGGGAAAGCAGATACAGCCCCTGCTGGTTTAACACCTTGCTCAATAATACACATATTTCAAATATAAAGCCCCGCTGATATATTAGCGGGGCTGCATGTTTTATAGATTTTTTAGCCAGTAATTTCATGTACATATTTTTTCTTTGTTATCAGGTAGAAGACTGACTGGAAAAGGAAGTATGCAATTACTGCAAAGGTTGCGAATTTCATAAACGGTCCAAGCATAAAAGCCCCTCCAAGCATGAAAGTCATTAGATACATCATTGAATACCCTACAATTGTACCGAATATCAAAGGTGTAAAGAATGTTACAGCCAGTTCACGTGAAATTACAGTTCTTATTTCTCTGGATTTAATTCCTATCTTATAGAGTTTACTGAATTTTGCCTTGGTTTCTGTAAGCTCGCTGTATTGTTTGAAATAAAGTACACTTCCTGAGGTTATAAAGAACAGCAGTCCCATAAAACTGAATATGAAGAACATTACAGAGTATACTTTTTTTAATTCGGTATATGTCCCAAGAGTGGAGTAAATACCAAATAGTTTTGATATATTTGTGCTTGGTTGTTTTATTTCAGAATTCAGCTTTGCAAGTTTATTACTTAGGTTGTTAATTATGTTTTCTATTTTTTTCCAGTCGTCAAACATAAGTATTTTGAACGAACCAATATTACTTGGATCAATAGCAGATTTTAAACTGTTGTAATCTTTATCATTCAGTACTAGTCCTGAACTTGAAGGGAATACGCTCCCATTAGCTATAAAAGCTTCTCTTGTTGATTCTTGAACTTGATATTTATATGCTTTTCCTGGCGTAAGCAGTTCAAATTCATCTCCGGAGTTCAATCCATGGTTGTTTGGTTCCCATGCAGTAACATAATTCATTGCTTTACCTTCAGGTATTTCAAGGGTTTTTGAGAAAAACTTATTGAATGTGCTTACCGAAATGACAGGCTTTATATGGAGAAAGTCATAATTATCTCCGCCGCCTTTATAATCCGCCTTAAGAAACTCATAAGACTTTCTTTCTGTTAGCTTTATGCTGTCTTTGGATATGAGGTTATCAATATCCTTGTCTGAGATAGCATTAATTCCAGCAACACAAGCATATTCTATATTGGCCGGAGAAGTATTAACAGCAATATTTCCTGCCTGCTGATATAGTGCAAAGGGCGATGCAATACAGAATATAATTATTGAACTTAAAATACATAGTACAAATATGATCTTTTTATTTTGTGAAAACTTGGAGCTTATTTCATTCACACTGAGCAGGTTACTATAATAAACTCTGCTTCTGCCTTTAATTAAACTTATTATAAGAACGCCGAAGTTTGACAAAATTAGATACACCCCGGTAAAGCAGACTATATAATAGATAAGTAAGGTAAGCATGTTGTTTAAGTCTTTGTTGTCAGAAATTATAAACATCATTACGGATGAAAGTAGAACTAGTATTATTCCGATAATACCGGCAATTAAGGAATAACCCTGCTTTTTATTTTTTCTGCTGTGTTTGAGAAGCTCTGAAATCTCAAGTTTCCTTGTTGAAACCCAGCTGAGGAAAATTACTGTGACATAAATAACTGTAAAGGTTACAAAGGTAATCAGAAAGCTTCTTATATCAAAGGAAAATTCGATATTGTCTATATCAATAAGCTTCATCAGAACCATTTGAAAAAGCCTTGAAAAAAGAACGCCTGAAATAAGTCCGATTAGCATGGAAAAGGCAAGTATA
This sequence comes from Bacillota bacterium, assembly GCA_023421675.1. Classification (GTDB taxonomy): domain Bacteria; phylum Bacillota; class Clostridia; order Acetivibrionales; family JANLFN01; genus JAEZTC01. The sequence goes on along the minus strand of JAEZTC010000002.1, from coordinate 432,157 downwards.
AGACTATTTTCAACCAGTACGATTTTATTAATATCCTTTTTGGTCATACCAAGTGTCATATAAAGGGCAAATTCCTTATGCCTTGACTTAATAAAGGTTGTGTGTGCATAATTGATAAAAAATATTGAAAATACAATAACTGCAATTAGTGAAAAATAAATTATAAAGGATACATTTATCATTTTGCAGAAATCAGTCAGTTGTTTATTAAAAATCAGGGTGGAAAACATGAATATAACCATTACAGAAAAACTGCTGCACAGGAAATAAGCCGAATATTTTCTTATGTTAGCCTTGAAGTTTTTGATAGCTACATCCTTAAATGTCATTACGCTCACCCCCCAGAACCGCAAGACAATCCAGTATATGGTCAAAGAATTCCTTTCTGGTACCTTTACGAACTATTTGCATATTAACTATTCCATCTTTTATAAAGATAATCTTTTTACAAAAGCTTGCAGCAAAGGAATCATGAGTTACCATAAGAATTGTAGTTTTATTTTCATCATTCATTTTGCCAAGACATTTCATTACTGAGTTTGATGACTTAGAGTCAAGATTTCCTGTAGGCTCATCTGCGAAAACTATAGCAGGATCATTAATTATAGCCCTGCTTACAGCAGCTCTCTGCTGCTGGCCTCCTGACACATTGTAAGGATATTTAGCTGCAATTGCTGCGATATCAAAAAGAGACATTATTGAATCAGCCTTTGATTCCATCTCAGAAGCACTTCTCTTATCAAGAATTAATGGAAGCATAACATTTTCTTTTATGGTAAGGCTGTCAATCAGGTTAAAATCCTGGAATACAAAACCAAGTTTCTGCCTTCTGAAAACTGACAACTCATCATTACTCATAGAGATAATATTTTTCCCGCTAATTTCTATAGTACCTGATGTGGGTTTGTCAATACCGCTTAAAAGATTGAGAAGAGTAGTTTTTCCGCTGCCTGAAGGCCCCATTACACCGACAAATTCGCCATCTTCTATTTTAAGATCCAGTCCATTCAAAGCATGTGTAGTGTTAGCTTCGTCTTGTCCGCCATAAACCTTATGCAAATTAACAACATCTAAAATTGCCATATTATTTCCTCCTGAAACGAGTTAATTATTACATTTTAAGTTTAATACCGGACAGGAATGTATACCATAGAATAACCTTATAGTAAGCTTACAGTTTTGAAAGGTAGGAGATGGTAACCTCAGTTCCACAACCTTCATGAGACTGGATATCTATTTCATGGCCAAGTTTTTGTGCAATGACAGAGCAAATGTAGAGGCCTACACCTGTTGAATTTCTGCATTTACGGCCATTTTCACCGGTAAAGAAAGGCTCGAATACCCGTCCAAGGTCATAAGAGGGAATGCCTATACCTTCATCCCTGATAGTGAGAAAAGTTTTTGGACCTTCCTGTTGGATACCTATATAAATATTTTTAGGTTGATTTTCTGTAAATGAATATTTAACAGCATTAGATATTATCTGGTCAATCATTACTTCATTCCACTTGAAATCAGTCAGGACCGGAATTGATTCATCAGAAAGATTCAGCTTAGGGAAAACATTATTGTAAATAAATTGTGATTTTCTGTTATTTATAATATATTTGATGGATTGAGCCAAATTAACTGTTTGTGGTTCATAATCCTTGGAAAATTCGTCGATTCTCATAAAACTAAGAGCTTGTTCAAGCCCCGAATATAGCTTTTGGTTTTCTATTTCTATGTTTTTCAGGGCTTCCGTTCCTTCATTATCATTAACTGCTTTCTGTATTATCAAATCAATAACGGATACAGGCGTTTTCATAGAATGAATCCATTGTGACAAAAACCTTTTCTTATTTTGAATATCTGTGTTCAAAGTGTCCATTTTATTTAAGTAATTCTTATGTATAATGTCTAGAGTATTACATACAGCAGTTTGTTCTTTTGTAAATGGCTTTAGTGTAACATAAGGGTTTGAAGCCCTTTTAGCCAGGCTTTCATTAAAGGACTTATATTTGAACCATTCAATTAATAGTAGTACTGCAAAAAAGAAAATTGAAATAAGCAAGGGATAGACAAGTTCAACAGAACTATTTGTAGAAAGATAAAAAAACAGTGTTAGAACTGAACTGTTAACAAAATAGAGAATGATTAATAAAATTTTATCTTTAATAAAATTAGAAAATAACTGTTTAGTCATCATTGTCTCCTTCAGAAAAGTTGGAGTTAAGAAGGTAACCAGCTCCTCTTTTTGTCGTTATTGCATTATTTATGCCTATTTCAGAAAGCTTTGACTTAATTCTTGTAACATTTACTGTAAGAGTATTATCGTCAACAAAAGTCGTATCGTCCCAGAGCTCTTCAAGTATTTTTTCCCTTGATATAACCTTGCCGGCATTTTCAATAAGTATTTTAAGCAGCTTGAATTCATTTTTGCTCAAATCCAATGATCGATTTTTATAAGACATTTTAAAACTGTCAGAATCGAGTGACAAACCATTTATAATTAAGGATTTGTCTTCCTTTAAGGAGTATTCGCCATAAGAACGTCTCAAGGCAGATTTGATCCTTGCAAGCAGTACATCAAGATTGAAAGGTTTAACAATATAATCATCTGCGCCAAGCTCTATTCCAAGAACCTGGTCCATATCACCATTTCTTGCAGATAGAATAATAACAGGTATATTGGATTTTTTTCGTATTAGTCTGAGAATAAAAAAACCATCAAAGTAGGGAAGATTGATATCCAGTATAATCAAATGCGCATCTGTCTTTTGAAGGATGGATTCAATGTTCCTGAAATCTTCTGTGTACGAGGCTTCAAAACCGTACCTATTCAAATGCTCACAAATCATATCACGAATTTTAATATCGTCTTCTATTATAAGAATTTTTTTCACTTTGCCCACCTGTTATTAAACATTATTTACATAATTATATCAAATAAAACATCTTATATGTAGAGATACATATCGTTTGGTAAAGTTTTGTGAATTAATTCATGTAAAAATATTAATAATAACATATAGAAACAACAGCATTCAGAAAAATAAGGATGTGATAGTTTGGCGGGAGATAATAAGGTTACTTTTGGAAAGGCTTATGCACCAACTCCTGAAACCGAATCAGAAGAAAAGGATAAGAACCAGAATCTTGAAACAATAAAAGAATTGGGAACAACTTCGGTTGTTAAAAATCCAAAAGGAAATGTACATTGTTTAACCATAATAGGACAAATTGAAGGGCATGTAATACTTCCTCCGCAAAATAAAACAACCAAGTATGAACATGTAATTCCACAGCTGGTTGCAATAGAAGAGGATGAATCAATAGATGGACTGTTATTGATATTGAATACTGTCGGAGGTGATGTTGAAGCCGGGCTGGCAATAGCTGAAATGATTGCGAGCATGTCAAAACCATCAGTATCTCTTGTTTTAGGCGGAGGTCACAGTATAGGGGTTCCTATGGCTGTTTCAACCAATTTTTCATTTATTGCACCATCTGCAACGATGACAATACATCCTATCAGGCTGAACGGAATGATAGTAGGTGTTCCTCAGACATATGAGTACTTTGATAAGATGCAGGAGAGAGTTGTACAATTTGTTTCCAAAAACTCAAAAATTTCCAGTACAAGATTCAGAGAACTTATGCTTAAAACAGGTGAACTTGCGACAGATGTTGGAACAGTTTTGTTTGGTGATGAAGCAGTTAAAAACGGTATTATAGATCAGACAGGCGGTTTGGCTGATGCATTAAAAAAGCTTTATGATTTCATTAAGCTAAAAAAGGCTGAAAGTGATAAACCATCGGAAAGAAGTGAAATTCAATGATTCTTTATACAATTATGCCGTTGGAATTCATATTCGGTGATCCGGGATATAAAGCAGGGGAGACTACGGAAATTGATTATATGGGCGTTAAGGTTGAGGTGTCTAAGGGAATCGACAATGCAATGGTAATCAACAGGGTTATAAGTTCTTCTCCAAAGGACTATTTGAACCCAAAACTTCAGCCCGGGAAAACAATAAATCAGGGAGTATAAAAAAGAAGCATGAACATTGATTTGTTCATGCTTCTGATACTTTTTTTAAGGTATTACACTTTGAATGCTCCGACTGCATTTGAAAGATCCTGAACAATTTCCTTAAGCTCCATAGCAAACTTGGAAAGTTCTTCAACGCTCGCAAGCTGTTCTTCAGTAGAAGCGTTAACTTCCTGAGAAGATGCTGCAGTTTGCTGTGAAACTGCTGAAATGTTCTGGATTGAAAGAACAACCTGGTTTTTATTTTCTTCAACTTCAGTAATATGGTCAGTTATCTTGGTAACCTTATTTACAAGCATATTCATTGAATCTGCAATCTTGTGGAATACTTCACTTGTAGTAGAAACCGCATCATTCTGTGACTGAATGATTCCACTAGTTGAAATTGCTCTTTCAACTGTTTGTGCAGTACGTTTCTGAGTTTCTTTTATTATTTCGCCAATTTCACGTGCGGCGTTCATTGACTGTTCTGCAAGCTTTCTAACCTCATCTGCAACAACAGCGAATCCGCGACCGGCTTCTCCGGCTTTAGCAGCTTCAATTGCGGCATTAAAGGAGAGGAGGTTAGTCTGATCAGCAATACCTGTAATAACCCTGATTATTTTACTGATTGATTTTGACTGTGCTTCAAGTGATTGAATGTCGTTTACAATAGACTGTGTAATCTTAGTTGTTTCATCAGCCTTTTTACTAAGGTCTTCGATTATTGAAAGACCGTTCTTAGTAAGATTCATAGTATCAGTGGATATTTTCTCAATTTCTTTTGAACTTGATGAAACATGAGAAATTCTTTCAGACAATGATTCCATTCTTGAAACACCCTGTTCTGAATCGGCAGCCTGAGCGGAAGCGCCCTGTGAAATTTCCTGTATTGCAGTGGTAATTTCACGGGTAACCGAGGTAACCTGCTGGGATGTTGTTGCTACAAGAGATACACCATCATCAACCTTGTGAGTAATTGTTGTAACCTTTGATATTAGATTTCTCATATTGGTTATCATTGTTGCTATACTCCTGGTAAGAAGACCAAGCTCATCATTTTTCTTTGATGTCGGGTTAATAGTCAAATCACCCTGTGCAGCAGTACCTGCTACATTGATGATTCTGTTAATTGTACGTCCCATGCTCATTGACATATAAACACCCATGAATGTTGCGATGATTATACCTAATAAAATAAGCAGAAGAGTTACTACCAATATGCTGTTTGCACTTTGAAGAAGAACAGAGTATGGTATCATTCCAATTAATGAAGCATTGGTTATCTCTGATTTGGTATATACTATAAGATATTTTGTACCATTAAAGTTTATTGTATCATGTCCGGTTGCAGCTTTACTGCTGCTTATCTTCTTGATAAAGTCTTGCTTCATTAACATGTTTTTAGAGTTCTTTGAAGAATCAAGTATTCCATCTGAAGATATTTCGCGGTCTGCAAAAATAAGATGAACAAAAGAATCATCACCTATGGACACTTTCTTCAAAAAATCCATAAAGGCGGATAATTTGAAATCCAATACCAATATACCGTTAACTTTACTTGCATTATTATTATCAAAAATAGTTCTTGCATAAGAAAAGGCACTGGATCTGGTTGGATCTGTTAAGGCATCTTGCATTTTTACTTGATCAAGATCCGGATGACTTGAAATCCATAATTCATTGTTAGGGTTACTCTTTAATTCCTTGTACCATTTAGATTCTTTTAAAGGGTTTAAAGTAATGTCGTGAGTTCTGTTGTCGTAATTTCCTGTTGAAACAGATGTATCTCTATTGTCTGTGAGGATAAGTATATCACTGAAGGTATTACCTGATTCTACTTTGTTTTGCACCTTGTTGAGCATTTCAGGCTGCATACTCCGAAAATCAGCCTGTCGTTCATCTACTGTTGCATAATGAAAGAAATTCATGAGGGTTGAATCGTTTGACATTTGAATACTATATTCTTTTGCTGAAGCAAACATTGAGTCTATGTTTTTCTTTGACTGCTCCATTGTTGATATTGAGGAGCTAATTGCATTGTCCAGCAGTGCACTTCTTGTACTGAAATAAGAAATAAAACCAACAAGACAAATAGGGATAATCATTATAAGAAATGATGCTACCAGCTTAAATCTTATGCTTCTATAGCTTTTGTTTTTTATAAAATTTTTTACATAGCTTGGTAAGTTTTTTACATGTTTAGGTAAGCCTTTTGCATTTTGGGGTAAGTTTTTAAATGATTTGATTGTTTTTTGTAATAAAGGATTCATCTCTTATCCGCCCTTATAAATATATTTGGTTCATTAATAGTAATATTAGACAAAACTCTTAAAATTCCTTCTAGATAATATCATAAGTTAACATTTCTTGCATTTAATTTTGAAAAAAACTAACCCAATTGTAGAGTTTTTAAGATATTGGTTTCTGGGAAATCTGAATATTGAAAATTATTATACAAAAATTATAGTGAACATTATCATCTTCTCTCTTTTTAGATATGAAATATACAAAATTATATTTATAATAATAAATAATATTAGACAAAAATCACCAAAATCCTTTTTATTTGTACGATTAATCTTTACAAAAATAACATATAAATTTGGTAATAATAACGGTCTCAAATTACATGTAGAAAATGCTTCAAAAATATGATATATTTAGGCAAAGTCTTCTTTTGGCGTTTTTCCGGAGGTGTCAAACAAGTGAAAGCTAAGAAGCAGCAAAAGAAAAAGAAGAACACTAATGCAAATTCAAATGTAAATAATAAAAGCAATCTAAAAAATAATCATGAAGTCATTGGCATAGTATTTATTTCTATCGGTATTTTAATGTTCTTGGGTTTTTATTTTACATCATCCATTGGAATATTCGGCCAGATACTTAGAAAACTGTTTTTTGGTCTTATAGGAATACCTGCTTATATTATTCCGCCTTTTGTGATTGGATATGGGATAGTGCTTATAATTAATAAAACCTCAAAGACTATCTATAAGAGGTTGTTTTATGCCATAATTCTCACACTCCTTATGTCATCTTTTACACATACTATAATGTATAAATCTGAAGATTATGAAAATCTATCAGTTACATCAAGTATTGCAGAATTTTTTACCAATGGTACGGAAAATTCCGGAGGAGGCGCAATTGGGGGAATACTCAGTGCTCCGCTGATAGCTTTACTGAAACCCCTTGGTACAATAATAATTCTAGTGACATTGTCTTTAATTGATATTATTTTGTTAACCAATATGTCAATTGCTAATTTTGTCAGAAACATCAGAAAAAGAATTAAGCAGAAAGCTGAAGAACAGTCTGAGAAGAAAATGGGTACAGTTCAGGAAGACAGCGCTGTTGGTATGGAGCCGGATATAATCGGTGATGATGATGATTTGAGTCTTGAATTCAAATACCGCCCTAAGGTTATTGACTTTAAAATTGAAAAAACCTCTAGAGAACTGAAAGAGGTTACAAATTCAACACCCGATAAATCAACAAAATCCGGGAGGGACCACCTGGCGGATCTGGTTATAGGCGATGCAAGAAAAAAAGTCAAAAAGCAGCCCGAGACTCTTGTCGTTACTCAGGCTGATGTGCAGGATACTAAGCCTGAGGCCGAAGAAAAGAAAGCTGAAAAGCCAGAGTCTGTTGTAGTTCCGGATATCAATATAAATGCTGAACAGAAAAATTTGGGATATGTATTCCCACCGCTTGATATATTAAACGAGAATACGGAACTGGGTAAGAATGTTAAAAATTATAAGAACACAGCTATTGAATCTGCAAGAAAGCTTGAAAGTACTCTTGCAAGCTTCGGTGTGGAAGCAAAGGTTATTAATATAAGCAGGGGTCCTGCTGTAACTAGGTTTGAATTGCAACCCAGCCCCGGAGTCAAGGTGAGCAAAATTGTCAACCTTGCTGATGATATATCACTGAATCTGGCTGCTTCAGGTGTAAGAATAGAAGCTCCGATTCCCGGAAAAGCAGCTATTGGTATTGAAGTACCTAATAAAGAAATGACTCCTGTATACATAAAGGAAGTACTTGAAGCAGAGGAATTTACAAAGCACAGGTCCAGTCTCGCTTTTGCATTGGGTAAAGATATTTCTGGAGATAATATTGTTGCTGATATCGGTAAAATGCCGCATTTACTTATCGCCGGTGCTACAGGCTCAGGAAAAAGTGTATGTATAAACAGCCTGATTATAAGCCTTCTGTACAAAGCATCCCCAGAGGATGTAAAATTACTTATGATTGACCCTAAAGTTGTTGAACTTGGAATATACAACGGCATTCCGCATCTTTTGATACCAGTTGTAACCGATCCGAGAAAATCAGCTGGAGCTTTAAACTGGGCTGTTCAGGAAATGGTTAACAGGTACAAGCTATTTGCTGAAAAGGGAGTAAGAGATATAAAGGGCTATAATACTTTCATCAAGAATAATACTGATGAAAAACCATTACCTCAGGTAGTTATAATTATTGATGAGCTTGCAGACCTCATGATGGTTGCCCCGAATGATGTTGAAGATGCAATATGCAGGCTTGCACAAATGGCAAGAGCTGCGGGCATGCATCTGGTTATTGCAACACAAAGACCTTCAGTTGACGTAATTACAGGTGTAATAAAAGCTAATATACCGTCAAGAATAGCTTTTGCCGTTTCTTCACAGGTTGATTCAAGAACAATACTTGATATGGCAGGTGCAGAAAAGCTATTAGGACAGGGTGATATGCTTTATTTCCCTGTAGGAGAGCCAAAACCAATTAGGGTTAAGGGATCATTCATTTCTGATAAGGAAGTGGAAAGTGTAGTTGAAAACATAAAAATGCAGGGAAGAGCAGAATATGATGATAATATAATAGAGAAGATAGACAGTGAAAATGATTCACCGATTGAAAAAGATCCGGGAGATAATGATGAGCTATTGCCGCAAGCCATTGAAATGGTTGTAGAGGCTGGAATGGCATCAGTGTCTTTTGTTCAGAGAAAATTCAAGGTAGGATATGCAAGAGCTGCAAGAATAATTGACCAAATGGAAGAAAGGGGTATTGTTGGAGCGTTTGAAGGAAGTAAGCCAAGACAGGTTTTAATATCTAAGCTACAATTACAGGAAATGCTTTTAACGAAGGATAAAAACAGTGGTACAAAATGAAACAGACCACAAAACAATACATAAGAACAATTAAAACATAAAAACCATAAGTTTACTTCGTTGAAAGTGAGGGATATGTTTGACGGTTATTGTTGGTTTTACTATTATATTAATGGTGTCACTGCTTGCTTATATGTCTTACAGGCTTTTTTTAAGAAGAAAACTGGAACTGCTGGTAGTAATGGTATTCCAGATTATAGCTTTAACAACCGCAATTCTTAGTTTCTATGGAGGTGTTCAAACCTCAAATCTGATCGAAGCCTTCTATGTAATTCTTGGTATTATGGTTCCTGGCGGACTCTTTGTTTTCGATTATATAAACATGATAAAAAAAGTTAAAAAGCAGGGTGTATATGAAGGCTTGGTACAGCCTTTACAAAGAACTGCTGAAGATGATGCATCGGCAAATGCTGATTACTTAAGGCCGATAATTAAGGAAAGACCCGTTATTGATATTGTAAAAGATATAAATCTAAATAAGGATGATTTTGTTAAGAATATTAAAAAGAGCCTTACACAGGCGCAGTTATACATAAACAATAAAGATTATCAAAATGCATATGAAATTTATCAACCGATAGCTGCACTTATCAGAAACTGTCCTGGCTTGCTTTTTAATTACGGTAATTTGTGTTATTACCTTCAAAAGTATAGTGAAGCGTCTCAAAGCTATAAAAAGGTGCTTGAAATTAATGAAAAGCAGATTGAAAACATGGAAAAGGAAAGCAGCCTTATATCAGTACATAATATGAAGGAGCTTTCAATAGACAACAAACCAGATGAAACAAATTATGAAATCTTTATGGTTCATTATAACCTGGGAAATGTACAATTCAAGCTCAACAGGTTTGAACAGGCTATAGAATCCTATAAAAAATCACTTGACCTTAATCCTTTACTTGAAGATGCAAATGAAAATACTGCAAGGGCTTTGATTATGATGGGAAGAACTGATGAGGCCCTGCAGTATTACAAGAATATTGTTGAAACTGACAGTAAAAACTATAGTGTACATTACAAGCTTGCAAGCCTGTACTATGATAATAAAAAGTACGACGAAGCAGCTGATGCGGTAAGGCAATGTCTCGCTATAAAGGCTGACTGCGATGAAGGTATCGAGTTGCTTGCAAGAATATATTTAAAATCAGGCAAAAATCAGGAAGCAATAGAAGAATATCTAAAGCTTACAAAGTTAAGACCTGATGATTATTCGGTATATAACAGTATTGGTGCGATTTACTACCAGTTGGATCAGAAAACGGAAGCTGTAGAAGCATACAGGAAAGCTGTGGAGCTAAACAACAAAAATTCCAAGGGCTACTACAACCTTGCTGTGGCCCTTGATGATGTCGGGTTGCAGGATGAAGCAATAGATGCATTTAAAAATGTTATTGAATTAAAATCTGATTTCATTGAAGCTTACAACAATCTCGGAATCATATTATCAACTCAGGATAGACATTTGGAAGCACTTGATATATATGTACGCGGACTTAAGAAAAACCCTGAGGAATATAGCTTGTATTATAATATGGGTGTCACGCTGTCAGAAATGGAACGCTATGATGAAGCAGCTGAAGCTTTTAAGAGTGCTTTGGAGATTAAGCCTGACGAATATGAAATATGTTATCATCTGGGTGCAGCATTGACTGAACTTAAACAATATGATGAGGCTGCCAATGTTTATAAGACTGCAATGAAGTATAAGCCTGAAGACAGCGAATTATACTACAACATAGCTGTTATTTATGCTTTGCTCAAAAAGAATACAATAGCTTTTGACAATTTGAAAAAGGCTATAGAATTGAATCCTGAATACAAGCTTGAAGCGAAGGGAAATAAGATTTTTAATTCCCTCAAGCGTATGGAAGGGTACAAGGAAATGGTAAGCTAGGTATGAGCTAATAAATAAAATGGTGCGATAGTTTATTTGTTAAGAACTTACGTTCTGCGTCTTAGAGCCTGTTAAATTCAGTTCGGACAAATTCAAACTCAGGAATGATTCGTAGATTAAATTTTATGGAAATCATTCCTTCAGACAGTTGAATTTGCTTTCCTCACTCGGATTTACAGGCTCTACATCCACTCACTATGTTCTTCCAAAATAAACTATCACACCAATAAAAAAGAGGATAGTGTGGAACAAAACAAATGGTAGGTGCAATAAAATAAATTTAACCCATTAGTAGGGAACATGGAGATATAATGAGTTTTTTACCTGTTACAAAAGATGATATGAAGGAAAGGGGCTGGGATGAGCTTGACTTTCTTTACATTAGTGGTGATGCATATGTAGATCACCCTAGCTTTGGACATGCAATATTAACAAGACTGCTTGAAAGCAAGGGATATAGGGTGGGAATTATTGCCCAGCCTGATTGGAAAAATGTTAAAGACTTCATGACGTTAGGACGTCCTAAATACGCAGTACTTATTTCATCAGGTGTTATTGACTCAATGGTTAATCATTACACAGTCAGTAAAAAGCGCAGGAGCACTGATGAATACTCACCGGGCGGCAAAGCAGGCTTAAGGCCTGACAGAGCTGTTGTAGTTTATGCTAATAAGGTAAGAGAAGCTTTCAAGGATATACCAGTTATTATTGGTGGAATTGAAGCAAGCCTTAGAAGATTTGCCCATTATGATTACTGGAGCGATAAGGTAAGAAGATCTGTACTGCTTGATTCAAAAGCAGATTTATTGATCTATGGAATGGGCGAAAAGCCAATTCTAGAAATTGCCGAAATACTCGCAAAAGGGGCGCCTGTAAGCAAAATAAAAGGTATAAGAGGTACTTGTTATGAAACCTCTTTTGAAGACCTTAACAAAGATATAAAAGAAGCACTTTCACCACATGAAAATAATGATAAAACCGCACCTGTTGTATTGGCTTCCTATGAAGATGTATCTTCAGATAAAATGAAGTATGCGGAAGCATTCAGGCTGCAGTATACCGAACAGGACCCTTACAGTGGAAGAACTTTGATACAGAAGCACGGTGATAGATACGTTGTACAGAATCCACCTGCTTATCCATTATCAACAAAGGAACTTGATAGAGTATATGCTTTCCCTTATGAACGCACCTTTCATCCTATGTATAAAAAATCTGGAGGAATTCCGGCAATAAAAGAAGTAGAATTCAGTATTACTGGACACCGTGGCTGTTATGGAGGCTGTAATTTCTGTGCTTTAAATTATCATCAGGGTCGGATAATACAAAGCAGAAGCAATGAATCCATAATTGAAGAAGCACGCCAGCTTACAAAACTGGAAGGCTTCAAAGGTTACATACATGATGTTGGAGGACCAACAGCAAATTTCAGACATAAAGCATGTGAAAAACATGAAAACTCAGGAGCCTGTAAGGAAAAACAATGTCTTTACCCGAATCCATGCAAAAACCTTATTGTAGACCATAGTGAATACCTTAGGCTGTTAAGAGAGATACGTAAAATTCCCGAAATAAAAAAAGTATTTATAAGATCAGGAATACGCTACGATTACCTTATGCTGGATAAAAACGATGATTTCTTTATAGAGCTATGCAAACACCATATCAGTGGGCATTTAAAGGTTGCACCCGAGCATGTCGTTGATCGTGTGCTGGAACAGATGGGCAAACCCAAAAGACAGGTTTATGACAGATTTGTTAAAAAGTTTTATGAAATAAATAAGAAAATAGATAAAGAACAATATCTTGTGCCGTATATGATATCAAGCCACCCGGGTAGTGATTTGAAAGCGGCAGTAGAGCTTGCCGAATATTTAAAAAGTATAGGTCATACACCTGAGCAGGTTCAGGATTTTTATCCGACGCCTGGAACACTTTCAACCTGCATGTTTTATACAGGTTTAAACCCACTTACAGGAAAAAAGGTGTATGTACCCATTAACCCAAAGGAAAAGGCCATGCAAAGGGCTTTACTGCAGTTCCGCAAAAAGGAAAACTATGAACTTGTACATGAAGCATTGATTCTTGCTGGAAGAAGAGATCTTATAGGGTTCGGTGAAAAATGCCTTATCAGACCTAAAAAAGGTGACCAATTGGAAACACCTAATAGAAGAACAAAAAAAACTAGACCGAGTACAAAAATTAAAAGATATAGGAAGTAAAATCTATATTTCTGCATATTGCCTTGGAAGTGGATAATATACTATTTATGTAGGATTAAATCCAGTTAAAGGACAAGTCTCTTATCAAACCTAAGAGCGGTAAAGCTTATCGGTTTTATTTTGTCTTGACATAAAAATCAAAAAAGATTAAAATTAATCTGTGCCTGAGATAGATGAATCTAAAAGCCGAAAATCACTGTATCTGGGGAAAAATGATTTGATATTGATTTTCAGAGATGTTTTTCGTTATAAAGGTTCTGCTGGCTGGTACATTATATAAAATTTATATAGCAAAATTGTGCATTGAAAACTGAATATTGAGGAGGTGTGTGCTATAAATTTTATTTTGGGTACATTAATTGGTTTATTAATTGCAGTTGCTGCTTCAATTATAATGTTCCGTAGAGGTATAGAGTTCAGAAAGAAGAAAGCCGAAGCGGAAATTGGTAGTGCTGAACAAGAAGCCAAAAGGCTTGTAAACGAAGCACAAAAAGTAGCTGAGAATAAGAAAAGAGAAGCACTCCTTGAGGCTAAAGAAGAAATCCACAGAAGCAGAGTTGAACTTGATCGTGAAATCAAGGACAGAAGAAACGAGATTCAGCGTCTTGAACGCAGACTGCTTCAAAAGGAAGAAACCCTTGATAAGAAGATGGAATTTCTTGAGCAAAAGGATGAAGCACTCAACAAAAAGACGAAGGACATTCAACAACAGCAGGAAAAGGTTGTTGAGCTTCAGAAAAAGCAGCTTGAAGAACTTGAAAGAATATCCGGTCTGTCCATAGAGGATGCAAAGGAATATCTTTTAAGAAATGTAGAAAATGAAGTCAAGCATGAAACTGCTATTTTGATTAAGGACTTGGAAGCAAAGGCCAAAGATGAAGCAGACAGAAGAGCAAAAGAAATTATTGCCTGCTCCATACAGAAATGTGCTGCAGATCACGCATCAGAAGTTACTGTTTCCGTTGTGCCTCTGCCTAACGATGAAATGAAGGGAAGAATTATTGGTCGTGAGGGACGTAATATCAGGACCCTTGAAACGCTCACAGGTATTGATCTTATAATAGATGATACACCTGAAGCTGTTATTCTTTCCGGTTTCGACCCAATAAGAAGAGAAGTTGCAAGAATTACTCTTGAAAAACTTATTCTTGACGGCAGAATTCATCCGGCAAGAATTGAAGAAATGGTTGAAAAGGCTAAGAAAGAGGTTGAAAACATAATTCGTCAGGAAGGTGACCATGCAACCTTTGAAACAGGTGTTCACAGTCTCCACCCTGAAATTATCAAACTTCTTGGCAAACTACGATTCAGGACAAGTTACGGTCAGAACGTACTTAACCATTCTATTGAAGTTTCGCACCTTGCAGGACTTATGGCTGCAGAGCTTGGCGCAGATGTTGTTCTTGCAAAAAGAGCAGGTCTTCTCCATGATATAGGCAAGGCTGTAGACCATGAAATAGAAGGTTCACACGTTACAATAGGTGCTGATATAGCAAGAAAGTATAAAGAAAGCACTGAGATTGTAAATTCTATACTTGCACACCATGGCGATATAGAAGCAACTTCACTTGTTGCAGTATTGGTTCAGGCTGCAGATTCAATTTCTGCCGCAAGACCAGGTGCAAGAAGAGAAACTCTTGAATCTTATATTAAACGTATTGAAAAGCTCGAAGAAATTGCAAATTCATTTGCAGGGGTTGAAAAATCCTTTGCAATTCAAGCAGGAAGAGAAGTCAGAATTATTGTCAAACCTGATGATGTGTCTGATGATGAAATCACAATCAAGGCAAGGGAGATTGTCAAGAAGATAGAAGATGAACTTGAATATCCCGGACAGATTAAGGTTAACGTTATCAGAGAAACAAGAGCAATTGAATATGCTAAATAGAAATAAAATATGTTATAATAAAAAGCGTGAATAAACACGCTTTTTATTTTTTTCAAACTAGAATTGGACTGGAGTGTACTTGGCTTTGAAAATACTTTTTATAGGAGACATAGTAGGCAACCCTGGAAGGAAAGCTATAAAGCAGGTTCTAACTTCTCTTAGGAAGGAGTATCAGATTGACTACTGTATAGCAAATGGAGAGAATTCGGCAGGTGGCAGCGGAATTACATATGTTGTAGCTCAGGAGCTTTACAAAGCCGGAATAGATGCAATTACAATGGGAAATCATACATGGTCTAAAAAAGAAGTAACAAATTTTATTGATTGTGATGATAAAATTGTACGCCCTGCAAACTATCCAGATGAACTGCCGGGAAAGAGCTCAACAATTATTAACGGACAATCAGGGAAAATAGGTATTGTGAATGTTCTCGGAAGTGTTTATATGGATAGTATTGACTGCCCCTTCAGAGCAGCGGAGAGGGAAGTCCAGTTATTAAAAAAATCAGGAGTAAAAGTTATAATTATTGATATACATGCCGAAGCTACTTCTGAAAAATGTGCACTAGCCTGGTATCTTGACGGAAGAGTAAGCTGTGTCTTTGGAACACATACACATGTTCAGACAGCAGACGAAAGAATTCTTCCATGTGGTACAGGATTTATCACTGATGTTGGAATGACCGGCCCACACGAAGGAATCATTGGTGTAGACAGGGAATTGGTAATAAATAAATTTCTCACACATATGCCTGTAAGGTTTGAAGTTGCAACCGGTATGGTTCAGTTTAATGCAGTATATGCTCAAATAGATGAAACAAACGGGAAAACAATGGAAATACAAAGAATTAAAAGCATATTTAATGTTTAGGTGTAAATAAAATACAATTTTTTTACTTAAAAAAAGGATTTTGGTATTTTTTGTAGAATACATATATTTATATTTATTTGGGGGGTAAGTTATATGGATGTATTAAAAGTTTCAGCAAAATCTAATCCAAATTCTATTGCAGGAGCCTTAGCTGGTGTTATAAGAGAAAGAGGATCTGCAGAAATTCAATCAATAGGGGCTGGAGCATTAAATCAGGCTGTAAAAGCTGTAGCTATTGCAAGAGGTTTTGTTGCTCCTTCAGGGATTGAATTAATTTGTATACCGGCGTTTACTGATATACAGATAGATGGTGAAGAAAGAACAGCAATTAAATTAATTGTTGAACCAAGAAGATAAATTCTTGGAAAACAAAGTCTTTGATAAAAAAAGAATAAGCCTTTGTTGAAATTCACCAATGGAAAAAAGCATTATAAAAAAAGCATTGAAAAATGCTTTTTTTTATTTCTTTTTATAAGTAAACGCAGTTTCTGGATTAATGTTGAAGAACAGTACATTTTTGTGTTATGATTTTATTATAAGAATGTTCGGAGGTAGTGCTTTGAAACAGGACATCCTGGAAAACAAAAATATTGCATATATTAATTACAACGGGTTGGAACTAATAAAGTTTAAGAATTTTCAAAGGTATGAAAGCATTATTACTCATGGCTTTTCAACAAGAATTGGCGGCGTAAGCTCAGGTGAATGTGCCACACTTAATTTTGGATTTAACCGTAAGGATACAAAAGAGAATGTTAAAGAAAACTATAAAAGAATGGGTCAGGCTTTGCAAATAAAACCTGAAAACATGGTATTTTCCAATCAGGTTCATGACAATAAAATTAAAATTGTTGGTAAAGATGACTGCGGTAAGGGAATTATAATAAAAAGCGATATAATAGGATATGACGGTCTGTGTACTAATGAGCCTGAAGTAGCATTGGTTACGTTTTATGCAGATTGTGTCCCGGTTTTTTTACTTGACCCTGTTAAAAAGGTTATAGCCGCTTGTCATTCAGGTTGGAGGGGAACAGTTAAAAGGATTTCAGCAGAAACTGTCGCCTTAATGGAAAGACAATTCGGATGCAGGAGAGAAAATTTGGAAGCAGCTATTGGTCCATCCATCGGGAAATGCTGTTTTGAAGTCGGAGAAGAGGTATATTTTGAATTCAGCAGGGAATTTAAATACACTGATGAGTATACCGATAAAAAAGCGGATAATAAATATTATATAAGCCTTCAGGACATTATAAGATGTACTCTTGAAGATGCTGGAGTTAAGAAAGACAAAATTTGTTTAAGCAATATATGTACCAAATGTAATAATGATGTCTTTTTTTCACACCGCGGAGACAATGGTAAGACCGGCAGTCTGGCAGGTTTTATTCAGCTGAGATAAGATAGGTAAAGAGGAGAATTAAGGTGCTAAAGAAAATTACAGCTTTGTTAATGGCTATTATAATAAGTTTAAGTCTTGTATCCTGCAGTGGAAATATAACAACCGTTAAATCAAATACAATGCAGCCAGATATTGTAGGCGATTATGTCCTTGATAAAGGACCTGCCAAAGGCGGTAGTTTAAACCTATTCACTACAAAACCTGATACCTTGAATCCAATATTATCAAAAAACCTTTATGTTCAGGAATTTTCCAAGTATATATTTGAAGGATTATTCACACTTAAGAAGGATCAATTCCCATATCCGGCTTTATGTGACGAGTGGCAGATATCACCGGATGGTTTAACATGGACTTTTCATATCCGTCAGAATGTTATGTGGCATGATAACATCCCGCTAAGTTCCGAGGATGTTCAATTTACACTTGATACTATTTTTAATCCTCAGTCTAATTCTATTTACAAGCCTAATGTTCAAAATATCTCATCTTATGCGGCTGTAGACAGAAATAATTTTAAAGTAATCCTTAAAAAGCCTGATTCATTTATGCTTGAGAATATGACGTTTCCAATTATATCAAAGCATACATTTGAAGGCGAAAATGTTTTGAATTCACCCAGGAATATGAAACCTATAGGAACAGGACCATATAAATTCAATACAAACGACGGTGCTGTTATAAGACTTGGAACTAACGAAGCCTGGTGGAAGAAGACTGTTGAAAAAATTGACAATCCTTTGATAACAGAGCTTGATGTAAAAATCTTTAAAAATGCAGCTGATAATCTTTCTGCCCTCCAGGGTAAGGAGGTTGATGTGGCTTTTGCAGACGCATTAAGCAGCAGCCGGTATAACGGAAACTACAATATATCAATAAAAAAATATCCAACTAAAAGTTTTGACTATACAGCCTTTAACATGTACAGGCCAGTAACTGCCGATAAATCAGTAAGGCAGGCAATAGCTTTTGCTCTTGACAGGAATAAAATCATAAAAGAGGTTTTACCAGGAGGAGCAACAGCTTCAGACCTCCCTTTATTGCCTGACTCGTGGTTATATAGTTCTAATCCGGTATATTTTAACCGTGATATAGAAAAAGCAAAAAATATCCTTGCTCAAAACGGCTGGAAGAATACCAATGGAATCCTTTATAAAAATATAAACGGTGTTATGAGAGCGCTTACTCTTGAACTGCTTGTTAACAATGATAATGAAATAAGGCTTAAGATAGCTAATGAAATTAAATCTCAGCTCTATGAGGCCGGAATAATTGTAACCATAAAACAGTTACCATATGAACAAGTAATGAATCTTATTAAAGCTAAAACTTATGATATGGCATTGGTAGGTGTGACAATTACTTCAATACCTGATATATCATTTGCTTATTCTACAGCAGAGATAGCTGGAGGAAGAAATCTTGCAGGGTATAGTAATCCTCAGGTAGATGCGATTCTTCAGCAGATTTCCATAGAGAATGATTCACAAAGGAAAAAGAACCTGTTTACCAGCCTAAGAACTTTATTAAACGAAGAGGTGCCTTATGCCGGCCTGTTTTTCTATAACAATGCCGTGTTATATAGCAAAAAGGTAAGAGGAAATATTAATCCATGTATTTTCAGTAAATACAACGATTTGACACAATGGTATATACCAAGCTGACAAACTAAATTTGGATTAAATATTAATGTTCCTTTACGGATTACACAATGAAGTGTATAATTAACAAAAAAATGGAATGAGGTTAAATTATGATTTGGGTTATTATTGCTGTATCTGCAATTGCACTGGACCAACTTACCAAGCTTTTAGTCATTAATACTTTAACATTAAACAGTTCAGTTACGGTTATTAATAATTTCTTCAATATTTCTCATATAAAGAATAAGGGCGCTGCATGGGGCGTATTTCAGAACGGCCGGTTAGTATTTGTTATACTTACAGTTATTGTAGTGCTGATTCTGGCAGTTCTGATAAACAGATCAAATAATAAACTCTTTAAAACAATTCTTTCAATAATAATCGGCGGAGCACTTGGAAACTGGATAGACAGGGTTTTATACGGACAGGTTACCGATTTCCTTCATTTTAAATTCTGGTCATATGATTTCCCGGTGTTTAATGTGTCAGATATGTTTGTTGTAGTTGGTACTATTCTTCTTGCCGTATATCTGATATTTATTGAAAAAGATAATGGAAGAATGAAATATAGATTAAAGTAAGGTATGGTGTTTAACTAAAGATGGAAATAAAAGAATTGATAGCAGATGAAAATGGTTTACGTATAGATGCATGGCTGGCCAAGAAGAATGCCGATTTTTCAAGATCATATATACAAAAGCTTATTGAAGACGGTTTGGTAAGTGTAGGCGGCAAAGCAGTCAAATCCAACTATAAGCTAAAAGAATGCGATAAAGTCATAATCAGTATTCCAGAGCCTCAAATACTTGATGTAAAGGCAGAAGACATAGATATCCCTATACTCTATGAGGATGACGATATTATTGTAGTTGATAAGCCAAGAGGAATGGTTGTTCACCCTGCTGCAGGAAACTATTCAGGCACACTTGTGAATGCTTTGATGAATTACTGCGGTGACAGGCTCTCGGATATAAACGGGGTAATCAGGCCTGGAATTGTTCATAGGATTGATAAGGACACTTCTGGAGTTATTGTTGTGGCAAAAACAAATAAAGCTCATGAAGTGTTGTCTGAAAAATTAAAAGTACATGATATAAAAAGGATTTATATATGTGTTGCTGAAGGTATAATACATGAGGAAGCAGGGAAAATAGATGCTCCAATAAGCCGTCATCATGATGAACGAAAAAAAATGGCTGTTAACCCCGAACACGGAAGAAGAGCAGTTACACACTTCAAAGTGCTTGAAAGATTCAAGAATGCAACATATCTTGAGGTTAAGCTTGAAACTGGAAGAACCCATCAGATTAGGGTACACATGTCTTTTATAGGACATCCGTTAATTGGGGATCCTGTTTATGGAAGGAAGAAACAGAAGTACAATTTGGATGGACAGGCACTTCATGCAAGAGTACTAGGCTTTGAACATCCGGTTACAGGTAAATATATGGAATTTGAATCCACAATGCCGGAATATTTTAAGAATCTCCTTTCGACATTACGGGAAGAGATATAGAATACAAAAAATTAAAAATAATTCTGCCAAAAAAAGTTTTTTTAAATATGGACAACCAGTATAATATATGTTATATTTAATAAAAATAAATATTCACCTTTAATTTAGTCCAGAGAGGCTTGAAAGGTTTTGTCCAAGACGAATTTACATTTGTCTTTCCATGCTGTAAACAATAACTTCCGCCGTCTGGTGGAAGTTTTTTAGTTGGCTCTGCAACGTGAGTTATTACTATTAAATAAAAATACAGTTCTGGAGTGTGAATAATATGATAGACAAAGCTGAAATAATGGACGAAAGTGGCATTCAAAGGGCAATAACAAGAATAGCACACGAAATCATTGAAAGGAACAAAGGAATTGAGGATGTTATTCTTATAGGGATACAAAGAAGAGGGGTGCCTCTTGCAAAATCAATTGCTAAAAAGATAGAAGAAGTAGAAAACAAAAAGGTAAATGTGGGAATACTCGATATAACCTTTTATAGGGATGATCTGAGCATGCTCTCAGAACACCCAGTAGTTAATAAAACAGAAATAACTTTTGCTATTAAAAATAAAAACATAGTACTTGTAGATGACGTAATTTATACCGGGAGAACAGTAAGAGCAGCAATTGATGCAATTATGGATATAGGAAGGCCAAAATCAATACAGCTTGCGGTACTTGTTGACAGAGGCCATAGGGAGCTTCCGATAAGAGCTGATTATGTAGGAAAAAATGTTCCTACATCAAAAATTGAAATTGTTCATGTAAAGCTTGAGCAGTTTGACGGAATCAACATGGTAACAATAAGTGATGTAGAGTAGTGTAAATAAATATGGAAGGGGAAGAGATTATCATGAAAAATACAGCATTAATTAAACTAATTAAATCAAATATCAATAGTCCTTTCTCTTTTATTTGTAATAATAGACGATTTGTTAACATTTGTTTTGGGTTTAATAAATAGTAGGGATTATCCTTACTATTTTTTTTGTAATAAATAACAAAAATAACTGGATTCGGGGTGGTGTCATGGGTTTAAAATCAAAAGATCTGCTTGGGTTGAAAGACATATCAGCAGAAGAAATATTGCAAATAATCGATACTGCAAAAGCCATGAAGTATGTAGTTAATTCGAATAACAAAAAGACAGCTCACCTTCAGGGTAAATCAATTACAACATTGTTTTATGAAAACAGTACCCGTACAAGGCTGTCGTTTGAGCTCGCATCAAAGTACATGGGAGCAGTTGCTGCGAATATTTCAGCATCTTCAAGCAGTGTTGCAAAGGGAGAAACCTTGATTGACACAGGAAAGACTATAGATGTTATGGGAACTGATGTAATAATAATAAGACACCCTATGTCCGGAGCACCGCATCTTTTAGCCAGGAATGTAAATGCTTCGGTTATTAATGCCGGGGATGGAATGAATGAACATCCAACGCAGGCTTTGCTTGATATGTTCACTATTATAGATAAAAAGGGCAGTCTGAAGGGTCTTAAAGTAGCAATAGTCGGGGATATATACCACAGCCGTGTTGCAAGAAGCAATATATACGGAATGACAAAGCTTGGTGCAGAGGTAAGTGTAGCAGGCCCGGCAACTTTGATACCTCCTGGAATTGAAGAGACTGGAGTAAAGGTTTTCAATACAGTACAGGAAGCACTTATAGATGCTGATGTTGTAATGGGTCTTAGAATACAGCTTGAAAGGCAGAAAAAAGGGTTATTCCCGACAATAAGAGAATACTCAAGATTCTTCGGGATTGATGAAAAACGAATGAAGCTTGCCAAAGAAGATGCACTTCTTCTTCACCCGGGACCTGTAAACAGAGGAGTAGAACTTTCGTCCTCTGTTATGGACTGCGACCAGTCCTTTATAAATGAACAGGTAACAAACGGTGTAGCGGTAAGAATGGCACTGCTGTATCTTTTGACAAGGAGGGGTATAAATGAAAACATTGATTAAAGGCGGACATGTTGTAGATCCACATACAGGCAAAGACTGTATACTTGATATAATAATAGAAGAAGGAATTATAACAGAAATAGGTGAAAACCTTGAACTTACAGTTGGTGATGTAATTGAAGCCAAGGGTAAGTATGTTATACCAGGTCTTGTTGACGCACACTGTCACTTAAGAGATCCAGGTTTTGAATACAAGGAAGATATAGAAAGCGGTTCAAGAAGTGCGGCAGTTGGCGGTTTTACTGCAATAGCCTGTATGCCAAATACAAACCCCGTTATAGATAATCAAACTGTTGTTAAATACATCTTAAGTAAGGCAAAACAGGAAGCTATAGTAAACGTTTATCCAATCGGAGCAATTTCCAAAGGTCAAAAAGGTGAAGAGCTTTCAGAGATTGGAGAGCTTAAGTTTGCCGGGGTTGTTGCAATATCAGATGACGGAAAACCAGTTAAAAATGCTTCTTTAATGAAAAAGGCACTTCAGTATGCTTCAATGTTTGACACGATGGTTATTTCACACAGTGAGGACCTGGAACTTTCAGATGAAGGAGCAATGAATGAAGGTGTCACTTCAACCTTACTCGGACTTAAAGGAATACCGACTGTTGCTGAATCTGCCGCTATAGCAAGGGAAGTACTTCTTACAGAATACCTTCAGACAAGTATTCACATTGCACATGTAAGTACTGAAGCATCAGTAGATATAATAAGGCTTGCAAAAAAGAGAGGGGTAAAGGTAACTGCAGAAACTTGTCCGCATTACTTTTCACTTACAGAGAAGGCATGCGAAGGCTTTAATACAAATGCTAAAGTAAACCCTCCGCTCAGAACAGATAAAGATGTAGAAGCAATTAAGGCAGGGCTTGCAGATGGAACTATAGATATAATTGCAACAGACCATGCGCCTCACCACATAGATGAAAAAAATGTTGAGTTCAGTATAGCCCTAAGTGGTATTGTAGGCTTTGAAACAGCCTTCTCACTTGCTTATACCAACCTTGTAAAGACTGGTGTAATAACTCTGGATGAGCTTGTCAGAAAAATGAGCCTTAACCCTTCGAAAATGCTTGGCTTAAGCAAAGGTACTATAGATATAGGTAAGGCTGCAGATATCACAATTGTAGACCTTGATGAAGAATACACGGTAGAAGTCGAAAAATTCCAATCCAAGAGTAAAAACTCTCCATTTGACGGGATGAAGCTTTATGGAAAGGTTTACTATACAATAGTTGACGGTGAACCGGTGTTAAGGGAAAAAATACTTGTAAAATAGTCATGGAGGTTAAGGAATGTATATTGATAGACTGATAGACGAAATAAAAAAGAAAAACAATCCTTCGGTTATAGGCTTGGATCCAAAGATCGAGTATGTGCCAGGTTATATAAAAGACAGCTTTTTCAACGAATTCGGCGCAACCTTCGAAGGTGCAGCACAAGCCATTATTGAATTCAATACAAGGCTGATAGATGCAATTTGCGACATAGTTCCTGCAGTAAAACCTCAGCTCGCATATTATGAAATGTATGGAATAGAAGGAATTAAAGCTTTTGATGAAACTGTAAAATATGCTAAGAAAAAAGGACTTTTGGTAATAGCTGACGGGAAGAGAAACGACATAGGAAGTACTGCACAGGCTTATTCTGCAGCATATTTGGGTAATACCCCTATTGAAAAGGAAAAGCATAAAGCCTTTGATGCAGATGCGCTTACAGTCAACCCATACCTTGGGATAGATGGAATCAAGCCTTTTATAGATGACTGCGCAAATAATGACAAAGGAATCTTTGTACTGGTTAAAACCTCAAACCCTTCATCTGGGCAGCTTCAGGACCTAAAGACAGAAAGCGGGAAAGCCATATATGAGACAGTTGCAGAGTATGTAGCTGAATGGGGAGAAACTGTAAAAGGTAAATATGGCTACAGCAGCGTTGGTGCGGTTGTTGGGGCAACATATCCTGAACAGGCAAAGGTTTTAAGAGAAATAATGAAAAATGCATATATACTTGTGCCTGGATATGGAGCACAGGGCGGAACAGCAAAGGATGCGGCAGCTTCCTTCAACAAGGACGGACTTGGTGCAATAGTGAATGCATCACGAAGCGTAATGTGCGCTTACAAATCAGATAAATGGAATACAAAGTATGACGAAAACTCCTTCGCAGAAGCCGCCAGAGCAGAGGCTATAAGGATGAGGGACGAGATAGTAAGTGCAATTGAGAATTGAAAATTGAGAATTGAAAATTGAGAATTGAGAATGAAAGAGATAAAGGCAATTGAGAATTGAGAATTGAAAATTGAGAATGAAATGAAAAGAGATAAAGGCAATTGAAAATTAAAAATGCAAGAGAAGCAATGATAAAGTAGTTTGAATCAATAATAAACGAAATTGAGAATTAAATAATTGAATTGAAATTAAGCTTTTAATAATTCTCAATTCTCAATTATAAATTCTCAATTAATATAAACTTTGGGGTGATTAAATGAGAGCGGTACTTGCACTTGAAGACGGAACAATGTTTTACGGCGAAAGTTTTGGAACTGAGGGTGAAATAATAGGTGAAATCGTTTTTAATACAGGAATGACTGGATATCAGGAGGTTTTGACCGATCCATCATACTGTGGTCAGATTGTAACGATGACATATCCTCTTATAGGGAATTACGGAATAAACATGGAAGACATAGAATCATCACACCCCCAGGTAAGAGGTTTTATTGTGCGCGAGGTTTGCCGGACTCCAAGCAACTGGAGGTCAATGGAAACTTTGAATGAATATTTGAAAAGAAATAACATCATTGGACTTGAAGGCATTGATACAAGGGCCCTAACAAGGATATTACGCGATAAGGGAACAATGAAGGGTGTTATTTCTACAGATGAAAACTTTGACTTCAATAAGGTCAGTGAGAAGATAAAAGCTTATGAAATAAAAGACCCTGTTCATGCAGTAACTACAAAAGAGGTTAAGCACTATGAAGGAAAGGGTTACAAGGTTTGCCTGCTTGACTATGGAATAAAACAGAACATTGTAAGATCGCTGCTTAAGCGAGACTGCGATGTTTATGTATTCCCATCATGGACGAAGGCAGAAGAAATATTGAAGTATAATCCTGATGGAATAATGCTTTCAAACGGACCTGGAGATCCAAAGGACTGTATTGAAGAAATAAATACATTAAAGCAGCTTATAGGGAAAAGACCAGTTTTCGGAATTTGCCTAGGACATCAGCTTACAGCACTTGCTAACGGTGCTGATACCGAAAAGCTCAAGTATGGACACAGAGGCTGCAACCACCCCGTTAAAGATTTAAAGAAAGATATGACATATATTACTTCACAAAACCATGGATACACCATAATTGAGGATACGCTTGACAAGAGCCGTATGGAGGTAAGCCACAGGAATATGAATGACGGTACAATAGAAGGAATCAAATACCTTGATATGCCTCTGTTCACTGTGCAGTTCCATCCTGAAGCTTCACCAGGACCAAAGGACACAGCGTACCTTTTTGATGAATTTATGGATATGATGAAAAATTGGAGGTTAAAAAATGCCTAGACGTGAGGATGTAAAGAAAGTTCTGGTTATAGGTTCGGGTCCGATAATAATCGGTCAGGCTGCAGAATTCGATTATGCAGGTACACAGGCGTGCCAGGCTTTGAAGGATGACGGAATTGAGGTTGTGCTTATAAACAGCAACCCTGCAACAATCATGACTGATACGAATATAGCCGACAAGGTTTATATAGAACCGCTTAATGCGGAAGTTGTAAAAAACATTATCATGAAAGAGAAGCCCGACAGCATATTGCCAACGCTCGGCGGTCAGACTGGGCTTAATCTTGCAATGGAGCTTGCGGAATCAGGCTTCCTTAAGGAAAACGGGGTTAAACTGCTTGGTACTGCAACTGAAGCTATCAAAATGGCTGAAGACAGGCAGGAATTCAAGGACACAATGGAAAGAATAGGAGAACCCTGTATAGCCAGCAAGGTTGTAACAACTGTACAGGATGCAGTAGATTTTGCTGAAGAAATTGAATACCCTGTAATTGTTAGGCCAGCATATACTCTTGGCGGTACAGGCGGCGGTATTGTATACAATGAGGCAGAGCTTCGTGAAATCAGTGAAAACGGCTTACGTCTCAGCAGGGTTACACAGGTGCTTATAGAAAAGTGTATTTCAGGCTGGAAGGAAATCGAGTACGAGGTAATGCGTGACGGAAAAGGAAACGTTATTACTGTATGTAACATGGAAAACATTGATCCTGTTGGTGTTCACACTGGTGACAGCATAGTTGTTGCTCCATCACAGACGCTTGCAGACAAGGAATATCAGATGCTGAGGTCATCAGCATTAAAAATAATTTCAGCACTTGGCATTGAAGGCGGCTGTAACGTGCAGTATGCACTTCATCCGACAAGCTTTGAATATGCAGTTATTGAGGTTAATCCAAGGGTTAGCCGTTCATCAGCCCTTGCATCCAAGGCTACAGGTTATCCGATAGCAAAGGTTGCAACAAAAATTGCAATAGGCTATGGACTTGATGAAATAAAGAATGCAGTAACAGGCAAGACATACGCATGCTTCGAGCCAACTCTGGATTATGTGGTAGTAAAGATACCAAAGTGGCCTTTTGATAAATTCGTTAAAGCTAAAAGAACTCTTGGAACCCAGATGAAGGCTACCGGAGAAGTAATGTCTATAAGCAGTTCGTTTGAAGCTGCATTAATGAAGGCGATACGTTCACTTGAGCTTGGGTTGTTCACGCTTGAGCAGGACATCTATAAAAAGCTTGATACTGATGAAATCATCAAGAAGCTCAGTGATGTTAACGATGAAAGAATGTTTGTAATAGCTGAAGCACTGAGAAGAGAAGTACCAATTGAAAAAATCTTTGATATAACTAAAATTGATGAGTTCTTCCTTTGCAAATTCAAGGCTCTTGTAAACATGGAAGAAAAGCTTAAGACGCTCACCCTTGACAAGCTGGATAAGGAAACCCTGAGAAAAGCTAAAAAGATGGGCTTTACCGATAGAATAATTGCAAAATACACTGGTTCAGAAAAAAATGAAGTAACCAAAAAGAGAAAAGAGTTTAATATAACAGCAGTTTACAAGATGGTTGATACCTGCGCAGCAGAATTTGAGGCAGTTACCCCATATTATTACTCAACCTATGACGAGCATTCAGAAGTAAAACAGACAAACAATAAAAAGGTGCTTGTAATAGGCTCAGGACCAATCAGAATAGGCCAGGGAATAGAATTTGACTACTGTTCGGTTCACTCGGTGTGGGCGCTTAGAGAACAGGGCTATGAAACTATAATTGCAAATAACAATCCTGAGACCGTAAGTACTGACTTTGACACTGCCGATAGGCTTTATTTTGAACCTTTGACGCCTGAGGATGTAGAAAACATTATCGAGGCAGAGAAGCCTGAGGGTGCGATAGTACAGTTTGGCGGACAAACGGCTATTAAGCTTACAAAACACCTTAATGACATAGGTGTAAAGATTTTTGGAACAGAGCCAAAGTATGTTGACGCAGCAGAAGACAGGGAAATATTTGATCAGGTACTTGAAGATGTAGGAATACCAAGACCTGCAGGAAAAACAGTATTTACTCTTGATGAAGCAATAAAAGCTGCAAATGAGCTTCAGTATCCTGTACTTGTAAGACCGTCGTACGTACTTGGCGGGCAGGGAATGGAAATTGCATACAATGACAAAGATGTTATCGAATTCATGGAGATAATAAACCGTGTTAAGCAGGAGCATCCGATACTCATAGACAAATATATGATGGGTAAGGAAATAGAAGTTGACGCTATATGCGACGGTGACGAAATACTCATACCAGGTATAATGGAACACCTTGAAAGAGCTGGTGTTCACTCAGGAGACAGTATTTCGGTATATCCGACACAAACCATACCTGCAAGAGTAAAAAGACAGATAGTTGACTACACTGAAAAGCTTGCAAAAGCACTTCATGTAATAGGTTTGGTAAATATACAATATGTACTTTACAATAATCAACTGTATGTAATCGAGGTTAACCCACGTTCAAGCCGTACAGTGCCTTATATAAGCAAGGTTACAGGCATACCAATGGTTAATCTGGCTACAAAGATAATGACAGGTAAAAAGCTGAGTGACTTTAACTTCGGCACAGGCTTGTATCCTGAAGCAGATTATGTGGCTGTCAAGGTTCCGGTGTTCTCATTTGAAAAGCTCCATGACGTTGATATAAGTCTTGGACCTGAAATGAAATCAACGGGTGAAGTACTTGGAATAGCAAAGACCTTCCCCGAAGCCTTGTATAAAGGTATTACAGCATCTGGAATTAAGCTTCCTAAAAAGAGCGGTGGAATTCTGATGACTGTACGTGATACCGATAAACCTGAACTTTTACAGATTGCCGAAGCCTTCGAAAAATACGGCTTTGAGCTTTATGCTACAGGTAAAACCGCAAACATGCTCAATATGCACGGAGTTGCCACCAATGCAGTTAAAAAGATTGATGAAGGAGCACCAAATATTCTTGACCTCATACAATCGGGTAAAATCAGCCTTGTTATTAATACTGCAACAAAAGGCAGAAAACCTGAAAGAGACGGCTTTAAAATTAGAAGAAAATCAGTTGAATTATCTATACCATGCTTAACTTCACTTGATACAGTTAAAGCTGTCATCGAATGTCTCAAGCTAGGCAAGGAAATTAAAGATCTTGATGTAGTCAACTTAAGCGTATTTGACTAATACGGAGGATATAATGGCAAAGGTTTTGAAGGAAGAAGTAAAGGAATTGAAACAACTTGCACCCGGTATTTATCTTATGACTATTTATAGTCCATATGTTGCTGATAATGCGCAGCCGGGTCAGTTTGTAAATATTAAGTGCTGTGACGGACTAAATGCTCTTCTAAGAAGACCTATAAGCATTTGCAGTGCTGACAGGCAAGCAAAAACTTTTGATATTGTTTTCCAGGTAAAGGGATCAGGAACAGAATTTTTATGCAAAAAGAAACCCGGTGAAACAGTTGATTTTATTGGTCCTCTCGGAAAGCCCTTTGACCTTTCGGACAAATATAAAAATATTGCGGTAGCTGGCGGCGGAATAGGAATTTTTCCGCTGCTGTTTCTGCTTAAAGAAAGTAAAGCCGAGTTGAAAGCTGCTTTTCTTGGCTTCAGAAGTAAGGAATTTGTTGTACTTGAAGATGCTTTCAAATATGTGGCAGACAAGCTATATATAGTAACTGATGACGGAAGCTATGGCTCAAAAGGATTGGTTACAAATCCTTTTGAGAATAGTCTTCAGGAATCAAAATTCGATGTGATTTACACCTGCGGTCCAACACCTATGATCAGGAAGATTTCTGAAATTGCCGCTTCTAACAACATTAAATGTCAGGTTTCACTAGAGCAGAGAATGGGTTGCGGTATCGGTGCATGCCTTGTATGTGCCTGTAAGACAAAATACGGTGACGAGTGGGAATACAGCCATGTATGCAAGGATGGTCCTGTTTTCTGGAGCGATGAAGTTATTTTCGATTAAATTAGGAGCTTAATTCTATGAGTAATACTAATACACAAGTTAATATAGCTGGATTAAAATTGAAAAATCCTGTAATAGCCGCTTCCGGAAGCTTTGGCTTCGGCAGGGAGTATTCAGAATATTTTGACTTGAACAAGCTTGGCGGAATATCTGTCAAAGGCCTGACACTTAAACCAAGACCGGGTAATAAGCCTCCAAGGATTGCTGAAACTCCAGCCGGAATTCTTAATAGTGTTGGTCTTCAAAATCCAGGGGTGGATTATTTTATAAAAAATGAAATACCCTTCTTAAGAAAATATAACACTGCCATAATTGCAAATGTTGCAGGAAATTCCATAGAAGACTACTGCAGAATGGTTGAAATACTTTCAGATGCTGATATAGATGCAATTGAGCTCAACGTATCCTGCCCGAATGTAAAGGAAGGCTGTGTGCTCTTCGGTGTTTCACCCGAAGGGGTTTCTATGATAACCTCAGAGGTCAGGAAATACTGTAAAAAGCCGCTTATTGTAAAACTGACTCCTAATGTAAGAAGCATTGCCGAGGTTGCAATAGCTGCCGAAAGCAGTGGCGCCGATGCAGTTTCCCTCATTAACACTGTTTTAGGAATGGCAATTGATATAAATACTAAAAGGCCTATATTGGCAAACAATGTAGGAGGTCTATCTGGACCTGCTGTAAAGCCTATTGCTGTAAGAATGGTTTATGAGACTTCTCAGGCTGTAAAGATACCTGTTATAGGCATGGGCGGTATTTCAAACGGTGATGATGCGGTTGAATTCATGCTTGCAGGAGCATCAGCTGTAATGGTTGGAACAGCAAACTTTGTAAACCCGACTGCATGTGCTGACATAGCTCAAGGAATAGAAAGCTACCTTATAAGGAATAAATATGATAGTATATATGATGTAATTGGAAAAGTGCAACTTAATTCGTAAGAGTTAATTACCGATTTTATTATAAGAATAGAATGTTTAATACAGGGTCTCAAAAGCGGAACATCCATTTTTGAATAAAATTAATAACCTGCATTAAATTAAAATGGTATGAAAATAAACAATTAGAATTAAGCAGGTGAAATTATGAAGACTAGGCTTATATTTGTCAGACACGCAGAAGCAGAAGGAAACCTGATACGCGAGTTTCACGGTTTTACCGACGGAGATATAACTGAAAAAGGCCACAAACAGGCTAAGAGAGCTGCCAAAAGCCTTAAGGATACACCTATTGATATATTGTATTCCAGCAGTCTTAAACGTACACTGCAGACTGCACAATATATTGCGGATATTAAAAATCTGCCCATTATAAGAACAGACAAGCTTAAGGAAATTAACGGTGGTGACTGGGAACGCCAGAGTTGGGAGGTGCTTCCAGACAAGTGGCCTGAAGCATATGAAACATGGGAGAAAAAGCCTCACCTTCATCAGATGCCTAACGGCGAATCTATGGCTGAATTCCAGAAGCGACTTATAGAAGAAGTTGAACATATAATTGCTCAAAACAAGGGCAAAAATATTTGCATTGTAACACACGGAACTGCATTGAGGGCTCTCATGTGCTACTTTATGGCATGTCCTCTTGATGAAATGATAAATACACCATGGTATGACAACACAGCGATAACAGTTATGGATTACGAATATGGAAAATTCAATATAATAAGAGCAGGAGATTCCTCACACCTGGGTAAGGAGTTAAGCACACTTGAAAACCAGGAGTGGTGGGAAGAATACATGAAGAATTTAAAAGAAAGAACTAGTGAGGGAAAACATTGATGACCAGAGAAGAAAAACTTGTATCATGGCTTTTTAAGACCGAAGCAGTCAGAGTATGCCCTGAAAACAAACCATTTTGGTACACTTCCGGAACAATAGGACCTTATTATATTAACACACATTTTTTATACGGAAGTGAGAAAAAAGCTGTTGAACTACTTAGAATAATAGATTTTGAAAAGGATAACATTTTTGAATTCCCATATGTTTTGTCCAAGCTTTTGAGGTACAATTATGAAAATGATGAGATATATAAAGGACTTATAAATGAAATGATTGCATTCATTTCAGAGAAAATAGGGCCGGAAGAAATAGATTATATTTCAGGCGGTGAAAGGCGTGACTGGTTTTTCTCTCCAATAATTGCTGAACTGCTGAATAAGCCTCATATATTCCTTTATAAGAACAACAAGGCTTATCTTTCAGATATGGGAGAAGTAAAAGAGGTAACTGATATAAAAGATAAAAAGGTTCTACATATTGCAGAC
This sequence comes from Bacillota bacterium, assembly GCA_023421675.1. Classification (GTDB taxonomy): domain Bacteria; phylum Bacillota; class Clostridia; order Acetivibrionales; family JANLFN01; genus JAEZTC01. The sequence goes on along the minus strand of JAEZTC010000002.1, from coordinate 399,770 downwards.
CTCATAACTGAAGCGTCAAGCTACGAGCGTAACTGGATTCCAGCTATTGAGGCTCTGGGAGGCAACATACTCTGGAGCGTTGTTGTTGTTGACAGAAAGCAAGGCGGAGGAGAACTTCTGAAATCAAAGAATGTTGAATCCTATGCTATGGTTTCGGTAGACAAAAGCTTATTTGAACAGGCTTTGACTTCAGGACATATAAACAATGAGCAGTATTCAATGATATTAAAATTCATTGATAATCCCAAGGAATCCATGAAAAACTTCCTTAAGGAGCATCCAGAATTCCTTGAAAATGCACTAAACTCTGATGCAAAGACTGCCGAGAGAGCAAAGCTCTGCATCGATAAAAATCTGTATGATCTATAGTTGAATTAAAATCATTTATCTTACCATCATGACCGGTAATAAGGACATGATGCATATTAAATATTAAATTCAACTTAAATAAATAAATAACTCATTTTTAGCCATAGCCGGAACAACATTCCGGCTTGTTTTTTTAATGATGGCAGCAACCGTTGCACCTATGAATATTAGGGCATTCGGAATTTTCTTTTCTTGATTGAATTATATTAACACTCTTAAAAACTGTTTCAAGTTCATTACAGCTACATTTTGGGCATTTAATAGTTTTATTGTCTCTGTCGCTCATTTTGGCCATAATATTAAATTCCCCACCGCAATGGGTGCAGCGTAAATCATAAAAGGGCATAAAGCTAACCTCCAATAATTGTTGTAAGTATATTATAGCAGAGGATTAATTAATTGAGAATTGAGAATGGAGAATTGATAATTAAAAGAGAGTTGACAGTTGACAAGATGACGAGAGGACAGTTAAAGGCAAAAAAGAGTTTACAGTGTACAATCTACAATGTACAGTTAAGAGCAAAGACGAGTTGACAGTTGGCGATAGGACAGTTAAGTGCAAAGGCAAGTTGACAGGTTACAATCTACAATTTTACAGTGTACAGTTAAAACAATAAAAATAGAGCATTACATAAATAAAGAAAATGAAAATTATGATAAAATATTAGAGAGTTGTATTAATTTGTTAATAGGGGGATTATATGTACTACGACTGTCTTATAGTAGATGATGAAATTGCACTGGCTGAAAGTACTTCCGAATATTTCAACCTGTTTAATGTAAAAACCGCGTTTCTTACAGATACCAACACATGTCTGGATTTTTTAAAAGATAATACCGTACAGTTAATCCTTCTTGACATAAACTTTGAAAATTCCTCCGGGTTCGATCTTTGTAAAAAACTCCGAACCTTTACCGAAGTACCTATTTTGTTCATCAGTGCCCGTTCAAGTGATGATGACAAGGTTATAGCCCTCAATATAGGAGGTGATGATTATATTCAAAAGCCTTATTCACTCAGCGTGCTGCTTGCAAAGGTAAAAGCAGTATTAAAACGTTACGGTAACACAGGCACTAAAAGTGAAAGTTATGAATATAACAGCTTAAAAATAGATTTCAATAATTCCAGAGTGACCTTTTACGGTGCAGAAGTAAGCCTTAAAGCAATGGAGTACAAGCTTTTATGCTATCTTGTCCAAAACCGCGGCAGGATAATCCCCAAGGAAGAATTATTTGAAAAGGTCTGGGGAGATACAATAACAGGTGACGGCACATTGAATGTACATATAAGACACTTGCGTGAAAAAATTGAAGCTGATGCAAATAATCCGAAACTCATAAAAACAGTCTGGGGAAGAGGATATTTGTTCGAGGAGACAAAATAATGAAGCTTTGGCGTATTACTATTATTCTTTCTGCCTTTATGGCTTCAGCATTAGTAATGATGCTTATTATTACAGGCAATGTCTCGAGTACACAGCTTGATTCTGTTGCGGTAAACGACATCGTAAAAAACTGTGAGTCTAACTGGGACAACATACTTAACAGTGATGTTTCAGGTCTAAAAATATTTGACAGAAAGTTGGATTACTCTGTCGTAAATAATGACTTTAAACTGCTGTATTCAACCAGTAAAGACGTATCTGTCACTGCTAATGATGCTATTAAACACAGAGATACTGTTGTTGATATAATTTCAAACGGTAATACAGTAGGAAAAGTAATAATATATAATGACTCGGATAAGCAGCTAAAAAGTGTAAAATCTTATCTTATTATAGGCACTGCAGTAATTTTTCTGTTACTATTTTTGGTATTCATAGGCTATATCACATACCTTAGAAAGGCTTTAGTACAACCCTTTAATAAGCTAAAAAGCTTTGCTCAAAGTATTGCGGGGGGAAATCTTGATGTACCATTGGCTATGGACAGAAATAACCTTTTCGGAGCTTTTACCGAAAGCTTTGATATCATGAGAGAGGAACTTGCCAAATCAAGAGAAAATGAGCGTAAGGCCAATCAAAGTAAGAAGGAGCTTGTTGCGCAGCTCAGTCATGACATAAAAACGCCTGTAGCATCAATAAAGGCTATATCTGAACTGATGCAGGTCAAAACAATGGATGAAAAAGAAAATAACCAGCTTGAAACTATAGGTGAAAAGGCCGATCAGATAGATCTTTTGATTAATAACATGTTTCATGCTACTCTTGAGGAACTGCAGGAACTTAAAGTAAGCCCCAGAGAGGAAGAAAGTACACAAATACCCGACCTTATTTTAAAAGCAGATTACAGGAAGCTTGCCAATCTGAAAGGTATACCTGATTGTATAGTCATATTTGATAAATTAAGGCTTCAGCAGGTGTTTGACAATATAATAAGCAATTCATACAAATATGCGGCAACACAAATAGACATAACAGCTAAAATCGAAGAAAGGAACCTGATAATAAACTTCAGAGATTATGGAAGAGGTGTTTTGGAAGAGGAACTGCCGCTTCTGTACAGTAAGTATTACAGAGGAACAAATGCCAAGAATAAGAGTGGTTCAGGACTAGGGCTTTATATATCAAAGTATTTCATGCAGCAAATGAATGGAGATATATACTGCAATAACCTGCCTGACGGATTTGTTGTAACTATCGAATTAAGGATTTCATAAAAGAATTAAGAAACAATTAAGAAACAGACAAAGATGGTTAAGGAACCTGCATGTTAAAATAAGGCTGTAAATAAACAGTCTTATTATTTTTGAAGAAGGAGACTTTATTATGCCAAATGTAATCATATCAACGGATAAACTTTGTAAAAGCTTCTCTAATGCAGGCCTTCAGCAGCATGTTTTGAAAAATCTTGACCTTGAAATTTATGAGGGTGATTTTACAGTAATCATGGGTTCTTCAGGAGCTGGAAAATCAACACTTATGTATGCACTTTCAGGGATGGATAAGCCAACACTTGGAAAGATTCATTTTGGAGGACAGCAAATATCAGATTTATCCAATGACAAGCTTGCTATTTTAAGAAGAAAGAACTTCGGATTTGTTTTTCAACAGGTATATCTGCTGGACAGCATGAGTGTTATGGATAATGTAATTGCTTCAGGTCTTCTTATTAACAAAGACAAAAAGGAAATAGTTAAAAAAGCTAAAGATCTGTTTTCACAGGTTGAACTTGATGAAACCACATGGAGTAAATTTCCATCCCAGTTATCAGGCGGAGAGGCACAGAGGGCTGGTATAGTAAGAGCGCTTATAAACAACCCTAAAATTGTTTTTGCAGACGAACCTACAGGAGCACTTAATTCAACTTATGGTAAGGCTGTGCTAGATGTATTGACAAAAATAAATGAAATAGGTCAAAGTATAGTAATGGTAACACATGACCTGAATTCAGCAAGGCGCGGAAACCGTATTATTTACCTTAAAGATGGTGTTATTTGCGGAGAATGCATTCTTGGAAAGTATATAAGCGGCGATAAGGACCGTCATGAAAAACTGCGTTCATTCCTTACGGAAATGGGGTGGTAGGTATGAGAAAAATTGTTATGCTTGCACTTGCAAACATAAGAAAAGCGAAAAGCCAGACTGTATCATTCTTCTTAATAATAGTAATAACCTCATTACTGCTTAATTTAGGTCTTGTAACCCTTCTTAATTATGGAGACAACTTTGACAACAAATATAAAGAACTCAACAGTGCCCATGTTTGGTATGCAATGAACAGTTCAAGCTTTAAAAATGAATATTTGGATTATGCTAAAAATATCAAAGGGGTTACAGATGTTGAAAAAAGAGATGTGTTATTTTTCAGAGGAAATTCTACTTTCGGCGATTCAGACCTTGAAAGAAATTATATAATTTTTGATGCAGACAGTAAATACAGAATTTCAAAGGTATCCTTCGTGGAAAAGCTGGATTCACTTCCGACTGATGCAATTTATTTACCATACATAGAAAAAACAGGCGGAAACATAAAGCTTGGAGATAAGTTTACAATTGAGGCTAGTGGAGAAAAAAATAATTTTACAGTTGCAGGCTTCTATGAAGAAATGAATACTGGTACAATAAATCAGGAACTAGTAGGCTTCATGCTTCCTCATAAAGGCTGGGTAGAACTGAAAAATAAGGCTGGAGGCGCCTTTGATGGTACTATGCTTTTTGCAAGAATAAATGATAAAAGTCAAGGTAAAAGCATTAGTTCTGAAATCTATAATTACATTTCTGCCAATAGTGTAACAAGTAAATTAAAAATTGAAGGTTCATTCTATGAAAATCTTAAGCAGGCACGTACTACGACCGCAAAGATGGGCACAGCAATAATAATACTTTTTTCACTTATAATAATGCTTGTAAGCCTCATAATAATAAGATTCAGAATAAAAAACAGCATTGAAGAGGATATATATAATATTGGTGCATTAAAGGCTATGGGCTATACCAGCAGGCAGCTTATATCATCAACCTTGCTTCAGTTTACAGGGATGGCTTTTGTAGCTGGGTTGCTTGGAGGTGTACTTACAATTTTCGCACTGCCGGCGCTTAAATCAGCATTTACAGTTCAAACAGGTATCATATGGAATCAAAGTTTTGACCTTAAATCCTTCTTAATATCATTTATATTTATAATACTTGTAACGGTTCTTGTTTCACTTCATTCTGCGAGAGGGATCAGAAAGCTGGCACCTATAACCGCTTTAAGGAATGGTATTAATACACATAATTTCAGAAAGAATCATTTTCCACTTGAAAAGACTTCAGGAAACCTTAATTTCATATTATCAATCAAAGTTATGATACAGAATATCAGGCAAAACATAATGATTTCAGTCATAATAGCTGCAGTGTGCTTTACATCAGTGTTTGCACTGGTTATGTATTATAACATAGCATATGATGACAAGGCTTTTGCAGACACAATAACAGGTGAATACCCAACTGCTGTAGTAATGCTTGACAGCAATAACTACAATGAAAACATAATTAAAAGTATTTCAAAAATGCCCGAAGTCAGGAAGATTATTTATTATGACAGAGCTTCAGCTCTTTATAATAATACAGAGCCCTTCAAGGTTTATGTCACTGATGACTATTCGGTTACAGAAAATAAAAAGTGCTATGAAGGAAGAGATCCTATCCATGACAATGAAATAGCTCTGAATGGTTACATGGCAGAGTTAACGGGAAAGAAAATTAAAGATACAATAAAAATCAAGGTTGGCAATAATACTTATGAGTACCTTATTACCGGCTTCTTACAAACAGCTAATGGTGCGGATTACGATTCTGAAATGACCACTGCCGGTTACCGTCAAATTTATCCTGATTACAAACCATTAAGCATATATATTTATTTAAAGGATGGAACGGATACACCAGCTTTTCTTGACAATATCAAGGCAGAATACGGAAAGTATATGACAAGCTATATGGACGCCATGAAAATGAAAGAGACTATGCTAGGCGTATTTGTAAATGTAGTTAAAATCATAGCTTATGTAATCATCTTCATAACATTCCTTATAATTGTACTGGTACTGTTTTTAATCATTAAAGCCATGATAATCAAAAGGAAGCGTTATCTTGGAATCAGTAAGGCTCTTGGCTTCAGAACATCCCAGCTTGTTTTACAGATTTCACTTGGTTTTATACCGGTAGCACTTACAGGAAGTATAGCCGGAGGCTTGGCAGGCTACTTTGGAATAAATCCTCTGATGTCTATGGCAATGAAGAGCATGGGTATCATGAAAATGAATTTATATATACCACCGGTACTGCTTATAATTTTATGCTCGGTTATCTGTATATTCACATTCCTTATAGCAACCTTAGTGTCGATACGTATAAGGAAAATCAGTGCAGTCTCACTTATAACTGAATAAAGAAATAGTCAATTGGAGCTGTTACTATAATGTACCGGCTCTTTTTTTCTTGAAAATTAATTCTTACATTTTTGTGCAAGAATTGAGAGGAGTTAAAATTTTTATTATGCTAAACTCATTTTAACAATTTAGGAAAAGAGGTTAAAAAATGAGTTACATAATTGAGATCAAGGAATTGGAAGCGGTTAGGGTCGCTTCAACACATTATCAAGGCAAAATAAGCGAAGCATCCAAATACTTTCCCTCATTATTCAAATCTATTAAGGGCAAAGCTTGCGGTGCACCCTTCTGCTATATTTCAGCCGTTGATGATGCTGAAAAAACTGGTCATGTGGAGTTATGTGTCCCTACAGAGGAGAATCCTGAAACCCCAGGTATAATTATTAAGGAAATTTCACGTATTAAAGCATTATGCACTACTCACATCGGGAGTTATGAAACACTCAAAGACGCTTACGAGGCACTTCAAAAGCACATCATGTCCAAAAGTCTTGGTGTATATGAACCATGCAGAGAAACCTATATTAAGGGTCCCGGAATGTTTATTAAAGGCAATCCACAAAAATATATTACTGAAATTGCTATTCCTGTTCAGCAAGGAGGCGATTAATTTGTTTGCAATTGAGGTGAATAAGCTTGTAAAGGAATATAAAAATAGAATACGGGCATTGGATGAGCTTAATCTTAGCGTAAAAAGCGGAGAAATATTTGCTCTTCTTGGTCCTAATGGAGCAGGCAAATCATCATTGATTAATACCCTAACAACATATCTTACTCCTACATCAGGAAGTGTTACAATGCTAGGCAGGGACTTAATCCGTGAAGCCTCATATATAAGGCCTCATATTGCTTGTGTTGCACAAAAAATAAGTATAGATACACATTTATCTATGATGGAAAACCTGGTGTTTCAGAGCAGAATATACAAGTTAGATCCCAAATCTGCAAAAATAAATATTAATAAACTTATTAAAAGCTTTAATCTCGGTCAGTACCTAAAGTACCCGGTCGGTTCATATTCAGGAGGCATAAAAAGAAGGCTTGATATTGCAATGAATATGGTATCTAACCCAAAGATTCTTTTTTTGGATGAACCCACAGTTGGACTTGATATAGAATCAAGGAAAGCTTTATGGGATATAATTCTGAAAATACGCAATGAATTCGGTACCACTGTCTTTTTAACAACTCATTACCTTGAGGAAGCTGATGAATTGAGTGACACTGTTTGTATAATAAAGGATGGACACGAAGTAATACAAGGTACACCTGACAGCTTGCGAGGACTTTTTAAACAGAATAAACTGCGTATTGGTTTTGACAGTACAGAAAAAGCTGAGAATTGCAATAAAGCATTATTGAGTACATTTGCCTTGAATAAGAAAATTATAAACTCTATAAAGACCTTCAATACATACGTTCTTATACAATCCAACGACATAAAGAGTATTTTTAAAAGTATTAATACATGGTTGCTGGATGATGGGATTGATTTTACTTCATTAGAAATTATTCAGCCTACACTTGAAGATATTTTTCTTAGCTTCACAAAACAGGATAACAAGGGGGAAAGCTTATGAGTATTTTTATACTACTCTGGCGTAATATGAAATGGCGGCTGCAAAACCGTATTTCAATTGCAATGACAATTATTATACCTTTGATCTGGCTGCTTTTATACAGTACTGTAGCTGGCCAAACCATGTCGGGATTAAAAGGTGGTAACTATACAGCATTCATACTCCCGGGTATTTGCATACTTACAATATTCTCAAGTTCAGGAAGCAGCGGTGTCCTTAATTATATAATGAAAAACTGTGGAAGCTTTTACAGAATACAAATTTCACCCGTAATGAGAAGTTCAATTGTTTTAGGACATATGCTTGAAGCGGTTATTTTATCCTTGTTTGAAATTACCCTGCTTTTTATTCTATCGTTGTTCTTTTCCGTTCATATTGCATCCGGAATAGTCGGGCTATTCATATCCTTCCTGCTACTTTTTTTAACAGCGTTTTTTACAGCAGGACTTTCATATTCTTTAAGTCTGCGCCTGCCAAATGAGGAAGTCTTCTACACTGTTATGAATACTATTGTCTTGCCTGTATTTTTTGTTAGTACAGCACTGTTTCCGATGGAACAAATATCAGGAGTATTGAGGGTTGCTGTAATTATTAACCCTTTCACATATATTATTAATAGTCTGAGATGCCTTATATTTGATACTTCAATAAACTGGTCCAATGTTTTGTTATCTGCAGGGTTATTTATTATGTTAGGATTTTTTAGCTTTATACTGGCTTTAATATGTCTTAAAAAAGACAGTAAGCAATAAATGTTGGTAAAAATAATTTCAGTAGGTGTATAATTAATACCGAGGTGCCGGTATGGATTGGATAGAAAAACTAAACCATTCGATTAATTATATTGAAGAAAACCTTGAAGGGAAAATAGATTTTGAAAAAGCAGCCCAAATAGCCTGTTGCTCTACATTTAATTTTCAAAGAATGTTTTCTTACATAGCCGGAGTAACATTATCAGAGTATATTAGGCGAAGACGTATGTCAAAGGCAGCATATGAGCTCCAGAATTATGATATTAGGATTATGGACCTGTCTATAAAATATGGTTACGACTCTCCAACGTCCTTCAGCCGGGCTTTTCAGTCTGTTCACAATCTTTCACCGTCAACAGCACGACAAAAAGGTATTATATTGAAAACATATCCGAAATTAAGCTTCAGTTTGTCTGTTAAAGGTGATTCTGAAATGAAATACAGGATTGAAGAAAAACCTGCGATTCGGCTTATTGGAATAAGAAAAAAGATATCTGCCAATATGGAAATGAACTTTCAAACAATTCCCGAATTATGGGGGGATATAAAACAAACTTCGGAATTTCAATTTCTATGTGAAATAAATAATCAGCTTCCGCAAGGTATACTTGGTGTTACGGAATACAAGGGTGCACATGATTTATACTATTATATAGCAGCTGCAACTGATAAACCTGTGCCAGATGAAATGGTTGAATATACTGTTCCAGCCGCAACCTGGGCAGTTTTTGAAACCAGCTTGGATGAATATTCTATAAAGGAATTATACAGGAGATTTTACACTGAGTGGCTTCCATTTTCAGGCTATAAGTATTCAGAAACACATGATATAGAAGTTTATCCGTTACCAAATGGTAATTCTCAAAAATGTGAAATATGGTTTGCCATAAAAACTCAAGGACACTAATCTTTGAGTTTTTATATTAAGTATTTACTTAATTACTTATCTTATATATTTTTATGTTATAATATGGTGATAATAAATATTGTTTAATATCATAAATTGCTGCAAAAGAGCGGTTGTTCGGAGGCTTTAAGTTGGGAGAAAGAAAAGAGATACAGGTTTCACAGGAAGAAATATTAAAGCAAAAACAATATATACAGGAAGTCAAGCAAATAAGTAATGAATACGAACAGAAAACAGGAAGTAAGAAGACCTTCAGGCTCCAGACCTTTGGCTGCCAGATGAATGAAAATGATTCAGAACGCCTTGCAGGTATGCTTTCTGAAATGGGGTACATGGAAGCACCTGAAGAAAAAGCTGTTGATCTTGTTATATTCAATACCTGCTGTGTCCGTGAGAATGCTGAAGTGAAGGTTTATGGGCATCTTGGAGCGTTGAAAAAGCTTAAAAGCGAAAATCCCGGGATGATTATTGCTATTTGCGGCTGCATGATGCAGCAGCCGCAGATTGTAGAGCATATCAAGTCAAAATATCGTCATGTTGACCTTATATTCGGAACGCATAATCTTTATATGTTTCCGCAAATGCTCAATAATGCATTGATTTCAGGCACTACTGTTGTTGATGTATGGACCTCTGAAGGATTGATAGCTGAAAACATGCCGATAGAACGTAAGGACGGCATCAAGGCATGGATAACGATAATGTATGGCTGTAACAATTTCTGCTCCTATTGCATAGTACCATACGTTAGAGGCCGCGAAAGAAGCAGACAGCCCGACGATATAGTAGGTGAAATAAGCTCGCTGGGCAGTACTTTTAAAGAGATAACACTTTTGGGGCAAAACGTAAACTCATACGGTAAGGATAAACCGGAGGGTATTTCCTTTGCACAGCTTCTGCACAGGATTGATAAGGTAGAAGACATAGAACGCGTCAGGTTTATGACCTCACATCCAAAAGACTTGTCAGATGACCTTATAGAAGCCATCAGGGACTGCAAAAAGGTTTGCGAACACCTTCATCTGCCCATTCAGGCAGGTAGTACGAGAATATTAAAGGAAATGAACAGAAAGTATTCCAAGGAAGCTTATCTTGAGCTTGTTCAAAAGGTTAAAAAAGCTGTGCCGGGCATTGCGCTTACTACTGATATTATTGTAGGTTTTCCAGGCGAAACAGATGAGGATTTCGATGAAACGCTGGATGTAATAGAAAAGGTGAGGTACGATTCTGCGTATACCTTCCTGTATTCAAAAAGAACAGGAACGCCTGCAGCAAAAAGCTTGGAGCAGGTATCTGAAGAGGATAAAAAGAAAAGGTTTGATAAACTGCTGGAGCTCCAGAATAAAATAAGCAGGGGAATCAACGAACAATATATGGGCATGGATGTTGAAGTTCTAGTTGAAGGCTTTAGCAAGAACAATCCAAACAAATTAACCGGCAGAACAAGAACCAGTAAAATAATAAATTTTACAGGCCCCGAAGACCTTATAGGAAGACTTGTAAATGTAAATATTAAAGAGATTCAGACCTGGTCGCTGGAAGGTATTTTGAAAGACAATTGAGAATTAAGAATTGAAAATTGAGAATGAAAAGATAGAAATACAGGAGGATATCATGGATATATTTGAAAAGGCTAAGGAATTGGGACAAGCGATTGCATCTTCGAAGGAAATGGAAGAGTTTAAGAAAGCAGAAGCAGCACTAGAAGGTGATGAAAAAGGTCAAGCCCTTATGAAGGATTACAAGCTTCTTCAGATAGAGGTGGTAAAAGCCACACGCGAAGGCAGAGATAAGGAAGTAATAGAATCAATAAAAAACAACCTGCTTGATAAGCAGAACGAAATAAACAAGTACAGCGTTACAGGTGATTTCCTTGTTGCAAAAAGCAATCTTGACGCCTTGATGAAGAAAGTAAACGATGTAATAATCTTTACAATTTCAGGTGAAGAGCCCTGCTCACCGAACAAATGCGGAAGCTGCAGCGGGTGTAAGTAAAGGCAATTGAATATTGAGAATTGAGAATTGAGAATTAAAAGATAGAAACAATATCCAAAAGCAATTGAGAGTAAAAACAATTGAGAATTGACATTTGAGGATTAAGAATTAAGAATTAAGAATGAAGGATTAAAAGACAATTGAGATAAAAGCAATTTGGAAGTATAAATATAATAGATAATAGAAAATTGAATTCTTTAAATAAAATATAACTAAGAATTAAGAATTTAAAATGTTGAATTTAATAATTCTCCATTCTCAATTCTCAATTCTCCATTTTATACGAATGTGAGGTATCAGGATTATGGGGGCTGTGACTCCAATGATGCAGCAGTATCTTGATATGAAGGAACAATATAAGGACTGCATCCTTTTTTTCAGGCTTGGGGATTTTTATGAAATGTTCTTCAAAGATGCAGAAGTTGCATCGCGGGAACTTGAAATAACTCTTACAGGGAAAGACTGCGGACTTGAAGAAAGAGCTCCTATGTGCGGAGTTCCGTTTCATGCCGCTGATACATATATTTCAAGACTTATTAATAAGGGCTTCAAGGTTGCCATATGCGAACAGGTGGAAGATCCTGCCCTTGCAAAAGGGCTTGTTAAGCGTGAAGTAATAAGAATTGTTACCCCGGGCACAGTTGTTGATTCTTCCATGTTGGATGAGAAAAAAAACAACTATCTTTTGTCTATTTACCGCAACAAACTGTATTTCGGTATTGCAGCTGTTGACGTATCTACAGGAGAATTCAGCAAGACAAAAGTTACCTTCGGAAATACCTTAAACAAGCTGATAGATGAAATTGCCAAGTTTTCACCTTCTGAAATCATTACAAACAATGAGTTATATAAGGATGATGCTTTGTCTTCCATGCTCAGAAAAAGATTCGGAGCGTATATTTCCAGCTTTGAAGATGAGTATTTTGAAGACAAGTATTCATGTAAAAAGCTTAAAGATAAATTCAAAGACATTGAAATAAACGAAACATCATACGACTACTCAAATAATGCTGCGGGTGCTCTTTTGGAATACCTTGAGCAGACACAGAAGGTAAACCTTGAGCATATTCAGACTTTGAACTCCTACAGCATGGAAGAATACATGATTATAGATGCTTCAACCAGAAGAAATCTGGAACTGTGTGAAACCATGCGTGAAAAGCAGAGAAAAGGCACATTACTATGGGTTCTGGACAGAACCATGACATCCATGGGTGGAAGAACCTTAAGAAAATGGGTTGAACTGCCGTTGATAAACCTTGAAGATATAAATGACAGACTCAATTCGGTTGCCGAATTCAAGGACAAGTTCATGCTCAGAATGGAGCTTCGTGAGCTTCTTAAACGGGTTTATGACATAGAACGCCTCATGGGCAAAATCATACTTGGTAATGCCAACTGTAGGGATTTGATTGCACTTAAGAATTCAATAGGGCAGATACCTTACATAAAAAACATACTTGGAGATTGTTGTGCGGATTTCAATATTATTAAGAATTCTCAGCTTGACCCGCTAGATGATATTTTTGAGCTTATTGAAGCGTCAATAAGTGAAGATTCACCCGTTTCAGTCAAAGAAGGCGGAATAATCAAAGCAGGTTATAATGAAGAGGTTGATAAATACCGTGAAGCTACCACCAAGGGTAAAGGCTGGATTGCTGAACTCGAAAGCACAGAACGTGAAAAGACGGGAATCAAAAACCTTAAGATAGGGTTTAACAGAGTATTCGGGTATTACATAGAAGTAACAAAATCAAACTATGCACAGGTTCCGGAAGGTTACATAAGAAAGCAAACACTTGCAAACTGTGAAAGGTACATAACACAGGAGCTAAAGGAGATAGAGGAATCTGTACTTGGAGCTGAGGAAAAGGTTATTGATCTTGAATATAAAATATTTATTGAAATTAAGGAGCAGATAGCAGCTTCAGTAAAGCGTATAAAGTCCTCTGCAACAGCACTTTCTGAACTTGATGCAGTCATATCCCTTTCTGAAGTTGCAGACAGAGAAAACTACTGTATGCCTGAAATCTCTGACGATATGCTAATTGAAATAAATGAAGGACGGCATCCGGTTGTTGAAAAGACGATAGACAGCGGTTCTTTTGTCCCAAATGACACAATTATTGATGATGACGAAAACCGTCTTGCAATTATAACAGGCCCTAATATGGCAGGTAAATCAACATTTATGAGACAGGTTGCTCTTATTGTTCTGATGGCTCAGATAGGAAGCTTTGTACCTGCAACAAGTGCTAAAATAGGCATAGTTGACAGGATATTTACCAGGGTGGGAGCTTCGGATGACCTTTCTTCCGGTCAAAGTACCTTCATGGTTGAAATGTCTGAGGTTGCTAACATTTTAAAGAATGCTACCGGCAGAAGCCTTCTGATACTTGATGAAATAGGGCGTGGTACCAGTACATTTGACGGCTTAAGTATTGCCTGGTCGGTTATTGAGTATATAAGTGACGCAGAAAAAATGGGAGCAAGAACACTTTTTGCAACGCATTACCATGAACTTACCGAGCTTGAAGGAAAGCTTACAGGTATAAAGAATTACTATATAGCAGTCAAGGAAAAAGGCGATGACATAACCTTCCTTAGGAAAATACTAAGAGGAGGAGCTGATGACAGCTACGGAATCCAGGTTGCAAAGCTTGCAGGGGTGCCTCAGCCTGTAATAGACCGGGCAAAGGAGATCCTTGCGGAGCTTGATTATGCCGATATAGGTAAGAAGAACCTGAAATCACGTAAAATCAAACTCCCTATAACAGGACAAATGGACCTCTTTAACCTGTCCAGCACAACTAAAAATGACAGCGAAGTTATAGAAGATCTTAAAAATATAGATGTTTCAACACTTACACCGCTGGATGCGCTCAATACTTTATACAGGCTTCAAACTAAGGCCAGAAAGGGAATATAATGGGCAATATAGTTATTCTCGATGAAAACACCTCGAACAAAATTGCAGCAGGAGAAGTAATAGAAAGACCTGCGTCTCTTGTTAAGGAACTGGTTGAAAACTCAATAGATGCTGGAGCCAATATAATTTCTCTTGAAATCAGGAACGGCGGAATATCATATATAAAAATTACTGACAATGGCTGCGGTATAGCGGAAGATGATGCAGTTATAGCCTTTGAAAGGCATGCAACAAGTAAAATAAGAAATTCTAATGATCTTGACAGTATAAACACACTTGGATTCAGAGGAGAAGCGCTTGCAAGTATTGCTGCAGTAGCATCAGTTGAGCTTACCTCAAGGGTTGCAAACAATACAAACGGTACATATGTAAAGATACAAGGCGGAAATGTTTTAGAGATAAAGAAGACAGGATGTCCTGTCGGCACTACATTTATAATTCGTGAATTATTCTATAATACACCTGCAAGATTTAAATTTTTAAAAAAGGATTCAACAGAAGCAGGCTATATATCCGATGTTATCGAAAGAATTGCACTCGGAAATCCTCATATTTCAATAAGGCTTACAGCTAATGGCTCAACAGTGCTTCACACACCGGGGAATGGAGACCTTTTAAGTGTTATTTACAGTATTTACGGTAAGGAAATAGCTAAAAGCTGTATTGAGATCAGTTATGAGGATGAAAAGATAAAAATATTCGGTTATGCCGGTAAACAGGAAATTGCCAGGAACAACAGGAATCACCAGTCCTTGTTTGTTAACAGCAGATACATAAAGAGCAAGCTCATATCATCCGCAATAGATGAAGCTTATAAAACCCTCCTGATGAAAAACAAATTCCCGTTCATAGTGCTATTTACAGATATAAATCCCATGCTTGTAGATGTTAATGTTCATCCGACAAAAATGGAAGTAAGGTTCTCAGACGAGCAGGGGATATTCAGAAGTGTCTATCATGCTGTAAACAATGCACTTATAACAGGCCAGGATTTCAGAGAGGTTGTTACACCTGAAATAAAAAAAGAAGACTTCAGAATTCCTGAAAATAATTACATAAAACCAGTGGAATATACTCAGCAAAGCTTGGAGAATTCAAAGCTTCAGGTTGCTGAAACTGCAGCAGCCTTTGAAACTAAAAAATCACCAGTAATCAGTAAGCCTGATATAAAAAAATACTCTCAGTCTGAGGGAAATAACAGTTTGCGGGAATACTTAAAAGAGACAGAAAAAGCAGCTGTTAAACCTATTGTCCAAGCTATAAAAGAAATAGCACCTCAGAAGATTAGTACAGCTGATAATAAAGTTCCTGAGCTGATAGTTTCAAAAACTGTTGAAGAAAAGGAAAAGGGTGTTTCAGATCTTACAAATGCAAGAATTGTAGGACAAGTGTTCTCTACATATATTATCCTTCAATCAGGCGAAGAAATGCTGCTTATAGACCAACATGCTGCACATGAAAGAATTACATATGAAATGCTTAAAGAAAAATATGAGAAAAATGAATCGCTTGCGCAATATCTACTCAATCCGGAGGTTATAGAGCTTACATTCCAGGAGTTCAAGCTGGTTCAGGATGAAAAAGAGACCTTGCTTAAGCTTGGTTTCACATATGAAGAATTCGGCAGTAATTCAATAATACTAAGATCAGTACCGGCTAATGACAGCGGCTTGATAAAAGAAATGTTCCATAAGGTATTGGATGATATATTCAGCCGTTCCAATCATGAAATATCTGAAAAGGTTGATGATGTCCTATATTCCATAGCTTGCAAGGCTTCTGTCAAGGCAAACAGAAAGCTTGACGATGCAGAAGTGACAAGCCTTGTAAAACAGCTTTCAAGCTTAAGGAACCCATTTACATGTCCGCATGGAAGGCCTACGGTATTAAAGCTGTCAAAGTATGAGCTTGAAAAAATGTTTAAAAGAATAGTATAGACGGGGGATAAGGCGCCTTGAAAAACGTAATTATTATACTCGGCCCTACTGCTTCAGGTAAGACTAGCCTTTCAATAGAACTTGCTAAAAAAACAAACGGTGAGATAATTTCAGCCGATTCAATGCAGATATATAAATACATGGACATTGGAACGGCAAAGCCGGATGAAGAAGAACGTTCCGGTATAATGCATTATCTGATAGATGAAGTAAATCCAGACGAAGAATTCAGTGTTGCAAGATATAAAGAGCTTGCACTTAAGTACACTAAAGAAATTCTGGACAAAGGAAAGCTTCCTATAATTGCTGGAGGCACAGGTTTATATATAAATTCATTAATTTACAATATAAATTTTTCGGAAACGATTAGCGACTGGGAATTAAGGGAAAAATTAAAGCAGGAAGCAGAAGAAAAAGGAAACCAATTCCTTCATGACAAGCTTTCAGCCGTTGATCCGGCTGCTGCAGCTAAGATTCATGTAAATGACCTTAAAAGGATAATAAGAGCTCTTGAAGTTTACGAATATACTAAAAAGCCTATTTCATATCATCAGGAGGTTTCGAAAGCCGTACCTCCCGAGTATAACTATATAATTATAGGTCTTACAATGGATAGGGAAAGGCTTTACCAACGAATAAACAAAAGGGTTGACCTTATGCTTGAAAAGGGTCTCGTTGAAGAAGTAAAAAAGCTTGTTTCAATGGGTTATGATAAGAATACCATAGCCATGCAGGGACTTGGTTATAAGGAAATACTTCAATATATAAGGGGGGAGAAGCTCCTTGACGAAGTGATATATATATTGCAAAGGGATACAAGGCACTATGCCAAAAGACAAATGACCTGGTTTCGGAGAATTCCAGGCGTACACTGGGTAAATGTGGACTGTATGGACCAGCAGGAAATACTGAAAAATGTTAGTGATTATCTTGCAACACATGGTATTTTCTTGTAGAATATGAAATAGATAATAATGTTCGCAGTCCAATAGGTTTATACATGTAGAACAACAAAGGAGGATATTTTTGTGAACAAACCGAATATTAACTTGCAGGATGTATTTTTAAATCAAGTAAGAAAAGAGCATATTGCTGTTACGATATACTTGACAAACGGATTTCAGTTAAAGGGTATGGTTAAGGGCTTCGATAATTTCACTGTTGTTCTTGACAGCGAAGGCAAGCAGCAGTTGGTTTACAAGCATGCAATTTCAACAATAAGCCCAATGAAAATCGTAAACCTGATTTTTAATGATAACAATACTGGAAGAGAATAAAATACATAAAAAAAGAGCGCAAGCTCTTTTTTTTATTACTAAAAACATGCTCTCTTAATTTAAAATTATGTAAGCATATTGATATAACAACCATTAGTGCTATATAATGGTTGTTAATATGTCTAATATACTTTAATAATGATTTAAATACGGAGTAAAGATTTATGCGAAAATGGATGATTATTCTAGTTTTTGTCCAAATATTTCTGTTATGCTCTTGCTCTCAAACACAAAATAGTCTATCTAACAAAACAACGAATATAACAAATACCAGTAAGTTAGAAGCAACCACTAAATTACAACTTCCTAAGAATTATACAATTGAAAAAATAAAGAATGCTTTTCTTGAGTACATCAATTATCGTCTGTATCTCTATCCGGCTAAAATCATGGATGGTACATCAGATAAGGATTTTGATAATTATATTGGTAAGTCTATTGATGTGGAAATCCGTTTATACAATAATCGTTATGAAGATTTTGTGTATGCACACACTAATATGGGCAATTGGCTGGCAATGTTTAAGAATTTGAATGATATTGTGTACTGTGCCGGTCAGGCAAACGAGGGTGAGTATGGCAGGCCTGAAAATGAGAATAAATATATGGAGGTTGATAAATATACAATAAAAATACCAGAGGCTCATAAACCAAACTATGGTACTTCACAACACAAAAACAAGATGATAGATGCATTTGAGTCACAAATAAAAGCTGCCTGTCTGGATTTTTATAAGGGGGCAAACAAATATTATGATGAATGGTCTAATGTAGATGTTTATATAGTAGACTTTTATGAATATGAAAACGGAGCACATGCATGGCTTCGCAGGCAGGATGGCTCCATAACAGACTATCCCGTTAGTTTTGAAGAAGATAATAAAGGTGAGTTTAAAGTGCAACCCAGTAAGGGTTATACCATGAAAAACATCAGCCAGTTTAATGAATTTGGAAGATACCAGTTTGATATAGATATTAAAGATGCTGTTAGACACTTTAAATGTAATGTTAAATAATATAATTAAATAGATAATGCAAGGTGTGGTTCAATGAATCACACCCCTTACAATTTATAGTTTTCTGAACACGCCTGAAACCTTACCGAGTATCGAAAGATTCTCTTTAACTATGATCGGTTCATAAAACTTGTTCTCAGGCTGAAGCCTTACATAACCCTTTTCCTTGTAAAATGTCTTTACAGTTGCCTCATCTTCTATAAGCGCAACTACTATATCACCGTTGCTAGCCGTAGACTGCTGTTTTACAAGCACAAGGTCATTATCAAGGATACCTGCTTCAATCATACTGTCTCCGCGAACCCTTAGCATAAAAGCATCCGAATTCTGAACAAAATCAAGGGGAACAGGGAAGGTGTCCTCTACATTTTCAACTGCCAGTATTGGCAATCCGGCTGTAACCTTTCCAACTATAGGCACATCCACAAGCTCTTTTCTTGAATAAAAAGCTTCCGGATCAATCTTTGGTTTGCTGTTACCGCCTCCGTTGATAACCTTTAAAGCTCTTGGTTTGGTTGCATCCTTTTGAATCAATCCGCTTTTATTAAGCTTTTCAAGATATGCATGTACTGTTGAGGTTGATTTCAATCCAACTGCACTGCAGATTTCTCTGACTGATGGAGGATAGCCCTTTTCTTCTATATTCTTATTCAAAAAATCCAGTATTTGCTGCTGCTTTTCACTGAGCTTTTTCTGCATAGTAACACCTCATAATAGTATTTAATCCAACATTAATAATTAAAACCAAAATATATAAAATAAAAAGCTATTAATTACCATTTCGTAATTATTATAACATATAAAATGAAAATATCAAACTAATGTTCGATTTTTTTATTAAAAATATTGACATAGAACAACTGTTCGATATATAATCATTATAGAACAAATGTTCCGTTTGAGGTGATATTATGAATAAAAGATATGTATTAAAAAATAAAAGAAGGTTTTGCGGATTTATAATAGTATTGGTTGTACTATTAATGACAGTTCTATTTATAGGAACATCATACGGTTATAAACCTTCTGTAAATATACAACACAGTGTTAGACAGGGAGATACTCTTTGGAACATAGCCGAGCAGTATAATCCCAATGGTGATGTAAGAAAAACAGTTTATGAAATAAGAAAGCTTAATAACTTGAACTCAAGTGATATTTATGCAGGGGATACACTTATCATACCCGAATATCAATAAGTGATAGGTATTAACAATAATCATTTAAATTATTTATTTAGCTGTTGATCAATTTCATTAAGCCTTTTAGCTATTATATTACTTTTTGTCGGGGCTAACTTTTGATATTCTTCGTAATATTTTTTAGCGTTTACATAGTCCTTCTGGTCATAATAATAGCTTCCAAGGTCATCCAATATAAAAGTTGCCTTCTTATCTCTATTGTAACCACATGTGAACGCCCATAAAGCATCCTTAAGATTGCCTTTTTTCTCATATGCCTTGCCCATATTGTGAAAAGCATACACAGATGGGCTTATTTTATTTGTTTCTTCAGCTTCCTTTATTGCCAAATCATATTCGCCTTCAAGATAATATGTTTTAGAAAGGTTACAATGTGCAGTATCATTGTAGGGATACTGTTGTATAGCTATTTTAAGCTCTTCTTCGGCTCTTTTCAGATATTTTTTTGTACTTTCATCATCAGAATCATAATAATCGAGATAACTTGCACCAAGAGAGCTGTGCCCACGGTCACTCATTGGGGCTTTCTTGACAACATCCGACCAAAGCCTTACCGTATCTGAATAGATGTAATTGCGTCTTAAGGTCAAGGCTGAATTCATTATTATCACAATTGCAGAAAGCACAGTAAAGTAAAGCAATGGTTTCTTTACAAGCATTTTTCTGTCCTTCGACTTGAACTCTGCAAAAACAATTCCCATTAGTGCAATAACAAAGCCGGCAAGAGGGTAATAGACCCTGTGCTCAAAGTAAACATCCTTTATAGAAATAAAACTTGATTCAACAGCCAGACCCATGAAGAACCATACAATTCCAAGGGTTATTAGCTTGTTCCTTTTAAAGTTTTTTACAGCAACAAGGAATATTAAGACAAGAATTATAAGAGATATATAAGACCCATGCTCCCAGATATTATGAGATATAGGGTAATCGTTGCTATAGTCAAAATTCTGATAATTCGGTATAAATAATAACTTGATATAAAGGATTATTACATTGAGCGAAGTGTAGAAGTACCACATTCTGTCCATGGAGGTACTTGCCTTGAAGCTTACACCAGGATCGCTCTGGCTGTAACCATGAAGAAACAGGTTTGTCCCAGGTATAATCGGAACAGTTAAGAATAAAACAAAAAGGAATAAAAGCCTTTTTTTCCAGGAGGTTTTCCCATCCTTAAGGAAGAAAAGAATTTCTATGAAAAGCAGCATAAAAGGTATTGTTATAGTATTTTCCTTTGTAAACATTGCAAGTATTGTAAAAAGCATTACAAGAACAAAATACCTGACCTTGTCATAAACACGGAACTTTATAAAGAAGAATATTGCGAGCAGATAGAAGGTTGCCGCAAGCGAAGCCGTACGCTGAACAATATATGTTACCGCATTAACCTGCATCGGATGAACAATAAACATGACTGCTGCAAGGATACATACAAAACGCTTGAATGTAGCAATTTTTTTACCATTAAAGTATTTAAGGCTGAGTATATTATACATTATCAGATACAAAATAAACCCGTTAAAAATATGAATAACTACATTTGTTATGTGGTAGCCTTCCAGACCAGTTTGATGTATAAAATAATTAATTGCAAAAGTAAAATATATAATAAATCTGTTTGAATAAAACTTCCAAATTTCAGCTATATTAAATGGCTCTCTTATTGAATAGTTATTTGATATGGAACCAAAGTCATCTAAATGAAAAGGTGCAGAAAAGCTATTTACGTAGACAATTACTCCTGCAGCCGCAAGAATGGTTAGTATCAGCCATTTTTTTTTGAGAAGTTCCTCAATTTTGCACAGCGTTCGTATCATCAGTACCTCGCATAAATCAAATTTTTTAATAAGAGAATAATAATTATTATAACAAAAAGCTGAGTTTAATCAAATGTATTTCATTGCAAGAAAAATTGAAACACTTCAGACACTTTGGTATTATTATGTTAAAATTAGTTTATCAGCTTTTTTTATATATTAATTGACAATGCTCGGAGGTTTTAATATTGAGGGAAATATATCTCGATAATGCTGCTACTACAAGAGCATACGATGAAGTAATTAGCTATATAAACGAAATTAATGATAAATATTACGGCAATCCATCGTCTCTTCATACAAAAGGAATAGAGTCAGAGAAACTTGTAAAACAGGCTAGGCAGCGTATTGCTGCCTCACTGGGCGTTATGCCTGGCGAGGTTTTGTTTACCTCTGGAGGAACAGAATCAAACAATACCGCAATAATGGGATATCTTTTTGCAAACAAGCGCAAAGGAAATCATATAATAACCAGTGCAATTGAGCATCCATCGGTACTTGAAGTGTACAAGCATCTTTCTAAAAATGGCTATAGGGTAGATATTCTTGAGGTAGACAGTAACGGAAAGATTAAGCTTGATATGCTTGAAGGCCTTGTCTCTGATGAAACAGCACTTGTAAGCCTTATTTATGTTAATAATGAAACGGGTGCAATACAGCCTGTAGAAGAAGCAGCCCAGATTATTAAATCCAGAAACAACAGCGCAGTATTTCATGTTGATGGTGTTCAGGCATATGGAAAGCTTCAATTAAATCCCAAAAAGTCAGGAATTGATATGGTGTCAATAAGCTCTCATAAAATTCATGGACCCAAGGGTGTAGGGGCTTTGTATATTAAATCCGGAATTAAAGTAAATCCTTTATTTTTTGGCGGTGGGCAGGAAAACAAGCTTCGCTCGGGTACTGAAAATGTCCCGGGTATAAGCGGATTTGGACTTGCAGCTGAAATAACATTTAAGTCTCTTGAAGAAAATAACAGCAAGCTGTCAAAACTAAAAAAGTTTTTTATAACACAGCTTGAGGAAAAAACAGACGGATACCTTGTAATTTCTCCTGATGACGGATCACAATATATACTTAATACTGCCTTTTCAAACCTTAAGTCGGAAGTAATGCTTCACCACCTTGAAGAGAAAGGTATATACGTATCAACAGGCTCAGCCTGTTCATCAAGGAAAAATACAGCAAGTCATGTGCTTAAAGCTATGAATATAGATTCCTGTTATTTACAGGGAGCAATAAGATTCAGCTTTTCACAGTTTATAAACAAGGAAGATATTGAATATACCGTTGATGCTATTAAGGACATCATCCCTAGAATAAGTTACGGAGGAAAAAGATGAAAAAAACTATTATACTTGTACGTTACGGAGAAATTGCATTGAAAGGTCTTAACAGACCTATATTTGAGGAAAAGCTTGTAAATAACATAAAAAAGTCGCTTTATGGACTTGGAAAGATTGAAATTATAAGATCACAGGCAAGGATATATATTGAGCCTGCAAATGATGAATATGACTTCGATGAAGCTATTCAAAGACTTTGTAAAGTGTTTGGCATTGTATCAGTAAGCAAAGTATGGAAGATTGATACTGAATACGAGCAGATAAGGAAATACTCACTTGAACTTGCTCAGGAACTTGTAAAAAAGAATGGTTATAAAACCTTTAAGGTAGAAACAAAACGAGGCAATAAAAGATTCCCCATGCAGTCACCTGAAGTAAGCAGTGAAGTTGGAGGATACATTCTTGAGAATATACCGTCACTGACAGTAGATGTAAATAACCCATCCTTCATTATATATCTTGAAATCAGGGAAAACAGCTATGTTTATTCTGAAATTATTCCAGCAAACGGCGGCATGCCTCTTGGAACAAACGGAAAGGCAGTACTTTTACTTTCCGGAGGAATTGACAGCCCGGTTGCAGGCTGGATGATTGCAAAAAGAGGAGTAGAGATTGAAGCTGTTCATTTTTACAGTTACCCATATACCAGCGAAAGAGCAAAGGAAAAAGTTATTGACCTTGCCAAGATTCTGGCATCATACTGTGGAAGGATAACTTTACATGTAGTTCCTTTTACAGATATTCAGCTTCAGATACGTGATAACTGTCCGCTGGAGCAAATGACCATCATTATGAGAAGAATAATGATGATGATTTCAGAAAAGGTTGCAAAGAAGGTTGGTGCATTAGCGCTAATTACAGGCGAAAGTGTAGGGCAGGTGGCCAGTCAGACAATACAAAGCCTTGCTGTTACAAACGCAGTAGTAAAGATGCCCGTTTTCAGGCCGCTTATCGGTATGGATAAAAATGAGGTAATAGAAATTGCAAGAAAAATTAACACCTTTGAAACTTCAATACTTCCTTATGAAGACTGTTGTACGGTATTTGTTGCAAAACACCCTAAAACAAGGCCGGTGCTTGAGAAAATTGAGGAATCCGAGTCCAAACTTGACATAAATAGCCTTGTTGAAACAGCGGTGGCAAATATGGAAACAATTAAAATCAGTAATAATGATTAAGTATGTAATATATATGTCCAAGGCAGCAATATTATAATATATATAAGTTTAATTAAAAATCCATATGCATCATGTCCTTAAAACCGGACATGATGGAATAATTAATGAATTTAATTAAACTTATTACATATGTAATATTATGAAGTAAATACTAAATTAATTTGCATTTGCATTTGGCACTAAAAATGCAAATGTCGAGTGAGTAATTTACTTCCATAATATTCAGAATATTTTTTAAGGATGTTATGGATGCTGCCAAAAAATATATTACATTTTATTCAAAAGCATAAAAAAAAGCTTATAATAATTCCGCTTGTATTAATAGCGGTGTTGCTTCTTTCGTCGGTAATTATCCTTAATAATAAAGGGATATACGACGGTATTTATATAAAGAATGTAAATGTTTCCGGTATGAGTATTGAACAAGCAGTTTCACAACTGACGGAAAAATGCAGTGCCAGCGATAATAAAAATCTTATTCTCCGATATATGGATAAGGAAAAGATTATACCGCTGAATCAAATATCCTTCAGATATTTGATAGATGAATCTGCTGTCCAAGCGTACAAGTTCGGTAGAGAAGGAAACATTTTTCAAAGGATTTCGGATATTACAGGCTTATGGTTTGGAAAACATAATATTACATTACAGAATGAATTTGATTTACAGGCACTAACAAGAATTCTTTCTGATTTAAAAAAAACAATTGATACTGACGCTAAGCCAGCTGAGGTCACATATAATAAGGGTGCTGTAAATGTAGTAAAAGATAGTCCGGGTTGGTTTCTGGACATTGACAATAATTTAAAAATAGTAGAAAATCATATAAAAGAGGAAAATTTTGTTGTCCAACTTGAACTGCAGGAGTTGAAGCCATATATAACTTATGAAGATGTGAAGGATATTTCAACTATAGTTTCATCCTTTACTACATATTTTAACCCGGCAGACAGGAATAGAACAAATAATCTGGCTATTGCCAGCAAAAAGCTTGATAATTATGTTATTTTACCGGGGAATACCTTTTCCATGGATTCTGCATTGGGCCCCCGAACTGAAGATAATGGTTATCTTGAGGCAAAAATAATCCTGAAAAACAGGTATGTTGACAGTCCAGGTGGAGGTATCTGCCAAGTTACAACAACCTTGTACGATGCCGTACTTAAAGCAGGACTTAAAATTGTCCAAAGAACCCCGCATTCAATGCCTTCGGTATACTGTGATCCCGGACAGGATGCAACTATTGCAGAAGGGATTATTGATTTCAAGTTCAAGAATGATTCGGAATATGCAGTTTGTATTTCAACTTATTTGGAAGGAAATCATCTTACAATTAGGATTTTGGGCCAAAAGCCTGAGAAAAATTATACTGTAAAGCTAAAATCAGAAATATTTGATGAATATCCTCCCACAGAGGTAGAGTATGTGGTTGACGATACTGTCCCGATTGGACAGGAGGTTCTATCACGTGAAGCAAAAAACGGTTGCCGTGCAATAGTATACAGGGAGACCTATGACGCAAACGGCAAGCTTATTAAAAGGGAAAAAATTTCCGAAGATAAATATAAGCCGGTTCAACAGCAGTTCAAAGTAAACAGTGTTACTTACGAAAAGATTGGAAAAGACAACACATAGAGATAGAAACAGAGGTAAAATGTATGAATGAGGGACTTTATAATAAGACTATCAAATGCCCTGTTTGCAACAAGGACTTTGAAGCTACAAAGGTACGTTCAAAATCTGTAAAGGTGGAATCCAGAGATTCCGATTTTTGTGTACATTATGAAGGACTTAACCCTATGTTCTATGAAATAAGTGTATGCGAAAATTGTGGTTACGCATCTTTTACCGACAAGTTTGAACAGCTTGATTTTAAAAGTGCAGGGAAAATTGCAGAAACAATTGCTCCTAGATGGAACAAAAGAAGCTATAAGGGAGACCGTACTATTGATATTGCATTGGAAACCTTTAAGCTGGCCTTGTTTAATATTCAGGTCATGAAAGGAAAGAATGTAGACCTTGCTAAGATATGTCTTCGCATAGCATGGCTTTACAGACTCAAAAAGGATGAAAAGGAAAGAGAATTCCTTCAATTCACACTAAATTGCTATAATGAAATTTTTGAAAAGGAAAGACTTCCGGTAGACAAGCTTGATGAATGTACATGCATGTACATGATTGCAGAGCTTAACCGAAGAGTTGGAAATTTTGACGAATCTATCAAATGGTTCAGTAAATTTATAAGCTCTCCTATAGGAAGATCCAATGCAATGCTGCTTGAAAAGGCAAGAGACCAGTTCCAGCTTGCAAAGGACAACAAGGTGGATTGATACCCGGAGGTATTTAAATATAAATGAAGATAGGTAAAGTACCGAATGAGACACTTCAACGTATTATTCTTGATAAAATAAAAAGCGTAAGAAAAGATATAGTTTTAAGGCCTAAAATAGGAGAAGACTGCAGTGCTGTTAATTTCGGGGACAATTTATGCGTTATTTCAACCGATCCTATAACAGGGGCAGTTAACGATATAGGAAAGCTTTCAGTACATATATCCTGTAATGATATAGCATCCTGCGGTGCTGAGCCTGTCGGAATTATGCTGACAGTACTTGCTCCACAAGATGCAACTGAGAATGATCTCGAAAGTATTATGAAAGATGTATGTGAAACAGCAGCAGCTATTAATGTTGAAATTATAGGCGGACACACTGAAGTAACAAACGCGGTAAACAGGTTTGTAATTTCAAGCACTGCAGTAGGACGTTGTCCAGAGGGCAAAATGGTTGCAACATCCGGGGCTTCTCCTGATGAAGCCATAATAGTTACAAAGACTGCCGGAATAGAAGGTACTTCAATCATCGCTAAAGACAATGAAAACGAATTATTAAAGATTTTAGATGAAAACATTGTCGAAAAAGCAAAAACATTTATCAATAGTATAAGTGTGGTTAAGGAAGGCATGATTGCAGGTAAATTTGGTGCAACTGCAATGCATGATGTTACTGAAGGTGGAGTTCTTGGTGCTGTTTGGGAGCTTACCGAAGCATCCGGCATCGGAGCGGTGATTAATGCCAGTCAAATTCCTGTAGCAGATGAAACCAAGGCTATAGCACAAATTTATGGAATAGATCCGTTAAAGCTTATTTCAAGCGGCTGTATGCTGATTACATGTAAAAATGGGGAAGGCTTGATAAAAGAGCTGGAAGCTGTCGGAATTAAGGCCACTATTATAGGAAAGACGACTGAAAATAAAAACAAATACATACTGAAAGACGGCGAAATGATATCTATAATGCCGCCTGAAGCAGATGAACTATATAAGGCAATTAAATAAAACATAATATTATTTATTTTATATGCATTTTATTGACATAGTTTTCAAATAACATTATAATTTTTATGAAAACTTAATAACTGGCGAATGATATTCATGGGAGAGATGCCATAAAGGTACACCGAAGGAGTTATACTCTCAGGTAAAGTAACAGCAGCAGAGGTTACGATAGACCATGAATGGACGCATCTCTGGAGAGACCGTCAAGGCGCCGAAGGGGCAAGGCATTTATGCTGTAATCTCTCAGGCAAAAGGACAGAGTATATTTTTTAAAGCATATTTCATGTTTATTCAGGGGTGAATTTATTGATAATTCTACCCTTTTATTATTTAACGGAATAGCTCATAATGCAGAGTGCCAATCCCGGTTTTAGTTTAATGCGAATATTATATAAATATAAAAAGTTTAATGGGAGGATATTTCATGTACAGTACTAAAGAAATCCAAAAAGTAGACAAAGAAGTAGCTGAAGCAATTGAAATGGAAGTTAACCGTCAAAGAAATAAAATTGAACTTATAGCTTCAGAAAACTTTGTAAGCAATGCAGTAATAGAAGCAATGGGTACACCATTGACAAACAAATATGCTGAAGGTTATCCGGGAAAAAGGTATTATGGCGGATGTGAGTTTGTTGATATAGTTGAAACTCTTGCAATTGAAAGAGCTAAAGAGCTTTTCGGTGCAGAACATGCAAATGTTCAGCCTCACTCAGGTGCACAGGCAAACATGGCAGTTTATTTTTCAGTACTGCAGCCGGGCGATACCATCCTTGGAATGAATCTTGCACACGGCGGACATCTTTCACACGGAAGCCCTGTTAATATGTCTGGAAAGTACTATAACGTAGTTCCTTACGGAGTTAAGGAAACTGACGGCAGAATTGATTATGATGAATTAAGGAGAAAAGCAATCGAGCATAAGCCTAAAATCATAGTTGCAGGTGCTAGTGCTTATTCCAGAATAATTGATTTTAAAGCTTTTAGAGAAATAGCTGATGAGGTAGGAGCTTACCTTATGGTTGATATGGCTCACATTGCAGGTCTTGTAGCTGCAGGCCTTCACCCAAGCCCGGTTCCTCATGCACACTTTGTTACAACTACCACTCATAAGACTCTTAGAGGCCCAAGAGGCGGTATGATACTTTGCAAAGCTGAATTCGCTAAACAGATTGATAAGGCAGTTTTCCCTGGAATACAGGGTGGACCATTAATGCACGTAATAGCTGCAAAAGCTGTATGCTTCAAGGAAGCTTTAACTGATGAATTCAAAGCTTACCAGACACAGATTGTAAAGAACGCTAAAGCTCTTTCAACCTCACTTACTGAACATGGCTTTAACCTTGTTTCAGGCGGAACTGACAATCATCTTATGCTTATAGATTTAAGAAGCAAGAACCTCACAGGTAAAGAAGCAGAAAAACTTCTTGATGCGGTTGGAATCACAGTAAACTACAATTGTATTCCTTTCGATCCTCAGAAACCAACAGTTACAAGCGGTTTGAGGCTTGGAACTCCGGCAGCAACTTCAAGAGGAATGATTGAATCAGACTTTGAAGAGATAGCAGACTGCATAAGCCTTGCACTTACAGACTTTGAGAATTCAAAGGAATCAGTGCAGAAAAGGATAACAGCTTTGTGCGACAAGTACCCGCTGTATAAGTAAGAATAAGATGTAAAGCCCTCCTAGCAGAGGGCTTTTTTGTTGGCTAACAAATGTTATAATCTTATAACTATACATAATTATGGAATACGCTTAAACTTTAATTATATCCATATTTGCTTTTTATTAATAGTCTTTACATAAATAGACATAAGTTTATAATTTAAGACAAAATATAATAAAGGAGCGAGGTTATGGAGTTAAAAAGTTTTATTAAAGCAAGCGCTGTTACATTATTAGTAATTGTATTAATGGCTTTTATGTCAGTAGTTTCTTTTGCGGAGGAAACAACTCCTACATGGGAAGCAAAAAAGAGTATGTCCGTTGCCAGGTGGGATTTAGGTACTGCAACTGTAAATGGAAAAATATATGCTATTGGTGGTTCTGATCTTAGTAAAAGTCTAAATTTAGTTGAGGAGTATGATCCTTTGACAGATACATGGACTACAAAGGCTCCTATGAAAACACCAAGGAGTGCTTTTGCCACAGCTGTCTATGATGGTAAAATATATGTTATAGGCGGATACGCTGGAGCAGATTCACATCACCCAAATAATAGTTATTTAAATTCTGTTGAGATGTATGATCCAGAGACTGATACATGGACAAATAAGAATTCAATGCCTACGGCTAGGGAATTAATATCTGCAACTGTTCTTGATGGGAAGATATATATTGTTGGAGGCTATGGTGGTAACTATTCAATGTTGAATAATGTTGAGGTATATGATCCCGTACAAGATTCATGGACTAAAAAGGCTAATTATCCTATAGCAATTAGTGGTGTTAAATTAGCAACAGTAAATAACAAAATTTATGCCATTGGAAATGGTGTTAGAGAATATGATAAAAATACTGATACATGGTCAATAAAAAAGTCTATGCAGATTGCTAGAAGTTGGTCAGGAATAGCTGTATTGAATAATGAGATTTTCATAATTGGAGGAGAAACTACAACAAGTGCATCTAATGTGGTGGAGAAGTATGATTGCTCGACTGATATATGGACCAAAGA
Organism: Bacillota bacterium; assembly: GCA_023421675.1. Taxonomy (GTDB): domain Bacteria; phylum Bacillota; class Clostridia; order Acetivibrionales; family JANLFN01; genus JAEZTC01. The sequence continues at coordinate 369,575 of JAEZTC010000002.1, read as the reverse complement.
GCCTAACCTTAGTATAGCTAGAATGTGCTTAGATGCAGTTGAACTTAATGGGAAAATATATGCTATTGGTGGTTTGACGACTAATATGGGAGGTATACAAAGCTTAGTTGAAGAACTTACCGTATCATCAACTATCACAAACCCAACCCTCACTGCCACAGCATCCGCTGCCAAAGCAAAAATTGGTGATGAATTCACCACAGACATTGCAATTCATAATGTTACAAATATTTGTGCAGAAGATATTAAGGTTTCATATGATTCAAACCTCTTTGAGTACGTTGGTGCAACTGCACAAACAGGGCTTAAAATTTATAAAGAAGACACATCAACACCTGGAACAGTCCGTTTTATCGTAGCCTGTCAGGGTAAGGACAATGTTGCTACAGGTGACAAGAACCTAATTCAGCTTAAGTTCAAGGCAAAGAGCAGGGGAGTGGGAAAAGTGGATATTATAAAAGGGCGTATAGCTGACAACGCAACTCTTGAAATGGACGTAGCCGATGAAAACTGCGGTGAGGCAACAATCGAAATCGGTGGTAAGGATGTAAACAGAACAGATTCATTTACTCTTCTCGACCTTGGAATAGATGCATACTACTTTGGGTTCAATGCAGCAGATACGGATACAACAAAGTATGACGCAGACTTGGATTCAAATGGTAAAATCGATGACGGAGACTTAACGTCAATTACAGAAAGCATTCTTTTAAATAAAGATTATCCTCTTAATTAAATTATTAGCCCTCCTGGTGGAGGGCTTTTTTATTTTAATCTTTCTCTTTTTTCTTTTTCATATTATCCTTTTTCTTTTTATCAAAAAACCCTATAATTAACAATGCCATGAATAATGCTGTTAATATGTATATTGATTGTTCCAATAATTTAACCTCCTATGATAGTAGATTAGCTATATTTTTATTATACGTATATATGGATATTAATTCAAACATTTGCAGAGGTCAAATTATCCTTCTCTTTTTTCTTTTTATAAAAACATAAAAGCACAATCATATACAGCTTTTGAATGACCAAAAGCTGGCAAAAGTCACCATTCAAGCGCCATGGTGGCTTTAAAAAATGGGCGCGACGGATTCCGTGACAGAACTTCCAAGCCTGCATACTTACTATTGTCCGGCCGGTTGCAATGTCATCCATGGCGAATTCGCTGGACTTTGTAAATTCATGCAGGAATTTCTAGGTCAATACAACAAGCGCCTTCAGGGTCAGGTTAATGGGAGGCTATACCGAGCTTTGCATGCAAAGTTCTCACGAAGCAACTTAATAGTAACTTCCGCAAGCACTCTCACGTAGAACTACCCGCATTTTTGCCCATTGAAAGCTGAGCTGGCAGATGTTGCTGTGAATGAAGGTCGAATGCCGGTGAATGGCCCGGACAGCCATTCAAGTAGCATCTGAGCAGGACAGCGAAGTTGCATCGTTCCGGCTTGAGAGCGATTGAGCAGCTTACAGATGCCGCAGTAGGCTTTCACAAGGGCGAGACTCCGAGGCGAGCGGTGCCTTTTCCGCCGATTTTGGGCAGGTCAAAAGCGGCATTAATGCAGCTAACATGGTTCGCTCCAGAAAACCTTTTCGTCGATGAAAAGCGGAAAATAATATGCTATAATAATTCTAAAATTATACTTTTGTGAGGCAAAATATGAAACATAAACTATTATCTCTTACCATTATACTGGGACTATCCCTTATTCTTTCATCCTGCGCAAGCAGTAGCAGTAAAATAACAAAGTCTGAAGATTCAGCAATTTCCGCTGCAGTTATTAATTCAACAGAGACCGAAGCTTCGTTAGAAAAAATAACTATTCCTGACATAGACTACAGTAACGTAAAACTTCCTGATGACCCACAAAGCTGGATCAAATCAACCTCACCCAAGCATGAGGAAAGGGATGTGGACCCAGGCAGCAGTATCTCAATAACCTTTAAATATGATGTGGAACCTGAAAGCCTTAATGAGAAAAACATTATGGTTAATGACGGCAAGCACAGCAGAACAATTACTGAACTTTATAACTTTAACTATGATAAAGATACCAGAACCTTGAATATAGACTTCAAACTTCCCGGAAACAACGTGGGAACTGGAAACGGAATAACAGTATATCTTTCAAAGAATATCAAAAATGCCGAAGGTAAAGCCATGGGCTTTGATATGGCGTTTGGATACTCAACAAAATAAATACGGAAGTGATATTAATGGCAGAATATTTAAAGGGGCAAATAGCCGAAATGGCACAAATAAACCCAGAAACATTAAGATTCTACGAAAAAACCAACCTTATTCCTTTACCTAAAAGGTCTAATTCCGGTTATAGGCTTTATCCGGAGTCTGTGCTCTATAGATTGGAATTTATTAAAAATGCCAAGGCATCAGGGTTTACCTTAAATCAAATAAAAGAAATGTTTGCTATCACCGAAAGCAGAAACATCTGTATGGATGATTTAATAAAAACTGTTGACGAAAAAATAAGCGAGATAGATTCCCGAATTGCTGCATTAAACGAAATGAAGGCTATGCTTAACAGCTTTAAAAGCAGTGAAGAATGCCCAAATCAATGCCCTCATATGAAGGCTTTTTTAAATAGTTTTAAAGAAGCATAAAAAAATCTTGACCTTGTACTATACTCCATCCTTTATAATGTTTTTGAATCTAAAATAAAGTTAGTACAGGAGGATTTTAAATGGTCTATATTGCTTCACTTATATGCTCAATTGTTACCTTTATAATGCTTTTATTGCAGTTATCTTTATCATTAGGGGCACCCTTCGGCGAATATGCACTGGGAGGAAAGCATAAAGTCTTGCCTCGCAAAATGCGTCTAGTAAGCAGTACGTTTGCATTTGTGTATGTCTTTTTTATTCTGGCATTTCTGCAAAAAGGCAATGTACTTCACATCGGTATGAATTCAACATTTGTAAACGTTCTTCTAATAGTAAATGCTCTTTTTCTTGCACAAGCTATTGTAGGGAATGCATTCATAACAAAAAGCAGAAAGGAAAGACTTGTCATGACACCCATATCTATATTTGAATTTGTGTGCAGTGTAGCTGTATTGATTTGGGCATAGTAGATGCGCCGCGGGTAAAACCCACGGTTGTCAGAACCAAGAACCTTTCAGGGACTATCATTTCTAATAAAACATTTCTTTTTCTTCAAAGCCATACCCGCATTCCTGCCCATTGAAAGCTGAGCTGGCAGGTGTTGCTGTGAGTGAAGTTCGAATGCCGGTGAATGGCCTGGATGGCCATTCAAGTAGCATCTGAGCAGGATAGCGAAGTTGCATCGTACCGGCTTGAGAGCGATTGAGCAGCTTACAGATGCCGCAGTAGGCTTTCACAAGGGCAGCCTCCGCGGCGAGCGGTGCCTTTTCCGCCGATTTTGGGCATGTCAAAAGCGGCAATGAAAAGAGAGAAGGTGGATTATTTAGCACGGGAGTTTCTTATTTTGCTTATTATGCTGCTATATCTTGAGTTTATAACTTATGCTATGGTATTATAATCCAAAACAATTATGATTTGAGGTTTAAATGAAGGACCAACCCTTAAAAGGTCAAAAAATACTGGTTACCGGCGTAAGTCGTCAGAATGGAATAGGAGCTACAATTGCAAAGCTATGTGCGCAAGCAGGTGCTGCAGTTGTAATTCACGGTTTCCCTGACTATGACATGCAAATGAATTATAAAGATGCTTCAAATAGTTATATTGATTATCTTGCAAAGGAATTGTCGGATAACAGGCTTAATATAATACCTCTTAAGCCATCAGATCTTTCAAATCCCAATCAACCCGGAAAAATCATTTCTGAAGCTGTAAATAAAATGGGCAGTCTGAACGGACTTGTACTTAACCATACATATTCTATGAATGCACCTCTGGGTAAATGGACTGCTGAGCATATCGATTTGCATCTTAGTATAAATGTCCGAGCTTCAATGCTTCTGATTCAAGAATTTGCAAATCAAATTGACGATATTAACGGAGCTGTAACTTTATTTACAAGTGGTCAGTATCTGGGTCCAATGTTAGATGAAATTGCTTATGCAGTATCAAAGGATGCTGTAATTGGCCTGTGCAAACAGACTTCTGTGCTGCTTGCATCAAAGAACATTCGTGTTAATTGTATAAATCCTGGACCTACAGATACTGGTTATCTTGAAGGTGAGGAATATAAAAAAGTTGCACAAATGTTTCCTTCGGAAAAATGGGGAACACCTGAAGATGCTGCAAGATTGGTATGCTTTCTTCATAGTGATGATGCTCGTTGGATTACAGGTCAGATTATAGCAAGCGAAGGCGGCTTCAACCGTTTTATTTCATAGGTCTTCAAACATTTTAGAAGGCCTTTTTACATATGGTAAACAAACCTATTTTATGATATACTTAGACATTAAGAAATTAATGGCAACCTACATTTTTAGCTGCCGGAGGTAGACAAATGAAAAAACAGAAAATCTGCATTGCAATGATTCTTAGTTTGGCAATATTTTTCCCGACTACCGCAATTGCGAGCCCAAATCCATCCAGAACATTTGAATATTACAATACCGCTTCAGATACTTCAGCTTCATCAATTATTAAAAAGCTAAGTCCTTCAGTTGTAGGCATTATAGGAAAAATAAAGCAGGAAAGCCCCGATTGGAGTGAATACAGCGACAATCTGGTTTCAGGCAGCGGTGTAATCTATAAGGCCGAAGGCTATATTATAACAAACGCTCATGTTGTTACAGACATGGAGAAAATTGTTGTAATCCTTTCCAATGGAAAGTCATATCTGGCAAAGCTCAAAGCAATTGACGAAAAATCAGATCTCGCTCTTATTAAAATAGATAAAGCAGGCCTCATACCTGCCAAATTTGGAGATGTAAGCAAAATATCTGTAGGTGATCCGGTAATAGCTATTGGAACCCCATTATCATTTTCACTTTTAAATACTGCAACCAAAGGCATTATAAGCGGTATGAACAGACCGCTTGACGGAGATTACAAGTTTATTCAGTCTGATGCAGCAATAAACGGGGGAAACAGTGGCGGACCACTTGTAAATATGAATGGGGAAGTTATTGGAATTAATTCTTCCAAATATTCAGGCTTTGGAGTTGAGGGACTTGCTTTCTCAATACCAGCCGATACAGTTAAATATATTGTTGGGCAGTTTGAAAAATACGGCAGAGTAAGAAGACCCTACATTGGTGCTGAGTTTTCTGAAGGAATCGCTGCAAGATACGGCCTGCCATCAGATGAAGGACTAAGTATCACTTCAATTACTGCAGGTTCAAATGCTGCAAAGGCAGGTCTTGAAATTGAAGATACTCTTACTGCTATAGATGGTAAAAACATATATAATATTGTAGATTATAACGAACTCCTTAAAAAATATGCTCCCGGCAACACTGCAGTACTTACAGTTATCAGGGATGATAAGACAGTTAAGATAAAGATAACATTTGAAGAGGAACAGTAAAACAATAGATTAAAAGGGGTTTATTTATGATTAAAATTAAGAAGCTCGTTTCTATAATGCTTATAACAGTGCTTGTATCTGCTTTGCTTCCTGTGGGTGCATTTGCAGATAATGATGATCCTATAACAATAAAGTTCAATGTAGGGAGCAGTTCGGTACAAATAAACGGTATTTATTACACTGTTCCAAAAACATATTTCTCAGAAGGCACTGTGCTTGCCCCTTCAGATGTATTTTTCAAGTCTTTGGGTGCCGAGCTTGCCAGAAGAGATAACGGATCGTATAACATTTCATATAATAATGTTTCAATAGATTTTACTCCTGGAAGTAAAACCTGCAAGGTGAATGAGGAAAACAGCACTCTTTCCAGTGCTCCTCAGCTTAAAAACGGTACTGTTTATGTTCCGTTTAAATACTTTGCAGAGAAATTCGGAGCATCAGTAAGCTACAACAGTGCATCCAACCTTCAAACCGCTTATTTTGCAGATGATGGAGCATTAAAGGATTTATCCTTCCTCACAGACAGTATTAAGAAATCAAAAGTCGGAGACAGCTATTACAATTGGAGCATGAATATTCCAAGAGGTTCCCGTGTCTCAGGCGGAAACTTCAATTCCAGTTATATTTCAATTGAAAATACAACAAGAAACATACAGTTAGATATTAAAATTACAAGGACAGAGTCGGAAACACTTTCAAGCTATTACGAAAAAGTACTGGATGATCCCTCTGAATATCTTGAAGGTTATTCAATTGCCGATTCAAGGCTTGCAGAAAATGCTAAGTATCCCTATATGGAATTTAATTATACCGGTACAAGCAGCGAGCCCATTGTTCAAAGAATTTATGTCACTTCAAAATACATATACAGCATAATACTGTACTATTATGGCGAATATGGAACCGATGAAATAACAGGTTCACAGTACTATGAAAATATGCTTGATTCTTTTGTAGTGACATTTGATAAAACACAGAATATTCAAGATTTAACAAAAATTCAGTATGGCAAGGCAATTTACAATAATTATTTAAAATTCTCTAATGGGAGTAAATATTATACATGGAAGGTATCATTGCCTCCTTTTTGGGAGGAAATATCCTATGCATCGGAAAACCCGCTTTGTGCAAAGGTTGGTGCCGGTAATAATGAATATGTAGAAGTTAAAATGGATAAAAGTAACGGCAGAAGTATAGTAACTGCCGGGGAACAGAGAAAAAGCTTTTTGAATGCAAATATGAATCCTGAGTTATATAAGTTTGTTTCAGCAGGAAGTACTGAAATATCCGGCATAAAAACCTATCGGATTGTTTATGAGCTAACGCTTGGCGGCAAGACCTATACTTATGATGAAGCTTATGCATCAGCCGGAGGAATGCTTTATAGCTTGTGCCTTAAAACTCCATCTGATAAATATACAGATAATAAAACCGTTTTTGAAGATATATTTACATCGTTTAAGCCTGTAGATAAGTTTACAAGTGCTTTTAACAAGGATTTGGAAAATTATTATTCTCAGCTGACAAAAAACAGGGTAGGAAAGTATGATTATCCGACTTTGTATCAAAACAAGATGTACAAATGGAGTGCTAGCATTCCAGGCAAATGGACCAAAACAGGCAATCAGTCTTCAGACTTTATAAGTTTTCTTGATAAAGATACAGGTTTAAGCACCGCAGTTGAAGTTGTTGAAAAAGATGCTGATACAGCTTCCGAATCCGATGAAGACAGGTTCTATTTTATGAGTTCAATTTTAAATAATGATGGAATTACGCTAAAAAATGAAACAAACATCAGTGAAAAGGGATGCTCTGTCAAATCATATACATACCGCTGGGAAGACGAGGAGAACGAGACCTTCGCAGATGTAAAGTTTAATGTGCTTGAAAACAGCAAATATTATTATTGTTATTTCAGTATAATTCCTGATGAATTCAAAAATCAGAGCAATATAGAGACACTAAACAATGTTTGGAATTCATTCAAATTGGAGGATTAGTCATTGCAGGAAAAGAAGGAACCGCTCGCATACAGAATGTGTCCAAGAACTCTTGAAGAATTCTTTGGTCAGGAGGATATAACCGGAAAGGGTAAGCTGCTTTACAGGATGATAAAAGCAGACAGAATAAGTTCCATCATACTTTATGGACCTCCCGGAACCGGCAAAACATCTCTGGCCAGAATAATAGCATATGCGACCAAGGCTAATTTTGAAAAACTGAATGCCGTTACAGCTGGAGTCGGCGATATCAAAAGAATAGTGGCTGATACGCAGAACAGCCTTATAAACCCACAGGGTAAGACTGTTTTGTTTGTAGATGAAATACATAGGTTTAATAAAGCTCAGCAGGATGCACTGCTTCCTTTTGTTGAAAATGGTACAATAGTTTTAATTGGCGCAACAACTGAAAATCCTTTCTTTGAGGTTAACAAGGCTTTGATATCACGTTCTACCGTTTTCATGCTTAAACCTTTACAGCCTTCAAACATAGAGAAGATTATACGCAGTGCAGTTACAGACAGCGAAAGGGGCCTTGGCAACTACAACATTGAAATTGATGAAGATGCTATTAAATATCTCGCTGAGGTTTGCGGCGGTGATGCAAGGATATCTCTGAATGCCCTTGAAATCGCTGTTTTAACATCAACGCTTGATTCAGACGGTAAAATTCATATTGATCTGAAAACCATAGAAGAATGTGTTCAGAAAAAAGCCTTAACCTTTGACAAATCAGGCGAAAATCATTACGATAATATAAGTGCTTTCATAAAATCAATGCGAGGAAGTGACCCCGATGCTGCAGTTTTTTACCTTGCAAGGGCTTTATATGCAGGAGAGGATCCTGAATTCCTTGCAAGAAGAATAATAATCTGCGCATCTGAAGATGTAGGGATGGCTAATCCAAATGCATTGCAGGTTGCAGTTGCAGCAGCTCAGGCAGTTAAGATGATAGGAATACCTGAATCGAGGATAATTCTTTCTCATGCAGCAATGATGGTTGCTACAAGCCCCAAGTCTAACTCATGCTATGAGGCTGTAGGAAATGCACTTCATGATATTGAGACAAAAAGAACCGGTGAGGTTCCTTTCCACTTAAGGAATGCAGCAGCCAAAGGTATGGGTGATTTGGGTTATGGGGCAGGTTATAAGTATGCTCATGCTTATCCCGGAAATTATGTTAAGCAGGATTATCTACCGGCAGAAATGAAAGGAACAATATATTATAAGCCATCCTCCAACGGCTATGAAGCTCGAATAAAAGAGTGGCTTGAGAAAATACGGGACGTAAAAAAAGAAGGAGATAGGTAATGGCCAGAAGAGTATTTGCGTGGGTTTTGTTAATAGGATTTCTGCTGTTGATAGCTAATATAGTTGTATTTGGTTATCAGCGCGCAGCAAGTGTTATAGTATATCTAGTAATAATATTAACCTATATTTTTGTATTCAATATGGGTAAACCAAAAACAAAAGACTTTGAGGTGGGAAAAGTGAAGTTCAAGTATGGTTTTGGAAAAGGTTTTGCAGAGTTTGAACTCCAGGATAAGAATATTCTTCAGGAGCTTCATCAGAATGAGGTGGAGGTAGACCTTACAGGTGAAGCTGAAGTTAAGAGAGCTTTGATGAATCCAATAGGAACACCTAAACTCGGAGATATAGTTAAGCCGGGTGAAAAGATTGTAATTGTTACAAGCGATATAACAAGACCTCTGCCTAGCAAGGAAATTCTCCCTGAGCTGGTTAAGGAAATACTGCGTTCAGGTGCAGATGAAAAGGACATTACGATAGTATTTGCCCTCGGAAGCCACAGAAAGCATACCGAGGATGAAAAGAAGTACCTTGTTGGAGAAGAAATTTATAATAGGATTAAATGTGTGGATAGCGATTCAAATGATTATGTCCGTATGGGTATATCTGAAATGGGTACTCCCATTGATATATTCAGTGTAGTTGCAAATGCAGACCGCAGAATATGCCTTGGAAACATAGAATATCATTATTTTGCAGGTTACAGCGGCGGAGCAAAAGCTATTCTTCCGGGTGTTTCCACAAGAGATACCATTCAGGCAAACCACAGTGCAATGGTTAAGGCTGCTGCGCGTGCAGGTGCTATAGACGATAACCCTGTAAGACAGGATATAGAAGGTGTTGTAAAGTATGTAAGTATAGACTTCATCGTAAATGTTGTTCTTGATGAAGATAAGAATATTATTAAAGCTGTAGCTGGTCATCATGTAGAAGCACACAGGGAAGGCTGTAAATTCCTTGACAGTCTTTATAAAATAGAAATTCCTGAAAAGGCTGATATTGTAATAACCACACCGGGCGGATTCCCCAAGGATATAAACCTTTATCAGGCTCAAAAGGCTTTGGATAATTCCAAGAATGCGGTTAAGGACGGCGGTATCATAATATTGCTTGCATCCTGTAAGGAAGGAATGGGTGAGAAGGTATTTGAAAGATGGATGAAAAACGCCACATCTCCCGATAGCCTTATTAAAGACATACAGGAAAACTTCGAACTTGGAGGACATAAGGCTGCTGCAATAGCACTTGTGCTCAAAAAGGCAAGAGTATTCCTCGTTTCCGACTTCCAACCTGAAGAAGTAAAGAACATGTTTATGGAGCCATTTGCTAGTGTTGATGAAGCACTTAAGGAAGCTTTCAAAGTATTGGGTGATGAAGCAAAGGTAATATTGATGCCTCACGGAGGATCAACGCTGCCTGTATTGGAATAATCTAAGTTCACTCTAAAAAATGCGAAAGTATAAGAATTCCACCTGTAGCTAATACTGTACATATTAGCTGTAGGTGGATTTTTAATTTTGTGTGAAAATTATTTATACAAAGTTTGTCTATTTCTTGACAATATAAAAAGATAGTGCTACTCTTATAGAAGATAACCAAGTGAATTACTTGGATATAATAATTTCGTTGAGGTAAAAATTATGAGATTATCAACAAAAGGAAGATATGGAATGAAAGCTGTACTTGACCTTGCGTTGCATAGCAATGAAGGTTTAATATCCCTTAAAAGTATTGCTGACAGGCAGGAAATATCTGAAAATTACCTCGAACAGCTTTTTGCATCTTTAAAGAAGGCAGGAGTAGTTAAAAGTACACGCGGTTCGCAGGGAGGGTATGAACTTGGCAGAGCACCGAACGAAATATCTGTAGGGGATATTTTAAGGGCACTTGAAGGTTCTCTTGCACCTGTAGAATGCGTAGAAGACAGCGAACAGCCTGCTTGCGAAAAATCAGAAAACTGTGTTACAAGGCTTATATGGACCAAAATACGTGACAGCGTTAATGAAGTAGTTGATTCAATCAGTCTTGAACAGCTTGTGGAAGACTGCAGAAAAATGTCCGAAAAGTGTGATTACACCTATTATATATAAATTCAACTATGTTTGTGTAATAAAATTTGAGGGTATATAAAGTATTATAAAGCTAATATATTTAGAAAGTCGTGTAAATTACTAAAGTATAAAGAAATAAAAGGAGCAAATATTATGGGAGATAGATTTATTTATGTTGACCACGCTGCAACTACAGCGGTAAAAAAAGAAGTACTTGATGCAATGATTCCTTATTACACAGAAAAATATGGTAATCCTTCATCAATATATTCAATAGGCAGAGAAAGCAAAAAAGCAATTGAAGAGGCCAGGGACAAGGTTGCAGCAGCCATATCAGCACAGCCGAAAGAAATATTTTTCACAGGCTCCGGAACAGAGGCTGACAACTGGGCCATCAAAGGTGTGGCTTATGCCAACAGGCAAAAAGGAAAGCACATTATAACCTCAGCAATTGAACATCATGCAGTACTTCATACGTGTCAATACCTTGAAAGTGACGGGTTTGAAGTTACTTATCTGCCGGTTGATGAAAACGGCCTGATCAGACTCGATGATTTAAAGAAGGCTATAAGGCCTGATACAATTTTGATTACTATTATGTTTGCGAACAACGAAATAGGAACTATTCAGCCCATAGCTGAAATAGGCCAGATTGCCAAAGAACATAAGATATATTTCCACACCGATGCTGTACAGGCAATGGGCAATGTTCATATAAACGTTGAAGAAATGAATATAGACCTATTATCCATGTCATCACATAAATTCTATGGACCAAAGGGTATAGGAGCTTTATATATAAGAAAAGGCACCAAGATAATTTCCTTTATGCACGGCGGAGCTCAGGAAAGGGGCAGACGTGCCAGTACTGAAAATGTCGCAGCAATTGTAGGTTTCGGTAAAGCAATAGAGCTTGCAACCAGCAACATGGATGAATACAATAAAAAACTTACTGCTTTTCGTAACAGGACAATTGATGAAATCCAGAAACGTGTTCCGTTTATTAAACTTAACGGTGACAGATATAAGAGGCTTCCAGGAAACGTAAACTTCTCCTTCAGTTTCATAGAAGGTGAATCACTGCTTCTGATGCTTGATATGAAAGGAATAGCTGCATCCAGCGGCTCAGCGTGTACATCAGGTTCGCTTGATCCTTCTCATGTACTTCTTGCAATAGGACTTCCTCATGAAACCGCACATGGTTCACTGAGAATTTCTTATGGGGATGAAAATACCAATGAAGATGTTGACTATATTCTTGAAACAATCCCACCAATAGTTGAAAGGCTAAGGGAGATGTCACCATTGTATGAAGCAGTAAAAAATTCAAACAAATAAGACTATATTATTGAAAGAGGGAACATTTATGTATAGTGAAAAGGTAATGGATCATTTTTCTAATCCAAGGAATGTTGGTGAAATAGAGAATGCCAGTGGTGTAGGCCAGGTTGGTAATGCAAAATGCGGGGATATAATGAAAATGTATCTTCAGATTGAAGACGGCATAATAAAGGATGCCAAGTTCAAAACCTTTGGGTGTGGCGCTGCAGTAGCTACAAGCAGTATGGCAACTGAAATGGTAATCGGAAAATCTTTGGACGAAGCTTTGAAGATTACAAATGCTGCGGTTGCAGAAGCGCTTGATGGATTGCCTCCGGTTAAAATGCACTGTTCAAATCTTGCAGAGGAAGCAATAAAAGCAGCTATAGAGGATTATATGAAAAAAAATGGTCTTTGGACTGAAGATAACTGTAACGGCTGCGGCAGACGCTGCGACGATATTCATCGTTTAAATGAAGAAGATTAAGATTCCGGAGATTATATATGAATAAGAAAGTAATGCTTGGAATGAGCGGCGGCGTTGACAGTTCAGTAGCCGCCGCTGTCTTGTTGGAACAGGGCTATGAGGTTATAGGTGTTACTATGCAGATATGGCCCGATATGCAGGAAGAACGTAAAAAAACCGAGGGTGGCTGCTGTTCGCTTTCAGCAGTTGATGATGCCAGAAGAGTTGCCAATAAGCTTGGAATACCCTATTATGTATTGAATTTTAAGGATATTTTCGAGGACAAGGTAATCAATTACTTTAAAGCGGAATATCTGAAGGGCAGAACCCCGAATCCATGCGTTGCCTGCAACAGGTATGTTAAATTTGAAGCAATGCTTGATAAGGCTGTTTCTATGGGCATTGACAGAGTTGCAACCGGTCATTATGCAAAGATTGAGTATGATGAAAAGCTGAACAGATATCTCTTAAAAAAGTCTGTTACAGACGCTAAGGATCAGACTTATGCTCTTTATAACCTGAGCCAGTACCAGCTTTCCAGAACACTTATGCCAATAGGAGATTATACTAAGGACAGGGTAAGAGAAATTGCTGCAGAAATCGGTCTTTCAGTTGCATCAAAGCCGGACAGCCAGGAAATATGCTTTGTAGACGATAATGATTACGGCGGATATATAGAGAGAAATACCAATGCAGACATCAGGTCCGGGAACTTTGTAGACCCTGACGGAAATGTACTTGGAAGACACAAAGGAATTATCCATTATACGATTGGACAGAGGAAAGGCCTTGGAATAGCATTCGGAAGACCAAAGTACGTTGTTGATATAAATGTAGCAAAAAACGAGGTTGTCCTGGGAAATGAAAATGAAGTGTTTTCCGGTGGACTGACAGCTTCTGATTTGAACTTTATTTTTATAGATAAGCTGGATGGTGAAATGAAGGTTTCGGCAAAAATCAGATATTCCGCGAAGCCGGCAGCAGCAGTTATTACACCTATAGATAATGATACAGTAAGTGTAAGATTTGAAACCCCGCAAAGAGCTATAACACCAGGACAGTCAGTAGTGTTTTATGATGGCGATATAGTTGTGGGCGGAGGTACAATAGATGCTGTAACACCTTAAATCTTCTCAAACACAGGTTTTCGGCCTTCAAAATGGGCAACATAGTTAAATCCTATAGCTTTCATTTTGTCAAGGGTTTCAGCAAAGCCCCAGCCGATATGCTCTGCGTTATGTGAATCGGAACCAAGTGTAATAATTTCACCGCCTAATTCGCGGTATCTTTGAACGATATCAAAGTCAGGTATCGGAGTTCCAAGGCTCCGATAGCCTGACGTATTTATTTCTATACCTTTACCATTTTTTATAACTTCGCTTAAGATTTCATCAATAATATCACCATAGTCACTGCAGCTCAGAGACTTATCCTCAAAGCAGCTGTATCTCCTTATATAGCCGATATGTCCAAGCACGTCAAAATTATCAAACAGCTTCATTGTATTACATATTTCTTCAAGATACCTCATGTCAGCCTGGTATTTTGTTTTACCTTCGTAATATTTCTGTGTATATGGGTCCATTCTATCAATTATATGCACAGACATTATTACAAAGTCAAAGTCATAGCCCTCAACAATCTTTCTCGACTGTTCTGCAACGTGTGGCTGTATACCGAGTTCAAGTCCGTTCAAAACCTTAAGCTGATCTTTATATTTTAACTTAAGTTCTTTCATATATTTAAAATAGTTTTCAAAATCTATATTGAATTTAAGATCAAAGTCAGGATAATCATAGTCATAATGGTCTGTAAAGATAATACCGTCGAGCTTAAGCTCCATGGCTTTCTCACAGGCTTTTTCGGCAGTAAGCTCACTGTCGAGTGAAAAATTACTGTGTATGTGGCAGTCGTACATGGGGGGGAAAACCTCCTAAAATAAACTTTGGCTTTATTCTAGCATTTGAGTATTAAAAAAACAATATTAATTAAAATACTATATAGGATAAAGTAACAGATGTAATAAGTTGAATTAAAATCAATTATCATACCATCATGGCCGACATTAAGGATATGATGCATAATAAAATATATTAATTCAACTTATATATATAACATCGCATATGCCACATAATATATTACTCTTAATAAAATTTGGTATATAATATTAATAGTGACATAAAGGAGGCAAATTAATGGAAGAAAACAAAACTCAGGGACAGCTTCTGTTTGAGAAGCTTAATTACAAAAACAAGGATGCATGGGAAAAAGCAAGTCAAGAAAGTATTGAGCAAGCTTTTGATTTTTGTGAAGGTTATAAAAAATTCCTTGATAAGGCTAAAACAGAACGTGAATTCATTAATGAAGCTTTAATGCTTATAAAACAAAAGGGTTTTGTGGAAATAAACGAAGCATTAAAAACCAAAAAAAAATTAACTCCTGGTATGAAGGTTTACCAGGTTGATAAGGGTAAGGCACTTATAATGGGCATAATTGGATCAAAACCCCTTGCAGAAGGTGTCAGAATGACAGGTGCACATGTTGATTCTCCAAGAATTGATCTGAAACAGAAGCCTTTATATGAGGATACAGCAATGGTGCTGCTCAAAACCCATTATTATGGCGGAATAAAGAAATACCAATGGGTCACAATCCCACTGGCATTACACGGTGTTGTTATTAAAGAGGATGGAAGAACAATTGAAATAAATATTGGTGAAGATGAAGGCGATCCGGTTTTTACAATAACCGACCTGCTTCCGCACCTTGCAACAGAACAAATGCAGAAGAAGATGTCCGAAGGTATTCAGGGAGAAGCCTTAAACCTCTTATTCGGTTCAATACCCTACAAGGATGAAAAAGTAAAAAATAAAGTAAAGCTTAATATTTTGAAACTTTTAAATGATAAATACGGCATTACAGAAGAGGATTTTACTACTGCTGAACTGGAAATTGTACCTGCTTTCAAAGCAAGGGATATAGGATTGGACAGGGGAATGGTAGGAGGATATGGGCAGGACGACAGAGTATGTGCTTATGCAGGATTAAAAGCTATTCTTGATGTTGGTACTGTTGAGCATACATACATGTGTGTTCTTACAGACAAAGAGGAAATAGGAAGCGTTGGAAACACAGGCGCACAATCCAGGGCACTTGAAAACTTTATTGCCACGATTTGTGCTTATACAGTCGATAACTACAATGACTTAATGTTCAGGAAATGCCTGGAAAAATCTAAAATGCTATCAGCAGATGTAAATGCAGGAGTTGATCCCAATTATGAAGGTGTGCAGGATAAAAGAAATGCATCCTTCCTTGGAAACGGCATAGTGCTTCAAAAGTATACAGGGGTCAGAGGAAAATCTGGTGGAAGTGATGCCAATCCTGAATTTATTGCTGAAGTCAGAAAAATATTCAATAAAAACAACATAATATGGCAGGTTGCAGAGCTTGGAAAGGTTGACCTGGGCGGAGGAGGAACTATCGCACAGTATGTTGCAAATCTAGGAGTTGAAGTATTGGACTGCGGAGTTGCTGTTCTGTCCATGCATTCTCCATATGAAGTAACAAGCAAGATAGATATATACGAAATGTACAGAGCATATAAGGCTTTTGCCATATAAATAAAATTACAGGTGGGACATGGGGGTTAAAATGCAGCTAAAGGCGGTCATATTTGATCTTGACGGAACTATTGCAGATACTATAAAGCTAACATTATATTCTATCAGGGAATATATTAGGATTAAAACTGGAAAACAGTACACTGACGAAGATATTCTTGCTGAATTCGGTCCGATAGATACGTACATTATAAGAAAGTTTATTCCAGACAACACAGGAGAAAACTTTATTAGTGATTATGTAAAGCTTGTATCAGATTGTTTTGACAAAATGGTTAAACCAATTGAGGGAATCAGCGAGATGCTATCCTTTATCAAGAAAAAAGGTATTAAGACTGCCTTGTTTACCGGCAGAAGCAGAATCACAGCAGAATTAGTGCTTGAAAAGCTAGGAATTAAGCAATATTTTGACAATATAATGGCAGGGGATGATACTTCAAAATTCAAACCCAATCCTGAAGGAATCATAAAATCACTTGCTGTACTTGGTGTCAATCCCGAAGAATGTGCATATGTGGGTGATTTTGATGTAGACATACATGCAAGCCGTAATGCAGGAACAATGGCAATTTTGGCACTATGGTCGGCAACAGCAAATAAGGAATTAATAAAATTAAATCCCGATGCAGCCTTTGAAACACCGTATGAATTGATTAACTGGATTCAAGATAATACAAAATTGTAAATATTTACGTTTCTTTTTATTGACATTATTTTTGATATGTTCTATAATTTAGTTGTTCAGAGCCGTGGTTTACGCATAAACTACGGCTTAAATTTTATTAACGGTGGGGTTCACTTTGATAAAAAGGATTGCTTTGGTAACATTAATGTTTTTAGATTTGATGCTTGAAAAATATGAGGAAGGTAGTTGCAGCATGGAGGAGTTACATAAAATTGCACTGCCCAAAATCATTTTTCTAAGAGACTGCTCAGGGTACTTATTTCGATACAAATATCTTGTCGACTCAATCAAATTAACAATGATCAAATATGCAGAACTTGATGAAAGGTTTATAATTTAAAAACAGCTGCCATAGTAGCAGCTGTTTGTTTTTTAAGGTGTTTGGTCGGTTGTATTTGTATCGGTTGGTTTGGTATCTGTCGTATTGTTCGTAGAATCACCTGTCGGCGGTGCCTTTGTAGTTTCTGTTACAGTTGTATCATCAGATGGTTTATTATCAGTTTCATCCGTGGTTGGCGGTTTGGTAGTCTCCGGAACAGTTGTTTTTTCAGTGGTTGTAGTAGTCTTTGTCGTATCAGTAGATGAAGGTTTTGTAGTTTTAGGTGGTGTATTCTGATCTGAATTTGATTTTTTAGTGTTAGTTCTTTTGGTATTGGACGTATCCTTTTCATTATCACCTGTATCAACATAGTTTCCGGTACCTGCAAAGTTATTTTTTATTATATCTGAAGCCTTATTCATATCTATAACATAAAACCATCCGTTTGGCTCATTTGAATCTTGTCCGGGCAGGGTATAGGTGGACATGTTGCTTGTACTGACTTTTCCGAGGCATTGTGCCAGTTTCATTACTTCATCCAGAGTCATGTCTGTTTTTATTTTGTTGAAAACAATGTTAAGCACGCCCTTAAGTTTTGGAAGATTCGAAATTGTAACCTTCTGATCAACTAATTCTTTAATGAATCCTTGCTGAGCCTCAATTCTTTTAATATCGCTTCCGTCATAGAATTTATTAACCGTTCCGTCATTATATTCACGGAATCGCATAAACTGTTCAGCCTTTTCACCGTCAAGATGCTGCTGACCTTTTTTCAGGTTTATATGCAGATTCTGAACCGGGTCATCGCGTTTCATATCGACAGGAATATAGTAATCTATCCCCCCGAGCTTATCAATAATAAGTCTGAAAACTGATGTATCAATATAAATGTAATGCTTGATGTTTACACCAAGAAAATCGCTAACTGTTTTTATTGCCAAATCCGGTCCGCCAACAGGGTAAGCGGAATTTATTTTCGGAAGATTAGAGCCTTTAACGTGTACTTTTGAATCCCTTGGAATTGAAAGAAGATTGATCTTTCCTGTTGAGGGGTTTAAATTAACAAGCATTATGGTATCGGTATTTCCATTTACATAATCCCCACCAAGCAGAAGAATATTCATGGGTTCTTTATCAGCACGGAATGAATCAAGAACATCACTAATAAAACCTTCCTGAGAATCAGTACCTTCCTGTGCTATGTAAGCAAGGGCGAAGGTACCTCCAGCAAAAAGAAAAATTGAAAGAATAATACTTATTATTAAATAAAATTTTCTAGTATTCATAATAATTTCTCCATAAAACTTTTTAATGTTTAACTTTTTAAAAATATGTTATAATATAGCATTGCAAGGTATTCCTGCACTTTAATAAGTATATAACATCGGTTTTCTCTTTGTCAAATTGTGTACATACATTGCGAAAATATATTTACATTGTACTAATCATATGCTATAATTTTTTGCGTGTGTATTACGGACGTTCCGCTGACACTGATAATCACATTTTAAAATGTATTTGTTTATGAACGTCTAGGTGGGAAGGAGGACATAAAAATGGATCTTATAATTAAAGCATTAGAGCAGGAACAACAAAGAAGTGATCTTCCAAAGCTTGAAATCGGTGACTACGTAAAGGTTCACTTAAAGGTTAAGGAAGGAAACAGAGAAAGACTTCAGATATTTGAAGGAACTGTAATAGCTCTTAAAGGACACGGACTTAAGGAAAACTTCACTGTAAGAAGAATTTCCTACGGTGTAGGTGTTGAGAGAATATTACCTGTTAACTCACCTAAAATCGACCATATAGAAGTTGTAAGAAAAGGTCAGGTTAGGAGAGCTAAGCTTTACTATCTTCGTGATAGAGTTGGTAAGGCAGCAAAGGTTAAGGAAAAGCTTGAAGCTAAAGATTAATACTTATGAAACCAAAGGGACCTTAGTGGTCCCTTTTTTCATTAAATAACATAATAAAATGGTATACTATATTAAAGAGATTTATAAACATTCTTTTTGCTGGAACGATGGAGGAAAAATATGAATATACAATGGTTTCCGGGGCATATGGCCAAAACCCGGAGAATGCTTTCGGAAAATATTAAAATGATTGATGTTGTAATAGAACTACTAGATGCCAGAGTACCTTTGAGCAGCAGAAATCCTGAGATTGATACTCTTCTTGGAACCAAGCCGAGGGTTGTCCTTTTAAACAAAGCTGATCTTGCAGACCCCATTGCTACTAATGAGTGGATAAAATATTACCGTAACAAAGGAATCAGCTGTTTAACAGCCGAATCCAAAAAAGGTGAAGGTCTTAATAACGTCAAAGCCAGGCTTAGAGAAATAATGGCCGACAAAATAGAACGAGAAAAGCAAAAGGGAAGACTCTTAAGACCAATAAAGACAATGGTTGTAGGAATACCTAATGTAGGTAAATCTTCTTTAATAAATAAAATTGCAGGAAAAGCAACCGCAATTACAGGGGACAAGCCCGGTGTAACCAGAAATAAGCAGTGGATAAGAATTAATGAGGAAATTGAATTGCTTGATACACCTGGTATACTTTGGCCAAAGTTTGAGGATGAAAAGGTAGGCCTTAATCTGGCTTTTACAGGAGCAATCAAAGATGATATCCTTGATATAGCGGAAATAGCTATGAATCTAATGAAAAGCCTCTCGCAAATGTATCCTGAACAGTTGTCACAAAGGTACAAGCTTGATAAGATTGAAGATATGACAGGACTGGAGCTGCTTGAAGCTGCGGGTAAAAAAAGAGGTTGTATTATTTCAGGCGGAGAAGTAGATTATTATAGAATATCTGCTATTGTCCTGGATGAATTCAGAGGTGGTAAAATCGGCAGGATAACACTTGAAAGGCCTGTAGAAGAATAGTAATACATTTGGAGGTCAAAATGAAGGAACTTTCATATGAAGATGAGGTCAGACGGTTTAATGAAATGTGCAAATATGAACAGCAGTGCTTTGAACGTGGCTTAATTAAAATAGCAGGGATAGACGAAGCAGGAAGGGGACCTCTTGCCGGGCCTGTTGTTGCTGCTGCAGTCATTCTTCCCAAGGATGTGTTCATACCTAATCTGAACGACTCAAAAAAGCTTACCGCAAAACAGAGAGACATAATATACGATCAGATTATTGAAAAAGCGGTTACATATGGTGTTGGAATTATTGATGAAAAGTGCATTGACGAGATTAATATTCTTAACGCAACGAAAAAGGCAATGATTACAGCAGTAGAAGGTCTTGCACAAACTCCTGAAATTCTTCTGATTGATGCTGTAAAACTTACCGATATAAATATAGAACAGATTCCTATTATAAAAGGGGATGCTCTTAGTATTTCCATAGCGGCTGCCTCAGTAATTGCAAAGGTGACTCGAGACAGGCTTATTGAGGAACTGGACAGTGTATATCCGCAGTATGGCTTTGCCAAACATAAGGGTTATGCCACAAAGGAACATATTGAAGCGATTAAAAGACATGGACTTTGCCCGATACACAGACTCAGTTTTACAAGAAAAATTACCGAAGAAGCTGATTTTGAGCAAATCTCCATAGTATAATGTGAGGTTTTGAATTATGCGAATTGACGGGTTTAATTTGGTGCAGGCAGGTACAGCAACAAGCATTCCTGATATCTTAAGCAAGCTTAAAGTAGGAGATATATTAAGAGCGCAAGTATTGGATATTGCGGCTGATGAAGCCATTTTGAAGCTTTTCGACGGCACCACTGTAGCTGCTGCAACGCTGGGTTCAGTTGATGCAAAGCAGGGAGATTTTGTTGATTTCAGCGTAAAAGGCTTTCCGGATGGCAAGCTACTTCTTCAAACCCTGAAGCAGCCAATGCCTGTTTTTAATGAAAATGAGGCAATTGCTAATACAATTCTGTCTTTAGGCATATCACCTGATAATGATTCCATTAATATTGCAAAAGAACTTAATGCTGCAGGTTTACCATTAACAAAAGAAAACATGGATAAGGCTTCGCAGCTTTTATCTAATTTCAAGGCATCAGGAATAACGCCTGAAAAGGCAGTATATATACTAAAAAATAACATACCGCCTGTAGAAAACAATTTAAGCTCGCTTCAGCAGCTCACTGACGAAAATTATAAAATCACTTCATCCATCAGAGATATCATTGATAATGTGCCAGAAATTAAGGACCAAAGGCTTCTGCAAGCTATTACAAAAGGTCTTGAACGAGCTGATGCCAAATATAATCCTGCAGCGTCTCCCATTGCTGATGAATTGACTTCGGTACAGCAAAATGCAAATCCTTTAGATACATCTGTAAAAATAACTGCCAAAGAATTGCTTCAGAACATTATTACACAGCTTTCAGATAAAATTACATCAAATAATACTGAAGCATTAAGGCAATTTCTAAACAACAGTAGCTTTGCTCAAAAGCTTCAGAACTTTATTGCATCACAGCCTGCCAACAAAATGGATGCTGAAAAGATAATCGATTTTATTAAAACACAATTAAAAGACATTCCTGAACAACCTGAAAAGAAACAATTTATGCAATCAATATTCAAAGAGCTTGATAAGCTTAATAAGAATGAACTGTTAAATGCAAATAATAATTCAATCGAGGATACTAAAAAGCATATTAACAAGCTATTCTCTAAAGCTTTACTGGATGTTGAGGCCGGAGATCTAACCCAGGGAGCAGTGAAAAATTCATATAAGGAGCTTTATGAAAAGCTTGATGTTATAAAACAGGAAATCGCAGCTTCTGCATATCCTTTAAAGGAACAGTTCACAGACAAGCTTGATAATATACAGAACAATTTAAGGTTCATGAACGAGGCAAGCAATTATGCGGCATATCTTCAGATACCTGTAAGCCTTAAAGGCAGTGATAAAACAGCGGAATTATATATTCTTAAAAGGGAAGGCTCAAAAAAGAAGCTTGATCCTGAAAACATGACCGTTTTTGTGTCTTTAGATACGCAAAATCTTGGGCGGGTTGATTCACTTATATCCGTAAGCCGTAAAAGTGTTATGATAAACTTCAAACTAGAAGATAAAAAGCTTTCAGAAGCCTTTTCATCCAATTATAATGAGCTGTTTAACTCTTTGGAAGAAATCGGTTTTAAGCTGGTAGGTATGAATTTTGGTCTTATAAAGGATAAAATCAATCTGGTAAATGCACAGAAGGTTATTAAGAGAGAAATAGGTTCAAACAGGATTTCAATTGACTATAAAATCTAGTACTAACAGCGGAGTGTATTTTAATGGACAAAAAGCCAGAAAAAAAAATCAAAGAGGTTGCAGCACTTAAATATTCGCCTGATACTGATGGGGCTCCAAAAATAGTTGCCGTAGGCAAAGGTGAAATAGCTGAAAAAATTATTGAAAAGGCAAAGGAAAACGATGTACCTGTATATGAAGATGCAAACCTTGCACATACTTTGAACAGCTTCAAGATTGGGGATGAAATTCCTGATGAGCTTTATGATATAGTAGCCAAAATACTTATATTTATAGGCAATGTAGATAATCTTTATGGTGGCTGATATGGACAATAAGCCTCAAAACAAACGTATTACAGGCAGTGAAGGCGAAAAGGCTGCAATTGATATTCTGCAACGGAACAGCTTTATTATAATTGAAAAGAACTTCAGGTTCAGCAGGCTTGGAGAAATTGATATAATTGCACAAGATGGTGAATATATTTGTTTTATAGAGGTAAAATCACGCAGCAGTCTTGCTTTTGGCCAGCCCTCCGAAGCAGTTACCAGAAAAAAGATGGATAATATTATCCGGCTTTCTCAGATTTATCTAAAGAAGCATCATCTTGAAAATGCCAATGTACGTTTTGATATAATTGAAATAATTTATAAAAAATCACATGACAATTTTATAGTTTTGGATTCAAATATTATAAAGAACGCATTTTATTAAGGAGGCTTTATGATAATTGTAGATGCTCATTGCGATACAGTCACAAAGATAATGGAAGAAAGGAAAGGTGAAAATCTTTTTAAAAATACATGTCATTTCGATCTTGCAAGAGCAAAGGCTCAGGGCAGCTTTGTACAATTTTTTGCAGCTTTTATTGATCCGATATATTCACAGGCTTATGCCTTACGCAGAGCCATTCAGATAATTGATAAGCTTGAGCGTGAAGCACAAGAATACTGTGATAGCCTTATGCTATGCAACAGCTATGAAGATATAGAGAAAGCTTTTAGCCAGGGCAAGGTAGCAGGAATAAAGAGTATAGAGGGCGGCGAGGCACTTCAGGGTGACATTGGGGTTTTAAGAGCATTTTATAGGCTGGGTGTCAGAAGTATTTGCCTTACCTGGAATTACAGGAACGAAATAGCTGATGGTGTGGCTGATGCATCTTCGGGCGGAGGACTAACTCCTTTTGGCAAACAAGTAATTGAAGAAATGAATAGGCTTGGAATGCTGGTTGATGTTTCACACTTGTCCGAAAAAGGCTTTTGGGATGTAATCGAAGCATCAAAGCAGCCTATAATTGCTTCTCACTCCAATTCAAAAGCCGTCTGCAATCATAGACGCAATCTCACAGATGAACAGATTTCTGCAATAAAGGGCAATGGGGGCGTCATAGGGATTAATCTTTATCCGGATTTCATCAATAATTCGGATAATGCTTCAATCAAGGATGTCATAAAGCATATAGAACATATTTCTTCTATAGGTGGAGACGGAATACTGGGTATGGGAGCCGATTTCGATGGAATAGAGGTTACACCGGTTGATATACAGGGCGTACAGGATATAAATGTACTTATAAATGAATTACTTAAGCTGAATTATTCGGAGGATTTTGTAAAGTGTTTTGCAGGAGTAAATTTCATGAGGGTTATAAAACAGGTTATAAAATAGAAGCATGGGGAGCATTCCTGTTTTAGAAGTTATCTTGGTATACGAAGTTATTAAAGAATAATCTGTTGTAAAAATTTGACATAATGCTATTGAAAATGTATAATAATGTCATTAGTGCATTTATATAATTTGTTGCATTTTTAATAATATAGCTATAAAATTAGATTACTTTAATAAGTTCTTATATTAAAGGAGAAATATAAATGAAAAACGAAGACTTTCAAAAAACAATTCTTCATGAGTTAAAAGATTTTCAAACAAACATGCAGGATTTTAAAAAAGATATGATTCAACAGATAAGTGAACTGAAAGTTTCTCAAAAACAGTTTAGTATGCGACAGGATGAGATGTATCAGGTACTTAGCACTAAACATCAGGAACTTAGCACAAAACAAGATAGAATGTATCAAGAACTTAGCGCTAAACAAGATAAAATGTATCATGATCTTAGCACTAGACATCAGGAGCTTAGCACTAAGCATGATACAATGTATAAAGCACTTAGTACAAGACAAGATGAAATGTATCAGGTGTTAAGGTCCATAGAGCATTCCAATAATGCCGGCAAGGCTGAGCTTGACAGTCAGAACCTTAGAGTTTCAAAAATAGAAGGTAAACTGAAAAAGGTTTCAAAGGCCTGGCAGGAAGATGCCGAAGTTTCCAACCTTTGACGTTAACTACAGATTAAATTCAAGGCAAAAATATAATATTAAGATGCATTAAAACGCACGAAATGGGGCTATTGCCTGATCGTGCTTTTTTAATTTAATTCCGCTTTTGAAAGAGCAAAGCCCTGTCATAGAACTACCCGCATCCCTGCCCAGCTTTCACAAGGGCGAGCCATGGAAGATGGGGTCTGGGGGAAACCGTGGCGGCGAACAGGTTTTGCCCCAGAGTTATATTTAACTAATTAGCGCCGTGGGTTGAAACCCACGGCTATTAGAACCAATTCCCTTACAGGGACTATTATATTTTTATAAGCAGAAGAAGAGTTTTTTGCATCTAGCTCCACTGTCCTAATTCATTTTAAAAGCATAAGAAAAATCTATACTTTCGCTCGGATTTGAATTATTATATATATTCAACTTGCATTATGGGTTCATCTATAATACAATAATATTATTATATTATAGAATGAATCCTTTAATTTTGGGCATTTTACAGATTATTTGCTGAACCGGGGGTATATAAAAAATGAATGATATTAATTCCATTAACGCAAAAGAGCTTTTAAATAATAAAGAAAATCTATTAAAAAGATATAATGATTTTAAAGCCTTAAATCTTAAATATGATATGTCACGCGGTAAGCCATGTAAAGAACAGCTTGATGTTTCTCTTGAAATGATGGATGTACTTACTGCAAAAGACAGTCTGAAGGCTGCTGATGGTACTGACTGTCGAAACTATGGACTGCTTGACGGTATTCCTGAAGCGAAGCAGTTGTTTGCTGACCTACTTGAAGTTAATACAAAGGAAATAATCGTAGGCGGTAATTCCAGCCTCGACTTAATGTATAATACAGTTTCACGTGCCGTTACACATGGTGTTGTTGGCAGTGAAAAGCCATGGGGTCAACTTCCAAAGGTTAAATTCCTTTGCCCAAGCCCTGGGTATGACAGACATTTTGCCATAACTGAATTTTTCGGTTTTGAGCTTATAGTTGTAGACATGAAAAATGACGGTCCTGATATGGATAGGGTAGAGGAACTTGTTTCAAGCGATGAAAGCATAAAGGGTATATGGTGTGTTCCTAAATACAGCAATCCTGATGGAATCACTTATTCTGATGAGGTTGTTGACCGTTTTGCAAGGCTTAAGCCAAAGGCCAAGGATTTCAGAATATTCTGGGATAACGCATACATCATTCATGATTTGACTGAAAAATCAGATAACCTTAAAAACCTTTTTGAGGAATGCAAAAAGCAGGGCAATGCCAATATGGTTTACATGTTTGCATCTACTTCAAAAATAAGCTTCCCAGGTTCAGGTGTAGCTGTTATGGCAGCTTCAGAGGAAAATATAAATTTCATTAAAAAGCAGATGTTCTTCCAGACAATAGGTCCAGATAAAATAAATCAGCTTCGTCATGTAAAGTATTTTAAAACACATGACAACATGAAGCAGCATATGAAAAAACATGCTGCGATTATCAAGCCAAAGTTTGATGCTGTGCTTGACATACTTGACAAGGAGCTTGGCGGCAAGAATATTGCATGGTGGAACAAGCCCAACGGCGGTTATTTCATAAGCCTTAATACGCTTGACGGCTGTGCCAAGAAGGTTATTTCAATGGCACGTGAAGCAGGTGTTGTGATGACTAATGCGGGTGCAACCTATCCCTATGGTAAGGACCCTAATGACAGGAACATAAGGATAGCACCTACGTTCCCATCACTGGAAGAGTTGAAAAAGGCAATTGAAGTATTCTGCATATGCGTTCAGCTTGCAAGTATTGAGAAACTGGAAGGATAATGGTAAAAATTATTTAAAATTATTTTGTGCCTGTTTGGTTTTAGAGCAAGAACTTTGTGCATAAGCTTGTAGAGCCTGTTAATCTGAGTGCGGTTAGCAAATTCAACTGTTTGAGAAAATGATACCTAAAATATAATCAAATCATTTTCGAGTTTGAATTTATCCATGCTGAATTTACAGGATTTAGAGCAGGAGCACATTTGTTCATGAAATGAAACCAAACAGGCACAATTTTATTTAAAGAGTATATTTTTTTATAAATTAATAGTTTTTTTTATAAAATATATGTATAATATCAAGGGATATTTAAGGTAACGGAGGTAAAACAAATTGAAAAATACATATGACAGTCCATTTAACGCAAGATACGCAAGTCCTGAAATGCAGCTGCTGTTTTCTCCCGATATGAAGTTCAAAACCTGGAGAAAGCTTTGGATTGCACTCGCTGAAGCAGAAAAGGAGCTTGGACTAAACATAACTGACGAGCAGATTGAAGAGCTTAAGAAATTCCAGGACGATATAAATTACGATATTGCAGAAGCCAAGGAAAAAGAGTTCAGACATGATGTAATGGCTCATATACATGCATATGGAGAGCAATGTCCAAGCGCAAGAGGTATAATACACCTTGGAGCTACCTCCTGTTATGTAGGAGATAACACAGATATTATAGTAATGACGGAAGCTCTCAAACTTGTCAGAAAGAAACTTCTTTCTGTTATAAGAAAGCTTTCGGAATTTGCAATGAAATATAAGGATCAGCCGACTTTGGGCTTTACACACTATCAGCCTGCACAGCTTGTAACTGTAGGAAAGCGTGCTTGCCTATGGCTTCAGGATCTGTTAATTGATTTTGAAGATCTGGAATTTGTACTTTCAAACATGAGACTTCTCGGTCAGAAGGGTACAACAGGTACTCAGGCAAGCTTTTTAAGCCTTTTTGAGGGTGATCATGAAAAGATAAAGAAGCTCGATAAGCTTATAGCAGAAAAGATGGGCTTTAAATCAACCTTCCCTGTATCAGGACAAACCTATACAAGAAAGCTTGACAGTCGTGTATTGAATGTTTTGAGCGGAATAGCGCAGAGCGCTTACAAGTTCAGTAATGACATAAGACTTCTTCAGAGTATGAAGGAAATTGAAGAGCCATTCGAGAAGCACCAGATAGGTTCATCTGCAATGGCCTACAAAAGAAACCCAATGAGAAGCGAAAGAATTTCATCTCTTGCACGTTATGTTATTGTGGATGCACTTAACCCTGCAATTACAGCATCAACACAATGGTTTGAAAGAACTCTTGACGATTCAGCTAACAAACGTATCAGTGTACCAGAAGCTTTCCTTGCCGTGGATGCTATTTTAAATATTTTTATAAACATAAGCGACGGACTTGTTGTTTATCCGAAGGTTATCATGAAGCATATCCTTGATGAACTACCTTTTATGGCTACGGAAAACATTATGATGGAAGCCGTTAAAAGGGGAGGTGACAGGCAGGAAATTCATGAGAGAATCAGGACTCACTCAATGGAAGCAGCTAAGATGGTTAAGCTTGAAGGAAAGAGCAACGACCTTATTGAAAGAATAGCTGCAGATCCTGCGTTTAAACTTGATCTTGCAGAACTGAAGGCAGTTCTTAAGCCTGAAAATTACATCGGTCGTGCACCGCAGCAGGTTGAAGAGTTTATAAATGAATACATTTCACCTGTACTAAATGCAAATGAAACAGAAGATGTTAAAGTAGAACTCAAAGTTTAAGTATAAACAATAGTTGACAGGATGTAATTACGTCATCCTGTCTTTTTGTTTGCTAATTTGTTAATTTTTTTGCTGTAAAGGTATATGCTATTTAAAAATATTGATGTATAATGTTATTGGATTTTCTGTAAAGATGTAAGTATGTTAGGTTATGTTTACTATTTTAGATACATTTATTTAAATACTCAGGGGGATCAGTTATGATTAACAAGTACAGCACCGTTCCATTATATTCTCAATTAAAGAATCTCATAATAAAATGTATAGAAGGCGGTGAATACCCTGAGAATTCAAAAATACCTTCAGAGCAGGAATTATGTGATCTTTATGATATAAGCCGACCGACTGTAAGACAGGCAATAAGCGAGCTAACAAACAGCGGATATTTATATAAGGAAAAAGGGAAGGGCACCTTTGTTTCTAAGCCTAAATCAAGAATCAGCATAAAGAATTATTCGGGTTTTACAGATTCCATTCTTGATAGTCAGATTCCCGGAGATAAAAATGTAATAGCATGTAATGTCGTAAAGGCATCACAAAAATCATTTTTGTGTGAAGTGTTTAATGTAATGGATACTTCAGATGCAGAATTTTCTGAAGTTATATTTCCGACAGTAGAAAACAATGAAATAATTGCAATTAACATATCTTACATACCACTTGGGCTTTTTCCGGAAATTTTATCTGACATTAAGGAAAAAAAGCCGTCTTACGATATAATGAGAGGCAAATATCCTTTGATTCCTGTAAAATCAAAGAGTTCACTTGAGGTTGTGTATTCAGAAACTCACGATTCTCATTACTTACAGGTTCAAATAGGACAACCTCTTATCAAGATTGAAAATGTCCTTTACTCCAAGAATAGCCAAGCTGTAGAGATGATTATTACAAAATATCGTGCAGACAAGTGCAAGCTTGCATTTGAAAACAGCAAGTAAACTTTATCTGTAATTTCTATTTATGTTATAATTATGTCTAAATCTTAACATTAACTAAATATAGATTTTCAATTGGCTGGTTAATATAATTACAAATAATATTCAAATTTGAACAGGAGTATTTTTTGTGAATTCAACTTTGATTTTGATAATGCACGCTACGTATACAGGCATAATAACCGGTATACTTATTGCACTTCCCATGGGACCGGCAGGAATCGAATCAGTCAGATGGACTATTATAAAAGGGTTTAAACAGGGAATAACATTAGCTTTAGGAACACTTATAACCGATGCATTCGATCTGGCTCTTATAAATTTCGGAATATTGGATTTCATTAAAATAAGCAAAAAAGTTGAAGTGTTTATTTGGGTCTTATCAGGACTAGCTATATTTATTATAGGCTTCAAGGGAATTATGACACACAGGAAAGCATTATTGAGTGAGGAAGATACAACTGCAGAAATGGCAAAGTCTATGACAAGGCCTTTTTTAACAGGTTTTCTTATTAATTTTACAAACCTGGGCACACATTTCTTTTGGCTTACACTGAGCAGCACTGTCTTTTCTATTTGGAGAAATGCAGGAAAATTGCCTTTTTTGGTATTTTCAATTTCAGTAATGCTTGGATTGTTCATTTGCATTTTTACTATTAATCTTTGTGTTGCAAAAGGTCTGAAAGCATATCTTTCAAATCTTACTACAAAGATATCACATTTACTTGCATATGGCCTGGCTTTATTGGGAATAGGTTTTATAACTTACGGAATATATAAATCCAGTGATTTTATTTAGATAAAATATTACTTTAAACATACCTGGGAACACAGATAACGGAGGGTCACAAATGAGAGCTGAATATCTTGGAACAAAGGGTACGTGGCGTGAGGTCGCCGACTGCGCGAATACAACAATTCACAAGGAAGCCGGTACAAAGGAACCATCATCTCAGTGGAAAAGAAGAATGCTGCTTTGTGAGCATTCACCGATAAGGCAGCTTTTAATCAGATGTAAATGGTTTGAGCTTAAATCATGGGTATCTGTACATCTGGTAAGGCATAAAATAGGGATAGAGCATTGGGTGAGAAGCCAGAGAACAGATAGAACAGGCATTTCAAGGGACGAGCTTCCTCAGGGGAATGAAGTTGAGCATGAAATACTCGCCAGTTCCCAGGCAATAATCAATATATCAAGAAAAAGACTTTGTAATCAGGCATCACCTGAAACAAGAGCAGCCTGGCAGGCAATTCTTGAATCCTTTAAAGAATCCCAGCCTGAGCTATACCATGTTTGCGTTCCGGACTGCATATACAGAGGCTGGTGCTACGAGTTCAAATCATGCGGTTACCACAAAACACAGCAGTTCCAGCAAAAGCTTAAAGCTTATAGAGAAGGTATAAATGAATAGTAAGTAAAAAGAGATAATATAGTTTTATATTATCTCTAATATTTTGTTATTTTATTTTCAGAACAATAAAAAATCTTTGTTTTGAAGATTTGATAGCTGGAACTAAGATATGTGTTAAGATAGATTGATAAGATACCCCTAAAAAATTATCTATGATTACACGAAATAAAAAACTACCAGAATTTACTACCAATTGATTACATGAAACAATATTTCGTAAAGGTATGTTAACATAATGGGTAATAAATAATAATACTTGTTAAAAAAAGAGAAGCCTGTAAGGCTTCTAATAAATAAAATTATTATAATTTAATTTCAATTCTGTCTATTTCATCAGATTTTATTCTTTGCCTTGTTGAATTTTCACCCTCTGGAATATACATTACTTGTCCAGTGCTAATACAATTCATAAGCTTTGATATAGTCATTCCAACAACCATTGCAGTGCTTTCTTTTTCACCTTCTAATGTAATGGAATAACCATTAATGTCTTCAATTAAAAGTTTCATATTATCACCTCCTTAAAAGAATATTTCTCCATAGAAAGGAAATATCCTTCACATTTTAACAACATTATTAAACTAATGACGCTATAATTACAGTAATTGACATCATTAATATTAAAATGATATTATAATTTAAAAAGTGGTGGTGTTAATATTGCCAGAGAGTTTAATAATAGTCTTAATTGTAGTATTGCTTGCAGTATTATTAAGAGAAGTAACATGTTGGTATTGGAAAGTAAATAAAATGGTTGAATTACTTCAGTCGATTGATAATAGACTTAGTAAAATAGAAAATAGTCAAAAAGCAAATAACAACAACCAGTTTAATAATTCATATAATAAAGATATATGAATTATTTTTTAACTATTTCATTATTTTCGATATTCCATAATTCAAAAGGATCAATTTTAAGTATCTTGCAAAGTTTTAATGCAGTATAAATATTAGGAATGCTTTTCTCTTGTTCAATGTTTTGATAATGTCTTAAAGATATATCTAGTTTCCTAGCAAGTTCTTCTTGTGAAATGGATAATGATAAACGTATTTTTTTTAAAAGATTATAGTTATCATCCATAGTATTTTATCCTTTCAATGTATTATTATTTATTATAGATTATTTACA
The DNA here is from genome assembly GCA_023421675.1 of Bacillota bacterium. Classification (GTDB taxonomy): domain Bacteria; phylum Bacillota; class Clostridia; order Acetivibrionales; family JANLFN01; genus JAEZTC01. The sequence continues at coordinate 337,728 of JAEZTC010000002.1, read as the reverse complement.
AACAAAAAGTAATAAATTATAGTTGACGCATTATTATTCGTGTATTATAATTATTACCAAGATGTACTATACAACATAAAGTATGGTACATCTTTTTTAAATACAATACGCATTATATTTCATGAAGTTTTATAATTGTGGGGTGTAAAATGAAATCTATTAACTGCATGATTGATTGGCTGGAATTTAGTATATTTGGTCTGCAAGGTGATGTAATAGATGCCACATTAGGCATGTTAAGCCTTGATACACTTTCATTTGAGATAAAACGTTCACGATTCTACAAGAGAAGTCTTGTATTTGATAACATGATAACCATTTCTACAGAGTTCTGCGGAAAAACAAATGACGATGAAATCAGAAATCATGTTCATGTCACATTGAGTGGGACAGGGTGTAGGTTCTTAGAAAACCTATATAACTGCAAGGATTTAAGAGACGAAATCAACTATCGCTTTATATTTAACAAATTAAAAATTAGCCGTATGGATATAGCTGTCGATTATGACACTAAATTTCTCCTTGATATATTTGAGGATAGCATAAGAAATAAGCATTTTGACGGCATAAAAACATGGCTGTGCTTCGGTAATTATGACAACGGTATAACTTATTATTTAGGCTCAACTAAGTCTGAAAAGTATATCAGGATATATGAAAAGGACAAGCAGAAACATTCTGATTTATACAAGGATAGGGTAGAGCTCGTTTTAAAAGGTCAATACGCTACTTATGAATTTTTCAATGATAATGATTTATTCAAAATTTACAGTTCATACACAAAGGAAATAGTATGGACAAATAGCACCGTACAGGAGGTATGGGAAAACATGATGGGGGAAAATTGCCCGATAAGTCCTAAAATTAGGCATAAAAAAACTGGCTTAAAAGAAAAAGCCGAAAACATTATGAACACGTACGGAGGTACGCTAAAGGCTTATATTACTGAATTCGGTACAAAAATGATAAATGAAAAGCTTGATTCAGCAATTATGACACAAAAGGATATGCGTATGCTTCACAATGCAAGAGTTATAAGAGCAATGAAATATAAGAAAAAGGTTATTAAGGCAGCAGACATTGCCTTTGACATAAATAATACTCAAAATCAGGAATGTGAGCAAATTCAACTCACAGTATAGGGGGATAGCTTATGAAAGCTAAAGTTGTAGGCATAGAGCCTAAAAAATTTCTTAACAATCAAAAGCAGGAAGTAAGTTTCAACAAGCTTTACATCATGTTTGATGGTTCAAAGAACATGAGAGGGCAGAGGACAGCAGAGGAAAATACAAGTCTTGATTTATCTGCTATCAATCCGGGTGACACAGTTGAATTGCAGTATGACCATATACCAGGAACAAATTTCAAACCAAAACTTTCAAGTATAAAAAAGGTGGTATAAGAGTATGAAATGGCGTCATATCATAGCAATTTGTGTAATTAGCTTAATATTCGGGTTTATTATAGGTGTGACGCCTTCATTTGCTTCTGGATATAATCCGCCAGCGGAAATAATAAGTGCCATAAGGGGGACAACATATACTGGAACAATTCCAACTTTAACGAATGAAATTAAATCAAAATCATATATAACAGTGTTTAAAGACCCATTAGTGCCAGAATTGATTTATATTACTAGCGATATTAAGCCTTATATGGATAGTAGTTCAAAAAGAATAATAGTAGCTGGTGGAGGTACTTGGTCGTATTGTAGATGGAATATAACTTATCATTCATGGGCGAATAATTCAAACACACAAGAAAATGTTTTTACAGGTAGTAGCTTAATGTCTCCGTGTACTTCAACAGTAGATAAAGTAATATATACAAATTATGATTTATCAGACCAAGCAGGAAGTATTATACATACATCAGATGGTAATATTCCTGCTAATGATTGGGGATATATAAAATTTCCTCTAAAAAATTCAAATGTTACAGGATATCCCGACATTGTATTCCATGTAAATAAAGGACTTCAGCAATATGCACAGATAATTTTATATAAAAAGGATTCCACAGGAAAATTCAACTATTATTGGGCACAACCATATGTATTAGAAGGTATACAAGGAATGCCTAATAGTAAAAAACTTAATTTGGATATGGACACCACACTTACTAAAGATACAATACCATGGAATGGTAATGGGGAATATATAGTTGAACTTGAAGAAGGAACTGTTAATTCTGTTACTCAGGAATTTGAAAATCCAGTATCAATGGATGCAGTAAAATTCACAATAGGTGGTACAGAAGATAACAGAATATTTATAGATGGAATATCAGATGGAGATACCTTCAACTGTGAGCCTACATGTACTGTAAGACGTACAGGTACATATCTTAAAAATCAGTATCAACTTTTCATAAATGGAAAATTAGATTGTACCATAAATGCAGGTGAAAACCCAGCAGGACCAAAAGGCTATGAAGTAAATGGATTTCATTCATACGGATTTAGAGTTGGTTCTAATACCATTGAAATAAAGGACATGCAGGGTAGTGTAGTAAAAAAGGTTACCTTTACAATCGCAACGGGTGGCGTTGATATAGACCCTGAGACAGGAAACCCGACAAATGGGGTAGACCCTGACGACATAAAGAAGGGTAAACCAATAAGGCCTGACGGTTCTTTAAACCCTTTAGATTGGATTATATACTTCTTCGATATAATTGGATATTACATAACCAGCTTAGTAGATGGTATAGGAAAACTGATCACATCATTAACCACAAGCGGTGGTGCATTAAGCAATATATATCAAACCGTATTTAAATTTTTACCAAGTCCAATACCGGAGATACTTTCGGGAAGCATAATAATATTTATTTTATTGAAGGTGTTTAAACGATGACATTAGAGAATATATTGAAATTTATATTTGATTTAGTTATAAAATTAATGTCTCTTGAACTACCTATAGGTGAATATAGAGTATCATTCTGGCAATTGTTTGTATTTACTGCAATAGTAATTCTATTACTTAAATTGGTCTTTGGTTTGGGTGGAGGAAAAAACGATGGATAGTGGTATATTGATGATTATATTTATACTTATAGCTTATGGAGCAGTAAGAATGGCGGATAAGGAGTAACTATATGGATGTTTTATTAAGTATGTTTGATTTGGGGACACCACCTGAGGGTCAAGAATGGATGTTATATGCAGTAAAATTTTTTGTTATGGCATTTGTGCTTACATTCTTTTGCAGATGGTTAAAAACATTAACGAGGTCTATAATGTCAAAAAAACTATAATACATGGCGGGGTCGAGTAGTGGTAACTCAAATCCATAGTCAGGATTAGCCTTAGGTTCGATTCCTAACCCCGCACCCAGCAGTTTATTAAAAATGAAAGGAGGAATGTTTGACTACACCTACAAGTTCAGGATTTGATTCAGGTTTACTTACAGGCTTAGTTGATTTCATGAAAGATTTGCTCGGACTGTTTACATTATGGCCATTAAATATATTCGTTATAATGGCAATAGCAGCAGGAGCAATAATGCTCATAAAGAAAGCAAAAAGAGCAGCGCATTAGGAAATAAGGCTGAGCGATAGGGGGGGCGACGTGGTGGGGACACCCGCGCCCCCCCTAATCGCGAAAGGAGAAAAAATGATACTTTTACAAAAAATCAAAGAATTAATAAAACATATTATAACTTTTATATGCTGGAAGTTATATGACGTATTTGATTATTATAAAAACAAAAAATGGCTTAATTTCGATGGTTTTGGACTACATGTATATGTAGGTATGTTTGGTTCTGGAAAGACATCTACAATGGTTCATGACGCTTATAAGATATGCAAAAACTATTCTCAGGTAACACTACTTACAAATATGTCTATTAAAAATTTCCCTTCACATACCAAAGTAATAAAACTAGAAAACTATAATCAGATAATAACAGCACCGCCGAATACCTTAATACTTCTTGATGAAATATCAAATATATTCAATAGCCGTAATTGGAAAAAGGAAGGGATTCCTGCAAACCTGTTAGGCTGTTTGCTCCAAGTTAGAAAGGAACGGAAAATGCTTTATTGTACTGCACAGAGGTTTCAGCATGTTGACGCATTGATAAGGCAGATAACATTCAGTGTTAGAGAGTGTAAGTGTTGGTGTGGAAGATGGAACTGGATAACAATGTTTGACGCTTGGGAATATGAAAATGAGAATCCCATGAAGCCTGCACGTGCATATGGTCTATATAGTTTTATACAGACAAATAAAATAAGGTCATTATATGACACCATGGAAATGGTAGAACAAATCAAAAAGACAGAATATATCAGCGACGCTGAAATTCTTGAAAAACAAGGTACTGTAAACAATGTCACAGCTATAAATGTTGAAAAGAAAAAGAAAAAATTTAAAATAATATAAAGAGGGTGGAGGAATGACTTTTATAACTTGTGTGCTTATAGCAATAGGAATATCTGCATGCATAGATTTATGGATAGGAGCTTACCAAAAAAAACATGAACAACATTAAATGGACTTTAATATTAATTTGGTACAAAATACGCTTAAAAAAATACAATCATGATATACACAATGATTGTGATATATATGGATGCCAAGATTGTGATTATGGTATTTGTAAAGGTATAAGTTATTTTAAATAAGGCTCAGGTTCGGACATGATCCGAAGTCAATCCGTAAAACTTGGTTGAACGAAGTGAAAACCAAGCAGGATTGACAAGGCTCGTGTTCGGTTCTGAGACTGCTCCATGGGTGTGGGAATGGAAGATTCCCACGCTATTTTATTGTAGTAAAAGCTGACCTTCAGCACAAAAAATAACCCCTGATATGTAACTACAGGGGTACAAAGTACCACATGTAAAATTCGGAGGTTTTTAATGGCTTCAACTAATCATTTTTGTTTTGCGTGTGATTGCCATGATTGTAAAATACATAATTGCGGAATAGAACATAAATGCTTAGAATGCTTATATCAAAAAAGAGTAGCTTTTTGTGATGTAAAAAATATTCCTGAAAAACGAAAGGTAGTCATAAGACAGGCAAAACGAAACTGATTTCACGTAATAATTTGTATACTGATTACACGAAATAAAAATTTCGCGTAAAACGGAGGGGCAAAAATATTGAAAAGAGGTTTCAAATGATATATCATTAAATAAGCAGTTAATTAATAAGAGGATTTTTAGTTGGTTTTAAAACTGTCAACTGTCCTCTTGTAAACTGTCAACTTAAATTATGTATTGGAGTTTCTACATATGAAAACAATCAGGGATTTTGAGATGCCTTCTGTTTTAAGCGACTTTCTTAATTACCTTCAAACTATTAAAGGAAAATCTTCTAATACTGTTCTTGTGTATTTTTATGATCTTCGTGTATTTTTCCGATTCCTGAAGCTTCATAAAAAACTTGTAGATAAAAAAACTGAATTTGAACAAATTGATATTACCGATATTGATATAAACCTCATTAAATCTGTTACTTTAAGTGACTTGTATGCCTTTATGTCATTTGTCAGCAATGACCGTGACAACAGCGCTCATGCCCGTGCCCGTAAGGTCGCAAGCCTTAAATCCTTTTTTAATTATCTGTTTAATAAGGCTAAATTTTTAGATTCAAACCCTGCAAGTGAGCTTGAATCACCAAAAATTGTAAAAAGGCTGCCAAGATACCTTAATGTTGAAGAAAGCAAACAGCTTTTATCAAGCGTTGACGGTCAGTATTCGGAACGTGATTATGCCATCATTACCCTGTTCCTCAACTGCGGAATGCGTCTGTCTGAGCTTGTAGGAATCAATCTTAATAATATAAAGAATGAAAGCCTTACTGTTATCGGAAAAGGTGACAAGGAACGCAGTATTCCCCTTAACACTGCTTGTATAAAGGCTATTGAAGCTTATTTGAAGGTTCGTCCTGTAAATGGTGTAAAAGATAAAAATGCACTTTTTATAAGTGAAAGGAAACGGCGAATCAGTAAGGAATCTGTCCAAAAAATTGTTAAGAAATATATAAAATCTGCCGGTCTGGATCCTCAAAGATATTCAACCCATAAGCTGAGACATACTGCAGCTACCTTGATGTATAAGTATGGGAATGTTGATATAAGAGCCTTACAGGAGCTTTTAGGACATGAAAGCATTGCAACCACAGAGATTTACACCCACCTGGATAAGGAACAGCTAAAAAATGCTGTTGACAAGAATCCGCTGTCAGGTTTCAGCAGATAACTTATTGCAACTAATCAATCAATTAATTATTGTTATTTAAATTAAGTAATCAAACAATAAACGCACCTTATAGTGCGTTTATTTATCCTTATCTTGATTAAGCTGTTGTTTGAGCGGCTGCTTGATTTGTGACCTGCGATATTGCCCTTACTACAACAGCAGCTGTATTGTTAGTATTCAGCGCCCAATCCAAATTCGCTGTGCCTGTTGAAATGGTATTGAGAACCCACTGCAAATTACCTATGGCCGTAGATGTGGTGCCGAATATCCATCTTAACACGGCTGATGATGTATCATACCATAACCAGAACAATTCTTCGCTTGTCATATAAATATCTCCTTTTATTTTGTTTTACAATATAATATGTAAAAACAAATAATAAGGTTAACATAATACTCAAACCCTTACCCACTTCAGTCTTTTACATACTTCCCTGCCTACAAATGAAGCAATAGCAATTTTAACTATGTCCCACGGAAGGAACATTAAAAAACCTTTTACTATAACTCCTGAAACCGTTGTATCTGAGTGGTTTATAAACTTGTAAACTAAATAAAGATATGTGACCCCTATTATATAACTTATTATCATACCGCAGAAAGAAGCTATAAAATAATTTATATAAGTAGGCTTATTTAACTTTTTAATTATAATTCCCGTTGTAAAAGCAAAAGCTGCAAAGCCCACCAAATACCCGAAGGTTGGGTTAACAACATACTGTATTCCTCCACCGTATGCAAAAATGGGTATACCCGATAATCCAATAAGCAAATAGATTACTTGTGCTGCTGATGCAAGCTTGGGACCCAATATCAATGCAGATAGAACAACAAAGAAGTTCTGAAGCGTAAACGGGACCGGCGGAACAGGTATCTTAATAAAGGCTCCAACGGCTGTAAGTGCTGCAAATAAAGCAACTAATATCATTTTATAAGTTCTTTTATACATGTTAAACCTCCAATTGTTAACTGTGTTTATTTATCTAGTTAACAATTATAAAAACTTATTCATCATTTGTCAACAATCAAATTATTGTATCTATTTTCAGGTATCTTTCTATTTTGTATATTAATAGTGTTATAAGGCTTGCTTTAATTATATTAAAATAAATATTAATTATAGACTTTAATAAAATTAAATGTTATACTTAATTTTATTAAAGGAGGTGAGCCTTTGGCAATTGAAATTATGCCAGAATGGATGGCTAATCTGGATGATGAAGATGTTTCTTTTATTAAAAAATTTATTTTAGCATCTGGTTCGCTTAAGGAAATCGCAAATCAGTATGGTGTTACTTATCCAACAGTCAGATTAAGACTCGATAAGTTAATACAAAAGATTAATATTAGTGATGATACAACAAAGGAGCCGTATATTGCATTGATTAAACGACTCACTATTAACGAAAAGCTTGACTTTGATACTGCAAAGATACTAATATCTGAATATAAAAAATTAAAAAAGGAGCTTTAAAATGAGAAAGCCTAATTTTATAATTGATACATTCTTTTCCTATGACAATAGGTTTGCCATTCCCATTGTACTAGGAAGCATACTTCTTCTCACAGCATTTATCACATTACTTTTAGTATATAAGAAACAAAAAAACAGATTTACATGTATTCCCTGGTATTGTCTTAGTATAATTAGTGTATTTCTAATTGCAATTAGTATATATGCTCATTTATTTTTTCATGAAATCATTTTAACTGTATCTATATTATATATTACTGGAATAGTATCTTTTTTGATATGTGTTGCAATGATATTAATAATTCATATTGCTAAATCGAAAAAACGAGAAGAAAAAAGCGAACTTGAAAAAATGAATATTCAGGATTTAGAATAGCTTTACTATCATCTTGTAAAATTAATCCCATCAGTAGTTGCAGCATCACTTACAGAAGGATTATTGAATTTGAAGTATTCGGTCATAATGTCCTTTGCAATTGGTGCTGCAAAATAACCGAAAACACCTCTTTCAATGACGACTGCAATTGCTATTCTGGGGTTATCGGCAGGCGCATAGCTTACGAAAACACCATTATTTGAATGCGACGTATCCCCGGTTTCAGCAGTACCTGTCTTACCTGCAACCTTGAAAGGGAAATCCTTAAAAACGCTTACAGCAGTACCGTCAGAGGAATTTGTAACAGCAACCATTCCCTCTCTTACAGCACTAAGTGTTTCAGGTTTTAGACTTATTTGAGTAAACTCGTTCGGTGTTTTCAATAAAACAGATCCGTCGGGTTTTGTTACTTCTTTAATTATATGCGGAGTAAACTTCTTTCCTCCGTTAGCAAGTGTTGCAATGTAGTTAACAAGCTCAATTGGTGTATATGCATTATATAGCTGTCCGATAGAAGTTTGAGCAGTATCGGCATTACCCCAACTGTATTTGGTTAATGTTTTTTTAAATTCAGGGTTGCTCCTTATTCCCTTATATTCTCCAGGAAGGTCTATTCCTGTTTTTTCACCCAATCCAAAGGTTTTTGCCCATTGGTCAATGACATTTATACCCGTTAGCCTGCCAACCTGGTGGAAATATATATTGCAGGAGGTTGCAAGAGCTCTTCTGAGATTTATAACACCGTGCGAACCAAGTCCATTCCTGTACTCCAAGCAATAGAAATTCATCCCGTCAATTTTAAGAGTACCGGTATCATTAACTGTATAATCTGGTGTGACAACTCCGTTTTCAATTGCTGCAACGCCTACTAAAGGCTTAAATGTTGAACCTGGTGCGTACCTACCGGCAATAGCCCTATTAAAGGTAGGGTTTCCGCTGTCACTCTTATAAAGTGCTGAAATTGCTTTTTGTGCATCCTTATTGTCCTTTGAAGCAAGGAATATATTGGGATCATAACTGGGGTAGCTTGCCATTGCAAGTATTTCTCCATTGTTTACATCTATTGCAACAACTGAGCCGGCATAAGCATCTCCAAGGTTACCGCGGACATTGGTTCCGCCGTTCCTGTTTCTAATTAAATCTATATTACGTTTAAGCGATTCTGTAGCAATTTTCTGCAGGTTCATATCAATTGTAAGCTGAACATTATTGCCTGGAACTGCGGGATCCTTGGACAATTCTTCAGTTTGTCTTCCTCCCATGTCAATTGCAATTGTTTTTTTACCATCCTTACCCTTAAGATACGTTTCTGCCTGTTTCTCAATTCCGTCCTTCCCTATTATGTCATTTAGGTTATAACCCTTATCTTTCAAATTCTTATACTCATCTTCATTTATTCCACCCACATAACCTAAGACATTTCCTATAAAAGACGCATCATAGTAGCTTCTGAAAGACTGTGAATCTGTTGTTATGCCCGGGTAATCAACGCTACTTTCTTCAAGAAGCGCAACTGTAGCCCAATTGGCATCTTCAGCAACAACCACTGGGTTTATTGAGGTATAGCCCTTTGTAGTAAGCTCATATCTTAATGTCATTATTTTATATGCTTCCTCATCGGTGTATCTGGATGAGATTTTATATTTTTTTTCTCTTAGGTAATTAAATACTTCCTGCGGTGTCTTTAAGTTTTTGGCATCACTGGAACTAAGAGCAATCTCTTTAATCCAGGTGTTAATCCTATTTTGCGACTGGTTAATATACGATCCAAAGCCATATGGACTAATTGCCAGATATTTACTTAAAGTTTTATAATATGAAACATTATTTTTTTCAAAAAGTTTTATTAGATTAAGTAATACATCATTGAATCTATCATTATCGGTTTTGGTTTTTACAATCTGAACTATAAACCCGATTCTTGACGATGCAATGGTTACACCGTTTCTATCAAGTATTTTTCCTCTTGGAGCTGCTATTTCCCTGCTGCTTAAAATTTTTCTCTGAGACAGGTCGTCATAGTACTCACCTTTTACTATCTGAATTTCTAATAACTGATATAATATTACAGCAGTTATAAGGCTGATACAAATCATCATTATAACATATCTGTTTTTAAGCTTTTCAAACACAATTATCCCCCGAATCTATATAAAGACATTTCAACAAGTTTACAATAATTATTTTATGTATACTATTATTCTACAATTATATGATAATGTATGCAAAAAGGAATTTCAGACAATTATGTTAAACATAGTGATTGTAAGGCTGTAGATTACATGACATTTATCCGAAAAAGAAAGCCTGAATAGGCCCAAAGAATTAATGCTTGTTTTTTTTAGTCATAGTATTATAATTAAGGATATTTGTGAAGGAAGGTTAAATTATGAAAAAGCTTGATAAAAATTCTCTTATAATATTTGTAATAAGTATTCTAGCTTGTTTGATTGCATACTTGTTACTGCCTCAAACAATTCCACTGCATTTCGATAATGACGGTAATGTAACAGGCTCGGGTAACAGGGCTTTTATTTTTATCTTAAGCATTGTTCCACCGCTGGTATACCGTTCTGTTATTAAAAAGTTTTATCCCTGGAAGGCTTAAGGGCATTGTATAATGCCCTGGGCCCACAAACAGGCCCCGCAGGTAGGGAATTTGTTTCCCAAACAATCTTCTTTGTTTGATTCGAAATTATCACACCCACCGCATACATAACAAGGCGAGAAATCAAAATCATTAACCTTCCTGCGAAAATCAATATATTCTTTACTGTTCCATATGTCTTTTAGAGATTTTTCAGAAATGTTTCCAACAGAATAAGCCTCTATATTTCTTTCAATACCATTTAAGAAGGTCTTATAAGAGTGGAGCAGTCCCATGCACGGACTTACTTTCCCGTCCCACCGTACAAATGTGCACCTGTCTTCAATAAATCTGCACTGGCTTTCCCAGGATTCAATATCATTTTTAAGCAGCAGTGTTTTATTTGTTTGTTTCAAATGATGAATAGGATCCTTGGTAAATTCAGAATAGTCTATTCTCGGGAGATTGATGTCTGCCTCCCTTTGAGATTTTCTAAGATTACTTTTTGCTATTGCAAGGCTGCAAAGCATTTCAGACTGCATATCATCTGTATATGGAAGTACATTGCTAATAGATACTGCTGTTGCACCGGTTTCATTAATTAGATTATTAATTTTCATCAAATCATTTATATTCCTCTTCATTGCAACAAAAGCAAGCCCTACCTGTAATTTGCGATTACTGGAAATATTTATCCTTTTAATGTATTTAAGGCTCTCTACAACCTTTTTAAAGCTTGCTCCTGCCCTAACATCTTCAAAACTTTCAGCGCTTGTGCCATCAAAAGAAACCCAGATAGTATCAAGCGCCGCATCATATAAATCATTAATCAATTTTTCATTTAAAAGTGTTCCATTGGATGTAATTTCAGCCTTCAAGCCCAATCGTTTAATGGCTTTAATCATTTCAACAATGTACCTGTTAGCCATAGGTTCTCCAAACCCACCGAACATTACCGATTGTATTGAATCAATTTCCTTGAGTTGATTTACCATGCTTTCAAAGGTTTCTATGCTCATATCACCCATAGGTTCTCCCCAGGAGTTTCTTATACAGGTAGTGCAGGACAAATTGCATCTGGATGTAGTTTCAATATAAACCCTTGAAAGCCTGTTTATATCCGGCAAAAGAACAACCTTGCCATCTTTGATTTTACACCTTATATTTCCGCCTTTTGAGATACTAAGCTGGCTTAAAATTTCTTTCGGAAGATTTATGTTGCCACCGTCAGACACGTTAAGTTCAATATATCTTTTAGTATCCATGTTATTTTTGTTAGCATCAAAACCCATTTTACTGGCCCCCTGCTGCGATTTATGCTGTATTTGTTGTATCCGCAACTTATTATAACATGTTTATTTGAGTTTTGAAGCGTTTTTTTCTAAATGTTTGTAGTTAACGGTATTTGTACGCTCACCTTGAACAAGTCTCCATCAATTTCAATTGCAAGGTTTCCATTCTGAATATTTACAAGGCTTTGAGCTATCGACAGGCCCAATCCCGAACCCTCTGTCGTTCTTGATTCGTCTCCTCTGACAAAACGTTCTGTAAGCTGTTCAGGGCTTATATTAAGCGGAGTTTTTGAAATATTTTTAATTGTAAGGACACCCTTGTCAGCTATCTTTGCAATACTTACATAAACCCGTGTATTAGGCATTGAATACTTAACTACATTTGATAAAAGGTTTTCTGCAACCCTCCACATATGTCTTCCATCTGCCAGAATGTGAACATTCTTATCTTTTGATTCAAGTATTACTTCCAGACTTGAAGCTTCAAGCTTCTCCTGCAGTTCTCCCAAAGCCTGTATCATTAGCTGATTTAAATCCAGATTATCCAGGTTTACTGCAATATTGCCGCTTGATACTTTACTGGCTTCCATTAGATCCTCTATCAGCACTTTAAGCCTTGCGGATTTATCCTCAAGTATAGCCAAATACTCCTGCGACTTACTGCTGCATGGTATTTCATTTTTTAACAAGTCTACATAATTGATTATAGAAGTAAGCGGTGTCTTCAAATCGTGTGAAACATTTGTTATAAGGTCAGTTCTCATTCTTTCTGCTTTAACTGCCTCTGAAACTGCTTTGTTCAAGCCATCACCCATATTCTTTATTGACTGTGCAAATCCAGCAAATGTAAGCGATATACCTGATGTATCAAAAGTATAGTTTAGGCTGCCCTTTGACATCTCATTTACTGCACTGATTATTCTAAGTAATGATGATACCCATTTTACTACAAGACATACTGCAGAAATATTTAATACTATAATAAGAAATATTAAAAAGGTGTTATCTATATCTGTATATACACTTGTAAGTAATACATTCATTAGTCCATAAAACAATAACAGTATGATAAACCAGCCTTTTAAAATATGTGGTTCTCTGAGAATCACAGCCGTGTTTTTAATAAATTGATATATTCTATACAAAAGTGTATTCTTTAATATAGTCCGATTTTTAATCTGTCTTATCATTGATAATGCATACGATACTCCAAGAAGCACATCAATAATGAATACCAGAATTAACGGGATTAAAATTTCAAGCTTAAACGAAAATTGAAGTAAGGCTTGATATGATATCGCATAAATCAAAAGCAATGCTGTAGTATATATATCCATAAAAATTCTATCATTTAGCAGCCTTGTTATTTTACCCTTTTTTTCTTTGCGTCCTGTAACTACTGAAAGATAAATAAACAGTGCAATAGCAGCAGCCAATGATACTAAAAAAGCTGCAAGTATGTAAGGATAATTTTTATTTATGTTCTGAAACCTTTCTGCAAGATCATAAAATGCATCTCCCGGTTTTAGTGTATCAACAACAGCAGCATAAATATTATAAGGGGTCCCTTCCAACATTTCATGGATGTGTTCTCTTCCAAAAGATAATTTGTCAGTTTCAAATTCATTAAATGTTATTAGTGTTGATTGATTCTTTAATATATCCAGAGCATTGTCCACATGAAGATTTGTAAAATAGCCTTTATTGTTTGAGTTCTCTATATAATAGTAAAAATTAACATATTTATTAAGTTCATTTTGGATGGATTTTATCCTTGTAGAAATTTTATTTTTAGCAATTTCATAAGAATTTTTTAATTGTTCATAATTTGAATTTAATGAAATCGCCTTTGCTACTAATGGTTCAAATTCTAATTTAAATTCTAATGTATCATAATAATACTTACTTGTTATTAAGTCACTATTTTTTGAAAGATATATTGCCGATAATGCTGCAGCGGTTGCAAATATCAAAATAAGAATATATGCAATTACTTTTGCTTTATTTGAGTATTTAAAGTTTTTCAATTTTGTATCCAATTCCCCACACCACCTTAAGATATTTTGGGTCCTTCGGGTTTATCTCGATTTTTTCTCGTATGCGTCTTATATGTACCGAAACAGTGCCCTCCACAGAAAATGACGGCTCATTCCAGACATTTTCAAATATCTGCTCTATCGAAAAAACCCTTCCCATGTTTTTCATTAAAAATTCCATTATTCCATATTCTGTAGCAGTCAGCCTGATATACTGACCATCAATTCGAACCTCTTTTGCTTCAGTATCAAGCTCAAGACCTCCTGTTTTGATTACACCCTTTTTCTCTTCCATACTTCCAAGTGAAGTATACCGGCGCATTTGTGACCTTACCCTTGCCATAAGCTCAAGTGGGTTAAACGGTTTTGTAACATAGTCATCTGCCCCGAAATTAAGCCCTGTTATTTTATCAGTGTCTTCAGACTTGGCTGAAAGCATTATTATAGGAATGTTTCTGTCTTCCCTGATTTTTATTGTAGCAGTAAGTCCATCCATACCAGGCATCATAATATCCATTACTATAAGGTGTACCTGCTGCGTTTTTAAAATATTCAGGACTTCATTCCCCGTGTAGGCCTTCAGGACGTTATATTTTTCATTTTTTAAATATACCTCCAAAGCATTAACAATAGCTGTATCATCATCACACACAAGAACTGTAAGCTTATCCATAGGAACTCTCCAATAAAAAAGTATTTTGAAGCATAAAAAATCACCTGCCTTATATAACCATATTAGCAGGCACTTTTTACAAAAAAGTAGATGAATTTATTACAAATTTCTTAAGAATTGCTGTTTTGAAGCTTTTTCATAAATTCTGTCCCCCATGAGTTCATTGAATAAATGACAGGCATTATGGATTTTCCCAGAGGAGTCAGTGAATATTCAACTCTTGGTGGAACCTGTGCATAAACCTTACGATCAACAAGGCCGTTTGCTTCCATATCGCGAAGCTGCTGGGTAAGCATTTTCTGAGTAATATCAGGAAAGAATCTTTTAAGGCTGTTAAACCTTAAGGTCCCTTCAGAAAGATGCCACAAAATCAAAACCTTCCATTTACCGCCTATAAGATCAACCGTCATTTCCACCGGACATTCATACTTTTTACCATTGAAATCTATCATTATAACCCCCATGTCCCCAATCGCATCATCTTTAGAACTAACATTTTTTATGTTATTGCTCTTTACAGTATATTTTCAGTAACCATGCCACAAAAAAGTGCATACTTGAACAAATTATCCTCTTAATATAATCTTATACCATAAAACAGTGAGGAGTGAAAGAACATGAATGAAACTTTACAAAATATATTTACAAGAAGAAGTATCAGAAAGTATAAAAATGAGAATATATCAGATGATGTTTTAAACCAGATACTTGAAGCAGCTATGTACGCTCCTTCAGCATGTAATCAGCAGCCTTGGCACTTTGTAGTAATTACTGATAAGGAAATTCTGTGTGAGCTTTCAAAAATTCATTCAGGTATGACTCAGCTTAAAAATGCACCTATTGCAATAGGCATTTGTGGTGAACCTGGTATAACAAAACTGGAATTTTTCTGGCAGCAGGACTGCGCGTTTGCAGCACATAATATAATGCTGACGGCAAATTCTCTGGGAGTTGGTTCATCTTTTATGGGAATAAACCCTTATGGTGATGAATCCATGGATATAGTCAAAAGAGTACTTAAGCTTCCAGAAGGAATTGTTCCTTTTTCATTAATTGCTTTAGGCTATCCTGATGAAACAAGAAAAGCAGAAAACAGGTTTAAGGTTGAAAGAATACATAAGCAAACCTGGTAACAATAAAAAGACCGGGTGGTTATTCATCCGGTCTTACTCTTCCATTAAAAGTTTTTTATCTTCCTTAGTCAGTTCTAACTTTTCAAATAAATCCGGTCTTTTATCCCGTGTCCTGATCAAAGATTGTTTCCGCCTCCACGCTTCAATATTTGCATGATGTCCTGACATCAGTACGTCAGGTACTTTTTTTCCATTGAACTCTTCCGGCCTTGTATATTGAGGATATTCAAGAACCCCATCATAATGTGATTCCTTGAGATTAGAGTCCTCGTTTGTCAAAACTCCGGGAACCATTCTGCTAATACAGTCAATAAGCACCATTGCCGGCAGTTCGCCGCCTGTAAGCACATAATCACCTATTGACACCTCTTCGTCAACTATTTCTTCAAGGATTCTTTCATCTACGCCTTCATAATGTCCGCACAATATGACAAGATGTTCTTCCTCACTGAACTTTCGTGCCATCTCCTGTGTAAGGACCCTTCCTTGCGGGCTCATATAAATAACCCTTGGCTTTTTTTCAAGTCCATCTATTATAGAACTGTAAGCATCAAAAATTGGCTGTGCAGTCATAACCATTCCACTGCCGCCGCCATATGGATAATCATCTGTTCTTTTATGTTTATTTTTTGAAAAATCCCGGATATTTATAGAACTGACCTTTATTAATCCGCTTTCCTGAGCCCTGCCTATGATGCTTTGCTGCATTACGTAATTGATCATATCAGGGAAAATGGTAAGTACGTCAAATTTCATCATCTACCAGACCCTCCGGCAGTTTTACCTTTATAAATCTATCTTTAACGGATATTTCAAGTACAACACTTTTTAATGCAGGTACAAGAATATCCTTCTTTCCTTCGCATTTAACAACATAAACATCATTACTACCGGTTTCTATAATGTTGCTTAAAACACCAAGTCTTACACCCTGTTCATCAAATACTTCACAGTCTATCAGATCACATACAAAATAACTGCCTTCAGGCAGCTTTACTGCATTTTTTCTGTCTATAACAAGAAACAGGTTTTTTAACTTTTCAGCATCCTCAGGGCTGTCCAATCCTTTAAGCTTAAGAATTACAAAGCTCTTAAAGTATTTCACGCCTTCTATTATGTTTTTTTCGAGTTTTCCGTTTTTATCTATATACACCCAATCAAGCGTTTCATACCTTGAAGGATCGTCTGTCAGCGGCAGAACTTTGATTTCTCCCTTGACTCCATGTGTATTTGCTATTTTGCCAATTTGTAAATATTGTTCCATTACTGTACCTCAATAATCATAATGAATACTTAAAAGTCATGAAATTCACTAACTCTTTTTATAAAAAGAAAGAGTAAATGAATTTCATGATATAAGTAAAAGAGCGTTTTTATACGCCCTCTACTGTACTATCTCAACAACAACTCTTATATTTTCCTTTGTTGCTGCAGCCTTGACTACAGTTCTTATAGCCTTGGCTATTCTTCCCTGCTTTCCTATTACCTTACCCATGTCATCCTTGGAAACCTTAAGCTCCAGGATAATTGATTTCTCCGCGTTTATTTCATTTACTACAACTTCGTCCGGATAATCAACAAGTGATCTGGCAATTGTCAAAAGAAGTTCTTTCATACGGCATTACCTCCCGCAGCTAACTCGTTAATGTTTGGGAACAATTATAAATAAATCTTATTGTAATATTCCCTGCTTTTTCATTAACTGTCTTACTGTATCAGTTGGCTGTGCACCGTTCTTAATCCACTCTGCTGCTTTTTCTGCATTGATTTTAACTTCTGCAGGATCAGTAAGAGGATTATAAGTACCGATTTCTTCTATGAATCTGCCGTCACGTGGATATCTTGAGTCAG
This sequence comes from Bacillota bacterium, assembly GCA_023421675.1. GTDB lineage: Bacteria > Bacillota > Clostridia > Acetivibrionales > JANLFN01 > JAEZTC01. The sequence goes on along the minus strand of JAEZTC010000002.1, from coordinate 320,090 downwards.
CAACTACTATTCTATAGAAAGGACTTTTCTTTGCCCCAATTCTCTTAAGTCTGATTTTAACCAATCTAGTCACCCCCTTTCAGGTGAAAATGTAAAGTATTTATATTTCGTATTATTTGCTAAGTCTTCGGTTTAACTCGTCAACTCCATTCTATAACTCTTGCTCCGATTCGTTTGGAGCTTCCAAAGAATCACGCAAGAAAGTTGGAGTACATAAATGACTTCGTTCTAAAAAGGCATTTTAAACTTTCCTAATCCTTTTCCACCGCGCTTGCCCATTTCGTTCATTTGCTTCATCATTTTTTTCATTTCTTCAAAACCTTTAAGCAGCTTGTTTATTTCTTGCACTGATGTTCCGCTGCCTGAAGCGATTCTTTTCTTCCTGCTTGCATCTATTATTGAAGGATTTGTTCTTTCCTTTTTAGTCATTGACTGAATCATGGCCTCTATATGGCCTATTTGCTTTTCATCAAAGTTAATTCCGCTTAAGGCCTTCTTATCTACACCAGGAAGCATTCCAAGAATCTGATTAAGCGGTCCCATCTTTTTAAGCTGCTGCATCTGGTCAAGGTAATCGTCAAAAGTAAACTGCATTGTGCGCATTTTCTTTTCAAGCTCTAATGCTTTCTTTTCATCAAAGGCTTCCTGCGCTTTTTCTATAAGGCTTAAGACATCACCCATTCCAAGTATCCTTGATGCCATTCTGTCCGGGAAGAAAGGTTCAAGGTCGCTTAATTTTTCACCCATACCGGCAAACTTGATTGGCTTTCCGGTAACTGATTTTACTGAAAGTGCAGCACCGCCCCTTGTATCACCATCCAGCTTTGTAAGAATGACTCCATCTATTTGAAGCTTTTCATTAAATGATTCCGCAACATTTACTGCATCCTGACCTGTCATTGAATCTACAACAAGAAGAATTTCGTGCGGCTTAACAGTCTTCTTGATGTTTGACAGCTCTTCCATCAGCTCTTCATTTATATGGAGACGTCCTGCAGTATCTATTATTACTACGTCATAAAGCTTTGATATTGCATGCTTTACAGCTGCTTTTGCTATTTCTACAGGATCTGTTTTGTCGTCAATTGCAAATACAGGTATGTTAAGCTGTCCTCCGACAACCTGCAGCTGCTTGATTGCAGCCGGTCTGTATACATCACATGCTACAAGCAGAGGATTCTTTCCCTGCTTTCGGAGCAGGTTTGCAAGCTTTCCTGATGAAGTAGTCTTACCTGAACCCTGAAGTCCAACCATCATATATACTGAAGGCGGGTTTGAGGAAAAGGTGATTTTGCTTTGGGTCTTTCCCATCAGATCTATCAATTCTTCGTGAACTATCTTTATTACCTGCTGCCCCGGTGTAAGGCTTTCAAGAACATCCTGGCCTACAGCCCTTTCGGATACCTTGTTAATGAATTCCTTTACAACCTTGAAGTTAACGTCAGCTTCGAGAAGAGCGAGCTTTATCTCCCTCATCATTTCCTTGACGTCTTTTTCGTTTACTCTTACCTGACCTCTTAGTTTTCTTACCGTTTCCTGCAGCTTTCCCGATAAACCCTCAAATACCATATATGTTAAACCCTTTCCTATATATCATGAACTATCTCTTTTAGACCACATTCAATACTTTTTAAGTACTTCTTATTGTTCTCCGACAATTCACTCTGCTCAATTTGTTCAAGCTCTTTAAGCAAGCTTTCTGCTTTGTCCTTCTGTTCAAGAAACTTCTTTACGAGCCCCAGTTTATCTTCAAACTCAACTAATGTCGACTTGCCTCTTTTTATATTGTCAAAAACGCCCTGTCTGCTTATTTCAAGCTGTTCTGCTATTTCAGCCAATGACAGATCATCGTTGTAATGCAGGTCCATTATTTCAAGCTGCCTTTGTGTGAGCAACTGTCCGTAAAAATCAAGCAGCATTGTAATTTCAAATACATTTTCCATTATTATACCTGTAAAGTAAAAATACTTTACACTTATTTTAAGTTATTAATTGGCGTATGTCAAGGGTTTTAAAGCAAAAAGAACCTACAAACAGTAAGTTCCTTGGTGAAGGTTATATATGTTTTTTTATAAAGGCAAAATACTACTTATATTAAATTTAAAAATATGTTCTTTCACATTGTCAGATAGACTCAATTGATCGATCTTGTTTATCTGGCCGTCAAAATCGGTAAAAGGTGTATCTGTACCAAAAACAACATGATCATAGCCAAACGTATTGATCGCTTTTAAAATATCGTTTCCCCCAACTCTGTCAGAACCAGATGTATCAAAAAATACGTTTTTTAAGAAACTCTTCTCTGTTTCGAATATGTCCAGTCCTGCCATGTGCCCAATTATAAATACTACATCCTGATTGTTCTTTACATATTGAAGTAATCTCCATGTTTCCTTTTTAGAATATAAGTGGATGAATATGGGCAGTTTATACGACCTGGCTATATCGGCCAACGTGTTAAATTCAATTTTGCCTATTTTAAAAGGGTTCCAGGCTTGATGAAGCTTAATACCTTTTGGTTGATACTCGTGTATGCTATTTTCAATATTATCTATATGTACTTTGTCGAGTGGATTCACCCATAAGAACTGAATTATCTTATCAGGTATTTGATTTTTTAATTCAAAGACAAATTTATTACCATCACCGTTATCTTTCATAAAGTGATTATAGCCAAATTTAAGCATCCGATTAATTAAATAATTACTATCTGGTGTTTTTTTAAGCGGAATATTTGGTGGAGACTGCAAATCCTGAATATTTTTCGGACTTGTACAAAGTATGATCTTTTCAATTTTGTACTTTTCAGTCATATTCATTATAGATTCTGCAGTAGAATAACACCCTGCTGCATGAGCATGTGCATCAATTATCATGTCATCACCTCAAAATGCTTGCTTAACCAATATATATCTATAATTACGTAAAAACTATCCAGTTGTCTGACACATATTAAAGCATCTTTAAATCCTTATATAATTTTTTAATATTTATTTTTCAACAGATGACCTTCAAGTCTCATATCGTGCTAGTCTTTCTGAAAGGGTACCAGTATGCAATTCAAAAAGATGATTATCAAAATCGTAAAAATATAACGAACGGCCTTCACCCTCAACTCTTGACCGTGACTGTTTTAAATCTAGTCCTAATGTTCGTATTTTTTCGTAGTAACTATCAAATTCCTCATCCGATATTTTAAATGCAACATGATTATATGTGCGGTCAGATAATGGCTCACCTTCCATTATTGCTATCCATTGACTACCAACCATAAAAAAATTTTCTCTTGTTAATGAAAAAGTCTTTTCACCGCTTGAATAAACCTCCTCAGCATCGAATATTACCTTGAAGAATGTTGAGGCTTGGTTTATATCTTTCACAATAAAGGTTAAATGACTAATCCCTTCAATCACATTTGAACCTCCAATCAGCGTGTTTTGTACAAAATAGAATACTCTTGAATAATAATAATATGTTACCATATCTTAATTATATATAAGAAAGACTTCCGCTAAAACCTATAGTAAGTTCTTAATGCATATTCTAATAAGAGTGAGAAATAACTAAACTTCATATTATACCTATAGATTTACCATTAGGCTTATATGCAACTCCATCAATCTGACATAGGCAATTATCATCTACAAATTCTGAAGTGATTGTCATTCTAGCCGGAGCACCATCCTTAAAATATTCTCTGAAAACATCCGCACCTGCACGGAAATTTTCAATGTTTCTTATGTAATAATTAATTTGCACAACATCATTAAGCGTTGATCCTACTGTTGAAAGGGTTTGTTTCATACTTTCAAAAGCAGCTCTTGTTTGATGCACTATATCTCGTTTTTCAAATCCCCCTGCATGATGTGCAAGATATATAAAATCGCCAGCAATAACGCAAGAAGAACAAGTATCATCCCCACAATGGGTTGGCATCCTTTTTAACATAGATTCTCCTCCTTGAAAGTTCAAATATAGTAACCTTTACTTCGCATTTTCTAACAATTTTGAAGAATGATTATATGTTATCATATATTTACTGTATATGTAAGTAGAGTCAATGCCTGTTCTTCAAGAGATTATCCTAATGCAAACTAAAAAGAACCTACTTTTCAGTAAGTTCCTTCATGAGTTATAGAAAGAGTGCGAAATAAACTATTTTTTAAGTTATTGATTTTGCAATAAAAAAGAACCTTGGAAATCTAAAAATAATACCCCCATTTTTCTGTGTCGGGTATTCTTGCATAACTCTATCAAAAACATCTTGCTCAAATAATCTCTTTTTTTCATCTGTCAAGACATTTAAAAACGGTCTTAATCCTGTACCACGATACCATTCCATTATGTCCTTATGAGATTTTAAATTATGAAAGTATATAGTTTCCCACATGTAAAAATCCGATGAAATTTCTGAAAGTAAATCAAAATATTCACTTTGTGTCAAATTATAAAAAGTCCTAGGATTAGAAAACTCTGATTTCCATTTTTCACTTGTCGAAACCTCTTCGATGATTTTGTGAATCGGCTCTTTGTAATTAATTGGCGTTTGTACTGCAAGTATTCCACCTGGTTTTAGCAGTGTAATCATATTCTTTAAAAGTTGGTTGTGATTTGGTATCCATTGAATACATGCATTTGAAAATACAACATCAAAATCATTATCAATCATTGATAAATCTTTACCTGCATCACATGTCTTAAAATCAAGATTAGGATAATCTCTTTTTGCTGTTTCAATCATATTTTGGGAATTATCAATACCTAGAATATATGCATTAGGAAACCTTTGGGCTAAAATCTGTGTACTGTTTCCTGGACCGCATCCAATATCAATAACCTTTTTGGGGGCATCGATATAAATGCGATTAGCTAAATCAATCGCAGGCTGTGTACGTTCATTTTCATACTTTAAATACTGCTCCGAATTCCAATCTCCCATAATGCTCCTCCTAAAATCAATCTATATAATATTCCTGCAAATCAAAAGTGCATGGTTGCTAACTCCGGTGCAGGAGGGACTTGCACTCATAAAATCTGATAATACCATCCATGCCTCCAGCTGTTCCTCTGACATAGCATTGATAATATTAGTACCAAAGGCAAAGTCAATACCTACATTTTCAAGAACACTCAACCCGTGTTTTTTCGCTGCCCTTTCTACCTCTTCCGGCATTGTTAAGAAAAATATATCAGGATGAACATCATCAGTACCTTTTTCCAGCACAAATTCGTTTACTTTATTGCTTGGATACATATTCGGAGCTACAAAACAGCCGGCTAAATATGCACCAACCTTATTTATGTAAGCATATGCGATGATACCATCCTTTTTACAAATCCTTTTGCTTTCCTCAAATACCAGTTCTCTCTCTTCCGGAGGGAGATGATACATTGGCCCAAGGACGAGTACAACATCATATGTATTGTCAATAGCCGATAGCTTGGTAGCATCTCCTACCTGAGCTTGAACATTTGTTAAATTGTTTTCAGCTATTTTACTCTCAAACATCTCAATATTTTCAGGTGAAATGTCAATACCAAAATAAGACTTGCACTTATCTGCCAGGAACAAACCATAATGCCCTGTTCCACAGCCGAGTTCAATCACAGAAGTTTCTGTTGAAATATATTTTGTTATAAGCTTTTTTGTGTAATGAGATTCCATAATGCTCGCCTTATCGCGAAAGAACCTTCCATCCTCACGTGATGCATCTTTATAGTTATCCTGCACTTTTTCCCCGTTAACCGCCATCGTATTCAACTCCTTACTAATAATAAAATAAGTATATGTTATCACAAATTTACTTCATTTGTAAGTAAGAGAACAAATTCATCTGAAGCTCCTACTTTGTAATAACTCCGCAAATTGTTTCTCCTGTCTGAGAAAATTCCTTACCTGCAATATCACCATAAAATTCAAATGTGCTGAAACCAATTGCCTGAATTTCTGGTAGCAGTGCATCCCTTGTAAAAAAATGGTCCCAGATATTATAGCAATTCACAGCGTCTTCAGTTATAACAATATACTGTCTTAATTCTGTTTTATCCTCATCATCATATTGATAAACCGATTCCAGGCAAATGTGCGACTTTTCGCTTAAAAATCCTCCCTTATCGCTATACTGCCATAAATGACTTTCAGCTTTTCTCATAACAGGAGTAAATACATCAAAAATAAATTTACCTCCAGGTTTTAATGCCTGGTACACTTTTTTTAATAAAGTAAGCCTGTCCATAAAAGATAAAGCTGCATAATCACAATATATCAAGGTTATTACATCGAATTGTTCTATATAATTAATTGTCAGGTAGTTTTGATAATGATATTCGATATTGCTTTTATTAATCAACGTTTGTTCCTTTGCGTATTCAATCGAACGTTTAGAAAAATCCATCCCCGTAATAGAATAGCCGGCATTTTTAAAACGCTCTGCATATAATCCAGGACCGCAGCCTAAATCAAGCAATAACTTATATTGAGATGAAGGTGCAATTTTTGATATCCAATTAACCGATTTATCCAGAAATTCATGCTTGCGGCTTGCGGCTTCCAAATCAGGATTCAGATGAGCTTCCAGCATACCTTTGGAGATATGGTCATCATCCCAGAATTTGTTTGTACTTGGAGTGTACAATTCAGGTTTTGTTATATATTTTTTAAGTTCATTGAACATAATAGCTTCTCCTTATATAAATTTGTCTCTCTATCATAGTAAGATATAGCATAAATTTTAGCAATATAAAAATGATACATTCATAGTGTATTACATAAATAACCCAATTTGTTACCTCTCTACATAAAAACTGTTTATTGACATCAGAACGTTTGTTCCGTATGATGTTTACAATATATACATATAGAACAGGAGTGGTTTAATTGAAATTTACATGCCCGTTAATTGCAATCAATGATTTGGAAGTCTCCAAAAAGTTTTATCAGGAAGTGCTTGGTCAGAAGGTTGCTCTTGACCTAGGTTGGAACGTAACGTTTGAAGGCGGATTTACAATACAGCTTAACTTTGCCGACATCATGCAAATTGACAAAGAAACCGTTATGAAAAAATCTCATAACTTTGAACTATATTTCGAGGAAGATGATTTTGATGCTTTTATTGAACACTTGAAGAAGTTTGACAACATTGATTATGTCCACCAACCTATGAAACATGACTGGCAGCAGCGGGTAGTCAGAATTTATGACCCTGACAAGCATATAATCGAAATCGGAGAATCAATGGCTGTAATAGCAAGACGTTATTTGAAAGAGGGTTATTCGATAGAGGAAACCGCAAAAATAATTCAGCATCCTGTTGAATTTGTTAAAGCCTGTATGTAGACTTGCTAACAAGTTTATGAAAATAAATTATAAAATATCAAGGGGGCCGTCATTAAGACAACCCCCTATTTTATGTTTCTATTTAACCTACACTTACGGCTTAAGCTGATCTATAAGCTTACCCATTTCATCAATCTGCTTCTTCATTTCATCATACTTCTTCATAAGCTCATCATACACCTTTTTATCAATAGTACCGGTATTTGTCTGAGGATTCTGATTCGGCTGCGTTTGCGGCTGATTATCAGTCGGTGTCTGGTTTGGCTGAGGTACATTAGGTGTAGTGCTGGTATTGGTATTTGCACCGGTAAAAAGGTTCTTGATAGCTTCATCAAGATTACTTCCAGTACCATACCTGAATTCTTCTCCCACCTGATATCCAACTACAATCTTTTTAACTTCCGGAACTGCAGATTTACTTGCAGATTTTATATATATCGGTTCAACGTAAAGCACCGTATCCTCGATAGGAATTACCAGAAGATTTCCCATATAAACGTTAGATCCGCCCTGTCCCCACAGAGTTTTGTCCTTTGATACTTGGTCAATCTGATTGATTTTACCTTCGACCTGGTATGGACCGTAAATATTCTTATTCTTTGGGAAATTGTATAATACAAGCTGTCCATAATTTTCAAGAGAATTGCTTCTCGCAGCCAGCCATGAAATCATATTGTGCTTGTTTGAAGGTGTAAAAGGCCGCATTAGAACAAGCTCTTCATTGTTATTCTCATTTGGAAGCTTAACCATATTATAGTAAGGATCCATGTCTGTCAAATCATTATTGTTATTAGCTGATCCTGTGCTGCTCGAACCCGAATTACTTTTAGCAATATCCCACTTATCAGAGTTGTCGTAGAAGGTCTGAATAGTTTCGCTTCCTGTATTGGGGTCAAGGTGATACTTCCTAAGCACTTCACTCTGAATCTTGAACATTAATTCTGGATATCTCATATGTGAAACTACATCCTTGGGAAGTGAATCCTTACTGAACAAGTTTGGATAAGCCTTATCATACATCTTAACAATTGGATCCTTCTGATCAATTATATAGTATTTAACAGTTCCGTCATAAGCATCAATAGTGATTTTGACGGAGTTTCTTATATAATTGAAGTTTCCGTACTGGCTCGCATTCTGTGAATATGGATATTTATCTGTATAGGTATATGCATCAAGCACCCACTTAAGGCTTCCGTCAGACATCAGAAGAATATACGGATCCTCATCCACCTTAAGGAACGGAACAGCTTTTTGTGCTCTTGCAATTATATCCCTGTTTATAAGAAGCTTTGAATCCGATGAAATATACCCTGAAATCAGCATATTCAAATCCTGATTCTTTAATGCAAACAGAACCTTATTAAGGAAATTCATCTTTATACCGCCCTTACCATCATAAACGGTACTTTTACTTACACCATCATAATCAATTTCCTTCAGTCCGTTTGCCTTAACTATGACATCATCCTTGGTCAGTTCTCCATAGTATATTCCAGGCTTTTTAACAACCAGGTTTTTATCAGTAGAAACCATATCAAGACCATTCAGTATAAAATTAACCTGTCCCTGAGATGTTACTGAATTTATAGGATTAATAACTATTCCATAACCATGAGTATACTTGAAATTCTTATTAATATAAGTGTTTGCATTCTCGGGAAGCTTGTTTTTGTCAATTTCCCTTGCTGTTATGAATATAGGTATTTCCTTGCCGTTAATATTATAGTTAATAATATCTCCGTCCTGGAAGCTGTAAAAGTTTGTATTGCTTTGCAGCTGTGTATTACTTTCGAGTGTTGACGGATAGTCAACAACACGAATATTGTTAACTGTATTTATATTCTTATTTATAATGTCTGTAGAGAGCTCCTTCATTGTAGGGAAATTTGCTCTTTTAACCTGATCTATTTTATATGCTTCCCTTGTCTGCTCCATGTTATATTTCAAATATTCGCTTTCATACTTAACTTCATTAGGTTTTACAATAAATGACTGGTAAGCGGTTGCACCAATTGTCACAAGCAGCCAGCATACCGGGAATACAGCTATTACTATAGCAGCTCTTTTAAGTTTACCTTTCCAGACAAAAAAGAAAGCAGCAATTACAATTGCTAGAAGCAGGAAAGGTGCTACAGTAAAGTAATTCAGCCATATATTGACATCAACCCAGCTTGCTCCATTTGTATTTACTACAGTTGAATACAATACTCCTTCTCTTTGGAACTTATAGGAAACTGCTTTTATAATAAAGAAAATTGCTACATTTATTATATTGTGTCTTATAAGTCTTCTGTATTTAGAATCTTTAATATTGAAGCCGTCACTTGTATCCATACTTGTAACTACTGAAATTACATAGTATATAAGAGTATAGGCAATTATCAGTATCCATAGAGTTGATATGAAATCATATATTCCCATCAGAAAAGGTCTCTGGAATATATAATAGCCTATGTCCTGTCCAACTACAGGAGCTTCCTTGCCAAAGCCTACAGAATTCAAAAAGCTTATAGCCTTGGAGTAAAATGTATCCTGACAAATAAGTGCTCCTATGAAAGCCAGTATTGCAGATATAATATAATTCGGATATCTTTTAGCCGCAAGTCCGCTTTCACTTCTGTAAACACGCATATTCTTGTTTATAAAAATATTTGTAACACTGAATGCAGCAAATATGAATATAAAGCTTACTACACCAAACAAAACCTTATATAACAGGTTTGTGGTATAAATGCTTGATAAATTGCCGATTTCATTGTACTGGATTATTTCCAGATAAATGTTTGCTGCAATAACCGCTAGAATTATGAAAAGAATTATAATTCCAATGATAATAAACGGTTTTTTAAACTTTTTAACATTAATGTCGGGCTTTTTAAAATCTTTAATGTTAAATGTGTTTCCAAAATTGAAATTATTGTCACCGTCACCCTGCTGATTGCCAAAATTAAATGACATTAACTCTATTCCCCCTTTTGTAATAAATTTAAATTAATTAATCAAATAATGCATCTACAAAATCCTTAGGTTCAAATTTCTGCAGGTCATCCATACCCTCACCTACACCCACAAGCTTAATAGGTATGCTAAGTTCAGATTTAACTGCTATTACTATACCACCCTTTGCTGTGCCATCAAGCTTGGTTAAAACAATTCCTGACAAATCAACCAATTCACCAAAGGTCTTTGCCTGAGAAAGAGCATTCTGTCCTGTTGTTGCATCCAGGACAAGAAGATTTTCCTGATCTGCTCCAGGAAGCTCTCTTTCAATTATACGGAATATTTTCTTTAATTCCTCCATTAAATTCTTTTTTGTATGAAGCCTTCCAGCTGTATCACAAATAAGAACGTCTGCTTTTCTTGCCTTTGCAGCTACAATTGCATCATATATTACTGCTGCCGGATCTGCTCCTTCCTTGTGCTTTATTATCTCAACATCAGACCTGTCAGCCCATATTTCAAGCTGTTCTATAGCTGCGGCCCTGAAAGTGTCTGCTGCTGCCAGCATAACTTTTTTACCCTGCTGCTTCAGGTGGTTTGCAATTTTTCCTATTGAGGTTGTTTTTCCAACGCCATTTACACCTATAATTACAATAACTGAAGGTGTAGTGCCAAGCTTAAGGCTTGTTTCACCCTCCATTATTTTCATGAGTTCATCCTTCAAAAGTCCTTTTACTTCAGCAGGATTGGTAATTTTATTTTGCTTTACCTTGGCTTTTATGTCATTTATTATTTTCATGGAGGTATCCATGCCTATGTCTGAAGTAATAAGAATTTCTTCCAACTCATCGAATAAATCCTCGTCGATCTTACCGAAGGATACCAGAACCTTATCAATCCTTTCGGTTATACCTTTTCTTGTTTTAGTAAGCCCGTCCTTAAGCTTTTCAAAAAAACCCATAAAACCTCCGTATAAATTGAGAATTGATAATTGATAATTGAGAATTTCAAAACTAATTATTAATTCTCTAATATTTATTCCTATTAATTACCCAAATTTTTAATAAATCATGCTATAACCATAATGCTTTTCTATATAACCTTAAAGTAAAGAATTGCTATAACATATCATTTCATTATCATTTATTCATATGACTTTGTCAATTAACATTATCTGTAGATTTATTGTCTGTAACTTCCTTTAAATGTTTACTTTCCTTTATTGTTTTAATTCTCAATTTTTAAATGTTTTTTGCCTCTATAATTCTCAATTGCCTTCTTATCTTACTTGTCTTTTCATTCTCAATTCTCAATTTTTAATTCTCAATTGCTTTTTAACTAGCCTTTTCGTTAAGCTTCATTGATACAACCTTTGAAATACCATGTTCCTGCATGGTTACGCCGTATAAAGTATCAGAAGATTCGATTGTACCCTTTCTGTGTGTTACAACAACAAACTGAACCTGGTTTGAGAAGTTCCTAAGGTATTGTGCAAAACGAAGAACGTTGGCATCATCCAGCGCTGCCTCAATTTCATCAAGTATACAGAACGGTGTCGGACGCAGCTTTAATATGCCAAACAAGAGTGCTATGGCTGTAAACGCCCTTTCTCCTCCTGAAAGCAGCATCATATTCTGGAGCTTTTTACCGGGAGGCTGTACCTCAATATCAATACCGCTCTCAAGGACATTTTCACTGTCGGTAAGCTTGAGTTCTGCTCTTCCACCCCCAAACAGCTCCTTGAATACTATGTTGAAGTTACCGTTTATAAGCTTGAACTGCTCCAAAAACTGCTGCTTCATGTTTGTGGTTATTTCTGTAATTACCTTCCACAGCTTGGCTTCCGCCTGCTCCATGTCATTTCGCTGTCCTGTCATAAATTCATAGCGTTCTTTGGTTTTAATATATTCCTCAATCGCAGCTACATTAACCACGCCAAGATCTCTTATCTCAGCCTTTAATTCATTGATTCTCTTCTGTGCCTGGTTTATGTTTCCTACATCCTTCTTAAGCTCAAGCGCATTGTTATAAGTCAGTTCATACTCATCCCAAAGCCTGTTTTGTATTACTTCCATTTCAGATTCAAGCTTTGCCTTTTTAACTTCAATCCTATTATAGTCTTCCTGCAGCAGCAGTATTGACTTGTTGATTTCCTGTACCCTTGTAACAATATCCGACAGTTCTTCTTCAATAACCCTTCTTTCCTCAGTAACCCTGTCTATTTCGAAGGTTTTCCCTGTTCTGCCTTCCTCATAGCCTTTGATCATAACAAGAAGGCCTTCGTTCTTTTCTTTAAGAGAGGTTATTTCATCATTGTTTCGTTTTATTTCGTTTGTTTTTCTTTCAATATTCTTCTGGGAAGCCTCACGTTCTCCACTTATTCTGCTCATATCATCTCTGACTGCATCAAGGCTTTCCTTGAAGGAATTTACTGATATCTTGTAATCTGTAATATCAGTGTGCAGGTCATCACGCTGGGACTGCCCTTCCTTATGCTTTTCCTGAAACTCAGTAACAATTTCTTTTGCGTTAGCTATCTCATTTTCAATAGTTATAAGCTCTTCATTATATTTTTCAAGTTCTTTCTCAGTATCCGCTTCTTCACGTACAAGTTGGTTTTTCTCCTGCTTGTGCATTTCTATCTTTGCCTCATATTTGGCTATATTATCCTGAACCTGAGCAAGGTGGTTTTCATCACGCATCCTGATAAGGTCGTTATCCTTTAACTGCTTTTCTTCATTATTAATATTGTTTATTACTGCTTCAATTTGTGAAGATGCTTCTTTTATTTCTTTTTCAACACCCTGGAGCTTCTCCTCAAGGTTCTTTAAAGCTGTCTGAAGCTCTTCAATTTCCCTGCTTCTGCCAAGTATACCTGTTCCTCTGCCTTCAACGCTTCCGCCAGTCATTGAACCGCCTGCATTCAGTAAATCACCTTCAACAGTCACTATTCTGAAGCTATAACCAAATTTTCTAGCTATTACAATACCTGAATCAAGATTTTCTACTACTGCAACCTTTCCCAAGAGGCTGAGAACAATATCTTTATATTGAGAATCGTGTTCAACAAGATCAGATGCAACCCCGCAAAAGCCACTCATCCTTTTTAAATCCTGAATTGTCTGGTTATCGAAATACCTTCCCTTAACAGCACTTACAGGAAGAAATGTAGCTCGTCCAAGCTTGTCGCGCTTTAAGAATTCAATCGCAAATTTAGCATCCTGCTCTGTGGAGGTTACAATGTTCTGTAATGCACCTCCCAAGGACATTTCAATAGCGGTCTCATATTTTTTATCAACCTTGATAAGCTGTGCAAGTGCACCATGAATTCCGTTCTTAAGCTGAGGTATAGTTTCACTGGCAGCAAGAATGGACTTTACGCTTCGGTTATAACCCTCATGGTTTCTTTCCATGTCCTGAAGCATTTTTTTTCTGGAACTCTTGAACTGTATATCTGAATTAATACTATTCTGGTTCTGCCTTAATTCTGCAAGCCTGGTGTCAAGTTTACCTCTTTCAAGACTCATTTTTTCAATGCTTTCCCTGGACTTTTTTATAAGCTCCTTAGCACTGCGAATGCTTTCTGAAAGATCTTCCTTAAGCATTCCTTCCTTGTCCTTGTCAAGAATAAGGTTTCTTATTTCATTATCCAAAGAATTCTGCCTTTTGCGAAGCATTTCTATATGTGTTTTTACATTATTAATCTGAACTTTTTTGTCGGACTGAATATCCAGCTTGTCCATTATACCCGATTTAAGTTCTTCAATATGCCTCTCTGTCTCACCAAGTGTTGATAGAATCTCTTCCATTTTCTTTTCTGCTTCTTCAAGCTTACCGGTGTACAGAACCATCCTCTCATTGAGGTAATCAATCTTCTTCTGCTTGGTTTCCTCGTCTTTTGAGAGGTTTTCCATCCTCTGGTTTATTTCATCTATTTCAGTATTAAGCCTTAAAACATTGTTGTTAAGGTTTAATTGCTTTTCTTCATTTATTTTAATATCCGAATTGCATCTTTCTATATTTCCGTCAATGACATAATACTCATCACGGGCAGCATTGATTTTTTCCTCAAGCGTTTTTAGAAGATTAGTCTTTTCAGCATTGTCCACAGTTATCTGTTCAAGCTTGGAATTTTCATTATCAATACTTTCCCTTATACTTGCATATTGTGAGTCAAGTTCTACAAGTTTTTCCTTGAATCTTCCTATGTTTTCTAGGAAAACATTCACTTCAATATCTTTTAAGGTTTCACGAAGCGAAAGGAACTTTCTTGCGGTTTCTGACTGCTGGCGAAGAGGTTCAAGCTGATTTTCAAGTTCATTAATTATATCATTTATGCGAATAAGGTTTTGCCTAGTTAATTCAAGCTTCTTTTCAGCTTCATTCTTCCTCATCTTATACTTAGCAATACCTGAGGCTTCTTCAAATATATGTCTTCTGTCTTCCGACTTTGTACTTAAAATTTCATCAATTCTGCCCTGTCCGATTATTGAATAACCTTCCTTGCCTATGCCTGTGTCAAGGAACAACTCTGTTATGTCCTTCAGTCTGCATTGAGTTTTATTCAGAAAGTACTCACTTTCACCCGACCTGAATATCCTTCTTGTAACTGTTACCTCAGAATATTCAATGGGAAGTGAATTATCAGAATTATCAAGTGTGATTGAAACTTCGGCAAAGCCCATTGCCTTCCTGTTTTCAGTACCTGCAAATATTACATCCTCCATCTTGCTTCCTCTTAGGGTTTTAATGCTCTGTTCCCCAAGCACCCACCTTACAGCATCTGCAATATTACTTTTTCCGCTGCCATTTGGACCTATGACGGATGTAATTCCGGAATTGAACTCCAGGTTGATTTTTTCTGCAAATGATTTAAATCCTTGTATTTCAAGCTTTTTAAGGTACAAGACGACACCTCATAAAAATAAAAAGTAAATTTAACCATTAACCCTTATGTTTAATGGGAATGATGGTTGTAATTATAAATATTAACCTAATAATTCTAACATATTGACAGAGAACAGTAAACGAATATTCTGATTAAAAGTACTTGCATTAAAATTCTAAGCATTAAAAAAAGACGGTGATACCGTCTTTGATTTTGGGTATTTCCCAATTTATCTTGGTTCAATAAGGAACTTGATAGCTGTACGTTCTTCTCCATCAATATTTACTTCTGAAAAAGCCGGTACAGTCACGAGATCTATACCATTGGGCGCTACAAATCCTCTTGTAATCGCAATAGCTTTTATAGCCTGATTTACCGCACCAGCTCCAACTGCCTGGATTTCAGCGTAACTTCTGTCTTTTAGAACAGCTGCCAATGCGCCTGCTACCAGTTTGGGCTGTGAATTGGCTGATACTTTTAATACATCCATGTTTAACCCCCCGAACTTTATTTTGAATATTATTTAGGTATTGTGCATACATACTAATTCTTTATTGCCCTTAAAATTCCTTTTAATTTGTATAAAAATTTTAACAATTTTTACAATTTTATTCCTTTAATATTTTTACAAAATATATAGCTTATAAAAGGCAGACTGAAATTTGCAGACAAGATTAAAAAGAATAGATTTACACAGGAATGGCGCACATATTCCTTTTGATATAATCGGGAACTAGTTTATTATCATCTATTTAAACTCAATTATAATATTCTGATTCTTTAAATCGGCTTCCTTAACATAAATATTTCTGAATTTATATTTTTCTTTTAGATATAATACATTGCTTTTTTTCTGTCCTACAATATCTGAAATTTTTCCCGGAGCCGAATAAATAGTAACTGTATCAGTTATTTTACTGCTGCTCCTTATCTTTTCTTCTATAGTTTTTAGCATTCGTCTTGACTCAACCATTTGTCCGAAAGCAGGATGATAAGGGCCAGCAATGACATCAGCACCTTCGCTTATATTGTCAGTAGCCTGGAGGCCTGTGCGTATAACATTTATATTCTCATTTTCATAAAGATCCAAAAGCTGAGCGCAAATTTCCACAGCCTGATCCAATGTATATGGATTGTAAATCCCTTGTTTATACATCTTTTCAAGGTATGTGTTTCTTATGACAAGAGTGGGATATATTCTTACGATTTCAGGTCTAAGCTCGATAACTCTTTTTGCTGTTAAAATGTCTTTTTCACTGTTATCTTCCGGAAGGCCAATCATAGTCTGAATCCCAAGTGTAATACCATATGACTTGATAAGTTGTGATGATGTAATTACCTCATTAACACCATGACCTCTGCAGCTTGTTTTTAAAACCTGTTCATCCAAGCTCTGAACACCCAGTTCAATCGTATTTACATGGAATTCCTTAAGATAATCAAGAATTTCCTTATTTATATAATCTGGTCTGGTAGATATTCTTATAGAATCTACCTGACTAGATTTTATGTATTCATTTGCAGTCTGAAGCAGCTGTATCTGCAAATCCTTTTTCACGCCAGTAAAGCTGCCTCCAAAAAAAGCAATCTCAACCTTTACTCCAGGTACAATTGTCTTAAGACTTGCTTCAATTGTATCCCTTGCTTCAGCCTCAGTTACATCTTTTGTTTGACCGCTGATAGCCTTCTGATTACAGTATATACAGTCAAATGGGCAGCCTTTATGAGGAATGAAAACAGGTATTATTTTATGTCTGATAATCGCTCTGGAATCCGGCAAAACTATTACCTACTTTCCCGAAGACTTTTTTACAGCCGCCTCTGCAGCATTTTGTTCTGCTTCTTTTTTACTTTTTCCTTCGCCTTTTCCCATAACCTGATTGCCTATTTTAACCTGGACTATAAAGAGCTTATTATGGTCGGGACCTTTCTGATCCGTAATTTCATAGCTTATCTTCTTCTCACCCTGTTTTTGCACAATTTCCTGAAGCTGAGTTTTAAAGTCCACAAAACTTCCGCAATTGATGCCTTTTTTAAGCAGCGGCTCCATGTGGCTGTTAATGAACTTCCTTGCACTTTCTATTCCACCGTCATTATATATTGCTCCAATAACAGCCTCAAAGGCATCAGACAGTATTGAAGTCCTTGTCCTTCCGCCGGTTAGCTCTTCCCCCTTGCCCAGAAGCAGATACTTTCCGATTTCAACAGCATTTGAAAAGTTAACCAATGAAGCCTCACACACAAGGCTTGCACGAAGTTTGGTCATTTCACCCTCTGCGAGGTTTGAATAAATATTATATATGTTTTCACTTGTGACAATGTTAAGCACCGAGTCTCCGAGAAACTCCAGACGTTCATTGCTGGACAATCCTTCACCTCTGTTCTCATTTGCAAATGAACTGTGTGTAAGAGCAAGTATTATATTATTTTTATCTTTAAAGGTGTAGCCAATTTTTTCTTCAAATTGTGTAATAACCTTCAAAAGGTTTTCTATTGATTTATGCATTACATCCTCCGAATATATTTGATAAATGAAGATTTTCCGAGTTTTAGAGTAAATACATTAAATCAAGCTTATATACACTCTAAATGCCGGAAAAGTATTTAAGGTAAGGCTATAAAAGCCTCACCTTAAATGTTTATAAATTAAAATTAATATTTTTTAAGTGCAATTGTAGCGTTATGTCCGCCAAATCCAAGTGCATTTGATAATGCATACTTGATATCTGCTTTTCTTGCAACGTTTGGAACGCAATCAATATCACACTTTTCATCAGGTGTCTTGTAATTGATTGTTGGAGGCAGAATTCCTTCTTTTAAAGCAAGTGAAGTTATAATTGCTTCAACTGCTCCTGCAGCTCCAAGTAAATGTCCGGTCATTGATTTTGTGGAACTCATTGCAAGCTTCTTTGCATGGTCTCCGAATACCTGCTTAACAACAGCAGTTTCGATAGGATCATTTAAAGGAGTTGAAGTTCCATGAGCATTAACATAGCCAACGTCTTCAGGGTTAATACCCGCGTCGTTTATTGCCATCTTCATGCATCTTACTCCGCCTTCACCTTCAGGGCTTGGAGCAGTTATATGATAAGCATCGCTTGTATTTCCGTATCCTACTACTTCAGCAATTATGTTTGCCCCTCTGCTTATAGCATGTTCAAGTTCTTCAAGAATAACTATACCTGAACCTTCAGCCATTACAAAGCCGTCTCTTTCAGCATCAAAAGGCCTGCACGCAGTTTTGGGATCAGGATTGGATGTCACTGCACCCATTGAACAGAAACCTGCTAAGGATAAAGGAGTTAATGAAGCTTCTGCACCTCCTGCTATCATTATGTCAGCATCTCCGCGCTGAATTACTTTAAAAGCATCTCCGATTGCATTGTTTGATGTTGCACATGCAGTAACAACACATTCATTGAAACCTTTAAAACCAAATTCTATAGCAATACGACCAGTAGCCATATTTCCTATCATCATAGGTATGAAGAATGGGCTGACTCTGCCAGCTCCCTTGTTTAAATAAGTTTCATGCTGATCCTCAAGAGTTTCAATTCCTCCTATACCTGAACCAACAATTACGCCTGCTCTTGTTCTGTCTATCTTTTCAAGATCAATCTTTGAATCTTCTACAGCCATTTTAGCTGCAGCTATTGCAAACTGGTTATATCTGTCCATTCTTTTTGCTTCTTTTCTATCCATGAAGTTTGTAGGTTCAAAGTCTTTTACCTCTGAAGCTACCTTTGATGAAAAGTTCGAAACATCAAATCTTGAAATTGTATCTATTCCCGATTTACCTTCCTTAATGGCATTCCAAAACTGCTGCGTACCTAACCCGAGTGAAGAAACGACCCCTGTACCTGTTATTACTACACGTTTTTTCATTTTTCAACCTCCAACTGTGTTTAGCTCTTATAAATTTATTTATGATTCCTGTTTTATAAATATATATTAACCTTATCTTGTCAAAGCAAATTTAAGGTTTTATTGTAATACTTTAGATTTTTTCAAAAAAAAGTCCCTTGCAAGGGACTTTTTTTATGTGTTACTTTTAATGTACTCGACAACATCACCAACTGTCGTAATTTTTTCAGCTTCACTGTCTGGAATTTCGAGGTCGAATTCCTCTTCCAAAGCCATAATCAATTCAACAATATCAAGTGAGTCTGCGCCAAGGTCGTCTATGAAAGAAGATTCCATTGCTATATCCTCTTCTTCTACACCTAATTGTTCAACAACAATTTTCTTTACCTTTTCAAATACCATACGTTCACCTCCTTCCAAAGGGGGTTGCTCTTAATTAATTATAAATAATTCCTATGCAGCATTTTCTTAGAAATACCACAGTAAGATATTATTACATATCCAATCCGCCGTCAATATGTATTACCTGACCTGTTACATAATCAGAATCACTTGAGCAGAGAAACGCTACAACATTTGCCACTTCATCAGGAGTCCCAAACCTTCCGAGTGGAATGTTCTTTACATATTCTGCTTTAACGTCTTCAGGTAAAACCTCAGTCATCTTTGTAGCAATAGTACCCGGAGCTACGGCATTACAATAAATATTCCTTGATGCAAATTCCTTTGCAGTTGTTTTTGTTAATCCAATAAGTCCTGCCTTTGATGATGAATAGTTAGCCTGGCCCTTATTTCCCATTGTTCCGGCGACCGAAGCCATGTTTACTATTTTTCCGTATCTTTGCTTAAGCATTGCCTTTGCAGCATTTTTTGTACACAAAAATGCACCTTTAAGGTTAATGTCCAAAACCATATCCCAATCTTCCTCAGACATCATTGCAAAGGGCTTATCACGAGTTATACCCGCATTGTTGACCAGGATGTCAAGACTTCCAAATGTATCTAGAGCAGTTTTAATCATAGTCTTTACGTCTTCTTCATTTCTAACGTCACCTTTGGTAACAGCTACATTGTAGCCTGCTGCCTTCATTTCTTCAGCTGTGGCCTCTATGCTGTCAGAAGCTGCTATATCATTTAATACAATATTTGCACCCATGCTTGCAAGCTTCAAAGCAATAGTTTTTCCAAGTCCCCTTCCGGAGCCTGTTACTACAGCAGTTTTCCCCTTTAATTGCATATTATTCATACCTCCTTTTTGCATTTGTTAACACGAAATTAAGCGAGTTCTGCTAATGTCGCATTTAATGATTCAACATCTTCAACATTAAATGTTCTTACCTCTTTATTGATTTTCTTTATAAATCCGCTTAATGTTTTACCCGGACCTATCTCAACAAAGGTATCAAAACCTTGTTCAAGCATAGCTTTAACACAGTCTTCCCATCTTACTGAATTGCTTACCTGTCTTATGAGAAGATCTTTTACCTTGCTGCTGTCATTTATAAATTCTGCAGTGACATTAGTTACTACAGGCAGCTTCATATCATTAAGCGTAATATTTTCAAGTTCTTTTGCAAGCTTTTCACCAGCAGGCTTTAACAGGCTGCAATGGAACGGTGCACTTACAGGCAGCATCATTGAACGTTTTGCTCCCTTTTCCTTTGCAAGCTCCGCTGCTTTTTCAACAGCCTTTACCTCTCCTGCAACAACTACCTGTCCCGGGCAGTTAAGGTTTGCAGGTTCAACTATTCCAACTGCTGAAGCTTCTTTACAGCATTCAAATACAACTTCATTCGGCAGTCCCAGTATTGCTGCCATCGCTCCTACACCAACAGGTACTGTTTCCTGCATGTATTTGCCCCTTTTCTTAACGAGAGCAACTGCATCCTTGAAGTTCAAGGTTCCTGCAGCAACATGTGCAGAATACTCACCAAGGCTTAAGCCTGCTACTGCATCTGGCTTGATGCCTTTTTCAAGCAGTGGTGCAAGACATGCAATACTTACTGTAAGTATAGTAGGCTGTGTATTTTCAGTTATTTTTAGAGTTTCCTCGTCACCTTCAAAAATCATTTTTTTAACATCGAATCCAAGTGCTTCTGTTGCCTGATCAAAAATCTGATCAGCAGACTTGTATGCTTCTGCAATTTCTTTTCCCATTCCTACATGCTGTGCGCCCTGTCCTGCAAATATAAATGCGATTTTTCCCATTCTTTCACCTCATTATGGATTTTATTTTGCCCATTTTAATAATACCGAAGCCCAGTTAAGTCCTCCGCCAAAGCCTGTAATTGCAACATAGCTGCCTTTTTTTATAAGACCTTTGTCTACAACTTCGCTTAATGCTACCGGTATTGATGCAGATGATATATTGCCGTACCTGTCAAGATTCACATACACTTTCTCCTTGGGTACGTTAAGCCTTTTAATAGCTCCATCAATTATTCTCATGTTTGCCTGATGCGGAACTATCATATCTATATCTTCCATTTTAAGGCCTGCATCCTCTACAACTCTGGTGGTAGCGCCTTCCATTGTCTTTACGGCAAATTTGAAGACTTCGCTTCCATCCATCCATAAAACTTGTTTATTTTCATGTATTCTTTTTTCTTTGTCTTCATCATTTAAATATGTACATGGTATGGTTATGTTTCTTCCTGCCGCACCGTCTGCACCCAAATCTGTTGATATAATTCCGTATCCCTTTTCAACAGGTCCCAATAACGCTGCACCTGCACCGTCTCCAAACAGTATACAGGTTGCCCTGTCTTCCCAGTCTGTCACTCTTGACATTACTTCACAGCTTACAACAAGAACATATTTATATGTACCTGCCATTATGAACTGCTGTCCTATTGTTACACCATATATAAAACCGGGGCATGCACAGTTTATATCAATTGCCGCAGCTTTTTTGGCGTTTATTTTACCCTGAATTATACAGGATGTTGATGGAGTAAGGTAATCAGGATTTGCTGTTGTTACAATAATCAGATCTACATCTTCAGCGGTTATTCCTGCGTCCTTAATTGCCTGCTCAGCTGCTTTTATTCCCATTTCATATGAAGGAGTACCTTCTTCAAGTATTCTTCTTTCTTTAATACCTGTTCTTTTGGTTATCCAATCATCTGATGTATCAACCATTTTCTCAAGGTCAAAATTTGTAAGGACCTTTTCAGGCAAATACTTTCCCAACCCAAGTATGCCAACTGCCTCAACTTTCGATCCCAAGTTTCTCTACCTCCAGATTTTTAAATTCTTCTCTTATCTGTTCTATAACTGTAGTTCTTGCAAACTTACATGCTTTAACAATTGCATTCTTAATAGCTTTAGATTTTGAATTTCCGTGGCCCTTGAATACGAGACCTTCAACACCTAATATCGGTGTTGCACCATATTCAACAGGATCAAGCTTCTTCTTAAATCTTCTGAGCTTATCCTTTACCGCAAGATATGAAAGCTTGGAAATAATATTTTTAGAATAAACCTCATTCAAATTAGTAAATATAAACGGTCCAACACCTTCAAGGAATTTCAAAAGTACATTTCCTACGAAACCATCACAAACTGCAACATCCACATTTCCAGCAGGGAGGTCGCTTCCTTCGATATTTCCAATGAAATTTATATCTGCAGCGGACAGCATAGAATAAGCTTGTTTAATGATTTCATTTCCTTTTCTCTGTTCAGTACCGACATTAAGCAGGCCTACTTTAGGATTTTCTATTTTAAAAGCTTCCTTCATATATATAGAACCGATTTTGGCAAACTGTACGTAGTTTATAGGCTTGCAAACTGTGTTCAATCCTGCGTCTATTAACATTGCACCGCCGTTTTTTGTTGGCATAACAGGAGCTAACGCCGGCCTGTCAACACCATCGATCCTTCCGAGTATAAATAATGCTCCGGCCATCATAGCACCGGTATTGCCTGCTGATAGCATTACATCGCCGCTTTTGTTCTTAAGCATATTGTAAGCTACAACCATTGAGGAATCCTTCTTGCTTCTTATTGCTTTAACAGGAATATCATCACTAGTTATAACCTCAGTTGTGTGAACAATTTCAATTCTGCTGTAGTCAAGTTTTCTTGATGGGAGAAGGCTTTCAATGCGAGGTTTATCTCCTATAAGAATCAAGCTATAACCTTCGCCTTCCCTTAAGGCATCTACAGAACCCTTTACTATTTCATGCGGTGCATTATCTCCGCCCATAGCATCTATTAGTATACGCAAGGTATTCACTCCTAAAAGTTTATTTATAGAAGGTATTAATCTAAGTATATAATACTTTTTACTAATATAAATTACTATGTTTTCTGAATTTTTTCAAGGGAAACAAGAATAAATTTCCCTCTGAATACTTCATATTGTTTTTCTGCTATTTTCACCCATACAAAATAATTGCTTCCTCTTACTTTGCGAACTTCAGCTTTTGCAATAAGTTTGCTGCCTGCATAAACAGGTGTCTTGTACTTAACATTTGCAACACCGACCAGTGCAACCTGAGCATCAATTACAGCAATTGCCAGTGATTCAGCCAGAGAATATATAAAATGGCCTCTTACAATCTTTGTTTTTTCAAAGGTCATCCCATCCCCTGTTTCGAGAATGGATATTCCGCTGACACCAAGTTTAATATCTACAAGTTCGCCTACAATTTCCTTGCTTTTAAGAGTTTTTACTTTGCTGTAACTGTTTGCGGCAACATTTTTAATTCTTTCCCTTAGTTCCGGTATTCCAAGTTCCAGCCTGTCAAGCCTTATTGTAGGTACACTCACAGAAAAGATTTCGGCAAGCTCTTCATCCGTTAAAAATGGATCTTCCTTAATTTTTTCAACAAGAACGCTTTGCCTTTCCTTTTTTAGAAAGGATGTTCTGCTCATGATTAACACCTCGCCGTGTTTACTTCCTGTAAGTAATTACAAATTTATAATTATGACCTGATACTAATTATTGCTGTTAATAGTATATTATATAATAAAATTATATGCAACATTTTCTGTTAGGATTCGAAAAAAAAGCTTCAAAAGCCACATTCTGCTAAATCAAAAAAGCCGTACAAAGTGTACGGCTCTTGGGCTTGAATTATCTGTCCTGAATTTTAAGAACTTCTCTGTTTTTATAAAAGTAATCAAACAAAGAATATATAGTAATTATTATTGCTATTATCATTGAGTATCTGTCAAAATGGAAATCCTGCATACCTTTGATCTGTGCAAATGGAAAATTGTTTAACAGTGATGATGCAACAGCGATTGTCTGGGCAACCATTTTTATTTTACCCCATTTACCTGCAGCAAGAATCTTGCCTTCCCCTGCTGCAACAAGCCTTAAGCCTGTAACAAGGAATTCTCTTGCAATTATAACCATTGCAGCCCAACCACTGACTCCATTGCCTGTCATTTCATACCTTTGTACCAGTGCAATCAAAGCAGCAGTTATTAGCAGCTTATCTGCAATTGGGTCAAGGAAAATTCCAAGCTTTGTTACCTGCTTGCGTTTGCGTGCAATATATCCGTCAATCTTGTCAGTGCTTGCTGCAAGAATAAATATTATTGCACCGATATAATTTCCGTAATCCAGTATAAACTTGTTTATTGAAACAAGCTCAGGGTGTATAAAGCTTAAAAAGCTGCTGTCAAGTACCCAACTTGGAAACGGCATTATAAACAGCATGAATATAGGTACTAGAATTATTCTCGATATTGTAAGTTTATTCGGCAGATTCATCGATAACCTCTCCTATCAAGTCGTAGTCATCAATATCAAGTATTTTAACTATAACATAATTTCCAATAGCAATGGGCTCCCGGCTGGTAAAATAAATAAGTCCGTCTATATCAGGAGCTTCCG
The DNA here is from genome assembly GCA_023421675.1 of Bacillota bacterium. Lineage (GTDB taxonomy): Bacteria > Bacillota > Clostridia > Acetivibrionales > JANLFN01 > JAEZTC01. The sequence goes on along the minus strand of JAEZTC010000002.1, from coordinate 295,208 downwards.
CATAGCATCTTCCATAATAAAATATTCCGTCTTCAGCAACCCCTTCAACAAGAGTTTTATAAACCTTGCCCAGCCTTTCAGTATTCTTTTTACGGCTTATTTCATTTTGAAGTACCAAAAGCTTTTTTTGTCTGATTTCCTTAATTCGTTTTGGTATTTGCATTTTCAGCTTGGCTGCAGGAGTTCCTTCTTCTTTAGAATAAATAAAAACTCCCATCCTGTCAAATGAAAAATCGTTAACAAAGTTAAATAATTTTTCAAAATCCTCTTGTGTTTCACCCGGAAAACCGACAATTAATGAAGTTCTTAATATTATTCCCGGAACTCTTTCTCTGAGCTTAACCAAGAGGTCTTCTATATCCTTTGAGGTTGTTCGACGTCCCATCATTTTCAATACACTGTCACTTATATGCTGAATTGGTATATCAATGTATTTGCACAGTTTATCATTGTTTGCAAGCTCATTTATCAAGGCTTCATCAATTTCCTCAGGATAACAATAAAGCAGCCTTATTGACTCAATTCCGTCTATTTGTGATACCTTATGAATTAGTTCAACAAGCTTCTTTTCCTTATATATATCACTTCCATACCTTGTTGTATCCTGTGCAACAAGTATAACTTCCTTTACCCCTGCCTCTGCAAGCCAGGCAGCTTCCTTTACAATATCCTCAATCAATCTGCTTCTATAGCTTCCCCTTAATTTTGGAATAATACAGTACGTACAGCAGTTATCACAGCCTTCGGCTATCTTTAAATAAGCAAAACCATTTTTAGTTGAAAGTACTCTTTTGTTCTCAAGATATGCTTTCTCCGAAAGCTTACCGTATTTTGCAACCTTAATCCCCTTATAGGCCTCACTTATTATTTCTGCAATCTCTTCATAATTTCCAACGCCGGCAACTGCATCCACTTCGGGAATTTCATTTAATATATCCTCTTTGTACCGTTCAGCAAGGCATCCGGTTACTATTAGAAGCTCACAATTGGATGATTTATATTTTGCCATTTCAAGAATTGTTTCTATTGATTCTTTCTTTGCTGACTCTATAAAGCCACAGGTGTTTATAATAATTATCTGCGCTTCATCTTCATTATTTGTTGTTTCAAATTCATCCCCGTTAAGTATTCCAAGCATTATTTCGGTGTCCACAAGGTTTTTGGGACATCCAAGTGACACTACTCCAACCTTTTTTTTCAATTGTCTTCATCCTCGTTTTAATAATGTATATACTTATAATTAATCTATAATGCATATTTCTTATATTACTATTTATATATTGCTTATACTACTATAAAATAAGCATTTTGTTAATATTCAAATCAGTCAAATATCAATTTTTGTTCATCGAGTACATCAGGACCAGGGATGACATTTTTAAGCTCTATCTGTCTGATGTTTATAGCTTCCTTTATATCAATTATAATTATTTTTGGTATTCTGCTAAGTTCACTCCGGTAGTTTATAATTCTTACTATACTTCCAGGATTGGCAAAACACCTGTTGCCCATGTTAATTATTCCGTAACCGCTGTGATAATGTCCTGACAATGTAATGTCAGCACCCGTTTCAGTAATTTCGTTGATTAATGTAAATGGTATTCCCAGCGGAAACGGTCTGTTTATAAGCATCCCATGAACCATATGAATTGCGTAATCAGCTTTTTCATCCTTTTCAACAATATAATACTTTTCTCTGTTTTGTACCAAGTCCATACCATACTTGTAAGATTTTCCTGTGAGCTGAACAATTAATCCATCTTCTTTTAGAAAAATAATTTCATCATTTGATATAAGTCGAACTAAATTTTTCTCTATAAGTACACCAAGCATTGTTCCCTTTAGAGTCATAGGGCTGGCACCATAAATATCATGGTTTCCATAAATGGTATAAACAGGTTTTTCAAAGTTTTTAATTATTTCAGCGATTTCGTCGGATAGTGGTTTGTCAAAATAAGGCCTGTCATACCAATCACCGCCATGAAGTATATAGTCGACATTTTCTTCTTTTGAAATTGATACAATCTCATTCAGCTTATTTACAACCGTTTGGTGATAATTATCCTTTCTGTTTTCGGGACAATTGCTTTTTATATGTGAATCTGTTAAGAATAAAAACTTCATTCATTACCACCTTTTACAATTAGAAGTATTCATGCTTATTATACCACAGTCCTCCTTTAAAATAAGAGTTATCAACTGATTTATCAACTTTTAATTATCTTCCTGTTAAAAACTGATATCCATCGTTATTGCATTGAAAAAAAATTTATTATATACTTTGGTTATATATCTATAATCATCTATTACTTTCATTTATTTACAGTTCAAATCTTAACAGAATCATTTCAAAAAACTTTAAGGAGAGTGCAAAAGAATGGACTATTTCTTAACAGAAGAACAGCAAATGATTAAAGAACTGTCAGCCAAAATTGCCGATGAAAAGATTGCCCCTGTTGCAATTGAATATGACGAGAAAGGAATATTTCCGCGAGACATTATGAAGGTTCTTGCAGACTCAGACCTTTGCGGTGTTTATATTCCTGAAGAATATGGCGGACTTGGCGGCGGTGTGTTTGAGATGTCACTGGTTGTTGAACAGCTAAGCAGAGCATGTGGAGGAATTTCACTTGCTTTTGCCGGTACAGGTCTTGGAACCTTCCCTATTATTCTCTTTGGTAATGAGGAACAGAAAAAGAAATACCTTCCCGGAATCGCATCAGGTGAAAAAATAGCTGCCTTTGGTCTTACAGAAGCTGATGCAGGCAGTGATGCTGCCGGTATCCAAACTACTGCTGTATTAGATGGTGATGAATATGTGTTAAACGGTACAAAGCAGTGGATAACAAATGGTGGCGAAGCAGATATTTACACTGTTGTGGCGTGTACCAACAGATCTAAGGGAGCAAGAGGTTTTTCAGCATTTATTGTTGAGAAAGATACCCCTGGTTTTACATATGGGAAAAAGGAAAACAAAATGGGTATACGAGCTTCTGCAACAAGAGAGCTTGTGTTTACTAATTGCAGAATACCCAAAGAAAATCTTCTTTCAAAGGAAGGCATGGGTTTCATAGTTGCAATGAAAACTCTTGACAGGACAAGACCTGGTGTTGCGGCACAAGCTTTGGGAATAGCACAGGGTTCCTTTGAAGCAGCATTAAAGTATTCAAGGGAAAGGGTTCAATTCGGTCAGGCAATATCCTCCTTCCAGGCAATTCAGCATATGCTTGCAGATATGGCAATACAGATAGAGGCTTCAAGAGCTCTTGTGTACCAGACTTGTAAGTATATTGACAGTGGTGCTAAAAATTTCTCCAAAGAATCTGCCATGTCTAAGGTTATGGCATCAGATACAGCTATGAAGGTTACCGTAGATGCTGTACAAATAATGGGCGGTTATGGTTATATGAAAGAATACCCTGTTGAGAAAAGGATGAGAGATGCAAAAATAACACAGATTTACGAAGGTACAAATCAGATCCAGAGAAATGTTATTGCCCTGGAATTAATAAAAGAACTTTCAACTAAGTAAATATATATTTTAATAATATGGGATTAAAGCCTGGCTTTAATCCCTACTCCTTTATATAATGTAAGATAAAAATAAACCTGGTAGATTGATTTTTTGCAAGAATTAGATGTTACAGGATTTATAGCCTGTAAATTCAGCTCAGGCAAATTCAAACTCGATGAATGATATTTTAATCAAATATTAGGTTACCATTCATCTCAAACAGTGAATTTGCTGATCTTCGCTCAGATTAACAGGCTCTACAATCCCTCCACATATGTTCTTTCCAAAAATCAATCTACCACGTAATCATTATAATAAATTGATTGGAGTGAGAATGTTGAACATTGTAGTTTGTATCAAGCAAGTTCCCTCAACAACAGAAGTTAAAATGAACAAGGAAACCAACACCATAATAAGGGAAGGTGTTGAGTCTATTATAAATCCTTTTGATATGTATGCTTTGGAAGAAGCACTGAGAATAAGGGATAAACTTGGCGGAAAGGTCACTGTAATGAGTATGGGACCCAATTCTGTATGCGATGCTCTTAAGGAAACTATTACACTGGGCGCTGATGATACTGCCCTTTTAAGTGACAGAGCTTTCGCAGGTGCAGATTCTCTTGCCACCTCCTATACCCTTTCTATGGGAATTAAAAAACTAGGCGGCACTGATCTTATAATATGCGGCAAACAGGCTACCGACGGCGATACAGCCCAGGTAGGTCCAAGCCTTGCAGAGAAGCTTGGAATTCCTCATACAACCTATGTAAGAAAAATTGAAGAAATAAATGAAAACCATATAAGATGTCAGCGTCTTACCGATGATGGCTATGAAGTAATTGAAATGCCTCTCCCTGCTCTTATTACAGTAGTAAAAGAGATTAATGAACCCCGTCTTCCTTCATTAAAAGGAATGATGAAGGCAAAAAAAGCAGTTATAAACACAATGAATGCTGAAGATATAAACGCAGATTCAACCCGCTGCGGTCTTAAGGGATCACCCACTCAGGTTGTAAAAACCTTTGTTCCTATACACGAAGTCAGTAGTGAAATGATTGAAGGAACACCTGTGGAACAAGCGGAAAAGCTTGTAGGTAAACTTATGCATATGCAGTTTAAGGTCTGTAAATAAGCTATTGGGGGTAATAATAATGGCCAGTATAAGAATTTTATTAGATAAGTGTATAGGCTGTAAGGTTTGTATCGGCGGATGTCCATTCGGAGCTATCAAGGTTGAAGATAAAAAGGCTTCAATTCTTGAAAGCTGTACACTATGCGGTGCATGTGTTTCTTCCTGCAAATTCAACGCTATTGACCTTACTAAAGATCAAGAAACCGTTTCAGATGATTTATCTTCATATAAGGGAGTCTGGGTTTTTGGAGAACAAAAGAACGGCACTCCTTCAAATGTTGCACTTGAATTGCTGGGCGAAGGCACAAAGCTTGCATCGCAATTGGGTGTTCAGCTGTCAGCAGTTATTTTTGGCGAAAACATTGAAGATGCTGCAAGGACACTTATAGCTCATGGCGCAGATAATGTTTATTTAGTTGACCACCCTTCCCTTAAAGATTTTAATGATGAGACATATTCTGATATTTTTGTTCAGCTTATTAAAACCTATAAGCCTGAAATAGTGCTGATGGGAGCAACAACATACGGTCGTTCTCTTGCTCCGAGAGTTTCTTCAAGGTTAAATACTGGGCTTACTGCAGACTGTACAAGCCTTGAAATTGATACTGAAAAAAGAATTCTTCTTCAGACAAGACCTGCTTTTGGCGGAAACCTTATGGCAACAATTATTTGTCCTAACCACAGACCTCAGATGTCTACTGTCAGACCGAAGGTTATGAAAGCAATTGAACCCGATTATAAAAGAAATGGTGAAATAATAAAACCGGATGTAATCATTCCAGGTGAAACAAAAATAAAGGTTAAGGAAGTTGTTAATAACCTTTGCGAGGTGGTCAATCTGACCGAAGCGGATATTATTGTTTCAGCAGGAAGAGGTATTGGTGATCCTAAGAATATTAAGTATGTTGAAGAGCTTGCAAGGGTTCTTGGTGCTGCTGTAGGAGCTTCACGTGCTGTTGTTGATGCAGGCTGGATAGATTACAGTCATCAGGTCGGCCAAACAGGAAAAACCGTTGGTCCAAAGGTTTATATTGCCTGCGGAATATCTGGCTCAGTTCAGCATCTTGCCGGTATGTCTTCTTCCGATACAATCATAGCGATAAATAACAATCCTGAAGCACCTATTTTCAAGGTTGCAACTTATGGTGTTGTAGGTGATGTTCTTGAGATTCTTCCGGCATTGACCGCTGAGTTTAAGAAACAGATCGGCTAATGAGTATATTTAAAGGCCGGTTCTCCGGCCTTTTTTTTGTAAACTATTCTGCCTTAGCCTGTTTCCTGTACCAATGCTGAGGCACAGGTGAAAAATCTCCAAAGAGGTCAGGTTTTATCTTAAGATAATTAGTTGTAAGTTCAACCATTCCAACTGCGTCACACAATGTGCAAACTGCATCGCCAATAAACCCTATTCTGGCAATTCCATTGTATAAAAAAGGTGCTTCCATCTTAATATAATTCTTTGAAATATCATCACAGGTTGGACAATAATGTCCATATACAGGCCTTTCAATTAGCCTCCCATCAGGTGTCACAATTTTATAGGCTCTAGGTTTTTCTGTAAACCTGTTCTTTATACCGTTCCACTCCTCAACACCATGAAGCAATGTGTTATTTCTTAAACTGCAGCCAAGAAAAAGAATCTTTGCTTTTCTGTCATACAGCTTTCCCCAGCAGCCTTTTCTTGCGCAGGGTGTATCCCAGTTTTCCTCTCCGCTGACGTACTCCTTTGAATCCTTTCCAATTGCTGCAACAGAATGCGTTGGATGCCACGAACGTATAACCTCTGTTCGTCTCATAAAAAGATTTGAAAGAACACCTATACAGGATGGCTCATACAAGGGATTAAATATATTATGGTCAGCATTCATTTGTTCCCAGGTATGTGTTGGAAAAATCAACAATCCTGGCTTCATATACTCCATAAAAGCATCCAGAACAGTGTCTGCTCCACCTTTAACTTCACCTATTGATTTCATTGATGAATGAACCAAAAGGGTATCTTCAGGCTTAATGCCGATATCGAAAATGTTTTGTATAAGATCCTGTTTTGTATACATTTCGACCTCCTGCCAATCAGATTGCACATTATTTTAGAGGTATATTTATTTCAATGTAATTAAGAATCTACTTCTCATATTTATCCTCTTATTTATTGGTATATAATACCATTATACTACCAATCTTAATAAATTCAACGCTATTAAATTAATGTAAAAAAAATGTTTCTTCTGATATGATAATTTTTATTAAATATTTTTTGGGAATAAATACGGTTTCTTTACGTAGTACTGTTGAAACAACTTTTCAGAGGGTTAGTGATAATTATCAGCTACAGGAGGGCTTAATGAAAATTACAGATCAAAATGTTATAGAACAATTATCAAAAAAAAATGCTAATGCTATTGAATACCTGATGGATACATACTCAAAATCTGTTTATTTCCTTATATACAGAATATTAAACGGGTATGGTAACAATCAGGACATAGAAGATTGCACAAGTTGTGTCTTTGCAGATGCATGGGAAAAGTGTCTTTTGTATAACCCTGAAAAAGGCAGTGTTAAATCCTGGCTTCTTACTCTCAGCAAATACAAAGCCCTTGATTATTTAAGAAAACTAAAAAAACAAAATGAAGTCTCTATAGAAAATTTACAGCAACCAGTTGTTGAAAATACTGAAAGCATAGTAATCTCAAAAGAAAATATGCATCAGATAATTGAAATAATAAATAAATTAAATAAAAAAGATAGAAGCATTTTTTATGACAGATATTTTATTCAAGACTCAATAGAGAATATAGCTGCAAACTACCGGTTAAGCAGGCATGCAGTTGAAAACAGGCTTTGGCGAAGTAGAAAGTTTGTTTATGAAAACTTTTTGTCAGAAAGGAGTAAATCATTATGAAAAAAATATATAACTTCAATAATTATGAAATAAGTAGTTCTGTTAATAACGAAGAGTTATTTAATTTAACTTGTGAGCAGGATTTTTTTGAACTTGAATTGCCAAAAAAGCTTAAAAACAAAATAAGGTCAAAAACCTTAAATGAATTGAGTCTTAAACCAAAACTTATGCCAAAATCAATATTAAAAGTATCTTTGACTGCCCTACTTGCAGTACTCGTTTTATTTATTGCTATTACCCCTTCTGCAATGGCAAGTATAGCAAATGTTATAAGGTATATTCCAGGATTTAATATGCTTTTAAGCGAAGAGTCATCACCCTTAGAAAGATATGTATTGGAAAAGCCTGTGGAAGCTGTCATAGGAGATAATAAAGTAAAAATAAAAGGTATGATGGTTGATAATAACTCAGCAACATTTTACTTGAGTATAACAGGGAATGCCTTTTCCTCTGATGATAAAAGTACTCTAACTGCTATCAGCCAAAGTTTTATAGAAAATATGTATGCTATAGACGCCAAGGGATATAGATATAAAATACATGCCTCACAAACAGGTATTGGTCACGGTTTAGTAGGTATATTTTATATTGATGGGGATATCAAAAGCCCCCAATCTATAAAATTAGTTTTTCAGAACAATGAAAAATTATCAATAAATTTAAACCTTACAAAGGTTAAAGATTATAATTCATACTCTGAACTCGGTCCAACTGATGTTAAAAATGGTATTAGTGTTACTGCTATAGTAGAAAATAAATTTGATAAAAAACATATAACCCTATTATCCCCTCCCCAAAAAAGTTACATGCTATTCTCGTATGGAATTGAAAAAATAAAGGTTGATGATGCTAATATGAATAGTTATAAAATTCAATTCAATGAACATGAAACGAGGATAGGACCTCTTAATGAGTTTGATATTGAATTAAAGGATATTCCTCAAAAATCTTTATCAGTAACAATACCAGAGATTGAATTAATGGGCTATTCACTTTTAGATAAGGAGAAATTTGAACTTCCTATTCCTGAAAACAAGTCAATGGAGCTAAACAAGAAAGTAGAAATTTTAGGACATCCAATATATATAAATCGTGTAGTAAAATTAGAAAATAATAAATTAGGAGTTTATGTAGATTTGAGCAAAAATGAAAAAAACAATGAATATATTAAAATATTTTCTGTAAATGGTGTGAGCATGGGGCAAATGAATGTTGTTACTGGTATGCTAGAGTATTTTGAAGTTAGTTATAATCCTGATGAGAAAACTAAGGTTTTCAATGTAGATAATTTAACAGTAGTAAAAAAAGGACCTTGGATACTAAAAATAGATAAGTAATTCTTTGTTATCCATCAACTGCCGTGGTTGCTTCCCCGGCAGTTTTTTATTTGGTTCTCTTGACTTAATTATAAGTACAGTATACATTCATCTCGTAAATAGTTGTTCATATGTTATATTGTGAGATTAAACAATTGAATACAATAATATCTTATCCATACCTTTATTTATAATATTCTTTTCATCTTACATAACCAAGATTGTTTTCCTATATATAAAAGACAAAATTTTTACCAATGTTCTTATTTCCTTTTTATCAACCTGTATTAGTGTCTGAACATCTGTATATGGTCAAAAAAAACACTGCAATGAATCCAATCAAAAGATTACTTCTCATATTTATCTTCTCATTACACGGTATATAATACCATTATTCTATCAATATAATAAATTCAACGCTATTACATTAATGTAAAAAACATGTTTTCTGATATGATAATTTGTATTAAGTATTTCTTGGGAATAAACATAGTCTCTTTACGTAGTACTTATTGAAACACCTTTGCAGAGGGTTAGTGATAATTATCAGTTACAGGAGGGCTTAATGAAAATTACAGATCAAAATGTTATAGAACAATTATCAAAAAAAAATGCTAATGCTATTGAATACCTGATGGATACATACTCAAAATCTGTTTATTCCCTTATATACAGAATATTAAACGGGTATGGTAACAATCAGGACATAGAAGATTGTACAAGTTGTGTTTTTACAGACGCATGGGAAAAGTGTCTTTTATATGATCCTGAAAAAGGCAGTGTTAGGACCTGGCTTCTGATTCTCAGTAAATATAAGGCTCTTGATTATTTAAGAAAGCTTAAAAAACAAAATGAAATCTCTATTGATGATATGCCGCAGTCAGTTGTTGAAAATGCTGAAAATATTGTTATATCAAAAGAAAACCTTCAGCAGATTATCGAAATAATAAACAAATTAAATAAAAAAGACAGAAGCATTTTTTATGACAGGTATTTCTTTCAAGAATCAATTAAGAACATAGCTGCAAACTATCGGTTAAGCAAGCACGCAGTTGAAAACAGGCTTTGGCGATGCAGAAAGTATGTATATGAAAACCTATTATTAGAAAGGAGCAAACAGATATGAAAAAAAATGATAAATTCCAACAATATAAATTATCAAATTACATTAATGAAGAGGATATAGTTGATTTGGCCTATGAATTTGACTTGTATGAGTACAACATATCAAAAAAACTCAAAAAGAATATTAAAGAACAAACTTTAAAAGAATTATATTTGAAGCCAAGACTTAAGACTAAAACTAGGTTCAAGGTTTCAGTCGCTGCATTGCTGGCAGTTACCTCTCTATTTGTAGCAACAACTCCCTCAGCATTAGCAAGTATTAAAAGTGTTATAAGGTACATTCCGGGGTTTAGCGCTCTTTTACAGGATGATCCTTCAAACACGGGAAGATATGCATTAGAGCAGCCTGTAGAAAAGATTATTGGCAACAAAAAGATTGATATTACAGGAATGACAGTTGATAACAAATCAGCTTCATTTTACCTTTCTGTAACTGGATATGATAAGTTTTCTGGTGAGGTTTCTGCAAACACTACTGCTGCTGAAAGCTTTATAAACAGCATAACTATAAAAGATGCTATGGGTAATAAACTTACAAAAAACACTTCTTCTTATGGTGTTGGAGGCGGCAGTTTAATTGGACTATTTAATTATACAGGAAACATAAAGGATCCTAGGTCATTACAAATAATCTTTGATAATGATGGAAAATCCTCAATAAGCTTGAATCTTACAAAATCCAAAGACTATAATTCGTTCGCTGAACTTGGACCATCCGACACTAAAAATGGCATCAACATTATTGCTGTTCCAAAAAATACAAATGATAATATAAATGTTAAACTTTTCACTCCTTTGGATAATACTTATGAAGTTACATCATATGGACTTGAAAAGAGCTTAATAAGTGCTTCTGATGATATTGGTAACAATTACAATGTTTTATTTGATTCTATTAACAGACTAAACTGCATTAATGAATTAAATATAGTTAATACAAACCCAAATGCCAAATCATTAACTGTTACTATACCTGAAATAAGGCTTTTATACAAAAAACCTACTCAAGTGACAAATTTTGAAGTTGATATCCCAGAAAAAAGTTCAATGGATCTCAACAAAAAAATTATGATTCAAGGCAATACCGTAATTTTAAAAAAGGTAGAGAAAATAGATAATAATCAGATTAGGTTATATTGGGATATGAACATTAATAATAATGATAATAGTTATATAACAAAATTTGATATGGATGATTGCATCAGGTACCAGTGGGATAACAATGCATTTCCGTATAGTCTAATGCAAACTACTGATTTTGCATACAGCCCGGGTGAAAAAACAAAAGTTGTAAATGTAAGTAATATAGAAATTGCTAAAAAAGGGCCCTGGAAAATAAAAATAGATAAGTAATTCTTTGTAATCCTTTAGCTGCCACGGTCAATTCCGTGGCAGTTTTTTACTTGGTTCTCTTGACTAAATTTTAAGTACACTATATAATTGTTATATGAATAGTTGTTCATATATCTATATCGTGAGGTGAAACAATTGAAAATGATTAATATCTTCTCTTTATTTTTATTTATAATATTCTTTTCATCTTACATAACCAAGCTTATTATCCTATACAGAAAGGACAGAATTTCTGCCAATGTCCTTGGAAAAGCCGGAAAAGAAAGTAATATACACAAAGCAGAAATTTTAGTCAAAATCAGTACTTTTATATGGGGTTTTATGTGGCTGTTATTATCATTATTTGAAACAAAAATTGTGTCAATTATCATTCCTTTAAAAACAAGCATTCTTATAAATTATGCTGGTGTAATAACAACATTAGCTGGAGTTTTAATATTTATAACTGCAATGATCTCCATGAAAACTTCGTGGCGTGTAGGCATCGATAAATCAACACAAACCAAGCTTATAACCACATCAATTTATAGATACAGCAGAAACCCAGCATTTGTTGGATTCGATCTGATGTTTATAGGGGTAGCTGCTATTTACCCCGGCTTAGTCACTGCTTTAGTAGCAATAGTTAATATAGTTGCAATACACAATCTTATTCTTAAAGAGGAAATGCACCTAAAATCAACATTTGGAGATAGTTACATAAAGTATATGAAACAGACTGCAAGATACATTCTATTTAAGTGAGGTTACATCATGAAAGATTATCGTAAAAAAGAAAAGTTGATGTATAAGATTCTGGCAAAAGTCTATGATCTTATGGATGTGATATGTTTTCCTAAAAAAAGCTCTAATCCCCGGCTGGCACTTGCAAAGAAGTTATCAAATAAGGATTTATCGATCCTTGATGTATGCTGCGGAACTGCAAATACATCAATAGCTATAGCTCAAGAAAACGCCAGACATAAGATTCTTGGTATTGACCTGTCTCCTGACATGTTAACGGTAGCCAGCAATAAGATTTTAAGAAAAAAGCTTTCTAATATAGAACTTATTGAGATGGATGCGACAAACATTGATATTAAAGAACAATTTGACGTAGTAACAACTTCCCTATCCCTTCATGAAATGCCTAAGGATATAATGGATTCGGTTATTTGCCAAATGACATCAAAACTTAAGCCTACCGGAAAGCTTTATATAATTGATTGGAGTAAACCTAAAAAACTGCCGGGGCGATTAATTTTTATGTTATTTCCCTATCTATTAGAGCCAAAAGGCTTTAGAGACTTTCTTAAAATAGATTGGGAAAGGTATTTGAATAACTATGGACTTACTGTTGAAAGCATAGAAATGTACTCAAGCACCATGCTGCTTAGTATAAAATCAATTAATTAACATTATTTTAGTTTATAGGAGGAGTTAGCTTGAAAGACTTTAGTCTGAGAGCTAATGCACATCTACCATTTGTGAAACAATGGCAGGTGCAATAAAAATAAATTTAACCCCATAAAAAAGTGCTTATACACTTTTTGAGTGCCCAATGGGACGATTCATTTGGCACATTGGGGACATGGAGGTTATTATGTTATTTGAAAGAGCACTGCTGGATGGTTTAATATTCTCAATTTTATTCGGAGCAATGATACTTTTTATGATATATTTAAACCCCAGATATCAGCTTCACAACTATCCGCCTGAAATCAAGAAAACTGTCCCTGCCAAAACCCCAGAGGAGCAAAGAAAGTTTAAGCTGTTAGCAATTCCAATGATGCTTATACTGTTTACATATGTATTTTGGACAGTAATTCACTCATATATAGATCTTAACCCCAGCTATTTAACCTTATTAGGGCATTGTTTCATAATTATGTGGACATGGAATATATTTGACATATTTATAATGGATTGGCTTCTTTTTTGTACTATAACGCCTAATTTTCTAATTATTCCAGGTTCAGAAGGAAATCCGGCTTATAAAGATTATAAGTTTCATCTTAAGGGCGGTCTTGGTGCCGGAACTATTATTTCAGCTGCAGCTGCCGTGGTTGTATCAGGAATTTGTTATCTGATAATTTGTATTATATAATTTTTTGACTTAGTTTCCTTTTAGCTTATTTTTAATTTAAACTCTTCCAATGTCAACTTTCTAGGCACATAAATCCTTTTTAAAGTATATGGATTATCACCCTTATAATAAAAACCTTTTTCTGTAGTAACCGCATATTTGTAATACTTTGAGACTGCATTTATAACTTTTTGATTATAGTAGCCTGTTGGATAAGCAAGTACATTTACTTGCTGTTGAGTTAATTGCTCCAGGACATTCTTAGATTCGGATAGTTCCCTATCCAGTTCTTCAGGTTTAAGTTTATTAAGATTCGGATGTGTAACAGTGTGACTCTGAAAACTGATTATATCACTCATTTCCTGTATTTGCGGAGTTTTAAGGTAAGCTGGCTTGTCAATTACACTGGAACATAAAAAGATAGTTGCTTTAAAACCATATTTTTTTAGTATTGGATATGCATTTGTATAATTGTCTTCATAACCATCATCAAAGGTAATGATTACAGGTTTTTTGATATTTTCAGTGTTATCTATTTCGTCAAATGTAATGGAAGTATATCCGTTATCCTTAAGATATGCCATTTGGCTGTCGAAAGCGGCAGGAGTTACAAAAAGCTCTTCAATACCGCTTACTACATCATTAATAGCGTGATAATAAATAATTGTAACCCCTCCTTCCTTCTTAAGTTCAATGGTGGGAATCAGAGAGGTATCACTGGTTTGATTGTATTCATAGTTCTGCTTTATAGATTGTGGAATATCACTTGCTTTTTCAGACTCGTTTAAAGAGTTGTTATAATTTATTGAAGTTGAAGCTCCGGAATTAATAGAAAGGTCAATACTCTTTTGTCTAGCCGTAGTTTCATTTTGAACAGCCTGATTATCTAGAACATCAGCTTTTTTGTTTGTCACTTTAGAGAGTGTTGTTTTTTCTGCGTGACTAATATAGGCGGTGTTTTTGTTTTCGTTGTTAACATCGCCAACGTATAAAAGCAATAGACAGAACACAAACAGGATAAAGGACACAACAGCACGTGTTATAAAGGTGCGTGTCTTTTCATTAAAATAAAATTTCATAAAGAAATTTTCCTTGCTGCCTATTTATTTAATACAGTTAACCCACCCTATTTATATTGTTAATGAGCTGCTGTATAAATTCGAAATCATAACCCCTGTGGTGAAGAAACGAATATATACGTTTTATTATCTTTTCATCTTTTAAGTTATACTTTCCAAACTTTTTCCTTACCAAACCTTCGGCTACCGAATATTCATCTATATCCATATCATCTATTATTTCAGTTATGATATCTGATAATACGCCTTTGCGCTGTAATTCGATAGCCAGCATCTTTTTTGACATGGGTTTAAGTTTGCTTCTGTCATAAACAAACTTTTGAGCATACAGACGGTCGTTAATGTACCCCATTGACTTCAATTCTTCTATTACCTTTTCTGCTGTATCATGTGAATATCCGTCTTCTGTAAGTTTTAACAGTACTTCCTTTTCACTGCGTATCCTTAGTGAAAGATAATTTATTGATTTGGCTTTTGCAGCCCTGTAGTTTAAAGTATTTTTAATATAGCTGATCTCTTCTTCGGTAATAATGGATTTATCATAAAAATTCATTGATATATAGGCTTCTTCATCTATTGAAAAAGAATATCGTCCATCAACATATACCATATACTTACCATTTTTATGCTTCTCCACAGATGTAATTACCATTTTTTCTCCTTGTCAGCTATGAAAATATTTTATCATATAAATTATAAATAAGCTTTAATTGCCCGCCATAAAGAATTATCTTGTTAATAGCTTATTGTATTAGATATCCAATTCATCTTCATCTTCTTCATCAACACTGACTGCCTGTTGATTCATATTTTTAAGAATTGACTGGTTAAAGATTTCCCTTACTTTAGCTTCTATTTCATTTGTTATATCAGCATTTTCCTTAAGGAACTGCTTAACATTTTCTCTTCCCTGGCCTATTCTCTGGCCATTATATGAGAACCACGCTCCGCTCTTATTAACGATATCGTGATTAACAGCAATATCAAGAATACTGCCTTCTCTGGAGATACCCTGCCCATAAACGATATCAAATTCAGCTTCTTTAAATGGAGGTGCAACTTTGTTTTTAACAACTTTAGCCTTTGTCCTGTTTCCTACAATCTCTGTACCCTGCTTAATTGATTCAATCCTTCTTATGTCAAGTCTTACCGAAGAATAGAATTTTAGTGCTCTTCCTCCTGGTGTAGTTTCAGGGTTTCCAAACATTATACCTACTTTTTCACGAAGCTGGTTAATAAAGATTGCAGTTGTCTTTGATTTGCTTATTACACCGGCAAGCTTTCTTAATGCCTGTGACATAAGTCTTGCCTGAAGTCCGACGTGGGCGTCTCCCATTTCGCCGTCTATTTCAGCCTTTGGAACAAGAGCAGCAACTGAGTCTATTACTATAACATCAATAGCTCCGCTTCTTACAAGCGCTTCCGCAATTTCAAGAGCTTGTTCTCCTGTGTCAGGCTGTGAAACAATAAGGTTATCTATATCTACACCAAGGTTTTTAGCATAAACAGGATCAAGAGCATGTTCAGCATCTATGTATGCAGCCTCTCCCCCTGCCTTCTGTGCCTGTGCAACTATATGAAGAGCAACTGTAGTTTTACCGGATGATTCAGGTCCGAATATTTCAACAATTCTTCCCCTGGGAACACCGCCAACCCCAAGTGCTATATCAAGTCCAAGTGCGCCGGTTGGTATAACTTCAACATTTAAATGAGAATTTTCTCCCAACTTCATTACAGCACCTTTTCCAAACTGCTTTTCTATCTGTCCTAAAGCCATTTCTAAAGCCTTTTTCTTTTCAATCATACTATTTTGCGCCCTCCATTAACCAAATTGTTATCGAACATCTGTTCTAATTATATATTATATTTTTATCTTAGTCAATAGTCATTTTGCATTTTTTTACATTTTTCCAATTTCTTTCACATTCTGTCTGTGAAATATTCTTTTTACCTTGCCTATTACTGTAGTATAAAGATATAGTGCTTCTTCAACCTTCATTAATATTGCAGCTGTCATAAATATTATCAGACCAGTGCCAATTTCCAGTCCAAGCATTAATATTTCAATTACCTTAGTTTTAATCGAAAAGGTCTGTGTAAATTCAACAGGTACAAGGTTTTTTGCTGCGAACAGAAAAACTGCCATTATGAGTGATGCTGCGATAACTTTTACTATAAATATAAGCAGTACGTTAAGCTTTAACCCACCCATTTTTCTATTAAGAACAAACAACATCATGAATGCGTAAACAGCGCTTGAGATTGAATAAGCAAGTGCCATACCTGCCGAATCAAGATTTGTTAACTTAAATAAAAGGTAACAGAACAGAGCATTCAGCGCTATTGAGAATACTCCTATATATAGAGGTGTTTTGGTGTCATTATTTGCATAATAAGCTCTGTTTATGATAGCTACAATGGACTGGGAAACCAATGCAATCGTAAAAAACGTAAGTATCTGTCCTGTTGTTGATATTGCAGCTGGTTTCATTCCGATTGACCATTTATATATTACACTTGCAACCGGTGTTCCTATAACCGCAAGCCCTATGGCGGCAGGAATTATAACAAGAAGCATGGACTTAAGAGATTTTGTGAGAGTACGTTTATATGAATCGAGATCATGTTTAATAAGCATTTCAGACAGCGAAGGCAGTATTGCAACACCAAGTCCCATGGCAAAAATTCCATATGGAAGCTGCCATATGTCTGAAGCATTTCTAAGGGCTGTTACGCTTCCTTCAGAAAAAAATGAGTTATATGACTGCGAAACAAGAATATTTATTTGTGATATGGAAGATGCGAGCAATGATGGTATTGAAAGCAGTACTAGTCTTTTAAAATCGGGGTTTCTAAAATGAATACCTGGCCTGTAATATTTAAGAATGTTTAATGCAAATATAAGCTGTATGAGGAAGTAAAGTACCGCACTGGACAATATGCCGACAGCTACCATCTTTACACCATACCTGCTTAAAAAAATTATACTTATTATACATAAAATATTATAAATAACACTTCCATATGCAGCTGCAGCAAATCTTCGGTATGAATTTGAAACTCCGTTAACCAGTCCTGTAAGCATCATAAACGCAACAGACGGAAACATTATGCGCGTGACCTGCACTGTTACCTCAGCCTTAGCCGGTCCAAATCCTGCAGCTACCAAATCTATAAGCTGATGTGCAAATATGATTCCAATTCCGCATAACACGGTAATTGCAATAAACATTACATTTATAAACGACGAGATTGCCTTCCATCCTTCTTTTTCTTCTCCATTTGATATGAAACGGGTAAGCATAGGTATAAGTACAGATGATATAGACCCGCCTATGAGCAGCATAAACATAACATCCGTAATTTGGAAGGCCATGAAAATTGCATCTTTATCATCTACACTAAGAATATTTGTTATGAGGGTTGTCCTTAAAAATCCAAGAATTCTGCTGAGAACAATTGCAGTCATTACTATAATTGCAGCCCTGGCAAGATTCCTATCTTTTGACTTTTCCAAAATTCAGCCTCCTGAATTATATTGCTGTTATTTTATAATTCTTTGTCTGACAGTATCCAGAGCATTTAAAACTGTTACTTTCCTTATTCTTTCCCTGCTTCCCCAAAGTCTTAGTTCCTTTGTTTGAACACCGTTCTTATCAGCAATTCCAACGTAAACAAGACCTACAGGTTTTTCTGCAGTTGCACCGCCTGGGCCGGCAATTCCCGTTACAGATACTCCAATATCAGTACCAAGCCTTTGCCTTACACCTGCTGCCATTTCAGCAGCAACCTGACTGCTCACCGCACCATATTTTTCAAGTGTTTCATGCTTAACACCAAGCTGTCCTTCCTTAACTTCATTGCTATAGGAAACAATACTTCCGCAAAAGACTTCTGAAATGCCCGGTATGTTTGTAATATGAGCAGATATAAGTCCACCAGTGCAGGATTCTGCAAAGCTTATAGACATTTTTTTATCGATAAGCATTTCTCCAACTACCTGTTCCAAGTCCTTGCCCTCAGTAGAGTATACTGCAATTCCAAGCTTTTCTTTTATTTTTTCTATAACAGGGCTAAGATAACTTTCCCCGTCTTCAGTAAAGTCACATTTGGCAGTAACTCTTACGGTGACTTCCCCATCCTTTGCATAGGTTGCAATTGTAGGATTTGTCTGGCCTTCGACAAGCTCCATCAGCCTGCTCTCAACCTCTGATTCGCCGATTCCAAATACTCTTACAAACCTGGAAACTATTCTATGTTCCAGCTTGCTTATAAAATAAGGCATCACACTGTTTTCAAACATTGGTTTCATTTCAATTGGAGGTCCCGGTAGCATAACTACTACTTTACCATCAGCCTCAACTATACAGCCCGGTGCTGTACCATGTTCATTTCTCATGATAATACAGCCTTCAGGCATATAAGCCTGTTTGAGGTTGCTTTCAACCATTTTACGGTTTATTTTTTCAAAAAAAGTCTTTATTTCATTTGCACTGTACTCATCCAGTACAAGCTTTTTTCCCATCAATTCAGCAATGGTTTCCTTTGTAAGGTCATCCTGCGTTGGCCCAAGTCCACCAGTTGTTATTACAATATCTGCTCTGGACAAAGCAAGCTTAAGTGATTCTTTCAGCCTTACAGCATTATCTCCTACCACACTGTGATAAAAAACTCCTATTCCAGCATCCGGAAGCCTGGATGAAATATATTGGGCATTGGTATTGGCAATCTGCCCCATTAAAAGCTCAGTGCCCACTGCCAGTATTTCTGCATTCATTTATATCACCTTTTATTTATTATTCAACTATAAGTTGTTGATGCTTTTATATCTATGCCATTTTATCATATTATTACAAACCACTTCAAATATTATCTTATACACGTTTAGAATTAATATAATATGGTATATATAATATGGAAAGTACGATAGATATCTTGATATTCTTGCATTTTAAATCTACTTTTATGTTTAAAGGAGTGCATTTTATGAATGAGATTACTTCCAGCAAGGTTGCTATAATAGGTGCAGGTTTTGTAGGTTCCACAACTGCTATGACGTTAATGATGAGCGGTCTTGTTTCTGAACTGGTTCTTATAGACAGAAATACAGAAAAGTCGGAAGGCGAAGTCATGGATCTAAACCATGGTATGCCTTTTGTAAGGCCTGTAAGAATTTATAATGGTGAAATGAAAGATGTAAAAGGTGCAGATATTGTTATTATAACTGCCGGAGCCGGTCAAAAACCCGGTGAAACCAGAATGGATCTGGTTAATAAGAATACTGAAATATTTAAAGGTATTATAGGTGAGATTGTTAAATATAATACAGATTGCATTCTTTTAATAGTAACAAACCCTGTAGATGTATTGACTTACGTTACATACAAATTATCTGGATTTCCAAGTGAAAGAGTTATAGGTTCGGGTACAGTGCTTGATACTGCGAGATTTAAATATCTTCTTGGAAATCATGCCGGAATTGACCCAAGAAATGTACATGCATATATCATAGGTGAACACGGTGACAGTGAAGTTGCAACCTGGAGCCTTACCAATATTGCAGGCATTCAGATGGATGAATACTGTAGAACTTGCAGCGGTTGCGAAGGCGGCATTTCAAAGAAGGAGATATTTGAAGATGTAAAGAATGCAGCATACGAAATAATATCACGTAAAGGTGCTACTTATTATGCTGTAGCTCTTGCAGTAAGAAGAATTGTGGAGTCGATTGTAAGGGATGAAAATTCCATTCTGACAGTTTCAAGCCTGCTTACAGGGCAATATGGGTTGGACAATGTCTGCCTGAGTGTACCGACAGTCGTAAACAGACGAGGAATTGAGCGAACAATAGACATACCGCTTGATGCTGATGAAAAAGCCAGACTTATTAAATCGGGTAATCTTTTAAAAGAAGTTATCAGTCAATTAAAACTTTAGTAATTTCATTACATAAAAAAATCTGATTTCTAAAATAAAAGCATGCCTGTGCCTTCTTCAATAATACGAAGAACGTTACTGTGCATGCTTTTTAGTGCGTATACAAAAATCATTCCAGTTTTAATTAATTATTTTGTCATTATACTCAATAATTTTTACTTAAAACATAAATATTAAATATTATTGCTATATTTAATAATTTTCCTTTATAAAATCTATCAATTTTATACATTCATTTAATATTGTTATTATGATATTATTTTTATAAAATATACCACATTTTTACCATGAGGTGAAGTTATGGGAGATAATATCAAGGCACTCAAAGATATTGTTAATAATATTGAAAAAGTAATAATCGGCAAGCATGAACAAATTGAACTTACATTAATAGCGCTCATGTGCAATGGCCACGTGCTTATTGAGGATGTTCCGGGTGTTGGTAAGACAAGTCTTGTATGCTCCTTGGCAAAATCTATAAGTGCATCTTTTAAAAGAATTCAGTTCACACCTGATATTCTTCCTTCGGATATAATGGGTTTTTCTATGTACAATCAAAAGACAAATGAATTTGAGTATCGTCCCGGAGCAATTATGAGTCAGATAATTCTTGCGGATGAAATAAACAGAACATCTCCTAAAACTCAAGCCAGCCTGCTTGAAGTAATGGAAGAAAATCAGGTAACGGTTGACGGCGTAACTTATAAGGTTCCAAAGCCTTTCATGGTACTTGCAACACAGAACCCTATTGAATACCTTGGAACATTTCCTCTGCCTGAAGCCCAGATTGACAGGTTCTTTATGAAGGTCAGCCTTGGCTATCCAAGCTATGATGACGAAAGTAATATTCTTAAAAGATTCAGCGAAAAAAATCCATTAGAATCACTCTCCCCAGTCGTTGATGGAAATATTATTACAGAAATACAGTCAGAGATTAAAAAAGTTCATGCTGATTCCAGCCTGAATAATTATATTGTAAGTATTGTAAGCCAAACAAGAAATCATAATGAGATTTCATTGGGCTCAAGTCCAAGAGGCTCGCTTTCCCTGTTCAGAGCAGCGCAAGCATGGGCTTATTATAACGGAAGGGATTATGTTCTTCCTGATGATATTAAAAAGATGGCAGTTCCGGTATTATCACACCGTATAATACTTAAGCAGGAAGCAAAACTGCGTAAAGTTAAGCCTGAAGAAATCATAAAGTCCATCGTTGATGGTATTCTGATTCCGGTGGTAAACTACCATGAAAAGAAATAGAAAACTTTACATTCTGTTCTTCATACTATCTGTAATATTTATATTTAATTACGGCGGAAAGGTGCCCTACATCTTTTTTCACATAATGTGGGTATTACCTTTGTTTTCACTGCTTTTACTTGCTATATCGTTTTTACATTTCCGCTATATTCAAAAGCTTGACTGTACACATGCAGTTAAAGGCGATACTGTTCACTATTCGGTTACAATTAAAAATTCCGATTTATTTATTTACCCCTATGTAAAAATAAAGTTTTATGCAGATAACACAATATTTAAAGAACAAATGAGTGAAAAACGTTTTTCTCTTTACCCTTTCAAATCAAAAACCTTAAGTTTCCGACTTAAATGCAAGTACAGAGGGTATTATGAAGTTGGAATGCAATCTATAGAATTCATGGATTTGCTTGGATTGTTTAAACTTACACACAAAGTTAAGGAAAACAAGGTTATACGTGTTCATCCAAAGATTATTCAGTTGGATAACTTTACTGTTAAAACAAATTGCCTTTCAGAAGCCCATTCCCAGATGAGTGATAAACACAAGGATATGTCCACAATTTCAGACATAAGGAAATACGTCTTTGGAGATACCTTTAAAATGATTCACTGGAAGCTTACAGCCAAAACAAACCAACTCATGGTAAAAAATTTCCAGAGTACAACCGACCTTTCTACTGTTCTGGTTCTGGATCTTAAAACCAACAAGCTTGAATATGACCAGAACATTATTATTGAAGATAAGCTTATTGAATCCATTATTGCTGTATCCCGTTATTGCCTTTCCAATTGGATTCCGCTAAATCTTGTGTATTATAAGAATGGTATTCAGGACATTCATGCTAAAAATCTTCATGACTTTGAAACAATATACAGTGTCCTGTCAGAAATAAGGTTTAATGAAAGCGTGGATGTAAGCAACATTATAGATTTATATCTGGAAAACAATTATAACAAGACCAATGTCATGATCTTTTCATCCAACGTCGATTACCAGCTCAGTGACTGGATAGAGCGCACCAGGCTTTCAGGCTATGAGATGGCACTATTTTATGTGTCTCCTGAGGAAATTACATTCAATAAGGATAAAGATGCAGAAGAAATTATATCCTATCTGCCGGAAACCGGTATAAGTACCTATAGAATAGGCATCAGTGATGAATTAAATGCTTCAATAAGCAAAACAAAAGCATCATGATTTGATTAAACGGAGGTTGAAAATGAAGCTAAAAACAACAGCAAAACTTCTAACAAATTTAATACCTTCTGCTCTTTTAAGTTTCAGCCTCATTTATGCACTGACGACTTCTTTGAATTTTACATTCAGCATATATGCAATAATGCTTTTTACAGCAGTACCTTTTGTACTTTTACCTGTCATTTTCATGAGTAAAACCTCAATGAAGATATCTGCATTTCTTGCAGTACTTGCTATTGTCGGAACTACGGCATACTTTCTTATTTCAAAAGGCTGGGATATTGTATATTACTATATACAGGTATTCTTTATCTGGATTTTTAACTTCATGAACGACGCACAATCTTACAACGCTGGAAATGCATTAATTTGTGTTATATTTATATCCATTGTTGTAAGCCTTTGTGTATATATATTTACTGTAAGGCGCTTACGTTTCCCTCTTTTGTTTATATCAGGTGTAGGCCTTTTTGCCATACAAGGTATTTTTAATTTCTTTTCAAGCCTTGCAGCATTCTATATTTTCTGCATAATGATGATTTTCTACTATATGAAGCATATCCATAAAAAAAATTCGGCAGTGGATAAGAATGAATATGCAGGACAAATGGGGTTTTTATACTCTGTACTTCCATTGGTTATTTTAATTGGTGTTCTAACCTTTTTCCTGCCTGCAAGTCGTGAGCCAGTGCATTGGAAATGGCTTGACAAGCAATATGATGCATTTCTGAAAATGATGGAGAGTCCTAATTCCGATCCCATGGTTTTTGACATTTTTTCTCTATCCTCGACCGGTTTCGGTGAACAAAACAATATTCTCGGCGGTAAGGTAAAGCTCAATAAAACCCCTGTACTTAAGGTTGAATCCCCAAGAAGACTTTACCTTAAAGGAGTAATTAAAAACATATATACCGGCAAAGCCTGGCAATCGAGTGTAGAAAACAAACTGCCTTTTATCGACAGTAATAACACTATTCTGGATAATGATATAGATGAAACCATGTCCCATATTATTGGTATTGATCAGTCTGCGAACGTTCAAAGTGATGAAAGTGTAACCATCTCAGTTGACGGCGGAAAAACTATTACTTTAAATAAGAAATATTCTACTTCAACAGCCAACTTAAACGGTGATTACTCCAAATATATGTATAAGGATAGAGTAACTGTAACCTTTGATAACCTTATTGTGCGCTCAATATTTTTACCGTTGAAGGCTAACAATATTAAATTTAATGAAAAAAACGTAAGGTTTGATATTACAAAATCGGGACTTGTTACAACACCTACCCCGATTAAGAAAGGTTTTAAATACAGCTTTGATGTATATACTCCTAAATACAATAATGAAGAGGTATTAAAAATACTTAGAAAAAGCAAACCTGGGATTATTTACGAACAATACAAAGCCCAAATTGACAACTTAAGTGAAATATTTGGATATCAAATTCTTACTCATAATCAAACGTTTACAAATTATGATTTTAACCAGAGGGTTACTGATCAAACTCTTCTTAATTTTCCTCAGTTGTTTAATATTACAAACCAGTTTGATTATCTTAGCAATATATACAATCTTAACCTGAAGGTTCCTGAAACCGTTCCTCAAAGAGTCAAAGACCTTGCCAACAGGATTACCTCCGGGTGTAACAATAATTATGACAAAGTTAAGGCAATAGAGAAATATTTAAATGATAATTACAGATATACCCTTGAGCCTCCTAACACACCAAAAAACAGAGACTTTGTAGATTACTTCCTTTTCGATTCTAAAAAGGGCTACTGTACATATTTTGCATCTTCCATGTCCATACTTACAAGGTGTTTGGGAATACCCTCAAGATATGTTGAAGGCTATATGATGCCCTCCAAAAAGAACAGCCAGGGAAATTATACAGTAACCAACGAACAGGCTCATGCTTGGGTTGAAGTATATTTTGAAGGTTTTGGCTGGGTTCCTTTTGAAGCAACTCCCGCATTCTATTCAAGCTTTTATAATAAAAACTCGGATTCACGCTTGAGTGATGAAATGGTAAAGAACCCTAATTACAGTGAATATGTTGAATATCTTAGAAGGCTTGCCATGAGTCGAGACAACATGAATATGGACAATTTAGCTGACCAGGAGGCTGACAAGCAAAGCATCTTTATTATAATATTGGAAATAGTCTTTATAGCTGTAGTTGCTCTGTTCGTCTTTATATTATCGTTTAACTTTTTCAGAAGAAAGCTTAAGCTAATAAAGCTCCTTAAAATGACACCGGAAGAAGGAGCAAAGGGACTATATAATTATTACCTTAATATTCTTTCGATAATGGGATATCCTGTTGAACCCGGTGAAACTCCTTTTGATTATTCAAAGAGATTATACAGTAAAATTGATTTCCTTATTTCATCGGAAGTAAACTATGAAGATCGTTTAAATAACCGCGGAAGAATAATCTCTGAGCTTCACAAGCCAAAGTATGATTTTGCCAGAGTTACAAATCTGGTTGTCAAAGCTATTTACGACAAACATGGAATAACCGCTGAGGATAGGGATACCATATTTGAGTATTCACACTTCCTTCATGAAAGCGCTAAGAAATATTTGGGCAAGAACAGCTATTTTGTAAAGGTTTATATACTTGGTAAATTTAAGGTATAGATTTCAATAAAACAAGCCATGAATTAAGCCATGAATTAATTATTCATGGCTTGTTTTGTAATATCTGATTATTTTTAATTAAGCTGCTTGTATATATTATTTACATCACTTTTCAAATATTTTATTTCTGAAACTATCCTTGAATTTTCCTTTTTAATATAATATATATAGATAACATCACCGTCAGCCAGCCTATGCTCTGTTAAATATCTATTTGCCGACACACTGACCATTGGAACAGTATGGGTCTATTCTCTTGACATCCTCAAATTTACTCTTATTAACAATTATATTATTAAAATCTTTGAGGTACATTTCTTTTTTATAGCGCCAAATATCTCTGACAATATCATTATAATTATATGAAATAACCAAATTACTGCCGTCGTCCATATATTTTACTGTATATTTTCCACTTGAATTAATTATTATATCAGGTTTGCCAAATATTTGTTCTGCAAAATTCATAGTTAATACTGTTGATAATTGACTTCTAATTGAATAAGGTATATTTGTCTCCTTATAAAACTCTTTTTCGGCGGTAATTTTTGAACTGCAGCTGGCTAAAAAAGTACACGCAAAAATTAATACCAACAATTTTAAGGCCTTCATAATTTCTATTACCTTTCATACTCTTAATTCTTATATGATAGACGTAATATTTGTTTATTTGTTCTTAACTCTGCTGATATTATGTTAAAAATTAGGACTACAAGCTACCTTTTTGCTGTAATGTATGAATTTTATCGATTGTAGGTGGATTCATTGCAATAGGATAACTGGTGCATGCGATTGCTGCTGTTGCTGATGCAAAGCTTACAATTTCGTCATCGCTCATTCCTTTGGATAATGCATAAACAGCTCCTGCCTTAAAGGTATCTCCTGCTCCAAGAGTACTTTCAATCTTAACCTTGTACGGTGTAACCCTTTTAATTGGTTGTCCCCTTCTGCCATAAACTATGTCTCTGGCTCCAAAGGTAAAAATAACAAGTCCCTCGGTATTTGTGGTATATTGGGCATGCAAAGCCTCTATATCCTCGCCTTCGTAGTTTCCTTTGATAAACTCGTTTGATACAACGTTAACTTCACTATACTGATTAAGTATACTCTCATATTTGCAATCTATTGTGACATACTTCTTTCCCAGCTCCCTGCAGTATTTTGCAACCATATCAGACTCATTAAAAAAGAATGGATCTAGTCCTACTACCCTTGAATCCTTTATGTCCTCTATCCTTGGTTTATTCCATCTTCCGTTTTTAGGGTCAGAAAAATATGCTTGAAACCTTCCAAAGCATGTTCGTGTATTTCCTCCTATAAGTACCATATCTTCAAGGCCCTCATAGGTTTCATCAAAGGTCATGCTTTTCATATCAATGTCAAATTTATCAAACCAATTGCCAAGTTTCTCGTATGTATTAATTCCAAGGTGGTTTCCATCCACTTTTACCTTAGCACCAAGATTGGCAAGTACCACCGCACATGTACCCGTCTCCCCTCCCGGCATCAAATATGATTTTACAATTTCTCCATAGGTATCAGCCTTTGGATAATCATCTTTTAAAAGATAGCTGGTAGTAACCAGATTCATTCCATACAAATAAATATCGTACATTTTCATTCTCCTATGCATTGCATTTTCAGGGTATTCGAACTTATCCCTTAATTAATGCTACCATCATTTTACTTGTAATGTAAATTAATTATATTATTTTTTCTTTCGTTATTTAATGATTTTTATAAAACAAAAAAAGCCCCTGCCGGATGTACCGGCAAGAGCCTTTTTAAACCTGTTTCACACGTATACCTTTTTAAAACCTTGGCTGTTTGGGGACGATAGCCCATGCAACAATATATGCAAGAATACCCGTGCCTGCCATGAATATAAGAATTACCCATAAAAGTCTGATTATCGTGCTGTCTATTTCAAGGTATTCTCCTATACCTCCGCAGACACCACCAAGTTTTCTATCGGTATCTGAAAGATATAATTTCTTTGCCATATTGATTCCCCTCTTTTATGCTTTTAATAGAGTATACGCGGTGTAAAATAATATGTCTGAAAAAATTATAAACAATAAACTTCCTTCGAAGAAAGAACCTTTATACCTTTTTTATCCAAAGCACTTATAGCAGCATCTGCATCTTCAACCCTCAATATTACCAACGCCTCTTGCGAACATTTCCCTACAAAAGCATACATGTACTCGATACCTATACCTACATTTTCAAGTGCATCAAGAGCTACAGCAAGTCCGCCTGGCTTGTCGGCAACTCCAATTGCTAATACGTTGGTGGAACTTACCATAAACCCATTGTCCTTGAGTATCTTTTCTGCCAGCTCAGGTTGGTTTACAATCAGCCTTAATATACCGAAGTCAGTTGTGTCTGCAATAGACAGCGCACTTATGTCAATATTGTTTTCACCAAGTCTTTTTGTTACCTCTGCCAACCTTCCGGATTTGTTTTCAAGGAAAACTGAAATTTGTTTA
This sequence comes from Bacillota bacterium, assembly GCA_023421675.1. Taxonomy (GTDB): domain Bacteria; phylum Bacillota; class Clostridia; order Acetivibrionales; family JANLFN01; genus JAEZTC01. The sequence goes on along the minus strand of JAEZTC010000002.1, from coordinate 267,188 downwards.
ACCAGCATAGAAATGCCTCCTTTAAATTAGATTCGTTGACATTACAAATTAAATTTTTCTGTTGTCAATTACCCTCTTGGCTTTTCCTTCACTTCTGGCTATTGTCTTTGGCTCTACAAGCCTTACTTTTGCGTTTATTCCGAGTGTGCTGTCAATTTCCTTGTAAATCTTCTTTTCAAGGTCTTCTATCTTCTTTACCTCGTCGGAGAACATGTTCTGGGTCATTTCAACCTGTACTTCAAGAGTATCGAGGTTATCCTTCCTGTCAACTATCAGCTGGTAATGAGGAGCAGTTTCTCCAACTTCGAGAAGAACACTTTCTATCTGCGAAGGGAATACATTAACTCCCCTTATAATAAGCATATCGTCACTTCTGCCTGTTATTTTGCTCATTCTGACGGTAGTTCTTCCACAATCACATTTCTGGTAATTGAGTGATGAAATGTCATGTGTCCTATACCTGAGAAGTGGCAAGCCTTCCTTGGTAATTGTTGTGAAAACAATTTCACCGTTAGAGCCTTCAGGCAATACTTCTTCAGTATCCGGGTTTATTATTTCAGCAATGAAATGGTCTTCCTGAACATGCAGACCGTTTCTTGCCTGGCAGTCGATAGAAACACCAGGACCAATAATTTCACTTAATCCATAAATATCCATTGCCATTATACCAAGTTTTTCTTCGATTTCCTTACGCATACTGTTGGACCATGGCTCAGCGCCGAAAATACCGGCTTTGAGTTTCAATTCACTCTTATCTATTCCCATCTCTTCCATTTCTTCAGCCATATACATTGCATATGACGGAGTACATGCAAGAATTGTTGTACCGAAGTCCTTCATAATCTGAAGCTGTCTTTTAGTATTTCCACCTGAAATAGGAATAACCGATGCTCCAATTCTTTCCGCACCGTAATGCAGTCCAAGACCACCTGTAAACAATCCATATCCGTAAGCAACCTGCACAAAAGATTCCTTGCTGCCGCCTGCACTTACCAATGCTCTTGCAACAACCTCAGCCCAGGTATCCAAATCTCTTCTCGTATAACCTACAACAGTCTGTTTGCCTGTAGTTCCAGATGAAGCATGAATTCTGACAATTTCACTCATTGGAACTGCAAACAAGCCATAAGGATAAGTATCTCTCAGGTCCTGTTTGTTTGTAAAAGGAAGCTTGCTAAGATCGTCTATTGATTTTATGTCCCCTGGTTCGATGCCTGCTTTCTGCATTTTTTCACGATAAAAAGGTACATTGTGATAAACCCTTTTTACTGTGTTGATCAAACGTTCAGACTGCACTTTTCTCATTTCTTCTCTCGACATACACTCATACGTCGGATTCCAGTACTGCATACCTATACCCCCTGAAAATATTTAATTTATTTTCAAGCCCACTTCATTCACACCACTGGAATGACCTTTCAGGGATTACGGTCTCCCGCCCCACACAAAAGATATAGGCTAATTAAAGCAATTACAAAATTGAGAATTGAGAATTGAGAATTAGAGACATCATTCTCAATTCTTTTTTCTCAATTATTCTTTTTTCATTCTCATTTCTCAATTATTAATTATTAATTCTCAATTGACTTTATACCCTTCCTCAAACGCCTTTAGGTTTACATCAAGGAATTTTGCCGGAACGGTTTCAGTTATCGCTTCAAGCCAAATTTCCTTTTCAATGCCTGTAAGCTTTGCTGCAATACCTAATAAAACTGTATTAACTGCTTTAATATTACCACTCTGTTTTGCAATTGACAAAGCATCTACAGAAATAGTCTCATAATTATTCTTTAGCTTATCTATTATGCCTTCAGGGTATTTTGCTTTACCCATTATTACCGGCATGGGATCAATTTTTTGATCATTTGTTATAAGCTTGCCGCCTTCCTTAAGGTATTCAATCCACCTTAATGCCTCAAGCTGTTCAAACGCAAGTATAATATCAGCTTCTCCCTTTTCTACTATAGGAGAATAAACCTTATCTCCAAGCTTTACATAGGTAACAACGCTTCCGCCCCTTTGTGACATTCCATGAACCTCAGATACCTTAACATCATAGTTTTTCTTTATACCAACATCGCCTATTACACGACTGGCCAGAAGTGTTCCTTGTCCTCCGACACCAACTATCATTATGCTTAAGCTTTTACTCATTTATTGTCACCAGCCTTTTCAAATGCTTGGAAATTACATACTTTGGTGCAAAGTCTGCAGCCCACGCAAAGTGCTTCATTAACTTCAATATGGTCTCCCTTGTCAACTATTGCCGGACACCCTACAGTCAAGCAGCGTTTGCACTTTGTACATTTATCCTTGTTTATCATTAAAGGTCCTTCAAATTTAACCTGCTTTAACAAAGCACAAGGCCTTTGTGAAATAATAACTGAAGGCTCATCTGCTTCAATTTCTTCTTTTACAACCTTTTCAAATTCCTTGATATCAAAAGGATCTGCAACCCTTACTCTATCAATTCCCACAGCGTTTGCCAGCTTAACAAGATCTACCTGTTTTGTAGGTTCGCCCTTGATAGTATATCCTGTTGTCGGGTTGTGTTGATGTCCTGTCATTCCAGTTATTGAATTGTCAAGAATTATAACTGTCGAGCAACCTTTGTTGTAAACAACATCTATAAGTCCTGTAATTCCTGAATGTATAAACGTTGAGTCTCCAAGTACTGCAACGGTCTTCTTCCTGAACTCTGCTCCCCTTGCCTTTTCCATACCATGCGCTACTCCGATGCTGGCACCCATACATACACAGGTATCCATTGCTTCAGTCGGAGGAAGAGCGCCTAAAGTATAGCAGCCTATATCGCCGCTTACCTGAAGCTTAAGCTTCTTTAGAACATAAAACATTCCTCTGTGAGGGCACCCTGGGCACATAACCGGAGGTCTAACCGGAACATTCTCATCTATTTTTTTGATTATTTCAGTTTTTATGCCAAGCATTTTATCCTTGATTATAGAGCTGCTGAGTTCGCCCATAACAGAAAGGTATTCCTTGCCTTTAACCTTTATGCCCATCTTTTTAATCTGGTTTTCAAAGAAGGGTTCAAGCTCTTCAACTACATAAAGTTCTTTAACACCGGCTGCGAATTCCTCAATAAGTTTTTCAGGAAGCGGATAAACCATTCCAATCTTAAGGAATGAAACGTCCCCGAAAGCTTCACGGGCATATTGATATGCAATTCCGCTTGTAATAACACCTATATCCCTGTTTCCCCATTCAATTCTGTTTAAGGGTGATTCATTGGAAAACTCACGAAGAGCAGCCATTCTTTTTTCCACTTCTACGTGTCTTAACCTTGCCATTGCAGGCATCATTACATATTTTCCAAAATTCTTGTTATAGTCTTTAAGTTTGTAATCTTCCTTCTCACCAAGCTCTACAACACTCTGAGAATGGGCAATTCTTGTGGAAAGCCTTACAATTACAGGTGCATCAAAGTTTTCACTTATTTCAAAAGCTTTTTTAACAAAGTCCTTGCATTCCTGACTGTCTGAAGGCTCAAGCATTGGAACCTTTGAAGCCCTTGCATAAAAACGGCTGTCTTGCTCGTTCTGTGAACTATGCATTCCAGGATCATCTGCAACCATTATTACTAGTCCGCCGTTTACACCTGTATATGAGCAGGTAAATAGAGGGTCAGCTGCAACGTTAAGTCCGACATGCTTCATTGAGCAGATTGCTCTTGCACCTCCATAGGAAGCACCAATGGCTACTTCGAGTGCAACTTTTTCATTTGGAGACCATTCGGAATAAATTTCATCGTATTTTGAAATATTTTCGGTAATTTCGGTACTCGGTGTTCCCGGATAAGCAGCAGCGACTGTGACCCCAGCCTCATAAGCCCCCCTGGCAACAGCCTCATTGCCAAGCATAATTTTTTTCATGTAAACCTCCAAAAAAATATCATAATAATATATATGAAATAGCTTAAAAACTTTATATAAATATATCTAATTTATTATAAATTAAATAGGAACTTATGTAAAGAAAGCGTCAAAATTTTGACGCTTTCTTATTTTTTATATTGAAATATCTCAGGTTTTATATCTTATTTTTACTTCCATTTAAAATACCAATATATTAAGTAAAATTACTGCAAACAAGGATGTCACTGCTGTCAACAGAAGTGAGAATACAAACGCTACTCTGATTACCTTATTCTCTTCTCCCATTTTATCAATGGCTGCAGCAGCATTCTGAAGCTTTGCAGGTGATATTACACTTGCAAGTCCTCCACCGAAAGCCATAGCAGCTGTTACTATAATTGCACCTGAAACTCCCCAGCCAAGCTTGGTAGTCGTAGTCATCGTATATTTATAGAACATTGCTATTGTTGATGCTTCACTTCCAGTAATAAAGCCGCCCAGTAGGCCAATGAAGCTGGCAAAAGCACTGTATGCTGATTTAAAGAACTGCGCCGAATAGTCTGCAAGCACCTTTACCATGCTTGGAACTGTCCAGCCCTTACCGCTTATACTATAGCCCGACATGTTCATTACTTCACCTATTGCAAAGAATATTGCTGCTGAGAATACAGGCCTTGGCGCCCTCTTAAGCCATACCTTGCAGGTTTCCTTGATTTGTTTCATTGTCGGTCTGATAATTATCATAGAAATTATTATACTTACAAATATCCATGTATAAGCACTCCACAGGAGTCTTGTATCAATAGCTGCACCATTGGCAGCAAGTCCTTTTACAGGAGTCTTGAAATCGTAGTAAAAGAAATGGAACCACTTCTTTGGAAGATTTAAAACCAGAATGATTCCGATAAGAATTGCCCAAGGTGATAATGCTTTCCAAAGTGGATATTTCTTTTCATACTGACGTTCTTCGTCACTTAGCTTTGATTTATCAATGATTTTCTTACCACTGATTTTTAGATAAATTATCATTACCAGAATGACTGCTATACCACAGGCAATTCCGGTAAGAGAAACAAGATTCTCAAATTTATTTGTAAAATAAGCAACTATCGTTATTACCGCACCTGTGATTAGACACGGCAGCCAGCCTTCTTTTATAGCCTTCCATCTTCCAACTATCCAGAGCATGCAAAAACCAATTAGAGTAGATGCTACAGGAAGGAACATTGCAAAATAATGCCCTGCATCTGCCAAGCCTATATGCTGTCCACTTGGAAGAACCTGATTTGCCAAATCAACAAATGCCACTATCGGGGCTCCAAGAAGAGCATATGTACAAAGTGAATCATAACCTATCGCAGGTAGAGCTATTGCAACGTAAGTTGAGTAGCCCATTGCCAGAAGTATCGGAGGCAGCAGTGATACAGGTGTTGCACCAACAGCAACCATTAGTGTTCCAAAGCCAATATTCAGAATCATTATCTGAACGGCTCTGTTTTCACTGGCTATTGTTTTAATGAAAATGATTACTCTTTTAAGCGCTCCCGTTTTTTCCATGAACGCCATCTGAAGAAGTGAGGTTGCAACTATAAGTGAAACTGAAAATGATCTTATGAAACCTGCTGCAGTTGAACGAATAATTGTTTCAAGTGACGTTTTGAAAAACAGACCTGCTATTACCGAAACAACCAGCCACCCTACTATACCGCTTATATCGGCTGGTTTTTTCCAGACAATCAGCATACATAATATTACCCCAATTGGTAATAAGGTAAGCAACAACGACCCCAAATTCATGACCTCTACCGTCCTCCCGTAAATTTAACTTTCTGTTTATTCAGCCTTCCGTTCTACTCATACCTATTCATTTTATTACAAAATAATAAAAAAAGAAAGAACTATCGTAAGAATTACAATAGTTCTTTCAATGCAAATTGTCAACTTATTATTTTTACTTTAATACCTGGACAATGGCCTTTTCCAGATTTTTTAATTTGGTATTCATGTGTTCTATTTCAGAATCATCCTTTTCCTCTTTCAAGTCGGATTTAAGCATGTATGAAAGCTCATCGAATTCTTCCCTAAGAGTTTCCAGTAGGTCGATAACCTCAAGCCTTCTGTACCTGTAGCCTTCCATAGGTGCTTCGATGGTATCTACAACCTTACCGGCACTTACAACATAAGTTTCTCCCCTTGATGGAATAACAGTGTCTATTCCGAATTTTTCATTTATCAATTGTGAGAAAGAATTCATTCCTTCTTCTTCACCATGAACAATAAAAATTTTCTTCGGCTTTTTGCTTATTTTGTCTATCCATCCAATCAAGCCGTCACGGTCTGCATGCCCTGAAAAACCATCGATAGATTCTATTCTGGCATTAACAGTGATATCTTCCCCGAAAAGCTTAACCCTTTTTGCACCATCTTTAATCTGCCTTCCAAGTGTTCCCATAGCCTGATAACCTACAAAAAGGATTGTTGATTCTTTTCTCCAGAGGTTGTGCTTTAAATGATGCTTTATTCTTCCTGCTTCGCACATTCCACTTGCTGAAATGATTATGACACTGTCTGTTCTCTCATTAAGAGCTCTGGATTCATCAGGTGTCGGAGTAAATTGCAGTCCGGGAAAATCAAGTGGGTTGTTGCCGTTGCGTATATATTCACGAGCCTCTTCATCATAGCAGTCAAGATTGTTTCTAAATATCTGGGTAGCAGATATTGCAAGAGGACTGTCAACAAAAACCGGAACGCCAAACAGCTTATTCAGCTTCTCACCATACTTGTTCTTTTGTTTATGCAGATCATAAATGATCTCCTGAGTCCTGCCAACAGCAAATGATGGTATAACAAGGTTTCCACCCTTTTCAAGTGTTTCATTTGCTATTGATACAAACTTTTCAACCTTGTTCTCGTTCAGCTGGTGAAGTCTGTCTCCGTATGTAGATTCAATTACAAGAAAATCAGCGCTATCAATTATTGATGGATCCCTGAGTATAGGAATATTTTTATTTCCAAGGTCACCTGAGAAAACAACTTTTGTCTCAGTGCCGTTTTCCTTAACCCATATTTCAATTATTGCAGAACCAAGTATATGCCCTGCATCATTAAATTTAACCTTCAAATTGTCTGTTATCTCGATTATCTCATCGTACCTTATACTTCTGAAAAGGGATAGGCATTCTCTTGCTTCTTCAGTCGTATATAGCGGTTCTACGGGAGTTTTTCCGGCTCTTAGCCTTTTCCTGTTGATCCATTCTGTTTCCATTTCCTGAATGTGTCCACAATCAGGAAGCATTATTCCGCACAGCTCTGCAGTAGCTTTTGTAGTAATAATCTCGCCTTTGAATCCGTCTTTATATATTTTAGGAATCCTGCCGCTGTGGTCGATATGAGCATGTGTAAGAAGTATGTAATCAACATCTGAAGGATTAAATGGGAATGCCTCCTCGTTCATTTCATCTTCCTTTGCATGACCCTGGTACATACCACAGTCAACGAGAAACTTACAATCTTTCGTCTCAACCAGATAACAAGACCCTGTAACGGTTTTTGCAGCTCCTAAAAAAGTAACCTTCATAGCAGCACCTCGCATTTTACATTTTATATATGTATTCGACATTAATTTGTCTTATCCTTTTATTTAATTTATTATAGAAAAATTTAAATAATTCCAATAATTACTCTTGACTTAATTCATTATTTCAATTATACTATTTTTTGTCGCTTTAAGCGGGCCTTTAGCTCAGTTGGTTAGAGCAACCGGCTCATAACCGGTTGGTCCGGGGTTCGAGTCCCTGAAGGCCCACCAATTTGCCCAGATAGCTCAGTTGGTAGAGCAGAGGACTGAAAATCCTCGTGTCGCTGGTTCAATTCCGGCTCTGGGCACCAAAGTTCTAATTGAAAATTGAGAATTGATAATTGAGAATGAATTAAGAGAGAAACATTATTTAGAAGATTTTAATTCTCAATTCTACATTCTCAATTTAAAACATGGAGGGGTTCCCGAGCGGCCAAAGGGGGCAGACTGTAAATCTGTTGTCACCGACTTCGATGGTTCGAATCCATCTCCCTCCACCAAAACTGCCGTGTCATATGATACTGCAGTTTTTTTATTTTCTCCCCTATTCCCTAACTTTTTTCTTGGTATAGGTTTCAAAGAAAGATGTTTTATTGTATAATTAATTTTTGGATTAACCTACTTACTTAAACGAATACGAAAGGATTTGATAAATAAATGAAACTTGGAATAGTCGGGCTGCCTAACGTTGGTAAAAGTACCCTTTTTAATGCAATAACAAAGGCCGGTGCGGAATGTGCAAATTATCCCTTCTGTACTATTGAACCCAATGTCGGTATTGTACCCGTCCCCGATGAAAGGCTGAATAAGCTGGCTGAAATGTATAACCCTGAAAAAATTACACCTACTACCATAGAATTCGTTGATATTGCTGGACTTGTAAAGGGTGCAAGCAGAGGTGAAGGTCTTGGTAATAAATTTCTTTCACATATAAGGGAAGTAGATGCAATTGTTCACGTTGTACGCTGCTTTGAAGACAGCAACATAGTTCATGTAGACGGCTCTATTGGTCCTTTGAGAGATATAGAAACCATTAACCTTGAGCTTATATTCGCAGACCTTGAGGTAATGGAAAGAAGAATTGACCGTACTAAAAAAATGTTAAAATCGGGTGATAAAAAGTATCAGGTTGAACTTGAACTTTTTGAAGCAATTAAAGAAAACCTAGAAAAAGGTATGCCAGTCAGGTCAATGGACTTTGACCACGAGCAGTTGCTTCAGGTAGAACAGCTCTTCCTCCTCACCTCCAAACCTGTACTATACGCTGCAAACGTATCCGAAGAGGATGCTCAGGATGGTGTTGAAAATAGACTTGTAAAAGAGCTTAAAGAGTATGCAGCAAAAGAGAATTCTGAAGTTATGGTCATTTGCGCTAAGATTGAAGAAGAAATAGCTCAGCTTGAAGAGGATGAAAAACAGGAATTCCTTAAAGAGCTTGGTATTTCGGAATCTGGTCTTGCAAGGCTTATCAAGGCAAGCTATAAGCTTCTTGGACTTATAAGCTATCTAACAGCAGGACAGCCTGAAGTAAGAGCTTGGACTATAACTAAAGGTACAAAAGCTCCCCAGGCAGCAGGAAAAATTCACAGTGACTTTGAAAAAGGCTTCATAAGAGCTGAAATTGTTGCTTATAAAGACCTTATTGAATGTGGAAGTTATACAGTTGCCAAGGAAAAAGGTCTTGTAAGGTCTGAAGGTAAAGAATATGTAATGCAGGATGGAGATGTTACATTATTCAGATTTAATGTATAAATATATATCCAAAAAGACTGCCTTTGTGGCAGTCTTTTTGTTTTGGAAGATTTGATTGCGGCTTTCAAAGCCATATGTTAATAATCTTATTTAGCGTTAGTTAATTTGTTTTCGAGTATTTCAAGCTTTTTAAGTTCCTTATCTTCAAGTATCAATGCAGTATCAACTACAGAAATCAGATTTCCATTTAATTTTGCAACATTTTTCAAATAAACATTTCCTGCTTGCTTTATTATATCGGGAGCAGGTTCAAATTCCTCTTCAGATAGTTTGAAAATACCGGGTACATCATTAACAATAAAGCCTAATAGTATTTCACTTACCTTTGCTATAATAATCTTAGTCTTTTTTGTATACTCTGTATCCCCGAAGCCAAACCTGCTGTTAAGGTTTATTATGGGAACCATTATGCCCCTGTAATCAATAGCACCTTCTATAAACTTTGGCATTCTTGCAACCTTGATTACATCCTTGTACTTTATGATTTCCTGCACATTTGCAGTATCAACACCGCACATTTCACTGTTAAGGCTGAAAACAACTATTTGCAATTCACCCATTCGACGGACCCCCTGTATGCATAATGCCCTAGTGATTGAAGTGACTATCTGTTACAATCAATATTATCATATAATGACATTTAATTGCAAATTTTTTGCCCTAACATATAAAATGTAATAAATAAATTGTTGACACACTTTTACTACAGTGCTAATATTATAAAAAAAACATAAACAATATCAATGAAAAGGAAAAGTAAGCTGCCTGAATCCATTCTCAGCGAGTCCGGGACGGTGTAAGCCGGATAATGTAAAGTAGCCGAAGTTCTCCTTGGAGATGTCAGTTGAAATAAACAATTTGTTTATTGTAGACTGTACCGGAGCTTTCACCGTTAAAAGAAAGGTTGTATAAGACTGATACCCAGTCCGTACATTCTAACATTTGGGTGGTTACAAAGAATTTATTCCTCGTCCCTTTTGGGACGGGGATTTTTTATTTACCGGAAAATATAATTCTTTATTAATTTACTATTTTCCGAAAAGTAAATTTCAAAAAGTCTACCTTAACGCTTTGGAAAACCCTGATTTTAGCTATGAGACTTTTTATTTTGAAAGGAGTGTCGATTATGATTATTGTAATGTCAAGAGAAGCAACACGTGAACAAATTGATAATGTGGAAAGAAAGCTTTCGCAGTTCGGCTTTAAGACCCACCCTATCTATGGTGAAGTAAAAACTGTTATAGGCGCTGTCGGAGATAAAAAGAATCTAAATACCCAGCTTATTACATCAATGCCCGGGGTTGAAAGTCTTGTACCCATAATGAAGCCTTATAAGCTTGTAAGCCGTGAGCTTAAACAGATTCCTACAATTGTTGAAATTGGGGATGTTAAAGTTGGAGGCGATGAAATTGTTGTAATGGCTGGACCATGTGCAATTGAAAATGAAGCTACACTTCTGGACACCGCACAAAAGGTAAAAGCTGCAGGAGCCAAAATACTTCGAGGCGGTGCTTACAAACCCAGGTCTTCCCCATACGCTTTCCAGGGTCTTGAAGAAGAAGGCTTGAAGATTATGGCATCTGTACGTGAAGCAACAGGTCTTAAACTTGTTACTGAAGTTGTTGATACACGTGATGTTGAGCTTGTTTCGTCCTATACAGACGTACTTCAGATTGGAGCACGAAACATGCAGAACTTTAAACTGCTCCAGGAAGCAGGAATGTCAAAAAAGCCTATTCTTTTAAAGAGAGGCATTTCCGCAACAATTGAAGAGTGGCTTATGGCAGCTGAATATATTGCAGCCGAAGGCAACCCGAATATTATTCTTTGTGAAAGAGGAATAAGAACTTATGAAACTGCAACCAGGAATACAATAGATATGAGTGCAATCCCTGTAATTAAAGAGCTTACACATATTCCTATAATCGTAGATCCAAGTCATGCTGCCGGGACCTGGAAATACGTTCCTGCACTATCAAAGGGTGCTATTGCTACAGGAGCAGACGGGTTGATAATTGAAGTACACTATGATCCTCCGACAGCATATTGCGATGGTCCGCAGTCACTTCGTCCCGACAGCTTTGCAAAAGTAATGTCCGAGTTGAAACCTGTTGCGGAGGCAGTCGGCAGAACCTTGAATGTATAATTTACAGGCTTACGCCATCGTCATAGTCAGTACGCTGTACATTGCCTATTTCATCGTAGGTGACTACAATGTTCTTGCCTATGTCTTTGGCGTGGTATAATGCCTTATCGGCATATTCTATAACCTTTTTTATATCAGTTGAATGAATTGGGTACTGGGCTATTCCGCAGCTTACAGTTACCCTTTTTCTAGTATCACTTGTGCCTACATATATTCGCTGCTTTTCAAGCTGCCTTCTTATTCTTTCACCTATACTTTTTGCAGTATCGAGGTCCAGTTCCCTTATGAGGATAAGAAACTCTTCCCCGCCGAACCTTACAGGTATATCAGTTTTTCTGACATTTTGTTTTATAATATCTGAGAAAAGTGTTAACAGCTTGTCTCCCCAAACATGTCCATAAGTATCATTAAACTTTTTGAAGCTGTCCAGATCAAATATCAGTATATTTAATGGCGTGCCACTATCTTCGGCATATTGAAGCTCATCCTGAATTTTTTGTTCAAGATAGTGCCTGTTTGCAAGACCGGTAAGCTTATCCGTCCTTGCCAGCTTAAATTCACGTTTGTGCATTTCATCAAATTTCTTTATCTGTCCGTCCATATGACTGATTCCAAGAGCTGCAAACATTATGAATATGTCCTTGGAAATCAGTTTCCAGTAGTTTATTTCAGTTGAAAAACTGTTTCCCCAGATAATACTCATTACTGAATACGAAAGGATACAGAAAAGACTTACGCTTACTGTGGCTGACACATTCCCCATAATACCGCACAGGCCCATTACAAAGAATAACAGAATATAGAGGTCAGACCCTATTCCCCCCGTTACATAACAGAAAAGGGAAATTATAATTGAATCCATGTAAAAATATGCGCTTGAGTACTTTATTGTATTTGTCTTGCTGGATTTTCCCCGCTTTATAAGATTATAGGTTACAGCACTGTTATACAGTGCAGTAACAGATAAAATGGCAAAAAATGTACCGGTACCGACATTTTTAATGCCCCCCAGCCAATAATTCAGAATTATTATAACCAGGAACAGCCATCTGAAAAACAAAACAAGATATGCACTTTTTATATACTGAGTACCCTTTGTTCTTGTTTTTTTAGTATCCATATACTAATAATCAACTTTCTTTCTAACAGATAAATACTTTTAATATTAATAATTCTATACTCGCTTGAAAATTCCTCCAATAAATCGAGATATTATACCTTTTATTTCATAGAAATAAATAGATAAGACTATACCAAGAATTATCAGTACTGTACCTATGATAAGATTAGGAGTCAGAGTTTCATGCAGAAATACAACCGCTATGATACTCGCAATTGCCGGCTTTGCAAAGAATACAAGCGATCCTGAACTTGCACCTGTTATGGTCAGACCTTTAAAATAAGTTAAATAAGCAAGACCAGTAACAAAAACCGACAAGTAAATTACCTGGATAATTCCTGAATAATCAAAACTAAAAACAGGTTTGTTAAGTATCAAAAGCACCGGTAACAGCATTAAACTTCCAGCAAGGGATGAATATGAGTTCATTTTAAGACTTCCGATACGGACAGAAACCTTCCTGCCTATGACAGTGTATAAGCCATAGCTTGCTGCAGACAGCAGTGCAAATAGCGGACTGAGATAATTTATTGATTTCAGATCCAAGCCATTAATAAATATGATTATAATACCAAAAAGCCCTGTAAATAATCCTATAAGCTTTTGTGCAGTAATTTTTTCCTTGTCAATTAAAGCTGAAAACGCAATTACAAAAATAGGGTTGCTGCTAAAGATAACCGCAACTGCTGATGCCTTTGCATTAGCTACAAATAAGGCAAGCTGAATAAAGCTCATACTTACTACAACATTGATAAACCCTAGAAGCAGAACAAGAAGCAAATCCTTTTTTGAGATTTTAAGGCTTTCTTTGTAAAATATATATACTAAAAGGATTAACCCGCCAATAAGAAATCTTATAAAATTTATCTGAAAAGCATCAATTTTTCCTACCAATGTTTTACTAACAGCTTCATAAGTACTAAAAAACAATACGGTATTTATAAGATACAAATAACCGTATCCCCTCTTTTCCAAACCAACCACTCCTTAAAACCAATTAAAATTATAATGGGCAACTCCCTATGTTATGGAATTGCCCATTCCTGTCAATTAAATTATAACTCCATTATTTCACTTCTGCACAGCCTTTATATTCCAATCCAGCGTTTCCGAAAACGATTTTTATGTAGGAATAATCTGCATATTCTTTAATAAGCTTATCCTTGTTTATTATATAAATATTTAGGTTCTCTTTAACATTTATGTGTATTCTGTCAAATATATCAGTCTGCATTATTCTTAAAATAGTATCAATATAGACAAGTGGTGAATGAGATGTTTTTCCTTCTATTAAAACCGGCATTTTTCCTTCTGCTGTCGGCTGTAAGACTTCAACGTGTACACTTCCCGGTTCGTTTACTTTCTCTGTCATATAAAGCAGGTCTCTTGAATATAAAACATTATCAGCCATTTTAACCTCCTATGTACCAATGTGCTAAATCAATTGCCACATTGAATATACTGCAAAAAATTTTTTATAATTATAGTTTAAAGATACCATTAAATATGCTATTCGTAAAGCTTTTTGTAAACCGAAGTGTAGTTTTTTACCCTTTTCAAGAAATCGCTGGTTTCCTTAAAAGGAATCCTTTTTAGGGTTTTGCCGTTATCACTTAGATTTTTATCCTTGAGCCATTCCTTTACGTTCCCTGTACCGCCATTATATGCGGCAATTGCCAGGTCCGGCTGTCCTTCAAAATAATCTATCAGCCACTTGACATACCAACAGCCCATTTGTATGTTTGTTTCGGGATCAAAAAGCCTGTCAAAGCTATAATCCTTCATATCTATTTTTTTAGCTATCCATTCTCCTGTTGTTTGAGTAATCTGCATCAGACCTCTTGCATTCTTATTAGAAACAGCGTTTGGCTTAAAACTGCTCTCTGCTTTCATTACGGCAAAAACCAGATACGGATCAACCTTATAAAAATTAGAATATTTATATACATGCTCCTTATATTTTAATGGATAGGAAATCTTCAAAAGCAGTGATGAATTACTGATAAGAAATATAACAGCAGCAAGTGTAATTAATATTACTAATATATATTTAAACCTTCCGGACTTTTTATTTTTCAATTAAATCACCTTATAATTTTATTTGTTAAAAGCTTTAACTACAGATACCTTAAGCTCTTCCGCACTTCCGTTGTTTTCAATTACAACGTCAGCCAGTTCTATATATTCCTTTGTACTTATTTGTGAGTTTATAATACGTAAGGCATTTTCCCTGGGAATGCTGTTTCTAAGCATAATACGATTTATACGTATTTCATCATGGCATACAACCGCCCAAATTTCGTCGGACATATCCAAAAAGCCGTGTTTAATCGGAATTGCAGCTTCAATTACAAAAACTTCTGTCTTTCCTGCTTTCCGTTCCTTCTCCACGCTTCTAATAATAAACTCAACAATATATTTATGCATTATTCCATTAAGAATATCAAGCTTTTCTTTATTATTAAATACAATACTGCCTAATTTAGCCCTGTCAAGATGTCCTGTCGTATTCACAATATTATTGCCGAACTCTTCTATTATTTCCTGTAATGCAGGACTTCCCGGCTCAACTACCTGCCGTGCTGTGATATCTGCATCCAGAGTTTTTGCACCCAATTCCCGAAGATAATTTACAACAGCACTTTTGCCGCTGCCAATTCCTCCTGTAACTCCTATAACCTTCAAACGGTATTCTCCCTTCAACTATTTGCTTTCATACCAGTTTCGCCCCTCATTTACGTCTACCTTAAGAGGTACTTTCAAATCTACCGCTTTCTCCATGCAATCCTTAAGTATCTTTGCAACCTGTTCTTTTTCTTCCTGTAAAGTTTCTATTATTAATTCGTCATGTACCTGTAGTATAAGCCTGGATTTAAGTTTGTTATCCTTAAGGGCATTATAAACCTTTACCATTGCAATTTTAATTATATCTGCGGCACTTCCTTGAATAGGTGTATTCATAGCAACTCGCTCACCAAAGGACCTTATGTTAAAATTGCTGGATGCCAGTTCTGGAAGATACCTTCTTCTGTTAAGCAGGGTGCTTACAAAGCCATCCTCTTTTCCCTTCTTTACTATATTGTGCATATATTCTCTGACCTTTGGATATTTGTCTAGATATCCTTCTATATATTTCTTTGCTTCCTTTCGGGTTATACCTAAATCCTTTGAAAGGCTGAAATCACCTATACCGTAAACTATTCCGAAATTTACTGTTTTTGCGCGGGATCTCATAATTGAGGTTACATCCTCAGGTGCGACCTCAAATATCTGTGATGCTGTTGCAGTATGGATATCAGCATCTTCCATAAAGGCTTTTATCATATTTTCATCGCCTGTAATATGCGCCAAAACCCTTAATTCAATCTGTGAATAGTCAGCATCAAGCAACAGCCAGTTTTCATTTTCGGGTACGAATACTTTCCTTATTTTCCGGCCCATTTCAAGCTTTATGGGAATATTCTGAAGATTTGGCTCGGTACTGCTTATCCTGCCTGTAGCAGTAACCGTCTGGTTAAAACTTGAATGAATTTTGCCTGTATTAGAATTTATAACATTCAAAAGACCTTCTGCGTAAGTTGATTTAAGCTTTACAAGCTGGCGGTATTCAAGTATCTCTTCCACAATTTCATGACGTGAGCAAAGCTGTTCAAGAACTTCTGCATCAGTTGAATAGCCTGTTTTAGTCTTTTTCTGTACAGGAAGTCCTAATCTTTCAAAAAGTATTACTCCCAGCTGTTTTGTTGAATTTATGTTGAACTTCTCACCTGCAAGATAATAGATTCTTTCAGTAAGAGCATCGATACCTTTTTCAAGCTCAGCTGAGAAAAGCCTTAATTCTTCTGTATTAACCTTAAAGCCACGGTGTTCCATGTCAGCCAGTACTTCTACCAGCGGCAGTTCAACCTCATAGTAAAGCTTTTGTTGGTTATTTTGTTTTATTATTTTATCTATAGCATTTCTGACCTTAAAAACAGCATTTGAATGTGCAGATGCAACCTTTGACAGCATTGCTGTTTCCATATTTCCATATGGTACAAAGCTTCTGCCCTTCCCGCAAAGTATTTCAATATCTTCAATTTCATAGTTTGCGTATTGATGGGCCAGCTCTGCGACTGTGTAAGTATCTCTTGTAGGCTCAAGTATATATGCAGCAATTTTTGTATCGAAAGCAAGACCAGACAGATTTATATTCCTGTTTTTAAGGAATACAATAAAATCCTTCAGATCATGTCCGTATTTGCTTATTGAAGGATTTTCAAGAAGTGTTTTGAAGGTTTTCAGGAAAAAGTTTTCGCCAACACCGTCTTTTATCTTTATAAAATAGGTTTCTGACTTTTCATTTGTAACAGCCATGCCTATTAAAGCAGAGTTACTTTCCTGTTTATCAATCAGCTGAAAAAAAGAAATTGCATTTGTTTTATTCAATTCCAGAACAAGTTCGTTCAGTTCGGCAACTGAATCAATAATATTGAATTCAATTTTAGCCTGTTGAACTGGTTCTTCATTTTCTGTGCATACATTAAGCTTGAATTTATCAATGAAGCTTTTAAATTCCAGACGTTTAAACAGTTCATAAACCTTATTATTGTCAAATGGCTGCATTTTCATTTCTTCTACAGGACATATGGTTAAAGTACCCCTGTCTATAGTTGCAAGCCTTTTGCTCATAAAAGCAAGTTCACGGTTATTTTCAAGCTTTTCTTTTACAGATTTCTTTTGTATGCGTTCTATATTGCAATATATTTCTTCAATGCTCCCGAACTCCTTTATCAATTCCAGAGCTGTTTTTTCACCTATTCCGGGTACACCTGGTATATTATCGGAGGTATCACCCATTAAACCTTTTACATCAATAAATTGCGTAGGCGTTACTCCATACCGCTCCATTACAGCCTTCTCATCATATTCCTCTGTTTCCGTTTTGCCTGCCTTTGTAACAGGAAGCTTTATTCTTGTAAGTTCTGATGCTAACTGCAGTGAATCTCTGTCCCCTGTTACAATTATTGTATGCATGCCCAGCTTTTCAGCACAAAGGGATACATGTCCAATTAAATCATCTGCCTCAAAGCCTTCATATTCAAGCCTTTTAATATTCATTGCATCAAGTATTTCCTTAATTAGAGGCATTTGCGGAACAAGCTCGGGAGGCATTCCTTTTCTTTTAGCTTTATAGCCCTCAAATTCCTTATGTCTGAAGGTTGGTGCTTTAAGGTCAAACGCTACACAAATATATTGAGGCTTCTCCTCTTCAAGATATTTATTAAGTATATTTAAGAAACCGAAAATAGCATTTGTGTACTGTCCATCCTTGGTTGCAAGAAGTTTAGCTCCCTGCAGCCCGTAAAAAGCTCTGTTCATTATGCTATTACCGTCTATAATCATAACCTTATCGTTATTCATGGTTGGTTCTACCTCTTTCCTGCATAAATCAGCTATTTCTTCCCGTAATAATTCTACACAAAAAAACAACAATCGTAAACGATTGCTGTAATTTAATTTTTTAAACTAATCTTTTTTAATGAGGTTTATAGTTATAAATACATATGCAGAATCATTTTTCATGTTTGAAACTTCTGTCTTGGAACTTTCTATATCTGCTTTGATCCTGGCAGCATCGTCACTGTCCATGTATGATGAAGACATTGTACTGGTAAGCTCATTTATTTTGGTATTTTCAGCATTTATCTGAGGTGTTACATCAACTTTTGAAAGAGTACCAAATGAAATTTCACAGTTGGGAAATGATGTTTTTAACAAGCTTTTGAATTCATTGTATTTTGAACCAGGTACCTTAAAGCTTAATGTGTTTTGTTCAGTCACACCAGCCGCGAGAGCATTATTTTCAGTTGTATTAACGGCAATTGTACTATTGTTGAAACTCCATTCATTCAATTTTACTGATATGTCTTCAGGCTTGTCACATTTAAAAGTAATAGCCTCGGTAGATTTTATATAGCTGCCTGCCGGCAACACAGTCCTTAGCCCTTCATCTTCGCTTCTTGAAACCTGCATGCCGGAACTCGCCTTTTTATTTGCATCAAATGATTTTAATGAATAATTACTGTTTATTGAATCATTATTGGCGGCTTCTTTATTCTTATCCATAATCTTATCTGAAGGTGAGGAGTTCGGAGCTTTCTGGTCTTTAGAAAAATTGCTTATAGTGGTCTGGCCTGACCCCGCTAAAATTGCTGCTTCAGGTGATTCCGATTTACTTGTAAGGTTTTGATTAAACCATACATCCTTTACTATAACTGCCATAATCAAGAGTGCAGCTATGGAAGAACCAATTCCCAAAAGCCTGGTAATTTTTCTTGATCTTGCCGCACTAGAATGCTGTCTTTCAGCTTCTGCAGCAAGCTTTTCATGAAGCTGTTTTTTGAAACCGACCGGAAGTTCTTCGTCTTCACAATCCCTGCACAACTGTATGACTCTTTTGATATCTTCCATTTCTTCATAGCATTCAGTACAAAAACGCATATGCTTTTTGACTTCATCAGAAGTTTTTTTGTCCAATTCACCATCAATATAAAGTGATAAAAGTTCTTTTACCTCAATGCAATTTTTCATTCTCCACACCTCCTTTCATCTTATTTGACGTATTCTTCGTTTAAAAGTTCCCTTTTGGAACAAAGTATTGTCCTGAGAGCTTTTCTTGCTCTGTTAATACGTGATTTTACAGTGCCTTCAGGGCACTTTGTTATTTGAGCAATTTCATCATAACTTAATCCCTTGATATCTCGCATAATAATTACAACCCTGTATTCATCAGGCAGAGATAAAATCGCATTTCTGACTGTTTTTTTCAATTCGTTTTTTTCAGCGATTATATCCGGCTGAGGTTTATTATCCTCAATTTGCCGTTTCATTTCACCTTCATCAGATTTAATTTCTTCATCAAGTGAAATAACCTTATGCTTTTTTTGTTTCCGAAGCTCATCCAGACAGATATTCGTAGCAATTTTATAAATCCAGGTAGAGAATTGGGATTCTTCCTTGAAATTCCTTATAGACCTGAATACTCTTATGAAAACCTCCTGAGTAAGCTCACTTGCATCGTCAGGGTTTCCTATCATTCTGTAAACTATGTTATATACCTTCTTCTGGTAGCTCTCAATAAGCTTTTCAAAAGCTGCCAAATCACCATTTTTAGCTTTTTCCAGAAGAGCTTTTTCATTATCACTCATTTGTACACCGTTCCTCCAAAACTGCATTTTAGGCATAATCACAGGATTCGGTTAAATTGGAAAAACTCTTTTTTAACTTAAATGTGCAGTAATTTTAAGAACGTAATAATTGTGTCTTATGTAAATTAAAATCTGCTTTTAACTTTTGCCTTTTAACCTTCATTTCTGATTATAACGTATGAACATATAAAAAAAAAGAATTATCTTATTAATAAACGGTTGTTTAATTTAAATTTAATATTTAAAAAAACCGCATTTTTAGTTAATGCGGTTTTTTTGATATCAATATGATTATGTTATTGGACTAATTTAAAAATTTTACTTTATACTTTGTACAAGACTGTTTGCTGCCTGCATACCGGTTTGCAGTGCTCCCTGCATCCATCTGTGGACAGCAGATATATGTTCACCGGCAAAGAAAACTCTTCCGTTATACTCAGGAACAGCCATGCCATATGAAAAAATTCTCTTTTGTTCGGGTGAGAAAAAGCACAGCGCACCCCTTATAGTTGGCTGTTCATCCCAGTTTACTGTTTTATGGTCTGCTACAATTCCGTCCAGATAACCTTCACGTAACCCATGTACTGTCTCTATTTCCCTTTTAATTTCATTAAATTGCATGCTTTTTGGCAGATTGGTAAGCCTTGTTGTGTCAAGATTAAAATTAAATGAACCAACTAATACACCAGGTTTTCTCCATAATTTTTCAGTTTCATTTTGGTTTTGAACGCAATCCGAAGGGTACCATATTGAAGCTATCGGAAGATCAGTATATGATCCCCCTCCCCTAATACCATCTTTTTCCCAGAATCTTTCTCTGCAAAGCAATAAGGTTTTTTGTGAAGATATATAGTTAACTTCCCTTATTGCACGCATTTTTATATCACTGAACAGCGGGTCGATTTTAACATTTCTTAAAGACGAGAATGGTATGGTGCAGATTATGTAATCAAAGCATTCCCGTTTGTTTAACATTGCTGCTGTATCTGTATAATCAAGCACTACTTTTTGACTGTCGCAATCCAATCTAATCCCATTTACCCAACAGCCTGCTTTATATTTAACTCTTCCCAGGCAATCGGCAGGAATTCCATCATATTCATCAGGTCTTGTCTTTAAAAATGAGTTATAAAAAGCTAATGGCAGCCTTACCATACCCCCTGGTATTTCATACAGGTAAGTTAAGTTTGCCGGATAGCTCTCCTGTATATAATCAATAAAGCTGTTATACAAATTGGAATAAAGAAGCGGGAGGAAATTTGAAACAAGGTTTATTGCTTCCTGGCTTAAGCCTGCACCCTCCATTAAATTAATACTGCTTCTATCACTCCATAATAAGGCTTTCCCAGTATATTCAGGCTTAACCTGAATTATTTCTGCCCTTTCATATGAGGATGCATTTAAAAGGTGACTGTCTGTACCTATATAAAGTAGCTTTTGCCAATCTATAAGCCTTTCAGTTCTAGTGAGGTTATATTTGGGATAAATATATCGCATTACGTTAAAACCATTAGGATCATTTCTTACACGTGTATTCCTCAGGTAAACATACCCATTTGGATTGTATTGTATAAAGGGCCTTGTAGGCAGATTAAAAAGCTTTAGATAGTGCCATACGGTTTCATGGGATACAGGAATTCTCATGGCACCAAATTCATGATACAGGGTCTTTGACCTATCAAAATAATATGTATAAATCCTTCCGCCTATCCTATCCTTAATAGCTTCAAAAATGGTTATATCAAAACCCAGCTTTCTGAGTTCAAAAGCAGAAGAAAGTCCGGCCAGGCCTCCTCCGATTACAGCAACCTTCTTATCCTTAAATTGCCCCGGTTTTGCAAGGTATGTAATATCAGGCGGAGGAGACATTATGCCTGTTATAATATTTAAATCCTGTGGCCATCCCTTAAGAACCAAAGCATTATATAACAGGCTTCTTCTGTCAAAATCCGATGGGTTGTCTGGCTGGGATGGATATAATAAATATTGACTGTTTATGTTCATATCTATCTCCTGATAATAATACATGACCATATTAAAATAATATGTTTTAACAGTCATTTTGTTACTGTCAGGAAAATAAAAGTTTATATATTTAATATTGGACTTGTGCATCAAAACTAGTCAAGGTATATATCTGAAAATTCTATTGCTGTTGCCTGCATTACTCTGTTGTCATAAGATAAGCCGTCTTGAAACTCTTTACTTTGTTTTTTCATTTTTATTATAGGTAGAGTAACAATAAACGTACTTCCCTTGTGAACTTCACTTTGAACCCTTATAGTACCATTCAGACTTTCAACCAATGATTTGACCAATGAGAGCCCTATTCCGGTACCTTCAGCTTGTCTGGTAAGAGAAGTGTCCACCTGCCCAAAGCGTTCAAATATAAGTTTTTGCTTGTTTTTGGGTATACCTACTCCCTCGTCCTTAACTGTAATAACAGCCTCATTCTCATTTTTGGTAATATTAACATATATTGTTTTATCTCTTGGTGTAAATTTAATGGCATTAGATAAAAGATTTAATAGTATTCTTTCATATTTTTCCTCATCAATAGCCATAACAATGGTTTCATGCTCTGGAAAGAATTTCAGTTCTATACCCTTTTGCCTTGAAAACAAATCTACTGAGTTTATTATTGAATTTGTAAGAAAAATTATATCAAGATTCTCTTTATATAATTTGATGTGTCCTGCATTGTACCTTGTAATATCAAGCAGATTATTAACAAGCCTTATCTGTCTTAAAGTATTAGTCCTGATTCTTTGCATATGCTTTCTTATATTAGGTGTAACCTCGCTGCCATAGATGTTATCAATTGTCTGCAAAGCTGCATTAATAACAGTCAATGGTGTTTTAAACTCATGTGTTATATTTGCGAGAAATTCATCCTTCATTTTCATAGCACTTTCAAGAACGGCATTTTTCTCCCGCTCTGATTGCAATAGAAGCTGATGTTGCGATCTCTGAATCGTAATATCTCTTAAAGTAATTACTGCCATTGTCATTTGTCCCATAGAATTATAAATAGCTGTACCGCTGTAGCTGCATAATTTTTTTTCAGCTTTATCCTTACGGCATACCCAAAGCTCATTGTTATTAAAAACCTCTCCCTTTAATGCTCTTAAGACAGGCCACTGTGCAAAAGGAATCTGCTTTCCTTCAAAATCAGTTAGATAAAAATTTTCAGTGAATTCTACTATACTTATAGGATCTTTAAGGCTTTTAATACCATGTATTTCCAAAGCAGCAGCATTCATACCCAAAACGTTTCCAAGAGCGTCGGAAATTATAACTCCTTCTGCCATATTTTCAAGTACTGCATCCAGTTGTTTGTTTTTTTCCTCTAACCTACTTTCATAATTAACAATGTCAGATACATCTCGTGAACACAGAATACCCATTACAAGCCTGTTTTGTGAATCATAAATAGGTGTTCCGCTAATGCTTATATATAAAGGCTTATCAGGGAACTTTATTTTTAACCTCATCCCAATAAACTTTTCACCGCGCTTGACCCTGTTGGCGGGGTAAGATTCAAAGGGAACCTCCTCACCGTTAATATTAAAATATTTAGCCTGATGAAGCCCATCTCCTGCTTTATTCATATATTTATAGGATGGGAAAAACATAGCTTTGGCAGCCCTGTTAAAAAAGATATATTTGCCACTACCGTCAAAAATGGAAAGGCCATCCGACATATTATCTACGATAGCTTCAAGCTGGTCTTTTTGCTGCTGAAGTTTCTTCTTATCATTGACAAGTTCTGTGACTTCATGGGTACAAATCAATGCTGAGATTATCTCTCCATTATCATCATATATGGGACTTCCGTTAATATTAAAATGAATTGTGGCATCAGACCTTACAGCAGTAATGAATAAATTGGTCAGCTTTTCTCCTTTAATCACTCTGTTGGCAGGTAAATTAGAATATTCAACTCTATTTCCATTAATATCATAATACTCAGTATTTTTTAAACTTTCTCCTATTTGAATAGTATCAGGGTTATTTGAAAAGAATTTACGGGACTCATCGTTCATAAATGAAATGTATTTATCCTTATTATAAATAAATACACCATTTGATACATTTTCAATAACTGCCTGCAGCTGATTATTTCTTAGAAGCAGCTGCTTCTCGGCTTCAATTTGTTTTAATTTACTTTCGTATAAAGAAGATATTAACAGTGCAGCCATCCGTAACTGAAGTCTTGCTATTTCCGTTTCTTCTTTGGACATACTTCTATATTGATACGCATTTTTAGCTAGTTCATCAATATCAATTCCATATTTTTGCGATACTTGTTCAAGTTTTTTTCTTTTAAGAGGCGGATTTGTTATACCTGCATTTATGCTTCCGATAACTTGTTCCTTGTAAATTATAGGTACTGCATAAACCTTGATCCCACCTGAGCATTCCATCTCAATAGGTTCTTTATCTTGTATTGATAGCCTTGACATATTCCAGCAATCTTCCTGGCAAATCCATTTTTTAAATCCTATTACTTCCTCCTCATTGGATCCTTCATTCTCATATGAAACCTTATTGAGCAGTTCGCAGTACTCCCCTTCAAAAACACCGTATACATAAGTGCCGTCTGCTTCATAAAGTGCTGTTGAACTATGCAGAAACTGCATAAGCATTCTTTGAAGTGTTGTGAGTGTTTTTTCATCAATTGCTTCTTTTAGTCGCAGCATTTTAATCACCTATTAAATATATTTTTGTTGAAAATAATGTTAATATATTGTGTTGATTGAAATACCCTTACGGTTTGTCTAATACAATAGCTCAGGTAAATATTATGTAATTCATATAGTCCAGATTTTAATTTATGTATACCTATTTTTAAATATCTATCAGCTTTATTTCATTGTATATTTTTTCAATTATTAAATTCTGTTCATCTTCATTTTTTCCAAGAAAGAATAAACCGAACCTCTGCATCCATACATCCTTCAGCTTTGTATCAGGATTGAATATAAGGTCATTTGCTATTATATCCATTGGATCAGCAGGTCCTTTCAGATGCCTTTTTATAATATCAACAGCTCTTTTATCATTAAAAACCTTTTCTATTGTAGAATCAGGTCCATACGCATAAGGATTTTCACATTGTACTCTAACACGTTTGGAAAGATATATATTTCTTGATGAATTACCGGCTAAAATCGTATAATATCCGGGTTCTACAGTCCACCTATCCAACCGTATATCAAAGCTTGCCAGATCATCCTTATCCAATTGGATTAATACCTCTTTTTCTTCCCCAGGTTCCAGATACATCTTTTTAAAGGACTTGAGCTCCTTCTGAGGCTTTTTAAGAGTTGATTCCTCATCAGATACATAAAGCTGTATAACCTCTTTACCTGCCATTCTTCCGATATTTTTAACCGTTATATTTATATTAACCTTTTCTCCCTTGTCCAGATTAACATTTTCTGATTCCAGTCTCATACTTTTAAATTCATAGTCAGTATAGGAAAGTCCGTATCCAAAAGGATACAAAGGCTCTATCCCTTTAAAATCATAATAGCGGTATCCCACATAAATACCCTCACCATACCAAACCTCTCCAAGTTCACCTGGGAAATTGCCGTAAGTGGGGCAATCCCTATATTGTTTTGGAAAAGTAAGCGGAAGCTTTCCTGAGGGGTTTAAATCTCCGAAAATTATATCTGCAGCTGCGTGACCACCCTCCATACCAGGAAAGAATACGCATAGTACAGCATCAACATCATCAATCCAATCATTCATTTCAACAGGTCCGCATATGTTTAAAATCACAACAGTTTTCTTGCCGGCTACCTTTGCCTGTTTTACCGCATTAAAAAGCATTTCCCTGTCAGAAGCATCTAAATCCATATGTTTACGGTCTGTGCCTTCCTGACCCTTAGCCCCTGCAGTAATAACAACCACATCGGTATCTGGATTGATGGTCTCAAAGGATACAGCTTCTACACCAACTTTTTCAATAGTGGAGGCAAAAACATTGCTGCTTAAATCAGTCCAAACCTCGGCGCTTCCTCCGCCTGACTCAATGAATTTTTTGCTTTTCTGACCATAAAAGCAAATCTTTGAAGATTTATCAAGCGGAAGTGTATTACCCTTATTTTTAAGCAGCACAATACCTTCAGCAGCTGCTTTGTATGCTGCATTCTTAGAAAAATCAGTATCTATATCATTGTATTTGCGACCTTTAAATACAGGCATTTCTATAAGTATTTTAAGAAAATTCTCGACGCAATTGTCAATTACACTTTCCTTTATCTTACTGGACTTTACAGCATCAATTAAAGGCTTTAAATTTCTTGGACCAGGCATAATCAAATCATTTCCTGCTTCTGCAGCTATTACCTGATCGTAAGCAGCTCCCCAGTCGGATACCACAAACCCTGCAAAGTTCCATCTGTTCCTTAGTACTTCAGTAAGCAGCCATTTATTCATGGCACACGACTCACCGTTTATTTTGTTATAAGCCGACATTACTGTTTTGACTTCGCCCTTTTGTACACAGGCCTTAAAACCAGGAAAATAAATCTCATGAAGTGCACGAACCGGAATGTGTTCGTTTACTTCCATTCTTTCGGCTTCCTGATTGTTTGCAGCAAAATGTTTAACATTTGCTGTGACGCCCTGTTCCTGAATGCCTTTAACAAAGCTTGGTGCAAGCTTTGCAACAAGACACGGATCTTCTGAGTACCCTTCAAACAGCCTTCCATTGAGCGGATCCCTATGTATGTTAACGTTTGGTGTTCCTAAAAGGACATCGACTTTAAAAGCATCTGCCTCTTTTCCAAGTGCTGTGGCGCACTCATAAACTGTTTCAGGGTCCCAGGTTGCACCCAGCATCATTCCGGGAGGGAAACAACCTGGTGATTTACCTTCAGGTTTGACTGCTTCAAACTCAGATATGGCAGCTTTAAATATCTCCTGATCCTCCTTGGAAAGAATTTCAGGTTTATTCCTTGCAGTTATAAATCTGCCTGAAAGTCCGAAAACCTCCATACCTGAAACGTTCGAAGAGTCATCTATATTATTGAATTCCTTATCATACTTGTAAAACATTTGCTGATGGAGCTGCATGAAGTTCATACCAGTCCCTCCATCCAGCAGCAGTACAGATGGAATACCAAAACGCTCGATACTTCTGGTGCGGAAAGGAGCATCTCCTACAATCAGGCTGACCTTTTCTTCAAGCGTCATTTCTTTTATAACCTTAGGAATTGATTCCTTGTTGGTTAAACGAACACTCATGTTCTACCTACCCCCTGACTTTTTGTAAAGCATATCAATGTGCGGAATTCCGTCTTCAGTATATTCTCCGGAAATTTCTATAAAGCCAAAGCTCTTGTAAAACTCAATAAGATAGGCTTGAGCTTGTATTCTTATTTCTTTTTCGTTTAAAGTTTGTTCTATAAATTTAATTGCTTCAATCATCATTTGTCTTGATATTCCCTTGCCCCGGTAATTCTTTCTTACCAAAACACGGCCTATTGAAACTTCATTATAGGAAACACCTTTGTCAATAATTCTAAGGTACGAGATTATCCGACCGTTATCTTCTGAATATAAATGATATGAATTGATGTCTTTACCGTCGCAATCCTGGTAAGCACAGTTTTGTTCGACAACAAAAACTTCATTTCTTAGTCTAAGAATTTCATAAATTTCGCTTAGCGTAAGCTCTTCAAACCTTTTTAAATTCCAGTTCAAGTTGATAACTCCTTGGCTTTTTTTCATTAATTATCCAAACAAATTATATCATCGGTATCTTGGAAAATAAAGAATGAGTAAACATAATAATCCTGCATACTAATAGATTATCAGGTTTGACGGTCCCAAAGAAGGGGAAAACGGAAAATTAATTTATAACAACTTAAACGAAAACGGTTATACCGATAAAATGCTTATGAGAGGCGGACTTCTGTCTGAAATTGACAGAGGCATTAATGTTAAGCTGGAATGGAATGGTAAAACTGAAGTTCTGATACTAAAAAGAGTTAAATAAAAAGGCTGAGGGCAATTCAATTGCCTTCAGCCTTTTAACCCCTATTTATTTTACTTCAATTCCCTAAGCACAGTCTTTATAAGCCCTTCATCGTCTACCGAAACCCTGAGCACCTCACCTATCGCCTTGGGCAGTACAAACGTAAGCTTTCCGTTTTTAATTTTCTTATCATAAAACATTTGGTTATAAACCTTGTCTACATCTATGGCTTCAAGGCTCACCGGCAGGCCTGTTTTCCTAAGTATTCCTATAACCCTGTCTGTTACCTTTTGGTTTATCATTCCCATATACTGTGCTATTTTGCATGCTCCAACCATTCCAATTGAAACACACTCTCCGTGAAGAAGCTCAAAATTCATAACGCTTTCAATAGCATGACCAATAGTGTGTCCGAAATTAAGGTTAGCACGTATTCCGCTTTCCTTCTCATCCTCTTCAACTACCTTGCCTTTAATTGAGCAGTTTACTTTTGCAAGATATTGAAGGACATCCTCGTTGATCATGAATATCTTTTCCATGTTGTAATCAAGATAATCAAAGAACTCAGCATCTTCAATAATTCCGTGCTTTATTACCTCTGCCAGTCCTGCTTTAAGCTCTCTTTCAGGAAGGGTTTTTAGTGTGTTTACATTTATATAAACAAACTTTGGCTGGTAGAAGGCACCTATTATATTCTTACTGCCTCCAAAATCAACACCAACCTTACCCCCGACACTACTATCGGCCTGAGCAAGCATTGTTGTCGGCACCTGTACAAAATTTATTCCCCTTAAATAGGTTGAAGCTGCAAAACCTGTTATATCTCCTACAACACCGCCGCCAAGGGCAACAAGTGTTGAAGACCTATCAAGCTGAAGCTCCGCCAGATATTTATATATCCTGTTGATGGTATCAAGATTCTTGCTCTTTTCCCCTGCATCAATTACCAACTTATGAACTGGGTACTTATATTCCTCCATAGCTTTCATGAAGTCAGAGTTCTGGTATCTTTCAACATTTGAATCTGTAATTACAACAACCGGTCCACTTACCTTTGTAGTTTCAAAACACTTGACGATGGAGCTGAAATCCGACCCTATAAAAATCGGATAGCTCCTGTCGCCAAGATTAATTGCTTGTTTGATCATCTGAATTTCCTCTCGCTGTTAGTTTAAACCTTTACTACAGTAATTATAACCTTCTCACCATTAATATTCCATTCTTTTTCATATCCATCAGCTTTTCCCGAAATTATTTCAATTGCAAGTACATCACCAGATATTTCGGCAGAGTTATTGCTGATAACCTTTTCTATTTCAGAACTTCCACTGTAGTATACCTTGATATTGTCCATAACCTCGAAGCCGGCTTCTTTTCTCATTGTCTGAATCTTGCTTATGATCTCGCGAACATAGCCTTCTTCAATAAGCTCAGGTGAAAGGTTTGTATCCAGAACAACTGTAACATCCTTGTCAGTTTCAGATACAAAACCCTGCTTCTGTACAACTTCCATCAATACGTCTGCTTCTGCAAGCTCTACAGCATTTCCTTCAACCTCAAGCTTTGCTGTTTCTCCCTTTGCGAAAGGAACCAGCAGAACATCCGAATCAATTTCAGCAAGAACTTTTCCTATCTGAGGAACAAGCTTTCCGTATTTTGGTCCCAAAGTACGCAACTGTGGCTTGAACTTGTATTCTGTAAATGCTTTTGCATCGTCTGTAAAGATTATTTTCTTTATATTGAGTTCGTCTGCAACAAGGTCAACATACATTTCAGGCATTGTGAAACCTGCCTTTACATACATGTTTCCTATTGGCTGACGGTTCTTGATGTTAGCTGTATTTCTGCAAGCACGGCCTAAAACAACCAGCTTGAGAACATTCTCCATGTTATCTTCCAATGCCTTGTCTATAAGCTTTTCATCGCTTACAGGGAAATCACACAGATGAACACTCGCTGGTGCATTAGCATCAACATTATTTACAAGGTTCTGGTATATTTCTTCAGCCATAAACGGTATAAACGGAGCTGACAGCTTGGCAACAGTTGAAAGCACTGTCCATAAGGTCATGTAGGCATTTATCTTGTCCTGCTCCATCCCCTTGGTCCAGAAACGCTCTCTGCTTCTTCTTACATACCAGTTGCTTACATCATCAACAAAGTCCTGTATTGCTCTTGCAGATTCAGTAATCCTATAACCTTCAAGACCTTTATCAACTATTTTAATAAGCGAGTTAAGTTTTGAAAGTATCCATTTATCCAAAGGTGACAGCTTATCAGCTTCAAGCTTGTAATTCATCGGATTGAACTGGTCTATATTTGCATAAAGCACATAGAATGCATAAGTGTTCCAAAGTGTTCCCATGAACTTTCTCTGTGCTTCGCTTACCGCATCATCATAGAAACGGCTTGGAAGCCATGGTGCACTTGTTGTATAGAAGTACCAGCGCACTGCATCTGCACCCTGTTTATCAAGAACAGTCCAAGGATCAACAACATTTCCCTTGTGCTTGCTCATCTTCTGACCGTCTTTATCCTGTACAAGTCCCAGAACTATAACATTCTTGAAAGCCGGCTTGTCGAACAGCAAGGTTGAAATTGTATGCAACACGTAGAACCAGCCTCTTGTCTGGTCAAGGGCTTCACTGATAAAGTCAGCCGGATAATTGTCATTGAACACTTCCTTGTTTTCAAAAGGATAGTGCCACTGTGCAAAAGGCATTGAACCGGAATCATACCAGCAGTCAATAACCTCCTGTACTCTCTTCATCCTGCCCTGACACTTAGGACATTTGAGGAATACATTATCAATGTAAGGTTTGTGGAGTTCAATGTTTTCAGATACATCCTCTCCCATTTCCCTGAGTTCCTGAATGCTTCCTATTGCATGTCTGTGTCCGCATTCACATTCCCAGATTGGCAACGGAGTACCCCAGTATCTTTCCCTGCTTAAGCCCCAGTCAACGTTATTTTCAAGGAAGTTTCCGAAACGGCCTTCTCCAATGCTTTCAGGGTACCAGTTTATTTTTTTGTTGTTTGCAATAAGTTTATCTCTGATTTCAGTTGTCTTTATAAACCATGTATCACGAGCATAGTAAAGCAGAGGTGTGTCGCATCTCCAGCAGAACGGGTATGAATGCTCGTAATCAAGAACCTTGAATAACAGGTTTCTTTCCTTCAGGTGCTTGATAATATCCTTGTCTGCATCCTTTACGAATACACCCTTCCAAGGAGTAACACTGTCAACAAATGTACCCTGTTCGCTAACAAGCTGAACAAATGGCAGGTCATTGTTTCTTCCTGTCCTTGCATCATCCTCACCGAAAGCAGGAGCAGTGTGAACTATACCAGTACCATCAGTAAGTGTAACGTAATCAGCAGCGACAACATAATATGCACGTTTCTTTGGAGTTACAAAGTCAAAGAGCGGTTCATAGTCTATACCGATTAAATCTTTACCTTTACATTTTTCAAGTACTTCAAATTCCTTTTCAAGAACCGGTGCTGCAAGTGCCTCAGCAAGTATATATACTTCATCCTGACATTTTACCTTTACATAGGTTTCATCAGGATTTACAGCAAGTGCAACGTTTGAAGGCAATGTCCATGGTGTGGTTGTCCATGCAAGCAGATAAACTCCCGGCTGGTCTTTCACCTGGAACTTAACGTATATTGAAGGCTCCTTAACATCCTTGTAGCCCTGAGCAACCTCATGGCTTGAAAGAGCTGTTCCGCATCTTGGGCAGTATGGAACTATCTTATGACCCTTATAAAGCAGGTCTTTGTCCCATATTTGCTTGAGTGACCACCATACCGATTCAATATAATTGTTGTCATAGGTTATATACGGGTTTTCCATGTCAGCCCAGTATCCAACCCTATCGCTCATCTTTTCCCATTCCTGCTTGTAGGTCCATACGCTTTGCTTACATTTCTGAATGAACGGCTCAACTCCGTACTTTTCAATCTGGGGCTTACCGTCTATTCCAAGCAGCTTTTCAACTTCAAGCTCAACAGGAAGTCCATGAGTATCCCAACCGGCCTTCCTCAGAACCTTGTAACCCTTCATGGTCTTGTATCTTGGGATTATATCCTTTATAACGCGGGTAAGGATATGCCCGATATGAGGCCTTCCGTTCGCTGTTGGCGGTCCATCATAAAATGTGAAGGTTGGTCCGCCTTCTCTGTTCTTTATACTCTTTTCAAATATATCGTTATCTTTCCAATACTTAAGGACTTCAAGCTCTCTTTCCTTAAAGTTCAGGTTTGTAGAAACCTTTTTGTACATGACTTCTTTCCTCCGTTCCTAGATTTATGATAATTGAAATTTTAATAAACTATTCTTTTAAATCATTTTCGTTTTTATGACAGTTTGTTTTTATTAAAAGAACATATGTGGAGGGCTTGTAGAACCTGTTAATCCGAGCAAAGATCAGCAAATTCACTGTCTGAGGCAAATGATTACATATCAATCAATTCATAATCATTTGACAAGTTTGAATTTGCCTGAGCTGAATTTACAGTGTCTAAAGCCTGTAACATCCGTTCTTGAAATAAAAATAAACTGTCTTAACTATTAATAAAATATAACAAAATTAAAAACCCTCTCAATCCACTTACGGGACGAGAGGGTCAATTATACTCACGCGGTACCACCCAAATTATTATTAAAAATAATCACTTTATAAGGAACATTACAAAACAAGGTAATGTACTCCTTTTTCATTGTTAACGGTTGATGCCGGCATTCCTTACTCTTTTGCACATTTCAGGTTGCAACTCCTGGATGATTTTCAAAGATAATATCCTGCAGGTATTCCACCGTCACCTGCTCTCTTGGAGGCTTCTTGTCCTTTACTCTTTCCAGTCACAGTCTTTATAATATTTAATTAAAAGAATTATACAATATCAAAAACTTGAATGTCAAGTTTCCTCGCTAAACATCTGCTTTAAAACCTCAAGCTGTGACATAAGTAAGGTTTCTGCTTTCGATTTGAACACATGAAGCTTCTTTCTTGTTTCATCATATTCATATCTTATCTTTATTACTTCCTGATTTGCATCGTTTAAAATCTTCTGAGCTCTAACTTCAGCATCCTTAATAATGTTATCAGCCTTTTCAAAAGCATTCTTTTTGATGTCCTCGCCAGTCTGCTGAGCAACTACCAGGGTATTCTGAAGGGATTCCTCAATTGTCTTGTAATGCTGTATTCCTTCATTCAAAACCGCCAGTCTGTCTTTAAGCTCAATATTTTCACGTATGTACGCACTGTAGTCCTCAATAATCTTATCAAGTACATCGTTTACCTGATCTTCGCTATAACCTCTTACTGCCTTTTTAAAAACCAAATTCTGAAGCTCATTTGGAGTATAATTCATTGTTTCCACTCCTTCTTCATAAGTATTTTGAATATGATGCAATTTTCTAGATATATTTTTCCAGCATAACGCCTGTTCGTCCTTTTTTGGTTGTTCCTCCTACCTCTTTTACAAGGACACGCCCCTTTCCTCTTATGGAAATGGTATCTCCTTCTTTTACCTGCTTGGAGGCATTATTGGTTACTTCCCAATTCAAACTGACCTTCTCGGCTTTTATAAATTCCACCATCTTGCTTCGTGACATTCCATAGCCTGCACTTGCGACGCTGTCCAGTCTTAAGGATGCAATTGTGGTCTTTATTTCCTTTACCTTGGGCTCAGGCACAGTAAGGTTTTCAAGCGGCTTTATCTCAATGTGAACTTCGGTATTACCAACCTTTGAAAGATTTATGCTTATGTATTCAGCAATGTCTTCCATTACTATTACACTACACATATCTTCCTTTACAATTATATCCCCTATTTTTTCCCGTTTTATACCAAGACCCATAAGAGAACCCAAAAAGTCCCTGTGCGTAAGGCTGCTTCTGTTTTTCAAAGAAATTTTAAGCAGATTTAACGGGGGTTTGTAATCATCATTAATACCTTCAGGCCCTAAAACAGCTATTGCCCTTTCTCCGCCTGCATAACCGCTAAAAAAGGACAATCTAAGCTCATTTTCATTTGACAGTATACTTTCAATGCTTTTTTGCTGATAAGGATCGAGGAATTCTGTATAAACAGTAATTCCTGCGTCTAAAGCCTTTTCAGCCCTATCAAGGACCTTTGATATAAAAATTTTATTTTCTGAATTTGTAATTTTTTTTAATATTTCTTTTTTATCTATCATAATTTACTAAAACCAAACTCCAACAAGAAAAATACGTGCCAGAATACGCTTAAGAATTCCTAAAATCAAAAATACTATAATTGGTGAAAAATCAATCATCATGTTCCGTCCGAATGAAGATCTTTCTATCATTGATCTCACCGGTGAAAGCATCGGCTCTGTTATCTGATATATAAACCTGACTATTTGATTATCGCGCATGTTGGGAACCCATGATAAAAAAACACGCGCTAAAATAAGCAGTTCAATAATCTCAATCAGCTTTATAATTGCATTATACAATATGTACATTTACTTCCTCCATTATTTTGCCCAGGGGAAAACTCCCTTATTACGCAGTTCCTCTTTAAAATCCCCCATAATGTCAACATTATTCGGAGCAATAAGGAAAATACCTGCAGAAACCTTTTGAATGTTTCCTTCAAGCGCATAAATGGAGCCGCTGAGAAAATCAATTATTCTCTGTGCAATATCCTTATCAAGTTCTTCAAGATTGATTATTACTGGCTTTTTAACCTTTAGATGATCGCAGATATCCTGTGCATCATCCATGTTTTCTGGCTGCATGATGACCATTTTTATCTGTGCCTGTGAATGAATATTGACCACCTTGTTTTGCTGTTGCTGCTTTCTTAAAGGTGTCTGCATAAATTGAGGTTTTTGTTCCTCTTCTCTCTCGTCATCACGATCGAGTAATTCTTCCTCTTCTTCCTCTTCTTCGGCATCCCAGCCTACAAAATTAAGCATTTTGTTGAAGATTTTAGCCATTGTAAATTACCTCCGCTCATCATTAGTTTAAATATGTGAATTTAATTTAAATTCAATTTACATAATTACTTTTCCTGCAAATACACGCGTTTCCCGAATATTGCAGTTCCAACCCTAACTATATTCGCACCTTCCTCTATGGCTGTTTCGTAGTCGTTGCTCATGCCCATGGAAAGAAAAGCCATATTTATATTATCAATATTTTCCTTCTTTATGTCAATAAATTTTTTATAAAGGTCACGAAAGACATATCTTATCTCTTCAGGATTATCACAATATGGGGCAATTGTCATAAGTCCCTTTACCTTGATATTAGGTAAAACAGTAAGCTTTCTTATAAAAGCTTCAGTATCATTAATAGAGATTCCAAACTTTGATTCTTCCTGAGCCACATTTACCTGTACAAGAACATCCATAGCCCTACCCGCTTTTTGAGCCCTTTTCTGGATTTCCTCCGCAAGCTCCATGCTATCCAGAGAATGAATCATTGCTACCTTGTCTATTATGTATTTGACTTTATTAGTCTGTAAGTGGCCAATAAGATGCCAATTACACTCCTTATCAATATTATCGTACTTTCCTAACAATTCCTGAACCCTATTTTCACCTAAATCTTTAATTCCTGCATCTATTGCCTCAATTATCCTGCTTTCATCAAAATTCTTTGTAACTGCTATAAGCTTTATATCATCAGGGTTTCTGCCTGATTTTAAAGCAGCTCTTTTTATGTTTTCAAGAACTTCCTGAATATTTTTTTCAGTGCTGTATTCTTCTATCATTTATCAATCAACTGCCCTTCTTTAATATTAACAGGATTGGTTATATACGTATCATATACTGCAACACCAGTTTTTTTCTTCTCGTCAAGGCTGTCTATTATTGCATATTCCTTATTCATACCAACCAGCTTTATCTTTCTTGTACTTGCATAGTTTGAATTCACTATAACAATATCTGCTGTTTTATTTGTTTTATCCACATTTTTTAGACTTGATACCGTAACCTTAAGGCCATCATAGGATTTTAATATCAGATCGGCATTTATTTTTCTAAGGTTTGATATTTCATAGCCATATTTATCAGCCTTCAAGGATAAGATACTTTTTCCGTCCATATCTTCTGATTTATACTGAATTGATGCATCAACAACCTTGAGAACATCGTTTATGCGAACCTTTATAGAACTCCCCACTTTAAATTTTGAAGCATCATTGCTGTTAACAGCGAATACCAAATAATAATCAAAATCCTTAATTACTTTTGCAAAGGTTTTTCCTGACTTTACAACAATATTAGGTTTTTCCTGCATTTTTTCGGTTTTAATGCTTTCCAGGTCTTTAACAGTTAGCTTCGTTATAAGTCCGGGATTAAGCAATGCCTCGTTGCCGTCTGTCATATAGGACAAAATTCCTGAGGTTTTTGAAACAATGTCCTTTGTATTCTGCTTTAGCTGGTCCTGCAGGGTTTTCTTTTCATTATAAAGCGAATTCATAAAGGCATCAGCAGTACCTGTATTGCCAAGTATCGCTGATTTCTTCTGTATGAGGCTGTTTATCTCATTCTGGCTTTCTCTTAAACTCCTAAAATTGTTTGTGTTAGCTGCAACTCTGATATCAGATAAATATTTTTCAATGTTATTATCAAGCTTTTTGATATCTTCCGAAAATATTTCCTTGTTTTTTGCTTTTTCCTTCAAAGCTTGTGTTATTCTCAAATCAGCCTTTTTAATATCCTCAAGTATCTGTTCCGACGAGCTGTTCAATATGGTAGCTACTCTGTAGTTTGAAGGTATCTTTTCGCCTTCCTCGGCTTCCTTTATACATTTACCGTCAAAAGGAGATACAAGCACCTCTTCGTTCCTTATTATCACACCATCCGAACTTATACTGTCTTCAATAGTCCCTAGCCGCATAAGTTCTGTGTTTACGGTGTTACCCCCAACCCATTTAAATAGTGAGGGTACATAGACAATAACAAGTACAGCTGCTATAAAAGCTATCAGCTTAAACCTTGCACTTTTTCTTTTTTTGATTCTCTGGACTACATTTTGTGTAGTTTCCGGCCTCACAACCTCAAGACCTTTGCCCTTTTTATCCATTGTAACCACCATATCCCCGATGTGCCGAATGAATTGTCTCATCAATATATTTGCAAAATAATTTTGCAAACATTACATTAATGAAACATAACGCAAAAATTAATTATTCATTAATTTGTTTATTTTGCGTTATCTATTGCACACAAAAAGTGTTGAAACACTTTTTTGTGGGGTTAAATTTATCTTATTGCACCTACCTGCTTATAAAGCAGGTAGAATGTGCATTAGCTTTCCAGACTAAAGTCATTCAAGCTAACCACCGTAATTAATTATTAATGCTTTATCTTTTTATGTGATATAACTTAAAGCTTAATTATATTTCTGTCTATCATATTTTGAATTGATATTATAACCCCAAGCTTAACATGCTCATAAACCAATCCGCCCTGCATATACGCTATATAAGGAGGCTTTATTGGAGCATCGGCACTGAGTTCAATTGAAGAACCCTGTATAAAAGCTCCTGCGGCCATTATTACAGGGCTGTCATAGCCCGGCATGTCCCATGGCTCGGGTGTCACGTAAGCATCCACCGGTGAACCCTTCTGGATTCCCTGGCAAAAAGCTATAAGGCTGTCCGGGTTTCCAAATTTAACTGCCTGAATTATATCGCTTCTCTTCTCTTCTGTATGAGGGGAGGTTTCAAAACCAAGCTTTTGCATTAAGGATGCACAGAAAACAGCGCCTTTAAGGCTTTCTCCAACAACATGCGGTGCCATGAAAAGTCCCTGGAACATAAGCCTGTTGTTCCCTAGTGATGAACCTACCTTTTTTCCCAAGCCCGGAGTTGTCATTCTTTCAGCTGCTCTGCCGACATATTCCTTCTTTCCTGCTAGATATCCACCGGTAGGTGCAAGTCCCCCTCCAGGATTTTTAATAAGCGAACCTGCAATAAGGTCTGCACCTGCTTCTGTAGGTTCTCTCTCTTCGACAAACTCACCATAACAGTTGTCAACCATTACAATTACATCATTTTTAATGTTTTTAATTATACCTATTGCTTTTTCAATATCTGCAACCTTTATAGATGGTCTCCATTCATAGCCTCTCGAACGTTGAATCAAAACCATTTTTGTTTTACTGTCTATTGAATCATTTAGCTTATTGTAATCTATTGTAAAATTCGGTGTCAGGTCCAGCTGTTTGTAAGTAACTCCAAACTCCTTTAGTGAGCCGCCCCCTTCACCTCTTAAACCAATTACCTCTTCAAGGGTATCATAAGGTTTGCCAGTTATTGACAACAGTTCGTCACCAGGCCTAAGATTACCAAAAAGGCCTATTGCAAGAGCATGCGTACCTGAAACTATCTGATGTCGTACAAGTGCATCTTCCGATTTAAAAACATCCGCATATACCGCATCAAGCACATCTCTTCCCCTGTCGTCATAGCCATAGCCTGTTGTTCCTGCAAAATGTGAATCACTTAAATTGTTATTCTGCATTGCCTTAATAACCTTAAGTTGATTATATTCGGTAACTGAATCTATATCGTCAAAAGCTTCCTTAATTTCTTTTTCGACCGTATTGGCAATTTTAATAACACTTTCAGATATAGAAAACTGTTCTTTCAAAAAACTTTGTGATCTGATATTCATTCAATTGCTCCTAATTTATTATTTTAAATTTAATTACAACTATAAAGCTTGTTTTTTGTGCACTCTTAATATACCATTTAAATGGTTATTTTTAAATATATAAGATTAATTTTATGGAACATTGAGACGTATAAAACTTGAGAACAAGCTGTATGCTAAGGTCTGTATACAGTTAATTCAAGACATTATAAGGAATCTGTATATTTCCATAAACAGCAAAGATACGGTGAAATAATGATACTGAATTATATTGTAGATGGCGCCTCAGAAGGTAAAACTATAAAAACAATACTTAAATCTAAATTGGACTTATCCACCAGGCTTCTAATCAAGCTTAAGTTGAGCGATAAAATCCTTTGCAACGGTTTGCCTGTTCATGTTAACCATATTGTTAAAGCAGGTGACAAGGTTGAGGCTGTAATAAAATTTGATGAGGAAAGCAATGACATAGCACCTGAAGATATTGAACTTGATATTCTTTTTGAAGATGAAAGCATAATTGCTGTCAACAAACAGCCTGGAATAGTTGTTCATCCAACTTGCAGCCACCCCTCAGGAACAATTGCAAACGGACTTATAAAATACCTTTATGAGAAAAACGAATATATTAAAATAAGACCTGTGAGCCGTCTTGACAGAGATACGTCAGGTATAATCCTGTTTGCAAAAAATTCATACATCCAGGAAGCTCTTATCAAACAAATGGGAAATAACCTTTTTAATAAAGAATATCTGGCAATTGCCCATGGTATTTTTGAAAGCTCTGCAGGAACTATCGATCTTCCAATAGCCAGAAAGCCAGAAAGTATTATGCTCAGATGTATTTCATCTGAAGGTTATCCTTCTGTAACAGAATATGAAGTTATAGAGCTATTAAACAATGCTACTTATTTAAGGCTTCATCCTCTTACAGGCAGAACCCATCAGATCAGAGTTCACTGCCAGGCAGTAGGTCATCCCCTCTTAGGAGATTTTCTATATCTTCCGGATTCAGTTCAAATTGATAATTCTGAAAATATAATCAACCGTCAAGCTCTTCATTCCTATAAACTGAATTTCAACCATCCCATTACCAAAGAGCAATTATTCTTGACTGCCCCCATACCCAGCGACATGTTAAGTGCCTTGGAAATATTGAGAAAATAGGCATATCTAGTTTACACTTTTTTCCATTAATGTTATTATATTGTTGAATTGTACTCAAACCTATATCAAAATTTATAATAGCATTGTGATTATTTTTATTCAAAAGCAATTCATTTTTATTATTACGTCATGACAGCTCTACATCCTTATTAGATGTTTGTCATTTCAAAAGAAAAATAATCACATTGGATAATGTGGTGTATGGGAGGAATAGTATGGAGGTCCTGAAAGATAAGTATACAATTACCGAGCTAAGCGAAGTTCTTAATGTAACAACTCATGCCTTAAGATATTATGAAAAGGAGTTTAATCTTAATATCCCCAAAGACAGCCGCGGAAGACGTTTTTATCCAACAGAGTATGCAAATATTATGTACCAGATAAAAAACATGAGGGATGAAGGGCTTGAAATAAAGGCTATTAAAAAAATACTCGAGGATCAGATTTTACCTGTTGATACTCCTTCCGTTATGCTTGACGATGGGACAACATCAGTTATTTCAGTATACAATGAGAATAAGAATGATGATTTAAGGCTGTTTTTTTATGAATTTAAAGATGAAATCTCTCAAAATATAGAGAAAGAAGCTCAGACTACCAGAGAATTAGTGTCCAGAGAACTTAATAAAACAAAGCTTGAACTGGGAGCTTGTGTAGAAAACAGTTCAAGAAAGCTTGAATTGAAACTGGACAGGCACTTCCAGGAGGTTGACCGAGCACTTGGGTTATGGAGAGATAGAAATAAAGGAAATGCAATAAGACGCTTTTTCAATGGAATAAAGAAATGATACAAACAAACAGTTCAGAGGCTTAAGGCCTCTTTTTTTTGCAAAAAAATAAGGGGGACGATGCCCCCTTGAATAACCTTTATTTAGCTTACTTTCATTTCAAGTCTTAATTTGTCAGCTACCATTGCAATAAATTCTGAGTTGGTAGGCTTGCCTTTTCCAATGCTGACTGTGTATCCGAACAATGCATCTATAGCTTCAACCTGTCCCCTGCTCCATGCAACTTCAATTGCATGTCTTATTGCTCTTTCAACTCTGCTTGGGGTTGTGTTGTATGCACGTGCTATTGTAGGATACAGCTGCTTTGTAATTGAATTTATCATATCAAGATCCTTGATTACCATTATTATAGCATCTCTCAGATACTGATAACCTTTAATGTGTGCCGGTACTCCAATTTCATGCATTATATTTGTTACTTCAGCTTCGATATTTTTAGGTGATGGTACATAATGGGAAGGTTTGAGTTCCGTACTGAATTCTGTCTTTAATACTGGAGCTTGTTTAATGTCTTTAAGCTGTCTTATTCTTGAAACAAGGACATCCATGTCGAACGGTTTAACAATATAGTATTCAGCTCCCAAAGCAAGAGCTCTTTGAGTAATTTTATCCTGTCCGACAGCAGAAAGAATTATAAAAAGCGGTCTTTTTTCAAGCTGTACTGAGTTTATTTTTTCAAGAACTCCAAGTCCGTCAAGATGTGGCATTATGATATCAAGAATTGCAATATCAGGCATTTTTGTTGTAATTAATTCATAAGCTTCCATGCCATCTCTTGCAACACCGACCACTTCAATGTCATTCTGGTTATTCAAGTATTCGGTTAATATATCACCAAATTCCCTATTATCGTCAGCGATAACAACCTGAATCTTTTTGTTAATCAAACTTACTCCCCCTTAAAATACGTCAACTTTTTTCTGCTCTCATTATATTTAGCTTTTTATAATAATTCAAGTATTAACTTGAAATATTTTGTATTTAGTATTATAAATTCCATTTCAGTCTTACATTTATTGATTTTGAAAAGCTTTGTTTTTCTTCATTTTTAGGGGATTTATACTATTTTTGAATAAGATAATAAAAAATGACTGCCATTGTGACAATCATTTTTTATTACCCATTTTTATCTTTTTTCTACTTTTTATTTCCCCAGAGGACATTTGTATATGTGAGGAATGATATGTTGTGAGTTATGTAGGGGTTATTGAAGTGAGAGGGATTAAATAATATTTCCCGAAA
Source organism: Bacillota bacterium (assembly GCA_023421675.1). GTDB lineage: Bacteria > Bacillota > Clostridia > Acetivibrionales > JANLFN01 > JAEZTC01. Next base: position 225,690 of record JAEZTC010000002.1, on the reverse strand, counting down.
GTTTCCCGACAATATATAATTATTGCGCCATGGGTTAAAACCCACGGCCACTAAAGTCTGTGTAAATCCTCTATCAATAATCTTTTTCCGCTTTTCAACGACGTAAAGCGGAGCAAAAGTCGCCGCTCGCCGCGGAGGCTAAGGGATGGGCGCGACGGATTCCGTGACAGAGCAACCAAGCTTCCATCCATAGAATTGTCCGGCCGTTTCCAATGGCATCCGTTCCATACCCAACTGAATCTGCCTTCCCTGGCAGATTCGCCGGACTCTGACTGATGTCAGCAGGATGGCTCTATGTCACTCCACCAAGCGCCATCTGGGAAGGTCGCTTGGAGTGGCTATACCGAACTTTGTAGACAATGTTCTTACGCAGTTACTTCGAAGAGTTTATCTGTATTAAAATTAATACAAAATTAAAACAAATTTTCTCAAAACATACTGCCAGTTTAGCTTCCAATGGGCAGGGCGTTGGTAGCTATTTCAAATTCTGTCTTAAACTTAACCCCTAAAAATCATCTAAATAATCAAAGCTTTGTTCTAAACCCATTTTTCTCACATAATCAAGATAGTCATAAATATCACTGGGGCTATACTTCTTATTTCCACTTTCATCCTCTATTTTCTGAAGGGCACATGCCATTAATGCATATTCATTTTCAAGTGAAGTATCAAAAACCCCTAGATCATCAGTATTGATTGATATAAATAATTTTGCGTTGTTATTATCATTACATAAATATTTATTATTAAAATTGGTTATTGGATGTTGATCATAGCGCTTAAAAGTACCAATAAGATAATTTGATGAGGGATTACACTCTATTCCTACACCCATTTGAGCAATTTCATGCCTCATATGCTCTTGAATTAATTCTACTGCTTCAATGTATTTTTTTGATATTTCATACTCAATACATTCATCACCAAACTTACGTACTTCCTTGTTAAAATGATAGTGATGCATCAACTTATATGCTCTTACATTATTTTCACGTATAGCTTGAAGGTTACTATTACATATATCATTTCTGTTATAACAATCATATTCTGTACAAATATTTGTCCAACCTCTTTTTATGATATTCCTGTAAGCAATATGATCATCAGTATCTAGATATAAGTATGGGTTATCACCCCGAAGTTTCCACGAATCAATATACATGTCTATATCAACATAATGGTCTCGTTCTTGAAAAGGTATACTTTGATAAACATAGAGAAAATTATCCTGAAACATTGATTTTAACTCATAAATAATCGGTTTATTAGAGTATCCATATTTAGATAATTTAAAAACCATCCATGCAGCATTATCAATAACATCTTGACGTGGTAAAATAATCCTATGATTTTTTGTTCTATACCATTGACCTGCACTTATTCCTAATGCCAGAGCATGTCCCAATCTATCTCCGGAGGTAATACCTAAGAAATTTATAGCTTCATCTATTGCCCTAAGTCCATCAGCGACGTCAAGAAAATCTTCTCCGACATGATAAGTAATTCTTAGCTGTTTTGGAATTTTGGTATTTATTATTAAAGAATTTACTTGTACGTTATGATTTTTAAGAAACCTAAATGGTTGAGCAAAAACTTCTGGGCGACAGCCAATCTCATTAGCGCATGCATCTATACCTAGAATACGGCAGGCAGCTTCCATCTGTCTTTCCCTTATGTAGCTAATACAAAGTGCTTGATTTTTTACTACTTTTCGTAGTGAAGAATGCCTACACTTAAGCATAGAATTCTTTTTATCGACAAACTTTGGGAAATGTGCAACATAAAAAAGCCTATATCCTTGTTTTGATTTAGATTCTTTTTTGTTTAATTCTTTCTCCAGAAACTTATCTATTTTTTCGCCTTCGTTATATGGACCAGCTAGTTTATCATATAAAGCGACTTGAAATCTTATGTCCCTGGAACGTTTTTGGGGAACAAATCTTGCTTCTATGCTCTTTATATAATCTTTCTCTAAATTTGACTCGAGTGCTATGGCTATAAGAGCATTTTGATAATGACTATAACCTTCTATGAACTTATCTTTTCTATTCTGATATTCTTCGAAATTAGCAAAACCTGTCCTCCCATTATTTTGGATAAGTTCCCCTCTAAACCATGCTGAAATAAGTAGATATACATAAAACAAATCTATATGTTGTTTTATGTTCTCATTTCTGGATATAATAGCATAAAACATATCATATAGAAATTTCCGTTCACCTGTAAATACTACACAGGATGAATTGTCTTTCTGGCTATCCTCAATAGCATAATCCATATATGCATTATACTTATTGATTTTTACACTATACAACATTTTATAGGAATCTATTTCCCTTTGAATTTTATTGGTATTAGAACTCATTTCAATATCATTATATCCTAACAACTCTTTTAACTTCTTTAGATTATCTGAAAAACTGTTCCCTTTTTCATCTTTGGCATACTTTTTATTTAATTCTTTTGTAAGAAACAACCTTATTGCAGCAGCTTTTATTACCAGACTGTAATAACTTTCATTAGCCTGCATATCAATAAAAAGCATATCTGAATTAAGAGATGTTTTCTTAAGATTTATTTTATCAAACTGATTTTTTCTATTTTTTACATTATTCATAAGGCATAACCATGAAAGCATAAATGCAGGTGTAGAACCTTTTAAATGGAAATGATTTTCCGACAGACCTGCCTTTAGCATGTTATGAAGTCTTATATTATCTGTAGTCAAAGATGTTGGGTAATCAAAATTTTTTCTTTTTACTCTTTTGTTAAAATAATCTCTGTTCGCTAAATATGCACAAATAAAAAGTTCTGATCCAATAGTATGTGTAGTATCTCTGAAGCAAAGAAGTTGATCAAATTTAACACAAGGATGTCCATTTTGTTGCCACAGAGTTTTCTCTGCGAATTGGAAAACAGTTGTAAATATGCCACAATGGGCATATTCATCCCTTTCACATTCTTTTCTTAATACTTTAGAAGCATTATGTATCTCATCAATTGATAAAAAACCATATTCCATTCGCATTCGTCTTTCAAAATCTTCGTCGAGTGCAGCCATAAAATAGTGATTTCTGACAGCTCCATTACTATAATTATTTAGTATTTTAAGTGGTGATGTCCTATGAAGTAGTATTTCAAGCGCATACCTAAGATATTTATCCATTTAGGCCTCTTTAAAATTTATTTTTAATTTGTATAGATAATAATCTAAAATCATTTTGGGGATCATTCCCAGTAACAACTAATGCCACTCTACATAAATTTAGTATAGTCTCTACATTAAAATTTGTTTTTACAAATATATCTTTTACATTCCTAGAAATAATTCTTTTTCTTTTTTGTTTTGGTATAATTTCTTCAGTACTTATATGCAGTTGATTTAATTGTCTTGAATTTTTTAATATAATATAATTTTCTTGACTTTGATCACAAACTCTTCCTATTACTGTTATAAGTAGTTCAGCCCATGATCTAACTTGGAATGTTTGTCCTAAAATTAAAACCTCATTCGGTTTAGTTCCAGCGTAATCACTGTCATTAATACCATTGTTTTTAGTAGGCTCATTAAATTGTGTCTTTTTATCATTTTCTCCTATAGTTTCTCCTGAGAACCATCTACCTAGCTGCTCAATAATGAATTTTACTTCCGGATTCATTAAATTAGTGGGCGATAGAACAGGATTTTTTTCATAGGCTTCTATTAGTCTATTTTTATCTAAATACTTATTTTCATCAGTAATATCTTTAATTACTAATGAAATGCCTTTTAAAAAGCTATCTACGTGATTAATATATCCACTTTCTTCTCTTACTTTTAAATCTGATTTTTTCCGTATAATATTAAAGAATATATCTATAAAATCAATTGACCATAGCGGTAAAACTGCAATATAATCATTTTTCCACTCATAATATTCTTTGGGTATATGTATAATGCTTGAACCTTTTAAACGATCATTTACTATTTCCATATGTAATAAATTTACAATAAAACTAGTTAAGTTAAAAACTATATTATTTGTTGCCCCTGGAGTATACGGAAATTCATAAAAGGAATCGTAGCTTCTCCTATATGCACTTCTTTTAATGATAGAATCCTTAAAAACTGTATCTAACATTGTAAATCTAGAAATTAAGAGATTAAAACGAATATTTTTCAACAAATCCTTCAGGAATGAATCATTTCTGACATTACTTACCTGTATCATTTCTCGATTTCTTGCTATTAATTCAGTAGTCTCAACATTATATAAAAACTCTCCTAATATTACTCTAGCCCTTTTATCACTTTTTTCAATAAATATATGTCTTATTACACGAATTGAATAAATTATTTTAATACCTGCAACAAACCGTCTTGTTTCATAATCACTTTTGTCAGTTATTAATTGCTGTAGAATAAAAAGTATATCACCTATACTTATGTTTTGTGGTAAAGAATCTGCTGAACCCATTTCTAAAATAAGTTGATTGTTACCATTCTTTTCATTAGTATCAATAATAGTCTCCTTACTGTTTATATCAACATGTCTTTTTAATAATGACCGTACTAAATATTTATTAATATTTTCACTGTCCTGCCTAAATAGTTCCAAAAGTATTTTTGAATACGCTTCAGGCATTTTTGAATTAATAAAATTGTTAATAAAATAATCTTCAAATTTTGAAAGATTTCTACTTAATTTATCTCTAGCTTTTTCATCGTTTCTACTCTTATATAGGATATTTATTTGTTCTTTATGAACATTTTCCATATCTTCTAAAAGCTTGTTCAAATAGTTCAATTCTCTCAAATTTGTAGGGATAATCTCATGGGAGTTAGTTTCATTCTTTAAAAGAAGTATGCCTGTAGTGTTATATATTCTCCCTAAAAAAAAGTCTACTAAGGACTCATATTGTCCATCACTATTTATTTCTTTTTTATCTGCAATGCTTTGGGTATCAAACGTTGGAAGTGAAATTCTTCTGTTTGTAGGTATAAATTTAGTCAAATATTTTGCTGCTAAATCAGCCGGGTCATCTATCATCAACCCTTTATCAACCAATTCTTTAAATGATTTAATATATTCTTGCTGTACAATTTTAGTAAATTGGCCAATATTAATTGCCATTGTTATAATTATATTATCTGTGATAAGGTATTTCCTTATCTCTTCAGCCATTTCAAAGCTATTTTTCATATTCATGTCAAGGTCATCAATAGGAATTATAAGAAATGTTTTCTTAGTGTTATTTTCTATTCCTGTTTTATACCTATTATGGAATTTCAGATATTCGTTAACTAGTATTTGAAAGCTGTTTTTAAGTTTTTTTCCTATTGATAACTGTTCTAGTTTTTCAAGACCAGAACCAATATCATAATTCTCATCAAGTAAGTCTTTTTTTTCAGAATACATTGCCTTTAGCGCAGAGTATACTTCATCAAATATTTCATATATTTTTTTTAAATCATTTTTATCTATACATTTATTTGAATAATCAACTATTTCTTTTAGTTGACTGAATATATTGGATATAACTATTTCAAAAAGACTTTCATGATTAATAAAGTTTGATGGTTCTATTACTTTAAGACATGTAAAGTTACAGTTATATTTTATTATTTTGTTAAACTGAGGGTAAAGAACATCACCCTCTACAAATTCATTATGATTTTCAAGAGCTTTAGCAAAACTTATCATTGCTGATGTTTTACCTGTTCCTCTATCACCTGTAAATGAAATTATATTATTGTAATCATTAATTTCATAATAAAATTGTTTATCATTTTTAGTATTTTTATCAGCATCCACTATGATTTTGAAAGCATTTTGCGCTGCTTCTGCATATACTTCTTTAAATAAAGAGTTTTGCCCTATTTTATTTAATTTTTCTACGCGTACCTTAAAAGGTTCGTCCAATAATATATCTTTAAACATAGTTTCCATAATTCAATCTCCTTTGCAAAAACAAATAATATTATTAATTTCTTATTTCTTCAAATTGATTGTTTTTTCCTGCTACAAATTACAAAAAAGTACATTATATTTATACATACTATATATTCGATATTTAAATAAACTATTTAGGTTTAAATAATAAGAAATTCACTGTCCCCCCTCACAATACCCTGCCTGAACTCCTTGCCTATTGAAAGCTGAGCTGGCAGATGTTGCTGCGAATGAAGGTCGAATGCCGGTGAATGGCCCGGACGTAATTGAATACTGATAAATTCTACTAAGTCGCTACGTGAGAACTTTGTTTACAAAGTTCGGTACAACGACTGAATAAACTTGCCCTGAAGGAGCTTGGTGGAGTGACCTAGAAATTCCTGACTGCATTTATAAAGTCAGGTGAATTCGTCATGGATGACGGATTCAGGTGGGTATGACAAGGATGTCATTGGAACCGGCCTGACAATAATAGGTATGCAGGCTTGGAAGTTCTGTCACGGAATCCGTCGCGCCATCCCCTTGCCTCCGCGGCGAGCGGTGCCTTTTCCGCCGATTTTCGGCAGTGAAAAGCGGCAAAGAGACAAAAGAAAAAACGGCTATATAAAAACCGTTTAAAAAAGTAAGTCCAAATTAAAACTCTGACTGCAACAAGCGTTGCCGTCCCTTTTATTATATCACATAATTTACCAATGTAAACAATCTACCTTATAAAATTCGTCCTTACTGCCGGCTCCCTCTCAGGCAGCGCTATTCCAGCGGACTTGCCTGCTTCAATGCACTTAAGCAGCCATGCCATGTTCCTGCCCAGTGTGCGCATTATCTGCATTCCCTCTAGGTCCTGCCTTACCTCGTCTGGTGTATTTCCATGAACCATATTCCAGTACTGTGATGATACAACCGGCATACACCTGATTGTAAAGTACTTGTTTATTTGGTCAAACGATGCGGTAGCACCAGCTCTTCGGCAGCTCACAACTGCTGCTGCAGGCTTGTTAAAGAACTTTGCACCCGCTCCATAAAATACCCTGTCCATGAATGAAGAAAGCATTCCTGTAGAAGATGCAAAATGTACCGGTGAGCCAAAAACAAATCCATCTGCCTCACCTGCTTTATCCTGAAATTCATTAACTATATCATTCATAAAGCATTTACCGGACTTGATACAGCTTTTGCATCCGATACATCCTGATACAGGCTCTTTACCCAATTGAAAAATTTCCGTCTCTATTCCCTGCTTTTCCAATTCAGATGCAACCTCGGTCAAAGCTGTGTATGTGCAGCCTTTTTCATGGGGACTTCCGTTAACTAATATAACTTTCATTATTTTGACACTCCTTAAGATTTACTTTTTTATATTTATTATTTTATACCAAAAAACTCAATATGTTTATAAAAAAGTCGACTTTGCAGATTTAAATTACAGGTATTCCTTCATGGCATTAAACCTTAAGGTAGACTTTTTTGAAATGCATTTTACGGAAAGTGTTAAGTCAATGATAATTTATACTTTCCTATGCATTATAAAAAATTAAAGCCATAGGTTTCCCTATGGCTGAAAATATCAATATTAACTTGCTCTTCCTAATCCCTGATTAAATGATTCAGACACATTTTTTAACATCCACTCTACAAATATCCCATAGCCTCTTGTCGGATCATTTATCAAAACATGTGTCACTGCACCAACTAGTTTACCGTTCTGTATTATAGGGCTTCCCGACATTCCCTGTACGATTCCGCCAGTTCTTTCAAGCAGCCGTTTATCAGTAATTTTAAGTACCATACCTTTAGAACTGCTTACATTCTGCATGGAAACACGCTGTATCTCAATATCGTATTCTTCTACCTTCTGCCCTTCAATATTGCATAGTATGGTTGCAGGGCCTTCCTTTACCTGAGTTCTTACTGCAATAGGGTATTCCTTACCTGTTATAAATCTTTCTGCAGAAGAGTTAAGAGTTCCATAAACACCGCTTTCACAATTAAGCTTTATATCACCAATCTTTTTATCATCAATAAATGTTCCCTTTAACTCTCCCGGAGTTCCGGTTTTGCCCTTTTTTATATCAAGTATGCTGGACTTTAGCACTTCTCCGCTTTCTACCGGAAGAATTGTACCTGTATCTATATCAGCTATTCCATGGCCCAGTGCACCAAACTTGTTTGTTTCGGGGTCATAAAAGGTCATTGTACCAATTCCTGCACTGCTGTCTCTTACCCATAACCCAAGGTGATATTTTTTATCATAAACCGATATCAAAGGTTTTATTTCACATTCCTCGAAACTGCTTCCTCGCCTGTATTTTACTTTAATAGGATTACCTTCACTTTTATCAACTGCTGATATAAGATTGTCAATATTATTCATCTTCCTGCCATTGACAGATATTATAAAATCTCCTGCCTTAATACCGGTTTCTTTTGCAGGTATGATACTTTTACCGTCTATTGTATCAATGTTTGATAACCCCAAAACCAGTATTCCGTCAATCATCATCTTAACACCTATTGTATTTCCGCAGGCAATAATTTTCTTATTCGGCACCACATCCACATGAATTGTTTTTATCTTAACCATGCCAAACAGCTTCATTGATATGTTTACTTTACCGTTTTTCTGAGGTTTTATTTTAAGAGGATCTTCCAACTTATATCTGCTTCCGGATGTTTTCTTTGCGTCCATGCAGCTGAGCGATACTATATCTTTTTTATCGGGAACAAGATTTATTCCAAAAAGGTTTTTAAAATCATATACATATTCCTCACCTTCCAACAAGGTTATATTGCTGGGGAGAGTATTAAGCATTCTTATATACCCGAAGGCCATTACCGATATACATACAAGCAAGAAAATTACCAGCTTGGTATTTCTGTTTCTAATAAATTTAAGCATAAGTATACCCCTTAAAAAAAGAATGTACAAATACATCCAAATAAATATCACGCCTTTTTTTAAGACGTGATATGTTGGATACTCTTTTAAGTTAACCTATTAGAAACTCTATTATGCAGAATATAATTGGTATGAAAGGAAAAAAGAGAAAAAATTAATTGACCTGATTTTTCTTAATCTGTTTTGCATAGGATAGCATTTCTTCAGCATTTTTCAATGTTATATCAGAAATGTTAGCGCCTCCTATGATTCGTGCAATTTCATTTCTGGTATCTTTTTCTCCCAGTTTTTTAACACTGGTTCTGGTATTGTCTTCAGTTGAAATCTTTTCTATAAGATAATTACTGTCTGCCATGCAGCCTATTTGTGCAAGGTGAGTAACGCATATTACCTGATGAGACCTTGAAATATAAGAAAGCTTCTCTCCAACCTTCTGTGCTGCCTTTCCGCTGATTCCAATATCAATTTCATCAAATATCAGTACAGGAACACTGTCAACATCAGCAAGAATTGTTTTGATAGCCAGCATAACCCTTGACATTTCTCCGCCTGAAGCAATTTTAGAAAGCGGTTTTAGAGGTTCTCCTGCATTAGCCGAAATAAGGAATTCAACAGTATCAAGACCATTTAATGAAAACTTCCTATCAGCGGCATCAAACTGAAGTTCAACCTTGAACCGAGCATTTTTCATTTCAAGCTCATTAAGCTCTCCGCCTATTTTTTCTTCGAGTATGCGGGAAGCTTTTTCTCTTTCATTATTAAGTAGCTGAGCTTTTTCATACAAGGCTGCTTCTACCTTTGCAATTTCTTCATCTAGCTTTTTAACAGTCTCTTCACTGCCGTTTATCTCATCAAGCTCACCCTCAATTTTATTAAGGTAAGACAGGATTTCTTCTATATTTGATCCATACTTTTTCTTAAGCCTGAAAATGCTGTCAATCCTTTCTTCAACTTGTTCCAGCATCGCAGGGTCATATTCCACGCTGTCTCTTTCATTTCTTATTTCATCAACTATATCAGTAAGCTGATACATTATATCTTCTAAATTTTTTGAAATATTCGCATATTTTTCGTCAATACCAGTAAGCGCAGATAATTCTTTTAAAGCTTCATTTATATTATCATGCGCAGAATTTTTTATATTGTTACCTGAATAAAGCTGTTCATAAGCTTTTGAAAGTGCGTCTATTATTTTTTCAGAGCTTGAAAGAAGAATCCTTTGTTTATTTAAATCCTCTTCCTCGCCTGGTTTTAATTTGGCCTTTTTGATTTCGTTTATTTGAAATTTAAGCAGATCAAGCTTTCTTTCGCGTTCCTGTTTGTCACCGGTTAGCTCCTTAAGCTTGCTTTTAATGTTTTTATAGTTTTTGAGAAGTTCCCTGTATTCAGCTTTGAGCTTTTCAATTTTCTCACCACCAAAGGAATCCAAAAGGTCTATGTGTGATGATGTCCTGAGGAGGGATTGATTATCATGTTGTCCATGCATATCAATTATTCGCTCGCCTATTTCCTTCAGCAAGGATACAGTCGACATTTTACCGTTTACTCTGCAAATATTTCTTCCTGAAACAGTAAATTCTCGTGAAAGAACAAGAGTACCATCTTCTTCGGCATCGATTCCAGCTGCTTCAAATATGTCTGCCAGTCTTTTGTTATCAACCTGGAAAACAGCTTCAACAGTAGCTTTATCTGTGCCGGTTCTAATAATTTCCTTGGATACTCTCTCACCAAGAATAGCATTTATTGAATCAATAATAATGGATTTTCCTGCTCCGGTTTCTCCTGTCATTACATTGAGTCCCTGTCCGAATTCAATGCTTACACTGTCGATAAGAGCAACATTATGGATATCCAGCTGCTGTAACATACTATGACTCCCTACAAAATATATAAGCTATTATTGTTCTTCTTTAACCATTTTTCCAAACTTCTCAGCAATTTCTTCTGCAATTTTTTCAGCTCTGGTGATAATCATGATTGTATCATCACCGGCAACCGTTCCCACGATTTCAGGCCATCCCATTGAATCAATGGCTGCAGCTGCGGCATGCGCCATACCTGAAAGAGTTTTTACAATTACAATGTTATTAGCATAATCGCTGGATACAAAGGTTTCAGCAAATATCCTCATAAGCCTGTAGGATGTAACATTATCAGCCTTTGTAAGAGAGGCGTACTTGGAATGACCATCATCGCTGCTCACCTTTATAAGCCTGAGCTCCTTTATATCTCTGGATATTGTCGCCTGAGTAACTTCCATTCCAGCAGCTTTAAGCTTTTCCGCGATTTCTTCCTGTGTTTCAATATGATTTTTTTCAATTATCTCGAGTATCTTTGCATGTCTGTTATATTTCATTTCGTCTGAAACACTCTCCTCTTTCATAAATCTTGCTTCGAAGAACATTGAAATAATTTCTTGAGTATACCCTTGCAATCTTAAGCCTGCGTTCAGATTTGTTAATCTCGATTACATCACCCGGAGCAAGGTTGTATCCCTTTTGACCGTCAACAGTCATCATTGCATTACCATAGTTGTCATCTACTGTAATTTTTACTATTCTTTCGCCGGTTGTGATAATAGGCCGGGAATATAAAATATGCGGACAAATTGGTGTAAGGATTATTAAATCAACATCCGGTTCAACTATAGGTCCGCCTGCTGAAAGTGAATATGCAGTAGAACCCGTAGGCGTGGATATTATAAGACCATCACCTGGGAAGGAATCAACAAACAAATCATTTATGTATGCTTTAACGTGTACTATCCTTGATAGCGCACCCCTTGAAATAACTATATCATTGAGTGCAAAATCTTTTTTTGTTTTTTCACCATTGATTACTGAAGTTTCAAGCAGCATCCTCTCTTCGATGCTGTACTCATGGTTAAAAAGCTTTTTTATTGCATCCTGGATACCATTTTTGTCTATTTCGGCAAGAAAGCCCAGTGTTCCAAGATTAACTCCAAGCATTGGAATGTCATTGAGCATGGCTTTTCTGGCTGCCTGAAGAAATGTTCCATCGCCTCCGAGTGAAATTATAAGGTCGGAACCGTTAAAAATCTCTTCCTCGGGAAAGCCTTTATCATTAAGTCCCAATATATCCGCAACATCCATTGGCAGTCTTACTTCACCGCCCATTTCAGTAATGCACCTTATAAGCTCTTTTGTATATTTTAAATTAATATCCTTATCTCTGTTTATTGCAAATCCTATTGTCTTCATCAATAACCTCGTCTGTTAATTTATTTAATTATATCAGAATTTTGAAAGTAAATAAAACATTTTCTGGAAATTTGTTGTTACTTTTTGCGTTTATAAATCCTGATGAGATAACTCAACAATTTCAGTTACTTTTCCTTCCAAATCCAACAGTTGTGTCCCTGTCTTTGTAAGGTATGCAAGATATTCAATATTTCCTTCAGGTCCCTTAACAGGGGAAAATGTCAGACCGCTTACCTTAAAGCCCAGCCCTATTGCAAAGGTTAGCACAGAAAATATAACTTCTTTATGAACCTGCGGATCTCTGACAACACCATGCTTGCCTACCTTTTCACGCCCAGCCTCAAACTGAGGTTTAATAAGGCTTACAACTTGACCATTGTCGTTTGTAAGCTCCCATGCCACAGGAAGCACCTTTTTAAGTGATATGAATGACACATCTATTGAAGCAAAATCAAGCAACTGACCAATATTCTCAGGTTTTACATACCGTATATTAGTTCGTTCCATACATACTACCCTGCTGTCATTTCGCAGTTCCCATGCAAGCTGACCGTATCCGACATCGACTGCAAATACCTTTACTGCACCATGCTTGAGCATACAGTCTGTAAAACCGCCGGTAGAAGCACCTATATCCATAGCAGTCTTGCCTTCAAGCTTCACATTAAAGGTTTCTACAGCCTTTTGCAGCTTAAGTCCTCCTCTGCTCACAAACGGTATAGGATTTTCCTTTATAGTTATATCTATAGTTTCATCAAACTTAGAGCCAGCTTTATCAGCCCTTTCGCCGTTTACAAGAACACTTCCAGCCATTATCGCACTCTGTGCCTTTTCCCTGCTTGGGAAAAACCCCTTTTTAAAAAGTATTACATCAAGTCTTTCCTTCTCCAATTTTCCCTCCGGTTTACTGTCTGTTTATAAAATTAATCATATCCTTAACAAGTGAGTCAATATCCATGCCATAAAACTGCAAAAGCTTATTTCTTGATCCATGCCTGACAAATTCGTCTGGGAAGCCTATTGACTTAATTTTAACATTTAAATCGCTTGCGCCTATAACTTCCATTACACTGCTTCCAAAGCCACCGACAATAGAATTATCCTCTATTGTAACAACCTTTTTGGTCTTTGAAGCGGACCTTAATATAAGTTTTTCATCAAGTGGTTTAATAAACCTTGCATTAATTACTTCAGCAGAAATTCCAAGCTTTTCAAGAGTTTTTGCAGCTTCAAGAGCATTTACAACCATATTTCCTACAGCTACAATTGTTAAGTCTGTTCCTTCCTTGATTTTTACCCCTTTTCCAAGAACTATATCATCTGTTTCAACAATTTTTTCGAAACCTGTTCCTCTTGGATACCTTATTGCAACAGGCCCTTTGTCACCCGTCAGCGAAAACTGGAGCATCTTCCGGAATTCACTGTAATCACATGGTGCAAGTATTGTCAAATTGGGGATATGTCGTAAATACGACAGGTCAAATATACCCTGATGTGTTTCGCCATCTTCCCCTACAAGCCCGGCTCTGTCAATTCCAAAGAGTACATTTAGTTTTTGAAGTGCTACATCATGAATTATCTGGTCGTAAGCCCTCTGTAGAAAGGTGGAATACACTCCAAACACAGGCTTCAAGCCATTTTTAGCCATTCCCGCAGCCATTGTAACAGCATGTTGTTCAGCTATTCCTACATCAAAAAAGCGTGACCTAAATCTTTTTGAAAATTCCTCCAAACCAGTTCCCTGAGTCATGGATGCAGTTATAGCAACAATTTTTTCATCTTTTTCGGCAAGCTTGATTACTTCTTCCCCAAATATATCGGAAAAGCTGATCTTGCTTTCTCCCATTTTTTCTCCTGTTTCAACCTCAAAAGGTGCTACGCTGTGGAACTCATGCGGTTTTTCTTCAGCATGAGAATATCCCTTTCCTTTATGGGTGCAAACATGAATAAACACAGGACCTTTCATGTGTCTTGCTCTGGATAGAACTTCTGTGAGATTTGCTATGTCATGCCCGTCAATGGGCCCAAAGTATTTAAAACCCAGCTCTTCAAAAATAACTCCAGGCACAACTATGTATTTTATAAAGCTTTTTAGCCTCTTAATTGCCCTTGCTGTACCCTTGCCAATAAGAGGAACTCTTTTCAGGAAATGATCAACATCATCTCTGAACTTTGAATAGAACTGTCCCGTCCTTATTTTGCTTAAGTATTTGGACATACCTCCAACGTTCCTTGCAATGGACATTTCATTATCATTGAGTATTACAATAAGATTTGTTGTATTTGACCTCCCTGCGTCATTCAAGGCTTCAAAGGCCATACCACCTGTAAGCGCACCATCTCCGATGACAGCAATGACAGAATAGTCTTCCCTTTTTAAGTCTCTCGCTCTTGCTGTTCCAAGCGCCGCTGATATGGAAGTGCTGCTGTGTCCTGTATCAAAAAAGTCGTGTTCACTTTCAGTGGACCTTGGGAAGCCTGAAATACCGCCAAACTGCCTTAGGGTATGAAATTTATCCTTGCGTCCGGTAATGATTTTGTGGACATATGACTGGTGTCCGACATCCCAAATTATTTTATCCTTTGGGGTTTCAAAAACCTTATGTAATGCAATAGAAAGCTCAACAACACCCAGATTGGACGCAAGATGTCCTCCGGTATTCGAAACGCTATCGATTAAAAACTCCCTGATTTCCTCAGAAAGCTCATTTAGTTCTTTTATATTAAGTTTTTTAATATCTTCCGGTGAATTTACATTGTCAAGCAGCTTTCCTGCCAACCTTCATCCCGCCTTCAACAACTTAAACTGTTTTTATTAAACAAATCATATTATGGTTTTACTTGTTTCTTCTTGCTTTTTCTTCGTCCGCCTGTTATAAACTTTATCAATACAGCTATCTTATATACTATATAATTACTGCTGTGCATTGCAATGATTTTTCCTACTGCCTTGCCTCCAACAGTAAGCGATGCTACCATGCCCGTTATTGAAAGGCCTGCAAGAGTTGTCTCTGAAGCGTCGCTGTTGCCGGAAATCTTAACAATTATAAAAGCACTTACCGTTCCGCTTATAACGCCCGCTATGTCACCGACAACGTCATTACAGATACTTGATACCTTGTTTGCATTTCTTATAAGCATAATTGCCTGTCTTGCGCCATAAAGCTTTCTTGATGCCATTGCATGAAAAGGAGTCTCGTCAGCAGCGGTAACAGCAATACCAATAGAGTCAAATATAATATTAATAAGTATTATTACAAAAACTATAAGAAGCGCTATAATAGTACTTAAATCATTGATTCCTGATGTAAGGTAAGATAAAGATGCAGATAGAAAAAAAGACGCAATAGTTATAATAATAACCCACTTTGCGTTTTCCTGACGTGATTTAAGGGTTTTCGCCCTGAATTTAATCTTCTTTTCATTTGTATTGTTCTTTGATTCTTCTTCTTTCAATTTTATACCACCTGTAAAAAATATGTATAAAACGGGGTGGCGATATATTGAGTAAATTTTGCGGCTTAGGTCAGGCAGGATTTCCCCGGACTCTACTGAAATGTCGCCAAATCAGCGGTTTCCCTTTAAAGCTTCCGCCACATAGTTACCCTTTGTGGGGCCTGATTACCACTTAGTCCACACTGCAATCCCCAATATACCTCCTAACAGAACAGTCTAGGAGATTTCCTCTTCAGGCTAACTGCTTCCTAGCCTCTTTTGCAGCATTGGTTTCAAACAGCAATAACGCTTATATATTGGCCGATACACAAACGTCTGATCCATTATCCACCAATCCCACTCAAGGCAGGCTACACTGTTCACAGCATCAACATGACACCGCCTAACAGGTTTAATCCCTTATCGTGGCGAAAAGTCTCCAGGAAGCAAGCTTCCCAAGTCTTCCAACCAAAATGAAGGGTCTCCACGGTAGAGGGGTCAACGCCTGCATGCCATTGCAGATCGCCCCTAAACCTTAACTCCCAGCATCGACCCACCACTGGGCGTAGCAAGCCGACACAAGGAACTTCATCGATGTGCCCTATGACGGATTTTTAGGCCCGTCTTCAGAAACAGCAGTCCCGACTAGAATACTGTACCACCCTGTCTTATTGATTAAGTAATTCCTACACTAAAACTTATGTTTTAGCAATCTCGATAATTATAACATAAAACCCCAGGGTATAAAACAGCTTATATTTGTCGATTTAGACCCTTTATGAGCGGTTTTGACTTATTAAACATATTAAAGCCTTCATTCTTACTACATGTTTTATAGGGTTTTACATGCTTTATGTAGCTAAATAATCAAGTTAAATCTATGTAAAGCTTGTTATACCTTATACCTATAAATCAAAATATTTTATGAAATCAAAGCAGGTTTATTTTATTCCAAGAACTGAATGTTCCGAGTCATAGATCCTGTAAATTCAGCTCGGGCAAATTCAAACAGATTAAGATGAGAAATTTTGTAATCCAATTTCACATTTCAGAAGCCAAATGTGAAATCATAAACCAATGATATTTCTACATCTTAGAGGTTCAAGGAAACAGTGAATTTGCTTTCCTTGCCCGGAGTTAACAGTCTCTAATTCCTCTACACATATGTTCTTTCCATAAAATAAACCAGCTTTAATAAAAAATCAACTCTGTTTAAGTAAAACCTTCACCTATGTTATATCTTTTATCTGTACATTGTAAATTGTACACTCTTTTTAACTGTAAACTGTACATTGGTTTTAACTGTCCTCTTGTCATCTTGTCAACTGTCAACCAGCTTTTGCCTTTAACTGTAAACTGTACATTGTAAATTGTACACTCTCTTTTAACTGTCCTCTTGTCATCTTGTCAACTGTAAACTTTTTAATCTGCCCTTCCAAAAAACACCTATGTCTGCTTATATACACTTCCCCCGTGGGTTGAAACCCACGGCTGTCAAAACCAAGTCGGTTCCACCGACTAAATGCCTTTATATTATCTTTTAACTGTACACTGTTAATTGTACATTGTACACTTGCTCTTAACTGTCCTCTCGTCATCTTGTCAACTGTCAACTCGCCTTTAATTCTCATTTCTCAATTCTCAATTCTCAATTGATCTTAACTGTCATCTTGTCAACTGTCAACTAGCTTATGACTCCCGTATTGCAAGCCTTTCAACCAGACTTTTTAAGAGTTTTGCCCTATCTCCAAAGCTTTTGAGACAGTCTACCGCTTGTTCACTTACTTCTGTAAGACGTTTTTTTGCTTCTTCAAGCCCATACAGAGAAACATATGTGGATTTACCCTTCTTTTCGTCAGAGCCTGCCTGTTTTCCCATGGAATCAAGGCTTCCTTCAACATCAAGGATGTCGTCCCTTATCTGAAAAGCAATGCCAAGCTTTTCTGCAAACCCGCTTATGCATTGTTTTTCTTCTTCCGAAGCACCGTAGAGCTCGGCTGCAGCCATTGCGGGTGCTTTTAAAAGCGCACCTGTTTTGTTTTTATGCATATATAAAAGTAATTCTTCCGAGATTTGTTTTTCTTCAGATTCAAGATCAACAACCTGGCCGCCTATCATTCCCTCAGTTCCTGCTGATGCAGAAATCACACGAGCTGCGCAAGCTTTTCTTTGCATATTGTCTTTTGCCTGAGCAATTGCATCCAGAAGGATCTCATGCGCTTTATTAAGCAGCGCATCACCGGCAAGAACAGCTATTGCCTCACCATAAACCTTATGGTTTGTAAGTCTTCCTCTCCTGTAATCATCATCATCCATTGAAGGAAGATCATCATGTATTAATGAATATGTATGTATCATTTCTATTGCACATGCAAATGGAATAGCTTCATTTACATCTCCCTGAAGCATTTCACAAACAGCAAGCATAATTACCGGACGTATTCTTTTTCCTCCGGCAAGCAGACTGTAACGCATTGCTTCATAGATTTTCGCCTGGGGAATCTGCTTTTCCCTAACAAATTCTTCAAGTGACTTATTTATTATATCTATCCAATGCTGTATTTTAGTATCAAGTTCATTGTGTTGGTCAGGGTT
Source organism: Bacillota bacterium (assembly GCA_023421675.1). GTDB lineage: Bacteria > Bacillota > Clostridia > Acetivibrionales > JANLFN01 > JAEZTC01. The sequence continues at coordinate 207,610 of JAEZTC010000002.1, read as the reverse complement.
CATTTTTTTCCTCCAAGGCAGTTCCGAGTTTGAACGGAACTTCCTTAACTTCTCCATTTTCCTCTTCTATAAGCATTGTGATTTTCTTTTCAACCTCATCAAGCCTTTTACTGCAATATCTAGAAAGTTCTATTCCACGCTGGAAAAGTACTATTGATTCGTCTAGAGTCAATTCACCCTTTTCAAGCTTGTTTACTATCTCTTCAAGCTCACCTGCAGCTACTTCAAAGCTTTGTTTTTCTTTGGCCATTTATTTCCCCTCCTTACCTTTGACAAGGCAATTTATACTGCCATCAATAACATTAATTTCCAACTCTTCACCTTCACATACATTTTCTATAGATTTTATAATACTTTTATCAGATGCTTTTTTTACTATGCTGTAGCCTCTCGATATTATACCTAAAGGACTCATGGCATCCAGCTTTCCAGCAAGCAGCGAAAGCCTGGAGGCAGCCTGCTCAACATTTGCGGTAATCCCTCTGTTAAAGTATTTATTTAGCTGGTCAAGTCTCATTCTTTCCTGATATACCCTGTTGTAAGGCTGCTTAAAAGCAAAGCTTTGTGAAAGCTTTGACAGTTTGTCACGTTTTGTATTCAAATTCTTGACAAGAGAGGTTTCAAGTCTTGCAGACAGTTCTGCCAGCTTCCTTTCAAGAATTTTCTTCTCAGGAACCGCAATTTCTGCAGCTGCAGATGGAGTCGGCGCTCTTAAATCAGCTGCAAAATCGGCTATAGTAAAGTCTGTTTCATGGCCTACTGCAGATATAACTGGTATTTGTGACTCGAATATGCTTCTTGCAACAACCTCTTCATTAAAGGCCCAAAGCTCTTCCAGCGAACCTCCGCCTCTCGCAACTATAATAAGGTCCACGCAGTTAAGCTCGTTAAGCTTTCTAATGGCTCGTGCTATCTGCTTGGGAGCAAGTTCACCCTGAACTGCAACACCATATACCTTCAATTCAATGTTACCAAACCTTCTGCCCAGAACATTGCAAATATCCCTTATTACAGCACCTGTCGGAGAAGTTACCACACCTATGCATTTCGGAAGATATGGCAGCTTTTTTTTGAATCTTTCATCAAAAAGCCCTTCCTCCTGAAGCTTTTTCTTCAATTGTTCAAAAGCCAGGTGAAGGTTTCCAAGACCATCAGGCTGCATTTCCTCAGCATATAGCTGGTATTGTCCGTCCCTCTCAAAAACCGAAATATAGCCTCTGATTATTACCTTCATTCCATTCTCAGGTACAAACCTAAGTAAAGATGCATTACCTTTAAACATAACACACTTGAGAAGGCTTGCTTCATCTTTAAGAGTAAAATACATATGTCCGGAGTAATGGCTTTTGAAATTTGATATTTCGCCCTTTATCCAAAGTCCGGATAAGACATGATCGGTTGAAACTATCTGTTTTATGTACCTGTTAAGTTCAGAAACACTAAGTATTTTCTGCATTATTATCACCTATGAAAAAACCGGTATATAAATAACCGGCTTTACTTAACTGTTTTATTATTGTTGTTTGTTTTCCGCTTCAAGCTTTTGACCTTTTTGAACCTTGCCAAGTATACCGTTTATAAACGCTCCATCCTCTTCCCCGCTAAATTTTTTAGCCAGTTCAACGGCTTCATTTATAGTAACATTATAAGGTATATCGTCAAAATAACATATTTCGTAGATTCCAAGTCTCAGTATTGACAAATTAACCTTTGAAATCCTGTTAAGCTTCCAGCCTCTTGAATGTTCTTCTATAAGCTTATCGATATATTCCCTTTTTTCATAAGCTCCGTTAACAGCTGTTTGTATATAGTCTTTATCGCCTTTGGTTAGCGATTCTTGCTGCAATGCTGTTTCTATCTGCTCTTCCTTGTCATCCTTCTGGATTTCAAGCTGGTATAAGAGCTTCATGGCCAATTCTCTTGACGCTCTTCTTCCCACTAAATAATACCTCCCAACCTTGTTGTCCTGGTGCTTATTATATTAATAAAGGCTGAGATTCAACAAGTTCAACCTTGCCTTTTCCTACCTATATGTTCCGGGTGGTAGCACCCTATCCAGGAGATTCTTTATGTAATCCTTGTCTTCGTAGATTCTCTTGCCAATATAATAACCTATTCCTATGAATATTGCAATAAACAACGTCCTCCAAAAGCCCAGTATCAAAAAAGTGACTGCAATAATAAATCCGATCAGTGCTCCGTTCATTCCACCCTTATGGGCATTGTATATACTCAGGAACTTGTCTTTAATCATAGTTAACCTCCGTATGTCCCCGCATTACTACTCTACTCTTGACTTTGTATAACCTGTGTATATGTTGTCAACAACAACTTTTACATCGTTTACCGCTACACCCGCAGTTTCCTCTATTGATTTTTTTACCTTAGACTGCATGTCCTCTGCCAGTGCAGGTATATTAACATCAGGAAGAACAACTGTCTTGATAATTACCGATACATTGTCCTCGTGCTTAGTAACATATGCTTTTGAATCCTTTATTCCGCTGAATTTTCTTGAAGTTGCAAGAGCAATATTTTCAATGGAATTAATGGATATTTTTATTTCACCTATATTAGTATGCTTTTTGACTGATTTTTTATCCTTATTGCTTCTTACGCCCGAGAAAAGGAATATTATACCGATAACAAGGAAAATCAGCTCAAAAACAAATATGATTATCGAAGAGGTTCTCCCTTTGATTCCGTCATAAAAAAATTGTGTAATATCATCGTACAGGCTTGGTTCCAACGTAACTGCTATTGCTATACCCGTAATTATAGTAAGACAGAAAGCATATATTGCCAACAATACTCTGAAAAAAAGGTTCATAAGTCTACCCCACCTCTTCGCATTTTTTAATTATTTATGCAGATTACTTTTTCAATTTCCCGCTGGAATTCACCTTTAATATTCATTGCGGAAATATGTGTTAATTTAATTATAAATTATATTTTTAAAAAAATAAACCAAAATATAGCGAATTCAAATCCCAAATGTACGCAATTTAAACATAAACCGTACAGTCCCGGAGCGAAATCACTTTGAACCATACGGTTTATATGATCGTAATAATTATTGACATATTTAAACCTTGGTAAACATAACCCAAAATCTATCTGACTCTTGGAGAATCGTCATTTGAATCTTTTTTGCTTTCTTTTTCTATGTTTACACCCTGAACATGTATATTAACCTCAACAACATTAAGCCCCGTCATGGTCTCAACGGATTTCTTAACCTTCTCCTGTATTTCCCAAGCTATATCAGGAATCCTGTAGCCATATTCAACTATTATATACATATCAATAGCAGCTTCTTTTTCTCCTACCTCAACCTTTACACCCTTTGAGAGGTTTTTTCTTCCCAGCATTTCAGCAATACCGCCTGCAATACCGCCGCTCATGCCGGCTACTCCAGCTACTTCTGTTGCAGCCATACCGGCGATAATGGCAACTACTTCATCCGTTATTCTTACTGAACCCATATCATCGGTAATATTAATATTATTGTTTATCTCTTCCAAAGCCTTTACCTCCCAGCCGGAATTGTATAAATTTTGCAATGTAATTATATCACTTAAACAGCTAAATGAGCAACAAAGTTTAATATATATTATTTACACGTATTTTATTAAGCGTTATATTCATTTGTCTTGAAACTATGTCGGCTATTTTTGCTACCTGGGATGAAGTCAATGTGGGTGATTTTACAGTTACATTAACATTCCCATCCTCATTTGCTATGACAATTACATCGCTGAATTCCTTTTGTTTTATTAATGCAGCCATTTTAGTCTCTTTTTCTGATAATTCAGTAAGTTTCATTATTTTTTCATATGCACTTTTCTTTGACTGCGTATCCGCATTTGTATCCTCTGTTATTGACTTGAGTGTTTCCATATCTTTGCTTCTCTGAGTTTCAAGGTCAAGTTTTGTTTGTGCAAAATAATCGTTGGCTTTCTTTGAAGCAGTATCTTTTACAGAATTATCGCTGCTCTTATCCTTATTGTTTGTTGTATCCTTTGTTGACTGTACTTTTGAAGTACTTTGCGTATTGTCGGTTGTTTTGCTGTTATCTACAAAAACAGAATCCCCTGTGTTCTTGCCTACGTCCTGTGTATCTGTAGGTATACTGCTCCTTTTATAGCTGTACTGCAGATAACCTGCAACCAGTATAAGCATTATCAGAGAAAGGATAACAATCTGTTTTCTTTTGAATACCTTCATATTTATACCCCCCGTATTTAAAATTTAACACCGGCAAAAGCCGGGAATTTACTTTTCAACAAACCATTAACAACCCGAAAAACTTTATCTTATGTTATATATATTCCTGTACAAAGCCATATATGTTGTACAGTATAATATACTTTCATCTGCTTCTTTGAAGAACTTCTATCTTATGCATTTCCACGTCCAGCAGAACTTTTGCCGCATTACAGAGATTTTCCTTAACAACGGGATTGTCTGCACCATCCGCAATTATGACAACCCCTTTTACTTTTGGCTGTATTTCCTTTAATATAATTGGTTTTTTAGTACCCTGTCCTTCCTCATAAACGACATTGCTTTCAAAATCATTCTGCGTTATATCCCTTGTACCGCCCGAAGTATCCTTCTCCTGGGTACTGTTGTCGTTTCTCTTTACATTTGTAGCAGGTACCGACTCCTTACCTGTTTCGTAGGTGATCATTACATCAACTTTTCCTGCTCCGGCTACCTGTGAAAGTATGGCTTCCATTTCCTTTTGAATTGAACTGCTATCCTCTTGAATCAACTGTTTGCTTACAAGTTCGGTACCCTTGCTTTGCTGCTGTTTTTCTTCCGTTCCCTTTTTACCGCCCCCTCCAAAGAAAGTACCTGCAGTTATTATCAGGATTATTCCTATGATTATTGCAATTACTGAGTTTTCAATAAGCTTCTTTTTGTTCTTGCTTTCTGTCATGCTTTTAATTTTCTCTACAAGCTTTTTAAACTGGTCCATTATAACTCACCTCTTTGGATTTATTCTTCAGCATTAGCCAGCGGTTATTGCTATACTGTTTTTTTCTATATCAAACAACTTGCATATTTTATCTTCAATTTTACTTTTTAGTTGTTTGTCAACTTCTTTTTTACTCTCTAAAGCCTCTTTATCTTTTCCTATTTCAACCTTGTTAACAGGCTTTATCCCCTTGTCAGATGGTGCATTTACCACTTCCAGACTTACACTTATTATTCCTCCGAAATTTTCACTCTCGTAGTCTTCATTTATAACTATATTTGCTTTTGCATCAGAAACACCATCCATTTCTCTTACCGTATCCTCAATCCTCTTTTTGATTTTGCTCCTGTACACCTCTACTATCTGCTGCTTTTGTTTATCATCCACATTTTTGCTTTGCTGCTCCATTTCTTTTTGATCCATTACATTACTGTCTGTAAGCTGAATATCCTTAAAGCTGAACCCTTTTGAGAAAAACGTTACAAACGGATTTATCACTGCAATTATCAGAATGAATCCTGCTACGAGATTAATAAATTTTTTTATCTTCCCTGATGGCACGATTATTTCAAAAATTACTATTAAAAGACCTAATGCAACAATATTCAAAACCCAGCTTTTTAAAAAATCCATCATATATAGACCTCTTACTTTTAACGTATTGCTGTGCTCATATTACCTGCACTTATAATTACTGTTATTGATATAAAGAACATAAATGCAACTGCTGCAGCTATCCCCAAAACATATGTAAGAGAGCCCGCCATATCACCCATGCAATTTGTAATCCTTTTATCTGCAATAGGTTCAACCAGCGCTGAGCTTGCCCTATAAAGCAGCACCAGTGCAAGTATTTTTAGCAATGGAACCAGACAAAGTGCTACAACACCTATAAGTATGGCCGTACCTGAAGCATTCTTGATTATAAGTGAGCACCCTACAACAGCATCTGCCGCATCCGAAAGATACTTGCCAACTATGGGAACAAAGGTATTTATGGCATATTTGGCAGTCTTACCTGTTACACCATCTACAGCAGCCCCCAGGGTTCCCTGTATGGAAATGATTGCAATAAACAGGGTCAGTGTCATACCTACAGCCCAACCCGTTATCTGTTTAAACAAACCTGCAAGTTTTGAAATCTGTATCTTATCCGAAATATTGTTAACAATGCTAAGTATCGTTGAGAGAAAAATAAGGGGAAGAAAAACATTTTTTACTATTGTAGCTGTCACTTGAACTATAAGTATCAGCGTTGGCTGTAACACCCCAGCAGATGCAAGGTTTCCGCCCGAAATCAGTAAAGTGACTATTACAGGTATTGACGCATGCATAAAGTTGACCATACTGTCTATTACTGAACGCCCAAGCTCCATTGCAGTATTGAAGCTGAGTATAAGTACTGCAACTATGACTGCATAGCACGCGTAAAAGGCTATTTCTCCGACACTCTCGCTTAAAAAGGAGTTTTGCAGGTTCTTAAGCACAGCACATAGAATAACCAATATAACAAGCTTAATAAGTATTCCAATGTTCTGATAAATCTCCTTGAACAAAAACTGTAATGCTTTATTAATAGCATCAGTAACTCCAAATTTGAACTTTCCCTGCGAAGCTTCGGTAATTATTTTTTCCGGGTCATACTCGGGCAGAATTTCTTTTATATCACCATCCTTATACTTCTGCATCTCCTCTTCAACTTTTTTGACTTCATCCGAATTAAGCTGCTCATTAATAAGGTCCTGCTGTTCGATTTTAGTATTCTGAACTTTATCTGTATCGCCTTCAGCATAAGAGCAAGCTGCCAGCAGTATTTGGAACAAAACTGCAATCAGAACTATTTTAAATATTATTTTTTTAGTGTTTTTCTTTTTTTTCATTTGCATTTTGCCCCTAACCTTATGGCATTATTTTTATAACCAAATCCAGAAGTGAAGTTATAATAGGCACTGCAAGGAACACAATGGTCACCTTTCCTGCTAGTTCAATTTTTGAAGCAATTGAAGATTCGCCCGCATCCTTACAGATTTCTGCTCCGAATTCAGTAATATAAGCAATTCCGATTATCTTTAACAGAAGCGTTAAATATGCCATATCTATATTTGCTTTTTTCACATAGCCTTCAAGCATACCTATTACTGCAGAAAGCTTTCCGGCTATAAGGAAGAATACTATAACACCTGTTACTATGCTTACCTGTAAAGCCATTTCAGGCCTGTGTGCTCTGATTACTATTACAAGCAAGGTAGCTACTATACATAATCCTACAATTTGAAATATTTCCACTGTTATCAGCCATCCATTACTCTAAAATGTGGACAACACGGCATGTCCTTTTTATAAATACAGTCATACAATCAGATTAAAGCTGGAACATTGCCTTGACTACATCGAAAAGGTTTACTATCTGCTTTGCCACCATCAGAAGAACTACAATCAGACCTGCCAGAGTTGTAAGCATTGCCAGCTCATCACGCCCTGATTTCTTTAGAACCATATCCAGAATAGATACCAGTATTCCTATTGTTGCAATTTTGAATATCAAACTTATATCCATATGTACCTCACCAATATATGTTGTATAACAACATATAATCTTTAATTTATAAGATAAAGTAATTCCAACATTTGTTTGTATCCGGCTTTTGGGATACAAGCTTTTATTAAAAATTTACTTTATCTTTATATTTTTAAATAAGTATAATTACTATTGCTAAGCCCCCAAGTGCCCCAAGGCTTTTGTACATCTTTTCGTTCTTCGTTCTTTTCTCTTCAGCCTTGCTTTCCTGTAGCTTAAGACGGTTGGCTGTGATTCTTATATTATTTATCTGACCGTCCAGATCGGAGCTTCCAAGCATTTTGCCAAACGACAGGAGTATCTCTTCATCTTCCTTATTAAGGCCTGTCCTATATATATTATTTTTTACTGCCATTTCCCATGCCTCACATGCACTTAACCCCATATCTTTTTCAAGCTTATCTGCTGCATCCCGGAAAAAATCATATATTCCCCCCTGATTGCTGCCGCTTATTTTTCTGAAGGAATCTGTAAGAAGATTGGAAAGATAGCTGATTTCATTCTCAAACATCTGTAAAAGAACCTGAAGCCGCCTCAAATCAGCCGGACGCCTTATACAATCTCTTGCAAGTGCAAAACCAATCATACAAGAGGCTACTATTATAATTATTCCTCCAATCAGTTTAAATAGCATATGCATCTCTCCTGTACATAACCCGAAGGTTTTCATCTGTTATTTCCTCAAGCGTTCCAGGGCCCTTACGGCTGCTTAACACTACATACCTTTCAAATACCTTTTCTTCAATCAGGTCTATAACCTCTTGCCTTGTTTTAAGCTCTGAAATATTGTAGCCATGGGCTGTTGCAATTATTTTAACTCCTGCATTTATAACTCTTTTTATTGAGTCCCCGTCACCTTCATTACCTATTTCGTCTGTTATAATCACTTGCGGAGACATTGACCTAAGCATCGTGTCCATTCCGATAGTTTTTGGACAGGCATCAAGTATATCTGTTCTCACGCCGGTATGGTTCTGGGGGACACCCTTGTAGCAGGATGCAATTTCTGACCTTTCATCTATTACCCCGACCTTAAGGCCTTCAAAATCAAGATCGCTTATACCGTCACTGATATTTCTTGCGATATCCCTAAGAATTGTTGTTTTACCGCATTGCGGCGGTGAAATAAGCAAGGTATTGAAAATATCTCTGCTGCTTTTTACTATGTATTTCATAATCATATTGGAGCAGCCGCATACTTCTCTAGATATTCTTATGTTAAGTCCCGAAAAATCCTTGATGTTTTTAACTTCTGTACCGTCAAATATAACCCTGCCGGCAATTCCAACCCTATGCCCGCCTTTTAGGGTAATAAACCCGTTTTTTATATCTTCCTGAAATGCATAAATAGAATTACCGCTTATTAGTTCAAGTGTTTTTGCAATATCTTCGCGTGAAACAACATAGCAGTCGTTGTAGTCCTTTTTTAAATATCCTGAAAGGTCTACAAACCAGTCGGACCTTTTGGTATGAAGCATTAAAGGCCTGTTTGCCCTGAGCCTAATTTCTTCAATTGTTACCATATGGACAGGAGCTACTTTTTTAAGAATGCTTCTTGGTTCTGATGAAATATATTTAAGAACTTCTTCTGATATTTTTTCGTATTCTTCATTCATTAGTATTTCACCCCCTGGTAAAGGAACGTAAAGTGCTTTTTGTCTTTCGTCCATTAAATGTATATACATAATGTATTAGTTACGTTAATTTATTATGACTATTGCCTGTTATTTTTTTGCATAAAAAAAAGAACTGCTTATAAGCAATTCTTTTTTATTATTAATCTAATTTCTATTATTCTTCTGAGTGATTGTGATTATGGTCTTCGCATCCGCAGTCACACTCAAGCTTGTAGTCAAATTCCTTTTCACAGTGAGGACAAGTTATTGTTCCTGTTTCATCCTCAATTTCATCACATTCAAGGTAGATTGTTTCACCGCAGTAAGGACATTCAACGTCGATATCACAATCTTCCTCTTCGTCCAGATCATATATGTCGCTTTCGATTTCAGCAAGATCTTCGTCAATTTCATCAACCTGCTGACTTAAAGCTTCCTGAACCTCTTCAACATCTTCAACAGTAAGTGCGAAGTCTTCAAGTACATCAACTATTGCCTTGAGAAGCTTTCCTTCGTTAGTTGAATCGTCCAACTTCATTCCGTCGACAAGCCCTTTAAGATAGGATACTCTTTCGCTTAATAATCCCATTCTTTTATTTCCTCCGTATTCTTTATTTTAAACTCTTTCCATGTACTCGGAAGTTCTGGTATCTATTCTTATTACATCTCCCTGGTTAACAAACAGCGGAACTTTTATAACCGCACCGGTTTCCAATGTAGCAGGCTTAGTTGCATTTGTAGCAGTGTCGCCCTTGAAGCCAGGCTCTGTTTCAACAATTTGAAGTTCAACGAATATAGGTGCTTCAATACCAAATACATTTCCTTTATGTGATAATACCTTTACAGTAATATTTTCCTTTACAAACTTTAATGCATCTCCAACTGTTGCTTTATTCATTGGAGTCTGCTCATAGGTTTCAACGTCCATAAAGTAGTATAGGTCACCGTCACTGTATAAATACTGCATATCCTTTCTTTCTATATGAGCGTTTTCAAATTTTTCTGTAGGGTTAAAAGTTCTTTCAACAGTTGCTCCTGAAATTATGTTCTTGAGTTTTGTTCTTACGAAAGCAGCACCCTTACCTGGTTTCACGTGCTGAAATTCAATAATCTGAAAAATCTGAGTATCCATTTCAAAAGTAACACCGTTTCTAAAATCCCCTGCTGTTATCATTTTTATACCTCCATATATTCTTTTTCTAAAGATAAATTCATTTATGTTTGCATATATGAACTTTAATAGACCCCTATATTAATATTACCTAATTAATATTAAATTAAAATCAATAAGATTTCAAGAAATTTTTACTACACCAACTAATCATAACCATCTATTTTTATAAAATTATCATTTCCTTTGTAGATTTTGTTAGAACCTGCGGTTTTTTATCATTTATAACGATAATATCTTCAATCCGAACCCCACCAAGGTTTTCAAGATATATTCCCGGCTCAACGGTTACTACCATTCCATTCTCCATAGCAAGAGTGCCTGTAGGTGAAAATCTGGGTTCTTCATGAATTTCAAGCCCAACACCGTGTCCCAAACCGTGTCCGAAATAATCACCATATCCATTCTCACTTATTACGTCTCTGGCAATTTTGTCTACCTCAAAACCCTTTAAGCCTTTGTGAGCACCTTCAAGAGAAGTTTGCTGTGCTTTTTTTACTATATTATATATTTTTTTTATCTCTTCACTTGGCTGACCCAAGAAAACTGTCCTGGTCATATCTGAACAATAACCATGATATATAGCCCCAAAATCAAGGGTTATAACGTCCCCATGCTCAAGCTTTTTTGTGGATGCAACACCGTGAGGCATGGCAGCACGTTTGCCTGATGCAACTATTGTATCAAATGAGGGACCTCTTGCGCCCTGTTTCTTCATAGAATACTCAAGTTCAGCTGCTACCTCAGATTCTGTAATACCCGGCTTTATAAGCCCAAGGACATGAGAAAAAGCGTTATCTGCTATTTCAACAGCTTTTTTTATAATTTCAAGTTCATATGTATCTTTTACAATTCTTAAGTCCTCGATGCATTTTTTTAAAGAAACTAATTCCACCTTCGAAAATGCCGCTCTATATTCTTCATATAAGCTGTGAGATACATAATCATCTTCAAGTACCAGCTTTTTAACCTTAATATTTGTAAGCAAATCAGAAATTGCTGCCTTTAAGCTTCCCTGATATTTAACCACTTGAAATAAAGGAGCTTCATGCTTTGCCTGCTCAACATACCTGAAATCCGTTATTAAATATGCTTCCTTCTGAGTAATCAGTAATACGGCTGAAGTCCCTGTAAAGCCTGATAGGTATATGTAATTCTCCCTTTTTAAAACCAGGGCACAATCAATGCTATTTGCTGCTAACTTACTTCTGAATTGTTTTATTCTCTTATTGATAGCATCAGCTTTTAAATCTTTCATCTAACCTCCATTTCACAGCTACTGACATTATTCCACTTCAAGAATTTTTGCAACTGCGCTAAGTGCAAGAATATATCCATAGCTTCCAAGACCGCTTATCTGTCCGATGCATACAGGTGCTATAACAGATTTGCTTCTGAACTCTTCTCTTGCATGTACATTGGATAAATGCACTTCAATAGCAGGTATTTCAACGCCCTTAATGGCATCTCTGATTGCATAGCTGTAATGTGTGTATGCTCCGGGGTTTATAATTATAAAGCCATAAGTGCCTCTTGCTTCATGTATTTTGTCTATTATCTCACCTTCGTGATTTGATTGTATGAAGTCCACCTCAATACCAAGCTTATCACCTTCGTCAGATACTTTTTTTGCAATGGCTTCAAGGGTCTCTGTTCCATAAAAGTTTTTTTCTCTTTGCCCTAGAAGGTTAAGATTCGGTCCGTTTATAACCAGCACTTTTTTCATATTCAACCTCCAACAATTAAATTTACAATAACGCCTCATAAATCTTCTTCATCTTCAATGCATCCTCTGCCATGGTTCCTCTGGACTCACATATGATTACGGGTTCAAGCTGCTTTTTTACAATTACCTGTGCGAAGTGTGAGAATTCAGGCCCGAATTGTGTATCAGCCATGGACCAGTGCCTTTTTTCTCCACCGGTGGTAAACTCAATCCTGCTAAAATGAACCTGTAGGTTTTTAGTCCTATACTCACCCAACGAATTTTCAAGTGTATTTATAACCTCCATAAAATCCTCTGGTGAATTAAGGCATCCCATTCCCCTGCAGTGTAAATGTCCGAAATCTATAGTAGGAATGAGTCTGTCATCTATTTTACACATTTCAATAATTTCTTCCAGTGAACCAAGCTGGTTAAGCTTTCCCAACACTTCAGGACATATGAGAATATCTCCAAAACCAGCTTCATCTGCCTGTGCAATAGCAAGTTTCAGCACTCTGATAGCTGTATCAAGCGCCCATTTTCTATCCACCTTGCTGGCTGAACCCATATGAACAACTATCCTTTTGGCATCCATCCAGCGAGCAGCTTTAAGCGTCTGCATTATATAACCTATTGAATTAAGTCTTTTTTCCTCTTCCGCACTTGCCATATTTATATAGTAAGGCGCATGAATACTGAGTTGTATATCATTCTTTGCAGCTTCATCACCTATTTGTTTTGCAGTTGCTTCACCTATTTTAACACCCTTGCTGCACTGATACTCGTATGCATTAAGTCCCATGTCATTAAGCCATGCAGGCATTTCAACCGAGGATTTATGCCCCTGCTCGTAAAATATGTCCGAGTTTCCTGAAGGTCCGAATCTTATCATCTAAACGCCATCCTTTTTTAATTCTTTTGCTCTTAACTATTTTTAATTATTCTTTATCTTTTATTCTTTTAACTGTAAATTGTACGTTGTAACAGTACACTGTTTTTAACTGTCATCTTGTCCTCTCGTCAACTGTCAACTAGTTTTTATTATATATATTTAGTATAGAAAAATAAAGGTAGTTTTATATATTCTGCATAAATAAAGCCCTTCAGATGAAGGGCTTTGGTTTTAGTGAAGTTTAGGAGGCTCAATAACTGTTGCAGTCAGTGTATTACCTTGTCCGTCATACGGACCAAAGTTCATATTCTTAACCTGCCCATCACTTATATTTATATTCTTAATGAATATTGACCACTCGCTATTTGACGGTATACTGCTTAAAAATTCAGTATTAACAGTTGCTCTGTAAGTTCCCTTACTTAAACCTGTTGGAAATGTTTTTCCCTTTAAATCAATAACTTTACCAGTATCAACATTAACAAACTGAACAAACTTGCAAATAATATCTTTTGTTATAATCTTATCTTTGTCAATTGCGGCAATAGTAATATCATTTATATCACTATTTTCATTATTAATTATGAAGTCAACATATAAGCTGGTGTTCCAACCTTTAAAAGCTGCAAAGTCATTCTTTCCGCTCGGATTTGAAAGCTGAGCTGAAAGTGTCTTTACAAGAAGATCCTGATTATAATCTTTATCTTCATACTCATTTCCCCGATTGTCATACATTGCAATTGATTCAAGTGTAACCTTATCACCGTCCGCAACGCCTTTATCCAATGTTACACCAAACGACACCTTATAACTTCCAGCTGGAAGTGAATTTATATTTATAATCCCACTACTGTCAATATTTGCAGTAGCAACGGGTTTTCCTGTATTTATATCAATAATATCAGCAGTAGCTGGCAACTTAATGCTACGGGAACTGGTTAGCTTTATTTTCATACCGTCAATATTACTGCTTGCATCAAGTTTTATATTTACTTTTTTAATCGTATCTATTAAATTTCCCTTCATGTCTTTTTTTACAGGAATAGCATTGTTATTTGTATCGTCGTCACTGATAATAGAAACATTATTTATTGAAGTTCGATCAAATATAGCTAGTCTTCCATTAATCATAACTCTTTTAGCAATTATTTTTCCATATATTCTATTAACACTTATCTTTAGATGAAAAAGATTTTTAATAGTATCATATAAGCTTTCATTACTATTAAATGTAACAGTACCATTAGGTGCATATATTATTCCATGAATTTCAGAATATCCATCTATCGTAATATTACCATTTTCAGAATAAAGGCTCACTTCATCTTCATTTGAAGTCAAGTTAACAGAGCCGTTAAAGTTAATGTTGTTTTTTGCCATAATTGGACCTTTAACAGATAATCCATCTGAGTTGAAATTAATATTACCGTTTGCATAAATCGGACCAATTAAATTATCATCATTAAAATTCTTTTCTCCTGAAGGCATAGTTGGAATTTTCAGTTTAGATGCAATGCTATCAGGTACATTTGGAAAAGATAGTTTAGCAGAGCCATCTATTCGATTACCATAATAATGAAGGCCGTTAATATTACGTTCATTACCTGTTATCTCTAAACTATCTGTTATAACTGTATACCCATTGTCAGTAAGTCCTCCATTTGAGTGTACAGAACCGGCAATATAATGTATTAAAGACGAATTTAATGTCGTATTTTCCTGTGAAAAAATTGCATAGTCAAAGGGACTGGTTCCTGCAACTAATGTAACATTAGGATACAATTGTGTTTGTGGAATTATAGCCTTTGCCTGGCTTTTACTTGACCAAGAAAGGCTGATTAAAGATGATCCTGTTGCTTCAAAATATTGAAGCTTGATATCATATTTCTGACCTGCTTTTAATGATATTGTGGCATTGTCCTCGGCAGCGGAATGAGCTGTCCAATTGTCAATCAGCAGTTTTCCATTTAACCATAATCTTACACCATCGTCTGATTTAGTATAAAAGGTATAGTCCTCACTGTACAAAGGTTCAATTTGTCCAACCCATTGGACTGAAAATTTATCTCCCAACATCGTTCTGTCAGGAGAACCGTATCCCCAATTGAAATTGATACAGGAATCTATTCTTTGGATATAGCTTCCGGATAAATCTTTTGTATAATAATACCTTGCAGTAAGCCCTGTTCCTGTCCCCGTTACAGGCGCAGCAGATGCTGTACCTGGAATAATTACCATTGACATCAGCAAAACAAGTACCAAAATTAAAGATATCTTTTTCACATTGCATCCCTCCAGACAAATGTAAGTCTTATAAATAGTCTGTTATATATTATATAAATATGAATGATAATGAAATGTCCATGTTATTATGTAATTATATCACATTTATCCAAATAAACAAACATAAATGTCACTACTGCGCATTGTTCTGTATATCCCTTACTTGACTTTCCTTCCATTGGGTAATACTGTACCTTTTTCTCACTGTAGCAGTGCCGCTGTTTACTGCAACCTTACTGTAAAATACATCGTTACCGCTTTGTCCAGGAGTAAAGAATGCTTTCAATTCATCATATGTATTGATAAGGTTCACAATAACATCTTCGCTATATGTGATTGTCGGGTGGTTATCAATACTGACATTCCCCTCACAAATAATTGTTCCGTAAAATTCACCATTTCCCGTTATTTTAAGGTCACCGTCCGCATAAACAATCCCATAAGTTTTTGTCCCATCGGCAAGATTTAGCGTAGGACCTGAAATTATGATGTTTTGAGACCTTAATGTCGAAAGTCTTGCTGAGTTTCTATCTATAAAGTTGCCGAAATTTCCTGTGATTGATTTGGAATCAAGGCCCAAACCATTTGTTTTTGCTTTAAATACTCTTAACAGCAATTGTTTGCCTTCATTAGCCTGCTCATAAAAATTGAACTGATTAAGAGAATTATTTATTACCGGATTTGTACTTGTGCCATAAAATACTTTTGAATTATTTCCGCTTGATGAATCTCTTGAAATTACTGAACCAAGGGCATAACCTTCAACCTGTCTGAGGGCTATATTGGTATCAAAAGTCTTACCTTGTAAGTAATTTATGATACGAATAATTTTTTGTGTATTGTTTGCTGTTTGATCAGGGTTATCAATGTCATCAAATAGAGTAAAATTTCTTTTATTTATGGTATAAGTGTGAAAATCTGTTGTAGAACCGCTAGTATTATCAGTAAATGCGTTAAATATTGTCCCATTAGTTCCAAGTGATCCAAGACTGATTCCGGTAGAATAAAAGAACGGAGCATTGTCGAGCGCCAAATATGCCTGACCTGGTATAATTAAACTTCCGTTTATACTAATTGAACTTGTATTTGGAGTATTATTTAAAATTGAACTGCTGGCATTATAGTTACCATGATCATCAGCAATATTAGTTATACCTATATAATTACCGGAGATTGATATCTGAGATGAATTTCCATCCATCTGTACATCATCCTTGGTTGTAACATTACCGTTAACAGTTATGTTTGCTGCATTACACTCAGATTCTACTGAAAGTGTATTACAGTAAACATTTCCCCCATTAGAATCTGGATAAAAAAACGGTACACCTGAGCTTGCACTATTTCCTTTTGTAAATTTATTAATTAATTCATCTATTTTTTCTTTTGATATATCAGAATCCCCTTTAAGCTCAAGATAAAGATTTTGATTACCGAATGCACCTTTTTTGTAGCTAACAGGCATTCCTGTTTTATAGTTATTTACAGTTATTCTTCCGCTCTTTCCATCAGGTCTTGTATAAGTAACATCGGCACCGGAGCTATTCTTAACTTTTCCTGCCACATGGACATCACCTCTTGAATATATGTTCCCATTGACAGTCACTACAGCACCATGACTTACAATTCCATTGTCATACGATTCATCAAGCGCTACATTATAGTCTGTACTAACATCTTTGTCGGCTGAGAAAAGATCACCATTTATTGTTACCTGATTGTCAATAGTTGAGCTGGTATCATTAAAATAAATATTCCCCGTCGCAGAAATTGCATTAGTCCAAATAGGATTGACTCTGAAAGGTACTTTTCTGCTTTGTGTTATTGCAGTATACTCGGGAAGTTTAATGTTTAAGATGGCATCAACCATTTTGTATGTATCTAAATTGCTTGAATCCTTAAAATAAGATTTAATTTGAAATGATGGATTTATAGTGGAAACCTGCAATGTCAGCCATTGCGTAAAATCTATATTTGAACCCGTTAAAAGAAAACTGTCTTTAGAATCCTGCTTTGCTATTACAGGGTTTGACAATTGTTTTATTGCATAATAGAAATAGAGCTTTTTAAATCCATTTTCAACAAAAGTCTTTAGTAATCCATCATACTTTGCCTGATCAAAATACTCCGTTTGCTGAGATGCAGTGCTGTCAAATTCGGTGTAACAACTATCCCATATACTTTTCCATTCATTATAAATGTAACTTTGTATTTCAGGCAAATCTGGTGTAAGTACTGTTTTTTTGAAATCTTCATTGGCAAAGTATTTTCTTGCAGTATCTTCCGCATTATTTAAAATAGAATCTACTACTGATATATAGTTTTCAGTCCTTTTATCTACCTCATAATATTCCTGAGACCAATTCCTGTATCTTGCGCCCATTTCTGTATTTGAAAGCCCTGCAAGCATAGTTATTGTACCAAAAGAAACAAGAATAAGAACAACAGCAACAACCATAACCAATGCAGAACCTTTATTATTTTTTAAAAGTAATTTACGGTTATTCACTGCGTTTTATCCTCCAGTCTGGGCAAGATATTTGCTTGTAGTAATTCGAGAAAGATTTACATTGTCATCAAGTCTTTCAATTGAAACTTCAATTGTATATTCATTGAGGTTAGTACTCCTGGCTGAATTTATATATGATATGCTTGATTCACCCTGTACCGGTACTAATTTAACGGTGTTGGCAGGCGTGCTCCCTGAAACCCCATAAACATATAAATCGACAGGCTTTGTTGAATTATTGGTAACATTAACAGCTATTGCTGCAGTCTGACCATTTGGATAATTAATTCTTATTCCTGTTCTACCTGTTGACGATACATAAGAAGTGTTGCCACTTCCATTCAAAGATAAATTTGCTGTATTTATTACCAGATTGTTGTCAGCAAATCCATCACTGTCTGAATCTGGTGAAGTAGCCGAAAGAGTAATAGCCGCTGCTGTTTGCGGAGTAAAAGCGTCTGTAGATGATCCTTTTGTATTGAGATTTATTTTAGCTCTAAGCACAAACCCGCTTGTAGGTCTGCTTGTTTCTTCATTCCAGCTTGCATTATACCATTTGGTATATTGTCTTTCAGAACCAGCCAAAACAGACTCTGTGTCTGTAAAAACACTTACCGCTTCACCTTTGTAAAACAAATCCGCCTGAGCACCGGATTTAAAATCCTCAGCCACCTGTGTAGCCAACAGATTAGCTTTATCAATATTATCTGCTTTTGAATTCATTTTTGTCGATAAGACGAACGCCTCAAGCAGGCCGCCAGACAATAAAGCAAGTATTGCAATAGCTACAATAACTTCTATAAGTGTAAATCCTTTATTTTCTTTTAACTTATTGGTCATAAATCCTTACCTCACTCTGATAGAGGTGCTGTCACATTACCTGTTGTATTACCAAGCTTAAATCTCGATTTTTTTGAATGTCCATCAGATGAATACACTTCCAGCGGTAAGTTGGTATTATTCTCTATATCCAGAGTTAAAGCCACCTTATCATCATCAGATTGTATTGATGCTGGCATAACAACAACAATAATTTTACCGTTGCTGATTAAAAGTTTACCGTTCCCTTTATAAGATATTGAATCTATAGAATAGCTGTAGTCAAAGGAATCTATACTTCCGTTAACTGTTAGCTTTCCTTTTACACCTTCATTTTTGTCAAAGGATATTTGTGTCTCACCTTTGGGATATGCACTCATCATAATCTTCGAAGCATTATCCCTGTATGTATTGATAATTATTGCAAACGAAGGTTCGGCTTCCATATAGGTTGTTTTTTTATCTGATGTCGCACTTAAATCACCTGCTTCTGTACTGAATGGGTTTGATTTGCCCTTTATTTCAGGAGTATTAAGCTTGTATTGGCTGTTGTCGTTCTTTTCCCTATAGCTTGCAAACATAAGCCCTATAGTTCCGTTATACTTTCCAGCGCCTGCAGATGAATCAACGGTAATGTTTAATGTACAAATAACATCTTTACCGTTCTCTATTGATTTAAGAAATTTATATAATGAACTATAAGAACCTGTATAATTTACTTTTATAATTTCTGTTGTTAATATGTTATTGCTTCCAGTGGCACTGTTGGCGCCGGCTGTGCTGTTTGAATTATTTTCTGTTGTTGAATTTTGGTTTCCTGTTGAATTTGCGTTATTACCAGTTTGTGCCTGTGGAGTATCAGAAGTTGTAATTTTGCCACTTAAAAGGTCATTCATATTTATATCTTGAATAGCACCAAATGTAATATCAGTTAGTTTAAGATTCGAATCCTTGGAGTATTTACCAAGAGTAAGAATAACATCTTCCTGTGAAATAAACTTAGGTATTTGATTAGATAAGGTATTAAGCTTTTCTTCCAGTGCCTTCAGATCTGATGTATATTTTGCTCTGGAATTATACTGAATTTTAGCAATACTAACCTTTGGCTCCAAATCTTCAACATTTTGCTTATTCTCATTAAATGATTTTATATTTGGTAAAAGCAATAAAGTTATTAATAGACATACCAATACAAATGCAGCAAGTATCCCCAATGCCATAAGATCTTTTTTAGATATTTTAGGTTGGTTTTTAAATGAAAGATTCAAATTCATTCTTATTCTCCTTCAATAAATGATCAATTTAAATCATTTATTTAACTTTTTAAGCGAAAGATTTAAATTGAAAGAATATTTACCTGTTTTAATATCCTGTTTTATTGACTGGATTGTTATATTTGAAAATATTCCGGTCTCTTTAAGTTTATAAATAAAATAAGCTATACTGTCATTATCCTTAGAACTACCTTCTGCTGTAATACTGCTAAAACTTGCGAATGATAATTTAATAGTTGAAACAGCATCCGGAGTTACACTTCCGATTTTATCAAAAACCGCTGTCATGTCTGTATTTATAGCTGTTGCAGCTTTAAGAAAATTAGTTAAGTTAGTATACTTATCCGTCTTTTCTTTAATGTCATTCCTTATTTTATTAACAGAAGAATACTTCGATAGTTCCTTATTCATATTATCTATATCATTTTTATAGCCTGAGGTCAGTATCATAAAAGCGATACTTATTATGAGTATGATAACACTTACACCGACAGCAGCTAAAAATACCATTTTCAGCTTGTTGTCAATAAAGCTTAATTTACCTTTTGCTTTTTCTATGGGAAGCAGGTTTATATCATGCATATGCTCAATCCTCCCTCAAAGCTGAACCTATGGCAGGCAGCATGTTGATAAACATATCCTTGTTTATTCCCTTTTGGTCCAATGGTTTTATCATTGTCGCAGGTATATTAAAGGTCTCTGTAAAATACTTTTCTATACCCGGGAATATGCTTCCGCCGCCCATAAGGAAAATATGCTTTATTCCATTCTTGAACTTGTTATAGGTACAGAAATCTATTGTCTGTCTCATCTGTTCTTCTATTGCCGCATAACCCAGTCTTATATATGCATCCATCTCTTCTTTTGATATCTCAAGTCCTGCGTAGCCTCTCTTACGATAAAGCTCAGCCTTATCCAAATGAATTTTCAGATGGTCTGCAACCAGGTTATCTACTGAGATACCGCCTCCGCTAAAGTATCTGCAAAGAATTATCTTGCTTCCAAGCATTGCAATAACCTGCGAGCTTTTAAAGCCTATGTCTGCAACCAGTACCGGATCATTTGGCATCTGAGATGTTATAAAAGTGCTGAAAGCCTTTGCAATACTGTTTGCATGAACATCTACATACCTAAGCTTAAGGCCGCACTTTTTCGCAAGTTCATAATAATCGTCAACTATTTTTTTAGGGCAGAAGCATACAATCCCCCTGACTGATTCAGCTGACCTGTTGTATACCTTAACGCTAAGATAGTGTGTATCTGCAATATTGGGGAATGTCTGTGAAAGGTCATATTCTACTGCTGGAGCAACTTCATTGTCCTTTAATGCAGGCACTGTAAACTCCCTTACTACAGCATAAGGAGAGTTTATAGTTACTGAAAGATTTTTAGTACCAAACTTCTTATCGGCAAGCATCTTTTTTAATATTGCAGCTATAGGCTCAATCTCCTTTATCTGTCCCTCAAATACAGAACCTTCGGGAGTCTGACGAAGTGCCATGTCTTTTATTTCAACGATTTTTCCTTTTGTAAGCATCGATACCTTTATTGTTCTTGTGCCTAAGTCCATACCAAGAATTTTATCAGACAGCATTTTTACCTCCAAAACTTACTCTGATCTTAAAGTAATGTTTGATTTCAATTCCTTCCCATTTCCATATTTTATTGTTATATCAATTCTATTATCATTTCTATCTAAATTTAAATTTTCTATTTTTGCTATTTCCTTTGCATTGCTAGCAGGTTCTTTTGCATTCCTCTCTACCAGAGATTGACCATTGAAAGAAATAATAAATTGCTCCTTACCTTTATTTATAATAAGAAGAGGTCCAACAGCAGAAACAATTCCGCTGCTTGTATCATTTTGTCTTAGTGTAGTAGTAATATATGCCATGGCTATTCTTGCTTCACTTTGCGCCTCAAAGTTATCATTTGCTTTTTTATATTGGTTTCCTCCTGTACCTACAAGAGTAGCAAGAATACCTCCAGCTACACCAATTAAAACTATGGCTACAATTAGTTCTATTAAAGAAAAGCCGTTGTTTCTCCTAATCATTTTTACCTCAGCTTATTTGAACTCCATTATATAATCTCCGGTTGCTTGGTTATATCCGCTGAAATTGTATTTTACTTTTTCAAACGCTGGCAAATAGTTTTTCTCAACCAGATAATCTACCCAATCCCTTTGAGGCGGTGTATGAGTAGGATCATTCCAGGATGCAGGCGGATAGCTGCCTTCAAGGGCATAACAAAGTTTCAGAGACTTATCAATAACAATTTTTTGATTTTTTAGTTCATTATTTTCATTTTCCTGCCTTTTTGTAACAAAACTAGGTGTAACAACAGCAAGTAAAACTCCCATTATTGCTATAATTACTATGAACTCTATCAGTGTAAATCCTTTGTTTTTCATCTATTAAACACTATCCTTTAAAAAATACTGCTGTGCCCGAAAATCTCGGGCACACCTGTACTTTTTAATGAATTATTTGATTTTTTTATGGAGTAACAACTATTGGGCCACCACTTTTTTCTCTTGTAGCAGTATATGTAGTACCATGAATAGTTTCTTGTATAACAAGTCTACCAGCGCTTATACCTGTTCCATTTTTTGCGTAGTATTGCAAACTGGAAATTTTACCTGCACTCATTCCAGCAGCTTTCATTAAATCAGTGGCTTCAATAGTCTCTGTAGTGGTTTGCGCAGTACCAACATCATTTGTTATACTTCCATCCGCTATACATGCATCAAGAACAACTCCTAGATTTCTTGCATCAGTTGTTACAGCTGTTTTGTCACCCTTAGTCGAAAAAGATGTAAACTGTGGAAGTAAAATTGCGACCAAAACACCCAGTATTGCAATTACAACTATCAATTCAATCAAAGTAAAACCTTTTTCATTTTTCTTTTTGTTTAAAACATTTGACATTAGGCACACCTCCAAATTTTTTAACTAATTGCATTCATCATGCTCAGCATAGGCAGCATGATTGAGAGTATGATAACTCCAATTACGCCTGCAAGTATAATTATCATTATCGGCTGTATAGCAGCAGTTAACTTGCCGATAGCATCCTCCACCTCCTCATCAAAAAAACCTGCCGTACGCGTAAGCATTTCATCCAATTCGCCTGTGTTTTCACCTACAGCAATCATATTTATTAAGAGCGGCGGGAAAATATCAAGCCTTTTAATTGGACCAGCTATTCCATGCCCCTCATTAATTTCACTTTGACATGCTTTAAATTTCTCTTCTACAACCTTGTTTCCTATAAGATTTCCAAGAATATCAACAACAGTTACAATGGGTATACCACTTTTTAAAAGGATTGCCATACTTCTTGCAAACCTTGAGGTAATTACCTTTGTTGTAACCTTTTTTATAAGAGGCGCTTTAAGTTTCATTCCATCAAAAGTATATCTACCTTTTGTTGTTTTCTTAAAATAGTAAGTCAAACCAACAACACTTCCAAGAATTACAATTAATATAATTACAATATTATTTACAAAAAAGTTACTGACACCCATTACAGCTTTAGTTATGCCTGGCATTTTTGCACCATTTTTACCTAACATATCAGCGAACTTTGGAAGAATTCCAACCATCATAAGTATTACAACACCAATGGTTAAAACTAATAGCACAATAGGGTATGAAAGTGCAGACTTTACCTTCTTTCTAACCTTGGTATCCATTTCATAGTAATCAGCCATTCTATTCATGACAGAGTCCAGCGAACCGCTGGCTTCACCTACATGTACCATGTTTCTTAGAAATTCGGGGAAAACGTCCTTGTACATCTCCATCGCTGCTGACAAAATCTTACCTTTTTGAAGTTCTTCGAACATTTCTCCCAAAACCTGCTGTAAACGTTTATTTTGAACCTGCTCTTTTAAAATTGATATAGCTTCAACTATAGTTATTCCTGCTTGCAAGATTACAGCAAACTGCCTGCAGAATAATGAAATTTCTTTTGATTTTACTTTTTTGTTTCCTAAACCTGTGAAAGAAACCTTGGTTCCAGATTCATCGTGGTCTACAAGAAAGAAGCCCTTTTCATGCAGCATGCTTTTGAGTTCATCAAGACTGTTTCCAATGAACTCTCCAGCCATTTCTTCGTTATGCAGATTTTTAGCTTTATAAACGTAAGTCGGCATTAATTTACCACCTTCTGCTGATAAGCTGTTGTAACATCTGAGAGTCCTGTGCTCTTATGAGCGCATCTTCCTGCGAAATTATACCGTTCTGACAAAGCTGAGCAAGACAGGAATCCATGGACTGCATTCCTATGCTTGCGCTTGTCTGTATTATACTGTTTATCTGGTGCGGCTTTCCTTCCCTTATAAGGTTTCTGATTGCCGCATTTGCAATCATTATCTCGCAGGCAACTATTACGCCGCTATCATCACGTTTAGGCAAAAGCTGCTGTGATACCACACCTTCAAGTACTGTAGCCAGCTGGCTTCTTACCTGGTTCTGCTGATTCGGAGGGAAGGCGTCTATAATCCTGTCTATTGTCTTTGCAGCTCCTACTGTATGAAGGGTCGAAAAAACAAGGTGTCCTGTTTCAGCTGCAGTTAAGGCTATACCTATTGTTTCAGGGTCCCTCATCTCACCCACAAGTATTACATCCGGGTCTTCTCTTAAAGATGCTCGTAGTGCGGATGAAAAGGACTTTGTATCCGCTCCTATTTCCCTTTGGTTTACCATGCTCTTTTTGTGCCTGTGAAGATACTCTATCGGATCTTCAATGGTGATAATGTGGCATGATCTTTCCTGGTTAACCATATCTATAAGGCTTGCAAGCGTTGTTGATTTACCGCTTCCAGTTGATCCTGTCGCAAGCACAAGCCCGCTTTTTCGCTTTGAAAAGTTCTTGATTACAGGTGGCAGATTCAGCGAGTCAAAATCAGGTATATTAAATGGCAGCGATCTTATAGCTATTGCGTATGTACCGCGCTGTCTGAAAACATTAACCCTGAACCTTCCCATTCCCGACTTGGAGAAGGAAAAGTCTATTTCTCCATGTTCCTCAAGATACTTCATTCTTTCTTCATTTAATTCTGATTTTACATAAGCAAGTGAAACATCGGGCGTTACAACTTCAGTATCCGGCACAGGCTGGAGTACTGAGTTATGTCTGACAATAGGCCTGTTGCCTACTGTTATATGTATATCAGAAGATTTAATACTGCAAGCATATTCAAGTATTGAGTCTAAGCTTCTCATAATGTAATCTCCAATGTAGAAAATTAATTAATCTCTTGCATATACTGTCTTAACCATTTCACTGACTGTTGTTTGACCTTTAAGCACGAGGTTTTTGCAGTTGTCATATAGTGTGATCATACCTTTTTTAACTGCAATTTCTCTTATGTGTTCAAAGCCTTTTCCTGCTTCTATAACTTCTTTTAAATCATTATCAATAATCATTATTTCATGGATAGCTGCACGTCCTTTGAAACCTGTACTGTTACATACAGGACAGCCAACTGCTTTGTATAATTTCAGCGGTCCATGCTCATTTAATATTCTAAGCTCGTTTTCGTTAGCATCATATTCTTCCTTACACTTGCTGCAAAGCTTTCTGACAAGACGCTGTGCAATGATTCCTGAAAGTGAATCCGCCGCAAGATATGGTTCTACACCCATGTTTATAAGCCTTGTTATTGAGCTTGGTGCATCATTAGTATGTAAAGTAGATAATACAAAGTGCCCTGTAACTGCCGCTCTGACAGCTATCTGAGCCGTTTCCTCATCCCTTATCTCACCGATCATTATTGTATCCGGGTCCTGCCTTAAAATACTTCTGAGTCCTGCTGCAAAGGTAAGACCAGCTTTGTTGTTTACCTGTACCTGATTTATACCATTAAGCATATATTCAACAGGGTCTTCAACTGTAACAAGGTTTTTTTCCTTTGTGTTGAGTTCCTTGAGCATTGCATAAAGCGTAGTAGTTTTTCCGCTTCCCGTAGGTCCGGTTATGAGAACTATACCGTATGGAGTGGAAACTAGCTTGTCCATCTTTTCGTTCTCTTCCTTGCTTAAGCCCAGCATTTCTCTATTAAATACGAAATTGTCCCTGTCAAGTATTCTTATAACTATCTTTTCTCCATAAACAGTAGGCAGTGAGGATACACGGAAGTCATAGTTATGACCGTTAACAGCCATTTGAATTCTTCCGTCCTGAGGAATACGCTTTTCAGCGATGTTCATGCCTCCCATTATTTTTATTCTGGTAGAAACCGCAGAATAAAGGTTCTGGGGGAATTTCATGTTTTCCATCAACACTCCGTCAACCCTGTATCTTACAACTACCTCTTTTTCAAAAGGTTCGATGTGAATATCACTAGCACCCAAGGCTATAGCCTGATTCATTATTGAATTGGTAAGTCTGACTGCAGGAGCGTTCTGAATATCATCCAATACTTCCTGATCAACCTTTTCATCAAGGTTGACAGTGTATTCCTTTTTCAAATCTGCAAGGGCCTTATCTGTTGTCTGTCTATTGAAATAGAAATCAATAGCCTTTTCGATGTCATCCTGCCTTGCTATACATGCCTGAACCTGCTTTCTGGTGATAAAATGAATGTCATCCAGAGCAAATACATTAAGGGGGTCACTCATTGCGATTATAAGCTTGCCATCTTTTTCATCAATTGGAATAAGCCCGTATTTTTTTGCGATTTCTTTGGGAATACTGTTGGCTATTGCAGGATTTATGAATGTCTTATCAAGTTCTATTTTAGGAATCGACAGCTGTTGTGACAGCACATCAAGGATATCATTTTCAGACAGATATCCTAACTCTACCAACACCCTGCCAAGTTTTTTATTTCGCTTAGACTGTTCTGAAAGAGCAGTCATGAGCTGCTCACTTGTTATTCTGCCGGTGTCAACAAGTATATCCCCAAGTTTTTTCTTTACAGCAGAAGCCATTTTTAATCCCCTATCAGAGTATAATAAAAATAATATAAAATTATTTGGCTAAACTTGACAAGCCAGCATTAATATATGTTTATAAGAATTATTATACATTTTTGTAGGCAAAGGTCAAGATAAAATGGTGTTTATTATTTATCAAGCCGTAATTTGACACATAAAGTGTTTTTCTGAATACTATAAATGCTTTGTTTAAAAAAAATCGCATATTCATTATTGAACATGCGATTTATGACAAATATCAATTTTTATTTCCCAAAATATCTTATTATTATTGGTGTCTCGGCTTTCTTTTTACAAGTACTGCAGCCTTCGTAACAGCAGCTATGACATCTACTTCAAACTGCTGTCTTAAAGCATCTATTTTTGAATACAATTCCCCTTTTTCACTTACTATGTACTTGGGAGGCAGGTCATTTAAAGCGATTGCAGCAATATCATTCACACATTTCTCACATGTACACATATTGATGTCTTCAAGAATCTCTTTCATTAAGGAAAACACTATTTCCTCCATATAATTTTTTACCTGTGGCATAAATTACTCCTTTCTCCACACAACAGTGTGAAATATAGATATTTTTAGTTTATAAGTTTCCAAGATAATAATAGTTCCACCAGTCAATAATCTGCCAGCCCCATAAAAGAGCTATAAAAACTCCTGTTACTATAAATGGTCCCAAAGGCATTGTACTTTTCCTGTCACGTTTCCCCGCAAGAATCAAAACTATACCCATTAAGCCAGCAAGCAGTATAGTTGCGCATAAAGCAATTATTGTAAGCTTCCAGCCTAAAAATATGCCAATCGGAATAAAGATTTTTACATCACCCATTCCAAGTGCATCCTCGGTTTTATAAACCCAACTGCCAATCAGAGCAATTAAGAAAAATGTTCCCGAACCGACCAGTATTCCAAGTAAAGGAGTCCACCAGTTGTTGTCCCCATAAAAGCTTACATTTCCAAACAGGTTATATGCAAAAAGTCCTGCAGAACCAACTAATCCTGTAATTACAAGACCGTTCGGTATTATCTTATGGTCCAGATCGATAAAGAAAACACAAATCAGAACCGACATAAGAAATGTGGCTGCAAGGAATTCAACCGTTAATCCAAACTTATAGAACAAAGCAACATATATTACTGCTGTTAGAAGCTCAACCAGTGTGTATCTTATTGATATGGATGTTTTACAGTACCTGCACTTACCCCCTAAAAACAGATGGCTTAATACAGGAACCAAATCTTTACCCTTCAATGGTGTATTGCAGTTTGGGCAATGTGAAGATGGTTTTACTATTGATTGTTCATTGGGTATGCGATAGATGCATACATTAAAAAATGAACCGAATATTAAACCAAATATGAAAACAAAAGCGTATTGAACAATAATCATCTTATCTGCCTGTTATTCTAAATATTTTTTAGATAATATTTATAATTCGTCTTTTTTATTCAAAACCCTTTTTTAATTGTCAACAATACCTATATTAAAAAAATCACAGCTTTATCCCGTTTATAAATGCTTCTTTTATCTCACCAAGCATGTCATCACCTATTTTTATACCAGTCCATATTTCGTAAGCGGATATACCTTGATAAAAAAGCATACCCAATCCGTTCATTATTTTTGCACCTGCTTTTTCTGCATCTGAAAGCAGTTTCGTTTTTGCAGGATTATAGATAATGTCACATACGACCTGTTTGCTGTTGAGCAATCCGCAAGGCAAGGGTGACTCATCAATTTCAGGATACATTCCCAAAGTGGTACAGTTAATAATAACATCAGCGGTCTTTACTATGTCCAGGGCCTCTGTTTTTTCCGAACTGTGCATAAATGCACATTTTCTAATGTTGTTATTTATAACCTCAGCTATTTCCGATGCTTTTGATAGTGTCCTGTTAATAATATGAATTTCACTTGCTCCATCCATAGCAGCCTTTACTGCTACAGCTCTTGAAGCCCCTCCTGCCCCAAGTATTACAACAGATTTGGCATTAAGGCCTTCACCCGTTTCATCCTTGTAAGATCTTAAAAATCCGTCGGCATCGGTATTATACCCGTATAATTTTCCATCCATGATTTTAACCGTATTTACCGCACCAACCAGCAAAGCATTTTTTGAGTTTTCATCAAGGAATTTCATAATCTCTTTTTTATATGGAACTGTCACATTGAACCCAATAACATTTAAAGCCTTAAGACCTTTAACAGCCTCGCTCAGTTCATTGTTCTCCACTTTGAAAGCAGTATACGCGAGGTCTATTCCTACTTCCCTGCTAATTGTATTATGAAGCAGCGGGGACATGGAATGCTCCACCGGATTTCCTATCAGACATATAACTTTTGTTTTTCCAGATATTTTATTTTCTAAAATCATTTATCCTCCATGTCCCCGATGTGCCAAGTGAATTGTCCCACCGTACACATGTGGTTAAATTTATTTTATTGCACCTGCCTGCTTTTTTTCAAAAAAGCAGGCAGGTGTGAACAGCTTTTCAGACTGACGTCTTTCAAGCTTCTTACTTCTTCCCGGCCTTTTTAAGGCTCCTTTTATAAAAAATGAATACAAATTTTTCAAAAACTCTTTTAAGCTTTATAAAAACAGTTTCTTTAGGACCAATTGGCTGGACAAGTATTGTAAGCATTCCGGCTCTATTACCACCATAAATATCAGTAAAGATTTGGTCTCCTACCACCACTGTTTCTTCTGCAGTAATACCCATCAATTCCTTTGCTTGGTTATAAGCTCTGATTCCCGGCTTAGAAGCTCTATGAATTGCATGAACCTTTATATTTTCATTGAATTTAATTACCCTTGAACTGGATGCATTAGATACGATACAGGCTTTAAAGCCCTCCTGCTTTATCTTTTCCATCCATTTAACAGCGTTTTCGTCAGCGTCTGCGTTATGCGGTACAAGAGTATTGTCAATATCCAGAATAAATCCCTTTATACCCTTGCTTTTAAGCAAACTCAGATCAATATCATTAATACTGTTGTAAGCGAGATTGGGAAAAAACTTTTCAAACATTGCATATCCTCCTTGAATAGCTACAAACTATGATAATAATAGCAAACCACAATTTTTTTGGCAATGATTTTGTTCTTTCATACAAGTATTTGATAAACTTATTTAAAAAACTTTATTTGTAATAAGAAAAGTTGTATAATTGTAAGAAGTTTTAGGTAATTGAAACCCGAAAGGAGATTTTTTATGTCACAACAAATTAAATTTGAAATAACCAAAACACCAAAGCAGAAGCCAGATTCAAACAACCTTGGTTTCGGTCAACACTTCAGTGACCATATGTTTCTTATGGATTACACTAAAGGAAAAGGATGGCATGATCCGAGAATTGTTCCATATGCTCCTTTGAGCATTGACCCTGCTACAATGGTACTGCATTACGGTCAGTCAATTTTTGAAGGTCTCAAGGCTTACAAGGCGGATGATGGAAGAATTCTTCTTTTCAGGCCTCAGAAAAACATGGAAAGAATTAATCTTTCAAACGATAGACTTTGTATACCTGAAGTGGACGAGCAATTTGGTGTAGAAGCAATCAAGGCTCTTGTAAACCTTGACAAAGATTGGATACCAAATGCCGAAGGCACTTCCCTTTATATCAGACCATTTATATTTGCAACCGATCCATACCTTGGTGTAAGACCTTCAAATACATATCTTTTCATAGTTATCCTTTCTCCAAGCGGAGCATATTATCCCGGCGGAATCGAACCTGTAAAGATATATGTTGAAGATAAATATGTCCGTGCTGTAAAGGGCGGAACAGGCTTTGCCAAAGCATCTGCAAACTATGCAATTAGCCTTAAGGGACAGGATGAAGCTAAGAAAAAAGGCTACATACAGGTTCTGTGGCTTGACGGTGTTGAAAAGAAATATGTTGAAGAAGTAGGCTCAATGAATGTATTCTTCAAGGTAAAAGGCGAAGTTATAACTCCAGCGCTTGAAGGAAGCATTCTTCCGGGTATAACAAGAGATTCTGTAATCCAACTCCTTAAATCATGGGGTATAAAGGTGACTGAAAGAAAAGTAAGTATTCAGGAATTATATGCTGCTTATGATGCCGGTGAGTTTGAGGAAGCTTTCGGAACCGGTACCGCCGCAGTAATTTCACCAATAGGAGAACTTAACTGGGAAGGTAAGCAGATAACTATTAACAACGGTAAAATCGGTGAAACTTCACAGAAACTTTATGATACAATTACAGGTATTCAGTCGGGAAGAATTCCTGATACAATGAACTGGACAGTTGAAGTAAAATAAAATATTTATATGAAGCCCACCCCAAGGTGGGCTTTTTTAATGCATATTTATCTTTTTAAATAATACAATTCTTTAGAGTATTTTTTAAGGACATACAGAGTGAAGGCAAAAAAATATGCAGTCTACAGCAGGAACCTGTTCATTCCTGTTTTATGTGCAGTTTTCATACTGCTTTTAATACTTTTTTCCAAAACATCTGTTAATGCTGCTAAAAAAGGCATCGACCTATGGCTCTATATAGTATTCCCCTCCCTTTTCCCCTTCTTTGTGGGAGTTGAAATATTAAGTGCCACCGGAATAATAAGAGTTGCTGGTGTATTACTTGAACCTATAATGAAGCCTCTTTTTAACCTCCCAGGGTTAAGCTCCTTCCCTTTTGCGATGGGTATTGCAAGCGGTTATCCAATGGGAGCAAAGATAACCTCATCCCTAAGGGAACAGAAGCTTTTGACTAAAAACGAAGCAGAAAGGCTTTTGGCGTTTTCCAATAATTCAGGTCCTTTATTTATTATGGGGGCTGTTAGTGTCGGTATGTACAATATGCCTTCATTAGGCATTATACTTTTGATTTGCCATATTGCTGCATGTATAACCGTTGGAGTCATTTTTGGATTAATAAGCAGATCTAAAAGCCACCAAAAACCAGGAAATACTTTAAGGATGACTCAAAGATTAAGACAGGAGTATCACATTTTTAAGAAAAACCAGAATCAGAGCTTTGGTGCGATGCTTGGCAGTGCTATAGTAAACTCTATTATGACAATACTTGCTATAGGCGGTTTCATTATTCTATTCTCTGTAATTATTAATATTCTCATTGATACAGGTGTCATAGCCTTTGCAGCGGCACTAGCCGGAAAATTTTTCTCAGTCTTCGGAGTGAATAAGGATATTTTAAGTTCACTATTCTGCGGATTCTTTGAAATTACTACAGGTTCAAGCATGGCAAGCACTGTTTCAAATGTAACGCTTGTTCAGCAGTTGACTGCTACAAGCGCTATTATCGGCTGGGCAGGACTTTCGGTACACTGCCAGGTATTCAGCATTACATCCAAAACAGACATAAGCGTGAAACCTTATATTTTAGGTAAATTTCTTCAGGGAGTATTTGCAGCAATTTACACCTTTGGATGGATAAAAATAGCCGGCATGGCTGCATTAAGCACCAAACCGGCATCTTTAATCTTTAATTGCATTAGTTCAAAAGACTCAATATGGTTCAATTATTCAATCTATTCCCTTGAGTATCTTGTAATAGGTATTGCAATCATTCTCATATGTATTGCGGTTTCATTATTTGTTTATACATTAAGGAAGCCTTACAAAAATTAAATGTTTATTTAAGTTCTTCCCTGTTTAGCTGTATTACATCCAGTGTTTCCTTAAGTATCTCTTCGACCTTATTAAGTACACCATCTGCATATTCACGAGTCCCCAGACGTATTTCCCTTGCATTCTTCTGAGCAGTTGCAATAATTTCATTTGATTGCTCATAAGCTTTTCTGGTTATTTCATGCTCGTCTATTTTAGCCATTAGCTGGTTTTCTGCATCCTTAATTACATTATTTGCTTCCTTTTGTGCTTCAAGAAGAATTCTCTGTCTTTCTTCCTTTACCCATTTTGCCTGCTTTATTTCTTCAGGCATATTCAATCTTATTTCCTTTATTATCTCGAGTATCTCATCCCTGTCAACAACACATTTGCCCGAAAAAGGCACGCTTAAACCCTTTTCAACAAGGTCCTCCAAAGCTTCAAGCAAAGACAGTATTTCCATTTTGTGTTTCCCCCCAGGTAATCCCAAATATTGTTGTACACAGCTCTTTAGCAAATGACTTGCTGATTAAAAAGCTGTGCTGTTAAATTTCTTCATAATATCATCCTTAATGGCTTCCGGCACCAATTCTTCTATGTTTCCGCCATGACTTGCTATTTCCCTTACCGAACTGGAACTCAAATATGAATAATTAATACTTGTCATCATAAACAAAGTTTCTATTTTCGGATCAAGAATCTTGTTAAGCAGCGCCATTTGAAGCTCATATTCAAAATCAGATACTGCTCTCAGGCCTTTAATAATTGCATTCGCATTTTTTTCCTTTATGAAATCAACTAGAAGCCCTGAAAAACTTTCTATTTCAATATTACTTATATCCTCTGTAACACTTTTGAGGAATGAAATTCTTTCAGCTACCGTAAAAGTAGGATTTTTACTGCCATTAGTTAAAACTGCCACTATAAGTTTGTCACAAAGTGCTGAAGCTCTTTTAATAATATCTAAATGTCCGTTTGTTACCGGATCAAAGCTTCCAGGATAAACACAAATTTTCAATAACAAAACCTGCCTTCAGTAGTATTCAACTTAATTACAGCATTTATAAAACGATACTGTCGTATCTCCATACTGCTGTTTTCTTGTAATCACAAGCCTTCCGACAGCTTCCGGTACCGGGTCTGATGACCTGTGTTCACAAATTATCAAACTATTACTCTTTATTATATCATTATTTGCAATGCAATTTAAAGTTTCTTCGACAAGATTTTTTGAATATGGCGGATCCATAAATATCAAATCAAACTTTTTATTATGTACAAACAGCTTTCTGATGGCTTCATTCACAGCCTCGGTGTAAACCTTACCCTTATCGGACAGTTTGGTGTGTTGAAGATTGTCCTTAATAATTCCATAACATTCACGGCTGCTGTCAACAAATACTGCAGATGCAGCTCCCCTGCTCAATGCCTCAATTCCAAGGCTCCCACTGCCCGAAAACAAGTCAAGCACTTCTGAATCTGCAACAAACATTGAAATAATATTAAATAGTGATTCCTTTACTCTGTCTGTAGTCGGTCTTGTAGACATTCCTTTTGGTGTCTTCAGGTGGTGCCCTTTAGCGGTCCCAGAAATTACTCTTAAAATGGTAACTACCTCCTGTAAATAATTCATTATATATAATTGCTAAATAAACAATTTTAATTCATGGTAAGCTCAGTGAGCTTGTCCCTGAATTTTTCAATCAAAATGTTTCTTATTTTACTGTTTTCTTCATCCCTAAGGCCTCTGTCACGCTTCAGAAGTTCCAGTGCAGCCTGCTGTGATGCCTTTAATATATCCATATCCCTATAGAGGTTTGCAATTTTCAAATCAGGAATACCATGCTGCCTGGTCCCGAAGAATTCGCCCGGTCCTCTTAGTTCAAGATCCTTTTCAGATATGTAGAAACCATCATTGGATTTTTCCATAACTTTTAACCGTTCTTTGGATACCTCAGATTTCCCCTGGTTGTAAAGAATACAAAAAGACTGTTCTGCTCCTCTGCCAACTCTTCCCCTTAACTGGTGAAGCTGAGCAAGACCAAATCTTTCGGCATTTTCAATAACCATTACAGTTGAATTGGGTACATTGACACCAACTTCAATTACTGTAGTAGATACCAATATGCTGATATCTCCGTTAACGAACCTTCGCATTGTTTCTTCTTTTTCCTTTGGGCGCATTTTCCCATGAATTAATCCGACACTTATATTTTCAAAGTCTCTGGCTATATTTTCTGCCTGTTCCACCGCTGATTTCAATTCAAGTGTATCAGATTCTTCAACAAGCGGGCAAACTATGTATACCTGCCTGCCTTCACCTACCTTCTGCGTTATGAACCTGTTAATCCTGTACCTCATTGATTCATCAACCGCATAGGTTTTTATGGGCTTTCTGCCGGGAGGAAGCTCATCTATTATTGATATATCCAAATCACCGTATAATATCAATGCAAGAGTTCTTGGAATAGGTGTTGCTGTCATTACTATAACATCCGGGTTTTCGCCTTTTTGAGCCAATAAAGCCCTTTGCCGTACGCCGAACCTGTGCTGTTCATCAGTAATTACAAGTCCAAGTTTTTTAAATACAACATTTTCTTCTATAAGAGCATGGGTGCCTATTAGGATATCTGTTTCACCTTCCGAAACTCTTTTTAGTATTTCTTCCTTTTGTTTTTTTGTTTGACTTCCGGTAAGCATATCAACCTTTACATTCCACTTTTCAAATAGCTCGCTAAGCGAACAAAAATGCTGCTGCGCAAGTATTTCGGTCGGAACCATGAATGTTCCCTGATAGCCGTTTTTTGCCGCAATAAACAGAGCCAGAACTGCAACAATTGTTTTCCCTGATCCAACATCCCCCTGTATAAGGCGGTTCATTACCTTTTTGCTTGCCATATCGCCTTCAATTTCTATCAAAACTCTTTTCTGTGCACCTGTAAGTCTAAATGGGAGTCTTGCTATGAATTCTTCAAGAACAGGCAATTTATTAAAAACTATTCCAGCCTTGTCCTGGTCTAATGAATTCTTTATACTCATAAGACCAAGCTGCAATATCAAAAGTTCCTCGAATGCAAGTCTGTATCGCGCATTTTTAAAGTCATATTCACTGTCCGGAAAGTGAATATTTTTAATTGAATAGCTGTACTCACTCAAATGATATTTCTGCCTTATCCATCCCGGCAGAGGCTCTACAAGCTTATCTTCTGCAATTTTTAAAGCATTGCTTATAACCGACCGCAGAATGTTCTGGGACAGCTGTGAAGTCGAAGGATAAACAGGTACTATTCTTGAGATTTTTTTCATCTCATCACTGCCGGCCTTTTCAAAAACAGGGTTTTGTACTTGAAAAACTCCGGCTCGTTTTGAAATTTTGCCATAAAAAACGTATTCCTCACCAGGGCTGAAAACTGTCTTTATGTAAGGCTGATTGAACCATATAGCAGTAATGATCCCCGTATCATCCCTTATATTCATTTTGTATATTGAAAGTCCTTTACGGGGCCTGTTCTCAGATACATTAGATATGACTGTTCCGTAAAAAGCGCAGGTATCTCCATCCTCAAGCTCCATAATCCTTTTAAAACTGCTTCTGTCCTCATAATCCCTTGGAAAATGAGTTATTACATCTCCAACAGTGAACAAGCCAAGCTTTGCAAGAGTTTTTGCCCTTGCTTCGCCAACACCCTTTACATATTGAACCGAGGTTTTTAATATATTGTCAGCTGTCCTACCTTCCATTTAAAAGGCCTCCAGATATAAACATTAATAAGCTTTACTACTCTTCCAATAATTAATATAATTCTATATAAGTTGCAATAAATATTCAATACGCATGATGTGCTAAAAACATGATATAATAATTAAATTAAAGAATATAATAACACTACTTAAACGCGTATGATACAAGAGGTAATGTCTTATAACAAAAAAATTTGTAAAAGACTTGCGGAATTTCTTAAATATATGTTAAAATAGTTATTGCTTTGGTTTTAGAACCTTAATTATGTGAAAATATTGATTTCTCCAGGTTGAAGGAGGTGTAGTCATAAATGGCAAAGTGTGATGTATGCAGCAAGGATATGGCATTCGGACTTAAGGTTAGTCACTCTAACAAGAAAACCAACAGGTCATGGAAGCCAAATGTTAAGAAGGTAAGAGTTGTTGATAACGGTGTACACAAAACTGTTAACGTTTGTACAAGATGCTTACGTTCAAACAAGGTTACAAGAGCAGTTTAATTTAAGATTACAATCTCAAATTACAAACCCGGGGGTATCGAACCCCCTGTTTTTGTGTTAACGCAATTAAAAAGCAATAAAAAAAGCGGAAGCTTCTTTTATTGCTTTTTAAAATTAACTCATTCTGAAAACCTTTTTCAGTATATTTCCAAAGATTTTAGGCATTTTTACTACAACAATTTTCATGAGATACCACCCCACATAATTTCTGTTACCAACATTAATAATATATTCAATCCATCATGTTTTGGTGATACCCTTATCTTTAGTATTTTATAGCTTTTATTATCTTGTCTGCCTTGCAACACCTCTGAAGAGTCCAAGAATAAATATAAATATAGCGGCACCAAGTATAGTAGGTATTATAGAAATTCCCCATAATGTTGGCCCCAATCTATTGAAAAACGGAATATAGGCGCCTATCCACGATCCGATTAAACCTGCAATCATAGCTCCCCAGAAGCCTCCGGGCATTTTATTCTTTACAAGCGCATCACCTATTAATCCGGCTATTGCAGCAACAACCAATGTTAGTATAAATCCAATCACATTTACTCCTCCCTTCTTTTTAAAAATTCATATAAATACACAGTTGTATTATTTGTTTTTAATTTTTTTTAATCCATTTTAATTTTTAACATTTTTGATATGTTTTAAATTTGATTTCGTGTGAATAGACTTTTGTAAGGGGTGTTGTTATGTATTTTTATGTGATTAAAAATTTCAGAAAAAGAGTATATATTACAGGCGGTCTGGTTATTTTCTGGATTCTCATGATTGCAGTATCAGGATTTTTTGTTAAAGACCGTATAGGATCGGAAGTTGAAATAAACAATAGTTTAAAATTCTCTTGCCCTATTTCACTCTATATAAGCGAAGTCGTAATAAATGATAAGATAATTAATCCTTCTATCCAGACAAATGCAGCTTTTACAAAACCAAGAATTGAAAATTTTTCAACCTATTCATCCCCTGACGGTCAATTTAGCTTTATGTATCCTTCGATATTTGATATTAATACAAAAAGTTTTCCCGGTGGGGAAATTTTATATCACATAGATCTTACAGGAAAAAATCTTTTGGTACACGGACTTGTACAGGTATGGATGCTTAATGAATCTTTAGAAAGCTTTCTCGAAAAATCAAAGGCTGCCTTATCACAAGACGTAACTGATTTGAATTCTGAAAAGACCATTATTAACGGAATGCCAGGTTATATCTGGAGTTATAATGTTAAATCAAAGGATGGGAGAGGGTATAAAGCTGTTGAAGCTTTCCTTGAAAAAGCCGGCAAGATGTACAGGATAAGCTATTTTGTGCCCATTACTCAATGGAGCAATAATCAGTATGATATTTTCATAACTATGGTGAAAAGCCTCAAGGTTAAATAGTTTTGTTTTAAATATAATCAGCAACTTTTGCACAGTTTCTTCCTGCGGATTTAGCATCATACAGAGCATCATCTGCTCTGCTTATAAGCTCATTTTCTGTGAGCGAACTTTCAGGGTAACATGAAACACCAAAGCTTACTGTTACAGATGCAGCAACTACATCATCCTTGATTGTGATTCCAGCAATCTTCTTCCTTAACCTTTCAACCTTTTCAAAAGCTTCTTCAAGGCTTGTTCTGGGGAATAGAAGTACAAACTCCTCTCCTCCGAACCTTGCTATAATATCTCTGCTTCTGATAGACTTTTTGACAAGCTGTGCAATATTTTTGAGTACCTTATCTCCAAACATGTGTCCATAAGTATCATTGAACTTCTTGAAATGATCAATATCAAATATTGCAAGTGAAAGCTTATAATTATTTTCCCTTGCATCACTGAACTCCTTAAGAAGCCTTTCCTGGAAGTAAAGACGATTGTATACCTGTGTAAGTCCGTCTATTGTTGCCATTTCATGCATTTGCTGATACAAGGATGCATTTTCCATGCCTATACCAACCTGCTGGCCTATAACGGTAAGAAGTCTAAGGTTGTTTTCATCGAATGCATTAAAATACTTATGTTCTACAATAACCATACCGAATTTTCTTGACTTTGTTGATAAAGGAACACAAATAAGTGATTTAACTTCTCGGTTTTTTATGAAAGGATATGTATCCGAATCCGCAAAATTCTCCATTATGGGCTTCTTTTCCTTAAGGCAATCAAAAAGCACTTCACAATTTATATTATCATTTATAATTATCAGGTCGCTATGCTCCTTAATATTGGTTGTATTTACCTTAAACTTTTCCTTGTCCTCATTGTAAGTAAGCACAATAGAGTTATTAACTCCCATAACACCTATAATTATATCATTTACATGCCCAAGCAATTCCTGTATATCAAAAATAGAACCTATAACCCTGCCTATTTCCTGAAGCGTATAAAACTCTGCTATACTTGCTGTAAGCCTTTTATTACTTTCCTCCATCATCACATTAGCATCTTCAAGCGCTTTGTTTGTATCTACCAGCTGCTTGTTTCTGCTTAATACCTGCTCCTGTGCAGATGCAAGCTGTTCATATCGTTCTTGAAGTTCAATGTAAAGCTTCTTATTTTCAGTTTCCTTCAGTGACATTTCCCTGAAAATAACGCCGCATAATGAAGCTATCATGATTGCTATACAAAGCTTAAAAATAATACTGTATATTTCCTGTTGCTCAAATATTATTTTAAAGATACTTTCATCATTACTGATGCTATATGAAGCCTGTACAATAAAACGGATGCAAAGCCAGGATACAATAATAGCAAAGCCTCCGATTCGGCCTTTTACAAACGTAACAGCTACAATCATCAGTGCAACAAAAGTGAATGTCCATTCGCCAATCTTTAAATACACACCGCCAAAAGCTATAAAAGCAAGTTCTAATATCTTAGTGAAAAAGTAATTTACATTGGATTTGACAATCCATTCTGTTAAATGCGCACCTTTAATTGTATTAAGTACTATGACGATAGAGAAAAACAGAATCAACAAATACTTGTTTTCCTTATCAATTGAATGTCCCAAATTATAATAAAACATAAAAAGACCTATACTAAGAGCAATATATAGCCAAGTTATTTTTATGTATAGTTTTTCGTATTTTAGAAGTTTGTTCACTGATACCTCTCCTAATATGGCTTATCCCTGAGTATCCCAATAAATATCTACGATATCTCCATATTTTACTTGATCTGTGAATGCTGCCGGTTTTCCATTAAGTCTTAGAACTATACTACCCTGCGGCTTTGATAGGTCAAAGTTTATAAAGTTAAAAATATCTACAAATATGTATTGTGACTTATTTCCAGTTAATATAACTGGATTTCCGTTAACTGTAACTTGCATATTCAAACCCGAAGAATTTGTTTCAGCTACAGCTTCATACCCAGATGATATTTCAGGTTTCTTGTTATCAATTTCAGGTACTTTTATGTCATCTTCAGCATCTTCTTTTTCAACAGGTTTATTTTCGCAAGTGATTATATCTCCATTTATCAATACATATCCTTCTTGTGCATCCAGATAATTAACATATATGTTGAATTCATCGGCATTTATCTCGGTTTGTCTTAGTAAATCCTTAAGAGTATATATTTCAATCGTATCAATTGTACTGCCATCTGTTACTTCAGCATCCATTTCATATGCTGGAACACCGTTGACATAGGCAATAGTTCCGATCGCGATTTTCTGCCCGTTAAGAGTTACTGTACCGGCTGAACCTGTTTTGATGATATCCCTAAGTTTCAGAGAAGCATTTTTCCCATTTTCAGCAGCTATAACCTCAATATCATCACCTATTTTCAATGCACTTTCAAGGTTTGCCAATTCACTGTTTATGTATATTTCAGCAGCTTTACCATAGCCGCCTTTTTGTATTTTTGAAACACCATTAAGAGTATAAGTGAGGCTTTTGCCTGTTCTTCCTATAAGCTGTCCCGGATTAAAGCCGTATAAAATCAAGGCATCTGCAACAGTAAGCTTTTTTGAATTAAAAAGCCTTACCTTTTGACCGTTAACAGTTACATAAAGAAAATCTTTTCCTACCTGCTGCTGAGCTGTTATTGCAATACCCAAAGGAGTTATCGCTTCGGGCCCCGAAAGTTTTTTACTATTAAACTTAACATTTTGAACAACGTCTCTGTTTCTTACAATAACTCTGTCTTTCGGAAGATTAAGATTATCTGATATGTATTCTGGTAATCCTGGAATCTGACTACCGCCGCCTATAAGAAAAACAGCATTAGGAGCCTTATGATTGAATTCCAGAATCTTTGCTGAAATAGTCGCCGCAAGTGTCTCTACAACTGGCTTGACCGCTTCAAGAACTTCCTCTTTCCTTACAGTCTGCTTTTTATTAAGAATATCAGTAAATGTAACAGTTTTATTGTCATCCGTTATTGAAAGCTTTATTTTTTCAGCTGTATTGAAATCAACAAGATACTGCTGTGCTATCCTTTCGGTTATTTCATCCCCTGCAACTGGTACCATGCCATAAGCAACTACGCTTCCATCTCTGGTAAGTGCTATATCCGAAGTACCAGCTCCTATATCAACTAGTACAAGGTTAAGTAACCTAAGGTCCTTTGGAATTGTTACATTTATGGCAGCAATAGGCTCAAGTGTAAGACTTATAACCTCAAGGCCTATCTTTTCCATTACTGTATAAAGACTTTCAACAACAACAATAGGAAGAAATGTAGCTAAAACATCAACTCCGGCTTTTTTACCCTTATGGCCTAAAAGTCTTGATATTACAAATTCATTAAGATAATAATTTATAACACTGTAACCTACGCAATAAAATTGTGTAGGTTCATTCTTTGTGATATCTTCATCCAATTTAATCTGAGCCTTTTGTATAGCCTCGATTTCAAGGCTCCCAACAAGCTCCTGGTCAATTTCCCTGCCCATTTCAAGTTCTCTGTCAACATGAACCTCACAGGTTTTTAAAACTCTTCCCGCTGCAGCTATTGCTACTCTTCTCAGCTTAATGCCTGTCTTTTTTTCCAATAGTTCTTTGACTTCCTGTGCCACAGATGCTACCTGATTTATATCATGAATCTGGCCATCCACCATTGCTCTGCTTTTATGCTCTACAACCTCTGCGTTAATGACCTTGAACTTGTCATTTTCCTGTATACCGACAATGCCCACTACAGTCCTTGTGCCTATATCAAGTGAAAAGATAATCTCATCAGGGTTATAAACCACTGCAGTTTTCTTTGCAGGCCTTTTTTTATCCAGTTTTATGACCTTATCCTTTTCCCTACTTTTACGTTTGGCTTCGGCTGACATATGTGCACCTCACATTGCTGAAAAATAAATTTAAATAAATAGGTTGTCGTTTTTAATGAATATTCGACAAAAACATCCTAAATCCTTCTTATTATCTATATTTCATGCCTTTTCCAAAATTGCATAAAGTCTGTATTTTACATTTATCACAAGCTGGTTTTATTGCTTTACATACTGCTCTTCCATGGTAAACCATTTGGTGGCAGAACTTACTCCAGTCTTCTTTCGGGACAATATCCATCAGGTCATATTCAACTTTTTCAGGATCTTCATTTTCAGTGAAGCCCATCCTTTTGGAAAGCCGCTTTGCGTGAGTGTCTATTACAAGTCCGGGTATCCCATAAATATCTCCCAGCACAAGGTTTCCTGTTTTGCGCCCAACACCTGGGAGTTTTAATAAATCATCAAGGTTTGATGGGACCTGACCCCCAAATTGCTCAATAATCATTTTACAGCAATTTATAATATTCTTAGCTTTATTATGATAAAAACCTGTTGAACGTATTTCCTGTTCAAATTGTGTTATATCAGCATTTGCATAGTCATAGACATTTTTATATTTCTTGAATAAAGACTCCGTAACAATATTTACCCTTGCATCGGTACACTGTGCCGCAAGCTGGGTAGCTACCAAAAGCTGTACAGGATCCTTATAATTAAGCGAACATTTTGCTTCCTGGTAAAGCTCGTCAAAAATGCTGATAATTTTTTTAACTTTTGTTTTATTGTTCACTATATCACACCTGGTTTGATTTTTTCTTCAACGCGTGCTTATACAACTCAACATATTTTATGGATGATTTGTTCCAGGAAAAGTCTTTTTCCATACCACGTTTAACCATGGCATTCCACTCTTCAGTATTCTTGTATACCTTAAACGACCTTTTCAGGGTAGAAAGCAGTTCCGAGCCTGAATAATGCTTGAATACAAAACCTACCGAATCCTTTTTATCAGCATCATAATCTATTACAGTTTCGACCAGACCTCCAGTTGCCCTGACAAGCGGAACAGTTCCATATCTCATACTTATTATCTGTCCCAGGCCACAAGGTTCAAAGAGCGACGGCATAAGAAATATATCACTACCTGCATATATTCTCTGAGCCAGCGCAGCATTAAAGCCTATATAAGTACCCATCTTTTCCGGATATTTAATCATAAGCCTTCGGAATATATTTTCGTAGTATTCTTCACCAGAACCAAGCAAAACAAATTGTATATCCTCTTTAAAAAGTTCCTCAGCAATACCCGATATCAAATCAAGACCTTTTTGTCCTGTAAGCCTTGATACAAGTCCCAGCAAAGGAACATCCCTTACAGGAAGACCAAATTCCTTTTGAAGTGCAGTCTTATTTTGCTTCTTCAAGCTTATACTGTTGATATTATAATTTTTATATATATCTTTATCCTTTTCAGGATCAAACTCTTCATAATCTATACCATTAACAATACCGAAAAGGTCTTCTTTTCTCTGTTTAAGAAGTCCCTCAAGCTTTTCGCCATACTCCACTGTCTGAATTTCCTCTGCATAGGTTTCACTAACAGCGTTAATTATGTCTGCGTATACAATACCTGCTTTCATAAAATTAAAAGAGCCATAAAATTCCACCTTTTCCGGTGTAAACACACTTTCATCTACACCAAAAAGTTTAATCAGCTCTTTAGAAAAATGTCCTTGATATTGTAAATTATGAATAGTAAAAATAGTAGAAATCCTATCATATATAGGATTACCGTTATATTTTTCCTTCAGCAGCATGCAGATAGGTCCAGTATGCCAATCATTACAATGAATTATGTCAGGCTTGAAATCTATGTATTGGATCATATCAACAACCGCATTACAAAAAAAACTAAACCTTTCACCATCATCATAGAAACAGTACACACCGTCTCTGTAAAAATAGTGGTAGTTATCAATAAAATAAACCGGAACTTCGGTATCCTTATCAACGCTTAAATTACTTTGTCTGACAATACATGTATCTTTTCTCCAATCCATATTAACCGGAAAATCAACAACATATTTCATATCATTATTTATTTCTTTATACCTTGGCATAGCTATTCTTACATCGTTCCCCATTGCAGCAAGGTATTTCGGTAACGAACCTGCAACGTCAGCTAAACCTCCGGTTTTTGCAAATGGACTTACTTCGGCGGA
This sequence comes from Bacillota bacterium, assembly GCA_023421675.1. Classification (GTDB taxonomy): domain Bacteria; phylum Bacillota; class Clostridia; order Acetivibrionales; family JANLFN01; genus JAEZTC01. The sequence continues at coordinate 163,553 of JAEZTC010000002.1, read as the reverse complement.
AACAAATAAAATTTTAAGTCGATCTACTGTCATATATATCCTCCATAAAAGCCATTAATTAATAGCATGTATATCCAAATATCAGCTGAAGCTATTCATATTTTCTCTGCACATTGTAATAAAAACATCTGCTATTTCGGGGTCAAACTGTGTATACTTACATCTTTCTATTTCCATCAATGCAGCATCATCACCCATGCTGCTCCGGTATGGCCTATCGGATGTCATTGCATCATAGGCGTCTGCAACACATAATATCTTGCCAAGTTTACTGATGTCGTTGCCTTTAAGCCCGTATGGGTAACCGCTTCCATCATATCTTTCGTGGTGCTGCAATATAGCGTCCAGTCCTTTGCCTAAAAACTTTATGTCTTTTAGTATATTATAGGCAATTAACGGATGTTTCTTAATTTCTGAATATTCTATATCGTTTAATGTGCCTTCCTTATTTAAAATAAATGCATGAATACCTATTTTACCGATATCATGTAGAATTGCTGCATATTTTAAGGTTTCAATTTCCTCTTCATTGCAGCCAATTCTGTTTGCTATTTCACAGGCAACCTCCATTACCCTTTGGCAGTGGCCTCTTGTATATGAATCTTTTGCCTCAATTGAATTGGATAAAGCCATGACTGTTTCCAGGTAACCGGTCTGCATTTCATCATTAAATTCCATAAGAGTTGCGTTTTTTACTCTTAACTCTTCCTTTGTAACACTAAGCTCATCTATATAGCTGTTAAGCTCTTCGTTTACTGATGCAGCCTGTTCATAAAGAGCTTCTATTTCCTGTTTCTGAATATATACATCATTAAACAGTTCTGCATTTTTTATTGCTATTGCAGCATATATCGCAACACTTTCAAGGAAGTTAACATTTGCATTTTCAAAAACTCCTGGAGTTCCGCCTTCTATAAATATAACACCATACGTCTCTCCTGTCACATTAAGAGGTATGGCAAGCTTGTCCCCCTCAATATTTCTGGCCTTGATTATTATGCCTGTCTTTAAAACAGGTTTTTTTGTTTTGTAGCAAATTGTTATAATCGAATCTTCTGCAAAAGTCGCACCAATTATTCCGAGTGAATTTTCACCAAACTCATACTTACAGGTTAGCTGATTGGTATCCTTGTCATTAAAACAAATAAGACACCTGTCACAATGAGTGAATTTGTTATATACTTTATAAATATAGTCTATAATAGTCTGTACATCAAAGGTTGATGTTATAACTTCCGACAATTCGCGAATTATTTCTAGTTCTTCACTCTTTTTCCCAAGATCATTTTTTATGTTCTCTATTTTTTTAACAAAGACGTTTATATCTTCTGTTGCCTTTTTATCATTGGAATGTGATTTAAGAATTGAATTGTTTGCAGAATCTTTATTAATTGAAGCAATTTCATCATTACTTTTTTCTTTACGGTTTTCGCCATAGCTTATGGTAAACTCTAAAATGCCCACAATTAACAAACCTGCAGCACTTATGTATAAGATAGCAGTATCATATTTTTTTATGTATGTATTAAAAAGCAATACTGCCAAAGCCAGTACCAAAACATAAATAATGGTACATATTCTGATATACTTCCTTAACATTACTACTTCCTCCGGTAATTCGAATACGCATGTTTCTGTTGCTTCCTGTTTACTGTATTTAGTGATGAGATAATTGCAACATATCATAGCTTCTAAGTTATTAAATCCGAAATATATTACCATGTAAAAATTAGATAATCAATAGACATTTTTGTAAATATTTTTACCAAAATATTCTGATAATATATTTTATCATATTGTTAGATAATTTTCATATTTTGGACAAAATAATTATTAAATTATACTTTTTTTAAATACACACAAAAAAAAGACCTCTCGGTCTTTTTTTTATATAAACATCAGTTATTGCTTTTGTTTTCAGTTAGTACAACATTCACATTCATTGTTTTACCATCCCTATATATTTCAAGTACTACCTTATCTCCTACTTTGTGAGTGTTTTTTACTTCATCAAGTTCATCTCTGTTCTTTATAGCCTTACCATCTATCTTGGTTATAATATCTCCTGTTTTTATACCTGCTTTTTGAGCACCGCTCATAAGGTCTACCTCTTTTACATAAACACCAACTGGCATATTGTTGGCTTTTGCCACCTGTTCGGTATATCTTGGGTCAGGTGATATTCCCAAAAGAGGTCTTCCAGTAACATAACCATGGTCTATCAGTTTATCTGCAATGTCTTTAGCTTCATTACTCGGTATTGCAAATCCAAGACCTTCAAAACCGTTAGCAGCAACTTTAAGTTCATTTATTCCGATTATCTGACCTTTTGAATTTACCAGAGCCCCTCCGCTGTTACCAGGGTTAATGGCAGCATCGGTCTGTATCAAATTAATGATTTTTCCGTCTTCGGTAGGAACTTCCCTGTTTATTCCGCTTACAACACCAACAGTTACTGTTCCGGCGAGATCCATACCCCCAGGATTTCCTATTGCAACTGCAAGTTCACCAACATTGATTTTGCTGGAATCACCAAACTCAACTGCCGGAAGGTTGTTTTCATTAATTTTAAGTATTGCAAGGTCTGTTTTAGAATCAAATCCTACTAAAGCTGCTGTATATGGCTTTTCAGGATTATTAGGAAGAAATACTTCTATTTTTGCTCCTGATGCTATTTTACCTGTAGTTACGTCTATAGCTTCTTTTATAACATGGTTATTTGTAAGAATATATCCGTTGTCTCTTACTATTACACCAGAGCCTTCACCCGCTTCAGACTGGTCGCCAAAAAGGAAATCCTGAGCCTTAAAGGTAGTCCTAACGCCAACAACTGACGGTCCTACTTTTTTAGCTATTGCTGTTACCGGCGTATCTGAACTTGTTATCAGTTCAACTTTTCTGTATGCACTTGTATCAACCGGCTTTGAAGTACTGTTCTGGGCTGTAGTGGTATTACTGAAAAGATTCTTTATTGCCGGCTGTATTTCTGGAGCAACAAAGGTTATTAATATCCCAATTACAAGAGCTCCGATAATCGAACTAACAACTGATACTGCAACAAGCTGTCCTAATCCTCTTTTTTTATGTTCTTTCTTTTTGTGCTTTTCAGTATAAAATGGTGCAGACTTAAGAGAATCCAAACTGCTTGTGTTTTGGTTTTGGTTTTGGTTTGGGTTTGGGTTTTGGTTTGGGTTTGGGTTTTGGTTTTGGTTTTGGTTTTGATTATACACTCCGTTCGGGTTCATGCTTTGATAACCATAATTTTGAGTGGTATTAGCTACGCTATAAGGGCTGAAATTTTGATTATTATTAGTGTAGCTGCCCATGTCACTACCGCTCATAGAGTTCTGTTCATTAGCAATGTTATTATTTGATGATTCATAATCATTTTGATTAAAACTATTGTCTTTTTCATTATCATAATTGTCCATAGTGTCAGCTTCCTTTCTTTTGAGTATTCATCTTATATTATTATTCTAAAAGAATATTTTGAAAAAACTATGAATAATCTGTTAATATTAGTTTTCTTTTTCATTTGCAAAACTTAATGTAAATGTAAACACTGCTCCTTGTCCAGGCTCGCTTTCAACCCATATCTCTTCGCCGTGCTCATTGACAATACTCTTTACTATCGCCAAGCCCAGCCCAGTGCCGCTCCTATCCTTACCTCTTGACTTATCTGATTTGTAAAATCTGTCCCAGATTCTTGTCAATTCGTCATTGTCTATACCTACTCCAAAATCCTGTACAGAGACGAGCACCTTTCCTTTTTGTCTTTTAGTTGATATTATAAGTTTTCCTTCTTTATAAGAAAACTTAACAGAATTATGGATTAAATTTATTATTACTCTTTCAATTGCATCAGGATCAGCATTTACCATTGTAAGCTCATTATCAAAATTAGCTTCTATCTGGATATCCTTCTGCATTATCAAGCTTTCAAGCTTTATAATACAACGCCTTATAAGCTCATTTATATCGAAGTTCCTTGTTTTAAGGCTTACTTCTCCAGCTTCCATTTTTGCCAGGTCAAGCAAATCATTTACAAGGCGGTTCATCCTGTTTGTTTCATCTCTCACAACCGTAAGGTACTCAGTGTGCTTCTCAGGAGGAATTGTACCATCAAGAATACCTTCTATAAAGCCCCGTATTGAAGTCATTGGAGTCCTCAGTTCATGTGAAACATTAGCAATAAAACCCTTTCTCATTTCCTCCAGGTTTCTTAAATCTGTAACCATCTGATTAAAGCTTTGTCTTAATTGACCGATTTCATCCCTTGTTTTTACATCCAGCTGCTCTCTGAACTCTCCACTGGCTATAACCTTTGCTGCTTTATTAATTTCCTTAAGCGGTTTGGTTATTCTTCTGGAAAAAATATAAACCAAAATAATAGAAACTCCTATTGAAACTCCGCCTGAAATTACAAAAAAGTTAAATACCGTGGATCTTGTTTTATTAACTTCAGATATGGGAGTGGTAATAAGTACTGCCCCTACCAGTTCTTTTTTACCCTTATCATTGGTATAAATCAAAGGTTTCTCTATTGTAAGCCATGTATAACCTGTATTATTGAAAAGACCGTAAAAATCCCCTTTTTCCGTTACTTCACCCACCTGACCAGACATAATTTTTTTATATTGCCTTTCATCCGGGAGTGCTGGAATATTTCCTTCAACAACTTTTAAATTTTGCATGATTTTTGAAGGAATCCCGCTGGAATCTTTTAGTACAATTCCTCCGTCGTTACGCAAAATCCATACCATGGAATTAGTTCGTGTACCATTATTATCTATTGCATTTTTAAACAATGTAAGTGCAAGAGGATTATCCTTATTTTGGGCATATACCTCTTTAAAAAATTTACTTATATCATCGCAGCTTCTCTCAATTGTTTTTACTGTTTCTGAAGATACATACCTGTCCAGAAAATAGAATAGAGTAAAGCCCGCAATGAGGTATCCCAGAACGAGTATTGATAAAAAAACAGCAACCATCTTACCGAATATGGATTTAAACATATAACCTCCGTGTCCTTACCGGTTCTCTCAAGCTATCTGACTTCAAACTTGTATCCCACACCCCATACAGTTTTAAGCTGCCATGTCTGATTCTCGTTTTCAATTTTTTCCCTCAGTCTTTTTACATGAACATCCACAGTCCTTGAATCACCATAAAAATCAAATCCCCATACATGTTCAAGAAGCTGTTCTCTGGTAAATACCTTGTTAGGGTTGGATGCAAGGAAAAAAAGTAAATCAAGCTCTTTAGGAGGCATTTCAAGCTCATTTCCGTTAAGCTTTACTGTATAGTTTGTCTTGTTAATAACAAGGTTCGGATATACTATTTCCTGAGCATCAGCATCCTTATGTTCATATCTTCTAAGTACAGCCTTTACCCTTGCAACAAGCTCCTTTGGATCAAACGGCTTAACAATATAATCATCAGCACCAAGCTCCAGGCCAAGAACCTTGTCAAAGGTTTCACCCTTTGCCGTAAGCATTATAATAGGAATGTTGCTTACCTTCCTTATTTCCCTGCACACCTGCCACCCATCCATTACAGGCAGCATAATATCCAGGACTACAAGATTGGGAGTACATTCCCTGAACATTTCAACAGCTTTTTGACCATTATATGCCGTATGAATCTCATAGCCTTCCTTTTCCATGTAAAGCCTAATAAGTTCGCAAATATTTATATCATCATCAATAACAAGCAGTTTGGTTTTATTCATATATGCCACCCCTTAATTATTGTCTAAACGTTTTTTCATAACATTTGTTAAATTCTATGTTCATTATTATATCAAGTATTGTATTTTAACACAAAAAAAAGGCTGTATATTTACAACCTTTTCACAAAAAATTAATATTTTATTCATTATTAATAATATTATTTTTTAAAAGCCGATTTCAAAGTACTTACAAACTCACCGACATTTTTAACAGCTTCATCCTCAGACTTACTATTCCCGATTAATCTAACAATTGCGCTGCCTACAATAAGCCCGTCAGAATAACCCTTTAACTTTTTAATATGCTCGGGTGTAGAAATACCAAACCCTATTGCTTTAGGAATCGCAGCATACTTGTCAATACTCTTGAAAAATTCTTCAAAATTTGTTTCAAAGCCTTCTCTTGTACCTGTTACACCTAAAGAAGATACACAATATAAAAAGCCTTTTGCATTCGACGCAATTTTTTCTATCCTATCCTCAGAAACTGGTGAAACCAGGGAAATTAAATCTATCTGATACTTTTCTGCTACTTCGGTCAGTTCATCCTGCTCTTCAAAAGGAAGGTCCGGTATTATCAGCCCATCAATGCCAGAATCCTTGCAATCACTAAAAAATCTATCCTTTCCATATTGAAGTATACAGTTGAAATACAGCAAATAGACAAGAGGTACTTTAACTTCATTTCTCATTTCTTTCACAGCCTGCATAATATCCTTTATCTTAATTCCGTTTTTTAATGCCCTTTCATTGGCGGCCTGTATAACGGGGCCTTCCGCAATTGGATCACTGTAAGGTATACCAAGCTCTATAAGGTCTGCACCCTTACGTTCCATCTCCTTAACAATTTTAATAGTACAGGCAAGAGTGGGGTCACCTGCTGTTAGAAAGGTTATGAGCGCCTTTCTTCCCTCCTGTTTAAGCTGGTTGAATTTCTCTGCAATTCTATTCATTAATATTCACCCCCATATACTTTGCAATGGAATAAACATCCTTGTCACCTCTGCCTGACAGGTTTATCACCATAATTTTATCCTTTGGCAGCTGAGGTGCAAGCTTGATTGCATATGCAACAGCGTGTGAGCTTTCTATAGCCGGAATAATTCCCTCAATTCTGGTAAGATACTTGAAAGCCTCAACAGCTTCATCGTCTGTCACAGGCACATATCTAGCCCTTCCAGTCTCATGAAAATTTGCATGTTCTGGGCCTATGCCAGGATAATCAAGCCCTGCAGAAATTGAATAAACCGGATCTATCTGACCATCCTGGTCCTGAAGGAAATAAGATTTCATTCCGTGAAATACTCCGATTGAGCCTTTTGTTATTGATGCTGCGGTCTGGTCGGTATCAATCCCCTTGCCGGCAGCTTCTGTACCTATGAGAGTAACTTCGCGGTCTTCAACAAATGGGTAAAATAGCCCCATCGCATTGCTGCCTCCGCCGACACATGCCAAAAGGTAATCAGGGAGACGTCCTTCCTTGTCCAGCATTTGTTTTTTGACTTCCTTACCTATAATACTTTGAAATGTTCTTACTATTAAAGGATACGGGTGAGGTCCTACAACTGAGCCTGCTACAAAATAAGTATCACCGACGGTTGCAGCCCAGTTACGCAAAGCTTCACTTGTAGCATCCTTGAGTGTTCCCGTTCCTGAATTGACTGTTGTTACCTTGGCTCCCAGCAATGTCATTCTAAAAACATTTAAAGCCTGTCTTTCAACATCCTCCCTGCCCATAAACACTTCACATTCCATATCGAACAGAGCTGCAGCAGTAGCCGTCGCAACACCGTGCTGACCTGCACCAGTCTCTGCTATCAGACGTTTTTTACCCATCTTTTTAGCCATAAGTGCCTGACCAATGACATTGTTGATTTTATGTGAACCGGTATGATTAAGGTCTTCCCTTTTCAGATATATCTTAGCACCACCAAGGTCTTTAGTCATTTTCTCGGCATAATAAAGAAGAGAAGGTCTCCCTGCATATTCCCTATTGTAAAACTCAAGCTCTTTGAGAAAGCTTTCATCATTAATATACCTGTTAAAGCTGTTCTCCAGTTCCAGCAATGCATTCATAAGTGTTTCAGGCGCATATTGTCCTCCAAACTGACCATAGCGACCTCTTTTTTCAATAGTCATACTATTCCTCCAATCATTGAACCTGCTTGAATCTTGCTTTTACAATAAATTCTTTAATCTTTGTTTCATCCTTATAACCGTCTGTTTCGACTCCACTGCTTACATCAACTGCAAACGGATTAACAATTTCAATTGCCTGTTTTACCTTTGTACAATCAAGCCCTCCGGCAAGGATTATCTTAAATTTTTTAGATGCTTTGGCAGCAATGGTCCAGTCGAAAGACTTGCCGCTTCCGCCATAAGAATTACCTGCATATGCATCCAATAATATTCCATCTGCATCGAACAACTCTGCATTTGACAGGCTCGTTTCATCTTTTATTCTTATTGCCTTCCATATTTCAACCTTACTTCTTACTTTAGATTTAAGTTTTTTTACATATTCAAAGTCTTCATCTCCACTAAGCTGAATAATGTCTAAACCACAAACCGAAGCTATGTTAAGAACTTCATCTATGCTGTGGTTAACAAAGACACCTGCTTTTTTAATCCATTTATCTAATGAATTTGATAACTTCAAAGCATCATCAGCATTTACCTGTCTTCTGCTGGCTGCAAAAACAAAACCGATATAATCTGGCAAATACTTATTAACATACTCAATATCAACATTTCTTGTCAGACCACATATCTTGACCTTTGACACTAGGCTTCCCCTTTCATTTCACTGACCTTATCCTTTATTGAACCTGCTTTCATAAATGCTTCTCCAATAAGAACCGCGTTTACTCCAATGCTTTTAAGATATTTTATATCTTCCGCTGTCCTTATAGCGCTCTCACTAACTACAATCCGGTCATTTGGTATATAGTTAAGTAATCTTTCGGTTGTTTTAATATCCTCATTAAAGGTAGTCAGATCCCTGTTGTTTACACCTATAATTTTGGCTCCCGAAGCAACGGCACGTTCAACCTCCTGCTGGTTATGTGTCTCAACAAGGCATTGCATTCCAAGAATTCCGGCTACTATCTGAAACTTCTTTAAATCCTCATCAGATAATATCGAAGCGATTAGGAGTATCGCATCAGCGCCAATGTATCTTGACTGGTATATTTGCCACAGGTCTATTATAAAATCTTTACGCAATACCGGTAGTGGCACTGATTGACGTATTCTGACCAGATAGTCCTCGCTTCCCAGGAAAAAGTTCTTTTCAGTAAGTACCGATATTGCTTGAACGCCTGCTTCATTATATTCCCTGGCGATTTCAACAGGATTAAAGTCCTCTTTTAAAAGTCCTTTTGAAGGAGATGCCTTTTTTACTTCAGCTATTATAGCTATATCCTTTTTTCTTTTTAAAGCATTATGGAAATCAACAGTTTTATGGAGACCAGGTCTCTTAAGCCTTTCCTTCCATCCTTCTAGAGATATTCCTTTCATATCTTCCTTAAGCTCTAATTTCTTTTTTCTCACTATATCATCAAGTATCATGTATGCCTCCAAAATTATTTACTGGGCTTTTGCATCGCTAACCAAAGCATTTGTGTACTCAATAAACTCCTGAAGCTTATTTAATACAAGGCCACTGTCAATAATCTGCTGAGCCTTTTCTATTCCTTCTTCAAGCGAATCCACCTTTTTGCCTACATAAAGTGCTGCCGCAGAATTCACTACAACTATATCCCGCTCAGGACCTTGCGCACCTTTAAATATATTTCTTATAATTTCAGCGTTTACTGCTGCATCCCCGCCCTTTATATCATCAAGGCATGCTTTCTTTATGCCGTATTGCTCAGGATTGAATTCATAGTTATTCACCCAACCGTCTTTAAGCTCTGAAACCCTTGTAGAGGTAGTTGTAGTTATTTCATCAACACCATCATTACCATTAAAAACAAGCGCCCTTTCTATTCCAAGGTTTAAAAGTACATTAGCCACAGGCTCGGTCAATTTTGAATCATATACTCCCAATACCTGCCCCGCTGCCCCTGCCGGATTTGTGAGCGGTCCAAGTATATTGAAAATAGTCCTGATACCAAGCTCCCTTCTAGGGCCAGCTGCATGTTTCATTGATTTATGGAAAGATGGCGCGAACAAAAATCCTATTCCAACATCCTCTATACATTTTTTAACCTGATATGGTGATAAATCAATTTTGGCTCCCAATGCTTCAAGTACATCAGCACTTCCGCTTTTACTTGATACCGACCTGTTACCATGTTTTGCAACATTAACTGCCCCTGCCGCAGCTACGAATGCTGAAGCTGTAGAAACATTGAAGGTTTTTGCACCATCTCCGCCTGTACCGCAGGTGTCAATATAATAATCAAGGTCTAGTGTGATTTTTTCAGCCTTATCCCTCATAACCCTTGCGCAGCCTGTAATTTCCTCAATTGTCTCTCCTTTAATACGCAGAGCTGTCATAAAGCTTCCTATCTGTGCCTGAGTTGCCTCGCCGTTCATTATACAGTTCATTGCACCCATTATTTCTTCATTTGAAAGGCTTTCACCATTTACTAGCTTTTGAATTGCATTTTTAATCATAAAATCTCTCCTCTCGTCTCATCAAATCCAATAACCACTCTTCTTTGCTCTATGCTATTTCAAGAAAGTTCCTTAATATTTGTTTGCCATCTGCAGTCATAATTGATTCCGGATGGAATTGTATGCCGTAAATTGGGTACTCCTTATGCTGTACTGCCATAATCTCATTTTCTTCAGAAACTGCAGTAATTTCCAGTTCCTTAGGCATTGATGCATTTTGAATAACAAGTGAATGATATCTTCCAGCGTTTATTTTTGATTCAAGTCCCTTAAAAAGCTTGCAGCTATTCTTTACTTCAATTTCCGACACCTTTCCGTGCATCAGTTTTTTAGCATGAACTATTTTTCCTCCAAAGGCTTCGCCAATCGCCTGATGTCCAAGACATACTCCCAGTATAGGAAATTTGTTTCCCATACGTCTTATTACTTCAATAGATATTCCTGCGTCTTTCGGGTAGCCTGGCCCTGGGGATATAACAATATGAGAAGGGTCCATTTCCTCAATTTGCTCAATTGTCAGAGCATCATTCCTTTTAACCAGGATATCCGGATTAAGTTCTCCTATATACTGATATAAGTTGTAGGTAAATGAGTCATAATTGTCAATTAACAGAATCATAGCTTCTTTGCCTCCTCCAATGCTGTAAGCAGAGCCTTTGCCTTATTTACAGATTCATCATATTCTTTTTCAGGTACAGAGTCGGCAACAATTCCTGCACCTGCCTGTATATATACCTGATTATTTTTGAAAACCATAGTTCTTATTGTTATACAGCTGTCCATGCTGCCATCAAAGCTCAGATAACCTATAGCACCGCCATAGGTTCCCCTTTTAACATTTTCAAGCGAATCGATTATCTCCATTGCCCTTATTTTTGGTGCACCAGAAAGCGTGCCTGCCGGAAGTACTGACATAAGTGCATCAAAAGCTGTTTTATCCTGTTTAAGCTTTCCTCTTACATTGGTAACCAGATGCATTACATGTGAATACTTTTCAACATGCATAAAATCCTTTACCTCTACCGTCCCGAATTCAGATACCTTTCCTATATCATTCCTTCCAAGGTCTACAAGCATGGTATGCTCTGCAATTTCCTTTTCGTCTGCCAGCAAATCCAGTTCTAGCTCGGCATCTTCCAGCTCAGTTGCACCTCTTTTTCTGGTACCTGCAATAGGGCAGGTTTCAGCAATACCATTTTCAACTCTGGACAGCATTTCGGGTGAAGAACCAACCAAACAATAATCATTGAATTTTAAATAGTACATATATGGGGAAGGGTTTATAATCCTGAGTGCTCTGTATACATTAATAGACGGATAATCATAAGACATCTTCCATCTTTGAGACAGCACAACCTGAAAAATATCTCCATCAGTTATATATTGTTTTGCCTTGATTACATTGTTGCAGTACTCCTCTTTGGTTACATTGCTTACAAGTTCATCCGACTTGTGATTTTTGTAGGATGGTTCCTGCGGCTCTGATACCTTCCAACGCTGCGAAACAATTTCACGGTGAATTTCCTTTATTCTTTCAACAGTGCTGAAATAGTTCCTCTCAAGGTTTCCATTGACATGTAAATTGACTATGATATGAATTTTTTGCTTTAAGTGATCAAACGCAATTACTTCATCCGCAAACATGAAGTGACATTCCGGGAGCTTAAGGTCATCCTCAGGTACGTTTGGTAAATGCTCATAATACCTGATGAGATCATACCCGAAAAAACCTACGGCACCTCCGTCAAATCTTGGAATGCCTTGAAGCTTGAGCCCTTTGTATTTTGAAAAGATATTTTTAAGTATTTCAATTGGATTACCGTCTTTTTCAGTAACAGTACCATCCTTCTCTTCTATAATACTTTTTCCATTCTGACTTCTGAATATAAGAAAAGGGTCTCTTCCTATAAAAGAAAATCTTGCCCATTTCTCTCCGCCCTCTATACTTTCAAGCAGGAAGCAGTATTTACTTTTTTCAAAGCGTTTGAACAGGCTGATTGGAGTTTCCATATCAGCATAGATTTCCATTGAAACGGGAATAACATTGTACTTTTGCGAAAGCGATTTTACCTCATCAAGCGTTGGATAGAACAAATCCTTGACCTCCCTTTTTGTAAGGAAGATATGAGATTTTAAAGAAATGGCAGAAAAGAGTAATATAAATAAAGCCAGGTAAGATAACCTGGCAATTCAATCTTTGATTAATCTGCCTCGTCTCTTCTAATCTAATCTAAAAAACCAATCTAATCTCATCTCTTCTAAATCTTACTAAAAAGTATAGCATTAAGAAACCTGTGTTGCAATAGTTTCTGAACAATTACTATATATGTATCAAAATGTTAAAATTCCACCTGTTCTATAATAGGTTTTGAAAAAGCCTGGGATTTGTCCCCTTTAAGGTAGTGGTGATAATTAATGGCAGCCCTTGTACATTCATCCAAAAAAATTGTTATATAAACAGCCGTTACACCTAAACTAGCAATTTTAACTAGAATAAATGAGCATGTGATTACAAATAATGAGCCGAAAATCTGAGTATAAAGCATCCATTTGGTATCGCCATAAGCACGGATACCGCTGCCTACCAATACATTGATACACTTTGGGGCTATTATGAATGCAGTAAAAATCAAAAACGGAACAGTTTTAAGTATAACATCATCTTCATTGGAAAAAACATCTATTATAGCTTTTGGGAACAATATTAAGATTATACATGATATTATAACTGTAATAATAGTTAGCCGCATACATAAATTAAAAGCTCTTTTAGCACCCGGAGGATCATTTTCACCTATTTTATTACCTATCAGGGTTAATGCAGCTTTTGAATAACCATTGAAGATCTGAAATACAATTATTTCAATTCCAAAGGTAAGTGTATAAATAGTTGTAGCTATATAGCTTATTCCATTTAGAAAGCCTAACAAAACCAGGTTTGAAAAATTCCACGCAAAAAATTCTATAGCAGTTGGCAAGCCCAGCATAAAAGTTTTTTTGTATGAGGATAAATCAAAGCTGTAAAATCTGCCTCCCAGCCCAAATTCTTTTCTTCTGATAATTAGGCAATAAATAATTATAAATATAGAAGACGTTACATTAGCTATAACAGTGCCTATTGCCGCACCTTTTATATACATGGGCGGTAATCCAAACTTACCGAAAATCAGAACCCAGGAAATAGCTATATTTAAGAAAACCTTTATTGTACCTGCATACAGTATAGGCCTTGTATCCCCCATCCCCAGCAGCATGGACTGCAATGCTGAATCTATTCCAAGAAACAGGAATCCTATTGAACATATTTGGGCATAAGTCATACAGTAGTCCATTATCGCTGCATCAACACCCAATAAATTAAATATGTACCTTGGAAAGACAAACCACAGAATGAAGAAAAGGCCTGATATTATTGTATTAAAAGCAATTGAGCTTTTAACCGTGCTTACAATTCCATCTGTTTTTTTAGCTCCATACATTTGTGATACCAGTATTGTAATTCCTGTACACAGGGCAATAATGGAGTCTATGGTGGCACCCAGCGGAAACTGCGTTGCACCTATTGCCGACAGGTACTTTGTATCAATGTTTCCCAGGAATGCTTTTTCAGTAAGGGATTGCAGTTGGAATACAAGTCCTTGAATACTTATAGGAAGCGCAATCAGCATAATAATGGAAAGATATTTTTTATTGCTGCTATTTTGAATTAATGTTGTCATTCGATGCCTCACGATTCTTTATAGTTCATATTTGCGGTGATTTCATAATGCTTATATTACAAATCAAACCATTCAAAGCGATTTTAAATAATTAATTGCCATATCCAGAAGTCCTTCATGGTAAAGTTCATCTGTATTTGAAACTATATGCAGATTCGGTATCCGCTCAACCGGTAAAATTTCCTTAAGTGAAGAATCAAGCAGAATTAAGTCCTGTTCAGAAAAATTAGAACCTGAAAGCGCTACATCTGCGGGATTTATAACGCTTACTACCGAACTTATTACATATAAAAGACATTTAATAAGTTCATTTTTCTTTTCATCACCGCTGTAGTTTTTACCAATAAAATCCAAGACTTCTCCGACATTTCTGCCTTTTTTAATATTGGTGTATATATATTCAAGTTCTCCTGCATAACCCGAAGTTCCCCTTATAATGTTTCCATTTACAAGAATACCTGAACCAATACAGTCATGGTTAATGAAGATATGTACCAAATCAGGCCACTTATCCCTTTCCATAGATACAAATACATTAACATCATTTTCCATCAATAGTGTAATATTAGCCTTTTCTTTAAATAAATTCTCCAGGTTAATTCCAACCAGTTTATCAACATTAAGATTCTGGATTTGACCACCTATAACAGCTCCAGGTATACCAAGTGAAACAACAGACAACGAAGGATATTCACATCTTAATTCAGTAAAAATCGAAACCAATTCTTCCGGGTTAATCGTCTTAGGAATAGGTATTTCCATACTTTTAAGCTTATTGCCAAACACATCATATATCCTCATATACAGAGTGTTATTAGTTAAAAAGGCGCATGCAGCTATATGAAACATTGGATTAAGCAAGTATAAAGCACCAGGCCTGCCGCCTCTGCAAGCTGGTTCAGGAAGAATCAGAACCTCATTGGATTCTGTAAGTTCCCCAAGTACAGCTGAAACCGTAGGATAACTAAGTCCTGATAAATTAGCCAAATCTGCCTTGCCAATGTGAGGATAATTCCTGAGAAGGTTACGTATTATTTTCCTGTTGTTTATTCGTACCTGTTCAAAGTGTGAATTTTCCTGTTTCATTTGACACTCCAATTATTGATTACTTTTTAAACATACTTTCAAAAGTATCTTTAAAAAGCTTAACATCTTTACCTCAGAATGTCAAATTAAAAAATGCAGGAATCTGTTTTGCTGTGAGTTTAAATCATGGGCACTACGAATTATTTTATATTGACAAATGGGATAATTACCCCATAATATATAAATATAACAGTATTAATAATTCTATTGTAAAGGAAGTTTTTATGTCGGCGCTGTGCGTAAGTAAATAACAGCTTAATAGTTGTTAAGGCAAATTAAATTGCGGGTTTGACCTGTTTATTTATTGTGCCTTGGATACCTTACACACAGACCTCTAATTCAATGAATATCGTCATTTTTATATCTTTATCATGATAAATTTGACGTATAGCATGGCGGAGTTTTCTGTCATGCTTTTTTGATGTGTTTAATGTTTATTGTGCTGCAGGCCTGTAAGGAGGTATCTCTTTACAGGCTTTTATTATTTTAACCAGAAGGAGTTATATAAATATGAAAAAAATAATCGAAACGAAGAACTTAACCAAGGAATACAAATATTTTGAAAAGACTGAAGGTTTAAAAGGTTCCTTTAAATCTTTATTTAAACGTGAAACAAAAATAAGGAAAGCACTCACAGAATTTTCAATTTCGATTGATGAAGGTGAATTTGTTGGGCTAATGGGCCCCAATGGTGCCGGGAAGACAACACTTATAAAAATGCTTACAGGAATTATAAGACCAACAATAGGTGAAATATCTGTTAATGGGTTTACTCCATCCAAAGGAGAAACAGAATTCAAAAAAAGCTTTGCCGTTGTAATGGGACAAAAATCACAGCTTTGGTGGGACCTCCCTGCAAGTGACTCACTGCTTCTTAACAAGGCTATTTATAATATACCGGACAAAAAATATAAAGATAATGTTGAATATTTCACCAAGCTTTTCGAGGTTGGACATTATCTGTCCGTCCCTGTAAGAAAACTTTCTTTAGGCGAGCGCATGAAATTTGAGCTTATTGCCTCGCTGCTCCACTCTCCAAAGCTTCTGTTCCTTGATGAACCGACAATCGGGCTGGATGCAGTTGCACAAAGGCAAATACGTGAAATGCTTAAAACTGCCGGTAAGGAGCGTGGAATAACCCTGCTTTTAACCTCTCACTATACAGAAGACCTTCTTGAACTTACAAAACGGTGCGTTGTATTAAGAGACGGGCAAAAAATATATGACGGTGAGCTTCAAAAACTTTTAGCAGATAACAGCAGCTTTAGTACAATAAGCGTTACATATTCCTCATTGAAGCAGCTCCCTGAAATAGAGAACGCAGAATTAATAGAAAAGAGTGATTACTTCATTTCTGTCAGAACACCAAAGGTTAATACTGAAGCATGTCTTAAGAAGTTTTTGGATCTGTCAGACATAGAAGATATAAAGATTTCGGACGATGATGTTACATTACTGGTAGAAAGGGTGTATAAAGGTCTATGAGAAAATATTTACACGTAGCAGGCTGTGAAATTCAGAATTCATTAATTTACAGAGGAAACACATGGCTTACTGCATTTTTCAGCATATTTGCAGTATTATTAGCTTACCTTTTATGGAGTGCAGTATTCGGAAGTTCAAAGACCTTCAATGGCTTTACTCTTCCCCAAATGGTAACCTATTATCTGCTTTCAAATATACTGTCGCCTTTAATGCAAAGTGACGGTCTTCTTAACACCTTTACTGAGGAAATTAAGAATGGCAGTTATTCAAAATATATAGTAAAACCGATATCTCCCATAGGCTATTTTATGTCTGCAGGCTTTGCAAGGACTCTCTACCCTATTGCAGCGTCAACTTTAGTTCTCACTGTTGTAATGATTGTATTTAACGGTTTTTTTGAAGCAGTAAGTTTGATTAGTATTGTCAAAGCACTGCCTGTTATACTTCTTGGAGCTGTTTTAAACATGCTTATAAGCTTTATCATAACAATGGCTACCTTTAAGTTTACAGATATCGGGTTTCTGATTTTGATACAAACTATATTTAAAATGTTTCTGTCAGGATCATTAATCCCGTTAAGCCTGGTTTTCGGCGACCAGATAGCTATGTGGTCACCATTCTCCTATACTCTTTATTACCCTGTAATGCTTATTTTGGGTAAAGCTGAAACATCTTTCATAACAGCATTGATAGTATTAACAGCATGGATTTTGGTGACATTTTTTATTTGTCTTATATTAAAGAACAGAGCACCAAAGGCTTTTGAGGGGGTGGGTATGTAATGAAAAACATTAAGCAAACTATCAAAGTTATTTTAACTCTTGCAAAATTACAGATGTCTTCTGCAATGATGTACCGTACAAGCTTCTGGGCAGCTTTCCTGGCTGATTTAACACTCTTTGCAATTCAGCTTGCAGTTTTTGGTGTAATAGCACAGAATGGAAGCATCGGAGGATGGAACATATACCACCTGACAGTCTTTACAGGTACATTTATTGCACTTGATGGACTCTACATGGCAACATACTTTTTTGGTGTTATATCCATTCCTGATAAAATCCGTACAGGAACATTGGATCTGGCTGTTGTAAAGCCTGTAAATACTTTGCTTTATACAGCCTTTGGAAACATTAATCCCGGTTCCTTCCTTTTATTTATTGTAGGAATAGGGATTGTTGCTTATGGAGGTGCAAGACTTGGTGTTTTAACATTTACTGGTATCATTAATTATCTCATGATATTTATTCTCATGTATGTACTATTACTCGCACTGATGCTGATTTGGAGATGTCTTTCATTCTGGCTGACAAAGGTTGATGCAGCACAAAAAATTGAAGAAACCCTGGTGGAGTTTTCTTTCAGACTACCGTTACCGGGTATTTATGGTGTATGGAAAGTTTTATTGTTCATTGTTCTACCTTATGGTCTGATATCCAACATGCCATCAATCGCACTATTCGGGCATTTTGGATTCAAGCACTGGGTATTGTGCATAGGTGTAACAGGATCATTCTTGGGTTTAGCGTTATTCCTGTGGAGGATAGGAATGAGACGGTATGATAGTAGCAGTAGCTGATATCCCGCTCGCCGCGGAGGCTAGCTAGGGCACTGTGAAAAAGTTTCTATGCATTTCTCAGTTCAAAAATATTCCTTTGGCGGTCGGTGCATATTCCCCATCCATGGCTCACATGCACCTAAAATGTCCATCCAGTCCATTTTCCCGCGTCGTCAATTTTTTCACTGGATGCATAACGAAACGTTTTTCAAACACTTAAAAGTGTCGTTGTAGAGAACTTATTCAAAACTTATTTTTTACTTAGATAATGGTAACACCTGCCAATTCAGCTTTCAATGGGCAATGATGCGGGTAAACTCTACGCAGCAACTTCGTTAGAACTTTGTTTACAAAGTTCGGCATAGCCTCCTGTTACCGTAGCCCTGAAGGCGCTTGGTGGAGTGACTTAGAGCTATCCTGCTGACATCAATCAGAGCCCGGCGAATCTGCCATGGACGGCAGATTCAGTTGGGTATGGAATGGATGCCATTGGAAACGGCCGGACAAAGCTATGGATGAAAGCTTGGATGTTCTTGTCACGGAATCCGTCGCGCCCATCTTTTAAAGCCATCACGGCGTATGAGTGACGCCTTTTACCCCGATTTACGGCGTCGAAAAGCGGGAGTAAAGATTTAATTTTGGTTAAAACATAATAAACCGAAAAAAGGAATTGTGATGAACACATTCGCCCAGTACAACCGCCGTGGGTTAAAACCCACGGCTAGTACAAATCAAGTCGGTTTCACCGACTCAGCATCTGCTTAGACAAGATGGCACAACTAATGCTAAAAGAAAGAGTATAGTCCCTTTAGGGACTTGGTTCTGGTAGCCGTGGGTTTTAACCCACGGCAATTGACTTAAATCTCCATTGATGATATCTTTGATTTACAGGATATTACATTAAGAGGTGTCCTATGAAAAGATTGAAATTTATTATTCCAGTGTTCTTGGCAATATTGATTGTTTTCTGCTTTACTAACGAAGGCAGCAATAAAACAATAGAAACCTTTATTGGTAATGACTTAAATAATATCACCAAAATAAATATAATAAGAGGTGACGGAATCACCGAAACCATAACTGACAAAAAACTTATAAATAATGTCAATGACTATTTATACAAGCTTAATTTTATAAAAGTCGAAAACAAGCGTGGTTCGGGCTGGACTTACGCACTTAATCTTTTCAGAGGCAATAAGGAAATTCTTACAATAACCTTTATTGGAGAAGAACGCTGCATCTTTAATGTAAACGGAGATTGGTATAAAATTGTAAAATCAACTGATGTAACAATAGAATCACTATTTAATGCAGCTAAAAAAGATTAAAGCTGCAGATTAGAACTGCAGCCTTAATAACCTTTTAATTATTTATTAATTCTATTATTTAAACTCATCTTTTTTACGCCATAGATATACAATCAGAACTATAGAGAGTAGTACTGCAAAAATCTGCGGAAAAATTATTTCCATTGAACCTGCCAGATCGCCCTGAAT
The DNA here is from genome assembly GCA_023421675.1 of Bacillota bacterium. GTDB lineage: Bacteria > Bacillota > Clostridia > Acetivibrionales > JANLFN01 > JAEZTC01. The sequence continues at coordinate 143,855 of JAEZTC010000002.1, read as the reverse complement.
TGCCTTTACAAAAATTTCAACTGATGCATAAATAGCAAACCCCGAAAAAATTTGTGAAGCAATATATCCATACCTTTTTAATCTCCACAAGCCTACTGCTGCAATTAGAGATACCGGTGCATTCACGATTATATCAGTTACAGGATAAGAATAGTCAACCCCTTTTGGAAAGTCAAGAATAAAGCCCTTTCCCCACAACAACACAGAACCGGTAAAAGCAAAAACTCCAGTAATAAATAATAAAACTGATAAAACTTTTACATTAAATGAAAACCATGATTTACTCATTTTTTGATCTCCGATATATTATTTTTTAATAAAAGCATAAATTACAACTGCTATAACTGAGATTACTGAAAGAATACCTAATACCATGTGCCCGCCTATTGCATTTTTGAACTTTTCGCCGCCATAATGAATTGTAAATCCACAGCCAGCTGTTAAAACTATAATGACCAGTACTATAATTGAAAATAATTTCATAGAATCAATCCCCCATTTTTTCTTTTATACCGTAAATGCAAACCTTAACTATATTTGTAAGGCAGTGCTCTAAACCTTCTACAGTTTCTGCTTTATTAAACCAATTAATAAGTGCCATGAATAATGAATTATTTAATACTTCAATCTTCTCTTTAAAATAAGCTTCACCTATTTTATTAAAATCAGATGACTGCCTGATTATCATTGAGAAAATAAATATAAAGTCAAATTTTCCGTAAGATGCCTGCTCCATACCATGTATTTTCACATGTTCATTTAAAAATGCTTTGAACATTTTGAAGTTTTCATCTATTGATTTAACAAGAAATTTGATTAATTCATACAGGTTTCTCTCTATGGACAAATTCTTTTTAACTATTCCTGCAAAATCATATTTCTGGAATTCTCTTTCGGCCCATAGCATTAAAATATCTCTTTTGGATGGAAAGAAATTATAAAATCCCCCTTTTGCAATTCCTACAGTCTTTGTAATAAGGTCAACTGATACATTTTCATATCCATTTTCCTTAAACAACTCTACAGACTTGTTGAAGATATGCTCTTTGGCTTGAGCTCTTTGCTGCTGAAACAAACTCAATAATATTTACCTCCAAATAAAAATGACCGCAGTTCATTTTCTGACCACAGTCATATTATATTAAATTTTATATATAATTTCAATAGCATTATTCATAAAAATACAAAAAAGCCTCCAATTGGAGACTTTTTTAATTCTATATTTATTACTCTATCTTGGTTCCAGGGTAATAATGCGTCAGAATCTCGTCAAATTTGAAGCCTGCAAGTGCCATTCCTCGTGCACCTTCCTGGCTCATACCCACTGCATGTCCCCACCCTTTTCCTGTGAAAACAAACTTGGCTGTGGTGGCTGTTGTACTTCCGCCCCCTATTTTTGAAGTTCCGCCTGATCCTAAAACTGTAATACTGCTGTTAGCAGATATCTGTTTTAATCCACTTGAAGTTACCACTGTTTTTCCATTAAGTGTTAAAGTTGATGAAGATGTACCGTTCGAAACACTCAGTGAACCTGTTGTTGCTGCTGTTCCGGATGTAATATCGTACATGCGGCTGTCGAGTCCAAGCATGTCCTTGGTATTCTCTTTTGTAAGTGTCTTACTGTCTTTTGTCCCCTGAATAAGAAGTTTGTTAACCCTTCCAGCCTGAGTTCGCTCAATTACAGAAATACCAGTTATGTCACCAAGATCATATCCGTATTTAAACATTATTGTTTTGATCTGGCTTGGAGTAAAGGATTCCTGCCAGTAGTAATGACTGGAGGTAGTCAATTCATACTTGTTATCAACACTGACCAGATATGGGACCGTCGTTCCCCCCCATACATTTGTTGAATCTTCAGTAGGTCCCCCGCTTGAAGCACAGTACAAGGTCTCCGCCACTTGTCCGTTATATGTGACTATAAGACTCTTTGTATCATCTACAGCTTTGTTTGTAGAAGGATACTCAGTGTTATAACCTACATACATCTGGCAATGAGTAGTCGGACAAACATCAAATTTATATGCCCCATGTCTGTTCAAATTCCTTATAACATAGGTTCTTGCTGCAACAGCCTGCGCTTTTAAAGCTTCAATGTTTGAGCTTGCCTGTATCTCATTCGGAACAACACCATAAAGATATTCTTCCAGAGGTATTACATTTATAATTGTCATATCACTGCTAGTAAGCCTTCTTACCTCAAGTCCGCCTCTGTATCTTGAAGAGTTCAGAGAAAAAACATTTGGAATATTCTCAGCTCTTGGGTATATCTGCAATACCGAATTTGCACTGTTAAACATGAGAACCGTGCCACCCGATGAATTTTGAATTGCTATTCTTAATGAAGAAGGGTTTACTACTGAATAGCTCCCAGCACCAAGCTTTTGTTGGACAGCTGCTATAGCGGTGTTTGCAGTGGCTGCATCGGGATAATACCCTGTCCAAACCTGCCATGTATCACTAAATACCGGATAAGCATCAATTCCCGCTTGTTTTGCAGCCTGCACCTTAATATTTGCAGAGTTGTAATCCGGTAATGAATTATAAAGCAGAATATGATATGCTGCTGCGGAATCCTTTAAAACACTGTATACATTATTAGAAGGATCATCGTATAAAACATTAAAAGCACCATTAAGTGAACTTCCAAACTGAAGACCTTTTTGTGCACTTACCGAAATCCTGGATTGTGCACTATTCTCATAATAAATTCCTATCCTTACCTTATCGGGAATATTCACCTTCGCAGAAGCAGTAACCGGTTGTAATATACTTGCAGAAAAAACCAATGTCACTGCCATAAGTATTCTTATAACAGATTTCTTCATAAGTACCCCCCAATTTTTGTCTTTTGAACGTATATTAAATATGAAAATATTCTATAACAATCTTAATATTGGCAAAAAGTTATTTTCATTAATATATTTCGACAAAAATCAGAGAATCCTTTTCAATTTTTTCACATTTAATATAACTGTAACATTTTTCAATCTGTGTAACTATAATATTTATACACAACATATTAAAGGCTAAATCATTTGACATTGCAAAGCCTGAATGTTATTATATATAAAACAAAATAAGTTTTTATTGATAGAGGCGCGTTTTCCATTAGTAAATACACTGAAAAATCTGGGTTTTAGTGATGTGTAAGGAAAGGGGAAAATGCCGAAGGATATATTTACCCACATAATTATATCCTGGTTGGACAGTTAATAGCTGCCTGACTGTCATCATATTATGATGGAGCGCTATCAGTTGTTTACAAATTATCTTATAGGTATTTTGTATGATTGCTGGTACTCACATGTACTGGCATTTTTAGTTATATGGGGTTTTACCAAATAAATTATGGAGGTATTAAAAATGGATAAAAAACTTAAGGTTGGTATACTTGGCGGAACTGGAATGGTTGGTCAAAGGTTTATAACTCTCCTTGACAACCACCCATGGTTTGAAGTAGTAGCTCTTGGTGCAAGTGAAAGATCCTCAGGCCGTACTTATGAAGAAGCTGTTAATGGCCGCTGGAAGCTTGATATTCCAATGCCTGAAAAGGTAAAGAACATCAATGTTAAAAATGTAAATGAAATTGCTAAATTTAAAGATGAAGTTGATATGGTATTTTGCGCAGTTGATATGAAGAAAGACGAAATCAAAGCTCTTGAAGAACAGTATGCAAAGGCTGAAATACCAGTTATTTCAAATAATTCTGCACACAGATGGACAGATGATGTTCCAATGATAATCCCTGAAATAAACCCTGAACATGCTGCAATTATAGAAAAGCAAAGAAAGCGTTTAGGTACTTCAAAGGGCTTCATAGCTGTCAAGTCCAACTGTTCGCTTCAAAGCTATGTTCCACCGATTCATGCACTTATGAAATTTGGTCCTGAAAAGGTTCTTGCATGTACCTATCAGGCAATATCAGGTGCCGGAAAGGTATTCAGTGACTGGCCGGAAATACTTGATAACGTTATACCTTATATCGGCGGTGAAGAAGACAAGAGTGAAAATGAACCGCTTAAAATCTGGGGTAAAATCGAAGGCGACAAAATTGTTAAGTCAGCTGGCCCCAAGATTTCAGCACAGTGTTACAGGGTACCTGTTTCGGACGGTCATATGGCAGCTGTGTATGCATCGTTTAAGAACAAACCATCTATTGATGAAATGATTGATTGCTGGAAATCCTTTAAGGGCAGAGCTCAGGAACTGAAGCTTCCAAGTGCTCCGGAACACTTCCTGACTTATATGGATCAGCCAGACAGACCACAAACAAATATCGACAGAAACGTTGAAAAAGGTATGGGGATATGCGTAGGAAGACTTCGTGAAGACATACTCTTTGATTACAAGTTTGTATGTCTGTCACATAATACAATAAGAGGTGCTGCAGGCGGCGGTGTTCTTATGGCAGAGCTTCTTAAAGCTGAAGGGTACTTGGGTTGATTTTATTGACCATCCTTCCACTTGTTTTAGATTAATAGTTAGGGAGTTGAAATTATGAAAAATCCAATTTTTACAGGCTCAGGGGTTGCAATTGTTACTCCTTTTACAGATGACGGTGTTGATTATGTAAAGCTTGAGGAACTTCTCGAATATCATATTAAAGAAGGAACTGATGCCATCATAGTTTGTGGTACCACAGGCGAAGCTTCAACAATGCCTGATGAAGAACATAAGGCAGTAATCAAGTTTACAGTTGATAAGGTTAATAAAAGACTTCCAGTAATTGCGGGTGCAGGAAGCAACTATACTACTCATGCAATTGAACTCAGCCAGTATGCTGAAAGTGTTGGAGTTGACGCTGTACTCAGCGTTACGCCTTATTACAATAAAACTACACAAAAGGGCTTGTATGAACATTTTAAGGCTATTGCAAACAGTATTAAGATTCCTGTTATCCTTTACAATGTTCCTTCAAGAACAAACCTGAATATAAACCCTGAAACACTTAAAGAGCTTTCACTGATTGATAACATAGTCGGTGTTAAGGAATGTGTGTTAAGTCAGGTTGGGAAAACAATTAATCTTTGCGGTGAGAATTTTACAGTTTACTCCGGAAATGATGACGAGGTCCTCCCTATGCTTTCATTAGGAGCAAAAGGTGTTATTTCGGTTATGGCAAACATAATTCCAAAGGACACTCATGATCTTGTTGCAAAGTTCCTGGAGGGAGATATTATCGGAAGCAGGAAGCTTCAGCTTGGGACTCTCGAACTTATAAGAGCACTTTTCATTGAAGTAAGTCCTATCCCTATTAAGGCAGCAATGAACCTTATGGGCATAAATGTCGGTAAGTGCCGTATGCCTTTAGTAGAAATGTCTGATAGCAATCTTGATATTCTAAAGAAAGCATTGGCCAATTATGGACTGCTTAAATAAGTTGACAAGAGGACGAGATGACAGTTAAAGGCAAAAGATAGTTGACGGTTGACAAGAGGACAGTTTAAAGAATGTACAGTTTACAGTTAAAGTCAAAAGCAAGTTGATAGTAAAAAGAATTAAATTGAACTAATTAATAATAGAACACAATTGATTATACACAATAATAAAATTGAAATTTGGGAAGTGAACAAATGATTAATGTATTACTCAGCGGGTGCAACGGCAGAATGGGCCAGGTAATCACCAGGCTTTCAGAAAATATTGAAGGAGTTCAGATATGTGCAGGATATGACATTAACGGTACAAGGAAAAATGATTATCCTGTATTTACAAACCTCTCCTCTTGTAAAATGAAGGTTGATGTAATTATTGACTTTTCTAATCCTGAAGCTTTGGACAATATACTTGACTTTGCAGTGTCAGGAAAAATACCTCTTGTAATGGCTACAACAGGACTTTCAACTGCACAGCAAATGAAACTTCAAAATGCATCCACACAAATTCCGTTATTTATGTCCGCAAATATGTCACTTGGCGTCAATTTGCTGATAGATCTTGTAAAAAAGGCTGCAAAAGTATTGGAAGAAAACTTTGATATTGAAATAGTAGAAAAACACCACAATCAAAAGATTGATGCTCCGAGCGGTACTGCTCTTGCAATTGCCGATGAAATCAACTCAGCTCTTGAAAACAAATATGAATATACTTATGACAGGCATTCAAGAAGAAAAAAGAGAGCCAAAAAAGAAATCGGAATACATGCGGTGCGCGGCGGTACTATTGTCGGCGAACACACAGTAATATTTGCAGGAAATGATGAGATAATAGAAGTTAAACATACTGCCATGTCAAGGGATATTTTAGGCATGGGAGCACTACGAGCTGCTAAGTTTATTCATGGAAAACAACCGGGAATATACAGGATGAAAGAGCTGATTTCCGGTTAGTTTAGAGGTTAAATAAAATTCCGGAGGTGTTTCCTTATGGAACAAAGTCCAGTAACAGGCATTATAGTAACCTACAATGTTGCTTTGATTACAGTTGATAACCTTCCGAGCAAAATGAACCTTATTTCAAGCATTTTTAACACTATTGCCTCGCAGCAGATAAATATTGATATGATAAGCCAATCCCCCACTTATAAGGGCAGTATCAACATATCCTTCAGTATGCCTTCAGATGATCTTGTTAAGGCTATAAGCTCATTGAACAGCTTCAAAAAGGATGTTCCCAATCTGCATGTTGAAGTGGAGGCTAACAATGCCAAGCTAAATGTTTACGGTGAGAACATGAAGAATGTTCCAGGCGTTGCTGCAAGGCTTTACACCCTGCTTGCAGGCAATGATATTGAAATCAAGCTTGTTACAACCTCTGAGGTCGACATATCCTATCTCATCGCTGAAAAGGATATTGATAGAGCTATAGAGTCGATTAAAACGGAATATAGTTTATAAAAGAGTTTGTTAAACAGGCTGCAGCTCTTCTGCAGCCTGTGTTTTATTCAGAAACAAAGTTTAAAAAAAGTATTGACATAAAAAAGTTGCATTTTCCATAATTTTTTATGTAGAAACATATTGACATACTCTATTTATGCTAGTATAATTGATTATGCTGCTCCGGTGAAATCCTTGAGCGGCACATATTTGCGGTCGTGGCGGAACTGGCAGACGCGTACGTTTGAGGGGCGTATGGTTACACCGTATGGGTTCAAGTCCCATCGACCGCACCAAAAAAGAGAGTATCTTCTAGATAGAGGATGCTCTCTTTTCTTATGTTTAGATGGGGCTTGGACCCGAGAGGCTGGTCATTTCGCTTCGCTTCATTGCTCGCCCATGCATCCTGGGGCATGAACCGTTTAGAAAATGCGTAGCATTTTTAGGTTCATGTGCCGAGACTTAAGTCGAGGCGGTAGTATGGTGCAACCATACGGTCAAGTCCCATCGACCGCACCAAGTAAAAGTACTTCACATTTGTGAGGTACTTTTTTTATGTGTTAATTATTGAATTATATTGAAGCGTTAAATGTATCCTTCTGCACATTTTCATTAGAAATGTCATAAAGCCTTCCATCTTTATATCCAATACTCAAATTTAAATCAGAAATTTCTGAAAACTTACGCTTTGATATTTTTTCTAACAACCCTTCAAAATATGAAAAAGCACTTCCTTTGAATTCAATTGGTACTGTGGTAGCTGTTTTAAGAGATTCTTTATATACATCCAGTGCATTTTCACCATCCTTATTAATAAAGGCATCTCCCTCTTGTTCAAAATCTCTTAAATCCAATCCTGTTACATTCTGAAAATCTTTTAAAGCGCGATACTTTAGTCTTACATCATCAGATATATTTGTGGAACAATTATGTAATATGTGAAAAAATAGCTGATTAGAATTATTGTCTTTATTTAGAGCTTCTTCTAGCTGCTGCATAAGCTCTTTGTTTTCCATTCCGGATATCTTCAGCTGATACTCAAATGGTTCAATTGTTAATGTAATGTCATCTAACGAACCTAGGCTTATGCCAATATTTGAAATTATATTCTGAAACTGCATATTCACACTTTGACGGTTGAAGCTTAACTTTTCTTCCTCTGATGGTTCACAAATATCACCTGATAATCGTGGATCATTTACATTTCCACCTCCGGACAGACATCCATATAAGGTCATTTCCAATTCATTTTCGTACATAGCCCGTCGTTCTGAATAGCTATAACCTTTATATGCAGGATTAAAAAGATATTTTTGACCTAATGCATTGCTCAGTTCATTTACATCCTGATATTTTGAACGGTTAGAAATAGAAGCAGAATAGTATATTTCATCCAGCTTACAATATGCTTTATAAGCATCACTATTCTGACTATAATTCTTACTTTTAATTTTATCTGTTGTGATTTCGTACTTCTTTTTCCATTCTGGAGTTTGTTGTGCTTCAGTTGTATATCTATCTTTTATGTTATAATAGTTAAAATATTTGGTGTTTACCTCCATGTTAGTCACCTCTTTTACTTAATCAGATTGATAAACTCAGGTTTGATTTTCCTATCAATTATTTTAAGATGTTCATTATTATTATCGTAAAATGCCATGCTAAACCTTACCATTATTTATAATACCTTTTTATTGTCAAAGCCACATAAGGCAAGGCGGTAGTATAGCGCAGCCAGACGGTCAAGTCCCTTCGACCGCACCAAAAGAGAGAGTATCTTCTGAATAGAGGATACTCTCTTTTCTTATGTTTAGATGGGACTTGGACCCGAGAGGTTGGTTCATTCCGCTTCGCTAACTTATAAAATTTATCCATGTGCCTGCATTGGTCATGGATATACCAAGAAATATATTATTCCGATATAATCATTTAAAGTAAATCCCCCCTCCTTGGAAGACTTTAGGTTTGTTAAACAACAAAGATGTCTAGCAGATTATAGCCATGAGTATCTTGACTCCAATATTTGCAGTGATTATATAACATTGGAAGCAGAACCCGCTGGTGCTGAGCTACTAGTCTCAGTACTAGCAGATACTGAACTACTGGCCTCAGCACCGCCTGATACGGAGTTGGTCAGTCCAAAACCTGGACTGATGGTGGTCGTTATTGCTACTGTAGTTGATATCTGTGGTGTAGCAGTTACATTAAGGCTGGGTGTTGCAGTTAGATTGAGGCTTGGTGTTGCAGTTAAAGTATTGGTAAAATTCCTCATAAATGAATTCATTGCAGACACCATATTATTTACGTATCCAAAAGCTGGACACATTTCCATTAAGTCTGTCTTGAAGTTGGTTCCTCTTCCCATATTTATTTCTCCTTGTATAATCATGACTGTGCGTCTAATTTAGCATAGATCTGCATATAAAACACAGTGATTATTACTTAACATAATGCTAATAATAAAATATTCCTGATTGGTATGTTTTGTTACATGTTCTTGTTAGAAATTTGACATAATAAGTTACGTATAACTAATATGAAAATAGATGCAGATAGAATAGTAAATGTCTGTAATGACTTTCTAGAGTATATCGAAACATTGCAACAGGTAATTTTACACATAACCTCCCCATGAGGGGCGTATGATTCCACCGTATGGGTTCAAGTACCATCGACCGCCCAAGTAAAAAGCACATCATATTAGTGATGTACTTTTTTTACTTAAGTGAATTGACCTTATTTATTTAATACATTCCTGAACTATATTCATTGTATTCTTACCTGCTCTGCAATGGTATGTGCAGGTTCCGCAGTTAATACACAGTTCAGGTTGATACATGCTTATATCTGCATTTTTATTTTTTTCAAGAGTACTTACTATCTTATGTACTTTAATACCCATCGGACATTTTCTGGCACATGCTCCGCATTTTCTACATTTAGAATCTTCATTGAATTCAATATTGGTTCCATATGCTACAAAGTTTGTTTTTGCAGACACTTTTTCATCCTCTTGTACCTTATGCCCAAGCATAATTCCGCCGCCTGCAAAAATATCCTTTTCTCCTCTTACCCCGAGGGTTTTCTTTAGAATTTCACCTGCCGTTATTTCGCCGCTGATTTTTGCTACTATTGCTTCCCCGTTTGTATAGTCAGCTACGGTTATATACCTGCTTCCCTTTTGATACACACCTTTTGCTATTTCATTGACTGCCAGTACAGTCTGTGCATTCAGGACAAGTATACCGTGTTCAGCCGGTATCTGACCTGCTTCCAGATCTATTCCAAGGACTCTTTTCATCAGTAGTTTCTCGTGACCCATTGGATACCTGTTTGGTACTAAACTTATCTCAATCTTACTATTATGTGGAGTACCTAGATCCTTTGCAGCTAAAATAATTCTTTTAAACGGTACAATTTCTGATAATACAGATATTCCTTCCTCAATCTGTGCCAAACGATTTTTAATTAACCAGTTATCGTGCAGTAAGCCCGGGTCGCATTCCACAGCATTTACAATAAGATACTTGTCATTTGTATTTGCATCCATAACTGCTCGGATTTTTCTTTCGGTTGGAAACCCGTTCCCGCTCAAGCCTGTCAAGCTGTAACTTTCAATAAGTTCGAGAATATTATTGTTACCAGTCATGTTTTGATTGATGTTTTTTTCTGAAAGGTCAAAAAAGTTATTATCCTCTTTTAACTCCACTACCTTTGAAATTTTTGCTTTAGGAAAACTACCCTTAGTTTTCTTGTAACATTTTTCAGTATTCTTTTGTATTTTCTTAATTGTCTTATTCTTTTTTACTTCTTTCTTTGTTATTAATGGATATTCTTTTATCATCTATTTACCTCCAAATACGCTTCTAAAAAGTTATCAACATGAATCACAAATAGTGATTTAAGTTCATTTATATCTCGTTCTACAGTATGATATAAAAAAAACGGGGCATATAACTCCATTGCCATTACTTCAGGGTTTCTGTCTTTCATAATTCCTTGTTCTATCAATCCTTTAAAAATTTCTGTCTGATATTTTATAGGCATATCAATAAAGAGCTGCTTGTATATTCCGGCCATTTTAAGATTTTTAAACTGCTCTATTATTAACATTCTTCGGAACATTTTTATCCATTCGTCCTGAGTCTGAAACGCAAACATATTCAGGCATATTCTTTTTAAATCATCCTTACTCCCCACCCCCATATTCAATTCTTTATACTTTTCTAAAAACTTTTCTTTTGAATTCTCAACTAATGCATCAAATATAGCCTGCTTACTGGCAAAATGTTTGTACAAAGCACTGTTTCCAACACCTACAAAGGATGCAATTTCTCTAATGGAAACCGAATCAAAGCCTTTCATGGAAAACAGTTTCATTGATTCTTTTAAGATTCTTTCTTTGGTTGTCATTTAATATCCTTTCCAAATTTAAGAGAGCAGTTGTTCACCTACGATTATAGGTGAGCAACTGCTCTCTTGTCAAGTTTTATTAAAAAATAAATATTTCAGTATAAAATACCTATTTAATCACATTTATATCACCTGAAAATGTATTAATCTTAAGGGTTCCCGAACCATTTCCAACAGTACCCTTTATATCATGTTCACTTTCCTTCTTAATATCTTTAATATCTAAATCACATATTACACGTCCGGAGCTGCTTTCTACATTGAGGTTAAAACCAGAGCTACTGACACGGCTTAGAAACACATTTCCGGATGAAGTTTCGATGTTTATATCTGTGAAAGATATACTATTAAATTTGATATCACCTGAATGAGTATCACATGTAATATTACCCGATTGAGCTTCCCCTGTAATTAAATTACCTAAGGAAGTACTAAATTCCATCTCTCTTGCTTTTATTTTTTGGGAGATTATATCCCCTGAAAATGAATTTCCCTCAACCTTATCTGCTTCAACAGAACCTAACGAAATCTTTCCTGAGCTTGTTTCAGCATAAACAGTTTTTGATTTGATATCAATAAAAGCTTGGTCACCTGAAAAGGTATTAATCTTAAAATCCTTATTATTTGTTATATTATCGATAGCAATATTGCCCGAGCTTGTTTCCAATCCGGTATTATCTGCTGTTATCCTGTTTATCTTAATATCACCTGAAAAAGTGTTGATATCGAGATCTTTTAAATTAATCGAATCAGCTATTACATCCCCTGAAGAGGATTCAATCTTTAACTTTTCCTTATATGCTTTGGGTAAAAATAAATCAATTTTCATTTTATTTTCACCAAACCAATCTCCAATATCAAGGTTTATCCCTATACGTATTTTTGGCTCATTTCTTTCTTTTACAATAAGCTTTCCATCATTAAGTTCAATTATAGGATTTTTTAATTTATTATTATCCTTTGAGTATATTTTACCGTAAATATGTACCTTTACATTGTTATCATCCGTTTCAATAACATTTAGCTGAGCATCATATGAATCTATACTAATGCTTTTAACATTTTCGACACCAAAGGCTTTTTCTTGGTTGACATCATACAGATATTCCTTATACGTTTTTACGTCTATTTCAAAGAAAAGGAAGGCTGCACCTGCAATACATACAACTGCTATTAAAGCAAGCCATACAGATAATTTCTTTATATTTTTGTTATGCATCTTCATTCTCCTTTCTATTTAATATTGAGGTATTTGTTCTAATGTATTTCAACACCTTGTTGTAACAGCCTAGAGTACTTTCTTTTGTTTTATTCCATGTTACAGCAAGAAATTCTTTAGACCATAGTACTGAACTTTTAGAAAACTTTCCCGCCCATAAAAAAGCAAGAACACCAAGGCAGAAGACACCTATAGCTAATAAAATAGCTGAACCATAATTTATATCTATGGTTATAAAATCTGGCAGTACAGGACGAAGGAAAATTGCAAGTACAATTCCTATCCCCCCCAAAGTACATCCTACAGCACACGCATAAAATGAAATTAATAGGCTGCCCAATACCAACACTAATGTAAATGCAAGGCACACAACTACCAACCCCATTGAAAATACAATACATACTGCCGATAACAAAAACGGCGATACAAACAGAATAAGAAACAACATTCCAATAGTTCTTAAGTTGACAGAAGAAACGTTTACTTTTGGTTTATAAGTACTTTTTACTGTAAACTGTCTTGCGATTATCTTTGGATCCCCAAGAGCCCTTGCAATTTCTTCCTCCGTTTTTCCATGCTCTTTTCCTGCACTGAAATACTCTTCATAGTCATAAATAATTTCCCTTTTATCCTCAAAACTCATTCCCTTAAGGGCATTATCAAGTTCACTGATAAATTCATTTTTGTTCATCATCCAAATCCTCCCGTATGACTCTGTTTACCCCATCGACAAATCTATACCATTCTTCTGTAAGATCACCATACATTTGCAGTCCCTCTGGTGTAATTTGATAATACTTCCTCGGCGGACCCTCCTGGGATTCCTGAAGATAGGTTTTGAAATACCCTTCATCCTTCAATCTCTTTAATAAGGGATATATCGTTCCTTCAGATATAAGTATTTTTTTAGAAATCTCGCTTACAAGCTCGTATCCGTAGCAATCCCTCCTTGCAAGCATTGACAAGACACAAAGTTCAAGTACTCCCTTTTTAAACTGTATATTCATTATTTTCACCTCCAGCTTTGCAATAACTATCATTATTAATCCTTTATAGATAAACTTAATCAAAGTATATTTTATAATACGGTATATTGTAACGTATTATAGTGTATCACTTACTACCTTGCAATTCAATATACCGAAATAAAATTTTTCCTTTTTTCAATAAATTAAGACGTATATAAAAATAAAAACACTTCATTTTTATAAAGTGCTTTTTGTAATTTATTTATTGTATGATATATAGGTATCTTCTTGCACAGCCTGCATCATATAACTCTTTGCCAAATTGGTCTTCTCTCTGCTTGTTGGTAAACAAATCAAGGTTTCCTTCCTGCTCAAATGCTTTTTCATACTTTGGGAGAATTTTTAAAGAGTTCTCATAAAGCTTACGTTCATTCTCACTGAACTCAATATATTTGAAGCTAATATTATTTTCTTCAAGTACTTTTGCAATAGTTGTATTGTTGTACTCCAATATCATCTTACCGGCAGAAGTGTCAAATAAATATTGCGAAAAAAATATGTACAATCTGTTGTCCTTTAAACTTTTCATATGTTTAACAATCTCGGACAAATTACTGCAAAAATACAGGCTGTCCACTGAAATTGTTATACTGGGCTTTAGCCCAACTTCACGTATATTATCCATATCCATATTAATATAGGTGAAGTTGATATCCTGTGATTCTACCACTCTCTTTGATAACTGATCTATACCATAACCTTTACATTTAAACCTTTTTACAAGTTCAGTTAAAATACTGCCGTAACCACAGCCCAAATCCAATATGCTGTCTTGGTTTGAAACATTAATAGAATTAAACAAAAAGTCCAGCTGTTCCTTATCCATCATGTTGAAAAGGTACATTCTGTAGCCATATACCTCTTCGCAATAATCGAGGTATGCCTTACTGTTTGTAAGCCTTCCAACTTTAAGATCAAATTCTTTGATAATCATGGCTTTACTTATTCTATCAGATTCAATGAGTCCCTTTTCTGTAAGCTTATAATTTTTTACAGAGTCAGTCTTTATATATTCATTTGATATAAGCCAAACAATATCAGATTCAAGATTATTGTTGTCGTCAACCAATTTTAAATAATTTTTAATGGATTCAAGATTAACAATAGACTTTTGCTTTTCAAGATTAAAAATAATATGCAGAAGCTTTTTACAATTTTTGCTCATTTCCAAGTCACCTATAAAAATTATTTATATAGAAATACCAAATACTTTGGTAAAATCCTTTTCAACTTCATATATTGAAACATAGAAAGGTTCAAGTCCCAGAAGCCTTTTTAGCAGTAATTTCTGTTCATCTGAAAGCAATAGTTCTTCATACCACGGAACTTTCTTCTTCCTTTCTTTCTTTTCAAATGTTGAATATAGCAAGTACAGGAAGAAATCACCCAGATATGAAAAATCCACATCAAAACGGTATCTGCCATTATTTGCCCAACGTGCCAGTCCAAAATCAACAAGATAGACTTTCCCATTATCAATAAGAACATTTGGTATTCTTATATCACGATGTACAACACCATTTTTATGTAGGTATTTTACAATTTCAATTAATTGGGTACCTATATCAAAAAACTCCTGAGCATCAAACTTGTGCTTTTGTTTAAAAAGAAAATCCTTTACCGTCATTCCCTGTTTATATTCCAGGACAAAAGCATAAAGGCCTTTTTCATTTATAACTCCAAGAAGTTCAGGTATGGAGTTGTGCCTGAGCTGAGAAAGGATAACTGCTTCATGCTCATTCTTTTCCTTATTCTTTTTAAATATACCTGGCTTGAAACGCTTGATAATTACAGGCATACCGGAAATGGAATGTGCCAGGAAACACATTCCATACCGTCCCTCTCCTACAGGTTTTATAATTGTATAGTCTTTATATATTTTACCGCAGTATTTTTTTGCATTTAATAGAAACATATCTACCCATCTATCTTCATTCCGCAGCCCATGCAGAATTTGGCATTTGCAGGCAATTTTTCACCGCACCTCTGGCAAAACTGTACGCTGTTAACCTTTTCACCACATTGCAAACAAAACTTTGAGCCTGCTGGTATCTGGGAATTACATTTGCTGCAGGTCATAGTACTCTGATTTGCGGGCTGTTGCTGAACTGGTGGTTGTTGCTGTACAGGCGGCTGTTCATAATATTGAGGTGGATATTGTGGCGGATACTGAGGTGGATAAGGGTTAACACAATGACCATGCGAATGCGAACTAAAAACCTCAAACAAGTCGCCTATGAAACCATTTCTCTGATAATGGTTGCTTCCATAGTTTCCATGTCTGTAATGGCCTTTTGAAGATAATGAAAAAAAGCTCATTAAATTCACTCCTTTAATTCTATAGTATTAAAATTTCCACACTGCTGTTCTAAAATAGTTATAAAAATACCTGTAGAACATTTCCTGTCCCACAGGTTCTATATCTACCTGCTGCCCCAAAGGCCCAGCCCCACGAACTTTTTTACAAGTTCATCGCCTGCTCAGTTTGTACTGTAGATTTGTATGCAGTGCAAAGAGATTAATTTAAATCTACCATACGTACTATTACATGTCAACATTTAGCATTTATTTGAAAGAATGTTTTATAACATTATTTCACCGGTATATAAATATCCATTTGAGAAAGTTCATTGTCATACCCCAGGAAACGTTCATCGTAGAATTCAAAATCATCTCTCATATCAAGTTCTACTCCGGAGCACAATATCCATGTGCCCCATATGTATTCATACGTCATTCCAAGTTTATCAAGCTTTCCCTTATGAGTAAATACAGCGTATTTTCCTCCGGTCAAAAACTTTTTAATCATCCCCTGTGGAATATCTTCAAAGCTTATTACTTCCACTCCGACAATTTCAGAGGATTCTGTGTTTTCATCAAACCTACACATATCAAAATCAGGATCTGCTTCACATATCCCATAGCCTCTGATCCCTTCAGCAAGGTGCTTTATTTCATTAATACGCGGATTGAACATATTCCACATATTCGGACGGTTATTACAACTCAATGAGCTCTTACCGGATAACCCTACAATCTTTGTTTCAGATACAATTTTGATTTCAGGCTGAAGTGTTAATCCGCTGGTTAAGTGTCTTAAGTTTAATGGTGTTAGCTGTTTTCTGTTCCCCACAATGGAATCTATTCTGTTATTTCTGTATGTGCCAGGTGAAATTTTATAAAGTTTTTTAAATGCACGATTAAAGGCTTCCTGAGATTCAAACTGATACCTGACCGCAATATCAATTATTTTAACATCGGAATACTTAAGATCATAAGCTGCTCGAGCCAATCTCCTAGATCTTATGTAATTTCCTATTGTTTCACCTGTAACAGCCTCAAAAACCCGGTGAAAGTGATAATAGGAGTAGCCGGCTATACCAGCTACATCCTCTGTTCTTATATCTTCACACAGATTGGCTTCAATAAAAAGTATTGCTTTTTCAAGCTGTTCAAGATAATTCATACTCCCACCCTGCTTTATATCATATCATAAAAATCTGCAGGCGACTCTTCTCTTTCAAGCTCAACGGTATAAACCTGCTGTTTATTTTCATCATTAACCTTAAATGTATACCAGCTATTTAATGCTGGTGAACCAAAACAGATTTCTAATGAACCTTCAGTAATATCAAATATCATGCCTCTAAGGTTTCCGAAGAAATCATCGTAATAATGGCAGCATAGTCCCTCCGGATATTTTATTGACAATAGCTTTCTCAAGTCTTCCTTATCAATTTTATCCTTGCTTCTGAGAGTTTGATTTATAAGATCATACCTTGTGATTGAATTCCTCATGCTAAGCGGAGATAGCTCCTTCAGTTCAGACAAATGAATGTGATTTGTTGAACAAATAAATTGTTCTTTAGTTGCTGCATCTATTCTTTTAATAGCTTTCTTCCCGTCAAAACTTTCAATAAGAGCTGCATTCCCATTCGGGTCAGCTACAATCATGTTTATATCAAATGCAATAGGCATCTGCATTGATAATTTCACAGCTTCATCGACATCCTTGCATTTTTCCAGGACTGCTCTTATTACAGCCCAAAATTGCAGTCCGGTTATAACAGGTTTTTTAGGGCAGTCAAAGTTTCCCACAGGCATTCCTGATGAGCTTTGACTTACTGCAAGTCCAAACTCGTTCATACCATCAGCACGTCCGAATTGAGCAATTGCTGAGCTAATGTGAGAATACTTACCTTTAACCCTGGTTGTTGCCAGAACCATTCCTTCCATTTTGTCAGAAAAATCATAATTCCTTGCCATCAGAACATGCCCATTACTTGTTTTTGAAGGAAGTACCGCCATCTGACTGCAGCCTGGTTTAAGGTATGACATGGCATAGTATAATACACGGTTTACCGGAACCTTAAGTACTTCTGCAAAACCTTCTATTTCTTCATTAATCCCCGGGCAGAATTCATCAAAGAGTTTATATACCTTCGATTCTTCCTCTTTGGAAAAAGCATCCTCATTTAATACCATTCCTGGAATACCAATACTCATTTGCCCCAATTTCTTTCCTATCTCGTAGCTGCTTCCTTCAAGAAGTATATGATATGCTTGTTTTTGTTCCATGAGTTTACCCCCCAATCAATTATTTACTAAATCTAATTTAACAAATAATCAATCAGACTTTTTGATATTTTCTGCTGTTTTTTACTTTAATCTGATTTGACTCAAGGCTTCTATAATGCTATCATGTAATACGGTGTTTTTAAGGAGTACCAAATGTTTCAGTAGAAAAATTACATATGATAATTATTCGAGGGATTAATCGTGCCAACCGTTATTTTATTAATAATATCTAATATTTTTATGACATTTGCCTGGTATGGGCATTTAAAATTTAAAACTACTGGTCTTCCACTTATAGTCTTAATACTGATATGTTGGGGGATAGCATTTTTTGAATATTGCTTCCAAGTACCTGCAAACCGTATAGGAATAAAACAATTTACCCCACAACAGTTGAAAATAATTCAGGAAGTAATAACTCTTTCTGTTTTTACAGTCTTTTCGGTTTTATTCCTCAAAGAAAGTATTAAATGGAATAATATTGTTTCATTTGCGTTTATGCTCGGTGCTGTATTTTTTGCATTTAAGAAGTTCTAAACAAACGAAAAATGCCTTCGTAAAGAAGGCATTTTTGAATACTCATTTAATTATATCTATCACTATACCTTAAACTGCTTCATAAACTGCTTAAGCTTATCTGAGCTCTCCTTAGCTTCCTTTGCAAGGTTAATAACTTCATCACCCTTCTGAACTACAGTTACCACTTTCTGTGCAATGGTACTTGTACCTTCAGCCCCTTCAGTAGTGGCTATTGTAACTTCATTTATTGCTTTGAGCATATTTGTAATGGAAGCACGAAGTTCATTTGCAGAATTATTAAATTCAGTAACTAAACCATCAACAAATTCAGAGTCATTGCTATAATCCTCACCTGTTTTAACAAAGGAGTCATAATCTTTTATTACCTGTTGGTCAATAAAATTAAGTATATCCTCTGAACTGAATATTAGATTTTCTACAGAACTAACAACCGTCTTTGTAACATTTTGAATTTCATTAACAGCATCCTTAGAACTTTCCGCAAGCTTTCTTATCTCTTCTGCTACAACAGCAAAGCCCTTACCTGCTTCACCAGCCCTTGCCGCTTCAATAGCTGCATTTAGAGACAGAAGGTTTGTTTGAGCTGTTATTTGCATTATGGAATCAGATAGAATACTTATTTTTTCAATCTGTTTGGATTGTTCTATTGCCTGCTTAAGCTTTTTATTAGTTTCATTATAAATACTATTTGCATTTTCCTGTGAGGTTCTTGCAGAAATCTTAAGGCTTCGTGCTCTTTCATTTATTTCTTTAGCTGCGTTAAGACCTTCCTGTGCTTTATTAGCCATGGATACAACAGTAGCTTCTATATCAGTAGTGGTTGCATTCATTTCCTGCATTGAAGCAGCTGTTTCCTCCATCTGAGCTGATAACTGTTCTGTTGTAGCAGACACATCTTCAATGCTTGTATCAAGCTCAATTATATTTTTTATTGAGGTATCAAGAGAATTATCAATATTTTCAGACTCCCGGAGTACAGTTATAGTAGTATTTTTCATTGACTCAACCATACTTTGTGCTGCTCTTGCCATGTCACCTGTTTCATCCTTGATTTTAGTGAACCTGCTATCCATATGTATTCTAAAATCGCCATCTGCCATACTTTGCATATGGTCTTTTATTGTTATAACCGATTTTGATATCTTTCTCCCGATAAATATTGCTGCAATCATTCCAATGACCAAATCCAGCAATATAAAAAGGATCATGCTTACCATCATATCGGATACCTGTCCGCTTATTTCGGAATTATCTACACCTGTGAACCACATTCCTAATATTTTTCCGCTGCTGTCTTTAATAGGAAGGTATTGAGTATCAAGCTTATTACCGTTTATTACTACATCACCATTAAAAGTTTCTCCTTTTTTAAGAACAGCATCAGACACTTCAGGTTTAGCTTTTGTTCCGACAATTCTTTTATTGTTTTCATCAAGAATATTTGTGATTATTCTTACATCATTCATGAATACAGTTATGTAACATCCGGTCTCGCTTTTAATTTGATCAATTGTCTTTATCGCATCTTCACTTGAATTGATTTCTATATCACCTTTAAATAATTTGTCTCCTTCAATTTTCCAATCACCTTTAAATTTTGCATCGAAATAGGAGTAACCAAGCTGTGAATTGGATTTGATGCTTTTCCCAACACTGTCTTTGATAATTTTTGATGCACTTATATATGCATTTAGAAGAAATATTAATGAAAAGACTAAAAGAACCGCAAGAAAAGATAAGATTAGTTTATGCTTTAGTTTCATATGACACTCTCCCTGTTTTTAAACATTTGTAAAATACAGACATGCAATCAACTGTTTTATTACTATTTTTAATACCTCCAAAGCAAGTTTTTAAAACATCTTATATTTAAAAATTCGATGTAAAGTGAATTTTTCCTGCAAGATTTTACACCTATTTAATATAATTCTTAAAAAAATGGCATTTCGTATACATTTATATGATATAACATTGAATATATTTACATAACAGTGGGGTTCTCAAATTGAAAAAAATGTTTATTCAAGGTGGGGCGGTGAAGAGTTCTCCCTATAATAATGATACAACTCAGAATATTCATGTATCTCCTGTGCTGCCTTATCATTAATATAATAGGTTCCATCCTCATTTCGTTCAAACCAACCGTAATGATTATCATAAACAATACTAGTGGTTTTTTTTGCATCTGTCCCCATTGCCCTTAGCTGTTTAGGCTTAAGAGGACCATTGATTTCGAGAAGACATGCAATATGAATTGCTTTTTCCTTGTATGCTGTAACCAACTTTTTACGGGTACTTCCACCCTTGTTAAAATCACCGTGTCTGCTTGATATTTCCTTGATTAGTCCTGCCTTTTTCTTACTAGAAATTTTTTTGCTTTTTTCCCTGTCAAAGGCAGTCGGCTCAATAACAATATCCACCCTCGGCATACCTGTTTTAACCGTAACAAGCATAAGACCAAGTTCAAGCCTTCTCAGCAGATAAAATATATCCTTCCACTTATTTGTAAAAAGCTCTTTTCCGGGCTTGGGAACTGCAACATAAACCATGTCGGTTAATCTTTGTCTTTTTACAGCCTGAATAATTACATCCAGGTTCAGATGTGTTTTCATTTCAACAATTATAAGCCGGTCATCTTTTACAGCAGTTACATCACAGTGATTGACTTCGCTGTTTACCTGATATCCGCATTGCATAAAAAAATCTCTTATGGGACCATACATATCCTCTTCAAGAATTTTTACCGAACTTTTCACGTTTATCCTCCAATTACTCAGTTACAAGCCCAAATCCAATGAAACTAAATATTTCTGTTTAATAACGCTGGAAGCTCACCAAGGCTATCGATTACAGGTACACCAAGACAATTAATGCGGTTTGAGCAGTAATGCCCCCCTGATACTAGAATACACTTGCATCCGATACTTTTTGCAACCTCATAATCATGAGCAGTATCACCTATAAGCAACATTTCACCCGGATTTATGCTCTTTCTATCAATCCAACCTTTTGCAGCATCAATTTTCCCATGTGCATGTATGTTGTCCAAGCCTATCAACTCTTTAAAATACTCTCTTACGCCGAAATATTCTACCTGTCTTTCAAGTTCATTGATTTGTGAGGCAGATAGAATTATTTGCGGTATTTTAAGCTGTTTGAAATATTTAAGTATTTCTATTACACCTGAACTAAGAGAAGCTGTCAGCACATCTTGTTTATATCGGGAAATGTACTGTTCGGATACTCTCTCAAAAGGTTCATTAGAGAAATCAAAACCTAGTTTAATATAGTAATTTATAACCGGAAAATCAAATATCTCAAGATACTGCTGTTTTGTAATGCAGGGAAGCGTTCTCTGCTCCAGCAGGCAATTCATAATGTTTATGCATTGTTCCACATCATTAAGGAGGGTTCCGTTCCAATCCCATATTATGTATTTATATTTCATATCGATTTCCTACACAAAATTGATTTATTTTATTCTACCAGTTTAAATATGTTCAGGCAACATTCATTAGTCACACAAAAAAAGGACGTAAACGCGTCCTTTAACCTATATCCAGTTCTTTAAGAAAATTAAGCTTTGTATATTCTTTTTCAAGCCTATCCTTTAGATACCTGGTGCTTATTTTTCGAAGTTCCAAAAGCACTTCTGGAGAAACAGAAAAATTGAAAAGGCTGTCAAGCGGTGCATGAATAATATGTCTTAAAGTCTTTAAAGTTCCTGGCATAAGCCTTATACAAGCTTCTTCCTTCAGCATGCATTTACTGCATAATATACCGCAGCGCTTAAAGCTGAAATAATAATCACTGTCATCCTCCCTGCTGCATTCAATACAGCTTCTGTCATAAGGAGCATATCCTATAATAGACAGTACCCTTAGTTCAAATATACAGGTAAGGAGCTCTATGTCCCTGCCTTTAGATAAAAAATGCAATACATTCAGAAACAGCTGCAGAACTCTTGAAGCAGGCTGGTTTTCCTGAACTACATCATTTATTATATCCACATAATGTGCTGCGTAAGTTAACTTTATAACATCATTTCTTATTTCATAAAACGGTTCTATTACATCACTGCTGTAAACATTGAACATTTCCTTGCCCTTATAGAGTACAAAGTCGCTGTAGCAAAGAAACTGTGTACCGGCAGATAGTTTACCCTTGGGCCTTTTTGCACTTTTTGCAAAACCCGTAAGCTTCCCGGAGGATTTAGAAAAAATAGTAACTATTTTATCCGCTTCTCCAGTGTTGACCTCTCTTATGACTATCCCTTTTGACTTGATATAGCTCATGATTTTACCCAGGGTTACTTACTTATTGCAACCTCTTCCTCTGTAATTTCACGTACCTTTTCCTTACTTTCCTCTGAAGCCATTTCTTTATAAAATAAATATGAGCTTATGCTGCCTGTTTTTTCGAAGGTTTTCCATGCGAATTCTTTTAACATCCTGCTCAATCCCCCTTGTTATCTGTATACAGACGTGTTTTTTATTACTCAAAATAATCAATAGCTTATATAGTTATATTTCGCTAAAAAACAGTTTGTATACTTGTAAATTTTAAAAGGGGAATGCTTTTTTATTTTCTGTAACCAAGATTTTTAAGCATTGCAGCGTCATTTCTCCAGTCAGATTTAACTTTAACCCACATTTGAAGAAATACTTTCATGCCGAATATTTTTTCCATTTCATAGCGGGATGCGCTTCCGATTTTCTTAAGCATAGCACCCTGCTTGCCTATTATAATGCCCTTATGGGAATCCTTTTCACAGTAAATGTTAGCCTGAATATCAAGAATGTCCTTATCCTTTCGTTCCTTAAAGGATATAACCTCTACTCCGACACCATGAGGAACCTCTTCACTGAGAAGCTTGAGAATTTTTTCTCTTATCATCTCCGCTGCAATATCTTTTTCAGGCTGGTCTGTAAGCATATCATCCGGAAAATATTTAGGACCTTCCGGAAGTTTGTCAGTAATCTCTTTTAATAAAATATCAACACCATCACCATTGTAGGCAGATATAGGAACAATAGCAGTGAATTGGGCAAGTTCCTTGTAATTATTTATTATTTGTAGTATCTGTTCCTTTTTTACGCGATCAATTTTATTTATTACAAGAAAAACCGGATTTTTAAGCTTTTCAAGCTGTTCAACAATGTACAAATCCCCTGCCCCAGGCTTTGCATCTGTTGCATCTACCAGCAAAAGCACAGCATCAACTTCTGATATGGAGCTTTCTGCAACATTGACCATATATTCACCGAGCTTGGTTTGAGGTTTATGAATACCAGGCGTATCAATAAATATCATCTGGCAGTCACTGCGTGTAATGACTGTTTTAATTGTATTTCTTGTTGTTTGCGGCTTGTCCGAAACAATTGCAATCTTTTCACCTGCAAGCCTGTTCAAAAGTGTTGATTTGCCTACATTTGGCCTGCCTATTATAGTAACGAAACCTGATTTAAACATCAATTAGTCCTCCGTATTACCTGCATTTATTATTTATTATCAGCCTCTGAAAGCATGAGGCAGTATTTCTCCAAGTGTATGTATCCTGTATTCTCCGGCTTTATTCGAGCATATAACAAGCATATCGTCGCTTCCGAATTCGGTGAGCACCTGTCTGCAAATACCGCAGGGATATATGTAATCTTCGCTGTCGCTGGCTATTGCAATTGCTTTTATAACCCTTTGTCCTTCAAAAGCCGCTTTAACTACAGCAGTCCTTTCAGCGCAAATAGTAGCTCCAAAGGAGGAATTCTCTATATTTGCACCAGTATATATGTTTCCATCGTCGGTGAGGAGTGCAGCACCAACCCTGAATTTCGAATAGGGTGAATATGAGTGCTCCATTGCATTGAAGGCTTCTTTCACAAGATTAGTATAATCCATAATTAACCTCCTATATGAATCTTTATTTATTATACTCCAAAATGGTGAATTTAAAAAAGAAAAGATTTAATATACTTCTTCTATTTTGAAGGAATATTGGGTTGAAGAATACCTATATCATTCTTCATAAAATATAGATACGATACTTTCTGATTTTAAAGCTGTTGCTTAACCAGTACAGTTCCAATACCAACGCATCTGTGAGAATTGAAAAACACCATCACGATGATAAATTCAGTGTAAAAACCAGTCTGGTGTGATATATTGTATTTTATAGAACACTTTGCTTTTTCATTAGAAACCTCATGTATTATTGTTTTTTTACCTTATATTACTAAATAGTAAACACTCATCACTTTCTGTTTGAATCCAGAGTTTATCAAATAGAGATAATAAAGCATCAGGTGCCTCCACAATCTGTATTATTGAATGACATTTTCCAATTGAATTAATTGAGGCCCCTAAAGACCAAACACGATCTTTATTAAGAGCATACTTTAACATAACATATCTGTCATGAAATGGTACTCCATAACCATTGCGAACAGTACGATATTCAAGTTTAATATCAGTTTCATTACCCAAAACTGTATGCAATTTATCATGTTGTATTTTTTTAAACACTTGAAAATCTCTAGCTTCCATGGATGCTTTTGTATCTTTATTACTATGAATTGTAGAATAAGCACTTAAAGCCTTTACAACTATTCCCTTTTTTTCACACCTTAACGCCGTTGAAATAAGGTCGTCGGCGGAAAGATATGGGTCAATAATCCATAATTCCTCTAAGTCCCAGATCAAATTACTATTGATTATACTCACAAGATTTTTTATCGCACTTTCATGTTCATTTAAAGTATACGCTTTTAAATAACCTTGCTTGCAAAACCATTCGTCATCAAGTTTTAGCTTGCGCTGTGATGACATTTCCATTTCGCAAAACGCATATACTGTTCCCATCATATGAACATTTGGTAATTGAACTACTTCATCATGGTCATCAAAATGCAATGTCCTCTGACTAGGAAGTTGTACTACAATTGTTGGAGGTGTTATCTGCGAATAATAGTTACTATAAATTGTATAATTAAATCTTCCGCAAAATAGTGTTAGCCCAGTTGAAACATCAATAACCGAAATTGTTGTATTACACTGGTTAGGATCCACACTAACTGTTGAGCAGTCGAAATAATCAAAGATTTCATTTTTATATATTATTCCATCATGTTCCTGAAATAGATGCAGACAATATTTATGAGCCATGCTTTTGTTATTAAGTGAAAAGCTAAACTCTATTCCACGCTTACCAAGTGATATTGGGATAGCTTTTAATGTCTCAATATTAAACTTGCATACAACATTGCCGATTCTATCTTGCAATTTATCGAGTCTGTAATTAAGCCCGCATTTTTTCATAATTGATTGTATTTTATCTATCATTTCTCCTTGCAGTATTGTATTTAGATGAGTTTTCTTGCTAAAAAGTTCTTGTATATAGTAATTTCCCATAAAATTTGTCCCATAGAGGCCAAATTCTAATGGAACAAAAATATTATATTGCCCGCCAGTGGGGTCACTTTCAGGAATAAATTTTTTATCGGTAGTGAAAGCATCATCAATAACTACATTTTTTCCATTAAATGACCAAATACCGTCTAGTGCTGATTTAATATATAATCGCTTAAACTCCTCAATAGTAATTCTATATCTACTTATTGCAATTTTATATTCTTTAGATATAGATAGGGGTGTATCCGTAAGAAACGAAAACTCCTTTACGGCATTATGTGTTGATGAAAAGTCGACATTTGTATAGTAATTTATTGCTGAGGTTTTTGAAAATAGAACTACCTGTTCAATTTCACAGTGGCTATAGTAGCCTAAATTGCCTTCTTGTAAAAGTAGATTCAATTCATTTTCAAATGCTTTCATCTATTAGCTTCACCCCTTTATTCTTTACCAAGTACTATAGGGCTTCTGGTAAACGAAAAAATTCACAATTAATTATATTTATAATTGGCAAACTTAATGTATGATGTTTATAAACTTAAATTATAAAAATTAATGGGAGGAATCTAGAATCGTAGGTTCATCGAAAACTGTTCCATCCATCTCAATAATATTGGCTTCCTTAAAAATTTCCCAATACTTATATATTGATGCAATGAATATCTGATGATCTGAAAAATCACGTTTCAGCAGTTTAAGCATTTCACTTACGGTCTCCATTTTTACTTCTCGTCCACTAGGAGAATCACAGAATATAGGCACAGGATACCCTAGCTTTTTGCTTAGTAACTTAATATAAGCCAGTTTATAAACAAACACCATTTTATGTAGAATTGCTCCCGATTTTGACTTAAGATTGCTTGTAAAGATGTCAATTTTATAATCAAAAGGGATATTCAGTTCATTTGCATAATCAGAAATTATTTTATATGCATCCGTTATCCAAGTATTATTAGTCTTTGTACGATTTTTCAGTTCTTCAGACAAATTATGTTTTTCTTTACGAAATTTACTTAACATAGAGTTTACTTCAATTGCACTAATACCTTTAATACTTGCTAAACGGCTTGTAATTTCTTCATCAGCTGTCGGTAAATTTAATAAAGTTATTTGTTTTTCTTGTGATGCTTCAAGTGCAGCCATTTGCCGTTTAATTGTATTTCTTTCAGATAATAGCATACTTTTACGAGCGACATTTACATCTTCAATCGAATCGTATTCAAAAAGAGTATCTTTTGTAACCCTAATCGGAGCTCCTCCATTAGGATCTTTTACATAGATTTTTTTCATTTCAATGTAAGCAGAAAAATTTTTATTATTTTTCATTACATCATTTAATCTTGATATCTCTTCATTAACTCGTTGTAACTGTAATCTTTTTTCCATTAATGACGAATCTAGGTTTTGTTGATAGGTCTGAAAATCAAGTTTATGTTCAACGTCTTGGCTTAATGATGCTTGGTATTCGGCAACATTCAACATAAGTTGATACTGAGCTATTTTTTTGTTTAGCGCACTTATTTTCTCTACAATCTGATAGCTTTCATCGCTTTCATCTTCTTTTAATCCACGGAAAAAACTTTCCACGTTGAATCGATTTATACCAATTATTGTTCCTCTGTTTAGTAACGTCCAACCTTTCTCCTGATCAAAATAAATTGTACCCAAAAAATTAGACAATATCTCCGCATTACTACTTCCAAACAAAAAAGTGTGTGCAGCTCTTTGTTCTACAGGCAAATCAAACGTCTGTCCATTTATAATTAATAAACTTGTTTTTCTTTCAATAAAATATACATTGTGATTATGAACTAACTCGGCCTTAAATTCATAGTCTTCAAAACGGACTAATTCAGTATTTGGAACAGAAAAACCAAGAGCAAACAGAACTGCTCTCATTAGTGTAGTTTTACCTGTAGAGTTTTTATCACTATACAATATATTCGTACTATAATCAAAGTTTAATTTCTTTTCAATAAAAGCATTTTTATGTTGCAGGCTAAATTTAACAATTTTCATAAGCTTGCAGCCTCCTTTATGCTATTGATTTTGCTACGTTGTGTTATTACAGTTAAGAGCAGCATTTTTATCAATGCTTCACGTTTTTCTTGATCTAATATGAAAAGAAATTGGTTTTCATAATTATTCCATTCATTTTTAACATAGGTATATTTAAAGTTTGACTTATCAGAAAGCATGTTTCGTTTAGTGAGATAATCTCCAACCACTTCTGAAATAAATTCATAATCACTTGCATTTCTGTTTATTGTTTTGCGAAATTCTTGTATGATTTCCCCATAATTATCATGTTCAC
Organism: Bacillota bacterium; assembly: GCA_023421675.1. Taxonomy (GTDB): domain Bacteria; phylum Bacillota; class Clostridia; order Acetivibrionales; family JANLFN01; genus JAEZTC01. Next base: position 115,541 of record JAEZTC010000002.1, on the reverse strand, counting down.
ATACTTTAGTGAAGTCTGTTTCACTAATTGGAGGGTCAATAACAAGAATAATTACCGGAAATATCACTTGCTTTTTCGTTAATTCAAGCTTTTTCAGATTATCAGGTTTATCAGATGCATTTACCATAAAAGTTTCAAACCAGTTATTTAACAGTTGTTTATTATACGAAGGATCATCAATTGCCTCGCGCAAAAACTCAGATATTTTTTCTTTTATGCTTGAAAACTTATTATCGCCTTCTCCAAAGAAGTTAAGTATATGAAGTTGAAACTTCTCAGTAGGGAATTTATTCTCAACTTTATCGGCGATTTTTTCCTGAGCATCTAATGGAAGTACTGAAAAATCATAACTACTTCCATATTGAAAAGCTGACGGCATACTGCTCGTCAAAGGATTCGCAATATTAGTTATATAAACTAGTTTTATTGCGTCACCATTTTTCACATCTTGCGACAGCAGGTGTAACGCATTATTTAGATTTGTCGAAGCACTTCTTTGGTCGCCAATTTGAGTTACTGATTTCGCTTGTGCATAAATTTTCCCTGAATTTAGCGAAATCTCAATATCATCTGAGGAGCCTTCCAACTTCATAGAAATGAATTCTTTTACATTATCAAGCATAAGTTTAATGCCTGCACCAACTTGGAAACACCAACCATAAGCAGAAGGTGAAGCATTAGTATCTACCCGATTATCCTCAATGTAATTGCGCCCTGTTGATTCACTTTTTGTACAATTTTTTTTCATATTTTTGCCCCCTTGCCAATATGTTTCTTATTGATTTCAGTGTCTCCATAACTGTCAGCAACATTATGTTGTTCCATACAGCAAGGAAATTTCGTTAAATAATTTTTTTCACCGATATGTTTATCTCTTTAACGACGGTCTTTCGTTTCATCTATAGAAAAAATGTGTTTCACATGCTATAAACTCTGCTGTGTTAAATGCGTTGTGTTAAATATTACCTTTATTATAAAATTTATGTCGCACAATATCAAGTTTTAACCTACTAAATTACAACTGCTAATAAACCTATATATATCCAACGGTTAAAAGATTCGGGATTTATGAAAAGATAGAGATTCAAGAAAAATCGCAAGAGTTGGGTGTATGCTTAAAATAAACGAGGCACTCTACGAAATTACATCGTAAGGCGCCTCGCTTTGCTGTATCACATAGAACTACTATAATCTAAAAAGAACATTTTCATAATTCTTAATATAGTATTTGATGTTCTTTCTACCTTTTTCGATTATGGTATGCCCTTCGGCTTCCAGCTTTGCCTTTTGGGCCTCAATACCCCCCGGATATTTGGAATTTAACTCACCGTTTGTTTTAAGCGTTCTCCAATACGGGGTTTCATCCTTACTTCGCTGGAAACTTGCCCATGCCGAAATGGAAACAAAAATTCCAGCAGTAATCGGTTCTGTAAAATCCGCGCCACTCAGTTTCGCAAAATATTCCCGTATCTCTCCAATTGTAATGACATAACCATACGGGACCAACCTCATTACCCTATCATATTCTATAGGCGGAGCAAAGTACATTCTGTCTCCGCCATACTTTTCAATGCTCTTGCGGTCAGTAATTGTCTGAAACTTAGGCATATCCTTATTGTTGTTCATCATAGCATTAAAATCTTTTTTATCCTCACCAGCCATATACATCAACTCCTTACAAAAAGCATACCTTGCTTCATAAATTCATGCAATGAGACAGTTTAAAAAATTTCACAAAATTAAGACTAATAATAACGAAGACAATACTTATTTTCTGAATATGTAAATCACATGGCAACGTCTACTATATTAGTTAGTAAACATCAAATAGATAAATTCCAATCTGGTTTTCTGGGTTTAGTACTCCCAATGCAAATCTTCAGGTCCATTAAATCCGCATATCAATAGCAAATGATTTATCACATCAAAGTATTCAGCCTTCCAATAGTGAGGATCGTTTATATTTCTAAACTTAATCCCAACCAAATTCTTTTTTGCAGGTCTCTTAAAAGGTTTTTTCAACGAAATCAATGTTGTTCCCGCTGGCCATCCTTCATATGTCTCTACAATGCTATTCCCAGATGCTAATTCTTCATCCAAAATATCTTTAATTGCTCCACAAAATCTATCTATATGTTCCTGCTTAATAGCCATACAATTTTACCCCTTATAAATATTTATTTAATGCGGCAATAGTTGAGTTTCTAGCTTCTTATCACCTTACAGATAACCCACCTGTTGAGGTAAACTCAAAAGTCCACTTACCATTTACATCTTTGGTACTTACACCTTCAACCGTTGTTTCTTTTATAATTTCAAATCCGAGTGATTTATAGAGGGCAATTGCATTTTTGTTCCATTTTGTAACAGTCAATTTGATTGGGTAATTGCCTTGTTTTTGAACATAACTAATGGCAAACTCCATGATTTTTCGTCCATAACCCTGGTGCTGATATTTTAAGTTAACAGCCACCATACCTATTTCATTTTTTCCGCATGTAGCGGTACAAATTATCTCTTCACCATCCATCAGCAAAAAGATATTTTCCTTGTGTTCCATTAGTTCCTCAAGGCTGGCGCAGAATTCTCCATAAGGCTGAATATCGAGCTCTTTTCTCATTTCATAAAAGCAACTGTTAATTAGCTCTTTATATTTCTCGTAATACTTCTTCTCAAATGTTATGGCTGGTAATTCAGAATTGAGCAAGCCACCTTTATATTGCATCTCATACATGTCAAACCGTACTATTTGTTTTTCTGTCATATCTTTTCACCTTTTGCTATTTTACTATCTCATCTGCCGAAAATCTCAAACAAAATCAATGTTATAGAAAAACCAAGAGATGCACCTGCAAAAACCTCAAAGAAGTTGTGTACCTTATTTTCAAGGCGGCTTTGAGCCACAAGAACAGCTATCATAAAGGCTACTATTGAAACTTTTGCATCATTTGTCCACATCATTATGGCTGCTGAAGCAGAAAACGCAATAGCTGTATGTCCGCTGGGAAGTCCTCCTCTTAATGGCTTGCCTCTTCCCATGAAAGCTTTTCCGGCCAATACAAGAATGATGGTAACTATAAGTGAAATAATTGCGATGTGAATTGGAGATTGACGGATTATTTGTATTCCATTCTGAACCTGGCTGCTTAGCTTGTCAAAGAAAACAAAATACGCAACAATAATAGCAAAAAAGGCAGCAACCAAAGTTGCCCCAGCCGCAACGTCCTTTACCACCTTGGCTTTTGGATGGTAAACATCTACTATTATATCTACCAGAACCTCTATTGCTGTATTAAAAAGCTCACAAACAACTACCAGCGTTATGGCTAGAAATACAAAAAGGTATTCCACTTTAGAAAGCCTGAAAAACAGGCTTAAGATTATTATAAGAATTGCTGCAAGAATATGCAGCTTCATATTGCGTTCTCTTTTTATGGCATGGATAATTCCGCTTATTGCATTATTAAAACTCGAAAAAAGGCTGTGATTCTTCATAACTCTACCTAGCCAGTTCCATTAATTGAAGTACTTTTTCCTGTTTTTCAAGCATTTCTTTTTCATCCGCTTCATTCATATGATCATAGCCAAGCAGATGAAACATACCATGAGTAGTCAAAAAAGCGAGCTCACGGTTAAAGCTGTGTCCGTATTCCTCTGCCTGCCGTTTTACAGTTTCAAGCGATATAACAATGTCCCCAAGCAGTATCAGCTCCTTATCCTTGTCAATATCCCCGCTATCCTGGTTAATCTGACCTTTTAATATGTCCAGAATTGGGAAAGAAAGGACATCCGTCGGCTTGTCAACATCCCTGTACTGCTTGTTCAATTGATGGATTCCGTTGTCATCAGTCAGAACAATACTTGTTTCTGAAGGTATTTCAAATCCTTCATGTTCAAGCGATTTTTCCACTGCAGTATTTATAATGTCCTTCAGTTCATCATTAACTTCAATTATATCCTGTTCATTCTCTATTATAATTTCCAAATAATCACCTCAAAGACGTTTTGTTTTCATCTTCCTCCTGGTAAAGTTCTTCCAGTGGGTCAACAATTTTGATCACTTCGACATCAGACATACTTTCCTTAATATTCGGGTATTCCTCTCTTTCATGGAACAAACCGCTGAAAACCTTCATAAAGCTCTGTGCAATTATGTCAAGATCCTTGAGCGTCAGTTCACAGCAATCAAGCTGACCGTCATCAAGCTTATCCTTAATTATCTTTCTTACCAGTCCTTCGATTTTACCCTCAGTCTTGTCTGTCATGGCACGGACTGCAGCTTCAACTGAATCTGCCAGCATTACAACCGCAGCTTCTTTTGATAAAGGTTTTGGACCCTCATACCTAAAGTTTTCCGGTTTGACAGCCTCGCCCTTTTCACCTTTTTTAGCCTTGTGATAGAAATAAGCAACTAAAGTAGTGCCATGGTGCTGAATTATAATATCTCTGATAGCTACAGGTATTTTAAATTTTTCTGCAAGTTCAGCCCCGTCTTTTGTATGTGATGTAATGACCAGTGTGCTTAAGTTGGCGGTCATACGGTCATGCGGGTTTTCTGTAAGCTGGTTTTCCTTAAAGAAATGAGGTCTCTTTAACTTGCCTATATCGTGAAAATAAGCACCAACTCTTGCAAGAAGAGCATTTCCCTTGATAGCTTCAGTAGCAACCTCTGCCATATTTCCTACCATCAGACTATGGTGATAGGTTCCGGGCGCCTCAAGTAATAGCCTTTTAATAAGAGGCTGGTTAGGATTGGCCAATTCCAGCAGCTTCAAAGGAGTTATTACATTAAACACGGCTTCCCAGAAAGGAAGGGTACCTATGGTTATAACCAGAGATCCTAATCCATTGAGGAATACAATGAGGCTGTTGCTGGCAATTGTTGAAAAATCGCTCTTATCAACTAATCCTACGCATACTATAACTAGAATATTAATAAATGCAACCATAATTCCTGCTGCAGAAAGCCTGCTTCTCTGATTTGCTTTTGAAACAAGGAAAGCTGAGAATGAGCCACCGATAAATGCCATGTACAGGAAGGCCATATCTCCCTTTGTAATAAATGAAATAGCAATGGTCAAAAGAATATTCACTATGACAGCAAGCTTTACATCCAATAGTATGGAAATAAGCATCGCAGCCATGAAAACCGGTATCGCCAATGAAGAATATCCGTTAATCCCCCATGCAATAAGCAAAGTAGTAATTATAACAAGGCTCAGTATAAAAAGGTCTTTTTTGCTCTTTAATATCTCTTTGCAGAAATAGTTCATGAACAGCACAAGTACAATGGCAAGAAGTATAATAATAGCCATGATACCTGCAGCAAAAGCAATATCAGGCCTGCTGCTGGTTTCAAGAAGATTCAGTTCTTCAAGTACTTGCAGCTTGTCCTGTGTAACAATGTCTCCAACGCTTATTATTCTTGAATCCTTCAGTATCTTGCTAACATAGGCCTTATCATTATTTATCTTCTGTTTTTTTAGTTCGGTTGCGTCTGTATCAATAGTTCTATTAGGCTCCAAAATAGATTTTGCCAGCAATCCACCAATAATTTTAAGGTCCTGGTCCAGTGAAGTATTTTGGTATTCACTCTGTACCTTGCTGACTTTTCCATCTAAATTCTCTTTTGTTATATCCTCTTTCATTACCTCTGATATGAACTCTTTTGTAAGCCTTTTAAAATCTGTAATTGAATCATCACTTGCTTTTGCTATAAGATATAAAACCTGATCATCCGAAAGGTGAAGATTTAATTCCTTTACATCTTCCCGCAGTTTATTTGCGGCAAGAGCCTGCTCTACTGCCAATCTTGACTTGTAACTCCGGTCTCTCGGCGTTATACCCTGATCCTGAAGGCTTTTTTGCACGCTATTTCTCTCAACATAAATATCATTTAAAAATTCATCCGTATTGCTTATAACTTCAATAGAAGCAGCACCGTTAACCTTCATTTCAGGTACTATTGCTTCAATAGCTGTTTTCCTATTTTCGTCAGTAAGCATTTTGTTCTCTATATCTCTTGGTGTAACAATATCATATGGAGATTTGTCTCCAAGCTTAAGCTTGTACTTTTTAGGGAAAGAACTGGTTGCAATAATGCAAAAAGCCACAATTACTGTAAACACACCTATTAAAACCCTTTGGAATCTATCCTTTTCAAAGAGCTTCACTATTTGCTTGAATATTGACTTTTTATGTCTTTTTGCCGGAATACTCATATGACCTCCTATTTCTTCCCTGAACCGTTTCCTTTGACACTTTCAAATTTCTCATATGCTTTAATTATTTTCTGCACAAGTTCATGTCGTACAACATCTTTCTCAGATAAATGAACAAATTCAATTCCCTTTATATCATTAAGAATTTTTATAACTTCCTTCAAACCGGATTTTTTATCACCCGGGAGATCAATCTGTGTTATATCTCCTGTCACTACAGCCTTGGATCCAAAACCTATTCTTGTAAGAAACATCTTCATCTGCTCAGGTGTTGTATTCTGAGCTTCGTCTAGAATTATAAACGAATCGTCAAGTGTACGGCCTCTCATATAAGCAAGAGGTGCAATCTCAATCATATTTTTTTCAAGGTACTTTAAATATGTTTCTGCTCCCATGAGTTCATAAAGAGCATCATAAAGCGGTCTTAAATACGGATCAACCTTGTTTTGAAGATCACCCGGCAGGAAGCCAAGCTTTTCACCAGCTTCTACAGCAGGTCTGGTTAATACTATTCTGTTGACTTCCTTATTTTTAAACGCATTAACTGCCATTGCAACTGCAAGAAAGGTTTTCCCGGTACCTGCCGGCCCTATACCGAAGGTAATAGTATTATTCTTTATTGCATTCACATACTGGCTTTGCCCATGTGTCTTTGATTTTACCTTTTTTCCTCTTGCTGTCATGCATATATAATCAGCTGCTTCATTCAACTTGTCCATTTGATTCTCAGAAACCATTTGAACAGAATAGGTAACATTTTGACGTGTTATAATATCACCCTGTGCCGCTATGTCGAGCAGGTGCCTTATAACCTTTCCTGCTTTTTCAACATTCTCCTGTATTCCGGTAATTTTTATCTCATTATCTCTTGATATTACCTTGACTCCAAATGCGTCCCCAATTATATTTATATTTTCATCATAGTTTCCAAAAAGGTTCATTGCCTGATCCAATTTTTCAAACTCAATTATTTTCTCTGCCATGCTGTTATCCAATTATTCTCCTCCAATCTCTTGAGTAGCCCCGATGCTTTCACTGCATTCCAAAGTAACTATTGCATTTAAGTTTCCATTTCCGTCGTCAACAAATTTAACACTCTTATCAACTATTTGAACATCTGCGCTCAGCTGTTTGGCTAGTTCACTATATGCCATATCGGCAGCCAATTCCTTGGCGGTGTCAAGATCCAGCTCATTCTCAACTGTACGCACCTCATAATTCCTGTATGTTATAAATCCAAATGGCAATGCCATATCACCAATTGAAAGATTATTTTTGAGTTCAACGCTATCATACTCCTGAAAAGGGATTTTCCCGGGAAACAGGTTTATTTTCTTTCCAAAAAGCACAATTGCATAATTATCCTTTGTTTTACCGGTACGCTGCTTTTCTATATATTTTAAAGTTACAGGATATTTTTGTTCGTACCAGGTTCTTGCTATTACTGTACCTGTTGCATGAACAGTCCTGACAGGTACATCCTTTAATTCGGGAGGGTTCTCAATTATCCCTGATATTAACAACTGTCCCTTTACAACAGTATCACCTGTCTTTACCTTTTCCTGCCCGGATTTTGCTGTGACCCTTTTTATTACTCCATCCCTGGTTGCAACTATATTGCAGGGTTTGTTTAGCGGCACCAGTTCAGGCGGTTTTGAGCCTTCAACAATTGTAACCTTAACCTTTGTTCCTTTAACTGTAATACCTGCCCATGCAAGGTCTTTGACCTCAAGCATGAGACCATTTGCCACCTTGTCGGCATTTATACCGTATTTTAATACGCCTTCCTTTACACCTAACGCTTCAAGCTTACTTTCAAGGAATTTGGCATCAAGCTTATTATTTCCAGTTATCTCTATAGACCAAACAAAAGATGACATTATATAAATAGCAGCTATAAAAATAACTGCCCCGACCAAAAAGGCTTTTCTGTGCCTATACCTGTTTAAAATAAAAGGTATACCTATTCTTTTATATATTTTCACCCTGCTTTTTGACTTTTTTGCTATAGGCCTTAATGCTCTGAAGCCATTAACACTTATTTTACAGAGCATATTTTCATCCTTAAGCCTTTTTATATCCCAGAGGTATATCTCCCTATGGATGCATATATTAATGAATTTCTCCAGAAAATAGCCTTCGACTACTATAATAACATATCCCCGTATATAATTCCATAATCTCAAAAGTAACATATTGCCCCCGTATTATTTAATAAATTCCAGCGAGTTTATTTCCCCTTCGAGAAGTATATCTTCAGATGTAATGGCTTTTACTGTCAGGTGTTTTCCAGTAATTCTTACCATGCCGGCATTTGTATTCAGACGTATTTTATCATCCTCATATTCTATTAAGCCTTTGTAGTTTTCAATAATAGCATTTCTGCTTCCAATCATTGTTATTTTCGGCAGATCAAGAATAACCTCCTTTGGAAGTTCCAGCATCTCTGCCATTATTTCCTTAAAACCCGCCCGTTCAGAATTGTTTTTTTTCTTTTTATTATTCTGTTTCTTTGATGGCATTTTTTACTCCTGAGAACGTCAATAGTAATATAAATATGCTTACGAAAATCAATTGGTTATCAAATCAATCGGATCCCCTATGGTATAGCCCTGCTGTACGGTATCCTTAATAATACTGTCCAGCGCATCGGCATTATCCTTTGAAACTGCATGCAGCAGAAGCACTGCCCCATTATGAAGATTCCGCATTACAATATCATGTGCATATGCCGCACCCCTGATTTTATCCCTAAACCAGTCATCATAGGCAAAGCTCCAAAACATGTTCACATATCCCAGCTTACTTGTTATTTCAAGTGAACGTTCGCTGTATTCTCCCTTTGGAGGTCTTAAGAATTTCATATGCTGGTTGAATTTTTCAAAAAATGCCCTATCCAGTCCAAGAACCTCTTCTTCTATTACATTATCTGCTACAGTTGGGAGACTCGGATGATGTATTGTATGATTACCCACATAATGGCCTTCTTCAACCATTCTTCTGACCAGGTCCTGATGATCTTTGAGGTATGGACCGGTTATGAAAAAGACACCCTTCACATTGTTATTGCGGAGTGTATCAAGAATCTTAGCAGTATATCCATTTTCATAGCCCTCATCAAATGTAAGATATATTATTTTCCTGCTTGTATCCCCAAGATATACTCCACCGTACTTTTTAAGAAGGTCAGGAGCACCCGGATCTGCATCAGGTGTTTTATTATCAGGATTTCTTTTAATACCCCACCTAAGCAGTTTATTAGGTTGATTCAATGAAGCATCAGCTGTAAACTCCTCGCCCAGAACTGATACTTCAGTTCCGGGATCCTCAGATAATCTGCCGCTCACCTCAACGCTAAAGTTTTCCTTATCATAACTGGAGGAATATACACCCCCCAGATCCCTTAAATCAGTATTTATTCCTTTTTCTCCACAGCCTGTCAATAAAGCCGTTGCCATGAAGAATATTAAAAACAAGCATACGGAATTTAAACGCTTCATATATGACACATACCCCCATAAAAAGTGATTGTTCATAATCCATGCATAAATAAAAAGCCCTGAATCAATGGCAATTTCATTAGTACATCAATCCAGGGTCTAATATATTTATATTTTTTATTTTGTGAAAAAAGAACTTTCTATATTGGATGAAGTAAATTTCAGATACATCATTTGCATTTCTAATGCCAAACGCAAATGGGATAAAATCAGTTTTTACTTTATCCTATTACAGATGTCATAAGTTGAATTAAAATCATTTATCAATACCATCATGGCCGGCATTTAGGACATGATGCATATTGAATATTTAATTCAACTTATATAGGATGGAAGATATTATTGTGCTGGAGATAAAAGATCTGTCTTAATAACCGAACCATCGTCCTTGACTTTTGGTATCACCAGATTATCAGTCTTTTTTGTTGTAACCTTAAGCTGGTATCCTTCAAGCTCCTCTATCTGCCCACCTATCATTCCGAGGGCACTGTCAAGCTTATCAGGTTCAGCAATAGCCTTAATGACAAAGGGTGAAATCATCTGCTTGTTATTAACCATGATATAACCTCTTGTTACGCCTGCAGACCTAATTTCACTCATTGCTGTTATTCTTTCATCGTTTATTGAGATAGCCTGTGCATCCGATGCCTTTAGTTCATTTACAAGTTTCAAAAGGTCGGTATCGAGGACTGTTGCACCATTACTGTTTTCTATGGTAATTATTATACCTTTTCCTTTAACATCAACAAGACCTGCAATCATTTTGTCCCTCTGAATCTCTTCCTTGAGGTTTTCAATCATTTTATTATCATCACCTTTGGCATCCTCGTATTTGGTTTTAATCTGTTCAAGCTCCTGATTTCTTTGTCTCAAGTCCTCATTTGTTTTCTTGGATGCAAGAAGCTGCTGCATGAGGTCATCAACACGCTGGTTCTGAACAGTTGCCTGCGCCTGATTCCTGTTTATGCTTGTATATTGCCAGGCAACAACCATCCCAAGTAGAATACATATGAATGTCAAAGCAAAATTCCTGGTGAATTTCATTAGTTCAATACCTCCATTGAAGTAACATAATTATCAAGGTTTCCGCTGTACTTTGGAATACTAATATTCTGTGACTTTGTAACCTCTATGTTTATAAAGCCTTTAAGTTCGCTTAGATACATATTGTTTTTAATTGAATCACTCAGCAAGTCGGGGTTTCCTATTGCTTTAACTTCAAAAGGCGCAGGGGTTCGTCGCTTGTTAATCCTTATAGTAGGCCCTGCACACACAATTTCGCTTATTGCAATAAACCTTTCACCATTAATAGAAATTGCCTGTGCCCCTGCTGACTTTAGCTGGTTAAGGACTACAAGCACATCTTCGTCATGTACTATGTTATCCATAGGGTTATCGCTGTTCCTTTCGGTATTATCACTGATCCTGACAATAACACCCTTTCCCTTAACGTCGGTAAGGCCTGCCTTTGTTTTAAGACTGTCAAGCTCAGTTTTTAAACCTTTTAGAAGCAAATTGCTTTTTGAGTCTACATTTTCCTTAAGATATTTATCGTTGATTTTCTCTTTTTCATTTATTTGCTGACGTAATAGTTTTTCTTTATTCTTTTCTTCATCAAGCTGAATAGTCAGCTTGTCAATATTTAAAGCAGCTTGGGACTTTTCCTTATTAGCAGTGAAAATACTTCTTCCCTGCACTGCAATAAGTAACCCCAGCAGCATAAAAGCAATAAAAAAAACAAATTTTCTTTCACCTTTGGGCATATTTACCTCATAAAAACTTGATATTGGGAATAACAAACTAGGTGTTCTATAGATAATTCTACTTTTTAGTTTGGATTATTTCAAGCTAATCTGGAAATTCCCCATAAATTTTAAATATATAGGATGAAGTAAATATCTTCATCTTATAATACAAAATTCAGTAATATATAAAAGTCTAAAACAGCTTTTCTAATAGTATATTTAACATAGGATGCTTAGAAAATTGGTGCATATGAAAATAGTATATCTGATTTCAAAAAAAATTAAAACATATATCTGCGTTATGGTATCACTGCTTGTATTTAGCCTGGTTTTAATTATAAATATTAACTATTTCCAGGATTATCATACTCTTAATACCAATACTCTGGACAATCAATCTGTAAATAATGTGGATAGTACCTATCCAAGGCTTGCCATTGTTATAGAAAACTTCAGCTATGACATGGAAGGTGCGGATGAACTAATATCTATCAAAAGGCATCTTACCTTTTCAATTACTGAATTTGATACTCAGGCTTTTGCAGCTTCAACCCTGTATATCGATGGTACAGAGAAGTCAAAGGATTATATAAAGGCTCGGTTAAAAGCTGCAGCCGATATGGCTCAGTCAAACGGGTTCGCAATTGCAATAGGGCATGTAGGAAAACAAGGCGGCAAAGTAACATTTGAAGCTATCAAAGATTCGTTAAATTATTTTGATTCCAATAAAATTCAGATTGTTTTTATCTCTGAACTATATAAATAATTTATAAATAAATTACTTAATTCCAGATGAAAACTAAAACATTTTTTGGGCAAAATAATTTAGGGTGATTAATTTGATAACAAATATTGAGCAAAAATTACAGTTCAGAAATTGCAGTGTAACACTTGATAATATTCTAGACAATTCTAGAGCTGCAAGCGGTGGTAAGCGTGATGTAAGTTTCCTTAACTATCTTGTAGACAATAACATAATTAAAGTTGAAGAAGCTGTATTAACAAGGAGCCAATTAGATTTACCGGAAGAGTATTATTACGAAAGGTATAAAAAGAAAATTGGTGAGACAGACAGACATTTTCTATGCCGTGCAATTATTCAGGATGAACTTCACAGAATAGGAATAGAAAGTTATAGTGAGACAGGACTTGGAGACATGGGAATTCTAAGGGCCAACTCAAATTATGATTTAGTTGACATGAGCTTTTCCTTTGCGATAGACATAGGTCTTGCACCTGCGAGAAATTATTTCAGAGGTCTGACAGATTTAAGAATAAAGCATTATCTGATAGCGCCATTTTTTGATGACTATATTAGAGATATTATTTTTGGAGTGTTCAGCAGAGTAAGTGACAACGGTTTTACAGATGCAGTCAAAGATTATGTCCAGGGTATAGCAGTTAACCCAATGATGCAGTCAGGGGAAATAATTCATACAGATATTGAAGAAAGGCTTGATTCAGGTATTTAACAATGAATTGCATAACTCCTCAGTCACATACTGACAGCTCCCCTTTTAGAAAGTTGCTCTGCACTACCCTTCAGTCACTACGTGACAGCTCCCCTGTTAGGGGAGCCTAAACCTTTTTAGTCTTGTGTCCCCCTAACAGGGGGACTACAGGGGGTTACCTGGAAGGCTGCCTACAGGGGGTTACCTGAAAGGCTATCTATCATTTAAAAGGAGCTGTGTGACAGCTCCTCTTTTAACTTCTGCTTATTTCCCTAATCTTATTTACATATATATTGGCAAGTTCCTGTGCAAATTCTTCCGAATAGCTTTCGCTTATTACATTACATACAGGTTTTTCCTCATCAGGCAGAATAAGTACCCAACCTTTATCCTTGAATATTTTAACACCTTCCAATGTTTCAACACTTTTGCTGTCTTTATCCTGGATTATTTCTCTTATGACTTTACCTTTGGCATTCCAGGGGCAATCCACTTCAGTTCTGCTAATATGAATTTCGGGAATCATCTCTATAAGCTCTGAAAGCTTCTGACCGTTTATATGCATAAAATCAAGTATCTTAACCAATCCCGCAACAGCATCAAAATGCATGGTAAACTGTTCAAGCATTTCTTCCTTCACGTCATTACCCAGCATTTTGCCCATTATATCCCTGGCTGAGGTTTTTGTCCTCACGACTTTACCATTATTTATATTTGCAATCCTTTCTACTACATGGCTTGCAGAAATGGGGACAACTACAGTATTGCCCTGTACTGATTTGAAAAGTATAAGTGAAACAAGAGCAATGAACATATCATCGGTAATTATTCTCCCCTTATTATCAACCAGCATCATCTTTTCGGATGTATCCTCGATAGAAACACCAAGGTCAAATTTATTTAATCTTATATAGCTGGAAAAATATTTTACATCTTTACTTTCACTTTGGTTTAAAGAATTACCTGAAATAACATCCATTGTTTCTACTGAGCACCCCAACTCCTCAAGCAGCTCTTTCATGCTTAGGGTAATCAGCTTTGATCTTGAATTCAAAGCAATTTTATAATTAATCTCTTGGGATTTAATACTATTAATTATATCCCTCAAATAGAATCTTCCATATTCAGTTATATGCTTAATATTCCTGATGCAGTCGCCCTCACACCTTCGGAAATCTTCGCGGATAAAAGCATTTTCTATTTTACGTTCCAAAGCTCTGTTAATATTACTGCCGTTTTTATCCAAAAAATCAACAAACAATCTTGTAATATTAGTAGTAGACGTACTGATATGAATACCGCCATCAGCCTTATAAAACCTTATTGCAGATCTTATTACAGGCAAAAGCAATATACCAAAGTCATAAACCTCCACACCCGAAGAGAGAAGCCCAGCAATAAAAGATATTTTTAACATTTGAGCAGCTGGCGTATCATCACAGCTGATTGCAAGCTTTGACTTCCCGTTAAATGTCGATCCATATGCCGCCCCTAGTTTAGAAGCATATTCAGGAGTTATATCCACATTTATTTCGCCCGCTACACCCCGATTGCCAAAAATCAGACGGGTATATTTAGAGCCCCACACCATGTTTGAGTTTACTTCTGCTCCTGCTTCAATTATTTTATCAGGCCATATTTTAATATTTGGTTTAATAACAGCCTGTTCCCGCACTACTGTCTCATCACCAATAACAGAATGTTCAAAGACTGCACAACCTTCCTTTAAGTGAACCTTGTTGCAAATAATGCTGCCTCGCAGCTGAACATCTTTTCCAATAATGCAGTTTTTCCAAATAATGTTTTTCTTAAAACTGGATCTTTCTTCAATAGTATTGTGTTCTCCAATAACTGTATAATTTCCTATTAGTGCACCCTTTTTAACCCTTGTATGGTTTCCTATTATACACGGTTTTTCAATTGTTACTCCATCTTCAATTTCTACGCCCTCTCCAACCCATACTCCATCCTTAACCTGCATTCCATCGATATTTAGTTTTATTTTTCTGTCCAGAATATCCCGGTGTACCTGGCTGTAAGCATTAAGGTCGCCTATATCACACCAGTAATCCTCAGTAACAAAGCCATACATTGGTCTTTTTTCCTTTAACAGAATTGGAAACAAATCCTTGCTAAAGTCAAACATTTCATTCCGTTTAAAATACCCAAGTACTTCAGGTGATAGTATATATATACCTGTATTTACAGTATCACTGAATACCTCACCCCAGCTGGGCTTTTCAACAAACCTGGTAATTCTTCCTTCACTGTCCGTTACAACTACTCCATACTCCAGCGGAATATCAACCTTTTTAAGTATCAGTGTAGCAATAGAGTTCTTTCTGAAATGAAAATCTATGGCTTCCTGAAGATCAATATCAGTTATTGCATCCCCACTTATTACTATAAATGTTTCATCAAGAAAATTCTCAGCATTTTTAACACTTCCTGCAGTACCAAGCGGGGTATGTTCAATATAATATCTCATGCTAATACCGAATTCTCTACCATCACCGAAATAATCCTTAATTTGTTCCGGCATATACTGTAGCGTCACAGCAACTTCATCAAGCTTATGGATTTTAAGCAATTCAATAATATGTTCCATTACCGGTTTGTTTGCAATGGGAACCATTGGTTTGGGCCGGTTACAGGTAAGCGGCCTCAGTCGTGTACCTTCTCCGCCTGCCATTATAACTGCTTTCATTTTTTTCATCCTTTCGTTTATTTTTTGTAAACCCAAGAATGAACTTCTAATTTATTGATGATGTGCTTTTTTATTATGTTCAAAAGAGATTTAAACTATCCTGCTGCGAGGCCATGTGTTTATATTGGCAAAAATTCTAATTTAAGCTTACAAACATAATTAATCAAGTTGGATAATTGTTATAGGATTTTTTAATCGTTAAAGTTAATAATAAAAAGTGAAAAATAATTTTTTATGTATGGAGGTAATTATATGACAGGACTATCCAGATCGAATAGCGAATATATCTCCAAGGGTGTTGCCGTTTCTCCGGCAGTTCCAAGCGTTGGCGATACCTTGAAAGTGACATATGACGGAATTCTTTCAAAAAGCGGTGCAACTCATATGTATGCCCACATAGGTTATGGGAGCAAGTGGGATAAGGTTGAAGATTACAAAATGACAAAAGGAACTAACGGTTTTGAAGCAGACATCCGGGTTTCCTATGGAGATACTCTTAATATGTGTTTCAAGGACTGTGCAAACAACTGGGATAACAATTCAGGTAAAAACTATTCATTTGACGTATCAATGTAAATCATACTATATGCAGAAAGACGCGGTATTCCGCGTCTTTCTATTAAAACCTCATAAGATCTCCCTTTCTGAAGGTCCATTCGGGGGTATCCAGTACTTCACCAAAATCCAGTTCGTACCAGGGACTCAATCCATTATCTTCAGGGTTTTTAAGTATTTGTATATCCTGTGCAGGCATATAGCTTTGGGCAAGCATGAATAATTTTTTTCCCGTACTCTTGTTTTCAGCCATATCCAGAACAATAATCGTATGTCCTTTATCTATGAATATATCCCCAATTGACATATCCTTTATATCTACAGGTTTTACTTCCTTTATCAGTGACAATGTTCCTGCATAGGAATACACCATGTCAAGATAGTTTCTGAAAGACTTATAGTCATCGGAAGGACCATTTGTTTTTACCCAATAGGCATTATTTCCTTCAACTCTAATCCGGTATCCCTGCCTCCACTTGGAATACTCTGCATTAAACCCGTTAACAAAATGAAATGCGATTTCACTATACCTTTTATTTTTATACAGATATTCTGATCTTAACCTCATAACAGCATCAGCACATTGCTGAAGATCTCTGTCCCCCACATCAATATCCAGTACCGCATCATATACAATTCGTGTCTTTTCGCTGCCGTCAAAAAAGTGAACTATTGAACCATCCGGCTTAAGGGGCAAAGTCTGCAGATACTCTTCAAATGAGCCGGTAGAAGGTATTGTTCTTACATATCCTTCAGGAAGCAGGAATCTATCCTTTACTGTCATACCGCTTGAACTGATAAGACTTTTAGCTACTGCTTTTACTTGAGCAGTACTTGTATCCTTTGTAGCTTTTACTATAGACGTTACAGGTTTTTCAGACTTTTTATCATTATCAGTACACGCAGTTAATCCTGAAATGAATAACGCTATGGCAGCGATATAAACTATTTTTATTTTTTTATTTTTTTCTTTTGTCATTTGTAATCCTTCTTTCACTTTTTTCCTTTTATATAATAATAGCATAATATAAATTAATAAACATCCGTCCCTTTCCTTTAAATAGCTGAATAATATAAATGAGATAAAAATGTAAAGGACCTTGAATATGGACAGAGACGAAACATTAATAATTCTAACCAATAAAATGCTATCTCCCAACAAAAACATATCTATATTTTTTCCCGTAGTATCAGGTATGAAAAATACTGCTGTTGAGCAGAGAATTAACAATATGATCCTATATGTAGTAAACAAGCTGATTATAGACCAGGGATACTACCAAAGCACTATTGAAACAATGATAGGAGATTTCGAGATAAAAAATAATCAAAGAGGTTTCCTGAGCCTGTCAATAAGTAATTACACTTATATTCACCATGCAGCTCACGGAAATACAATAATCAAGTCTTTGACCTTTAACCTGCAGGATGGAAACATTTATACACTCGCAGATTTATTCAAGCCAGGCAGTAATTATCAGAAGGTGCTTTCAGATATAATAGCAAAACAGATTGCAGAAAGAAAAATTGACATACTTGAGTATAATGGTATTGCACCCGATCAAGATTTTTACATAGCAGACAGGAGTTTGGTAGTATACTTCCAGCTTTATCAGATAACTCCTTATGTATTCGGTTTTCCGTTCTTCCCTATATCAGTTTATGAACTAACAGACATAATAAAAGAGGGAACCCCACTGGCAGTAATGTCTGAAAACAGATGAAATGTCAAAAGCCTTGCGTGTGAGCAAGGCTTTCTCTTTCCAACTTAACTATATTAAGAGTTTATAAACATTTATCTCTCCGCTTCCTTCACTGAATTCTCCCAGCTTAGGGACAATTTCCTGAAAGTGTTCTGATTTCATATGCGCATCAAGAGCGGCCTCATCTGCCCATTCTTCAATAAAAGTATATATACCGCTGTCATTAATGTCCTGAAACAGCTGGTAGGTTATACAACCCTCTTCTGCACGTGTTTTGTCGGCAAGTGCCTGTGCCAGTTTCAAATACTGCTCTTCAGAACCCTTTTTTACCTTGTTTTTTGCTACAACCTTTACCATGTCTAAACCGCCTCCTATAAGTGTTAATACCATAAATTATAGCATATCCGAAAGCTTTTTAATAAATATACTTATTCATTTAAATAAGCTTATTTATTGATAATAAAATCTTTATTTAATTATGTTTTAATAATATTAAAATAAGTTTAAATTTTATTTAATTTTTTTCAGACAAAATTAATTTTATTAACGTATATGTAATTGTTTTTCGAAAATCACTAAAAATTTCTATGAAGGAGATATGTAAATGAAACCTTTATCTGCACTAAAATTTTTCAAGGAGAACAAGCGAAAAGCTCTGGTATCATTCATCGTTTTGATCTTTACAGTTTGCGCTATTTCTCTTATAACGATTCTCATAAATTCAATGACGGGAACTGTTAATGATGTTAATTTAAAACCATTCGAATACTTTTCATGTGTATACCCAATGGATGGCGAATTCTTTCTTAAGGATTCGGTTGTAGAAAAGCTAAAGGCCAGTAAGGATGTAGAAAAGCTTATACCTGCCGACATAGGTAACACCATGATGAATCTCTCCATAGGAGGAAATACCAGTGTACCGGTAGCCTTTATGGATAAAAAAGACACTCAGATGCTGATTGATAAAATGGATGATAAGGTAACAGAAGGAAGATTGCCCGAAAATGGTACAAACGAGGTTGCAGTACACTGGAGAATACTAGCAAATAAGAAACTCAAAGTTGGGGACACTATGGGAAGCTTCAAGGACAAGGATGAGTTTCTTAGCGGTGAATATAAAATAGTAGGCAAGCTTGACGGTCCAAATATAATATTTGTTGGAAGTGAATCATATAAACAAAAACAGCTGAAAGCAACCAATCAATCCGATAAGCCGACAGGTTATTTAGTACTCCCTAAGGAAGGCAAAAGGGAAAATTTAAACAAGCTTTTATCCTCTTTTGATAAATCTGAAGCCAGTATAATGACTTACGATGAAATGAAGAGCTTTATGGATAAAGTTATGAAAGGCCTTAATTCCACTATTATTGCAATTATTCTTATAGTAATCTTTATATTATCCATTTCAGTAGGTGCTTTAATGTATGTCATTTACATACAACGGTCCGATGAATTCGGCATACTTTATGCAATGGGCTATAGAAGGAAGTACATAAGAAATCTGATTATAAAGGAAATCATGTCTTTGAACGTTATATGCTGGACTGTTGGATTAATCTTCACATATGGAGTGGTTTTCCTTCTGAACGAGCTGGTATATAACCCGAAAGGTGATATTCTGAGCATGTTCTCATTAAATGTTCTTGGTTACACGCTTATAATCCCTGTAATGGTAGGTTTGTTCAGTATTCTCCCAATAGCAATGAGGCTTAGAAAATGGGATCCTGTAGCAGTTATCGAAAGGAGAGAATAATATGATTCAGTGCAAAGATCTTTCATTAATATACAAAGACGGACATAAGGAAAACAAGGTTCTTTCGAATGTAAACCTTACTGTTAATAAAGGTGAAAACGTAGTCCTTTTGGGACCTTCAGGAAGCGGCAAAAGTTCCCTTATCTATCTTTTTTCGGGACTTAAGAGGCCTACAGGCGGAAACATTTATTATGAAGGAAGCGAAATAGGCAATCTAAACGATAAGGAAATATCGGGCTTAAGGAGGAAAAAATTCGGGTTTATATTCCAGATGCACTTTTTAGTACCTTATCTTAAGGTTATTGAAAATGTTATGATTGGAGCTCCCGATTTTAGTGATAAATATGTGAAAAGGGCGCACCTTGTACTTGGAGAACTGGGAATTGAAGAATATGCAAACAAAAAGATTTTTCAGCTTTCTGGCGGGGAACGTCAGAGAGTAGCTATTGCAAGGGCACTTGTAGCTGAGCCTGATGTTATTTTTGCTGATGAACCCACAGCATCCCTTGACCATGAAAATGCAGTTGAAATTATTAAATTACTTAAAGAGTATAGGGAGAATTCAACTCTGGTAATGGCTACACATGATACTTCCATACTTTCAGGCGATGAAAGGATTATAAGGATTCAAAACCATAATGCAGTTGAATCACATTTATAATTTTAAATTAATAGGAAGCAGACAGAACATACTCTGTCTGCTTTTTTGATTATGCAGACATACTATTGTCATGTTTCTCATGATATACTAAATCTAAAAACGGTGAGCACATGATAAAAGAAATTGAAGCAAAACAAATACTGACAACCTGCAAAAACCCTTCAATGTGGTTTGGTGTAAAATATAACTTTAATGTATACCGCGGCTGTGAATTTCAATGCATTTACTGTGATTCAAGAAGTAAATGCTATTGTATTGAGAATTTTAAGGATATACTTGTGAAAATAAATTCTGTAGAGCTGTTAAAAAAGGAGCTAAAATCAAAACGTAAAAAAGGTACCGTTGGAACAGGTGCAATGAGCGACCCGTACATTTATTCTGAGAAAAAATTTGAACTAACAAGAAAGTCTCTTGAAGTAATTGCAGAGTATAGGTTCCCTGTCCACATTACAACCAAAAGCAACCTGGTTTTAAGAGATATTGACCTTCTTGAAGAAATCAACCGAATATATGCATCTGTTTCTATTACTGTCACAACAACAGATGATAACCTTGCTAAGATCATTGAACCTAACGCCCCGCTTCCCACTGAAAGACTAAAGGCTTTAGGTATTCTTTCATCAATCGGTATTTGTACAAGTATTACAATGATGCCTATTCTTCCTTTTATTGAAGACAACGAACAAAATATACTGGACATAGTTAAGAAAGCAGATTATTACGGTGTAAGGCATATTGTTCCCGCCATCGGCATGACCCTTAGAGAAGGAAACCGTGAATACTATTATGACAAGCTGGATGAGCATTTTCCAGGTCTGCGTGAGAAATATGAAAAGAAGTATGGCAGCAGGTACAGCTGCACCCCTTCAAACTCGAAAAAGCTGTGGAATACCTTCAATGAAGCCTGTTATAAATATGGAATATCTACAAAAATGCCTTCATACGAAAATAAAGTTACAGCAATGCAGATTAGTATGTTTGAAGGTAAGTAAATCTAATCTGTATTATTATAACCCTTTAAGAACAACACCCAAAAGATACTCCTTCTCCTCTTTAGGTACCCATTCCATTAGCCTCGCTGCAGCTATTATCACCTTCCAGCTTTCTATGTCTTTTTCAGTAATTTCTGACAGTCTAAGATATTCTTTTATATAGCCTTTATAAAGTTTATTTCTTGTTATTGAAATAATTGTTTTAAGAATTGCAGGATTCTTGCCGGGAATTACTGAATCCTTAAGCATGATTACTGTCCTTGCAACATCAGCAGCTGGATTTCCACAGGTTGCGGTCATCCAGTCAAGAATAACCTCCTTATCGGGAGTAAGAAACACATTCCCCGGGTGAAAATCCCCATGGCACAGACTTGACCCACCAGGCATACATTTAAGGATTTCAACGACTCCATTCTTCTGTTCATCAGTAAGCAAATCAGTTCTTCTAATTGCCCATTCCATTCTTTCCTTTTGATCTGGTGCATACTTTGGAGTACATTGATGAATCTTATAGTGAAGCTGCGCAAGCCTTTTCCCCTTACCAAATGCAGTCCACGGTTTCTTTGAAATGCTTTTAAGCATATCAGTTCCATCTATCTTTTCATACTCTATACCCATCCTTCCATCCACCTCAATCATCTGGTATGTTTGAGGAACAGGAAGACCTATACTGCTTACTTCCCTGCTTACTTCATATTCTGCTTTTATTGCTTCAATGGGAAATCCTTTAACGAACAGCTTTAATATATTATTTTCTCCCCATAAAAACACTTCTGCAGTATTACCCCGTCCAATCATTTTACCTTTTCCCATATAATCACCATTTACTTTGTGTTTTTGATAATTATACATGATTAATAATGATTTCTCAAATATGAGCAAAAAAGCCTTACAGAAATACTACAAGGCTTCTAAATTACAGTATGCCATCTTTTCCTGAAAACCTATAATCACCGTATAATCCTTGATAAGTCATTAAAAATCTTGTGGCTTGCTCTTTGGTTATCGTTATGTTGACATTGTTCACCTTAACTTTAATTAATTATTAATATAAATGTTCAAAATATTAAAAACCATTTAATTTACTATTATTTTATATCAAGTTTAAATTCTCCGGCCTTAATCATTTCATAGCATTTATAACATGAGAACTGATTTGATACACAAATATCCATATTACAGTTCTCAGTCTCCTTGATATAACCCACACCCCACTCCATAATTTGCATCATAACAGGTATAAAGCTTTTACCAAGGTCTGTAAGTGAATATTCTACCTTTGGAGGTACTTCCCTGTAAACCTCCCTATGTACAAGCTTGTCACGTTCAAGCTCCCTTAGCTGCTGGGTAAGGACACCTCTTGCAACATTGGGCATTAATCTTTGCAGTTCACCAAATCTTCTTGTTTTTTGTCCAATAATCCACAAAGCAGCCAGCTTCCATTTGCCCATTAATATATTTTGCGTTACATTTACAGGGCAAAGTTTTGTTTCATCTAATTTTGGCATGCAATCCGCTCCTATCAATAATTGTACGCTTTATATGACTATGTAATATTATTATGCGTACTTGTAAAAAAAGACATATTTATTATCATTGTATTTGTAATCATCATGAAAATCAATACTACATAAATAGAAATGAAGCAATTAATTTTCCGTTTAATTAACTAAATGGTGGATTAATTAGAAAAAGAACTGGAGATATGATCAATGAAAAAAAAGCTGCCATTAATAGGTTTACTGTTTCTTGTATTTTTTTTAATAGGGTGCGACACCTTTATAGTTTCACCATTAATTCCTCAAATAACTCGCAGTTTAAATATTGACTCTGGGAGTGGAGGCTATTTAGTAACAATGTATTCAGTATTCTACCTAGTGTTTTCTCCAATCTTAGGGCCTATATCTGATCGTATCGGAAGGAAGAAAATGATAGGCATTGGAATGATTGTTTTTTCAATTGCTTCATTTGCAACAGGTCTATCAGGCAATTATGTTTTAATTTTGATTTCAAGGAGTATCACAGGTATTGGTGCTGCATTTGCAGCCCCCAATGTTTGGTCATTCATTGGCGATACTTTCAAATATGAAGAAAGGGGGAAAATTACAGCTATAGTAGCATCTGCACTATCCCTAGGTATGATTTTAGGAGTTCCAATCGGATCAGCACTAGCACAATGGAAAAATTGGGTAGTAAGCTTTTATGTATTAGGAATACTATCTATACTGGTTGGTATATTAATTTTCGTAATATTCCCTACAGTAAAGCCATCGAAAGCAGCTGCAGCAGCTAAGTATAGCAGCGAATTTGTAAAAGTTTTTAAGCAACATAATGTTAGACGTAGCTTTATAGTAACATTTTTTATTTCATTCGCAAATTTCGGGTTATACACTTATTTAGGCTACTGGCTTAATAAATGTTTTGCACTAGAGGTTTCCACAATCGGTTTATTTATGATTATCGCGGGAGTGGGTAATTTAATTGGAATGCAAGTTGGTGGAAATATAAGTGATAAACTAGGGAAAAAGAAAGTCGTTGTTGTTTCAGCATTAATTATGGCTCTATCTTTATTGCTATTACCAATATTTAAAGCAAATTTGGTTCTTACTGCTGTTGATATTTTCATTTGGTTAGGTGCCGGCGGAGCATCTTTCGCAGTGATGCAGGTTTTCGTTACCCAATTGAATCCAGAATCTCGAGGAACAATTATGGCACTCAATAATTCTTTTATGTGGACAGGTACGGCGATTGGTTCGGCTTTAGTAAGTCTTATGGTAAAATACTCGAGTTTTACCGTTGCTTCTTTGATATGTGCAATTGGAGCTATAGCAGCAAGCATGACACTGGCATTATTTATTAAAGCAGTTATTGACCAAGTTAAATCGTTTGAAACAAGTAATGAAACCCCATTAGAAGATACTCTTTCAATTGCAGATACTGTCCATGGGGCGAATGAATTACAGGATTTACCATAAAAAATTTAGGTGAATAAACGAAAATGAACCAAAAAGATGCTTTACAAATCAATTCAATTTTTTTAGGAGGAATCAAAATGAATAATGTATTAAAGCTTTTAAAGGATACTCAGTATGGTTTTCTAGCAACAGTTGATAATGGAAAGCCCAGAGTAAGACCTTTTGGATTTATGTTTGAAGAAGGCGGTAAATTATACTTCTGTACAAACAATACCAAAGATGTTTATAAGCAGCTGAATGAATTGCCTTATATTGAGTACTCGGCAACATCAAAGGAAATGGTAACAGTACGTATAACCGGGAAAATAGCCTTTACTGAAGATTTTGACAAAAAGCAAAAGGCTTTTGACTCATCCGAGTTGGTAAAGAGAGGGTATAAATCCCCAGATAATCCGATCTTCAAGGTTTTTTATGTAGAACATGGGACAGCAGTTATATCAGACTTCTCAGGTCAGCCCCCAAGAACCATAGAGTTTTGACAAATCAAAGGGCGCTTCTCAATTAATTGAGGAACGTCCTTTCCATATACAGCCATAGTAGCAACGTTTTTTTGTTTACGTTGGGCTATATGACTATTATATATCACGTAAAAAACTATTCGTTGCATCGCAAATATCATTCACATGCCCATGGTAAAGGAAATGGTTACCCTTAATAGTTATACATCGTGCATTGGCACCCAATCTCTTTATGTGTTCTGTTTGATATTCTGTCCCTACCCTTTTAGTTGACTCAGAAGCAGCAATTTTCAAGACTGGTATTTTACTTGGGAACTCCATGCTCATGACTTGAATTATATTCTCATTAAGCCTATACATTTGGTCGATAAGTGTATCATTATTTACATGGTTCATAAATTTTGTATAGTCGTTGACTTCTTGCTGTGCATAACCGTTTTTTTCTTTTATTGAAAGCACTGATGATACAATAATTGAGTTGAATACCCGACTAATCCCAATAGCCTGTTGTACCTTACTCAATTTTAAAACAAACTTGGGCACATTTGCTTCTGTTTTTGCTGATGAAGTTGTATCAAGCATGATAATTGCAGATACTTCATCAGGATATTTCGAAGCATAGTATTCACTGTATATACCAGAGCCAGAATGGGGCATTAGAATATATGGGGCACTATATCCAGCCGCACCTAATACAGTTCTTATTTCTTCCGTATAGTTTTCATTTGTACGGGGCGTTGTTGTTCCGTCGCTAAATCCAACTCCAAAATACTCAATGCACACTACAGTGTACTCTTTTGATAATTCTCTCATAAGCGGCCCGAAGTCCGCACATGGGAGAGGTACGCCCAGACCGGCTAAAAGGACTATTGTTTTTTCACCATTGCCCATAGAATAAATGTGCATTTTTTCACCATTTACTTCTACTAACTCTCCATATGGTAATATTCCTTTAAGCTCTTGTGAAAAAAAAGCTTTGTTAATTATTAAGCTGATTAAATTTATAAATAGTACAACACCTATGATAATTGCAAAAACAATCATTTCTTTGTACCTCTTTTCTTCTTTTCGTCATTTATCTCTGTTTTTAACTATTAATGGTGGTGCAGATATTATTGATATGTCTCGTGGTTTTCTGTTGCTCGATGTTTCATAATGATATTTTATGAGTAAAGCTTGCAATTCAGATAGGAACAAATCAAACTCATGGTCATCCATCATCATAAATGTATTATTAAAAAAAATCTTGTTAGTTCCTGGTACAAAATTATCTCTATTAAAATATTTTTCAAACTTTGTGTAGGTGTTCATAAAAAATCTAAATGCTTGTTCCGGTATATTTTCCGATGTGTTATAATTGTTTAATTCAACTACATTAAGTGAAAGAGTTCTTTCCAGACTTCCACGGATTTTCTTTTCTTCTACTACCACCAGCACATTTGCTTCAATTAAGATATTGATATGTCTATATAAAGTCGTTCGTGGAACATCGCTTATAGTTTCGCATACCTCGTTAGCGGTCATTTTCTCTCGCGAAGCAAGTGTCTGTACAATCCTCATTCGCGTAGGATTAAGCATAATATTATATATGTCTTTTGACATAGCTCACCTCCATTATTCTCACTTTTAATATTAATACCACTTTTGGAATTAGTCAAGTAGATCTCACACCCCTAATCGAAATCGACGGCACAAGTTCGGCGGTTTGAAGCAATTTCATGCACATAAAAAAGCCTTGTGACACTAAAATCACAAGGCTTTTTGGTGGGGATGGTGGGAATCGAACCCACATGAGGTCACCCTCGCCAGATTTTGAGTCTGGTACGTCTGCCAGTTCCATCACATCCCCATATTTAACTGCTTAAATATATTAGCATAAAGGATTACAAAAATCAATACCTACAAAATCAAATTCCTTATATTTTCTTTGTCACACCTGCTAATATTACTTCATAAAATATATTATGTCAACCATTCAACATGTTATTTTTATAATAGGTTGAATAAGACATAACCCAACAACCTTTCACCTGTACAATTACTGGACTTTATTTTATAGCTCGGAAATTTCTTCCGGGCTTCTTTCTTGGAAGAAAAAAACCGCTGCTACGGTTTTCATTTTTTTGTCTTAGTTATTATTCTTACTATATCCTCTGTACTAGCTCCCGTTTGTATTTTGAATTCTCCAGTCTCAATTTTTTCTGACAACCCTAAAGCTGTAAGTTTATTAAAAAAGTCATTTTTGTTTGTTATAAGTCCCGCATTTAAAAGTCTTTCTGCTATTGTTTGAGTACTATCTCCACTTTTAATTACAACACTTACGGTTTTAGGCTGAGTCTGCTTTGTGTCATTATTATCTGCTGTTTGAGCGTTTGTTGCTGTACTTTTTGTTGTACCGTCTGCAGGTGGAGTTGGCGTTTTATCATCAGAGCTCACTTTAATTGTTGATTTATCGCTATTTGGATTAGCCTGATCTCCCTGTCCTTTAATCAAGTCGGATGGATCAATCATTCCATAGTTTTTCGCCATTTGAATTACTTCTTCTTTAGAAGGTTTAGAAACTGTATTTGAACCGGCATTATAACAGATTACACCCAATATGGCAGCTATGATGATACCCATTCCAAGACCGATTAATATGCTTTTTATATGAAATCCCTGCATGTTACCCCCTTGCATAAACTATAGCTATAGTTTTAATGTCTATTTATTCATACCGAGTACAAGTTCAACTTCACCCTTACCCATACCAAGCTTTTTTGCAATTTCAATTTCGGACAAGCCTTCTTCAGCAAGCATTAAAACTTCCGCATATTTACTGTTTATAGGTATTACATTATTCTTATAATTACTTTGAATTTTGTAGCTTGATATTGCGGACCTGCTGCTTGGTATATTTACTTCCTGTTTGATAACAGTCTCTTCAGGCTCTTCAATTTCTTGCTGAATTTTCTCTATTTTACTTTTTACAAGAACGTCGCTTCCATTACCGTTTACAACCATATCAACAGGTATTTGAACTGCTTCTGCGCTTTCATTGAGCCGTCCCTTGATATTTCCTATCCGTTCTTCAACACTTTTTAGTACATTGTTCATTTCTTCATTCTTGATGTCCATCTGTGTGACAATATAGTCTGAAAACCTGTTTAATTCGTCTATCATTAGTTCTGCATCATTAACTATGCCTGTTAATTCATCTCTTTTTGCATCTATGCCTTCAAAAGCATCTCTGGATTTTTTTCTGTCGTAGGCAATACCAACTAAAGCAACTATTATCAGTACAATCCCTAAAACAATAAGACTGATAAAGAACTGATTCATTTGTAACACCTCACATTTTTCTTTAGTAAAGTAAATTCGTAATTTTAAAGCCTAATATCTATATAACTTGACTTTTGCTCACCTTTTACATCTTTATGACCAGCTTTACTATCATCAGAGCTTTTTTTCTTGTTTTTATTCTCTCTTTCCCGTCTTTCTTTTTCTTGCTTTTCCCTTATTAAAGCTTCCTGGGTCTTTTCCTGAGTATGAACAAGCTTTACGCTATTATCTGCCTGCATCTGAGTTGATGTGGCTTGCTGCTGCTGAGCGGCCAGGTTCCTTTGAGTATCTTCGGCATTAATCTTTGATATCTCTGTTGTTCTCGGCACTGAAATCTGAAAATCAATAGGCCTTATGGTCATTAAACACCACATTCCTTTCACTTCGAGGTTTCAGATTTACTGAAACCGGACAACTATCTGTCTATAGGACCAACCCTTACATCCGCACCATCCCTGTAAAGAGTACAGTACTGAAGGTTTTCCTTAACATACATCATACATGTTCCTATTGCTACCTTTGTTCCTGGATAAATATAGTTCTGAGCCCTTATTTTACCGTAGGCATCCTGCTGTAGCTTACCTTCTATTACTGTCATTTCCTCTTTTAACTCTCCGAGCTTGTTGCCCAAGAAAACTTTTGTACGAACGCTTTTTGCAAGCATTTCCTGTTTATCGGGAGTAAGCATTCCGGCTATTTCAAGCTTTTTAAGAATTGTTATAGCCTGTTCTGCTTTCTTGATATCACTTTCCATGCTAGCTGTTTCTTCTCTTAAAGCCTTGTAACGTTCCCTAAGTCCCGGATCAACACCTACTTCTATATCAGTAACTGTCGCCATATGCGATCCTATAACCTTTGCAGATATTTCCTTTCCTACCTTGCAGGTTCCGCCTACCAGGAGGCCTTTCTTTCCTGAAAGTTCAAGCTTATTACCGCACTTTACATTACTATGCATTATTGCTTCGGATTTTATATTATTCTTTGCTTCAACATTACTGTGTTCTATATACCTTGCAATTATATCTCCACCGCTTATAATAGTTCCCTTGCCGAGTCCCTGCATGCCTCTTCTTAAAATAATGTCTCCGCCGGCTTTTATTACAGCACCTTCAACAACACCCCATACTTCGACATTACCGCCTGCCTCAACTGTAAACCCGGACAAAACATTGCCTCTTACTATAACATTTCCTACAAAATATATATTACCGGTTGATGTATCAACATCGGCAGCAACCTCATAATTTGAAAATACACTTACCTTACCGTCAATATAATTAACCTGTCCGTCAATTGATGCTATAAGAACTTGTCCGTCTTCTGCCGGTTCAACATTTCTTCCTCTTGGAAGAACAGCCGGTTTACCGTCAACAGCGGATAAATCTATACCATAAACAGTCTTGCCTTTTACTCCAGGCATGGGGGGAACAAGACGGCAAAGAACCTGTCCCTTTGTAACACTCTCAATAGTGTTTATTTCCTTGTAGTCAACTCTTCCATCCTCTAAAATGGTAGGCTTTCTTTCCTTATTAATATCAAATGCAAATTCTATTTTACCGCTGGTTCCGTTTGCAGAAGGAATACCTTCGGCAATTGTAATCATTTCATTATATACCGGATATTTTGAAACATTATCAAGAGTAGCTTTATTAATACCATAAATAATACCGTTTTTGCCCAACGCTTCCAATATCTCTTCAGCAGTAATATTTCTTCCTCCTTCAGGTGGAGTAATGCTTATAAAAGCCTTCATTTTATCAGGCGATACAACTACTGAAAGAGTTGCATCCACCTTTATCTCCTGTTGGGGACCTGCTATCCTTACCGCACTTTTATCTGCTTTCATTACAGCCATATCGATTATGTCCCTGCTGTAATTCTTAACCTGCTTTCGGTTAAGCTTTTCCTGCACATCCCTTGTTTCAACCTTCCTACCTTTTCCGACAGCAGGATATATAGTAAGATATACTCCATCATCCCTAAATTCAATATTAAAAAAGCCATCATTCACATTTCTTTCACTTATCATTAATTTAACCCCTCTGCCAAATAGATCTCTATATGAACATATTATGTATTATTCTTTAAGTATGGATTTGTGTCTTGCGAGCTTGCCTCTAAGCCTTAGAATGGCTTTTGTATGAAGCTGTGATATTCTTGACTCTGACACCTTCATTATTGCACTTATCTCTTTTAAAGTCAATTCTTCGAAGTAGTAGAAGCTGATTACGGTCTTTTCCTTCTCTGGAAGTTTATTAATTGAATCACCAAGAATTTGCTTCATCTCGGAAAACTCAGCATAGCTTTCAGGTCTGTCTTCACTATTTGTATTAGGCAGGTCAACCCCGACCTCATAGTTCTGTTCCAGGAATTCCTCAAGTGAAACCATTGAAGAAAGGTTTACTTCATTTATAAGTTTATAAAAATCGTCCATCCCTATACCGAGTTTTTCTGCTACTTCCTTATCAGATGCGGAATGTCCGAGCTCATTTTCTATCTCCCAGTATACTTTTTCCAATTCCTTATTTTTTTGGCGCAAGGATCTTGGAACCCAGTCAAGTTCTCTTATGCTATCTATTATAGAGCCTCTGATACGTAAAGAGGCATAAGTTTCAAATTTAACTCCTTTATGTATATCAAATTTATCAATTGCATCAATAAGGCCAAAAACGCCGAAACCAACCAAATCGTCGTATTCAACATTAGACCCAAAATAGATATTGAGTCTTCCGGCAACATATTTAACCAAATATGAATATTCAATTATTAGTTTTTCTCTTATAGCCGGATCTTTTGATTCACTATACTGCTTCCAAAGTTCCAGCTGCTTAGTACTGTTATTAGACATCCAAATCCCCCACAAATTTTTTCTCTTTAGTATAAGTCAACTGTTACTTGCTGTTTCCGTTTAGTTTCTCAGAAATCAATTCAATATTTAATGGTACGAATTCATCATCATCTACTTTAATATCTATTTTTTGCGACTTACTGCCCTGCTTAACTGCTGCTTCCTGCCTTGCTTGCTCCTCCCTGGCCTCTTCCTCCAGTCTTTCTTTTTCAAGCTCTTCTAACTCAATTTTTTTCTTTTTTGCTTCTATGTCACTGTTGATTTTAAATACAGTATTTTTTATAAAAACTCCAAGTATATAAAAAACAATCATGCATATAGCCATCTTTAAATATACCTGTTTCATATCTGCTGTGCTCGAATAGCTCAGCATTCCTACAACAATGGCCATTACTGCACCCAATATAAAAGGTAACCTCTGGATATACTCCATTTTAGCTTCCTTTCTTTTATATTTCTTTTACACCATGCCCAACTGTTTTGATAACCAATCTTCCATCATCAGAATACAATTCAATGGTACGGCCGAAATTTCCGCCTGTATCCTCTGCAATTATTGGAATCCCCAACTCAGAAAGCTTTTCTTTTGTTGAAGCAACATTCCTTGATCCTATTCTTATAATATCAGATGATTGATTAAATGCAAACATTTGTGCTCCACCGGCAATTTTAGCTTTTATATTGCTTTTAACCGCTCCCAGTTTTATCATATCATCAAGAAGTTTTACAATTGCCGTATCGGCAAATTTTGCAATATTTGAACTATTAATTGCCTGTGCACTTGATGGAAGCATTATATGCGCCAATCCGCTGACCCTGCTAATACTGTCAAACAAAGCTATTCCTACACAGGAACCAAGTCCCAGCGTAGTCAATACACATGGATGGCACGCAGCGTCCAGTTCTGCCATACCTATTTTAAGTGTTTTATCCATTAATCCGATACTCCCAAAGCTTTTAATAAAGTACTGTAAGAATTTACATCAGGTACCAGTAAAAAGTCTCCCAATACCTTTGAACATCCATCAGAGAATTCTGTCTCTATATACAGTACCGTATCTCCGACCTTTCCGAATTCTATAGCTGGCACACTTAGAATTGCCCCTGCCATATCTATTGCCAAATCAGGAATAGACGGCATTATAAGTAAATTTGTAAGTGTAGATAAAGCTGATAAATACGAACCGGAAAGTATATTCCCGATTTCTTTCAGCGCTGATTGCTCTATATCCGAAAATTCATTGTTCTTGGTGGTGTCAGTATTGCCTTCACCCATCATCAGATCGACAAGCAGTCTTGCTGAAGGTATATCCAGAATAAACATAATGTTTCCCTGAAGATCACCGGTAACTCTTAACAATATACCTACAACAAGAGTTTCAGCACCGCCAAGAATCTCATTAATGTCCTTAAACTCCAGTACATTTATTTTGGGAACATTCATGTCTACCTTTTTATTCATCATTTTAGCAAGTGCAGTAGCAGCATTACCTGCACCTATGTTGCCTATTTCTCTTAAAACATCCATCTGGATATTGTTCAAATTCTCAATTTTTATATCCATTATTTTTCTCCCATGCCTATTGATTAATTTTGGATAATCTCTCAAGGTTAAGAAGTATTACTATTCTCTCATCTACCTTTCCAATCCCATATATAAAGTCGATATTTGCATTTTCCTTAAGGCTTGAGGTACTTTCAATTGCATCGCCTGTCAATTGAAGAACCTCAGAAACCGCATCTACTACGAAACCAAAAACCACCTCATCGACCTTTACAATTATTATTCTGGTATCATCGGTTTCTTCTGATTGAGTAAGATCAAATCTTGCCCGCAGATCCATAACAGGTACTATTTCTCCGCGTAGATTCATTACACCCTTGACGTAGGACGGAGTCTTAGGAACCCTTGTTATAGGCATCATTTTTTCAATGATGGATACATTCTGGATGTCTACTCCATATTCTTCCTTATCCAATTTAAAAGTAACAAACTGCTTCATGTTTCCAGATATATTTGTTTCCATTTTTTTGACCCCTTTCTATGCAAGAGAATTGATATCAAGAATTAATGCTACGCTACCATCTCCAAGAATCGTTGCACCGGCAATGGATTTATATCCTTGCAGTAGCTTGCCCAGAGATTTAATAACTATTTCCTGCTGTCCCATGAATGTATCAACAAGGAAACCTGAAAGTTTTTCACCTTTTTTAATGATTACTATAGTAAGCTGTTTCGGGGTTTTTTCCTCACCTTCAACATCAAGTACCTTGTTCAGCCTTATTATTGGAACAACATTATTTCTGTAAAGGATAACCTCCTGCTGTTGAACCATCTTAATTTCACTTGGAGAAACGTACTGGATTTTATGTACATTACTTAGCGGTATGGCATATTTTTCGTCACCTACACTCACCATAAGAGCTTGTATAATTGCAAGTGTAAGAGGCAGCCTAATTATAAACCTGCTTCCCTTGCCCTGCTCGGTTTCAACTTCAACATTACCGCCCAAAGCTTCTATTTTAGTCTTAACAACATCCAACCCAACGCCTCTTCCCGAGAGATCTGTAACCTTTTCTGCAGTACTGAAGCTTGGTTTGAACAGTAAATCTACAAAATCCTTTTTAGACATTGTCTTTGCCGCGTTTTCAGTAATAACTCCTCTTTCAAGAGCCTTTTTCTTTACTCTATCAACGTCAATACCGCTTCCGTCATCCTGAACCTCAATAATAACGTTGTTTCCTGCCTGGTATGCTCTAAGATTAATTGTACCTATTTCAGATTTGCCAAGTTCACGCCTTCTTTGCGGTGACTCTATACCATGGTCAACTGAATTTCTCAGGCAGTGAATCAGAGGATCACCTATTTCATCTATAACAGTTCTGTCAAGTTCAGTCTCTTCACCTGACATAATTAAGTCTATTTCCTTGCCTAGATCTTTGGATATATCTCTAATCATTCGTGGGAATCTGTTAAATACAGTTTCTACAGGAACCATTCTAACTTTCATTACTGCATCATGAAGGTTAGTAGTGATTCTTTCAAGATATTCTATAGCTTCGCCGTAATCATCTCTTTGTTCATTTTCCTTAATACCGTCAAGTCTTGTTTTGATAATAATCAATTCACTGACAAGATTCATAAGGTTGTCAAGACGGTTTATATCTACTCTTACAGTTTTTCCAGCAGTCTTTTTAGCTGCAGAATTCTGTTTCTGGGCATCTGTTTGTGTGTCTTTTTGAACCTCCGGCTTTTCAGCAGAAATTTCTGCACTTGCTGTGGCAGTGATTTGTTCAACTGGAGCTGTACCGGCCTCAATTTTGGTTATTATGACCTGTTCAACTTCAGCAATAGAGTTAAGCTCTTTTTCCAATAACTCTTGACTTTCCTTTGAAATCACGACAACAGTAAATTCAAAATCAAACTTTTCATCTTCAATGTCTTCCACCTTGGGCTGGGACTTGATTATTTCTGAATAACGTTCCAGCGTCTGGAATATAATAAATGACCTTGCTGATTTCAAAAGACATCCTTTATTAAGTACCATGGTTATTTTATATGCAAACATATCCATGCTGTAAGCCTTGCTTATAACATTCATATCATATTCATTAAGTGTAAAATTGGCAGTAGAATGTTCATTGTCAACTGTTGCAGGAGCTGCGGAAACTGGTTGAGCAGCAGCTTGTACAGGTTTTTCCGGCTCAGCTTGGCCATTACTGTTTTTAGCATCTTTAAGACCTTCAATAATAGCTGTATTGTCCTGATCACCTTCAGAACCTGTATTAACTACACTATCTACATACTTCTCAAGCGCATCAAGACATTTAAACATTAAATCCACAAGATTTGGTGTTGCCTTTATTTCACTGTTTCTTAAAGCCTGAAGCACATCTTCCATGGTATGTGTGAGTTTTTGCATACTATTGAAACCCATTGTACCCGACATTCCCTTTAAAGTATGTGCTGCTCTGAATATTTCATTTAAAACTGATGTATCTCCCGGGTCTTTTTCCAACTGCAGAAGTGATTGGTTCATATTCTGCAAATGTTCCTTAGACTCCTCAATAAAGATCTCCAGATATTGGCTCATATCCATTATACACGCACCCCCACGATTCTAATTATCTCATTTGATATTTGATTAAGTGGCACAACTGCATCTACTACACCAGTCTGTACTGCCATCTTAGGCATACCATAAACCACACATGATTCTTCATCCTGGGCAATTATATACCCATTACTTCGTTTCTTTATATTAACAATGCCTTCACTACCATCTGCACCCATGCCTGTCATTATGACACCTACTGTGTTTTCAAATTCAAGGTCAGCTACTGAGACCATCATTGCATTTACTGAAGGTCTATGACCACCTATTGGTTCTGCATTTGAAAGCTTTATTTTTATTTCACCCGACTGCAGCTTTT
Source organism: Bacillota bacterium (assembly GCA_023421675.1). GTDB lineage: Bacteria > Bacillota > Clostridia > Acetivibrionales > JANLFN01 > JAEZTC01. Next base: position 80,217 of record JAEZTC010000002.1, on the reverse strand, counting down.
CAACCAGCATATGATTTCCACCTGGAGCTATATATGCCCAACCTGCTCTAACAATATCGCCATCCTCTGCCTCCTTGACCCTTATCTGACTAATTGAATCAAGTCTTTCTGCAAGTGATTTTGTAAAGCCCCGAGGCATATGCTGAACTATTAAAAGTGCTGCCGGTACGCTTTCCGGGATGAAAGGCACCACATTCTGCAATGCTTTCGGTCCTCCGGTAGATGTTCCAATTGCTACGAGATACTCCAGCGTACTATCTCTATTTTTTATATTGCCTATATCCCTGGACCCTTTTATAGGGATTGGAATTTTAGTAACTGTCTTTTTTCTACCTTTCAGTCTGGCTGCAGTTTTAACTTTGAAAACAATCTCCTGCTGCTTTTCTTCACCAGACATATCAAATATGTTCCTTGGCTTTGTAATAAAATCAACGGCTCCGTATCCCAATGCTTCAATTGTGCAATCAGCACCCTCTTTGGTAAGACTGCTGAGCATTATAACAGGTATAAAATCCTTTTCCATCAAAGCTTTAAGGCAGCTCAACCCATCCATAACAGGCATTTCTATATCAAGGGTTATGACATCAGGCTTAAGCTTTTCTGCTAATTCAATAGCTTCAAGACCATTTTTTGCAGTAGCTGCAACTTCAATATCATTGTTGTTTGCAAGTATATCTGTTATTACTTTCCGCATAAAAGATGAATCATCGACTACTAGAACTTTTATTGCTTTGTTGTTTACGGAAGACATTATATCAATCCTTTATTAATGAGTTTTCTTTGTTGCTGAAAAATAAACTTTATTATTTCCTCCCTGTCCTTATTCTCTATTTTACTAAAAGAAATACCAATATTATAGTTATATTTTTCCTCATTACTTAGTTTTGTTACTCTTACCACTTCTCCAAAGAAGCTTACCGTCTTTTCTTCACTAATGCTTAGTCGACATTCCACAACATTTTTTAATTGTGCTTTATCAATTACCAGAATACTGACACCACCGCCTCCTATATCCCTTGTAATTGTCTTACAAAAAGGAATGGGCTCATTAGTCTCTGAATTTAATGTTTCTACAATTTTATATTCCACCGGCAGTGAATATTCAAACCTGTAATACTGCCTTCTTTGAATCTTTTCTAAAGAACTTGTTGTCTGTATGTTGAGCAGTGGCAGATTATCTTTAATGTATCTGCTCATTACAACCGCACTACATGTAAACAACTCATTCTCACAATAGAAGTACAAATTCATCAAGGTACCCACTCTTATGGGGTAGACAAGTCCTTCATGAATAGGTGCTGCTATACAAAGAGTACCATCGCTTTCAATCCATTCCAATTCGCTTACCAATACAGGCCCGGTTCTTTTTCCCAAATGGTCTGTCATTTCAATTTCAAGCTTGGTTCCAGGCTTAATATCGGAAAGTGTCATAATCACACCATCCTTTATCCATAATTAATGGATGTTTATCTTACGTATTTGTAAATCTCAGCAGTCTCCCAATAAATCCTTTAATTCCGGTACTTCCGTTATCTATTTTTTCTTCGCCGATCTGTGCAATCTTTTTTGAAATTTCAGTTATTGATTTTGTTGCGGCACTTTTCGGAAAACTTAAAGAAAACGGCTGCTGCATTTTTACTGCTCTCATTACATTCTCATCCTGCATTATGTATCCAAATGGCATGAGTTTCAGATTTAAGAATCTGTCTGCTACCATTGAAAGCTTATTCATAATATCATTTGCCTCATATTCACTTTCGGCTCTATTTACGATGACTTGAATCTTTTTTTCCTTATCCCTGTTTGCAACCATTTTAACCAGTGCATATGCATCGGTAATTGAGGTTGGTTCAGGTGTGGTAATAAGAAGCACTTCATCTGCTGCCATTACAAAGCTCATTACATGATCCGATAAACCTGCTGCAGTATCAATAAGTATAATATCCGACAGCTTGTCAAGAAGAGCTATGTTTTCAACAAATTTCTCAACCTGTTGTTTGTCCAGCTTTACAAGATCTTCTACACCCGACCCGCCTGATATAAACTTTATATTGTTCGGGCCGTCACTCAGCACTTCAAATATATTCTTTTTACCGTAAATAACATCAACAAGCGTGTTCTTGGGAATAATGCCGAACAAGACATCAATATTTGCAAGTCCGAAATCTGCATCAAGTATTGTAACCCTTAAGCCAAGCTGACTTAATGCAATTGCAAGATTCACAGTAACATTGGTTTTTCCAACTCCGCCTTTTCCGCTGGTAACTGTAATTACCCTTGCATTCCTTTTTACAGGAACAGGGGGAACTTCCTGCTGTATGGCAGCTTGTTTAAGCTTTAGGTTTTCAATTATCTGCCTTAGTTTTTCAGCCTGATCCTTCATTATTGTATGCTCCCCAATAAAGACTTGGTAATTTTGCCTGTGTTGACATCCTCAATATCATCCGGTACACTTTGTCCATTAGTAACATATGACAGGCTTTTTCCTGTAAAATATTTAGTATTAAGGATTACTCCGTTAATAACTGTTTCGTCAAGCTTGGTAAATATAAGCTTGTAGTTTTCTAAAAAGCTGTAATTATTAAGTATCTCCTGAACGTTTCTGTTGCTTGTAGTAGCACTCAACACCAGATAAAGCTCGTCTGCTTCCGATGCAGCTACCAGGGTCTTTAATTCTTCAAATTGAGCTTTATTTGTGTGGCTTCTGCCGGGAGTATCTATAAGTATTAAATCCTTGTCTGAATGTTGATCTATTGCGGCCTTGATTTCCGAAGGTGAGTATATGACAGATACGGGTGTTCCAAGGATTTCGGCATAAGTCTTAAGCTGTTCGACAGCAGCTATCCTATAAGTATCAGCAGTTATCATTCCTACCTTCTTTTTATTGTGTAATGCAAATGTAGCTGCAATTTTGGCAAGAGTTGTAGTTTTTCCTACTCCAGTCGGCCCTACAAAAATAACTACAGTTGGTTTACCATCTTCTTTTAATGTTATTGGCTCAGATTTTCCAAGCATTCCGTTTATTATATTAAACATTAATGAAGCCGTATCATTTACACTTGTACTGTTTCCAAGCTTTTCATTTACAGTTTGAAGTATTTTATCAGCTATAGATGCTTCAACTTCATTTTTTATAAGGTTGTTGTAAAAAAACTGTGACACCTTATCAGGAGCGGTTTCGGTCACTTCTTCTTCCGCAATTTTCTGACCGCTGCTCATAGTATCATATATTTTTGAAAGCATAGCTTCCATATTTTGTACTTTGTTTTCAAGCTGGGATATCTTTGCATCCTTAACTGGTTCTGAAACAACAGCACTCTCTGTTGTTTCTGCCCGTACATTTATCGATGGCTGAACAACTTTAACCGGTTCAGGCTTTATATCTTCCTTCCTGACCTTTTCTTTAGTTGTACCATAATCGTCATCTACTGCGGCAAGTACTTCAACCATAGGCTTTGAGAAAAGCTTAAAAAGCCCTTTTTGCTTAACCTTACGGGTGTTTAAAATGACGGCGTCAGACCCTAGATCCATTTTAACTTTTAGTATAGCTTCCTGGGTATTCTTACCCATGTAACGCCTGATTTTCATCTCTAGATACTCACCATCCCTACTGATTGTACTTCAACACTTGGGTCAAGCTCATTATATGATAGTACTACCAAACCAGGTACTGATTGTTCAGAAAGCCTTTTAAAATATAACCTGACAATTGGTGATGCAAGCACTATCGGTTGTTGACCGAGCTGTGAAAGCTTCTGCACCTGTTTTGAAAGGCTGCTTAGTATATTGTTGGATGTTCCCGGTTCAAGTGTAATATAAGTTCCATGCTCTGTTTTCTGTACAGAATCCATAATTACCTGTTCTAGCTTGGGATCAAGTGTAATAACACTAGTCTTGCTGTCATTTATAAATTTTTTCGATATAGCCCTTCCCAGAGCCTGTCTTACATACTCTGTCAGAATATCAGGATCATGCGATACCGGGGCATAGTCTGCAAGTGTTTCCATTATAGTTACCATATCTCTTATAGAAACGCCTTCCTTTAAGAGATTTGTAAGTACCTTTTGTATCTCTCCGACAGTCATAACCTTTGGTACAAGTTCATCAACTATTGCCGGATAATTCTGTTTTACATTATCTATAAGCGTCTGAACTTCCTGTCTTCCGGTCAACTCCTGCGCAAACTTCTTTACAATTTCAGTAAGGTGAGTAGCAATAATTGATGGTGGATCGACTACTGTGTAGCCAAGCATTTCAGCCCTGTCCCTTTGTGTTTCGTTTATCCAGGTAGCAGGTAATCCGAATGCAGGTTCAGTTGTCTTTATACCCTCAATTTCTTCTTCTACCATTCCGGGGTTCATCGCCATATAATGGTCAAGGATAAGTTCACCCTTTGCTATCTCTACCCCTTTTATCTTAATAAGGTATTCGTTTGGATTTAACTGTATATTATCTCTTAAACGGATTATTGGTACTATCATTCCGAGTTCAAGAGCTAACTGTCTTCTTATCATTACAACCCTGTCAAGGAGATCTCCTCCCTGGTTCACATCTGCAAGAGGGATAATCCCATATCCGAATTCAAGCTCTATTGGGTCAACCTGCAGCAAAGACACAACATTTTCCGGTTTTCTGATTTCTTCTACTTCGTTCTCCTGTACCAATACCTCTTCTTCTTTTATTGCCTTTTTTTGCTGTTTTGACATGCTATAACCTACAAAAATCAGTATACCAGCAAGTACAAGAAACGGTATTGTCGGCAGGAACAAGGCCAAAACACAGCAAAGACCTGCTGCTATAAACAAAACTCTCGGATTGGTAAACATCTGCTTCAAAAGATCGGTACTTAAATTTGAATCAGATGCAGCTCTGGTAACAATTATACCTGTTGCAGTCGATATCATAAGTGCGGGTATCTGGCTTACCAAACCGTCCCCAATTGTAAGTATGGTATACTTGGCAAGTGCCACTGACAAGTCTTCACTTCTGATGACCATTCCTACAATCAAACCACCGATTATATTTATAAAGGTAATTAATATACCTGCAATTGCATCTCCCTTTACGAACTTGCTGGCACCATCCATTGCTCCGTAAAAATCAGCTTCGCGCTGTATAGTGCTTCTTCTTTGTTTCGCTTCTACCTCAGATATCAAGCCAGCATTCAAGTCCGCATCTATTGCCATCTGCTTACCGGGCATAGCATCGAGGGTAAATCTTGCTGCAACTTCTGCAACCCTCTCGGAGCCTTTCGTAATAACCATGAACTGGACTATCATAATAATCAGGTATATGATAAACCCGACAACCGGGCTTCCTCTAGCTACAAAGTTTCCGAAACTCTCTATGACTTCGCCTGGTTCTCCGTCCGACAATATTAACTTAGCTGCAGTAATGTTTAGTGAAAGCCTGAAAAGTGTCGTAATAAGCAACAGTGATGGAAATATCGACATTTCAAGTGCACTTTTGGTATAAACCGCATTAAGCAGCAAAACAACCGAAACAGAGATATTAAGTGCCAAAAATATATCCAGTATTCCGCTTGGCAGAGGGAGTATAATTATAAGTACAATAAATACAACTATAACGGCAACTGAAATATCACCAAGCTTAAACCGCACTTAATCACTTCCCCCGTATCTTTAGTAAAATTGAGAATTGATAATTGAGAATGGAGAATGTAAAAACATCTCAACTTCTCAATTTCAATTATCAATAGGTTTCTAATCTCTTAATTTCTCAATTCTTTATTTGCCTTACTATCTTTTAATTCTCAATTCTCAATTGCCTTTACTGTCTTTTAATTCTCAATTCTCAATTTTTCATTCTCAATTGCCCTTATTACCCTGCTCTTTCTTTTCCCTTTATACTGTAAACGAATGCAAGAACCTCTGCTACTGCCTGATAAAGTTCAGGCGGTATTGCTTCCCCTATATTAACAGTACTATATAGCGTTCTTGCAAGCGGTTTGTTTTCAACAATTTCAATCTTGTTTTCCTTTGCGACTTCCTTAATCCGCATTGCCATAAAATCCTGGCCTTTAGCTGTAACTATAGGAGCTGCCGATTTCTTTTCATCATATCTTATGGCCACCGCAAAATGTGTTGGGTTTGTTATAACTACATCCGCTTTTGGCACATCCTGAAGCATTCTTCTCATTGATATCTGGCGCTGTTTTTGCTTGATCTTTGACTTTATTTCAGGGTTTCCTTCCATTTGCTTATACTCTTCCTTGACTTCCTGTTTAGTCATTTTCAAACCCTTTTCAAAGTCCCACCATTGGTACAGGTAATCCAAAGCTGCAATTATTACCAATGCAATGCAGATTCTTATTGCAACCCCTAGTGATGCTTGCACTATGTATAATGCAACGCTTATAATATCCATTCTTGCAAGGTTGAGTACCTTTATCGTTTCCCCTGCCATGTACGAGTAAGCTACAAATCCTACTATTATGACCTTAATAATTGATTTAAGCAGTTCCACCAATGACCGCATTGAAAACATTCTTTTAATGCCTTTTAATGGGTTGATACGGTCAAACTTAAATCCAAGCGTTTTCATCGTAAAAAGAAAGCCTACCTGCGCATATTCAACAATCAGTGAAGTCACAAGTGCTATTGCCAGCAGCGGTCCCATTGTTTTCAAGAGTATCGTTCCTATTTCGGCAAATATCTTATATACCGTACTGATAGAAAATGTATCGCTTGTTTTTGCATATTCAGTTATCAAGGTTTTCAAAAATAATGATATCGAGTTATATATGTATCCACCGAAGAGTTTTACTCCTAAAAATACTGAAAGCAAAAGCAGAGCGGTGTTAATTTCCTTGCTTTGTAAAACCTGGCCTTTTTCTCTTGCATCTTTTCTCTTTTTTGGTGTTGCTTTTTCTGTTTTATCGCCGCTATCACCTGCAAAAAGCTGCAAATCAATTGTGCGCTTATGCTGTACACTAAACAGTAACATTGTAACAAGACTTTTTACTTTTTCATAAGCAGCCATAGCAATGTTTAAAATCCAAAAATATATGTTTTTCATGGCGCCAGGTCCTTTATAAACGTCATTATATTGCTTTTCATACCGTTGCTTATAACGTCAACAATAGAAATGAACATCGGTATGGTTATAATAACAACCAGCAGCCCCAATACAATTTTGAGCGGCATTCCAACAACAAAAACATTTATTTGAGGCATTGATCTTGATATTATACCTAGCGCAATATCTGTAATTAATATTGCTGCAACAATTGGTGCACTTATTTTAAAACCCAAGGCAAAAGCCTCACCAAAAACCCTGATTATATCATTCATAAGCTTGTCGCTAAAAACAGCCCCTCCTAATGGAACAAGCTTATAACTGTCAAATAACCCTCCGATAAGCATCAAATGACCATTCATTGATAAAAACATAAGCATGCTTATTATAAAATAAAAATTTGCTGTAACCGGAACCTGCATATTGCTCATAGGATCCATTACATTTACCATACCAAAGCCAATCTGCATATCTATTATCTGACCAGCAAGATGAACTGCTGTAAAAAGCAGATATGCCACATAGCCCAATGTAATACCGACTAAAAACTCCTTAATAACCAAAAACATATATTCCAAAACATTGGTATAATTAAGAGGCGGTAATTTTATTAAATTTACTAAAATAAACGATGTTAAAAGTGCAAAACCAACCTTTAAATATGCAGGTATATTACGTCTTCCGAATATAGGTGCAATTACAAACAAGCCTGTCATTCTTACCAGAATAAGAAGGAATGCATCTATTCCGTTAAAAGCTATACCCAGTGGTATCTCCACATTCCAACCCCCACGAACTTCTCTTAATCTTTTGTAAAAACTATTTTATATAATTATTCATATTCATGAATAAATGCTGTGTAAACGTTATTAATGTGTTTAACATCCATGATCCAAAAAGAGCAAGTGCAGCTACTACAGATACTATTTTCGGTACAAAAGAAAGTGTCTGTTCCTGTATCTGTGTAGTAGCCTGAAAAATACTTATGGCTAAGCCTACAATAAGGCTCAATCCAAGTACAGGAGCAGATACAAGAATTATTGTTCTAAGAGCGCTTTGAGCTATATCAATTACAATACCCTGATCCATAAACAATGCCTCCTGATTGAAGTTCCTTTATCTATCATACAAATCCGCTTACCAGCGTTTGAGAAACCAGCCTCCATCCGTCTACCAGTATAAAGAGTAGTATTTTAAACGGCAGTGATATCATTATAGGAGGTAGCATCATCATTCCCATAGACATCAGGACACTTGAAACAACCATATCGATTACCAAAAACGGTATAAAAATTATAAAACCCATTATAAAAGCCGTTTTTAGTTCACTTATCAAAAATGCAGGTATAACAACATGCAACGGGAGCTTATCCTTTTGCATTTGATTCGGTTTTAAACCAGAAAGTGAAGCAAACATTGCCAGATCCTTTTCCTTTTCTTTAGATCCCATTTGCTTCAGCATCCAACCCTTTATGGAATCAGCTGCCTTTGTATATGCCTGGTCTGGTGACAACTGACTTTGGGTATAAGGTTTGTACGCTTCGTTATAAATCTGCGTTCCAATAGGCATCATAGTAAACAACGTCAAAAACAAAGCTAGCCCAATCAAAACTTGATTCGGCGGCATCTGCTGAGTTCCCAGGGCATTCCTTAAGAAAGACAGCACAATTATTATTCTTGTAAACGAAGTCATCATTATTAATATTGATGGAGCCAACGCCAAAACAGTTATCATCAGAAGAACCTGTATGGTCGTAGCAGTCTCCTTAGGCGTCTGCGCCGGATCAAATACTTTTGGAAGCGTAATAGTTGGTTCCGCATAAGCTACCGATGTGGAAATAACTATTACTGCTAAAACAATAATTATTTGTAGACATCTTCGTTTATTTATCATTTGTATCGAGACCCCTGCCTTCGCTATTCTGTTTATCAATCTTATTTTCTGACAATGATCTTAATCTGCTTAAATTGGATTTAAAAACATCCCCTCCTGAAAATCTTCCAGTATCAATATTGCTAATTTCAGGTTCCTGTTTTTTCTTTTCCGTCTTCTTTTTAAACCCTTGAATGTACTTTTCAAGAAAACCTTTGAATTCAAAGGCTCCTTCGTTTTTAGAAGCCTTTTCTTCAACTTCTGAAGCATCAAGTTTTATTGTCGTCAAATAATTTATACTTTTTCCTGCAGTAGCGACAAGAACAAATTCTTCCCCCACCTTCATAAGGTGTATCTGTTTATCCATCCCAAGGCTTATGGTTTCGACAATGTTTATATACTGGCCTTTTGATGATTTTTTAGACTTACGGCCAATATATTTGGTTGTAATAACCGCAAGGAATAGAACTGAGCCAAAAGCTAATAAAATGCCAAGTGTCTGAATTATAAAATCACCCATTAATTTATGACCCCAATTCTGTTTTAACCAAGCACTTTTTTGACTGCTTCAACAACACGCTCTGCCTGGAATGGCTTAACAATAAAGTCTCTGGCACCTGCCTGTATAGACTCAATAACCATTGCCTGCTGACCCATTGCTGAACACATTATAATCTTTGCGTCCCCATTAATTTTCTTTATTTCCTTAACTGCCTGTATGCCGTCTACTTCAGGCATTGTAATATCCATTATTACAAGGTCAGGGATTAAGTCTTTGTACTGTTGTATGGCCCTCGCACCATTTTCTGCATCCCCTGCAATTTCATATCCATTTTTACTAAGGATATCCTTGATCATCATTCTCATGAATGCCGCATCATCGACAATAAGTATCCTCTTTCCCATTATGTATCCCTCTCCTTATAAAGATGTTTGTTGAAAACTGCTTTTTGCATCAATTATGGCTACATCAGCTGTCTGTTAAGTTAGTTATTTATTTGATGAAATCCTTAATGCTTATATGGCAGTCTCAATTATTTTAATGAATTTTAGTTCAATTTTAGAGTCTTTTTGATGGATGAATTATGTCTGTTATTCTTACACCAAAGCTTTCATCAATTACTACTACTTCTCCTTTTGCAATTGGCTTACCGTTTACCATTATATCAACCGGTTCACCGGCAAGCTTGTCAAGTTCTATTATTGAACCCGGACCGAATTCAAGTATTTCTCTTATAAGCTTATGAGTCCTTCCAAGTTCAACAGTAACCTGTAATGGAACATCCATTATAAGGCTTATGTTTTTCTTTTCAATCATTATCCTGCTGTCATCAAATGACTGGAATTGGGCAGGCTGTACATTTACATGTTCTCTTGGCCTTGGAGCCTCATAAGACCTTGAATAACCTGCATCAGCTTCCATCGTCCCATAAATGTCATTGGAACTCATCTGAGGTGTTTCTACAGAAGGCTGAGCCGGCATTGACTGTGGTTGCTGCGGCGGAGCCACTTGCTGTTTATTGGCGCCTGGCGCTGGGATACTTGAACCGCTTACATCCATGTTAAGAAGGTTGGTAACAAGCTCCTTTGAAAAACTGATAGGAAGTAATTGCATTATTTCACTATCAATAAGGTTTCCTATCTCCATTCTGAATGATATTTTAACGAACCTATCCATATCACTCTGAAAAACTGCATATGGGTTATCTGTGTCAAAACTCATTGTAAAAGCTTTTGGCGGAGATATATCTATTCTGTTACCAAACATTGAAGACATTGAAGTTGCTGAAGAGCCTACCATCTGATTCATAGCTTCACTTATGGCACTCAGGTGAAGGTCGGTAAGATCTCCGGCAGTGTTTGTACCGTCACCGCCCATCATAAGGTCGGTAATAATTTTTACATCATTTTCATTCATCAGCAGGAGGTTTGTACCAACCAATCCCTGGGTGTACTCAACCCTTACGGCAACCATTTGGGATGAATACTCTTTTTGCATTTCGTCCCATGTTGTTACAGAAACCTTCGGTGTAGTAATTAAAACCTTTTGGCCAAGTAGTGTAAAAAGAGTTGTGGCTGAGGTTCCCATGCTTATATTGCCTATCTCACCCAAAGCATCCTTTTCCTGTGATGACAAGTCTTCTCCTGCGTCGTTACCGCCTTCAGAAGTGTCGGACAGAGGAGTACCGTTTAACAAAGCATCTATTTCTGCCTGTGATAACATGTCTCCCATATTAATCATCCTCCCTTCTAATAACATCCGTAATCTTTATAGAAACTTTACTCTTTCTGACACCTGGTTTGCCGTAAAACTTGTGAAGATCTCCTACCATTATTTCGAGGTCACCATTCACGGCAGTATCCAATGATATTACATCCCCCGGCTGCAGTTCAATAAATTCATTGACATTTATTGTCGTCTTTCCTAGAATTGCCTTTACCGGAACTATAGTGTTTTCAATTTTTAGCTCTATCGATTCTCTTGTCTCTTTGGACGTTTCCTTTTCTACTGTTGAAAACCAATATCGTGTGCTTAACTTTGGCAGTATAGGTTCAACCACCAAATGCGGAATACAGATATTTATCATGCCTTCCACTTCGCCTACCCTTGTACTCAAGGTTATAAGAGCAACACGTTCATTTGGCGATATAATCTGAGCAAACTGCGCATTGGTTTCGATCTTTTCAAGCCGTGGCCTTATAGAAACTACATTCTCCCAAGGCTCTCTCATTAGGTTAAGTATTTGAATTATAATTCTTTCAATTATTGCAATTTCTACTTCAGTGAAGCCTCTTATCTTTTCAATTGAAGTACCTCTGCCTCCAAGTATTCTGTCAACAAGTGCAAAGGCAACGGCAGGAGACATTTCAAAAATTATCGATCCTGTTAATGGTGCAAAATCAACTACAGCAAGAATTACAGGATTTGATATTGAGTTATTGAATTCATAATATGAAAGTTCCTCAACCGACATATAATCAACTTGTACCAATGTTCTCAGATATCCTGAAAGGAAGTTAGTTACCAGTCTTGCATATGTATCGTGGATAATCTGCATTGTTTTAAGCTGATCCTTCGCAAACTTACTTGGCCGCCTGAAGTCATGATTTCTAACCTTTTTTTCCTGAGTGGTTGTCTGCATCTGTTGAACATCAACTTCACCAGTATTCAGGGCTTTAAGCAGTTCATCTATTTCATTTTGAGATAGAATATCTCCCACTTACATCACCCCTCTTTATTGGTAAAACCAATCAGGATAACTGATTTTATAAATTATTTTATTCTCTTTTGCGTCTTTTTCATTTTTCAGTAAAAGCTCATTAAGCAGCTTCATCAGGTCTTCTTTAGATTTTTCCTTAATGTCCTTTTGCTGAACATCCTCATAGGTCAGACCCTGGAAATATGTATTTATAACTTCCTTCATTTCACTGTCATAATCTTCAATCTTTTTTGCTACATCCTTTATGCCGCTTACCTTTGTTTTATAAGAGATTTGAACATTTAAACGTATAACCGATTTTGCATCACCCGTAGGTTTCAAATTAAAATATTTCTTTTCTTCGAACAATATTTTATTTGTCAGTTCGCTGTCTTCAGGCATTGGAAGCTGCGTCTGTATTTGCACTGTTGTTTGGCTGGACGAATTAGAAGAACCCCCTCCTCCCAGAAGAAGAAATCCTGCGAGAACAGCAAGGGTTATGGTAAGAAGTGCTACTATTATTATAAGTATGAAGAAACTTCCCTTTCCCTCCAAAACTTATGCCCCCTTTATCTTTTGAGTAAATACTTCACAAAACCAAATTATCTATAAGGCAATTAACATGTTTTATTACATGACAATATTCTACTTTTATATTGTATCACTTTTTCAATTACATCATCAACCGAGTTGGCCACTACGTACTTTCTGCCGTCTACTGTTGTAATTACAGTATCGGGAGTAGCTTCAACAGTCTCAATGAGTTCACAATTAAGGACAAAACTCGACCCATTTAACCTTTTCACATTAATCATAATATTTTTACCCCAAAAACTCAATAGAAATATTGTTTTTTTGCAAATTTTGCAGCACTAAAATAGGGAATTCAGCTATTTATTTCTAAATTTAATTAACAGTTAAGGTTAAGCACCATTTTTGACACTTAACCTTAACTAAAATTTATTGTGTTATCTCTTTAAGTTAACCAATTCCTGTAGCATTTCATCAGAGGTTGTAATTATTCTGCTGTTTGCCTGGAAGCCTCTCTGTGTAACTATCATATCGGTAAATTCCTTTGAGAGGTCAACGTTTGACATTTCCAAGGTACCCGGATTAATTTTTCCTGTACCTTCAGCCCCTGCTTTTACACCCTTCTTGAAGTCACCCGAGTTTGTGGTCGGTATGTACATATTTTCTCCAACCTTCTGCAAACCTGCAGGGTTTTCGAAGCTTGCCAGAGCAACCATTCCAAGCGGCTGCTGCTGTCCGTTGCTGTATATACCGGTAAGTATTCCGTCTCCGCCTACACTGAATGTAACAAGGTTACCTGTCGGATAACCATCAACATTCTTAGGCTTAACAGATGAATCTGCATCAAACATGCTAATCTGTGCAAAATCAAATTTTACTGTAAACGGATCAGCACCAGTTGTTGTAGCGGTCGGAGAAAATTTAACATCTGCGGTAGTAGCTGATGAAGCAGTCAATTTACCAGTTGAGTCAAAGGTTATTTTTCCGCTTGCCATACCCGACACAGGAGGTGTACCTCCTACTCCTCCTGTCATATTAGCTGGAGAAGTAATTGTCCATGTCCAGTCGGTTGTTGTCAAAGTTGGTGGTGTGGCTGTCGAATTACCTGCAGTAATACCTGTTTTAAAGAAATTAAGCGTTACTTTATAATTGTTTCCCAGGCTGTCATATACTGTTACCGGAACCGAAAACTGTGGTGTTGAAGTTGCAGTTATAGGTGTAGCTGTTGTATCAATAACAGGCTTGGTTGAATCTAAGTTTCCAGAAAATAAAGCATTTTTAGTAGCTTTGGCAGCTATAATACGCTTATTACCATTAGCTGCATCTGAATACAAATTTATTGGTTCAATTGGCTTTTCAGTATCGAATGTATACGATCCATCAGAATTTGTCTTATAACTCTGCCAACCCATTACATTCAGTCCGCTACCGGAAACCAGGTTTCCAAGCTTGTCTATACCGAAGTTACCTGCTCTGGAAAATCTGAATGTATCTCCACTTCCGCCCTGCAGAATAAAGAATCCATCACCATCTATTGACATATCTGTAGGGTTGTCCGTTCTTTGAACACTTCCTCTTGTTGTAATAGTATCAATACTTCCTACGCCGATACCAAGTCCAACCTGCATTGGGTTTGTTCCGCCTCTGCCGGTTGCAGCGTCAGGTGCTCCTGCACCCTTAGTAGTCTGGCTGAAAATTTCCTGGAAGGTTACTCTTCCTGATTTAAAGCCGACTGTGTTAACATTTGCTACGTTATTACCAATGACGTCCATCTTCGCCTGGTGAGCGGAAAGTCCCGAAACACCGGAGAACATTGATCTCATCATAGTTAAACGACCTCCTTCAGCTTTATACTGTTCTATTCCTTCCATCATTCCGGAATAGGTAGCCTCCCGAAAGGGTCCGGCTACTGTAATTTTTTAGTTATGCTATTACTGCTCCGTCAATATTTGTAAAAACATTTGACTTTAGTTCTTCATTGTTAACTGCTGTAATAACTGTCTTATTCCTTACATTTACAACAAAAGCCATGTTGTCCATCAAAACAAGTGAATCCTTGACACCCTTAAGTTCAGCTTTTTTAACTGCCTGGTTTATTTTTTCCTTCTGCTGGTCTGAAAGCTGTATGTTTCGTGATTGAAGCCTTAATTCAGCATGTTTTGAAAACTTGACCTCCTGCTGTTGCTCGACTTTTTCCTTCAGGATATTTCCAAAATCACTTTGATTCTGTACCTGCTTTTCTTTCACAGGTTGGTTGTTAAAGCCAGGCACATTATTTATTCTGTTTAAAAAACCGTTGTTGTTAATTACCATTTTTGCACCCTCTTTATAAATCATAACTTTAGCTGGCTGAACCAGAATCTTAAGTACCTGTACCCGAGGTGCCTGTACCTGAGGTGCCTGTACCTGAGGTGCCTGTACCTGAAGTACCTGTACCTGAAGTACCCGTACCCGAGGTGCCTGTACCTGAGGTGCCTGTTGTAGTAGTTTTTGGACTTACTGAGTAAATACTTTCAACCGGTACATAAACATCATCAAGTACAACATCACCAATGGATCCATCTTCATTAACACTATAGCTTCTAAGTTTTGCCTTAACGGGAACTTCTGTGCCTGTATCAGCATCCTTGATTATTAGTGTTACCTCCTTGTCTGTACCATTCTTAGCAGCTTCAAGATAAGCCTTAATTCGTTCCCTGCCAGTTGTAATATCATCACCGTCTATATAGCCGGAAACCTTAACCTTGACATTATCCATAACTGCATAGTCCTCATATGCTCCCTTTTCAATGGATTTTACATCACCGCTGACATCGATAATATCACCGGTAGTTGGGTCATATACAGCTCCTTTGGCGCTATAACCAATAAGATTTGTATAGGTTGAAATGCTGGTATCCGCTGACCCTCTTGCATCACTAACCGAAGTGATGTTTTCAATGGGAACATCTTTACCTTTTACAACTACATAAGTCTTTCCTTCTTTTACCTTTACGCTGGTAACTGTGCCTGAAATACCGCTGGTCTTATTTGTTTCTTCATCAGTCAAGGTACCTTCAACATGCTTTCCTATCAGTGAGAATCCCTGTGACTGAGTCATACTGCTGCTCATGTTCTGCATTTGTTCAAGTGAACTGAACTGTGCCATCTGTCCGATGAATTCCTTGTCATCAGTAGGATTAAGCGGATCCTGGTATCTGAGCTGCGTTACAAGAAGAGTAAGGAAATCCTGTTTACCGAGCTGCCCTGTATTTCTATTTGATGTCTGGTTTGCTGTTTTTTGTATTATTTGTTCAATAGTCTGTGAATTAGAAATATCAGTTACTGCCATTATTTACACCTCCTATGCTGTAAGATTTATTTTGCTGTTTGTCCAGTCATACGGATTTATTCTTTGGGTTGAACTGCTTACTTCTTCAACAGTTGTAATCCTTCCTTGACCTAAGCCGCCTACCTTGTTGGCTGATGTTTTGTTTTCCTGAGAATAACCGTCATTTCTTCCGAAACTGCGTTCACTGTTCTGCTGACCCACTGAAACACTGAAATTCTGAACCGCTAAGCCCTGCTTTTCAAGTGAATCCTTAAGAAGCTGCATGTTACTTTCAAGAACTTGTTTTACCTGCTGACTTTCTGCAATAAACTGAGCAGTAACAATTCCACGTTCGGTTATTACCTTTAATGAGAGCTTACCAAGTGAATCAGGCTTCAAATCGATTATCATTTCAGATTTTTCACCGTTTGTCAAAACCTTAGCCTTTTCAATTACCTGGTTAACTATCTCGTTTTTACTTACAGGAAGCGTTTTATCAGCCTTTGAAACAGTATTTGATTTCAAATCAGCCTGGGTTTGATTATTTGGTACTGTCGGCTGATTATTTACTGTATCTTTATTATTATCGGCTGTACCAAGAGTTTCCTTTACAGAAGTTTCCTTAGCATTGTCTGTTTTTGCATCCTTTACTTTGGTTTCAGCTTGATTAGAATTTTGGGTCTTACTTATTTCTTCATTGCTGTCCTGTTTTGTACCGTTTTGAGGTTGATTTTCGGTGCTGTCTTGAGAAACTGCAGATACAGTTTCTGTTGAAACAGATGCAGATATTTTTTCCATTACAGCTTTAACGCTTTGTTGAAGATCGTCATAAAACTTTTTAGGATCATCCTTAAGCTTTGCTGCGAATTCTTGTATTACGCCTTTAAGCTCATTCATCAGTTGCTTAATATCAGTGGTTTCGGCTTTTGTTTCAGCTACTGTTGTAGTTGCCTGTTTCTGAACTTCAGCAGGCTTTGATTCTTTAATTTGAGTCAAAGACTTCTCTACACTTTCACTACTTTTTAAAGCTTCAATCTGCTTTGATATAAGCTGAGTGATTTGAGTTAAGGCTTCCTTCTCATCATTATCCAAACCAAGTATTGATGACAATTTGTCAAGTGCTTCACCAGATTTAGTTGTATCAGCCAGGTCTTGTGCATTTATACCAAGGCTTTCAAATATTGTTTGAAGCTTTGATGCATCTACTCCAAGAACACCTGCAAGACTTTGAATAACCTCATCTGATTGCACATCATCAGTCTTTTCATCCCTAGATGCAGTTAATTTCTCCTTTGCATCGGAATAGTTCCTAATTTCTTTTGAATCATCGCTTACACCCTTCTCAGAACGGACAACTTTGTTAGCGCTGACACTTCTGAATGTTTTCAAGGTATCATCTTTAATATCATTATTATCCTTACGTAAGCCTGCAGGCTTTTCATTAAAAGTGTTATTTCTGACTTTTTCAGCACTTCCCAGCATTTCTTTAAAAGAAGAAGCACTTTTCCGGTCATCTGATTTTGCTGCTTTGAGATCAGCTGTATGTAAAGCTGATACCTGTGGCGCTGAAACGGGAAAGATTTTAGAAATATCAAGTGCATTGTTTTGATTTATCATATTTTCACCTCCTTTACCTTATTTTTGTATAGTATACGGCTTTTTTAAGACCGTTTACTGACCGGTTTTTGTTGTAAGATAAGCTTTGGAAAGTTTATCAGTTACAGTTGCAGCAAACTGAGAACTCATAGAAGAAATTATATTGGATGCAGAGTTGCTGCTCATGTTCTTTAATATTGATATAACCAAATCCATTTTTGAACTGCCCATTTGTTCCAATATTTTTGCTGCTGCATCAGGTTCCATTGTGGAGTAAAGCTTTGCAAAATCCACTGCTTCCTGTGTTGCTTTTTGTTCCTTCATAACCTGTTCATATATCTGTTTTGCAACATCAGGACTTACTTGTTCATAATAACTTTTGAAAGCTGTTTTATCTCCTGATGCAACTATTTGGTCAACTTTTTTCTTATAATCATCCAACTGCTTTTGTTTAGTATCTGCATCAGCTTTCATTTTGTCATTTTCAGCCTTAAGTTTTTCATAATCCGATTTTGCCTTTTCCAGTTCTGATAGCTTTTTATTTGCTTCATCCAATTGCTTTTTGATTTCATCCTTGGAACTTTTAATTTCACTATACTTCGATCTGATTTCCTCATCAGTCATTTTTGAAGGATCTTCCGGGTCAGGTTCCTTTGGCAACATCCAATTTATAATAGGAATATTTTTAAGTGTGCTTTTATTTTTATCGGTGAAACCAGCGATATTATTATGAATAATAATATAAAAAGCCCCACCAACTACCACAATTATTATTGCTAATGCGGTCAGGAATGCAAAAAGATAAAATTTCATATTCTTCTTTTCGCTTCCTTGCGGTGTAAGGCTTTGATCAGTCTTATCCGTCAGAACTGATTCCTTTTTTTTAGTTTTAGCCATCTCATTCCTCTTTACATATCATTTGTATATTTGTAATTAACTACTTCGTCACTTATCAATTGTTCGTCCTTGATTTGATTTTCCATAAACTCCTTGTATTTCTTTTCTCGGAGTTTTTCAAGTATTTCTCTTTCCTGCATTGCCTTTATAAGCTGTTCTCTATACTTATCGACAATTACTGATGCTTTGTTAATATTTTCTTTTTGATATTCAGCCTTATCTTTAAGATGAGATATGTATGAACTATATTTTTGAAGCTTATCAACCCTGATTCCCTTTGTAGAGTCAGAACTCATTTTGTTCATACATTCTTCCTGCTCCTCCAGAATCAGCCTCAAAACCTGCTTCTCGTCTTCGAGCTTTTTAGTGGCCTTTCCCAGCTCATTCTTAAGATTGTCTTCAATTTGAACCTTCAGATTGAGCACCGATTGCATCCTGAATACAAACTTCGGCATTATTTAATCTCCATTGAAGTATAAATTTAAAGCTAATTTAGAACCTGTTCCATCATCTCACATATTTCTTCATAGGAATAACTGTCATGGGTACCTTGTTCAAGAAAGCCAATGATATTGTCTATTACGCTTATTGCATAGTCGATCTTATCACTGCTGCCTCTGACATATGCCCCGATGTTTATCAAATCTTCAGAGTCCTTATATATAGCCATCGCTTTTTTTATTTCATTGGAGATTTTTCTATGTTCAGGTGTGGTAACATCCGACATTACCCTGCTGATGCTTGCCAGAACGTCTATTGCAGGGTATTGATTTCGGTTGGCCAATGCCCTTGAAAGCACTATATGTCCATCCAGTATACCTCTGGCAGCATCTGTAACAGGCTCGTTCATGTCATCACCATCAACCAAAACAGTATAAAGACCAGTAATTGAACCTTTCTCGGAATTACCCGATCTTTCAAGAAGTTTAGGAAATGTTGCAAATACTGAAGGGGTATATCCTCTCGAAACAGGTGGTTCACCTATTGCAAGACCAATTTCCCTTTGAGCCATCGCAAACCTTGTAAGAGAATCCATCATTAAGAGTACATCTTTATTCTGGTCTCTGAAATACTCCGCTATAGCAGTAGCCAGTAAAGCTCCTTTAAGCCTTATCAGAGCCGGCTGATCAGAGGTCGCTACAACCACTACAGAACGCGAAAGTCCTTCTTCCTTTAAATCTTTTTCTATAAATTCACGTACTTCTCTGCCTCGTTCCCCTATAAGTGCAATTACATTTATATCAGCTTTTGTATTTCTCGCAATCATACCTACAAGAGTACTTTTACCAACACCACTACCGGCAAATATGCCCATCCTTTGACCCTTTCCCACAGTTAAAAGCCCATCAATAGCTTTAATTCCAAGTGAAAGAGGTCGGGATATACGTTTTCTTGTAAGCGGATGTGGCGGTTTCTGGTTTACAGGGTAATATTTTTCTATATCGAGAGGTCCCTTATCATCAATAGGGTTACCAAGACCGTCCAATACTCTTCCGACGAGGTTTTTACCTACTGCCACATTTAAACTGTCTCCTGTCGCTATAACTGTAGCTCCAGGTCCTATTCCGCTCATATCGCCCAAAGGCATAAGAAGAACCCTGCTGTCCCTGAATCCAACAACTTCAGAAATTATTTCATAGTTATTTCTCACAGTACGTATTCTGCAAAGTTCTCCGATACTTACTTCCGGACCTTCGGATTCAATTGTAAGACCAACAACTTTAGTAACCTTACCCTTATATTCTACAAAATCATTTTCACGGAGCAACTTGTGGTATTTATCAAAGTTAACACCTGCCATACTTCCTCCAAAGAAACACATATTGGCTGAATGTTTCCAAAATTCCCGTAAAAGAAAAAAAAACTACTGCCCTTTAATTTTCCTGAATGCTTCTTCTATCTTTTTTATCTTAGTCTGCACACCAGCATCTATAGTACCAAATAAGGTCTCTACAAGACAGTCACCCTCATTCAGCGATGCATCCTTTTTAACCTCGAATTCAGGTGATCCCTGAATCATAGACCTTAGTGCATCAATATTATCCATCACAAAAGAATAATCGTCCTGGGATACCCTGAGAACAATACCTTCTTTATTTGAACATTTTTCAAAAGCCTGTTTTATCAGATAAAGAATATCTTCCTTATTTATGCTTATTTCAGTGCATATTACTTTTCTTGCTATCTCCAGAATTACTTCAACAGTGTCATTCTCAATACTTTCAAGTATTTTTTCATAATCCTGTCCTGCCTGAATTTTTATACTTTCAGCCTCCTGCAGCAAAGCAGCATACTCACTCTGTGCAGCATTTAAACCATCTTCATAACCTTTTTGCCAAGCTTCTTCCTCTACAGTTTTTTTTAATGCACTAATTTCAGACTCTGCTGTAGATATCAGTATGTCTGCTTCTCGTTTTGCCTCTTCAACTATCATTTGAGCCTGTTCGCGGGCTTTATCGGTTAGCTCTTGGGGATCTTGATCCCTGTGAATCTCTTCTTCTGCAACATCTTCGATTTCATTTAAGCTAACCTTTTTGATTGAATCAAAATTCAATGGAGATTTAATTTCAAAAGGAGATCCTACATTTACCTGGTAATTTTTAAATATCTTACTAGACAATTATTTCATCTCCTCCACCTCTGGATATGACTATTTCACCAGCATCTTCGAGCTTTCTGATTACATTAACTATCTTTTGCTGTGCTTCCTCAACATCCTTCAGTCTGACAGGTCCCATAAACTCGATATCTTCCTTGATCATTTCAACAAGACGTTTTGACATATTGCCAAATACCGTCTTCTGTACTTCTTCAGTAGAACCCTTGAGGGCAACAGCAAGCTGGTTGTTGTCAATTTCTCTGAGGAATCTCTGTATTGATCTGTTATCAAGAGTGAGTATGTCTTCAAATACAAACATACGCTTTTTAATTTCTTCAGCAAGGTCTGCATCTTCTATTTCCAGGGTTTCCATAATATACTTTTCAGTACCTCTGTCAACAGAGTTGAGAACGTCAACTATAGACTGGATACCTCCTGCGGCAGTATAATCCTCTGTAACCAGTGATGAAAGCTTTTTCTCAAGTACTCTTTCCACTTCCTTTATAACTTCAGGGGATGTTCTGTCCATGGTTGCTATTCTTCTTGCAACATCTGCCTGTTTGTCCTGCGGAAGTGCTGAAAGGACAATTGCCGATTGCTGAGGCCTTAAGTATGCCAAAATTAAAGCAATGGTCTGAGGATGCTCATTCTGGATAAAGTTCAACAGCTGAGACGGGTCAGCCTTACGCACAAAATCGAATGGTCTTACCTGTAGAGAAACAGTCAGCTTGTTAATGATATCCAGGGCTTTTTGCGAGCCAAGTGCTTTTTCCAAAATGTCCTTCGCGTAGCCAATACCACCTTCAGCAATATATTCCTGCGCAAGACATATTTGATAAAACTCCTCAAGTACCTTTTCCTTCTCTTCAGGGGTAACAGTTCTTATATTTGCTATCTCAAGTGTCAGCTGTTCTATTTCTTCTTCTTTAAGGTGCTTGAAAATTTCGGCAGACCTTTCAGGTCCCAGCGAAATCAACAACATTGCAGCTTTTTCTTTTCCGGAATGATCTGATTTTATAGCACTGCCCCTGGCCAAATATATCACCTCAAGTTTTCTTTAGTGTTATCTTAAAATTCCAAACATTATTCCCAATCGTCTGAAAGCCAATTTCTCAAAAGCTGAGCAACTGCATCCGGTTTTTGTTTAACAAATTTCTCAATCTGTTTCTTGACTTCAGACCTTTCCTCAATCTCTATTTCAGGAACCGGATCACCCATATTTTCGGGAACTATGAACTTAGGACCTGAAGCCGCAGCAAGCTGCCCAGCGGTAAGTTCTTCTTCTATAGCCTCGGACTTCTTTTTTCTTGGAACTGCAGCTACAATTAATCCGATTATAAGCAGCAGCATAAGTACGAAGAAACCATATGAATTGATAAACTTGCTGAGTTTATCTGTAAATGATTCTGTTACTACCTCTTCTGGTGCAAGTTTTAATCGGGTCACAGTAATATTTGCTGCAGGAACCCCGGTTGCACTGCTTACCCCTGCTTTTATTGTATTAATGAAATCATCTGTAAGAGCACTGGCATCTTTAACTCTTCTTCCATATAAAAGAGAAATTGCAAGAGAAGACTTTTCTGTAAGCTTCCCTTGTGCCTTGTTGTGCTCATTTGTATATCTTGACCAATCATAAGTCTGGTCGTTTGTACTTTTAGAGTAATTTCCACTGGAATTGGTACCGGTTGGATATGAAGGGGTATTACCGTTACCTGGATTGTTGGGAGTTCCTGCCGCTCCGCCGGTAGTTCCTCCGTCCATGGTCTCTTTTGTGGTTTTATTAGTAATAAGTGCCCCGCCATCCAAACCATCGGGTTTCTTTATTCCTTGAGTAAGGGTTTTATCAGTATCGAAATCAAGATCAGCATAGGCAACTACTCCAATAGTATCAAAACCATCAAGTGGCTGTCTTGCAAAATAGTCATATACATCCTGTTGTAATTCCGCTTTTTTTTGCTTTGTAAGTTCTTGCTGTGAGTTTGTATTGGAAGAAATACTATCGGTTTCAGTATTATAAGGTTTACCTTGATTATCAGTTATAAAAACATCCTTAGGGTCAAGACCCACTACGCTGTGTGCAACAACACCGACAATACTCTGAACCTGATCAGAAGACAGCTCTTTTTTGGGAGTAACCCAAACTGATGCAGTCGGCTTTGTTGCCTTATTATCCTTATCTAGAAAATAGTTTGGCTCAGGATTTGTAAGTTCCACATCAACATCCCTCAAAAAATCACTGAAACCTTCTTTTAATTTATTTTTTAAGTTATTCTTTCCCCAGTTGTCCCATAACTTTTTCCTGTCATCATCGGTTGTAGTGACACCAATCATTTTAAATGCATCTTCAAAAGATATGCCATCTTTGGGGTATCCACTTTGTACAAGTGCTATCTGAGCTTTACTATTGTCACCCTCATTTACATATATCCCAGTATTATTATCCTTCAGATCGTAAGAAATCTTTGCTGAATCAAGAATTTTTGTCATTTCCCCAATTTCCTTGGCATCACTGCTATGTACAAGAGCAACATAATTAGGCTTTGCTGCAATTACGATAAATATCGTAATTGCCAGAACAATAATCGAGGAAATAATAACAATTCGAGTTTTTTGGGACTTTTCAAGATTACTCCAAAAATCTTTTGACTTGTTTTTAATTTTTGTAAAAATTTCTGGCATTTTTAACCCACCACCCTATTAATATAAGGTTTTTCTTTAGTATTAAATAATTAAATCTGCATCCTCATTATTTCCTGATATGCATCAAGAACTTTATTTCTAATTTCCATTGTCAGATCAATAGCAAGTCCTGCTTTTGCAGACGCATTAAAAACCTCAATAATGTTATCTGTTTTTCCTGCTGCAAAATCATTTGCAATTTGCTGTGACTGCAGTTGTAAATCATTAACCTGGTTTATGGCATTGCTGAGGTAATTGCCAAAACCAGCGTCCATACCAATACCTTGATTTTGCTTTAGCTCATCTATTGTAAGTGGTACTTTAGGTATTGAACCTACACCGATACCATTAACTGCCATTTTTCCAACCTCCATTTAAAGCTTTTTATTTTCCTATATCAAGCGTTTTCATAGCCAACTGTTTAGTTGCATCTATAGCTGTTACATTTGCTTCATATGCCCTTGTGGCTGCAATCATATCTACCATTTCAGTTACAACATCAACGTTTGGCATTTCAACATATCCTTCTGCATTTGCTTCAGGATTCCCCGGATCATAAACCTGCTTGAAAGGGGTCTGGTCTTCAATTATTTTTGATACCCTGACTCCGCTTCCCGCTAAAAGATTTTTACTGCTTTCAGACAAGTAGTCGGAGAACGGAGCTGAAGCAGAACGTTCTTCAAAAAGAACCAATTTTCTTCTATATGGAGTTCCGCTATCTGTTTTAGTAGTATTTACATTTGCTATATTCTGGGATATCGTATCCATTCTGAGACGTTCAGCTGTAAGAGCTGATGCACTTATATCCAAGGAATTAAAGAAGCCCATTTATTATCTTCTCCCTTCTGTTATAACAGTTCTAAGCCTTTTGTATTGTGAGTTTAAAGCATCTGTAAGTACATTGTACTTAATAGAGTTTTTTGCTAGCTGAGCGGCTTCACTGTCGACATCAACGTTATTCCCGTCAAGTCTCATGCTAAGAGAAGAATTATCCTCCTCAATACTGATATCAATGTCATCGACATTCACCTTACTAACAGCAGTACGAGTGGAATTTACAGGTGTAGCATCATCCATTGCTTCTTTAAGGCGTTGTTCAAAAGGCACATCCTTGCGTTTATAGCCAGGAGTTTCTACGTTGGCAAGATTTTGAGATATGGCTTCATTTCTGGCCCATGTTGCATTCAAAGATTTTTCAAGAATTTTTGTGCTGTTAAATAGTCTGTCAAACATTAAAAGCACCCCCTATACAAAGCCTGCGGCTTTGCCGGTCTTATCACCGGTAAATTAAAATAAATGTGTGAAATATAATCACATTATATATTTCGACCACTTTAAGTTTTTTCTTTCGTAAAAAATTTCTATTAATTCTCTTATTTCTTCCAAAAATGGTATGTTATTTACATAATAATGCCATTTTTATAGAATAATGATAGCATAAACCCTCTAAAAAAACAACTATATTATGGGCTTGAATAAAAAATAAATCAACATCTAGTGTTGATTTATCAATAAAAATATATTTCAAATACCATTAATACCACTTATTACAATTCATAATTTTTTATTATTTGTATGGATTTTTCTGCAACTTCCATATATTTTTTCTTTTTGTCTCTTGTTTTTATTTCTAATGTGTCAACCAAACCAAAATTGGCATTCATCGGCTGAAAATTCCTCACTGATGTATCCGATATATAGGCTGACATAGAGCCAATTACTGTAGTTGCTGGTAAAATGAAAGGCTTTTTCCCCAGCAGCCTGTTTGATGCATTTATACCTGCAAGCAAACCTGATGCAGCAGATTCAACATATCCTTCAACACCTGTAATCTGTCCTGCAAAGTAAACCTCGGGCTTTTCTCTCATCGCATATGTATTATCAAGAAGTTTGGGAGAATTTATAAAGGTATTCTTATGCATTACACCATAGCGAACAAATTCAGCCTTTTGCAATCCAGGTATCATGCTGAATACTCTTTTTTGTTCTGGCCATTTCAGCCTTGTTTGAAAACCAACAATATTATAAAGAGTTGCCTGATTATTATCCTGGCGCAATTGGACAACAGCATATGGATATTTTCCTGTTGCAGGGTCTGTAAGTCCTACGGGTTTAAGCGGTCCGAATCTGAGTGTATCAATACCCCTCTTAGCCATTGTTTCTACAGGCATACATCCTTCAAAAACAACCTCTTTATCAAGCTGTTTTACCTCAGCAAGCTCCGCTGTAACTAGCGCATTCCAGAAAGCTTCGTATTCGTCTTTGTTCATTGGGCAGTTAATATAATCATCATCGCCCTTACCATAGCGTGATGCCTTGAACGCTCTGCTGAAATCAATGGAATCATAAGTTACAATTGGTGCGGCTGCATCAAAAAAGTGCAGATATTCACATCCCACAAGTTGGCTTATATAACCTGAAAAATCTTCAGATGTGAGAGGTCCTGATGCAATTACAGAAACTGTATTCTCCTCCAGTTCAATAACTTCTTTGTTTATATAAGAAATATTCTCATTACCAAGTATTTCAGAAGTCACTAACTTTGAAAAGCCTTCACGATCAACCGCCAGTGCTCCTCCCGCAGGTATACGAGTTTTATCAGCACATTTTATTATAAGTGAATCAAGATTTCTCATTTCTTCCTTTAATAAACCTACAGCATTTTCAATTCTGTCAGATCTTAAGGAATTACTGCACACAAGCTCTGCAAAAGTCTCATAATGGTGTGCAGGAGAATATTTTTGAGGCTTCATTTCATAAAGTTTTACCTTGACACCTCTTTTTGCTGCCTGCCATGCTGCTTCACACCCTGCTAATCCTGCTCCGATAACATTTATATAATCCTGCAAATTTTACACCTCTGCTGTTAATCTTCCTTTTTATATTCACACTTATCGCTGCTGCATTTAACAATTGCTTTTTTTCCTGCATATTTTTTTACCAGGAAGTTGCCGCATACAGGGCAATTTCCCTTTTCGGGCTTATCCCAGGTCATAAAATCACACTTGGGATTATTTTCGCACCCAAGATATCTTTTACCTTTTCTAGTCTTTTTAAACAATACCTTACCACCGCACTTAGGACAGTTAACACCGGCTTCTTCCTTAATCGGCATTGTATTTCTGCATTCGGGGAATCCGGGGCAAGCAAGGAATTTTCCAAATCGGCCGTTTTTAATTACCATGTTTCTGCCACATTTCTCACAAATAATGTCCGTAACCTCATCGGGTACTTCAACATGGCCAATGCTTTCTTCAGCCTTCTTCAAAACATCATCAAAAGGCGAGTAGAACTCTTTCATTACATCTACCCACTTCTTTTCACCCTCTTCGACATCATCCAGCTTTTTTTCCATTTGGGCTGTAAACTGAACGTCTACTATATCATCAAAGTTTTTCTTCATTATTTCAGTGACAATTTTTCCAAGCTCGGTAGGTATAAGGAATTTCTTTTCTTTCTCCACATAACCTCTGGCCTGGATTGTAGTTATTATCGGAGCATAGGTACTTGGTCTTCCGATACCCTTTTCTTCAAGTACTTTAACCAAAGTTGCTTCGGTATACCTTGACGGCGGCTGTGTAAAGTGCTGTTTGGGATCAAGTTTTTTAAGTGTTACCGTCTGGCCTTCTGACATTTCAGGTATATTGATATCTGATTCATCTGACTCCTCATCTTTTCCTTCTGTATAAACAGCTGAAAAACCAAGGAATTTTATCTTTGAGCCGTTAGCTTTAAACAGATACTTACCGGTAGTAATATCTACACTTACAGTATCATAAACAGCTGATGCCATCTGACTTGCAACAAATCTTTCCCATATCAGCTTATATAGTTTAAATTGGTCATTACTTAAGGATTCTTTTATTGCTTCAGGTTCAAGATTAATATGTGTAGGTCTTATTGCCTCATGTGCATCCTGTGAAGCGGATTTGTTCTTATATACTCTTATATCCTCAGGAATATATTTTTTGCCGTATTTCTCCTCAATAAAGCTCCTGGCTTCATCCTGAGCTTCCTTTGCTATTCTCGTTGAGTCTGAACGTATATATGTTACAAGACCCATTGCACCCATACCTTTAACTTCAATACCTTCATAAAGCTGCTGTGCAACCATCATAGTCTTTTTGGTTGTGAAACCAATTTTTCTTGCTGCTTCCTGCTGCATTGTACTTGTTATAAACGGCGGTGCAGGAGACTTTTTCTTTTCACTGGCTTTTATTTTTTTAACTTTGAATTCTTCATTTTTTATTTCTTCAATTATTCCATTTACCTGTTCTTCATTTTGCAGTTCAATTTTTTCATTGGTACTGCCATAGAACTTTGCTTCAAAAGTTGCTTTAGATTTAGGCTCTGCAAGCTTCGCCCCAATTGTCCAGTACTCTTCAGCAACAAACTTTTCAATTTCTTCTTCCCTGTCACAAATTAATCTTGAGGCAACCGATTGCACTCTTCCGGCACTTAAGCCCTTTCTTACTTTTCTCCATAGTAAAGGACTGATCTTATATCCCACAATCCTGTCAAGCACTCTTCTTGCCTGCTGTGCATCAACAATGTTCTTATCTATTTGCCTTGGAGATTTAATGGCACTTTTAATAGCATTCTTAGTTATTTCATTGAAAGATATCCTGCATTTTTCCTTTTCATCAAGATCCAAAAGTTTGGCCAAATGCCATGAAATAGCTTCGCCCTCACGGTCAGGGTCAGTTGCAAGATAAATCTTATCGGCATTCTTTGCTTCCTTTTTCAGCTTACTGATCAAATCTCCCTTACCGCGTATGGTAATATACTTGGGCTCAAACTCATGCTCTATGTCGACTCCCATCTGACTTTTAGGCAAGTCCCTAACGTGTCCCATTGAGGCTTCTATTTTAAATCCCTTACCCAAAAACCGTCCTATCGTCTTGGCCTTTGCAGGAGATTCCACAATAACAAGATTCTCAGCCATCTATATCCTCCTAAATGCAATCATAATTAAACTCAGATTGTACATTATTATATTGTATATATATATGAAAAATCAATTTATTTGTTTTTAGTTTTATTTTTTCAAATTTTATTAATATAATAACAGTAATAATAATTAATGGCACCTTAAACTGGAAAATAAAAGGTGTTTCCATACAAATTACACATTATAGCATAGCTATAAAATTAAGGCAAGACAAATAAGCCCTATCTTGCAGGTCATTCTGCTGTGTTTTGCAGCATTTTGCTATAATGGGCGGCTTTCATTTCTAATAGTTTTAGCCTTTTATTCATTTCTAATATTTCTTCCTCTACTTTTTCTTTTTGCTTTAAAATTATTTGATAACGTTCTTTTAAAGTATTCTCTCCCTGCTTAAAAAGTTCAACATAATGCTTAACCTCCGAGACAGGCATATCCGTATCCCTTAAACATTGTACCAAATGAACCCATTCCAAATCTCCCTCGGAAAATAGCCTCACCTTATTTTCATTTCTGGTTACAAGAGGAAATAATCCCTCATTGTCATAATACCTTAGCGTGTAAGGTGAAATTTGCATTTTTTCCGCAACCTGTTTTATTGTATACATAACATTATCTCCACAAGTATTTTTTTCTATTTTTCTTGACTTAGAGTAACTCTAATATACTATAATCCATTTATAAAGAAAAGCGCTTATTCTTATTAAATTTCGAGGAGTTCTATTTATGAAAAAAGAAGTAACAAATAAATCTATAATGTGTCAGCCAACACCAAATCTATTGGTAACATGTAGGGATAATAAAGGAAATAATAACGCATTGGCAGTTGGGTTTGCAGCTAATGTAAGTATAGATCCTCCAATGATAATGATCGGGATTGTACCAAGCAGACATTCATACCACATGATTAAGGAGACTGGGTGTTTTGTAGTAAATCTTGTTACAAAAGACTACGAAAAAGAATATTATTATCTTGGCAGTCACTCATCAGCAAATGAAGACAAAATTTCAATTATGAAAATCAATATGGAAAAAGGTAAAATTGTAAATGCACCTTTGCTTTATGATTGTCCCGTAAGTATTGAATGTACTGTTGTTGAATCTACAATGCCTGGGACACATGAACTGTTTATCGGTAAGGTTGAATGTGTACACTGCGAAGAAAAGTACTTAAACAATAATGGAGACATTGATTGGGCTAAGATTGATTTATTATAAGTAATAAAGGTACTTTATATCTAGCATAATGTCACTAAGGAGACATCTCAAAAAAAGGGAAGAGGTTGGCTAACCTCTTCCTTCATTTCGAAGTATAAGATTAATTTATATAAGCTTATCTTTGTTTAACAATTTGACCTTTTATATTACTATTTAACAGTGAAACAAACTTGTTTGCATCATCCCATGTCCCTACTACATCAGCGAAATGTATCGGTACAGCGGCTAAAGGTTTTATAAGATTAGCAGCGTTGGCTGCATCAGCTGCATTCATTGTATAAGTACCACCTACAGGCAAAAACGCAACATTAGTTTTTATGTCCTTCATTTCAGGTATAAGATCGGTATCTCCTGCATCATAATAGTTAATGTTATTTATATTCACAATGTATCCAACCCAGTTGCTGTCTTTCTTATGAAAGTCCTTACCTATGTTGTATGCACTGGTTGTTTTAAATTTCAAGCCGTCTATTTCATAGCTTTTTTCCGGTAAGACAGTCACTACATTGGTAATATTCTGCTTAACTGTTTCCGAAATACCATCTTGAGTTATTACGACTACTGTTTCCTTTTTCATCAATTTCTTAATATCATTAATTGAAAAATGATCTCCATGTGTATGAGTAATGAAAATGAAATCTGCATCTTTAGGTTCACCGGTTATGTTAATAGGATCAAAATAAATAACTTTGCTTCCCTGAATTCTAATAGTGGAATTGGTGAGATGCTGTACACCTTTTAATAAATCTTTTAATACTACTCCCTTGATTTTTTTATCCAGCCCATTTACAAAGCTTTGAGCATCATCTGCTGTACCGACTACATCAGCATAGTGTATTGGTACCGCTACCTTTGGCTTAATGGTATTTGTTGCTTTTATAGCTTCTTCCGAAGTCATTGTATATGTACCACCAACCGGTAAGAAAGCAACGTCTGCTTTTATATTTTTCATTTCTGGTATTATATCAGTGTCTCCTGCGTGATAGTATTTTATATTATTCATACTAATAATATAACCGACCCACTTACTACTTTTAGTGTGAAAATCCTTGTTAATGTTGTAGGCAGGAACAGAATCAAATTTAATATTTTTTACTGTATAATTCTTATTCGGGGCAACACTAACAATATTTGTAATACCATCTTTCTTTGCCTGAGAAACACCATCTGCAGTTATTACAAGTATTCCATCCTTTTTCAACAGCTTTTTGATATCCGACGTTGAGAAATGATCGCCATGAGTATGTGTTACAAAAACAATATCTGCATCCTTAGGTTCACCCTCGATACCTATTGGATCAATATATATAGTCTTACTGCCCTCAATTCTTACTGTAGACTGTGTCAAATGCTGAACTCCCTTTAACAAATCAGAGCTCTGAGGTATCGCTGTCTCTGCATACAAATTAGGTAAACAAAAAACGAGTAATGCTGAAATAATAATTAAAAAACTTATTATCTTTTTCACAATAACCACTCCTTAATACAATTTTAAGCAAATAATAACATTGTGGAAAAAGCTTTTGAATTGTATATAAGCAGTGAAGTTTTGCACATTGACAGATATTAAAAGTTTTTAAGAAGAAAGTATTGATAATTACCAAATATCCCCAATAAATTTGTGTTAGTTAATAAGCCAGTTATTCTGTTGCCTATATTCTGTTGGTGTCAAATTAATATGCTTTTTAAAGAATCTGTTAAAATTTGCAACATCATCAAAACCAACACGCTGTGCCACTTCAGAAACGGGGATAGTTGTGTCCCTTAATATCATTGATGCAACCTTTATCCTGAAATTTAAAAGGTATGAAATAATTGATGTATTCATTACTTTGTGAAACTGCTCATTGAGGGTAGTTCTGTTTATACTGAACTGCTTTGTTAATTGTGTAATTGTTATTTTCTTATTGTAATTAAGGTGCAAATACAATAACACATTATCTATTATTGTATCAGGATTTTCTCCAAGCTGTATGTAATTTGTTGACTGATGTTTGAAATATATTCTTTCAATTAGTAATAGCAATTCCATAAAAAAGGATCTAGCATTACACGGCCAGTAATAAATATCATTCTTCTGTGTAATTTCAGAATTAAGTAAATAAAAAAGCTGATTCATCTTCTTAGAAATACTAATACCAATATCCATATATCCATTATAATCTTCTGTTCTATTATAAAACGGTCTTAAATACGTACTGTCAATTTTGTCAGTATATTTTAAATTCATTATTTCATCTCTTAGAATTTTATAATTCAATCTATAGTTCATTGCGATTGGATGAAAGTATATAAATTTTACAGAAATGTTGCTGGATTTCTCCAGTATTATATTTTCCAGCTCGCTCAAACAAAAAATAGCCGGAGCATTAAAAGCGATTCTTTTATCTTGTATCCTTAAAATTCCGGTGCCTTCTTCTATTAAAATTAAACGAAAACAGCTATAGTTATTTATTTCATTAAAAAAATCCGCATTATCATTACACCAAATCTGAATATCTTTACTAAAATCTATTTCTTTACCGTCAATTATGTTTACAACTGCCATATTTTTACCCCTTAACCTGAATTATTATAATTAATCTATTTATGACGTCAAATACAATTAATATTATAATACAAATTAATGGCATTTCAATAGAACCCTGTACAGTGTATTCCGAATACGATATAAACCAACCATTAATCAATTTAATAAGCTATTTGATAAACCTGAAAATCTTCCCCGGCAGCTGTTCAACAATTCCTTTAAGCTCCATCATTACAAGCACAGAATTAACCAGCTGTGCACTAAAGCCGCTTCTTTCAGCTAAAACATCTATGTGAAGCTCTTCATTAAGCAAGTGCTCTGCAATTATTCTTTCTTCTCCTGCCAACCCCTTTAAAACATTGCCTTTATATACATCAACTGCTATCTCCTTACCATTAGCCATACATATAAGACCCATTTCTTCAAGTATGTCATCAATGTCTGTAACAAGCTTTGCGCCGTCTTTTATAAGCCTGTTTGTACCTGTACTGGTCTTACTGTTTGCATTTCCGGGCACTGCAAAGACCTCCTTACCCTGGTCAAGTGCAATATTTGCAGTAATCAATGACCCGCTTCTTTCATTCGCCTCAACTACAACGACGCCAAGCGACAATCCACTTATAATCCTGTTCCTCATGGGAAAATTTATCGGAAGCGGAGGTGCTCCTATAGGAAATTCCGATATAATAACTCCTTTATCAATAATTTTCTCAGATAGTTCATAGTTCTCAGACGGGTAAATAATATCAAGACCACATCCGAGTACAGCTATTGTTCTTCCGTCTGCCCTTAAGGTTCCTTTGTGTGCATAGGAATCAATTCCCCTTGCCATACCACTGACAACCGTAAAACCTCTTGATGCAAGCTTAAAAGATATGTTTTCTGCCATATTTAAGCCATATACTGTGGCATTCCTTGACCCGACAACAGCTATGGTAAGTTCATCATTCTGGAGTTTACCTCTGTAATACAATGCCATAGGAGGATCATGAATCTTTTTCAGATACCCAGGATACCTGCTGTCGCTTACAGGGATTATACCTATACCCATCTGATACATTTTTTCCATATTCTCTTCAGTCTTTTTTCTTATGTCTGTATCCTTAAGAATAGCAGCAATTTCAAAGCCTATTGACTTATTGCTAATTAATTCACTTTTCGGAGCCTTCCATAGGTTTTCAGGATTTCCGTATGTCTTAAGAAGTTTAAGCTTTTTACGGTTACCTATACTTTCAATTGAACTTAACCATACCCAGTATTTTATATTTTCTGTCATTTTACCTCCATCTCAAAGATTTTTCAGTTTTTCAGCCTGCCCAGAACTTCCTGTCCAGGCTCCTATATTGAATTGCTTCCGCAATATGGCATGGCCTTATATCAGTGCTTTCATCCATATCTGCTATTGTTCTTGAAACTTTAAGTATGCGGTTATGTGCCCTTGCACTGAGTCCAAGCTTTTCAAAGGCAGTCTTCAAAAGGCTTCTGCATTCATCATCCAACCTGCAGAATTTTTCAATCATGTAAGGTTGAAGCTGAGCATTGGAATAAATCCTCATACCTTTATACCTTTCAAGCTGTATACTGCGGGCTTTATTAACCCTTTCCCTTATCTTGGATGACTTCTCCTCCTGCTTAATACTTTCCAGTTCTTTATACTTAACAGATGCAACCTCTATCTGAATATCAATTCTATCCAACAAAGGCCCACTCAACCTGCCCAAATACTGCTGAACCTGCTTTGGAGTACATGTACACTGCTTTGACGTATCTAAAAAATTTCCACACTTGCATGGGTTTGCTGCACACAGCAGCATGACCTTGGCCGGATAAGTCAAGCTGGCATTAACTCTCGAAATGTTGACGATTCCATCCTCCAGAGGCTGCCGTAATACCTCAAGTGCATCACGTCCAAACTCCGGAACCTCATCGAGGAATAGTACACCATAGTGTGCAAGACTTATTTCACCCGGTTTTGGAACTTTCCCTCCACCGATAAGACTTATGTCCGAGATTGTATGATGTGGAGCCCTGAAGGGCCTTGTTGTAACAAGAGAGGTTTTTGCAGGAAGCATCCCGGCTATACTGTGAATCTTGGTTACCTCCAACGCTTCGTCAAATGTAAGTGAAGGAAGTATGGTCGGAAGCCTTTTGGCCACCATTGATTTACCGCTTCCCGGAGACCCTACCATTATACAGTTGTGAGCACCAGAAGCAGCAACTTCCAGTGCTCTTTTGACATTTTCCTGACCTTTTACATCTGCAAAATCTATTTCATAATCTGCATTTCCATTAAAGAATTCATCAATGTCTACACAATGCTCCTTTATCTGCATCTCACCATTAAGGTGCAGTATAATTTCAGATATATTTCTTGCAGGCAGAATCTTGAGCCCTTTAACTACTGCAGCTTCATCCGCATTTGCAGCAGGCAGCACCATGTACTCAATCCCTTCCTGCAGTGCAGTTATAGCCATTGGAAGAATACCATTGACTGGTTTTATGTCTCCATCAAGAGAAAGCTCCCCAATAAACATATAATTATCTATTACCGGATTACTCATCTGACCTGTAGCTGTCAATATTCCTAATGCTATGGGCAGATCGAAAGCAGAACCCTCTTTTCTGATATTTGCAGGAGCAAGATTTATTGTTATTCGTCTTACCGGAAAATCAAATCCTACGTTTTTAATTGCAGATCTCACGCGCTCTTTAGATTCCCTGACGGCAACATCCGCCAACCCAACAATGTCGAATGCCGGAATACCATTTGATATGTCTGTTTCAACCTCAATCGTGTAACCATTTATACCTATCAACCCACAGCTCTTTATCTTAGAAAGCATTTTCGACTCCTGATTACATTATTTTACAGTTACATTTTACAATATATAACATAATTTGTAAATGGTCAAATTAATAATTCCACAGTAAAAAAGCCCACCCTAAAAGGTGAGCTTCTTCATTTATATATAATTTATTGTTAATAATTTCTATCTTCCGAGCAGTGTGTCAAT
Source organism: Bacillota bacterium (assembly GCA_023421675.1). Lineage (GTDB taxonomy): Bacteria > Bacillota > Clostridia > Acetivibrionales > JANLFN01 > JAEZTC01. The sequence goes on along the minus strand of JAEZTC010000002.1, from coordinate 44,787 downwards.
CTCTTTTACCTGTGCATCGGTTAACGGACCAAATTCCATTGCTTTAGCGTTTTCCTCAGCCTGTTTAACGGTTTTAAACCCTGGTATAGGTATAGTGTTGCTGCTTTTGCCCCAAATCCAAGCCAAAGACCCCTGAACAAGCGTACGGCCATTACTTGTTAAGATTTCTTTAACAGAATCAAGTGCCTTTAAAAATTCTGGTACAGGTTTTCCATCTTTAAAATATGAAACCCATGAATGACCAGCACCACGAACATCATCTTTTGATAATAGAGATTCTGAAGTAAACTTACCACTAAGAAATCCCATCGCAAGAGGGCTGCGATTAATGCTGGCAAGGTTGTTCTTTTCACACAATTCTATTAATTGCGGAGCATCATCAAAAACGTTTAAACAATGCTGAATGGTAGAACAGTTAGCTCTTTCTGCAAACAGCTTGGCACCATCTAAAAGATCTGTACTCCAACCATAAGTTCGGATTTTACCTTTCTTAACAAGTTTATCAAGAGTCGAACATACTATTTCTACATCAGCTACTGATATATTCCACTCATGAAGCTGGTACACATCGATATAATCAGTATTAAGCCTTTTAAGTGATGCATCGCAGGCTCTTTCTATATAATCAGGTGTTATATTGACTCCATGTATAGTCTTGGTAGTCTCATTACCAAAATTTCCAAACTTTGTAGCAAGTACAACACTATCCCTTTTTCCCGTAATTGCTTTTCCAATTACTTCTTCACTATGACCAATGCCATAACAATCGGCTGTATCCAAAAAGTTTACACCAAGCTCAAAAGCTCTGTGTATTGCCTTAACTGACTCAGCATCATCAACATCACCCCAACCATCTGCTATGCCTTGGTAATAAAATTCACCGCCTATCGCCCAACTTCCCAAACCCATTGGACTAACCTTAATACCTGACCTTCCTAAAACTCTCTTTTCCATAATTGCCTCTCCCTTCTACCTACCATTTGTTTGATTTTTTATTTAAAAAAATTTACGCTTATCGCAAATTTTTTAAGATTACTAATTACTTTTTATCCCTTCCCAGAATAACTCAAAACAATGTTCCATATCATTATAGTTCTGTGTGATATTCATTACGGATATTGAAACTCCCATTAACATGAAATAGAATAATTTAGCAGGTTTTTCAGCTTGCATACAACGAATTTCCTTCTTTGTAATTCCCTCATCAAATACCTGTATAAGCTGCTTTAGAAATTCCTCTTCTATTTCAAACGTCTTTTTATGTATTTCTTGCTTCATCATTGCCGGCGGGCAGTAATATACATGATTCCAGAAATCAATTTCCGTGTTATTCCAGTCATAATTCATATAATCCCTGTATATAGCTGTAAGTCTTTCCTTTGTAGGATAATCCTTTGTGATATTTATGATTCTTTTAATATTTGAACGATATTTCTCAGTAATATTCTCAAACAGCTCCCTGAATATCTCTTCCTTACTTTTAAAGTGGAAATACAATGAAGCTTTATTAATACCTACCTGTGCAGCAATAGTATCAACGCGTGCTCCTTCATATCCATATGTTGAGAAAACTGTAAGCGATTCAGCCAATATCCGTTCGCGTGTAATAGTTCCTTTACCCATTCCATCACCCATGCCCTATAAATACAGAACTTATATCCTTTAATTATAAATCTAACAACCGTTTGGTTTATAATTTAAGTATAAATACATCTAATTTAATTGTCAATAACTTTTATTTTATATTATAAAAAAGTACATTCTTTTTGAATGTACTCTTCATCTTTCAATTTTGATTTATATTTGCAATTGTTCTTGTTGTTCTTTTACTTTCATTGATATACTTATCATACATTTTATTAGCTTCGTTTATAATAGACTTGATAATATCAATATAGTCCTGAATATTAACGCCGCCGTCTATTCTAAGCAATACCTCATTGCCTGCAATACTGACTTTTCTTTTTCTTAGAGCAGTACCTCTTCTGTATTTAAAGAAGAAAAACTGCTTCCATGTTTCATCCGGAACTCCTGCAAGCCCAGTCTGGATAATATACTCGTTTTTCATTGAATCCTTATTTCTTTTGTCCTTTGAAACACATATGTATAAAATGTTCACTTTCTACTCTCCCTTCAACATAGCTTAAACATTATATGCATGAGATAGTAAAAAGATTACATTTGTATACCTGTTTTTCTTATGATATTACTATTTATCTTTTAAAAGCTTATGCAGTTCGTCCATGAAAGTATTAATATCTTTGAACTGTCTGTAAACAGATGCAAATCTTACATAAGCAACTTCGTCAAGATTTTTAAGACGTGCCATTATCATTTCACCAATTGCCTGACTGGAAATTTCTCTTTGAAACGAATTATAAATCTGAGCCTCAATTTCTTCCACAAGCTTTTCAAGATCAGTTATGGATACAGGTCTTTTTTCACAGGCTCTTAGCAAACCATTCAACAGTTTTTCCCGGTTGAACGGCTGACGTGTCTTATCCTTTTTTATTACCATCAGCGGAAGACTTTCAACTTTTTCATAGGTTGTAAATCTTCTCATACATTTGGAGCACTCACGTCTTCTCCTGATAGCAAAGCCTTCATCAGTTGGCCTTGAATCAATAACCTTGTCCTCTTCATATCCACAATAAGGACATTTCATAGCAAACCCCCTATTAACTTTCCTTTTATCTTTTGTATAATTAATTTATCCAATATATAGTATCGGCTTTTACAGAATATACTTTATACTGAATATTTCTATTCAAAATGTTTTCTTATGTATCTTTCTTCCACATCTACAAGAATAATATCTTCTCCTATTTTTTTCACATTCTCCCAAGGTATTATAAATTCGTTGTCCTTGCCTAAAATTCCGAAAAGTCTGCCCCCACCCGGTATAATAATCGCCTCTATTCGTCCGTCATCCAGGTTTACTTCGACGTCATAAACAAACCCCAGCCGCCTTCCGTCAGACATATTAATAACTTCCTTCTGTTTAAAATCTGATGTCCTGTTCATTGAACCCCCCCTATGACAGTTTTATAAACAAGTTTATATAATTATATGCAAGTCGAGTCCAAGTATGAAAAAAACACCTTTCGGTGTTTTTTCTCTAGCAGAGTTTTCATATATATTTTTTCATATGCAATAGTGCTGTTTTTTCAAGCCTTGAAACCTGTGCCTGGGAAATACCTATTTCTTCTGCAACCTCCATCTGGGTTCTTCCTTCAAAAAACCTAAGATTAAGTATGAGCTTTTCCCTGTCATTAAGCTTTCTCATTGCTTCCTTGAGTGAAATTTCCTCTAGCCATTTTTCATCATGGTTCTTTTCGTCACTAACCTGATCCATTACAAATATGGCATCTCCACCATCATGGTATACCGATTCAAATAAAGATATAGGATCCTGGATTGCATCAAGTGCAAAAACAATCTCTTCTTTCGGAATTTTGAGCTCTTCTGCAATTTCCGCAATGGATGGCTCTTTGGCATTTTTAGTTGTAAGTCTTTCTTTTGCCTGTAGGGCCTTATATGCAATATCCCTTAAAGACCTGCTTACTCGTATAGAATTATTGTCTCTGAGATACCTTCTAATTTCGCCGATAATCATAGGAACAGCATAAGTTGAAAATTTTACGTTCTGTGTGACGTCAAAATTGTCAATCGCTTTAATCAAACCTATGCAGCCAACCTGGAACAAATCGTCCACATACTCTCCCCTGTTATTGAATCTCTGAATAACGCTGAGAACCAGCCTCAGGTTTCCCCTTATAAACTCTTCCCTTGCAGTAGTATCGCCCTTATGCATTCTGTCGAACAGTTCCTTCTTTTGTTCGTTTGAAAGAATGGGCAGTTTGGAAGTGTTTACTCCACAAATCTCAACCTTGTTGACTAGCATAGAAAAACCTCCTGGCATCAAAATTCTGTCTAAATTCATTATTGCCATGGAGGTTTTTTTTATACTGAAAGCAAAGCCAATAAATTTTTGAAAAACGCCTTGACAAAGGGTTTGCAGTTATTCTTGGTAGCAATTAAATCATCTTATTTATCTCTTTTTTAAGCCTACTTATTATCCTTTTTTCAAGCCTTGATATATAAGATTGTGAAATTCCAAGCATATCGGCTACTTCCTTTTGAGTTTTCTCAACACCGTTCGCTAACCCGAATCTCAACTCCATAATTTTCTTTTCACGAACAGAAAGTTTCTTCATTGCACTATTAAGAAGCTCTTTATCAACCTCATCCTCGATGCTTCTGTGAATAAGATCATTATCTGTTCCCAATATATCCGAAAGGAGGAGTTCGTTTCCATCCCAATCGATATTAAGTGGTTCATCAATTGATATTTCAGTTTTTACCCTGTTGTTTCTCCTGAGATACATGAGTATTTCATTTTCTATGCACCTGGATGCATATGTAGCAAGTTTTATATTTTTGGACGGGTTAAAGGTGTTTATTGCTTTTATAAGACCTATTGTGCCTATAGAAATCAAATCCTCAACACCAACTCCCGTGTTTTCGAACTTTCTGGCTATGTATACGACAAGCCTTAAATTTCTTTCAATAAGTATTGATTTTACTCCATAATCACTCTTCTCCAGCTTTCCCAACAGGTAATTTTCTTCCTCACTGCTTAACGGCGGCGGTAATGCTTCACTACCGCCAATATAGTGAACAGGATCCTGTTTTTGAATTTTTAATACTTTTAAAATATTTAAATATTTTATCCAAATAACAAGCTTCAATCTTTTTAAACTATACATTTCACAGCCCCTTTCAAATTTAATCCTGTATACTTAAGTATTGAATCAGGGAAATCACCTTAAGATACCCATCAATAACTATCATCCAACCAGCTCAGGATTCAGCAGTGCCCTATACTTGTCGGATTTTGAAAGTACACTATTGTAGATTCCTATAATAACGTCGTTTATGTCCTTCTTTTCCTGACTCTCACCGATCTCAATGCAATCAGGCTTAAACCCTATAAGCATTCCGTTTTCCTTTCCAAGAGAAGTGAACGGAATCAACCTGAATCTTGAATACCATAAGGATTCAGAAATTACCGAAGTGACTTTGGCAAGATCATTTTCCTTGGATTCATCAAATATGCTTCTTATCTCATCAGGAAGCATTTCTCTGATTGCTTTGAATTCTACAACTACAACCGGCATATTTGTCAAAGGATCATGCAGTGAATTGCCTGTATCCACCAGAGCAGCAAGGCTTATTTTCCTGCCTTCAAAGGTGATTTCAAGAGGAAGAAGCAGTTTTTCTCTTTCAAATCTGTGTTGAAATATCTCCCAGAATATCCTTACAATAATACCTACTGTAACTATAGTTAAAAGCAGTATAATGGTTTGAGATTCCCAGAATACATAAACCACACCATTTTTGACAAATCCGCCGTTTTGGTTGAAATAAAGGAATGCGAATGCAGCACCTGCAAAAATAAACGTAGATGCATAAAACAGTACAAGAGTTTTAATAAAATCCCGTATTTTCCTTGGATAAAAAACAGCAACAACTATCAGAAGAGATAACGCGAATTTGAAAACAGCAGTGTAGTATGCTTTAAAACCAGGAAAGATTAATAGGAAAACTACATAAACAGCACCGATTGCTGCACCGCAGAATAGTCTCAAGGCAGATGTTTTTTTTCTTAAAAACTTTGATGTCACATATAAAATCAAATAGTTCATTACCAGGTTTTCTAAAAAAAGAACATCTATATATACTTCCACCTCAATAACCCCGCAGTCAGACAATCCCTAATATTATATATTCTAAAGCTTGTTTGTTTATGAATATTATATATTTGTCCGTAATAATATTTTGTCAAACGGTACTACTGAAACAGAAAAATTGTATGACAAAAAAACACCAGAATCAGTAAGATTCCGGTGTTTTCATAGTTTATTTGAAATTTTATTTAAGTCTGTTACGTCTCAGGAATGTTGGAATATCAAGCTCATCACCTGTTGATGCTGCTGACTGTGATTGCTGTTTATCTGCTGCAGGAGTACTCTTTTCAACAACTTTCTCGGTTTTCTTAAGTACTGGTCCTTTTTCAAAACCTGTAGCAATAACTGTGATAAGTATTTCATCCTTCATATTGTCATCTATAACGGAGCCGAAAATGATGTTTGCATCAGGGTCAACAGATTTCTGTACAAGCTCTGCTGCCGTATTAACTTCAAACATTCCGAGATCAGGACCGCCTGTAATATTAAAGAGAACTCCTCTTGCACCTTCAATTGAAGTTTCAAGCAGAGGACTATGTATTGCCTGTTTAGCCGCTTCTTCAGCTCTGTTTTCGCCTGAAGCCCTTCCTATACCCATATGAGCAAGTCCGGTATTAAGCATAATTGTCTTGACATCTGCAAAGTCCACATTAACCAAGCCAGGTACTGCAATTACGTCTGAGATACCCTGTACACCCTGTCTTAAAACGTCATCTGCAATCTTGAAAGCATCTACAATTGATGTTTTCTTCTCTACAACCTGAAGAAGTCTGTCATTAGGGATAGTTACAAGTGTATCAACGCTTTCCTTAAGGTTTTCTATACCTCTCTCTGCATGCTGCATACGTTTTCTGCCTTCAAACATAAAAGGCTTTGTAACAACACCGACAGTAAGAATTCCCATTTCTCTTGAAATCTGTGCAACAACCGGAGCTGCACCAGTACCGGTTCCACCGCCCATGCCTGCTGTAACGAAAACCATATCGGCTCCCTTTATAGCCTGAGCAATTTCATCCCTGCTCTCATTAGCAGCTTTTTCACCAATCTCAGGATTTGCACCAGCTCCAAGTCCTCTTGTAAGCTTGTCCCCTATCTGAATCTTTGTATTAGCCTTTGAAGAAAATAGTGCTTGTTTATCTGTATTAATAGCAATAAACTCGATTCCCCTTAGACCAGCGGCAATCATTCTGTTTACTGCATTGCTTCCGCCACCGCCAACACCGATTACTTTAATCTGTGCAAACTGCCCCATGTCAAGATCAAATTCCAGCAAAATAAATCCCCCTTTTTATAGAGCTTTCATCATTTGTTAGTCAAGATCCCGGCAAACCAATTAATATGCACATTAGAATGCAAGGATATAAATTTACCAATTATACATTTAAATATATAATATTGTCACAAATAACGCAACACCGTATTTAATTTTATAATAAATAAATTATATAAGTATTATAAACTAAAATTCCATGCAAGTATATATAACCAATGACCTATTTAACTCATTCTTTTTATGAAATTTGACAACCTTCCAAATAAGCCTGTACCCTTTTCTTTAGGCGCTTCTCTTTTCCTTTTGATTTCAGAAATTGTACAGGTATCTTTACGTGTTTTGTTAACGAATTTTATAATTCCGGCAGCTGTCATATATTCTGCTTTGGTTATACCATTTAACTTTGGACACGCAACACGTGCAGGAAGATCAAAAACTTCGGTTGCAAGCTGCCTGCCTCCGTCTATATGCGAAATACCTCCGCCTGCGAGTACTATACCTGCTGCAAAATTGCCAGCCAAACCAGATTTGCTTATTGAATTGCTACAAAGTGAAAGAATTTCATAAACACGAGCTTCTATAATTTCAACTATTTCAGAAACCTTAACAGATTTTTTCTTATTCTCATTAATCTCAGTAACAAGAATTTCCTGATCATTTTTAATAAGAGAGGTTAAAGCAAGCTCATACTGCCTTTTAAGCTTTTCTGCATCATCACGTGATATTTTAAGCCCGATGGAAACATCATTGGTTATGTGCTCTCCACCAACAGGTATTGAATCATAAAAAATAAGCCTGTTGTTTCTGAATACTGATATGTCCGTAACCTGGGCCCCCACATCAATAAGTACTACCCCTATTTCCTTTTCTTCATTTGTAAGAGCCATTTCCGCTGTAGCCATAGACTCTACTATAAGACCATCAATTTTAATGTCTGCTTTTTCAATTGATTTTACGATATTCTGAACAGAAGTGATTTTACCTGCAATTACATCAGCCTCGACTTCAAGCTTATTACCAACCATACCTACCGGATCGACGATTTCATCATAACCGTCTATTATGTACTGTCTTGGAACTATGTCTATAATTTGTTTGTCATCCGATAGTTCAAGATTTTTAACATTATATAATAGCTTATCTATATCCTTTTGAATAACTTCACGGTCATCACCTGAAATATCTGAAGATGACTTATAGTCAAGGACAGAAACATGCATTCCGATTATATTAACGTAAGCTGAGCCTACCTTAAATCCAGTCGCTGCTTCGGCACGCTCAACAGAGCTTCTGACAGCTCTGGCAACACTTTCGATATCAATAATAACACCTTTTTTTATTCCAGTGCAGGACTCCATACCTTCTCCGATTAATTCCGGTTCAGAGGACTTTCCGACCTGTCCGATAACCGTACATACCTTTGAAGTTCCTATGTCAATCCCTACAACAATGTCACTCACCTGATTACCTCCCAGGGAAATTAAGCTTGTAAATATTTGCTATGAAAAGCATTATAGACAATATAAGACACAATTCAACCTACTTCTATATTATATTATCTTTTTTCGAAAATTTGTTCAATAGAAATCTTCTAATAATTGCAAAATTCAAGAATAACCTGTTTCCGAATGCAAACACAGCCGCCAAATACAAGGGTATTCCAAGCTTATCTCCAATATATGCCAGAAGTGCAGCAAGTAATGCGTTTCCGAAAAAACCCGAAAGAAATATTTTCATATTGAATTTGGCTTGCAGTGTAGCTACAATTCCGCCAAAAACAGAGTCAAGCGATGCCAATATAGCAACTGCAACGTAATTTGAATACTGTGAGGGTATGTAAATAGGTACAAATAACCCAATCAATATTCCGAATATAAGGCCTAAAACAGGCAACATGTAATTTCCCCCTTTTATATGAACTATTTATTTATCAGGCGTAAAACGTGGATTTTTTTCAGTAAAATCAAGTATTCCCTTTTCATTCTTCTTTATTTGCTTTTGATATATTTCCTTAAGGAAAGTTATCCTATAGCTTAAATCCTGTAAATCCCCAAAATTAACCTTAATCCGTGAATCCAGCTGAAATTTTATATTTCCTGCATCAGCAGCATCAATACTTTTAAGTATGCTATAGAGCTTGAAAGAACTTAAATTATCGGAGTCCTTAATGGCTTTAATCAACTCATTACACTCTTGAAATGCTTCTTCATTTTTGAGTTTAAGCTTTTGGCCAGGCTTATAGTTATCAAAACTCAGACCGTTTATAACAGGCAGTTTCACCTTACTTATATCGTCAACAGCTTCTGTAACAAAACCGTCTTCATCAATTATCAGGGTTGTCCCAGTATAAGGAACCATAAATGCAGGAACTCTTTCAATAATTTTTATGGATATTTTCCCTGGGATTACCAATCTCACAGAAGCTTGTTTTACATATGGATAGCTGTCGGTGATCCTTTTCTCAGAGGCTCCATAGCTAAGGGTAAAAATATTCTTTAAGTTAAAACCCATAGTTTTAAAAGCATTACTTCCGGTTGTTATGCCGGAAGCCGCAATAATATCCGTACTGGTGTTATGCTTGTTACCACTGACATCTATTTCGCTTATTTTAAAAAGCGGTGAAATTGCCAGCACAACAAATAGTACCAGTATTATTACCGTAGTTATAATAAATTTAAGTATAGGGTGGCGTTTTGATTTTTTCTTTTTCTTTTTTAAAGGCACAGTACTTTTAGGCTGCGTCTCGTCCTTTATCACTTGTATTTTCAATTTAACCTCTTCACTTGACCTTTATTATGTTTGCACCAATCTGTGCAAGCTTCTTTTCTATGTCTTCATAGCCTCTTTCAATATGTTTAAGCCCGGTAATTGTTGTTTCTCCTTCAGCTGTGAGGCCTGCCAGTATCAATGCAGCTCCACCCCTTAAATCCCTTGCTGTAACGTTGGCACCTGTAAGCTTTTTAACACCTTTTATCACTGCAAGGCGTCCTTCCAGCTTAAGATTAGCGCCCATTCTGAGTAATTCATCAACATGTTTGTAACGGTTTTCAAACACAGTTTCAACAATTATGCTTGTTCCCCTCGCAATGGTCAGGTAAGCAAGCATCTGTGCCTGCATATCCGTAGGAAAACCAGGATATGGAAGGGTTCTTATAATATCTATTGATTTTGGCCTTACCGGTCCTGAAATATGTATGGAATTTTTCTTGCAGTTTATATGACAGCCGCTGTCTCTTAAGTTTGATATAACAGATGTAATGTGCTCAGGAATTACATTCCTTACAACAACGTCGCCACCTGTAATTCCTGCAGCCATAAGGTATGTGCCTGCAACAATCCTATCTGGAATAACTGTATGTTCAATACTTTTTAAAGGGTTCTGGCTTCCTTTTATACGAATAACGCTAGTGCCTGCGCCATATACATTAACGCCCAACTCTATAAGAAAATTCTGTAAATCTATAATCTCAGGTTCTTTTGCAGCATTTCTTATAAAGGTTTCTCCTTCTGCAAAAACAGAAGCAAGCATTATATTTTCAGTAGCTCCGACACTGGGATAATCCAGCTGTATTTCACAGCCTTTAAGATTATCTGCTTCACAGCTTATGTAACCGCCATTTACATCGTTTATTTTTGCACCCATACTTCTAAGCGCTTTAAGGTGAAGGTCTATAGGTCTTGGGCCTATTTCGCAGCCACCTGGTTGTGTTAACTTACGGGCACTCTTCTATATAATTTTACCACGCACAAAACTGGGTATCAATTATATTTATGATTCCGCTGCAAAAAGTTGCCTTTCAGCTCAAACAACTTTTCCCTGCAAGTTAAAGTGCTAAGGCTTGCAGGGAGCATTTCATTCATTATAACTATAAACTGAAATGCTTTTACGGAATCAGATTTTGAAAAATTACAGTGCCCTTATGAATCTAGCATACTGTAATACATGCAGCTTAAGGCACTAAAAGCTGCATGAAAAAGCCATTTTAGAATTAATTATGGCTTTTTGTATCAAAATTGCTTATGGAAATATTAACATTTTTAACAATGTTTTTATGTAAAAAAGCATGTCAATAATTAAAAAATAATAGCTATGTTAATATACATGGTCCATAAACATTATGTTATAATTAACTAATTAATAAAATAATATTTGATTAATTATAAATCACTATCTGCCGGGAGGCCGGATTAAATATGAATTTCAGACTAAGCTCTACAATTGTACTGACCAAATTTGTTATTAAGCTATGCAGGCTGTTTAAAATGGGTGGGACAACCCTTCCAGGAAAATTCGCCTTAAAGCTCTATCCTGATATAGCCAAGTCCATTTCAAAAGACTTCAGGGTAATTATGGTTACAGGTACAAATGGTAAAACAACTACAACCAGAATAATAGGTCAAATACTTACTGATAATAAAATTTCCTATATTACAAATAAATCAGGTGCAAATCTTGTATACGGGGTAATAACCACATTTATTGATGCGGTCAACGCAAGTGGAAAATGCAGTTCTTCTACTGCACTCATCGAAATTGATGAAGCAGCCTTCAGAAGAATGTGTGATTTTATAAAACCCGAACTACTCGTTGTCACAAATTTCTTCAGAGACCAGCTTGACCGGTACGGAGAGCTTTATTCTACTTTGAGGAGCGTCTCGGACGGACTCAAAAAGTCACCAGAAACAAAACTTGTTCTTAACGCTGATGATTCCTTATGCGCATCCCTTGGTAAAGATTCCAACAGAAAGCTGTTGTATTACGGAATGACTAATGATGCTTATACCGGCTCTGTTGAATCTGCAAATTCTGACGCAATGTTCTGTATCTACTGTAAAACAAAATATGAATATTCCAATCACGTTTACGGACATTTAGGCGATTTTAAATGTCCAAACTGCGGTTATAGCAAACCAGGCACAGCTATTACCTGTATAAAGGTCAACAAACTCACAAGCTCCAATTCTGATATAACAGTTTTAATAAATAAGAAAAGAATTTACAAAAAAGCTGACAAAAACACTGACTCATGCTTTAAGAGAAAGTTGAGCAAGCCTTTTGCCCTTAATTCAGAATTCGGGAAAGAAAAATACAATACAACAGTTAACCTTCCGGGGCTCTATAATATATATAATTCACTGGCAGCTGCCGCGTGCGGAGAAATGCTTGGCCTCCCTGCCGATAAATGTATACAGGCCCTTAGTAGTTTTGAATGTGGCTTTGGACGTATGGAAACAATAAATACCGACGGTAAATCAATAAAGCTTATTCTGGTAAAAAATCCAACCGGATTTAATCAGGTTCTAGACTACCTTCTGACTGAAGAAAAGCATATACAGCTTGCATTTCTTCTGAATGACAAATATGCTGACGGAACCGATATATCCTGGATCTGGGACGTTGAGTTCGAAAAGCTGACGACAATACAGGATAAAATGGACAATGTTTATGCTGCGGGAATAAGAGCCGAAGATATGGCAGTAAGACTTAAGTACTCTGGAGTCGGCACTGACAAAATAAGTATAATTAAAAGCTACAGTGAGCTTATAGATAATGGACTTTCGCGTATGCAAGACGGACAGAATTTTTATATTCTGCCTACCTACACTGCAATGCTTGATATAAGAAATGTATTGAAGAAAAAATTCGGATTAAAGGAGTTCTGGAAATAGTATGTATACTCTTAACATATGCCATCTTTATCCCGATCTGCTTAACCTTTATGGCGACAGAGGAAACATTCTGGCGCTTCTTAAGCGTGCTCAATGGAGAGGTATTGATGTAAATATTTCAAACATTTCTCTCGGAGATGATTTTCAGCCTGAGAATTATGACATTATATTTCTGGGCGGCGGTCAGGATTATGAACAGGAAATTCTTCAGCAGGATGTTCTAAAGAAAAAAGGTCCTGAGATAATTAATGCTATTAAAAACGACAAGGTTTTTCTTTGTATTTGTGGTGGTTATCAGCTTATGGGAAACTATTATAAGACTTGGGACGGTAAGGAAATCAATTATCTTGGAGCAATAGACCTGTGGACTATAGGTGGTAAAAAGCGAATGATTGGAAATACTGCATATGAATTTGATTTTCTGAAATCAGATTCATGTGACGGCAGAATCGTAGGTTTTGAGAATCATTCAGGTAGAACCTACCTTGGAGAAGGTGTAAAACCCCTTGGAAAAGTAATAAAGGGCAATGGGAACAACGGTGAAGATCAAACCGAAGGAGCCATTTACAAGAATGTATTCTGCACTTATTCACACGGCAGCATTCTTCCTAAAAACCCTACTTTTACAGATCATCTGCTTACAATAGCATTAAAGCAAAAATACAGTGACTTTGTATCATTAATGTCCCTGGACGACGAATTTGAGCTGCTTGCTCATAGTTCAATGCTCAAACGCATTACCGGTTGACCGGATTCTTTTTTGGAGGAAATATGGCAAAAGCTTTTTTGAAAAAAGGTAAGGAAGAACGTGTAAGATCAGGCCATCCCTGGATATTTAAAAGTGATATTTATGAAACAAAAGGTGAGTTTAATCCAGGAGATGTTGTAGATGTTTATAGCAGCAAAAATATATTTCTTGGAAGAGGATATATAAATCCCAAATCTCAGATAACAGTAAGAATGCTCACCTATGAAGAAGAGGAAATCAATCGCGACTTTTTCTATAAACGGATAGAACAAGCGTGGAACTACAGAAAACAGGTTGCAGACCCGGACAGCTGCAGAGTTGTTTTTGCAGAGTCAGACTTTCTTCCCGCTCTTATAGTAGATAAGTTCTCTGATTATCTTGTTGTTCAGACACTTGCATTGGGTATTGACATTCACAAAGCTGAAATCGTTGAAATACTTGATGATATAATAAAACCACAGGGAATATTTGAACGAAACGACGTTCCAGTAAGAGAGCTAGAAGGGCTTGATCAAAGGAAAGGATTTCTCAAAGGTAATTTCAATACTCTTGTAGAAATGAAGGAAAATGACGTCAAGTTTATGGTTGATATTGAAAACGGCCAGAAAACAGGCTTTTTCCTGGATCAGAAAGAAAATCGCGCAGCCATAAAACCGTTTGTTAAGAATGCATCAGTACTTGACTGTTTCTCACACACCGGTTCATTTGCACTTCATGCAGCTAAATATGATGCGAGAGAAGTAACAGGAATAGATATATCTGAACACGCCGTTGAATGTGCAACCAAGAACGCTCAACTTAACGGTTTTAAAACCTGCCGATTCGAAGTTGCAAATACTTTTGACAGGCTTAGGGAATATGATGACAGTAAGATTGGATTCGACACAATTGTACTAGACCCGCCTGCGTTTACAAAAGCAAGAGGCACAGTTGAAAGTGCCATAAGAGGTTATAAGGAAATTAATTTAAGGGCTATGAAGATAATTAACAGCGGAGGTTATCTTGTAACCTGTTCATGTTCACACCACATTGATCCTGAATTATTTCTTGATATTATTTACAATGCCGCAATCGATTCAAGACGTAAGGTTCGTCTTATTGAATACCGTTCTCAAGCAAAGGACCATCCAATACTTCTTGCTTCTGAAGAAACACAGTATTTGAAATGTGCAATACTCCAGGTAATATAGAATCAAATAAAAACCGACATATTATTTAATGTCGGTTTTTTCTATGATAGTACTTCCGTACTTCTTAGCTGCAGCAAGAAGCTGTTCCATGTTACCCTCATTTTTAATCACAACCCCTGCCTTACCCCTGTAAATTCTTAAAGCATTTTTGAGAGCTTCCGGTTCAGCAGCTTCTATTATTACAGGTATTTTGGAGTAGGTCTGAATATTCTTAATACATTCAACAAGTACAACCTTTTCTGCTTGCCCTGCATTAATCAATAGAGCATCGCAGCCATCATCATTTATATCCATCAGCAAATCGGTTATATAATCAATATTGCCTTGTGACAATTCATTCGATAATTCCTGATCCTGTGTAGCATCTATCTTACCTATTGTATAGTCTTTATTCTTATCAAGGTTTAACATTTTGACATCGGATGATATGATTTTGTCACAGTTTACAATTACCTTTACAGGTTCACTGTTTGCTACCGCTTGTTTTACAGCCGAAATAAAAGACGGTGTTGTTCCGCAACATCCACCTATCAGCCTGGCGCCTGCATTAATAAATTCCGGTGCTATTTTAGAAAAGCTCTCAGGAGTTTCAGAATAAACAGTTTTGCCGTCTATTACTTCAGGAATTCCCGCATTGGGCTTGATACTGATATAAACATTCCCTACCGACGCCATATTCTTAACTATTTCCACCATACTTGAAGGCCCCATCGAACAGTTAGTGCCAATTACATCCGCACCCAGCGATTTTAATACCAAAGCAGTGATATAAGGGTCAGAACCCATGAGTGTCCTGTCGTTTTTTTCAAATGACATTGAACAAATTATAGGAAGGCTGCAGTTTTCTCTTGCTGCAAGGTAGGCAGCTCTCATTTCTGCCAAATCAGTAAAGGTTTCGAAATTGATTATATCAGCGCCTGCTTCATCAGCAGCCTTTACCTGTTCGGCATATAAATCATATGCTTGCTCAAAAGTAAGCTCTCCAAAAGGTTCAAGCAGTTTACCGATTGGTCCGATTGAAACAGAAACATATCCATCCCTGCCCATTACTTCTCTTGCAAGCCTTACACCCTCATAATTAAGTTCATGAGTTCTGTCATCAAGTGAGTATTCCTTTAATTTAAGACGGTTTCCCTGAAAGGTATTCGTCTGGATTACATCTGCCCCTGCGTTTTTATATTGCCTGTATACTTCCTTAACTTGCTCTGGATGTGTAACATTCCAAAGTTCCGGACATTCACCACCCTTTAAACCCATTGTTTGAAGCATGAAACCCTTTGAACCATCATATATCAGAATTCTATTTTTAATCTCTTTTAAAAAATCCATGTTTAGCCTCCATAGTTATTCATTTGCCTGTCATAACCAAAGAACTTATTTAAAATAATAAATCGTTTCAAAATAAATAAATGTGATAAAAGAAGAAAACCTTCGTAATTTATCACATTTGTTAAATTTGTTATTTATTTTATACCATAAAAGCACTCAAGTAAAGCGATATCAGGATGCATATGAGTTTGTTACCAAGAGTGTATACCCTTCACTTAGATTTATTATTCTGTTATACCTGATTTCATAATCTACCCGTGCCCCATCTGGCAGGGTTACAAATGCTTTTCCAATCATTTCTTCCTTTTTTTTCTCTATTTTAACTTTGAATGAGTTTAAATCAGATTCTTTATTAATATCTTCGTAATAGAACTTATTGTTATATTCCCTAATAACATCAAACAAAAATTTCTCATGTAAATTGGCTTGTCGAGACATAACTACCTCCACCAGGTTTTTTTATCATTATATCAAAAGCCAATTTTTTAATCAACTAAAACCTTCCAGCGGAAAATAACATAAGATGTCGTTATTTGTAGGCTTACTCAGATTTGATATTATGTTTAAACGCATATATTGCAGCTTGGGTTCTGTCAGAAACATTGAGCTTCTTAAATATATTTGAAACATGGTTTTTAACAGTTTTCTCACTTATATAAAGCTTTTTTGCAATCTCCTTGTTTATCATACCTTCGGCTATAAGTTCAAGCACCTCAATCTCACGGCACGTCAGATCATTTTCAAACGTTTTGTCTTTTTCGTGCAAAGTAACTCTGTTAAACTCTTTAACAAGTTCTTTTGTCATATTTGATTGAATATAAGACTGACCTTTGCATACACTTCTTATTGCTTCTATAAGCACAGATGGCTCCGCATCCTTTAATACATATCCTTCGGCCCCCATCTGAAGTGTTTTGAAAAGATATTCCCTGTCTTCATGAATAGTAAGTACAATTATACGGGCTGGGTTTTTCTCTTCCTTAAGCTCTTGTATTGCCTGCAATCCATTTGTGAAGGGCATGTTAATATCCATCAGAATAACATCAGGCTTGTACTCTCTTGCCAATTTCACTGCTTCGTTACCATTTGACGCCTGTGCAACAACAATTAAATCACTTTCGAGCTCAAGTATTTGCTTGAGACCCTGACGCATCATAGCATGGTCATCAGCTATCAGTATCCTTATCATTATCTTTAGTTTCCCCCTCTTCCTGCATAAAAGGTATTACAATCGTCAGTCGGGTTCCATTTCCATTTTTTGAGCTTATTTCAAAGGTACCCCCCAGAAGTTCGACTCTTTCCCTAATGCTTACAAGTCCAAATCCACTGTTTATATCATCACTTTTTGGTTTTGTATTTTCAACATCAAAACCTACGCCGTCATCATAGACACAAAGCCTTAGGTTTTTATCGGTAAATTCCAGGTTAATTAGCAGGTTCTTCGCTTGTGCATGCTTTTTTGTGTTATTCACTGCTTCCTGTATTATTCTGAATACGGTCAGTGAAATTACCGGTTTTATATCTATGTATTGTCCTTTTGTTTTAAAGGATGTCATTATTCCGTTTTCATCCTGAAAGTTCAGTACAAACCTTTCCAATGTAGGTACAAGTCCAATGTCATCAAGTGACATAGGTCTTAGATCATATATTATTTTCCTTACATCCTGAAGGCTTTCCCTTACTATTTCCTTAAGGTTTCTAAGCTCTTGTCGTGCCTTATCTAAATCAACATCAAGAAGCCTTTCACATATTTCCGCCTTTAAAACAACATTTGACATTGATTGTGCCGGTCCATCATGTATCTCCCTTGCAACCCTTTGACGTTCCTCTTCCTGCGCTTTTATAACACGCAGCCCCAGCAGCTGCCTTTGCTGCATGTTTTCAAGCTGAGAACTGACCTCCTGCAGATCCCCTGTCAGATATCCTAATGCAGCACCTACATTTACAATTAGAGTATCTGCTTTTTGTACTGTAAGATAAGCATCCTTAATCCTTACCTCAAGATCATTTCGTCTTTTTATAAGAAATTGCTCCTGTTCACGTTTGACTGCAAGTTCTATACGTATATTATCGGCTTTTTCATAAACCTGTTTAAGT
The DNA here is from genome assembly GCA_023421675.1 of Bacillota bacterium. Lineage (GTDB taxonomy): Bacteria > Bacillota > Clostridia > Acetivibrionales > JANLFN01 > JAEZTC01. The sequence continues at coordinate 26,730 of JAEZTC010000002.1, read as the reverse complement.
TCTTCCTGAGAATATTTTGAGAAATTTTTATTGGCAATTAAAAGTTTTCTTTTACTATCACCAAGTTCTTTTTCAAGAGTTTCAGTTGTACTTATCAGTTCAACTACCTGTATTTTAAGAAGATTCAGCTCTTCCTCAAGCCTTTTGCATTCTTTTTTAGCATTTTCAGCTATGTCATATATTTCATTTTTGCTGTTATTTATTGCGTCGATAGTTTTCTTGATGATTTTATCAAGTTTTATAAAGCTAATCTTCTTATCAGTCATTTTAATCTCCATATGCCCAATGTGCCCTATTTGCGTTATCTATTGCACACAAAAAGTGTTTAAACACTTTTTATGGGGTTAAATCTATTTTTATTGAACCTGCCACTGTTTTGTTTCACAAAACTGTCAGATGTGCATTAGCTCTCAGACTAAAGTCTTTTGCGCTAAGTCTCCAAACAGTTTATTTAATAGTAATTCGACAGAATAATCAAAAATCCTTTTTTAGAAAATCTTCTTTCACACCGGTACATGATTATTCAAAAAAGCAAAAAAGAGTGTCATGTTTTTATTTTAAACATTAGGCACTCTTCTTTTAAAAACCTTGATTTATCAATCTCCGTTAAGAGCATTTCTGTCACAGCTTGGTAGCATCAATTCTTGATTAGTTTTTAATGCTTTCCTTAACATGTCTATTAGAAAGATCATAGTAGTTTATTCTGTCAACCTTTTCCTTTGAGCCACCGCCAGCAAACTCAGATGCCAGCCAAATATCTACAAGCTGTTTTGCCAGTTCAATACCAATTACTCTTGCCCCCATACACATAATCTGTGCATCATTGCTTTTTCTCGCACGTTCGGTTGAATATGAATCATGGCACACCGCTGCTCGAATTCCCGGTACTTTATTTGCAGATATTGCCATTCCAATCCCGGTGCCGCATAAAAGTATTCCTCTTTCTGCCTCGCCATCTGCAACACTCCTGGCTACAGTTACCGCAATATCCGGGTACAGCACAGGTTCATTATTAAATGTACCTTTATCTATCACTTCATGTCCCTTAGAAATAATATGCTCTTTAATTGTTTCTTTCAAAGTACATGCCGCTTCATCGCAACCTATAACAATTTTCACTATAGCACCCCCCTATATGACAATGTGCTTAATATTCCTTATGCTAATAATTCATTAATTCCATCAGCCATAGCAGTTAATATGATGCAGCATGAAGTTGCACCTGCATCTAAAACGCCCCTTGAGCGCTCTCCCAAACGACTGGAGCGTCCAAACTTTGCAACCATATCCTTGGTAGAGTTTTTACCTTTTTCTGATGCTGCTTTTAGATTCGTAAGTGCAATTTTATAATCCGTACCCGCATCATTGTCTGATTTCAGAGATTGAATCGCAGCATGAAGAGTATCTACCAGCGTCTTGTCTCCTACTTTTGCATCAACTATTTGCTGAAGCCCGTTTAGGCCTGCCTCCAGCATATTCTTAAAATTTTCCAAAGAAATATCCGTAATGTTTTTACCTGATTCTGCCATATCTATAAAAATAGTACCATAAATAGGACCCATTGAACCGCCTATTTCGGTCATTAGAATAGTGCCTAATTCATCCAGTCCATCAGTAAATGAAATATCCCGGTCTGCAATTCGTTGTTCAAAAACCGAAAAACCCTTGTTCATATTCATACCATGGTCTCCGTCACCAATCAGACCATCAACTTCACCAAGATATGCTTTATTGCTTTGTATAGCTTTAACCATTGCAAGTAAAATAGTCTTACCGCTTGCGTTCTTAAATGTACTCGTCATGCATTATCCCTCCTTGCTAAAATTGCTTCAATCCCACTGAATTTACCGGCATATCAATAAGCTCTTTAAGTTCCCCGTCCAGCTTCATCATTGTCAAAGTTGCACCCATCATATCAAGAGATGTAAAATAATTTCCTACATATGAGCGGTGAGTTTTAATTCCTCTTTCTAAAAGAAGTTTGTCTATTTCATCATAGAGAACATACAATTCCATTACAGGTGTAGCTCCCAATCCCGAAACTAACACAACGACCTCGTCTCCTGCTACAAATGGGTAGTCGGGCAATACTACATCAACCATTCTCTTAGCCATTTGTTGTGCTGTTTCCAGCTTGCACACTTCAATACCAGGCTCACCATGATGACCTATCCCAACTTCCATAGTTCCTTCTTTAATCTCAAAATTGGGATGTCCAACTGCAGGCAGAGTACATGGAGTCAGTCCTATTCCGATGCTGCGCGTATTGTCTATTGCCTTTTGAGCAGCTGCAATAACTTCATCAAGAGATGCTCCTTTTGCTGCTTTTGCTCCACCGACTTTCCACATGAGAATCTCCCCTGCAACACCACGGCGTTTTTCTCTTTGGTCTTTAGGAGCAGATGCCACATCATCATTTGCTATAACCGTTTTTACCTCCAGGCCTTCTTTTGCTGCCATTTTAACAGCCATCTTAACATTCATGTTATCTCCGGAATAATTACCATATAAGCAAGCAACACCCTTTTTACCGTCTGCTGCACGAAATGCGTCCAAAAATGCTGTTGCTGTCGGTGACGAACAAATCTCACCTACTGCAACCGAATCAACCATATTCTTGCCTATATAACCAATAAATGCAGGCTTGTGTCCTGAACCTCCGCCTGTTACGACACCAACTCTCCCATCAACATCTTCTATATATTTAATTACCCTTGGGTTATTTGTTTCTTTTACAATATCTTTATGAGTTTTTAAAAAACCTTTAAGCATTTCATCTACTATATTATCCGGATTGTTTAATATACGCTGCATTTTTACTCTCCTTTCATCATTTAATAGTATATCCGCCATCAATCAGCAAATTATGGCCTGTTATCATACCTGCTGCACCACTGCAAAGGAATGCAATTGAGCCTGATATTTCGTCTGTCTCGGCAAAGCGCCCCGAAGGCATTTCCTTTTTAAATGCATCTCCAACAGGGCCCGACCATGCTTTTTTACCTAAATCAGTAAGTACTACTGTTGGTGAAACAGCATTTACCCGGATACCATACTTGCCCCATTCTAATGCCATAACTTTTGTCATTGCTATAATACCGCCTTTGCTTGCGCAATAGGCAACATGTTTATCCAATGCAATTACTCCTGCTTGTGATGCTATATTTACAATTGATCCATGTATTCCTGCATCAATCATATATTTACCGACTGCCTGTGCCATCTTAAATGATGCCGTAAGATTTATACTAATTGTTTTATCCCACATATCTTCGCTTATTGTTTCAGCATTATCCAATGCAACTATTCCTGCACAATTTACCAAAATGTCAACTTGCCCGAATTTACTAACAGCTTTCTCAATCACTGATTTTCTATATTCAGCACTGGTAACATCACCCGCAATTCCAATGCAGTTTGTACCCAATTCATTTGCCGCTTTTTCTACATTCGTATTAAGATCTGCTAAAACGCAATTTACTCCTTTTTGGGTAAAAAACTGTGCCGTTGCATATCCTATTCCAGCTCCGCCGCCTGTTATTATAGCCGTCTTGCCTTGCAGTGAGTAATTGACGTCTGCTCCGTAGTATTCCAACATAGTTTATCCCTCCACATTATATTTCATATAGCATATATCAGAATTATTAAGAAAGGGAGAATCTCTCCCTTTACTTAATAATTCCAAATTTTAAATTATTGTGCTCTCTTCTTGAATTCTGCTACATTGTCCTTTGTAACCTTTTCAAAATCTATCCAGTATTCTTTATCAACCTTTTCTCCCTTTGCAGCTGCAACTGCAATAGCCAGAGCCTTGCTGCCTTGTCCTGCGCCATCCTGGAATATACTTGCAATCAATGTTCCGTTTTCAACTGCATTTAATGCATCTGTGATACCGTCAACACCTATAGTAGGTATATCAAGTTTCTTTGCTTCCATTGCTTTTCTTGCGCCTAATGCCATTTCGTCGTTTTCACCAACTACTGCATCTATCTTGTCAAATGCACGCAGCCAGTTTTCCATAACTGTCATAGCTTCAGAGCGTGACCAGTTAGCTGTCTTTTCTGCAATAACTTTAATGTCCGGATATTTTTTAAGTATGTTCTTTATACCCTCACTGCGTTCAAGCTGTGCTGATTGTCCAAGAGGACCGTCGAGTATAACAATGTTTCCTTTACCTCCGATTTTATCTGCAATAGCTTGCATTTCCAATTCACCTGCATAAACATCTTTGGATCCTACATAGCTAGTAAGCTTGTCACTGTCAACACGTGTATTTACTCCAATTACCGGGATATTTTTTGCTGCTGCTTTATCAACAGCAACTGCACATGCTTTTGCATCCTGCGGATTTAAGATGATTGCATCCACACCATCAGATATCATAGTTTCAACCTGATTAATCTGTGTATTGGGGTCATAGTTACCATCGTAGATTTTTAGTTCTACTCCAAGTTTTTCAGCTTCTTTTTTTGCAGCATTTGAAAGACGAACTGTAAACTCATTTTTTAAACTATATAGGGTCATACCTATAACAATTTTTTTATCTGCTGGTTTAGCTGTACTTCCTGCAGCAGCTTTTGACCCGCTTGTATCCTTACTTTCACTGGAACCACATGCTGCTAAAGAAAACATCATCACCGCTACAACTAAAAGTGCTATAACTTTTTTCATCTTTCTCATAACTATGTCCTCCCATATAATTTTTATTTACTATCAACCGTTATCACGGTTCTAGTCATTAGAATTATTCAAACTGTCTATCATGACAGCTCCAACGATGATTATACCTTTGATAATCAACTGCCAGTATGATGATACAGCAAGCATATCCAAACCATTATTAAGAACAGCAATTATCAATACGCCAATGAGCGTTCCCCATAACCTGCCTTTACCGCCTGCAAGACTTGTTCCACCCATTACAACGGCTGCAATTGCATCTGTTTCATAGTTTTGTCCTGCCATTGCAAGACCTGAAGATACACGTGACGTCAAAACTACTCCGGCAAGACCTGATAAGACACCCAACATCATATATGCAGAGCATGTAGTCAATTTAACATTGATACCTGATACGCGGGCTGCCTTAACATTTCCTCCTACTCCGAATATATATCTTCCATATTTACAACGGTATAAAAGTATACTGCATATTGTAAATACAGCTATCAGAATAATAACAGGTATAGGTATTATTCCAACACTACCTCCCCCTATTTCCAGAAAACTGTCGCTTAAACCCGGTACAGGCTGTGCATTACTTGCCAGATAGGTAATGCCTCTTGCAACACTCAACATACCAAGTGTAGCAACAAATGCAGGCACTTTCAGGTACGCTACAACCAATCCGTTTATACTTCCAAGCACGAACCCTACTCCCAAGCCGACAAGAACTGCAATAAACCATGGTATCTGATGGTTCTGGGCTACAAGTGCTGTAAAAATTCCTGATGCACCCAAAATCGAACCTACTGAGAGGTCAATTCCTCCTGTCAATACAACAAAGGTCATTCCAAGTGCCAGTAAGCCATTTATAGATGCCTGACGAAGAAGGTTAAAAACGTTGTCAATATCCAGAAATTTAGGTTTTAGAATTGAGAAAATCAACACTACCACCAGCAGCCCCAGCAGAGTTGCAAACTTTTCAAAGAACTGGCCAGCTGTCATTTTTTTGTAAGGATTATTTATATTTTCCATGTTGTCTACCTCACTGATTACATTTTTGATACGGCAAGCCGCATTATATTTTCCTGAACAAAAGCTTCTCGATCCAGTTCTCCAGCAAGATTACGGTTACTTAGCACTACAATTCTGTCTGCCATTCCCATTACTTCAGGTAATTCAGATGAAACCATTATAATTGAGTTTCCCCTTGCAACATAATCACACATGAGCTTATAAATCTCTGCTTTTGCCCCAACATCTATTCCGCGTGTAGGTTCATCCAGTATGAGAAGTTTTGGTTCTTTGATGAGCCATTTCGCCAGTACCACCTTTTGTTGGTTTCCTCCTGATAAAGACGATACCAGTTGTTTCTTTCCCTGTGTCTTTATGCGAAGTGAAGCGATCTGTTTCAGAACTATGTTATCCTCAGATTTTCTATCAATAAGAAATCCTTTTTCAAAATCATTCATTGATGCAAAAGTGATATTATGAGATAAGCTCATATGAGGAACAAGTCCTTCACCTTTTCTGTCTTCTGTAACATAGGCTATACGACGTTTGATTGCATCAGCAGGTCTTTTTAAATTAAGGGGTTTTCCTTCAAAAATGATTTCTCCCTCATCTGCAGGAGTTACTCCGAAAATCGCCTGCATTACCTCTGTACGCCCTGCTCCAACCAATCCTGAAATTCCAAGTATTTCCCCGCTTCTTACATCAAAGCTGATGTTATAAAATTTATTTTTTAGTGTAAGGTTTTTAATTTCCAATACCTTTTCACCGATAGGAACATGTACCTTAGGGTAAATTTCGTTCAATTCCCTGCCTACCATATTTTTTATAAGGATGTCGTTATTAATGTCTTTCGCACACCATGAATTCACATAAGTCCCATCTCTTAGAACAGTTATTTGATCCGAGATACGGAAAACCTCATCCATTTTATGAGATATATAAATAATCCCCTTATTGCTTTTCTTAAGGCTGCTTATTATTGTAAACAAATTGCTTACTTCCTTGTCGGTAATTGCAGATGTCGGTTCATCCATAATGATTATTTCAGCATTAAATGATATTGCCTTGGCTATTTCTACAAGCTGCTGGTCTGCAACTTTAAGATTTCGCAATTTCTCCCTTGGATTTATGTTAATGTTAAGCTTGTCCAGCAATTCTTTCGTTTGCTTATACATCTGCTTGTAATTAACAAACATACCTTTACCCGGCTCACGGCCAAAATAGATATTCTCAGCAACTGTCATTTCAGGAATTGGAGAAAGTTCCTGATGAATCATTGCTATACCCAGCCTCTGAGAATCAGACGGAGAATTGATTTCAGCACTTTTTCCATTAATGCTTATGGTTCCCTTGTCACTTTTGATAACACCTGCAAGGATCTTCATAAGTGTGGATTTACCCGCTCCATTTTCACCCATCAAAGCATGGACCGTACCTTTTTCCAAGGTAAAATGAACACCGTGCAATACATCAACTCCATTGAAGGTTTTAACGATATCCTTCATTTCAAGTAAGCTCAATAATTAACACCTCTTTTCTTTTATATATTTGATAAACACTGAGGAAAATTTTAATAATAATTTCTTTTATAGTCCTCTAATCATTCCGTTTCTTTAAGTGTTTATCATTACTTTCTTTCGTTGAATTCATTATACAGGTGCACTACCTCTTAATTAGGTTAATTATTTTAATATTAGGTTTGTTTTTTTAATATTAATAACATTTCTATGTATTTTTTAATTGGCAAAACAGAAAAGCGCATGATACTTTTACCATGTCACGCGCTCTATTTAAGAAACAACTTATGAAGGATCTTGACGGTATGAAGCCGGACTTTTGCCAAAAGTGCCTTTGAAAACCACTGAGAAATACTTGGGATTTACATATCCACAAAGACTACTGACCTGACTGACAGGAATACTGGTATCCTTAAGCATTCTTTTTGCCATTTCCATACGAATACTGGTAACATACTCGTTGAAACCCATACCGGTTCCCTTTTTGAATAATGTACTCATATAAGCAGGTGTACGGTCAAATTTATCTGCAACTATATTCAAATTAATATCACTTGCAGCATTTTCTTTTACATACTGTAATACCTCTACAACAAGCTTCCTATTAACAACATCTGTTTTTGATTTTAATGCAAATTCCTGGACTTGACCTAAATATTTAATAATTACCTGTTTAAACTGCAAAAAACTCCATATGTCAAAAAAAGGCGTTGGTTTTGGAATATTCTCTGTATTCGATTCAATATAATTTCTAAAATGATGTTCAATAGTGCAAATCAGCTGATTATAGCTCTGTTCTATTACTGAAATTGCTTGTAACGATGGTGGCAGACTTAACTGCTTTTCAAACTCAGTAATAATTTCCGAACAATTAATGTTCTCAATAGATTTAATAATCTTACTGAAATCTATCGGTTCATACGTTAAGGATACAGGTGTTTCGGAAAAAAGCTGCACCTTTTTAGATAAGTTGTATAATCGGTAATTTACAGCTGCACAGGCTAATGAAAAGGATTTATACAGCAGATTTTCACCATAAACTACATCACCAACTCCAACAAACACATCTACAAATAAATATTTTTCAATCAGGCTGCTAACCTTAGTTAATGCCTGTTTAACTAAAAGCAGCATAGTTTCCCTGTTAACGTCTTCAAATACAGCAACAATTTTACCGGAATCATATTGCACGGTCATTATAAAATCAGGATTTGCTTCCTTGGCCAAAACTTCATCTACAATGTTTTTTACTGCAAAATCAATATAATCCTTATTTCCATCATTCACCTGATATCGAATCACTGCACTAAGTAAAAGTTTTTTATTAAAGCTTATACCTAAATCATTGAGTTGGTTTAATAATTCATTTACATTATCGGTATTGTTACAGGTAAGCAAATTTTTAAGCAACTTCCGTTTCATATTTTCTGCTATTTTTTTATTCTCATTTTCACGAAATAAATTCTCATTAATAAGTTTCTTTTGAGTTTTTAGTTTTTTAACATACCCATCCACAATGGTAACAAGTTCCGCTTTATTGATTGGTTTTAACATATATTCTTTAACACCCAATTTTATGGCACTCTTAGCATATTCGAAGTCTGCATACCCTGAAAGAATAATAAATGTTGGAGAATTACCAACTTCCTTTATATTTTTTATAAAACTCAAGCCGTCACAGAAAGGCATCCTTATATCTGTAATAACCAATTGAGGCGAATGCTCCTTGCAGAGTTTAAGCGCTTCTATACCATTTTCAGCTTCAAAATAAGTAATGTCCGGATCCAGTTCTCTTCTGAGAATTGTTATAATCCCTTTACGAATCAAGTCCTCATCATCTGCTACAAGTATCTTAAACATCAGTGCCTCCTTGATCATTTTTTTCAATAACTATTGTTACTACAACCGTAGTTCCCATGTTACGTTCACTATTGATATCCAGCTTACTTCCAACCGGACATGTCATCTCAATACGCTGTTTAACATTAATTACACCAATTGAGTTCTTTGACCTGATAGTATCTGAAATAGGCTGGTTTTCACTCATACATTTCCTAATTTGATAAAGCCTGTCTTTGTCTATACCTGTTCCATTGTCTTTTACACAAAAAATAACTTTATTCTCCTCCTGAAAAACTCTTACGAAAATTTCCCAAGGGGGAAGAGAATTTTTAAACCCATGCTTAAAACAGTTCTCAACCAGAGGCTGCAGAATAAACTTAGGAATCATAACAGTGCCAATACCTTTATCACATTCCAGCTTGTATGAAAGCTTATCACCAAAACGCATCCTCATAATTTCAATATACTGTCCTATATTATTAAGCTCATCATCAATTTTTACCTTGTTACTCTCCCATTGCAGGCTATACCGCAGCAGATCTCCCAGAGTAGCAATACTGTTAGCCACAGTATAATATTCATCTATTTCACATTGCATCCGCATATTTTCCAGTGTATTGTATAAAAAATGCGGATTAATCTGTGCCTGAAGAGCATGCATTTCTGCATCCTTCTGAGCCTTTTCCTTCTGAACCATAGAAATCAGCATATTTTGAAGCTTATCTGCCATGTGGTTAAAACTTTTTGATATTCTGGAAATCTCATTAAAACCATGCTCCTTAATATGAACATCAAACTTACCCAATTCGATTTGATTGATCATTTTATCCATTTCCCTAAGCCTGCGAAATAAAACCCTCGCAGTAATATTTGTAAACATTACCATAAGCACCATACTTATACTGGCAACCAGAATAAGCAAGCCATTAACTCCCTTAGAGGAAAAAAGGATATCTTTCTTATCTATAGCAGCGGCATTTATTAAGCCTGTCTCGCTATTCCTGTCAAATGCTATAATATAGTCTGTATTTCCAAGCTTAATGTCGGATACACCCGAACCTTCCTCAAATTTTAACAGAGAGAATTTTTCTTTAGTTTCGGTATCTGTTGTGAATAGAAGGTTTCCACTCCTATCAAACAGCATATATTTGACATCTGATGCCTCATTAATTAGATTAGTGGCATTAACCAGCTTATCGAGTGTCATATCAACTTCAATTATCCCTACACATTCATTTGTAATATAGTTGTATATTTTTTGATATATCGGCAAAACAAGTGCTTCTTTCTTTTCAAGCTCTTTATAATCTATAAGATTACCAAGGGTACTGTCGTATCCACGGATATTTCCATATAAACGTGTATTGCTGTTTTTCATAATTTCAGAATAATAATCGCGATCATACAATCTTGACATGTGATATGACCAGTCAACAAATTCATCTATTTGTGAATTCTTTGAATAAATAACAAGCCTGCTGAATTTATTAGTGTATACATAACGAATATTAAGAAGTTGATTTTGAACACTATAAACATAATAATTTTTTTCATGGGTACTTAAATTATTATTAGGATCGAGGTAATATGGGAACTCCTGGCTGAATATAAGCTGGTCCAATGCTCCATTCATGGTACTAATGTTTGTATTTATATTCAGACCCATCTTTTTCAAGTCTTCCTGTACTTTTTTATTCGCTTGTTCTAAAAGATTGTTCCTTACAATTTGAAAATACGATGTTGTAATAACTACGGCAGGAATAATCATTATAATAGAGAAAAGAACAGTTACCTGCCACACAAGACCAACTCTAGCAATTCTCGCAAACAATCTATTCATTTTAATCCACCCTATCAATCAAATCAGATTAAGAAATAGAAAAACATCCATCAGTTTACATAATACATCATATGTCTGTTTTTGTTAACCAGTAATGTATGGCAGCCATTTTTCATCGCCAGCTTAGCTATATAAATTATGTGTGGTTAAATAAAAAACATTAGATAAAAAAAGGAGACTTTCCAGTCTCCAATGGTATTGATAAAAATTCTACTTTATAGTTTCCAACGTGCCATCCCATGCACGCATGTAAATATCCTTTAACTCATTCACCAGAGGCATTCTGGGATTTGTACCGGTGCATTGATCTGCAAATGCATTATTTGCCATATAATCCAGACTTGATTCAAGATCTTTCTTTTTTATTCCAGCGTCCTTAAGGGTAAGCGGCATTCCAATATCAGACATCAGCTTCTGAATAGCCTTAACAAGAAAACTGATCCCATTTTCATTTGAGTTCTCTTCAAAGCCCAACTCTTTAGCTATCTCAACATACCTTTCATTTGCATGCGGAAATTCATACTTAGGGTATGCAATAAATTTCGTAGGTCTTTTTGCATTGTACTCAATTACATACGGAAGGAGAATAGCATTTGCTCTTCCGTGAGGAATATGGAAATTGGCTCCAAGATTATGCGCCATACTGTGGTTAACTCCCAGGAATGCATTGGTAAAGGCCATTCCTGCCATAGTTGATGCATTGGCCATTTTCTCCCTTGCTACCTTGTCATCAGGATTTCTGTACACCTTTGGAAGGTATTCAAAAACCAGCTGTATTGCCTTTATTGACAGCGCATCCGTATAATCGGATGCCATAACCGAAACATATGCTTCAACCGCATGAGTCAATACATCCATTCCCGTATCTACTGTAACTGCTTTAGGAACAGTGTAAGTAAGCTCCGGATCTATTACGGCAATATCAGGTGTCAATTCATAGTCTGCAAGGGGATACTTAATTCCTTTAATTTTATCGGTTATTACAGCAAAAGCAGTAATTTCAGAACCGGTTCCTGCTGTTGTGGGAATAGCAACAAGACGGGCCTTTTTTCCAAGGTCCGGATACCTTACTGCCCTTTTTCTGATATCCATGAATTTAAGCCTGAGCATTTCGAACTCAGTATTCGGATACTCATAGAAGAGCCACATGCCTTTTGCTGCATCAATGGCTGATCCGCCTCCAAGCGCAATAATTATATCAGGATTATGCTTGTTCATTTCCTTAACACCTTTAAAAACCGTGTCAACAGAAGGATCTGGTTCTACATCCTGGTATATTTCATACTTGATTCCGGCCTTTTCCAGTTGATATATTACCCTATCTACCATTCCCAGCTTTACCATTGAAGCATCTGTCACTATGAAAGCAAAATTCCCTTTTAATTTCTGAAGATACTGTATTGAACCCGGTTCAAAGTATATTTTAGGAGGTATTTTGAACCATTTCATATTTACTGTTCGTTTCGCAACTCTTTTTATATTTATAAGGTTGGAGGTACTTACATTTGAGGTTGTTGAGTTTTTACCCATTGTTCCACATCCTAACGTCAGAGAAGGCCTGTAATTATTATATATATCACCTATAGCACCCTGTGATGAAGGCGAATTTACTATCAGCCTTCCGGTCCTTACCTTTTGACTGAATTCACGTATCACAGCATCATTTTCCGAATGAATAACGGCTGAATGTCCCAAACCTCCGAATTCAGTCATCTCTTCACATTTTCTGATACCATCCTTATAGTCTTCAACGATATACATTGCAAGTACAGGACTTAGTTTTTCCCTTGAAAGAGGAAATTTCGGCCCTATACCCTCTAACTGTGCCACAAGTATTTTGGTGTCTTCAGGAACTGTAAAGCCCGACATTTGAGCTATTGTATATGCAGATTGTCCTACAATTTTCGGATTCATAGCACATTTTTCCTCATCAATGGCAGTACTCTCAAGGACTTTTATTTCTTCCGGTTTAAGGAATCTGCAGCCCATATCCTTCATAATTTCTATTACCTGATCAGAAACTTCCCTATCTACAATAAGGGCTTGTTCAGAAGCACAAATCATTCCATTATCGAAGGTTTTACTAAGTATAAGGTCGGATACTGCTCTTTTAAGGCTCGCCGATTTTTCAATATAACAGGGAACATTTCCCGGTCCTACCCCAAGTGCAGGTTTTCCTGTGCTGTATGCTGCCTGGACCATTGAAGCACCACCGGTTGCCAAAACCATTGAAACATCACTGTGGTTCATAAGGATTTTTGTTGCATCAATAGACGGTTCATCAATCCACTGTATACAGTACCTTGGCGCGCCTGCCTTAACTGCAGCATCCCTCATTATTTCAGCTGCTTTGGCTGAACTATTTTGAGCTTTGGGGTGAAAAGTGAATATGATAGGGTTCCTTGTTTTGACACAGATTAGTACTTTGAAAAGCACCGTTGAAGTCGGATTGGTTACAGGTGTCACACCTGCAATTACCCCTACCGGTTCTGCAACCTCAAAATAGTTTTCTTCATCGTTGTCGCTTACTATACCTACTGTTTTATCGTATTTAATACTGTGATATACATGCTCTGTTGAAAAAAGATTCTTTATAACCTTATCTTCATAAATACCCATCCCGGTTTCTTCAACAGCCATTCTTGCGAGCTCCATATGCTTGTCTATACCGGCAAAAGTCATAGCTTTTACTATTCTATCTATTGCATCCTGATCCAATTGCTTAAATTCATCTACAGCTTGCATTGCATTAGCTACCAATTCATTTATTGTTTCAGCCGCCTTATTTTTTTCCATGACAATACCTCCTTAATGAAACTAGCATTCCCAATTCTTCGGAGGAATAAAATAAAAATTCACAAAATTTTAAAAGGTGCCTCCTTTTTGGAGACACCTTTAAGCAAAAGCTTATAATCAAATTGTTACGTAAAGAATAGTTCATTGAATTGATTGTTAACCTTGGACAAAATAGAAATAGCTGCCTGTCTTTCGCTATCTGTCAGTATGCCGAAAATCTTTTCTGAAACCCTTTCTTTTAATGCAACTACAGAATTATAAATTTCCATACCCTTTGCAGATAATTTTATGAAAACCTGCCTTCTGTCATCACCGACATCTCTGATTCTTTCCACGTACTCTTTTTTAATCAGCCGGTCAATTGTAATAGTAGGTGTCCCAAAGCTTACACCAAGCTTGTTGGCTATTTCGGACATGGTTTTCATTTCAATACCTATTACAATAATTGTATTTATTTCTCCGATTGTTAATTCCTTTAAATCTTTGTACAGATGTTTTTTGTTTTCAAGCTTTGAATACTTCTCTATAAGCTGTCTTATAAGCTCATCTACAAGCTTTATTTCTTTCGTCATATCGGTAATAATTTTTATCACCTCTATCCAAAGTTTTGACTTTAAAATATTTAATAAATCAAATATATTATATATTTTTTGTTAAACTTAATAAATAATGAAACTGAACTATATTTGCAGATTATCCCCCGATTATACCAAGTATTTGGCAAAATACTTCCTTTATTGATATTTTAAAGAATAAGCTGCCTAACCGATTAGTTACGGCAGCTCTTCTTTAATAACTTTAATTGCTTAAGTCAGCGGACAGCTGTTCCCTTTCATGAATAAGTTCACTTTCTATTTCATCAATTGATTTTGAATGCTTATTTGCTGACAAAATCAAAGATGCTACAAGAAATACGACAGTTATACCCGCAAGAACAAGCATATTCTGATAAAGGAAACCATAATTACAGCCAGATATTGTTTCTTTCAAACTATAAATCGAATATGTCATAGGCATAAACGGATTTATAATATTAAAGAATTTTGGTACAAGTTCATTCGGGAATGTACCGCCGCTGGCTGTAAGCTGAAGTATAAGCAGCACCATTGCAAGGAATTTTCCTATATCCTTTAAGTTTACAATAAGGAATTGAACTATGGAAATAAAGCATAAGGATGTAAGAATAATAACTGCAAAAAACAACGGTTCATTTACTACATTAAGCTTAAGTATAGACAGCAATATGAATCCTAATGCAATACTCTGTGCTACACCAATTAGCGGATAGATAATGAACTTTATGTCCAAGTGAGCCTTTTTTAAGAGCTTTCTCCTGAATCTTATTTCGGGGTTGAGATAAATTACTATGAACATTATTAATGCACCTACCCAGAGTGAAAGCGATACAAAATATGGTGCAAAAGCAGTTCCATAGTCATGGACCGGATCTACATCCTGCTCATCTATTTTTACAGGGTCTGCAACAAAATCAGCCAGCCCATCAAGCTTTGCGACCTTATCATTTGCACCTTTGACTGAATCAGAAACCTCTTTACCCGCAGCTGCAACCTTGCTGTCAAGTTCAGCAGTTCCTTCATAGATTTTCTTTTCACCTTCTAAAAGCTTTGCAGAACTGTCTTGTAAAGTCATACCACCAGCTGCAATTTTAGCAACACCTTCTTGAAGCTGGGACATGGACGAAGTCTTCTGAATTCCGTCATTAATAGCAGTATAACCTTCCTTGAGCTTAGTTGATCCTGTTGCTGCCTGATCCAATACTGTAAGCATTTGTTCGGTACCCGAAGAAATCTGGTCAAGTCCGTTTGTAATAGGCAGTGCTCCTGAAACCAGCTGTTCTGCACCCTTTGACAATGGTAAAGCTCCGTCTGCAAACTTGTTAATTCCGTCGTTAACCTGTTTACTGCCTGCAGTTAATTGCTGTGATGCTGCAGAAAGTGCATCAACATTGGATTTTATACTGTCAGATGCTGCATCAAGCTGGCTAAGTGAGCCCTTTGACTTCTGCATGATTGCAATCATGTTCTGAATATTTGTATCCTTTAGTGCTTCAGGATGTTGAGCAACATAAGCGGTTAGCATAGAAGCAACACTTTTATTTGTATCTGATAAACTCTTTACACTGCTGACATACTGTGTAACACCTGTGTCAAATGTACTCATTTTTGATGTGTAGTCCGACATACCTGCATACAATTTTGATGAACCATTCTTGAGAGGTTCAAGTCCTGTTGCAAGCGGCGTTATATTTTGGCTGAAAGTTTTAAGTCCTTCACTGTAGGTATTCAGACCAGTTTTTAATTGAGGTATGCTTACCTTCATTTTTGAAGCACCTTGATTAATTCCAATCAATCCAGCATTCAATGTAGTCAGGTTTTTCTGGAAAAGCAGCGAACCTTCTGACAATTGTCTGAATTGAGGAATAACATTTGATAAAGCCTTATTAGTTTGAATAAGATAACCATTTACCTGACTTAAGCCGGAATTAAACTTTTGCTGGTTATCAACAAGCATACCCATGTTGTCCTTAAGCTTACTTGTTCCATCAGTGTGCAGTTTATCCAGCCCTTCGCCCAACTTACCCAACTGATCGGGCAGTTTCTTTGTTTCATCTGCCAGATAATTTACCATTTCTTTTGCAGCTTTTTCTGAAATTTTCATTTCAAGTGCCGTCATAGCCCTGTTAATAATCTGTGCAGCAAGGAAGTTCCTTTTTTGCTGTGGCTGATAAACCAATACAGCCTGCTTCTTACTTGTAGAATCAGCGGAAGCAATATTAACTGAGAAATTTTCTGTGATATCCACCATAGCATAGTATTTTCTGTTTTTTAGCCCTTCAGTTGCTTCAGCTTTGGTAGTGAACATCCATTTAAGCTCTTTGTTTGATTTAAGTTCACTGACCAGCTCGTTGCCAAGGTTTCTGTTCTGCGAATTAACAACAGCGCCCTTGTCTTCATTTACTACGGCAACCGGGAGGCTCTCAAGCTTACTGTATGGGTCCCAGAAAGCATTAAGATAGAAAAAACTGTACATAAGCGGAATTACTATTACAGCAATTACTACAGCTAATCTTTTGGAGTTCCTTCTTAAGTCAATATTTGACCTCATTTTGTATCACGCTCCTATTGCAGCCTTATGAAAATATCTTGAAATTCATTAGGAATAAATGAGTACAATTTATTTTGCTCTCATAATATTTCTAATATTAGTTATTTTGAATTTCAAAATATCTTATTTTATAAATATAATACTTTTAAAATAAAGTGTAAATACCATTGACTGTTAATAACTCTCTTAATTAAGCGATTGTAAGGATTTACGTATGTAATTTCATATGTTTTCTCAATTTTAAGAAATTTTAAAGATTACTGGAATTTTATAAAGAAATGAGAATATCAGGGCACAACTCTTACGTAAAGGCGGGATTTTCTAAAATTTAAATATTACATGAGGCTTAAAATTAACAAGATCCTGCATCTGCTCTCCCTAGTCGTGCTACCACTCTTACGTGAAGACTAAGCTTTTACAAAACGCTTTATGAGGCATCATAATTAAAAAAATCCTGCCTTTACTCTCCCAGTTGTTGACAACTCTCACGTAAAGGCGGGATTTTCTAAGATTATAAACCTCAATAATTCATTCCTGTTTCGAGTGCTTTTATTTCTTCAGGAATCATATAATGCTTCTTTTCAGGAAGAACCTTTTTCAAAGCTGCTTCAAAGCTTTCCTTTGTGATTATACCTGTCTTAGCAATGAGCTTTCCTATCAGTATGATGTTTGCATAAGTCAGGTTACCCATATCGGAAGCCATTTGTGTTGCAGGTATTTCAATAACTTCTACATCTGTTCTTGACGGTTTTTTATCTACCAAAGTACTGTCTATTATAATAACTCCGCCCTTTACAACCATCTTTTCAAACTTTTCCAATGATGGCTTGTTCATTATTAACAATGCTGTTGCAGTGTTAAGAATTGGCGAACCAACGGATTCCTCCGTAACTATTACACTAACATTAGCTGTTCCGCCCCTCATTTCCGGTCCATAGGATGGAAGCCATGAAACATTTTTATCTTCAAGCATTCCAGCATAAGCAATAAGTCTTCCGCCAGACAGTATTCCCTGTCCGCCGAACCCTGCTATTATAACCTCATGATGTACCATTTTACCCTACACCTCCAAATCCTTGCCCTTAAATACTCCAAGCGGATATGCAGGAATCATGTTTTCCTGCAGCCATTTCATGGATTCAATAGGGCTAAGTCCCCAGTTTGTAGGACAGATTGAAAGCAGTTCTACGATAGAAAAGCCCTTTCCTGCCATCTGCACCTGGAATGCCTTTTTAATAGCTTTTTTTGCATTATTGATATTCTTTATATCATGCAAGGAAACTCTTTCAACATAAACAGCACCTTCAAGCGTTGAAAGCATCTCACATACCTTGATCGGGAAACCATGAAGATTTGCATCTCTTCCATAAGGTGTAGTGGTTGTTACCTGATTCAAGAGTGTTGTGGGTGCCATCTGACCGGAAGTCATACCATAAATCGCATTGTTTACAAATATTCCGGTTATTTTTTCACCTCTGCTAGCTGCATGAACTATTTCAGCAGTACCTATTGCAGCAAGGTCACCGTCTCCCTGATAAGCAAAAACAACATTATCAGGTTTACAGCGTTTTATTCCTGTAGCAACAGCTGGAGCTCTTCCGTGTGCTGCCTGAACCATATCGCAGTTAAAATATTCATAGTTATTATAAGTACATCCAACAGGTGAAACACCTATAGTCTTACCTTCTATTTCAAGCTCATCAATGACCTCTGATATAAGCCTGTGCACTATTCCATGAGTACAGCCGGGGCAGTAGTGCATAGGTACATCCCTTAAGGCATGCGGTTTTTTAAATACTATTGCCATACAATTTCCCCCAATTCCAAGATTAAGACAAAGAACCTTGCTTAATCTGAATTTTCTACTTGTTCAAAATATCTTTTATCTTATCCAAAATTTCCTGCTGTGTAGGCATCATACCACCTGTACGTCCATGGAAGTAAACAGGCTTTCTACCGTTTACAGCAAGCCTAACGTCTTCAACCATTTGACCCGTACTAAGCTCTACAGTAAGGAATGCCTTAGGAACATCTACATACTGGTCAAAAGCTGCTGTCGGGAATGGCCATAAGGTTATAGGTCTGATCAATCCGACCTTGATACCTTCTTTTGCTGCCATCTTTATAACGTTCTTCGAAATTCTTGCAACAGAACCGTATGCACATAATATTACATCAGCTCCATCACAATTATAAGTTTCAACCCTTGTTTCATTTTCAGCAATCTTTTTATATTTTTCCTGAAGCCTCTTATTCCAGCCTTCAAGAATTTCAGGTCTTGTATCAATAGATGTTATAACATTGTGGTCGCGTTTCATTTCAGTTCCAACTGTTGCCCAGCTTCTATCCGCAGGAATAATTTCTTCCTTATCCTTGAATTCAACTGCTTCCATCATCTGGCCAAGAGTTCCGTCACCAAGAATCATAACTGCAATCCTGTATTTATCTGCAAGATTAAAGGATTCTACAGTAAGCTCATAAAGCTCCTGAACGCTGTTAGGTGCAAGAACCAGCAATCTGTAATCGCCATGTCCTCCACCCTTTACAGACTGGAAATAATCTCCCTGTGCAGGAAGAATACCGCCAAGCCCCGGACCTGCTCTCATTATGTTTACTATTACTGCCGGAAGTTCAGCACCTGAAATATATGAAATACCTTCCTGCTTCAAGCTGACTCCAGGACTGGATGATGATGTCATTACCCTTGTACCTGTACTTGCTGCACCATATACCATGTTTATTGCAGCAACTTCACTTTCTGCCTGAAGGAATACTCCGCCTATTTTAGGCATTTTTTTTGCCATGTAATGTGCTATTTCTGTCTGTGGTGTGATCGGGTACCCGAAATAATGCTTGCAGCCTGCTCTAATTGCAGCTTCTGCTATTACTTCATTACCCTTCATAAGAAGTTTTTCTCCCATTATACAGTCCCCCCTACTTTTCTACCTCAATTACGCAATCTGGACAAATTGTTGCACAAAAAGCGCAGCCAATACATTTATCCATTTCATTAACGCCAGCAGGATGGAAACCCTTCTGGTTAAGTTTGTCTTCTCTCATTATAACAATTTTCTTTGGACAAACTGTTGTACAAAGCTTACAGCCTTTGCATCTTTCTTCATCAAAAGTAACCTTAGCCATTCATATCCCTCACAATCTATATGATCTGCAGTTTTTCCGCAATATCAGCATAAGTTAACTTAAATATAACGTATATTATAAAACTCTTTTGAAGCATTTTCAACCCTTACAGGCAAATGGATAAAAACAGCGTGTATTTTTTTAACGTTTTTTATTCCTTATCCCAAGGAAGCAATATATATTTATTAAGATCCAGGATTTCTCCCTCAAGCCCTTCAGCAGACATGCCCATATCTTCAAAGAATCCGCTTGTAATTGATATCGGTATGTTCCTATTTGCAGAAATTTCAGAAAGCATTTGCTGCCCTTGAAGCAAATCCTCCTTTGATGTAAATTGAAGAAGATTTGTGTTGTTTATTAGACCTGTTACTTTTAAACGCGAACTTCCTTCAATCGAGTCTATCATTTCTTCTATTTTTGGCACAGTATCGGTAAAAGGTCTTTTAGTATTGATAACAAAAAACATATCATAATCCTCGGAAGATATTTCCTCTTTGTATCTTGAAAGCGCAAGCGCGCCTATGTCATCACCGCCAACATCAAATACAGCGTGATACTCCTTCTTATTGAATACTGCATTTATTTCGGGGGGAAGTGCCGGAACATCAACATTGGAATTGGCGTACACGGGCAGGACCACCCATATTCCCTTTTCCTGCAGAGGTGCTTTTGCATCAGCAGTCCTGAAAAACGGATTTACAATGTCCATATCAACAATTGTCGTTTTATCGTAAACAGTTGAAAGTTTTATAGCATAGTTTATAGCCACTTCTGTTTTACCGCTTCCGAAGTGTCCGGTAAAAATATTTATTCTTTTTTCAAACATCATTCTATCTCCTTTTTATACCCTATCAAATCCTTTATAACTTCACCAGCTATAATAAGACCAGCCACTGAAGGAACAAAAGCAATACTCCCGGGTATCTGATGCCTGATGGTGCAGGTTCTTGCAGTACCCTTCGGACAAATACAGTGCTGGCTGCAATCCGATCCCTCAGTTGGTATAGGTTTAATAGGCATTTCTTTTGAATATACCACCTTTAAGGATTTTATACCACGTAATCTCAATTCTTTTCTCATTACTTTTGCAAGAGGATCTACAGAAGTTTTGAATATATCAGTTACTTCAAACTGAGTCGGGTCCATTTTGTTTCCGGCGCCCATGCAGCTTATTACAGGTATACCCTTCTCCTGGGCCTTGATTATCAGGTCAATTTTACCTGTTACAGTATCTATTGCATCCACTATATAGTTATAATCATCGTTTATCAATTCATCTGCTGTATCCGGCATATAGAATTTCTGGTAAGTCACTACCTCGGCTTTGGGATTGATTTCAAGAATCCTTTCCTTCATCACCTCAACCTTGGGTTTGCCGACAGTTTTTCTGGTAGCATGAAGCTGACGGTTAAGATTTGTAAGACAAACGCAGTCATCATCTATTAGAACAAGTTTGGAAACACCTGATCTTACAAGGCCTTCTACAACATAGCTGCCTACTCCGCCTATGCCAAAAACGGCAACCTTGCTGTTTTCTAGCTTTTTTAGCGAATCCTCTCCTATAAGCAATTCCGTACGTGAAAATGAATGAAGCATACCGTTCTCCTTTAAGCTATCTTTTCTTTGTTTATGCGAATTCATCTATTACTTTATAACCTATCAGTAAAAAATTTTTTGGTTGTAAAAAAACTTCTTACTTCAGCGCGTTTCAACGAGGCTGTGGATATGCTACCACCTGAAAACCAAAGTTGTACACGCTACCAATAGAGGTGGGGAACATTTACTGCCTCGTTACTAAGATACAACATCCCAACAAATTAATCAAATATATAGACCATATTGTTGTAGAAGTCTTAATATATCTGCTGTTATAATAATTAGCTTTTACAAATAAATGAAGTAATTATTCTGTACAATTCTAATAATCAAAAACCGAACAGTTTTAACTGCTGTAAAAGCATTAGGTTTTATTCCAGGCGGGTTGGCACTGCAAAAATACACAAAAATAAACACCTTACTGCTTCTTGCAATCTTGGAGCAGCAGGTGCTTTACTTTTTTTGAAACATTACGCATGTCTTACATGCTCCATACCCTGATTGAAAAGTTGAAGGATATGTTCATCATCCAATGAGTAGAAAACAGATTTGCCTTCCTTCTTGTACTTAACAAGCTTTAAGGTCCTTAGCAGCCTAAGCTGATGGGATATTGCAGATTGTGTCATGCCAAGTGTCTCAGCAATGTCGCAAACGCACATTTCGCACAGCGAAAGGGCATAAATTATCCTGACTCTTGTGGGATCTCCAAGTATACTGAATAACTCCGAAAGTCTCAAAGCTTCATTCTCTTTAATCATGGAGGCTTGTACCTTTTTTATGTTCACCTGGTTAACTTTTACCTCTTCACACTGGTCATCGCAGAATTCTGACATATCCACTCTCCAACCTATATTATTAAAGTATTTGTATTTGTAATAATTTTATTATATTTTTATTGCTATAATTAGTCAATGCCAGGTAAATAATGATATTATAACCCCTGCTTATTCCAATACATCAAGGTTGTGGTATATAATATAATTTATTTAGAAAAAAGCGGAGAGTACAATGATATTTATAATTATTATAATAGCTATAGCTTTTCTTTCTCTTGTTTATATGCGAATAGAAACAACACTGCTTCAGGTAAGCAGGATTAATTTGTCCGAAGGTAAGCCGAATCTAAAGATAATTCAATTATCGGATATTCATATAAAAAGGCTTAAAGTTTCTGTCAATAAGATTAAAAAAGCCATTGCTGCTGAAAAACCCGATATGCTGATTCTTACAGGAGACTATATAGAATACCCTAATGATACTAACAGGTTTTTTAATTTTATAGAAAGTCTTCATATAAACTGCCCTATTTATGCTTGCTTCGGCAACCATGATTACAAAGCATTCTTACACGATACAAAAGGAATGGAAGCTTATAAGGCAAAGCTTACCGAAATAGGGTTTACAATTCTTCACAACAAGACCGTTTGCTTTGAAAAGAATAAAATCAAGTATAATATAACAGGTATTGAAGACTTGAAATATGGTAACTGGAATATAAAAGAGGCTCTTTCCACCATTTGCCCTGATGCTCATAAAACTATAGCCTTTACCCATAACCCCGATGCTGCCCTTTATATACCTGACAAAGCGGTTGACTGCCTGCTTGCAGGACATTTTCACGGCGGTCAGGTTTGGCTTCCCTTCAACCTTGAATTTTTATTACTTAGGAAGGAAAAGCTCTGCAGATCAGGTATTAAACGAGGCCTTCATGACATTAACGGCTTTAAGCTCTATATAAGCAGAGGAATTGGTAATGTGGCAATGCCTATCCGCTTTATGTCACGACCGGAAATTACGGTTATAGAGATATAGAATACTTAAAGGAACAAAAAGGTACGGTTAAAAAACCGTACCTTTTAATGTTTAATTTAATTATCCAAGTCTTTTCTCAAGCTGTTCCTTTTCTGCCTCATAACCCGGCTTGCCAAGAAGAGCAAACATGTTTTTCTTGTAAGCTTCAACACCAGGCTGGTTAAATGGATTTACTCCGAGCAGATAGCCGCTGATTCCGCAGGCCTTTTCGAAGAAGTAAACCATATATCCGAAGTTATAAGCATTGAGTTCAGGTATATTTATCATAAGGTTTGGAACTCCGCCGTCTGTATGTGCCAGCATTGTACCCTGGAGTGCCTTCTTATTGACAAAGTCCATGCTCTTTCCTGCGAGGAAGTTAAGACCATCTATATTGTCCTTATCCTGCTTGATAATAATTTCTCTCTTTGGCTTTTCAACATTGAGAACAGTCTCAAATATATTTCTCAGACCATCCTGAACATACTGACCCATTGAATGAAGGTCGGTTGTAAGGTCAAGTCCTGCAGGGAATATACCCTTCTGGTCCTTTCCTTCGCTTTCACCGTAAAGCTGTTTCCACCATTCAATTACAAAGTGAAGCGCAGGTTCATAGTTTACAAGTATCTCAGTTGTCTTGCTCTTTCTGTATAATGCATTCCTTACTGCAGCATACTTGTAACAGTCATTTGTAGCAAGATCACTGTTATTGCATACATCATATGCATCTGAAGCACCCTTCATCATACTGTCTATGTCATGTCCGTTTACAGCTATGGGAAGAAGTCCTACTGCCGTGAGCACCGAGAAACGACCGCCAACATCATCAGGTATCACAAAGGTTTCATACTTTTCTTCATCAGCCAGCTTTTTCAGAGCTCCTTTTGCTTTGTCTGTAGTTGCGTAAATTCTCTTTGAAGCTTCCTGCTTACCATACTTGTTTTCCATGTATTCCTTGAAAATTCTGAATGCAACTGCAGGTTCAGTTGTAGTACCCGATTTTGATATTACATTGACTGAAATCTGTTTGCCTTCAAGTACATCAAGTAAGTCTAGAATATATGTTGAACTGATGTTATTTCCTACAAAATAAATTTCAGGTGATTTTCTCTTAGCACCTGGAAGGTTGTTGTAAAAAGTATGTGAAAGCGCTTCCATTGCAGCTCTTGCCCCAAGATAAGAACCACCTATGCCTATTACAACCAGTGCATCCGAATCGGATCTTATTTTTTCTGCGGCAGCCTTTATTCTTGCAAATTCAGCCTTGTCATAATTTTTAGGCAGTTCAACCCAGCCTAAAAAGTCATTTCCTGCACCTGTCTTGTTGTGAAGCATTTCATGTGCTGATTTTACAAACTCACCTAGCTTTAAGATTTCTTCCTCGTTTATAAATCCAGCAGCTTTTGAATAATCAAACGTTAATTTCTGCATTTGTTAACCTCCGGTCATTGACTAATATTTACCTCAAAAAATTCAATATCCATAGTATACCATAATATATTATTTTTAAAAGACCGTTTTACAAGTTTGCTGTATAAAATTACTGCCGCAGTTTAACAGTTGTAAATCAGTCATTAACAGCAGTCGCAGCCAAGTGATTTGTAGTATTTGTAAAGCAAGCTGTCAAGTTCGCTTCTAACCCTTACAGCATCCTCATTGTTAGAATGCTTGATTGAATTAAGCACAACTTTCTTAATCAATATTTTCTTTTTTAAATCTTCATTACTGTGATTCATCATAATTTAAAACCTCCTTCATGAATCAAACTTACCTATCCTGAAGCCAGTCCAGGTAAAATAAAAAGCCGGAGCAAATCGCTCCGGCCTGCATTTTCTAAAGTTACTGTATATTGGCATCACACTAAAAGAGCGAGCCTAATATGAACTTTAATCAGGTGCAGGTTTCCGAAGCTATATGTAGTGTTCTTACAGGTTTTGCAACAAGTCATTTTAACTCACTCCTTTCCACACATTTTATACTTATTATAGTGTCATAGGATAATTCTGTCAATAACCCCAAATTATTTGTAATGTTCTTGTAACATCCTGTACAAAAAAATACAAACAATATTAATACTTAAAAAAGCATCAGTTATAAGCTTTTAAGGAAATAGTTACATTAACATATTCGCTGCTCAACATTATATATTTCTTTTTTCTGCTTATACTAAAAACAGATTTAATAAAAAACAAAATATATTTTTCAGATAAAACAATTTGAGAGGAGCGATTTAATATGTCAGCACCAAAAAGACCTCTTGTTCCGGAAAGCAGAGATGCTCTTACAAAATTCAAGCTCGAAGTTGCACAGGAAATAGGACACCTTGACTGGGTAAAGGAAAACAATGACCATTATAAGGGAGATGTTCCTGCAAAGGTTAACGGACATCAAGGCGGACCAATCGGCGGACGAATGGTTCAGCGTATGATAGAAATGGCTGAAAATCAGATTAAATAACAAAAAAGGAAAGATTACAAATGAGCGGCAGTAACAAGAATAAGTTATGAACCCACCCCATAAGGCAAGCTGAATACGGAAAACGCCTCATTTCCAATGCGTATTGGAAATGAGGCGTTTTAACATACTCATTATAACTACAATAAGACTTTATCACCTTGGCTTCGTACTTTAATGCTACTTAACTTCTTACATCCACCAAACCTGCCTTTTGCAGCAGACGGAGTATAATAGTCGCACTCTCGGCACGGGTGATTTTGGCTGTGGGGTTCAGTTTGCCATCCGAACCCTTGATGAGGCCAGAGCCGACGTTCCATTTCGCCGCATCCTTTGCCCAGGAGCTAACGGCATCTACGTCTGTAAAGCCGTCCAGAGTACCGCTTGTTCCGCTAAACTCTGTGAGAGCAGCCGCCCTTTTCAGCATGAGCATTGCCTCTTGCCGGGTGATCGCCGCATTGGGGCTGAAACGGTTTTCGCCTGTGCCCGACGCAAGTCCATATTGCACCGCCGTGGCTACTGCGCCGGTATACCATGCAGTAGTGTGAACATCTGAAAAGCTGCTTGTACCATCCGTCGGAAGTCCCAACGCACGAACAAGGATTGCGGCAAACTCGGCTCGGGTGATACTGGCTCCGCCGCCAAATACGGAGGCACTAAGCCCCGCGATGATTTTACGGCTGCCCATTTCGTTTACCATGCCTTCGTACCATTTACCCTTAGCATCGGCAAAGGTTACTTCGTTTTGAATCAGTGCATAGGTGCTATTCGTGCGGGAATTTATTATCGCGTAATATTTGCCGTCCTTTTCCACGACATTCGTCGGCACATGGCGGGTACTTCCATCGGCGTTTACCACCACCGCCGTTGTGATTTTGGCTGCCTGTTTTGGCGTAACCTCAATCATGCGGTTAATGTAGGCGCTAAAGGTGTCCACACTGACGGTTTTGC
>JAEZTC010000005.1 GCA_023421675.1 Bacillota bacterium | reverse complement strand
CTCGTGGAACAACTACCTTACTCCACTGATAATACTACAGGAACAACAGAAGTATACAGTGCCAGTAATGGTTGCTCTTGCAAAGGGTGTATATAGGACAGACTTCGGTGCAGTTTATACGGCAATTACATTATCAATTGTACCTATACTCATTGTATTTGGTTTCTGTTCCAAGTATATAATTGGCGGACTTACTGCCGGAGCTGTAAAAGAATAACTTATAAATCCAAAGTTGTTTGTATTTTGTGTATTATGGTGATAGCTGGCGCTTATACGTGGGCTATCACCATTTTCATAATATTTTAAACAGGAGAAGAATGTATGAATTACGGTTATTTTAATGACTCAGAAAGAGAATACGTGATTACCAATCCAAAAACACCTGTAAAATGGATTAATTATGTTGGAGGTTTGAGTTTTGGAGGCTTTGTTGACAATACGGGTGGTTCCCTAATATGTAAAGGAGACCCGGCACTAAATAGAATGACAAAGTATATCCCTCAGATGCCTGACTCTGATTTTAAAGGTGAAACCTTATACTTAAGGTTTAAAAAGGATGGCAATTACAAAGTATTTTCCCCGTATTTTGTTCCTACATTAGATAACTATGATAGATATGAATGTCGTGTAGGACTTGGATACAGCAGAATAATATCTGAATTCTATGGAATCAGGACAGATGTAAAAATATTTGTTCCAGTCGGGGAATCAAGAGTTATAAGGGAAATTACTATCACCAACCTGAACAGTGAAACTATGCAGATTGATGTTATACCAGTTGTTGAGTATACACATTTTGATGCATTAAAGCAGCTTACAAATGCTGATTGGGTTCCACAAACAATGCAGTCAAAGGTTGTTAATCAGGAAGGCGGTCTTAAGGTTCTTACACAATATGCCTTTATGAACAAAGGTACAAGGATAAATTACTTGACTTCCAATTATCCTGTATCGTCTTTTGAGTCAGACCGTAAAAAGTTCCTTGGTGATAATGGATATGGAACATGGAAATGCCCATTCAGCCTTTTAGAGGATGAATTAAGTAATTATGAAGCTCTTAGAGGAGATAACATCGGAGTATTGATGCACCGCCTTGGAGATATTAAACCTAATGAAAGTAAACGGATTATTACCCAGTTGGGACAGTGTAGTAATATTGATTCAGAGTCATCTTCCATAAATAAGTTCAGAGATGAAAAAGTTGTTGAAGCAGCCTTTAATGAATTAAAGACATTCTGGAACGAATACCTTGATACTATAGTAGTCGATACTCCGGATAAGGCAATGAATACAATGCTTAATATTCATAATCCCAGACAGTGCTACATAACAAAGAACTGGTCGAGATATCTTTCTTTGTACCAGTTGGGATTTGGTGGACGTGGTATAGGTTATAGAGACAGTTCACAGGATGTTATGGGTGTTCTAAGCCATATGCCTGAAGAAGGAATAAAGCTTATTGAAATGCTTTTAGGTGTGCAGAATTGCGATGGATCAGCGATGCATCAGCTTAATCCACTGACGTTGGAAGCAACTGCCGGTGATTCAAGAGAAATGGAAGACAGACCTCATTATTATAGTGATGACCATCTGTGGGTTATACTTGCCGTATGTACATATATAAAAGAAACTGGTAATAAGGATTATTTATCAAAAGTAATCCCATATTATCAGAAAGATAAAAAGGGTAATCCAATTGAAAAGGGTACAGTGCTTGATCACTTGAAAAGAGCGGTAGAGTTTACACATACAAATGTAGGAGCACATGGAATTCCGCTTTTAGGGTTTGCTGACTGGAATGATACGGTTAACCTTCCTACAGGCGCAGAATCAATGTTTACTGCAAATCTCTATGGTGTTGCTTTAAAAGAAATGATAAGCCTTATGAATTACCTTGAAGATAATGATAGTGCCGTAAAATATGAAAATTATTATAAAATAATCAGTGAGAACGTAAATAAACATGCATGGGATGGAGAATGGTATATAAGGTATTTTGACCATGAAGGAAATCCTATCGGTTCCTCGAATAATGAAAAGGGTAAAATATATATAAATGCTCAGACTTGGGGTGTTATGTCAGGATTTGCGCCAGAAGACAGAGCGAAAAAAGCACTGGAGTCTGTTAATAAAATGCTTAATACCAAGAATGGTATTAAACTAAGCGGACCGGGATACAACGGCTATGACCCTGAAATTGGCGGTATTACAACATATCCGCCAGGAGCAAAGGAAAACGGAGGTATATTCCTGCACTGTAATCCTTGGGCAATGATAGCTGAAGCTGCTATAGGTAACGGGGATAGAGCATTTCAGTATTATACACAGATTAACCCTGTTTATAAAAACGATATTCTTGATGAATATGAGTGTGAGCCGTATGTTTATCCGCAAAATATTCTTGGAGATGAACATCCTCAATTCGGTCTCGGAAGGAACAGCTGGCTTTCAGGAACCTCATCTTGGGTATACCAGGCAGCTACAAAATATATTTTAGGTATTCAGGCTGAATATGAAGGACTTAGCATAAATCCTTGTATTCCTGCAGACTGGGATGGTTTCACTGTAAAGAGAAAATTCAGAAATGCTACATACAATATTGAAGTTAAAAAACCAAAGGGTATCTGTAAAGGTATTAAAGAAATAACAGTTGATGGTCAGAAACTACAAAATAGTTTAGTACCAATTTTTAGTGATAATAAAGTACATGATGTTAAAGTAATAATGGGATAAAGTTCATAGAAAAATGGCCTGTAATATTTTACGGGCCATTTTCATTTGATTCAAAACATAATCTCTCTTTGAGTAGTCTTTATAAAGTTTAATTGATCAGAGTGGAATAACATTTGCTGCCTGATCACCGCGCTGCCCTTTTTCAATATCAAACTGGACACGCTGTCCTTCATTTAGAGATTTATACCCTTCGCTTTGAATTGCAGAAAAGTGAACGAAAACATCATCGCCGCCGTCACGTTCGATGAAGCCATAACCTTTATCCGCATTAAACCATTTTACTGTTCCTTCCATCCAACTGCACCTCCGAAAATTGTTACTTAATCTATTATGTTAACAAAAGTTCAAATCTATTCAAAAATTATTTGCATTTAATGTTATAATTTGTAACAACTCATCATTACTAATTACATTGTGCAGTGGAAGGGCTTATGTTATAATTTTAAAATATTAAAATTCAGCTTTTTAATTGAAGAACAAAATCAATAATTTCATTTAAAAGGGAGTAAAAAAATGTCAAAAAAGAATATCTTGAGGATTATATTAATTATAGTCCTTGTTTGTTTCCTCTTGCCTTATAATTCAATTACATACAGCAATCCTTTTGCCGGCGGTAAAGTCGATACATCAATTCTTGATAGCCTTAGTAAAGATCTTGGAGAGGGAGATCTCTGGCATGTTAGAGATTTTGGGGGCATAGTAGAAGATGTTAAAAAGAGTTATCCACGGTTTATGAATATCCCTTCATTCGTAGTAGTTATAGTAGGATTGGTTATTACTTTTATAAGATCCAAAAAAGCTGTGTTGTTTTCTGCAATTGCAGCAGTAGTAGGGTTTGTTTGTACAATTGTTTTAACTTTTACAATCCGCTCATGGATGATAACAAACAATTCGGCTGAAGTAATAATTAAGGTTAATTATCAGGCAGGATTCTATTTAATATTAGCTGGTTTCGCTGCGGCAGCGGCTTTCGGGTTCTATGCAAGTTATAATAAGAAGCCTGTACAGATGCCATACATGGGGCAGCAATATGTACCTCCTCAGCAGGAAAATGTAAACCGGTTTTGTTCTGAATGTGGTTTTAAAATTGGATCTGGAGACGAATTATGCTCAAATTGTGGTACTAAAGTACAATAACTGAGTCAATCTTGACTGATAGAAAAGTTTGATAACGTTCTTAACTGTGTACCGAACGGTACACACGGTGGTGTGAGAGGATGGCGGTTAGTCATCGCCTCCTACTCGATTGATTTGTAATGTAATCTCTCCTTATTAATCTTTATAAAGATTTAATTGATCAGAGTGGGATAACATTTGCTGCCTGATCACCGCGCTGCCCTTTTTCAATATCAAACTGGACACGCTGTCCTTCATTTAGAGATTTATACCCTTCGCTTTGAATAGCAGAAAAGTGAACGAAAACATCATCGCCGCCGTCACGTTCGATGAATCCATAACCTTTGTCCGCATTAAACCATTTTACTGTTCCTTCCATCCAACTGCACCTCCGAAAATTGTTACTTAATCTATTATGTTAACAAAAGGCCAAGTCTATTCAAAAATTATTTTCATTAAATGTTATAATTTGTATTATAACTCATCAATACTAATTACATTGTACTGTGAAAGCCCCTATGTTATAATTTTATAGTATTTAAATTACATAAAACATTAATATTCAGCAATTATCAAGGAGGTTGTATCATTGAAGAAATCAGCAGGTTTAAGGTTAATTTCTATAGTCATTATTACTTTAATGATGACATTTGTATTAACTGGTTGTATAGGCAGTAATGAGAAAAGTGATATCGGAAAAATTGAGGAAGGTACTTTAACAGATTCTACTAACACTAATTACAAAGAATATAAAAATACTGTAAAAGGATTTTCTATCTATGCTATAAAGGAATGGCATGTTGAAGAAAATATTAAACAGGCAGCTTTTGCTTCCTTTAATACTGAAAAGGGTAAGGATGATTTTGCTGAAAGTGTTAACATATTGATTCAGGATATGAAAGAAAATCCTGTTACCCTACAGCAATATACTGATGGTTCAGTAAAAGATATTAAAAAACTGACGAATGCAAATATTGAATCTTCTGAGGATGTGATGTTTGGGGGATTAAACGGGCATAAAATAGTTTATAGTAACTTGGCTAAAAGCATTAATTATAAAAAAATGTCAGTATATACAATAAAGGATGGAAAGGTCTATTTATTAACTTATACTGCTAAAAGTGATACCTATTCAAAGTATAGCGATAAGATTGAAGAAGTGGTTAAATCGTTTAAGTTTTTATAATCGAAAAATTAATTCAGAGGGGGGTAAAAAATGTCAAAAAAGAATATTTTGAGGATTATTTTAGTTATAGTCCTTGTCTGCTTCCTATTGCCTTATGTATCAGTTTCATGCAGTACCATGAAAATTATTGATGCAAATGGTTACAATCTTATGATTGGGGGAAAAGTCGATACATCAAGTTTTAATGAAATGAGCAAGAGTTTTGGTACAGATCTCGGAGACTTGGGAAGTCTTGGTGACATTGGAGATAATGAAGATAACAAAGACAATGATACTGGTTCATTTTCTCAAAAAGGTGTTGCAAAGGATTACGGTCCGCAGCTAATGGTTATCCTTGCATTTGCAGCAGCAATAGCAGGGCTGGTTATTACTTTTATACGTTCGAAAAAAGCGGTATTGTTTTCTGCCGTAGCTGCTGTAGCTGGGTTTATTTGTACAATAGGATCAATTTTTACTATCCGTTCATGGGTAACAAATAATTCGGCAGAAGCTGAAGCAATAATTAAAATTAATTATCAAATAGGATTCTTTTTAATATTGTTTGGATTCGCTGCAGCAGCAGTGTTCGGGTTCTATACAATATATTATAAGAAGCCTGTCCAATTGCCAAACTTCGGACAGCAGGGACAGTATTCTCCTGATTTTAGTCAGCAGGCTCCGTTTGTTAATACTGAACAGCAATATATGCCGCCTCAACAGGAAAGTGTAAGTCGGTTCTGTTCCGAATGTGGTACAAATATTGGTCCCGGAGATGGATTTTGTTCCAATTGCGGAACTAAAGTACAATAAGTATTATTAAATTGATGTTTGACTAATAAAGCCTGCTTTACAATTAATTTTGTTAAGCAGGCTTTTAATTAAAAATAAATGTTATTTTATACTAATGTTGTGGTATAAGTAAAGCATCATGTATATTCTGTAATTAAACATAACTTTGACTATAGAACGGATTTTCTTCTGTTTGGAGTTTCCTAAGGAGGCCACAATTAAGTCTCCATAATGTTTAATTACTCAATAATTAGGAGGAACAGTTATGTTAAAGTGGAAGGATTCATACAGTGTTAATGTTGAAGAAATTGATAATCAGCATAAGAAACTATTTGAAATTGGCATCAGTCTTTACAATTTGTCATCCCTTAAGGATGATTTTGATCACTATGATGAAATAGTCAATATCATCGATGAACTCAGGGACTATACAATTTACCACTTCAATTTTGAGGAAGATTTACTTAGAAAGAATGGTTATGAGGATATTGAGAGTCATTCAATCGAACACGACTTCTTCGTTAAAAAGCTAAAAAGGATTGAAAAAAAAGATATAGATGGTCAGCAAAACCAAGCGATAATGGAAATGACAGAATTTCTTATTGACTGGATTTCAAGCCATATTCTGCAGTCAGACATGAAGTATAAGGCTTATTTAAACAGTAAGGGCGTTTATTGATATGCTGTTTGAGTTAATAGCTGAATTGCAGTAAGGTGTATGGGCGCAAGTTACAGCTAAGGAATATAGTTTCATATAAAATACTTAACATTTCTCTTGACTTTGGACCAACCTTTCTGCTACAATATTAAAGCAACGTATGGCGGCGTAGCTCAGTTGGCTAGAGCATTCGGTTCATACCCGAAGTGTCGTTGGTTCAAATCCGACCGCCGCTACCAATTAATTAGAGTTGGAAGTTAGCTTATAACTTCCAACTTCTAATTTAAGCAAGGCCCGTTGGTCAAGTGGCCTAAGACACCGCCCTTTCACGGCGGCTACAGGGGTTCGAATCCCCTACGGGTCACCAAAAAAACAATTGAAAATGGAGAATGGGGAATGGAGAATGTTTAATAATTCTCAATTTTCAATTCTCAATTCTCAATTGAGTAGTTTGGGCGCTTAGCTCAGCTGGGAGAGCACCTGCCTTACAAGCAGGGGGTCATAGGTTCGAGCCCTATAGTGCCCACCAAAGGTTCCGGAAGTTATACTTCCGGAACCTTTTATTTTTGATCTGCTTGATAGGTAACATAAAAGATCTCAAACTTTCTAAAAAAACTTTTTGACACCATGGAACAAAATATAAATATTATTTTAATCTTTCCAACTTAGCCCATGTAAAAATAAATAACATGAAAGTTTTAATCAAGCTTAGTATCCGTAATGTTTTGACGGTACATGTCACAAACATATGTAAATCATATATGCTGAATTGACAAAATCCTCAAAACCTTTGAATTATAATCATTTGTGCACTAGAGGAAAAACATTTCTTGTCAGGGGGTACAAATGATGAAAACTGAAATACAACCGTATTTTAGATCTATGAATACGGAAAATTTGAAAAAGAAAGCTGAAAAGACCGGTGTCAGTTTATTAACCAAGGAAAACCTTATTCTTCTTCCACTTGGATTTCTTCTTGGAAGAGCTTCAATTTTTGGTAGTGTAATGCCATTTGGTTTTCCTTTCTATGCAGCTACAATAAATTCCGGCCTTAACAGAATTGTTTTAGCTATTTCTGTTATACTTGGAATGATAACAGGCGGAATAGGAGAGCAAGTCTATATAACTATTTCGGCAATGGTACTTTTTAATGCATTTAATCTTCTTTTTAAAAACAAAAAGAAAAATCTTAATCTGAGGTATGCATTGATTGGTTTTGCTGGTATATTGATACCGGGACTTTTAACTACTTATCTTCAGGGAT
This sequence comes from Bacillota bacterium, assembly GCA_023421675.1. Lineage (GTDB taxonomy): Bacteria > Bacillota > Clostridia > Acetivibrionales > JANLFN01 > JAEZTC01. The sequence continues at coordinate 14,993 of JAEZTC010000005.1, read as the reverse complement.
TTCTTCTATATGATGTTCTAAAGAATTTCCTTCAGGGGTTTATAGCTTTTGTACTAGTTTTCGTATTCAGGAGCGCAGTACCTGTTATTTATGATTTAAAGGATAAATATAGCCTGACCAATGAAGAAATGGTGAGTGTTGCTATAATATCGGCACTTGCTATTGCAGGGCTGGGTAATATAAGGGTTTTAGGCTTTGATATAAAGGACATTATAGCAGTGTTGATTGTTTTGTGGTTCAGTTACAGCTGCGGATCAGGAATAGGATCTGCAGTAGGGGTTGTTATGGGGCTTGCGGTAAGTATATCCTCCTCAGCGCCTCCTTTTATTATTGCATCTTATGCATTCTGCGGCGTATTATCCGGTGTCCTTGGCAAGCTTGGCAAAGTGGGACCGTGTATAGGTTTTATCATGGGGAATGCTATTATTACTCTTTATATAAATGGTTCTATTGAGGCACTGATAAATCTTAAGGATATTATAGTATCAATTGTAATGTTCCTTGTTATTCCGCAGAGGTTTGTTGAAATAATTACAGGAGGATTCTTAAGGAGTTTTGATAAGGAAAACGTTAGAAAAAATTATAGTACGCGTATAAAAGAAATTACAATTGATAGGCTGAATAGATTTGCATCTGCATTTAAGGAGCTTTCAAGGACATTTGGAGAGATTTCTGAAACAAAGGTAGTTACAGACAGGCAGGATATAACCTCATTGTTTGACAGGGTTGCTGACAAGGTTTGTAAAGATTGCAGTCTCTGTATGCATTGCTGGGATAGGAATTTTTATAATACATATCAGGTCATGTTTAAAATTGTTGAAAGGCTTGACAGTAAGGGCAGAATAGAAGAAAAGGATATTCCTGATTATTTTCTTGAGCGTTGTGAAAGAATTTGCGACTTTGTTGAAGAGGTTAATAATATATATGAAATATTCCGTGTAGATATGGTTTGGAAAAGTAAGCTGGGAGAAAGCAGGAGTCTGGTATCCCAGCAGCTTGACGGGCTTTCCAGGGTAATATCCAACCTCGCATCTGAAATTAGCATAGACATACACTTCAGGAGTGATTGGGAGGATGCTGTTTTAGTAGAACTAAATAAAGCAGGAGTAAGGGCGACAGAGGTTATTGTATATGAGAACAAGTGGAAAAAATATGAGGTTAGCGTATTTCATAAGGGATGCGGAGGCAGGCGCATATGTGTAAGTGTTATTGAAAAGGTGGTTTCAGAGATTGTAGGAAGGAGAATGGCTAAGGAAATAAGTGAATGTAGCGGAACTCTTAAGCACGGTTGCTGTGCCCTCAAGCTTGTGGAAGAAGATACTTTCAGAGTTACTACAGGTGTAGCAAAGATGTCCAAGTACGATGATACTGTTTCTGGCGATAGCTATACTTTCATGAATACAGGAGATGGACGTTACATAATAGCAATCAGTGACGGTATGGGTACTGGGCAAAGGGCTTCGGTACAAAGCCAAGCAACTGTAAGCTTGCTGGAACAATTCATGGAATCAGGTTTTGATAAGGATACTGCAATAAAGATTATAAATTCAATTCTCGTGCTTAAATCTGACGATGAATGTTTTTCAACAATGGATATGACAGTTATTGATCTTTATGAAGGAGATGTGGAGTTTGTTAAGGTTGGAGCTGTTCCAACATATATAATAAGGGATGAGGGAGGATGTGCAGAAATTATCAGGTCAGCATCGCTTCCAGCAGGATTGCTTTGTAATATAGAGGTTGAACTTATTCATAAGAGGGTAAATAGTGGTGATTTCATTGTAATGATGACAGATGGGTTAGTGGACTCTTTTAAATGTGCAAATGGAGAAAAAGATTTAATAAGGCTGCTTGGTGAAATTAAGAGTAAAAATCCGCAGGAAATTGCAGATACTATACTTCAAAAAGCTTTTGAAAATTGTGAAGGGCGGCCGGTTGACGATATGATGGTTGTGGTTGCAAAGGTTTGGAAGAGAATATAGCTTAAGGTAAGGTTACGTATTTTAATAAAAAATGTATAAGTTTCCATTCATTTAGTAAAAATAAGCTTGAGAAAGATGTTTTGGAGGATTTGTAAAGTGAATGGAAACAATAAAAGAATTGTAGTAATCAAAGATATACCTTCCAACTTCATTGAAGAAGCGATATTGATTTTAAAGAGTGAGCCTGACACAGGAGAGGCCCTTAACAAGGATGCCACTAATGCTAAACCAGGCAAAAAGAAGGATAATGAGTTTCTTATTAAAGAAGCGGAAATGATTATTAATAATTATGTTAAGGAGTGTAAGAGCAGGGGCATTTTTACCGGTGAGCCTGTAAAAAAACGCAGGCCGGTAAAAAATAAGTTTTCCATTAATCTCGCTATAAATATTGCACTCGTATGCAGCATTGCGTTCCTGGTATTTGTACTTTCAAAACTTCTTTGAGGCATCGCTATATAAGCGCTGCCTCATTGCATACCTATTCAATTTGTTTGAATATGATGTCTTACCATTGATTTTGAGCCTTCAAAGATATATTATAATAAGGATATCTTTTCAATTTGTATGACCTGAATAGCTATGACATATTATTTTATTCGCAGTTCAAATTTTCGACAGGAGATAAAAATGGAACGCTTAAAGTTACTTGATATAATTTTGCTGCCAAAAAGGTTTTATGAGGGAATAAGCAGCAGGCTATGGACCCTATACATAGGAATTATTTTGGTTGGAATCAATGATTTGTTTGTTACCTTATATGTGAGCTTTGATAAGCTGTTTTCAGGTAAATCTGTATCTGTTATATTACAAAATGCCGGTATTTCTCTGATATCGATAATAATTATTGGCGCTATTGATGTTATTTGTTTTGCAAAGCCTCTTTCGGATATATTCAAAAGGTTGGGCACGACTGAAGCTGGGGCCTCTGGTAGGGGTATTACAATTAAGCTTATGAAGGCATATGTAGTTGCAAATGTCCTTATGCTTATAATTAATCTTGTATTGCTGCTTGGAAGCTTGGGTGCTGTCGATAATTCGTCGGCCGTAACCGCTTCAGCCGATTCATCAGACTTACTCAGTACACTTGCGATTCTTTGGATTTGTGCAATAGTTACCCGCGCAGCAGGTATAATTCATAAGATGGAATCGAGAAATAAGCTTACTGCATTTATTCTCATTTATATTTGGAGCTTGCTGCTGGGAGAAGCCTTAAGATGGATATTCCTGAACGTAATACTTAAAATGCTTAATCTATAATAGCTTAGAATACAAAAAACCTTTACTTTTTACAGTAAAGGTTTTTTTATTATTAACATCAGTTGAATATTCTTCTGGCTGTCATAAAGTTTCTTGCATAGAAACCGCTCGACATATCTGTAATTATTACTCTGTACCTGCTTCCTGAGGCAGCTTCTATAAAATTACCATCACCAATATATATTCCAACATGGTTGATATAGCTGTGACCACCGTTTGTATCAAAAAATACCAGATCTCCGGGTTTAAGGTTTGCCATTTTAACTTTTGTTCCCTGAGTCGCCTGATCCGCCGCGACCCTGTTCAGGTTAACACCGAACTTTGCATATACATATTGCACAAGTCCTGAGCAGTCAAACCCTTTTGGACTAGTTCCACCCCATACATATCTTACACCCAAATATTTTTTTGCAGCTTCAACAATTTTCTGTCCCTGTGATACGCTTGGAGGAACACTCTTTGGTTTTTCAACCGGTATTGCGGCTAACATAGCTTCAATTGTCTGATATCTGTCTGATGTTTGTAAATCAATGAGTTTCTTATGTATCCAGCCCTCTGTACCGTGTAGGGTTTTAATCTTGAACCAGTCATTCCAGGTTGCAGTTATTGTTACATCAACATCATTGTAAAGTGATGCAAGAACGTCATGATCGGTATCAGGATAATTTCTTACGTTTGAATTGTCGTCATTGGTTGTGCCTATTATTGCGTTTGGGTCTCTATCAGCGCCTCTGCTTGCAAGTATTATGCGATCCCTTGTTGTCAGTGCATCTGCAGTAACAGATTGGATAGACTCCAGCACTATGTTTTGTTTTGGTTCTTCTGTTATTGTCGATGCTGTTGCAGTGGTCTGAGCTATTGTAGTTTCAGCGTAAGCAGTGGTGCTTGAGTCAGTGCTTTTTGGCGTACTCGCCAGTGCTATGCCTGATGTAAGCACAAATGCAATACATGTGCCTATAGGCAGCAGCTTTTCCAGCTTTTTCATTTTCAAATCCTCCTATTTCCAGCTTCCGAAGTTAGCTGACGGGTTCGGGTAATAGGATCACCCCTACCACTTTAAAAGTGGATTAGCCCCAATTAACTGGTTCCTCCGTACCCCTTTTCGGGGATTCAGCCTTTTATAGATTATTGACCTCATAAATTACCTGTATACACAATATATTACAACATTGTTACAGGCTCGTTAAAAATTATATAACTAGAGCAGGAGTGTGTCAAACAGGGTATTAAAGTGAAAATTGGAGGTATACAGAGATAATTTTGTTCAATTAAACTATAATAAGAGTTATAGGACTTTAGAACTAGGAAATGTTAAAAATATAGTACAAAGCCTTGTTTCAAATGGTTTAGCATGCCTTATAAGTAAATATTTCCTGTAAGGTCCAGTTTGATTAAACGTGACGGGTTACCCCCTGCGCCTTGGTGTATAAAGGTTTTAAAGAATGATTGGCGGCTTAGCTTGATATACTGCGTATGTCCGGAGTCTATACTTTAATTACCATCGGCACCTGTAAATACAATGACAGCCAATTTATTGGACTTATCACCTACTTCCTATAAAATGAAGTTGTAAAAAAGGTGTTTTTGGACTATAATACTAAGGTATTGAGAGGCTCAAGACAAATTAAATATGTCCCGGTGGCCTAATGGATAAGGTAGTGGATTCCGGTTCCACTGATACGGGTTCGATTCCTGTTCGGGACGCCAGAATAATAAAGGGTTTCAAGAATTGATTTCTTGTAAACCCTTTGTTTTTACACCAATTTTACACCAACCCAATAATAATTTCTATCAACTATCTTATTTAATTTTCTCTGGCTCTTCCAATTCGAATCCAAATAAGCAACCACAATTCAAGCAAGCATAGGAGACAACAGCAGATGTTTTTTTAATAATATGACCCTTTGAATCATCTGGAATAAAAGTTACCCCACTGTAGGCAATCAATTTACCTCGTTTTATATTTGTACTACCACATTTTTCACACTTATTTTCCAATGATACACCTTCTTATCATCTTTTTATTTTGTTAAATTGAAAATATCTTTTAACTTATTTATAGCATCTTTTTTAATATCTGGCAATACATGGCTATAAAGGTCTAAAGTCATAGTTATACTTGTGTGTCCTAAAATCTCCTGCATTACTTTAGGGTTTATTCCATTTTCAAGTCCTCTGGTTGCAAATGTATGTCTTAAAGCGTGAAAGGTAATTCCTATACTGCCTAGTCCTGCTTTTTCAATTACTTTATTAAAATATGCTGTCATTCTCCTTGGTTCAATACATTGCCCTATTTCATTACAAAACATATATCCTTCATCCTTATAAATTCCCTCGGCTTTGTCCTTTTCAACATCTTGTTTTTCCTTATGTGAATTAATGAGTTCTATTAATTCATCTAATAAAGGTATTGTTCTTTTACCGGCTTTTGTTTTAGTAGTTGTCTGATATATAAGGCTTGTCTTGTTTTCTCCTTCTGCATAATTACGAATTCTTTGAATGTTTCCTGATACTTTTATTACACCTTCATCAAAGTCGATATTTTCCCATTTTAAAGCCAGTAATTCACTAAGTCGCAGACCTGTATATAAATCCAATATAAACGCTAATTCGTATCTATGCCCTTTAATTGACATCATTAATTTCTCTTGTTCATCCAGAGTTAATATACGTATTTCTTTCTTTTGTTGTTTTGGCAGGACAACAGCTTTACATGGATTAACTTGAACAATTCCATTTTTATAGGCAAAACTCCATTGTTTCAAACCCTTTTGCTAAAAATAATAGTATTTTCATATATACTCCCTTATGGAAAACGTTATTTTTTATTTAATCTTCTCCGGACTTTCCAATTCAAACCCAAAAATACATCCGCAATCCAGGCATGCATAGGAGACAACAGGGGATGCTTTTTTAATAATATGGCCTTTTGAATCATCGGGAATAAATACTACACCACCTGAGGCTAAAAGTTTACCATGCTTTATGTTTGTACTGCCACATTTTTCGCACTTTTTATCCATTGAAACACCTCTTGTTATGTTTTTAATTAAAAAATAAATTAGTTTTATGGTTTTGAAATGCTTACATCATACTGCTTAAAATCATCCCCATTGAGAGATGTAAACCTTATTTTAAGATTGCCCATGTCATAAGTTATAAACGATACTTCCTTGTCTCCCTGTAAATTCCCATCCTTATCTGCAATCCCTTCCCCGAACTTTGCTTTAAATTGTTTAATGTCATCACCAACTGTAAAGCTTATGTTTTTGTCAAAGCTAATTGTTGTTCCAGTTGCAGGCATGATAAAAATTGGGGATTCGTCCAGTTGTCTGACCTTATCAATAGGGTCAAATTGAGCTCCATTAAAGCCAATCATAATTCCTGATTTCTTACAGAGGAATACAGGTACGTAGAATTTTTCATCATTCAATGATTTTATTTTATCTGAATCCGAAAGTTTCAGAGATTCTATTACTTCGGTATTCTTTGATGAAAGAATATCACAAATCTCATCTAATGAAATTGTAAGATTATCGTTTTTAGACGGTGCTGCGGTTTTGGAATTTTCTATAGTAGAGTTTCCAGGAGTGATTATTGTGGTTGAAGAACTAACGGTTGAAACATTCATATCAGAAATTACATTGCTGCTTTGACTGCTGCTATTTAGGTTTGAACTGCTTTTATCACTGGAACATGCAATAGCTGTAACGCTTAACAAAAATGCTATAACTACAGTTAAGAGTTTTAGTTTCATTTATCTCACTCCTAGTTACATAATTATATATTAATTAAAACTTAACCTATTCTTCTATATCAGGTTGCTCGTTCATATAATCGGGTATGTTATTTAAAATATCTTCTATCGAATGTGCTGCCTCAAGCATTTTCATTGTATCTGCATGGGGATTTGCATATATACCCTTCCAGAAGTATTCATCATATTCCTTGCGGTTTGCATAGGCAAGTTCAGGTTCATTCATTGAGAACTGAGCATTTTTTCCGTTTGTGTTGCCGCGGGCATCTACTTTAATCCACTTTTCTTCAAGGAAAATAGCGTTGTAGCAGTGAACGCAATATCCCATGCTGTCGTCTGCCAATAAAGTAATATGCTGAAAACATAATCCGGCAGGTATACCTTCCAATCTTAATAACGCTGCAAGCAGATTGGCTTTTGCATGACAGATCCCGGTTTTATGAGTGAGGACATCAGAAGCCTTAGCTGTTATGATCTTTGCCTTAATATCAAAGGAGTGAGGTATCTCATCCCTGACAAATTCAAAAGCTATTTTAGCCTTTGACACATTATCTGAAGCATTTTTAAATAGTTCTTTAGCTTTCTCAATGATAATTGGTGAAGAAAAATTAATGTATTCGTTTTCTCGCAAGAATTTATATAACTCCATTTATATTCTCCTACTTAATGAAATAATAATTTTCTGAAGCCTTTAGCCCCTTCTTCTGCATATCCAAGGGTTTCATATAATTTATGAGCCTCTGTTCGCTGCTTCCCAGATACCAATATAATGTATCCACAGCCTATCTCGGCAGCTCTATTTTCTAACTCCAGCAGCATAGATTTGGCTATGCCCTTTCCTCTGTACTTCTCATTGACAATTAAAGCCTCTATTACTAGAAAGAAATTGAAATTTAATACCATAGTAGGACAGACTATACCCATAACAGTTCCAACTACTTTCCCATCTTCTTCTGCAACCAATAAAATACAATTATTGTTTTTGCTCATTATGGTAAACTTTGATGCCATATTTTCTACATTGTTCTTCTGTCCCATTAATGAATCGTATAGTTCGGACACTTCGTTAAGATCTTTTTCTACCATTTCACGAATCAACATTTTATACCTCCGGCAATGGACAATATTAATTCCTGCTTTTTATCCGCAGCAGGGTATTTCCGCCTTTTTGAAACTCATAATCCACTTTCTTTTCTTCTACTAGGTAATCCATTTCTTTATATCTGCTAATAATCTCATCGACATATATGGACCTTACTGCGTTTAAATCCAACAATGGGAATATTCGGATCTCCTTTGACACACGGAGAATTTCATCAATGGCTTGCAGATGAAAATCCAGTGATAAATTGGCAGTGTACAAAAAGAGGAAATGTGAGACTAGTGCTAGGTCGAATTGTTTATCACAGAACTGCAAATCCGGCAGTTCAGCACATATATATCGGCCTTCCTGTTTCCCGGTCTCATAATCCGACAAGAATTCATTCATTGCTGCCATTCTTATATTTGCCAAATCTCCTACACTCTTTATTTTAGTCCAAATAAATTTGTCTTGGTTATTAATAGTTTGATTAACAACATTTTGATATGTTTCTTTAATTCGCTTTGCTATTTCATCCCTGCTAAATCGGTATATGGGATCTATAGAAACAGCGTTTTTACCTTTCTGCTTCATTATACTGTTAAAGCTGGCAGGACCGTCTCCGCAGCCTAAAATATTCTTATTAAGATCCAATTCCGTTAAATTAAACATATCAACATATTCTTCAAAAGATCTTCCCCAAGGGACAATTGATTCATATTTAATTGCCAATCTAAACCTCCGATAGATTATTCTTTTTTGGAATTATTATATCCTAAGACTATATAAATGGAAAAGTTTTTTAAAAAATTTATTCCATAAAAAAGATATGTTTATTTACGACAATAAATTATTATGTTCACCAAATCCTGGCCTTACCTTAATTAAATTTAGTAATGCAGCATAACCTAATAGTATAACCATTATGAACTATTAGGAGAGTTCACATGTCATCTTTCACCAACCAGTTATTTGACGAGCATAAAGATAAAGGAATAATAAGAAAACCTACCTTTCACAGCTCTTTTATCCAACATTGGTATTCACAAAACTGGACACCGGACAGATGGGAAAAAGAGTTCAATATGCTCAAAAACATAGGCATTTATGAAATAATAATACAAACCACAGCAGATACAAAAGTTAAATATGCAGTGTATTTTACCCGGCTACCGGGTTTTACACATGCAAATATTGATATGGTTGAGACAGCCTTAACTGCTGCAGATAAACTGGGGATAGAAGTGAGAATTGGCCTGGGTTTCAGCGAAGACTGGTGGACAAAATTTTTCAGAAAATCATGGCTGAATAAAGAAGCATGCCTGAACAAAGCTATTATAAAGGAAATTGCACAAAAATTCGGACACCACCCTTCATTTTCCGGCTGGTACATTCCGCATGAGTTTTCTCAGTTTACGGTTCTTACAAAAAAGCAGCAGAAAAGGCTTAATTACTTCTTTAAAAGCATGGCTTCAGAAATAAAACTAAGATTAGCTAAAGATATAATGATTGCTCCCTTTTATCACGGAAAGCATAAGTGGGTAATTACTCCAAAAGCATGGTCTAATGCATTGAAGAACATATTAATGCGAACCGGAATTGATATAGTTGCCTTACAGGACAGTATCGGAACGGGTTTTAGCACTATGAAACAGCTGCCTGAGATATTCAGCCAGACAAAAAAATCCTTAAACGAGTTAGGCATAAAGTTTTATGTTGATGTCGAAACCTTTGAATCTGCCCGGAAAAGTCTTGTATCTGCATCACAGCAAAGAATAGAAAAACAGCTCTCAATAGCTCAATGCTATGCTGAAGGCTTTGTGGCTTTTAGCATATGTCATTATCAGAATAAAAATGAACCTGTGCAAGCCCAGTTATATAATGATTACTATGATTATTATAAATTGTCGCACTTCAATTAAGCTAATTCTCCCCAATAAAATATTCATTAGTTGTCATAATAAGGAAAAACATGATAATATAAATGTTGTGTATTCGACTCTTTACTGGGGGTTAATATGAAAAAAGCTTCATTTTTTCTTATGTTATGTATTTCTTTGATTATAAACATTGGAACTGCAAGTGCGGATTTTGGCCCGAAGGATTCACTTACAATATACGCTGAAAACATGCCTGATAGCCTTTGTTACCTAGATTTGCTTGTTGATGAGACAACAGAAGATACTAGTGAGAATATACATGACCTAAGTAAATATGATTCTACCCTTATTAATGTATTAAAAAACTATAACAATAATGGATGGCGGCCTGCAATGGTATTAGGAACATCGTGGGCACCTATTCACGGGGATATAAGGTGTGATGTCAATGAAGGAAAGTGTGTCCAACATTTTAGTTATGCAGGAGTGCCCGATAATTTTAAAATAATTGTTGTATCAACCGATGGGGAAATTGTTGTCTCAAATACTATTAAACGTTTTGCTTTTAGTAGTACGGTGAATTTTAATTATAAAACTGGAGAAGCGTACGAAAAGAGTTATTTCCTTTCCTATTTGTTACAATTCCTTTTTACCTGTGCATGGACTTTAATTATTGAAGGTCTAATTCTGATTGTATTTGGTTTTAGCCTAAAGCAAAACTTAAAACCATTTTTATTAATTAATATTATTACACAGATATTATTCACAGTTGCTGTTTACTTTTCGATGGTCACAGGTGGTAACTTTTATGCAGTGGTAGTTTATATCCTTTCAGAGATTGTAATATTCATTGTTGAAACAATTCTATTTAGTATATTCCTGAAGCAGAAAAGTAAATTTGAAAGAGTAGCATTTTCATTGACAGCAAATGGGGTTAGTTTATTTATGGGAGTTTTATTAATGGTATATGATATTTATTACATATAAATTAAAAAAGGGTAGTTGAGAATGATAAGTGCAATTTTAGAACATGACATACAGATGACATGTTCCTGTGATATCATTAAAAGAAAACAAGAGAAAGTGAATATATGAACATAAATATTGGAGAACATTTATTTAAACTCGTTCAGGAAAAAAACATTCCTTTTGGTGATATTCAGCTTCCGGATGCAAAAATTGATATTGATAAAATTAAAGTAATTATGATAAATGAGGTTCCACCTGAAAACCCTCAGGATTACTTCTACAGCAAAAGTACAAGCCCGGATTATATGAAGACTACTCTGGGGTTATTCCATAATGCAGGTATCAGCGCCAACAGTATTCAGGATATTCTAGATATGGGTATCTACATTACTACTGCTGTAAAGTCCCCGAAAACCGGTTATGCTGTTGATACAGATAAAATTATTGAGCATTTGCCTGTACTTGAAGAGGAAATCAATCTGTTTCCCAATCTCAGGGTAATTATGCTAATGGGTGACGTCGCAAAAAAAGCTTTCAATATGATTGCCAAAAAGAATACTAAGAAAAATTGCATTCCTGCCGGTTCAACTTACAAAATACGGGAGAATGAATTCTATTATGGGGATATTCGAGTATTTCCATCTTATATTATGACTGGCAGGAATATACTTATTGAAAAATCAAAATGTACAATGATATCTGATGATATAAAGCGGATGAGGAAATTTGTATAAAAATATAACTTTATTATAAAACATATGCTTGCATTTAAAACCTTAATAATCTAATATAGTATTAAACATTGACAAAAAAATAACAAGAGGTCACATATGTTTAATATTATTCTTTACATAACTACTTTGGTGCTTCTAACAGCCTCCTTCCTTAAAAGCAGGGAAAAGACAATAAAAGCATTAAAAAAAGCCTGGAAGTCTTTTGAAAATATACTTCCTCAATTTTTATCAATACTAATAATCATAGGTATCATGCTTGCAGCCTTGAGCCCTGAAACAATATCCTTGATTATTGGAAAACGCTCAGGTTTGATTGGAATTATTGTAGCCGCCTTGACAGGTTCGGTTACTCTAATCCCTGCGTTCATTGCATACCCACTGGCAGCTGCCCTATTAAAAAACGGTGCCGGCTTTATGCAAATAGCGGTGTTTGTTTCCACGCTTATGATGGTTGGTATTGTTACACTACCGCTTGAAATTAAATATTTCGGTAAAAAGGCTGCTATTCTGAGAAATTCGCTGGCTTTTGGGTTTTCTTTCATTGTAGCTATTGTAATAGGGGTGGTGGTTAAATGAAGAAAGTCCTAAAGAGATACAGTATTTTTATTTTCCTTTTACTTGTTAATATAATAGTTATCATTTTCTTTCCAGCTATAGGCCAAAATTCCTTAAAATTATCGTTTAGCAATCTGGTTGAAATGCTTCAGATTGTACCCCCGATATTCATACTTCTAGGTCTTTTAGATGTATGGGTGGAGAAAGAAAAAATGATGAAGCTTATAGGCGATAATTCAGGTATATTGGGGGTTATTATTGCATTTCTTATTGGCTCGGCGGCAGCAGGCCCCCTATATGCTGCTTTCCCTGTGGCAGGAGTATTACTGAGAAAAGGCAGCAAGCTTTCAAACGTTTTTATATTTATTGGTGCATGGTCAACAACTAAAATTCCGCTGCTTCTATTTGAAGCATCATCAATGGGCTGGAAATTTATGCTGACCAGACTTGCAATTGATATTCCCGGGATCGCAATAATGGCTTATATTATTGAAAAAACTATGACAGCAGAGGAAAAGAAGTTGGTGTATGACAGGGCTTTAGAATTTGAATAAATTTTTTAAGAGGGACAAGGCTTGGAAGCGTTAACTTCCAAGCCTTGTCGGTTATATTTCTACATTGCAGTCTCAAAGGTATCTGAAGAATCTTCGCTAAACAAATTTGAATAGGAATCAGCCTGTGTTTCATAGGCTTTCATTGCCGACAGGAATACACTGTTTATTTTACTCTGCTGATCTTGTGTAATAGTACCGTCTGTAACAAGACTGTCAAGAGTATCAGCCAGTGTACTGTCAAACGAGGTTTGAGAAGGTGGAGGCGGCATTCTATGCGCTTTTCTTTGTGCCTCAAAAGCACTCTTAACCGCATCTTCCTGCTCCTGAGTAATTGTCCCATTTGTAACAAGGGCATCAAGCGGGTTTTTAAATGTACCCGAAGCATTGTTTGCTCCTGCTTGAGTCTGAAATGCCATTCTCGCCGATTCCATAGCATCACTGATTGCCTTTTCCTGATCGGATGTTATTGTACCCGAGGATACAAGGCTGTCCAGTAAGCTTGCCGGTTTACCGGTCTGGGAAGTCTGCTGTGCTGAGTCTGAGCTTTGGGTATGTTTTTTATGGTTATGTATTTTCTGCTGTTCGTCTGTAGATGAAGTCTTACTGGTATACTGGGCATGCCGGCTGTAATCGTAGTTTGAAGAAATGTTCATTGCTTATCCTCCTTTTTGATATGCCTCCATGCTTAAATTTTCGGTCCTACTTTATGTATATCGGGAGGATTGGACGGGCAGATTGTGGCAAGAGTGTGGCAAAATTGGAGGGCCGCTTTATTTCAGTCTTCTTTATCTGCTGGTTAAGACTTATTACCAAGCTTTGAATCATTATTGATACTTCTTTATTTTAAAATTAAAAAGGAAGGATTTCCTTTGTTAGGGTATAATTAACTAATCCTTTTATACCAATTACCATTATCAAAAAACCAAATAGTATTATTGTAAGTAACCTCATAGTTATTAATGGATGCACTATTTTGAAAATTCCATTTCATATTACCTAACTTACCAATTCTATCCAAGACGCTATTCCAAGTTTTCCCACCATCGTTTGTAACGAAAAATAAAAAATTTTGTTTAGTACTTTCCGAAGCAGGAAATGTTAGAAGTATACCGTCCAAATTAGAAAAGAATAACGGTGGGTAGGCATTAATTAATGAATGTTTATAATTATCTGGAATATTAAGATTTTGCTTATTCCAAGTTATACCACTGTCATCTGTTGAATATAAACCGATTATTCCTTCCCAAGGTGTATTTGATGTTATCCATCCCTTATTCGAATCTATAAAATATATACCTGTTTTATCACCAATGGGTAATGTATTGTTTTTTAAATTTGCAATTTCATCCCATGTTTTACCCCCATTATTAGTTTTATAAAGTATCATATCCTCATTAAACATACCAATAAAATTGTAACTAGCTTTCCATCCATCAGTTGGATTGATAAAGAAATAATCAGCGTTAGTACCTTTTATTATTTGGGAATCATTAGGCGTCTGTATAATTATATCGGATTTATTAACAATACCAACAGGATATTGCCCCGATTTTTGAACTAATGAATTAGTATTTTGGGTTGTATATATTTTTTTTTGAATAGTTTCTTCATTTTTAATCATACTTTGCTTAGAACTACAACCTATAAAAAAAATCAATAAAATTATAATTGGCAAGAGCTTTTTTATCATACTTATTTCTTCCTTTCTATTTAAGATAGGTATTTACTTAAATAGACAATAAATAATATCAAAAGTTTAAATATATAACCAAATAATAACACACATTCAACCATTTTACACATGCTTGTTTTCTATAACCATTATATAAATTAGTCGCATCTAAAAAAGAATTACTAAAATCTTAGCTTTATCACTATCTTTTAGCCTTCAGGATTTCCCCAGACCCCACCTTCCATGAATTCCAGGATGCTTTTTTATTCTAAAAATATTAAGTTATCCTCTGATGTGTCAATGCTAGACTTTGTCACTTTTGACTGCCCAAAACCGGCGGAAAAGGCACCGCTCGCCGCGGAGGCTAGTTAGGGCACTGTGAAAAAACTCCTATGCATTTTACAGTTCAAAAATGTTCCTTTGGCGGTCGGTGCATATTCCCCATCCATGGCTCACATGCACCTAAAATGTCCATCCAGTCCATTTTCCCACGTCGTCAATTTTTTCACTGAATGCATAACGAAGTATTTTTCAAACACTTATCAGCGGCGT
>JAEZTC010000011.1 GCA_023421675.1 Bacillota bacterium | reverse complement strand
AGCGTAAAACAATGGATTTCAGAGCATTTTGTGCTTATTCCATGCGAACGTTATGTGGACTAAGCTATAGAGAGATTTGTCAAAGTATGTACAATATGACAGCTTCAGGCTGTGCCCGGCTTTGTGACTTGGGCTTCCGGCTTACAAGTAACAATGAAAAGTATACAGAGCTCTTTAATGAGTTAATGAATTTGAGAATATCCTAAAACGTTAGTCTTTCTACTAGAATCTAAATGCTTTATTTCTTAATACCCATCAAGTCTTTTGGTTGTTTTAATTAACTTACTAATAAAAAACCTAATCAAAAAACTCAGTTTCTTAATGTAATTTTTTCAATTAATTGAGAAGCGTCCCCATGTTGTGGTTTGATTGAAATATGATAAAATTATATAATCTACATACAAAAACAATCCTCACATATGATTTATCAAGGGGTGCAACAAATGAGCCTGAGGTTGATATACGGCAGGGCGGGAAGCGGGAAAAGCCAATTCTGCCTTAACGAGATAAAACAGCGTATAGACCAGAAATTTAATAAGACATTGGTTTTACTTGTTCCTGAACAGTATTCCTTTCAGACCGAAAAGAACCTTATTAAAACTGTTGGCGCAGGTGGAATACTAAAAACTGAGGTTTTAAGCTTTAGAAGAATGGCTTACCGGGTTTTTAATGAGGTGGGCGGAATTACCTATCCCCATGTCAACTCAGCAAGTAAATGCATGCTTATTTATAAAATCCTTGAAAATATGAAGGATAATTTTAAGATTTTTTCAAAAGTTTCTGCTCAAAATGGCTTTGTAAATACTATTTCAGAAATGATATCCGAACTTAAAAGATATAACGTCACACCACAGGACTTAGAAAATGCTTTGCAATATACAGATAATGAATTGTTAAAGGATAAATTAGCTGAAATAAGTGTAATCTATAATGAATTTGAGAGAACTCTCCATGAAAAATACAGGGATACAGACGATGATCTAACACTGCTTGCGGAAAAACTCGATAAATCCATCCAATTTAATGACAGCGAAATATGGATCGATTCATTTTCAGGCTTTACACCACAAGAATATAAGGTGATTTCAAAATTATTGCAGAAGGCAGCAATGGTCAACATTTCAATGTGCACTGACTGTATTAACCTTGAAGGCAAAATTGATGATACTGACATCTTTTCACCTGTAAAAAAAGCTGCCAATAAGCTTTTAAAGCTGGCATCCGAAAACAATATAGGCATTGCTCCTTCAATAAACCTTAGTTGCGAACCTCTTTACCGATTTACAGAAAGTACAGAACTCGCTCATCTGGAAAAAAATTATTTTAGTTTTCCTTTTGTCAGATTTCATCAAAAAACAGACAATATACATATTTTTACCTCGCTGAATATTTATTCTGAAATTGAAAATACTGCACAGGATATAGTCAGGCTTTGCAGGGACTGTGGAATGAGGTACAGGGAGATAGCGGTTGTAACTGGCAATCTTGGTATATATGAAAGGCTTGTTGAAATAGTATTTTCAGAATATGGAATACCCATCTTTATTGATACCAAGAAAAGTATTACAAAACATCCGATTTGCCAACTGATATTGTCCCTGTTTGATATATTTATTGATAACTGGTCATATGAGGCTGTATTTAAGTATCTTAAAACGGGTCTTACAGGTGTAAGCAGAGAGAACATAGACTATATTGAAAATTATGTTCTTGCCTGCGGTATAAGAGGTGGCAAGTGGACTCAGCAAGAAGATTGGGAGTACAAAATAGATTTTAATATTGCTCAGCCGGAAGAAAATACTGAAGACCCGCTTTTAAACAGAGTAAATAGTATTCGTAAAGAAATAATTACACCTCTTACTGAATTCAGGAACAGAACAAAAGGTCGCAGCAAAGCCAAAGAATTTTGTTCTGCACTTTTTGAATTTCTACGTTCAATTAATGTTCCTGAGAGAATTGAAAACCTTATAAGGGATTTTCAGAATTCCGGAATGCTGGATCTTGCCGGCGAGTATTCTCAAATATGGAACATTCTTATGGAGGTAATGGATCAAATAGTTGCTGTAAGTGATGAAAGTATTGGTATAGAAAGATTTTCAAATCTTTTCAGGATAGCGGTTAATGAATATAAAACAGGGCTTATACCTCCATCCATTGATCAGGTTCAGGTTGGCAGTATTAGCCGTTCCAGAAACCATGAGATAAAAGCCTTATATATTTTGGGAGTAAATGACGGCAATTTCCCTTCAGCAGGTACTTCAGAGGGACTTCTTTCCGACAGGGACAGGGATGACCTGGCATTTGTGGGAATCCAGCTTGCAAGTGATACCAGAACTAAAGCCTTTGAAGAGCAGTTTCAGGTGTATTCAGTTTTGACAACAGCTGGTAAATACCTTAGAATAAGCTACCCAATAGCTGATCACGAGGGTAAGGCTTTACGTCCGTCAATTGTCATTTCACGTATCAAAAAGATTTTCCCAAATGTTTCAGAGTCCAGCGATATTATTCAAAGTAACAGCGAAAATGAATACCTGCAGTCTGTTTCAAGAGACAATCCTACATTTAACACCCTTGTCGGGGTGATGAGGGACAGCTTTTATGGTGAAAACATAAACCCCTTATGGAAGGATGTATTTAACTGGTATTTCAGGCATAATGAATGGAATAGTAAATGCATCAAATCAAGAAAATCCTTATTGTATACAAATGCAGCCCGTCCGGTAGACAGTAACAAAATAAAAAGTTTATACGGGAACCCTATTTTTTCAAGTGTTTCCAAGTTTGAAAAATATGAGTCATGCCCATTTTCATATTATGCGGAATATGGGCTTAAGGCCAAAGAACGAAAAATTCAGAGGTTTAATGCACCGGATACCGGAACATTTATGCATGCAGTAATTGAACGGTTTTCATCACTGCTCGAAAGTGCAGGAATTACATGGCGTGAGTTGGATAAACATTGGTGTGCTGATACAGTATCTGAAATAGTTGACGACATACTGGAAAAAGCTCAGGGCTCGGTGCTTAATAGTACTGTAAGATATATTAACCTTTCAAGACGCTTGAAACGAGTGCTGGTACGTTCCGTTTGGCTTATTGCGGAACATATTAAAAGAAGCAATTTTCAGCCTGTTGGGTATGAAATGGAGTTTGGCGAAAAAGGAGAGTTCCCTCCTATAAAAATTGAGCTGGAGGATGGAAACATCATTAACCTTGTAGGAAGGATTGATAGGGTTGATGCATGTGAAACTGAAGAGGGTACTTACTTAAGGATAATAGATTACAAATCCGGAGCAAAAGCTTTTAAGCTGTCGGACATATTTTACGGAATACAGATTCAGCTAATTACATACATGGACGCCATATGGAATAATGGAAAAGCGGGCTGTAAGGAACCGGTGTTACCAGGAGGAATGCTTTATTTCAGGTTGGATGATCCATTGATTAAAGGACATAGCAGGCTTACTGAGGATGACATTGAAAAGGCTCTAATGAGGCAGCTGAAAATGAGGGGCTTATTGCTTGCTGACGTTAAGCTTATAAAGGAAATGGACAGGGATATAGAAGGTGATTCACTAATAATTCCTGCAAGGCTGAATAAAGGAGACATACTTGGAAGGTCTTCAGCAGCCAGCCTTGAACAGTTCCATACCTTGAGGAAATATGTTAATCACCTGGTGAAAAGCATTGGTGAAGAAATCATGAAAGGTGATGTTAAAATAAAACCTTACAAAAAGAAGAAGGAAACACCCTGTAACTACTGTAATTACTCAGCATTTTGCCAGTTTGATCCGCAGTTTAATGATAACACATACAGGATTTTAAACGATAAGACAGATGAAGAAGTCTGGAGCTTGATGAGCTCGGGTGAAACAAATGAGTGATACTAAATGGACAAAAGAACAGCTGGACGCCATAACAAAAAGAGACTGTAATCTCCTTGTGGCTGCAGCTGCGGGATCCGGCAAGACTGCCGTACTTGTTGAAAGAATAATTAAGAAAATTACAGATATTAAAAGACCTGTGGATATAGACCGGCTGCTTGTTGTAACGTTTACAAATGCCGCCGCCACTGAGATGCGGGAAAGGATTGCGGAAGCACTTTCAAAAGAGCTGGAAGCAAATCCGGGTTCAAAGGTTTTACAGCGGCAGCTTACACTTTTGGGAAAATCAAGCATTACGACAATGCATTCATTTTGCCTTGAGGTAATAAGAAACAACATACAAAACCTTGAGTTAGATCCCAATTTTAGAATTGCGAATGAAACTGAATGTACATTGTTGAAAATGGAAGCCCTGGATGAGTTACTGGAAAGTGTGTACGAAAACGAGTCTTTAAGTGAAGAATTTTTTGAATTACTGGAATGCTATGGCGGTAACCGGGATGACCAGGCTATTGCTGATATGATTCTTAACCTTTTTGAGTTTGTACAGAGCTATCCCTGGACGTTCCAATGGCTGGATAATATGACTGAAATGTTTAAGTTGTCTGATGATTATGACTTTCTTAATACACAATGGGGCAGAGTGATTGTCAGTAGCACCTCAATAGAGTTGTCTGGTGTTCTGGAGAAAATGGGAAGAGCAATTGAAACAGCACGTTTTGCGGAAGGACTCGAACCATACCTTCCTGTACTCATGGAAGAATATACAGCCATTGAAAAGCTAACAAAAATTTGCGGCTGCGCACAACGCTGGAATGATTTATACAATGCTTTTTCAAATATAGAATTTGTCAAACTGCCAAATTGCAAGAAAAATGCCGATAAGACCAAGCAGGAATTTGTCAAAGGGATAAGAGACAATGCAAAAAAGCTAACTAAAAAAATGTGTGAGGACTTATTCAATCTCAGCTCGGAGGAAATCCTAAAAGACTTGACCAGCCTTTATCCCATGATAAAATGTTTGTCCAATCTTGTTAAGGATTTCAGCAACAGATATGCCTTAAAAAAGAGGCAAAAGCTTATTGTTGATTTTAATGACCTTGAGCATTTGTGTCTTAATATACTTACAGAAACCGATGAAGCAGGCAAACCGGTGCCTTCAAGGGTAGCACATGATTACAGGAAGAAGTTTGAAGAAATTTTGGTGGATGAATATCAGGACAGTAACCTTATTCAGGAAATTATTGTAGGAATGGCTTCAAAAGCTGATAGTGAAACGCCAAATATGTTCATGGTAGGGGATGTCAAGCAGAGTATATATAGATTCAGACAAGCAAAGCCGGAGATATTCCTGGAAAAGTATAATAGGTTTTCGTTGGAAGAAGGCAAAGATATAAAGATTAAGCTTTTTAAAAACTTCAGAAGCAGAAAGGAAGTAATAGAAAGTGTTAATTTTATTTTCAAACAGATAATGTCCGCTACAGTGGGTGAAATAGATTATAACAATGATGAAAAATTGAATCTGGGAGCTGAATATAGCGAGCTGACTGAAGAAGCTTCAATAACCGGCGGTGCAACAGAACTTCATCTTATCGAAACAAATGGTTTATCTGAACAGTATCCGGATTTGGATGATGAAGCTGAAACAACCTACAGTGAAGAAGAGGAAATGACAGATTCAATACGGTGTGAAGCAAAGGCAGTAGCAAAAAGAATTAAACAGCTTTTATCACCCGATAAAGACGGAAAATATTTCAAGGTATATGACAAGTCCATCAAAGGCTATAGAAAAGTTGAATATAAGGATATTGTAATATTGCTAAGAACAACAATGAATTGGACGGATACTTTTGTGGAAGAAATGAGCTCAGCAGGAATGCCTGTATTTGCAGATACTGCAACAGGTTTTTTCAAAACCACTGAAGTCCAAATAATACTTTCTCTTTTACAGGTCATTGATAACCCGCTTCAGGATATACCCCTGCTTTCAGTGCTTAGATCACCTATAGCAGCCTTAACGCCAGATGAATTGGCAGATATAAGGCTTGCAGATAAAAATGCTTCTATTTTCGAAGCATTGATAAAGCTTACTGAAACAGGTGATGGCACAGTTCCAGAAAAATGCCGGGAATTCAGGGACAACCTTGAAAAGTGGAGAAACAAATCTCTTTATATGTCCACGGATGAACTTATCTGGTACCTGTATAATGAAACGGGATTTTACAGCTTTGCAGGTGCAATGCCGGGCGGTAATCAAAGACAGGCCAATCTCAGAATACTTTTTGAGAGGGCAAGACAGTTTGAAGAAACAAGCTTTAAAGGACTTTTTAACTTTATAAATTATATAAATAAGCTTAAAAGCAGCAAAGGAGATATGGGAAGCGCCAAAATCCTCGGTGAAAACGAGAACGTAATAAGAATTATGAGCATTCACAAGAGTAAGGGCTTAGAGTTCCCTGTTGTTTTTGTTTCAGGCTGCGGCAAACAATTCAATATGCAGGATATGAACAAGAAAATGCTGCTCCACCAGGATATTGGTTTCGGACCTGATTTCGTAGATTATAAAAGAAGACTTACATATGCTTCACTTCCAAAGCAGGCAGTAAGGCATAAAATTAAGGTTGAAACACTTTCAGAAGAAATGAGAGTGCTTTATGTGGCTTTAACGAGGGCGAGAGAAAAGCTTATAATTACAGGCTGTGTTGATAATATTGAGAATACGGTTAAGAAATGGGCTGATATAGCAGCTATTGACTATGAAAAACTGCCGTTTTTTGATATGCTCCATGCAAGAAAATATCTTGATTGGTTGGGCCCTGCGCTTATAAGACACCAGGACTGTGCGCTTCTGAGGGAATGTATTGGCATGGAGAAATATTATGAATTAAGTGATTCTTCAATATGGTCAATTCGTTTTTGGAGGAAGGATGAAATTATCGCTACGGATGCAATAGCTGTTGAAGAACAGGAAAAAAATGTGCTCTGGTGTGATGACATTGATATTAATACAAAATACAGTCCGCATTATGAAGAGATAAACAGAAGGCTTGACTGGCAGTACTCATATAAAAAGGCAGCTGCAATACCTGCAAAGGTTTCGGTTACAGAACTCAAAAAGCGTTTTACTCCTGACAACGAAGATGACGTAACACCATTTAATGCTTACTCGACAACACTTGTAAAAAAACCATCCTTTATGGATGAAGATATAGGTCTTAACTCTGCACAGTCAGGTTCTGTACTTCATTTTGTAATGCAGCATCTGGATTTATCCTATGTATATGCGCCGGATCCAATATTAAAGCAGGTAGATAAAATGGTTGAAATGGAATTGCTTACAAGACAGCAGGCTGATACTGTCGATTATAATAAAATTCATGCTTTTTTCTGTTCTGAGCTTGGACAAGAAATGCTTGGGGCAAAGGAAGTGAACAGGGAAGTACCTTTTAATATAGAAGTGTCTGCAAAAGAGCTTTTTAAAGAGCTTCAGGACCAGCATGAAGATGAAACAGTCCTTTTGCAGGGTGTTATAGACTGTTATTTTGAAACAGAAAATGGGTTGGTGCTTCTTGATTATAAAACAGATTTTGTACCTAAGGGTGATAAAGAATTATTAAGGGAACGTTATAGGCTCCAGATTGAATATTATGCTTTGGCATTGGAAAAACTGACTGGGAGAAGGATAAAAGGAAAGTATATTTATCTGTTCTGGAATGGCCAAATGCTTGAATATTTGTAAAGGATGTATATATGGAGAATAGTGAAATTATCGGCAAGATAGAAGAAAACCCTATTATAGCAGCGGTAAGACAACAGCTTGATTTCGAGGCAGCATTGGAATCCTCAGTTACAACAATTTTTCTTCTTAACGAAGATATATTAACTGTCAAGGGACTTGTTGAAAGAATAAAGGCTAAAGATAAAAATGTATTAGTTAATGTTGATTCTCGCAAGACCTTTGAAAAGGGCAGGGAAGCTATAGATTATATCTGTGATACCATAAGGCCTGATGGTATTATTACTTCTGAAAGTAATAATATAAAATATGCAAAAGAGAAGGGTATGTTTTCAATACTGCGGCTGTCCCTTGTTGATAGTCTGTCATATGAAACTGCTGTAAATACTGCTTTATCAGATAAGCCTGATATGATAGAAATTTTACCTGGTATAATACCCAGGGTTTTGAAGCAGTATTGCAGCGAAGTGAATATACCTGTTATAGCAGGCGGTTTGATTGATAGTAAGGAAGACATAGTCAACATTATAAAAGCTGGCGCCTTGGGTGCAGCTGCCGGTAAAAAAGAGCTCTGGGAGTTGTAAAGAATCATCCCCTTCAAATGATAATTGTTGAGAACCGTCCCCACATATATGCAAAGATTAGGAGTCGCGTAAACATAGTTTTTGCTTGTGCTTGGGCGGCTTTTTGTCTTTAAAGAATTAAACTTTTTATTATATTACTCCATAAAAAAAGATATAATGGAATAAGAGGATTACGGGGGGATAAAAGGTGAATAAGAGATATATAATTTCTCTTGATCAGGGTACGACAAGTTCAAGAGCTATAATATTTGACAAAGATACAAAAAGTATTGCAGCGATTAAAAGCAAGCCGTTCAAGCAGATATATCCCAATGCGGGATGGGTTGAGCATGATCCGATGGAAATCTGGAACGGGCAACTGGAAGTTCTAAGGGAAGCTGTAAAATTATCAGGGATTTCTCCTTCGGAAATAGCCTGTTTGGGAGTTGCAAATCAGAGGGAAACAGTTGTCATATGGGACAAAAATACCGGTAAACCTGTACATAATGCGATTGTATGGCAGTGCAGAAGATCTGCTGATATTTGCAATAATCTTAAAATTGATGGATTAACGGATATCGTACAGCAAAAAACTGGACTTGTAATTGATGCTTATTTTTCAGGTACCAAGATAAAATGGGTTCTTGATAATATCGAGGGTTTGAGGGAAAGAGCTATGAATAGCGAATTGCTTGCCGGTACGATAGATTCATGGCTTATTTGGAATCTTACCGACGGCGAATTTCATATAACCGACTATTCTAATGCATCCAGAACAATGCTTTATAACATAAATACACTTTGCTGGGATGAAGAACTTTTAAGCATACTTGGCATACCACTGCAAATGCTTCCTGAAGTTGTACCATCTTCGGGTGTTATTGGCGAAATTTCTGAAAGTATACTGGGGGTAAGAATACCAATCAGCGGTATTGCAGGAGATCAGCAGGCAGCTCTGTTTGGACAGAATTGCTTTGAAAAAGGTACTGCAAAAAACACATATGGAACAGGTTGTTTTATTCTTATGAATACCGGAAAAACTCCTGTCAAATCAAAAAACAGGCTGCTTACAACTATTGCATGGGATATTGGCGATGGGGTGGAATATGCTCTTGAAGGGAGTGTATTTAATGCAGGCTCTGCTATACAGTGGCTTAGAGATGAACTTGGACTTATAAAAAATGCACCACAGTCGGATATTGATGCGATTAAGGTAGAAGATACTGACGGGGTATATGTTGTGCCTGCTTTCACAGGCCTTGGTGCACCATACTGGGATATGTTCGCAAGGGGAACTATTGTTGGTATAACAAGAGGTACAAAGAGGGAGCATATTATAAGGGCTACACTCGAATCCATAGCGTATCAGAGCAGGGATGTGTTTGAAGTTATACAGCTTGATTCAGGTATAGAATTGAAGGAACTTAAAGTTGATGGCGGTGCCAGTGTGAGTCCTTTTCTAATGCAATTCCAAGCAGACATATTGAACATCGAGGTTAAGCGTCCAAAAATAATTGAAACAACAGCGCTTGGAGCTGCGTACCTTGCCGGACTTGGAACAGGATTATGGAACAGCCGTGAAGAAATCAGCAAGGAATGGGAATTGGATAAGGTATATTTCCCTCTAATGGATGTCAAAACCAGGGAACATAAGTATTCTAATTGGAAAAGAGCAGTTGAAAGGTCATCAAAATGGGATATTTGAGTTAATAGAATATGTTAAGGGGGGCTTTTGAGCCCCCTTCAATTATTTTTTACCTTTTCTTATGAATAGAATACCTAGTATGACCAATACAACGGCTATAATAAGGCTTGTAAGTGAGATGTTTATATTCAGGTTGTCCATTATAACTGTTTCAAGTGGCTTTATAATTATACTGAAAAGAATAATCCAACCTATTCCAATCATAATAATGCCTATTGTTTTTTTACCTGCAAAGATTTTTTGCTTTATTGCAGAAAGCTCATACCATGATTCGTCATACTTCAATTCGCCGGAATTGATTCTATCCACGATTGCAAGTGAATCAAATATGCTATAAGAGATGAACAGCAGGCTGAATGTCGGTATGAAGAAGCCTGGGAACCAATAAAGTGTGGATGAATCTGAAAAGAATATCGCTAAAAACAACGATACAAATAAGAGCCCCATTAATGCAAGACCTTTATTTATAAGGCCTAAATACATATGACTGACTCCTGGAATAAAACCAAGGAAAAAAGTCAGTATCTTATTTTTCTTATGAATACCGGAATTATTAGAAGCAATATTAATGAATGTTTCAAGACATTCTGCACAATAATTTTTCCCTTTTATATTTATGGAACATTCATCACAGATGGGTTTGCCGCAATGAATGCATATCTGTGGGGCTTCTCTTTCGGAATGATTTCTACAATTCATCTATTTTCCCTCCTTTATTTTTACAACTGAATTTGTTATTGAACCGAATAAATCTTTTATGTCATTTTCAAAAACTGCAAATCCTTTTTTATACTCGGGATTTTGGCGTTGTGTAATATTTGTATTTACACTCTTCGATATATATGGTTGGTAATTTCGTAAAAAAGGTACAAAAAAGCTTGCAATAAGTATGCATGAGGTTAATACAAGACTAAAGCCAAGTCTTCTGTACAGCTTTGCAGAACATGACCTTAGTTTTTCATCCGCTGGATTGCTGTGCAGAATACCCAGCTTGTAAATTGAATTCATTACCATATTAGTAAAGCTTTCAGTAGCCTTTATCTTATGTAGAAATTCTGGCCTGTCGTTCATATTAAACTTATCATATTTCATAATCAGTTACCCCCATGCTACTCCAAAGTCTTTTTTTAATAGATTCCGTCCCCTGTAAAGCTGTGTTTCTACTGTCTTTACGGGTAAGTCGAGTACGGCAGAAATTTCTTCATACGATAGCTCCTGATAATAGAAGAGAATTAAAACATCAACATATTTTTTGTCAAGTTTCATAATTGATTTATGTAGTTCAGCTGCTTTGGTATGTTCAAGAAACTTCTCTTCAGGGCTTAAATTACCGTCAACCGGTTCTGCAATGTCATCAAATGATATACCGGGAGGTTTGTTTTTATTCTTTCTGTACCAATCTATACATAAATTATAGCTAATCCGGTAGATCCAGGTGGAAAATTTCGAACCTCCATGGAATTTGTTAAGGTTCTTGTATATATTGATAAAAATCTCCTGCGATATATCTTCTGCTTCGCTGCAGTTATAAGTAAATCTGTATATCAAACTGAAAACATAGTCCTTATACTTATCTACAATCTCTGAAAAGATGTGGATATTGCCATTCAAGACCTGCTTAACTATTTCCTCATCAGTCATTAATATCCATCATCCCCTTTTACATATCAAATAACTGCAGACAGTAAAAATACAATAAAAATATACATCTTTATGACGGCATACACAATATTTTTTGTTCCATTATTTCATAAAGTTTTTCAAGCCTTCTCTTAACAAAATCCTTTTCAGATACGAATTCCTTCTTCATACCTATATTCGCAAGCGTAAAAATAATTGGGTTTCTCCAATTAGCAGGGAATCTGTGTATTGTACTTTTAAGACTGAAGAAATTTTCCTTTACATACTGATACCCATTATATAAATCTCCCAACGACATATTTCGTGGGATATATGTAGGAGTGCAGTGGTCATAAAATTGCCAGTCTTCTGTTATCAGCCTGTTTTGTTCTTTCAAACGTTGATACACATCAGTGCCGGGATATGGTGTAAGTATATTAAAAGTTGCAGAAGGAATCTTTGATTTATATAAGAATTCCAATGTTTCATCAAAGACTGATTTATCATCATCATCAAATCCAAAAACAAGGGATGCGTGAAACACAATCCCATAGCTCATAACTTTTGATATTGCATCCAGAATATCTGCCTGGCTTTTCATACTTTTACTGTATCTTTTCATTTTCTTCTCAGATACTGTTTCAAGCCCAAAAAACAGTCCTCTACAACCGCTTTCAGAGGCAAGCTTCAATAATTCGGCGTTCTTTATAAATGATACTGAAGCCTGACCAACCCACTGTATATTTAGTTCTTTAAGTACACTAAAAAGTTCCTTTGCATATATCTGGTCACCTACAATGTTATCATCCAGAAACATGAAACGAGAAGTATTCGCATTTTGAATATCCCTTACAACATTTTCTACAGAAACATGTCTTATCTTTTTGCCGAAGAATTTCCATACACTGCAAAAGTCACACGAATATGGGCAGCCTCTTGAAGTAACTATAGGCTGCAAACCGAGGGCGGTTTTTCCTCTTAAAAGCTCTCTTCTTGGAAGAGGGTAGTCATCCAGACATTTGGCAATGCCACCATTATAATATGGCTTCATTCTATCCATTTCACAATCTTGCAGCATTTCATTCCAAACCGGCTCGGCTTCGCCTATCATTACAGAGTCACAATGTATCTTTGCCTCTTCTGGTAAAACCGTAGGGTGAATACCTCCAAGTACAACTTTTTTGCCCTTTTTTCTGAACTCATCAGCTATTTGATAGGCTCTTATAGCAGTACCGGTCATACTTGTAATTCCAACAAGGTCACAGTCTAAACTGAAATCTATTTTTTCATCTTCCTCTTCTATTATCCTAACGTCATGTATTTCGGGTGTAACAGCTGCAATGTATAGTAAAGAAATCATAGGAAACCGGATTGATTTGACAGTGTTCTTTTCTGAATTTAAATCCTTTACAGGAGCAATTAAAAGTATTTTCATAAATTGTTTCTATACTTTTTGTATAGCCTTTCTTTTAATTTTGATATTGGTAAAAAGTTAACTTTTTTATCAGTTATTTATATAGACGATGTGATGATAATAACCACTTCATTTTTATTGAATATTCTTAATAAGTTGTTATGAAACATTAAAATATTTGAATAACAATTACTACTATGTTAACATTTATATAAGTGTTTCTTTACTTTTTACTGTGTTTATACACGGATATTAAATAAAATTTATTGATATAATATTCTGCATGGAGAAACTTAAATGATTGAAGATGTTGATGTTCAGCAAGTACACCCTTGGATAAGGCTGTTTGCAAGATCTTTGGATGGTATAATTGCATCTGTAGTTATCTTGGGCTTATGGGCCTTGATTTCACCAGATTCCTATATTAAATGGGCTTACAGCTATGGGAGATATATTTCCATTACCCTTATACTTTGGACCTTTATTGAAGCACTTTTACTTTCAACTTGGGGGACAACCCCAGGTAAATGGCTTCTAAGAGTAAAGGTAAGGGATGTAGACGGGAAAAAACTTACGTATGTAAAAGCCTTATATAGAGCACTTTCTGTTTGGGCTTTGGGTGAAGGCTGTGGAGTAGGTTTTGTAAGTATTATAACTTATGCATTTTCTAATTTCAGACTTGTATCAAAAGGTATTACAGCCTGGGATGAGAAGGGGGAATTCCGTGTTTCACATAAACCTGTAGGATATGTAAGAGGAGCAGTCGCAGCTGTGATACTGATTGGAATACCTTTTATTATTTATTACACAGGTTATGCAACAATTTAAGAGTGAATATAATTAAATTATGTTGTTAAGTGGAGTTTCAAATGATTGATATTATTGAGCAGCTTGATACAAATATTTTGAATTTTATTCATAATGATTTACATAATAGTGTGTTTGATTTTATTATGCCGATTATTACTTTTTTGGGAAATGGCTATTTATTATGGATAGTTGTCTCTATAATTTTAACTATAAGTAAAAAGTATAGAAAAGCTGGTATAACAATGGCAGTGGCTCTTATTTTATGTGCTGTAATGGGCGAAATGCTAATTAAAAATATTGTTAAAAGACCAAGGCCTTATGAAGGGGTTACTGGTATACAATTATTAATCCCAAAGCTATCATCGTATTCTTTTCCCTCAGGTCACACCTTATCTTCCTTTGCTGCAGCATTTGTAATATTTAAATATATGAGGAAATGGGCAATACCGGCGTTTATATTAGCTGTACTGATTGCGTTTTCAAGAAATTATTTATACGTACATTATCCTTTGGATGTGCTTGCAGGAGCTGTTTTTGGGGGGTTCTTCGCTTGGGTTGCAATTAAAATACCTGTAAATAGGGTGTTGAAAATAGACTAATTTGATAAATAAAAAGTTTTAACTAACTTATCATTAAATACATAGGTCTACTTTTCTTTCTGTTTGGCATTGTGATAAAATTAGCTGATGACATTTAGATTTTATTCTATTAATATAAGTATATATATTTGTTTTTATATAACTGTACAGGGGGAATTATTATTAAAAGATTCATTTATGTAAATGGTAACGAAAGATTTGCAGTTGAAAATATTGAGCATTTCAAAGTGCTTGTCAATGCCGGAAAAATAACAAAAGATACGTTTTTACTTGATGAAGAGACACAAGCATGGGTGGGTGTTCTTCAAATACCGGAATTCGGGCAATTCTTTATGTCCAATACTGGTTCACAGTACATGCCTAATCAACAATACCAACAACAGTCTAATCCGCAAAATTATCAGAATACAGGAATAAATCAGAATCAGGGGTTTAATCCGAATCAGAATTACAACCAGGCTCAAGGGTTTAATTATAATGTAAACTACCCTCAGCCGCCTAAAAAGAAGGGTAAAGTAGCAGCCATAATACTTGCAATTGTTTTCGTTGTTGCCGGGTTAGGTGCAGGTGCATATTTCCTTTTCCTTAAGGACTCAGATAAAGGAACTACATATGGACAAAAAATTGAATCTACTAAAAAAGCAGAATCTACAAAAAAAGTATCCAAAAACAAAGTTACACATGAACAGGAAGTTCAAGCAACAAAAAAAATAGTATCCCTCGCATCTAACTTTAGTTCGGGTTCCGGAAGCTTATCTCCAAAACTGTCATCCGAAAATTATGAAGATGAATACGGAGGTTTATACCCGATAGTAGAGGCTACAGAGAAATATTACATGGAAATTCAGAAGGGGAAAGAGGAGGCTGAGAAAGCGATTCAAGACCTTACTTCCGAGTCTGTGTTTACAAAAGAAATATTGAGTGATTCGGGCAAATTGAGTGAAGCAAAATCTAAGATTAAAAAATTTATAACAGTAATAACGGATTTTGAAGAACTTATTATATCAAGCACCGAAAAATTTCAAAAGACTATTCAGGACGCTGATATACCTAGCAGCTTTAAAAGCGGTTTCCTGGATGGGTTCGAAAAAGGCAACAGCCAAACAATGGATTTACTCAAGAGAGTTTTTAATGCTTATGAAACTGCACTAACCAAGTTTAGTGATTTATTTACTTTCCTACAAAGCAGACAAGGTGACTATAAGGTATCTGAAGATGCAACAATCAGTTTCTATACAGATGAGGATAAAGATACCTATAATAAAATTTTCACTGAAATGCAAGAAGCTAGCGAAAAAGGAGATCAATTGCAAAAGGAACTTGAAGATAAGTCTAAAAAGGCTTTTGGAAGCTTGGACGATTTCGCGGATTAATATTAACTCATTGAGAAAAGGCTTAACCATAACAGGTTAAGCTTTTTTTTATATAAAATTTACTTTGGGTCTTCCCTTTTTTCTCATAATAGTGTAAAATAAAATCAAATATTACAAAATGTGGGAGAAAAGATGAGAAATAACTCACAAAAAGGGAGCATAACAGTTGAATCATCATTAATAATACCTATAGTAATATTCTGCATAATAGCAGTGCTTTATTTTCTCATACTGCTTTATCAGCAGGCTTATTCCCTTTCAGTTTCGGACAATGCAGCTGAGAGAGGGGCTGCTTCCTGGTGCAACAGCATGAAAGATGTAGAAACGGGAAGGCTCGATATTAATGATATAGGAAAAGATGGTTTGTATTGGAGATTATTTGATGGAAAGAGTTCACTAAAGCAGTCTAAAGTTATTAACTATATTGGAAAGCCAGAACAAAGTACATCCTTATTAAATAAACGAAGTATTCTTAGCAATACCTTTCAAGAGGGAAAAATCAATCTTTCAAATTATATTATCTATAAAAGTATCGATGTTTCCATAAATAAAAATAGTAAAATACCTGTTTCAGGGGTAACAGGAGGATTTGGAATTGTAAACGGCTATAAAACCTCTTCCTCATCTGTTCAGTCAATAAATGACCCGGTAGAACTTATACGTAATTTGGACTTTGCGGCAGATATTGAAAAGGAATTGGAAAGGATGAATCCGGGATTTGCAAATTTGGTTCAAAAAGCAGGTAACATTATAACTACAATAAAGGACAAGATAAATGAATTTTTTAATTGATAGGGGGTTTGTATGAATTTTGGCAGTGAAAAGGGACAGGTTACAGTATTCTTAAGTATTATTCTAATTGTTGTAATTGTATTGTCCGGAGTTCTTATAGACGGTGCAAGAATAGCTGCCGGCGAAAATAATGCTAAAAGATCGGTTACAGCTGCAATAAGATCGGCATTAGCTAACTATGACAGTAAACTTAAAAATGAATATGGGATTTACTCATTAAGTGTAAATGCTCCAGATAACTTAAAAAGTTTCATAATTGATTATGTTAATAAAAATCTTAATACTAAAGCAAGTCAGGATAATGAACGAGGGGGCCTTGACCTTTATGGGTTCAGGGTTGAGAACATATCTGTTTATCCAATGTTTAATTTATCAGAGAATACTGTAACAAAAAACATGATACTTGAATTTATGAAATACAGGGCACCTAAACAAATTGCCGAGGGTTTAATTGATAGGCTGTCCCAGGCAAAAGATGCAAGCAAGATGTCTGAAGCATTCAAACAAAAAACTGTAATTGATAAGCTGGCGGGAAAGGTTGCCAGTATCCAGCAGAAGTTAAAGAAGATTGTAAGCGGAACAATCGGAGATGGGAAAGATGCAAAAAAATTCATCAACGGCTTTAATCTTGGAGGAATCTGGGATATCCTTTCTGCAAAATATGCCGGTTATGTGGATCAGTATAGATCCCTTGTAACTCAAAAAGCAAACCTTGACAATGTTATTGCTTTATTTAGCGGTCAGGGCTCGGAAGACTCTGAAAAGGAACTTGAAAACCTTAAAAAACAGGCAAATGATTTAGCAAATAGTATTGCCAAGGTTTCTTCAGATATGGATAAAACAATTTTTGAACTGAGAGAAGAACAGACAAATGCGTATATATATCCTAATAGTCAGGCAATCCAATATATACAGGATATATTCCGGCTGAGTACCGAAGTTAAGGCGGCTGTTCAAAAGCTTAAGGATTTTCTTGGGCAAGCCTTTGTCGGTAAAAACAGTTCAGGCTCGGGTGGATTCACCGAACTAATAACTCAGGACATAGGCAAGATAGAAGATGCCATTCTTTCGGGTCAGGAGTCGGAACTTCTGATAGGCCAAATGAAGAGTAACAAAGAGCTTCTTGATAAAGCGGCTTATAAAATTGTTGAGATAGCATCAGCGGGTAAGAAGGGAAACCTAAGCGGCAGTGAAATTCTAAATAGTTTTAAGGGTTTAATTTATGGTTACGGTTCTGTTTCATATGATTATAAAAAAGTAGATAAAGGAGTGACTGGAGAGGATCCAAGGGAAACGCAAAAGAAAGATGCAAAAGATAAGCTAAAAAATTCTAATAATGCAGACATAGATATGAAATCAAAGGGTATAGACATAAACCAACTCCCGTCACATAAGAAAGTTCAAAGCAGTGATTTTTCTAATAAAGATGGCAAAGTAAACAGTGATTCAACCGGCACTTCTGAAAATACAGCCTCAAAAGAAGCTTCATACTCTGGAAATATTGAAAACATAGGAGAAGAAGTGGATTTTGAAGATGAGGATTCGGATGAGGGCTTCAGCTACAATGCTTTTGATTTTATCGGCACTTTGGGTGATATACTTAGCGATGGTTTTTCAAAGCTCAGGGATAATTTATACATTAATGAATATATAATGGGGACTTTTAAAAATGTTGTTCCTGCCTTAAAAGAAAACGGTAAAGAAGAAAAGGATTTGAATCTGAGAGGCATTGACAAGTCTAAACTTAAGACATTTTATAGCTATGAAACTGAATACATACTTCAGGGGTATGAGTCTCAGGAAAAAAACAGGCTTATTACTAAGGGTGAAATTCTTCTGCTCCGCTTTGCTATGGACACACTGCATGTTTATATGGACCCGGAAAAAAGAAGACTTGCAGAAGGTATAGCTGCTGCGGTGTCAGGATGGTGGACCGGAGGGCTTGGGATACCCATAATTTCAAATTTGATAATGTGTGCATGGGGGATGGGAGAAGCACTTTTGGACATTGAGCATTTGCTTAAGGGTGAGGCGGTTCCCTTTTATAAACAAAAAGGAGACTGGGAACTATCAATTGGCCTTGGGAAGAGCACGGGTCAAAAAACTGATAAAAAGCTTAAATTTACTTACTATGATTACTTAAGGCTTTTTCTCTTGTTTAAGAGCACAGATGATAAAATCAATAGGACTGAGGACATGATAGAGTTAAACTGCAGCGGTGAAAAGAATGGTTTTAAATTGGCAAACCATAATACAATGCTGAGAGTAGAGGCCACAGTATCTATGAAATATCTGTTTGTTACGCGCTTGTTTACTCATGGCACAAGCAATACAAATGACGGCAGACGTAAATTCAACTTTGTTCTGTATGAAGGCTACTAGAATAAGGAGTTTATTATGAAATTAAAAAGTATTAAAGGATCTGTTACAGTGGAAGCCTCACTTGCTCTTCCCATTTTTATAGGAGCTGTACTTTCAATAGCTTTTTTAATAAAACTTGTTTATGTTCAGGAAGTGGTACAACATGCCATAAACGGAGCCGCAGATGAGATGGCTGCCACTGGATATGTTTATTATATTTCAGGTATCAAAGGTATTAATGATACTGTAAATTCCGGTCTTGAAAGCGGTGAGAATGCAGTGAAAAGCCAGGCTTCTTCTGTAAGCAATCTTCTTGGCGATATTGGAAAGCTTACCGGTGATTCGAATAATAGCAGCAACGAAGCAGGTGGCTTTGAAATGATTAAAACTATTAAAAATGATTTTACAAATGCAATTAACAGTAAAAACGGAATCCTTGAAAATCCCCTGACATTTCTGAAAAATGTTGCATGTATGATTTCAGCAGGAGCTTTTGATGACTTTAAAACAGAATTGTGTATTCCAATTACCAGGCTGTACCTTAAAAAATATTTTACCCAGAATGAAAATATAGACTTTAATAAAAGACTTAAATTTTTGAATATTGCAGGAGGTATAGACGGGTTTAATCTAAATAATTCACATTTCTTCGAAGACAGTAATGACAATATAGATATAAGGGTAAGGTATAAGCTGGAGCTGCCAATTCCATTTAGAATAATACCCTCAATTGAAATGGAACAAAGGGCTGTTCAAAGGGCTTGGACATCAGGAGATGTAGGTTCTGCAGCTACTGATAAAAACCAATCCGGGGGTGTTTGGTCATTGGGAAACCTTGAAAGAGGACGGATTATCAGACAGACATTCGGAGCCAATTTGCCGTTTGAATTTCCTGTAATAGCAAACTTCGATTCTGGAACTGCAACCATGATAAAGAGCATGGATACTACCGCGGCATATTATCAAAACTCAGAAAACTTAAAGGAAAAGATAATGGGCTATACAAAAGAATTGAAGAATTTTAAAGGTGGCAGGCATGGAGATGCTGAAGTTAACGGAAGTTCAATAAACCAGAGGGTTTTGAAGCTTATTATTCCTGAAAATGATCTTACATCTAGTAATCAGGCTGCATTGGATGAATGTGCAATGCTATCAGAGACTTACGGAATCAGGATTGAAATTATACGATACCAGCAAAAGAAGGTTGATAATGCGGATGATAAGGAATGAATTGTGGATGGAGTTTAGCATCGGTATGCTTATTCTTATACCGGTGATAATTTTAGTGTATTTTAACTTTGGTATATCAATCGAATTCATTCTATATAGTATTCTTTTTTCTGTACTTGCTTTTTCAGGAATTGGAGAGATTTACGACAAAAAATTGGATGGCTTTTTTACCCTTACTCTTATGGTGGCCGGTGGTGTCTTAATATTTATTAAGTTTGAAAATGAATCGTTCCTTCTGACAGAATCACTTTA
This sequence comes from Bacillota bacterium, assembly GCA_023421675.1. Lineage (GTDB taxonomy): Bacteria > Bacillota > Clostridia > Acetivibrionales > JANLFN01 > JAEZTC01. The sequence goes on along the minus strand of JAEZTC010000011.1, from coordinate 91,367 downwards.
CGGTATGATATTGTCGGGCTTTTCCTTTTTGTGTATGTATTTTATTTCTAGAGGAGGTTTGAGCCTGGATAATGTTGCATTAATCAGTTTCTCAGGGACTATATTAGGGTTTCAGCAAATAATGGGTGTAATGTTTGTTATGTCTATACTGGCAGCGTTTTCATCAATAATTTATATGCTGTATAAACGTAAGAATGTTAAAAGTTCGTTGCCATCATTGATTTATATTTATCTAGGATGTGTTGTCTCATTGTACTCGTATAATTATTCATTGTAACAATCCCTTGTTATATTGAATAATTTATTATTATCAAAGGTAGAAGTTTCTTATCGAATTTTTGAGAGTATAAGAAACAATATAATATACATAAGAATTACAGGTGAGAGGTAAGCCCTTTGGGCTTGCCTTTTCATGTTATAATTAAAATAAATTACTTAACTATATAAAAACCGGTGATTTAAAGGATATAATCAAGTTTATTTAATAAATATTGTCCTATACATATAATCTGTCTTGCATAAGGAGATAATATCAGAAAATACTTGAATAATGACAGGGAGATGATTGCTTGGACGCTGACAGAGCAAAAGAGATTTTAAACTCAAAAGGTGTAATAGAAGTGGTGCATAATGGTGCCCCGGTATGGATTGAAGGACTGAGAGGCAGTAATGCCGATGTAATGTACATTGAGACAAAAAAGAGAACGGAAGTGCCGCTTGAAAAACTGATGGAAACCCATCCGATGTAATTTTGAGAGACTAAAAAAGTCTCTCTTTTTTTATCAAAATGTAGGTCAGAGCAATACATATTTTTCATAAACAGTTAACTGTAAGGTGTGTTATAATATTGTCATAGTTAAATATATTAGTTGATTATCAGAGGTGTAAATATGAAAATCGGGGAAATTGTGAAAATACTTGAAGCAGATATTTTAGCCGGCATGGATAATCTGGATATGGAAATTTATTCAGCATGCGGTTCCGATCTTATGAGCGACGTAATGGCTTATGTAAAAGAAAATGTACTTTTACTGACCGGGTTAATAAATCCACAGGTTATCAGAACAGCTGAAATGATGGATATTAAAGTAGTTGCCTTTGTAAGAGGAAAAAATCCCGATCAATCAATATTGGACCTGGCGAGGGAAAAAGGTATAACTGTGCTTCGTACTTCAATGCCAATGTTTATAGCATGTGGCAAACTATATAGTTCGGGGGTTACCGGAAGAGGTGCTAAGTGTTGAGCAATAATTCCATACGACTGCATTATATTATCAGTGCAAATGATTTTGCTGCAGCAGGAGAAGCATCCAGCAGTGTCAAGAAAAAACTGACTCAGCTTGGTATAGAGCCGTCCATTATTAAGAAGACTGCGATATCAATGTATGAAGCTGAGATGAATGCGTTTATACATGCAAATGGCGGGGAAGTAGATGTGGAAATAAGCAGTGAAAAAATAATCATACAAATTTCAGATAAAGGCCCGGGAATTCCTGATATTGAGCTTGCTATGAAGGAGGGCTATTCAACAGCACCGGATAAGGTCCGTGAAATGGGTTTTGGCGCAGGAATGGGCCTTCCGAATATAAGAAGGCATTCGGATACACTGGATATTGAGACTCAAGTTGGAAAGGGTACTACGGTTAAAATGGAAATATATATTCATTAATAAATAGCAGGCTGAAGTGAAAGGGGTGATTCTATGGGAACATATTTTCATTCGGTTACATTAAATGAAGAAAAATGCATGGGCTGTACCAATTGCATCAAAAGATGTCCTACTGAAGCCATAAGGGTTAGAAAAAGCAAGGCGAGGATAATTGATGAAAGGTGTATAGACTGCGGTGAATGTATAAGGATATGCCCTTATCATGCTAAAAATGCTATTTCAGATCCTTTTGATTCAATTTACTCGTTTAAATATAGAGTTGCAATACCCGCACCATCATTATACGGACAATTTAAAACAACCTACTCAAGGGATAAGATACTTAATGCATTGAAGCAGCTTGGGTTTCATGATGTGTTTGAAGTCGCGCGTGCTGCTGAGGTTGTAAGCGATGTTACCAGGAAATATCTTAAAAAACCTGGTATAAAAAAACCTCTGATTTCTTCTGCATGTCCTGCAGTAGTAAGATTGATCCAGGTAAGATTTCCAAACCTTATTGATAATATTTTAAAGCTTGAATCTCCAATGGAGGTAGCAGGCAGGATAGTAAAGAAGATGGTAGCAGAACAGAAAAAGCTTCCAATGGAAGACGTTGGCGTATTTTTTATTACACCTTGTGCGGCAAAGGTAACCAGCGTAAAAGCACCATATGAAATAGATAAATCTTTTGTAGACGGAGTAATATCTATAAAGGATATATATTTAAGAATTTTATATACACTTGAACATGTCAGCGAAAGTGAAAAGCTTGAAATTGCGGGATACGAAGGCATTAGATGGGCTAATTCGGGGGGAGAGAGCCTTGCGCTTAAAACCGATAAGTTCCTTGCTGTTGACGGTATACACAATATAATAACCATACTTGAAGAAATTGAAAATGAAAAGCTTGAGGATGTTGATTTTATAGAAGCTCTTGCATGTAACGGAGGATGTCTTGGAGGACCACTGACTGTAGAAAATGCTTACGTTGCAAAAACCAGGTTAAAGAAACATATAGATGATGCAAAGAACTATGGAATTAAAGATGGAAAATATGAAAACCTTAATCATGACCTGGTTTGGACCGGGAATATAGAATATAAGCCTGTAATGAAGCTTGATAATGATATAGCAAAAGCCATGAAAAAGCTTGAGGAACTTGAAACAATACATGAAAGATTGCCGGGATTGGATTGCGGAGCGTGCGGTGCACCAAGCTGCAGAGCACTGGCGGAAGATATTGTACGTGGAAGTGCAAACGAAACAGACTGTATTTTTAAACTGAGAGAAAAGGTCAGGGATTTAGCGGCTCAGATGATAGAACTTGAAGCAAAAATGCCTCCGGTTTTGGATAAAAGTCAGGATGGAAGATAGGGGAATTCACATGAATGTAGGGCAATTTACAGAAAAATTTGGACTGAATATAATGACCGGAAAAGCTAACTTAAATAAGGAAATAAAGGGTGTCTGTATTTGCGATTTGCTTAGCTGGGTAATGTCCCATGCAAAAACCGGTGACATATGGATAACAGTGCTAACAAACCTTAATGTAGTAGCTGTTGCCGCATTGACTGACGTTGCATGCATTATTGTTCCGGAAGGACTTTCTGTTGAGGAAGCAACACTTAAAAGAGCAGAAGCTGAAGGGGTAGTTATTTTGGGAACAGATATGGATTCATACAGCATATGCAAAAGAGCTGTTGAAGCGGGAATATAGCTTTAATGGAGGTACCATGGAATATGCAGTTGATCTTCATATCCATTCTGCGCTTTCACCTTGTGCAGATAATGATATGACACCTAACAACATAATAGGCATGGCTTTGGTAAAGGGCCTGGACATTATTGCTGTTACCGATCACAATTCTGCTGAAAATCTTGAAGCCTTTGACCAGTGTTCCAAAGGTACAGATTTGGTTGTGGTACCGGGTATGGAACTGGAGACAAGAGAAGAAATCCATATGGTATGTCTTTTCCCAAGCGTGGAAGCTGCATTAAACATGCAGGACATGGTTTACAATCACCTTCCCTTACTCAAAAACAGGGAGGAAATATTCGGGGAACAACTTATTTTAACATCTGAAGATACAATAAGGTCACATTTAGGCAGAATGTTACTTACTGCGGCAGATATAAGCTTAGAAGATGCATTCAGACATGCTTGTGAACTTGGCGGAGCAGCAATACCTGCACATATAGACAGAGCATCATTTAGTATTATTTCAAACCTTGGGCAAATACCTAAGGAAATAGGTTTCAAATTTCTTGAAATTTCCCGTTACAGCAATTTAAATGATCCTATTAAAAAGAATGATTATCTTAAAGGATATAATATAATAAGATCTTCTGATGCCCATACACTTGGTGATATTTTTGAACGTGAAAGTTTCTTTGAACTGGAAGAAAAAAGCTTAAGCTGCTTAATTAATACATTGAGAAAAAAATAGTTTTATTATTGTAAACTTGTATACAATATCCCAGAGTTCCCACAAATAAGCTAGGTAGTAGCCTTATACAAGAATTTATCCGGCTTTTTTCTTTAATTACCTTGAATGTTTTATGAAAATTTGTTATAATGTTAACGATTATTGTTAAATACTTAACACAGAATTAAGGCTATTTTAATTATGATTATGGAGATAGGAGGTCGTATTCAATGAGTAATGGTAATTGCTGCGGTTGTGTTGATGAACAGGCACAGAAACTGCAGGAAGTCATTGAAAAGTATAAGGATACAAAAGGCGCTTTAATCCCTGTACTTCATGAAGCACAGGAGATATATGGTTATCTTCCGATCGAAGTCCAGAAGGCAGTATCTGAAGGGTTAAATGTTCCTCTTACTGAAATATATGGGGTGGTTACATTTTATACCCAGTTTTCCCTTAAACCTAAAGGGAAATACAGGATTTCAATGTGCCTTGGAACTGCCTGCTATGTAAAAGGAGCAGATAATATACTTGATAAACTTAAAGAAAAGCTGGGAATTGAAGTTGGCGACTGCACCGAAGATGGAAAATTTTCACTTGATGCATGCAGATGTATCGGCGCTTGCGGACTTGCACCTGTAATGATGATTAATGATGATGTTTATGGAAGGCTTGTTCCTGAGGATATTGAAGGAATTGTTGAGAAGTATAAAAATATGGAGGATTAATGAGAGACTTATCCCTGCATCTTATTGATATAATCCAGAATTCGGTTTCAGCCAAAGCAAGCAGGGTTTCGGTAAGATTAACTGCTGATACATCAAACAACAGACTTATATTGGAAATTGCTGACAATGGGGTGGGCATGGACGAGGCATTTGTAAAAAGTGTCATCGATCCTTTTGTTACTACCCGGACTAGCAGAAAAATAGGTCTGGGTATTCCATTGTTAAAGGCATCTGCAGAAAGAGCTGGAGGAAGTTTTGACATTAGTTCTGTTAGGGGTAAAGGGACAACCTTAACGGCAAGCTTTGAAATATCAAATATTGACAGGCTGCCATTGGGAGACATTGCAGAAACCGTATCAAATATTGTAACAGCGTCTCCCGATATTGATATTGATGTAACACTTTCCAGTGATATGGGCAATTTTGATTTCGATACAGCTGAGGTTAAAAAGCAGCTTGGTGGAGTGCCCATTAATGAGTTTGAAGTTGTTAGCTGGATTAAGAAATATATTGATGAAGGTATTAAGAACACTTTTGGAGGTGTATTGAATGAAATCGATAGCTGAGCTTGAAGAAATCCGCAAAAAGTCACTTGAAAAGATAAATTTGAGAAAAGAAAGCAACGGTATAAGAATTATAGTCGGTATGGCTACCTGTGGCATTGCAGCAGGTGCAAGACCTGTTATGAATACACTTGTAGAAGAACTTCAGAAAAGGAATTTGAATGATGTAACTGTAACAATGACAGGCTGTATCGGAGTTTGCAGGCTTGAACCTATAGTAGAGGTTATCAGTCCTGACGGAAACAAGGTAACATATGTAAAAATGACACCTGATAAAGCAAGAAGCGTTATAGCCGAGCACATAGTCAACGGACGGGTTTGTATTGACTATACAATAGGCGAAGAAGAAAAGAAATCAAAGGCGTAATGTATTATTGGATTTAGACTAAATTGCATGTAATTGATTTAACATATTGAGTTTTTTCTCAGTTATAGAAGAGGAGGGTATAAAATGCAGGTTTTTAGGTCTCATGTTCTTGTCTGTGCTGGAACAGGCTGTACTTCATCCAACTCGGAAAAAATTACGAAAGAATTTGAGGTACAATTATCAAACAATAAGCTTGAAAATGAAGTTAAGATAGTAAAAACAGGATGCTTCGGTCTTTGTGCACAAGGTCCAATTGTTGTTGTATATCCGGAAGGTGCTATGTATACCATGGTAAAGGTTGAAGATGTCAGTGAGATAGTCACAGAACATCTTTTGAAAGGAAGAATTGTAAAAAGACTGTTGTCAAGAGAAGATGCTGATGTCGAGAGAGATGATGCATCACTTGAGCAGGTTGAATTCTTCAAGAAACAGCTGAGGATAGCATTAAGAAACTGCGGAGTTATTAATCCTGAGGATATTGATGAATATATTGCCTTTGACGGGTATAAGGCGCTTGGAAAAGTTCTTACTGAAATGACACCTGAACAGGTTATAGATACAGTTAAAAAATCAGGTCTCCGTGGAAGGGGGGGCGGAGGATTCCCATCGGGCTTAAAGTGGGAGTTTACTGCAAAGTCCCAGGATGACCAGAAATTTGTTTTGTGTAATGCCGACGAAGGTGACCCTGGAGCATTCATGGACAGAAGCGTACTCGAAGGAGATCCGCATTCGGTTATAGAAGCTATGGCTATTGCAGGCTATGCAGTTGGAGCAAATCAGGGTTATATTTATGTAAGGGCAGAATACCCGATAGCAGTAAAAAGACTCAGAATTGCAATAGAACAGGCCAAAGAATATGGTCTTTTAGGAAATAATATTTTTGGAACAGATTTCTGCTTTGATCTTGAAATCAGACTTGGAGCAGGAGCTTTCGTATGTGGTGAGGAAACTGCACTCATGACCTCTATAGAGGGCAAGAGGGGTGAACCAAGACCTAGGCCTCCATTCCCTGCTGTAAAAGGATTATGGAATAAGCCGACGCTGCTTAACAATGTTGAGACATATGCCAACATACCTGTTATATTCCTAAAAGGTGCTGAATGGTTCTCAAGCATCGGTACTGAAAAGAGTAAAGGAACAAAGGTTTTTGCAATTGGCGGTAAAATTAACAATACCGGATTGGTTGAAGTTCCTATGGGAACAACATTAAGAGAAGTTGTATATGAAATCGGTGGAGGAATCCCTAACGGTAAGAAGTTCAAAGCGGCACAAACCGGTGGACCTTCAGGCGGATGTATACCTGCAAGCCATCTTGATACCCCGATAGATTACGATTCTCTGATAGCACTTGGTTCAATGATGGGTTCGGGCGGACTTATAGTAATGGACGAAGATAACTGTATGGTTGACATAGCAAAGTTCTTCCTTGAATTTACAGTTGATGAATCCTGCGGCAAATGTCCTCCTTGCCGAATCGGTACCAAGAGAATGCTTGAAATACTTCAGAGGATTACTGATGGTAAGGGTGAAGAAGGCGATATTGAGAAACTTGAATTGCTGGCAAAAAACATAAGGGCATCTGCACTTTGCGGACTTGGCCAGACAGCTCCAAACCCTGTTCTCAGTACGCTTAAATATTTCAGAAATGAATACGAAGCACATGTAAAGGATAAGAAGTGTCTTGCAGGTGTATGTAAGTCTCTTATGAGATATGTTATTCATGAAGAAGCTTGTAAAAAATGCGGAATATGCGCTAGGAACTGTCCTGTTAAATGTATTGATGGTGACAAGACCAGAGCATATTCAATTGACCAGAATAAATGTATTAAATGTGGTGCTTGTATGGAAAAATGTCCATTCAAGGCTATATTTAAAAATGCGTAGGGAAGGGGAGTGTTAAAATGGAAATGGTTAATATTACGATTGATGATAGAAAACTGCAGGTTCCAAAAAACTATACAGTATTGGAAGCGGCAAGGTATGCCAACATTGCTATTCCAACACTTTGCTTCCTAAAGGATATCAATGAAATTGGTGCATGCAGAATGTGTGTTGTAGAAATAAAAGGAGCAAGAAGCCTTCAGGCAGCTTGCGTATATCCGGTATCAGAAGGACTTATAATTTCTACAAAATCACCTGCAGTCAGAGAAGCAAGAAAAGTTACACTTGAACTTATATTGTCCAACCATGACAAGAAATGTCTGACATGTACAAGAAGCAGATCCTGTGAGCTTCAGAAGCTTGCTGAGGATTTGAACATTAAGGATATAAAATTTGAAGGAGAAATGTCCTCACATCCTTTGGATAATTACTCACCTTCTATTGTCAGGGATCCTAATAAGTGTGTTCTGTGCAGACGTTGTGTAAGTGTATGTAAAAATGTTCAGACTGTTTCAGTTATAGATACTAATGACAGAGGCTTTAACACTATAGTATCTTCCGCTTTCAATAAATCTCTCAATGATGTACCGTGTACAATGTGTGGACAGTGTATTGCTGTTTGCCCTGTAGGTGCTTTAAGAGAGAAGGATGACACTGATAAGGTATGGGAAGCTCTTGCAAACCCAGATCTTCATGTTGTTGTTCAGACTGCACCTGCAGTCAGGGTTGCGCTTGGTGAAGAGTTCGGAATGCCAATAGGTTCTGTTGTTACAAGCAATATGATTGCTTCACTCAGAAGACTTGGATTCAAAAAGGTATTTGATACAGATACAGCAGCAGACTTAACAATATTTGAAGAAGTTACAGAACTTGTAAGCAGGATTCAAAATGGTGGTAAACTGCCGTTAATTACTTCCTGTAGTCCAGGATGGATTAAATTCTGTGAACATCAGTATCCTGAATTCCTTGATAATCTTTCAAGCTGTAAGTCTCCGCATGAAATGTTTGGAGCGGTTTTGAAATCCTATTATGCTGAAAAGCAGGGAATTGATCCTTCAAAGGTGTTTGTTGTATCCATAATGCCATGTACTGCAAAGAAATTTGAGGCTCAAAGACCTGAACTGTCAGGTACAGGGTATCCGGATGTAGATGTAGTTCTTACTACCAGAGAACTTGCAAAAATGATTAAGGAAGCTGCTATTGACTTTACAGAACTTCCTGAAAGGCATTTTGATGATCCTATGGGAGAAGCAACAGGAGCCGGTGTTATTTTCGGAGCAACAGGCGGAGTTATGGAAGCTGCTTTAAGAACGGCAGCAGAGTGGCTTACAGGAAAAACAATCAATGGTCCGGATGATATAGAATTTAACGAAGTAAGAGGAGTTAAAGGAATTAAAGAAGCAACCTTACAGCTTGGAGATCTTACTTTGAAAGCTGCGGTTGCACATGGACTTGGTAATGCAAGAGCACTTCTTGACAGAATCAAAGCCGGTGACGCAAAATATGACTTTATTGAAATAATGGCTTGCCCAGGCGGATGCGTAAACGGGGGCGGACAGCCTATACAGCCGTCGCATGTAAGAAGCTGGATTGATTTAAGAAGTGAAAGAGCTAAGGGTATTTATGCAGAAGACAGAGATTCAACAATCAGAAAGTCCCATGAAAACCCTGCAGTTAAGAAACTTTATGATGAATACCTTGAGAAACCGGGAAGTCATAAAGCTCATGAACTTCTTCACACTCATTATTCAAAACGGGAAAACTACCCTGTTAAATAAAAAATTATAAATTGAATTATTAATGACTGAAGGCTGAAATCCATAGGGGTTTCAGCCTTTTAATTTTTTTGTTCACCACTGAACTTTTGCCTGCTTATAAACGTATTAATAAAGGGTAAAAATAGGAAAAGTAAATAATTCTATTTTTATGGAGGTACTAATGGAAGAAATTCATGTTGTTGGAGCAGCTATAATAGAAAATAACAAAATTCTGGTAGCACAACGGTCCGAGAAAATGGATAACACTTGTAAATGGGAATTTCCAGGTGGAAAAGTTGAAAATTGTGAAACACATCATGAAGCATTAAAACGGGAATTAAAGGAGGAACTAAGGATAAAGGTTATTGCCGGAGATCATATCGCTACAGGGTATTCGGTAAGTAATGGAAATAAAATCGTGCTTCATGTATATAAAGCAACTATAACTGAGGGTTATCCTAAAGCTATAGAACATAAGGAACTTAAGTGGATTGATTTACCGGAAATGATTAATCTGGACTGGGCTGAAGCTGATATACCCGCATGCAGGAAAATCCTCGAAAACAATGGTATAATTTGATTTAATACTGTTGTTTTAGATAAAAAAATTATATAATAGGAAGAACATGGTATGAGTAATACTGATAATAATTTGACAGTCAAAATACGTAAAGAGGTGTAATGAATGATTGAAATTTCCAATTTATCAAAGGCTTATAATAAAGGGACTATAAAGGCTGTTGATAATCTTAACCTGAAAATAAACGATGGTGAGATTTTTGGTTTCCTTGGACCCAATGGGGCTGGAAAGACTACTACTATAAAAATGATGGTAGGACTTTTAAACTCTGATGAGGGAAGTATAAATATCAACGGATATGATATTCAGAAACAGCCGCTTGAAGCAAAGAAAATTATGGGGTATGCCCCAGATAATCCGGATGTATATGAAAAACTTACAGGAATAGAATATTTGAACTTTATAGCAGACGTTTATAATGTACCTGTAAAGGACAGAAAAGAACGCATGGAATATCTGCTGGACATGTTTGGGCTTATAGATGCTGCCCCGGATCTCATTAAAAGCTATTCACACGGAATGAGACAGAAAATAGTTCTAACTGGTGCATTAATACATAACCCTTCGTTGTGGATACTTGATGAACCTATGGTAGGACTTGATCCCAAATCATCATTTCAATTGAAGGAATTAATGAGAAAACACTGTGATAATGGTAATGTTGTTTTCTTTTCCACACACATTATGGAGGTTGCAGAAAAGCTTTGTGACAGGATCGGAATAATCAACAAAGGAAAGCTTATCGCGATTGGGACTGTGGAAGAGCTTAAAAAGAGAGAAAATTCCGAATCTCTTGAAAATATATTCCTGGAGTTGACTGAAAAATGAGAATGTTATTAAAATTAACCAAAATAAGTTTAAATGTAAATTTTGGGTTGTCCGCGCTTAAGTATCGTTTCACAAAAGAAAAGAAAAAGCTTTGGGAGCCTATTGCTATAGGTATCGCAATACTATTTGCTCTGGGCTTTTTCATAGCTATGTTTACGCTGTTATTTAATGCGGTATATCAGCAAGGCGCCAGTGCAGGTAAACCGGAGTTAGTTCTGACTGAAGCTTTTATGGCTGCACAGCTGCTTACATTTTTCTTTGGGATATTCTACATAATAGGTACTTTTTATTTTTCAAAGGACATAACTATATTGGTTCCACTGCCGCTGAAACCCTATCACATAATTGGAAGCAAGTTTATTGTAGTAATGGTAAATGAGCTTATTACTGTAACTCCTATACTTATCCCTGCTATCATTATTTACGGAGCCGGCACCGGACAGGGAATACTATACTGGTTTGGATCCCTTCTTCTGTTACTTGCAACTCCTGCAATACCATTAATAATAGCAGCCCTTTTTGATATGTTGCTAATGCGTTTTGTAAATGTCAGCAGGAATAAGGATTTGTTTGTTGTAGTTGGTGGTATAGTCGGTTTATTCTTTGCTTTCGGAGTTAATTTCATGATGCAGGGAATGCCTGATAATATGAGTCAGGCCGATATGAATGCTTTAATAGCAAGTAAAACCGGTTTTATTGAGCAAATGGGAAAGAGCTTCCCGCCAAGTATCTGGGCTACTTTAGCACTTTCGCTAAAAGGTATTGAGGCTTTTGGATATTTCCTCCTCTTTATGGCTGTTTCGGTGGGCTTGTTCATTTTACTTCTTCAATTGGGTAATCTGGTTTTCTATAAGAGTGTACTCGCTGGACAAGAGTCAACCGGCAAGAAAAAGAAAACCACCAGGGAAGAACGTGCCGCTTTATATAGTAAGGGTAACTCAGCACTTAAAGCTCTATTTAAAAAAGAATGCAAACTGCTGTTTAAAACTCCAGTATTTCTTTTAAATGGTATGGCAGGCGCTTTCGCAGGGCCTATAATAGGACTTATGCCTGTTATAGGGAAAAACAGCGGAACAAAAGATTTACTTAATATTTTAAACAATCCTGCTAATGTAATGCCGCTTGCGCTTGGTGCACTTGGCCTGGTTATCTTTGCAACAGGAATGAATATGGTTGCAAGTACTGCGATTTCAAGGGAAGGTCAGACATTCTGGATTTCAAAAGTTATTCCGGTAGCACCCGAAACACAAATAAAATCCAAACTGCTGCTAAGTCTGCTTACATCATCTATTGTTGTATTTGTTACAGGAATTATTGTTTCAATAGTACTTAAAATGGCAATTTACAGGATATTGGTAGTTTTAATCCTGGGTGTTTTAGGCTCTGTTCCGATGATAATTTATAATATGATGATAGACCTTTCAAGGCCCAAACTCGGTTGGACTAACCCCCAGGAAGCCATAAAATCAAACCTAAATGGTATTCTTGGTATGGTAGTTTCTATACTCATTGTTGTAATTCTTGCTGCAGTTGTTATTGGAATGATAGCACTAAACTTACCAGAAGCATTCATATATTTATTAACAGCTGTAATTATTTCACTTTTATCCATTCCAGGATATAAAGTTCTGCTCAGTATTTCCAGGTGGAAATATACGTCAATAGAAATGTAGTTATAGAGGTTTATTAGCAAGCCAGGGTTCAGTTCAATCTGACCCTGGCTTTTATTTACGTTTAGGAGACTTTAGCATTTGAAATGCTTGCATTCTGATATTTTTTCCACATTGATTTAATTATAAAATCAAGAATACTTCCGAAGATGCGTTTCCCAGGACTTATTTTAGTTTTATAATAATATTTGGATTTAAGCCATCCCATGCTTTCCCAATAATTATAATCTGCAACCGACATGTATGTTTTACTTTTCAAACCGTGAAACATGTAAATATCATAGTAACCCGGTACTGAAAGCTTTTTGCTCATGATAGCGGATATTAAAGCTTCTGCCTGCATATTTATCTCTTTATTCTTGCTATCGGAATAATCCTGATTGAAATATGGGTTGTTTTCCTTTGTGTAAAAGGGACTGATCACTTGCAATGACCCTGTTAGATTGCAGCCCCATCCACATGCTGTCATTTTAAGAAATTTTGTAACCTGCTTTTGTCCTCCTCCACCTGTTGTTGTTAAAGTAATTGCAGGCTTTCCTATTAATTCCGGTCTGTGAAACATAAAAGCCAACCTGTCTACAAGACGCTTAAAAGAGCCAGTTACCTGATAAGCATATACAGGGGAAGAGAAGATAATACCATCTGCATTAATAAGCTTTTCTCGTATTTGCTGAACATCATCCTTGATGGGACAAAATTGTTCACCTTTTTTGAAGCATTGGTCGCATCCTTTACAATCTTCTATGTTCATATTTCTAAGATAAATATATTCAAATTCTGTACTGCATACCGAGTTTATTTTATCCTCAATAACCTTACACACACTGAAGCTATCCTTCTTTCTGGGACTGCCCATTAAAACAACAATTTTCATAATTAGTATCCTCCTTTAAAATAAATTTCAACATATCCAACCTTGGATATCGAAAGATATGTTTGGGTATATAAAATTAAAAAATGTTGTAGAGTTAATTTTTCTTTAACAGCTGAATAAGCTCTTGAAGTTTATTCTCGGCTTTTGCAGGATTTGATAATATTTCTGTCTTTAGTTTTTCTATTGTTTGCTGCTCAAGAATTTGAGTGCATTCACCCTCATTAATCACTGAAAAGTCAACTTTTCTTATAAAATCTTCTGTCTTTTTTCCCAGTTCAAGACACTTGTCAAGCTCCTCTAGTAAAGCTGAATGCCAGCTTATCTGATAGTTTAAACTGGATATAATCATTTCAAAACTTAATGCTTCAACCTTAAGGTATTGGTCCAGTAGCTTTATTTTCTGCCATTTCTCGAAATATGCTTTCTTTTCTTTTAAAGCTTTGATATGAGTATTTGTTTGCTTTATTACCTGTTCTTTGTCAATAAAATTAAGAAAGGGGTAAAGAATAAATTTATCGGAGCCTACATTAAATATTTCTTTCTGAAGCTCTTCACCCAGGCTGCGTTCAAGCTCTTTTTTTCCGTCATCGGTAATTGAAAAGACCTTTCGTACTTTAGAACCTATACTTTCTTCACGGAGAAGGTTTATCATACCATCCTTTTCAAGTTTGTCCAGAGCATAATAAATTGAACCTGATTGTATTTTAGTCCAGCTATCCAACTGAGTGTACTTTATAAATTTTTGGATTTCGTAGCCATGTGTTGGCTTTGTATTTAAGTAGTATAGTATTAATACCTTTATCATTTTGATTATCTCTCCATATATTACCCAACGTTGAATATGTATTAATAATATATCCAACATTGGTCAATGTCAATACTAATAATTAAATTTATCAAAGACTTTAATGTTTATTTTTCCCGTTTTAAAATATATACTATAAAAGGGGGATGGATTTGAAAAAAACGGCACAAGAGCTTATTAAAATCTACAATCTTATGTACGAGAAAAACGGATCAATGAATTGGTGGCCATCTGAAACGCCATTTGAAACAGTAATTGGCGCCCTTCTTGCTCAGTTTGTCAGCTGGAAAAATGTATCTATAGCTATTAAAAAACTGAAGGATAATGATTTATTAAATCCAGAAGGCATAAGAACAGCTGACGAGGAAAGAATTATAGAGTTAATATATTCAACAAGGTTTTATAAGCAAAAGGTTAAAAAACTTAAAAGCTTTTGCAATTTGTTACTTGATAAATATAGCGGAAACCTGGACAAGATGTTTAATAAGAATATTAAGGAACTGCGCTCTGAATTGCTCTCTCTCTATGGGGTGGGAGAAGAGACTGCCGATAGTATAATCCTTTATGCAGCCTATAAACCTGTTTTTGTTGTTGATACATATACACGAAGGATTTTTTCAAGGTTAGGCTATTTTAAACCGGATATATCATACAAAGATATGCAGGAGTTTTTTATGAAGCATTTGGAGCCTGATACCCAACTATATAATGAATATCATGCCCAAATAGTAAGTGTTGGAAGCAATTACTGCAATTCTAAAAAACCTTTCTGTTTGAAATGTCCACTTGAACCGGTTTGCAAAAAAATTATCGGAGAATAAATTAAATATTAAGGAGGAAGCATATGTCAAAACAATTATGGAAGCCATCAACTATATTAAATCCAGTACCTGTAGTAATGGTTACCTGTGCAGATGCTGAAGGTAAGCCTAATATAATTACAATAGCATGGGCGGGGACAATCAATTCAGAGCCGCCGATGGTTTCTATTTCTGTAAGGAAAGAACGGTATTCATATGAGCTTATAAAAAACAAGGGGGAATTTATTATCAATATCCCCAACCGTAAGCTTGCCTTTGTAACAGACCTTTGCGGAGTTAAATCGGGCCGTGATAATGATAAATTCAGTCTTACAGGCCTCACCGCTGAAACTGCATCCAATGTAAGCGTACCGCTCATAAAGGAATGTCCTGTTAATATAGAATGCAGGGTTAAGCATGTAATTTCACTAGGCTCGCATGATATGTTTATATCTGAAATAGTAGCTGTAAATGTAGATGAATCTCTTATCGATGAAAAAGGTAAGATGGATATGGGGAAAGCTGACCTTATTTGCTATTCTCATGGTGAGTACTGGAGCCTTGAAAAGTCTTTGGGATACTTTGGATACTCAGTTACCAAGAAAAAAACTCTTAAAAGGGATAGAAAATAAAAGGTATTTAATTTCTGACGTCGAATATTCTAGTATTGATTTATTGTTCTTTGATATTAAGTAATAGGGGAGGAAATAAGTAATGTCTTTACTTAACAACGTTAAGGAAAAAATATCTGACACAGCAAAAGCCGCAGTTAAAGCATCAAGAGAACTTTCTGAAATCTCCAAAATCAATATGGCAATAAAAGCCGAGGAAGATAAGATAAAATCAATTTTACTGGAGCTAGGCGGAGCTGTATATGAAACGTATATCGAGATAAAGCCTTCCACAATTGATCTTGAGGCTAAATGCAAGGAAATTACCGAATGTCACAAAAATATTGAAGATTTAAGAGCCAAAATACTTGAAGTTAAGAACATTGTAATATGTCAGGAATGTAAATCAACAATTGAAAGAGGCTTTATATTTTGTCCCAAGTGCGGAGCTAAAATTGAATATGAAGATTAGATAATTGATAAATCAAGGTAGAACTATAATTTCCTAAGTATTATAAAAAAAGGTGCGATAAAATCGCACCTTAATCTTTTTGGAATTTTATTTTGTTGCAAAAACCTTTTTGAGCTTAGCAAATCTTGGTAAACCATTTTCCAGAGGAGGTTTTGATTCGCCCTGGATAAGCGGGAGAGCATAGTTAATGAAATTCTCATTAAGTCCGTTGCCTTCTTCGTTGATCCATTCTCTCGGAATCTTCTTTTCAGTGTTTGCAACATCTGTAAGGTTTATAAGTTTGATATTGCATTTGTATTCGCCGCTTTCAGGTCTTTCAAAAGCTACCATGTAATCTGTTTTTCCTTCAACTGCATATCTAACAGCCATCTGACCTGCATAGAATGCTTCGTTAACATCAGTTGCAGAACCAACGTGTGATGCACATCTCTGGAGAAGGCTGAATTCTATACCACGAACTTTTGCACCTGTGTGCTGCTTTGCTATGTTTGCCAATGTTGAAGCAAGACCGCCAAGCTGAGCATGTCCGAAGGAATCTTTATTCTGAGCGAGGTCAGAACCGTATTCGGAAATGTATTTGCCGTTCTTATCCCTTATACCTTCAGAAACAGCTACTATACAGTGACCGTTCTTAGTATATACATCTTTAACTTCTGAAATGAACTTGTCCATATCAAAATCAATTTCAGGAAGATATACAAGATCAGGGCCTGCACCCATATGCTTTGCAAGTGCAGCAGAAGCAGTAAGCCAACCTGCATTTCTTCCCATTATTTCAAGAATTGTTACCATACCTTTATCGTAAACCCTTGCATCATGGTATACTTCCATAGTTGAAGTTGCAATGTATTTTGCAGCACTTGCATAACCAGGACAGTGGTCAGTACCCCAAAGGTCATTGTCAATTGTCTTCGGAACGCCCATTACTCTGCATTCGTAACCGGATTTCTGCATATACTTGCTGATCTTGTTGCAGGTATCCATTGAGTCGTTTCCGCCGTTATAGAAGAAATATCTTATATTGTATTTTTTGAAAACTTCGAGGATTCTCTTATAATCAGTTTCATCTTCATCTGCGCTTTTAAGCTTGTAACGTACTGAACCAAGCGCGGATGAAGGAGTAGTCTTTAATAATTCAAGTTCATATGGATCTTCTTTGCTCATATCATAGAACTTCTCATCAAGAACTCCCTTAATTCCATGTGCTGCACCATAAACTGCAGTAATGTTTCCCTGTTTCAGGGCTTCTGTAAATACACCTGCTGCGCTGGCATTAATAACTGATGTAGGACCACCTGACTGTCCGAATATCGCAGCTCCTTTTAATTCGCTCATTGTATTACCCTCCCATTTGTACAATTACATTTATATATGTATATTTTATAACCTGTTTATACAGGTAAGTGCGGTATAACCGCAATTTATCAGGCTTTTCGGCTATTGCCTATTTAAGCCCAATCAAATTAAAATATAACATAATTATGTATAAAAATCAATTAAGAATTGGCAAGGGAGTTGGATAGAATATAATGTGGCAATATTGTCTTATAAAGTTGAATATATGCAGCATAAATATAAATTGTTAATTAAGCCTTGATTTTAAGCTTAAATCTGTTAAAATTATATTGACAAAAACTTGACGAAGCGTTGTTTTACATACGCTGCATACCAGAAGTAAGTCGGTGCCGCATTTGCAAGGAAGTATGTGCTGCATTTCGATTACATATTTAACCCATCATGTATATACCGTAATATTAAATACAGCAAGCAGAGGTTAATCTGTCAGACCAACTAAAGTTAAAGGTTATACTATGCTTTTTACGACTGGTACTGCCAAGAATATACTAATAGAAGGAGTTGTTTTAAATGCCACTGGTAACATCAAAAGAAATGTTTAAGAAAGCCTATGAAGGCGGCTATGCAATCGGTGCGTTCAATGTTAATAACATGGAAATAATACAGGGTATTACCGAAGCTGCCAAGGAAGAAAATGCGCCACTTATCCTCCAGGTTTCTGCAGGAGCAAGAAAGTATGCAAACCATACTTACCTTGTAAAGCTCGTTGAAGCTGCAATTCAGGAAACAGACCTTCCAATATGCCTCCATCTTGACCATGGTGACACATTTGAACTTTGTAAATCCTGTGTAGACGGCGGATTTACTTCAGTTATGATTGATGGTTCACATCACTCATTTGAAGAAAATATCAAGTTGACAAAGCAGGTTGTTGAATATGCTCATGATAAGGGCGTAGTTGTTGAAGCTGAACTTGGAAGACTCGCAGGTATTGAAGATGCAGTTAATGTATCCGATAAGGATGCTGCTTTTACAAAGCCTGAAGAAGTTGAAGAGTTTGTTGGCCGTACAGGCGTTGATTCACTTGCAATAGCAATTGGAACAAGCCACGGTGCATTCAAATTCAAGGGTGAAGCACAACTCAGATTTGATATACTTGAAAAAGTTCAGGAAAAGCTTCCTGGTTTCCCAATCGTATTGCACGGAGCTTCCTCAGTTATTCCTGAATTTGTTGAAATGATCAATGCAAATGGCGGACAAATGCCGGGAGCAAAGGGTGTACCTGAAGACATGCTTAGAAAGGCTGCTTCAATGGCTGTTTGTAAGATTAACATTGACTCAGACTTAAGGCTTGCAATGACTGGTACTATCAGAAAGTACTTTGCTGAAAACCCATCACATTTCGATCCAAGACAATACCTCGGACCAGCTAGAACTGCTATCAAGGGATTGGTAAAACATAAACTTGTAAACGTTCTTGGATGTAATGGAAAAGCATAATATAACCTTTTAAAAGAAGAGACATCAATGTCTCTTCTTTTTTTTGCACAAATTTGCCATAGGCTTTACAACCGAATAAATCCAATACCCTGTGAGAATAATATTTTGAGGGTATTTAACATAGAGACATGGAGGTTTGTAATGTCAGAAAAAGTGGGAATTCCAAGAAGCCTTTTATATTATCAGTTTTATCCGCTTTGGAAGAGTTTTTTCGAAGAGTTGGGGGTAGAAATTGTTGTTTCGGATAATACCACCAAGAAGATACTGAATGATGGAGTAAAGTACTGTGTAGATGAAGCATGCCTTCCTGTAAAACTGCTGCATGGACATGTAATAAACCTTAAGGATAGGGTGGACCATATTTTCCTTCCAAGAATGACAAGCGTGTCAAAGGGTGAGTATATATGTCCCAAAGTGGGAGGTTTGCCTGACATGGTAAAAAGCTCAATAAGTGGACTTCCCAACATTATTAGTACTGAAATAAATCTTAGAAAAAAAACTAGTAATGCGGTAAGCGCAGCACTAGAGATAGGACATTACTTTTTAGGTGATGACCATATAATAAAAAAAGCTTATAAAGCAGCTTTGAGAGAACATGAGAAAATGCAGGCAGATTTTTTAAACGGTAAGGTTCCTGAGTTTATTAACCTAAAAAACAGTTCTCACAATACTTTTAAAGTACCTCAAGCTTTGAAAATTGCAGTTGTAGGTCATTCATATACGGTTTATGACAGTTTTGTAAATATGAATATATGGCAAAAACTGTCCAATAAGGGAATAACAATTCTAACGATAGATATGGTGGATGAAAAATCAATAGATACTAAGGTAGACCAGTTGCCCAAAAAGCTATTCTGGAATTATGGCAGAAAAGCTGTTGGAGCAGCTTGGCATCTGATTGATGAAGGCAGTTTGGATGGGATTATTTATATAATGGCTTTCGGATGCGGAATAGATTCTTTTATATGTGACATGATTGAAAGAAGAGTAAGAAATAAGGGTGATATCCCGTTTATAGTGCTTACAATTGATGAGCATTCAGGAGAAGCAGGTATGGATACCCGGCTGGAAGCTTTTACAGATATGATACTATGGAGGAAATGCAATGAAATTGACTTTTCCACACTTGGGTAATGCGTTTATATCAGTTAAGGTTCTTCTTGATGAATTCAATATTGATTATGTAATTCCACCTTTTAATAATAAAAAAGCCCTTGAAATTGGGATAAAACATTCTCCTGAATTTGCATGCCTACCCCTTAAAATAAATATCGGGAACATCATTGAAGCTTGTAGTAATGGAGCAGATACGGTTTTAATGGCTGGGGGCTGCGGTCCATGCAGATTTGGGTACTATGGACAACTCGAGAAGGAAATTTTAAAGGATGCCGGCTACCATCTGAAATTTGTAAACCTTGATTTTCCGAGGACCAGGGACTTAGGCGATTATCTCAAAACTTTAGGAAAAATTACTGGCTTTAACGTCTTTAAAATAGCAAGGGCAATAAGAAATACTGCTAAAATGTCTGTACTTGTTGATGAACTTGAAAGACTTACTTATAAAATAAGACCAAGGGAAGTAAAAAAAGGAAGTGTTGATAGGGTTTATAAAAATTTTCTCGCACAAGCCAGAGAAACAAAAGGCTTTTCTAATTTAAAAAGGCTTGCAGAGAATACAGCAAAACAAATCAATGATATTGAAATTAATAAGGAACACATGCCGCTCAAGGTTGGAATTGTAGGGGAAATTTATACCACAATAGATTCAAATACGAGTTTTAACCTTGATGTAAGGCTTGGAAATCTTGGGGTTGAAGTAGACAGGAAGGTAACCATAAGCAATTGGATTATTGAGCATATGCTAAAGAAATATTTGCCTGTTTCCAGGGACATGAGTTATGCAGTGGCTGCAAAGCCCTACTTGGGAGCAATGATAGGTGGCCATGCTCAGGAAACCATAGGTAACTCTGTACAATATGCCAATAGCGGGTATGATGGGATAATACAGATTTATCCGCTTACATGTATGCCTGAAATTGTGGCACAAAGCATTCTTCCTAAAGTTGAAAGTGACTTTGATATACCTGTACTAACACTTATAATTGATGAAATGACCGGGGAAGCAGGTTATCTTACCAGGGTGGAAGCATTTACCGACCTGCTTGCCAGAAGGAAGGAGATGTCTCAAATTAATGGGAAAGGCCTTTTATCTGGGTATTGATGTTGGATCTGTAAGCACGAATCTTGTGGTTACTGATGAGCATGACAGAGTAATAGAAAAGCTTTACCTTAGAACAAGCGGACAGCCTATAAATGCCCTGATTAACGGGCTGAAGCTGCTGTCGGAAAAGCTTGACGATGAAATAAACATAAGAGGAGTTGGAACGACCGGAAGCGGGCGTCAATTGGCTGCTGTGATTACCGGAGCAGACATTGTGAAAAATGAGATTACTGCTCATGCTGTTGCAGCACAGAAAGTAGTACCTGATGTCAGAACCATTCTTGAGATTGGTGGACAGGATTCAAAAATAATAATTCTTAAAAACGGCATTGTTTACGATTTTGCCATGAACACTGTATGTGCTGCAGGTACTGGCTCTTTTCTGGACAGGCAAGCAGCAAGGCTTGAAATACCTATTGAACAGTTTGGAAGTTATGCACTCAAGTCGCAGTCTCCTGTGAGAATTGCAGGCAGATGCGCTGTTTTTGCAGAATCAGATATGATACACAAGCAGCAAACAGGCCATACAACAGAGGATATAATAAGAGGTTTGTGTGATGCACTGGTAAGAAATTATCTGAATAACCTTGCCAAGGGTAAGGAAATTACCGGACCGGTAGTATTTCAGGGTGGTGTTGCCGCCAATGTAGGGATAGTTGCCGCATTTGAAAATGCTCTAAATACCAAGATTATAATTCCTGAATATCACGATGTAATGGGCGCATTTGGTTCGGCACTTATAGCAAAGCAAAAAATGCAAAAGGGCGGGCATACAAAGTTTTATGGTTTTGGAGCTTGCAAGCATGATTATAAAGCCAAAAGCAGGGAGTGTGAAGGTTGCTCTAACGCTTGTGAGGTAATAGAGATTTATTATGATGGTACCCTAATGGCTTGCTGGGGGGACAGGTGCGGAAAATGGAGCAGTATAACCAACCAGATGGATTTAAGCAGTTGATATTTTAAACAAAGAATTTTAATGAATTAATTGACAATCATCCTGATTTTATATTAAAATTAGGATGGTTAAGAGGGAGTAGTTTATAATACAAAGTCAACATACTGGCTTTATTGCCTGGCTTTGTAGCCGTTTTTGGTAACGAGACTTTTAACATAATCCCGGATAGGATTATGTTAAAGGTCTTTTTTTATAGTGCTTAGGAAATTATGGTTCTACATTAATTTATTAATTTCCGTTAAGAGCATTTCAACAAAGTCTCCATTATATTTTTTTTAAAGACTTTGTTCATTTAAAAAAATGAGAGGATGAAAACAATGGATACCAATGTAGCAGCATTCCTGTTTGCTGTAGGAGCGGTTGTTCTTGCAGAAATGGGAGATAAGACACAACTTCTTGCAATGGCCTTTGCAACAAAGTATAAGGCTTCGAAGGTTATGATAGGGGTATTAGCTGCAACCGTTCTAAATCATGGACTTGCAGTTTTGGTTGGAAACTATATTACACATATAAGTTCCGCTCAGGTTTATATTCAGGGAATAGCTTCCCTGTCATTTATTCTTTTTGGACTATGGACAATCAGAGGGGATAAGCTGAACGGAGAGGAAAACCGAGTAAGCAAATTCGGTCCTATTATGACTGTAGGTATCGGATTTTTTATAGCGGAGATGGGAGATAAGACACAGCTTGCAACTGTCGCACTTGCCGCTAAGTTTCCTTCCAGTCCGTTGGGTGTCCTTGTAGGAACAACTACAGGTATGCTTATTGCAGACGGGATTGGGATAATTATTGGAGTAGTTCTTTGCAAAAGAATACCTGAAAGAATAGTTAAAATGGTTTCGGCTTTTGTCTTTATGCTCTTCGGGTTTATAGGTGTATATCAGGTAGCAAATGAAAACCTTAGCTTAAGTACAGGTGTTTTAGTAACTTTGATGATAGGTATAATCACTTTGACACTTATAGCATCATATCTGCTGATAAAAAAAGGAATGCTTAATAAAAATTCAGATGAAACAGTTGCTCAGTATTGTGCAACTAAAATTGATAACAAGGTTTAATTTTAATTGAAAAGTAAAGTTAAAGCCCCTTAAAAGGGGCTTTAACACAATTAATATGTTATTTCAAATTTCTATTATTGAACTACCCACCTGATAAGTCCCATGTCAAACTTATTTATCAAATCAGGGTTGTATGGCAGTACTCTTAAGGTATAGCCATATTCACCGCCTTCAAACAGTCTTATATTGCCCTGGTATTTGTAAGTTCCCTCTCCTACACATTCCACCATTG
Source organism: Bacillota bacterium (assembly GCA_023421675.1). Taxonomy (GTDB): domain Bacteria; phylum Bacillota; class Clostridia; order Acetivibrionales; family JANLFN01; genus JAEZTC01. The sequence continues at coordinate 68,095 of JAEZTC010000011.1, read as the reverse complement.
ACATTTCTTCTATTTCAGCGTTTTCGATTATATTATCCTTACCTATTATTCCAAAGTAAGTTTCCACTTTAACGTCAGATGGCTGGATTGAACCGAGATAAACTGTTGCACTCACCATAACAGGCTCACCTGAAATTGATTTTATCTCTTTCAAAAGGTTTGCAGATTTATCCGCAAATATTTGAACAGCTTGCCAGTTCTTTTCTATGTTCATTTTCCACTCTGAAATGTTATTTGCCAGAGCAAAGTTTTCTGATGAAAGCTTTTGTACCCTATCCATAAAAGGAACATACATCTTGTCTGTATACTCCTGAACCATCCTGTGTGTACTGTATTGTGGAGTAAGGGATTTGATGGATTCCTTCATCACCTTTATCCATTTTGTAGGCAGACCCTTGTCATTTCTATTGTAATATAAAGGAATGATTTGGTTTTCAAGGGTATTATAGATTGACTCACTATCAGCATTATCCTGGTAATACTCATTTCCGTAGAAAGTATCATCACCAATAGACCAGCCGTTTTTGCCGTTATACCCTTCACACCACCAGCCATCGAGTACACTGAAATTGATGACTCCGTTTATGCAGACTTTTTGTCCGCTGGTACCGCTTGCTTCAAGAGGTCTTCTAGGGTTATTAAGCCAAATATCCACACCCTGAACAAGATTACGTGCTACTGTCATGTTATAGTTTTCAACAAGTACAACCTTTCCTTTGAAGCCTTCCTGTCGGGCTATCTCATTGATGTTTTTTATTATTTCATGCGCTGGTCTGTCAGCAGGATGAGCTTTTCCTGCAAATATTATTTGAACAGGCATGCTCGGATTGTTAAGGATTTTCTGAATTCTTGCAACATTTCTGAAAATCAGGTTTGCTCTCTTGTATGTGGCAAATCTGCGTGCGAAGCCTATGGTTAATGCATTGGGATCAAGAAGTCCGTCTACCTCTTTCTGGTCATCTATTGATTCCCCATTCAGGCTTCTTTGTTCTTTAAGTCTCTCGCGAACAAAACTTATCATTTTAGTTTTCAACTGACAATGTGTATCCCATATTTCTTTATCAGGGATATTTTCAACGGCTTCCCATATTGACTTGTCGTAAAGCTTTTCTTCCCAGTCTGGAACGAGATATTTTGCATATAGGCTTTTAAATCCGGGAGAAAGCCATGTCAATGTATGTATGCCATTTGTTATATGACCTATCGGTACATCGTCTTCCGGAATATTTGGCCAGACATTGTTGAAAATATTACGGGAAACCGCACCATGAAGTTCGCTAACACCATTTTTCTTGCCTGCAATTGTTAATGCCAGTACTGTCATGTTGAAATTCTGGTTATCATTTATCTTTGCTCCAAGGTCAAGGAATTCATGACGGCTGATACCGATTTGATTCCAGTAGCTTCCGAAATATTTATCCATCATATGAATTGGAAATACATCATTACCAGCTGGTACAGGTGTATGGGTTGTGAATACTACTGATGAAGACACGATTTCTTTTGCAACCCTGAAAGAGACTCCCTTTTCCTGCATGTATCTGCGAATGAGTTCAAGACCTAGAAAAGCTGAGTGACCTTCGTTCATGTGATAAACGGTAGGTCTTATTTCAAGTGCCTCCAAAGTTCTTAAACCGCCCATTCCAAGGAAAATTTCCTGCTGTATGCGTGTTTCTTGATCGCCACCGTAAAGCCTTGCTGTTAAGGCTCTATCTGATTCACTGTTTAATTCAACATCTGTATCCATTAAATACAGTGAGATTCTACCTATTTTTACTTCCCAGATGATGGCGTGAACAACTCTTCCTGGAAGTTCTACGCTTATCATAGCCTGTTTCCCTTCTCTATTTAGAGCTGGTTTTACCGGAAGCTGTGATACATTTAATTGAGGGTAATTTGTTTCCTGCCATCCCTCATGATTTATACGCTGATTAAAGTAACCCTGCTTATAGAACAGACCTATTGCTGTAAATGGGATACCTAAATCACTTGCTGATTTGCAATGATCTCCGGAAAGGACGCCAAGGCCTCCTGAGTATACAGGGAGTACTTCGTTTAGTCCATACTCAGCGGAAAAGTATGCAATGGATTGGTTATTTCTGGCACCATAAGTTCTGTTAAACCAGGTGTCTGTATTAGCCATGTAATAATCAAAGGCTGAGATGACCTTTTGATATTCATTCATAAATTCTGGATCAGATAACTTTTCCTCAAGCTTTTTCTGGCTTACTTCCTGTAAAAACCTTACCGGATTTTTGCCGACCTTTTCCCACAGCTTAAGATCTATACTTCTATAAAGATCAATAGCTTCCGAATTCCATGACCACCATAAGTTGTAGGCAACATCCCTCAAACGTGACAATTTCTCTGGTAAAACTGATGTTACTGTTATTTTTCCAAGTAGATACATTAGATTACCTCCAATAATATTAAGTCGATAATTTAGTAGTACTATAAAATAATTAATATTAAAAATGCAACTGAAATATTATAGTTGAAGTTCTAAACTATAATATGCATTAAAGTTTTACAAACCCTTCATAAATTAATATAATAGCATAATTATTCACACATTGGTAGTCATTTAACATACATGTAATTTGTGGAATAGCAAGGCAATTTTGTTTATGTATGACCAGTCTGGTTGTATCCTAAAATGTATATAAAAAGTTTACCTTTTCCTAACTTTAAAACATACTTTTTATTTTTTGCTTAATTAGTAACAGTTATACCTTAGTGATAAATATTAAATTTTTTTTAATTTTTACATTTTATTATTTCAATAATCAATAAAATCAATTATTATTATATAAAATGGGCTGAAATGTGTCATAAAAGATACTACCAGCTCTAATTTAATGTGAATAAGCCTAGTTATATAAATGGTAGAAAAAAGGGGGTACGTAGTTATGGATGAGAATACACCGCTAAAACGAAAAAGACAAACAAAAAAGCAAAAGTCTCCCTTGTGGAAAAAGATTTTGATATTTCTTGCTTTTGAATTGGTGTTTTCAGCAATAACAATGCCATTACTGGTCTTTTACGGGCCGTTTGATAATTTGAAGAAAAATATTGTCGGTATGTCATGGAATACTCTTAGTCATCAATGGATTGCCAAGATGTTTATGTCGGATAGAGCTATATATAAATTGGTTAATACCGAAGCATCAATTGAATCTGCTGAACTTGGTGAAAAAATGCAGGATCTTAAGTTTACTGTCTCCAATGATAATAAAATAGAAGTTAAAGACATTCAAGGGGATATAAGTGCAAAACTGATGATTGTTCATAATCCGAGAAAAATACAATTAATGTATTCCAATAAGCTGAAAACAGATAAAAATGCAAATTCAAATGAAGTTGTTGCAGGTGAAAAAACAAGTGATATGGCAAAAAGAAATAAAGCCATAGGAGGAATAAATGCCGGAGGCTTCAAGGATATTTCTGCTGGGGGTAATAACTGGACAGGAACCGGGGGGCTGCCCATGGGCTTTATCATTCATAATGGAGAATTAGTGTATAATGAATATGCGGATTCAGTAAGACAGGAAACGGTCGCTTTTGATGACAGGGGAATGCTTATTGTTGGCAAATATTCTGTAAATGAATTGAAGGATAAGAATGTGAAAGAGGCTGTCAGCTTCGGTCCGACACTAATTGTTAACGGAAAAAAATCCTCGTTGCCATATTGGGGCCCGCAGCCTCGTACAGCAATTGGGCAGAGAAAAGACGGAGCGGTTCTGTTGCTGGTTGTTGATGGAAGAAGTATAAAAAATATGGGCGCAACACTTAACCAAATTCAAGATATTCTATATAAATATGGTGCTGTAAATGCCGCTAACCTGGACGGTGGTTCATCAACTACGATGTGTTATAAAGGAAAGGTAATAAACAGACCTTCAGATAATCTGGGTGAAAGAACTATAGCAACAGCATTTATCGTGATGCCGTAAAGGAAGGTAACTTTTTAATGAAGAAATCAGCCAAAATATACAGCTGGATTATTTTATCTATATTTGTTCAGATAGTAATACTTTTCTATTTTAATAACTTTTACTTTAAGAATGGTATTGATATAACATCTACAAATATAGATGTTGTGGATACCCCTAAGGAGGATAAGAGTATAACTATTCCTCAGGGCGCTACTGACATTAAGGTTTCCTACGACGGGACATTTGTAAGTTATTATTTAAATGATAATATAGTTGTTTATGATGCAGTCAATAAAAAACAGTTAAAAACATTATCTGCACCACAAAATAAGGAGTTTACCTTCTATAAATGGCTGCCTGACAAAAATATGGTAATTTATGCTGTTTGCCCTAAAGATAATATGTCGGGTGAATTGAAAATATTTACTTATGATTTTGATATACAGGAAGATCCGCTTAGAGATTATACGGGGATAACTACTTTACCCAGAGGAAGCAGAATTGAAAGCGTTGAATTGTCACCACAGACAAATGTAGTTTACATCAAGATTAAAACCAGCAGTACAAAAGCATCGGTTTTCAAGTTTGATGTTATGAATAACCAAAGTTATGTTATGACTACAGATATTAGTACTGTAATTAAACAAGCTAACTATGTTGAAAAAATAGTTTATCAGGACAGTAAGGGCAAAGTGTTTATCAGAGAGGGTGGGACAGGAAAAACAAAACAACTTTCTCTTAAAAATAAGGCTGCACTATTGTCAATTGACTTGGAAGACAAGGTTTATGTAGGTAAGCTGAGCAATAACGGTTTGGTTGAAAAAGTTTATTATGGAGGAATTGGCACCGAATTTAAGAATTGGGATTCAATATCATTAAAAAAGCCTGTAAAGCCAGAGGACATCTTTGTTACCGGTAACGGGGCTGTTTATGAGGTCGATGAAGCTTCAAACACAATGTATGCAATTACAAACAGCAAGGATATCAAGTATAAAGGAAAGCTTATTACAGTTCTGAATGATTATATAGTCTCATTGGATGGAGATAAACTTAAACTTGAAGCTTTTGATACTGATTCAATAAAAAATTAATTTAAAAATGTTTTTAGCGGATTCAGGGTGGTATAAATATAATAATGAAGGATATATTTTTATTTATACCTAAGTTATTATTTTATAGCATAACCGGGAGGTAAATTATGGCTAGTGAAAAAATTATTAAATTAACTAAAAGCAACTTTGAACAAGAAGTAGTTAATTCTGATAAACCTGTATTTGTTGACTTTTGGGCTCAATGGTGCGGACCTTGCAGAGCAGTGGCTCCTATTGTAGATGAACTTGCGAATGATTACGATGGAAAAATTAAAGTCGCAAAGGTTAATGTAGATGAAGAAGGCGAACTTGCACAGAAATTCAGGGTAATGAGTATACCAACTTTAATGGTTTTTAAAAGCGGAGAGGTTGCAGATAAAATTATTGGTGCAAGACCTAAAGACGAACTTGCAAGTGTAATTGAAAAGAATCTCTGATTAACTCTAGAAAAGGAGCATTTTAAATGCTCTTTTTTTAATGCAGCAATATAAGCAGGTAATAGATTTTTTGTTGAAAAAAGAGGATTTTATAAAATAACATTGAATATATACTGATAAATAAAAAATTGGAAACCCTAAGGTCTCATATAATTATCGGGAGGTATTTAAATGGCCGGTGAGAAGCGTTTTAGAACCAAGTTTCTTGGAGGATTTAAAAAGTCTGATGTAAATTCATATATAGAAAAAATGCTGGTTGAGTTTGATGATAAACTAAAAAAGAAGGACGAAGAAATCGGTTCTTTAAAGAGTGAACTCAGAGAGGCTAAATTCAAATATGATGAAATAGCTCAAAAGGCAGATGAGATCAATGAAGACAGAAGCAAAATTGCCAATGTCCTAATCCGGGCTCAGGAGAAAGCTGAACTCATAATGGATGAGGCAAGACAGCAGGCTTCAGAGGAAAAGAAAAGACTTGATGCTTTACTGGAAGAAGAAAAAGAAAAGCTTGTTGATATCAAAGAAGAGCTAAGAGTACTTAAGTCCAGTGTTACCGACACACTCAAAAAATTTGAGCAGCAAATTGATAATTTTATTGAAGATGATAATTAATGATGTATTGTAAACAATGAAAAAATGTTATATACTAAAATGAATAATAATTAATATTTCAACAACGATGATTAAGAAGAGTATGCTTGGAACTTTTTAAGAGAGCCGCTGGCTGGTGTGAAACGGCAGAGAACCTTGCAGAAAGCAGCTTATTGAGTTTCTCCTTGAGAAATTGGTGATATATTTTCCAAACTAAAGGATGACGGGTGGTCCAACGTTATATGGACACAATGTAAATGCATTGAACTAAGCTGATGCCCAAAAGGCATAATTAGGGTGGTACCGCGAATTAACTCCTTCGTCCCTTCAAAGGACATAAGGAGTTTTTTTATACGAAAAAACACACTTGATTTTATCAAGATTATATTCTTTTTTTAAACAATTAGTTAATACTAAGATTAAACTCTGACCATACAAAATTATAAGAATGGAGTGATTCTAATGGAAGAAATTTTGGAAGTTTTGGCTGGAAACAACAGGCTGACTAATGAACAAATAGCTGTAATGCTTGGCAAAAGCGTAGAAGAGGTTGAAGAAGCAATTAAAAACTACGAAAAAGAAAAAGTTATAGTAGGATACAATACATTGATCAACTGGGAAAAAACAAGCAAGGAAGTTGTAACCGCTCTTATAGAAGTAAAAGTAACACCTCAAAGAGGTGAAGGATTCGATAAGGTTGCAGAAAGAATTTACAGGTTTCCCGAGGTTAAAGCTTGTTACCTTATGTCAGGGGGATTTGACCTTACAGTAATTGTTGAGGGTAAAACCATGAAGGAGGTTGCTCTCTTTGTAGCAGAAAAGCTGGCACCACTTGAATCTGTATTAAGTACAGGAACACACTTTGTCCTTAAGAGATATAAAGAAGAAGGAATCACTTTTGAAGAAAAGGAAAAGGATGACAGGGAGGCTGTAATACTATGAAAATTGGGGACATGATACTTCAACATATAAAAGATGTGCCCCCATCAGGTATTAGGAAGTATTTTGATTTAATAAACGAGATGAAGGATGCAATTTCTTTGGGAGTTGGAGAACCTGACTTCGTTACTCCATGGAATATCAGAGAGGCTGGCATTTATTCTCTTGAACAGGGGCACACACATTATTCCAGTAATGCAGGTTTTATAGAGCTTAGAAGTGAAATATCAAGGTATCTTAAAAAGAAATATAGTCTTGAATATAATGCGGATGACGAAATTCTTGTTACGGTTGGAGGAAGCGAAGCGATTGATGCTGCGCTTAGGGCTCTCGTAGGCAAGGGTGATGAAGTTATAATACCTGAACCAAGTTTTGTTGCGTATAAGGGGTGTACGGGGTTTTGTGGTGCAACACCTGTTACAATAAATCTAAAAGTAGAAGACCAGTTCAGATTAATGCCTGAACAGCTTGAAAATGCAATTACACCCAGGACAAAGGTTGTAATAATACCTTTCCCCAATAACCCTACTGGAGCAATTATGTCCAGGGAAGATATCGCGAAAATAGCTGAGGTTCTTCGGGATAAGAATATAGTTGTTTTGTCTGACGAAATTTATTCCGAGCTTACTTATGAAGGTAAGCATACATCAATTGCCGAGTTCCCGGGGATGAGGGAGAAAACACTTGTAATAAACGGTTTTTCAAAGGCATTTGCAATGACTGGATGGAGGCTTGGTTATGCATGTGGTCCAAGTGACTTAATAGGCGTAATGAAAAAGATACACCAATATGCAATAATGTGTTCGCCTACGACAGCACAGTATGCAGCTATTGAAGCTCTTAAAAACAGTGATGAAGATGTTAAGTCCATGACAAGAGAATATAACAGGCGCAGAAGAGTTTTGGTAGATGGTTTCCGAAAGCTTGGACTGGATTGTTTTGAACCATTGGGAGCCTTTTATGTATTCCCTTGTATAAAGTCTACCGGAATGAACTCTGATGAATTCTGTGAAAAACTCCTGCAGGAGGAAAGAGTCCTGGTTGTTCCCGGAAATGCTTTTGGGGAATGTGGTGAGGGGTTCGTAAGAGCTACATATTCCAACTCTATGGAAAATATTTTTGAAGCTCTGAAACGTATCGGGAGATTTTTAGACAATCATAATAAATGAAAGGGTATTAATAAATGTACAAATTAGTAGCAATGGATCTGGATGGAACCTTACTCGATTCGCACAAACAAATATCACAGCGTAATCTTAACGAAATCAAGCGTGTTATTCAGAATGGGGTAAGAGTTGTAGTTTGTTCGGGAAGGATATATAAAGGAGCCAAGCTGTACGCTAGACAAATAGGCACACAGGAGCTTGTTATAGCATGCAATGGGGCGACTATAAGGGATGCATCAGATGATTCGGTGATTTTTGAAAACTCCTTAAATCCTGAAGACTGTCTTAAAATAATAGACATTTGCCATGATGAAAATATTTATTTTCATACATATGTTAATGATACCATGTATACAGAGAAACTCATGTATGGATCGACATTTTATTCACAGCTTAATAAAAATCTGGAGCCTGAGGATAGAATTGATGTACAGGTTGTTGATGATGTAAAAAGCGTTATCGGCAATTCACACCTGAAAGCTTCAAAAATTGTGGTTGTTTCTGATGACAGACAACAGCTTCTTAAGGCCAGAAAAAGGGCAGAAGAAGTTGAAACGATCGAGGTAATGAGTTCTTTTGACGACAATTTTGAAGTAATGAACCGGGGAGTAAGTAAGGCAAATGCACTTGATTTCATCATGAAAAGATATGGAATAATTAATGAAGAAGTAATTGCAATTGGTGACAATGAAAATGATTATTCAATGATAAAAATGGCTGGCTTAGGTATTGCCATGGGTAATGGGGAAGACTCTCTAAAAGAGATTGCGGGCTATATCACTCTTACTAATGACGAGGATGGAGTTGCAGTGGCTATAAAGAAATTCTTATAAAAGATAAAAATAATGAATGAAACTGCTAAAAAGCAGTTTTATTTTTTGTGCAAAATTGTATACAAAATGGCAAAATAAAACGAAAAAGAGCAACAAATTCACTTTATTTCAATCGATAATGATAAGTATACTATTAAAAGACAAAAAAATTATGCTTAAATATTGGAGGTAGAAATGAAACACAAAAACATTTTTTCAAAGGCAATTGGGACAATTGTAGTTTTCACGTTATCCGTATCTATGGTATTTACAATGGCAGGTTGCGGAAGTGACGATAAGTCTGCCGATTCAAATTCCAATACAGCTGCAGTAGTTGAAAGTTCAACTGGAAAATCAGCAGCTGATAAAGGTACAGGTAAGGAAGTAAAGCTTTCTGAATTTAGTGTTAAATCAAAAGATGGAAAAGAAGTTACTCTTGGAATGAAGAAAGAAGATGTTGTTAAGCTTCTAGGTGAGGGTAAGGAAGGAAGCTTCCAGGATATGTATGAATACGGACAACTTTCTGTTACATACAAAGATGATATTGCAAATACCATTATATTCCAGAAAATGAGCTCAGACGAGCAATCTGAGTATACGTTTAAGGGTATAAAGTTAGGAGATAAAAAGGCTGATGTTATAAAGGCATTGGGTGAGCCCAGCAAGCCATTTAGTGATGTAACTGCAGATAAAACAGAAGCTGAATATTACTTTAAAGTGAACGGTGAAAATGGTACATTTGTTGCAGCTCAAAGAGATATGATGGAAGATACATCAAATGCAAAGTACATAAGTTATTTATTTAAATTTGCCGATGATGATACTCTTAAATCTGTTACAGTATTGTATGTAGATTTGAGCTAATTAACTAAGGGGATAATATAAATGAAAAAAGTTAAAGTACTAAAGCATGGTTTTAATATAACTGTTGTTGCATTATTATGCGTTGCATTCATGTTCTCAATGACTTCATGCGGTGATAAGGAAAGTAAGGCAAGTAACAGTGATACTGTTTCAAAAGCAAGCAGTAATGTATCAACTGATAAAGCGAAAAGTACTTCTGATGAAAAAAAATCAGACAGCCAGGCATTAAAGTTGGATGATTTTGCATTTAAAACAAAAGATGGTAAGTCGGTTAAGTTTGGTTCTACAAAAGCTGATATTGAAAAAGCGCTAGGTCAAGGTAAAGAAGATTTAACAACTACATATGGACAGTTATCTGTTGTATATAGAAATGATGTATCTGAAAATATTGCTATCTCTAAGGATAACGCTAATGACGAATCACAATTTACAGTAAAGGGTATAAAATTAGGAGATAAGAAATCCGATGTTGTTAAAGTAATGGGTGCCTTGCCTGAATCAATGGAAGGTGGTACAGGAAGTTCTATTGAATACTACTTTAAAGTTGATGGTGATAACATTAAAAAACTTAATTCCTATAAGGAAATAAAAGATGATGGAAACTATTTTGCTGTAATATTTGCTTTTAATATTAGTTCAGATGAGGGCGAAGTTACTGATAATAGTACATTGGCAATGATTACTGAGGTGGGCGTTACGCCTGAATTATTTCAACAATAATTTCTAATTCGTTTATGTACAAAAAAAGGAACACCTGGTGTTTGAACCTGGATGTTCCTTTTTTGATGCTTTTTTGAAGATTATTTCTATAAGTAATCAGATTGCGCCTTCGCCTCTTTCGCCAGTTCTTATCCTGATTACATCTGTTATATCATAAATGAATATTTTACCGTCACCGACTTCACCGGTTTTAGCTTCTTCTGATATAAGCCTGATAATATCATCAACATGATCGTCTTTGGTTACAATTTCTATTTTAATTTTCGGCAAAAGGTTTAAGGTTACCTCAGTACCCCTATAATACTCTTTTCTGCCTTTCTGTAAACCGCAGCCCATTACCTGACTTATTGTAAGACCATGCACATTGAATTTGTTTAGTGCATCTTTGATCTCCTCGAGTTTGCCGGGACGTATAATTGCTTCTATTTTTTTCATACTATGTCACCTCTCTTTTTAAATTATAATTTATTTATAAAATCTTGTTAACAAGATATATAAATTTACTATAATATAATGCTTTGGTCTGAAGTGAAATCAGGGTAAGCATCTTCACCATGTTCAGCTATATCAAGGCCGTCATCTTCATCTCTCTCGCTTACACGGAGCTTAGTGAAAATCGAAGTTACCTTAAGTATCACTACTGTCATAACAATTGCAAGAACTATTGTAACAGCGACTGCTATTAATTGATATAGGAGCTGAGCAGGATTGCCGCTTATAAGACCTTTTGCACCGCCATAATTTGCAAATATACCTGTTGCTAAAGCTCCCCAGATACCGCCTATGCCATGGCATCCAAAAGCATCAAGTGCATCGTCATAACCGAACTTTGATTTAATAACAGTAATTGCAAAATAACATATCGGGCTTACCAGTAATCCGATTATAATTGAGTACATAGGTGTTACAAAACCTGCCCCTGGAGTAATCGCTACCAGACCGATTACAGCGCCGGTCGCTGCCCCAAGAACTGTTGATTTTCCATGATGGAAATATTCTATTAAAATCCATGAGAGTGTTGCAGCAGCAGCAGCTGTATTAGTTGTAACAAAAGCATTCAAAGCAGCCCCGTTTGCTTGCAGTGCACTTCCGGCATTGAATCCGAACCAGCCAAACCAAAGTAATCCTGCTCCAAGCAGTACAAATGGTATGTTGTGAGGCGTCATGCTGGAGGATTTTTTACGCTTACCTAACATAATACATGCCACAAGTCCTGAAATACCTGAGCTTATGTGAACAACTGTACCGCCTGCAAAGTCAAGAGCACCAAGATTTCTTAACCATCCGCCAACGCCCCATACCCAGTGAGCCAGAGGATCATATACCAGGAAGGACCACAAGGTTACAAATATTATAAGCGCCGGGAATCTCATTCTTTCTGCGATTGCTCCAGTGATAAGTGCAGGAGTTATAATAGCAAACATCATTTGAAACATGGCAAAGGATGCATGTGGGATAGTAGCTGCATATGCTGCGTTTGGGTCGCCGCCTACTGAATTAAAGCCCAGCCAGTCAAGTCCTCCTATAAGGTGGCCCTTGTCAGGACCAAATGCAAGCGTATAGCCTATTATTACCCATTGAATAGATACTATCGCTATTATTACAAATGAACTCATCATTGTATTTAAAACATTTTTCTTTCTTACCATACCGCCATAAAAGAAAGCCAAACCAGGTGTCATTATAAATACGAGAACAGTTGAAAGAATATTAAAAGTCGTATCACCAGTGTCTATTTTAGGGGCATCACCCTCTGCAAAAGCAGCACCTGATAAACAAAAAAGAACAACAATAAAAATAAATAATCCAAAAAGTTTTTTTGATTTCATTTTCGACTCCTCCTTTAATTTAACCATGCCTAAAACGGGCAAAATAAATTTTAAATAATGATAATGACTTAGGAGAATTATCGACTTTGATAATTACTTTTGGAGCTCCATTTATGAATCGCACCGATGGGATTCTATAATAATTTTTTTTGAAATAAAAAAAGACACTTTATCAGAATAATCTGATAAGCGCCTTCACTTATTTCTTCATCGATTGATGTTATTATAACACTACTGTTTGCAAAATGCAATATGATTTTTTGCTAAATTCATATGTGAATTTGTTATTATCATACAATGTTATTTAAGCGCCCTTAACTTTACTGTGTTTGTTTTGAGAGTATTGTTGATATTCATTGTACCCATATTTTTTAAAAAATGAAATTCTCACGTAGCAAACTTGCAATATTTTTTATTAATGGATTATGACTGATAAAAAGACTCTTTATTTTATAAATTTTTTCTGATATATTAACCTATAGAACGGTAAGGATAAATATATTTATCTTGAATAATATAATTAAGGTCAATAGTAAGGCAAATTAATTTACTGACGAAAAAAATCACTAAAGGCGGTTATTATGGCTGGAGAAAAATATGTAGTTGCTACTCCTGACAATCCTTCCCAAATAAACATTCGCAATATGTTGAATCCAGCAGGTTATATGTTTCTGGGAAACTGCTTTGATCCTGTTTCCTTGTTACGGATTGTCCGAAGCTATAACCCCGATTTTATTATTGTAGATCTTGCCATGCAGGGCAGAGAATTACAGAATACTCTGGAGACTATTGATGAAGAACTGCTTTGTTCATGTGTAACATTGGGAGACTATAAAGAAATTGACAATATCAGTGTTATAGATAAGGGAAAGGTCTCGGTCAACTGCTTCAAACCTGTTAGCAGGGAGCTACTTCTCAATACTGTAGAAATTGCAAATCTTTATTATAGAAGGATAATTGAAGTAAACTCAAAACTCAAAGAAATGACAGAAAACTATGAAACTAGGAAAGCAGTTGAACGTGCAAAGTGGATACTTATGCAGCGTGAAGGAATAAGTGAAAATGACGCTTATGAAAAAATCAGAAAAAAGAGTATGGATAGCAGGCTAACCATGAAAGCAATAGCAGATGCAATAATTTTCACCCATGAACTTGAAGGTAAATAGTTAATTGATAAAGAGTTGAGTAAAAAATCTATAACTGTAAAATGTTTTTCCTGATATGTTATAATATATTGAACTTTTAATTAAGGAGATGATATAGTTGATCGAACTTGAACAGTTTAAAGTTGAGATTGATGAAATTAAGGGTGCTCTGGATGAAATGAGGGCTTCACTTTGACATCGCAAGACTGAACGATGAAATCGCAGAACTTGAGATGAAAGCTACAGAACCAGACTTCTGGAATGATATTGAGAATTCGCAGAAGATACTTCAGAAAACAAAGAATATTAAAACCAAATTGGAAAGATTTCAAAGGCTGGAAAACTTGCTGGAAGATCTTAAAACCTTAAATCAGCTAGGTATGGAGGAACAGGACGAAAGTGTAATTCCTGAAATCCGGGAAGGTCTTTCAAGTCTTAAGGCTGAGTATGAAAAGCTTAAGATTGAAACCCTTCTTACAGGTCAGTATGATAAGAACAATGCAATATTGACATTACATGCTGGGGCAGGTGGAACTGAAGCTCAGGATTGGGTTCAGATGCTTTTGAGAATGTATACCAGATGGGCTGAAGGAAGAGGATTTATAGTTAAAACACTTGATTTCCTTGATGGTGATGAAGCAGGAATTAAAAGTGTTACCATTCATGTTATAGGTGAGAACGCTTATGGATATCTGAGATCCGAAAAAGGTGTCCATAGACTTGTGCGTATATCGCCATTTGATGCTTCTGGAAGAAGACATACATCTTTTGCGTCACTTGATGTAATGCCGGAATTGGACGAGGACGTGCAGGTTGATATTAATCCGGATGATTTGAGGGTAGATACCTACAGGTCAAGCGGAGCAGGCGGTCAGCACGTAAATAAAACAGAATCTGCAATTAGAATTACACATATTCCAACAGGGGTTGTAGTTTCCTGCCAAACTGAACGTTCACAGTTCCAGAACAGGGATACTGCAATGAAGATGTTGAAAGCGAAACTTTTACAGCTAAAAGAAAAAGAAAACAAGGAAAAGATCGAGGATTTAAAAGGTGTGCAAATGGAAATTGCATGGGGAAGCCAGATAAGATCTTATGTATTTTGTCCTTATACTCTCGTGAAGGATCACAGAACCAACTATGAGGATGGCAATGTAGGAGCTGTGATGGATGGTGAACTTGATGGGTTTATAAACTCCTATCTTGCAAGCGGTGTTGAAGGGAGTAAAAAGAGTTAAATATAAAATAAATAAGGAACCTGAAAATTCAGGTTCCTTTTCTTTGCTTATTCATTTATTAACTTGAATGTTCTTGAAATTGTATTAATTATTGAATTAATTGAATTATCGGTTATTCTTCCGTTACTGGTCATATATTCATTTACTGAGACAACTAATGTATAGGTTGAGTTTTTCGTTCTTAATTCCTTAATAAAAGATAGACGTCTTTTCCCATCTGAGCCAAGGTAGTTAACCAGAGTCCTTTTACTTGTTATTCCATCATTTATATAAATACTACTTGACAATATCTTATATTGTTTATCCCGGAAAAGATCAATGGCGGCTGTATCTTTATTGTATATGCTTATATCGAATGAGCCGGAATAATCCGGACTTTTTACAGTATAAACAATATCATTGCTTTCCTTATCAGCCTTTTTATTAATAATCCATTTTTGAGGAACTGATATACTGAATCCTGCTTCCTTCCCCCCGTAACTTTGATAAGTTATTTCATTTTTAGCTGGGGGTATAACTTCAGACATAAGATTTACCGAAGGTTTAAAGGATTGAAGAATATTGTGAAGGTTATTTATTTCTGATTCAATAGGACAGGTTTTACTATGATACCTGAATGTATATAGTTCGGTACCTGAATATGTGTAAAAGTCATAGAAGTACTGTGGGTTTTCCTTTGTACCTGTTTGATATAAAATATAAATAAAATCTCTTTTCCCGATATTAATGTTTCCAAGGTCTGTAATACTTACATTACTGCCAATGGTTGCTGAAACTGAATCTATTTTTTTAACTATGGTGTCAACTGTTTCAGATGGTTCGTAACTAAAGGAAATATCAGTGTTTTCATTAATTTTATAGCTTGTATAACCTGCATCATAAGAAATACTATTGCTGTTCCATGGAATATAAGCAGATGGAATTGATACACTGTAATTGTTTCCTAACATAATAGAGGTAGTATCTTTATTATCGTAAGTTGTGCTATAAATCCCTTTGTTTGCTGCATTTATGACCTCGGCATCCTTAAATAAATCAGGAATATCCTGTTGAGATGAAAGTCCTTCGATTTGTATC
This sequence comes from Bacillota bacterium, assembly GCA_023421675.1. GTDB lineage: Bacteria > Bacillota > Clostridia > Acetivibrionales > JANLFN01 > JAEZTC01. The sequence goes on along the minus strand of JAEZTC010000011.1, from coordinate 52,251 downwards.
GATTGCAGAAGACCTGTCATTTTCTTAAGTGTTGTATCATTAATAAGTCCTTTATCGAGAGTAAAATCTACATTATAAATAGTTCCATTTGCATATACCGGTATAACAAAATCAACATGTATTTTTTCTTCCCATTTGGTAGAGTTGAAGCGTCCTGTATCATAGATGTACTGATATGTTTTAACACCGTACAAGCTGCCTTCTGACTTGCTAATCATCTTCATGGCAGCTTCATTGCCATTTTTATCTCCCAAAAGGAATGTATTTGTAAAGTAAGTGTTTAATGAATCATAGCTGTTTTTTCTGTATTCTACGAACTTGTCAAAAAGCTTTTCATTTGAAGCATTAGCATCATCAGAGTATTTCTTTATTGCATTAACTGTGGGTGTGCTGAAACTGTCACAGTTAATTATCGCTGAATATTGCTGGTCTGTATCGTGAACAGCAATTGATGTATCGCTAAATTCACTTCCGGATTGATTGAAATCCAGATAAAATTCTTTAGAACTGGCTACTGAATACTTGTTCGTAATATTTATAAAGTCGTAAGTTTCTGTGGAATATGACTGATTAGAAGGCAGTACATATATTGCTGCACTGTCTTTGTCATATTTTATCAAAAGATTGAATGTATTTTTGATAAAATCAAGGGGCAAATATAATGAATCTTTTATAATTACAGGCAGCGAATATGAAATTTGAACTGAAGCATCCGTATTTTCGGTTTCGAGGGCACATGCATATTCTGCACCGGAAAATTTAATTGTTACTATTTTATTATCGATGTCAAAGCTTGTACTTGAACCGGTAATTGAATCAAAATCAGATGATTTTATCAAATAATTATTATTCTTGTCCAATAATAGTTGGGAACATGAAAAGACCTTGCCGGAATAAAATGCTTTTATGCCAGTTTCGCTGTATGTTACTGAAAATTGCATCAGTAATGTAATAAATACTGTTATTAAAATAGTAATTTTTTTAGACATAAAAGAAATACTCCTTTAAAGACAACCAAACATTGCTATTTTCTTTATCATAGCAGAATGCCACTATATGGACAATAAATGTAAAGGAGTTGTAAAATAAGTGAAATATTAAGTTAAAATATTGTACATAAACCATGTGTATTGTTTTGCAAAAAAAATGTCAATTAATTACCTTTAATTTGTTTAAAAATGTGTTATTATTAGAACAAAGTATTTCGAAAAATTGCGGTAAAGGTCTTGTTTATATTCTTTAGCGTAAATAAAAAATTGGAGTGTTTAAAATGGAATTAAAAGATAAACTTGAAATATTAAAAAAACAGCTGCAAGAAATGGAAAGTGTCGCGGTTGCCTTTTCAGGCGGAGTTGACAGTACATTTCTGCTCAAGGTAGCACATGATGTCCTTAAAGATAATGTAATTGCAATAACAGCCCGTTCATCTACATATCCTGAGAGAGAGTTCAGGGAATCAGTAAGTTTTGTAACAGGTTTGGGAATAAAGCATTACCCGATTGTTTCAGAAGAGCTTGAAATAGACGGCTTTTCAGGAAATCCGGTAAACAGGTGCTATTACTGTAAGAAAGAATTATATACAAAAATTTGTGATATAGCTAAAAAGAATAATCTAAACTATGTTATTGATGGTTCGAACATTGATGATACAGGTGATTATAGGCCGGGCATGCAGGCTCTTCAGGAACTTGGAATTAAAAGTCCATTGAAAGAAGCGGGGCTTACCAAGCAGGATATAAGAGACTTATCAAAACAAATGAACTTGCCGACCTGGGATAAACAGCCTTTTGCCTGCCTTGCATCAAGAATTCCTTATGGACAGCAAATAACAAAGGATAAACTGGACACAATTGATAAAGCTGAACAATTCCTGCTTGATTTGGGTTTCAGACATTTAAGAGTACGTCATCACGGCGAACTTGCAAGAATAGAGGTTGCATCCGGTGAACGCAGCAAGTTCTTTGATATTGATTTAATGGATAAGGTATACGATTATCTTAAAAGTCTTGGTTTTACATATGTATCACTTGATTTGAAGGGCTACAGAACAGGAAGCATGAACGAAACCATCAATAAATAGGCGGTGCCGTTTAATGAGAATCGGTATTGTTGGTGCAGGAAAAGTTGGATGTTCGCTTGCACTTGGCTTATATAAAAAGAAACATGAGATTGGCGGAATTTATAGCAGGAGTAAGGAATCAGCCTTATTCCTTAATAAATTGCTTGGAATGGAAGTACCTAATGATATTACTACTGCGGTAAATAACTCAGAGGTTATATTTCTTACTGTTCCTGACATGGAGCTTTTACCTGTTGTAAATACCATTGAAGGCATTGGCAATGTTAAAGGTAAGACTTTTCTTCACTGCAGTGGGGCAGAAACCTCTGATATTATACAACCCCTTAGGGATTTGGGTGCTACAGTAGGATCACTTCACCCTATACAGACTTTTGCTGATAGGGTCCAAGGCTTTATTGGGTTGAGCAATATATACTTTAGCTTCGAAGGCGACCATGAAGCAAATATTATAAGTCAAAGAATTGTAAATTCACTTAATTCAAAGCTTATTATAATCTCAAAGGAATCCAAAACACTTTATCATGCGGCTGCATGTATTCTTTCAAATTATATGGTAACTCTTTCTTATGCAGCAGAAAATATGCTTGAGAGAGCAGGTATAGACAAGAGTATTGCATTAACAGCCTTTGAACCTTTAATAAAACATACTGTTGAAAACATAGCTGTTCTTGGAAGCGTTAATGCTCTTACAGGGCCCATTTCAAGAGGAGACAATAAAACAGTAGAAAGTCATTTGGAGCAGATCGCAAAAAAGAATCCTGAAAATTTGGACTTATATAAAATTCTTTTAAAACATACAGTAGGTATTGCCATAAAGGGTAAAAAAATAGATGAAGAAAAGGCCGAGCTTATTAAACGGTTGGGAGAGTGATAAATATGAATTCGGAAAATCTAAAATCTGTTCTTCAGGGTATAAAGGACGGAAATGTCAGCATAGATGAGGCATTGATCAAATTAAAGAGTGAACCGTTTGAAGATCTGGGATTTGCAAAGGTTGATCATCATAGAAAAATAAGAAATGGGTATCCTGAAGTAATATATTGTCAGGGTAAAACAGTTCAACAAATCAAGGCGATTGTTGAAAGACTTATGCAAAGAGAAAATAACATTATGGCTACCAGAGCTGGTAAGGAAGTATTTGAAGCAATAAAAGAAGTTACCGACGATGCGGTATATTATGAAGCAGCAAGAATAGTTGTAGTTAAAAGAAGGGACATAACTCTTACCGATAAAGTAATTGCAGTTGTAACTGCAGGTACATCCGATATTCCTGTTGCGGAGGAAGCAGCGGTAACTGCAGAAACAATGGGTAATAAAGTAGAAAGATTGTATGATGTTGGTGTGGCAGGTATACATAGGCTTTTTTCAAACATGGACGCAATTATGAGAGCCAATGTACTTATTGTTGTAGCCGGAATGGAAGGGGCTTTGGCAAGTGTTGTAGGAGGTCTGGTTGATAAGCCTGTCATAGCAGTACCTACAAGCGTAGGTTATGGTGCCAATTTCGGTGGACTGGCAGCTCTGCTCACAATGCTCAACAGCTGTGCAAGCGGAATAGGCGTCGTTAATATTGATAATGGTTTTGGGGCAGGGTATCTTGCAAGTACGATTAACCAAATTTAATTATATAAGGATTATATAGGGTGGATATATGAAGATTTTATATTTTGACTGTTTTTCTGGAATCAGCGGAGACATGACTCTTGGAGCATTACTGGATTTGGGAATAGATAAGGATTTGTTTTTAAAGGAATTGTCAAAGCTTAATCTTACAGGTTATGAGATAGTGATAGGAACAAAATCAAAAAGCGGGATAACCTGCACTGATGTAAATGTGATTATAACTGAAGACTATAAAAAGCTTGAAGAAAAGTTTGAAAAGCATCAAAAGGAAATGTACGAGCATGAGCTGGCTCATAAGGCTCATACTCATGTACATATAGATGAGCACGGACAGGAATACAGCCATGACCATGAAGATTCTGTCCATAATCACGAACATAACCATGATGATAATCATAGCCATCATCACGACCACGGACATGAACATGAACACAGCCATGGTCATACCCATACACACGACCATTCGCATCCTCATTCCCACAGCCATTCAATGCGCAATCTTAAGACAATAGAAATGATGATAGAATGGAGTGATCTCAGCCAGAATGTTAAGGACTTGAGCAAAAGGATTTTTCGTGAAATAGCCGGAGCCGAAGCTAAAGTACATAACATGGAGGTTGAAAATGTAACATTCCACGAAGTGGGTGCAATTGATTCTATTGTAGATATTGTGGGAACCGCTATTTGTCTTGATGCTTTGGGTGTGAAGAAGGTTTATTCCTCACCTCTTCATGATGGAAAAGGGTTTATAGAATGTCAGCACGGTACTATTCCGGTACCTGTTCCTGCAGTTATGGAAATGCTTGCAGGAAGCGGTATACCCTTAATATCGGAGGATGTTCAAACCGAAATGGTTACTCCGACAGGAATGGGAATAATTAAAACAATTGCTTGCAGTTTCGGCAATATTCCTGAACTTTCAATTGAAAAAGTCGGATATGGAGCAGGGAAAAGAGATACCGGAAGGTTTAATGCTCTTCGTGTAGTATTGGGTTCTTTAGACGATAAAAACGAAATTAATGATGAAATAATAAAGCTTGAAACAAATATTGATGATATAAGTTCTGAAATTTTAGGCTACACTATGGAAAGGCTTTTTGGTGTCGGCGCTCTTGATGTTTTTCTTACTCCAATATATATGAAGAAAAACCGCCCCGCAACTATGATTACAGTACTTGTAAACAGAGAAAACGAACAGGCTGCAGTTGATTTGCTGCTGAAGGAAACAACAACTCTTGGAATACGAAAAAGCAGCTTAAAGCGGTACTGCCTTGATAGAGAAATTATGAAGATTAATACTCAATTCGGGGAGGTAAGGGTAAAAGTTTCAAAGGGAAAGGATTTTTCAAAACTTTCACCGGAATATGATGATTGCAGAAAAATAGCTGAAACAACAGGATTACCACTGCGGGAAATATATCAAATTGTTAATGAAAGCTCAAAGGATTTACTATAAAGAGGTGCAATAATTTTTGCTGTATAATAAGTTTTCCGAATACCTAAAAAAACGATATGGAACAAAGGTATACAAACTTCCGGTCAATATACCAGTAACTTGTCCAAACCGCGATGGAAGACTCAGTGCTGCAGGATGTATATTTTGTGGGGAAGAGGGGGCGGGCTTTGAATGTCTTCCTAGTACTATTAGCGTAAGACAACAAATTGCTGCCAATTCCCAATATATCAGGAAAAATTATGGCTCAGACAAGTTCATTGCATATTTTCAAAATTACAGTAACACCTATCTGCCTGTTAAAAAACTTGAAGAATATATATTGGAAGCATGTTTGGAAGATATTGAGGCCATTTATATTTCAACACGTCCAGATTGTATAAGTAATGACTGTGCTTTAATGCTTAAGAAAGTAAAGGAATACCGAAACATTGATATAGTTGTTGAATTGGGGCTTCAGACTGTAAATTACAAATCATTAAAAATAATGAACAGAGGCCATTCACTTGCAGAGTTTATTGATGCTGCAAATACTCTTAATTCAAGTAACTTAGAGGTTTGTGCACATTATATAGTTGATTTTCCAACAGATGATATGGATGATGTCATTGAGGGAGCAAAGATTCTTTCAGCTTTGAATGTCAGCCAGGTTAAATGTCACTCCTTATATATTCTAAAGGATACAGTTCTTGATCAAATGTATCAAAGCGGTGCAATTAAGCCGATTTCTGTTGATGATTATATTGAACGTATTATTACCTTCCTAGAATACCTAAACCCCGAAATTGTTATTCAGAGACTTATGGGCAGAGCACCCCAAGAAAGAACCAGCTTCTGCAACTGGGGACTCAGCTGGTGGAAATTGCGTGATATGATAGAAGAAAAAATGAGTACAGAAGAACGTTTTCAGGGTAAGAAATTTAACTATCTTAATGGATCAGCCTGCATATAATTATAATTGTTGTACTTTACTTATAAAATTTGCATATTATTGAATAATTATTGAAGTTACTATTTGTCTATTGTAAAATGAAATAGTATTGAATTTTTTTTATTTTTTAAAAGTGAGGTTTATATATATATGATCTGCCCTAACTGTAATTCTTATGTAGAGCCATATGATCATTTCTGCAGAAGCTGTGGATGTAAAGTAGAAGCAACACCCACCGATAATGCCAACTTTCATCAAAATACATACTTTGAAGAAAATATAGATCAAAATACATCTGAAGTACCTGTAGCTGCTTCCATACAATCAGCGTATTCAACACAGCAAGAGTCAGCTCCCGTAATGCAGATGCAGCCTCCGCCATCACAATTTCCTCCAATGCCGCCCTATAATCAAATGCCTCCGTTACAGGAGAATTTCGGACCTGTTTATCCGGGGCAAAAATCACGATTGTGGATGGTATGGCTTATTCCTGCTGTTACTGCTGTTCTGATAGCTGCTTTTGTACTTATATTTTACTCAAGTGCAAAGAGTAAAGACGACAAAGTGGAGGACTTGAAATTAAGGGCAGAAAATGCGGCACTTGAAGGTAATCTGGAGGAAGCATCAAAGCTAATCGCTGAGGCTCTGGATTTAAATCCTGATTATCCTGAATTAAAGGATGATGAGAATATACTTAAAAAAGGTGATAAAATATCTGACGCGTTGAAAGATGTTGATGACCTCATAAAACAAAAGAATTACAAGGAAGCCTTGGCTGGCCTTAGTAAAACAGTTGAAGAAATAAATAAGGATAATGAGGTTTTTAAAAAGGTATTCTCCAAAATTGTTGAAAATAAAAAGGCATTCATAAATGTAATGCAGCTTAAGGATAATGCTAGTTCTATGAAAAGCATAGATCAGCTTTGCCCTGTATATAAGGCAGCAGCTGCTATAAATACACCTGAAGCAATAAAGGTTTCGGAAGAATTAAAGACCAAGATTGAAGAGCTTGCTGCAGCTAATGCTAAAGCAGCTTTAAAAAGTAAAGATTATAACGCCGAGCTAGAAGAACTTAATTTTGCTTTAAGATATGTTACCGAAAGCAAGAAAATAGCAGATTTAAAGAATGATTTTCAGAAAAAAAAGGACGATTATGAAGCAAGTCTTAAAAAAATATCCAGCGGCATTTTAAGCAGGGAAAAAGAAATAACTGAAGGGGACATTACTGCAACCATATCTCAACCTGTACTGGACAGCAATGGCCGAATCTCTGGAAAGGTTGTTAACAGCGGTAGCCAGGAATACTATAATGTAAGGGTTCTTTTAAAGGTTTATGATGAAACAGGAAATATTACTGATCAGGTTACAGTTCTTTGCAGTCCAGCTGAATTAGGTTCAAACAGCAGCACATCATTTACATATAAGTATAACAATTCGTCCAAGGTCTATGTAAGGCCGGTTGGCTTGGTGTATATTCAGGCAGAAGACGCTAGCTATGAACAAGGCGACGATGAAGAATATTATGATACTGGTAATAACTTTGACAGTTATAACGAGGATGAATAGAATTAATTTAGATTCTTATAAGGGGAAAATCCATGAAGAATAAAAAAACTTTATATCTTATTATCAGTATAGGGCTTTCTGTATTGATCTTGGTTTCAGGTTTGATTGTACATTTATCTTTAAATAAAAAATTTGATAAGCAAAAGGGTGGAACCCCATCCAAGCTAATGGCGCTTAATGAAAATACAACTACAGCACCTGTGACTACTTCTGTTACAAAGTCAAAAAAAGATATAATAACCGAATGCCAGAAACAAGTATTCTTTATTGAAGTTGATACAGATGAAGGAATGGTTACAGGCTCAGGTTTTCTATACAATAATGACGGTGACGTAGTTACAAATGCTCATGTTGTTGAAGGTGCTTCCAAGGTTAAAATAAGGCTATCAGATTCGAAAACTGAATATTCAGGGACAGTAATAGGCCGAGGAGCAGATTTGGATGTGGCACTGGTTAGAGTACCTGAATTATCGGGAACACAGCCATTAAAAATAGCAAAGGACAGAAAAGCTCAGGTTGGTGATGAGGTTATTGCATTGGGAAGTCCTCTGGGTTATCAGAATACTGCAACAATAGGTATAATAAGTGGCTTGGACAGAAACTTTAAAATAGGCGATTTTAACTATAATAAGGTGTACCAGATATCTGCCCCAATATCCCCCGGAAGTAGTGGTGGACCTCTGATAGATGGTGTAAATGGTGAGGTTCTTGGTATAAATTCTGCATACATTGATCAAGGAAGTATAGGTTTCAGTATACCTATTTACCAATGTGTTACATATCTGGATAAATGGGCTGCAAACCCGGGCTCTGGAACTACTAAAGTTGGAACCTCTGCACAGAAGCTGACAGGTACAGAGTTGACAGAAGTAAGCAAAGAATTAGTCAAATACCTTTACGGATGCATAACTACCAAGGATTATGCAACAGCGTACCTCCTTTGGGGCATAGATTGGAAGACAAAAACCAATTATGACACTTATAAATCAGGCTTCAAAAACACAGATTCTGTAAGTGTAGAGACAATAAGTGCGGTTGCAGGCTCAGACGGCGCAGTTAAGGTTAATGGGACTATTTCGGCAAAGGAAAAAGCTAATGGTGCCACAGTAACCAAAAACTATAAGGTTACATATCTTGTTGGATATGAAAACGGTGTCTTGAAAATACTAGACGGAAGTGCTGTAACTCAATAGTCAAAGAGTAAGCTAAAACCCTTCTTATTACAGAAGGGTTTATTTTTTTAAAATATTTGTTTTTTATCTTTGCATTAACCTTCTAATTAGGTATAATATTAAATTATATTTGGGTATACAAGATATGTATTTACTTAGTTTAATAAAGTATTAAAAAATAGATTAAATGGGGTGTAAATTTGAAAAACGAACTGGTACTCATTATTGATTTCGGAGCACAATATAACCAATTGATTGCACGAAGAGTCAGGGAAGCTAATGTTTATTGCGAAGTTGTTCCATACAAAACTTCAATAGATAAAATCAAAGCTATGAATCCAAAGGGAATAATTTTTACTGGCGGACAAGCATCAGTACTTGATAAGAATGCTCCCTTCTGTGATAAAGAAATATTTAATCTGGGTGTTCCGATTCTCGGTATATGCTATGGAATGCAGCTTATGAGCGTTATGCTGGGTGGAGAAGTTAAAAGGGCTGAGCAAAGAGAATACGGAAAGGCTGAAATAAAGCTGGATTGTTGCAGCAAGCTTTTTTCAGATGTAGAAAGTAACACTGTATGCTGGATGAGCCATACCTACTTCGTTAATAAGCTTCCTGAAGGCTTTAAAATATCGGCTGGTTCAGACAATTGTCCTGCTGCAGCAATGGAAAATGTAGACAAATCTTTTTATGGGGTACAGTTCCATCCTGAAGTTGTTCATACTCCTAAAGGAAAAGAAATTCTTAATAACTTCCTGTTTAAGGTATGCGGTTGTTCCGGTGATTGGAAGATGTCATCCTTTGTTGAACAGTCAATAAAAGATATAAAAGAAAAGGTTGGAGATAAAAAGGTACTTTGCGCATTATCTGGCGGCGTTGATTCGTCTGTAGCTGCTGTACTTATCAGCCGCGCTATCGGAAGACAGCTTACATGTATTTTTGTTGATCATGGTCTTTTAAGGAAATTTGAAGGCGACCAGGTTGAAAAAGTATTCACTACACAATATGATATAAACTTTGTTAGAGCAAATGTAGAGGACAGATTCCTTGAAAAACTTGCAGGTGTTACAGACCCTGAAAGAAAAAGAAAGATAATCGGTGAGGAATTTATAAGAGTATTTGAAGTTGAGGCTAAAAAAATAGGAAAAGTTGATTTCCTTGTACAAGGAACAATTTACCCTGATGTAATTGAAAGCGGAAAAGGTGATGCAGCTGTTATAAAGAGCCATCACAATGTCGGAGGACTTCCCGATTATGTTGACTTCAAGGAAATAATAGAACCTCTGCGTAATTTATTTAAGGATGAAGTAAGGAAAGTTGGAGAAGAACTGGATATACCGGCTGACATAGTGTGGAGACAGCCTTTCCCCGGACCAGGTCTTGCAATAAGAATAATTGGAGATATAACAAGGGAAAAACTTGAAATTGTAAGAGATTCCGATTATATATTCCGTGAAGAAATTAAGAATTCAGGACTTTCCAAGGATATTAACCAATACTTTACCGTGCTTACAGGTATGCGTAGTGTAGGAGTTATGGGAGATGAAAGAACCTATGACTATACTCTAGCATTAAGGGCTGTAACTACTACAGATTTCATGACTGCAGACTGGGCAAGAATACCCTATGATATTCTTGAGAAGGTTTCAAACAGGATTGTAAATGAAGTTAAGCATGTGAACAGAATTGTTTATGATATTACAAGTAAACCACCGGCAACTATAGAGTGGGAATAAGAAAATACTAGCCCCGAGTGCCAGAGATATGATCTTTGGCACTTTTGGGGAATTGAGGTTATTATGCAGCAAACAGACATTATAATTAGACAGATAATAATACTTACATTTTTGGGGCTTACCGGTTTTATTGCAGGCAAAAAGAGTTTTCTGCCAAAGGAAACTTCAAATGTGTTATCAAGACTAATAGTCAAGCTCACCATGCCTTTGCTTATTGTTACTACAATGGCAGGTTACAGCTTCAGCGGCAAAACTATAGTAAACGGTCTGTATATATTCGGTTTTGCAATTCTATTTCTGTCTATATCTCTTGCTGCAGGCTTTTTTATGTCACGCAGGCTAGGTCTTAAGGGACCGGCTACCAATATTTACTGTATGAGTTCTACCTTTGGAAATATTGTATTTATGGCATTTCCTCTACTAACTGCTTTGTATGGTGACCAGGGAATTATTTATGCTATATTCTTTAATCTGGCAAGTGACATACTCTTATGGACGCTGGGCATATATCTTGTGAACAGGCATAACACAACACAATGGAAAGACAATATAAAACATCTTGTTAATGGAAACACAATAGCCTTCGCAGTAGGTATTTTTTTGACGGCAATTAATTTTCAACATCTTGTATCAGTGAATCCTTTCGCCGGTAAAATTTACAGGGTCCTGAACGATGCGTTCAATCCGCTTGGTAAAACCACTATATATATATCAATGATTTTTATAGGTTTAATACTATCTGAAATTAAAATCGGCGGAATTAAAGGTATGATTGAAAGATATCCCCATTTTGTACTGGCTTTTATTAAACTCCTGATTATTCCTGCTCTTGCGTTTGTTGTTCTTTCTCTTTTTGGGGTTCTTCCCGATCCGTTTATTAAAAAGATTGTGGTTTTGCAGCTTGGAATGCCTGCAGGTACAATAATAGCTGCTCTTGCAAACCAGTATGATTCTGATTGTAAATTTGCTTCTGAAGGCATTTTTGTAACTACGATACTATCTGTCATAACTCTTCCGCTTCTTGCATACGCTGTCGAATATATAAAGCTGTTCTAGTTTATAAATTGCTAAACAGGTAAACTGTGCAGCGTTTTAATATTCGGATTTGTTTATTATATTGTTTTTATAATTTATAAATCATATGCTTTATTCTTTTATAGTGATATCTTTATAAAAACCAAGCAATATTAAGAATGTACGCGTAATTACGATATAAATAGATTATACCGTGATTTATGATTAAATTGGAGTACATAATATCTGTATTTGATTATTTGAGCCTCTATAGATAAACATTTTTACTTTTAAAATATAGACAATTCCACATATTTACATAATTCAAATATTTAATAAGATTTACTAAAAAACATAGTTATTTTCGAATATTAATTAATAAATATTCAAAAACGTTCGATTTTTCAGGCTCTTTTTATTGACAAACCATTTTGCTTTTTGATAGTATTATTAATGTGAAAAAGCTTGTTTTTTATTTACAATAATACAAATACTAACTACTGAATTCTTTTGGACAAATACGTTATGCATATTACTTGATTATTAGCAAATAGATAATTAAAGGCATCCAATGTCCTACCTGATGTGTACAGTTCAAGGTTGACTTTGACAGGTTAAAATTCCTGTTGTAAGTATAGGCATTATCTTATTACATTAAGGAAGGGGAAAGTTACGAATGAACAAGTTTTTCAAACTGCAGGAAAATGGTACGACAGTAAGAAGAGAAATGGCTGCAGGTCTTACAACATTCTTCACTATGGCTTACATCATTTTTGTAAACCCCGACATTCTTTCTAAAACAGGAATGGACAAGGGTGCTGTAATGACAGCTACAATAGTAGCTGCGGTTGTAGCCACACTGATAATGGGTCTTGTAGCAAACGTTCCATATGCACTTGCACCTGGAATGGGAATGAATGCTTTCTTTACCTTTACAGTATGTTTTGCAATGAAGATTCCGTGGTGGCAGGCACTGGGAATAGTATTCATTTGCGGTATTATCAACATCCTTATAACTGTTACAAAAATTCGAAAGGCAATTATTCTTGCAATTCCTGAATCACTTCAATATGCCATAAGTGGTGGTATCGGCCTGTTTATTGCATACATAGGCTTTATGGATTCTCACCTGTTGAATTTTACACCAGATAGCAAACCTGATGCTACTGGCGCTTTTTCAAAAGTAGTTCCTTCACTGGTTAATTTTACTGACAAAGCATCTGTACTTGCACTAATAGGTGTTGTTATTATTGTAGTGTTGATGCTATTAAAAGTAAAAGGATCGATACTTATCGGAATTCTTGCAACTACAATAATAGGAATTCCTATGGGAGTTACAAATCTTGATATAGCAAGTACAAACTTTTTACCTCCGGATCCTACACCAACATTAGGACACTTTGATGTGTTCGGGTTATTTAGTGATCCATCACAATTGTTTAAGATTATTATGCTTATAATTGCATTCAGTCTTGCGGATACGTTTGATACAATAGGAACCTTCCTTGGAACAGGTAGAAAAACTGGTATCTTCGATACAAAAGATGAAGAAGCGCTTCATAAAGGAAAGGGTTTCTCCTCAAAGCTTGATAAAGCATTGTTTGCTGATGCTACTGCAACATCAATAGGTGCGGTTTTCGGAACTAGTAATACAACAACCTATGTAGAAAGTGCAGCAGGTATAGAAGCAGGCGGAAGAACAGGCTTAACATCAGTAACCACTGCAGTCCTCTTTATAGCATGTTTGTTCTTATATCCATTAGTTTCAATAGTACCATCAGCAGCAACTTCACCAGCACTGATTGTAGTTGGTATCCTGATGATGGAATCCCTTGCAAAGGTTAAATGGGATACCTTTGAGGATGCAGCTTCAGCTTTCTTCACAGCAGTTGTAATGCCATTTGCATATAGCATAGCAAGCGGTGTTGCAGCAGGCTTCATATTCTATGTAATAGCTAAGATATTCAAGGGTAAAGCAAAAGAGGTTCATCCGATAATGTATATAGTAACAGCATTGTTTGTTCTAAAGTACGTTGTTGATGCTCTTCAAATACTTTAAATGATATAACGAAGTCCGTCCAAAAGGCGGACTTCAGATTTTTAAGCCCTCAAAAATATGAGGTTTTAACAATCTGAAGTCTAAAAATAATAAATAAATGTTAAAATGGAGGTAAAAATGAAAACACCAAAGGTTGCAATTGTTATGGGAAGTGATTCTGATCTTCCCGTATTGAAGAACTGTATAAAATTACTGAAAACATTCGGAATAGAAGCCGAAGTAATGGTCTGCTCAGCACACAGAACACCGGATAAGGCTTCACAATTTGCAAAAAATGCAGAACAGAACGGAATTGAGGTTATCATAGCTGCTGCCGGTAAAGCAGCACACCTTCCGGGAGTACTTGCGGCATATACCCCTCTGCCTGTTATAGGAATTCCCGTAAAATCTTCAACCATGGATGGAATGGATTCCCTGCTATCAATAGTTCAGATGCCAAGTGGAATACCTGTTGCAACAGTTGCAATTGATGGCTCCGAGAATGCTGCATTGCTGGCAGTACAGATTCTCTCCACTGCATATCCTGAATTGAGATCCAAAATGAAGGATTATAAAGCAGAATTGGCACGAAAGGTTGAAGAAAAGGATAAAGCACTAAAGGAAAAGCTTTTAGAACTATAAGATTTTAATTTATATTGAATATTTTTCTTTTATGTAATTAGAAAGGGTCATTTATGAATAATTTTATGATTTCAGACGAACTTCATGATGAGTGTGGAGTTTTTGGAATATATGATAATGATAATCATGATGTAGCACGGCTTACTTATTACGCCCTGTATGCTCTGCAGCACAGAGGACAGGAAAGTGCCGGAATTGCTGTAAATGATAATGGTACCATATTTCATCATAAAGATATGGGACTTGTTTCAGATGTTTTTAACGATGTAATTATGAATCACCTTAAAGGTAAATCCGCTATCGGTCATGTAAGGTATTCTACCACTGGTGCAAGCCTTAGGGAAAATGCCCAGCCAATGGTAATCAAGTACAGAAATGGACAAATGGCCCTGGCGCATAACGGAAATCTGGTGAATGCCGCTGATATCAGGCAGAAGCTTGAGGAAGACGGGGCAATTTTCCAAACAACAAACGATTCAGAAGTTATTCTTAATATACTATCCAGACATAGAATACAAAGCTTAAATATAGAAGAAACAATTAAGAGAATGATGGAAGAAGTAAGAGGTTCCTATGCGTTAGCCATACTTACCCCCAAAAGGCTCATAGGTATTAGGGATCCTTTGGGTATAAGACCTCTTTGTTTAGGCAAGCTTGATAATTCTTATATACTTGCTTCAGAAACTTGTGCTCTTGACGCAGTTGGAGCAGAATTTATCAGAGATGTAAATCCTGGAGAGATAATTTTAATCGGTGAAGACGGAATTGAATCAATACAGACTCCGGTACCTGCAAAATCTAGGCTTTGCATATTTGAATTCGTTTATATCGCAAGACCTGACAGCTATATTGATGGTGTGAGTGTTCATACTGCAAGAATGGAAGCAGGTAAAATACTTGCACAGGAACATCCTGTTGAGGCTGATGTAGTTGTAGGAGTTCCTGACGGTGGAGTAAATGCTGCCCTCGGATACTCAATTGAATCAGGTATACCTTACGGACAGGGACTTTTAAAGAACAGATATATAGGCAGAACTTTTATACAGCCGCAGCAGAGTCAGAGAGAACTGGGCGTAAGAATAAAATTCAATGCTATCAAGGAAACAATAGAAGGTAAGCGTATAGTGCTTATTGATGATTCCATTGTAAGAGGAACAACAACAAAAAGAATAGTTCAGATGCTCAAAAATGCAGGGGCTAAAGAGGTTCATATGAGGATCACCTCACCGCCATACATGCATCCGTGCTATTTTGGTATAGATACTCCCTCCACAAAGGAACTGGTGGCATGCAACCATTCAATTGATGAGATCAGAGAATTGATTGGTGCGGACAGTCTTGGTTATATAAGCTTGGAAGGACTTTTAAAAACACCTGTTAATGCAAAATGTTCATTCTGTACTGCATGTTTTAACGGGGATTATCCTATGGAAGTTCCGGGCGAAGGCGATAAATTCTCCTGTGGGATAAGATAACTTTAAATTTATTTATTGGAGGTAAAAGGTATGACAACATATAAGGATTCCGGTGTTGATGTTGAAGCTGGTTATGAGTCTGTTAAACTCATGAGAAAGCATGTTACAAAGACTTTCAGACCGGAGGTTTTAACGGATATAGGCGGTTTTGGTGGCTTGTTTTCATTAAACAAGGATAAATATAAAGATCCGGTTTTAGTATCGGGAACAGATGGAGTAGGAACAAAGCTCAAAATTGCTTTTTTGATGGATAGGCACGATACAGTAGGGATAGATTGTGTTGCAATGTGTGTAAATGATATTGTATGCAGCGGTGCAGAACCTCTTTTCTTCCTTGATTATATTGCAACAGGAAAAAACAAGCCTGAAAAGATTGCAAGCATTGTTAAGGGAGTTTCAGATGGCTGCGTTCAATCAGGCTGCTCCTTAATTGGTGGAGAAACTGCCGAAATGCCAGGCTTTTATCCTGAAGATGAATATGATATGGCAGGTTTTGCAGTAGGAATTGTTGATAAGGAAAAAATAATCAACGGAAAAAGCATAATTGAGGGCAATAAACTTATAGGTCTTGCTTCTTCAGGCCTTCACAGCAATGGATATTCTCTTGTCAGAAAGCTGCTCAGCCCAACAAAAGAGAAACTTGATGAATATATAGAAAGCCTTGGAGAAAAGCTGGGCGAAACTCTTTTAAGGCCAACTCAGCTATATGTTAAAACAATTCTCGATTTAGTTTCCAAATATGAAATTAAAGGTATCTCCAACATAACTGGCGGAGGTTTCATTGAGAATATTCCACGAATGATTCCAGAAGGTTTACGCGTTAAAATAAATAAAGGTACATGGCCGGTGCTTCCTATTTTTACATTGCTCCAGAAGCTTGGAAACATGGGAGAAAGAGATATTTACAACACTTTTAATATGGGTATCGGTATGGTTCTTGCTGTTAACAGCGAACAAGCATCTGAAGTTCTCGGCTATTTGAACAAACAATCTGAGCAGGCATATTTGATTGGCGAAGTTGTTAAAGGAGAGGCCGGAGTAGACATATGTTAAATATAGGAGTTCTTGTATCAGGGGGCGGAACAAATCTTCAGGCAATTATAGATAAGATAGAGAGTGGGTATTTGAATAATTGCCGTATAGTAACTGTTGTTTCAAGTAGAACAGGTGTCTATGCTCTTGAACGTGCTGCGAAGCATGATATTCCTTCAGCTGCAATTCCCAGAAAGAATTACGCTGGTATTGACGAGTATGACAAAGCCCTGGTTGAGCATTTCAAAAAATATAATACTGATTTGATAGTTATGGCAGGCTTTTTATCTATGGCCGGCGAACACTTCAACAGCGAATATAAACATAGAATTATAAATATACACCCGTCACTTATACCTTCGTTCTGCGGTAAAGGCTTTTATGGGATAATACCTCATCAAAAGGCTCTGGAATACGGAGTTAAGGTAACAGGTGCCACAGTACATTTTGTGGAACTTGAGTATGATTCAGGTCCAATTATTCTTCAAAAGGCTGTTTATGTAAAGCCTGATGATACACCTGAAACACTGCAGAAAAGGGTTATGGAAGAAGCAGAATGGGAAATACTGCCTGAAGCAATAAAGCTTTATTCGGAAGGCAGACTCAAGCTGGAAGGCCGTAAGGTTATAATACTTAATAACAAAGCTTAGGATTTTATTTTAAATATATTAATGGGGTTCCTTAGTTAGGTAACCCGGGTAAGGAGGAGTTATGATTAAACGTGTTCTTATAAGTGTGTCCGATAAAACGGGCGTTATTGAGCTTGCGAACGAGTTAGTAAAGCAGGGGGCAGAAATACTTTCAACAGGTGGAACAGCTAAGGCACTTGCAGATGCAGGCATTAATGTTATCAATGTTTCAGATATTACTGGATTTCCGGAATGTCTTGATGGAAGGGTAAAAACTTTACATCCTAAAGTACATGGAGGACTTCTTGCAATAAGGAGTAATCCCGATCATATGAAGCAGATAAAGGAACTGGGGATAGACCCGATAGATATGGTTGTTATCAATCTTTATCCTTTCAAAAAAACAGTTCTAAAGGATGACGTAACTCTTGCTGAAGCAATAGAAAACATAGATATAGGCGGACCTACAATGCTCCGTGCTGCAGCCAAGAATTACCAGGATGTGGCTGTTATTGTTGATCCGGCAGATTATTCAACAGTACTCGACGAAGTGAAATCCACAGGAGATGTTTCAGTTAAAACAAAATTCAGACTGGCCTACAAGGTTTTTGAACATACTTCCCATTATGATACGCTCATAGCGTCATATCTTAGAAAACAGCTTGGTGATGAATCATTCCCCGAAACCTTAACTCTGACATTTGAAAAGGTTCAGGACATGAGGTACGGAGAAAATCCGCATCAGAAGGCGGTATTTTATAAGGAAGTCGGAAAGAATGCAGGATGCCTTACTTCGGCAAAACAGCTTCATGGTAAGGAACTTTCATATAACAACATAAACGATGCAAATGGTGCTATCGAACTTTTAAAGGAATTTGATGAACCTACAGTTGTAGCTGTAAAACATGCAAATCCTTGTGGTGTAGCCAGTGCACAAAACATCTATGATGCTTACATCAATGCTTATGAATCTGACCCTGTTTCAATATATGGCGGAATTGTAGCAGCAAACAGAGAAATAGATGCTAAGACTGCAGAGGAAATGATTAAGACATTCCTTGAAATAATTATTGCTCCTTCCTTTAGCAAAGAAGCTTTCGAAATACTTGAAACAAAAAAGAACATGAGGCTTTTGCAGCTTGAAACAGTAGCCGAAAAGCTTCCTTCTGATACATATGACATGAAGAAGGTTGCAGGCGGACTCCTGGTTCAGAATATAAATAGTGAAGTAGTAAATAGAGAAGAAATCAAAGTTATGACTGACAAAAAACCTTCCGACCAGCAGCTTGAGGACCTTATATTTGCAATGAAGGTAGTAAAGCATACCAAATCTAATGCTATAGTAGTTGTAAAGGATAAGCGCACAATCGGAGTTGGTCCTGGACAGACAAACAGAGTAACATCCACTAAAATTGCACTTGAATATGCAAAGGAAAGAGCACAGGGCGGAGTACTTGCATCTGATGCGTACTTCCCATTCCCAGACAGTGTTGAAGCTGCAGCGCAGGCAGGTATAAGCGCCATAATACAACCTGGTGGATCAATAAGAGATCAGTTATCAATCGATACCTGCAACAAGTATGGTATTGCAATGGTTGCTACAGGTATGAGACACTTCAAACACTAATTAATGAAGCTTACTCAAGGTTGGAGGTTAAACTTCAACCTTGTTTTAGTTATATTACGTTGACAATGTGGTTACATATCTTAATTTCTTAGCTTTAGTTAGAGGTAACAATTTAGGAGGTATATTTTATGAAGATTCTTGTAGTTGGAAGCGGTGGACGTGAGCATGCTTTAGTATGGAAAATCGCTCAAAGCCCATTAGCCGAGAAAATATATTGTGCACCTGGAAACGGTGGAATAGCTCAATTAGCTGAATGTGTACCCATTAAGGCAATGGAAATTGAAAAGATGGTTTCCTTTGCAATAGAAAAGGCAATTGACCTTGTTGTTGTAGCACCTGATGATCCGCTTGCGGCAGGCATGGTTGATGCAATGGAGGAGAAGGGAATAAGAGCCTTTGGACCTAGAAAAAATGCTGCGATAATTGAAGCTAGCAAAGTTTTTTCAAAGGATTTAATGAAGAAATACAATATCCCAACAGCTGCATATGAAGTCTTTGATGATAGCAATAAGGCTGTGGAATATATAAAAACACAGAATAAATTCCCGGTGGTTGTCAAAGCAGATGGCTTGGCCCTAGGAAAAGGAGTTATTATTGCTGTGGATTTTGAAGAGGCAAGGGATGCTGTAAACAGTATAATGGAAGATAAGGTTTTCGGTGCTGCCGGTAATAAAGTAGTTATAGAAGAATTCATAACAGGGCCTGAAGTCTCTGTTCTGGCTTTTACTGATGGCACAACTGTAGTACCCATGGTCAGTGCCCAGGATCACAAAAGAGCGCTTGATTTTGACAAAGGCTTAAATACGGGCGGAATGGGTGCGTTTTCCCCAAGTAAACTATACACCGATGAAATAGCCGATTACTGTATGAAAAATGTATATAGGACTACTGTTGATGCAATGAAAAAAGAGGGAAGAACCTTCAAAGGTGTTTTGTATTTTGGGCTTATGCTTACAAAGGATGGTCCCAAGGTACTTGAATATAATGCAAGGTTTGGAGACCCAGAAACACAGGCGGTACTTCCAAGACTTGACTCGGATATAATTGAAATATTCAATGCAGTAATTGATGAGAAACTTTCAGATATGGAAATTAAGTGGAAGATGGATGCGGGTGTGTGTATTATAATGGCCTCAGGAGGGTATCCGCAAAAGTATCAGACCGGCTATGAAATAAGCGGTCTGGATAATGCCTTAAGTGAAAAAGACATTAACGTATTCCATTCAGGTACTAAACTAGAGAATGGAATGTACTATACAGCAGGTGGAAGAGTACTGGGTGTAGCAGCTACAGGACCTTCGCTTGATGAAGCCATTAAAAAAGCATATAAAGCAGTTGATAAAATTTCATTTACAAATATGCATTACCGGAAAGACATAGGTGTTAAGTAATCAAAGCTAAAGAAGTGTAAGATTTAAAAATCCTACACTTCTTTTTTTCATGTCATTTCATTTTGTTATTTATTTCCTGTAATAATGTGATTATTTTTACCTGGTTTTTATACATTTCTTTTAGAATGGCTGCCAAACCATTTTCATCTATAGGATGAACTTCCTTAGTGCGTGGGCTATTGGCAATGGGTTCTTTAACTGCTTGTTTGTTTTCAGAATTCTGAGGTGGCTGTTCACCTTTTTCTATTACACCTTTAAGAAGCTCATTCTGAAGCTCAAGAAGTTTTTTTCTTATATCCGTTGGACTTGTTTCAGACATATTAACCTCCATGTCCCCGATGTGCCAAATGAACTGTTTCATAGGACACAAAAAGTGCTTAAACACTTTCTTATGGGGTTAAATATATTTTATTTTTACTGCACCTAGCTTTATGTTGCATATAATCGCTAAATTATATATCGGAAAACTGTTCAATTCTTTTAAGTGTAAATTTAAACCTCTTATAAAATGTAATAATATTAAATTATAATGATAAATAAAGGTTTTATTCTTTATGAAAAACTCATGTTATGTTATAATGTGTTTTAAAATGAGCAAATGAAAGGTTAGTTCAAGTGTCAGTAAATAAAAAGCGCATTGGAATTTCAGGCGGAACCTTTGATCCAATTCACAACGGACATTTGATTATATCCGAGGAGATAAGGGAAAGGCACAACCTTGATAAAATAATATTCGTACCTACAGGAAAACCCCCGCATAAATCAGGTTACAGGGTTACAATGCCTGAACACCGGTTTAACATGGTCAAACTGGCTATTGCATCTAATGATAGCTTTGATATATCAAGAATTGAGCTTGATCGGGAAGGTTATATATATACTATAGATACTATGAATTATTTAAAACAGCAGTATGAAAAAGAAACTGACTTTTTTTTCATCACTGGTGCCGATGTGGTTTGGGATCTTCCAAAATGGAAAGATCCTGTAGGTTTATTTAAAATATGTGATTTTATTGTTGCAACAAGACCCGGCTATAATACTGCTAAATTGATTGAAGAAGCGGACAGGCTTAAACGTGAGTTTAATGCCAGAATAACAATTACAAAAACACAACTTATTGATATATCGTCTACAAGTATAAGAGAAAGGGTTCATGAAAACAGAACAATAAAATATTTAGTACCTGAATGTGTTGAGGAATATATTAAAGTTAATGGTTTATACATTTAAATTTGAATTAGTGGAGTTTGTTAATGACTATAGATGAAATAAAAAATGTGTTGATGGAGAAGTTGTCTCCTAAAAGATATAAACACTCGCTAAATGTTATGGATACAGCCGGGAAACTTGCAAGAACTTATGGGCTGGATGTAAATAAGGCTGCATTGGCTGGTCTTATACATGATTGTGCACGTGAAATTAGAGGAAACGATGTATTTTTAGAGTGTGATAGATTTAACATAGAGATATCAAATGTTTGCAAAATTCAGCCAGAACTCCTCCATGGTCCTTTGGGAGCCAAATTGGCCGAGGAACAGTATGGTATAACGGATGAAACAATTCTGAATGCAGTCAGATGGCATACAACAGGACATGAGAACATGGATCTGATGGCTAAAGTTATTTATATTGCAGATTATATAGAACCAGGAAGAAGTTTTCCGGGAATTGAAGAAGCGAGGCAGCTTGCATACAAAAATATTGACGGTGCAATGATTTTTTCTCTGGATAGGACTATCAGGTTTGTAGTTTCACGGGGATTGCTGGTTCACCCCGATACTATAAATGCTAGGAATTCTATTCTGATAAAAACCATGGAAAAAAGAAATTAGGTTATTTTTGGGGGATTTGTATGAAGATAAATAAGAAACTTTATTTTAGATTAGTATATTTTATGGCGGGCACTATTATTATTGCTATACTGTTTACAGTAGTTGCATTTAATTTTGCTAAAGACTCAAGGCTGCTTCATTTGGGAAGCCAAACTGCACAATCAAGTCAAAAGCAGCCTGAATCAACTCAAACAACAGTTGAGGAAGACACAGGCTTTGATAAGGTAAATTATAAAAATGATAATGATAAGGTGAATAGTGACACTACTGTAAAAAAGAATACAAAGGATGAGAGCGGAATTCCAGCAAAAACAAAAATTCAGATAATCAACAGAAGCACAGTTAAAACTCTTACTGAGCAGTTAAGAACAACCTTTGAATCTGCTGGCTTTGTAGTAAGCGCAGGCTATGAAAATACAAATGCAACTCAAAGTACAATTATAATTGAATGGAATAATTCAAAAGCAGGTGAAAAGGTCCGGAGTATACTTAAATCCGGAAAGATTGTAAAACAGAATGATCCAAGTTCAAGATTTGATGTGACATTAATTATCGGAGATGATTACAGACCTTAAGTACTTATTTAAACTATAAATTATGTTAATACTTTGAAAGGAAGGACATATGGAAATAAACAGCTTAATTGAAAAAATGACTGCAATCCTTGAGGATAAAAAAGCTAAAGATGTTAATGTTATCGATATACATGGTATATCAATACTTGCAGACTATTTTATAATATGCCATGGTACCTCTACTACACATATAAAATCTATTGCAGACGGACTCGAAGAAAAGATGGAGGAACTGGGTTACAGGTATTTCCACCAGGAAGGTTATAACAGTGCACGTTGGATACTTGTAGATTATGGTGAGGTAATAGTTCATATATTCCATGAAGAAGACAGAGGCTTTTATAATCTTGAAAGATTATGGTCTGATGGAGTTGTAAGTAATAAATAATTTTTTATTTAAATATATAAGGATGTGTTAAGGACAATGAATGAGTACAATCCGAAAGAAATAGAAAAAAAGTGGCAGGACATTTGGGAAGAAGAAGGTGCGTTCCATGCATCTGATGACAAGACAAAGGAAAAGTTTTATACCTTGATTGAATTCCCATATCCGTCAGGACAGGGGTTACATGTTGGTCATCCAAGGCCGTATACTGCGCTTGATATAGTTTCAAGAAAGAAAAGAATGCAAGGTTACAATGTATTGTATCCTATTGGCTGGGATGCTTTTGGACTTCCTACTGAAAACTACGCAATAAAGAATAAAATTCACCCGAAAAAAGTAACTGAAATAAATGTAGCCAGGTTCAAATCGCAGCTTAAAGCTCTTGGTTTTTCTTTTGACTGGTCAAGAGAAATAAATACGACAGATCCGGAGTATTATAAATGGACTCAATGGATATTCCTTAAGCTGTTTGAAAAAGGACTCGCATATAAGAAAGAAACATCTATCAACTGGTGCACACAATGCAAGGTAGGGCTTGCTAATGAGGAAGTTGTTAATGGTGTTTGCGAACGTTGCGGCGGTGAAGTAGTCAGAAAAGTTAAGAACCAGTGGATGCTCAAAATTACGGAATATGCTGAAAGGTTGATTAATGACCTTGATATCCTTGATTATATTGAGAGGGTAAAAATTCAGCAAAAAAATTGGATTGGACGTTCAACCGGTATGGAGATAGACTTTGGAACAACGACCGGTGAAAAGCTAAGAGTATATACAACACGCCCGGATACGCTTTTTGGCGTTACATATATGGTAATTTCACCTGAACATCCATTTGTAGAGAAATATAAGGGCAGGATAAGCAACATATCTGAAGTAGAGGAATATCAGGATGCTGCATCCAAAAAATCGGATTTTGAAAGAACTGAACTGGTTAAGGAAAAAACCGGTGTTGAAATTAAGGGTATTAAAGCTATAAACCCTGTAAACGGCAAGGAGATACCTATCTGGGTATCAGATTATGTACTTGTATCCTATGGAACAGGAGCAATTATGGCTGTTCCAGGTCATGATACAAGAGACTGGGAATTTGCAAGGAAATTCAACCTGCCTGTTATAGAGGTTGTAGCCGGCGGAAATATAGAAGAAGAAGCATTTACTGATATCGAAAGCGGAAAAATGATAAATTCTGAATTCCTTAATGGGCTTGAAGTTAAGGATGCCAAGGTTAAGATAAGTGATTGGCTTAGTGAAAAGGGTATTGGTACAAAAAAAGTCAACTATAAGCTTAGGGACTGGGTATTTTCACGTCAGAGATATTGGGGAGAACCGATTCCGCTTGTAGAATGTGAGAATTGCGGATGGGTTCCTATACCTGAAAGCGAACTGCCTTTGCTTCTTCCTGAAGTGGAGAGCTATGAACCCACAGATAACGGAGAATCTCCGCTTGCCAATATGACTGAATGGGTAGAAACTACCTGTCCTAAATGTGGAGGCAAGGCCAAACGTGAAACTGATACAATGCCCCAATGGGCAGGTTCTTCATGGTATTTCCTTCGATATACGGATCCTAATAATAAAAATGCACTTGCAAGCAAAGAAAACCTTGATTACTGGCTGCCTGTCGATTGGTACAACGGTGGAATGGAACACACAACTTTACATCTTTTATATTCAAGGTTCTGGCATAAGTTCCTGTTTGACTGCGGTGTAGTACCAACTCCTGAACCATATCAGAAAAGAACATCTCACGGTATGATACTTGGAGAAAATAATGAAAAGATGTCCAAGTCGAGGGGTAATGTAGTAAACCCTGATGAGATAATAGATGAATATGGTGCAGATACATTGAGGCTTTATGAAATGTTTATAGGAGACTTTGAAAAGAGCGCTCCATGGTCCATGAATGGTGTTAAGGGCTGTAGACGCTTCCTTGACAGAATATGGAAACTCCAGGGCATGCTCACTGAAGGAAATGAATATTCCAAAGACCTAGAGACATCAATGCATAAGACAATAAAGAAGGTTAGTGAAGATTTTGACAGCATGAAATTTAATACAGCAATCGCAAGTATGATGTCACTGCTTAACGATTTCTATGCTAAAGGTAAGGTAAACCACGCTGAGTTCAAAACTTTCCTGAAGCTGCTGAATCCTGTTGCTCCTCATATATCGGATGAACTTTGGAACTTGAACAAGTTTGGCGGAAGGGCATATCAGCAAGCATGGCCAGGATGGGATGAAAGCAAGACTATAGAAGACCAGATAGAAATTGCAATTCAGCTTAACGGTAAGGTTAGGGAAAAGATTATGGTAGCCTCCGGATTAAGTAAGGAGGATACTGAAAATACCGCACTTGCTGATGAAAGGGTTAAAGCTCTTATAGATGGGAAACAGATAGTAAAGGTAATCGGGGTTCCCGGAAAACTAGTAAATATTGTTGTTAGATAAAACTTAACTCAAATAAAAAAGGGACATTTAAATGTCCCTTTTTGTTTAGTTACTTTTCTTTATTAACGGCAGAATTTCAAGATATCGTTTAATTTTTCTCGTGGTTGTTTTTTGGAACTCTGTTTCACGTATTGTAAATTCCCGTACATGCTTATATAATGGCATGTTCCTGTTTGCATATTTTACTTCAAGCTGAAGCAGTTTGTATATATCATCCTGCGTAGGATTTTCAATTTTCAATTTTTCTTTTACAGCATCAAAATCTGGGACAACCTGTGCACAAACAAGAGTTTCCAGGCCATTCTCGCTGTCCTTGCCATAGACCATGGATTCAAGTATATATGGACTTTTATTAAGATATGACTCAACTTCCTCAGGGAACACATTTTTGCCGTTTTTAGTTACTATAACATTCTTTTTGCGGCCTGTAATGATATA
This sequence comes from Bacillota bacterium, assembly GCA_023421675.1. GTDB lineage: Bacteria > Bacillota > Clostridia > Acetivibrionales > JANLFN01 > JAEZTC01. Next base: position 26,161 of record JAEZTC010000011.1, on the reverse strand, counting down.
AAAATCATTTTTTAGTACTTTCCCAAGGTCACCTGTATTTAACCATCCATCTTCGCTTAATATGGCTTTAGTAGCTTCTTCATTTTTATAGTAACCAAGCATTACATTATCACCTTTTACATAAATTTCACCAATTCCATCACTGTCGGCATTCATAATTTTCATTTGTATACCTGGTAGAGGCTGGCCAATAGAATCATCCCTGAATTCTATTTCTCTGTTGACCGAAACAATAGGTGAACACTCAGTAAGACCATAACCCTGAACAGCCATGATTCCAAAAGTTCTGAAGGCTTTTGATACCTTTGGATCAATTGCAGCGGCACCAGCTATAATAAGTCTTAAGTTTCCACCTACGTTTTGATGAATGTCATTGAAAAGCTTCCGTCTTATATCTATTTTCAATGTTTTATAAAGTAGGCGGCTGAGCAGCATACCAAATTTAAGCTTAGTTTTTAAACCATCCTTGGAAGCCTTTTCCCATATTTTTTTATGCATGTTTTCAAGTATAAGAGGAACGAGCATAAGGATTGTAGGTCTGGTTTCTTTAAGGTTTTTTACAATATGCTTAAGCCCTTCATTAAAAGCTATTGAACAACCGTTATATATCATTACAAGAAAGCCTGCCGTACATTCATATGTGTGGTGAAGAGGCAGAATTGAAAGAACCGAGTCATTGCTGCTAATATGGAGTGACTGGCAAACTGCAACTATATCATAAGCTATATTCTTATGTGACAGCATTACTCCTTTTGCGTGTCCTGTCGTTCCTGAAGTAAAAAGAAGTATACTCATAACATCGGGATTTATTTTTGCATCAATAAAATCCCTATTTCCAGAAAGAACAGTTTTGTTACCCTCTTGTAAAAGTTTGATAAATGAAAGTTCTTTTTCGGAATTGTCTGCAAGGTCCATGTTTATCAAATACTTTAAATCAGGTAATTTATCTGCAATGCTTAAAATTTCTTCTTTAAGTTTTCCTGAGTAAATTATAGCTCTTGTTGCAGAAAAACTTAAAAGATTTTCTATCTCATTAACCGGGAGTTCCTTATCAAGCGGTACGATTACTCCGACTCCGCAAACTGTTGCCAGATAGGTAAGGCACCATTCATACCTGTTTTCACCAATTACTGCAATATTTGCGTCCTTTAAGCCAAGTTTTATAAAAGCTGTTCCCAGTGAATCCAAATCTGATTTAAATTCTTTATAAGTTATAGATTTATAGACTGAATCTTCTTGTTTAACACGAAAGGCAGTTTTTTCGGAAAATAATTTAGTGCTCTGTTCGACCATATCCTTGAGATCGCTGATTTGTCTTACGTTATAAATAGGCTGATGAATCATCATAACCCCCTAATAAATTATAAAATGAGGACATTTACACATTAAACTATTATATAACATTGCAGCGTTCTGTCAAATTTAATGAATCAAAGGAGTTAATGATTAATATTTTCTGTATTTTCTTCTTTTAGTTTTTGAGACTCTTCTAAGTACCAGACGTAATATAACCAGTAGTAAAGCCAGAATTAAAACAGCTATAATCAGCTTAAATAAAATCGAATTTTTAATAAAGTTATTTAAATCTTTATTAAACTTTGCCTTGCTGCTAAGTTCAACATCATTTGAGGCTATGACATCTGTTTTCCCGAGAGATATACCGTCTTTTTTATATTCAATATATCCAAGTATCTGCCCTTTCTTTATAGGGGCTGTCAGCTGTGTATTTACATGTTCTTCCCTGGACAAATTCCATGATTCATTATCGTACAGAGGAAGTATGGAACTTATACGTTGTGCAGTGACAGCGTTCACGGTTAAAGAATCCTTGGCATCCTTAACAGGAATATTATTTTTTATAATCTGATTGCTTTCAATTATTGGTTGTTCTTTATAATTAGCTAATCCATATTCAAGCAGTCTCTGGCAGTAATCCTCAACTCTTACCTTAGAATTTGCTCCATATACACCCATTACAACTGCAATTAGCTCTGTGCCGTCATTGTTTATAGCTGAGGCTACAAGATTATGTCCTGCCTGAGTTGTGTAACCTGTTTTTATTCCAGTTATCTTTGTAAAGAATTTGGATTTTCTGTACAGTAATTTGTTTGATGTTCCAAGGACAGGCCATTTACTATGCTTATTCGTTACGTCAAGCTGATATTCCGTTTTAGCCACAGTTTCCTTAAAAAGAGGAAGTTTCATAGCGTAAAATGCGATTGTAGACAAATCTCTTGCGGTTGTATAATGATTGTCGTCATGCATTCCGTTTGGATTAACAAAATGGGTATTTACAGCACCTATTTCCTTGGCTTTTTGATTCATTTTTTCTATGAATTCAGGTTTATTGTTAAAAACGTTTTCAGACAATATATTTGCAGCTTCATTTGCCGAACTTATAAGAAGTGGCTTAAGCAGCTGTTCCATTGACATAACTTCTCCGGGGTTTATTCCAATATTCATACCGCCTTCTCCAATATCATCAATAGCTTTCTGGCTGGCGGTCATTATCTGATCTGGTTTTGAATTCTCAATAGCAACTATTGCAGTCATCATTTTAGTAGTGCTTGCGGGATAGAGGTGAGGTGTATCTGCATTTTTCTCATAAAGAACCACACCTGTTTTTGAATCGATAAGTATACATGCTTTCGCATCGATGGCAAGGTTTTCTTTGCTTATTGTTTTCTTTTCGTATCTTATCAAGCCATTTTTAGTTTCTGTTATAACCTGAGATTCCTCACCTGGTGAGATGGACGGTTTCGCATAACAGGTACCTATGCTAATAAAAAGTATAAAAATTAATATAATTGCCAGACATTTTTTTTTCATTGGTAGCATCCCTCGGACCATTGCTGATTATATTTGGAGAACAAAATAAGTATAACAGAAAATGAGCAGAAAGTTAAAAAAAAATTAAAAAAATTAATGTAAAAAGAAGGGAAATATGTACAAATGTAGAAATGTAAACATATGACAGGAGGGAAATATTATGAATTTGAAAATAGCGGGAAGACAATTTAATATTAAATTAAAAATTTTTATTCCAATATTATTAGTGGTGATTGGTGTAATTGGGGCTGTTGGTTATTTTATTTCCAGAAATGATAACAGCGTAATTATAGGGAACTCAGATAAATTAATCTCGTCTAATAAAACAAATAGCACCGCTGAGGCATCGCAACCTACAACAAATGTAAGCAGTACCGTAACAGAGATAGTTGAAGACGAAATAAAGGTTTATGTGACTGGATGTGTAAATTCACCTGGTATTATAACGCTGAAGAAGGGACAATTAATTGACGATGCAATAAATGCAGCCGGCGGAGCAACCAAGGAAGCAGATATCTCAAATATCAACCTTGTATACAAACTTTCGGAGAATGTAATGCTTTATGTTAAATCAAAGAAGGAAAATCAGGTTACTTCATATGCAGATACAAATGCTAACTCATCCAAACAGGATAAGGCTGGTACAGGGGTGATAATTAAAAGCGATAGCACAGGTGTGGTTGTTAATAGTGAAGCTGTTTCAAAAGATTCCAAAGGAAAGGTTAATATAAATACTGCAGGAGTTGAAGAACTATGTACAATTCCATGGGTTGGTGAATCTATTGCCAAGGATATTATGGAATTCAGACAATAACTATGAATTTGTGTTGAAAATAACACTAAATACTTATTAAAATAGCAGAACATCTAAAAAATCAAGACTTAGCATCTTGTTGGTTTTAAACAAATTTATTTAAAGTTGTGTAAAACTTATTTCTCCTATATAATATTTACATAAAATAATAGGAGGAAATATATGCCAGTAATCGACATCCTGCTAGATATATGCAGATTTTCTTATGAAACAATCAAATTAAAGGAATATAATGAATATACTGGTGTGGACGAGATAAAATATTCAACTGTTATTGTATTAAAGTATAACATCTCTGGATATGTTTTTTCAAAAATTCATCCTGTTTCAGAATTTTTAATGCAATGGAGTAGTTTCGAACCTAATACAATGAAGATTAAAGCAGTTTACCTTTCTTCATTCTTAAATTATATTGTATTTCAAAGGTCAAATGGAATAAAAATCAACTCTTTATATGATTTGAAGCTTAAACATGCTTCCGAATATCTGAATGAGTATGGCAAGAAAGTCTCAAGGGATACTGTAAAGACCTGTGAAGAGGTTTTAAAACAGTTTTATTACTTCATGTCTAAAAGAGGATTCCTTAAGCATTATGGGACGGATAGTTTTAAAGTAATTGATAGAAAAAATGGACCTCCCCAAATTGATATTGACTTAGAAGATGTAAACTACCCGAATAAGGAACATAGGGATTTGTTGAGAGAGCTCCCATTAGCCCAAATAATACCTTTTATAGAGGCTGCAATAAATTTTACACCACGAATAGCTCTTGGAGTATATTTTCAGTTTTTTGGAGGCTTAAGAGTCGGTGAAATAATAAATATTTCACGAGCATCAGTAGAGAGAAAAGGTATTAGCGGTATAAATGGGTTGAATATTAGATTAAAAAGAAGAAATTTTAGGACTGACTTAAAAGATACAAATTCTGGTGGAGGGGTAAAAAAGCCCAGAACCCAGTTTATCTTCCCAGACAGGGATGGATTAATTGTAACAATACTGAAATGTCATTTAGAAAAATACTGGGCAAAAGACGGGAGTAATGCTTTGTTTGTTGATAAAAAAGGGAATGCAATGTCAGATAGTACATATAGACGATATTTTAACAAATTAAGGAACATGTATATTGATATGCTCATTTCAGACAAAAATGCTGCAGTTCGTAACGAAGGCTTGCGTATGCAGTCTATGTCATGGTCAACTCATATGGGTAGAGGTGTATTTTCAAATATGGTTGCAGAAGCCACTGGAAATATTGCAATGCTCGCAAAATTAAGGGGTGACGAAAATTATTTATCAGCCTTAACATACCTAGTTGGAACTAAAAAGGCAAGAAACTGCATTAATGAATTGAACACTAAAATGTATGATAATATGAAGACATTTGCTCTGTCGGAAATGGAAGATAAGTAGGTGGAAATATGAAATGGTATTCGCTTAAGGAAATAGAAGAAATGTCAGATGGCTTTCTTACACGTTCATATTTACTTGATTGTATTAATAATCGAACTATAGCTAATACCAGTATAAAAGGGAATGGATTTCAGTATGTAGTCAGGGAGGATGATGTAAATAAGCTGTTGGACGATTATGAATATTCAAAAAAGTGCTATAGTTTAAAACAAATATCCAATTTACTTGGGTATTCAAGAGGTTATACATTTGAACTTATAAAAAATAATGGGTTTGACTACAGGACGATAAAGAATACTTTCTATTCACCAAAGGATGGAATTGATAGCTATATACAAGAAGGAGCGAAAATAAAATCAGAATATTTTTCGTCAAAAGAAGCTTCGAAATTATTAAATTTGTCTATTTCCCATGTAATAAAAGTATCCGCTAAATTTTTCCCCGACAAGACCAAGTCCTATAAAAACGAGATTTATATACAAAAGGAAGCTATCTACGAATTATTAAAAGACTATGTTGGTGCTTATCAATTATCCGATATTAAAAGGATTTCTGGTAAAAGTCAAGCGACCGTATCAGAATGGATTAGGGAAGGACTTATCCCTGGCTGCCGCTTATCAAAGTACAGGGATATCTTTACGGTAGACAAAGAGAAGTTTGACAAGTTTGTTCTCTCTAATGATTATAAACTGCTTGTTCAAAACTTTAATTCAAATAATATAGTTATGGATTTCGAAAATTATATTAGATTACAATATTCAAAATATACTTTAACGAAAGATATCTATATTGAATGGGGAAAAAACAAACTGAATATTTCAAACGCAAATCAAAGGACAAAAAGAAGTGTAAAATCAGTTTTGATTTCACTACATCAAAAGATGCAGAAAAGTTTGGTTAAGGAGATATTTGAGTATTCAGACCATGAACTTGAAATGCAATTTTTTAATCCCAAAGATGAAAGCTTTTCAGCATACTTTAAAAAAGAGTTAGGTAGTTTTTTGGAATACTGTAAGAGCAAATATGGTGAAAAGTGCAGATATAAAAAAAGATATATAACAGTATATTCTAAAGGCAGAGAGTACAAGGAAGATGAAATTTACAGTAAAGAGGAATGGTTTGCATACTATTCTTTGTTTATTGATGTTGAACGACTCTTCAAAAAAGCTTTGATAAATTATAAATATGCTCAAATATGGCTGTATGGTATACTTCATTTTTCGAATAACTGGAGAAAAAGTGATTTGGAAAATTTACCGTCACTGCCGATTGAGATGATTGGCATAAAGAATTTAGAAGACCTATCGGACTTTACAATGTTGAAAGCCCAAACAATTGTAAACGAAATTATCTCGATACTGAAGCACTACTATGCAAGTAAAAATGGTCAAAGGTTATATATTTCCATTCCTTTGGATTTCGTTTTTCCTGTAGCAGTTGCGTATGTATTATGTGAGTTGCATAGAAGAGAAAAAGGAAACAAATATGTATTGCATTCATTTAGAACATCCAATATTGAGATATCAGACTGGACTTCTTTTACCGACAATTTGGATGAAAAGCCATTAAGTAACAGGAAGGCTAATCATTCATTTGCGACGTATACCTTCGAAACTGCAGTTAAATACCATGATACTGAGAAATATGCATATACATTGAATAGTATTTTGCGAGCTCATAAGATTAGTAATTCGATGAAATCAGAGACAACTAGTATTTACATTAAAGTAAATGACAAAGACGGCCCAATCATGGAGGCTTCGCATCATATAAGCAGGAGAGGGCATTTTGGCTGGCTGTATCAGACAATTGTTACAATGGTTTATGAAGTAGATAAATGGACACAGGAGGATGTAACACAGGCAATTGAAAGGATAAAAGAGGAATATACTCCATCCATGATTGAAAACATGTCCGAGTTTTTAAGATATAAATACAAAGAAATTAGCGATGTATTAAAAGAGTTGATTTTAATGGAACCATCGGAAATTAAAGAACGCATACATTTGGTGTTACTTGGACAATCCCCTTCAAGAACGGAGCATTGTCAATGTTTTATTAATGGTGGAAATCCGATAAAAAGTAAAAACAGATGTCCAAATAAAGAAAGGAAAAGCTGTTTGGGATGTAAATATTTAATACCAACTGTTTATACTCTTTTAACATTGAAGCATGAACTTTTTGATATTATAGAAAAAGCAATGGAGACAAGTAATGAGGATATTAATACGATATTGAAGTATCAGCATATGCTCCAGCAGTTGTTATTTATCCTCCAAGAAGCAAAGGCTGCTTTTTTCAGTATTGATAAAGACTACATTAAAAGTTTTATTGACTTTAAAGAACTAAAAGAAAAACTGGATGTTTTGGAATCAAAGAAATTCAGTCTAATAGGGATGTGATTATATGACAAAGGGAATGCCAATAAATAGGATTATACAAAGAAAGGAAAAGATTCTATCCTATATTGGTGAAAATGTATTGTATGATGGTAATTTGAACATTTATACTGAGAAATTTAATAAATCATTAAACAGCGGGATAATAATGGGCGGAAGCTTTTATGAAGACATTTGGGCTATAAAATGTAAAGAATATGTAAGAAAGGTTGTCTTTAATTTTGGATTTAAGAAAGAATTAAACAATGCGTTAAAATGTTACTTCCTGATTTTAATAAATGATAAGGTAGTTATGCCAGATAGTGCAGTAAGTGATTTAAACATGTTGAAAAGTATATGTCTACAATCATATTTTTTTAATAAGAAATTTATTGAAGTTATTATCCAGAAAATATCTAACTATAGTAATTCTATTGTTAAAATAAGAGTGTTAGAGTTTTTGAGCTTTTATCCAATTGGCAACTACCAAGAATATATCGAAAAATTGAGTAATATTAGCTTTGCAAAGAAGCAAAGGGTTCGAAAGCTACCAGATTATAGAAGTATTTTGATTTTTGCTGAAATACTTGAGATGTATATTGAAGAATGTTGTTTAGAAGAAAAGATAAAATATTCCGCTATTTATATATGGTTTAAAATAACGCAAATAATTCCAATGCGGACTATTGAATTTAGAAAACTAAAAGCGGATTGTTGTTATTTTGATGATAAAAGAAATAGTTATTTTATTAAACTAAAAAGAAGTAAGGCTACTTTGGGTAGTGTTAAAAGTAAATATGACCTGCAAATATTGCCTGAACTTAAGGTAAGTAAAGATATTTTTGAAATTATTAATGAATACAGGAAACTTGTTGACCCAGAATTCAAGGCTAAATATTTGGTTCCATACTCTCTTTATGCTAGTTACTTTAGGGAGAAGAAGAGGCCAAGAACAAGCTTTTTAGCGGAAGGAAGAATAAGCCAGATTATGTTATCAAAAATGATTAATGATTTTTATACATTAATCATAAAGGATAAATATCAATATCGTGTAATTCACAAAAGCGATTCAGAATTTGGGATGGACGATAATGCGATAGAGATTTTAACACCAATGGATACAAGACATCTTGCATTTTGTAATATGCTTCTAATGGGTTACAATCCTCTAACTATAGCTCAAATGGGAGGACATACGAACATTGAGTCACAAAATGCTTATTTCTCTCATATAGGGATTTTTCTTGAAACCCAAACAATGCTTTTAGCGAGAAAAATGCTATCAGTAAATGGGGAAAGTAACTGGGTAAAGAATGGGATGACCTCGCAAGAGATTTTCGTAAAAAACTATATTAGAAACGGTAAACCATATAGGTTAGTCGAAAGCAATAGGTTTTTATGTTATAGCGAGAATTTCCCATATGAATGTGCTGATTCCTCTTGTAATTTTTGTAGGTATAGCAAGCTCAATGAGGAGGCTGTTAGTTTTGAAGATTATTACCAGGAATTATTAAAAGAATCGAAATCAATTCAGACACAAATAAAAGTACAAAGGGATATACTTGAAAAGTGTTATAAAGATATTCAGAAAAATGGTAGTATTAGTTTGGCAAGCAATACGTGCAATGGTAATGCACAAGAACAACTTAAATATGAAAGTGGAAAACTATGTAGTTTATCATACCGTATGGCAGAGGTGGAGGCAAGAATTAACGAAATATTAAAGGAGTATGCGACATATGGAAAAACAGAAGGATAATAAAGGTGGGGCTCCACGTAAAATTACTTTTGAGGACTTAAAAAAAGCTTTAGATGAATATGCCAGGAAGAATCTCGGCGGGGGGTTCGAAATATCTGAAATTGCAGAAAAGACAGGTATTAAAAGATATTACTGGTATTATAAGGAGAATGCAAAAATATTTGAATATATTGATAAACTTAAATATAGTCCTCTCATTTTTGACCGAGAAAATGAAGAATTCCTTGATATCCCGAGTGCAGAAAGTATTGTCGATGCGAATTATAAAAATAGGAACAGACTTATAGCTGCTGTAGGAAACATAATTGAAATGTATCAAAGAAGTTTTGAAGAGGCTTTAGAGGGGAAAAAAGCACTAAAGCAAAATAAAAGACTTATGAATGAAAATGAGGCTTTAAATGCAAAAATAAGAGCTATGAAAGCACAGGTTACATATTATAAGAACCTTTACCAACAGGTATGCATTTATAGTAATTCAGAAATAAAACGAGAAGCACTTGGAATCAAAGAAAATGTTCTCGAATTCAGACTAAAAGATGCGAAATGTAGTTTCGATAGTCTTGTTAAAGATGATGTAGATATAGAAAAACTTGAAAAAGAATACGATGATGCAGGACTTGATAAAGAACTGAAAGCTAAAAAACTCACAGAAAGGTTTCCAGATTTATTTGATGAGGACTAAAGAAGATGCTTTTTAGACTACATCGGAAGGACCTAACGAAGGGGTATTTCGGGAAGTAAAAAACCACTAAAATAGAGGGCTATAGAACTATTAATAAAATGTTATCATGGAGTGGATTGAAGTTTCCACCCCTTTTTTATTACTGTAGTTTATGTGAAAGTGGGTGTAAAAAATTTGAAAAGCAACACACCGACCATAATAGTTACAGAATGCCTACTTAAAACTTGAATACTATTATTTAAAAGGGCTTTTTTCATCTAAGTAATTTTTGTTTTAACTACTTCTCTAAATTGATGTATTACCATGTTTTTGATATAATGAGGTTTAATAATATTATTAAAAATTTACTGAGATGAGGAAGTTATGGCAAAAACTAAAAATAAGAATCGTCTCGTTCAGCCTGTAGTTAAATGGGCAGGCGGTAAACGTCAACTTTTAAATGTAATAGAAAAATATATACCCAGGAAAATTACCACATATTATGAGCCTTTTGTGGGTGGTGGAGCTGTACTATTCAGCTTGCAGCCAAAAAGAGCCATTATCAATGATTTTAACAGCGAACTCATAAATGTATATCTAACTATAAAAAACAATGTTGATGAGTTAATTGCTGATTTATCTACTCATAGAAATGAGGAAGATTATTATTATAGAGTACGGGAAATGGATAGAACAGGTGAACTTGAACAGTTAAACGATGTTCAAAAAGCTTCACGTATAATTTTTCTGAATAAGACCTGTTATAATGGCCTTTTTAGAGTTAATTCGCAAGGTCAATTTAATACACCATTCGGCAAATACAAAAGGCCCAATATTGTAAATGACATTGTTTTAAAAGCTGTAAGCAAATATCTTAATAATAATGATATAACACTTCTTAATGGTGATTTTGAGGATTCATTACGTGGTATTCGTAAGAACGCTTTTATTTATTTTGACCCTCCATACTTCCCTCTTTCTGATTCATCAAGCTTTACAGGATATACATTGGACGGTTTTTCAAAGGATGACCAGATACGGCTTAAGGCTGTATGTGATAGATTAAATGCAAAGGGGATAAAATTCCTGCTCTCTAACTCATCAGCTCCATTTATTTTAGATTTGTATAAGGATTATAAAATCGAAATGGTTGGAGCAACAAGAAACATTAATTCAGTAGCAGATAGTCGTGGAGAAGTGCAGGAAGTTTTAGTACGAAATTATGAGATTGATTGATAGTAATTGGGTAAGTCTTTTTGAAACTTATGATATCCTAAATCATATTGAACACGATGGCTTTTTTACGATTACATCAGCACAAATAAACAATGTGCATGAAGCACGTTTGATGACAAAATTTGATAGCAAAGCTAATCTACCAGAAATTTTTACTAGGAATAGAATTTCAATACTGCCTATTACCCGTGGTAGCTATATATTAAGCCATTTTGATGCATATCAGGACATTACATATACTGATGTAGAAAACATCAATTTTACGCTACCTGGCCATATTGAGAGTATTAATTATAACAATCTTTATAGCGAAAGTGCCTGCCTTCACTGTGCATATGTAAGTGGAATAATAAATGATATCGCAGAGGAAACAACCCTTCCTACAGTTTCGGGTAGGATGTCTGCAGGCAGCTTTAATTTCAACATCAGAAATGTTATAAGTGGTGATGCGTACCCTATTACAGTTGAAAATTCCCAGCTTGAGATTGACGGTGGGTACGAAAGCGTAAACAAGCTTATTTTAGTTGAAGCTAAAAACTTTACTGCTGATGATTTTCTAATCCGTCAACTCTATTACCCCTATCGGCTCTGGAAGAGCAAAGTTACAAAAGATGTAGTTCCAGCTTTCATGACATTTTCAAACGATGTCTTCTCCTTTTTTATTTACCGATTCAACACTTTGGATGAATATAATTCACTGCAGCTTGTTAAGCAGCGTAATTACGTAATAGCTCCAGAACAGATTACACTTGATGACATTTTCGATGTACTTGAAAGAGTTCGGGTCATATCAGAGCCAGAAATACCATTTCCACAAGCAAATTCAATGGTGCGTATTGTTGACCTGTTGAGTATTTTAATGGAGCATAATGAGCTTTCTGCCGAATACATAACACTTAACTATGCATTCACAGAACGCCAAACAGCCTATTATACAACTGCCGCAATTTACCTTGGGCTTGTTCAGAAAAGAAGAGATGGAGCGGTATTTTATTCCCTTTCCGATGAAGGCCGCAGAATCATGGGCTTAAGACATAAACAGAAATATCTGGGTATAGTAGAGGCAATACTGAAGCATGAGGTATTTAATAGGGTTTTAAGAGAGTATTTTGATACTGCTTCGCCTGTTTCACGGGACAGGGTTGCTGAAATAATGAACGATTGTTACATATACCATGTTAACTCTCAAGATACCGTTGAGAGAAGAGCTCATGGGGTTATGAAATGGGCAGAGTGGATACTTGATTTAGTAGATTGATATAATTCCGTACTTAATTTTTACCTAACTGTGTCGAAAAACTTATAAGTTTACAAAATATTACTATTGATTATATAATAATGTAATGGCGATAATAGTGGTTGATAGGATTAATATAGAATTATTATGGGTAAAAGTTTAGATTTTCAAGGCATATATAGTTTAAATAAAGAAGGCATCGAATTGGCGAAAACAGGCAATTTTGAAGATGCCTTTAAATGCTTTATAAGTATTATTGAAATAGACCCCCTGTGTAACGATGCATATTATAACATCGGTAAATTAATGGATGAAACAGGAAGATATCCAGAAGCTATTAATTATTATGATAAGGCAATACTATTGAATTACACAAATCCAGATGTTTACTACAATAAAGCTAATACATTACGAAACCTCCAGAAGTATGGTGAGGCTATTGAGTATTATGATAAAGCTATAAAACTCAATAATACCGAAGCCTCATATTTTTATAATAAAGGGAATGTGCTTGTTGAACTAAATATATTAAAACAAGCAATAAAATGTTTTGATAAAGCGTTAAAGCATAACCCTAATCACTCCAACGCATATTATAGTAAAGGTACAGCACTTATCTCTCTAGGAAAATATAATGAAGCAATTAAATGTTATAATAAAGTTATTGAATTAACTTTAGAACACCCTGAAGCTGATGTATTTTACAATAAAGGCAATGCTTACTGTTACTTAGGTGAGTATGAGGATGCTATTTTATGTTATAATGAAGCCATCAAACTATCACCAGATGATTTTCAGGTTTATCATAATAAGGGGATTGCTTTAAAGTCTTTAGACCGAGATGAAGAAGCAATGTTTTGCTTTGATAAATCTATTGAACTTAACCCATCTGACTCAAAATCTTATAAAAATAAAGGTAAACTACTTTTAAAAATGGGGCTAATTGAAGAAGCTAAGCAATATTTAAGAAGGGCTATAGAAGTACCGAACTGAAAAAGGATTAATTTTGTTAACAACTCAGATATCAAAAAGTATTTACAATAGCGTTTTCATTTTTTATAGTTTAAGCTTTTTGCGATTCCCTAAAATATCTGTCAATAAACCCAATCGTTAAATCTCCTAAATAACTACGCTAATCTATATCTATGCTTCCTTGAAAATTAGCATAATTTGTAATATTATATAATGAGTAGGTTTAATTTGTATACAAATAAAGACCTTAGATGTCGAACAGTTAGAAATGCCTTGATGGAATTCATGTTGGTGGAAACATATGAAAATTTAAATAGAACAGAAGGAGTGGCAATAAGCTTCTCCAAATTTATAAAACTGTTTTGTTGTGAGGTAACTTATGATTGACTTTACTAAATTTATGACTGGAAATTCTGGAAGCAAGGAGACTGACCCCATAAAACTGTTTTACTCATTACCGAAAGTGGAGAATAGTGTTGGAGATTTATGGTTTCCGCAGGGGGAAGCATTAAAAGCTTGGAGTGAAAAAAGAGATAATAATGATATTCTTATAAATCTTGATACAGGTGGAGGTAAGACACTAATTGGGTTGTTAATTGCTCAGTCAATTGTTAATGAGGGCAATAAAAAAGTTATATATTTATGTAGCAATAACCAATTGGTCAGCCAGGTAAAGGAAAAAGCTGAAAGTTATAATTTAAAAGTGACTACCTATACAGGCAAGGAGAAGTTTAGTGATTTCGGTTATGCTTCAGGAGAGAGTCCGTTAATAACTTCTTATCATGCCCTTTTTAATGGGTGGTCTGTTTTTTTAAATGATGATATTGATGCATTGATATTTGATGATGCTCATACAGTCCAAAATATTTTTCGAAGCCAGTTTTCTCTGTATATTGAAAATTGTGATTACTTTAAAAGTGCATATGAACGTATATGTGAATTGCTATTTGATTATTACAAATCAGTCAATAGGGATTCAACATTTAAAGATATTACATCTGGTAGTGATGATACTGTTATATTTGTGCCTACGTTCTTATGGACTTTCCATTTGGATAAGATAAAACAAATTCTATATGAATCGAATATTCAAGACTCAAATAACCGCTTTGCGTGGGAATTTTTAAAAGATAATTTGGATGTGTGCTCTGCATATATAAGTATGAGTGGGATAGAGATAACACCTTTACTTCCGCCAACGGATAACTTACCATATTTCTCAAAGCAGGTAAGAAGGATTTACTTATCTGCTACACTTAATAATATTGATGAATTTTATAAGACTTTTGGAAAGAAGCCCGACTTAACAATCTCACCCCCCAACTCTGCAGGCAAATGCGAAAGAATGATTCTTATGCCGAAATTATCGCAATATTGTAATGATAGTTTTGAATGGGTAAAAAAGGCTATAGAGAGTCGTAAGACATTAATTATTACTCCGACCAAACCGAAAGCAAGGAAGTGGAGAGAATTATACGAACAAGAAGCGGATGTAGAAATAACACATAATGTTATAAATAATTTTAAAGAGTCTAAAGGAAATGATAAGCTTATATTAACAAGTAGATATGACGGCATTGATTTTCCTGAAGATACATGCCGATGCTTAGTTGTAGATGGTTTACCATCGGGAATGAATCTAATAGACAAGTTCCTTTGGCGACATCTCTCATTAAGCAATGTATTAAAAACAGCAATTGCATCAAGAGTGATGCAGGCATTAGGAAGAACGACAAGAGGGGTTAAAGATTATTCGGTTGTTTTGTTATGTGGAGCAGATTTAGAGCAATGGCTTATTAACTCTAAAAACAGGGAATCAATATCTAATTTCGTGTGTCAACAGTTGAGTTTGGGAGATTTGATTACAAAAGATTTGGATAGCGTAGAAAAGCTCTGTGAATCTGTTAATGCCTTTTTTGAAAGGAATAAGAGTTGGATAGATACTTATAATCACATGGTCAAAGTTGATAGCGTGATGCATATTACACAAAAAGATGATAATTTGCATGGGCAAGTTTTACTAATTGCAGAAGCAGAGAAAAAATTTTCAAACAAATTGTGGGGCAGGGATTTTGAAAAAGCTGCAAGAATCCTTGAGAATGCACTTGATACTGCCTTCAAATTTGACAAGAAATTGGGTCATTGGTATCAACATTGGATAGGTTTTAGCTATAAATTGGCTGGAAATGTGGAAGCAGCTGCCAAATACTATATCATGGCTGGAGAAGGCGAAAGGCTAATAGGAAGATACTTTGATTTAGAAGGAAATTATGATGATACAAATAAAGTTATAACTGAACAAGTAATCAGGATTCTTAAGATGTTTATGATTGATGGAAAAATTGATAGAAGAGCTATTGCTGAGTTTAAAACAAGAACAGGAAATATTAGTGTAGATGCCACTTATGCTAATTTTGAACAAAGTATTTGTGAACTTGGAACATACTTGGGATATATAAGTACACGACCTGACAACAAATACGACACAGGACCCGATAATCTATGGCAACCAATAGATAATGAATATAGCTATTTAATTTTTGAAGATAAGAATGAAAAAAAAGATAATGGAGTGATTTATAAGAAAGATGTAACAAAAATTGCTGACCATGTGAATTGGACAGCAAGAAATACTGATGTAAAAAGATACTATAAAATTCTAATTACTGATTGTAAGCTAATAAGTGACAAAGCAAATCCTGATGAAGATATATACGTTATTTCTATAGATGAATTTAAAAAAGTACGGGACAAGTTAATTGGCATTATTGAAAAACTTACTGAGAAAGCTCCTTCTGAATATGAACGAAAATTGCTATATGACCTTGAAGAAGCAAAAATTGATTGGGGAAACATAATGGATTCATTTGAGAAGGAACTGGCGATTGATTTACCAATTGTAAATAACTAATGTGCTCAAACGACAAGTATCCCTGTTTAACAATTTTAATTTAAAATATATATAATTTAATAACAACGATATATAGAAGTAGAATTACTATATGGGGGGGAAAAATGAAATCAACAGGAATGGTAAGGTCAATTGACGAGCTTGGCAGGGTGGTATTACCCAAGGAGTTACGTAATACGTTGGAAATTGCTATAAAAGACCCTTTGGAAATATTTGTTGATGGGAAAATGATTTTGCTTAAGAAATATCAACCAGGGTGTGTTTTTTGCAATTCAGTAAAAGATGTAGTCGGATTTAAAGGGAAAAATATTTGCCAAGAATGTAGAGAAAGCCTTTAAGGAACAGGTATCCTTCAGACTTTTATTAAAAAAAAGCTTACAGTATTACAACAAATTATTCATAAATGATAAACAAAATTGATACAAGGATTATAGTTGTCTAAGCTATTAGTAAAGTTCAAGATGATAAAAACGTTGAAGAGTTAAGTACTTTACATCCCTGGTTCTTAACCCATGTTGGTTATTAACTCTTAAATTTGATTCCCCAATGTATTTTTCCAATTTGGCACTGAATACAGTATAAAAAAACTATTCAATGCATCTGACCAGGCTAAGGAGTACCTTGAAAATCTTAGGTATAGGCCTGATATAGAAGCACTCAATGAACGCACAATGAAATCAGTATGTACAGACAGATATCGAGTATGAACGAATAGGGCATATGTTGTTAATAAGAAAAATATGTACTAGAGTGTATGTAAAAATGTTACTTTTGAGGAGGAAAAAATGTTAGATTTTTTAAATAAGCAAATAGAGTTACAAAAAGATTTTACCTATAAGAATCTATTTAATATTGATAGAGGGGCAATATTTAAAGATGAAGATATCAGTTTATTAAAACAAGGAATTAATGAAGGGTTGATTAAAGTAGAAAAATATATGATAGCAGATAAAATTGATAGGCATTATCTATTAGATATTTTAGAAAAAAACAGGAAAAATATATATAAAATTATATCAAAAATGAAGGACTATCATAACGAGAGTGATTATTTATTAACTCCATTTTTGTATATACTTAGTTTGTTAAATCCAGACTACATAAATAATTATAATGATGAAGAATGTAATAACATTAGTATTGGATATAGATTTTATAAATCTAATGCGTTTTCTAGAATTTACTTAAATGACTATAAAATAGCTTTCAATTCTACCAATGATAATATTGAAAACATTTTGGACACTTTATGCATTAATAACTATATTTTGTATGCTGTTGGTATCGAAAACGAATTAAGCAAATACCAAAATATAGTCGCATATAAGTTAGTTGCTCAGCCAGAAATTAGTAAAATAAGAGATTCCTTAAAAGATGAATTCAGATTACATATATTTGATTTAAAGAAAAAAGATATTTAAATGAATCTATAAGTCAAAAACCCACAACAATGCAGGGAAAATACTTGATAATCATCGAGAATGCTCTAGCTGCGGTATCAAAGCATTTGTCCCAATAGTTCTGGAAAGGGTATTATGTTTTGCGGAAAGTATACAGTATTTATTGATAAATGCTATAAATACTGTAATAAATTCTACTCATAGAGAATAAGTACGTGAAGGGTGAACAAAAATGTCTAAAAGAAAGATTGTAGACCAATTACCATTAAATCTAATAAAGCAAGATTTATCGGAAAATACCCAAGAAATAATTGATAACTTTTTAAGCTTATATAAACGAAAAGATGGTTATGAGAGTGCAATATCTTACTTGTTTTATCATTCGGGAAAGCAAGATATAAAATCACTAAATATTAATGATTTATACGTTATTAAAGAAAAAATAGATGCAGAGGACACAAAAAGCTCAAAATTTTCATATATTAGAGGATTTTTCAGATATCTTTATGCGTATGATTTACTAATTGATGAAACGGGTTTTGATAAATTATGGCTTAAATCAAAGGAAAAAGATGAGATTGAAAAAGCTAGAAATAAAACAATAAGCAAAAAAAGCAACAATAAATCCTCAAAAAATGAAATTGATGTAAAGGAAATCTTAAAAGTTGAAGAATTAGATAGGATAGAAAACATTATAAAGCAGCAGCATTCAGGAAGAAAACATTACATAAAATATTTTATATTATGGTATTTACTATTTGAAACAGATGTTCCAATCGAATATATAAGGTATATAAAACAAATAAACTATTATGCTGAAGGAATAATTGATTCTGATAATAACAAAATTAAGCTGCCAACTGAGTATTTAGAGTTTTGGGAGAACTATTACAAACGTGGCAATAATGGCTTAAGGGACATATATCATTGTATTAAAAATTTAGGCGAACTTGTAGGAATAAATGATTTAACTCCTAGTAAAATTAGAAACACAAGAGAAATTAGTTGGATTTTATGTCCAAACTGTCAGAATAAATATCGAAGTATTATAGATAATTGGTCTGCTATTAACGGTAAAATTCTCTGCATTAATTGTGCTGAAGAATTAAAAAAAAACTCTAGCGTAGTTAATCAAATGCTTCCTAATAGCGAGATATCATTAAATAACACCATGGTTGTTTCACCTTTGTTCTATACTTTTGATGAATACAAAAAAATGTTAAATAAAAATATTGATTATAAAAAATTACATGAGTATCAAATGCATATTGGAGATTTAGGGGAAGCGTTTGTACTTGATTATGAGTATGAAAAACTGAAGGATACAGAATATTTTGAAAGAATTATTGATGTATCTAAGGACTCTGAAAAAGGCTATGATATTTTATCATATGATAAAATGGGTATTGAACTGTATATTGAAGTTAAGACATCTACTAATATTGATGAAGATTTCTATATGACTGAACATGAAAGGAATATTGCAAAACAACTATATGAATTAGGGAAGAAGTACTTAATCTATAGAGTAGAAAATATTTTGGCAGATAATAAGGAAGATATAATTTTAACAATAATAGATGATGTTTTTAATTCTGATAAGTACTGTTTTTACCCTTATCAATGGAGAATAGGAAGTATGTGAAACTAAATGAGAGTAATGTTTTTAGGTACTTCAGCGGCAACATCATGTCCGTTGGTCTTTTGTAAATGTAGAGTATGCCAAAATGCCCGAATAAATAAAGGAAACGATTTTAGGAAAAGAGCATCTTTACTTATAAATGAAGATTTACTTATTGATTTAGGACCCGATGTTGTAACTTCATCTGCTATGTATAATATTGATTTAACCAAGGTCAAATATATCCTGCAAACTCATGGACATTCTGACCATTTTGATGCAGGACACTTAATAACACGTCTTAAAGAGTATGCAACGGAAAATGTAGAACATATTAATTTATTTGCATCTATAGAGACCGTAAAGTCTTTAGATAGATGGCTCAAAACTGAAGAAGTCAATGCTGATTTGTTTGATGAAAATTGGCTGGATAGACTTTGTATGGATATTAAGTATATCACTCATGGGGATTGTATTAAGATTGGCAAGTATTTTGTCACAGCCGTAGAATCTTTACATGATGTTAGTGAGAACTCCTTAATATATATAATTAACTACAACAATAAAAGTATTTTGTATGGAACTGATTTGTTAAGGTTATCTGACAGAGCGTGGAATATTTTAAAAAAGTTTAAACTTGATTTAGTTATACTTGACCATACGTATGGTGAAGGTTTTAATGCAGGTGGGCATCTAGATGCAGGACAATTTATTGATATTATTAGAAAAATGAAAGAAGAAAAAATTATAGATGAAAACAGCATAATTTATGCAACACATATATCTCACGAGGGGAATGATATTCATCAGGAGATGGAAAAGTTAGCAATAAAAAATGGGTATCACATCGCTTATGATGGGTTAGAGATAAATTTATAAATATTGCGAGTTAACCTAACTATGAGTTTACTACACATTAACATATTATATATAAAGAGACAAGTTCAATAAATAAAGGCTTGTCTCTTTACGAGTTTGATAAAATATAAGGAGGTCTTTTTTAATCACAAGATTGCAAATCGAGACTATCTTATATTTTGTGTAAAAGAAAACTGTCCCCAATTATGAGTTTTATTTATGTTAATTGATTTTTTGCTTTTCTATGAATTCTATATTCAGATTTTGTGTCTTTTGTTATTCATTGAATGTATTACCTATTTTCTTCAGTTCATAAAATTACATAATATTCAGATTTCTTTTTTGCCCTTGTAATAGTTTGATTATAAGTCGATAAAAAAGCAAATGCAACCAACAGTTGACAAAAAGCATCTGTTAATTAGTAGAATGTTAATTCTTTTTATGGCATTATATAAAAGAGGTGATATTAATGAATTTTTCAGTAAAATTGCAAAATTTACGTAAAGAGAGAAATTTATCCCAAGAGGAGTTTGCCGAAATAATGAATGTGTCCAGACAAGCAGTTTCAAAGTGGGAGTCGGGACAGTCATTACCTGAAATTGATAAATTAATTGAAATTAGTAATTACTTTGTAGTCAGTATTGATAATTTAATTAAGAATGAAAAAACTATAATAGACAAAGAACTGGCAGAAAAAAAAGAAGTTCGAAAAAGTAACAATATATTGGAATCCAGAAAGAAAAGAATAATACTAATATCGTTAGTGACTGCTTGTATAGGCATTTGTTTGTTTGGATTAACAACAATAGACCAAAGCCCTAATATTTATCAGGCAATTGTCCGAATAGTTGAATGTGTTGTGGGTATAAGTGCTTCGCTTTTCCTTGGTTTCAAAATAAGGAAATATGTCCATACAAGTAGGTAGCATTTTTATACGGGATTTATAATATGTTGCTGTGGGACATATTACATAATAGATTCTTCAACAATGAACAAAATCCTATATAATATTCAAAGGTAGTGATTTTAGTAACTTTCCTTTATTGTTGGGACAATCTTTACGTTGAGGATAATACCGAAATTAATTGACTTAGGCAAGAAGTTACTTTCTGTAAATAAATTTCTTAGAGGCATAAGTAAAGGGATGTAGTGGATAATTATTTGAGATTGTACTTCAAACTATGGGCAATATTACTTACGAACGAGGTCTGTATGCCTTTATTATAGCTCTTAGTTGAGCTATATCTTCTTTTGAATAGTTTCTTATTTGTTGCTCAATATCTTTAATAGTTTCTTCTACTAGGGAGGAGCTTTCGCCATTCACTAAATAATCAAGGGTTATATGGAGCTCATGTGCTATTTTATTTAAAAGAAAAATATTACCGACACGTTTTCCTCTCTCGATATACCCCATATGAGATAATCCGATGCCACATGCATCAGCCAATTGTTGTTGGGTTAAGTTAATTTTCTCACGTGAATGTTTTATTCTTTTGCCTAAATCACTTTCTCCCATATAAGCCCCCTATTACATATTACTTTATAAGGTTTCAAATAGAATTTATACAACCGTAATGTCTCTGTTTATATAGACAAATTGTCTACATGGTGGTATCATAATCCTGTAACCGCTAATGAATTAGCTTTCATATATGGATAATTATAACTAATTTTATTATACAGAAAAAATGTGGTATGTTGCTAAAAACTGAGCAAAACAATATCAATAGAGGTGAGTTATGGATTTACAGGCTAGAGTCAATCAATTATTAAAAAGGTACAGTGCTGAAAAATATGAGCAAAACAATCAATCGTTTTATATTTATAAAAAAAGAAAGTCATTATCAAAGTCAATGCTTTCAAGTCAAATCCCATTAGTACTTATTGAAGCAATTGGAGAAATTTGTGAAGATACAGGATTAACAAAGTCTTCGGTAATTGAACATTTAATATATATTGGATTAATTAACACAGAATTTAAAATAAAAGAATGAAAGAATTTATTGAGACCTAAACCTTTTTTATGAAGGCTTAATTATCTAATTTGCAAAAGAGGTTCAACTTCCATATATTTTTTAAGTGGAATGTCGCTCTAAAATTATATTATAAGGATGTATTAAATGAATGAGACTAAAATTTGTTATATTTGCACCTATTGTAGACATATAAAAATTAATGGAAGAGAAGAAAGGGAAAAATTTTGCATTTGCCAGGAAGTAATCAAAAAGATTTCAAAGATATCTAATATAGAAGCAGAATCTTGCCAATACTATAAAATTCTAACTGAAAACATCGATGATAGTTATATTAAAAAAAGTATGCAAATGATAAAACAAGAAAATGAAAAAAAACAAAAAATATATACGTCTGAAAAATATTCGGATAGCATAGCAATAAGTGATATCAGACGGGAAATATATAACGGTACAAGATACAAACCCATAAAAAAGAGTTTAAATAAGATAAAGGTAAACATTGATAGCAATGAACACCACTGTGATATGTGTATATTCTTTCGCTTTATTCCATATCAGTTCGGTACTATAAGGTGGTGTTTTAGTTCTGAAATAAATCACCAGATTATTAGTGTTGAAGATGGCCATAATTGTCTCCAGTTCAAACGGCAACTGCTTCCTGTTGATATAAACATAAAAAGGCAGAGCAAAGTAAATCGCAAAAAGCGTAGAGAAAAAATCATCAAAATGGCTTTAACATTTAGGTATAATTTTCGAATAATTGATGAAATAGCATATTTGGACAGTAGATATGAACATTGGCTATTGCTTTTGTCTGACGATAAGGAGCATCTATATCATAAGAACTCTGAATATATTCCAACAGCTTTAGGGAAAAAAGATGATTTTCATATTCAAAAGATATTTAAAAACGAGCCTTTAGTAATATTTAAGGTATTTGAGTACATTGAAGACCATGACAAATATGTCTTACGAGAGAGAATATTACGGAAAATAATTGAGGAATAAACAAGAATTTATGATAAAATAAACTTATAAAATCTACAAATTTGATTGTTTTAAACACAATTGAGTTTTCAACAAGTGTTCTGCACTTCTGTTACAAGGAATGATAGGTTTTCAACATTAAAACACCAATGGTTACCAGTGAAAAAAACGGCCCATTTAAAAAACCTGAAGACATTATGAAAATACCTGGTATCAAGCAAAACAAGTACAATAAAATGAAAGATAGTATAACAGTTTAATTTTGTGGAATATCATACCCCGGAAATATATATTATGTTAATAGCAAAATGATATTCTGGTAGAATTATGAGGTGTAAAATGATTAAACAGGTTAATCACAAATTAAAAGCTATTTCTGTTATATTTTCAATACTATTTCTAATGACTTTGCTTTTTACAGGATGTTCGCAAAAGCTTGAGAATGCAAACAGTGCTTCTACAGCGAATTTAACTACATTAAATTCAGAAGTGGGTGATATGGAAAAGTCACCTGAAACTGCTGCGACTACTACTGCTGTTACCGGAAATATTAAAAAAGTCACAATGAAACTTTATTATCCTGGAAAACAAGGTATTACAGTTCTTAATGAGCAAAGAGAGATAGAGGTTAAAGATGGTGCTATTGTAAAGGCGGCTGTTGCTGCACTGATTGAAGGACCTAAGGATACTAAAAGAATGAGTGTATCTATACCATCGGATACCAGACTTCTTGGTGCAAAGGTTGTAAATAAGGTTGTAACACTTGATTTTTCACAGGAATTCACTAAACCTAATGATACTGCAGAGATATTGGAAAAAGTCTCTTTAGTAAATACCTTAACTGAAATTCCGGGAATAGAAAAAGTTCACATACTTATTGATGGTAATGAATGGATTGGACCAAGCGGCATGCCTTATGGAGAGATGACATACACAAAACTAACTGAAAATGGTGAACCTTTTCCTTCTGAAACAAAAACAATTACCCTTTACTTCGGTAACGCAAATGCTGACAAAGTTGTTGCTGAGAAAAGAGATGTAACATATGAAAAAGGCCGAAAAATTGAAGCTGTTATCTTTGAAGAGCTTGCTAAGGGACCGGTTACAAAAGGCCTTGGAAATGTTATTCCCAAAGGAGCGAAAGTATTATCTGTTGAAACAAAAAACGGAGTGTGCAACTTAAACCTTTCTAAAGAATTTATTGATAATTGTCATACTGGTTCCGCAGGTGAATCAATGATTATAAATTCAATAGTTAATTCAATTACTGAGGTTTCAGGCAACAAATCAGTACAATTCCTAATTGATGGTCAAAAACAGAAAGCCTTTGTACACATGGCTTTTGACAAGCCTATAGCAAGGAATGCTTCAATAATTCAGAAATAGTTATTTGCCTGACATTGATGGCAGAATAATAAGTGAAGTAATTAAATATCCTAAAAGAATACAGGAAATGGGAAGAATGAATGTATATAAAACAAATCTTCTCATTTTTTTTCTTCTGTTCCTTTTAAATTTCTCAACTCTCTTAACTCTCATAGATTTATCCCCTATGTAAAATATTTACAAATAGTATTATAACATGGCTATAAAGGCTTTTTTAATTGCCTGGAAATATAAATCAAGTTAATAGTCTTTACCATACATTTCATTATTTAATCATATAATTAACAATGAATGACTGAATTGGAGGTCAAAAATGAAGCAGGCTAGAAGATTGGATAATGCACCGCCTTATCTTTTTGTTGAAATTGAATCAAATATAAAAATGGCACAGGAAAGGGGTGTAGATGTAATAAATCTTGGGATTGGTGATCCTGATATTCCTACCCCTGATTTTATAGTAAGTAGACTTATAGAAGCAGTTAAAAACCCGGTTTATCATTCTTACCCCGAATACAGCGGATGCAGAGAATTCCGTGAAGCTGTTGCTAAATATTATAAGAAAAGATTTAATGTATTGATAGATCCCGAAACTGAAGTAGTAGCGTTATTAGGATCAAAAGAAGGTATTGCACACATATTTTTTGCACTGGTTAATGATTGTGATTTTACGTTAGTACCTGATCCTCAATATCCGGTTTATAAGCTCGCAACAGCTTTAACAGGTGGGGTTCCATACCCTATGCCACTACTCAGTAAAAATGGGTATTTGCCTGATTTAAATACAATTCCAAAAGAGGTAGCAGAAAGAAGTAAAATACTTTTTGTAAATTACCCCAACAATCCAACTGGTACAGTAGCTGATTTGGACTTTTTTCAGAAGATCGTAAATTATGGAATTGAAAACGAAATTGTTGTTTGTAATGACAATGCGTATTCAGAATTTACATTTGATGGTATTGTAGCTCCAAGCATACTTCAAGCTGAGGGGGCAATGAGAACTGCAGTGGAATTCCATTCCCTTTCAAAATCATATAACATGACAGGTTGGCGGATAGGTTATGCAGTTGGGTGCAGTGAGGTCATATCAAAGCTAAAAAAAATGAAGGAAAATATTGACTCGGGAGTATTTACAGCTATTCAGGTTGCAGGAGTAGAAGCTCTTGAAAAGGGAGATGAATTTGCTAAAGAAATGTGTCAAATCTATGAGAAAAGAAGAAACCTTGCAATGGATGAGCTAAGAAGCTGCGGATTAGAATTTAACGTTCCTCAGGGGGCTTTTTATATATGGGTTAAAGTACCCGAAGGGTATACTTCAAAGCAATTTTCAAATATGCTGCTGGAGAAAACAGGGGTAGTAGTAGCACCCGGCAGTGGCTATGGACAAACTGGGGAAGGATATATAAGGATTTCGTTGACGATAGGTAAGGAAAGGCTTAAGGAAGCTTTTCAACGTATTTCAAAAATTGATTTTTGATGGGGACGCTTCTCAATAAGTGACAAAAAATTACAAATAAGTGCTACCATTATCCTATATAATATGGTAAAATATGACTGAAGTGATTTGATGCCACGAAAAGCAAGACTTAAATCTCCGGAAGTTGTTTACCATATAATCTGCAGAAGTGTTTCGGAATTTCTTTTATTTAGGGATAATGAGGATAAAGACTATTACCTATCACTGCTTAAGAGATACACTGATAAGTATAAATGCAGTATCTATGCATAC
>JAEZTC010000010.1 GCA_023421675.1 Bacillota bacterium | reverse complement strand
ACTTGCATGTGTTAAGCACGCCGCCAGCGTTCGTCCTGAGCCAGGATCAAACTCTCTAATTAAAATTGTATTAGAAAGCCTTTTGGCTCTTAATTACTTACTCTGGCTTGTAGTATTTCTACAAGTTTACTCATTAAAATTTACGAGTTCCTTATCGTTTTACCCTATCTAATTTTCAATGTCCGTCCGCTTCGTCAGCGGAATGTCATCTTACCATGCTTTCGCTGTTCTTGTCAACACTTTTTATGTTAACACTTTCTGCCAACAACTCACTTGGTATTTCGTTTGTTTCGTTGCGGTCAGCAGCGACAGCTTTAATAATATAGCATCATACATGTAGTGTTTGCAAATTAGTAAAAGTAGCATATTATGGTGAGAATTTAAGTTAACATGTGATACTTCCGATATGCTCGGTTATACTCCAGAATCGTACGATATACGCAAACCTCATAATGTTTTTGACCATTTAATATCTCATTAACCATCTCAAGATACTTATATCTCATATTGTCAACATAATCTAACATACTAGAAACACAGTTAAATGCTTAGATAATAAATGGTAAAATTCGTATATCTTAATAATGAGGAAGCAAGATATATGGAATTAATAGTTTTAAAAAATGTATCTAAGTGCTATGGTAAAAAGACTGTATTAACAGATATCAATTTATCTGTGATAAAAGGTCAGACTCTTGTACTTACCGGTCCAAATGGAACAGGAAAAAGTACATTGCTTAGAATTCTGTCGGGGCTTGGCTCTCTTTCTTCTGGTGAGAGAATTGTAGTTGATAAATCTATAAGGATTGCATATGTACCTGAACACTTTCCCAAACTGAATTTTACACCTGCTGAATATCTGCTTTATATGGGGAAAATAGAAGGCTTATCTGAAGACTATATAAAAAACCGTTCAAAAGAGCTATTTGAAATGTTTAATACCACCTCAATGAAGGATATCCGCATTAAATATCTTTCAAAAGGTACAATACAAAAGATTGCTGTAATGCAGGCAGTAATAAGCGAGCCGGACATTCTTCTCCTTGATGAGCCTTTATCAGGTCAGGATTTGGAATCGCAAAACACATTTATTGATATGATGCTTAATTATAAAAAGAAAGGGATGTCAATTGTTCTTGCATGCCACGAAACACATCTTGCAAAGAGTCTTGGTGACAGTTTTATATCTATTACGGACGGAAAAACAATTCATCAATCATCTCCCATTCTAATATCTGAAAAACTTATGCAAATTTCTTTTACTACAGATGAAGATTTTATTATTGAATCTGTTAATAGTTCGGAAGGCGTACAGTCACTAATTAAAAGCGGAATGAAAAATTTGCTTTTAGTACAAAAAGAATTCTGTGACAGTGTTTTACTTTGCTTTTAAAAAATGGCTGCAGTATTGTTGAAGTAAAAGAATCTGCCGACTCAGAAGGCGGAGGTGTACAACATGAATAAATCCATTATGTCATATATTTTTCGTGATTATATAAGGTCTTACAAATATATTGTTCCCATATTGATCTTCGCTTGTTTTCTTCTTGGGATATATGCAATAAGGCCTAACGATGTTACATATAGTTACGTCATATCGTCAGCAGTTATTTATATGTTAGCCGCATGGCTCACATTAGGCTTGCTTAATACTGAAGATACTGTTGCGCAGCAGGTTACAATACTCCATTGTAAAAGCCAGACTATTTATTATGTTTGCAAGCTTCTATTTGTATGGATATTTACAATGATTTTGAGTGTTTTAGCAATAATTTATCCAATTATAATAAATACCTTTGATAGGCAGGTAAATTTAACAGACATAATGCTTGCGATTATTAGTCATTCCCTATTGAGTCTGCTTGGAATTGCTGTTGCTGCAATATTCAATCAGAGATTTATAAACGACAGGAGGTTATCTATCCTCGCACTTTATATGGTTATAATACTTTCGCTGATTCAGGGTAAACTTACAGAAATAATACCATTCCTTAAGTATCCGTTATTTATTCTACCTCCTGTGTTTTATTCATTGGATAGAATGGGATCTACATCAAATTATAGTATGGTCAGTTCTAGCGGAATTCCAAGCGTTTTAGCCTCTTTTGCTATAATACTCCTTTATTCCTTACTTCTCATTTTTATATATCAAAGCTTCAAGGAAGAAAGGTTATTAATCAGCGTTTATTCATTATAAATCTTTTTTGTATCAATTTATGGTATAATTATCTATAATTATTTCCTAATATAAAATGTTATGGGGGTTAATATATGGCTATTACATGTTCGGCATGCGGAAAAAAACAAACAAGTTTTCTAGAGGATTTCCCTTTATCTGATAATCTTACTGATTTCAGAATTTGTATAGCCTGTAAAGAGCATAAGGACTCCCTTCTTAAATATTCTAAAACTGACGACATTGCAAGCTATAACATATCGAAAGATTATTTCAATGAAATTATTATAAAAAACGAGTGCGATGAAACAGTTAAAGAATACCTTGAAAAGCTTGTACTCGACTGTGATAACTATATGGTAATTGAAGAACAAAAACAACTTCAAAAGATTAAGGAAGAGGAAGAAAAGCTTAAGCATGCAGGCATATTTAAAGGAAATGTAGCTGCCTGCATGGTGACAACATCATCCGACTTCAGTGGGTTTCATATCCTTGAATATAAAGGTATAGTAACAGGTGAAACAATAATCAGTACCGGTTTTTTAAGTGAATTCTCAGCAGGTCCCTCAGATTTCTTTGGAAGTCAGAGCGATAAATTTTCAAACAAAATGTCAACTGCTCACGAAGCAGCTTTGCTCAAGATGAAGCAAAAGGCTGTTATGGCAGGTGCTAATGCAGTTGTTTCAGTTCATTTAGACTACATAACATTTCAAAACAATATGATTGGTGCAGTTGCAAACGGTACTGCAGTAGTTATCAGGAGAAACAAATAAGAAGAATTGAGGTATAATAATGAAAATCAGAGAATCCTTTGCCTTATACTATAATAATGGTCAGATATGGGCGGGCAACTATGATGCCCTTGGAACTAATTATGATATCCTTAGAAACAAAATCGAGGAAGATATGGAAGTATTAAAACGTCCATCCTCTCCTGCTTTTGTTGCTGTACACCTATACGACACCGATGTTCCACATGACATAGCAATTTTAATTATTGATAAGCTATGCAAAATACAAACTTTTATTAAGAAGGTTGCTTTTATAGGGCTTGATCGTCAAAGTAAAAACAATATTAAGAACTGTATCAAAAAATCAGATATAGGTTTTGTTTTTGATTACTTTAAGGACTATGAAAAAGCTAAAGAATGGCTTGTATCAAAATAGCTTCTTCTTATAATAATTCATCAGCAATTTTAAACAAAAGCTCACTGTCAGTTAAATGTATATAATGGCCGCTGTTATCTGAAAAACCCAGGTACAAAACACCTGGGCATTCCAAGGGGATTTATCTCAAATACAATTGAGAGTTCTATTTTACCTCAAGAAAATCTTCACATACCATGGTCGTTTTATCTTTATTGCTTCATAATTACATAGTTCGTGACAGCAAAAACATCTTATGCACTTGCTGAGATCAACCTTGGGTTTCCCATTTTTCATAGTTATAGCCCCTGGCGGACAGCTTTTTGCACATACACTGCACTTTTTGCATATATCGTAATTAAACTTGGGTCTAGGCTTGATAATCCTGTTTATCCATGCAGTTATAAACTTTGGAAGCACCCCATTATAAAAAGTCAGACCGACTTTCAGTGTAGAACGCTTATAATCAGGAACAGCAACATCCTCTATCCTGTTTCCAACCACTTCTATATCTTCAATTTTGCCTGTACATAAGCCTCTTTCCATACACCTTTGTATAGTAGGAACCTGATTTGATTCAAAGCCTATAATTCTTGAAGCTACCACATCCAGATCATATGGACTGGAACTTGCAAGCACTAATCCAACTTCTCTGGGCTCGCCTGCAGTAGGTCCCATTCCTTCCATTCCTATTATTGCGTCCATAATAGTCAATGTCGGTTTGGCAAACTCGCATATATCCACAAGCGCGTTTGAAAACTCTTTTATATCATCAAAGCGAAGATGATAGTCCATTTTATAACTGCCCGGGATTATTCCGAAAAGATTCTTTACAGCACCGCTGTATACTGTCATCATATGTGTCTTTATTTTGGGGATATTTATAATTTTGTCAGCTTCGATCACAGGTCTTATTGTTTTTATGCTCTTTATTATTTTCCCATTAGGGTTAGATACATCCAGCATATCGGTATTATAATTCAGAACGGCTCCGCTTTTTTCGGCAGCCTCCTTCATTCCGCATACATCATATATGCTTTCCAATACCTTTTTATTATAGAAATTATAACCGCCTGGGCTGTCACCTATCATTGGCCTTCCGCCTGCTTCTATTACCAGTTCTGCAATAGCTTGAGCCATAGCTGGGTGAGTTGTAGTAACTCGTTCAGGTTTCCGTTTCATTAAAAGGTTTACCTTAAGAAGAACCCTGTCTCCTGGATTAATAAAGCTTGATAAGCCTCCTAAAGGTTCCAGACATTTTTTTATTGCATCTTTAACATGAGCCACCTCATAACCTTTACATTTTTCTATTGATACCTTGATCATGGTCATTCCCCCATTACCGATAAAACAAATCGGTTATAAAACCTGTAATAATTGCGAAACCTATACTATATACAATATATATTATAAAACTTCTTTTACCTAGAACAATCTTAACTGCACTCAAATTTGTAAGCTTCGTTGCAGGCCCTGTAAGCATGAATGCAGCCGCAGATCCCATACTCATACCGTTTGAAAGCCATGTCCGAATGAGCGGAATTGTTCCTCCGCCGCAAACATAAACGGGTACTCCCAATGATGCAGCCAGAAGAACACCAAATCCCCTGTTGCTTCCAAACAGGTTATAAATCCATCCCTTTGGAAAATACCTGTCAAATAAAGCAGTAATCAATATTCCAATCAGGAAGTACGGTGCTGTTATTGTTATTGATTTGTGTAAATCTTTTAAAAAAGTTTTTTTAGGTTTGGAACCGTTGCCTGTAGTTTCAAAGGAACTAAAATTAAAAAGCTGTTTTGTATTATAAAACTTTTTTACAAGAATGCCTGCAGTTAAACCTGCTGCAACACTTGAAAACAGTCGTATCAGAGCAACATCTGTGCCCAGAGCAAAGCTGAGCAGAAAGAGGTTGGGATTAAGCATTACGGAACTTATCATAAAAGTCGCAAGTATGTACTGAGGAACACCTTTTCTGCCAAGTACAGCTATGAGCGGAATGGTACCATACATGCAAACTGGAGAGACAACCCCGAGAATCGCAGCAGCCAAAGCCGCAACAATACTGTACCGGTCTTTCTTTATCCTTAACATGAACCTGCTGATTCCGTCTGCTGCATATACCGAAAGAATTGAACCGACAATTGTTCCGGCTATCCAGTAAGGGAATATCTGCCTGAACTGTACTATTATAAGATCATACAGGGTGTATAATTCAAATTTAAGATTCATATGCCTTGTCCCAACCGTGTATTTTTATAATTCATCAATTATTAATTGATTTTAAATATACTTTCAAAATTCATTTTAATTGATTTAAGGTCTGCACCTTTAACAGTTATCTTGTTTATATCACCTATACCAAGTTTTAAATCTACTGCTTTTTTAATATAAGGTATCTGGTCTAACTGAAATCCCATGAAATTCAGAGCAACCGTATCAACTGCAACTATATCCTTACCAGCAAGAACAATATTGGAGTTCACAGGAGTGTTGTCAGCAGGGCCATAACGCTCACCTCCAATAATACCATCTATTACACTGAAATCAGGCTTTCTTATTTTATTGAGTTCCATTATACTTTCAACCATTCCAAGGTCATGTAGACCTATTTTATCTCCTAATCCGCCATAAAGCGGTGCGGGTGGTACTCCGAAAGAATTTTTCAAACTGAGTGTTACAACTGCCTCAGGGATAGTGTGTGTCTTAAGCTTCGGAACAGTAATTACTACATCGGCATCCATATAGATTTTAGGTATAAAAAGTTCCTTGCCAAGAAGGCTGTCTTTTGTCTTGAGCTTGTAACAATCCTTTTCCTTACATGAGTTGAAATCAAAGAATTCTACACCTTGTATTGTGTTATATTTATTTTGTGACATGCCGGTTTTATCAAAAACATTTCCCTGGAAGCCGCCTTCAGCAATTATTACACGTGAAGCTCCCAATTCTTTAACTTTTTTTACAACTTCGGCAGTTATACGGTAATCGGTTGTTGTAGGTGTATCGGGCATCGCATTGGTACAAAGGTTTGGCTTTATTAGAACCACATCACCCTCTTTAACTATATCCTTAAGACCTCCTGCATTTTCAATCGCATCGCTGGTCACTTTGGCGTGATCCGTTCCTCTGCCTATTCCTACAACAGGGTTAGCATTTGGTTCAGCGACGGATTTTTCCATGACCGCCTTAATATGGTCCTGTTTTTGTGCTTCAGTCTTTCCTGCAGCTGCAGAAGTACTTACAGTAGATGATGACGCTGCTGTAGAATCTGATGACTTTCTGGTAAGAAAATAACCTGCAAATGCAGCTATGCAAAGTAATGCAATAACAGCATAAACAATAATGTTCTTATACTTTTTCATTAAATGAATCCTCCCTTATATATTGGTAAAAGCAGTTGCAGCCAACAGCACTGTAAATGCTGTTAAACCTGCGTAATATATAATGAAACCCTTGGGTTTGAAAAAGGAAATAAGGGCCGACAGCCTGGTAAGGTCAAATATTGCTTTAACAAGTGTTATTGCCAGTATGAAAAATGGATTGACTACATTTAAACTACCAAAGTATTTAGGTATAAAGCTTGCACTTTTAAAAATGGCATCTATTATACCTGGCAGAACGTATGTATTAAACAAAGTGTCGGCTACAATGCCAACAACAAGGAATATTCCAAGCTTGTTTATCATATCTCCGGCAATAGACGCAATGCCTTTGAAATTGATTTTATTGTCTTCAAATTTGGGGAAATTGGTTAAACGTACAGATATCTTTGAAATTTTTAATATGAATACAAAAGCCAAACCTATTACAAAAGCCAGAATAACCCTTCTATAACCGGTTCTCCACACAAAGCTGATATCATTGAAGGAAATCAATATGTTAAAAATAGTGCTTGAAACAAACATAGGGAGTATAATATAAGGTTTAAAACCCAAAATCATGAGAGCTGCCATAATAGGTATTATTCCAAAGGAGCCTAAAGGCAGGATCATACCTATTACAATAAACAACACTGCCAGATAAAGGTCTTTAACAAATTTTCCTTCAGTTGGTTTAACTTTTTTATTTAGGAAGTGATATAGAACCCAAGCTAAAATACAGCCTGCTATCAATTGTACTATGTTGAAAATAAGTGTTTCTCCCATTTCAGAAATTATATCAAACACAATATTACCCCCATAATTGGTATTTTTAGTTAACTTAACAATAATATTAACAAAACAAATTTCAACATATTAGATACCATACGTCACTGTAATGCAAGTATTTTGTAATATTTTATAATTACAATTGTCATATGTTTTTAGAAAGCTTATAAAAAGCAGTGAAAAAGAATGTGTCTAAAATTCCTAACGAAGCAGCAATCAAAATTACCTGAATAATTGAAAAAGCCGGAAATATACTTCCGGCTTTTCGAATAAGGAGGAACAATTATTTGAATAAACTTTCGAAATTCATCTTTATTGCATTCAAGTCTGCACCATTTATTTTTATTTTACTTAAGTCACCTATTCCAAGCTTTAAATCTACTGCTTTCTTTATATAAGGTATCTGTTCAAGTTTGAAGCCCATGAAATTAAGTGCGACTGTATCCACTGCAACTAAGTCCTTACCGGCAATTATAATGTTTGAATTGACAGGCGTGTTATCTGCCGGCCCTCGGCCTTCTCCCCCTATAATACCGTCGATTACACTAAAATCAGGCCTTCTTATTTTATTAAGTTCAATAATAGATTCTTGAAAACCAAGCTCATGAAGTCCACTCTTGTCTCCATAACCTCCGTATAGTTTAGCAGACGGTACTCCATAGGCATTTTTTAGGCTTAATGTTACAACCGCTTCCGGAAGAAAGTGAGTTTTAAGCTTGGGAACTGTAATAACTACATCTGCATCCATATATATCTTTGGAACATAGAGTTCCTTTCCAAGCAGGCTGTCTTTTGTTTTAAGCTTATAACAATCTGCTTTAGTAAAGTTGTTAATCTCAACAAATTCAACATCCTTAATTGTGTCGTACTTATTAAGTTCCATACTCAATTTGTCAAAACATGTGGTCTGGAATCCGCCTTCGGCAATAACTACTTTTGAGGCACCTAATTCCTTCACTCTTTTTACTATTTCAGCGGTTACCCTATAATCTGTTGTAGTAGGCGTATCAGGCATTGCATTTACACAAAGGTTTGGCTTAATTAAAACGACGTCACCTTTTTTTACAATGTCCTTTAGTCCTCCTGCATTATCAATTGCTTCGCTGGTAACTTTAGCAAAATCTTGGCCTCTTCCTATTCCTACTGTTGGGTTTGGATCAGGTGCAGCAACGGATTTTTCCATTACTGCTTTTAGATGTTCCTGCTTCTGTGCTTCAGTTTTTTCCTGTGCAGCTGATGACGAG
The DNA here is from genome assembly GCA_023421675.1 of Bacillota bacterium. Lineage (GTDB taxonomy): Bacteria > Bacillota > Clostridia > Acetivibrionales > JANLFN01 > JAEZTC01. Next base: position 290,165 of record JAEZTC010000010.1, on the reverse strand, counting down.
GTTGAAGTTGTAGTTGTACCCGCCGGGGTAGCTGAAGGTTTTCTTGTGATAATATAGCCTGCAGCAGCAGCTATACAAAGAAGCGCAACAATACTGTAAACAATGATATTTTTGTACTTTTTCATTGGTTTACCCTCCTTAAATATTAATGAATGCATACTGTAAGCAGTATGATGAGTGCTTCAAAACAAGCATTTTGTTTTAACACAAATTTACTCACTTATTGGTTATTCTGAGTCCATTTCTCTATAACTTAATGTTAGCAAAACAAATTTCAACATATTAGATACCATACGTCACTGACATGCGGTATTTTGTAATATTTTATAATTACAATTGTCATACATTTGACCTGAATGCATGATTATCATATAATGTACGCATATGATTAACGCAAATGAACTTATAAGCCATTGCTTGAATAAAAAAGGGGCTGCAGAGTTCCGACCCTTTGGGGAAATACCCATTGTTATAAAGGTTTGTGGAAAAATATTTACTGAAATATATCCTAATATTGATAATTATAAAATAACACTTAAGTGTGAGCCGTTTCTTGCTGAGCTTTTACGGAGTAAATACGCCGGTACTGTAATACCTGGATATCATGTACCCAATTCAAACAAAAAGTACTGGAATACTATACTGCTTAATGGAAATATTGACAAAGAAGAAATTTTAAGCATGATTGACCATTCTTACGAACAGGTTGTCAAAAAACTCACTAAAGCCCAAAGAGCTTTGATTGACAGTTAATTCTCTCTATTATTATCTATATCTGTTTTATAGCTCGTAGTATGTACAGTTCTAAACCAATCAGGAAATGTGTAACATTATTGAAGAATGTTACGTCTAAATATAAAACCCCTTATATTTCAAGGAGCAATTTTATGAAACAAAAAACAAAAAAATTCATGAAATATTTTTTAGGTATACTTGCCGGTTTTATTTTAGGTTTGCTTATCTTTACCTTACTAGTATTTTATGGACCATTTACGGGGCTCAGGGATTTATACATAACGACAGCCATGACAACAATGAATCACAAATACCTTGCAACATGGTTTTTCAGTGATGCTCTTATAAAAGAGGTAATGGAGAAAAATGCGCCTGAAATACCTAAAGAAAACAGTAATAAAAAGGATATTGTAATAGAAAAGAAACCTGTGGAAGATAAAAAAGGTATAAACTTTGTTAAGCTGGATCAAAGTGGTTACAAAGGTTATCTCCTTATAATAGATGACCCCTCAAGAGTATATATTGCAACAGCAAAAGGCCTTGGAACAACAGGTGAAAAGCTATCCGATATAGCAAAACGTGAAAACGCAATAGCGGGAATTAATGCAGGCGGATATTCGGATGAATTCGGTAAAGGTATGGGAGGGGAAGCTGAAGGCATTGTAATAAGTCAGGGTTCGCTAAAGTACGATGCAAAAAATCCTGAATACTATGTATCTGGTTTTGATTGGGATAATGTGCTCAACATGGGTATTTACAAGAGACAAGACATCAATAATCTTAAACTCAGAGACGCGGTGTGTTTCAAACCTTTTCTTATAATTAATGGAAAACCTCTAATAACTCATGGTGACGGTGGCTGGGGAATTGCTCCAAGAACTGCAATTGGACAGACAAAGGAAGGAAAGGTTCTGATGCTTGCAATAGATGGGCGTCAGCTTTCAAGCATGGGTGCAACGCTAAAGGACGTTCAGGATTTAATGTTAAGCTATGGTGCTTATAATGCAGTAAACCTTGATGGAGGCTCTTCAACAGCAATGTACTACAGGGAAGATGGTTCAAGCTCTCACATTGTAAACAATCCCAGCGGGCCTGCTGGTGAGAGGCTGCTGCCTACGGCGTTTCTTGTCAGGCCATAAATAAAGGGTACACTTCATGAAGTGCACCCTTTAATCATCTATCTTATCGAATATATCCTCCTACATAAACATCACCCGAATCATATTCTTTTATAATTACAGCAGATGATCCTTTATATAGAACATAGCTGGCAGAGTAGTCAGCTTCTGTAAACCCAGCAGATTCAAGATAATATATATAAGATTCTATATCCAGACTGTCATAAACATATGCTACCATGTCTTTTTCATCTGAGTCCATGCTTGTGTAATAATTAGTTCCTACCGGTTGAGGAACATCTGACATTTTCGGAAAATATCGGGGAGCTGGTATAGTAACAACAACTGGCTGACTGCATTCCGATTCAATTCCATTGACTACAGCAGATACCTTAATGTATTCTTTAGTATCATTGAATGAGCAGGCATAGTAGGCAGAATAATCTTTAGGATACCAATGAAACAGTGTTCCGCCATAATCATCATTATCGACACAAACATATGGTCCATTTATATTTTTACTGCAGTATATCCTATAACCATCTGCATTGCTTATTTGGTCCCATCCAACATTAACAGTACAGTCAAATACACTCACTCGGACATTTTGAGGTGCTCCTGGCTTGTTACTGGCCGACAGTTCAGATAAAGATTTATTTATATTTGTATTAATAAATGGTTTAAGATCATTTATTGGAATAGCAAGATTCAAATTCTGTCCGCCTGAATAGTACGCACATGTTATTCCTATTACTTCGCCTTTATAATTTAATAAAACCCCACCGCTGCTGCCATGGGATATAGGCGCAGATATTTGAATATACTTCTGTCCCTCTATGGTACGTTCCTTATTACTTATCAAACCATCTGAAATTGTATTCTCCAGTCCTTCAGGACTTCCAATAGTTAATATTTTCTGACCTGTTTTTATCAAGCTTGAATCTCCAAGCGTAACTGATGTGAGATTACTTCCTGTAATCTTCAATATTGCAATGTCCCTGTTTTTATCATAAGCCAGAACACTGCTGACAGGATACTTACTGCCGTTTGTAAACTTTACAGTTGCACTGTATGCGCCGTCAATTACATGATAATTTGTTACAATTGTTCCTGTCTTGTTAATAACGAAACCACTTCCAGTCGCAAATGGCTTATTGTTTGAGTCATTAACTTCTATGTAACAAACTGCAGGACCAATCATATCAGCAACATCAGAAGGTTCAAGTTCAGCTCCTGAATTATTGCTTTTTGTACTTGCCGTCACATCTTTAAGTCCAAGCTTATCACATAACTTGGTACCATTCTTTATATTTGTTCCAAGTGTTTGATATACAATTTTAGCCATCTGATTTCTTGTTAATTTATCATTTGGTGAAGTTCCCACTAAATTAAGTAAACCAAGGTTTTTTCCATAGGTAAATACATCATTCCACCCTATATCGGTATATCCTAAGATTCTTAGCATAAATGCAACAAGTCGTTGTGCTGTTACTGTATCAAGATAGCCCGATTTACCTCCGCCGGAACCTGCCATCAAGCCCTTATTTTGAGCCCATGCAATAAAAGGTTGAGACCACGCAGTCTTTGGTACATCAGTAAAAGTTGTTAGCTTTTTATAGTTTTTTGCTATTTCTTCCTCACCGGTTAACCTTGCAAGTATGACCATAAGCTGCTCAACCGTAAAATAACTATCCAGCATCAAATCACCATTGCTGCCTGTCAATATTCCATTTGCACTAAGATATTCTGCCGGGTCAGTACTGGTTTGCTCAGCATACACTGAAAAAACAGATGTGCTGAACAAACAAACAACAACAAGAAGTGATGCAATAACCTTTTTCATATAAGCCCCCTATGAATACAACTATAAGATATATCTGTTTACTACAATTATCTGCAAAATATACTCTTAATACCATTATTTTCCCAATTGATTATAGACCAATTTACTCAATGTGTCAAAATAAATACATTTTTCACACATAAAAAAGAGCGTCGATAAACGCTCTTTACTCACTTTATCCTAGTGAATTAATCCTGAAACCACTATATTGTTTCCTATTACGGATATAATTATGGATGTACTGCCTTTTGACATTGTAATCAGATCATTTTCTTCGTCTAAATAACAGCTGAAACCTTTTGAAGCCAGATATTTTATGTAACTATTCACATCCATCTTGTCATAAAAATAATGTACAATCCTCTCGTCTGCTGAATAAGTAACATACGAATAATCCAGAACTACAGGCTGAGGAACATCCGATAGTTTTGGAAAGTATTTTACAGCTGGTATTATTACATAGGCCGGAGCACTTAGGTCGGATTCAACGCCGCCTTTACTCGCAGATATTTTTATGTATACTATGCTGGAGTCGTAGTCACATGCATGATAGGCAGAATATTCTCCGTTCCAGTAGAACGGCATTTTTTTATTGTTTTCATCAATAGCATAGTAATATGGACCGTTCAAGCTGTAGCTATAATATAGATAATAACTGTCTGCTCCTTCAACCTTGTCCCAGCCCACTTCTATAGCATTATTAATAATCCTTGCATGTACATTTGAAGGAGTACTTACCTTATTGCTCAGTTTAGCAAGGTCACTTAAGGTAATATTCAAATTTGTATTGAGATAAGGCTTCAAATCGTTTATAGGTATAGCCAAATTAAGATTTTGACCACCTTCATAGTATGCAGTTGTTATTCCTATAACCTCCGCTTTGTAATTAAGGAGTACACCGCCGCTGCTTCCATTGGATATAGGTGCTGATATTTGTAAATAATTCATATTGTTGATTAAACGTTTCCTATTGCTTACAAGGCCGTCGGATATTGTATTTTCAAGTCCTTCAGGGCTTCCTATTGTCAATATTTTATCCCCGTTTTTAATTTCGTCCGAATTCCCAAGCTTAACCTGCGGCAAATTACTTGCTGCTATTTTAAGAACCGCAATATCCCTGTTTTTATCATATGCAAGTACTTTCTCAACCGGGAAGGTCCTTCCGTCAACCAGTTTTATAGTAGCTCCATACGCTCCTTCTATCACATGATAATTTGTTACAATAATCCCTGATTGATCAATAATAAAGCCACTTCCGCTTGCATATACTACATTGCTTGAATTCTTAACTTCAATGTAAAACACTGCAGGGCTCACAATTGATGAAATCTCTGATGGTTCAAGCTGTGTTCCTGCTGCTGGCTTATTTTTAAGCCCAAGCTTTTCTCCCAGCTTGATTGAATTTTTTATGTTTGTATCAAGTGCTCTATAGACAATTTTACACATTTGGCCCCTGGTTAGTTCTGCATTAGGCGAAATATTAATATTATCCAGCAAGCCAAGTGATTTACCCAGATTATAAACATCTTTCCAGTCTATGCCGCTATAGTTAAGAATCCTTAATAAAAAAGCTATAAGCCTTTGAGCAGTTACTCTATCCAGATAACCCGATTTTCCATTGCCCACTCCCACCATCAGACCTTTATTCTCCGCCCACGCGATAAACGGTTCTGACCATTTATTTGCAGGCACATCTTTAAAACTTGTATGTTTTGAAAAATTCTTTGCTATTTCCTCTTCGCCCGTTAAACTTGATAAAATTGTCATCAGTTCTTCAACAGTGAAATACCTGTCAAGCATCAAATCCCCATTGTATCCCGTTATTATGCCATTTGATTTAAGATAATTTGCCTCATCATTATCAACAGATTCAGCACTTACTGCTAACGACATATTAAGAAATAAAAAGACTGAAACAAAGACTGCCAATACTTTTTTCATGTAAACCCCCTTGAACTAAAACTATATAAATTGTATGTTTTACAGCAATATATTTAGTAGTGCAGACATGTTTTCCCTTTATTTTCCAATATGTATTTTTTTTAGTACTTCTCTAAAACCAAGCTACAGTAGTTTAAAGGCAAGTTTGACAATTATAAGCTAAAACTTTTTAAAATCAGGTACCGGTTATTTCCCAATTACACTTGTTAAAACACAAATTGCACCGGATTAATACTAGTAGTATACTTATAAAAAGATTCATGTAGATTGGTAGGATGGAGGCATTAAAATGGTCGGACTTGGTACTTTGGTTAATGTAGGAACTGTAATTGCAGGATCAGCCGCAGGCTTTTTGATAAAAAAAGGTCTGCCTGAAAAATATAAAAACATAATCATGCAGGCAATAGGATTATCAGTATTAATAATTGGGGTTTCGGGAGCTCTTCAATGCATTTATACAATATTAAATGGCGCAAAGCTTGACAGACAGTATATAATGCTTATGATTTTCAGTTTAGTTATAGGCGGGGTTATAGGTGAACTTGCAAGTATTGAAAAGAGATTGGACAACCTTGGGATGTGGTTTCAAAATAAATTTTCCAAAAACAGCGGTAATTTTGCTGAAGGCTTTGTAACAGCAAGTCTTGTATACTGTGTAGGTGCAATGGCTATTGTGGGTTCACTTGAAGACGGTCTTACAGGCAACACAAAAACACTTTTTGCAAAGGCTGTTTTAGACGGCGTTACAGCTGTAGTATTTACGTCAACAATGGGTTTGGGTGTTATGTTTTCTGCTTTGCCGGTGTTGGTTTACCAGGGCTCAATAACCCTTTTAGCCGGTGTTGTAAAGCCCTGGCTCACAGATCCAATTATTACACAAATGTCATTGGTAGGCAGTGTCCTCATATTTGCAATTGGCTTAAACCTTCTCGGAATAATAAAAATAAAAGTAGGCAATCTGCTGCCGGCGATATTTATTCCTATTATATATTACTTTATTCAGGCACTGTTTTAAGCTTCAGCACTTTTGCCCATGGTTACGATAACCTTATGTTGAGCTCCGTCATCAGATAAAATAATGGTATTTTCATATTTTTCGATTCCGTCACAACTGACTTTAACTACTCCCTTGCATACTCCATGAGGATTTACAACGTCAATTTCATATAGTGTATTATTATGCTTGTAATTGATTTTGTAACCTGTCCATCTTGCAGGTATACATGGGTCAAGAACAAGTGTATTTCCAAGTTTTTTAAGTCCAAGTATAAACTCGACACCTGCCCTATACATCCACCCTGCAGCACCTGTATACCATGTCCAACCGCCTCTGCCTGTATGCGGATGAACTGCATATACATCTGCAGCGATTACGTAAGGTTCAACCTTGTATTTTGAATATTCCATAAATGTAAGCGAGTGATTTATTGGATTCAACATGTTGAAATACTCCCAAGCCCTATCGCCTTCACCCATTAACGTAAGTGCGATTACAGTCCAGACAGCTGCGTGAGTATATTGTCCCCCATTTTCTCTTACTCCGGGGACATAGCCCTTTATATAACCAGGCTGTAGATCACCTTCGTCAAACGGAGGCGTAAGAAGCTTTATAATCCCTTCTTCCCTCATTACCAGGTAATTTTCAAGAGAATTCATTGCCTGATTTGCTCTCTGCTCATTCCCTGCACCGGATATAACTGCCCAGGATTGTGCAATGGAATCAATTTTGCATTCACTGTTCTGGACAGAACCCAAAGGAGTACCATTATCAAAAAACGCTCTTTTATACCAGTTTCCATCCCATGCACTTTCCTCAATAGCTGTTTTTATTTTTACCGCAGTAATTCTATAATCTTCAGCCCTACCCGAATCATTCATTCTAAGGCAAATATCCGAAAACTTTTGCAGCACTGAATAAAGGAACCATCCAAGCCATACACTCTCACCATTCCCATGGCTCCCAACATTATTCATACCATCGTTCCAATCGCCTGAACCCATTAAAGGGAGGCCATGCTCGCCAAATCTGAGGGACCTGTCTATAGCTCTTATACAATGGTCATAAATTGATGAGGACATTGCTGATACAGCAGGTATACTGTATCTTTCATCTTCAAATTCCTTAAGAGGTTCATCTTCACGAAATACTGACATTACCTCAAGCAGTTCATAATCTTCTGTAGCTTCTACATATTCAGCAACAGTATAAGGGAGCCACAAAAGATCGTCCGAGAACTTCGTCCGTGTACCCTTACCGCTTGGTTCATGCCACCAATGTTGCACATCACCTTCAGTGAACTGATGCCCTGCGTGAAGTATTATCTGGTTACGTGTAATTTCGGGCCATACCTTTAAGACAGCAAGACAATCCTGAAGCTGATCTCTGAAGCCCAAAGCACCTCCAGACTGATAAAATGCAGATCTTGCCCATATTCTGCATGACAGGGTCTGATACATCAGCCAGCCATTGAGGATTATATCTGTAATCTGGTCAGGTGTTGAAACTCTTATTGTTCCAAGCTTATCTTGCCAAAATGCTTTTACTTGTTCCAATGCATTTCTTGAATAGTTTATATCCTTATACATATCAACCTTGCTGCAAAAATCATAACTGTCGGGATACATTGCAAGCACAAATACTATTTCCTTTTCTTCTCCCAAACCAAGATGCAAATTGGCCTGCATAGCACAGCATGGATCATAACCACTGCCTGTTGTCCCTGAAAGCCGGCTTCTTTTGAGTGCATCGGGTGATGAAAGTTTACCCATACCAAAAAATTCTTTTCTGTCACAGGTGACAGTTTTTTCTTTTTCAGATACGTCTATGATTCCTATTCTTCCACCAAACTCTTCATTATAAGGGTTTTCAAAGATTAATGCTCCGTTTTCACAAGATGCCGTCCTTATATGAATAGCTGAAGATTGTTCGTTCACCCCCGCCACCGGTCGTATATAATAAGTGAATGAAAGATTTCTTTGATATTCAGATGTATTCTTTACTTTTAGAATACTTATTTTAACGGTATCATCAATGGGTACAAACTGTACAAGACTTTCAAAAACGCCGTGGCTTTCATGCTCATATATACTGTATCCGAATCCGTGCCGTATAAGGTATGGTTCTTCATCCCTTACAGGGAGGGCACTTACCGACCAAATATCTGCCGTATCGGTATCGGCAGTATAAATAATTTCTGCCGGGGTATCACTTACAGGGTCATTTGTCCACGGAGTAAGCTTGTTCTCCCTGCTGTTTTCACACCAGGTATAGCCTGAACCTGCCTCAGTGGCTATAAAACCAAAGTTTTTATTAGCAATTACATTTATCCAAGGCATTGGTGTATTTTGACCTTTTCCAAGGAAAATTACATATTCGTTCCCATCCGGCCTAAAGCCTCCTATTCCGTTAAAAAACTTTAGTTCAGGCTGTATAAGCTGTGAATGGGGGTAATTTCTCTTTTCATCAATAAAATGTCTAAACCGTGGCAATTGGTTTGCCTGTACCCGTTTAACCTGATCAGGCAGCAGTCCTCCATCTCCCCTTAATACAAGCCTTGCAACAGCGTATAAAAGATTAATATCTTCTTCTGGTATGTTATTCCAGTTAAGCACATATACTCCGCCTGGTTTATTCAGCATTTCATGGGCATGGCTTGCTGTAATAATATCCGATAAAAGCATACCCAGAGGATGTGTATAGCTATTTTCCTCGTTGTTAAGTATGACAAGATCCACCTTTAATTCTTTTATACGCCAGTATTCATGCATTTTTAGTACTTCATAAAGTGTATCCACTTCATCTGATTTCTTGAGAATTACAAGCACAATGGGAAGATCACCAGATATGCCGTATGGCCAAAGGGACGGCTGGCCTTTTTTATTCTGTATTATAATTTCCTGGTACTGTCTGCGCAGAGGGCTTATAAACAATATATGCGAAAGCATCTCCTGATAAAATTCCATTTCAGAAGCCTTAATATTTAAATACCTCGCCTCTACCTGACTTCGTGTCAAAGCAAGTCGGAATGCACCTTCAACTGCCTCGGGGCTGTTATACCTTTCAATTGTGTCCATTAAAGCTTCACTGGTTTCACATACAATAGTAATAAAAGAGATTTTTGCAGTTTCACCTGCACCTACCTCAATTCTTTTCCTAAGGCTCATAATAGGGTCAAGTATTGGACCGCTTGAGTTTGATAAAGGCTTATTCTGTTCAATAACCGCAGGCATTGCTGTAGTATGGCCTCTTCCAAGGAATTGAGCCCTGTCGGTTTCAAACTGCGTATCAGCTGTAACCTTTCCTTCGGACACTGCAGTGTGTGCTATCCACATGTTCTTTTCAGTTTCAGTTCTAGGCCTTCTTGTTGCTATTATGCTTCCGCTTTCCGGTATAAACTCTGTTTTAACAAACAGGTTACTGAATGCAGGGTGTGCGACGTCAGATGCCTGCGGTGCTATTATAGTCTCAAAATAGCTGGTAACCTCAAGTATACATGGTATTTGGCCATGATTTTTAAGGGAAATTCTCCTGATTTCAGCATTGTCTCCTGATGTTACCACTATTTCGGTTTCAGTTTCTATCTCACCATCAAAACGCCTGAACCGGACTTTATCGCCTAAAAAAGTGACTTCATATTTGTCAGGAATGATATTGAAAGGTGCGTATGCAGAAGACCATACCCGATTGTTGGTAGTATTCCTTATATAAAAGAACATGCCATAGCTGTCAAGCGTACTGTCTTCCCGCCACCTTGTAACTGAAGCTGTTTTTGTCCTGCTGAAGCCTGTACCTCTGTCGGTTAACATTACTGTATAATAACCGTTCGAAAGTATATGCACCTTCTGAAGAACTGGATCTGGAAGTCTGAATTTCCTTAATGGTCCGCGTTCTTTATAAACTATATCCTTAAAAGGTATTACCTTTTCCTTTGTTTCCTTTGTGTAAACAATATTTACAGGTACTTTTTCCTGAAGCAAAAGTTTGGCAGACTTCACTACAGGATCTGCATGAAAACGGACCTGCATTATAGAGTCATTTATATAATTATTGAGCGAAAGAAGCCCCATTCCCTGGTGGTGAGCCATAAACGATTTAATAATCGCACGTTTTGCACCAAATGGAATCCTACCCTGAGTGTAATCAACAGCTTCATAAAAGCCATATGGTCCTTCCAGTCCCTCTCTTCTTAGCTTATTTAAGTTTTCCATAGCTGTTTCCGGGTCCACTAAAAAGGCCAGAAGCGTTGCATAGGGTGCAGAAACTGCATCCTCTACAAGGCCTCGTTTAAGTCCAAGCCATGGAACCCCGATCGCCTTATACTGATAATCAAGATTAATATCAAGCGAGTAAAAACAGGATTCTGAAGCTCCCCATGGGATGCCCCTCTGTTTTCCGTACTTGTGCTGGCTTCTGATAACGAATGAATATGTTTCATCCAGCAGTGTATTTTTATAGCTTTTCATAATGATTAAGGGCATAAGGTATTCAAACATTGTTCCTGTCCAAGAAACCAGGCCCTTGTAATTATCAACTGTTGTTAAAGCTCTGCCAAGCTTGAACCAATGCTTCAAAGGAACCTCTCCCCTGGCGATGGCTATAAAGCTTGTCTGTCTTGCTTCCGAAGCCAAAAGGTCATAAAACGAATTTGTAAGCCTTTCCTCTTCTATATTGTAGCCAATTGAAAACATCTGTTTCTTTTCAACATATAGCGGAGAAAACCTTATTCCTTCAGATAATGCAGTAATTCTTTCTATCAAATTATTGTACCGATCTACAAATAACTTAATGTGCCGTGAAGACTCATCCAGCTTATCTTGTAACAAAAGCAGCCATTTCAGGTTTCCGTCCTCTTCATCATTGTTATTAAAGTCTTTACATAAAGTATCCACTAAGCCGCATGCTTTTTCATAATCAGGATTAAGATCTGAAAGCCTGGAGTTTAATTCTATTGAAGCCAAAGCATTTTTGATGTCGCCAAGGGCAGCTTGTGGAAACCCCTGGGGTACATCACTCATGCATTCCAGCCAGCTGAAAAACTCATTAATATCTTTTTTTAGAGCTTTTGTTGCATGGAATGCTTTTGATTTCCATGGAGATTTCTTATTATTCCGCAGTTTAAAACCACTGAGAAGTTCTTCAATGAAAGCATTCCAGTTACTTATTCCTGCATGTTCCGCTAAAATCAATTTTGAAAGTGCTTTACTTGAATCAAAAAGCTCCAGTTCATCGCTCCCTGCAAGACTGAAGGTATCCCTCATACCTTTTATCAGTTTGTTATCAAAAAGCGGTGTATTTAAATACTCTTTTAATCCTTGTTCAAGCGTTATAAGATAACATACAAAATTACCGCTGTCCACAGTAGAAACATACCTTGGTTTCAATGGTCTCAGGGTTCTTGTATCATACCAGTTATAAAGATGACCATTCCATTTGTCCATCTTTTCTATTGTAGAAATTGTGTTGGAGAGATTGTCAATCATCTCCCTTGTACCTATAAAGCCAAGGTCCCTGGCAGTTATGTTGGCAAGAAGGCCCAGACCGATATTGGTTGGGGAGCTTCTGTACGCAATCCCTCGCGGAGGATCCTCTTGAAAATTATCAGGTGCAAGGTAATGGTTTTTCATATCTGCAAACTCTTCAAAATATCTGTAAGTTTTGCGTGCATACCTGCGCAGTTCCAGTATATTGCTGTCTGAAAGCCTTGCCGGCTTATAATCATCTATAATACTTATCCTGTAAGCAATTAAAGGTGAGCAAGCCCATATTACCAAAAGCAAAAGTCCTATATATAGCCATGCAGGCTTTATGAGCAGTGCAAGCAATACAATGATCAGCCCTTCAAAAATAGCGGCACCCATTTTCCTCATATAACTATCCAAGGAATTTTTCTGTCCTTTTTCCACATCAGCTGCAGTTACCCATTCCAGCATATTCCTTCTGGTAAACAGTACCCTCCCTATTGTAACAGCAACTGCATTAAGCATGAGGTAAGCCTGATGAGGCAGAAATAATATTGTGAGCAGCGTTTGTAGGAATGTTGCCTTAAAACCAGAAATTACAGGCATATATCTTTTTATTCTTTTGGTAAAAATCCTGCCAGAAATTATTATAGCAATTATTCCAGTTATAAGAGGTACCAGCAAAGGAAGTAAAGCTATTACAAGGTAAAACAAGCTACTGCCTGGAAGCAGACTGAATCCGAGTATAATCAAAAGCATACTTGCAGGGGATACAAGACTCCTTCGCATATTGTCAAGTATCTTCCACTTAGATATGAGTGAAAGAGGGTTTTGTACCTTCAAGCCCGTTCTGTTAGGTATTTTTTTTCTCAGCCAGCCGATGAGCTGCCAGTCTCCTCTTACCCATCTATGCAGTCTTGCTGCATACGAGTTATATTTGGAGGGATAAGAATCTACAAGTTCGAGGTCTGAAGCCAACCCAGCCCTTATATAACAGCCTTCCAAAAGGTCATGGCTAAGTATGGCATCATCTGGAATTGCATTTTCAAGTACAGTCTGGTAAACATAGAGGTCATAAATGCCCTTGCCTGTATAAATACCTTCGCAGAAAATATCCTGATATATATCTGAAATGGCGCTTGAATATGGGTCTATACCTTCCTGACCTGTAAAAATCCGTGAGAACAGCGACTTGTTTGAACTCTCAATATCAAAAGATACTTTTGGTTGTATAAGTCCATACCCCTCTATTACAACACCCTTATCAACATCGATAACAGCTCTGTTAAGGGGGTGCGCAATTGTTCCTATCATTTTTTTGGCCATTCCGATAGGAAGTATAGTATCTGCATCAAGTGTTATAACATATTTGATTCCAGCATCGCCTAAAGATATTCCATCAGTATTTGCAAAGCTGGTTTTCCTGGACCCTAATAACAAATTATTAAATTCTAAAAGCGCTCCCCTTTTCCTCTCCCAGCCCATCCATTTCTTGTGGCTCTCATTAAAGGTCCTGTGTCTGTATAAAAAATAAAATATATTATTATCACATTTTGAATATTTTTTGTTTAGTTTTTTTACTCCTTCCAAAGCAGAGCTAATAATTTCCTTATCCGCAGACATTATCGGTATATCTGAATCCTTTAAATCGCCTACTATAGCAAAGAAAACATTATCATACTTGTTTGAAAGATAATGGCTTTCAAGATTTTCAAGCAATTCCACGACACGTTTGCTGTCAGATAAGAGAACAGGCATGGCAATTACCGTGGTAAGCTCTGACGGTATTCCTTCCTTTAGTTCAAGCCTCGGGAAGGTATAGGGTTTATGAATGCTGCATACAAGCCAGTTAACAAGTCCTATAACGACCTCTGAAAGCGGAATCAGCATAAAAACACCCGACATTAATGTATATATAAGGCTTCTTTCTGAAAAAGAATAAAACACATAATTGCAAAGTAAGATTTCCAGTGCAGCTAGAAGTATTATCATCAAGCCTATATATAAAAAACCTGGGTGCATTAATACTCTCTGAGAAAAGGAATTAAAAATGTTATCCCTTACTCTGAGCCTGTTCTTTAAAATTTGACTGCCCTTTCCGATAATATAGTATCCTGCATGGCTTCTATACCCCACTTCTTCTTTGCTTGAGCTGGCTTTCCCCGCTTTTGCAAGTTCAACTGCCTCCCTTACAATGTGAAGCTCGGAAATCTTGTACTTCCGTGCCATTTTTTCAATTTGCCTTCTGTAAAAGTTTCTTGATGAAAAGTCCATTAAGGGATAGGTCCCGTCAGGGTCCTGCCTTAAGGTCTGTTCAACAATACTTATTGATTCAAAGATTTCTGACCAATCAAAGGTAGAAATATATTTAAGGCTTACTATACAATTCCCTATAGATACAGTATAGACTGCCTGGGAATTGTGCTCTTTGAGTGCGGTTTCCCCAACACTTATACCAAATACGCCAAGGCTTTCATCTATATATTTGAGTACTTGCGTATACCCTCTTTTTTCTCTTCTGAGCCTGTATGAAAGATGTTCTATAAAAGATGGATATATTTCTCCACTGTTCTTGAATTTATTTTTAATCATCCTCAAAATGCGGTCTGCATCTGTTCCTTCATTGTTGAGCCAGTTGTCGATTATTTCATCAGCCTGTGCCCACTGAGACTGTGTCTCCCTGATTTTTTCACATATGCTTCTGATATTTTCTATTAGAGACAGTCTGATCATAGTAGGAAGTACCCAAATTTCACGATCCAGAAGAATAGTATGCGATTGGTACGCCTTTAGATAATTATAAATAATGTTTTCATCAAGCTGCCCATCGGTATGTGCAACAAGATCCATTGCAACAGCATGAATTCTAGGATAGCCCTTAAGTGTGCCACATTTGAGCACAGGCAGCATTGAATACTCCTTTTTTAATAAATCCCTGTTAATGCTTTTAACCTGCTCCTCAATTATATAGAAATTATCCAGCAACCATTCAGATGCAGGAGGTATTGCACGCTTTTTTTGTATGTCATCATTAAGACTTTTATACACCGAGTGTATAAAGTCATAGTTATCCATCATTCTGGGCACAGGCCATTTTACTGAATTCTTCTTACCTATGGAATGCTCTACAGCCACTTTTCTGGCATGAATTTCTAGCTCCTCGCAAGTGAGTGAAGCATCATTAGTTTTAATTACCTTGTTGCTTTTTTGTCTCTGAAATATAATTATAGTTATTAAAACAATAACTAAAACAGCTAACACAATAAATAACACACTGGTGCTTATATACATAAATGTTGCTTTCTCCTGAAATAATTTTAGTTCGGAAACTATTAATGTTTGCCATAAAACAAATTATGGATAATAAAAATTATCTCCCATAGATGTTTAATTCATTCAAAATATATAAGATTGAGATAAATATTTAATTGGTGTTTATATCCTAAAGGCCGTATATAAACCATTGAAAATAGTGAAATCAATCAGCTTATCAGTAAAGAAAAATATACTGCCTGTTAAAATAATTGCAGCATATATAGATTTAAAAAGAGTATAATGGAAGCATGTCAATCATGAAATTCCAATTAAATGAATAAACATAATGAAAGAAATAAGCTTAATAAAAAATGGAGGGTCATAAATGAAAAAAGTAAGCCTTTTTATAATAATCGTTCTGATGTTTTCATCCATATGCTTGCCTGCAGCATATGCAGACAATACAGTTGTGGAATGTTCAGGATTGAATATTGTAATCGATGGTATTAAGCAGAACTTCTCAAAGGTTCCGATTGCTGTCAACAACAGCACACTGCTGCCATTACGGGAGCTTCTGGTAAGTCTGGGTGTTCCAAATGACAACGATCACATTATCTGGAGCACTCCTGAAAAAAGTGTTACCATATACAAGGATTCAACGAAAGTATACCTTAAGCTTGGTGACCTCACTGCTTTTGTCAATGATAGTCCCATCAAACTTGACGCTGCCCCCGCGTCCTATAAAGGATCAACTTACATACCGACACGTTTTGTTGCTCAAACACTGGGGAAAAAAGTTATATGGGATGGTCAGACCTCTACTGTATTCATTAAGGGTGAGGAAGATTTTAAGAATGTGAAATCAATTTTTGACCAGGTCGAAGCCGCAAACAAAACAGTTAAAAAATATAAATTATCATCATCCTTATCTTCTGCAATAGAAATGGCAGGTAAGACTTACAACCTGACTACCGATTCAGACTCAAATATCGACCTTGAGAAAAAACTCAGGTATGATCTTGTTGATACCAGTTCGGACGAAGTATCAACAAAAAAAGAATATTATATTACTGAAAATGCTGCATTCTATAAGGAATTATCGGCTACTAAATGGCAGAAGCTTAGTATTACACAGGCACAAATTAATTCTATGTTCGGACTTTCAATGCAAAACATGGACATTCTTTATGCAGGCCTGGTTCCAGCTAGTACCCCGGACGATAATAAAATTATCCTCAAAGGCAGCATATACCGTAATGAAATCATTGATTCCTTTACTACACAGTTCAGCAGTTTCGGGCTTAAGCTCAAGCCGTCAATTAAAAATTCAAATATGGAAATTGTTATTGATAAAAAAACAAATTCCATAATAAGCATAACCTTTAATTTTAACGGTGACCTTAATATAAGCCAGGCCAAAACCACAATTTCCGGCAAGGTAGTAAATACTTATGATTTTGCTACTGATTTTGAAATATCGCTTCCTGATGAAATCAAATAATCTTTACTTATAAAGCCGCTTAAAAGCGGCTTTTAATTTGTTTGCATTTGTATTGAAAAATCAGGTTATTCTATATAGAGAAATAAGCAAAAAGGTGGCGTGTAATATGAATATTTACTGCAAGAAAAAGAACACCATGGATGATACTTTACTTGAATTTGGTAAGCCTGGGTGGATTGCAATACACACAATAGCATTTGGTACTATAGCACTGTTAACATGTGCTCTTCTAAGAAAAAAGTAATTTTAGAGGCAAAAACCGCTGATTGAAATCAGCGGTTTTTTGTTTCAACCACCTTGTTCTGATATAATATAAAATATCTTAAATAACTTATTCCAGAGGTTTAAAATGAATATTCATATAGATGAACTGGTACGTTCAAAAAGAAAAACCATATCTTTTACTATAGATCATAATGGAAAGCTGATAATCAGGGCTCCCTATAAAACTCCCATTGAATACATTAAAAAGGTTGTTGAGGAAAAATCCAAATGGATATTGACAAAGCAGGAGCTTGTAAAACGAAATATGCCCTGCCTGCAAAAAAAACAATATACCGAAGGGGAGGAATATCTTTACCTTGGGAAGAGCTATTATCTTAAGTACGTTGCAGGTAATTACACAGGAATAATTGAAAATACTCTTGTTTTACCATATAAACAGATTGATAAGGCTGAGCAAACAATTTGTAAATGGTATAAAAAAGAAGTGTTGCGAATAATAACTGAGAGGGTTGAATATTATTCTGGAATTACAGGCATAAAATGCAGCAGCATTAAAATTACCAATGCCAGAAGGCGCTGGGGTTCGTGCAATTCCAAAAACGGCTTGTGCTTTACCTGGAGGCTTGTAATGGCACCTCTTGAAACAATTGATTACGTAATTGTACATGAGTTGTCACATGTTATACATAAAAACCATTCAAGCAGCTTTTGGGCAGAGGTAAAATCAATAATGCCTGATTATGAACTACGTAAAAAATGGCTTGGCAAAAACCAGTTTATATTGGAGATGTTCTAGTAAAATTAAACCCAAATCATTCAAAATGTTCTTTTACAAGCTTTGCTATCTCTTCTTTTATCATACAGTTATCAAAATTGAAGGAGCAGGCTAATTTATCCAGCTGCTCATAGCTTAACAAGGATAACTCCTTTGCAAACCTTTCCTGTAATACATTAGAAAATGCATCTGATATCTTAATTCTGATAATATTATCAAGTTTGGATATTTCGTTCCTAAAATCATCCTGTATATAGGACTTAATCATGTCTGTAAGTATCCATGGTTCACCTTCTACTGGCTCAGTATCCATACGATATTTCAGCTTGAGCTCCAGATACTTTTCAATAAACTTCATCCAATCAGTATCTATACGAGGGTATACCATTCCAACATTTCCAATATCCTTATAACTCCAAACAGTCATAGAATATTCACGTTCATTAAAAATGTCAAGCAGGTCGCACATCACACGTTTGCGTTTTTCATCAAAGGATTTGGTAATATCATAAAAACCAACATCGGCAATCATGCAAGGCACATTATAATTAATTATGTATTTGTCACTAAGCTCAACCAGATCCTCAGCTTTTTTTCTGTCATATACCATATTAAAAACAGTTCCCGGAAGGTTGAAATTTTTGTAAAGCGGATCAAAAAAGACATGTGCGGTATATACAAGGTTATCATCAAACGGAGGGCCAAAATAATCAAAGTTTCCTATATTCCTATTTCCCTCAATGAAAATTATATGTTCCTTATCAGTCTCCCTTATCAGCCTTGTTATTTCCTTATATAATTCATAAAGTACATCTATTTCCTGATTTTTAGCTTCTGGTACATTTATAAGATCATATCCTGCGATTGTACTGTTGCCCTTATAATGTTCTGCAATAAACTGCCACAGCCTGGCAAGTCTTACACGGTAGCTTTTCTCTTTAAACAGCCGTGTTTCGCGACTATAGTTGTCACAGTGCCAGTCAGCATTTTGATAGCCTTGAGCAGCATGCATATCCAGTATTACATATATTCCGTACTTGGCGCATATGTCCACTACCCTGTCAATATGCCTGAAGCAGTCACGTTTATAGTGGTAAAAATCCTTGTCTGACTCAAACATTCTATAGTTCAGAGGTATACGTACTACATTGCAGCCAAGACTTTTTATATATTTAATATCTTTTTCAGTAATATATTCTTCAATAAGCTTATTAAAAAAATAATCTTTTTTTTCAACACCGCCTATTCTTTCGATATGCTCCTTCAGTTTCTGCTCAACACCCGAAAAGCCCAGCATATATGCTTCCAGCATCAGCCAGTTACCTATGGAAAAACCTCTTAATATTACATTGTTACCATTTTCATCAACAATTTTTTTACCCTGAGTTTTTAACATGGTTTCTACCTTTCCTGTTTCAATAATTATCGATTAGAACCACTCTTGCAGGACTTCCGTCACACCCTTGGATTTTTAAAGGAAGCGCAGCTATTTCATATTTCCCTTGTTTAATTCCTTTGAGTTTTAGTCCTTCAATAATAACTATGTTGTTTGATAAAAGAATTTTATGAACACTGGAATCAGACGACTGATATTCTTCAATTGACAGGTAGTCTATACCAACAGTTTTTATACCAGCCTCAACTAGATATTCAGCTGCATCCCTGGAAAGATAAACAAATTTTGTATTAAACTCAGACTCCTCAATAAATGAGGAGTTTCTGGTTTTTAAAATTATTATTTCACCTGATTTTATATCAAAAGATTTTAGATCTTGCGCACTAATGAAATCTCTATCAGGTACATCAATAACTCTTGCAGTACCAACGAGAGAATCAATTGGAAGTTTATCAATGGTATTACCGGAATCGAAAAAATGCTTCGGAGCATCTATGTGAGTCCCCATGTGAGAACCTATACTAATATTTGAGACATTAGCGACATGTCCATCTGATATGCTTATTACAGGAGTAACAACTACTCCCGGGTCCCCTGGAAAAACAGGTGTTTTATTTGATATATCTAGAGTTACATCATAAACAACTCGTTTGGATTGCTGCATATAATCTCCCGAATATAAAACATTTGTTATATATATTTAATAATAGGTTTTTTTTTCAAAAATCTCAAGTATATTTTAATATAAAGTGACTGATTTAATAAAACTAGGTATTTTTTATAACATAAAAAAGCCACCAGGATGTTATCCCGATGGCTGGTTTCAAAGCTGTTAATTTCTTTTAAGTAAAACAAGATATAATATATATGCCGCAACTATTACAAAGGCTACCGGTACAAGTATTGCAAATATAGCTTTAAGCAATTTCAGTGCTATGACAACAATCACTATAAACAAAGCAATGGCAACAACTACCTTAACAGACGTTTGGTTCATACCCATTCCCCTTTTCAATATATTCAAACATATTTACGATTTTATCAATAAAGTGTCTGATATCCATTAATTATTTTTATTTTATTATAAAATAAATTAATATTCAATATAAAGGGGCAATTTTTTTAATTATAATTAATTAAGATATTTATTTGCGATTTCATTAATAGCTTTTATTGTCTGATCTATCTCTTCTATGGTGTTGAAGCAGCCGACGCTGAACCTTACAACACCTCTTCCAAGAGTTCCTATAGTTTCATGTGCCATTGGTGCACAATGAAGCCCAGCCCGTGTTTCAATGCCATATCTTCTATCAAGTATGTAGCAAACCTCATTTGAATCAAGCTCAGCAATATTAATTGCAAGGACACCCGAGTTATTGACCGGCCTGCTGTAAATCCTTATACCGGATATATCAGATACACCATTATAAAGTCTTTCAAATAGAAAGTTCTTATACTGTTTTATTGAATCCCTGCCGCAGCTGTTAATAAAATCTATTCCGTAACCCAGGCCGATTATTCCTGGCGTATTTATAGTTCCGCTTTCCAATGCATCAGGCATAAAGTCAGGCTGAAACATATTTTCCGAATTGCTTCCGGTACCTCCTTGCAAAATAGGCTTTAACATTATACCTTCCCTGACGAGAAGAGCACCAGTTCCCTGGGGACCCAGAAGGCACTTGTGTCCGGGGAAAGCAAGCATATCTATAAACATTTCCTCCATGTCAATTTTTATAGTTCCAGCTCCCTGTGAAGCATCTAGAAGGAATAAAACTCCTGCCTTTCGGGCAGCTTCACCTATTTCCTTAAAAGGCATGATAGAACCATTAACATTAGAGGATAGCGTGCAAGCTATGAGCTTTGTGCTCGGGGTTATAAGCTCCTTTATGCTTTCTGCACTTATTTCGCCGAATTCATTTGCCCTTACAATAGTAAGGCTGATAACACCATCTCTCTCCAGCGTCTTCAATGGCCTGATAACCGAATTATGTTCCATACTTGTGGTAATAACATTATCACCTTGTAAAAGGCTCCCTTTAATAGCTATATTCAAAGCTTCTGTTGCATTCTTGGTAAAACACATCTGAAGAGGGTTACTAAAATTAAAAAAGCTGCATATTGTTTCGCGTGCTTTCATGACAGCCTCTCCAGCCTTATTGGACATTATGTGTCCACCCCGTCCGGGATTTGCACAATATTCTCTCATGCACCGGTCCATTTCCCTGTAAACCCTTTCGGGTTTAGGGAAAGATGTAGCAGCATTATCAAGGTATATCATAAAATTAAACCTCATATATCGTTTAAGTAAAAGCACTATATAGGATGAAGTAAATTTCTTATATAACACATTATATGAGGGTTTTGTTCTTAAGTTTCCGTAATATACCCATACCGGCTTTTAATCAACAAACTTAAAAATATCTTCAATTGAAACATTAAATATCTTTGCAATGTCAAAAGCAAGTTTTAGAGAAGGGTTATACCTTCCGGCCTCAAGATGAACTATTGTTTCACGCCTTACCCCAACCTTCACGGCAAGTTCATCCTGCGACATATTTGCTTCCAGCCGGTATTTTCTCAAGTTAGTGACAAGTGTAGACATCTATTCACCACATCTTTCAAAGTATTCAAAAGATACTGTAAAAGTAATAATTAATACTGCAAACAAGATACCTATTACATTAAATATTATATCATTCGATACATTGATTCCTCTTAGTACTACAACTGCAGATAGACCCAGAATAGTTAATACAAAACACACAAGACCCGATTTCCCTACATTTCTGAAGAATCTTTCATCAGTAGGTTTTCTTATCTTTTGAAACCATGCAAACCACGCAAACCAGCTATACCAAACCACTTTACCTGTTACAACTCCTACTATGCCTATTAGTCCAAGAAAACCAAGCATAGCCAATGGATTTATTTTTTTGCTCATAAAAAACCACCTCATGTGATATATTTATAACATGTTATAAATATATCACACCCATTTGTTTCATGTCAATACTTATACAAAACAAAAAGGACTTCTCAGTCCTTTTCATTGTAAAACCAAATCAATATTAAGATTACGCCGTTTGAGTCAATTTAAAAGATTTATTCAAAGCTTTTATGACCGCAAATGAAACTATTCCTCCCAAAACTGCTGTTACGAGCTGAGGCCAGCTGAACATAAAGGTTGCAAGCTTTTGTGCTATAGGCTGCTTCATATTAAAAGCTCCGCCTATAACATACAGGCAAAGGTTAACTGAACCTAAAAGAATTCCAAACTTAAATACTGCTCCGGTTATAAGGCCTATAACTTTATTTTTATTGCGGAACATATAAATAAATAAAACAATCGTCAAATTACCTAATGCTACAAACGGTGCAAACGGAAGCAGGAATGCTGATACCGCCGAATGAACGGTAAACAGTGCAGTCAATGGTGTAAGAACAGCTAAAGCAACACCACTCCAAAGTCCGACTGTCAAAGTCGATATTATGAGGCAGGCATTAACCATTGATCCTACAATAAAAGTATTGTAATCTCCAAGCGATACAAGCCTTCCAAATAGCTGGAATACAAATGCCAGTGCAAGAAACATTGCAGTTCTTGTTATTCTTAATGTGGTCTGATTCATATACAAACAACCTCCCAAATATTATTATGACCCTTAGCAAATAGTTCCTGAAACTTTTGTAGAAATAAAAAATCTCCCTGATATTCAGGAAGAATTGTCACAAAAGTGTTTCACATTAATTCCCCCTTCGATAAGAATATACTTTCACGTCAGGTTTGTATTTAAATTATTCCTCGATGTCAGATATCTCCTTCACCTTGGAAACCTAATACACTATATTAAATTTAATAGGTAAGCGCTACTTTAACCTTTATACCATTTATATTCCCAAGTTTGCCGGTTAATGCACCGATTTGGTCTCCTGTACCGTCTGCTATTATGGATATCACGGATATACTGCGTTCCTTATATGGTATACCCATTCTTCCTACGATAATATCACCGTAATCGCCAAGAATTTCGTTGACCTTAGTAGCGGATGCTTCCCGGTTATTGATAACTATTCCGATAACTGCAACCCTGTTTTCCTTCTCCATATATACACATTTCCTTAGTGTAAATAACATTGTTAATTATTTAATAATATATACCAACCAAATAGAAAAAGCAAACATTAATTTTTTTACATAGCTGTTCCTATGGCGTTTATAAGATATCTCAGTTTATCCTTGTCAAGGCTGTTACTGAATTCTATATTACCAAAATGCATCATATCCAAAGTATAGGCAGGTATACCGATAATATTCTCGGTTAATTGTTTTAAACCCGAAAGCCCCGAACCTCCGCCGATGAATACAATTTTACAAGGCATATCCCCATGACATCTGGATGCATAAAAATCCAAACTCAGCTTGACGCTTTTCAGAATTTCGGTTAAATGTTCTTCTATGCACTCTTGTACAGCTATTGAAGTATCATCATTTACAACTGAGCTTGAGTTTACTCTATATGATTTTTTAAATCTCTCGGCAGTTTCCTTGGATATTTCTAATTTTCTGGAAATTCTGTCGTCAAGATTTTTTCCGCCAATAAGTATGATTCGATTAAACTCAAGGGCACCATTTCTGAGAACACTTATATTTGAAGTTTCTGAGCCCAGATCTATAACAGCAACTGATCCACCGTCTATATCCACCAGGTTGTTGTATTCACACTTTTCATTTACAACTGTTACACCGTTGCTAAAGAATCTTGCAACGCTGCTGAAGGGTATTTCGACAGCCAGTGGTTTAAAATCAAGATACCTTACAAGCTTTACATATGCATCAATAACTGTATCAGGAACAATAGTAACAAGTATTTTATGATAGTTTTCGCCTAATATTTCAACCTCACCTGTTACCCTGTAAAACAGCTTATATGAATGAATATTTTTAGGTATTTGTGTCTGAATGGATTCTTTAAGAAGTTCTTCTATATTCTTTCTCTCATCTTTTTTTACGTGCAAAACCTTCGACATTATGTTAGAACCTGCAGATATTACTATCTTGACGTTTTTCTCATTTATACCGCTGTTTGCAACTACCTTTTTAAGATTTGCCGCAATGCCTTCAAGATTTGAAATTACACCGTTTCTAATGCAATTTGCAGGTGTGGAAGTTATACCGAAATTCATTATTTTGATACCGCTTCCGGATTTCTTTCTTGCATGTACAACCTTAATATTCGTAAACCCTATGTCAATGCTTAAGGTATCATTTTTAAGAAAGCTTCTTCCCAACTCTCCAAGAAAAAATGGAAATGCCAATGTATTCACTCTCCTTTTTGATCAGTAAATAATTTAAAAGTCATAAACAATAGCAAAACTGATCTTTCTTTTCTCGGTATCAATACTTATACCGGTAATTTTCCCACCCTTAACATTTTCAATAGAGTACATCCTAGTTAGCGATTTAATAATATCCTTCATATCCATTCTGGAATTAACCAAGTCAGGACCCGGAACAGGCATAGTCTTTCTCTCAGGTTCGGTCCTCAACTTGAATTTTTCTTCCAAAATTTTAACATCCTTTTTATCAACAGATTTCCCATAAAAATATTCAATAGCATTTTCTATAAGTTTACTATCTGCAAGGTATGGCTTTATTTCCATTTGTGCATAAACCTTTATCTCATCTATCACAAAAATATCATCAGGATTTTGCATTGCAAGATGAAGCATATTATTTATGTCAAAGGGAAATACATGATAATTGTTTGCAACATCAAAGCTTATCACATTTATTGCATCTTTATTAACCTCGATACTTTCAAGGTCAACATATTCAACACCCATCCTTTCAGCCTGCTCCTTTAAAGATTCAGCCGGGCTTGGTATATGTTCAATTAGTTTTTGCTCCATTAAAGAATCTTCATTATTGTACTCTTCGACCTCAGCTGTACATAAGCTTTCGTCTTCTATTATTCCCGCTTCCCTCAATATTTCCTGAACTTCCCTGTCTTTAAAGCCTTGCATTACGTATCATCCTTTCTATGTAGGATAAATCAATTATGAATTAGTGTATTTTTGTTGCAGAAAAAACTTGTTTACTTGATAAAAACGCTTAATTTATAATATTTGTCATAAATTTTTCATAAAATTTATATAGTAAATTATATACTCATATAACAATTAATGTCAATTATTGCCATTAGGGCATTTACTATTTTTACCAAAGGATTTTCGATATACTTGTAGAATTGTTTAAAAGGTTAACTCGTTTTTTACCGGAAATTATTTGAAGGAGAAAACATTATGCAGACAATACTTATAGCTGATGATAACATTCTTGACAACACCGTTATAAGGGATTACCTTTTTAACGAAAGATACACGATTATATCCGCAAACAACGGACTCGAAGCACTTGAATTAATTGAGGGACGAAGGATAGATCTTATCATACTTGATATGGTAATGCCGGTTATGGATGGATTTGATTTCCTGAAGCAGTTTTCCATGACTCAGTATTATAAGGAAATACCGATTATAGTAATATCATCATCAGACGATGATGAAAGTATAACCAGAGTACTTGAATACGATGTGTACGATTACCTTATCAAGCCTCTGAACAATATTAACAAGCACATATTTATAAACAAACTACGCAACGCAATAAAGCTAAAAAAACCTAATAGCTGATGAAACCAAAAGAATAAAAATAAGAAGGCATTATCTCACATAAGGGACAATGCCTTCTTTAATTATTTAAAGCTTTGGTAAATTCTTATTTTGATAGTAAGCTGTAAAGTACCTGAGCCATCTGCGCTCTGGTAGTGGTGTCTTTTAGACAAAGCTTGTTCTCGCTGCCATTGATAGTTCCGTTATCCACAAACAACTTAATGGCATCCTTAGCCCAGGGAGCTATGTCACCGGCATCACTAAAGCTTTCAAATAATTTGCCGGAATTGACACTCGGCAGCTTTCCAATAGCTTTTAACGCATTATACAGAAGAGTGAACATCTCCTGTCTGGTAATTTCCTTTTCAGGTGCAAAAAGGTTGTTACCTATACCTGCAGAAATGCCAAGCTTCTTTGCAGCAGCCAGATAAGAGGTATACCAGGTATTACCCGCGTCTGCAAAGTTGTCCTTTTGACTAGCATCAGGGGCTATG
Organism: Bacillota bacterium; assembly: GCA_023421675.1. Classification (GTDB taxonomy): domain Bacteria; phylum Bacillota; class Clostridia; order Acetivibrionales; family JANLFN01; genus JAEZTC01. Next base: position 263,751 of record JAEZTC010000010.1, on the reverse strand, counting down.
CCATATGCCTTCATAAGCATTACAATAAACTGTCCTCTGGTCAGCTTTTCATTGGGTCCGAAATTGCCGTTACCCGAACCTGTTGTAATCTCCCTAGCTGCAATGAAAGCGACAGAATTGCTGTACCAAGCATCTGCTACCACATCCTTGAAAGTTACTTTATTATAGCCTATAGCATACTGTGAAAAATGGTTGGTATTAAAGGTAATAGTTCCGGTTGAAGGGTTATATACACAATCGTTTACTAATTCAGGTTTACCCGCTGCATTTATGTAATAGATTACTAAAGCGTTTGTGTCTTCACCCGGCTTTGGTGTATAAGGAACTGATACAGATACGTTTCCACCAAACTGTGAAATTGTTCTGTCCCCGCTGGTGACACTGAAGTTGAATACAGGATGGTCACCTACTATCTGCCGGGTCTCTGCCATAAGAGATGATGTGTCAACCTTGGAAGCCGTTATCTTTATATCTCCGGATGCCTCATTAGATATTGTGGATAGTGTTTTTGAATCAAAAATAATATCAGCAACAGGTGTAGATACGTTTAATTGAGAGACATTGCCACTCAAGGCATTAATTGCAATCTTAGGCAGGTTTGTCTCAACTGTTTTTGCATATTCATTAGTCTTTACTTTTATTGCAACAACGGGTGTTGCGTTATCCGTCTTTCCAGCTTCTTCTACAGCTTTACTGACAGCATCGTCTATTTGCTCCTTTGTCACCGCTGCACTTGCTTTACCATTGTTGTCAACTGTTGCAGCAGTTGTTGTTGAAGCAACTGTTATATTGCCCGAAACAGTTATTTCTGTTTTTGGTACCTCTGGTGGCGGTGTAACTGTTGGTGTTCCGCCTCCACTGCCTCCGCCGTTAGGTACAATTTTAGTCCATTGTGCATAAACAGTAATACTAGAGGTAATTGCCGTAGATGCCGTGAATGCTGTACCGCTTCCATCTGCTGATGTATTCCAACCGTTAAAGGTATAGCCAGACTTTGCAGGTGCTGCAGGAAGAGTTCCAACATTTTTGCCTGAAGCTACAGTATTTGTAATAGGACTTGCCTCTGTGTCTCCTCCATTTTTATCAAAAGTCACAGTAAGGTTCACCTGAGGAAGCTTTGTTACAGTCAAATGAAAGACTTTAGTATCAGTAGTCCCTTTAAACTCTATTGTTGCAGTTAAAGTCACACTTGTATTTCCATCTGCAAATGAAGGGCGTGTTACTAATCCACTGTTACTAATAACTGACGTATTGCTCGATGCCCATGTTATATTGGAAAAATATACAGAACCCTTTTCAGAAAGATTCAGGTTCTGAGTTACTGAAGCTGTGCTGTCTCCAGTTGCATAGCCTATATCCAGGGCTGCTTTATCTGCAGCAACCTTATCGGAACTAGTGACAGGATCAGGTTTAGTTTCAAATTCCGCTGTTACAGTAACATTTGCTGCAGGCATGGTGAAGCTGGTTCCTGTAATGATGTGATCAGTGCCGTCATTATATTTTAAAGTTCCTGCTTTAAGTTGATTACCAGAAGTTGGTGTAATAGTAAGGTTGATATCTTCTCCAGCTACCGCATTTGTAGGTGAGGCGGTAATTGTACCTCCATTGGTTGCTCCAATACTGACTGTATATACTGCTTTAAAAATAGCTCTTAAACTAACATCCTCAGTTGCCATTGTAAAGCTGTATGAACTGTTTGTTTTAATCAGACCGCCATTATCTACCCAATTTACGAAGACATATCCGCTGTTCGGAACAGCCGTTACCATAACAACAGCTCCTTCAGCGTAATCTCCTTGACCGGTGACAGTGCCTGCTGACGGAGGAAGAACTGAGATGCTGACTGCATGTTTGGGTGTCCACCTGGCGAACAGGGTTATATTGCCGGTCACTGTATCAGTAGTAAAATCCCAGACATTAGTGCAAGCCGATTCCTTGTACCAGCCCGCCAAAACATAGCCCGGCTTTGTAGTAGCATTAGGCTCGCTTATATTAAAACCTGTTTTTATATCAGTAATGCTGTCAACTGGGCTGCCACCCATAGAATCAAAAGTCACTGTATAAGTTTTCAGATAAGTAAATTGGTCATTTGTATCTGTAGCACTGATTCCACCAGGTGAAGTAACAGTTACATCTACTGTTCCGGTTCCTGCCGGAGCAGTTGCTGTGATTGATGTGGAGCTGTTAATAGTGAAGCTGGTCGCTGGTAAAGCCCCAAAATTAACCGCAGTTACTCCGCTAAAGTTTGTACCACTAATATCAACAGAGGTCCCACCCGTATCAGCTCCCTTATCCGGACTGATACTGGTCACCGTAGGCTTTTTGCAATAGGTAAATTGATCATTACTGCTTGTTGAGCTTGTTCCATCCGTACTCGTAACAGTCACATCTGCCGTTCCGGTTCCCGCAGGTGCAGTTGCTATTATCGAGTTGGAACTGTTGACAGTGAAACTGGTTGCCGGTGTACCGCTGAAATTCACTGCAGTTACTCCTGTAAAGTTTGTACCGGTTATATTAACCAAGGTCCCTCCGATCTCGGGTCCGGCAGCCGGACTAATCATAGTTACTTTTGGAACAGGAACTGGGTAGGTTATTTGTGCTGCAGCTAGTTTATATTGATTTGAATATGCATAATAGGCTACACCATTGTATGCAATCATTTCGCCATATGCAGCACTTGTAATAGGGTTATCCACCTGAGCCCAATAAGAATCGCTTTGATTCACATAGAGATAAGCGGCACTGTTTTTATGAAACATTAAATATACAGTACCGTTATCCACAGAAATAGATGGAGAATCTACCGAACTATACGGTATATTGGAACCAAGTACTGAATAAACATTGCTTACAGTATCATAGACAGCTACAGACAAATAACCAGAATTGCTCTTATCTTCCGTTACGATATATATCTTACCGCTGTTGTCTTTGCATATTGCTATTGGAGGACCATTTAAGTCCTGGATTTTATTCCATCCGCTTCCGGAGTTTTTATCCAGCCTGAACTCAGCTCCGCCGTTTCGATAAGCCGCATAAGCAGTGCCATTAACGGACGTACCGCACCCGGTCGAACCGTTTGCAGTTAATTGTAAGGCCCAGGATGAGCCATCATAATGATATATTCTAAAGTGTGTGTCGGTATAAGCCGTATATGTCATATAGATATCACTGCTGCTGTTTATATTTAAGGATAACCATGAGTCTTTAGAATTGGCTTGGCTGGGAGAAGCTATTCCAACAGAAGACCAATCCGAGTCTGAAGCAGTATCAAACTTTTTGACTGTCACATTTGATGAACTATAAGCAACATAAAGTGTGGTACCGTATACGCTCATTGATACATTATTACATTCATCGCTGGTTAGAGCAGAACCTACCTTTGTCCAATTAGTTCCATTATACTTTAACACTCCGGCTCCATAATACTCGGCATAAGCCATATAAGGAGTCCCATTGAGAATAACTATTGAAGTTCCGTAACAGCCGTTGACCCCATTAATGCCACTAACCCCCATTGGGGACCATACAGGCTCAGCACCCCTCGCCTGTCCTGTGCCCATAATCATAAAGACTATCACCATTAGAATTATCAGTAGCCATGTGATGATATGCCGTATGTTTTTGTTTAAAGGATTTTTAATAATCTCCATAAAAAAATACCTCCCCTACATTAAGAGAAAATCTGTGTTAATAACACATCTTTTGATTTAATTTTACAATTTACCACTTAACCACCACTTAACGGGTTTTTATATGTTTTTATTCATTAACAAAGAAGGCATTGTCACCCTTATGAGACAATGCCTTCTTTGATTATTTCAGTATTTACATGATTGTTTATTTTGAGAGCAGGCTATATAGCACCTGAGCCATTTGTGCTCTGGTAGTGATACTCTTTGGAGAAAGCTTGTTTCCTCCCCCACTGATAGTACCGGATCCAACAAACAGATTCATGGCATCCTTAGCCCAGGGAGCTATGTCACTGGCATCACTAAAGTTCTCTGCCAATTTGCCGGTATTGACACTCGGCAGCTTTCCAATAACTTTCAACGCATTATACAAAAGAGTGAACATTTCCTGTCTGGTAATTTCTTTTTCAGGTGCAAAAAGATTGTTGCCTATGCCTGCAGATATACCAAGCTTCTTTGCAGCAGCAAGATAAGCGGTATACCAGGTATTACCTACATCTGCAAAGTTGTCCTTTTGATTAACATCGGGGGTTATACCATATGCCTTCATCAGCATGACAATGAACTGTCCTCTGGTCAGTTTTTCATCGGGACCAAAATTTCCATTACCCGAACCCGTTGTAATTCCCCTTGCTGCAATGAAAGCGACAGAATTGCTGTACCAAGCATCTGCTACCACATCCTTGAAAGTTACTTTATTATATCCTATAGCATACTGTGAAAAATGGTTGGTATTAAAGGTAATAGTTCCGGTTGAAGGGTTATATATGCAATTGCTTACTACTTCAGGTTTACCCGCTGCATTTATGTAATAGATTACTAAAGCGTTTGTGTCTTCACCTGGCTTTGGTGTATAAGGAACTGATACAGATACGTTTCCGTCAAATTGTGAAATTGTCCTGTCTCCGCTGGTGACACTGAAATTAAATACCGGACGGTCACCTACCACCTGCTTTGCTTCATTTGAGATTGTGGATGTATCAACCTTGGAAGCCGTTATTTTCACAGTACCCGATGCTTCACCTGATATGGTTGAAAGAGCCTTATCATCAAAACTTATTGCAGCTACCGGAGTAGTTACCGTTATAGCCTGTATTCCACTATTTACCGCCTTAACAACTGCGTCCTTAGGAATACTGGTTTCTACTACTGCACTATTTTCAGGTGCTTCTACCTTGATTTCAACTATTGCAGCTATTCCCTGACCCTTGTTTTCAGCTTTTGAGACTGCATCATCTATAGCACTGCTCATTTGCTGCTGAGTTACTGTTGTTGTTGCTTTACCGCTGTTATCAGTAGCTGCAGTAACTGTTGTAGTGGAAGTCACCACATTCCCGGCTATAGTCGTACCCGGATTGCTTGTATCTGACGGTGGTGTAACTACCGGAGTACCGGAACCTCCACCGCCTCCACCGGTGCTATTTACAGTCCATTTTGCATATAAGGTTATGTCGGAGCTTCCCATGCTAAACGTTGACCCTGGGTTATAGCTTGTTCCACTTCCGTTTGCGGTGGTATTCCAACCAGCAAAGGTATAGCCACTTTTTGTTAGGATACCGGTATTACCCAGCACGGTTATATTCGCACCCAGGATGTACGTGTTACTGTCAACAGGAACACTGCCTCCGGTATTTCCGTTGCCGCTATATGTAACTGTTAAATTGCTCGCAAAAATTGCTGTTACATTTATATCTTTTGATACATTAGAATCTGTACGGGGATTGTCATTTGAACCATCACTCCATTGTACAAAGTGGTAACCGGTATCGGGCACCGCTGTTACTTGTGACCCGTCAGCCTCGTAATTAACTGTTTGTGAGGCTGTTCCCGAAATTGTTCCATGACTCCCGGCATTATAACTCAGTGTATAGGTATTTATTGCAAAACCCGCACTTACATTTATATCCTGAGATACATTACTATCGGTACGGGGATTGTCTGAAGAACCGTCACTCCATTGTACAAAGTGGTAACCGGTAATGGGTACCGCTGTAACGGCACTTCCGCTGCCGCCTTGAGCAACTGCCTGCGTCAAAGCACCGGTAATACTTCCATTTGTTCCTGCCGAATAATTCAGATTATAACCCGATGTAATGGAGTACACAGCCGCTCTGTAATTATTATACTGATCTATGTATAATACGTACGGTTTACTTTCATTACCCAGTACCATACTTGCATAAGATGAATCCCCTGGAGAGAAACCGGGATTTCCTACTACACCCCAGCTATTATCGGACGAGTCATACTTCATGACAGTAGGTCTTGCATTGTTATTTATAAATAAAACATATGGAACATTATTACTATCAGTATATACTTTCAAGTCACCAATATCCTTGTAAGCAGAGCTCAGATCTCCAACTGTGTCCCAGCCCGTTCCATTATAAGATTTAACAACGCCTATCGTTTCATTCTTCATATCACTAAATGAAAACTCATCTTTGCAGTAACTAACATACAGCTTGTCATTTGAATCTAAAGTTATACTGGGATTAAAAATAGGGTTTTCTTTAAAATCTCCTATTGTTACCCAGCCTGTACCATCATACTTCATGATTACATTCTCACCTGTCTTGTTATAAGCAACATACGGGGTTCCGGTACTGTCGATTGTAATAGTCGTATACCAAACTGGATCCGGAGAAAAGCCGGCAGTTCCAACCAGCCCCCATGAAAATCCATCATACTTCATTACAGTCATCTTACCACTATTGGCAACATCCTTGTATGCTACATATGGTGTCCCATCTTTAGCAATAGTAAAGCTCATGTACTCTGCCGTACCTGCCGAGAAACCTGCTTGACCTACTTGAACAAGACTTGAGCTTGACTTGTCATATTTCATAACATTTGCTTTTAATCCATTACTATATGCAATATAAGGCGTGCCATCCGGAGCAATTTTTAGTATATAAAAAGCTCCAACAACATTCTGTTGACAAATCAAATCCCAGCTTGATCCGTTAAATTTCATGATAAACAAATCTTTATTACCATTAGAATACGCAATATACGGAGTGCCGCTACTGTCTGATGCTATAGTAGCATATGCGGCAGGATCTGTTGACAAATTCAGACTGCCAACAGGTGCCCAAACATCGGTTGCTGCAAATACCTGGCAGGGATTTATCATTAGTATTATGACAAACAGCATCACAAAAATCGGCAAGAATAATTTCTTTTTTATTTTTTTCATTTATTTTACCCTCCTAAACAAATTCTCTCTTTATTCTACAATTTACCACTTAACCACCACTTAACGGATTTTTATATGAAAAAGCCTTGAAGCAACTACTCTTCAAGGCTTTACAATATCTGTCCATACTCATTGTTAAAAAATTTTATAAATAATATACATCTAAAATAATTAGTGCATCAGACGTATGAATTCTGAATCCGGATCACATTCAAACTTTTTTCTCAGACCATTCCTGTAAACATCATAATATTTCATAGCTAATATGCGCTCATTAGCCAGTAGCAGAACTTCTGCCAACCTGTAGTTAAGTTCTCTGTGCAGAGGTTCCTTAAGCAGACCTGTCTTAAGCCATTCAGCCGCCTTTCGGTAGCTGCCTGTTCCTTTGAAGTATTCTGCCATTGCAAGTATCAGACAGAAATATTGTTCCTCCAATAGCAGTCGTTTTACTGTCGCCCAATCATATTCCCAGCCTGAAAGATATTCCCCCGTAAAAAGCCCTGCTATTTTTTCACATTCCGGAATATTAAGCTGTTTGGTAACTTTGTAATTATCAAAAAAAGCAGAAAAATCTATAAAATCACAGTTAATACCACTCATGTCAAACTTGTAGCCACCTCTGTCATATACAAAAGGTATTTGCACACCATAATTGAGCAAAGCTTTTTTTAAATAATGAAGTGTTGTATTAAAATGTATAAGCGCCCTATCCCCATCAAAGTTCTCCCACAGGCTATCAATTATTTCACTCCGGCTGACGAAGCTTCCTCCCCTATCAATCATAAATGCAAATAGTTCTTCCGCCTTTTCAGTACGGAATTTCACCTCCTCATTCCCGGTGTTGACTGTAAATCTACCGAAACACTGTACATATACCCCTTCAGAAGAAGAATATATTCTTTTTCCTTTAAGTATTTTTTCAAGTGTTTCTCTAAGTCTTTCCGGCGATACAGGTTTCATTATATAATCAAGAGCGTTTAGGCGGAAGGCCTCCACTGCATACTGGTTGTAGGCAGTTACGAAAACAATGGCAGCTTCCTTCTGAATATCTATAATACAGCTTGACAGTTCAATACCATCCATATCCGGCATTTCTATATCAAGAAAAACTGCATCAACCCTGTTACTTTTAAGAAACTCCAAGGCTTCAAGGGGATTAAAGAATTCTCCCCTCATTTCTACGAGGCCACTATTTTTCAACATTTTTACCAGCCTGTCCAGAGACGGCTTTTCATCGTCTACAACTATAGCTCTTATCAATTCAAATCACCCCCTGCGGAATAGAAAATGTTACTTCTGTACCCTTACCGGGTTCGCTTTCTATACTTAAGCCTTTTCCGTAAAGTTTCTTAAGCCTTCTGTCTATATTCCACAAACCGATTCCACGACTGGCTTCAGGCATAAGCAGTTCCTTAAGCTTATCCTTCTCAATGCCCTTACCATTATCCACTACTGACACCCGTGCTCCTTCTTGAGCTTTTTTCACTTTTATTGTAACAGTACCCCCGCCGCCTTTTTTTCTCAAACCATGAATAACGGCATTTTCAACCAGCGGCTGTATGGATAGCATAGGCACCCTGATTTTTATAGTGCTGTCAATATCAAATTCCACTTTGAGATTTTCTCCAAATCGAGCCTTTTCTATCTCCGCATATGAACTTACAAGGTTCAGTTCTCTTTCCAAAGGCACATATGTTTCAAGGCTTTTGAAATCAAAGCTTTGCCGCAGATAGTTGGAAAAATCATCAATCAGCTTCTGAGCCAGGTTAGGATCCGTATCACAGAAGGATGATATAGTATTTAAGGTGTTAAAAAGGAAGTGAGGCTTTATCTGTGCCTGCATAAAAGCCACTTCTGCTGTCATTGCCTTATCCACTGAAGCTTTAAGATTTACCAGAGTCCTTACCCTGGCCATAAGCTCCTCCGGCTCAAAGGGCTTTGGAAGATAATCGTTGGTTCCTGACTCAAACCCCATAACAATATCCTCAGTGGAAGCTTTTGCAGTAAGCATCAGAACCGGCAGTTCAAAAATTGATTTACTTTCCCTAAGCTTCCTGCAAACCTCATAGCCCGACATTTGGGGCATCATTACATCCAGTATAACAAGGGAATAATCAGAATGCCTTTCCAGTTCCATTATTGCTGTCTTACCGCTATTTACCGCATTAACGCCATAGCCCTCAAGCTTTAATATTTCTGCAGCAGCCTGTAAATTCACGATATCGTCATCTACAAGTAGAATACGTATACCTTCATGAGCCGTTTCCATCCCTGCAGATACTTCTTCAAGACTTAGCGCGAAAGGTTCAGGTACTTCTATATTCTTATCAGTCTCTTCCGGGGTTTCTACGGCTACTGGCAATGTGAAATAAAACCGCGAACCTTCACCGAGGTTTGATTCCACCCTTATGCTTCCGCCCTGCAATTCTACCAGGTACTTTGTAATAGGTAAGCCCAGGCCTGTTCCCCCATATCTTCGCGTTAATGAATTATCCACCTGTTCAAAGGACTTGAATATATCTTCCAGTTTATCTTCGGGAATACCTTCACCCGTATCACTCACGCACATCTCCAGCATATTTCCTGCTTTCCTTGCTGAAACCTTAATATATCCCTTTGCAGTAAATTTTACTGCATTACCTACAAGGTTGTATAAAATCTGTACCACACGGTTTTCATCAGCAATTGCTGCCGGTAAACCTTCTGGGATTTCGTATGTTATATCAAATTCATTTGAACTGTACAGCTGCTTAAAAATATTTACAACAGTCTGAATAAGGCCATCCAAATGTATAGGTCTGGTATTAAGCCGTACATCTCCATTTCTCATCTTTGAATAGTCCAAAATGTCATTGACCAGATTTGTAAGCCTTCGTGCACTGCCTGTTACAATAGAGAGATTTTTCTTTTGCTGGCTGCTTAAATTACCATCGCTCCCCTTGAGCATTGATTCGGTAATACCGATAATACCGCTTAGAGGGGTGCGTAATTCATGAGATGTATTCGCAAGAAACTCATCTTTTATTTTATCCATCTTAAGCAGTTCCCTTGAAAGACTATCTACCTTCTTGAAGGCTTCTGAGAACCTTCGTGAAAGGACAAAAGACTGTAGGAACATTAGTATGAATAACCCAAAGGGCACTAAATCTCCCATAGGGCTGAGAATAACATTATTTTCGTACAACAAATCATGCACCCCGGCAATGATAAACAGTAACACGCCAGCCAGCAGTATAAAAGAATCTTTCCTGGCTTTTACAAATGCAATACTTACACAAACAATTCCGTATAATGCCATTATAAGAGCAACTATCTGAACGATGTAAATGAGTCTTGAGTAAAAATGTATAGGTGTAGTTACAACTACAAGAGTCATACCTAACGCATAAAAAGAAACTGCTTTCAGAACTATACCGGAAAATTCTTTTGGAAACAGTCTTCCAAGAATCAATAATGCAAATACAGGGAAACAGCATAATGAAATGTAATCTATCGAAACAATCAGGCTAAAACTTATGGACGGAAAGAGTTTTTTGAGCATAAAGGCTCCATAAATCATCACTCTGCTTATAATCATGATACACATAAGTGCGAAATAAAGGCTGCTGCGTTCTTCGCGGCGCAGCATAAAAAAGCTTATGTAGTAGAGTGCCATAAACATCAAAGCACCTATTAAGAATAAATCCTTATAAAAAATAATACTGTCCATATTCCTGATTTGCTCAGGTGATCCTATGCTCACAGCATCCCACATACCTCCGCCTATCGAATAAGTGAAGTTGGAAACATGAATGATTAGTTCAAAGCTGCTTTTATCAGGTGTAAATTCAACAACCTTTGGTTCATATTCAGGTAAATATTCCGTCTTACTTTTACTTACTTTTCCATTTGAAGAAATAAGGCTATTGTCAATATACAATTCATAAGAATTTGAAAAGGTTGAAATCCGGAGTGACAAAGGAATTCCCTTTGAGGCATTAACCACTCTTAATAAATATGTACCATAGCCCATTCCAGGCAGGTTTTTGCCATTTATTTTATAGCTATCCCAAAATCCAGGAGCATCAGCTGTAATATCAGGTGCAGGCCTACTGTTTTCGATATCCTGGTAAGTTATAAAACTCTGCCAGTAAAAATCCCATTGTCCATTAAGACTTAAGATCTCATCTTTATGAGCATTCCAGTTTTTAAGATCAAGTACGCCATTTACCGGACGAACCTGTTTAGTATCTCCTGTTTTAAAAAAACTTAATGAAAAAGCAGCTAAGACCAGTACGCTTAACAACAAAATATATCTTATATATTTTTTATCTCTTAATACCTTCACAACTTTATCCTTCCTGATTTCCCCGGGTCATAGCATTTCCGGAACTTTGTAAAATTCTGCAGTCCTTAATGCAATTATATAATGTTTCACTTAACTGTAACTTAACAGACCTAATTTAAATATTTTGCATGGATTATTATGTAGGGAATTTAAATGATTTGCAGTATTGCAGTAAATAATGTTAATAATTCTAGATTTATAGTGACATTATAGCAAAAAATATGAATATAATGAACCAAAATTATACAAATATAAAAGGCAGACAACTAAATCAGCTGTCTGCCAAAATCATATTACACATTCATATCATATTTCTATAAATCTACGGCACCGAAACTACTATTGCCACTACCTTTCCTCCGCTGCTTTGAGCCTTATCAAGGTAGACATATACCGAAGAGTAGTTTACATTAGGTAAAATATCCGAAACTGCTTTAATTGTGAAATTACCCTGTGAATCCTGGAAGTATACATTCACATTATTTTTAAGCCAGTAGGTTGTTCCGTTAACAAGGATTCTCAATGGGTCAATTGCAGTTACTGAAGAGGAAGCTGTTGCAAGAGTTACATCATTCACAATAACACTTATTGTGCCATTAAGGATCTTGACTCTCACAATGCTGCCAACACCACCATAATTGTATTGGGTTTTATAAGTATAGTCCTTTCCCCCGACATTAATTGTATAGTTGTAATTGAAAACAACAGGTCCCGAACCAGAACCACCTGAGCCTCCAGAACCTCCTGAACCTCCTGACTGCTGCACCTGGGTAATATCAAGCTTTTTAATAAGACCGTAATCAAACTCTTCATTTGAAAAATCCTTTAATACCAGAACATTGATGTCATTAAAGCTTCCTGCCCTGTTTACATGAAGCAGCTTGTCATATGGGAATGTTCCTTCCGGTATATCAGTCCAGTCCAGTATAGCCACTGCTGCGTCTTCGCCTGTGTTATTGGATATTAAATCGAAAATTGCTACATTGCTTGAAACATAATCAGTTCCCAGTAATCTGTTTTTCTTGTCAACTGTCAGATAAGACCCCCCGCTATATGAAACGGATGACAAACTTAGAGTGTTCTTATCATATTTGCTGAAGGATACAAGCAAGCCCTTATAGGAAGACATATCTCCAACAGTTTTACAGTTGGCAACAGTTCCATCTGTAAACATAAGTTTTGCATAATAAACCTTCCCTGTTTGTTCCATTGCAGAGCTTGTATTGATTACAAAAGCATAGTTTGAAGTATCACTGCTCAGCGGAGATACCACATCTACCACCTTACCGTCATAACCCAAAAGCAGAGTTACAATATCTCCAGTATTAAATGTGTTGGATGTAAACTTTGTAATGTCTACGTATCTGCTGAACGAATAACTCTTGCCATTAATTTCAACACTTTGCGGAGCGAATTTATTAGGTATTCCTGTAATTGTACCACTCACCTTGTTGTCAACAACAAGAATATATCCAGACTCACCGGAACCGTTAGATACTTTGTAAATTACATCGTTATTCTTTATCTGCGTTCTGTCGATAGCTTCTCCAATCTTGCTTACCTGAGGATTAGCGGTGGTGTTTATAGTATTTTTCATAATCTGCATTCCGGTTAAATCAATATCTCCAATTTTAGAAGATGTCGAGGCATTATAGTTGCCTGCAATTTCAGGATCGCTGTAAACAGAATAAATATTCTGAGCTATTACACCTGTACTGTCTGCAAAGGTTTTACCCGGGTCAGCTGTATTTGCTTTTTTTACGTTGGTATCCAGCAGCCTGTCAAGAATTAAAGCTGCAGCCCACCGAGGTACGCTATCACTGCTTTTCAAGGTTATTCCATTTGTAAGCCCAAGGCTGGCAGCTTTTTCAATATAATTTCTTGGCCAAAGTCCTGGTATATCCTGGTCTGTATATCCCAAAGCCTTAACAGCAACTGTACAAATTAAAGCAAAAGTTACCGGTTCAGACGGATGGAATTTTCCATCACTCATTCCTGTAATAAGTCCTTTAGAAACAGCAATATTTATATAACCGCTTGACCACCCAAAAGGAGTTACATCAGGGAAAATAGTAGAACCCCTGGCTGTTCGTGCAAGGCTCTCATATCCTGCTTCTACGACAATCATTTTTGCAAATTCTTCTCTAACAAGATTATTATACGGATAGAACATACCGCCCTGGCCGCCGCTTATAACTCCAAGCGCACTGAGCCTGTTAACCGATTTTGTATAGCTGGTATTGCCATAAACGTCATAGAATGCATTAGTTATCCCTGAAGTTGAGATAAAAAGTGCTGCTGTTATAATAAAAGCTAACAGTTTTTTCATAGTCATCCTCCTGAAAGTTTCTATTCAAATCTTAATGCTTCAATTGGATTCATCCTGGAAGCCTTATAAGCCGGGAACATACCGAAAACAACCCCTACTATAAGTGAAATTCCAAAGGAAACTGCAATCCATGGCGGAGAATATACCGGAGGCACGTACCTGGATACAATAAATTTAATTATTGTAATTCCCAGTATTATGCCTACTATTCCGCCTATTCCTGTAACCATCAAGGCTTCAATAAGGAACTGAACCAGAATATTTTTTCTTTTTGCTCCTATTGCTTTCCTTATACCAATCTCCTTGGTTCTTTCACTGACCGAAACAAGCATTATATTCATTATTCCGATACCGCCAACCACAAGCGAAACAACAGCTATGCCCCCAAGTATAACCATCATTGTTCCGGTTATATCATTCAAGGTTGTTAACGCTGCTGACTGGTTGAATACACTGAAAGCATTGGAATTGTTATATATTCCAAGCAGAAAGGTATTTAGTTTTTCTATGGCACTGTCAACCTTTTGGGGAGAGGCCGCCTGTACCATAAAGCTTCTTACATTCCCTGACTTTAATAGTCTTTGTGCAACTGTTGAAGGGATAATTACACTATCATCATCTGTTCCTGTTCCGCCGCTTGCTATTTCTTCAAGGACTCCTACAATACTGTATTCCTGACCATTAAGCTTTATTGTTTTTCCCAGAGGGTTTGCCCCTCCAAAAACATCCTTAACAATTGCCGAACCAATCAATGCAACCTTTTGCATGTAATCTACATCAATGCTTAAAAGGAAACGTCCGTTTTGGACATGTCTGCTTTTAATAAGTTCATAGTCAGGTGTTGTACCGACAAGTGAAACAGTTTTGGTACTGCTTCCATATTTCACTGTTACACTACCGTTTACAACAGGTGCAATTGCTTCTATTGTATCGGTGTTTTGCTCTGCAAAACTCTGTAAATCCGAATAGGCAACATTACGATTACTATTACGTCCATTGATTGAAATTTGTACAAGGTTTGTCCCCATACTTTCAATCCTTTGTGTAATGCTTTCGGTAGTTCCCTGTGCAAATGCAACAGCTGCTATAACTGCACATACACCGATTATAACACCGAGCATGGTTAGGAATGACCGTATCTTATTACCCATAATACTTTTTATAGCCATTCTGTAAGCCTGGACAAAGCTCATCATCCCACCTCCCGGTCTTCAAACACTTCACCGTCCTGAATTCTTATAATCCGCTCAGCCTGAAGTGCAACATTATTGTCATGGGTAATGAGTATTATGGTATTTCCATTCTTATGAAGTTCTTTTAGCAAGGCCATAATCTCTACTCCTGATTTACTGTCAAGATTTCCCGTAGGCTCATCCGCAAGAATAATCGGTGGGTTACTCACAAGAGCTCTTGCTATTGCTACTCTTTGCTGCTGGCCTCCGGACAATTCGTTAGGCTTATGATATATCCTCTCACCAAGCCCTACACTCTCCAAAGCAGCCTTTGATTTTTCATGCCTTTCCTTTGTCGACATTCCCCTGTATATCAATGGCAGTTCAACATTTTCCAATGCTGTAAGCTTCATAAGCAGATTAAAACCTTGAAAAATAAACCCTATTTTTAAATTTCTTATATCCGCAAGCTGGTCATCATTCAGTTTTTCTATTTCACTGCCATCCAGAAAATATGTCCCTGATGTAGGAGTGTCAAGACATCCAAGCATATTCATCAAGGTTGATTTACCTGAACCCGAAGGTCCGGTGATTGCAACAAACTCATGTTTTTTTATACTTATACTAACATTATTCAAAGCATTGATTTCATTGCTTCCCATTTTATAGGTTTTATACATGTTACTAATTTCTATCATAGATTCACCTCGATCTGATGCATATTAATCGGGACGTGCACCACTGGTTTGGTTACCACTCTGATTACCGCTTTGTCTTGTACTGTTTTGTCCGCTTCCACTTTGACCGCCAACTCTTTGCTGGAAGCCGCCGTTTCCTCCTGAAGGCACCCTTATGTTACCTCCGCCCATTCCGCCAAATATATTCATTCCTCCATTATTGGAAGTTGAAGTGCTTTTGCTTTCAGACTGTATTATAGGAGGAAGAATAACCTCTTCTCCTTCACTCAGACCCCCGGTAATTTCTATATATGAACTGTTGTAAATACCAACCTGAACCGGTATGAGTTCTGCATCCTTATAATATTCCTGATAAACGGGGTTATTTCTCATAGCTCCGCCAAGTACACTACTGTTTCCACCTCTGCTGCCATTTGCACCCGTACCGTTGCTTTGGCCCTGTCCGGAGCTTCTTTGGGTATATCCCTGATTATTTCCGTTTGCGGAACCGGATTGATATCCCCTGTTGTTACCTTGAGTACGATTTCCGTCATTACCGCTTGTATTACTATTTCCGTTTTGTCCGCTGTTTTGTTGTACATTACCCTGTTGTTGGTTAACTTGCTGTTGGTTACCCTGGTTATAACCGTTTGCGCTATTGAATCTACGCTGACCGCCATTATTCTGTGCATTGCCCTGATTATAGCCATTCGCATTATTAAATTGACTTTGATCGTTGATGTTACCGCTGCTCTTTACAGTTCCCTTTACAACATATACAAACGATCTTCCTCCCATTCTTTGTACTGCTTCTATAGGAACCGTCAACACATTTGTCTTATTATCAATAAGTATGTTTGCATTCGCGTTCATGCCACCCTTAAGACTTGTATCAGTATCATTGAGCGTGATTTTTACCGGATATGTAGCTACCCCATTGGTAGAAGTTCCTTCCAGAGCAACCTCTGTTACCTTTGCCGCCAGCGGTCTTAAAGTTGTATCCTGCAGGGCGTCAACTGTAACGTTTACATCCTGCCCTACCTTTATTTTTGATATGTCAAGTTCATCAACGTTGATAGTAAATTCCATATGATCACCATCAACAATGGTATCCAACTGTTGTCCCTGTGTTACTCCACTACCCACAACAATATTTGAATCACGTTTTATTATAGTACCGTCTATAGGTGAATAAATCTTATAGTCCTGAAGCTGTTTTTCTGCAGAATCAAGCTGTGCCTGGAGATTTTGAATCTTTAAGTCCGTAGTGCTGGTATTCATTATAAGATCATCATTTTTGAATTCCACCAATACAGCTCCACTTCTTACAATCTGGTTTTCCTGTACATTTATATTAGTTACTGTACCTCCGCCTATACTTCTTATTATCATTGAATTTACACTTGCAAGAACTCCATTATCCACACTTGAAACAGTTCCTTTAGAAGTGTCTACGTCTGCATTGGCTTTCATTCCATCCTTTATAGAGCCTGGATTATCTACAGCTAGTTCCACATTACATAGCTGGCCCCCATTTGCTGAAGAGTACGCCATGGTATCGATTGATGTTACCTTTCCTGCCACTGTCTGCATAAAGTTTTGGATATACACGCTTGCAGTCTGTCCTATCTTTATTGAAGCTGCATCGGTTGTATTGAAAGGCAGTATCAATTTTAATTTGGAATTATCCGTTATGGTCAGAATGGGTGAATTTTTGCCTACAGAATCACCCTTTTTTACTGAAATATTTGTTACCTGTCCCTGATAAGGGGCTGTTACAGTAAGATTGTTTACTCCTGCAACGTTTGTGTCCTGCTGAAGCTGAGTCTGCTGCATATTGTTTCTTATGGTATCTACATTCAGCTTTGCACTTGTATCATCCAGTTCATATAGAAGATCCCCGGCTTTAACCTTGTCACCCTGCTTAAAATATATTTTTGTTACCTTTCCGTTAACATTAGGTGCTATAGTCTTGCTGCTTGTAGAAATTAACGACCCTGATCCTGTAACGCTGTTGGTAATATTTCCTCGTGTAACCTTAGCTTTCCGCAGGTCAGGCACTGAAGAACCCCCCAGTTTAATTACTTTCGTTGAAAGCAATATAACAAATAAAATAATTACAGCAAGTGCCGCAGCAATAATCCTGTAAAGCTTCTTTTGCAACAATCCTTTGGAAAATAAGTTTTTTGAAAAATCAATAACATTAATCTGCATCTTATATCCTCCTGCATACTATGGAGTAATTTACCTTAACAGATTAATTATAATTATGTAATATAGTAAAACTATAAGAAATGTATTAATAAATTGTGAATAAACCATATTTTACTGATTGCTGCTATAAGATAATTTTCTTGAAATGATACAAAATAAGAAGGTTAGAAAAAATTTAAAAAAACAGAGGTGTTAACATGAAGGATAATAAGGGATTGACTACTATATTATTTGGAACTACAATAGCTGCTGCCGGTTTCGCAGTTAAGCCGGTAGCAAGAATTGTTTCATGGGGAATAGCAGGATTTGGGCTTGCTTTTGTTCTACTTGGGGCAATGAGTAATGATGATAAACAAACATATAAAAAGAAATTTTGCAGGTGAGCGGCTAAATGTGCCAATATGTTAACGCATCCACCTGGATAGCTTATAGTGACTTTTTTAAATCTTGACAGCATGGGACCCATAAAAATGATTGAGGATCTCATTTCAACAGCCAGGGCCTCAGGTATTTCAGTATTATTTAGAGTACTGGAATCGATTATTACAACATTGTTTTCCCTGTTTACCTTGCACCCTATGCTTTTTAATATTTCAAGTGTTGCATCCACATCATTAAGACGTGGGCAGTTTTTTATAACATTAATGCCTCCATTGAGCACTGTAGCGACCAGGATAGGTAATACCGCGTTCTTTGCTCCTTCAACAGTTATTTCGCCTGATAATTTTTGTCCTCCGGTTACTATCAGTCTTTCCACATTTAAACACCTCCGAAAACCCAGATATACACTTGTGCTAAAAAGTGCTAACCATATTTACAGGCAAACATAATCCCCCCAAATATGGTTAGCATTCTTTGCATCAAATGCAAGCCTTATACTGTTTTAAAGCTAATTCCAGCATCTTAATATATTTTATGCCGGGTTTACGAAAGTGTTACTTTGTATGTTTTTACGGTTATTCTATAGGATTTATTTTCTTTTTAGAAGCTCCTGAATAGAAAGGAAGATTTTTTCAGAGGCATTTGTAATTCCCATTTTCTTTGAATTTCTAGCCATTTTTAATAGTTGATCACGGTCCTTAAGCAAGTCCATAATCTGATTATAAAGGATAAGGCCGCCAAGATCTTTTTCAAGTATCACAACAGCAGCACCCTGGGTCTCCAACGCCCTTGCATTATATTCCTGATGGTTTGCAGTGACATAAGGCGAAGGTATTATAACTGCAGGAATTCCCATTGCAGTAACCTCACTCATTGTTATAGCACCGCCTCTGCAGACAATTAAATCTGCAGCTGCATATGTATCTGCAGAATTATAGATATAAGGTAATATCTTTACATACTTTTCGTCCAATTTACCGGTTTCAGACTTGATTTTGTCAAACTGACCTTCACCTGTTGCAAAAATAACATCAAATTCACCGTCTTCATAGTATTTTTGAAGCATTTCAACAACAGCAGCATTTATATTCTCTGCACCCCTGCTTCCGCCCATGATTACTACTAAAGGCCTGTCTGAGGCTATCCCAAGCTTCTCCCTTGAAGAGGTCCGTTCAGCAAGCAGGAGTTCATCTCTTACCGGATTACCTGTATGCACTACATTGGCTTCCTTTTTAAAGTATTCCTTGGATTCCTTAAAGCTTATTGCAACAAGGTTTACAAAGCGTGAAAGGAGCTTGTTTGTTGCACCTGGAAAGGCATTGGATTCATGTATCAGAGTAGGGATTTTCATTCTGGATGCAGCAAACAGTACCGGTCCACATACATATCCTCCGGTACCTATTACTATATCGGGTTTAAACTTCTTCAATATTTTACGAGCTTCAAATACGCTTTGAAACATTTCCTTAACCGCAACAAATGTATCTAAAGACAGCTTTCTTTTAAAACCTCTAACTTTTATGAGCTTAAGTTCAAAGCCTTCCCGTTCCACAAGCTTTGTCTCAAGTCCTTTTCTAGTTCCTATGAAAATGATTTCGCAATCATCAACCTTTTTTTTAATGTATTTTGCAATTGCTATACCCGGATTAATATGACCCGCTGTTCCACCACCCGCAATAACTACTCTCATACGTACCTCCACAAATACATCAGATTTTTTCATTCGTTGCGTATCGCGATATATTAAGCAAGACACCTACACCGCACATCAGGAATACCAATGCCGTTCCACCCGCACTGAAAAACGGGAGCTGCATACCTGTAACTGGCATTGAAGAGGTTACAACCGCAACGTTTATAATTACCTGTACCGCTACTAGTGAAACAAGCCCCACAGCCAGGAGGCTTCCAAATGTATCAGGAGCATGCATTGCAACTTTAATGCCTCTCCATATGAATATTATAAACAACACCATAACAACAAATATTCCAATAAAGCCTAACTCTTCAGCAAGAATAGAAAGTATGAAGTCATTCTGCGGCTCAGGTATGTAAAGGAATTTCTGAAGACTTTTACCAAGGCCTTTACCAAAAAGACCTCCCGAACCAATTGCATAAAGTGACTGTACTATCTGATATCCATCCCCTCTCATGTCCTGCCAGGGGTCGAGAAAAGTCTGTAAACGCACTAATCTATATGGCTCTATTAATATTGCGCCTATCATTCCGGCAACAGCCGGTATTGCCAGCATAACAAAGTGCTTTATTCTGGCGCCTGCACAAAACAGCATTATCATTGAAACAAGTATAATGACGACTGATCCGCTGAAATGCGGCTCAAGCATCAGGAAACCTACAAATAAACCCGCTACTATAATATATGGCAAGAATCCTTTTGTAAAAGACTCAATATATTCTTTACGTTTAGACAAACTGTATGCAAAGAAGAAAATTATAGCCAGCTTTGCAATTTCCGATGGCTGCAGCGATTGTCCTCCAAGGTTGAACCACCTTCTGGCACCGTTCTCCCAATGGCCTACACCTGGTATCCATACAACTGCAAGGAGAAGCAGGCTTATCAGAAGAAGAACAGGTGAATACTTACCCAGCTTTCTGTAATCTATATTCATAATAACAAGCATGGCTATTATACCGATGCCTGCATTAAGCAGCTGCTTTTTAACGAAAAAATATATATCGTGGGTATTGGAATATGCAGACGGCCCGCTTGCACTGGCAACCATAATTATCCCAAATGCCAGCAGTATAAAAACTGTTATGAATATTCCAAAGTCAACAGGTTTTCGGCTTTTGTCCTTACCCTTGCGCTTCATTATTACCTCCGCTTAAAAAAACTTAAATCCAAGGGAAACCAATCCGATAAAGCTTAGTACTATAGTCGCTGACCAGAATACATAAACTACTTTTGTTTCTTTCCATCCACACAATTCAAAATGGTGATGTATTGGGGCCATTTTAAAAACCCTTTTTCTTGTGAGTTTAAAGGATATTACCTGAATTGCTACAGATAGTTCTTCTATAACATATACCAAACCTACTATAAGTATTACCAAAGGAAGTTTCATCATCACTGCAATAGCTCCAATGGCACCACCAAGTGCCAAAGAGCCCGTATCTCCCATGAATACCTTTGCCGGATGTATATTGAAGGCAAGAAACCCCAGGCACCCACCGGCAATAATTGATGAAAAGACCTTTATATAATCCCATTCTCCCCTGGTCATCGCAACAATTGTAAAAAACACCGCAACTATAAGTGTAACACCCGATGCAAGACCATCAAGTCCATCAGTAAGGTTAACTCCATTTGTTATGCAAAGCAGGAAGAAAATCGTAAAGGGTATGAAAGCCCAGGTTAAATCAAGTGTTACTCCTCTTGTAAACGGAATAGCTATTTCTGTACCAATATTGGTATATGTAGCAACATAATAAGCAAATAATCCCGATATCACCAGCAGTCCAAGCATCTTCTGACTTGGTGTTAACCCATTCTTACTTTTTTTAACGACCTTTATCAGGTCATCCAGAAAGCCGACTATTCCAAAACCTATTGTAACAAATGCCAGCGGAATTATTTGTCGGTATTGTCCTTCTATAGAAAAATAAACTGTCATTATTATGACCGGAACAAGGAATATCAGTCCTCCTATTGTGGGTGTTCCTGTCTTGACAAGGTGTGTTCTCGGGCCATCGTCTCTTACTGTCTGACCAAACTTAAGCCTTCTTAGCATTGGTATCAATATTGGTCCTGAAATGAGAGCCAGTGTAAAAGTCACTATAAAAGTAGCTACCTGTATTGATAAAGAATTCAAAATTGGTATATTAGGCATCATTTTCCCCCATAGTCCTTATTCTAAAGGAATGATATTTTGCTATATGTATTTTAAGTGTTTATCCTGCTTGAAGGGCTTCAACAATCTGCTCCATCTTCATCCCTCTGGAGCCCTTAACAAGCACAGTATCATCCTGTTTTAAAAAGTTTTTTAAAAACTCTACTGCTTTTTCGTTAGAATCAAACACATTTATACTTTCTTCTGTAGCACCTGCTTTCAAAGCACCATTTGCAATATCAGCTGCTGCTTTTCCTACAGTTATTATATAATCTATTCCCTTGTCCCTTGCATATTTCCCAACACCACGGTGTGCCTCCGGAGCCCAGTCGCCCATTTCAAGCATATCTCCGAGAACAGCAACCGTACGGCCCTGTTGTTTTATATCAAAAAGAACATTTATTGCTGCCTCCATAGAATTAGGGCTGGCGTTATAAGCATCATTAATGATTTTAATGCCATTGTGATTTACTATATTAAGCCGCATATTACCGGGACAAAATTCCTTGATCCCTTCAACAGCTTTTTCTATAGTAACTCCCAGCTCAATAGCTACGGCTATTGCAGCCAGAGCATTATATACATTATGTATTCCCGGGACCGGAACATGTATTACATATGAATCGCCTGACAATTCTATTATAAAGGTTGTTCCTTCTTCACCAAGATTTTCTACATTCCTTGCCTGATAATCATTATTTTCGGATAAACCGTAGGATACTGTCCTGTATCCTAACTTTCCTATTTGAGTTGAAAGGAGGTCGTCATCACCATTTAAGACCACCAGGCCGTCTTCATCCAATCCTTCCAGGATTTCTAGCTTTGCCTTTAATATATTATTTCGTGAACCAAGCTTTTCAATATGGGATAGTCCAATATTTGTAATAACAGCTACATCAGGACACGCAATAGCAGTCAAACGGCTTATTTCACCAAAGCCGCTCATTCCCATCTCTATAACTGCTGCCTCATGAATACTTTCAAGGTTGAATATTGTCAACGGAAGTCCAATTTCGTTATTAAAATTCCCCTGGGTTTTTAAAACCCTGTATTTTTGATCAAGCACACTTGCTATCATATCCTTTGTACTTGTTTTACCGACACTTCCTGTAATACCGACAAAGGGGATGGAAAATCTGGATCTGTAGCATGAGGCAATTTTTTGAAGGGCTTTTAAAGTATCATCAACTAAAATCAAAGGTTTATTCACCGATACTTCAATAACCTTCTGTGTAATTGCTCCTGCAGCACCCTGTTCCAATGCTGAATTTATAAAGACATGTCCGTCAAACTTTTCTCCCACTATCGGGATAAAAAGGTCACCATCCGCAATTTTTCTGGAATCGGTTGATATATGTAAAAAAACCTTACTGTCATCACCTGAAATAAGCTTTCCGCCAGTGGCTTCGAGTATTTCCCGACAGGTTAATTTTTGCATAGACGCTTCTCCATTCAATATGTTTTAAGAAACAATTCCAATTTCACTCAATACTTCTTTTACTACTTCACGCTCATCAAAATGTATTGTCTTATCCTTGAATATCTGGTAAGTCTCATGCCCTTTGCCTGCAAGCACGATTATATCCTTTTCTTTTGCGTTTTTTATAGCATAACTGATTGCATCCCTGCGGCTTACAATTGTCTTATATTCAGCGTCAAGATCCTTTATACCAGCTTCAATATCCCTGATAATTGCTTCCGGTTCTTCAGTTCTGGGATTATCAGATGTAATTATAGTAAAATCAGCAAGTTTTCCTGATATTTCACCCATTATGGGCCTCTTTGTTTTATCCCTGTCTCCCCCGCATCCGAACATTGAAACAACTCTTCCGGGAGCGTAGGCTTTTACAGTTTTAAGAATATTCTCAAGGCTATCCGGGGTATGGGCATAATCGATTATTACTGTAAAATCCTTACCGGCATAAACAACCTCTGCTCTTCCGGGTACAGTAACATTAGAAACTCCTCTTGCAATGTCTTCAAGCGAAATACCCATAAGACTGCATACCGATATGGCTGCAAGAGCATTGTAAACGCTGAAGGTTCCAGGTATGTTCACTTTAAAATGTCTTTCACCCCAGGGTGAAATGAGTTTAAACTCTACGCTGTCGGGATTGCTTACTATATCAACAGCTTTTATATCAGCATCGCTTTCGATTCCGTATGTAAGCAGCTCGCAGGATATTTTACCGACAAGCTTTCTTCCATACTCGTTATCAATATTAACAAGTCCCTTTTTGCACATTCCGAAAAGCTTTGCCTTAGCATTTAAATAGTTTTCAAAGGTTTCATGAAAATCGAGATGGTCTCTTGAAAGATTTGTAAAAACACCTATATCATAATTGCTGCAAGCTACACGGTGTAACTCCAATGCATGTGATGAAACCTCCATGACAACGCTGTTTACATCCTTTTCAACCATATCCGAGAAAAGCTTCTGCAAATCGTATGATTCAGGTGTAGTCCTTTCAGTATGCAGTTCTTCATTTCCTATGTAATTTGCAATTGTTCCTATTAATCCAACCTTTTGATTTACATATTCAAGTATTGATTTAATCATAAAGGTGGTTGTAGTTTTTCCCTTTGTTCCGGTTACACCGACAAGTGTAAATTTTTGTGATGGATGTTCAAATAAAAGATCTGCCATGTATGCAAGAGCATATCTGGTGTCCTTTACCTTAACCAGAATTATACCCTCAGGTACTTCCATATCCTTTTGAGCAATTATTGCCTTAGCCCCATTTTCTATTGCTGATTGAACATACATATGTCCGTCGAATTTAAAACCCTCTATACATACAAATATATAACCGTTTTTTACCTTTCTGGAGTCGTAGGCGATGTCTGTTATTTCAATTTTCAGATCACCCTTGAAGCTAATAACATCAAGACCTTTTACCAACTCTTCAAGCAGCATAAACAACCCTCCGAATATCTTTTGTTAAGCTTTTTATAAAAATAATAAAAATACCATTTAAAATTATACCACTTTTATTAAATAACCCAAAATTAATTTGCCGCTATTAACCTAAATAATTTGAGTTTCTACATAATTATAACCATTATGCATCTAATGCTTAAGTTTTTAGGCAATATTCCTTTATTCTGTCTCGGTTAATCTGAATTCAACATCTATAACCGACCCCTGCTTTATCTGCGTACCTGCGTTAATGCTTTGTTTAATTGCAACTCCCTGACCCGTAACTCTTATATTAAGCCCAAGCTTAGTCAATTCATTTGTTGCCTCAGAAATAGTTTTATTTAAGATATTAGGCATTGTAACGTTTATTTCATTACCCGAACCAGATGTATAAAGTACAACCACGGATTTCTTGGGTATTACTGCATCTGCCTTCGGTGTCTGCTGGACAACAACATTCTCACCGTTGCCCTCTATTTTATAATCAAGTCCAAACTGACTTAAAACTGTCTTGGCTTCCTGCACAGTCTTATTTGTAATATCAGGGACATAAACATCTTCCTGAAGCATTTGCTTATCTTTCTCAGTGTATCTTTTTTCAGTTTCTAAATAATCAAGAACTTTTTCTACTATTCTGCCTGCAACCGGTGCTGCAATAACTCCGCCCTGATGTCCGAATGGACCTGTCGGATAATCAAGTACTACCAGAACGCAAATCTGTGGATTATCTGAAGGCGCGAAGGAAGAAAACGAAGCAATATATCTTCTCTGTCCCTTACGGCTTTCAACGGTTTCTGCAGTACCTGTTTTACCTGCAACACGATAGCCTTTTATGTAGGCATTTTCCCCAGTACCCTCTGAAACAACACCTTCAAGTATTTTTCTCACTGTTTCTGAGGTTTTGGGAGTAATTACACGCCTTACCGACACAGGGTCAAAACTTTTTACAATACTCCCCTTATCATCGGTCAATTCCTTTACCAATCTTGGCTTCATTAACGTTCCGCCGTTTGCTATGGCGGCGTATGCTGTTATCAGCTGCATCGGAGTAACTGTAAACGACTGTCCAAAGGCTGCAGTTGCCATATCTACTTCTGTAGGCTTAGAGTGAGTTATACCTTTTGCTTCACCTGGGAGAATTATTCCGGTTTTATCATTAAATCCAAAACCCTTAACATACTTATAAAACTTATTTAATCCAAGACCTTGAGCCACCCTTACAAATACAGGGTTACAGGAATTATAAACACCTTGTGCAAAGGTTTCGTTTCCATGAGGCCTGTAGTATCTCCAACATTTAATGGGCCAGCCGCCAACTGTGACAGGGAAATCATTAACCTGCGTTTCTGGCGTTACTACACCTTCTTCTATACCTGCGCAGGTGGTTATCGCTTTAAAGGTTGATCCGGGTTCATATGTATCTGCAACAGCTTTGTCACGCCAAACTGTTTTAAAAAGCTTCTGGACACTTTCCGGTTTTGTTGGGTCCCATGTTTTAGGATCTTCCCCTGGAGGTGCTGCCCATGGACTATTAAGGTCAAAATCCGGTTTGGACGTAAGCGCAAGGATATCTCCATTGTTGGGGTCCATTATTATGACCTCTCCGCCGTTTATTACCTTATTATCTACAATAGCTGTTTCCAGCTCTTTTTCTGCTATAGCCTGGATGGTTTCATCTATTGTAAGAACTACATTTAGACCGTTTTCTGGGGCAAGGTGCTTTTCCTGTCCCATTGGCACTTCATTTCCACTGGCATCAACCTCATTGAGTATTCTGCCTGGAGTGCCTTTAAGGTATTGCTCCATCATGGCTTCAATTCCATCAAGCCCCTGATTGTCACTACCTGTAAAACCTATTACATGAGCAGCAAGATTCCTGTTGGGATAATATCTCTTTGTATCCTCATCCACGTAAATACCTGAAAGATTCTGCTCCATAATATACTTTCTTACCTGATCTCCTATTTCTTTAGAAAGCTTTTTCTTAATTATTTCATATCTGCTTTTTGCAGTGAGCTTCTTTTCAAGTACTTCAGTATCCATCCCCAATATTTCTGAAAGCTTTTGAGCTATTGAGGGTATATCCCTTCCGGTTTTCTTTAATGTCTGAGGATTAGCGGAAATTGTCTCTACCGATGCACTTACAGCCAGTTCATTATGGTTTCTGTCATATATGATACCCCTCTTTGGACTTATGACCCTGTTCTGATTTTGCTGCATGGCAGCTTTTTGCTGATACCATTCTCCTTTGGCAAGCTGTATCCATCCTATTCTTATAATTAACAGACCCGTAAGTACAGCAAAAATTGCAAGCAAATATACAAGTCTTCTTTTTGTTATTAACCCTAATCCAGTCAAGACATTACCTCCTGCGCATTTGAACCCGGTTTTTCAAGTTCAAGTTATGTTCACAAAAAAAGACCGCAGCTATTAAAGTATTTAAATACTTAATGTCTACAATCTCTTAAGTGCTTTATGCAATTTATCCTTTGTGAATAAGGGTTAATATATTTTATTTTTCTTCTGCAAACAATTATAATGGCCAGGGCAGCTGTCCCAGCCATTCTTTGGCTTTTATTAAAAGAGCATACCGGCGATTTCTCCTACCTTATTTATAATTGCTGTAAGGATGTTAGTATTTTTGCTCTCTTTATACTGTTCAGCTACTTCTGTATAATCCTTTTTTGGAACATTCACATAAACAGTTTGTGTCTTATCAGGCCTGCGCATACCTAACTGAATCTGAGCAGTATCCCGAATCTTATTTATGTCTGTTCCCCTCTGGATATCTACCTTAAGTCGTGAATTATCACTTTTTATACTTTCATACTGCTTGCTTGCGCTTGCTACCTTGTAGTTCATTTCTGTAATAATTGAATATCTGACTATAAGTACGAAACACCCTGCAAATAGGGCCAAAATCAAGCATATTGCCTTAAGTCTGGCTTTATTGTTTGACTTTGCACGTTTTTTTGCAACAGTGCGTTTTTTGTCTTGAAAAATCTCATTTATATCATATTCAAGCTGTTCTGCAGTAGAACCGTATACGTAGTTTCTTCCGTTTTGTATCATTTGTATTCACCCCAACTACGATTTATTCCCTCTGCCAGATAATGAAATCCATTTCTGGTTTATGCATCCTGCATTTTTTTGAATCCGAAGGCCGGATTGATAATACCGGCCTTACGGAAATCATAATCATTTGACTTTCTCTTTTGTATTTGACTATCTTATTTCTTTAGTAAATAAGTATTTAAAAAATTTCTTTTGTACTTGATAAGTCTTTAGTATTCTGAAAAATCTTAAGTATTTTTAAAATCATTTGTATTCTTATTAATTCTTTAGTATCTTTTAATTTTTTCTTTTGTACCTAAAATCTTTTTTCTTCAGGTATGTATCAAATTTTTCTTATGACTCTGAGTTTTGCACTTCTTGCTCTTGGGTTGTCTTCAAGTTCCGATTCTTTAGGTATAATCGGTTTTCTTGAAACATGTTCCGCTTCTTTTTTCCCTCCGCATACACAGACTGGAAAACTTGGAGGACATGTACACGGGTTAACTTTCCGATTAAATGCATTTTTTACTATTCTGTCTTCCAGAGAATGAAATGTTATTATGCATAATCTGCCTCCGGGCCTCAGAACACTAACTGCATTATCAATCGCTTCCTCCAATGCACCCAGTTCATCATTTACCTTTATTCGCAGTGCCTGGAAGGTTCTTTTTGCCGGATGAGGTCCATCCCGTCTGGCTGAACTGGGTATTGCCGCTTTTATGACATCCACCAGTTCCGAAGTAGTTGTAATGCGTTTTTCCTGTCGTCTTTTTGCAATGAATTGAGCTATTCTCGCTGCCCATTTTTCCTCACCATAATCTCTGATAATCTTTGTTATTTCATCCTGTTCATATTCATTAACTATGGTTTCGGCTGTGATTACCTGCTTTTTATCCATCCTCATATCAAGAGGTGCTTCCTTGTTGTAGCTGAAACCTCTTTCAGCTTCATCAAGCTGGTGTGAAGAAACTCCTATATCAAGAAGTATTCCATCAACAGCAGGTATTCCTATCTTGCTGCATATATTAGCAATGTTTCTGAAGTTGTCATTAACAAGTATTAATTTTGCTTTGCTCTGCTCTGAAAGCCTTGCACGGGATGTTTCTATTGCAAACTCATCCTGATCGATTCCAATGAGTGTTCCGTTATTACCAAGTCTTCTGTAAATCTCACCGGAATGTCCCGCTCCGCCTAACGTTCCATCTACATAAATGCCGTCAGGCTTAATATCAAGGTTTTCAATGCATTCTTCAAATAGTACGGGTTTATGGTTGAACTCCATTTAAGACACCTCTTACAGCTGCATTCCCAGCATCGAAAGTTTTTCAGCCAGCTTGTCCGCATTAAGGTTTTCACCGCTCTGATATTCTTCCCATCTGGACTTGTCCCAAACTTCTACTCTTGCAGCCATTCCTATAACATATACATCCTTGTCTATGCTTGCGTATTCACGCAAATTCTGAGCTATAAGTATTCTTCCCTGCTTGTCCACTTCACATTCAGTAGCACCTGCAAAAAAGAATCTTACGAATGCTCTTGCATCCTTATCTGTGAGTGGGAGCGTCTTCATTTTTTCCTCAAAGTTCTTCCATTCTTCCATGGAGTATGCAAACAAACAGTTATCAAAGCCTTTAGTGAGAATAAACTTCTCTCCAAGACCTTCCCTGAGCTTTGCGGGGATTATCACCCTGCCCTTGGGATCGACTGTATGTTGGTATTCACCATAGAACAATTATTTCACCCCACGTACTTTAAACTTGCACCACTTTCCACCACTTTCAACCACCACAATGATATTTTAACCCATTCTGACCCATTAATCAATAAAAATAGTACAATTTTCTGGTAAAAAATAAAAGATAGGACATAAGTCCTACCTTTTGTAATGGGAAATATTTTTAAGTTATAAATTAAAACCTTGCTACTCATTCGAATTGAATATAGTTTTCTTTCGACGCATGGAAACACTTAGTACCAAGCCTATTGCAATATAATTTGTAACCATGGAACTGCCTCCTGCACTTACAAACGGAAGCGGTATTCCTGTTACAGGAAGAAGCTTGATACACATGCCTATGTTTTCTATAAAGTGGAATGCCATCATACCTGTAATTCCTACTACTACAAAAGATCCATATGAATCTCTTGAATTCTTTGCAATATAGATACTCCTTAAAAGTATGAAAGCAATCAAGCCTACAACTGCAAGGCACCCCAAAAAGCCAAGCTCTTCACCTACAACTGAAAATATAAAGTCGGACCATTTGACCGGCACTCCCAGGTTTTGAGTCTGTATTCCCTGATAAAGACCTTTACCTGTTAACTGCCCCGAGCCTATAGCCGTTATTGATCGAAGTACATTATAAGCTTCACCCTGCTGAAATTTTTCAGGAGTGAGAAATGCAAAAAACCTTCCTTTTTGATAATCTGATAAGATAAAAAACCATGTTACAAGAAATGCAGGTATAGCTGCTATTACTAGCCCTCCTATGTATTTATAAGGAAGGCCGCATATAAATGCCATAACAAAAATTATAAACATAAAAACCATTGCGGTTCCCATGTCAGGCTGTAGCAAAACAAAACCTATTGGAATCATTGAATAAATCAAGAATTTGATAATATCAGCCCGTTTGTTACGTGTTTCCTCCTTGATTCGCTCAAGAAAAACAGATATAAATAAAATTGTTGATATCTTTACAAGCTCTGATGGCTGAAAAGTTCCAAAGCCAGGCAAGTTAAACCAGCTTTTACTTCCATACCTTTCTTCACCTATAACCAAAACTGCAACCAGAAGAGCAATACCTACTGTATATATTAAAAAACCAAGAAGCTTGAAATTCTTATAGTCAAATAAACTTAAAACGAGTGCACAAACAACACCTATTATTAACCCAACTATCTGTGCAAGCATCATCCTGCTTCCAGAGGTATAACCCGAGGGCATAACCTTTGTTGCACTGCTTAAAACCACCAATCCTATAAAAGAAAGCAGTAAAACAGCAATAAACAGTGGATAATCAAACTGTCTTATAAAATTGAGTCCTCTGGTCTTCTCAACAGAGTACATTTATTGCCTCCATAACATCAAGTAATTGTCTTTTGTGACATTGTAAAATAAAACCCAAAAACAGTATTAGGCTTCGGTAAGGAAGCCTAATACAACTATATTTATTATACACATTTAAAAATCAGTATGTCAATTGAGGTAATCAGGATAAACTTAGAACCCACGTTTTTTATAATGCTTTACAATAAGCTTATCAAGCTTGACACTCAATTGGTACAGGTCTTTGAGGTCTGTTCCGTTTTCAATCATGGCATCCATTTTCTGCTTTAGGTCAAATATTGCCCTGTCTACCATATTTATTCGTTATCACCTTTATTCTCTGTACTATCTTCTTTATTAGCATCGCTGCTATCTTTTACTTTTGCTTCGTCTATTGCTTCATCTTTTACTTCATCTTTTGCTTCATCATTTACTTCATCTTCAGTCTCTGAAGCATCGCTGCTCTCAGTTGTTTCTTGTTCAGTTTCTATTGTGTCTTCATGCTTAAGCTTTTCAAGGACACTACCATATTCACTTTGCCCAATTGTTACATTACTGTCTGCGGCAAGAGTCGAAGCCCTTCTTCTTCTTTCAAGAATTATAACAACACCAGCAACCACCAGAAGTACCGAAAGAAGCTGCGATACCCTTATTGTTCCAAGCATTAGACTGTCTGTTCTCAAACCTTCAATCCATGCTCTGCCTAAACCATACAATACGAGGTACATGCAAAATACTTCACCCTCGATTTTTTTTCTGTTTCTGAACCATATTAATATGAGGAATACGCCCAAATCCCAAAGAGATTCATATAAGAATGTGGGATGTACATCCCCAACACCTGGGAGAGACATTCTCCACGGCAGGTCAGTGCTTGTTCCAAACGCTTCCATGTTTACAAAGTTGCCCCAGCGCCCGATTGCCTGAGCAAGAACCACATACGGAATTGCAAAATCAAAAAGATGAAGCGGTTTAATCTTCTTATACCTGGCAACAAAAAACGCTGCAATAACCGCACCTATTAGTGCACCATAAATTGCCAAACCACCCATACGCGTATTAAACACTTTAAGAAGGTCATCCTTAAATTCACTAAAGTTGAATATTACATAATATAATCTTGCGCAAACAATTCCGGCTATAGCTCCAAAAATAGTCAAATCAATAACATCTTCGGGTTTTATGCCCTCCTTTTTGCTTCTCCTCATTCCCAGAAGCACTGCTGCAAATAAAGCTGTAGCAAGAATCATTCCATACCAGTAAATCGGAAGACCGAAGATTTTGAATGCTACTTTGTTGATTTCAATATTTAGTCCAAGACCAGGAAATTCCACTGTGTTCATTTGTATCCCCCTAAACAGGCTTCACCACAGATAAAGCCATATTATTAAGATTAAAGTGATTTCTAAAAACTTCTTCTACATTTTCAAAAGTTATTTTATCATAAACATCAAAATAGTCAAATAAATAGACACCTTTAAAATACACAGAAATAAAAATATTTGAAATACGTTCCACCGAATTCAACTGACGAAGGAACCTTCCTGTCTGAGCCTTTCTTATCCTTTCAAAGCTGTTTTTATCTAGGCCTTTTTTACTTATGGCTTCAATTTCTCCAGCTATGATATCCCTAACTTTTTCAGGGTTTGGAGATTCACCCCCAAGCATCGAAAAACCATAGTTTTCTTCGATTGTAAAATCAGTGTCAAAGGTACTGTTTATTAAACCTTCTTCGTACAGCTTGTTATAAAGTTCAGAGCTTTTTCCCATCAGCATTTCAAGTACAAGCTTAACAGCCACCTCATGCTTTAAAACTTCAATTCCCCTGTTATTAAGATGATTATCCCTGAACCCCATTTGGAAGACGGGAGTTCCTACTGCAAGCTTCTGTTCCACAAAGTTTTTATTTATGCTGGCCGGTTCCTCCGGAAATATTCTTTGTATGTTGTTTTTTACATCTGTTTTTTCTATTAATTTATCAACCATTTCAAATACGCTGTCAGGCTCGACATCACCCACAACAACTATAACCATGTTGGAAGGATGATAGAAAGTGTTGTAACATGTATAAAGAACGTCCCTGTTGATTTTGCTGATACTATCTATAGTACCTGCTATGTCTATATGTATGGGGTTGTTCTTGTACAATGCACCCAGCAGGTTGAAGAAAGACCTCCAGTTGGCATCATCCTCATACATCCTGATTTCCTGACCTATTATTCCCTTTTCCTTTTCAACGCTTTCCTCAGTAATGTATGGATTCTGGACATAGTCAAGCAGCAGCCTGAAGTTTTCATCAAATTTATCTGTACAGCTAAAGAGGTAAACTGTCTGGTTGAAGCTTGTGTAAGCGTTGGGACTGGAACCCAGCGCTGAGAACTTATCCATAACACTTCCGTCTTTTTGTTCGAAAAGCTTATGTTCAAGGAAGTGTGCAATTCCATCGGGTACCTTTGTAGACTTGGTTTCTCCCGGAATTATAAATTCATTGTTTATTGAACCATAATGCGTCGAAAAGGTTGCATATTTTTTAGAATAGCCCTTTTTGGGAATCACAAAAGCTTTTAGTCCGCTTTTGTGTTCATAAACATGCATGGTTTCATTTATATCCTTAAACTCTACGATTTTTGAATTCATATTCTCATTACTCCTTTACCTTTTCTTTATAAGAAAATGATTTCTGTGCTAAGGCTGGCTTAATTTGTGGAAGAACATATGCGTAGGCAGGAGCATTCTAGTTCTTGAAATAAATTAAGCCTGCCATTTTAACAGTTATTTATGCTGATGTAAGGAAATATATCGTATCAAGCTTGATATTCTTTGCTGCCTTTACTATGTCTTCTTTTGTAACCTTTTTGACCTTTTCTACCAAAGTATCAAAATTATCGCCCTGTCCTGTAAGGTCCTGGCTCATGTAAAAGTCTACCATCTGAAGCTGACTGTCCTTTAAAGATTTGATTCCTGTTTCAATGCTCTTCAGGGTTGAATCATATTCATAGTCGGATATCTTTCCCTTCTTGATATCTTCAAGCTGTTTGTTTATTATATCAATAGCCTTATCTTTGTTTTCTGATTCTATGCCGCTGCTTATAACCATAAGACCTTTGAATTTTTCAAGCCTTGAAAACGCATAATACGCAAGACTGGCTTTCTCGCGTACGTTCTGAAACAGCTTGGAATGCATTCCTCCTCCCAAAACAGTGCTGTATACCATGAGGGAGTAATATTCCTTCGAGCCTGGAGCAATATAGGTTCTGAAACCCATTGTAAGCTTACCTTGATTGACGTTCATTTTTTCAGTAATAATTTTTACTTCTTTTATGTCCTTATCAATTTCACCAATTCCGATTTCTTTAATATTTATACGTTCAAGCTTTTTTAATTTCTCTGACAATTCAATGATTTTGCTGTTATCAATGTCACCAGTAAAATAAATATCCACAGGCATAGTTTGAAGTGCTTTAGTATAATGTTGGTACAAAGCCTTGCTGTCTATCTTTTCTATATCCTCTATCGATCCATAATCATAAATACCAAAGGGCTCTTCTGAGCACATTTCCTCAAAACATCTTTCCACAGCATATTGAACCTTATCATTTACCCTGCTTTCAATAAGCCTTTTAAGATTCTCTTTTTCAGAAGTCACATAATCTTCTTTAAAAACACCGTTAACAAGAACAGGTTGGGTTATTATTTCTAACAGCAGTGAAAAAACCTTATCAAGAAGGCCTTCATCCTCAAGCGTATATTTGTCCGATATATATTCTGCATAGAACTGTATTATTTGACGTTCTCCTTTTTTTGCAACCCCGCAGTCAAACACTGCCCCATACAATTCTTCAAGATAAAGTGCAATATCCCTTAAGGTAGGAAACCTTTCACAGCCTCTTCTTAGAACAGCAGGCATGAGCGCATTTAAAGAAGCATTTTCTTTTGTAAGGCTATCATGGAAGAATATATTTATAGTATTGGTTTTGAATCTGTTCTGATTGATTTTATATACATTTATTCCATTAAAGGAAATAACTTTTTCCACTTGCTCATTAAGCAGCGCACTACTCAATCTCATCAACCCTTTCATTATTTTCTTAAAATATCAAGGAATTATTTACGAATCTTGGTCTAACATTAGTATAATAAATATGCCATATATTATTCAATATATGGAAGAAATAAAAATCGATAAAATAGATATATTTTTTCTATATAGGATTAAGTAAATTTCTTATAGATTATATGCATTTCTAGAGCTAAATGCTAATGAGTAAGAAATCAGAATTTACTTTATCCTATTACGGATGTAATAAGTTGAATTTAGAACATTTATCATACCATCACGGCCGGCATTAAGAACATGATGCATATTAAGTATTAATTCAACTTATATAAATAGAAAATTAGTGCATATATCCCAGAAAATATGCAGACAATACTTTCTGGAGGGATGAATATGTACATGCAAAGGAACAGAAAGTACCCAAGGGTATATCAGAAACAGCAGGATGTACCCATCGATGAGGAACACTTCTTTACACTAAGTATGCCCATGGCAGCTGGGGTTTTATCAGCAGTTCTTGTTGGAGGAATCACAATAGGCTATATGGTCAGAAAAGCTCTGGATTGAGTCAAACTCAATTCCAGAGTTTTTTCTTCATATTTTACTTGTTTTCTGCATTTTATTTCCGATATAATAAGTAAGATTATTTATTCAATTGAGGAGTGCAGAAATGTTCTACTTAGACAGAATCAACCAGATAAATCTGCTTATAACTGCATGTTTTTCATTTTTCATATTTGCCCTATCCTTGTTTTATAAAAACAACAAATCGGATGTTCGAGCCGGGGCAGCATGTTTTTTAGCTCCTTTAACACTATCGGTAATATCATTCCTATCCGCTAACATTACTGTTTCTGAAACTACTTTGGAACTTTCAGGTATTAGCCTGATGGTTTTACTGCTTTTGGTTTATGGATCCAGAACATCAGAAAAAAACTTTTACTTAATTCAGACAATTGTGTTTTCTGCAGTAGTTATAGTGTCGGTATTTATAAGTATAAGTCCTCAGTCCTTTAACAGTTTTGTCCATGGTAAAGCATTCACAGTTATTTCTGTCTTACTTCCGCTTTTTATAATGTATTTATTCAGGAAGGAAAACAGCAGGAGGAAATTAATATTCTGGGCAGCACTTTTTGATCTTGGCGGAGCATCCTTAATAAGCCTTTCATCAAGTGAAACTGTTTTGTATATTTGCCTTCTCATTAAATTTATTGAATACACATTTTTTTCACGCTTTTACTATAGAGAAATACATGATACTTTACTTTCAAAAGCTCTTGAGTCTAAGAAAAAAGACGAGACAATAGACAAAACTATTAACCTTGAAGTAAAGAAGAGAGTTTTTGAAATTGAGCGTTCAAACGAAAGACTTGCTACAATTGCAAAGGAAGATCCAATGACCAAGGCATATAATAAGGGTGCAATACTCGACTCCATTCAGAAGTTGACATCAAAGCCGAATGCAGCTTTCTCGATTTTAATGTTTGATATTGATAATTTTAAACTTATTAATGATACCCTGGGACACATACAGGGAGATAAGTGTATAAAGAAACTTGTACTGATAGCAAAAGGCTGTCTTAGGGAAATAGACACCCTGGGAAGATATGGAGGAGATGAATTTGTAATTCTTTTACCAGGATCAACTCCTTATCACGCGGGAATTGTAGCAGAGCGGTTCAGACGGAAAGTCAATGAAACAGAAAATCCTCACTTTACAGTATCTATTGGAATCGCAAACTTCCCGGAAGACGGAACTACCGTAGATGAACTTATAGCCTGCGCAGATCAGGGCCTTTACCTTTCCAAGTCAAAAGGAAGAAATGCAGTTTCACATAAGGATGCTTAAGTTCAGACAAAACAAAAAGGCTTTCAAATGAAAGCCTTTTTTATGTTCTTAATAATTATTTGCTTGTTTCTTCAATTGCAACTGCAACTGCAACTGTTGCACCAACCATAGGATTGTTACCCATTCCAAGGAAGCCCATCATTTCAACGTGAGCAGGAACAGAAGATGAACCTGCAAACTGAGCATCTGAATGCATTCTTCCCATAGTATCAGTCATACCGTATGAAGCAGGACCTGCTGCCATGTTATCAGGATGAAGTGTTCTTCCGGTACCACCGCCTGATGCCACTGAGAAGTACTTCTTACCCATTTCGTAGCATTCCTTCTTGTAAGTACCTGCTACTGGATGCTGGAACCTTGTCGGGTTTGTTGAGTTACCGGTAATGGAAACGTCAACACCCTCACTGTGCATGATAGCAACTCCTTCTCTTACATCATCAGCACCATAGCATCTAACCTTCGCTCTGTCTCCATTTGAATACTTAATTTCCTTTACTACATCGAGTTTACCTGTATAGTAATCAAATTTTGTCTGAACATATGTAAAACCATTAATTCTTGATATAATCTGAGCTGCATCTTTTCCAAGGCCATTGAGAATAACCTGCAAAGGCTGCTTTCTAACCTTGTTTGCTGATTTTGCAATACCTATAGCACCTTCAGCAGCTGCAAAGGATTCATGACCAGCAAGGAAAGCAAAGCACTTTGTTTCTTCTCTTAAAAGCATTGCTGCGAGGTTTCCGTGTCCAAGACCAACTTTTCTGTCATCTGCAACTGAACCTGCAATACAGAATGCCTGTAAACCTTCACCTATTGCTTCTGCAGCTTCTGCAGCTTTTTTACAACCTTTTTTAAGTGCTATTGCAGCACCTGCAACGTAAGCCCAGCAAGCATTTTCAAATGCAATAGCCTGAATTCCCTTTGTTATTTCATAAGGGTCAAAGCCCTTGTCAGTACACATTTTCCTGGCTTCTTCCAGGGAGCTTATGCCGTATTTGTTCAATACAGCGTTAACTTGATCTATTCTTCTTTCATAACTTTCAAAGAGTGCCATATCATTGTCCCTCCTATTTATTATTCATGTCTTGGGTCTATAAGTTTTGCTGCTTCATCATAGCGGCCATACTTGCCTGTAGCCTTTTTAACAGCTTCGTTGGCATCCATGCCCTTTTTGATCATGTCCATCATTTTTCCCATGTGAACAAACTCATAGCCTATAACTTCATTGTTTTCATCAAGAGCGATGTGAGTTACATAACCTTCTGCCATTTCCATGTATCTTACACCCTTTGAAAGAGTACCATACATAGTACCAACCTGGCTTCTCAAACCTTTTCCAAGGTCCTCAAGTCCTGCACCTATTGGAAGTCCGCCTTCTGAGAAAGCTGTCTGTGTTCTTCCGTATACTATCTGAAGGAACAATTCCCTCATTGCTGTGTTGATAGCATCACATACAAGGTCTGTATTGAGAGCTTCGAGAATAGTTTTTCCAGGAAGAACTTCAGCTGACATTGCAGCAGAATGTGTCATACCTGAACAACCTATTGTTTCAACAAGAGCTTCCTGTATAACTCCATCTTTAACATTAAGAGTCAGCTTGCAGGTTCCCTGCTGTGGAGCACACCAGCCGATACCATGTGTAAGGCCTGATATGTCTTTAATTTCTTTTGCCTGGACCCATTTACCTTCCTCCGGTATTGGCGCCGGTCCATGGTTAGGTCCTTTTGCTACACAAATCATTTTTTCAACCTCAGATGAGTAAATCATAGTTTGACCCCTTTCCATTAAATACTTTTGTCCGACTGATTAAGCCGGCATTAAAAACTCCCCCATAAAAACTATTACTTACTGCTTCATGGCAGGAGCGTACTGTATTAAGTAAAAAAACACAATTAAGAAATATTATAGCATGAGTTTGCCATAACTTCTATAATATATAATAAATTTTTGATAAAATTTTGACGAATCATGAAACTCTGGCATATTAACAAATTCTTGGCAGCTGGTCCCCCGTAAGCATATCTAATATTCTGCTGCCGCCTGCATAGGTCTTCATAACTACTCGCCCCTGCTGTTTATCGGTAACTTCGCCGATAATTGCAGCATTTTTGCCCAGAGTATCCTCTTGTAGTGCTTTGACAACATCTTTTGAGAATTGTTTTGGAACAATTATAATCATTTTTCCTTCGTTAGCCATATAAAGCGGGTCCATTCCCAAAAGCTCACATACACCTCTGACTCCACTGCTGACAGGTATCGCGTCTTCATTAAGGCTTATTCCTACATTACTTTGAGATGCTATTTCATTCAAAGTAGTTGCAAGGCCACCTCTTGTAGGATCCCTTAAGACATGCACATCCTTAGTTACTGAAAATATTCTTTCAACAAGTCCATTTAAAGGTGCACAATCGCTTGATATATCTGCATTTATATTCAATGCTTCCCTTTCAAGCATTATGGAACAACCGTGATCACCAATATTTCCGGTAACAATAATACTGTCTCCGGGCTTTGCATTCCTGCCTGAAATGTTTATACCTTCATGAATAATTCCTATTCCCGAGGTGTTTATAAATATTTTATCCGCTGCACCCTTCTGTACTACCTTTGTATCACCGGTAGCAATGCGTACACCACATTTTGCAGCTGTTTCTCCCATTGAACGGGCTATATTTTCAAGCGTTTCAAAAGGCAGTCCCTCTTCAATTATGAAACCGCAGCTCAAGTAAAGCGGCTTTGCCCCTGCAGCCGTTAAATCATTTACCGTTCCGCACACAGCTATTTTCCCTATGTCTCCGCCTTTGAAAAAAATCGGGCTGATTACAAAGGAATCTGTTGTAAATGCAATTCTGCTGCTATCAAGCGTAATCAACGCAGAATCATCGCCCTGTTCAAGAATATCATTGGAAAAATACCTTCTAAAAATATCATTTATAAGTTTATGTGTCATCCTGCCGCCGCTTCCGTGGGCGAGAGTTACAAAATCCACTATCTGGTCCCTCCATATTTATAATAAGCAGCACAGGTGCCTTCTGAGGATACCATACATGCACCCACAGGATTCTCCGGAGTGCACCTTTTCCCGAAAAGACTACAGCTTGGCGGGATTTTTGTTCCTTTTAATATTTCACCGCAAAGGCAGCCTTTAGGCTCCTGTACATTTTTATTCACAAGATTGAATACTTTTGCCGCATCAAAGCTGCTGTATTTATCCCTTATCTTAAGACCCGAGTCTTTAACAGTTCCTATGCCTCTCCACACCGAATCGCAGGGTTCAAAAACCTCATAAAGTTTTTCTACAGCTATTGGGTTACCTTCCTGTCTTACTGCCCTTTTATAGGCATTAGAAACCAATGTTTTGCCCTGATCTATGTTATTTATAAGGGTTGCTATTCCCTGAAGAATATCAAGAGGTTCAAATCCGGTGATAACACCTGATATTCCGCTCTTTTCAGCAAGCTCATAATATATTCCTACACCTGTTATGGAACTTACATGCCCAGGATATAGGTATCCGTCTATCTCTACATCTCCGCTGGCTGCAAGAGTTTTTAAAACTTCAGGCATGGTTTTATTTGCCGTCAGCACCATAAAGTTATCCAAACCCATTTCCTTTGCTTTAAGTACTGACAATGCAGCTACAGGCGTTGTAGTTTCAAAGCCCACAGACAGGAATACAATCTTTTTTCCAGGATTATTCTTTGCCAGCATAACTGCATCAAGCGGTGAATATACAATTCTGATATCACGTCCCTTAGCCCTTTCGGAAAGGAGTGAGGACGTACTTCCCGGAACCCTCATGAGGTCACCGAAGGTAGTAATAATGACATTTTCTATCACAGACAGTTCAATTGCCGAATCAATAAATGAAACCGGTGTAACACACACAGGACATCCGGGACCTGAAATAAGATGTACATTCTCAGGCAGCATATCCCTTATACCATATTTAAATATAGACATGGTATGTGTTCCGCACACTTCCATTATTTTAACCGGCCTGCCTTTATACTCACTTAGTTTGGCAGCTGCTTTTCTTGTTAGTTCGGTATTTCTGAATTCATCAATAAAGTTATTCATGAACTATCTCCTCTAATTCATTGAACAGCTCTATAGTCCTTATTGCCTCTTCCTCATCCATCTTTTCAATCGCACAGCCGGCATGAACAAGCACATAGTCACCGACCTTTATATCTTTTAGAAGCTCCAGTGAAATCTCCCTTGTAACCCCCATAATCTCTATAACACCATTGCCCTTTTCTATTTCAATAACCTTGCCCGGAACTGCCAGACACATAATCATCACACCCCATAATAGCATTTTTAAGTCAAATTCATTTTACGCTTCCTTTACAGTCCTTGCAACAGCAATTACTGCCTGTCCAAGTGATATCCCGCCGTCATTTGAAGGAACCAGGCTGTGTGTATAAGCCTCAAAGGCTTTTATTTCAAGTGCTTGCACCGTTTTCTCAAGAAGTGTAATATTCTGAAATACTCCCCCGCTTAAAACTACTCGGTTTAAACCTGTTTTTTCCCTCAGTATTTCACACCCTGCTGTAATTATATTTACAACTGAATTATGGAATTTCATTGCTGTTATTCCCTTATCAGTCCCTTTTTTTATGTCTTCTATAAGCTCTGAAAAAAGCTGTTCTATGCCTATAATAAACTCATTGTCCTGCTTTTTTATTTCAAAGTTAAATGCCTCAACAATATTTTTATCCGCTGACTGTTCAAGTTCAATTGCAGCCTGTCCCTCATAGTTTATGGTTTCCCTGATGCCTAATAATGCCGACACTGCATCGAATAGTCTTCCTGCACTTGAAGTCAGGGGACTGTTTAATTTATTGTCTATCATATTAAGAATTATCTTAATACTGTTTCTATCTATACCTTCAAAAAAATTGTTCTGATCTATTAAACTATATATATCCGTTATTCCGTCTGTAAAACATTTTTGCAGATACGCAGCAGCCATTCTCCAGGGCTCTTTTATAGCCCTTTCCCCTCCGGGCATTGAGACATAGTCAAAGTGTCCCTCCCGCCTGAATGCTGTGTAATTCCCTGTAAAAAATTCACCGCCCCATATATGCCCGTCCTCACCGTAACC
This sequence comes from Bacillota bacterium, assembly GCA_023421675.1. Lineage (GTDB taxonomy): Bacteria > Bacillota > Clostridia > Acetivibrionales > JANLFN01 > JAEZTC01. The sequence continues at coordinate 221,870 of JAEZTC010000010.1, read as the reverse complement.
TGTACCATCAAAGGCGACACCTATTACATCACCATTAATGTCATTTTCAGCCATACAGGATGCAACATGCGCATGGTGATGCTGAACAGGTATTTTTACTGTTATATTGGAATCCATAGCATACTTGGTTGAAAGGTACTCCGGGTGTAGGTCATAAGCAATAACTTCAGGTTCAATATTAAACATATTTTTAAAGTGTTCTATACCTTCTTCAAAGGAAATGAGTGTTTCGGCATTTTCCAGGTCTCCTATGTGGTGGCTTGGATAAAATTCATTTTCCTTATTAAGGCAGAAAGTATTTTTTAGCTCTCCTCCGCATGCAAGTATGGAAGGTATATGCTGTGAATCAAATACATCTGCAGTAATAGGCAGAGGTACATACCCTCTTGAACGTCTTATTATATATTCCTTATTTCTGAAAACTCTTGTTACCGAATCATCCGTCCTTATATATATCTCCCTGTTGTTGGTGAGGAAATAGTCCGCTATACCTCCAAGGTTTTCAAGGGCTTCTTCATCTTTATAAACTATTGGTTCGCTGCTTATGTTTGCGCTGGTCATTACAAGAGTATCCGTAAATGCTGCATTGTCTATAGGATAATCAAATATAAGCATATGCAGCGGAGTATATGGAAGCATAAGTCCAAGGAAAGGATTCCCCGGTGCTATTTGATCCGGAAGAACACAATCTTCTCTTCTTTGTAGTAAAACTATAGGCTTTCTAAATGATTCAATAAGCTTTTTTTCTTCATTACTGATACAGCAATGTTTAAAGGCTGTACTAATATCTTTGGTCATAAGTGCAAAAGGCTTCTCATCCCGGTGTTTTCTTTGTCTTAGCTGTCCAACAGCATATGTGTTATATGCATCACAAGCGAGATGATAGCCGCCAATACCCTTTATTGCTGCTATCTTTCCCTGCATTATTTCTTTTCTGATGAAAGAAATATAATCGTCGGTTTTTACTTCATTTCTTTGTGAATCCAATAATTTTAAGGAAGGTCCGCAATCATAGCATGAGACAGGCTGTGCATGGTATCTTCTGTCAAGAGGATTAGTGTATTCCCCCTCACACTTTTCACACATGGGGAATACATTCATTGTAGTGTTTTTTCTGTCATAGGGTATATCTCTGATTATGGTAAAACGGGGACCACAATTGGTACAGTTAATGAATGGGTACATATACCTGTGGTCATTTGAGTTATACAATTCATTGGCACAATCACTGCAGATGGATACGTCAGGAGATATGAATACCTGTTTTTTAGTATCCTCTATGCTATGCCTTATTTCAAAGTTTTTATAGCCTTTGGATGTAAGCTCTTTTACCTGAATATCCTTAATTATTGAAAGAGGCGGGGCCTGTTCCTTTATTTTTTCAGTCAAATCATTAATATCAATATCTGAACCTTCAAATTCTATAATTACACCTTTTCCTGTGTTGCTTACCCACCCTTTTAGGTTCATGGATTTTGCAAAAGAATAAATAAAAGGTCTGAAACCCACACCCTGGACTATTCCTGTGATTTCAAGCACATATCTTTGTTCAGCCATTGGAATCAAAATACTCCTTTGCAGTCTGTACATCACGGCTCATTTGTTCCACTAAAGCGTCCTTGTCTTTGAACTTTTTCTCTCCGCGTATTTTGCTTAAAAAGAAAACTTCAATAGTTTTACCATAAATGTCTTCATCGAAATTAAGAATATGTGTTTCAACGCTTTTATGTTTGATACCTTCAAAAGTAGGATTGTTGCCAATATTAGTAACACTTTCGCATAAGGTTCCGTCAATAAGTGTTTTTGTTATATATACGCCGTCGCTTGGAAGTATCAGATACTCCTCAGGATGTATATTTGCAGTAGGGAAGCCGATTGTAGTACCTATACGTCTTCCGCTTTGAACCTTGGCAGTAATGGAATAGTGACGTCCAAGCAGTCTGAAAACCATGTCCATATCACCTTTTGTGGTATACTGCCTTATTAATGTACTGCTTACTATTTCATCCTCTATTTTTATAGGCGGAATAATTATCACTTTCATATTATAGCTTTTTGCAAGCTCTTTGAGAATTGCCGTATCACCTTGACCCTTGTAGCCAAACCTGTAATTAAAACCGGCCACAACAAGCTTTGCATTAAGCCTGTTTACCAATACTTCTTTTACAAATGTTTCAGGCTTCATACGTGAGTAATTTTCATCAAACTCATCAAAATAGATATAATCAAGAGCTGTTTCTCCAAGCAGTTCTATCTTTTTATTAACTGTTGTAAGTAACGGTGTAAAAAGTTTTTTACGCAGGATATTTTCAGGATGCTTGGTGAAAGAAAAGATAACCGAGTTAAGTGAATTAAGTTTTGATTCTCTTATAACGGTATTAACAAGAGCCATATGCCCGACATGAAGACCATCAAAATTCCCAAGCCCAACCCCTACAGGCTTATCAAGTTTTATATTCTCATTGGAATTCATGATAATTTTCATATTTTGTTCCTCACTAATTCATATAAAGAGTTTTCTGGATTTCAGAATATAGCCTTCCTGAGTCTTTATGACCTCACCAAGGCCTATGAAATCGTCTTTCTGACTGTATACTGCGATTACTGCAACTTGTTTAAAACTACTTTCTATATGTACTCCATTTAAAAAACGTTTTAATTGTGTATCATCTAGCTCGATTTTCGGATAATTCCCGAATACCTCTTTTACAGAAATAAGCCTGTCATTCAAGGAATTACTTTGAGCATGTGCCTCAATCTCTTCAAGTGTTAATGCTTCGGATATGTTAAACATTCCTGCACGCAGCCTCAGAAGAAAAGACATATGTCCTCCGCACCCAAGCTTGTTCCCGATATCCTCACACAATGTACGTATATAAGTACCTTTTGAGCATTCTACCTGATAAATTACCTTAACCTGTTCCTGTTCAGTGTCTATATTAATTACTCGAATATCCGTTATAGTAACTTCTCTTGGTTTACGTTCTATAGTAATACCTTTTCTAGCAAGCTCATACAGCTTTTGCCCCTCTACCTTAAGTGCCGAATACATGGGAGGAACCTGCATATACTTGCCTTTAAAGCTTAAAACAGCTTTAATTATTTCAGCTTCACTCGAATTTACAGGATGTGTTTCAATAATTTCACCGGAAGAATCCCCTGTATCGGTTGTAATTCCGAGTGTCATTTCTGCTCTGTATACCTTGTCCTTCTCCATTATAAACTCAATTGCCTTAGTGGCTTTTCCTGCAAAAACAGGGAGAACACCAGCAGCATCAGGATCAAGTGTACCTGCATGTCCTATTTTTTTTGTTCCAAGAACCCTTCTTAAATGACCTATTACATCGAACGATGTCATCCCCGGGGGTTTTAAAACATTAATTATACCATCCATAAAAAGTTCCTACTTTATCCTTTTTAATTCTTCCTTTATGTCATCTATAAGCTGTTTCCTAATATCTTCAATCTTGCCTGCCGCAGTAAAGCCAGCCGCTTTTTTATGTCCTCCGCCGCCAAACATTCCAGCAATTGCAGAAACGTCCACGTTTGTATTGGACCTCAAATTACCCTTGATTTCTCCGTTTTTACGCTGCCTCAAAAGAATTGATACTTCCACTCCTCTGATACTTCTGCCAATATTAACAATCCCATCACAATCTTCTTCCTTTGCACCTGCTTTAGCCATCATTTCATCAGTAAGCACCATGATGGAAATTTTCCCTTTTTCAAGGAGTTCAAGCGAATCTGAAGCAAGACTTGAAAGCTTAACCTTTTGCAGGGTTGTAGAATCAAATACCTTCTGGGATATATCTGCAACATCAACACCGCTGTTGATTAATTCACCTGCAATCTGGTGTGTAAGAGCTGTTGTATTACTGTACCTGAATCCACCTGTATCCGTAGCTATTGCAACATAGAGACAGGTCGAAATATCTCGATCAAGGTTTTCACCAAGATCCTTAATTAACTGATACACTATTTCACCCACAGCTGATGCTTTTGAATCTACATAGTTGTAGAAAGCAAATTCTGTGTTGGTATTGTGATGATCAATGTTAATTGTCTTTTTTGAGCTGCTGAAAATATCAGCTCTTTGTCCGAGCCTTCCCATATCGCCGGTATCAAGAGCTATAGCCAGATCATAAAAACTGTTCTGTGCTTTATAAATATCAACCAGTTTACTTCCCGGGAGGAAGGTATATACTTCAGGAACAGCTTCTTCAAGAAGGACCTGTACATGTTTTCCCATTTTATTCAGTATCATTGCAAGAGCAAGACTTGATCCGTATCCATCGCCGTCTACATTAAGATGCGGCATAATAATTATTTTATTTGACTCATTGATTGAAGTTATAATATTACCTGGCAGCATATATAATACCTCGTTTATTATTCCTTTGTTTCTTCGTTCTTAACTGTGTCGTTTATAAGCTTTGTCAGATAAACGCCCTGTTCTATTGAATTATCAAGTTCAAACTGCAGTTCAGGAGTGTATCTGAGCTGAACTCTGTGTCCCACTTCGCGTCTGATAAACCCTGCAGCACTTTTTAAGGCTACAATAGCATTTTTCTTATCTTCTTCGGTGCCAAACACGCTTATAAAAACCCTTGCGTATCTCAAATCCCTTGTAACTGTCAATGAGGTGATGCTTATAAGCTTGGGAAGCCTTGGGTCTTTTAATTCACTACCTATAATACTGCTTATTTCCTTTTTCATTTCTTCAGCAATTCTATCAGTTCTTTCCATAAAACCACTCCTTCTTCAAGTAGCACATTAATACAATATAAAATAATCAGTAAAATAAAACGGGTAAGAGTATGGTAATGCTGATGAGCTAAATAGCACACCTTCAATAACCTATGACCCTTACCCCTTACAATTACTATCTTTTAACCTCTTCCATGGTAAATGCTTCTACAACATCTGCTTCTTTAAGATCATTGAATCTTTCAACTGACAACCCGCACTCAAAACCTGATGCAACTTCCTTTGCATCATCTTTGAATCTCTTTAATGAAGCAAGCTTACCTTCATGAACAACTATACCATTTCTTACTACTCTTATATCTGTGTTTCTGACAATCTTTCCGTCAGTTACATAGCAGCCTGCAATGGTTCCTATTCCGGATACCTTAAATATCTGCCTGATTTCTGCGTGTCCAAGTACAACTTCCTTGAAGGTAGGATCAAGCATACCCTTCATAGCAGCCTGTATATCTTCTATAGCATTATAGATTACTCTGTAAAGCCTCATGTCAACTTCTGCATTTTTAGCAGCTTCCAGAACATTGGCACCCGGTCTTACATTAAATCCGATTATAATTGCATTTGATACCTGTGCAAGGGTAACGTCATATTCAGTAACAGCACCAACGCCTCCATGAATTATATTAACCCTTACTTCATCGTTAGTGAGTTTTTCAAGCGACTGTTTAACTGCTTCTACAGAACCCTGAACATCTGCCTTTACAATTATATTAAGATCTTTTAGCTTACCTTCCTTAATCTGTGAAAACAAGTCGTCAAGAGTCACTCTTGATGATGATTTCAGGTTCTGTTCTCTTTGCTTGAATTTTCTCTTCTCAGCAAGCTGTTTAGCAACCTTTTCATCGGTTATTGCATAGAAAACTTCTCCCGAAACCGGTACTTCCGGAAGCCCAAGAATCTCAACCGGAGTTGAAGGTCCTGCCTTTTTGATCTTATGGCCCTTATCATCAACCATAGCTCTTATTCTTCCAACTATGGATCCTGTAACAATTGAATCTCCAACATCTAAAGTTCCCCTTTGTACAAGCATTGTTGCAAGAGGACCCCTGTCTTTGTCAAGCTTTGCTTCAATAATAGTACCCTTTGCCTGCCTGTTCGGGTTTGATTTAAGTTCTAGTATATCAGCAGTAAGAATTACCATTTCAAGAAGCTGGTCAATATTTTCTCCCTTTTTAGCAGATACAGGAACACATATTACATCGCCGCCCCATTCTTCAGCAACAAGTCCGTGCTCAGTAAGCTCCTGCTTAACCCTGTCAGGATTAGCTCCCGGTTTATCTATTTTGTTTATTGCTACTATTATTGAAACATTCGCTGCTTTAGCATGGTTAATTGCTTCTACAGTCTGGGGCATAACTCCATCGTCAGCTGCAACAACAATTATTGCAATATCGGTTACCTGTGCACCTCTTGCTCTCATTGCGGTAAAAGCTTCATGGCCAGGAGTATCAAGGAAAGTAATATTCCTGTTATTGATCTTAACCATATAAGCACCAATGTGCTGTGTAATTCCGCCTGCTTCGCTTTCAATAACGTTTGTCTTTCTTATAGCATCAAGCAAGGATGTCTTACCATGGTCAACGTGACCCATTACAACAACAACCGGAGGCCTTGGCGACAAATCTTTTTCATCATCCTCAGCATCATCAAAAAGAATGTCCTCTTCATTGACTACTACTGCCTTTTCTGTTTTAACACCGAATTCTTCAGCAATAATGGTAGCAGTATCAAAATCAAGCTCCTGATTAAGAGTAGCCATCATACCAAGCCCCATAAGCTTTTTGATAACTTCGGTGGATGTCTTCTTTAATGATTCTGCCAAATCCTTAACTGTAATAATTTCAGGAATTGTTATCTGTGTAAGCACTGCCTTTGGAGGAATGTGCTTATTCTCAACCCTTACATCTTTTCTAGGTTTTGAGCCTTTTTTCTTTTTATTATCATCATTATAAAATTCGCTTAAAATATAGTCTTCAGAAAGTATTTCGTTTATACCTTTTTTCTCAACAAGAATTTTCTGAGGTTTAAATCTATTATTCTTATCCTGTACAGGTTTTACAGATTTTTGTTCTCTCTTTGTATCCTTGTCATTATCCTTGCTTGCAAATTCTCTTCTAACCTCAGTTCTCTGTGAACTGATTGTTTCCTTCTGAATTTCGGTCAAATCAAGCTTAGGTATTTCAAGTGGGCGTCCACCCTGGTTTTGCGGTCTTGGTCTGTCACCATATCTTCCCGGACCACCTTGAGGCCTATCGCCCTGAGGTCTGTTACCGTATGGTCTGTCACCTTGTGGTCTATTGCCGTAAGGCCTGTCACCCTGCGGTCTGTCGCCCTGAGGTCTGTTACCGTATGGTCTGTCACCCTGTGGCCTATTGCCATAAGGCCTGTCACCCTGCGGTCTGTCACCATAAGGTCTGTATGGTCTGTCACCCTGTGGTCTGTCACCCTGTGGCCTATTGCCGTAAGGCCTGTCACCCTGCGGTCTGTCACCATAAGGTCTGTATGGTCTGTCACCCTGTGGTCTGTCGCCCTGAGGCCTATTGCCGTAAGGCCTGTCACCCTGCGGTCTGTCACCATAAGGTCTGTTATCATTCCTCGGACCAGATTGCTGAAAAGGCTTTCTATAAGGCTGGTCCTGATTTGTTCTCTGAACCGGAGGCTTTGGAGCGCTGCTTTCATTGCTCCTGTTATCCGACTGAGGTTTATTTTCAGGTGACACAACTTTTGTGTTCTGATTTAAAGTATCCTTTTCAATAATTGGCTTTTCTTCCGCGCTCTTGGACATCTGAGTGCTTTGTACCGGAATTTCGGTACTTACTGGTTTCTGTTCAGGCTTAACAGCTTTTACTTCCTGAACGGCTTCTTTTACTGCTGCTTCATTTGGCATAACTTTTTTCATATCAGGCTTTTTAGGCGTAATATCCCTTCTATAATCATTTCTATTTTCCCTTGTATAACCGGGTCTTAATCCTGAACCCGCATCTGCAACTCTAAAAGCGTCATGTTTTTGATTTCCTTTAATATTGCCGCGAACATCTTTGCCTATCTCATTATGATGATTATCATGCCTTGCTTCATTTCTTTGTTCTTCTTCCTTCTTTGTATCTATTATAATTTCAGTTGTTCTTATTATCCTAGGAGCATGTTTGACATCCTTTGAATCCTTCTTAACATCAGTCTTTGGAGGCGCAACAGGTGCAGCTTTCTTTTCCTCTGTGTCAACTTTTTTGTCGTCATGCTTGATAATACCGATATGTTTGTAAAGAGCATCAAGTTCATGGTCATCCAACAGGCTCATATGGTTTTTTACGTGTATATTTATTTCCTCAAGCTTTTCCATAAGCCTTTTGCTTGATGTATTCATCTCTTTAGCAAGCTCATACACTCTATATTTTTCCAATCTGCTCACCCCCGAATTCTAAGTTGTTCTCATCAATTAACTCTTTTAATCTTCCTGCAAAATTTCTTTCTGTTACTGCAATAACCGATCTCAAATCTTTCCCTATATATTTTCCGATAAACTCCTTCTCTCCATAAATTCTATTATCAATGTGCCTGTATTCGCACATATCCTGAAACTTCTTTTTGGTGTTTGGTGAAGCATCTCCCGCTATTATTACAAGCTTTGCTTTCCCTTTTTTTATGTTCATTTCGCATGTGTCATCTCCTGACACCAATGCTCTTGCTTTAGCGGCAAGACCGATGAAAGAGTAAATCCTATTGGTCATTCTCATCCTCCATCTGTCTTTTTAAGGTTTCGTAAACCTCTTCACTGATTGGAGCCTCAAAAGCCTTTTCAAGCCTTTTTCCCTTTCTGGCTTTTTCAAAGCAATCGACGCTCTTGCATATATATGCTCCTCTTCCAGGTTTTTTACCTGTAAAGTCTACGCTTGTTTCATTTTCCTTGTTTTTAACAATTCGTATAAGTTCTTTTTTAGGCTTCATTTCCTGACAGCCAAGGCACATTCTCAAAGGTACCTTTTTTTGCTTCATTAACAATACCACCTCATGTTGAGTTAAAGGTTTTCACTTGTATACGGCAAAAGCCAGGGATCATTCCCCTGAGCTTTATTCATCATCATTTGAATTATCAACTGTATCCGAATCAGACTCCTCTTCATAAGCTTCTTCTGAAGACAAGTCATCACTTTCATAGCTTTCATCCTCACTGTAACTGCCGTCAAAATTAAACAGCTGTTGTTCAATGGCAGCTCTAAGCTGGGATTCGCTCTTAATATCTATCTTCCATCCTGTAAGTTTAGCAGCCAGTCTGGCGTTCTGACCTTCCTTGCCAATTGCAAGTGAAAGCTGAAAATCTGGAACTGTTACCTTAGCAGATTTTTCTTCCTCATTTATGTCTACCCTTATAACTTTTGCAGGGCTCAAACTGCTAGAAATAAATTCTTCAGGCATGCTGCTCCATTTTATTATATCAATCTTTTCGCCACGAAGTTCATCAACTACAGCCTGAACTCTTGTGCCTTTCTGTCCCACACATGAGCCTACAGGATCAACATTGTCATCCTTGGAGAACACAGCGATTTTTGTTCTCGAGCCTGGCTCTCGTGCAATATTCTTGATCTCTACAATACCCTCATGAATTTCAGGAACTTCCAACTCAAATAATCTTTTTACAAGCCATGGATGTGTCCTTGAAACCATTATTTGTGGACCTTTTGTAGTATTTTTTACCTCTATAATATATGTTTTGATTCTGTCATTGAACCTATATTCCTCATTTGGAGTCTGTTCTGACGGTGGCATGGTAGCCTCGGTTTTTCCAAGATCAATTATGACATTCTTTCTTTCAGACCTCTGAATAATACCTGTTACAATGTCGCCTTCCTTGTTTATAAATTCGTCGTATATTATTCCTCTTTCAGCCTCACGAATTTTCTGAACAACTACCTGTTTAGCTGTCTGAGCAGCTATACGCCCAAATTTTTTAGGAGTAACTTCAACTTCAGCTGTATCTTCAAGTATATATTTCTTACTTATTTTCCTTGCTTCTTCTAGTGATATATCAAGATATTCATTAGTCGGCTGGTCTGTCACTCTTTTAAGGGCATATACATGAACATCTCCGGAATCACGGTCTATAGTTACTTTAACGTTTTGAGCGGTACCAAAATTTTTTCTATATGCGGAAATTAAAGCAGCTTCAATAGCTTCAATCAATATATCAGTATCTATTCCTTTCTCTTTCTTCAATTGCTCCAATGCATGAATTAATTCGGCACTCATTCCTGTAATACCTCCCCTTAAAATTTAACAGCACGCTTGACAACTGCTACCTTATCACGTTCAAATTCAGCAATTTCATTAGATGCCTTTTTTATCAGAATATTGTTATTGTTTAATCCCAAAAGTTCACCTTCAAAAACCTTCTGTCCGTCTATAGGCTGGAAAAGCTTTATTTCAACTACTTCACCCTTATATCTTTCAAAATCCTTATCTTTTTTCAGAGGCCTTTCAAGTCCTGGTGACGATACCTCCAGGAAATATGCCTGTTCTATTGGGTCGGCAGAATCAAGCTTATCGCTCAGTTCTTCGCTAACCACCTGGCAATCATCTATTGTTATTCCAGCGGGCTTATCTATATAAATCCTAAGAAAACGGTTTGCACCTTCTTTTACAAATTCTACATCTACCAAATCATAATTATTTTTTTCAACTATAGGTTGAACTAGCTCTGTTACTATTTCTTCAACACTTTTCTTACCCATTAAAAAAGCCTCCAGTTAATTCAAACGCTTCAGGCTGTTTAACAAAGCGAAAGAGTGGGAACAACCCACTCTTTAACTTAAAATGCTATTTAGCCCTTAGTCAAAATGTATTATATCATTATTATCCGCAATTAGCAATAATTTATTACATATTGAAAGACTTTTAGCATATTTATTTTTAATTTGTATGTATTAATTATTCCATTTGACACTAAAACTGCCTTCAGCTCCATCTCCAACAATTTCAAGCTTATATTCTTCATCCTTATCTGCCTTTAAAAGCTTTGTACCCGACTTATTAGTTTCCAATTCATAAACTATGTTATTGTTTGAATCATATATTGTCATGGTAAGTTCACCTTTTTTTAACTTGGACGAATACTTTACCTCAACCGGGTTTCCCTCTTTAACATGAATTGTTTTGTTTTTTGTTCCCGAAAAGAGCTTATAGGAACCGCTTACATTACCGTTAATATCAGTGCCGCTATACATAATCTGTATGTTACAGCCTGCAAATATAAGGGCAAATAATACTGCTGCCAAGCTTAAAACTGTTTTTCTTTTCATAATACATCGCTCCAAACCTTATGCTTAAATATTAACCTGTTAATTTATGGTCATATATCAATACGTTTCAGTTGCATTAAAGTCTGATGAGAAAATATAAATTATTTTTAGAGGTTGAAGAAGCTCAGTTGGTTGCTTTCAGGTAATCCCTTCAAACAGCCCTGATTTTGGAGTATCTCAATTACCGACTTACTTATCTTTGCTCTTACCCTCAAATCATCGACAGAAAGGAAATCTCCGTTTTTCCTTGCTTCAACAATATTCTGTGCCGCTGAAACCCCAAGCCCCTGGAGTGAATTCAAGGATGGCCTTATTCCATCCGGCTCTATAAGAAATTTGGTAGCTTCCGAATGATAGATATCAACCGGCAGGAACTTTATTCCGCGCGCATACATCTCGTTTGCAACCTCAAGTATAGTTAAAACATTTTTTTCCTTCTGAGTAATTGTGTTTCCTTTTTTCTCGAATTCCTTAATTTTGTTTTTTACCTTATCCTGACCGTATGCCATCATTTCTGCATCAAAGTCGTCTGCCCTTACCGTAAAGTAAGTGGTATAAAACGCTTCGGGATAGTGTACCTTAAACCAGGCAATTCTGAAAGCCATCATTACGTAGGCCGCTGCGTGTGCCTTAGGGAACATGTATTTAATCTTTTTACATGAGCCTATGTACCATGATGGAACCTTGTTGTCTTTCATGGTTTGTTCATATTCTTCTTTAAGACCTTTACCTTTTCTTACATCCTCCATGATTTTAAATGAGGTCTTAGGAGGAAGCCCGCTGTGCAAAAGATAGATCATAATATCGTCACGGCAGCATATTGCATCAGAAAGCGTTGTAATTCCCTGCTTTATCAGCTCCTGAGCGTTATTAAGCCAAACATCGGTTCCATGCGACAGACCTGATATTCTTATAAGCTCCGAAAATGTTTTCGGCTTTGTATCTACTAGCATCTGTCTTACAAACTTTGTACCAAATTCAGGTACCGCAAAGGTTCCAACTTCACTGTCTACATCTGAGGGTTTGATTCCAAGTGCCTCAGTACTGCTAAAGAGGCTCATTGTCTCCTTGTCATCCAGCGGTATGGTCTTTGCATCAACACCAGTCAGATCCTCAAGCATTCTTATAACAGTAGGGTCGTCATGTCCCAATATATCAAGCTTTAAGAGTCTTCCGCTAATTGAATGGTAGTCAAAATGTGTTGTTATTATTTCTGTATCCTGATCATCGGCAGGCCTTTGGATAGGACAGAACTCGTAAATATCCCTGTCCTGAGGAACAATCATAACTCCTCCCGGATGCTGTCCTGTAGTACGTTTGATCCCGGTACAGCCTCTGACCAGCCTGTTTATTTCTGCGTTGGTAACAACTATACCACGTTCATCAAGATAATTCTTAACAAAACCATATGCAGTTTTATCTGCAATAGTTCCTATTGTTCCGGCTCTGTAAACATGTCCTACACCGAACAATTCCTCAGTATATTTATGAGCCCTTGGCTGATAATCACCCGAGAAGTTAAGGTCAATATCAGGCTCCTTGTCACCGTCAAAGCCAAGGAAGGTTTCAAACGGAATATCATACCCGTCTTTCTTAAGTGCACTGCCGCATACAGGGCAGTCTTTATCAGGAAGGTCAAAGCCGCAGCCTACGCTGCCGTCATCTATAAACTCTGTATGCTTGCAGTTAACACATATATAATGCGGAGGCAGAGAATTAACCTCAGTTATGCCTACCATGTTTGCAACAAAAGACGAGCCTACCGAACCCCTTGATCCAACAAGATAGCCGTCATCATTTGACTTTCTAACAAGCTTCTGGGCAATAATATACATAACTGAGAAGCCGTTTTTTATAATTGAGTTAAGCTCTTTATCCAGCCTGTCCTTAACCACCTGCGGTAGATTTTCGCTGTATATTTCAGTCGCCTTTGACATTGCAAGAGTCTTTATTTCCTCTTCAGCACCATCAATGTTAGGCGGGAAGGTACCGTCAGGTATTGGAATTATTTGTTCAACTAGATCTGCTATTTTATTGGTGTTTTCAACAACTACCTCATATGCCTTTTCTTTACCAAGATAGCTGAATTCCTCAAGCATTTCGTCTGTAGTACGCAAGTACAAAGGTGCCTGATTGTCAGCATCATCAAAGCCCTGCCCACCCATAAGAATTCGTCTGTAAACCTCGTCCCTTGGGTCCATGAAATGTACGTCACAGGTTGCAACAACCGGCTTACCAAGCTCTTCTCCAAGGCTTATTATCTTCCTGTTAAGATTTTTTAATGCTTCCTGGCTTTGTACTTTTCCGTTATTGATCAAAAACTGGTTATTTCCCAAAGGCTGTATCTCGAGATAATCATAAAATGCCGCTATTCTTTTTAAATCCCTGTCATCTTTTCCGTTAACCATTGCTGAATATAGCTCACCTGCTTCACAGGCACTGCCAATTATAAGCCCTTCACGGTATTTAAGCAAAAGCTTTTTAGGAACCCTCGGCTTCTTATGGAAATAATTCAGATGTGATATGGATACTATTTTATAAAGGTTTCTTAGTCCAGTATAATTTGAGGCCAGTATAATTGCATGGTATGAGTTTGATTTTTTGTAATCCTCACACTCATCATACATTTTTTCTATACTTCCGGTAGTTTCAGCACCCTGCTCTTTAAGCAACTCAAAGCTTTTTCCCAAAATCTGTGCTGTTGTCTTAGCATCATCAAGCGCTCTATGATGATTTCCCATATCAATATTCAGGTGCTTTGCTACAAAATCCAGTTTATATTTTTCAAGTCCTGGGAAAACACATCTGCAAAGCTGCAATGTATCCACTATCGTATTCTCAACACTGATACCGCTCATTGAAGCGAAATGCTTTATAAAGCCAAGGTCAAAGCTTGCATTATGGGCAACTACAGGAGCTTCTCCAACAAAATCCATAAGTCCTTTCAGAACTTCTTCAATGGGCTTAGCATCCTTCACCATTTCATCAGTTATACCCGTAAGTTTAGTAATGAAAGGCGGAATAGACTTTCCTGGATTCACAAATGTACTGTATTCGCCAGTTATTTGACCCTGTTTAAACTTAACCGCACCTATTTCGGTGATACATTCCTTGCGGTAATCAAGGCCTGTTGTTTCAATATCCAATACGACATATTCATCATCAAGGGAATGTTCTTTGGTACCGAATATGACAGGTGCTCCGTTATCCAGCAGGTAACACTCAATTCCGTATATGACTTTAATATTGCACTTTTTAGCCGTATCATATGCCTCCGGATAAGCCTGTACAACTCCATGGTCTGTAATGGCAACTGCCTTGTGTCCCCATTTGGCCGCGCGCTTTACAAGGTCCTTTGCTGATGAGACACCGTCCATTGAACTCATTTGAGTATGCAGATGCAGTTCTACCCTTTTAACTTCAGCATTATCAAGTTTTTCTTCTTTTTCTATTTCAATTATATCTGAAACGATAACTGAAAGTTCCTTGGAGAACTTGTCATACTGGGCTTCTCCTCTAACTCTTATGCGAATGTTCTCCTTTAGTTTTTCCTTCATATCGTTAAGATTGTTCTTCTCAACAAAAATTTTCATTGTTATAGTGCTTGTAAAATCGGTAACATCAAATGAAAAAAGAAATTTCCCACCTCTCAGCTCCCTTACCTCAATGCTTAAAAGGTCACCACATACTGCAACCTTACCGGAATCAGGAGTTACATCTACCATATTCATTAAACTGTCATTAAAGTTTTTACCCAGCAGCACCTTTGCACTGCCTGAGGAATAGCCTTCGCTGTTGCTTTTGCTTTTGACTGCTTTTTTCTTGACCTCAGGAAGTTCCATTTCACTTAATATCTTTTGTTCTTCCTTCTCTTTACTTTCGAGGTATTTGTCCATTTCAGCCTCATTCATGACAAAATCCTCAATATCAACCTTCATTTTCACAGAAAAATATTGTTCTGCAAGACTTTCAATCAATCGGTCACAGCCTTTGGATTTTAACAGCTCCGATCCCTTTGTAGCCAATTTAAGCTTAAACCGGCCGCTTTGAAACTCACAGCTACACCCCGCAAGAATCCCCTTGCAGGACGGAACAGACTGGCTCAGTGAGAAAAGTATACTGTCCCAGTAAGCTTGTATCAGTTGCTCTGCGGGCTGGTCGATATTAAACTTAATTTTGATTGAAACAGAGCTCATTCCGTATGAATTGGTTATCTGCTGCTCAAGATTGAATATCTTTTCAGCAGGAACAAGCCTGTCAGATAGGACATTTATTTCAAGCTTTTTTGATTTACTGTATACACGTACATTTTGAACCTTTACGCTTTTAAAAAGCTCAAGGGTTTCATCTTCATATGAAATTCCAGGAAATACCTCAAGTAATACCTTTGCTTCCCCTACACCTTTATCCATTGTAAATTAAACGCCGCCTCCCGGAACATTTTAACAATTAATTAGCACTATTCAGCACTACAACACTATAATAAGAATAATTTTGTGGAAAGAACATTGTGAAGTGTGTCATAGAGACTGTTAATCCGAGCGAGGATAGCAAATTCACTGTCTGAGATGAATAATTACCTAAATTAAGTTAATCAATTATTCATCGAGTTTGAATTTGCCCGAGCTGAATTTTACAGTATCTAGACCGCTGAACACCAGTTCTTGCAGCCAAATTATTCTTATTGTATCTTAATTTAAAACTACATTTTCTCTATCTCACTCAGTAGTACTTCAACAATCCTGTCTTCAGGTATCTTACTGATTATATGTCCTTTTTTAAAAAGAAGTGCTTCGCCCTTACCGCCAGCAATACCAATATCCGCTTCCTTTGCTTCTCCCGGTCCATTCACAGCGCAGCCCATTACTGCCACCTTTATATTTTTGTCAAGTTTTGCAAGCCTGGCCTCTACTTTGTTTGCAGCAGCAATAAGGTCTATCTGGCACCTTCCACAGGTCGGGCAGGAAATGAAATCAACTCCGCCTTTTCTAAGCCCTGCAGCTCTCAGTATTTCTATACCAGCTTTGACCTCTTCTACCGGATCTCCTGTCAAGGATACCCTTATCGTATCCCCAATACCTTCACAAAGCATAGTTCCAAGTCCAACAGAAGATTTTATTGTTCCTTTGTAAATGGTCCCTGCCTCGGTTACACCAAGGTGCAGCGGATAGTCTGATTTTTCGGACATCAGCCTGTAAGCTGCAACAGTCATAGGTACATTTGATGCTTTAAGTGAAAAAGCAATATCCTCAAAGCCTTCAGCTTCTAACATCCCAGCGTGTTCCAGCGCACTTTCCACCATTCCTTCAGGCGTTACTCCGCCGTACTTATCATAAAATTGTCTTTCTATTGAGCCTGAATTTACTCCAATACGTATAGGAATGCCATATTCCTTTGCCAGATCAGCAACAGCTTTAACCCTGTCACGTCCCCCTATATTTCCGGGGTTAAGTCTTATTTTATCAGTGCCATTTTTTATACATTCCAGAGCCAGCCTGTAATCAAAGTGTATGTCTGTTACAAGAGGAATTTTAATAGCTTTCTTTATAGCCTTTACAGCCTCGGCAGCTTCCATATCGGGAATTGCAATTCTTACAATATCACAGCCTGCTTGTTCCAGCCTTTTAATCTGCTTAACAGTTTCACATACATTTCTTGTGTCGGTATTAGTCATTGACTGAACTGTAATTGGTGAATCTCCGCCTATATATATATTTCCAGCACTAATTTTACGTGTTTTTTTTCTTTTAATATATTCCGTTTCCAGAGTAACCTCAACTCCCGCAAAAGACTTTTGAATTTGGATCAGCCGCCTGTTATAAGCCTTGCAATATCATTATACGTTAATAATATGAAAAGTCCAAAGAAGATTGCAAAACCCACCATTGAAATTTTAGCCTCTTTTTCAATGGGTATCGGTTTTCTTCTTATAGCTTCTACCCCAAGCAAAATTATTTTGCTTCCGTCAGTTGGCGGAATCGGTATAAGGTTGGTCACACCAAGTCCTATGCTTATAAGTGCTGATATGTTTAATAGATTAAGCAGTATATCCAAAAGTGAAGGACTATGCTCAACAACAGTATTTATACTCGAAACTATACCTACAGGGCCAGCCATCTGGTTAAGCGGCACCTGTCCGTTAATAAGCCACACAATTGATAAAACACCAATCCTTGTAATAGAGTATGAATTTACGAAAGCACTTTTCAATGAACTGAATATATTTCCTTTTTCGTTTGTAAATATCATACCTATATCGTATTGCTCGGGATTTTTACCCGGAACAGGTGTTATGCCCCGTAATACCTGTTCTGTCCCGTCCCTTTTAACAGTTATGTCAATCGTTTTTCCTTTATTCTCATAAAGATAGTTGCTTATGTCATGTAAACTTGTTATCTGGGTGTTATCTATTTTTATTATCTGATCACCAGGTTTCAAATTGCCTTTATCAGCTGCGGTTCCTTTTTCCACTGTGTTTACAATGTTTGACTCCGGACCATACTGTGCCTTTGGTATAAAGCCGACCAGATTACGGTTTTCATGGATGATATCTGGTGTAACTTTTCCTGTGAGCGTACTGTCACCTCGCTTGTAGGTTACCTGTACAGGTTTTCCCTTCGAAGCATACATGAACATGCTTACATCCAGTGGCTGATAAACCGAATTGTTATTATAGCTTATTATTTTATCCCCTGCTCTGAGCCCCGCATTATAGGCAGGTGAACCCGCCGGTACATCACTTAGTTTGGTGGTATCCACGCCCGCAATCAGATAGGATACTGCAAGGAATACAACTCCAAGAAGTATACTTGCCGCTGGTCCAGAAAAAACGGTTATGAACCTTGCCCATACAGGCCTTTTACTAAAAGCCCTTTCATCATCGGATGCTTCATCTTCGCCTTCCATCCTGACATATGCAAGTGCTGGTATAATTCTAAGCGAGTAAGTCGTTTCACCACGCTTAATACTGAATATCTTTGGCCCTATAAACAGTGAAAACTCCAACACCTTTATTCCTGTCAATCTTGCAGCAATAAAATGCCCAAGCTCATGTACTATTACTATGATATCAAAAGCAATGAACGCAATCAGCAAATTCATAAATCTTCCTCCAAATAGTGCTTTTCATAATTTATATAAAATAGTTACCTGCAATATTCTTGTCAATTTTTCAGTTTTTCAACACATTCCCTTGCCCATTTATCAGCAGCAAGAATATCTGAAAAAGAAGGGTTGATAACTGGTTCATGTATATCCATAACCTTTTCTATGGTATTCTGAATATCCAAAAAACCTGCTTTCCCTTCAAGGAACTTACTTACAATTACTTCGTTTGAGGCATTCATAACCGCAGGCATGGTTCCTCCGCATTTAATTGCCCTGAATGCCAGGCCGAGACATTTAAACGTTTCCATATCCGGCTGTTCAAAACTCATGCTGCCGGTCTTAAACAAATCAAGCCTTGAGAAGCCATTTACAGCCCTTTCAGGATATGTTAGTGCAAACTGTATAGGTATTCTCATATCAGGGGATCCCAACTGTGCAATTATTGAACCGTCTACATACTCAACAGCAGAATGGATGACACTCTGTGGATGTACGACTACCTGCACTCTTTCAGGTTCAATATCAAACAGCCAGGTGGCCTCAATAACCTCCAACCCTTTATTCATAAGTGTTGCGGAATCTATTGTAATTTTGTTCCCCATGCTCCAGTTAGGATGCTTTAATGCCTGTTCGCGTGTAACTTTTTCAAGGTCTTTCAGCTTTTTACCCCTGAAAGGCCCACCCGAAGCAGTAATAATTAGTTTATTTATATTCTTCTTATCATTTCCTATAAGACTTTGAAAAATAGCTGAATGCTCACTGTCTACAGGGAGTATTTGAACATTATGCTTTTTGGCTTCAGCCATAACAATCTGACCTGCAGCAACAAGAGTTTCCTTATTTGCAAGCGCAATATTCTTACCTGCCCTTATAGCTTCCATTGTAGGAACCAATCCCGCAACCCCTACTATAGACGTTACGACTGTATCAACCTCTTCAAGAGTAGCAATCTTAACAAGGCCCTCCTCGCCATAATAAACCTTGGTTCCAAGGCTTTTTACCCTGTTTTGAAGCTCATTTGCAAGTATTTCAGTTTTTACAGCAACGGCTGAAGGCCTAAACTGTTTTATTTGCTGTTCAAGTAAGCCTATTTGAGTATTCGCGCTTAACCCGATAACTTCAATTCCACAGTTTAAAGCAACCTCAAGTGTTTGGGTCCCAATTGAACCTGTAGAACCAAGAATGGCAATTTTTCTTTTCTTCAAAACTTCATCCCCTGTATATAAATCAAATTTGTCCTGCTGCAATTGTAAGATAGAAATATATAATTGGAGCTATGAAAACAACACTATCAAACCTGTCAAGTATTCCGCCGTGTCCTGGCATTATGTTTCCATAATCCTTAATTCCTGCATACCTTTTAATTGCAGATGCAGCAAGATCTCCAATCTGTGAAAGGACTGCTACAAGTACTCCAATAATGGCATAATGGTATAACTCTATATTTACTGAATTATTTGACTTAAGAACATATCCATATATCAGTGTTACTATAACGCAACCCAGTATTCCTCCTATAGACCCTGCAACAGTTTTCTTGGGGCTTATCTCAGGTGCAAGCTTTGTTTTGCCGAAAGCTCTTCCTGTAAAATATGCCATAGTGTCTGTAACCCATGCAAAGAAAATAAGCCATATGAAATAAACACCCTTATCCAGATTCCTCGTAAGTATTATGAAAGCAAACATAAATACAACATAGAATATACCCATTACAGTAAGAGATGCATCTACAATATTATATTTCTTATGTTTGAAAACAATGAGTGACATTAATACTGCCTGTATTGCAAATATGAATAAAAACAGATAATTTAATGTGCCCAGGTCTTTAATTATCTTATCCAGCCAATCAAAGCTTCCGTATAATCCGAGCAATAGGACAGGCAAACAAGCTATATATCCAATAAACTTAACCGGTTTATAACCTTTTTGCTGCATACAGTTAAAAAATTCATACATCCCTATTAATGCTGCTGCAAAAACAGCTATTCCAAGTGCAGTTTTTCCAAGTAATAAAACTCCGATAAGAACCGCAATACCGATTAAACCGCTTATAATTCTGATTTTCATTTATTTTACTCCCCCAAATCTTCTGTCTCTGTTCTGATAAGTTCTTATAGCCTCAAATAGGTGTTTATCCTTAAAATCAGGCCACAATACATCCGTGAACCAAAATTCCGAATATGCAAGCTGCCATATCAAGAAGTTGCTGGTTCTTTGTTCCCCGCTTGTTCTTATGAGTAAATCGGGGTCGGGTATGCCAGCAGTGTATAGATTTTGGCTGATAGTATCTTCTGTTATATCTTCCGGATTCTTATTTTTATATTCCTTTGCAATTTCTTTTACAGCATGCAGCATTTCTTCCTTGCCACCATAATTAAGTGCAATGATAAAGTTCATTCCATCATTATCTTTGGTACTTTCCTGAACTCTTTTTATTTCAGCTTTTAATTTATCGCTAAGTCCGGAATCAGTACCTATAACCTTTATTCTTACGTTTCTTCCGTCAATCTCCTTGTCTGCATTTTTCAGATATCCATAGAGAAGGTCCATCAAGGTGTCTACTTCCTTCTGCGGCCTTTTCCAATTTTCAGTTGAAAAAGCATATACAGTAAGATACTTTATACCAATATCATAACATTTATGTACTATACGTCTTAAGGCATTGGTTCCTTCCTTATGTCCTATGTTACGGGGCAGGCCTCTTTTTTTAGCCCAGCGGCCGTTTCCATCCATTATAATGGCTATATGCTGCGGAAGCCTTTGCGGGTCAAATTCCTCAATAGTTTTAGCTTTTCTTCCAAACAGGAACATATCATCCTCCTAGTTTAATTAACTGCCAATATTTACTGATAATTAAGCAATTCCTTAAACCATTATAATAAAAAAAGATAGTAATTAAAATATAAAAGCAAATAAAAGTTAAACAAAACAAGTAAAACCAAATAATAAAACCCCTCAATTTAGAGGGGTTTGCATACTAACAAATTAATCGTTTTATTATCTGAAAACTCTACCCTTACAACTCTGAAAGAATTATCAATCTGAATATTTCTGTGTTTTGGGGGTAGTGCAGTTTTTATATCGCCCACCTCTAAACCCTGGCTTTTAATTATTGGAACTGCCATGTCAAGAGTATAGCCAATAATATCAATTTCTTTCATTACCAACCTGCCTTTTGCGGTTTGAGTATTTATACGTCAAGTATTTCCTTTTCCTTAGCTTCAGCCATTTTATCAACCTCTGCTATGTACTTGTCGGTAATAGTCTGTACGTCCTTCTCGGCATCTTTTAAATCGTCTTCGGTTATTTCTCCATTTTTCTTCTGAGCCTTGAAGTGTTCGATTATGTCACGTCTTATAGATCTGATTGCTACCTTTGCATCCTCAGCATCTTTTTTTACAACTTTTGTAAGTTCTTTTCTTCTTTCCTCAGTTAATGCGGGGAAAACAAGCCTAATTACTTTACCGTCATTATTAGGATTTATACCTATATCTGACTTCTGAATGGCTTTTTCAATTTCCTTTAGTGTTTTTGCGTCCCATGGCTGAATAAGTATAACCCTTGCTTCAGGAACAGAAATATTTCCAAGCTGGTTTATTGGAGTGGGTGCTCCATAATAGTCAACGTGGATTTTATCGAGAATAGCGGGATTAGCTCTCCCTGCCCTTAAACCAGTAAGGTTTTCTTTAAGAGCATGTAAGGTTTTTTTCATTTTTTCTTCCATTGGCTTGTAGAGTTCCTTGTCCATAAATACCCTCCTTTATGTTATTTGAGTTCCTATATTCTCACCCATTACAACCTTGATTATGTTTTCAGGCTCATCAAGGCCGAAAACAATAATCGGTATACTGTTATCCATACAAAGTGATGCAGCTGTTGAATCCATTACTCCAAGACGTTTGTTAAGTACATCAATGTATTCTAGCTTGTCAAATTTCTTGGCATCAGGATTCTGCATAGGATCACTGTCATATGCTCCATCAACATTTTTCTTTGCTAACAATATTACTTCTGCATCAATTTCCGCAGCCCTTAGAGCTGCTGCAGTATCTGTTGAGAAATAGGGATTTCCTGTACCGCATGCAAAAATAACTATTCTTTTCTTTTCAAGGTGCCTTACAGATCTTCTTCTTATGTAAGGCTCGGCTATCTGACGCATTTCTATAGCCGTCTGTACTCTTGTAGGCATCTTCCTTGCTTCAAACGCGTCCTGTAATGCTAGTGAATTTATTACCGTTGCAAGCATTCCCATATGGTCTGCAGTGGTTCTGTCCATTCCATGGCCGCTTTTACCTCTCCAGAAGTTACCGCCGCCAACAACTATAGCAATTTCCACACCCAAATCATAAACCTTTTTAATGTTATCCGATATTCTTGCTATAGTTTCAGAATCAATTCCAGTCTTTTTGTCTCCTGCCAGCGCTTCTCCGCTGACTTTTAACATTACCCTTTTGTACTTAGGTTCTGCCATTATAGAAATACCCCCAAATCTTTAACATATTTTCTACATTAAAACCAAAAAATCCTGCATTAAAATAGCAAATTCAAAAATAAATTTCGATGTCTGTACACAAAAAAGGAACATAAATATTATGTTCCTTTTTATTGGCTATTAACCATTGATCTGCTTCATAACTTCTTCTGCAAAGTTTTCTTCCTTCTTTGCAAGGCCTTCGCCTCTTTCAAATCTTGCAAATCTTCTGATATTGATGTTTTCACCAATAACAGCTATCTTCTCAGTGAGGAGCTGTCCTATAGTCTTATCTGGATCCTTTATGAAAGGCTGTTCGAGGAGACAAACTTCCTTATAGTACTTTTCAATACGTCCTTCAACCATTTTTTCAATGATTTTTTCAGGTTTTCCTTCGTTAAGAGCCTGTGCCTTAAGAATTTCTTTTTCCTTTTCAATTACGTCAGCAGGTACCTCTTCTTTTCTTATGTACTCAGGCTTAGCTGCTGCTATCTGCATGCAAACATCCTTAACAAATGCTTTAAAATCTTCATTCTTTGCTGCGAAATCCGTTTCAATATTAACTTCAACTAAAACGCCGATTCTGCCGTCGCCATGGATGTATGCTTCAACAAGTCCTTCTGCAGCTATTCTACCAGACTTTTTAGCCGCAGCAGCAAGTCCTTTTTCTCTAAGATATTCAATAGCTTTTTCAAAATCTCCATTTGTCTCTGTAAGAGCTTTTTTACAATCCATCATACCTGAACCTGTTCTCTCACGGAGCTGTTTTACCATTTCAGCAGTAATCATCTTAATTCCTCCATAAATAACATATTAAATATCCAAGGCAAGTCCTGCCCTGAATTTATTATTAACCTAAAAAAACGTTTCATACACAAAAATCCGGTCAATGGCCTTCAAGCCAAAGACCGGACCCTATTGGACAAAATTTGATTTATACCAATTATTCAGCTGCTGCTTCCTGTGCTTGAACACTTTCCTCAGCTTCTGAATCGGATAACTGTTCGCCTTGTCTGCCTTCTATTATAGCGTCTGCTATTTTAGCTGCAATAAGCTTTACAGCTCTTATAGCATCGTCATTTCCAGGAATAACATAATCAACTTCATCAGGATCGCAGTTGGTATCAACTATAGCAACTACAGGTATACCAAGCTTCCTTGCTTCAAGGATTGCATTTCTTTCTTTCCTTGGGTCTACTACGAAAAGTGCCCCAGGAATCTTCTTCATATCCTTTATACCACCAAGATATTTTTCGAGTTTTTCCATTTCGCCTTTGAGCTTAATAACTTCTTTCTTAGGAAGAACATCGAATACACCGTTAGTTTGCATTTCATTAAGTTGTTTTAATCTGTTAATTCTCTTCTGAATAGTCTTGAAGTTTGTAAGCATTCCGCCCAACCATCTTGCATTTACGAAGAACTGACCACTTCTTTCAGCTTCTTCCTTAATTGAATCCTGAGCCTGCTTCTTGGTTCCAACGAAGAGAACGTCTTCACCGTTCATTGATACTTCTCTGATAAAGAAATAGGCCTCTTCAATTTTCTTTACAGTTTTCTGCAAGTCAATGATGTAAATTCCGTTTCTTTCTGTAAAGATATACTCGGCCATTTTTGGGTTCCATCTTCTGGTCTGGTGACCGAAGTGAACACCTGCTTCTAAAAGCTGTTTCATTGATATAACTGACATACTACACCTCCATAAGTTTTATACCACCGCAGCCATCATCTCACGCAAACCACCTTTTAAGGCACTCATTGCGAATCCTGCTGCGTGCGTATTTTTTATCGTTATGTAGTATACCATATAGATTTTATTTTATCAAGGAATTTTTGTGGAGTTGTTTCATATTCCTCCCGCTTTTCGACGCCGTAAAGCGGGGCAAAAGGCATTGCTCGCCGCAGAGGCTAGCTATAAAAAGGGTTTTATACATTTTTACATTAACAGTGTTCCTGGGGCGAAACCTGTTCGCCGCCACGGTTTCCCCCAGACCCCACCTTCCATGGCTCGCCCTAGTGAAAGCCTACTGCGGCATTTGTAAGCTGCTCAATCGCTCTCAAGCCGGCACGATGCAACATCGCTATCCTGCTCAGATGCTACTTGAATGGCCATCCATGCCATTCACCGGCATTCGACCTTCATTCGCAGCAACATCTGCCAGCTCAGCTTTCAATGGGCGGGTATGCGGGTAGTTCAATGAAGAATGCTAACGAAGCCACTATTTAGAGCCTACGTGAGAACTTTGTTTACAAAGTTCGGCATAGCCACCTGTCGCACCCATCTTTTCAAGCCAGCTTGAGTGAGGAGTTTTACTCCGCTTTTGCTCCTTCAAAAGCGGAATTATAAAGCCGTGGGATTTAACCACGGCACTTAATCCTGTAGATAAAATAAAAAGTGGCTATCCCACTTTTAATATCGGAAAAAGGTTAGTTCCTTTATATGGTATAATATTTTAACATTTACTCAATTGTATTTTTAATGAGAAAATATTTTTTATATGTTTGTAACTTTCACACAATTTTTGTTACTCAATATATATAGACAATAAAAAGGGGGAACGTATGAGCCAGTTTGAAAAATTATATATAGAATATTGGCATGACGTTTCCCAATTTCTTTACAGGCTTACAGGTTACCAAAAACAGTTTGCTGAGGAATTAACGCAAGAAACATTTTATCAGGCTATGCTCTCCTTTCACAGATATAGGGGGGAATGTCAGATAAAAACCTGGCTGTGTCAAATAGCTAAAAACATCTATTTTAATGTAATACGCAAAGATAGGAAAGTCAGACAGGTTTCGATTGAGCAACGTGCACAACAAGCTACTCTTGTTCCCGATTCAGTTGTTACGGATTATGAGACAAAGGAACTGGTCGATCATGCAATTAAAGTAATTATGCATCTTGATGATAACACAAGGGATGTTTTGATTTACCGTATATTTTCAGATCTTACCTACGCACAAATAAGTACACTGCTTAAAATAAGTGAGAGTTCGGCAAAAGTTCTTTTCATGCGTGGTAAAGGCAAACTGCAGAATATGCTTCGGGAGGAATATGGATATGAAATATAATTGTGAACTAATCAAGGATTTATTACCCCTATACCAAGATAGAATGTGCAGTAACGTCAGTTCAAAAGTTGTTGAAGAACATTTGAATGAATGTAATGAGTGTCGTCTTTTTTATAAAGAAGTAAAGAAAACTACTGATATAGCATTCAAATCCTCATTAAAAACAGTTGATGCAGGCGGCTATCTGTCACTTGCTAAAAGGCTCCGTAAAACGAAATGGTATTGGAGGATTTGTATCGGGATACTAATAGGTATTACGATCTTTCTATCCCTAATGTATGCTGATGGAAACAGGTTTGGCCCTATAAGAGCTGCTTACGCCAGTAATATTATCAATAAGAATTCGAATTTGGTAGCCGAAGTACCTATGGGAAACGAACGCATATTATACATCTATAACGATAACGGACAATACCGTGATATTGATGTCACTTATAAATTTCCCTGCTGGAAATATAGCCTTGAATTTTCAAACAAGCCTGAAATAACAGATCCGAATTCAGAAATACAGATGATAACAAGAAGAACTTATGCTAATTCAAATAATAGCTCTTTATATATTGTTTATGCTGCAGCCGTTAATGACAAGCGCATAGCTTACATCGAACTCGGAAAAGAAGGTATGATGCAGCGAAAAAATGTTGATTCTAAAGTGACCGTATTCTTATGGGATGAGACAGGAAAATGGGATGGAACTAATACTTGGGGTGGGATGATAAAAGATTCAGAATTACGAGGGATAGCTTATGCAAAAGATGGGACTGTTCTGTACAACTTAAAGCAGGTAAGTGAGTCCAATGGACAGGACTCTTTAAAATGGATTCCTGTAAAATAAATGATTTATATAAAAGCAAACGGCCCTGCCTCACGGCATACCATCCCCTTTACCTTTAATTTTCAAGTAAGATAACTTCTTACTGAATTTCAATCCTCAATTTTTCACCGTAGCCATCTTGCCCTGTTAGATATAACTTTAATGATTTCTCCAAAACACTTTTATTAAAATACAGCTTTACCTGCTTATTATCTGATAATGGAGGCCTTGAATAAATCCTAATATAACTGTTACCCTTATCATCTTCAAGACTAAAACTATAATCCAAAACTGATTTTAAATCAGTACTATCAATTTTAAACATCAATTCTGTGAAAGTTGCATATTCCTCTAACGCCTTTAAACCTATCCTTGTACCTGCTAGTTGTGCCTGATTATTGAGAGTTCTGGATTTTGGTTTTTCTTTAATAAGCTCATTTGTTACCCTAAAACTCACCTTCCAGTTCCCTTTAATAATCTTTGGTTCTGTATTGTCATTAGTATACTCATCAATTCTGTCACATGAAACTGTAATCTCATCAGGAATTATAAAATTGTCGTCGCCCATCTTACTGACATTAATAAGTACATACTGCTTATTACCTTCAAACACAGGAGAAAAGGCGGCTCCCATAACTTCTGCAATCAGGTTTTTGCCTTTATCGTCCAGAACCGCTACTGTTGCATTTGTCTTTTTGCCAGTTTTGTTTTCAAGGGTATAACCTATGTAAAAGTTCTTGTTGTCTCCGATAAGACAATCTACAGTAAGCTTTATTCCCTTATCTTCACAGGACTTGTTAATAGCCTGGCAATAGCCCGCATCTATCAGCTTGTCTAGATTTAAAGGGTTATACGGCTTGGAGTCATAATATTTAATGTAGTTTAATGTTTCAGAGTCAAGCTTGGGAGAGGGGCAGAAGATCAGAAACGCGCTCGCTGCAAGTATCAGAATCAATACGGCTGTTATTGAAAACCAAATTCTTTTATTTTTCTTAACGTTTTTCATATACAACCTCTTTGAAGAATCAGATATTAATTATATCGGTAGAAAACTCATTTATATATATCATACCTTTTATTAACATTAACAACTAAACAAAAACTGTCCCCTTTAATTCAAAAACCGAATCTTCTATCCCGCTTTTCGCCGCCGTAAAGCGGGGCAAAAGGCGTCACTCAGGCGCCGTGATGGCTTAAAAAGATGGGCGCAACGGATTCCGCGACAGAACTTCCAAGCCTGCATACCTGTTACTGTCCGGCCGGTTCCAATGTCATCCCTGACATACCCACCTGAATCCGTCATCCATGACGAATTCGCCGGACTTGGTAAATGCATGCAGGAATTTCTAGTCACTCCACCAAGCGCCTTCTGGGCTATGATGCAAGTGGCTATACCGAACTTTGTAAACAAAGTTCTAACGAAGTCACTTCGTAGAGTTTACCCGCATCCCCGCCCATTGAAAGCTGAGCTGGCAGGTGTTGCTGCGAACGAAGGTCGAATGCCGGTGAATGGCCTGGATGGCCATTCAAGTTGCATCTGAGCAGGATAGCGAAGTTGCATCGTGCCGGCTTGAGAACGAGCGAGCAGCTTACAGCTGCCGCAGTAGGCTTTCACCAGGGCGAGCCATGGAAGGTAGGGCCTGGGGGAAACCGTGGCGGCGAACAGGTTTCGCCCCAGAAATAATTTTGTCCGCTTTTTAAAAAGCGGACCCACAATATAAAAAGCAAACGGCCCCGCCTTCCTGGCAGAACCGTCCAACTTACCTGCAGTTTTCAGTTTTTAGCTCCTTACTCAGCTTCTTGATTGCCTTCTTTTCAATCCTTGATACGTATGACCTTGATATCCCAAGCATCTTGGCAATCTCACGCTGCGTCTTTGTTGTTCCGTTAAGCAGGCCGTACCGCAGCTCAAGTACTACCTTTTCCCTGCTCTTGAGCACAGACTTCATTTTATTATAAAGCTTTTTTACCTGCATCTTAAGTTCTACTTCGTCTACGATGGATTCTGCCTCATTGCCGATAACATCTATCAGCGTTATTTCGTTTCCCTCTTTATCCACTCCTATAGGGTCCTGCAGCGATACTTCAGCCTGTATTTTTTTGCTTGAA
Source organism: Bacillota bacterium (assembly GCA_023421675.1). Lineage (GTDB taxonomy): Bacteria > Bacillota > Clostridia > Acetivibrionales > JANLFN01 > JAEZTC01. The sequence continues at coordinate 193,234 of JAEZTC010000010.1, read as the reverse complement.
CGTATCTGCATAAGAATTTCATTTTCTATGCATCTTGCTGCATATGTTGCAAGGCGTGTTCCTTTTTGGTTATCGAATGTCGATATCGCCTTGATCAAGCCTATAGTGCCTATTGAAATCAAATCATCGCAGTCATTTCCTGTAGAATTGTACTTCTTGACAATATGGGCAACAAGCCGAAGGTTCCTTTCAATAAGAACATTCCTCGCCTCCTCGTTTCCATCCTTGTACATCTGTATATATTTTTGCTCCTCCTCAGGCGAGAGTGGTTGTGGGAAAGAATTTGCATTTGATACATAACCAAGTAGAATAAAGATATTGTTTATTGCTCCAGATAGTACAGAAAATATATCGAGAAGCAAATAAGGTCCCTCCTAAAAATAGGATACCTTATAATTATATGAGAAAAGTTTCATTCACGTGCCAGTACAATTAAAATCCTTTTTTTGAGATTTCTTCAGCAATCTGTTCAAATATCGGAGCCGCTACCTGACCCCCGCTTTTCCCGTTTTCAACAAAGACTGCAATTGAATATTTCGGAGACTTTTGTGGGAAAAAGCCTGCAAACCAGGCGTGAACAACCTGAATACCATCGATAAACTGTCCTGTTTCAGCAGTACCGGTTTTACCGCCAGAACCCCCATACATGGTAAGTGCTGCTTTTGTACCTGAGCCGTTCATTGTAACCTGCTCCATAAGGTATTTGACCTTATCAGCAACATATTTAGAAATGACTCTTTCATCCCGGTCATTCCTTAAGGACTTAATTATATTTCCATCTCTGTCTGTAATTGAATCCACTATATTCATTGTATGCTTTATACCGCCGTTTGCTATCGTTGCAACAAGATTTGCAACCTGCAGCGGAGTTACCATTATCTCACCCTGTCCGATTGAAATATTTGCAACATCACCAAGTGAATACCTTGAATCCAAATTAGGAAGCTTTCCTGAAGATTCCTCCATACCCTGTTCCTTTATACCTGTAGCCTTTCCTAATCCAAAGCTTTCAGCCTTTTTAATCAGATTTTTAAAGCCAATTTTTTGCCCAAGGTTTATAAACCATGGATTGCAGGATACTTCGAATGCTTTTGTAATATCCAGCATCCCATGACCTCCGCTGGCATATGACTGGCACTTAAATTCGGTATCTCCTATTTTTATTGATCCAGAGCAAAAATACTCATCAGTTTGGTCATATCCATTCTCATAAAAAAGAGATACGTCTATTATTTTAAAAATCGAGCCAAGATTGTAGGAAGCAACAGCCCTGTTGAAAAGTTCCCTTTTATCACTGTTAAGATAATCTCCCACATTATTCTGGTCAAAGTCTGGTTTGCTGGCAATTGCAACAACATCACCATTAGATATGTCTTCAACTACTACAGCTCCGGTTACAGCATTTCTATCCATAACATCTTCAACTATTTTCTGAATATGATAATCAAGTGTCAGTTTTACATCCTGCTTATTTGAGATTTGAGGCATAAAAACACGGTAGCCAAGCCCCTTTATAAGATTGTTTCTTGCATCTGTTACAGCACCTATATTGCTTTTACCGGAAATTTTAAGAGTATTCTCAAAAACTTTTTCTATCCCAGTCTCACCAATACCCGATGATGCAGCAACATAGCCATTTATATGTTTTGCGACAGAATTGCTCCCATATCTTGATAAGGTATAAATAACGGATGCACCATCAATCTTCGACGAAAGCAAAGCATTTCTGGTAGGTTCGTCAATTTCACGGATTATTGGCGACATATTGAGTTCAATATCACTTTTAAGCTGTTCACCGTCAATTTTCAATATTTCTGCCAGGTTTTGAATGTCATTGTCTCTTCCCCTTAAGATTGAAGTCTTTATAACTACAAGATTTTTTCTGTCATTGTTTGTAAAAGGTATACCGTTTCTGTCTCTTATATCACCTCTAATACGTTCTATAGGTACGTTAATCTCTCTTTGGCTGGTTGCAGCCTTAAGAAGACTCCCACCCTTAACAAACTGAAGGTATGAGACTCTTATAAGCAGAAGTGCAAACAAGGCCGCTATAATTTTTAATAAAAAGCTGTATCTTTTTATGGACATAAAAAAACCCCTTAATCTTTGGATAAATCACTTTTAGAGTAATTCTTCCCAAGAACAAAGGGTTATTATTCCAATCACTTTATTATTCACCTTTTCTCCTAAGCATGGTAAAAGGTTCAACCTCCTGATCAAGAGGCATAAACACTGTCATTTGAGGATGTGGTGCAACATCAATTTCTTCATGGTCCCCATTTTCCATTCTTTTGATTTCCTGAAGGAAATACTGACCCACAGGCCTTACAACCTCTAAAGTTTCACCTTTGAACATCCTGTTGCGTTGTTCAATGGTAGCTATCCCTGTTTCCTTGTCAAATGCCGTAACCATTCCGACAAAATCATAATCTCTGATATATGAGCTTGTATTATATACCTGACCGCTATTTTGAGGCTTTCCAAAGTAAAAACCTGTAGTAAACTCCCTGTGGCTTGCCTTTGAAACCTCTTCCAGCCAAACAGGTTTAAAACTGTAACCTTCAGGGTTAGCATAGTACGCATCTATTGCTTGTCTGTATGCTTTTATTACAGTGGCTACATAATACGAACTTTTCATACGTCCTTCAATCTTCAGACTGGTAACCCCTGAAGCAACCAGTTCAGGTATATATTCTATCATGCAAAGATCCTTAGAATTGAATATAAAAGTACCTCTCTCATTTTCATATACAGGCAGGTATTCTCCCGGCCTCTTTTCTTCAACCAGATAATACTTCCATCTGCACGGATGAGCACAAAGACCTCTGTTGGAATCCCTTCCGGTCATATAGTTACTTAACAGGCAGCGTCCCGAATAAGAAATACACATTGCACCATGTACAAAAACTTCAAGTTCAAGCTCATCTGCAACATTTTTTCTTATTTCAGAAATCTCGTCAAGAGACATTTCACGTGCAAGAATCACCCTTGTTGCACCAAGCTCATGCCAAAACCTTGCACTTCGCCAGTTTGTATTGTTCGCCTGCGTACTTATATGAATTTCCAGACCAGGTGCATTTTCCTTAACAATTGAATAGACTCCAGGATCTGATACGATAACAGCATCTACGCCCATACTTACTATCTGCTTAATATATTCAGGCATGCCTTTCAAATCCTGGTTGTGAGGAATAATATTTAAAGTTATATAAACCTTTTTTCCGTGTTCATGTGCAAAGTTTATTCCTTCCTGCATTTCTTCAGGGCCGAAATTATCTGCATAAGCTCTAAGTCCATACGCTTCACCACCCATGTAAACCGCATCTGCCCCATATAAAACAGCCATTTTAAGTTTTTCAAGGTTTCCTGCCGGAGCGAGCAGCTCCACTTTATTTGTGTTTTTCAATCTGGGTTACTCCTTTTAACTAATAATTTAAATAAATTATAATCAAGTAATCTTATAGCTAAGTGCCACACCGTCTCCAACCGGAAGAAGGCTTGTCTCAAGTTCGCTGCTGCTGCATATTTGTGTAAGATAATCCCTCATTCTTTTTACAATGGTCTTTTTTCTTCTGACCACAAGTTCATCATTTGCAATCATTCCCTTGTAGAGAACATTATCAGAGAACAAAAGTCCGCCTTTTTTCAGCATTCTAAGGCAATCGGGCAAAAATTCTCCATACTGTCCTTTTGCAGCATCAAGAAGAATCATGTCATATTTTTTATCAAGGCATTTTAAAACCTCTGATGCATCTCCCGGCAATACATTAATAGTGTTTTCAAGTCCTGCCTGCTTGATGTTACTTTTTGCACGTTCTATCATCAAGTCATATCTTTCGATTGTATCAATTTTTCCTCCTGAAGCTAAAATACCTGACATGAGTATTGCCGAATAACCTATGGCAGTACCCACCTCAAGAATTCTTTCAGGTCTTATCATTTTACCCAAAACAACAATAAGTTTTGCAACTTCAGGCTGTACAATAGGAACATGGTTCTCTTGGGCAAATAGCTCCAATTCCTTTAATAAACCTTCACTTTTGCTTATTGTATTTCTAATATATTCATTAATATAATCATAACAAATCATATTTAATCTCCAATAACAAAATTAAAACCTACCTAAAAAATGTGGGGCATGCGCCCCACATTTTATTTTAATAAACCATATTTCTTCATAGCAGCTTCATGTTCCTTAAATGTCTTTGAAAATTGGTTTGTACCGTCTCCCCTGGCAACAAAGTACATATAGTCAGTTTTTTCAGGATACAGTGCAGCTTTAATCGCATCCAGGCTTGGAGAACAAATTGGTCCAGGAGGCAATCCTTCATGTAAATAAGTATTGTAAGGATTGTTTATTTGGGTATCCTTTATTGTTAAAACCTCTCTGCTAATCCCATTGCTTTTAAGTATATACTGTACCGTTGCACACGACTGAAGACTTCTTAGCGTTGGATCCTTGCTCTTTAACCTGTTATAAAATACACCTGCAATAATCTTTCTTTCGTCAGATTTGCTTGATTCATGCTCTATTATTGATGCAAGCGTAATTATCTGGTCTACAGACATATTAAGCTTCTTTGCCTGCTCATAGTATTCAGGTTTAAACTTATTATTAAAGTTATCAAGCATTTTTTCTACTACTTCATTGACTTTTTCCTTCATTCCAAACTCGTATGTATCAGGGAACAAATACCCCTGCATTTTCATCTCCCTGTCAGGAATTCCGGTAAGGAACTTATAGTTAAACTTATTTTTTTGTGTTGCATTTATAAACTCATCAATATTTACTATTTTTTTCTCGTAAAGCTTTTGTGCTACTTCCTTAAGTGTCATTCCTTCCTTGAAGGTAATCTTAACACTTCTTGGACTGCTCGATAATATCTTCATTATCTCCTGATACTTGGATACTATCTTGAATATGTTATTTCTTGATGAATCCTTAGGAATTATATGTACACCTGATTGATACAAGCTATCAAAGCCATTCAGTTTTGATATTATTTTGTAAATAGTAGGATGAGTTATTACCCCTTCCTTCTCAAGCAGCTTTGCTATGTCACCTGTAGATGATCCTCGCGGAATCTCAATGGTTATTCCCTGCTCAGGCGGGATATCAAGATTTACTACTATATCATCCTTACCGTTTATTATTGAATTGTAAGTAAGGATAAAGCAAATAAGAACAAGTATTAAAAGGCTTCCTATAATAATCATCCATGGCCTTAATTTACTTTTAGGCTTTTTTTGACCATTATCTGATCCGCCTCCCTGATTGTCTGAATTCCTGTTGCTTCTTTTGGGAGGCTCCCTTCTTCTTTTAAGCTGGTTTGTATTATCATAATTTTCTTCAATACTCTGAGGTTCTCTTACATTTACCATAATTTCTTCTTGCTTCATCTCTGTACTCACCTCTATTCTTATACATACCGTTCCGAGTATATATTTTAATCCTGTTGAGCTTTTCTTTGTTTTGATTCGGACTTCGCACGAAGCTCCGTATCAAGAATCTTTTTTCTAAGTCTGATATTTTTCGGAGTTACCTCAACAAGCTCATCATCGGCAATAAACTCAAGCGCCTGTTCAAGGCTTAATATAACCGGTGGAGTAAGTCTTAAAGCTTCATCCGAACCAGAAGCACGCATATTAGTTACATGTTTCTTTTTGCAGACATTTACAGTAATGTCTTCAGCCCTGGCATTTTCGCCTACTATCATACCCTCATAAACCTTAGTGCCTGCAGATATAAACAATGATCCTCTTTCCTGTGCATTGTAAAGTCCATAGGTAATAGATTCACCAGTTTCCCAGGCAACGATGGAGCCTCTTTGTCTTCCCTGAATATCCCCCTTATAAGGTTCAAAGCCATGGAAGATATGATTCATTATACCATTTCCCTTGGTATCAGTCAAAAACTCAGATCTATAACCGATAAGACCCCTTGCAGGTATCTTGAATTCAAGCCTCATATATCCTTGATTAGCTGAGTGCATGTTAATCATTTCAGCTTTTCTTGAACCCAGCTTTTCCATTACAACTCCCATGAAGTCTTCAGGAACATCTATTGTCAGTAATTCCAAAGGTTCAAAAAGCTCGTCGTTAACTGTCTTGTAAATAACCTGTGGCTTTGATACCTGGAATTCATATCCCTGTCTTCTCATAGTTTCAATCAGTATTGAAAGATGCAGTTCACCACGTCCTGAAACCTTGAATGCATCAGCAGTCTCAGTTTCTTCAACCCTCATGCTGAGATTTGTCTCAAGCTCTCTGAAAAGCCTGTCCCTCAAATGCCTTGTTGTAACATAAGTGCCTTCACGTCCGGCAAAAGGACTGTCGTTAACTGAAAAAGTCATTGATATGGTTGGTTCATCTATATCAACAAACGGCAGCGGTTCCGGGTTTTCTACATCGCAGATTGTTTCACCGATAAAAATATCAGATATTCCTGATACCGCAACTATATCACCAAATTTGCTTTCCTGAGCCTCTGTTCTTTTAAGGCCTTCGTATGTATACAAACGGCTTAGCTTTACATTCTGGAAAGAGCCGTCTTTTTTGCATACAACAGCCTGCTGACCAACTTTTATACTTCCTCTTTCAACTCTCCCAATAGCAATTCGTCCAACATACTCATCATAATCCACGCTTGAAACAAGCAATTGAAGGGATTTTTCCATGTCGCCGGAAGGAGCCGGAACCTTTTCAATAATAGTATCAAGCAGTGGTTTTAAATCCTTCTTTTCATCCTCAAGTTCAAAAGTGGCATAACCATCTCTTGAAGATGCATAAACAACAGGGAATTCCAATTGGTCATCATCTGCACCAAGCTCTATAAAGAGTTCAAGTACCTCGTCTATAACCTCATAAGGCCTTGCTTCCGGCCTGTCAATTTTATTTACAACAACAATCGGCTTTAAGTTAAGCTGCAGTGCCTTTCTCAATACGAAACGGGTTTGAGGCATAGGGCCTTCAAAAGCATCTACCAGCAGCAAAACACCGTCTACCATTTTAAGAACACGCTCTACTTCTCCGCCGAAATCAGCATGACCCGGAGTATCAACTATATTGATTTTAATATCTTTATAATTAACTGAAGTGTTTTTAGCAAGTATGGTAATTCCCCTCTCACGCTCAAGCTCGTTTGAGTCCATTACCCTTTCCTGTACCTGCTCGTTTTCTCTGAAGATACCGCTTTGTCTTAACATTCCGTCAACCAGGGTAGTTTTTCCATGGTCAACGTGCGCAATTATTGCTATGTTTCTTATGTCTTCTCTGATATGTTCCATAAAACCCACCTTATCTATGTGTTTGTCCATATATTATTTTATATACGGTTGAATTGTTCAAAAAAACATTAACCTGCCTCTAAACAATCATAACTATTCTAATTTATGGTTTGAACATTGTCAACTAAAGCACCGCATAATAAAAAATTATGCCAGCAATAATTTTACTCAGTAACGAAAGTTCCTTCATAAAAGTATTACTAGCATTACCTAAAATATTAAAAACATTATAAAATTATTTATTAATTCTCAATTAACCCTTATTTTTAAATGGTACGACTATCATTTACTTTTTATTATCCTTGCCTTCACTTCATCTCAACAACTGTAACCCCATTTTCACCTTCGCCGAATTTACCAAGTCTGTAGCTCTTGACATGGGGGTTATTCCGAAGATACTGGTGTATACCGCTTCGCAGTACTCCTGTTCCTTTTCCGTGAATAATCATGACCTCATGAAGCCCTGATATACTTGCATCGTCAAGATATTTGTCAACATTTTCTATCGCATCATCAAGCGACATTCCACGTAAATCAATTTCTGTTGAAATATGGCTGGATTTTTCCTTCCCAATACGCCCGAAGCCTGCCTTTTTAGGTTCTGCTTTAGGAGGATCAACGCGTTTCAGGTTTGACACATGAATATTTACCTTCATTATTCCAGCTTGAATAAGTGCTTCACCATTTTTATCCGGCGTCGTAATAACTGTACCCTTTTGATTAAGATTAATAATAAGTACAGTTTCTCCGGGTTTCAGACCCTCCGGTGGTTTTGAAAAGCCATATTTGGGTGAGGCTGCTTCAGCAAGCGAATCTTCAAGGCTTCCTATCTTGTTTCTAAGTTTATGTCTCATCTCTTCGGCTGATTTATTTCTCTGTGCCGCTTCCTGTTCCTGCTCCAGCCTTCTTAACTCTGCTAAAATCTGCTCGCTTTCTTCCTTTGCGTCAAGCAATATCCTCCTTGATTCTTCCTTGGCCTCTCTTAGCATCTTTTCCTTCTGCTGCTGGAATTTCTTTCTTTCGTTGTCCAGTTCCTTTTTTATATTCTCAATCTCAAGTCTGAACCTTTCGGCCTTCATTTTTTCCTGTTCAGCTTGCTGACGATTCTTTTCGATGCTTACAAGAATATCTTCAAACCTTATATCTTCCTGAGAAATGAATTCTTTTGCCCTGGTTAAAATGTCTTCTGAAAGCCCAAGTCTGCCTGATATGGCAAAGGCATTACTTTTACCAGGAATCCCTATAAGAAGCCTGTACGTTGGCCTTAATGTTTCCACATCAAATTCACAGCAACCATTTTCAACACCTTTGGTTGAAATAGCATATACCTTCAATTCGCTGTAATGGGTTGTCGCAACTGTAGTTGAGCCTGTCTGGTGCAGACGCTCCAGAATTGACATAGCTAAAGCTGCTCCTTCTGTAGGGTCGGTACCTGCTCCCAGTTCATCAAACAGCACAAGTGATTTATCATCAGCTTCTTTAAGTATATTAACAATGTTTCTCATGTGAGAGGAAAAGGTGCTCAGGCTCTGCTCTATACTCTGCTCATCCCCGATATCAGCATAAATATTATCAAAAACACTCATCACGGTACCGTCACCTGCCGGTACATGAAGTCCTGCCTGAACCATAAGTGTAAACAAGCCCACTGTTTTTAGAGTTACTGTCTTACCACCTGTATTAGGACCGGTTACAACAAGAGTTTTGAAATCGCTGCCTATCCAAAAATCTATAGGTACAACAACTTTCTTATCTATAAGCGGATGTCTTCCCTTTTTTATAAGAATCTTTCCCTTATTATTAAGCATAGGGCACACACAGCTATAATCAAGACTTAACCTTGCTTTTGCAAAAATAAAGTCCAGCTTACTTAAAATAACGACATCTGATTCAAGCTTATCAGCTATTTCAGCTACATGTGAGGTAAGCTCCATCAATATGCGTTCTATTTCGAGCTGCTCCTTGATTTTCAACTGCTTAATGTCGTTATTTGCATTTACTACAGCCATAGGTTCTATGAAAATTGTAGCACCGCTTGAAGATGAATCATGAACCAGACCGGGAATTTCATTCCTGTACTCCTGCTTTACAGGAACAACATATCTGTCACCTCTCATAGTAACGATTGCATCCTGCATAAACTTTTGATATTTTGAGGACCTTACAATACTATTGAGCTTTTCTTTTATTGAATCCTGCAGCTGTCTTACCTGGCGCCTTATGGATGAAAGTGCCGGGCTTGCCTGATCGGATATTTCTTCCTCATTAAGGATAGCCATCCTTATTTCATCTTCAACTCTTTTATTAGCTTCCAGAGATCTTATAAAACCATTCACAACATTATCATCGTCCAGAGTAATGCCCTCTGATGCATAGCTTTTCAGGTTTCTGCATGCCATAAGGACATCTGATATCCTCAGCAGTTCAATAGGGTTAAGCATACTTCCGAGAGATACTCTTTTAAGGCTATCCCTTATATCATGGATTCCCCCCAGCGGAGGCCTTCCTTTTCGGGCAATGAAACTTACCCCATCTGAAGTTTCCTTTAACAGCTGTGATACCTTGCCAAAGCTCTTTTGAGGGTGAAGATCCTTTGCAATCTCCTTTCCCAGGCTGGATGATGTGAGATCGCATACCTTATGCACAATCTTGTCAAATTCCAGCACTCTTAGTGCTTTTTCATTCATATATAATTTTACCTCTTATTTTTGCAGAATAATTTTATGGTCTACCAATGCCAATTCCTTAATTTTTGCTTTTATAATCTTTCTTTGCCCGAAAATATTTTCAAGAATAAGCTTTTCATCTTCAGGTATTACCTTGTCCACACCTTCGAGAAGCAGGGTTTCCTTACCTTCATCATCAACAACATATGCGTTTGCTTCACACATATAAGTCACCTCTATAATAATAATTTTTAGTTAATCGTTTGTTTTCCCAGCAATAAGAGCCCTTATTGCTGCAACCAGGTTTTCTATATAATGCGGTAAAGGCTCTGACTTTACCCCCACAATATCTATATTACATTTATTAAGAGGAATAAGTATTTTCTTTGCACAGCTTTCCCCTATTGCTTTCGCCATAGCCGGAGTAAGTTCCCCCATCATTGAATTAGCTATTACAATGCCTATGGCACCTGCAATTATGTCTACCTTCCCTGCATTATACACTACAGCATTTTCTCCTGAAGCCCCTTCATTTGCACCGGCTTTCAGCATCATTGCCGTAGCAGCGGCATTAGTTCCCAATGCTATAATTTCAACATCCTCCGGAAGATCTCTGCGAAGCCTTTCAACAATAGCTTTGCCGATTCCGCCGCCCTGTCCGTCAATAACTGCTATTCGCATAAACTTTAAATTCTTCCCCCTTATGCCGTCAAATAGTTAACAGGCAATATGTTTATATGGTTATTATAACATATGAAACAACAAAAAACACAGCCGCTACCGCTAGAGTCGATAAGGGCTGTGAAGAACTGCTTTTATATAAACTTATATTATGTGAAAGTTGTTAGAAGCGAGAAGTACTAGGCACACAAGGCGAGAAGCGCGGAGCATATTGTTATATGTGAGCACTTCGAGTCCGCCGTGTAACGAAGTAATTCGATGCTTATGGCAACTTTCTTAATTGACTACCTGTTATTCATAACATTAATTATTGATTGTGTAATCGTCTGTGCTGCTTTTATTCTGAAGCTTTCAGATATTATTCTACTAAGTTCATTGGGGTTTGTCATAAACCCGAGCTCTACCAAGACTGCAGGCATATTTGTTGTTCTCAAAACAGCCAGTCCCGGCCTTGAAACAATGCCAAGGTTTTTGGTGTTTAAAGCTAATGACAGGTTTTTAACCATTGTTGAAGCAATATTTTCTCCCGTTAATCCATTAACTATTTTATTATCCGGATAATAAAGCACCATACTTCCATTTACACCGCTTTTCCCGGGCATTGCATTGTTATGGATACTTACAAACAAATCAGCATTCAGTTCATTTGCCATTTTGGATCTCTCATAGAGGCCAACTGTATAATCCCCGGTTCTGGTAATATAAACATCAACACCCTGCTGTTTAAGCATTGAATATACTCTGGATGAAACATCATAGTTGATATTTTTTTCATATAGCCGTCCGATAAACGCTCCCGTTTCACTGCCGCCATGTCCTGGGTCTATGACAACCCTAAACCCGTTTTTATGCAAATCAAGGTAGGAACTGTCTGTATCAACCAAAACGCTGGAGCTTCTCTGATCCCATAAAACACTTAATTTCATTGCTTCAGCTACATGCCTGACAGGTATCATTACAGTATTTCCTATAAGTATTGGAGATGCATCCAGATTATTTACCATTCCATTTATGGTAACTACAGGTTTTCCTACACTAAAAGATATTAAATTACCATCTTTTAATATAGTTACATCACTGTTATTAATCTGAGTTACTGATGCCCCCAATTTGTCAATAGCAGAAGCTTCAATATAAATCCTTCCGCTATAGGTCACAGGCTCAACTGACCATTGTGATACCATCTCGCCCCTGACTACTATTCCGACATTGGCCTTTTCATAATCTACATTAGCTTCTGCAAAGGACGTACTACTGATGATTATTACTACTAACAAAAAAGATATCAGCGAAAGCAGCTTTTTCATGTTAACCTCCCTATGTCGTACCCATTAGTTAACATAATTTCGACATGCATTCGTGATATCCTCTATGTAATTATTTACAATGGTTTATCGGCTGTTTACAACCATAATCTCAACGTTTCTTCGGCCAAATTGTCGTGCTTCTATCAGCGCCGATTCACCAAGGTAAATATCTATAATCTTGCCTTTTATCTTACTCCCAGTATCCTCAGCAGTATACCAACCTGTCATTTGCTGGTACGGCATTGGGAACTTTATGTAAACTAGACTGCCAAGCGGAATAATGCTCGGATCAACAGCAACGGTTCTTCCCTTTACTGCTTTTTTACCGCTGAATGTAATTCCGTATTCACGGTGCTGTGGGTACTTACCGCAGCTTTCATATGACAGATCATAAGCAGTAGCTACGAAATCCTGCATGAAGGGTTCATCAGCTGCAAGCTTTATGTCTCCAGTATCGGTGATATTAAAAAGCGGTTTACGGTATACAAGTGATAAATACTTTTGATTAAAGTTTGGATTTTCTTTTTTCGAGAAATAAGTCCTAATGGGTTTTGAATATATCAAAGACAAAAAGTTTCCTTCAAATAATGAAAAATTATTAGAGGGATCAGGGTTTGGATAGTAAAGTGTTACAGGTCTTTTATATATCAGGGAAGCAATTTTCTCATCAACGCTTTTATAAATGAGTTGACGGTTTTTGACCTCAGAAGCTTTAGCTTCCTTTCTACTGCTTTGATGGACTGTTGTATCTGAACTATGTACTATAGAATTTTGTTTGGCGGTATTTTTATTACCGCCGTTTTTTTTGATGACAAGAATACCGAGAATGATATCAATAACTGCTATTTGTACCAAAACAACACAAATAAGGCGTAGTAATTTTTTATTTTCCATTTTAAGCCACCCTTAAATGCATATTACTTTGAAGCGGTACTTAACTATTTTTTTAAAAAACGTCTTAACTTATCCTTATAATATTGAAGTAGCATGGATAAGACATAATCGTATATTATAAAAACTATTTCTGATGCAACAATAACTATCCACCATGGGAAATCCACCTTTACAAGTCCCATAATGTAATTGCTTATAAAAGTGATTGCTGCAAAAAGTATTATATTATAGAAAATAATTTTTAGTATGTATTCAAGCAGGATATTATTTAGCTTTTCAATATAAAACTTTATAACACCGTATATGCCAAAGAATGCAGCATATAAAAAAGGAGCCGAAAAACCTCTCATGGTAACAAATCCAAGCAGGGCTGATGCTATATAAAACACCCAACCAGATTTAATTCCAAACTCTATTATAAATACGGCAACATAAAATGTACTTAATGCATATAGTGCAAGCTTTGAAGTGGGCAGTATGGAAGCAAGCACAAGCGTTAAAGCTGAAAGAGCAAGAAGTATCCCACCGAAGGCTACCTTTCTGGCACTAAATGAATTATTTCTTCCCGACATATCTTCTCCTTAATTCATCCTATTAACAACAGTCTATCAAATCACCGCCGGCACACTCGCAGCAGCAGTCTGAACACCATAAGCATTGACATACCTGACACATGTCAGGACCACTGTTATAGCCTCTGCCGAATGATGCGTTACGATATGCTCCATTTGAATTGTTAAGCTTATTTAAAGTATTTCTATATTCATAGTTTGATGGATCCATATTTGCTGCATTTTGAATATTGTTACGTGCTTCGTCATACCAACCTTTTCTTAAACAAACCAAGCCTTTAAGATAATACCACTCTGCTCCCCTGTCGGAGGAACCTTCAAGCATACTATCCGCAGCCCCTATGTTTCCTCTGTTGATGTATGATCTTACACTTTTGTAAAAATCATTGCTATTTGAATTATTCCAACTTGAATTTGTAGAAGTATCATAAGAACCCTTGCTTGAGCCATTTTTCGTCAGGTATTCATATGCTTCATTTATTTCTCTCAATTTTTGTTCAGCAAGTTCAGAAAGAGGATTGTTCTGATATTGATCGGGATGGTATTTTTTTACCGCTTCCCTGTATGCTTTTTTAATTTCCTCGTCACTTGCACCTTCTTTAATTCCTAAAACTTCATATGGATTTCTCAATTTCATGCAACCCCTATCTTTAATATTTGCTCCGTCTTACGCAGCATTCCCATATATATGATGTTCTCAACAAGCCCCTTGTTCTTTTTAAAATCCAGAAGCTCGCATGTTCTCGCAATTTCTCCAAGTGCATAAGTCAAATTAAACTCAACTTTGGACTTTATACTTTCCCTGAATTTTTCGGCAGTTTCTTTATTATACCCGTATTGCAGCAAAAGTGGATTATATGAATTTTTTTTAATATCCTTTTCTATATCATCAAATGCATCAACGATATAAACCCATTTCCCTACATTATAGCCAATCCACCTTAAAGCTTTTTCAATCTTTTCATCTGCGCAAAGCGGCTTGTAGGCAAAAATCTCTTCCATAAGCTTGGCAAAAGGTTCGGCAGCCCTGTCCATTGAACTACACTTTTCTTGTTCCAGTTTGGACAATTCCTGTAACCTTTTTTCAATTATAACACATTTTTCACTGTGTTCCTTCATCAATTTCTTTTTTGCAGAATTAAGAAGCAAGGCCGCTGTACCTGATTTTACAGATCGTTCGTCCTTCCAGTTATCCAATAAATTATAATACGCAAGCAGGACATTTATGTCTGATGCATAATCTATTGCTTTTGTATTTTTTGCGATATGTCTTTTTTTTACGGGATGAGCAATACATTTCTGGGGACAGACATGAACATTTTCACCCTCTAAAGAAGATAAAAACAGTGCAAGAAAAGTTGTGTCGTAGTTCAGCAAAAATCTTTTGGACTGACCGCATCTTTTTCCAATAGACTTGCAAACACCACAATAATATGCTCTGAACATTTCATATTCTCTTATTTTTAACTCCGGCTTTTCCGGAAGTATATATCCAAACACCAGAAAACCTCTTATATTAATTGTAGTCTAAAAATGATGATTTATATTATATTAACATAAGGGTTAAAAAATATAAATATAAGAAATAAATAAAGTTTGAAATGATAAGCGCTTTATTCAAGGTTTTATATTAAAAAACCCGGTACTCTTGCCCCGGGTTTGATATGTACTATTGCCTGGCTTCTTTTCTGATTGAACTGAAAGTTTTTACATACATTATAAAAGCAAAAATTGTAGGTAGAATGGCAATTCCAGCAACTATACCGCTTGCAGGTTCATTCATTCTGAAAATTATAATGGCTACTACAGCGAGATAAAAGATTACTGTAGCCAACTTTCCCCACCAGCTTGATGAAACAACATGATGTTCCTTTTTCAAAAGGAATATGCTTCCGATACCCATGAATATTTCCTTTGCTGCTACTATTATTAATATTGGGAAAGGTATACGTTTGTTCACTGTAAGCACAACAAGGGCAGTTATCTGCATTAGCTTGTCTGCGGCAGGATCAGCTAGCTTACCCCAGGATGTTACCTTGTTAAACCTTCTTGCTATGTACCCATCAAGCACATCCGTAAGACCACCTAAAAGAAATAACAAAACCGCTATTGTATAGCTTTCAAAGTATAAAAAATACCCGAATATAGGTATTATAATAAACCTTATAATTGTTAAAAGGTTTGGAATATTCACCGACTCACCACCAGAACAAAAATTGTCATGACTAGTTTAACACAAATCATTATTTTCTTTCAATTATAATTTAATTTTTAAGAAAAATATATTTTTTCATCACATTATGCTTTTTTTAAGAAGCTGGTATATTTCATCAGAGTGTTTTTTAATATTAACCGGCTTAAGAGCCTTGTCTGTCCACACATGAGTGGTTTCTCCCGTGGCCAAAGGATTCGCTTCTTCTTTTCTGTATACCTCATAATAAAAAACAACCCTTACAGGAGTAATCTCTTTTAATTGTGTTCTTACAACAATATTATCTTCATATTTTGATGCACTTTTGTAATTGCATTTAAGCCCTATTAATGGAAGCATGAATCCCATTTCTTCAACCTTTGAATATGGAAGTCCCATTTTTTTTATAAAGTCTGTACGTCCCGCTTCAAACCATATTGGATAGTTTGAATGGTGTACAATCCCCATCTGGTCTGTTTCCGCATATCTTACAACAAATTCCGTTTCAGATGCAAACATTAATTATCACCAACCGGTATAAAAATAGTAAACCCGTGTAGCTTTAACACGGGATTTTTGAAATCATAAAAAATTAATAACCTTTTTCTATAATTACGCTGTGTGCTTCTTCAACTTCAGCTTCCGGAACAAGCACTTCATAATAGTTATCATTGTTTTCGTGGTTTTTACTAATTGGCCTTAACTTGACAAGAATGCCTTCATTACTTAACAATTCTTCAAGTTTGGTGGCAATCTCCTTACTTTGGGCCATATAGATTACCGTCCACATATGAACACGCCCCTTTGATTTTATTCACCAGAATATATTTCCCCATGTTTACATAGTATTTTAGCCTTGCCTCTGATTTTAATTGCAGAGGTATTCTCGGTAAACTGAGCTAAAAGCACTTCTCCCTTATCAAGCTTTTCAGTATGGTGGAACTTTGTGTCTTTGCCTCGTGTAAGTCCGATTATAGTTACGCCATTCTCTTCTGCCCTTATTGCAATGTAATCGCCCAGGACTTTCTCCAAATCTGAATCCATGAAACCACCTCGACATTACTATATATTATTTACCTACAAAAATCAATATTTTACTATATATCTTTTAATGTGCTAGAATTCCTTTTTCTTAACCTGTTGGCAAGATAAAACAGCTAGCGATACACAGAATTATCATTGCCATATATACCGGTTTCCATACTAAACAACTTTTACGTTTGGAGTTCCAAGCCTCTGTTCCAACTCGTTCAGAAGCGTTTCATTGAGGGTTACAGAATATTTTCTCCAGCATTCTTCAACCGGTTTTTTCTCGCCGTCATATATCAGGACAGGAATATTTCCACTGAAGAATTCAAGAAGAGCTGCCAGTGATTTCATAAAAACCGCATCACCTGTGTTTTCTATTTTTAAAAACAGCTTTCTGTTTTTGTAATCAATCTTTTTTTCAGTTTCAGGTGTATCACCTTGTAACGTTGATTTTAAAGGAAGGACAGTATCGGCAATAATTTTTGGTGCCTCGTCTTCTTTAACACTTATTCGCCCATTTACTAGTACAATGTTTTCCTCAGTCAACAAACCCGAGAACTTGGCAAGTACAGCGGGAAAAACAATTACCTCCATAATTCCGTAAAGGTCTTCCAGGGTAATAAAAGCCATCAGGTTATTACTCTTTGTAGTTTTGGTTTTCTTGCCTGTTATTATTCCTCCGACAGATACAGTCATTCCGTCACGAATAGTCTTCGTATCGTTAAAAGCATTCATTTCAATTGATTCCTGCTCACCTGAATTCAAGTCTTTACTGAACAATGAAACCTTGGTGCTTATTTCATTTTCATATTCACTTAAAGGATGTCCGGAAATATAAAGACCAAGCATTTCTTTTTCCATGGAAAGAAGCATTTTTACCGGGTATTCTTTAATATCAGGGTACTCTTCTTCAACTGCTCCTATTTCTTCCTTGTTATCTGAAAACTCAAAAATAGACAGCTGTCCTTGCATATTCCGCTTCCTTGAAGCTTGTATTCCGTCAATCATTTTTTCATAAACAGCACAAAGCTTTGATCTGTATACTCCGAAAGAACTGAATGCGCCGCACTTGATAAGGCTTTCAATACATCTTTTATTTATGTCCCTGCTGCCTATTCTTTCACAAAAATCCCTCAGTCCTTTAAATGGTCCATCCTTTTCACGTTCCTCTATTATTGAACGTACTGCATTTTCTCCTACATTCTTTACTGCTGCCATTCCAAATCTTATCTTAGCGTTTACAACAGTGAATTTAACATAGCTCTCGTTTATATCCGGAGGCAAAACCTCTATATTCATTTTCTTGCACTCATGGACATACTCGGATATTTTCTCACTGCTTCCTAAAAAACTGTTTAAAAGAGCAGCCATAAATTCAACAGGGTAATAGTATTTTAACCAGGCAGTCTGATAACCTACGACAGCATACGCTGCAGCATGGGATTTATTGAAAGCATAGCTTGCAAAATCCATCATTTCATCAAAGATTTTGTTAGCAGTCTTTTCATCCACACCATTTCTGATTGCACCATTAACAATTATATCCCCGTTCTCGTCGGTTATTCCATGAATGAAGTTCTGTCTTTCCTGCTCCATAACACTTATTTTCTTTTTTGACATTGCTCTTCTGACAAGATCCGAACGTCCCATTGAATAACCTGCAAGGTCACGTACTATCTGCATAACCTGTTCCTGATAAACCATACAGCCATATGTTACATCAAGAATCTTTTCCAGAAGCGGGTGATGATATTTTACTTCCTTCGGATTGTTTTTATTTTTTATATATCTTGGTATCTGATCCATTGGGCCGGGCCTGTACAAGGATATTCCAGCTATTATGTCTTCAAGAGATGAAGGCTGAAGGTCCTTCATAAACTGCGTCATACCTGCACTTTCAAGCTGAAATACTCCGGAGGTTTTACCGTCTCCGATCATTTTGTATACATTGGCATCATCCATATCCATGTTATCAAGATCAATACTTACACCATAGTTTCTTTTTATAAGTTCAACAGCATCCCTGATAACCGTCAGAGTTCTAAGTCCAAGAAAGTCCATTTTCAACAGCCCGAGTTCTTCTAGAAGTCCCATTGTAAACTGTGTAGTTATACTTTCTTCATTTCTTTGCAATGGAACATATTCAGTAATAGGATCCTTTGAAATTACTACGCCTGCTGCATGAGTCGAAGCATGTCTTGGCATTCCTTCAAGGAGCTTGGCTGTATCTATAAGCAGCTGCGCCCTTTCATCGTCATCATAAAGCTTCTTCATATCAGGATTTAATTCCAGAGCCTTGTCTATATTCATACCTATTTGGAAAGGTATCATTTTTGCGACAATATCAACCTCATTATATGGAATGTCTAAAGCTCTTCCCACATCCCTTATAGCCGCGCGTGCAGCCATTGTTCCAAAGGTTATAATCTGGGCAACTCTGTCCTTGCCGTATTTTTCAACTACATAATCTATTACTTCCTGACGCCTTTCATAACAGAAATCCACGTCAATATCAGGCATACTTATTCTTTCTGGATTAAGAAATCTTTCAAAGAGAAGACTGAACCTTAATGGGTTAACATTGGTTATCCCGAGACAGTAAGCTACAAGGCTTCCTGCAGCTGAACCTCTTCCGGGACCTACCATTATTCCATGGTCCTTGGAATACTTGATGAAATCCCACACTATAAGAAAGTAATCCACATACCCCATTTGTTTTATAATAGAAAGCTCATACTCAAGCTTTCCAATCTTTTCCTCATCAATACTTTCTCCAAACCTTTTTTTCAACCCTTCATAGCAAAGCCCTTTCAGATATTCATAGGGCTCTTTTTGATCCGGGACCTGATACTGCGGTAAATGAAGTTTGTGAAATTCTATTTCAACATTACAGCGTTCAGCTATTTTTACAGTGTTTTCAATAGCTTCAGGAATATTTTTAAACATATCGTACATTTCTTCAGGTGACTTTACATAGATTTCTTCAGTTGTAAACCTCATTCTGTCTTCATCATTAATAGTTTTACCAGTTTGTATGCAAAGAAGTATTTCATGTGCCTTTGCATCTTCGCGGCGAAGATAATGTGCATCATTCGTTGCAACCAGAGGTATGCCTGTTTCCTTGCTAAGTTTGATAAGCCCCTGATTTACAAGATTCTGTTCGTTTATTCCATTTATCTGAAGCTCGAGGTAAAAGTTATTTTGTCCGAAAATACCATTATATTTTAAGGCAAGCTTTTTTGCCTGTTCATAATCATTATTGATAAGAGCTTTAGGAATATCCCCTGAAAGACATGCGCTTGATGCAATAATCCCCTCATGATAATTCTCGAGTATCTCCCAGTCAATGCGGGGCTTGTAATAAAAGCCGTCAACAAAGCCTGCCGAAACTATTTTCATAAGGTTCTTATAACCTGTCATGTTTTCAGCAAGAAGCACAAGGTGCCCCTGCTCCGAATCAACACCGCCCTGCTTGTCAAATCTTGTCCGGCGGGCAGTATACACTTCACAGCCAAGTATTGGTTTTATGCTGTTTTTAACTGCTTCCTTATAAAAGTCCACAATACCGTACATTACACCATGGTCGGTTATTGCAATACTATGCATGCCAAGTTCACCGACACGCCTTATAAGATCTTTTATCCTGTTGGCGCCGTCGAGAAGGCTGTATTCAGTATGGACATGAAGGTGTACAAAATCCTGCAAGCTCATCATCCTTATCAGCTAGATTGTAGTTAAATAACATTAAACAAACTATGAAAAACAGATCCAGTTTTTATATCTGAATTAAATTATAGCATTACCAAAAGGACAAATCCATTTTAAAAATGAGGATGTTTATATCACTTAATCAGTTCCTTTGATTAATGAAACTTATGGTGCTGAATAACGTCAAATAAGTAAAAATATAACCTGAGGAAATATTTGTGTACTTTTGTATTATTATGGTATATTTACTTTACTACAACTTCAGCGAACGAAAAGAGGTACAAAGGCTTGAAACGTTCACTTAGACTTTTTATCTTATTAATAGCTGCTTCATTATTTCTAACCAGCTGTTCATCGGATTTTAAAATACTTCCTAAAAAAGAGGCTACGGCCTATAGCGAGAAGACATATAGCGTAAAAAATGCTGTGAAAATTAATTTTGATTGTGATAATGCAAATATTGAATTTTATACCTGGAATAAGGATGACGTTAAAATTGAATCCACCAAGCGTACTCGAGGCAACAGTTCTGAAGAAATCCTCAAAGAAGAACTGGCAAAGTTTGAAATAAACGAAAGTCAGGATAACTCAACAATCAACTTCAAATCAAGATATGACGGGCTTATCAAGGAAGATGCCGGTAAATCAATAGACCTCAAGGTTTACCTTCCAATAAAAGTTGATTCAGTACACTTTAATGTTAAGACAGGCTCGGTTAAATTTGTTGATGACATATCATGCAATATCATAGATGGAAGTATAGACACCGGAAACTGTGAAATATTACACATGAAAGGCTGCCTGGTTTTCTCAGGTGACATATCCAATTTGAAACTAAAAAGCGGCATATTGACCGGAGGTTCAAAAGTAACTATAAACACAGGAAACATATATACAAACAGTTACTATACAGAAGGTAAAAACTATAGCTATGAAAACGATATCGGAACTGTTGAAATCTGTGCACCCGCCACTTCAAAAATAAGCTTCGAAACTATCGGCATGACTGAAGCAAACGATTTTTCTTCAAACACTTATCCTACAGTAGTTAAAGTAAAAAACAATATGGGAAAAATAACAATAAGAAAAAATTAATGGAGTGTATCTATGAAAAAGGCTCTGTTTTTAATCCCAGTTATAATAATTGCAGTACCTCTGGTACTGCTGAAAATATCACACGACAACAGTGAACCGGCAGCTGCCGCCATATCGTCTTCAACTGTTCAAGTATCTACTTCACAGATTTCACCTGTACAGGCAAATGTTTTATCTTCCTTACCTGCAGTAAAAAAGGAAACCAAGGAAATCAGAATCTTTGCCACAGGTGATATTCTTTTGGGAAGAGGAGTAAAATCCAATCTCCAGAGACTTAAAAAGGATTACACATATCCATTTGAGAAAATAACAGATTATTTTAAAAAGGGCGATATTGTATTCGGCAATCTTGAAGAATCAATTACTTCCAGTGAACGCAGCCTTTCAGGGATAGAACAGGTTGGAGGAAAATATGTACTTAAAAATGATGTTGAAGCTTTTAGCGGTATAAAATATGCAGGTTATAATATCTTGAACCTTGCAAATAACCATATACTTGATTATTATGATACAGGTTTATTCGATACACTTGATATACTTGATAAAAACAGCATTAAACATATAGGTGCAGGAAAAAATATTGATGAAGCACGCAAGCCTGTAATTATTGAAAAAAACGGCTTGAAGATAGGTTTTTTAGCTTACACCGATATGGCAGATGCAGAATACAAGGGTAATCCGCCGCTTCGCTTTGAAGCAGGTGCTTCAAAGGCCGGCGTTGCCCCCAAAAACATTGATTATATAAAAGAAGACATTACAAAGTTAAGACCATCAGTAGACATAATTATTGTTTCCCTTCACTGGGGAATTGAGTATGAGACCACCTTGTACCCTGGCCAGCAGGATTTTGCGCATAACATAATGGATATGGGTGCAGACATGATCCTTGGACATCACCCGCATCACATCAAGGGTATTGAGATTTATAAAGGCAAGCCCATAGTTTACAGTCTTGGGAACTTTATTTCGGATCAAAATGATTTATCTAATCAGGAAGGTTTTTTCTTGGATATAACATACAATGGTGGCAAAGTAAAAAGTCTTTCGGCCATTCCCTTTAAAATAGCTTCAAAATCGCAGGTTGTGCCAGTAACTGGGACAAATGCTATGCAGCTGTTAAACAAAATTAACATGTTGTCTGCGCAGCTTGGTTCAAAATGCTATATTAAAGAAGACAAAGTAAGTTTTGACATTCCATAGCCAGATATATATAATTATATGGGTAAATATTAAGTGACTTTATTTTTTTCAGGAGATATCATTCTTATGAAACTTATTAAGTGTATTTTTTGCGGGAAACCAACAACAATTCATTCAATACCTGCACAAAAAAAAATTAACGGTAAGATAATAACAGTGAAGAACTCCCCTGTCTATTACTGCGCAGGCTGTAATGAAACCTTCCTGTCAAAAGAAATTCAGGATGTTTTTACATACATACGCGATAGAAGACTTGACGAAAAAACTATTCTATTCGAATTTGACGATATGATTAGAAGAGTATATTAACACAAGGGCTGCATAAACATATCAATATTTTCATTTAAAATTTTAAGAAAGATATCTGTAATATCAGGGTCAAACTGACTTCCTGCGCACTTTTTAATTTCCTGGACAGCCGTATCTATTGGTACTGCTTTTCTATAAGGCCTATCAGATACCATTGCCATAAAAGCGTCTATTATCGCAAATATTCTTGATATAAGTGGTATATCTTTGTCTTTTAATCCTCTTGGGTAACCATTACCATCAAATCTTTCATGGTGTGAAAGTATTGCGTCTGCAGCACTGCAAACCTGAGGAGAATACTCGACTATCCTATAGCTTTTTTCCGAGTGCTTTTGTATAAGTTTTTTGTCGGTATCAGAAAGCATCTGTTTGATTATGATTTCATCTGGAATGATCGCATAACCAATATCATGGTACTCAATCACAAGCATAAGTTTTAAAAGTTCAGTTTCACTTAAACCTGCCGCCTTACCTACTTTCTCACCTATGAGTTTCATTACTTCAGTACAGTGCTCAGACTCGACACCCCTTAATGACAAGTCTTTCTTAAGAGCCTGAATAACTGAATCCTTAATTAACTGGCTGTCCAAAAGCTTGTCGGAATACATCATATCTTCAGCTTCCCTCATAATATCATAAATTTTATCATTTGAATTCCTTTTTACTGCATAACCTAGTGCAATGCTAAGTTTAACAGGCATTTGCTGATACTCGGAGCATTTCTTTCTTATTCTTTTACAAAGCTGTAAAGCTGCTTTCTCATCTGCCTGCGGAAGCAAAATAATGAATTCGTCTCCCCCCCACCTTACAACGACATCATCTCTTCTGCAGCATTTAAGGAGTATGTAGGAAGCACTTAAAATAAGCCTGTCCCCTGCATTATGACCAAAAACATCGTTTACAAGCTTTAAGCAGTTAAGGTCACCCATAATTACTGCAAAAGGTAAATTGCGGCCTGAATCAATCCTTGAAAGCTCTTCTTCAAAGAATGCCCTGTTATATAGTCCTGTAAGGGCGTCATGGAACCCCAGATAGGTTAAACTGCCTGCTTTATCATGAGGCTTTCCGTGTGATTTTTTAAAAACTACATCTTCCTCAAAATAATTATGATTTGTTCTTTCTGCAGTTTTATTGTCAAACATTATTGAAATTATGTAATTACCTTCAATTCTATAGATTGAAGCCTTATAATTACTTCCGCTGAATATAGAGTCAAAATTCTCCTGATATTCAGAAAATTCAAAGTCCGGAATTATGGATTTAATTATATCCAGGCTTGTTTTATCTGTTATTTCTGTCCGGCGTAAACCAACCAGCTTTTCCATCGCCTTATTTGCATAAATGACATCATGTTTTTGATCGAGGACCAATATTGCATCCCTTGAATTATCTGCTATTACTTTTAGTGCTCTGTCTAAACTCATATGTAATCCCCCTGAAGAGAACTCAAAAAATAAGCTACACTATATTTTATAATCTCAAAACGCTAAATAATATTATTGCCTTTATATTTCCAAATTTATTTATAAAAAAGTGTAACCTTTCTATTTTCTCCATCATATTATAATTACCTAAGAATATATTGTGGGGGAATGTTTGTGAGATCATACAGTATTAAATCTGTTGGCCTTATGAACTATTTAAAGCTTTTACCATACACAGTTTGTAAAACCTCGAAAAAATGTGCATCTCTCGTCTCGCGTGCCTTGATTTTTTTCCTTTTATACATTGTATTACTAATAATCCTGGGAATAATTAAATAGCATTACTAATGCATCATTATCTAAAGCGGGAACATATTATGTTCCCGTTAAGTTTTCCTTTTTATATATGTATTTTAAAATCAAAAAGAGGCAATCATTTATATAGATTCAATTTATGTAAAATATAATGTAACATTTGTATTACAAATATTATTTTTAGAGAACTTTTTTATTCAACAATTCGTATATTTAAATGAAAGCATAATTAGTACACTATTTAACTTTCTATTACATTTTGTAACATTAATTTAATATAATATTTTGAGTTTTTTGACGAATAATATTTTAAGAGGAGTTTTAAAGGAGGTTAGTATGGAAAGACTTTGTTATTACTTTAGATTTATAGTAGAATCAATATTCCTCATTATAGTGACTGTAGTCTTATTCCCTGTAAGACTTCTTGGTTTATTGGAACGAAAAGCTCGAATTTAACCTTTTGAATTCATTTCTTAATGATTTATTTCTTATTGCGTTTTCATCCCTTGAGTATTTTTTCAGCATTGATACCATTATTTTAATGTGTTAGAATATTTCCATCCGATAAAGGAGGATTCTTAATGGACTCCAAGGCTATTGAGCGATGGAAAAAAATAAAAAGCAAGGGCAAAGCTCATTATATAATTGTAGGAAGTGTTATAGGATGGGGTATACCCGTTGGTCTTATTGCCACTTTTTTAAATGTAGCATTTGATGCCGGTTTTTCATTAAAATATATCGCATCACTTTCATTTGTTTATGACTTACTCATTACTTTGACTGTTTTTATGCTTGCCGGAATACCATTTGGTTTTTCAATGTGGAAGTACATGGAACGTACTTACGAAGGAAAAGGAAAAAAGAAAAAAAAATAGTTTCTTACTTAAGCATAGTTTGGGGGTGTTGGTATGAAAACATACGTACTTGTATATGATGGATTTGTACAATTTGAAGTTATTCTGGCATGCTATTTTATGAAAACCAGGGGTGAAATCCTGACAGTAAGTCTGGATGACTGTAATGTTACATCTTATGAAGGCTTTGATATCATACCTTCAATAAACCTTACCGATTTCAATCCCGACAACGCCTGTGTTCTGATTATTCCCGGAGGGAACCCAAAACCCTTAATTAATAACTCTCAGCTTAAGGAGTCTATTGTAGAAATGAATAATAGGGGTGCAATTCTGGCAGCTATATGCTCCGGGCCTATTGCACTGGCAAGAGCTGGTGTGCTTAATGGTAAAAGGTTCACAACAACTCTTCCTCCAGACCAATATACTGCTTTCAGCAAAAGTATATACACCGGAAAAGATGTTGAAATAGATGGAAATGTTATAACTGCAAAGGCAAATGCATACGTGGATTTCGCTATTGAAACAGGGAAAATGCTTGGTGCCTTCAGGGATGAAAAAGATATTAAGGAAACAATAGAGTATTTTAAGCATTTTAAAGATGTATTCAGCTGAATACATCTTTAAAATTTTGGGGATCAATTATATTTATGCTTTTTTTTACTTACCGGTAATGTAACTGCACCCAGGACAGCAAAGATATCTGCTGCAACAATTACCCAAATTGAAATCCCGCCGTCGGTTGCTACAAAACCTGAAATAAACAAAATTATTGCTACTGAAAAAAATATAATAGATAGAACTTTTTCTTTCATGCTGCTTCTCCTAAAATAACAATAATTGAATATTATACCATTTCCTGGTATTACGCAATATTGCCAGAGCAGCCTTTTTTAACTTTCAGATAATTACAATTACCACTCTACTACTACCCCACCATGAGTTAATCCTCCTCCAAATCCATACAGCAGCAGTTTATCTCCCTTTTTGACTTTGTTTTCATCAATGCCAAGATAAATTGCAAGAGGAATAGATGCAGATGAGGTATTCCCATAATAATCATTGCTTATCAAAGTTTTTTCAATAGGGTATCCAAGTTTTTTACATATGGCCTCTATCATACGAAGGTTTGCACTGTGTGGTACAAACCAATCTATATCATCAAGTGATAAGTTCTCTTTGTTCAGTAAACTTGTAATTCCTGAAGGTACATTCTTTAAAACATATTCATACAGGAATTTCCCTTCCTGATTAAATAACCTGTGCTTTGTAACCAAAGTTCCATTTATTTTGTCTGACAGGTTACTGCAGTATACATTTTCTGCAAGCTTTCCATCAGAAGTAAAATTTGACGCAATAAAACACCCTTTTCCCTTGGACTCTTCCAAAAGTGCTGCTACAGCAGCATCACCGAATAATATGCATGTATTTCTATCTTCATAGTCAACTACTTTTGAAATAGTTTCGGAAGCTATAACCAGTATCTTTTTGAAGTTTCCTGCAGTAATGAGCGAATCTGCCACACATAAAGCATAGGTAAAACCCGTGCAGCCTGCAGCAATATCCATAGTTCCCGCACCATGTATGTCAAAATGTCCTTGAACCAATGCAGAAACTGTTGGTGAAAAATGATCAGGTGTAAATGTAGTTACAATTATCATATCAACATCATCTATTTTTACATCATTTTTTCTCATCAGATCTTCAACAGCTTTAATTGCCATATCACTTGCAAATTCATCCTTTTGTGATATGCGTCTTTCTTTAACACCGGTACGTCTTGTTATCCATTCATCAGAGGTATCTACCATTTTTTCAAGATCGTTGTTTGTAAGTCTTCTATCAGGTAAATAGGCACCTAATCCTATAATTTCCGAGTTTGATTGTTTACTCATTTTTTGCCTCCATATTTTTATTACCTGGTACTAATATCTACTAATATAACCTTACCATAATGCAGTGGTGTTTTCAACATATTTTAAAAATAATTGACTAAATATATATTAAAGATATCATCAGTAATATTATGTAAGTATATCTAGTTTTTTATAGGTTTTTAGCTAACAAATAATTAATTTTTCTTATTTAATTAAAGGAACTTTTTATTAAACTTATAAGTCTAATTTTAAGAGCAATAAATATGCATAATTTTCTGAGGTGCAAAATGAAAAGATGTTTTAGACCTGCCGTTTTTCTTAGTATTTGCTTTATTGTTTTTATGACATCATCATGCAGCAATAACGATACTAACAGCCAAGCTGCCACTGTAAACCCAAGTACAGTAAACAGCTTTGATACCACCAAACAGACAACTACTATCGAATCAAGCACTGACAAAAAACCAAACATAAACGATACTTTATCCAGTTTGAGCAAGGCCAAAGAACTGAATGAAAAAGGTTATAACGAATACAAAAAGGGAAATTTCAAGGCTGCCTTAGATTTATTTAAGCAGTCTATGGAGTTTGATTATAAATACTATCTATCACATTACAATTATGCATGTACCCTCGGAGTGCTTATGAAAAAGGATTACCCTGAATGGTATGAGCATAAAAAGGAAATGATAGACCATCTCACCAAAGTCAAAGAACTTAAACCAGATTATATAAGCAAAATTAAAACAGATCCGGATATAGACCCTATACGTAAAGAATTCGGATACATGCTGATGCTTGGATACTCCCCTGCTAAAAGCGCAGATGTAGAGCAAATCCTTCAACAGCTCAACTGGTATATTGAAGGTCAAGGTATATTCCCATACGTAGGAGGCATTAAATTTAATAAGGATTCAACAATTACCTTGTGGTACTATTCTCCTGAGTTTTTCAAGGATTACAATACAGGTGCCAAGTACGAAGTCACAGGAAAGTACACCGTAAACGGAAATAAGATAACTATCACACTTGATAAAAATATGCTGCGAAAAAAGAATTGGAACGATATAGTCGACAATGACAGTATAATGGAAGGCAAAACTACCATTAATGCGAGACTTACACAGGATGGCATATTAGAGAATGATATGTTTGATTATAAAATCAAATGCTTTTATGATGAGTTCAGTGCCTGATCTACAGCTTATGAAACCAGCCAGGTTGCTTATTTATGCACCTGGCCCCCTTTTTTCTCGTTTACATGGTAACTTCCCATGTATCATCAAGTGCAAGCCAATCTTTGAACTTCTCTTCCCCGCCCCTTGATTTCCAGTCCGAATCAATCGTAAGTCTGGAGCTTATTCCGCCTCTTGGATTACAGACCATAACTATCCTTAGTCTTTCAGGTTCATAGACTTTCATAAGGTTATCATAAACAATATTTATAAGCCTTTCATAAGAAACAACAATATCTCTGAGATGGTATATGTAGTTTTTTAGCGACTTAAGCTCTATCACTTTATTCTGGGGATAAAAAGATAGATAGATGGTTGCAAAATCAGGCTGTTCCTGAACTCCAAGGAAGGTACATTCTGGAATTTTTATTTTAATTTCATAAGCCTGTTTTGATGGGTTTGGTATTGCTTTTAACAAGGAGGAATCGATGTCCTTGTAAGTCTTGATATTATCACTCATGTTTCGTCTCCTTATAAGTTGAGTTAATTATATTCACTCATAATACATCTAAAATAATGCTAAGTTCACTTATAAGTTTACATATAGTATTTACAATTGTCAATAAAATGATTATTTAATGACTCGTTCCGCTTAAATTCAAGCCTATGACACCCAGAATAACCAATATTACTGATACTATCTTTAAAGTATTCACAGGCTCCTTAAAGAAGAATATTCCTATTATTACAATAAGAGAAGTTCCAACACCCGACCATACCGCATAGGCTACGCCAACATCAATTTTCTTTAAAGCAAAATTCAATGAGCCCAAACTAAGAACATAAAAAACACCCATCAACACCGATGGCAATAGCTTTGTAAATCCATTTGAGAACTTCATTGCGGTGGTCCCGATTACCTCAAACCCAATAGCTAAAATAAGATAAATCCAATTCATATAAAAACCTCCATTATTAATCAATTCCGACCGTCGGTTTTTATTATATTATTTAATTGCATAATTGTAAATCCGGTGGCTTAATTATTTATTTTGGGAATTTAGGAAATCAGATATGTTATCACTTTCATTGATGTCGAAGAAAAACTTAATTTCGTTTGTATAATTCTTACTAAGCAGTTTTGCTTCTATCATCAGTTTCAAAACATTATCATTGATTTCATATGATTTTATCTTATTCCACGGATGATATACTCCCCAATGATATATACCATTTTCACAAATTGCGTTTTTTGCCTTGTTATGAAGCAAATTTGTACACGAGGTTGGTATCAATACCATGGCAAATGCCAAGCTGGCCGCTTCACCTTCTATTATAAAAAGAATAATTTCGCATATTGAAATAAAAAGTAGAAGTATAACTGATATGGTAAACAACTTTTTAATCTCTATTGATACATTAAATTTTACTTGTGCTAATTTCCTTTTGTCCCTTTTCATTTTATAAATATCTGCTAAACCAAATGTCCAAGCCAAGGCTGCCAAGATAAACATTATTAAATCAATTATATTCAAACTATTATAAAGTTTTATCTTTGCTATACCTGTTTTAAAAAGAATAATTGTAGTTACAGCTGAAATTAAAAGCACGATAATTAAAACAATTAAATTTATTTTTTTAATCTTTTGCATGGAATTCTCCCCCATAAACAGAACAATATTATAATGAACTTTTTCTTACTAAATATGGTTACATTACAAAATATTATAAACAATATTTCAGTTAATGTAAAATATTATAAAATAACAGATAATATGATAAACTTGTGTTATTGAACCGCATTGTAGGAGTGAAATTATGCAGTATAAAAGAAGCCAGATATCGAAATTGACAGATATACATATTGAAACCCTAAGATATTATGAAAGCCTTGGTTTAATTCCGGCACCTGAAAGGGACAGCAATGGTTATAAGCTGTATAATGATGAAACCATAAGAGTTCTTATAATGATCAAGCAAGCCAAATCCTGCGGACTAACGCTTGAAGAAACCAAGGAAGTTTTGTCTCTATTAACGGATGTAAATAACGTAGATTATAAAATAATAGCTGAAATCATAAATGAGAAACTCACTGAGTTGGATAAGAAAATTGAAGAGATTAATCGTTCCAAGAGTATATTAAACAGAGTAAAAACTAATATAGAGAATAATATTGACTGCCCCTTGAAAAAATCCTTTTAAAAAACCTATTGACCACGTAGTATACTACAGGATTTATACTGAATCCATAGTATATACGCGGAGGTCAGTATGAATTTATACAATATAATTGAAAAAAGAACATCTGTAAGGAAGTATCAAAGCAAGGATTTTAATAACATAACATTAGATAAGGTCAGGTCATTGCTTTTATGTGCTAATCCTCTGTACAAGGATATAGGAGTAAGGCTGGAACTGGTACACGAGGATGTAAAATCTGTAGGTATGGGTTTTCTGAACGGTCATGTGAAAATTCAGGCTCCTTATTGCCTAGCAGCTGTTTCTGAAAAAAGAGACGGCTATATGGAGAACATAGGCTTTATACAAGAGCAAGCAGTTCTTGAATTAACCGCTATGGGAATCGGCACCTGCTGGCTCGGAACTTTTAATAATGAACTGTTAAGGCAGCATTTAAAGGTAAATGACAACGAAGTTATAACCAATGTTATTTCGATGGGTTACCCAGAAGAAAAAAGCTTCAGAAATGGCAACTTTAGAAAACTTGTAGGAAGCAAGCGCAAAAAAGATACTGAAATCACTTTTTACAAAGAATGGGGAGGAAATTCAGCTGCTTTTCTGGACAGTAATCCGCTTTTAAGAAAAATTCTCCAAGCATCGATATTGGCACCTTCAGGTGGAAACAAGCAGCCTGTCAATGTAATTTTTACAGATGATTCAGTACACTTTTTTGTAAAAAACAAAAAGGATAATGTAATAACAAATCCGTGGGCTGCAATAGATGCAGGAATTTTTATTTCACACTTTTATCTTTGCTGCAGGGAAGAAAGCATTAAAACAGATTTTTATAAAGACAGTTTAATAGGTAAATATAAAGCCCCTTCAGATACCAGTTATATTATTTCATTAAAATTAAATATATAAATATAATTTACAAAATATAAATTAGAAGGGTGCACGTCAATAGCACCCTTCTTTAACTGCAAAATCATAAATTAAAAAGCCCTTAATAAATTTACCATTTCTATGGCAGTAACAGCAGAATCATAACCTTTATTCCCAGCCTTTGTACCTGCACGTTCAATGGCCTGTTCTATTGTATCAGTTGTAAGTACTCCAAAAATCACAGGAATGTTTGTATCCAAAGATACCTTGGCTATGCCTTTTGATACTTCATTTGCCACATAGTCAAAGTGCGGCGTAGAACCGCGGATTACAGCACCTACACAAATAACTGCATCAAACTTTTTGGAACTTGCCATTTTCTGGGCCAGCAGCGGAATTTCAAAAGCCCCAGGAACCCAAGCAACCTCAATATCAGACTCATCTGCGCCATGCCTCACCAGTCCGTCAATTGCTCCACCCAGCAGCTTACTGCTTATAAATTCGTTAAACCTGCCTGTAATAATACCGAATTTTAATCCGGTAGCAATAAGATTACCTTCATTTATTTTAACCGACATTATTTTGTACCTCCCCAAAATTTTCAATATTTTCTTTATCTGTTGTCTCAAGACCATCCAGAAGATGCCCCATTTTGTCTTTCTTGGTTTTCAAATAAAACCGGTTTACTTCATTTTCTTTTATTTGAATGGGCTCTCTGCCGATAACCTCAAGCCCATATCCGTTTAATCCTGCAAGCTTTTTCGGATTATTTGTTAGAAGCTTAATTTTATGTAATCCTAAATCTGATAAAATTTGTGCACCTATTCCATACTCTCTCAAGTCAGGCTGAAAGCCCAATTCTACATTTGCTTCTACTGTATCCATCCCCTGATCCTGAAGACTATATGCACGAATCTTGTTAATAAGTCCAATACCCCGTCCTTCCTGACGCATATACAGCAAGACGCCTCTTCCTTCATCACTGATGTGTCTTAAGGCAGCATCAAGCTGTTCTCCGCAATCACACCTCAAGGAATGAAACACTTCCCCTGTAAGGCATTCTGAATGAACTCTTACCAAAACCGGTTGTTCTGTACTGGATAAATCCCCCTTTACTAAAGCCACATGGTGTTCACCGTTAATTATATTTTCATAGCAAACAATTTTGAATTCTCCGTAGGCTGTAGGCATTTTAGCTTCAGATGCTTTTCTTACAAGTTTTTCATTTCTTCTTCGGTGTTCTATCAAATCAGCTACAGTAATTATTTTCAAACCGTGTTTTTTAACAAAGTTCAGCAGTTGAGGAACTCTTGCCATCGTTCCATCCTCATTCATGATTTCACAGATCATTCCTGCAGGATAAAGTCCCGCCAAACGCGTCAAATCAACTGCAGTCTCAGTATGTCCGGCACGTTTCAGCACTCCTCCCTTCTTTGCAATAATGGGATGCACATGTCCGGGACTTGTAAAATCAATGTGGGCAGCCTTAGGATTGGCTAACTCTAAAGTTGTGTACGCTCTTTCATAAGCTGATATTCCGGTGGTAGAATTTTTATGATCAACTGTTATCGTAAAAGCAGTTCCCAGATGCTCTTTATTCCTTTGAACCATAGGTGCAATCTCCAATTCATCTGCACGTTCCTGTGTTATTGGAACACAAATCATTCCCCTGCCGAAAGTAGCCATAAAGTTCACGCTCTCAGGTGTTACCTTTTCAGCAGCCATTAGAAGGTCACCTTCATTTTCCCTGTCTTCATCATCCACTACAACAATCATTTTTCCCAGCTTAATGTCCTCTAAAGCTTCTTCAATTGAATCAAACCTCATAAAATCCATCCTTTCAAATAGTTTTGCTACATAAATCCATGTTCTTTTAAGAATTCCATTGACAATTCATTTTTATTTACATCAACATTTTTATAGCCATATATAAGTTTTTCAACATACTTTCCTATAACATCACACTCAATGTTAACAATATCTCCGGTATTCTTAAGGCCAAGAGTGGTTGCACCAAAAGTCAGAGGAATTAGTGACACTTTGAAAGAATCCTTATTAATTTCCGCCACAGTAAGACTTGTACCATCAAGGGCCACTGAACCTTTCTTGACGATATACCTTAGAATTTCCCGTGATGCTTCTATAGTAAGCCAAACTGCATTGTCTTCTTTTACCTTGTTTGTTATCTTCCCTATACCATCAATATGGCCGCTTACCAGATGCCCCCCCAGCCTGTCATTAAGCTTTAAAGCTCTTTCAAGGTTTACCTTGTCGGAAGTCTTTAGATTTCCAAGATTAGTTGTGCGCATTGTCTCGGGCATAACGTCAAACCATTTTTCACTGCTTGAAGTAACCGTAAGGCAAACACCATTGACAGCGACGCTATCACC
Organism: Bacillota bacterium; assembly: GCA_023421675.1. Classification (GTDB taxonomy): domain Bacteria; phylum Bacillota; class Clostridia; order Acetivibrionales; family JANLFN01; genus JAEZTC01. The sequence goes on along the minus strand of JAEZTC010000010.1, from coordinate 159,198 downwards.
CACTTTTATATCATCAGTTATTTTTGTGCAGTCCAATGAAATTCTTATTGAGCTGCTTCCGTAAGTAATACTTCTGACACTTCCTATCTCCTCAATAATTCCGGTAAACATATGCCCCTCCTTTCTTTTTTCTTAACTGATATACCCTTCTATGAGTATGTCATCATCAAACTGAGTAAGGTTAATATCTTTTATTTTCAAAGCATTTTTAATTAAATCTATTCCTGCACCTTCTACCGGAGAAACAGCATCTTTTCCGCCAATAATTTTAGGTGATATAAAGAACATAACCTTGTCGACAATTCCTGCTTCAAGAGCGGAATAATTAAGTGTCCCCCCTCCTTCCAAAAGTACACTGTCTATTTCCAGCTTATAAAGTTCATCCATAAGTACCCTCAAATCTACGTTACCGTTACTTCCAGCAGTCTTGATAATTCTTACATTGTTTTCTATCAGCTGCTTTTCTTTAGTTTTATCAATTAAAGCTGTTGTTGCCATTATAGTTCCGGCTTTAGTTTTAGTCTGTATAACATTACTATCCAGTGGTATTCTCCCTTTGCTGTCTACTATTATCCTGACAGGATCTGTGCATTCTTTAGACTCAAGCCGCGCTGTAAGCGAGGGATTATCTTTAACAACAGTGTTTATGCCAACCATAATTGATGAAACTCTGTCCCTTATCAGATGTACATAATTTCTTGAGAATTCATTTGAAACCCATTTTGAATCCCCGGCTACTGAAGCAATTTTGCCGTCAAGAGTCATTGCAGCTTTCATAATAACGAATGGCTTGTGTCTGGTTATGTAATTTATAAATATTTCATTTAGCTTTTCTGCTTCACTCTGCATGACCCCAACAGTTATATTAATATCAGCATCTTTTAGCATCTTGATTCCATTGCCTGACACCTTGGGATTAGGATCAACCATTCCAACAACAACATTTTTAATACCCGAATCAATAATCGCCTTGGCACAGGGCGGTGTTCTTCCATAATGGGAGCATGGTTCAAGGTTGACATACAATGTGCTTCCCCGCACATCAGCACAAGCACTTTTTAGTGCTGCCACTTCTGCATGTGCACAACCCAAGGCTTCATGAAAGCCTTCTGCAATAATTTCATTGTCTTTTACTATAACAGCGCCTACAAGCGGATTTGGATTTGTTTTCCCCCATCCCTTTTCTGCAATTTTCAATGCCCTTTTCATAAAGTGTTCATGAGTATCCATAAAATTTTTACCTCCTTTCAATAGCTAAGCACTCTCTAGGTTTAAAATCAGAGAAAAATAAAAAATCCCCGGAAGATATACCTCCAGGGATAAAAAAAGGCAAAAATAAACACACTATCTTCCATCCAGACTATACTGTCGGCTCCGGAATCTGACCGGATCTGCTTTCGCTCGCGGGCTTATAGCTTTTTGCTATCTACCGCCGGTAAGGATTTACACCTATCCCTGAAGTGATATTAAACATTTTATTAAATTAAAATAAACTATAGCACTACTGTTAAATTAAGTCAATACAACAGACAAAATTTTTATTCTTTTTTATAATGTGTTTTCAGTTTTATTTTTTCATTTAAATTATTCCATGTATGATACAAAAAAGTCCTTGAATTAATCAAGAACTTTTTATTCTACCGGAATAATCATACCATCATCAAATAAATATTTATCAGTCAACCGAATCGGCCTTTTCTTTTTCTTCTGTATAAACACAATTGCAGGTGGTGAGCCAATATTGTTCCTCGAGACCAGATAAGGACCTCCAAAGGACAATAGTGCCGCTAAAGCCATCACTACCATTGTTATTTTTATTTTCATTGCTTTAACCCTTTCTAAGCATTAATTTATGCATGAAAAAAGTCTTCTACATTTTGTAGAAGACTTTTTGGTGCGCCATCGGGGACTCGAACCCAGGACACCCTGATTAAGAGTCAGGTGCTCTACCAACTGAGCTAATGGCGCATAACTAACTACGCGACACTTATACATTATAAAAGCAGATACCCGAGTTGTCAACTGTTTTTGCTTATTTTTTTTGAATTAATTTTTGACCATTTATACATTACCTTACATTACATATCTTAATTTTCCAATTCACATGATTCATTAATATATAAATCACTTCTTTCAGACAAGTCAATTTCATATGGCTTACTAAGCATTATTCCGTCCGCTGAATATATAACCCTTACAACAGGCTTAGTAGGGAAATTCCTGTTTGCTTTAACCACAAGAACCTTTTCCCTTGTGTTAAGAACAGCACCGGTTCCGGTAGGATAAAGAGCAATATACTTTATAAAACTTTCAACAATTTCAGGGTCAAAATGATGGCTTCCAAGAGATGTAATATATTCAACCACTTCATGGGGTCTAAGCTTTTTTCTGTATACTCTGTCTGAAGACAATGCATCGAATACATCGGCAACAGCTACTATCCTTGCACATTGATGAATATTTTCGCCTTTAAGCTGCAGTGGATATCCACTTCCGTCATATCGCTCATGATGTCCTAACGCAATAAACGATGACACCATGCTTAATTTCGGATTTTGTTTAAGTATTTCATATCCATAGTAGGAATGTTTCTTGATTTCCTCAAATTCTACTACTGAAAGTTGAGACGGTTTCTTAAGAATTTGTGCAGGTATTCTCAACTTTCCTATATCATGAAGTATGGCACCCACGCCAAGGTCTTTAAGCTTTTGATGTGTGTAACCCAAACCCATTCCTATAACAAGTGATAAAATGCATACATTTACAGAATGCTCAAAAGTATAATCATCCACAGATTTAATATCAGAAAGGTTAATAATGATTTCTTCATTATCAAGCAATTGATTGATTATGTTATCTATTAAAGCCTTGACTTCTTCCGAACTAAATGTTTTCGAAAGAGTACTATTGCACATGAAATCTCTGACAAGCTGTTTTGCTTCATTCCTTGTCTGATCGAGAATTATATCCTGAACATCTACGCCTGATGATATATCGTCTTCAATATAAATTTCATTAATAGAGTTCGCACGTATTTTGTCAATATAAGTTTGCTTTAGTGATATTCCTTCGGAAAGCAGTATCCTTCCCTCTGCCGTATATATAGGCCTGGCAAGTGTTGCTCCCGGTACAAGGTTATCTATATGAACCTTCCGCATTTGCCCCTCCGTAGTGTTATCTTATGTATACGTTTAAATCCTTTTTTACGTATTTCAATCTATAGCCAGCTTCACCTCTGATATAATTGGAAGTACGATAAAATATTGATAAAATAACTCATTCGACACACCTTGGTAAATTCCTTCATTATTGCCATCGATTTTAACGGTTTTTGACATATTTATTGTAATATTCGTCCTCAAGACCTATTATAACGTTATTTTCTTTAGGGCTATAGGCCTACATAAAATTATTTCCCATCATAAAAACTTGTACCTCGGCAACAATCTACAAAACTCACCCAAATAAATTGTAGAATAAACAAGCTTGCAATAATAATAAGTCTTGTTTTAGTTGAAACTTGATTCATAAGAATTCAAAGCATATATTATGCTAAAATAGGTTTGTGTATTTACATTTTTAACCAATGATAACCTAATCAGGAAAGGCAGCCATATGAACAAACATATATTAAAGAAGTTCAAAAAAACAATTAATAGAATAACCCTACCCGATGCTCTAGCTTTAAGGATGCAGAAAATGATAAAGGGTATTTCACTCAGTGACGAGGATACAGAATATAAGAAGGAATTTGAAAATTCCATAGGACCGGAAATATACCGGCTGCACCTTGGAGAATACTTTATGTGCTGTGCTTTTTGCTCACACCTTGTAAAATCATCATGCCATGAATACTGCTTTAAATGTTCCAGAAGGGCCTATGCAGAATGCAGTTATCTTCTTCCGGGTACCTTTTCCTTCGCTGTAAGCAATGCTGAGAGTTCAGGTAACCTGCCATGGATTTTTAAGACACCCTGCAGCGAATTTGAAAGATTAAATGATAAAAAATATTTTAAACACTTTACCTCCCTCAGTCATGAAGTAACTGTCTCAAATTATGAAGTGCTTGAAGGTATCTTCACAGGTCTGTCACGAGGCAAGAAACCATGCCATGTATGCGCCTCGGTTAATATGGATATATGCAATAAGTGTTCCGATCAGGCAAATGAAAGTGATGATCATAGTTGCAGCAGAATAATCGAAGAAATAGCTACGAGGTACAGGGCGATTCCTGGTATTATAAAATACATATAAATAATAAGAAAAGCGGGCATCAAAGCCCGCTTTTCTTATGGTAACATTACTTATTTCAGAAGCTCATTAATTATTTCAAGTACATTTTCCTTAAGTACATTCAATTTATTATCAGCACTTTCTTTACTGGAATCAGACACTCCAAAGTAAATCTTTATCTTTGGTTCTGTTCCTGAAGGCCTTATACAGAACCATGAACCATCCTGCATCTCGTAATAAAGCACATCGGATTTTGGAAGATCCAGGGGTTCACGCTTTTCTTCCAAAACAATATATTTCTGGCCGGATAGATAATCCCTCAATACTCCAACCTTGGAACCATTAAAGTCAACAATGCAATCCTCTCTCAATTTGAGCAATGTACCCTTTATTTTTTCAATACCTTCTTTTCCTTCAAGAGTATACGAAGTAATTGCTTCAATAAAGTATCCATATTTCTTGTAGATTTCCTGCAGACCATCATACAAAGACATTCCACGTGAATAATAGTAGGCCGCCATCTCTGCAATAATCATTGATGCAACTACTCCATCCTTATCCCTGGCAAAGGTGCCTGCCAAGTAACCGTAGCTTTCTTCAAAACCAAACTGGAACTTCCTGTCTCCCTGCTCGTCAAGGAGTTTTATTTTCTCACCTATAAATTTAAACCCTGTAAGAACATCCATAAGCTCTGTGTTGTAATTTTGAGCAATCTTCTTTGCAAGCTCGGTTGAAACAATTGATTTTACTACAAACCCGCTTTCAGGAAGCTGGTTTTTCTCCTTCTTTTGGGAGAGTATATATTCCAGCATGAGGCAGCCAGTCTGGTTACCCGATAAAGTGACATACTCATTTTTGCTGTCTCTTACAATTATTCCAACCCTGTCACAATCAGGATCTGTACCTATTATAAGGTCAACATTCTCTTTCTTTGCAAGCTCTATTGCGATATTAAAGGCCTCCCTGTTTTCAGGGTTAGGTGATTTTACTGTTGAAAATTCAGTGTCTGGCTGTTCCTGTTCCTTTACAACAAGAACATTTTTAAAGCCAATTTCATCAAGTATTCTTCTTACAAGTTTGTTTCCGGTACCATGAATTGGAGTAAATACTATCTTGAACTTATCTGAAACCTTTTTAACAAGCTCCGGATTAATACTTAATGTCTTTAACCTTGCAATGTACTCATCATCTATTTTGCTTCCTATTATCTCAAGCAGACCGCTGTTTAATGCTTCCTTCTCATCCATAGCCTTTATCGAAGTTATATCCTGGATTTTACCAATTTCATCCAGAACAATATTTGACTCTTCCAATGGCAGCTGACCGCCATCCTCGCCATAAACCTTGTAACCATTGTATTCCTTTGGGTTATGGCTTGCGGTTATATTAATTCCCATTGAAGCCTTTAAAAATCTTACCGCAAATGAAAGCTCAGGGGTAGGTCTCAATTCATCAAAAAGATAAGCTTTTATACCATTGGCAGCAAGCACTTTTGCTGCTTCCAGAGCAAACTCCCTTGACATACGTCTTGGGTCATGTGCAATTACAACACCCTTTTTCTTTGCTATATCTCCTTTTTGTGAAATACAGCTTGCAATACCCTGAGTAGCTTTACGTACGGTATATATGTTCATTCTGTTTGTGCCGGCTCCGATTATACCTCTTAAGCCGCCTGTACCGAATTCAAGATCCTTGTAGAACCTTTCTTCAATTTCAGAAGGATTGTCTTTTATTTTTTCAAGTTCTTCCCTTGTTGCTTTATCAAAATAATCATTATTTCTCCATATCTTATATGTATCAAAACTTGACATATTGTCCCTCCCATGTTAATTTCATAACATATAATATACCATAAATTTTCTCAATTACAACACTTATATATTCATCATTATAGGAAATTTAACAAGAATTCTTTTAACAAACAGGATTAGTATATTATAATAGAAAAAACTCATGAATTGTCTTTTTGTATGCTTAAAAAGGAGTATTTCAAATGCTCTTACCGTAGCTGTCCTTAATCTTGTCAAAGCTTTCCTTACTAATAACGTGTTCTATACGGCAGGCATCTTCCTTCGCTATTTGTTCATCGACACCAAGCTGCATGAGAAATCTGGTGAGTATCAGATGTCTTTCATATACATGTTCAGCTATTTCATGGCCGTCTTTAGTCAGAGTGATATAACCGTTTTCATCAACAATTATGTACCCGTTTTCACGGAACTGTTTCATTGCATTGCTTATGCTGGGTTTTGAAAAATTCAATTCATTTGCAATATCAATTGAACGCACCTGTCCCTTACGGTTTTGTATTACCAGAATAGTTTCAAGATAATTTTCAGCTGATTCCTGAATTTTCAAAAGTCCCACCTCTTATATTTTCTATGTTTTCAATGTTATCAAAGTCTTTATATTTTTTCAAGTAAATTCGGTTTTGTTATTGACACCCAAAATACTGGGTGCTATAATCAAGTTAAAGACGGAGTTAGTTTGCGCTAACTCATTTATTTTAACAATAGGTTAGCTTCAGCTAACTAAAAGAAGAACCTTAAGATTAGTCCTTAACATTGATATAGTTTGGAGGTTGCAGAAATGAAAACATTAAAGAATATAAAATGCGGAGAAACAGTAACAGTTGTAAAGCTTCATGGTGAAGGACCAATTAAGAGAAGGTTTATGGATATGGGAATTACCAAAGGAGCTGAAATCTTCGTAAGAAAAGTTGCACCTTTAGGAGATCCGTTACAGATTAATGTAAGAGACTATGAATTAAGTCTTCGTAAGGAAGATGCCGGAATGATAGAAGTAGTTTAATAAAAGAACATCTGCAGTCTTAGTGACTGCTTATTTTTGACAACATAGTTAGTTTCAACTAACTATTAAGGTGGGATGTATATGAGTATAAAAATTGCACTTGCAGGAAACCCGAATTGCGGTAAAACAACTATGTTTAACGGTTTGACCGGAAGTTCACAGTATGTCGGAAACTGGCCGGGAGTAACCGTTGAAAAAAAAGAAGGGAAACTCAAAGGAAATAAGGATATTGAAATAATAGATTTACCGGGCATATATTCACTATCTCCATATACCATGGAAGAAGTGGTTACAAGGAATTATCTGATTACAGAAAGTCCAGATGCAATTATTGATATAATTGATACTACCAATATTGAACGTAACCTGTATCTTTATACGCAGCTTATGGAATTAGGTATTCCAGTTATAGTGGCACTGAATATGATGGATATTGTCCGTAAAAAAGGTGATTCCATTGATATTAAAAAGCTTGGTAAAAAACTTGGCTGTGAGGTAATTGAAACCTCTGCTCTTAAGGATGAGGGTTGTACAGAAGCTGTAGAAAAAGTATTAGAGGTACTTAAGCAAACTTCCTATATTAAGCCTTCAGCTATTTTTTCATCCTATATTGAAAGTGCCCTCAATAATATAAAAGAGATAATTAGTCCCACCGTTGACAATAAGAACTTAAGATGGTTTACAGTTAAGGTCTTTGAACGTGATAAAAAGGTCTTTGAACATATAAATTTACCAGATGAAGAGAAAGAAAAAATCGAGCAGATAATTAAAGTTTGTGAAGAAAAACTGGATGATGACAGCGAAAGCATTATAATCAATGAGCGCTATGCTTATATTGATTCGGTCATAAAGCAATGTGTCGTCAAAAATAATAAAACAAAGATTACGACTTCTCAAAGAATAGACAATATAATGACAAGCCGTATACTTGCAATTCCCATATTTGCAATTGTAATGTTTGTTTTATATTATTTATCAATTTCGACAATAGGAAAATGGGGGTCTGATTGGATTAATGATGTTCTGTTCGGGAAAATTATAACTCCGGGTCTACAGAGCCTTTTAGAATCAGCACACAGCGCCACATGGCTATCGTCGCTTATTCTGGACGGTATTGTTGGAGGTGTAGGTTCAGTTCTTGCTTTTATACCTCAGATACTTGTACTCTTTTTCTTCCTCGCGATTCTTGAGGATTGCGGCTATATGGCACGAATTGCATTTATTCTGGACCGTATTTTCCGTAACTTTGGTCTTTCCGGGAAATCGTTTATACCGATACTGATAGGTACAGGCTGCGGAGTTCCAGGTATTATGGCGTCCAGGACTATTGAAAATGAGAATGACCGTAAAGTAACTATAATTACTACCACTTTTATACCCTGCTCTGCAAAGCTTCCGATTATAGCCTTAATTGCAGGTGCATTGTTCCCAGGTTCGTCTCTAGTTGCTCCTTCAGCCTATTTTGCTGGAATTGCTGCAATTATAATGTCAGGAATAATACTAAAGAAGCTAAAGAAATTTACAGGAAATCCATCGCCATTTGTTATGGAGCTTCCACCCTATCATTTACCTGGATTGAAGAATGTATTGATTCACACCTGGGACAGGGGAAAATCCTTTTTGAAAAAAGCGGGGACTGTAATCTTTCTTGCAAGCGGCATCATATGGTTCCTAAGCTCGTTCGACTGGTCAATGCATATGGTAGACGCCTCTAAATCAATACTTGCGTCTATAGGTTCGTTGATTGCCCCAATATTCAGCCCTCTGGGCTGGGGAGACTGGAAACCTACTGTTGCGGCAATTACAGGCATAGCTGCAAAAGAAAATGTAGTAGGAACATTTGGTGTCCTTTATGGTTCAAATGACAGTACACAAGTTTGGAACAGTCTGCAGGCTTCATTTACTCAGCTTTCAGCCTATTCATTCCTTATTTTCAATCTGCTATGCGCTCCATGTATTGCAGCAATCGCAGCAATAAGGCGTGAAATGGGCAATGTTAAATGGACTCTGTTTGCGGTAGGCTATCAGACTGGCTTTGCGTATGCCATATCCTTCATAATTTATCAGCTGGGCATGGTGTTATCAGGCAAAAGCATCAGCCTGGGATTTATATTTTCACTGTTAATAACGGCAGTACTGCTATTAATGCTGTTCAAGCCAAACAATAAGGCAGTACATTATAAACCGAAGGAGGAATATTCGTGGGAACGCTGATAATTTCTATCGTTGTTTTTGGATTATTTGGGATTGTAGGTTATTTAACATATAGAGGCCACAAAAAAGGAAACGGCTGCAGTAACGGGTGTTCCGGGTGCAGCAAGTCTTCTTGTGCAGTTAATCAGTATACAAAGAAAGATTGATAAAACTACTGTATATATGTTATATTCAAGCTATATTTAAAGCTATTGCAGTAAATATAAATCTTTGTGGTCAAGAGAAGGGATTTGAAATGAGCTATTCCGATACCAGATTTAAAGATATCAAAACAGTCTGCATTGAAAAATATGGACAAGAGAGCGGATTGAATATATATAACAAAGCTGAAGAGCTGTTTCAAAAAATGAAAGATAAAGCAGATTATAGAAACAGCAATGCTATTAAAGAGCATATGACAAAAAATATTTTCCCGGTCCTTTCATATTATATGGCGATGCTGGAAAACGGCTTTACAACTGATGTTGCCTATGCAAATACTATGGAAGAAACACAGAAACACGCACTGCTCGCGAAAAAAAGCAACAAGAAGTTGAGTAAAATACCATTTTGTTATTATATATTTAAAATGTTCTGTAGAAAAATCATGACCAAGGATTTCCCTATAGAAGGATGGGAAACAGAATGGGTGAGATATGATAATAAAGAAATTCACTTTAATTTAAAAAGATGCGTATATCATGAAATAACAAGCCTATACGGTCACCCGGAACTATGTACTGTTTTTTGTGCCAATGATACAACATCCTTTAGTGGATATATGCCTAATATAAAATTCGAACGCATCGGTACAATTGCTGAGGGAAAAGATATGTGTGATTTTCATTTTAAAAACGGCAAACATATTTAGTTAAACATATATTAAAGGAACAGATCAATTAAGGGGAGTAAAAGCTCCCCTTAATTATTTATACAATGAAAATTTACAGGATAATGCAGATAAGTCCCCCGCTGCCTTCATTTATAATCTTTGTCAGAGTCTCCTGAAGTTTGAGCTGTGCATCTTCAGGCATCCTGAACAGCTTGTTGTGGAGGCCTTCACTTACCAGTTCGTGCAGAGATTTGCCGAAAATGTTTGATTCCCATATCTTGCGGGTATCACTTTCAAACTCGCTGAGCAGATAGTTAACCAGCTCTTCTGATTGCTTTTCAGTTCCGACTAATGGGGCAATTTCTGTTTCTATATCAGCTCTTATCATGTGTATTGAAGGTGCGCTGGCCTTAAGTCTTACTCCGAACTTGCTGCCCTGCTTGATTATTTCAGGCTCTTCCAATGAAAGCTCTTCAACCTGAGGAGGTACTATACCATAACCCTTTGTCATTACTTCATGCATGGCGTACTCAATTTTGTCATATTCCTTCTTAGTACGTGAAAGCTCCTTCATAAGGCTTATAAGCTTGTGGTCGCCTTCAATTTCTATACCTGTTGTTTCACTGAGAATCTTGTAGAAAAGGTTATCAGGAGTATTCAGTTCAACCACTGCATTCCCTTCACCGAGGTTAACCCTGTCTACATATCCCTTTTTAATGAAATCATATTCATCAAAGTTGGATACAGCGCCTTTGATTTCACGAATTTTTTGAATTCCTTTGAAGGAATCCTTTATAGCATCAATTATATCTACTCTCAGCCAGTAATCCTCATCAAGAGCTTCTATCCACCTTGGAATATTGATACCTATTTCTGTTACAGGGAATTCAAACAATACCTTTTCCATGATATTATTTATATCTTCAATCCTCATCTGAGCACAATTCAGAGGTATAACAGGAACCTTATATTTTTCTTCAAGCTCTTCCTTCAATGCAATTGTGTCGTTGTCATAAGGCCTTATAGAATTCAGAACGATTATAAAAGGCTTATTAATTCCCTTTAATTCATCAATAACTCTTTTTTCGGCTTCAAGATACTCTTCCCTGTTTATATCAGTGATTGTTCCGTCTGTAGTAATTACAAGACCTATTGTCGAATGCTCATTTATTACCTTCTTGGTACCTAATTCAGCAGCCTCTTCAAAAGGTATCTGGTAGTCAAACCATGGAGTTGATACCATTCTCGGCGCACTGTTTTCCATATAGCCGAGTGCACCCTTTACAAGATAACCGACACAGTCAATAAGCCTGACCTTGAGATCCACATTATCATCAAGTGTGATTTCAACCGCTTCATTTGGCACAAACTTCGGCTCGGTAGTCATTATTGTGCGCCCTGTAGCACTTTGAGGAAGTTCATCCTTAGCTCTTTCCCTGCGGTATACATTATCTATGTTCGGGATAACGAGCAAATCCATGAATCTTTTTATAAAGGTAGATTTTCCGGTTCTTACCGGACCTACAACGCCTATGTATATATCACCCTGAGTTCTTTCAGCTATTTGCTGGTAAATGTCGTACCCTTCCACCCGCAAACCCCCCTTATATTATATTTGAAAGAATAGGCACATTAATGGAACCTAAAAGGACTTTACAGTTGGAACATAAAATGTGTCCCGGCCCATATCATTATAAATATATGTCTGTATAATATTTATATTACTAAAAATGCAACTTTAAATACTGCAAAAAAATGCCGGAATTATTCGGAATCAAGCATGGATTCCGATAGATCCGGCAAACCAAAATTATTAACATGGTAGTTTTAAAAACATAAACTTCTAATCAAAAGAACTGATTTCATATTGTCCATTTTCATTTAACTTAAGGTTTAAAAAATGCCTGTCTTCATACCCCCCACTTTCAGATGCAGATATGGTTACTTCTTTTCCATCCTCTGATATTAAATCAAAAATTTTGTTCATATATTTATTGGTACTGATAAACCCGTCTTTTCTGTATATCCACAAATCTTGTTTAGCACTTTCATTTTTTATCGGTTGTATTTCCGTAACTCCGGTTTTCTCAATTTTATATGCTCTAATAAATACTACCTGAGCCTTATCATAGTTACCGTATCCATAAATAAAAAGCATTGGATTCCCATTTACTTTCACCATCCTATGGTCGAAGGAAAGTTGCAAAGGCACATTTTTTACAAATATATCAACCAAATTATAAGGTTTAAACTTTATTACCTTCCACGAAGTATAGTCGCCTGAGACACCCGCGTTATATGTCAGGTAATCTTTATCGTATTCTGCCAAGATATACTCGGAATTCTGAGATACTTTAATATGAAAGCTTTTGAAAGATTCAACATCAATACTATCTTCATTATTATTCAGTAGATACCTTTCAAGTGCCTCCATAGCACTATCTATGTATTTATCGGCTTCCGGGGAATTGTGATTTGCCCCTACCCTATGAGCCGTATCAATGTTTGTTTTTAATTCTTTTAGATTTTCGTCACTGGGTAATTGAGCATTATTCAAATGGCTTACTGTTTGCGGTTTTTGATGTGTATAATCATTGGAAGTAATTTCGATAGAACTACAACCTGTAAATAAAAGTAGTGAAAGTACCAGTACTAATAGTTTAATAGCCTTCATATTCTATCCACCTTATACAAACAGTTTATTCTTCTGAAAATGATTATTCCTTTATTAATTACTATGAAATAGGATACTCTGATCAATAATGAAATAATCTTCTTTGATCTACTTAACTCTAATTATATTATCTCCAAGTAGACCAGTAACCTTTGAATATAGAATAAATCAAATAATTTCCGCCTCCAATTACTCCATCCCTATTCCATAGATAAACATCAAATGTAAATGGAGTGTAGATATAAAGGACATTAGTTGCTTTATTTTCTACTTGTATATAATTCTTATAAGTAATCCCATTAGCAGTTATAGTCATTCCATCATTTACCGAAACAGTTCTTGGATATGAATAACTACTGCATTGATCAAATCTATTACGGAAAGTTTGTGTTCCGTAGTTAATTTGAGAAGTAAATCCGCAATAATAATAATCCCAATCCTGCTTATTCAAGCCATAAGCGCCTACACCCATTGCCCACAATAAAGAATCACTGGATGGTGATAGCGACTGTGTTGATATAAGGCTTTTTTCTTTCTGTAATGTAACTAAAATTAATTTTGGGTTTATATTATATTGTTGTGCATATAATGCAATTAATCCTGAAGGACTTTCAGTAACTCCGCTAGTTACATAAGGTCCATTATAATACTCCTGCCTAATTACAAGAATACTATCTTTAAGAACTGAATTGTGCGATACCAAAAAAGATTGAATTTGAGATTCTGTAAGTGACTGATATGAATAATCACTATCGCTTATCAAATTATTCATATAGACCCCTTTAACGTAATAAGCTTCTACTGATGATATTGAAAGTCCTTGCGAATTTGCACTAGCTTCAGTTGACATCATATTATATTCATTTGATAAGCTCTTCTTGCTTTCGTTTTCTTTTTCTTTTTTGTTATATGTATCTGTTTTAATTAGCTTATTATCTTTAAAGTCATCTATTCTAACATCATCATTATTATAATAGTATTTTCTTAGATAACCATTACTATTTTTAATTTCTGACAATAATCCATTAGAATAACCATAATCTATACTGCTCCCGTCTGAATGAATCTCACTTTTAACCGTCCCTTCTTCATCTAAAGCAACAACATTAATATTCTTTGAAGTTTTAACATAATCTTTCACTTCTTCGATATTATTGAAACGAGTAAATGTTTGTTCATTTTGATTTTTTTCAATTGTTTGAGTATTATTGTCCCCTGCCGAAAAAGCATATGTACAACTAGATATTAACGTACAAGTTATAATGAATCCAGATAAAAAACCTTTCAAATTAAATTTCATAAATAACTTCCTTTCTAATATGTATTTTTTGCTTTAGCTAGCCATATCTGCAAAATCAGTATATATTTGTTAAATACCTTTGTCAAGTATCTGTGTTATTATTTGTATGTTGGTAATACTCACAGTACCAGGCACAATTTCTTATATTCTTAAAACATAGCTATTCCTGCATCAGATTTTATAACCTATTAAGTTGTATATTTATACTGTAAGTTATTTGAATTTAATAAAGCTATAGATTATAATTAAGATTAAGTAAAAAAATTAAGGGGTGAATTAATTTGAAAAAATATGAAGAGATAGAGCTTGCAGTTGAAATCGCTTTTCTCTTTACTATAGTAACGGGTGTGTTATATATTACTAATTTTATCGGTTCTATTATTATAGATGGCGGCTTTAAGCATATAGGAAGCCTGTTAAGTTATCCTAATTTGCGTTTGATATTTATCATAGCTATAATAGTCGTGTTGGCTGTAATCATAAAAAAATATTATAAAGAGAACCTTTTAATTGTTGTTAAACAACCTATAGTACTGCTCATATCAGGTCTTATAACAGGGCTTCAAGGTATAATAAGTACAAGTATAATACCGGCATATATTTCTACTATCAGTTCAAACATAGAGATGCTGAAGCAGCATGGAGAACCTGATAAAAGTATTATTACCAAGATGATAATCTCAAATTCATTTTCTATATTAATGATTCTGATACAGATTACAATTGCAATTTTCTTGATACTATTTTACAGGAAGCTTAAACTTAAGAACGATCAAGATTTGTCTGTACAAAGTTCTCAGAAATAATTTAAATTGTACTTATCAGAAGATAAGTACATGCAGCGAAAAATATAATGTTATTTATCATTCCGGATATTTGGTTGTTCTTCTTTGGTTCGGTTAAATTATTGGATGCATATTCTATTACTTCTATCATACAGGCATCAATCAAACCTTTGTTGATATTATGAAATGTAATAATATTTGAATGTGTTACAGATAGTTCAATATAGAACTTATCAATTTCGTTTCGTCTGCAGAAGGACTTTAGAATATCGTTTAATTCATCAAAATGCATCTCTTCCTTTACCGAAAAATTTATTATAAAATAGCTTTTTCTCTTCGAAAACAACTGAAATAATATAAAACCTAATGATGCAGCCAGGATGAAAGCAGCGTAAATATACCACTTCCTATAATTTATAATATCTAAAAAGAGCCAACCGCTAAAAATCGTGATAGCCCCGTAAACCAACAATACATTTTCATAGGTTTTCCTATTTAATATCAAGACACCATATAGGGTTAATGCTAATATAGTTAAAAGGACAATACAATTTGCCATTCTAAACCTCAATTCAAATCCATTTAATAACATTTTATCATATATTGGTATTATACACATACATTTATATATTTGTACATTAAAAAAAGCCCGGGTGTTATACCCGAGCCCTTGTTTATAAAGCTTATTTTAAAACGCCATTGTCTCTATTTCATGCTTTCTATCCCTTGTCATAAGGTCTACAACCGCATTCCTTGCATTTTTTCCTTCATATATAATTTTATATGCTTCTGAGGTTATAGGCATTGATATGCCTTTCTTCCTTGAAAGCTCATATGCCACCTTGGTTGACGGTATACCTTCAACTATCATCTTAACTTCTTCTGATGCTTCCTTTGCAGTTTTTCCCTGACCCATGAGAATGCCTGCCCGTCTGTTCCTGCTGTGCATACTGGTGCAGGTTACTATAAGGTCACCGATACCTGTAAGTCCTGAGAAGGTCTCTCTCTTTGCCCCCATAGCCATTCCCAGTCTTGCCATTTCAGCAATTCCACGAGTCATAAGTGCAGCCTTTGTATTGTCACCGAAACCAAGCCCGTCAACCATCCCTGCACAAAGAGCTATAACATTCTTTATTGCTCCCCCAAGCTCAACACCTACAATATCAGGATTAGTATATACCCTGAAGTTGGGTGACATCAGAATATCCTGTACCGCTTTTGATGAATCTTCATTTGCGGAGGCAGCAACGTAAGCTGATGGAATACCTCTTGCCAATTCTTCTGCATGACACGGTCCGGACAATGCAACAGCCCTTGCCTGCGGAATCTCTTCCGAAATAACCTGAGACATTCTAAGGCCTGTTCCTTCTTCAAGTCCCTTGGAAAAACAAGCTACAATCCCTTTCTTTTTTATAAATCCAGACATTTTAGATGCACTTGCACGGACAGTCTGAGAAGGTATTACAATAAAAGTCGCATCTGCCGAATCAAGAACGTACTCCATATCATCAGAACAAATAACATTCTCAGGAATTCTTATACCCGGAAGCTTATCCTTCTGCTCCCTCAGATTTGTTATCATTTCTGCTTCTTCCTTGAAGCATGTCCACATTTTAACCTTATGACCATTATTGGCCAGTAAAACTGAAATCGCACTTCCCATACTTCCGGCACCTATAACCGAAATATGCTTTTTCATTCTTCATCCCCCATTGTATGCAAAGGCTTTGGTTATCCTTTTTTCCCTGAACCCCAAAGCTTGGATTCTGTTCCTTTAAATAGTCTTTCTATATTGGCTCTATGCCTTATTATAGCAAGAAAAGCTACTGCTATTGCAAAAACAACAAATGTTGAGCTATTGTTGAAAACAGGTATTGCACCCACTATCGGGAATAGTGCTGCTCCGATAATTGAACCAAGTGAAACATACCTGGATATAAGCAGTACTATTATAAATACACCCAATAATATAAGCCCAATTCTCCAATCCATCATCATGATGACGCTGAAGGTAGTAAGAATGCCTTTGCCGCCTTTGAAACCGAAATATAAAGGCCAGTTGTGCCCTATTATTGCTGTAACTCCGCCTATCATTAACCCAAGATTACCAATATCTTTAACATCCCCGATTATGTAATGACCTGCAATACAGGCAATAATCCCCTTTAAAATATCCCCGAGGGTAACAAGTATGGCCGCTGACTTGCCTAGAGTCCTTAAGGTATTGGTAGCTCCGGCATTCCCGCTTCCATGCTGCCTTACATCTACACCGTAAAATTTACCGATGATAAGAGATGAATTTATACTTCCAAGAAGATAACCCAAAACCGCAACCGCAATTATCTTTACAACCAGCACAAAAAATCACTCCTTGCTCTTTTCCCTTATAATAAATCTTATAGGAGTACCCTCAAAGCCAAAATTCTTTCTAAGCTGATTCTCTAAATATCTTTCGTAGGAATAATGCATAAGCTGCATGTCATTTACGAATATAACAAACGTAGGCGGCTTTACATCTGCCTGGGTCATATAAAATATCTTTAGCCTCTTGCCCTTATCTGAAGGAGGTTGAACCATTGCGACTGCTTCATTGACAATATCATTGAGCATACCTGTACTGATTCTGAATGCCGCCTGATCGGCAACATACTTAACCAACTCATAAATCTTGTTAACCCTCTGACCTGTTTTAGCAGAAATAAATACAATAGGAGCATAAGGCATAAAGGCCAGCTTTTCCATTACAACCTTCCTGTACTCTTCAAGTGTTCCTGTCGATTTGTCGACCATATCCCACTTGTTGATTACAATAACCGAAGCCTTTCCCTGATCATGAGCATATCCTGCAATTTTAGTATCCTGTTCAGTAACACCGTCAACAGCATCAATCATGATAAGACATACATCAGCCCTATCAACTGCAGTCCAAGAACGGATTATACTGTATTTTTCGATACTTTCGGTAATTTTGCTCTTTCTTCTTATTCCGGCAGTATCAATAAAAACATATTTATCATCACCGTTTTCAACATAGGTATCTATTGCATCCCTTGTTGTGCCGGGAATATCACTGACAATAACTCTTTCTTCACCAATCATTTTATTGATAAGTGACGACTTACCTGCATTAGGCTTGCCAATAACAGCTACCTTGATTATATCCTCGTCATAATCCTCTTCCGCATCTTCTGGGAAATGCTGATATATCTCATCAAGCAGGTCTCCTATTCCAAGTCCATGTATGGAAGATATAGGTACAATGTCTCCAAGTCCTAGGTTATAGAATTCATAAGCTTCGGCAGGAGTATTTCCTATACGGTCAACCTTATTAACCGCTAAGATTATAGGCTTTTTGGTTCTGCGAAGCATTGTTGCCACTTCCTTATCGGAAGCGGTCATTCCATCCTTTGCATCAACCATAAAGACAATGACATCGGCTGTATCTATAGCCATTTCAGCCTGCCGCTTCATCTGCTGCATTATTTTATCTTCTGAAAAAGGCTCAATACCGCCTGTATCTATAAGTGTAAATTTCTTATCACGCCATTCAGCTTCAGAGTATATTCTGTCACGTGTAACTCCAGGAGTATCTTCAACGATTGAAATCCTCCTGCCTGAAAGGTAATTGAAAAAAGTCGATTTACCTACATTAGGTCTGCCTACGATAGCAACCACGGGTTTTGCCAAATATATCACCTCTAGTCTATTCAATAGATTATCATATTAATTGCTAATTCTCATTATTTTTTAGAATTTTCTCTATAAAATCTTTTCCATCATTCTCTACTACAGTAATTTTAATATTTATTGCTTCCTCAAGCATTTTGAGGGAATAGTCATCAAGAAGAATGTCCTCATCTGCCTTAAGCATACTTCTTGAAATAAGAAGCTCTGTACCAAGTTCCTTTCCCTTTAACTGCTCTATAAGATCAATTCCGGTAAGTAAGCCTGTTACCGTTACATTTTTTCCAAAATAGTTGTTTTTTATTTCATATATATTAACTTTGAGACCATCAAATTTATTTTCAAGCACAGTGGTCATTTCTTTTATGTATTTATATGGAGAAACACCAGTAGCAATCGAAACTGTCCTTTTTTCAGTCTTATAAGGAACAATTCCTTCAAGATACTCATAAAACTCATGCAACAGCATAGAAATCAATCCTACCCCGTTTTCTATCTGTGGGAAGTCCTCATAATCTTTATAGTCGGGAATTGCCCTGTTTGCCATTATATAAAACTCATCTGCCAGGTACACTATTCTTGAATCATGGTTTTTAACAAAGCTTTCCTGCAACTTTTCAACCTGACTGATTACTTTATCTGAACTTTCACTATCATATGGCTGCAGTTCAAATAGACCATCTCTGTGTCTTGTAATACCTACCGGCACAACTGAAATACTTTTAACTCCAGGATACATTTCAGCAAGTTCATTTATAGACTTATCAAGTTCACTTTCATCGTTTATTCCCCTGCACAAAACAATCTGGCAATTAACTTCTATCCCAGCCTCAACCAGCTTTTTTATTCTATCCATAACATTACCTGCGAACTTATTGTTCAGCATGAATGTTCTTAGTTTAGGATTTGTTGTATGTACAGAAACGTTAATGGGAGACATTCTATATCTGATTATTCTGTCTATTTCTTCGTCTTTCATGTTTGTCAGGGTAACATAGTTCCCTGCGAGAAAGGACATCCTGGAATCATCGTCTTTAAAATAAAGGGTTTGACGCATATTCTTAGGAAGCTGATCAATAAAACAAAATATACATTTGTTGCTACAGCTTTTCATTTCATCCATAAGCGGATTTTCAAAATCAATTCCAAGGTCTTCATATTGATCTTTTTCTATATCTATGTCCCAGATTTCACCGTCGCCCTTCTCAATCTCAAGTACCAGTACTTCATCAGTCATCAGAAATCTGTAGTCAAAAACGTCTTCAATATTTTCACCATTTATTGAAAGAAGGACATCACCTATTTCAATTCCTGCTTCTTCGGCAATACTCCCAGCTATGACGTTTTGCACAGTCATCCGATTCTTTCTCACCAACAATCCTCCACTACCAAACTTCAATACATATTATATATTTACTAAAATAAAAAGTATATTACATATTAGAATTTCACCCTATAAAACAAAAAACACCCTAACCCCAAAAAACGTCAGATGCAAGTAATGCACGGAAGCCTAAGCTTTAGAGTCAGCCTTATACCAAAAAAGCTGAAGAAACGAGTAGTGCAAGGAACACAAGGCGAGAAGCACGGAGCATATTTCTAATATGTGAGCACTTCGAGACCGCAGTGTGACGCCGCAATACGACGTTTATTACACTTTTTGTACTGGAAATAAAAAAGACAGCAGTTACTCTGCTGCCTTCTTTCAGGCTTTATTTAGATTCAACCTTAATAACTTCCTTGCCATCGTAGAAACCACATTCTTTACATACTCTGTGAGGTAACTTTAATGCGTGGCATTGTGGGCATTTAGCCAGGTTAGGAGCTGAAAGCTTCCATTGTGATCTTCTTTTACCTGTTCTTGCTTTAGACCATTTACGTTTTGGATTTGCCATGAGTAACACCTCCCTGCAACCGGAATCATTTATTTAAAAGTTAATTTTGAATACTATATTTTTAACTATTCCTTGAAGAAGTCTTTTAATGCTTCCATCCGGGGATCAATATTATCAACCCTGCAACCACATTCAGCTTCATTAAAATCCGTTCCACATACCGGACATAAGCCTTTGCAGTTATCCTCACATACATTTTTCATGGGAAGGTTTAGTATAATATTGTCAGTTAAGATCTTATCCAGATCGAAATAGTTATCGGAATAAGTATATGCCTCTGCTTCAACATCTGAAGATGGGCTTTGAATATCTTCCCTTATCTTTATGTTCATATTCCGTGTTATGTCTTTAAGACACCTTATACACTTGGTTGTATATTCGGCTTCAAGATCTCCCTCAAGCTTGATAACCCCTGATATATTAACAGCTTTTCCGCTGAAATTTACAGGCTTTTCAAAGCTTATTTCCGGATCTAACGAATCCAAATATTCTATTTTATTATCAAAATCTATATCAAGCGAATTACCGTTTGATTTTAAAAGATCTCTTACATCAACCTTCATGTATATTACTCCCTATAAAACCGACAAATGATATTATACTAACTTAAGCAAACTTTGTCAACAAATTAGTATACAATTGAAGTATTCACAAAGTTTTTACACTGAATAATTTAACCATTTCTTCATTAATATATAACATATTCTGTTTAAGCTTGCTGAGCAGCGGTTTTATTAACTTTTGAAATTCTCGGAGATTTTTTTGTATCAAGTTTGAAACCGCCTGTCATAATGCTTAATACAAAGTACACTACTCCCATGCCCAGCAATATTAGTACAGGTAAGGCAATCGAGCCAATTCCTTCATTTCCCACTACAGTCTTTGTGAGTCCGGTATTTGCCCAATACTGAGGGAACAGATACGCAAGCTTCTGCATAAATTCAGGCTCTATTTCAAGCGGCCAATAGCAGCCCGAAAGCATTGTTGTCGCAGTTATTACTATTGCAGAAACAGCACCAAGCTGTGAATGTGTCTTTACAAGTGAGGACAGGAACATTCCAAGTCCGAGGACAGCAAGCAGGTAAACACTTATAAGAATTAATGTCGGGATTAATGCATTTCCCCAATCCACTCCCATAACGAACTTGCTGAAAAGTATCAGTATTGCAACCTGAATCCAGCCCTTAAGGAAGTTGCCCAAGACCTTTCCAAGTATAATTGTGCTTCTTCCTGTAGATGTAATTGAAAGCCTGCCCCAGGTATTGTTCTTTCTTTCTTCCAGAATATCACCAGCTCCAAGTATTACCGTAAACATAACAAACATAAGAATTGCGGTAATGGACATGTTTGCACTTCCATTATATTTTACCTTTTCACCAGTGCCAGATACTACTGTTTCCTTAACAGTTATCGCAGGACTCTTCAGCCTGCTGTCCAGATTTGCAGACAGTTCATTAAGACCCGAATCCGGTATTCCGCCAAACTTATCTTTTAAGTAAGAAGCAGTCCCTTCCTTCACTTGCATGGAGGTAAAGGTATTGGATATTATTGATTGTATAACTGCATAATCCTGAGAAGAAGATAATTTTAAAGTCTTTATTTCAGGGGCTTTTCCGCTTTTAACATTTTGTTCAAAGCCATTGGGTATTATAAACCCCATTTCTATTTCCGACTTTTTTACCTTGTCATACAGTTTATCCTCATCCATCTCAACCAGCTTAATAGTTTTATCCTTGCTTACACCCTCGATTAATGCCTTTGACATTTGGCTGTTATCCAGGTTTGATATTCCCACTTCTATTCTTGGATCATTTTCCGAGCTGAAGCTCATTGATCCGAATATCAAAGTGAAGGCAATTGGAAGGATAAGCATTACTATAAATGAGGATTTATCCCTTAACATTTTAATAAGGTCATATTTTGCTATACTAAATATTTTCATAATTATTATTCCTCCACTAAACCCTGAATCTGGCGACACCGATACCCATCAGTACAACACCTATTGCTACAAGCACTCCGCAAAATGGGAGAACAGCGGTAATTCCCGAGCCAACCATAAGATCTATAAAAGATTGGTGCGCCCACCAATTTATAGTGCATTGCGATAAGAACTTCATATCTGACGGCAACGGAACCATGCCACCGCTCAGCATTGTTGACAACTGAATAAAAAGCATTCCCAACCCATCAGCCATCTTGGCTGTTTTAGATACTGCGGCTATAAGTATTCCAAAACCACATGCAGCAAATACCGAACACAGGGTTACAAGAGCAACTCCGGGGATACTGCCCCAATTAACACCGTAAATTATACTTGTAAATATTATAAGAACCAATGCTTGTGCAAGGCATATAAATATCAGTCCAAAAGATTTTCCTGTTATAAGAGATAACTTGTTTACCCTTGTACTCATTACTCTGCCAAGAGTCTTGTTCTCCCTCTCTTCAACAATTGTCTTTGTACCGGTGTTCGCACCGAAAAGCATGAACATTACAAGCATTGATGATGCGTAGTACTGCATTGCTGATGTAGTCTTGTGCTTCTCCTGATCGGAGGAAGAAAATTTTATCATTTGCGAACCGATCTTTTTCTGTAGTTCACTCATTAACATTGTTGCTTTTGAAATACCGCCCTGGTTATCAATATTCAAAGGAATTTTATATTTATCAGCAATTTCAAGTATTGAATTTGCACCCGCATAATTAATCGAAAGGTTTTGAGTAAATCCCCCAGCTACAGATTTTACGATTCCTGTCTCAATTTTGTTTTCCAAACCTGATTTAATTTCTATAGACGCTTGTTTGCCCAAATCCACTTCTCTTGAAAAATTCTCAGGGATTATTATAATAGAAGGAACTCTTTTATCCTTAAGCATTTCATCAGCCTTATCTTCATCTACCACAAAGGTATTGAACATCTTTGACATTTCTTTTCTGAGAATATCATTGATAAATACCTGTGACATTCGTCCGTCATCCTTGTTTACTACCGCAATTGAAAACTTATTGACTGAAGAATCCTCATTCATTACACCGCCAAGTGCACTGCCAAGTATGAAAATAAGTACGGCAGGCATCAGTATTAGGAGTGCAAGGGCTTTTTTATCTCTGAAAACTATACGTAAATCTTTTAAAGCAATAAAAAATGCCATCTTAGACCCCCTCCTAATCTCTCAAAGCCCTGCCGGTAAGGTGCAGGAATACACTTTCAAGATTCGACTGTTCCAGATTTATAGATTGAATTTTACATTTTTGTGAATCAAGGATAGAAATTACCTTTGCAAGCATTGTGTTAGCATCAGAGGTAATAATTTTAAGTTTATTTTCCTCCATTGATATACCTTTCAAGCCCTCAAGCTTTTTAACCATTTCAATAGTCTTATCATTAATTCCTGTTTGTTCAATGTTGAGTATATCGTTATCACCTACAAGCTTCCTTAACTCTTCCTTTGTACCTGAAGCAATAATTTTGCCATGGTCGACAATAGCAACCCTTGTACAGAGGAATTCAACCTCTTCCATGTAGTGGCTGGTATATATAACAGTCATTCCTTCGCTGTTAAGCTTTAATACTGTTTCAAGTATATGATTCCTTGACTGGGGATCAATTCCGACGGTCGGTTCATCCATTATTAATACACCAGGCTTGTGAAGAAGAGCAGCTGCTATGTTTATTCTTCTTTTCATTCCACCCGAATAGGAATCAACCCTATCCTTTTCACGATCTTTCAGTCCTGCAATTTCAAGAGCTTCTTCCACTCTGTCTTTTAGCAGAGAGCCCTTGAGGCCGTACATTCTTCCCCAAAAGTTAAGATTTTCTCTTGCCGTCAGAGTAGGATACAAAGCTATCTCCTGTGGGACCAACCCGAGTATCTTCCTGATTTCAGAGTTTTCCCCATTCAGCTTGTAGCCATTAACTGTTATACTACCACTGTCGGGTTTAAGGAGGGTGGTAATCATTGATATTAATGTTGATTTGCCTGCTCCGTTTGGACCAAGGAGTCCGAAAACCTCTCCCTTGTCAACACTGAAGCTTACTTCGTCCACTGCTTTCAATCCGCCATAGCTCTTGGTAAGTCCGTTTACTTCGATATAACTCATCTTAATTTCCCCCATCCAAATATCATTTATTGTTTCCAAACATTTTTTTCATGTATTCAGGATTACTAAAGTTTGATTCATCCAGTTTTACAGCATTTGATATTACTTCATCAGGAATTTTAATCTTTATTTTCCCTGTATTTATATCTGACTTAACACTATTCATCTCAAATTTAACTTTAATCTCTCCATCAACCTTTATACTAATAGTTCCTGAAATAACCTGGCTTATAATATATGAGTCACGGTCTACCTTTGCAGTAAGCTTAAGGTCTTCAACAACTACCTTATCCTTATACTTTTCAAAATACTGCGGAAGGTTGTCAAAAACTTCTTCAACCTTCTTGTTTGTCTCAGCATCCTTCGTACTAGATTTGTTATACATTTTCTGGTTTTCCATAAGCGACTTTTTCATTGCTTCGTCTTTTGACAACACATCGGCTATTTTTGCCAAGACACCCTTTGCCTTATCATCAGTGAGTTTTATTGTAAGAAGTGTAACCTTGATATCACCGTCTGCAGTATTTTCAATAGCTTCCCCCTCATCAGTTATAAGCTCATTTCTTGCAAAGTCTTCCCATATTTTATAGGTTTTCTGGTAGAATTCATTTGATACCTTTTCATTAGCAGCATTTGCATTGATTCTATCCTGAAGATCAATCTTGATATATTTATTACTGTCATCAGGGAACTTTAAGTATACGGTATCTCCGTTAATATACTGTCTGATATTAAAGCTTATATCCCCAGCTTTTAAAAATTGGTCTGACATGGATATTTTATTTTTATCATCAACACTCTCATCAATATTAACAGTTATATCCTTATATTTTTCCAAATCCTTTTTAGTCTTTTCTGTAGCCTTTGACAAATCTAAATTCAATGTAAGCTTGGAGCTTTGCCTGTATGAATCAGCCTTTTCAGTCTTCTGCATTGCATCAAGGTACTTTTTGGTAGTCCCTTCACCAATGCTGCACGAAACAGCTGTTAACATAAATATTAATGTTATAATTGCTAAAAGAATTTTTTTAATCATATCAATCACCTTTCGTTTTTGTTTTAATACAACTTACATATGTTTGCATTCAAGCTGTTATCCTAATTATAGGTGAAAGCTGTTTTATAAGCATCTGGAAAAAGTAATGAATTATGTATGACTTTAGTCATGTTTCATACAAATTATTTATAACTTATTTTCAACCACATAAAGAGCTATTTGTGTCCTATGGCTAAGGCCCAACTTTGATAGAATATTCGTTATATGGTTTTTGACAGTTCCCTCGGTTATATATATCTTTGATGCAATCTCCTTATTGGAAAGTCCTTGAGCAATAAGTCTTGAAATCTCTATTTCTCTCTGTGTCAACTGCTGAGTTCCGGCACTTTTATCATCTGTACTTTTAAAGGCATTCACCAGTCTTGTAGCTATATTACCGTGAAATACCGTTCCTCCATTGTATATAACCTTAATTGTATTTAAAATCTCTTCCGAAGACATATCCTTAAGGAGATAACTGCTTGCGCCGTTTTTTAATGCCTCAAAGATAAATTCATCATCATTAAATGTAGTAAGGATGATTATTTTTATATTGGGATATTTCTCCTTAATCAGCTTTGTTGCTGCAACGCCATCCATTTTAGGCATTCTGATGTCCATTAGTATAACATCAATGTCATTTGAACCGGAAACAGAAATTGCTTCTTCTCCATCCCGAGCTGTTGCAACGACCTCCATATCATTACATAAGGAAAGAATCATCTTTAAGCCATCCCGTATTATTGGCTGATCATCTGCAATCATTATTCTAATTTTGCTCAATAGTATCTCTCCTTTCTTAAACAATCTTGTCGGTAGGTACAGATATATTTATCATAAAACCCTGACTTGTATAAAAACCGATTCTGCCTTCAAATTCCTTTATTCTTTCGGTCATTCCCATTAACCCATTTCCAGTCTTTAATTTATTTGTCCCGGTACCGTTATCCTTAATAAAAAGAGTGAATTTCTCTTCACCAAAACCAATTGAAATATTGACTTTGGTAGCCCCACCATGTCTGACACAATTGGTAAGCGCCTCCTGTACCGTCCTGTAAATTACAAGATTAAACTCAGGCTTAGTTTTATAAATATCACCTGACACCTCTATATGTACGTTAAGATTAAATTTTTGTCTGGCACCTTTTACCAGTTCTTCAATAGATTTGATCAGAGGAAGCATTTCAACCGCTTGAGGCTTTAATGCCTGTACCGATTTTCTTATTTCATTAAGACATTCCTTCGCTATATTCTTACATGAGGCAATCTGTTCATTCGCTTTCTCCGGTGCTTGCTCAGCAATCTTTTCACAAAAATCAAGATTCATTATGAGTCCGGTAAGATTATGTCCTACACTGTCATGAATTTCACGGGCAATCCTGTTTCGTTCTTCAAAAATAGTCAATTCCTTTATGAGTTCATTTTTTTGTTCCAGCAGTTCATTCGCATTCTTTAGTTCGTTATTAAGTTTGTCCAGCTTTGATTTTTCCTCTGACAGCACTCTTGAATAGTTAAAAAAGACAGCTATTGTCACAAATACGGCTAAAGTAAATATTAAGTATGAGAAAACAAATGGCAGGTTCATGTTATAAAGAGGTTTTGTATCTGATAATGCAGTCTGAATAAGCCTGTAATATTTAACAAAGGCTGCACATATTATAAGAAAGCTGATAATAAGCCTTTGCTTTTTCTGTAAAACAAAGCCTGCTGATATAAGTACAAAAAAGTAATATATATTAAAGTAATAATTAACAACAAACTTTGAACTGTCATCAAGTAGCAACAGCAGCAGGATATCCAAAATAAAAGTATAAACAAGGTATTTAGAATATTTCTTAGCTACAATTAATTCCCTTAAGTGTATCCATGAAAAAAAAGCCGCAAAAATCAAAACCATGTAGGTTAGTCTTTCACTGCCTGGACGCTCAAGTATTACGGCAAGTATGAATGTCACAAGCAAGGTGAATGCCCTGAATATTGTAAATAATAGACCAAAACTCTTTCTCATTCGTATCACCCTATAGAATTCTATCAGAAAAGGCCAATAAAGCCAACTGTTTTCAACTTTCAAAGATAAAAAAAGCAATCTGCCAGGATAAGCCTAACAAATCGCCTTTTATATTTAAAACTTTATATTTTATTTAAAACAAATTATTTAATAAGTTCCAATGTATCCCTTGCAATTGCAAGCTCTTCATTGGTAGGTATTACAAGAGTTTTAACAGTTGCACCAGGTGCACTTATGTCAATTTCCTGTCCTCTTACCTTGTTCTTTTCTTCATCAACGATAATGCCCATAAATTCGAGGCCTTTTAAGCACTGAAGTTTTACAGAAGTTACATTTTCACCGATTCCCCCTGTTAAAACAACCGCATCAACGCCGCCCATTGCAGCAGCGTATGAGCCTATAAAGGTTTTTACCCTGTAGCAGAATATATCTATGGCAAGCTGAGCTCTTTCATTTCCTTCAGCCGCAGCTGCAGTCAGGTCTCTGAAATCACTGCTTACGCCTGATACTCCAAGAACACCGGATTGTTTATTCATGTAATTGTCCATTTCGTCAGGAGTCATATTTTCTTTCTTCATTAAGAAGGTTACAACAGCCGGGTCAATTGTTCCGCATCTTGTTCCCATTTCAAGCCCGTCAAGAGGAGTAAGACCCATACTTGTATCAACACACTCTCCATCTTTGATGGCACATATACTTGCACCATTGCCGAGATGGCAGGATATAATTTTCAAACCTTTCTGCGGTTTACCAAGGAATTCAGCAGTTCTCTTTCCAATGTATTTATGTGATGTTCCATGGAATCCGTACTTTCTTATTCCGTATTTCTTATAAACTTCATAAGGCAGCGGATAAACATATGCATGTTTAGGCATTGTCTGATGGAAGCCAGTATCAAAAACAGCTACCATCGGAGTGTCAGGCATTACAGCCTGGCAACCTTCTATACCCATTATATTTGCAGGGTTGTGAAGAGGTCCAAGTGGTATACATTCTCTTACAGTATCCATAACTTTATCATTTATTATAACCGGATCATGGAATTTTTCAGCTCCGTGAAGTACTCTATGTCCTACACCGGAGATTTCGGACATATCCTTAATAACGCCTGTTTCCCTGTTTGTCAATGCATCAATAACTACCTTTATTGCATCCTTATGATTTTCCATATCCTTATTGGTTACTATTTCATCAGAACCTGTTTTCTGATATTTCAATACTGAATTATCAAGGCCTATTCTATCGCAATTGCCTTTTACCAACAGCTTTTCGCCATCCATGTCAATAAGCTGAAATTTAAGTGAAGAACTTCCTGCGTTAATAACTAATATTTTCATTTTCAATACTCCCATCCTATATATGTTGTAAAATTATTTATAGGTAACATATATTCCTTTTTTAATAAGATGAAGAAATTACATTACTTTTATTATTTGTATCTTGGGATACAAACCTGTTCTAAATATTTACTTCACCTTATATTAGTTTTGTGCCTGAACTGCAGTTATTGCAACAACTCCAACTATATCTTCAGCACTACATCCTCTTGAAAGGTCATTAACAGGCTTTGCAAGTCCTTGAGTTATAGGTCCGTAAGCTTCTGCCTTTGCAAGTCTTTGAACAAGCTTGTATGCTATGTTTCCACAGTTAAGGTCAGGGAAAATAAGTATATTTGCTTGTCCCGCAACCGGACTTCCAGGTGCTTTTGACTTTCCTACAGATGGAACGATTGCTGCATCCGCCTGGAGTTCACCATCAAGGATAAGGTCAGGTGCCTTTTCTTTTGCAAGCTTTGTTGCATTTATGACCTTATCAACTATTTCGCTTTTACCGCTTCCGTAGGAAGAGAATGAAAGCATTGCAACCTTTGGTGTATCATTAATAAAAGCCTTGAAGGATTTAGCTGATGCTATAGCTATTTCTGAAAGTTTTTCAGCATCAGGATTTGGTTCAAGGCCACAGTCTGCAAAAATAAATGATCCGTTTGATCCATATTCACAATTTGGAACTTCCATTACAAAGAAGCTTGACACAAGTTTAACACCTGGTGCAGTTTTTAATATCTGAAGTGCAGGTCTTAATGTATCTGCAGTTGAGTGAACTGCTCCTGATACCATTCCATCCGCGTCGCCTTTTTTTACCATCATTACTCCCCAGTAAGTCGGGTCAAGCATGGTCTTTTGAGCCTGTTCAAGAGTAACACCTTTTGCCTTTCTCATTTCATAGAAGGTATTAACGTACTCTTCCTTCTTTTCTGAGGTCATAGGATCTACTACTTTAGCTTTTGAAATGTCCAAATCCCCCGCAAGCTTTTTGATTTCGTCAGGATTACCTACTAGTACAACATTTGCAATACCTTTTTCATAAATCATTGCAGCAGCTTTGAGTGTCCTGATATCATTGCTTTCCGGCAGTACTATTGTTTTAATATCAGATTTTGCACGTTCTGATATTTGCTCCAAAAAATTCATTACATAAGCCCCCATTTCAAAATTTGGATATTATTTTATTTGCTCGGATTCATCTGGATATATAATTATGATTCCAAATTCTCCTGCTATATATGTTGCATTACAACATATATTCCTTAATGCATAAGATGAAGTAATTACGATTATTCTACCCGTTTATATCCGGTAATTGGCATACAAA
Organism: Bacillota bacterium; assembly: GCA_023421675.1. Lineage (GTDB taxonomy): Bacteria > Bacillota > Clostridia > Acetivibrionales > JANLFN01 > JAEZTC01. The sequence goes on along the minus strand of JAEZTC010000010.1, from coordinate 128,991 downwards.
CATGTGTTTATAAAATTGCTTCATCTTATATATTAAACACAATATTTTATTACCTGGTCATATAACCTGATGCTTATAACAGCGTTGTTTAGCCTTTTATGACCATACTCATTATAATACAAATTGTTTATTGTATACAAGATTTTTATCTTGAATAATCAATAATTTAGTTCAAAAAAACAACCTGCAGTCAGGCTGTTTTTAATTTTATACTGAAAATACCAAAATTAATATCAAATAGGTTTATGAAAGAAACAATATAAGAGACATAATTATTTAAGATTTTGGATATTATCAATGAGTTTTACCGGATTGACTATTTTACCAAGAGCCACTTTATTTCCATTATTATCAACCTCAAATATGCTACCAGTTTTAAATGCTTCATTCCAGAAGATTTCCGGAGTTATATCCGGATATACCTGGCACGCCAAAGCATATAAACCTGCGACATATGGTACTGACCAGCTCATTCCGCCATATCTGTAAAAAACATAGTCATCGGAGCCGGTTGGGCTTGCAGTACACCTTGAATCCATAGGGACAAAAAGCTTATTTACTATAGCTTCAGTTGAATCAGCCCAAAATCCCCCTTTAACGAATGAATTGAAATCATCAGGATCTCTCATAGGATTACGTCCCAGACAATATAAAGGATCACTGTTACAATAAACAGTATATATTCCTTCTTTTTTTGCCTTTTCTATGGATTCTTTTACTTTGTCATAACCTTTTTTTGAAGTATCTAATGTCAGAGATATGGATATCACTCTGATTTTATTTTCTTTTGTCAATGTTCTATTGACTTGGATAATTCGGTCTATACTTTTTGCAAGCCACATAAGGTCATATTCAAAATTACCGTTTTGCCAATACCCTGCAGTATTAGCAATAAAGTACAGGTCAGCTTCCGGTGCTACTCCAACCGTCTTTCCTACGGCAATTGAGGCAACTGCAGGACCGTGCATAGTAGCAGTTACATCTCTATTATGAATTTCTTCATACATTTTTAACCTGTCTCTATATTCTATGTGTTCGACAAGCAAGCTCTCATCAATAATTGCCAGACCTACATTTTTCCCTGTAATGCCTTTTCTATGTAAGTTTCGAACACCCAAACCCGGATTTTTTCCCAATTGCATGGTGTCCTGGGGACTAAATCGCGATGGCAGTACCAAAGGCCATTTTGTCACACTGTCAAAATCAGAATTCAGCAATTCCTTTCGTTTATTTCTTAAATCAAGCCCCGATAGATCGGCACTTCTTATATCTATCCCTTTCGTTAATGATTGGGCATCGGGAGTCGGAAGTTGTGTCAATTTTCCCGGATGGACTTTTGTATAGTCTGGTGCAGGCGGTGTTCTCACTATACCCAACCTGTTATCGGGTGTAATCAAGGTCTTATATTCTTCAAAGTAGTTATTTTCTATCTGACCTACTTGGGGAGCCTTTGTTGAATTATACATTTGAGTTGTATGAGCTTCGTTTATTTCTGACTCGCTACATGCAGTAAGAAATAATGTTATAAAAAAGCATAAATAAATTATTCTTTTCATTCCTAGTCTTCCTTTTTTAACACAATCTTAAAATATGAATAATGTAATTAAACACATTTTATTAAAAAAATATATAGAAGTAAACAGAATTTGTAATATGAATGTAGAATATAATAAAAAATGGTATGACACAGAATATAAGAAGGTCTAGTTATCTAAGATAACCATTAAATTTGTAAGCTATTATATTATCTCCTTTAAAAACAGATACAAACTCTCACTTACCTTATCCAAAAATTCATAATTAATTTTATCTGGCGTATCATTAGGGGTATGCATAGTGTCGGTTGCTTCCTGTCCAACTGTTACAGCACTAAGCCCGAACTTTGTAAAAGCCAGATGATCGCTTCCATACTTATTCCCAACTGCTTCACATAAAAGATTTAGTTTTTCAAATGAGGTTTTTATATTATCTATAAGATTACTACCCGCTATAGGTTCTCCTACTAGTATTATCTTTTTTGATACTAATCCTTCGATACATTCTATATTAATATCAGTAATTTTATCGTACCTGGCCTTGAGAGTATCTACCATGGCGTGACTTCCCTTAAGTCCGATTTCTTCACCGTTAAAGGCACAAATATAGATATCATTTTCCGGGGATTTAACAGAAGCTTCTTTAACCAGTTTATTTGCAATATCAATAAGTATTGATACACCTGAACAGTTATCAATTGCTCCGGCATTTAATGCACCGTTTCTTACGCCCATATGGTCATAATGTGCTGATATGACTATACAGCTTTTATGATTTTTACCAGGAATCTTTCCGACAATATTATAAGCAGTTAACTGGTTTTCTGTTTTTATCTTTTCAGAGTCTTCATTATTTCGCATTAAACTATACTTGAACTCTTGCAAATAGCTGCCGTTTTCCGATTTCTGGAGACCAATTTCTCCAAATAGTTTTGAAATGTATTCTCCTGCTTTTTTATTACCTTCTGTTCCAATATACCTCCCTTCAAATTCTTTAGAAGAGAGCTTTTCTACAACTTCCCTCTTAGTCAGGTTGTATTGTCTGGGTGTGATATTAACAGAAGTATTAGTTGTGCTTTGTATGGAAGACGAATGAGCAGTTGCTGCCGACTTATCATTACTACTGTTGCTGGAACAACCTGTAAAAATCAGTACAACCATTAAAATTATAAAAATTAGTTTTCTTTTAATCACTTTAATCCCCCTTAATAAGCCTTTAGTAAAAATCTTATATGTTTATAATCAAATACTCTTTTTAACTATATATTCACTTTTACTAATTATAACAAAAAATACGTAAAAAGGTATGACTTTATTTGAAGCCATACCTTTTTGCCATACTATTTACGCTATATTAGCAAAAATAATATTATTTTAAATTCTTGATACTACCTATAAGCTTTTGAGGATTTACTATCTTTCCAAGGAGGTCCTTGCTGCCGTTGTTATCAACCTGAATTGTATCACTTGTTCTGAATGCTTCCTTCCAGAAAACATCGGGTGTGATATCAGGTTTTACCTGACACGCCAGAGCATACAATCCTGCAACATATGGTACCGACCAGCTCATGCCCCCGGTCCTGTAAAATACATAATCATTGGTGCCTGTGGGGCTTGCAGTACTTCTTGAATCCATAGGAATTAAAAGCCGACAGTTATCATATTGGTCATTATTCCAAAATATCCCCTTACTAAATGAAGTTATATCATCAGGATTCTTAAGCGGATCGCGGCCAAGACCAAAGAAGGCCTCACTTCCAACATATACAGTATATATCCCATCCTTTTCAGCTTTCTTTATGGATTCGATTGCTTTATCATAGTTTTTCATTGAAGGATTGATTCCAAGAGATATGGAAATAACTCTTATCTTTTTATCCTTTGGAAGTGTTTTATTGATTTGTACTATTCGGTCTATAGATTTTGCAGTCCACGAAAGGTCATATTCAAATTTTTGCCCATTAATGGTTCCCGCAGTATCTGCAATATAATAAAGATCGGCTTCTGGTGCTACTCCGACATTCTTTCCAGCAGCTATTGACGCAACAGCAGGTCCATGCATTTGCGCTTGTGTATCATTACAGTGTATTTCTTCATATAGTTTTAATCTATCCTTGTATTCTACGTGATCAACCAATAGACTCGCGTCAATAATTGCAATACCTATATTTTTTCCCGTAATTCCTTTTTGAGTTATATTTCTTAATCCAAGACCGGGATTCTTACCTAATTCCATTATAGATTCAGGATTAAACCCTTCTGGCAGCTTGTCAGGCCATTTGGTTTGATTGTCAAAATCTGCATGAATAAGTTCATTAAACCTATCCCTCAAATCAAGTCCTGTTAAATCGCTGCTTCTTAAATCGAACCCAAAATTCGGATCATACACAGGAAGACTTGTCAATTTATCGGGTTGATAGAGCTGATAATATATCAAAGGCTTTCTTACAATTGATAGCTCATTTTTCGGTGAAAGAAGAGTCCTGAATATAAATTTAGAATATGGTTGTTCAATTACAATTGCATCTACTTTGTTATTTTCAAAAGATATTGTTATACCTTTTTCATTGTCATAATAGTACCCAAAACCTTTTGTTCCTCTGTAATCCTCACACTTATATAATACCTTATCCTCTTCAGTTCCGTTCTTTACCTGATTTGCATCACGTTCCTCTACCTTTACAGGTCCCCCCAGCAACTTTACAAAATCCTGGATGCTTGTACCAATATGTACCCGACCATAGCTGACTACATCTTCAGCAACAGTAATGCATAGCAACTTACCCTTGTTCATTCGTACGCAAAGTTCTTTATAGAGAGCATTATAACCATCCGTTAGATTGTCTTTAGTAAATTTTTTATCCCCCCAGAAATATTCAACAGGCTCACCAAAAACCTTTATAACGTCACTTAAGCTAGATTCACCAAACTTAAGTGTTGAAATGTCCTTATACTTTTCACTGCTTATTTCATTTACCGTTTTCTTATCGGCAGGATCTTTGGCGTTTGAGCCTTCAGCATAAACTCCTGCTGTAAAATTGGCGCAAAAAACCATCACACATATAAGTAGAAACGATACAATTCTTTTTTTCATAATTATCCTCCCTTTGTATTTGTCTTAAAATACTTACTTTATGATAATCAAGATATGGACAATATCTTCAAATAAATCCTTTCTATATTTACTATTTTTTATTAGCTCCGTTTTATCCAATATCTAACCCCTTATCATCTTAAAAGTTTTTAATATCACTGGCTATCCTCCTTTGCGCATCATATTGTATTTATAATGTAAGAATAGCAAGACGATATATACAAGTTATATACTAGTTGTAAAATTGTTGTAAAATGTTAGATAATACTAAGAACTACAGGTTCTTAATTTAATAACAAAATACAAGAAAAAAACAGCCCGTTATCTTAGGCTGTTAGCAAGTATTATAGTAGTTCTTATTCATCATTCAACTTTTTTTAATACATAATAACAAGGCTTTGTACCTTGAAAAACATAATCTCCATTTTTCCATTGCAGAAACATGTATTGAGTTCCATCAATTTCTTTAATTTCATATTTGCTTGCAGTTATCTGGCTATTGTCCAAAAGCATTCCCTTAGTCCATGTCCAGGCAGGTCTGTCAGTTTTTCCGGTTTCGGCAAAAATTATTTTGAGCCTATTATTGTTTTCCTCAAGCTTCTTATGGTTAGGTTTAAAATCATTTATTTCTTTAACAAAGTCAATGCTTTTCCATTCTCCCGCTACTTCAGGATCACTTACAAATGGATAATCAGTTTTATCAATTAACCTAGTAGGCGTATTCCCTAGAGAATCTTTACTTTTATAATTGGAAAGAATAAAGTCTCTGTCTTTTCTTTTTAAATCCATTTCTAATACACTGTAACAGCGAAAAACCAGACTTATACTTTTGCCCTTTATTGTATAATTCAAAACCCCAGTGGTAAAATCTGCCATTTCGGAGTTATATGTATAAAGTATGCCTTCCTTCATTTGTTGATTTGGAATCGCCTTTTCTTCAGGAATCGGCTGTCCTAATGCCTTTTTTACATCATCAAATCTTGACCCCACTGAAATTGAATCCATAAAAGAGTATGCTGGATTATAGAATCTCAATTCCAATATTTTACCTTCAACTATTAATACCTCGAATTTGTCTGAATACTTCATCGTGTAATAGTCAGGCAGGTTTTCCTTGGTATATGTGTTTTCTCCCCACATATATTTTTCAGGCTCACCAAATAACTTTACAAGGTCATCCCAGGTAGCAGTATCAATATCTAACTGTGAAATCTTTTTTGCAAAACTGCTTTTGTCTGAATTTTTATCGTTCACAGTATAAACCGTATTATTTTTAGGCTGTCCAATTATTATCGGCGACAAAATCCATACCATTAAAACTATAAAAATTGATAAGCCAATCAATAACAAATAATTTCTTGCTCTTTTTTCCATCCTAACAATCCTTCCCTATTATTTAATACTAAGTTTTTTCAATAATTAAAAACAATATCTATAACAGTACCTTTTCCTTCTCTACTTTTAATTCTCATTTCGGCATCATGAGCCTCAATGATTTCCTTGCAAATGGCAAGTCCAAGACCAGCTCCACCATATTTCCTGGAGCGTGCCTTATCAACCATATAAAACGGTTCGGTTACTTTATTAATTTCACTTTCAGGTATTCCTCTACCCTCATCCATCACAAAGACGCACTTATCTCCTTCTGATTCCTTTGCTCCAATCGTAATTTTGCTTCCTGCATTCGAAGCCTTTATAGCGTTATCTATAAGGTTGGTAACTACACTTTTAATCAAATCCCTGTCTATTAAAATAGTAATATCGTCTGTCTCTATTATAAGATTGATTCCTTTACTTTTAAGTTTTGGGTACATATCCTCAGCAATTTCCTGAAGAAGGCACCTTACATTTTGCTCCTTTAAATCAATAGAATCATGATTATTAAGCAGCACAAGCCCCATAAGCTTTTCAGAAACCTCCAGCAGTCTTTTCCCTTCGGAATTGATATTGGATAATGCTTTAAAAGTCACTTCCCTTGCACAATTATTATTCATGAGGAACTCTGAGTAGCCGATGATTGATGTTAGCGGTGTCCTTAATTCATGAATCAGATTATCAATAAACCTTTGCTTTTTGTCCCCCTGATCAGCTAATTCAAAAACCCTGCTTTCAATTTCTGCCGCCATTATATTAAACCGAGAAGCCAAAACACCTATTTCATCTCTGCTCGAAACCTCAACCCTATTGCTGTAATTTCCTGAAGCTATTATTTCTGTTGATTTCGTCAACTTTATTATTGAATTCGTTATAAACCTGCTAATGAACGGTATAATTAAGGATAAAAGAATCAAACCTGCAATCGCAAGCCTTGCAAAAAACATATATTGCGAAGTTCTATTTCTATCAATTTTGGATACATTTTTAATTAAACAAAGTAAACTACCGTTTGAAAAAGTGTCAGTTACAAATAAATACTTTTCATCACCATCTTTTCTTAAAACATAGTTCTGCTCACCTTTCAGTGCCCTATCAAGTTCATCTCTTCTAATACTCTGCTTGTATGAAAAATTAGAAATAAGCAATTTCTTTTTCGAGCTATATATCTCTATCCAAATATCTTTTTCTTTAAATCCATTTAAAACAATGTTAGCTAGCTCCTCTTCACTGGTAGATGGTACGTTAAAAGAGATATATCCGTTTGCAAATGAAGTGATACTTTCCTCTTCCTTTAAAGCAAGACCAATTTCCTTGGATAATTCATCTCTGTAGCCCTTCTCGATCATTATTATTCCAGTAATTGCTAACACTAATATGTATGAAAACAAACACATCAAATAAATTTTTAAGCGGAGTTTCATATTATGCCTCCAGCCTGTAGCCCATCTTATATACAGTATCAATTCTGATTGAATCAAGTTTACTTCTAAGCCTTTGTATGTGCATATCTACAGTCCGAGTATTACCTGAAAAGTCGTAATCCCAAACCTTTTCAAGAAGCTTTTCCCTTGATAAGGCTATTCCAGCATTTTCCACAAGATATTCAAGTAATTCGTACTCTTTTGCCGTTAGTTCAATCTCTTCTCCAGATTCAAAAACTTTTCTGCTGTCATAAAAAATCTGTATATCTCCAATTGTTTTCAACTTTTCTTCTTTTCCGGCTCTTCTAAGTACAGATTTTACACGGGCAACCAATTCGCTTCCTTCAAAGGGTTTTGTTATATAGTCATCAGCTCCGCTATTTAGTCCGAAAACTTTGTCCTTAAGACTAGTCTTAGCTGTAAGAAAAATGACAGGTGTTTTTTTAGATACCGCGTGTTTCATTAATTCATAGCCATCAATTTTAGGAAGCAAAATGTCTAAAAGTATTAAATCAAAGTTCTCATTATTTATATATCTGAGTCCCTCTTCTCCATCAAAGGCCTGAGTTATTTCATAGCCAGCCATGCTTAAGTTCAACTCAATAAGATCAGAGATAGGTTCTTCATCTTCTACAACAAGAATCTTTTCCATTATAAAGAATCCCCCATAATTATGGTACTTTTATATCTATATTTAGATAATAACTTACATATGGTCTAAATAAAAGAATAAGATATAAAATTGTTTTTTATAATAAACCCAGACATATTAATGATTTAATATTATAAAAACCGTATATATGAGTTATATACAAGTTGTAAAATAGTTGTAAAATAAAAATGCCCCTTTCATAGTAAGCAGTTTTTCAACCGTTTACTATAAAAGGGGCATTCATTCTGATTTTTAAGACTTACATCTTATCCAGTTCTTCCTTAAGAATCTTATTTATAATCTGAGGATTCGCCTTGCCTTTTGTCTCTTTCATGGCCTGGCCTACAAGGAAACCTATTGCCTTTTCCTTACCGTTTTTATAATCTTCCACCGACTGAGGATTCTTTTCAAGGATTGATTTAACAATACCTACAAGAGCTCCTTCATCGCTTACAACTTCCAAGCCTTCCTCTTTAACTATTGTTTCGGGATCCTTTCCTGATTCAAACATCTTTTCGAATACCTTCTTTGCAATTGTACCGCTGATCTTTCCGCTTTCAATAAGCTTTATCATTCTTGCCAGGTACTCTGCCGGGAAAGGTATCTGTTCTACTTCAAGACCCTTGTCCTTCAAAATTCTCATTAAATCGCCCATTATCCAGTTACTGACCAGCTTTGGATTGCTGCTTTTTGAAACAGCTTCTTCGAAAAAGTCTGAAAGGACTTTTGACTGTGTTATTAACTGAGCGTCATATTCAGGCAAGCCAAATTCACTTACATACCTGCTTCTTCTGGCTTCAGGAAGTTCTGGAAGCGAGGCTCTGATCTTTTCAATCCACTCACGGTCCGAAACTATAGGTGCAAGATCGGGTTCGGGGAAGTATCTGTAGTCATGAGCTTCTTCCTTGCTTCTCATTGCATAGCTCATACCCTTATCATCATCCCAGCGGCGTGTTTCCTGATATATGGTTCCCCCTGATTCAATCTCGCTTATCTGTCTTTTTGCTTCTGCTTCAACAGCCCTCACAATTGACCTGAAGGAATTAAGATTCTTCATTTCAGTCCTGGTGCCGAACTTTTCCTGTCCCTTTGGCCTTACCGAAAGGTTTACATCAGCTCTTAAAGAACCCTCCTGCATTTTGCAGTCTGATACCTCAACATACTGGAGAATTGCTCTAAGGTTTTCAACATATGCTCTTGCTTCTTCTGCGGAACGTATATCCGGTTCGCTTACAATTTCTATAAGCGGAACACCGCACCTGTTGTAATCAACCAGAGTTCCTGTTCCCCACTCATCATGAATAAGCTTTCCTGCATCCTCTTCTATGTGAATTCTTGTAATTCCAATCTTTTTCTTTGTTCCTTCTATATCTATTTCAACATAACCTTCCTTACAAAGCGGAAGATCGTACTGTGAAACCTGATATGCCTTAGGCAGATCGGGGTAGAAGTAGTTTTTCCTGTCCTGTTTGCTGTATTCTGCAATTGTACAATTTGTAGCAAGACCAGCTCTTACAGCATACTCAACAACCTTTTCGTTAAGTACAGGCAAAACTCCCGGCATTCCTGTACATATAGGGCAGCAGTGGGTGTTTGGCTCCCCTCCGAATTCGGTTTTGCATGAGCAGTATATTTTTGATTTGGTTGCAAGCTCTGCATGAACTTCCAAACCTATTACTATTTCATAGTCCATCATTTTCACCTCTTATTATAAAAGTGTGATAAACATCGTATTGCTGCGTCAAGCTTCGGTCGCAAAAATCCTCACATATACCATATATGCTCCGGTTTTTGTGCCTTGCTTTCCTTGCACTACTCGTTTCTGACACTTTTTTGCAAAATTATTTATTTCTTAAAAAAATACTTCCGGTAATAATTCCAGGCTGTACATGCTCCGGTTTTCGTGACTCGTTTTCCTTGCACTACTCGTTTCTGACGCTTTTTACTAGTTTTATATAAAAGCTTTTCTAGCAGTTTATTAAATTTCAGGTTGTTTTTTATGATAATCGGTATTTTGTTCGAAAGTATAGCCTACTCTTAAAAGCGTGCTTTCATCAAAAGCTTTACCAATTAGCTGTAAACCTATCGGAAGGTTACTGCTGTCATATCCGCAAGGAACAACGAGGCCTGGCAGACCTGCGATATTAACTGATACTGTATATATGTCTCCAAGGTACATTTCAAGCGGGTCGTCAACCTTTTCACCAATTTTGTAGGCAGTTGTCGGAGCTGTAGGACCTAAAACAAGATCATACTTTTCAAATGCCTGATCAAAACCATTCTTAATTAGGGTTCTAACCTGAAGTGCTTTCTTATAGTATGCGTCATAGTATCCAGAGCTTAATGCATATGTTCCCAGCATTATACGCCTTTTAACCTCAGGTCCGAATGCTTCGCTTCTGGTCTGCCTGTACAGATCAAGTAAATCCGAATATTTTTCGGCTCTATAGCCATATTTGATTCCATCGTATCTTGCAAGGTTTGAGCTTGCCTCAGCACAGGCAATAAGGTAATATGCAGGAATTGCATACTCTGTAATGGGGAGTGAAAATTCTTCACACTCAGCGCCAAGCTCTTTAAGAGTTTCTATAGCCTTAAGTGTGCTTGCTTTAACATCCTCATTTAATCCCTGGCCTATGTATTCTTTAGGAATACCTATTTTCATTCCTTTAATATTGTTAACAAGAGCCTTAGTATAATCAGGATACTCTACATTTGAAGATGTAGTATCCAGTGAATCGTAACCGGTTATTGCATTAAGTACAAGTGCACAGTCTGTAACGTCCTTGGTCAGAGGTCCTATCTGATCAAGAGATGATGCAAATGCAACCAGACCGAACCTTGAAACCGAACCGTATGTAGGCTTCATTCCTACTACTCCGCAGAAGGATGCAGGCTGTCTTATTGATCCGCCCGTATCGGAACCCAGAGTAAATACCGCTTCATTTGCTGCAACTGCTGCTGCCGCACCGCCGCTTGAACCTCCCGGAACTCTTTCTATGTCCCATGGGTTTTTAGTCTGTTTGAAATGTGAATTCTCTGTAGATCCACCCATTGCAAACTCATCCATGTTAAGCTTCCCAAGCATTATTGTATCATTACTTTCCAGCTTATTCATAACTGTTGCATTGTAAGGTGGAACAAAATTATGCAGCATTTTTGATGCACAGGTAGTTTTAACTCCCTGCGTACATATATTGTCTTTAATAGCCATAGGAATCCCGGCAAGAGGCGAAGCGGCCTCACCGCTGTCAATCCTTTTCTGAACTTCTTCAGCCTTATTTAGCGCTTCTTCCTGACAAATTGTAAGGTAGCTGTCAACCTTGCTTTCAACCTTTTCAATCCTGTCAAGGTATGACTTTGTTATGTCAACAGCACTTACCTTTTTATTTTTTAATAAATCGCCCAGTTCATGAGCGGTAAGTTGATATAATTCCACGTTTTATTCCTCCTACTCTACCACCCTTGGAACTTTGAAACAGCCTTCGTCAGCGGATGGAGCATTTGCAAGTATCATTTCCCTGTCATATGAATCTTTAACCTTATCTTCCCTGAACACATTATATACGGGCTTTACATGTGATGTAGGCTCAACGCTGCTGGTATCAAGCTCGTTAAGCTTGTCTACATAAGCCACAATATTGGCCATTTCAAGTGTAAGCTTTTCTTTTTCAGAATCTGTAAGATTTAATCTTGCTAGATCTGCAATATGTTCAATAATTTCCTGTGTAATCTTCATTTGCCTTCCTCCTATATATGCCCATAGAAATTATTATATTAATTGGTTATGTTTAAGTCAAATATTCATTTAATATTATTTACCAAAGCATCTAAAGTCAACCTGTTATTTTACCGGAATTAATCGACACTTAGGCATAAGTGACATCAAAGCTTCTCCAATTTCATTATTGGAGGAATGCTTGTCCAGTATCATATCCGGCCCCCTTGTCAGAAACTGATATGAACTGTCTTTAAGTCTAATGGTAGTATTCATTACAATACCGTACTTTTCATCATAATGAACGGAAATATTTTTCTTATCCTCTGAAAAGTCATTCCATCTGCGAAAACCTAGCTTTCCCATAAGTTCTTCATCAGTCCCTGGAAAAGCATTATTGCAAGCCTCCATGGATGTCCTGACCAATCTGCCCAAAGTATTGGCTTCATATGGGCTTTGAAGCATTCTAGGCTCAGAAATAGCTTTTCCTATACCCAGATTGTTCTTAACATATGGAATTATTGTAATATTCCTGCCAGCGTCAAAAAAAACACTAATATAGCCGCATTCGATTGGCTTATTACTATTTTTACTATCGTTTTGTGATTTTCCTTTTTTTATAAAGAAAATACTTATACCCAGAAAAACAATTATTACAGATATGTAAATAATATAGGAACCCATAAAATATAACCACCCAAACGTAAATTCAGTCAAAAATTCTTAGTCTTCATTTTACCACAACTGTATACATTTACATAGCTTGAACTTCACTTCACAAAAAAGACTTTTTATTATAAACTATTATATGTTGCTTGTATTACTTTCAAAATTATAATTCAGGAGAAATAAGATGAGGAAAAACCTTTTAATTTATCTTACTGCATTTTTCTGCGGCATGTCTGTAATGGCTGTTGAATTAAGTGCATCAAGGCTTCTCGCACCATATTTCGGAACATCACAAATTGTATGGACTGTTATCATAGGTTTAATTATGATTTCTCTAAGTCTTGGGAATGTACTTGGCGGAAGGCTCGCAGACAAGTATAACGATATCGGGAAGCTGTATTCCAGGATATGGTTTGCATGTATATGGATTGCCATAATACCACTTGTCGCAAAATATGTGATTGCTGGATCTGTAGTAGGCCTAATGTGGGTACTTCCAAACAACCTTCTGGTTGCTGGTTCAATAATCTCATGCCTCATAATTTTTTCTTTCCCTCTTGTTTTATTGGGAATGGCTTCACCTGTACTTGTAAAGCTTGGTGTAAGCGATATGGAGAGTGCTGGCAGAACCACAGGAAAGATATATGCACTTAATACTATCGGCAGTATAATAGGTACTTTTATCCCAACATTTCTTACAATACCTGTTGTCGGGACAAGCAAGACATTTCTTATATTCGCGTTGATATTGAACTTACTTGTTCTTTATTATTCAGTCAGAAACAAGATTCGGATAATCAGGACAGCAATAACAGCAGCAGTAATTCTTGCATTGTGTTTCATTCCTTTCAACACTTCTTATGCCTTCTGGAAAAACAATATAGTGGTTGAGGATGAATCGCTCTACAACTATCTACAGGTTGCAGAGGACAAGGATTCCGTTATACTTTCAACAAACGTAGCCTTTGGAGTACAGTCTATTTATAAAAAGAATCATGAAATGACAGGTTTTTATTATGACTATGCATTAATGGCTCCATATTTTGCAAAAGCAACAGATCAGAACAAAAAGTTTGATGTGCTCGTGCTTGGAATGGGAACAGGTACTTATGCCAAGCAAACAAAACACTTTTTTCCTAACAGCAGCATCGAAGGTGTTGAAATAGACCAAAAAATTGTTGACCTGTCAAAAAAATATTTTGAGTTATCGGATCAGGAAGCAAAGGTGTACGTAAATGATGGCAGGACCTTTCTTTCAAGCAATGATGCAAAGAAATACGACATCATAATGGTTGATGCTTACCACGATATTACAATACCCTTCCATATGTCCACAAAGGAATTTTTTAAGGATGTTAAAGACCACCTTAATCCCGGTGGAATAATGGTTATGAATATAAATATCCGTTCAAAGGGCAGTACCGATATATCGAATTATCTTGAAGAAACAGTAAGAAGTGTGATGTCAAAGGTTTATAAATGTGACATAGAAAACGGCACTAATACAATTGTTTTTGCTTCGGATGACACCTCCATGAGCAGCAATTTCATAGAGAATATCGGCAAAATTGACAGCAGCAGTTCTCTTAAAAAGGTGTCTGAATATGTAAAAAACAGCATGTCAGAAATTACAGCTTCAAAACACGTATTTACAGATGAGCTTGCTCCTGTAGAAATAATGGGTCAAAAAGCCCTGGATGAAATTGTTGCAAATGAACTTGCATATTATAAAGAAACCATAAAGTCTTCAAAGAACGGTATTTGGGACTTGTTCAATATGCTGTCAGAATAATGCTACCTCAATTCATTTAATATTTCCTGGACCTGTTTATTTGACGGGTCCATTTTTAGTGCTTGTTCCAGCTCAGTTTTGGCATCATCATAATTCCCAAGATTGTAATAACAAAGACCTAGGTAATAATGTCCTATTTCAGGACTTATTTGAGCAAGCTCTTTGGCATATTTGAGAGCCTCCTGATTTTTTTTCTGGTTAATTAAGGCTGCTGCGAGAATCCTTGTGGCAACCGCCTTTACGTCTTTATTTTCCCCATACAGGTTAAGAGCTTCCTTCGAAAGCTGTTCGGCTGTTATATAGTCTTTATTCGTAAAGCTTTTTGAAGCTTCATTTATCAAAGCCTCAACTTTGTCTCCAATAATGTATTGTTTTTTAGCCTCAAGATTGGATGGACTTGTAAAGCCCGCATATAAACCGCTTATGGCAAGTACCGCAATAAGTGCAGCAGCAACAGTCCTTGAAGTAATGTTCTTTTTACCTGCTGCAAAACCAAGCATAACGGCAGCTATGTATCCTCCTATAAGGCCTCCTATATGTGCATAATTATCAATACCCGATTTCGAAAATCCATAAAAAATATTATACGCAATTGTACCTGCAACCCATAATATATAGGATTTATCTAGGCTATTCCTGTTCTTCTGCCATATGTAAACAAGTACACCCATAAAGCCGAATACTGCACCGGATGCTCCGGTAGATGGATTCTGTGAAAATATGAAACTTGCAAGATTTCCAAAAAAGCCTGCAATTATATATATTAAAACACATTTTACTTTACCAAAGAACATCTCTATCTGCGGCCCTATGATAAAGAGTGAAAACATATTAACCAAAAGATGTATCAATGACAAATGGAGGAACGCAGGTGTTATAAGTCTCCAATACTCTCCGTCCATAATTAACGGATTGAACTTTGCACCGAATTTTAAAAGAACTTCATTATCATTCAAGCCTGTAGATTTCTGGTATAAAATTGCCCCTAGCCATACAAGTATATTAATAGCAATAAGTATATACGTAATGATAGGAGTTTTTTCGGTCCTTGCGGGGACAACCCTGAAGCCTCCCGAATGTGATGTATTATCATTTTTGTATGTATGCATTCTGTAATTATCAATCATTTGTGAAAGAAAAACATCCAAGCCATCTACATCAGGCGGAAGCTGGAAGTGCCTTTGAACTTGTCCCAAATCAAGTCTTATCGTATAACTTACATAGTATTTTTTGTCCCAGCTGTTTATTCTCTGTTGACTTTTAATAATTTCAAGTTTATCTTGCGGTATCTCACCTGAAAAAAGAAAAACCTGAGTAAAAACATTAATAAAAGGTTTGTTCAATTTATCGACAACACCCGAATTTCGCTCCATTCGGCTTCTAATTTCATCAGCAGAGAAGGCGTCTCCGTTAAATATTTCGACAATAAACATGCTGTCGTCGCTGTCTTTATCCAGAATGCTTATTCCATACAGATTCAAAAGCTGGCCGTTTCTATTTCTTGCAGGTATATAGCTTTTTTGATTAATAAGATTTGTGTATAAATAATTCTTAAAATCTTCTGACATAGCGACTCCCAAATTTATTATTTGAACATCTTTTTAAGGAATTTTTCTCTTTTACAATATGGAGGTCTTTTATTTGTCTCGTGATATTTCATGCATTCATCACATTTGCCATGCCTGACACAGCTTTTTTTACTGCAATTACACTCCCCTTTACCGTTTTCAAGCATACATATTCCCCCAAGAAAATTTCATTATTACATTATATTCACGTTTATAAAATAAATAATTCTGTTTTAAGAATAGCATATTTGCTTTTTATTGTCTTGTTATTGTTTAAAATCCGTAGCAAGTCTCATCCAAGTTTCAAAGTGCTCAGGGTCTGATTCTTTAATAAGAAAGACTCTGGCCCCTCTAGAAAAACCATCCTTGCCATACGTTCCAAAACCAGTGTTTCGGGAAAACCCGAGCCTAATTCCATACATTTCGCCGACATAATCATTAGTGTGGTCATGTCCTACAAAAATACCCTTTACATCTCCCATTTCAACAACTGATGTAAAAAGCCCGCTGTTAACCATAGGTGCTCCTTCCTCTTCATTTCTTGCTCCTTTGGCTTTTCCGCTTTCCCACATCTGCCTGAATTCAGGCAAAGGGATATGAAAAAACATAAGCGCCGGTATTGTTCTGCCATATTGCTTCTTTAGCGAAAGAGCAGTGTCTCTGTACCACTCAATCTGGCTTGTCTTTATCCAGTCATATACCCCAACTCCGCCTTTTGCATATCTTCCAGAATCAAGCATGTAAATGTTGAACGCAGGCTTCTTATCTTTTGCTCCTGCAATCAGCAAGTTATAGTTTCCCGTACCATAAACATTTTCAGGCCCAAAGCGGCTTAAATTATGTGGATAAGACATATATACCTTAAGCATTTCCGCTTCAGTCATGTTCCCCTGCTCCTCATCATGGTTTCCAAATACCACTGCCCAGGGAATTTGTCTGGTTTCCATAGGTTGAGCTATATTATCAATTGCCTTTTTAACGCTTTGTACCGATTTGCAGCGGTCATCAAGGCTATCACCTGTTATTACTACAAGATCCGGCTTTTCATAATCCAATACATTATTAATAAGCTTTAGTGTCCTGGGGTCCAATTTAGGGCCATCCTGGATATCCGTAAACTGAACAACTTTAAAGGTATTATCAGCTTTAAATTTTAGAGGCATTACAGGAGTGTTATCATTGCCTGCATTAGCCATTATTGAAATCATAAAAAAGCATATAACTGCGGCTGCAGCAATCTTTCCAACCCTCTGCGTCTTCACTGGTGTCATGTAAAAAACTCCCGGAAACAGATTAATATGTTTATTATCTGCATTTAGGGAGTTTTTAGAGGGTAAATTTATAAACAATTTTTACCAGAAACTACTTTTTAAAGGTTTGTGAACAACTTTTGCAAACTACTGCGTAGCTGGATTGAATTATATTTTTATTCACAACCGTAAACAGCGGTGAATCATCATCTGGACAGCAAAGCCTTCCTTTTCTGAGTAAAAGTTCTGCTACTGTAAGCTCACCAAGGCTTTCCTTGTCGCCAATTTCTATAGATCCTTTTTCACCGCAATTACATGTGAATTCAAATTTGAAATATGAATATGTTGAATAGCACAAATAACCAACCGTACTGCTACAGCTGCTGCAATATATCCAGCCTCCGTTACTTTTGTGCAGCCTCGTATTAATAAGATTTTTATATTGTTCTGTCTTATTTGACAAATTTATCACCTGCAAATCCTACTATACTTCCAAGCACCACTGACATAATGAGTATCGGTATAACTGATTTTGGTTCTTTTTTGGCAATTAAAACTGCAATTGGCGCAGCCATAAGTACCGCTACAATAAGGCCTTTAAGCCAGCTTGCAACACCTAAATCAATATTCATAATAACAAAAGTAACTACCATCCATTGAACAAATGCCGATATAATTGAATACCTATCCATTTTTTGAATTTTCATGGGTACAACGTCAATAATTCCTGCAAGTACTCCTATGATTAAAGTCAATATTATGTTTTCCATATATGTATCCCCTCTTAAGCCTCTAAAATTTTATAATTGTCTGATTTTATAAGTTTTTTTATACCTTGAACTATGTTTTCAGGCGCCAGGTAAAATGGATTGCTTGTAAATACTGCCGACACTTTGTCGAAGTTTTCCATCTCCTCCTTGCAATCAGCTACAAATTCTTCTGTAGAAGGTTTATTTACAAACAAGAGCTGTTCAGGGTTTATTCGCCTGCTTTCAATGGCAATGCCTATACGCTGCTTACAACGACACAACTTTTCCGGGTTTACAAGTCCGCAGTTGTTTTCCATGAAATTTTTCATCTTTTCACGGATTCTTGAAAGACGTTTTCTGTATGTTTCAGGCTTAATATCCATGATATGACCGCCATCAATACTGTTTATGCCGAACATTGCACTAAGTATGTAAATTATCCTGCTTTCCCTGTCCAGGCACAGCAGCATAGCATGAGTACATGAAATCTTAAGCTCTTCGGCCAACAAATTTCTTTCTGCGTCGGATATTGGAAGCTGCTCTTTATCAAGACCAACTTCAATACCTTTTTCATAATCCTCAAATGATAAATCCAAATTTTCAAGGCCTCTTTTGTTAATATTGATTAGATGGTTATAGGCCATTCTGTATACCCAGGTTGAAAATTTACTCTCGCAGCGGAATTTTGACAGATTTGTTATTACCTTTATAAGTATTTCCTGGGTTACATCTTCTGCATCTGCCGGGTTCCACAGCATTCTTAATGAAAGATTGTAAACCTTGTCCTTTACGCTTAGAATCAAATCTTCAAGCGCCTGCTTGTCTCCGTTTACTGCTTTTTCTACTAAAGCATCAGTATATTTTTGCATATTTTCACCTCAATAATTTTTATCATATATTTAGACACAAAAAAAGAACCAGTGTGACATTAATTACAAAGAAATATTATAATCTTTTTTAAAACAGGTTAAAAACATGTCTTTTACATATAAAAAACTTCCCTAAGCAGATCCATATTCTAATTATCTGCATGTGGGAAGTTTCTTGTCATATCAGACAAGGTCTATTAAGAACAGTTTAAATCATTTTATAGCTTAATCTGATAAGCTTTCCTCTATCTTTTTACGTACTGTTTTCCTTTTTTCCAGTGTAGCCCCAAACATTTTATCAAAAGTATCAGGCAAATAGTTGCTAAATATCTTTACACCTTCTTCTGTTATTCCGCCTTTTGTGGCAACTCTTTGAATCATATCATAAAAGCGCATATTCTTATCCATCAAAACTTTTGCTGTACCGTAGAAGGTGTGCAAGACCATATCTTCAATATCTTCTTTACACAATCCGCTGTTCTGACGTAATGCCGATTTAACAAACTCGTCAAGAATAGAGGCAAAAAAACCTGGTGCACAGCTTGTCAATTCAGCTGCAAGTTCAAAATCCTCTTCTCTTATTCTTTTAACAACACTTATGCTATTTAAAAGTGAATCAACATAGTTGGCTTCATCAGTCCCTACCTTTTGTCCGTAACATATTAGAGAAACACCTTCACTTACTTCTGAAGTAAGACTCGGGGTAAGTTTGATTACTTTTGCATCTGCTGCATTTTCAATATATTTCATAGCTACGGGGCCTGCGATTGAAATAATAACACTTTCTTTGGTAAGAGAATTCTTTATTTCCTTTACTACATCCATGACCTCAAGTGGTTTAACACATATAAAAACATATTTCGCACGTATAGCAACATCTGAATTACTCTCAGCAATATTAAGATTACTAAAATTAGATTTTATTTTATCCAGCTTACTTTTTGTCCTTGTTGAAATAATCATTTCCTCAGGACTAACAGCACCTGACCTGATAAACCCATGTACCATCATACTCCCCATACTTCCATAACCTATAAAACCTACCTTAATCAAATAACTCTCCCCCTGAAAATGCTTAATTGTAATCTGTAATAATAGTTACTCAGGTTTTACCCCATTATTAAGCCAATCAATAAACTGCTGTTCTGTAATAATACTTGTTCCTAATTCCTTTGCCTTCTTATTCTTTGATGAACCTGACAAATTATCGTTGTTTATCAGGTAATTTGTGTTGGCAGTAACAGAACCGGTTACTTTACCACCTTTTTGCTCTATTATATTTTTCAATTCATCGCGGTTTTTGAAGTGTTCAACAGAACCCGTTATAACAAAAACCATATTTTCAAACATCAAATCTTCTTCAGATGTTTTAATCTCTTCAAATTCTATCTCCTTAAGTAAATCCTTTACTGCAGCGTTGTTTTTCTCATTGCTGAAATACCTCACATATGCTTCTGCCATTATATCCCCAATGCCGCTTATTTCAGTAAGCTGCTCGAAGGTTGCATTTTCTATATCAGGCCAGTTAAATGCAAAATTCTTGCATATCAATTTGGCAGTGGACAAACCTATATTAGGTATTCCAAGGCTGTAAAGCAGTCTTGCGGGGGATGTTTTTCTCGACTTATTTATAGATGCAATCAGTTTATTATAAGACTTTACTCCAAATCCTTCCATAGTAATAATCTCATCCTTGTATCTTTCAAGCTGGAACAAGTCTGCAAGCTCCTTTACAAAGCCCTTTGCTATAAACTTTTCAAGAGTTGCCTCGGATAAACCTTCCATGTTCATTGCATCCCTGCTGACAAAAAGGCTGAAGGTTTTTATCTGCTTTGCTGGGCATTCTTCATTGGTGCAAAATAAATTCCTTACATCATTGTTTTGTTTTATTTCGGTCTTTCCAGCACATACGGGGCATACTTCAGGAGGTTTTACTGTTCCGCTCCTTGTAAGGTTCTCAGATACCTGCGGTATGATCATGTTTGCCTTATATACCTTTATTGTATCTCCTACTCCAAGCTCCAGGCCCTCCATTATGCTAATATTATGCAGGCTTGCCCTGCCTACGGTTGTTCCTTCAAGCTCAACCGGTTCAAATATTGCAATAGGATTTACCAAACCGGTCCTTGAAGGGCTCCACTCTATTTCTAACAACCTCGTTTCCCTGATTTCGTCACGCCATTTAAAGGCAATGGAATCTCTGGGAAATTTAGCTGTCGTACCTAACGATTCTCCAAATGAAATATTGTCATATGCCAGTACTAACCCATCTGAAGGAAAATCATTCTCTGTAATTTGCTCTGCAAACCATTTAACCTTTTCTTCCAAGCAATACGAATTGACTTCTCTGAATTCAACCACTCCAAAGCCCTGATCCTTAAGCCAGTTCAGTTGTTCAATTCTTGAATTCGTAAAGTCAGTATTTCCGGCTTTCACCAGTGAGAATGCGAAGAAATTAACATTTCTTTCCGCAGTAATTTTGTTATTCAGTTGCCTGACTGCACCGCTGCAAAGATTTCTCGGATTTTTAAATTTCGAATTAACATCTGCAATTTCATCGTTTATTTTTTCAAAATCTGAGTAACTGATTACTGCCTCTCCTCTTAAAACTAAATTGCCTTTAAATGAAATATTCAATGGAATGTTTTTAAACACCTTGGCGTTGTTTGTTATTACCTCACCTACCTCACCGTTTCCTCTGGTAACCGCTTTTACCAGTTTGCCTTCTGCATAGGTAAGCACAATTGTAAGCCCGTCGAGCTTCCATGATAAAAGCCCCTTCTGGTCTCCAAGCCAGGCTTTTAAATCATCCACTTCCTTTGTCTTATCCAAAGACAGCATAGGCTTTTCATGCTGCTCCTTAGGCAGGCTTGAAAGCAATTCATATCCTACTCTTATTGTAGGACTATTGGAAAGTACAATACCGGTTTCCTTCTCCAGTTCCACCAGTTCATCATAAAGCCTATCATATTCAAAATTGGACATTATTTCTCTGTTCTCTTGATAATAAGCCTTAGCCGCTTCATTCAATATTTCAATTTTATTTTTAATTAATTGCAGCTTATCCATCTGACTTAAGCCCTCCAGCATTCATATATATCTCAAAGATAGATTTTTCAAAAATTCATCTGTTCAGTGCTCTTTTCTTTCCTGTTTTCCTTGTCTTAATCAAGAATTGATAAATTAGTATTCCTGCAATTAAAAGCCATATAGCACCCCAAATTACTGCAGGAATATGTGTTAAATCCGAAAGTCTTGTAGCATCAGTTGCTGTTGCCTTACTCCAACCGCTTATCAGATGGAGTTTTTGATTAATTTGCAGGAGAATTGTATCTACAAAAGTATCATATATAGCATATGCGGCGCTTGCAACTCCTATAATCTCGATTACCCAGTCGGTGACTTTTTCATTCTGCAGCATGTATATAAGCAGTACAACCCCTGTGAATATAATAGAATAAAGCATTGTAGATCCATTTGAAGAAAATCTTATTGAAAAGAAAAGAAATACTATTGCAAGTGTTCCAAGAATGTACTTTTTAAAGGATGTCTTTTTTAGGTACAAAATAAGTATTGCAAAAAGCAAGCTTCCGAGATAGCCTCCGTTTGTTATCATAAATTCCGAAAACCAGCCTTTTGTTTTTACAAGTGTATAGCCGCTTTCATTCATAAAAACATTAAATGAGCTGATTCCATTACCAAATATTATAGCAAGGCAAGCATGTCCGAGTTCATGCAGATAAACCGTAAATATTTTCAAGGGTTTTATAAGAACAGTATTCCATAGAACGACCATTACAGCCAGTATTAACAGATATCTGCCAAGCTTCTGCTTCATAGACTCCTCCCAAATAATATTCCTTAAAATTATACAATTCAGGGATTAAAAAAGAAAGGTTTTCCTACTTTTTTATTCTGTCTTTGGAAGGTATTACCCATTTATTATCTCCATTTTTATATGCATCCATTTTGTCAAGAGTGTCCAAAGTTGCCTTAGCAAGCGCTTCTGCCGCTTTTTGCCTAAACTCCGGCTTTCCAAGGTTTTGTCTTTCCTCAGCATTTGTAATATAACCCAGTTCGGCAATAACTGCTGGCATTTTTGTATGGTGAAGAACCGCTAGTTCAGGTCTTGATTTGATACCATGATTATTTGTATTTAGCTTTTTAACAAGATTCTCCTGAATAATACCCGCAAACCTTTTACTGTCTACTCCGTTAATAATAGGCTGCTGAGGAGCATATAACGTTTCTGTGCCGCTAAAGTCGGGATACTGCGGCAAACTATTGGTATGAACACTGATAAACAAATCTGCTGAAATACCATTTGCGTAATCCGCTCTATCTTTCAATTCAATAAAAGTATCATTATCCCTTGTGAGCTTTACATTGATTCCGTTTTTGACAAGTATATCTCTCATTTTAAGAGAAACATCAAGGTTAACATCCTTCTCGTTTAAACCGCCGCTGCTTGTACCCTGGTCTTCTCCGCCATGCCCGGGGTCAATTACAACAGTAACAAATCTGATAACCTCGCCGCTGTGCCTGCCTGTGCCGCGCATTACAGTTGTTTCCTCATCGGAAGGTGCTGAATAAATTAGTGCATAAAGAATAATGGCACATAGTAACAGTACAACTAAAATAGCAAGACAGTTGGTGCTTTTTTTCTTCATTGTTACCCCTTAGAGATGATAATAAATAACTGCTGTATAGTACATAATTATTTTAACCCATACAGCAGCTTAAATCAAATTAAACACTAAATTTTTAGTGCACATACCTGTTTACGTCATCGAGGGTTATTCCCTGGTGTAATGCTATATTCAAGCCGTTTGCCACAATTTTGGAAACCTTCTCTATTGTTTCATCCACTTCCTTCGGAGTTACTATCAGAGAACCGACATACGGATTCAGTACCTCCTGAATAAGCTGATATTTTTCATCCCTTTCAATACTTTTGAGCATATTATAGAATTCACTTCCCTGTTTTGCCTGTTCAATCATTTTATCAATAACGAGGTCTATGGTATCATTAGCCATAGTCGCTGCATCTACCACTGTTGGGACACCAACTGCAATTACCGGAATCCCAAGTGTATCCTTGGATAGTTCCATACGCTTGTTCCCAACACCTGAGCCAGGTGCAATACCAGTATCTGCAATCTGTATTGTTGTATTTACCCTGTCCATTTTCCTTGAAGCAAGTGCATCTATTGCAATTATTACATCGGGTTTTATCCTGTCAACTATTCCTTTAATAATTTCACCCGTTTCAATGCCTGTTATACCTAAAACACCTGGTGCTACAGCACATACAGGTCTTACACCGTTATCCACCTGTTCAGGCACATACTCCAGCAAATGCCTTGTAACCATTACACTTGAAACTACCTTCGGGCCCAATGCATCAGGTGTTACGTTCCAATTACCCAAGCCGACAATCAATATTGTCGATTTTTCCTTTAGTTGGAGTATGCCGGTAAGCTCCTTTGCCAAGGCTTTACATACATCTTCATACAACGTCTGGTCGTTTTCATTCATTCTGGGAACCTCAAGTGTAATATAGCTACCCATGGGCTTACCTATTGAGGCTTCCCCTGTCGGTGAAACAACTCTCACCCTCGATATTTTTATGTCTTCATTGCCTGCATTTTCAACTTCTACGCCTGGAGGTTCATTCCCGCCTCTATTCTGCATATTCTGGCGCATTTCTTCCTGCTTAAACAATTCGTGTGCTTCAAGTGCCAGGTCAGTTCTAATACTCCTGTTACGCTGATCCATTCTAACCATACCTTCCTTTTTTAGTAGTTTATTTATAGTTAAATAAGTGTTAATATAATAAAAAGTAATAATAAGTGTAATATATACAATGATTATTTTTTACTTAGAAATTGTTTTAATACTAATATGTCTTGCATTTTAATTTTTTTCATGGTAAAATATTCGTTGTCGATTAACCGTGAAAACGCTGAAAGCTTTATTTTACAATATAAACCGTTCAGCTTACCGCATACATAGGTCAAGCCTATATGCATTACATCGCAGGAGGTGAAAGAATTGCCAAATATTAAATCAGCTATTAAAAGAGTTCAGGTAACCAAGGTTAAAACAGCTAACAATACAGCTAAAAAGTCAGCCTTGAAGACTGATATTAGGAAAGCTAAGGAAGCTATCGTAGCAAAGGACGCTTCTGCAAATGAAGCTTTAAAGGCTGCTGTTGTTTCAATAGACAAAGCTGCAGCAAACCATTTAATGCACAAAAACACCGCTGCGAGAAAGAAATCAAGAATGGCTAAGGCTTTAAACGCTGCTAATAAATAAGAACATATAAAAGCAAAAAACGTACATTAAGTACGTTTTTTTATTTTACCATAAATCTAGCTTACAAACCTTGCTATAATAAGCTCCAGCGCCGTCCTGTCCCCTATCTGTCCTGTTTTGATTGCTACGTCAAGCGAAAGGCTTTCTTTAATAATATTCTTAATTTTATCAACACTAAAGTTACCTGCCTGTTTTATTAACTTTCCTGCTATGTAAGGTGACATACCTAATTGTGAAGCTATAGCATTGCTGTTCAGCCCTTCTTTTTGGAGCAGCTTGACCTCAAGCAGCTGCCTTAATTGCCTGTCTATCATAAAGAATATCTTTGGTATAGGCTCCTTTAGCACAAGCATATCATCAAGAAGCTGGAAAGCCTTTGCGGTGTTCTTTGCAGCAACAGCATCTGTAAGGTCAAATATTTTGCTTTTGACCGATTTAATGCATATTTTATCTATATCCTGTTCATTTATAGTTTTCCTTTCCCCAACATACAAAACCAGCTTTTCAATTTCATTAAGAATATCATTCATGGCCTGTTCGCAGGTATCTACAAGCTTTGATGCTGTATAACTGTCTATTTCCTTGCCATAGCTTTTAAAGCCCTTAGCCACCCATTTTACAAGTTCAGCAGGCTTCTGAGCGGGGAACTCAACTACAAGTCCGTTTTTATTAATGGCATTTACCATTTTAAGTGTCTTTTTTACTTCCTGTTCATAAAATATGAGGCATACATGAGAAGGCATATTTTTGAGGTATACCGGCAGTTCACCCTGGTTTGCCCCTGTTTCCTCTCCTGCCTCTTCCTTCAAATCCTGCTTCTTTTTTGTTTTAAAGAAATTGGAGTTTTTAACAATAACAAGCTTGCGTTCAGAAAAAACTGGCATGGTTTCACAAGCCTCAATAACATCTTTTTCTTCAACCTTGCCCTCCATAATAATCAGGTTCAAGGTCTTTAAATCTTCGCTGATAAGGATTTTTTGTATAGCATCAGTGTAATACTTCTTCAAAAAATCTTCAGGCCCGTAAAACAGATACAGGCTTCTTATTTTTTTATTTTTTATATCCTCTTTTAATAATTCCAAACTCATAATTAAGTCCCGTCTATTTAGTATTTGGTCTAACTGTCCTATCAACTTTTATTTTATTCCCATCGGTAGTTAAAACAACCGCGCCGCATTCGTCAGTTCTAAACAAACTGGCTCCAGACTTTTCAAGCCTTCCTAAAACCTCCATTGATGGGTGCCCAAAATTATTTTTTCCTACGCTTACCACTGCCATTAACGGTCTGATCTTTTCAAGAAATTCAATACTGGTTGAGCTTATTGAACCATGGTGGGCAACTTTAAGTACGCTTGCAGACAGGTCCGCCTTTGAATCCAGCAGAGCGTTTTCTGCAGCCTTTTCAATGTCCCCAGGAAATAAAATACTCATGTTTTTATAATGTAATTTTAACACTATGGATGTGTTATTTAAAGATGTATTCTCAGCAGAATCTCTCCATGGATATAAAACTTCAAAATATGTATATTTATCGACCGTAATTATATCTCCTTTTTTGCAGCTGTTTACCTTTACCCCATCCTTTTTCGCTTCTGCAATTAGTGCTTTAAATTCTTTGATGTCTGAAGCATCAGGTATAATAAGATTATCCGGCCGGAATATCTTTAAGACTGGAAAAAGTCCTTGTATATGGTCATCGTGGGCGTGTGAAGCAATAACCAGGTCAACACTTGTTAAACCCTGATTAAATAGGAATGGTGAGATTACAGTATCTCCAATATTTTTCCCTTTACTTAGCTTGCTGTTGTAGCCTCCACCGTCAATAAGAATCGTTTTGCCCGAATATGTTCTTATAAAGGTAGAATCCCCTTCCCCCACATCAATAAACACCACTTTCATTTCGTTCCCTGGAATGAGCTTGATTACAAGTACTACCACAAGAATAGCTGCTATTGAAATTTTTACCCGAGGTTTTAACCACAATTTGTATTTTGGCTTAAGCCAAAGCATATAGATAAACGCTGTATAATAAGCAACAATTATCATAACATGCGGCGTTGCAAGCCTTACAATGGCTCCAGGAAAGCTGGCCGAAAGCTTGGTTATAAATAATATAAATGAAAGGAAAATGCAGTTTATATAACCTCCAAGCTGGGATAAGAAAAGCAAAACCTGCCCCACAATGGCCATAATGAATCCAAGTATTGTGATTACCTCTACCAATGGTACTGCAAGAATGTTGGATAAAAGAGATATTAAGGATACCTTATTGAAGAAAAACGCCGTAATAGGAATTGTACCTATCTGAGCAGCAATGGTTGCAGCTGCTACGTTTTTTACAAACCCTGGAATATGCTTAAAATCAATGAATTTAAGGATTGGCTTATAAAACATCACCAACGACAGAGTAGCGCCAAAAGAAAGCAAAAAGCCTACATCGAACATATTATAAGGACTTATCACGAACAATATTATAGCTGCAAGAGCGATGGAAGCATATATATCAGGTTCTCTCATGGCAATTTGCCCAATGAGTACTACAATAGCCATAATTACTGCCCTTACAACAGATGGAGTAAAACCTGTAATTGAAACAAAAAGGATAAGAATAAATATAATTATTATATTTGCAGTCTTTTGTCTTAAGTGAAGCTTCTTAAATAGAAACAGCAAAGGTGCAACAATAAAAGCCACATTCATCCCTGAAACTGCAGTTAAATGACTGAGTCCTGCATCACTGAAGGCCTGCTGAACTTCTTCACCAAGGCCCGAGGTATATCCTATAAGCATACCGCAAAGCAGTCCGGCTTGCTGAGGCGGAAGACTCCTATTGATTACGGATATAATTCTGTTTCTTATATATAGCCCCGTTTTGGTAATAATGCTTGTTCCGCCATAGCCAAATAGCTTGATATCACCATAGCCTGCAAAAATACTTGCACATATGCCTGACTTTGCCAGATACTGTCTGTAGTCGAAACCGCCAGGGTTTCTTACTCCCATTGGAAGATTAAGAACTCCTGATACTTTTATATTTCTTCCATATTCCAATATAGGTATTTCATTGTTTAAAGGCGTAGAAAACAGAATCTTTCCTTTTACTTTATGAGTCCTACCCTCGCATTCAATTTCGAAGGTGTTCAGAACATAAGAAACCTTGGTTTCTTTTATATCAGGTTCAGAATCAATCATTCCCGTAACCAAGACTTCCTTGTTGCTAAAATCAGAGTACCTTGATTTGTTCCCAGCATCTATAAGAAGATATTGAAGAGCTCCCCCAATATAAAAGATAACTATAAGAATAAAAATTATTAAATCAAGTTTTGACTTTTTGAAGGCAATTATGCCTGCTATGGTAAATATGAAAGCTGCTATAAAAACAAACAAATAAGACTCTGTAAAACATGCTGAAGCTATTCCTGCGGCCATCCCACCAGCTATAAATACGATAGGGCGTTTTCCCATTGTCACCTCCACAAAAATATAATATTATGTAATATTTTACATTATATTACATAATATTATCAGAAGCAACATATGGACAAAAACAAAGTCTGTAAAGAAGACTTTATTGATATGCACTTAAAGGGAATAAATCAAAATAGAACTATAATTTCCAAGCATAATAAAAAACTCCCTGTTAGGGAGTTTTTCAAATTAATAATATTACTTTAGTATTCTTCTCGCACCTGCATAATGAGTTGAGTAATATCCGGACAAATCTTCTACCACTACTCTTCCAATTCTGCTGGAAGCTGCATGAATAAACTTTCCGTTACCTACATACATGCCAACATGATCAATGTATTTACTGCGGCAGGTGAAGAATATCAAATCACCAGGCTGTAAATCTGCCTTCTTAACACTTGTACCCTGTCCTGCCTGCGATGAAGCAACACGGTTCAGGCTGTAACCAAAGTGTTTATATACATATTGGGTAAATCCGGAACAATCAAATCCGCTTGGAGATGATCCTCCATATACATAGGCTGTACCTACAAACTTCTTTGCATATTGGACAATTTCATTACCGGCTGTGTCAGCAGTTTTGTCTGACGCACCTGACTCTGCAGACTGTACTTGATCAGCCGTTCCTCTTGATGCAGCAGCTATTGTGATATATTCATCACTTACCCAGCCAACTGAACCATCGGAAGTCTTAACCTTGTACCATCCATCACTACGGCTGTAAACAGAAACTTTTTCACCTTTTTCAACAGTAGTAACAATACCGGATGTTGTGCTGGCACTTGCTCTTACGTTAACAACGCTTCCAGTAATTACACCAGTTCCTATTGAATTGTCTTTTACAGATATATACTCGCTGGAAACCCATCCTGTTACCTTATTGTAAGTAACATTGCTCCAGCCGTTGGAACTGCTTATAATTGTAACCTGTGCACCCTGCTGCAGCTTAAGAAGAATGTTTGATGTCGTGTCCGGCTTTTCACGTAAATTAAGAATTTCGCAATTAACCGTACCGACCTTTGTTTCTTCTGCGGAAGCAAACCCTGCAAATGCAAAAACAAAAAGCAGGCATATCGCAGAAGCAACGAACAACTTAAAAAGTTTGGACATAAGATTCACTCCTATTTCTAGCTTCCGAAGTTAGCTGTCGGGTTCGGGTAATAGGATCACCCCTACCATCTGACGATGGATTAGCCCCATAAATTTGGTTCCTCCGTACCTCTCTTTAGAGAGGATTCAGCTTTATAAAGTTTTTACACAGATATTATACCTGTCCAATTTTGGTTTGTCAAACCTGTATTGGCATATTTTTCTTAAGATTTGCCTGCAAGCCTACAAAATAAAGGCCAAAAAACAATGCTCATTATTATTATATTCGGGATGGTGCATAGATTGCTGTAAAAAGCAGTTTTGTAAGTCCAAGAATAGGAAATGCAAAAATTTTAAAGATTTGTTATTAATAATTTATATTAATTGCCTTGTCATAATAATTACATTCTGACGTCTGTCATTTAATTTATACCTGCCCTGCATGACTCTCATTTCGGTGAACCCAAGTCTTTTCCAAAAGGTTCTGCCCTGCAGATTTTCTTCTACTACTGCAAGGTATGCTGTTTTTGTTCCGTGCTTTGTACCGAGGTAATTAAGCAGCAGGTTTACTGCAGAGGTTCCATACCCACAATCCTGAAAGGATGTGTCTATTACTATGGAACTTATCCATACAGCATCGCTGTCTTCATACTTTACGTTTCCCTTGATAATGCCTATCATCATGTTGTCTTCAGAATTATATATACCGGCAAAAAATTCTTTGCTGCAAATTGCAGTTTCAGCATACTTTCTGGTAAGATCGTCTATAGTTATTTCTGTATCGATACCTGTAGCATATTTAAATTCTTCAGTTTTGTTATACCATTTCAATATCTGAGGCAGATGTTCTATTTTTATGTCTTTAAAATATATCCTGTCATTATTAAAATTAAGCGGAAACATAACGCCTCCCGATTTTTTACACATTTGTTATCAAATTATTATTTATATATTCGTTAATATTTGCTAAAATCCTGCAAGACTTTAAAACACGAAAACCTTCCACGAACTTCCTGCAATATTTTCTTTGTTTTTTATAAAAATAATTAATGAAGCTTGAATCACAAAAAGTGATCATTGTCTTCAATCAAATTCAAATTACCATAAGGTAAAAATCATCCGGAGGTGAATACTAATGTCAGATACTAACGAAAAGGTAGTTCCATCCGCTAGAGGTGCTCTTGACAAGATGAAATACGAAATAGCTTCTCAGGTAGGCGTTAATCTTAAGCAAGGTTACAATGGTGACATATCAGCTCGTGATGCAGGTAGGGTTGGAGGAAATATAACCAGAAAATTGATACAAATGGCAGAATCACAGTTAGCAGGCAAGTAAGCTTTACAAATTAAAGGTCATGCATTTATTGCATGACCTTTTTAAATTTACTTTTTAAGCAGTTGCAGCATCATTCTGGCATTTTCAACCGCTTTACCCTTGGGATGGTTGTTAAATGCAACTACAGTAATCATTGAGTCACTGTCCAGCATTTTAATACGCGGAACCCATTGTGCCAGTTCTTGGGTACTGTACCTGTAATCGTAACGTTCAGAGCCTTCGCCTTCATACCATTTTTCTGCATTTCTGCCATGCAGTCTCAGGTATGCTATTTTTGAGGTTGCCGCAACGACATTCTTAATAAGACCCTTGATATGCGGTTCATCTACACATACATAACCTATGTCCTCTGCTTTTAAAGTCTTCATTACATGTTCCGAAATCCACGCCTGGTTTCTGAATTCAACATTCAAAGGTACGTCTTTAAACCAGCTTCGCATTCTTTTCATATAATCCATATTCTGCGCATTAAAGTGAAATGAATATGGGAATTGCGCCAGTAGGCACATAAGCTTTTTTGCTTCTGCCAGAGGTTTCACCGAATACATAAAACTATCAGCAGCCGCGCTATCAGAATCTCTTAAGTGTGTAAAACCCTGATAAAGCTTTACTGCAACTTTGAAGTCATCGGGGGTCTTTTTTGTAATACCGTCAAACAATTTTAATCCCGGCATATGGTAAAATGATGAATTCAATTCGACAAAATCCATGTTTGTAGAATAATATTCAAGCATTTGGGAATCTTTAGTTCCTTCAGGATAAAACGGCCCTATCCAATCCTTATATGAGTAGCCGCAGGTACCGACACATATCATAGATCCTCCTCAAACAGCTGTCCGCAGTTAACAATATCCAGCGGTACAACCATTCAAATTATAACATAATTTACCCCTTTACAAAAAAGTTGTCCGGGTATTATAATAATTTTATCGAACATGTGTTCGATTTGCAATAGAAATTTTTAACCGGGAATGATGGCGTTATGAAGGGTATTAACAGGCTTACAAGGGTTCTGGTTGACTTTTATCCCGGCTATCCCCCCGTTCCAGCTTTTTTTCTGCTTGACGGGAACCGGTTCAAGGTGGACAAGGTTATTTCCCAAACCGATATGCGCAAAACCTTTAACCGGTGTGTATTATATAAATGCCGGTCTGCAGAAAAGATAGTCGAATTGAGATGGGATAAGGATAAAGACAGGTGGTTTATAGAAAAGATCGGTGAATAGCATGAGAAGCATATTTCATATTGACTTAAATTCGTTTTATGCCAGCTGTGAAATAGTTGAAAGCGGCGGAAAATATAATTTCGACAGTCTAATTGCAGTTACAGGCAATCCCGATGCCCGCTGCGGGATAGTTCTTGCCGCTTCACGCCCCGCAAAAAAGTTCGGTATTGCGGCGGGAATGCCTTTAAAAGAAGCCAGAGATTTGTGCCCGGATATAAGTTTTGTCAAAGCAAGGTTTCCTCTTTACTTTAGAATGTCAAACCATGTAATGTCTATAATCAGGCAGTATTCACCCCTTATGGAGCGTTACGGAATTGACGAGGCATTTATTGATTATACAGGCTGTGAAAGGCTGCTTGGTCCTTCAGAACAGACAGCTCATGTCATAAGGGAAAGAATCAAAAGAGAAACGGGTCTTACCGTTTCAATCGGGGTCTCCTACAACAAACTGCTTGCAAAAATGGGATCGGATTATAAGAAGCCTGATGCAGTGACTGTAATAACGTCTGACAATCTTCACTCCATGATATGGCCCCTTCCCGTCAAGGACCTTATATTTGTCGGCAGAAGAACAGCAGCAAAACTTTGTTCTATGGGAATCCAAACCATCGGTGACCTTGCGGCCGCCCCGATTCAAATGCTTAAGGACAAATTCGGTATCGTAGGGATAACATTGTGGATGAACGCCAATGGAATCGATGATGAAAAGGTACGAAGCGTACAGGATCCGGTAAAAGGCATAGGGAACAGCAGTACGCTGCCCAACGATGCTCTTACTCTTGATGAAATAAACGTAATGCTGCTGGTACATAGTGAGCAGGTTGCAAAGAGGCTCCGTGAAATAAATAAATGCTGCCGTACCGTTCAAATACACCTTAAGGACTCAACCCTGAACTCACGTCAGCATCAGACCACTCTTCAGCATCCTACCGACCTTACTGAGGATATATATTCAGCGGCTTCAAGGCTTGCAGCTGAAATATGGAGCAGGGAAAAAGTACGTCAAATAGGTGTAAGGGTTACAGGCTTAAGCGACACAACAGGTTTCGAGCAACTAACGCTTTTTTATGAGGAACGACATGAAAAAAGAAGGCAGTTGAATATTTGTATGGATAAACTGCGCGAAAAATTCGGCAACAATTCAATAATAAGGGGAACAGTACTTGCAGAGGGCCTTCAGAACTCAATTTGGTATGAAGATGTGTTTATGGACAGAACATAAATTATTTTAAAAAAATTATCAAAAATTGTTTAAATATTGGGAAGAGTGGTATGAATATAATAGATCCTTAAGGATATTTTGAAACATAATCACTAACATATAAAAAAATATTAGAGCCTTTAAGCAGCAGCATTTGAGGCAATTATCAGTGCAAGGATCGTAATAACGTTCAGCTGAACACCCCCTAAAAAGGCCTTGCACATAAGTGCAGGGTCTTTTGCATTACATAGGCAGTTTTATTATAAACTGAGCTCCGCCTTCTGCTGCATTTAAAGCAGAAATACTACCCCGGTGCTTTTCAATTATGACTTTTGTAATAGCCATTCCAAGCCCTGTATCTCCCTTACTTCCTTTATAAAACCTTTCAAATATATTTTTAAGATCGTTTTCTTCAAAACCATTGCCATCATCCGAAACTACTATTTCAAAATTTTTATCCTTGGTTTGAGCAGAAACCGTAACCTTGCTCTTTGCATATCTGAGGCAATTACCAAGTACATTAATAAGTGCTTGTATTAACTTATCCTCATCAACATTTAAATTTATATTTTTACTCAGCTTTGTATCAATAGTAATATTATTTTTAAGCGCGATGCTATTAATCTTATCTATACTTTTTTCAATCAATTCATTTATGCCTGCTGATTTAAACTTGTAAAAACCTTCTATAGTCTCAAGCTTTGAAAGAAAAATTACTTCTTCCACTATCCTTTTAAGCCTTATGCTCTCTTCAACTATAATATCAAGGGCCTGTGAATTATCACTGAACACTCCGTCCTTAATACCCTCGGCATATCCCTGTATTGACATAAGAGGAGTTTTTAACTCATGTGATGCATTCTGGATGAACTTTTTCTGCCCTACATCATATTGTTTAAGAACTTCAGCCATTTTGTTCATAGTATTAGCCAATTCTTCAAGCTCATCTCCGGTATTAATTTCAACCTTGCTGTCAAAATCCCTGTTTGATAGAAGTTCAGCCCGTTTTTTAAGCATTACAATAGGTTTAGCTATAGACCTTGCTATAAAAATCCCAAACACAATCGCTACTACACCTGTTAAGGCCATCGCGGTCAAAAGCACCATAAACATTCCCTTATTCAGCTGTCTCATTGATGCTATAGGTGTATATGTCAATATCCAATCCTGTATCCTGCTGCCATCCTTTTGCATGACAGGGTGCAAAAAGACTATATACTCGACATTCTTAATTTTTATATTAATACTGGAATCTTCATACTTATCAAGCTTTTCTTTTATTTGATTAAGAAAAAGCATCTTCATTCTGTTTATATCCGGGGTATCCTTCGGAAAAATAACCCTCCTATTAGCAGCAGAAATAATTATGCAATCACTGGAGATAGTCCCTATTCCCCTGCGCACTTCATCTCTTAATTCTCTTAATCTTTCCTGAATATTTTGGTTGGTGTCAGCCGAATTCTTAATAAGAATCTGTTCAATATCATAAGCATCACTTTTAAGATACCTTATTGCCTGCTTTTCCATATAGCTTCTTCCGAAATTATTAAAGATAAATCCTACGGCTACCATAGATGTAACTATTATAAGAAAATATGAAGCTATAATTTTATAAGAAATACTTATTTTCATAGGTTCTCCGCTTAATCACAAATTTTATAGCCGTAACCCCAAACAGTTACTATTTCAAGTACTGAGCCTGCCTCCGAAAGCTTTTTTCTTACCCTTTTTACAAGATCGTCTATTGCTCTGGCATCCCCGATATAATCATATCCCCATATATTTGTTATGAGTTGATCCCTGGTTAGAACCCTGTTTCTGTTCTGAATTAGGTATACAACCATATCATATTCTTTGGCCGTCAATTCTATCTCGCTGCCGCCGGCTATTATTCTTCTTTCATCTGGATAAACAGTTACATCCTTGCATTTGAGCTCTCTTCTCAGTGTACTCCCTGCAGCAGCTTCGTTCCTTATTCTTTTAAATATATTTTTAACTCTGGCAACCAATTCCCTGGGACTGAATGGTTTTGATATATAATCATCGCTTCCAAGTTCCAGTCCGACAACCCTGTCAATTTCCTCGTCTTTTGCCGAAACCATTATAATAGGAACATTTTCATCAATATTGCGAATCTCACGGCACAAGTCATATCCATCAAGCCCAGGCATCATTATATCCATAATGAGCATATCTGCATGAACAACCTTGAATTTTTCATATGCTGCTGTACCATCCGCAAATATTTCAACATCATAGCCTTCTTTTATAAGGTATGATTTTATAAGGTCACGAATATTCTGTTCATCATCAACTACGTATATCAACTTACTGTGCATAAACGCCCCCACTTCTATGAGTTAGCAAAAAGGCCTTTGACTTCATCCAGAGATTTAAACTCTTTATAAACAATTTTCATTATTTCACTGCACGGTCTTTTTATGTCCGGGATCAGAACCGGGTACATTCCTGCCCTGTATGCTGCCATTAAGCCGTTCTCTGAGTCTTCAAGCACAATACACTCATCTGGAGTGACACCCATTCTCCTGGCAGCTTCCAGAAAGATGTCAGGGTCAGGTTTGCTGTTTTTAACCTCGTCCCCACATATAATTATATCAAATTTATCGCTTATTTCTCCTTTTGAAAGATAAAAAGCTGTTCTTTGCCTTTCTGTAGAAGTTGCAACAGCTCTAGAAATTTTCCTTACTGAAAGAAAATCGAGGAGCTCATGCAAACCTTTCTTTACAGGAATACCTTCCTTTTCTATAAGCTTTGTCGAATACTCCAGTCTTATTTTTCTTATTTCGCTATATGGAAAGCTTTTCCCAAAATAGTCCATAAAAATTTCTTCTGATTTTTTTGCATTAACACCCACAATACTTTGAATCAAATGGTCAGGTATTTCTATACCTGACGATATACCTGCACTTTTCCATGCATCTGCTGCAATACGTTCAGTATCAAACATTAAGCCGTCCATATCGAAAATTACAAGTGAAATTTTTTTCAAATTTTTCATTTTAACCTCATAATCAAAACAGTTAATTCATTAATTTTATAATCTTAATAGATTAAAATCAATATTCGCAAATGGTCTTACTTACATATTTTATCACTAATATTTCTGATAATTTTACACATTTTAATAACAAGCTGCTTTTATGGAGGATAATGAAAATGTCACACATACATAAATATAAGCTTGATTCTGATATGAAAAATATGCATAAACATAGAATTATCGGCTATACAGAAAAGATTATCGGTATAAATTCATTCCATTTTCACTCGTTTTACGGAATTTCTTCATACAGCAACCATACACATTATTTTTCCGGAATAACCGGTTTGCCTATAAAGACTGAAAATGGGCATATACACCATATCGAAGGGGTATTGGAAGCAAATGCCCAGCATGAGCACTCATTTTCCGGTCAAACCTCTGAAGATATTGAATATACAGCCAAAAGAACCGTTAACGAGGCATATATTTAGAATATTCCTTACCACTCACCCTGAATCTCGGCGTCTTTATGGTCTACATTAAAGTCAGGCTTATCAAAATAATTGCCATTGACTCCAAAGGTAGTATCAATATTCATCCATCTGTTGCCCTCGGTATAATATACCTGATTCCATGCATGGTCACCCCAAATGACCCCATTATATCCAAGCCCTGTTATCATTCTCACTTTAAGGCCAACCGCCCTGCACATTGATATATAGAGTGACGAATAATCGAAACATATACCTTTCCTTGTATCGTAAGCTATAATAGATCCCGATTGGACACCCGGCACCTCTTTATTTACGAGCTCTACCTTTTCATAATCATATGATATGTTCTTGGTTATCCATGTATATATGAGTTTAGCTTTCTTTCTGCCGTCTTTCTCATTTCCGACAATCTTTTTGGCTGCATTATCTATTTCAGAATTAGATTTTATAGCTTCATCAAGTGTAACCCCATTAAAATACTGTATAACGAATGGATTACCCTTACCATTTATAGGGTTTGGATTTGAAACCCCCTGAGTTTTCTGCTTTCTGAAAGTATCATTTAAAACTATTGGAATTTGCTTTGCTATATTTGAGTTAAGTACCGGTGAAATTGCATTTTTATATACCACTTGATACATTGGAGATTCATTAATCCATCGTGATAAAGTCTGAGAAGGATTATAATAGTTATAAAAATTAAGTAAAAGTACAGAAATAAACAAGATAAAAATCGATTTCGGAATTTGTGATATAATTCCAAGAATTTTTCTTCCTACATTACCCATTGAACTCACTTTTGAATAAACCCAATCTGAAAACGGGATTATCACATGGTTATACAGCGGTCTTGTAACAATTCTTACCAGAGATAAATATATCAACAGCAGCAAAGGTACATTAACAATGTAAACAAATACATCTCGTCCATAAAAGGCTTGCTTTAAGACTTTAGGAATGATGTCATAAATACCTTTGAAAACACCGCTTTCATGATCAAAATATATCTTTCTCACAAGGTAAACAGACAGAAAGAGGCCTATAATCAGCATAATATTATCAAGTATCGAGGAAATAGAATAAAACACCTTTTCCCTTGTAAAATGTTTATATGCTCCATAAACTAAAGGGGCTATAAATACAATTATTAATATTATCGTAACTATATTTATTGGGAACAATAATTACTCTCCTTATATATCTTTATTACATAATATTTTACTACTGTATTTTTCTAATTGCCACGCTGTAAATTTACCCATTGTAAAATATTATTAACAATAAATATGAATTTTTTTAAATTACGACTTGCATTTTCTATAAAAAAAAAGTAATATATTATATAGAATAAAAAGTTAATCCGTATTACTTTTTAAACAATGGCGTTTAAAGTATTAAATTTTGAACTTACAAAGGTGTTTCAAAGTTAATTTGATGCACTTTTTTTATTTGTTCAAAATTGTTATAATATTTTAAGTGTTTTTAAAAAGGATACAATATGCAAAACAATTTAAATAATTTATTTCCTGACGGAAAACTATTTGAAAGGGGATATTAAAATGGAAAATACCAGTATATTATCAAATCTAAGTGGTATTTACGGTTCAAACGTATTTAATGATGCAGTAATGAGAGAACGCCTTCCAAAAGCTACATATAAGGCTTTAAAGAAGACTATAGATGAAGGGCTTCCTCTTACTTCTGATGTAGCAGAAGTGGTAGCAAATGCAATGAAGGACTGGGCAATAGAAAAAGGAGCAACACACTTTACACACTGGTTCCAGCCAATGACCGGAATTACAGCTGAAAAACACGACTCCTTTATTTCACCTACTTCAGACGGTAAAGTAATATCAGAATTTTCAGGCAAGGAATTAATAAAAGGTGAACCGGATGCTTCTTCATTCCCTTCTGGCGGACTTCGTGCAACATTTGAAGCAAGAGGTTATACTGCTTGGGATTGTACATCACCGGCATTCTTCAAAGACGGTTCTCTTTGTATTCCGACAGCTTTCTGCTCATACACAGGAGAAGCTCTTGATAAAAAAACTCCTCTCTTAAGGTCAATGGAAGCTTTATCAAAGCAAGCTATCAGAATTCTTAAATTATTCGGAAACACTACTGCAACCAGAGTTACTGCAACTGTTGGTGCTGAGCAGGAATATTTCCTCATCGACAAAGAACTTTACGATTTACGTAAAGACCTTATATATACAGGCCGTACTCTTTTCGGTTCAAAACCACCAAAGGGTCAGGAACTTGAAGATCACTACTTCGGTTCTCTGAAAGAAAGAATATCTGCCTTCATGAAGGAATTGGACGAAGAATGCTGGAAGTTAGGTATTCCTGCTAAGACAAAACACAACGAAGTTGCACCTGCACAGCACGAACTTGCTCCAATATTCGGAACTACCAACATAGCTACCGATCATAACCAGCTTTTAATGGAAATAATGAAGAAAGTTGCATTAAGACACGGTCTTGTTTGCCTCCTTCATGAAAAACCATTTGCAGGCGTTAACGGTTCTGGTAAGCACAACAACTGGTCAATGTCCTCCAATGACGGACAGAACCTTCTTGATCCGGGAAAAACTCCTCACGAAAATGCTCAGTTCCTCTTATTCCTTACAACAGTAATTAAGGCTGTTGACGATTATGCAGATTTACTCAGAGCATCAGCTGCAACTCCTGGAAATGACCACCGTCTTGGTGCTAATGAAGCTCCTCCGGCTATTATTTCAATATTCCTTGGTGAGCAACTTACAGACATACTTGAACAGATTGAAAATGGTAAAGCTTTGAATAGCAAGGACGGCGGACTTCTTAAGATTGGAGTTTCAACTCTCCCTGCTCTTCCAAAGGATACTACAGATAGAAACAGAACTTCACCTTTTGCATTCACAGGAAACAAGTTCGAATTCAGAATGGTTGGTTCATCAGCATCTGTTGCTACACCTAACTATGTTCTCAATACAATAGTTGCAGATACTCTTGAACAGATAGCTGACAAACTTGAGAAATCAAAGGATTTTGATGCCGAAGTTCAGAAAATCATCCTTGATATAGTTAAAAAACACAAGAATATTATATTTAATGGAAACAACTACTCTGACGAGTGGGTAACAGAAGCTGAAAAGAGAGGACTTCCAAACACCCGTAACACAGTTGAAGCTGTTGCTGCTTTCGTAGCTCCAAAAAATGTTAAGATTTTGGAAAAACATAATGTTCTGAGCAAAATTGAACTTGAATCACGTTATGAAATAGCTCTTGAAAACTATGTTAAAACTATTAATATAGAAGCTCTTGCAGCTCTTGAAATAGCTAAGCGTCAGATTCTCCCTGCTGCAATTACTTTTGTTTCCGAACTTGCAAATACTATAAACTCAGTTAAAGCAACAGGTATTGATGCTGATATATCAGCTGAAACAGATCTTTTAAAGACAGCTTCAGCGCTTGCAGCTTCCTTCAAAAAGAACACTGATTCACTTGAAAAGAAGCTTGATAAGGCTTCAAAACATTCTGGAAGCACTTATGACCATGCTTGCTACTACAGAGACGAAATATTCACTCTTATGTCAGCATTAAGAGCAGATGCAGATAAGCTTGAAGAAATAGTAAGCGATGATATCTGGCCACTTCCAACTTACGGAGACATGCTCTTCAACGTATAATACAACATTTGAAAGCGGTTCTCTCGAGAACCGCTTTTTTATTGTAAAGTTTTCGAAAAATATCGTATATATCTTGCAACTAAATATAGTAAGTGCTATAATAATATTGTTAAAAAATAAACAGTACGATCTTCAGGGATGGGTGTAATTCCCTATCGGCGGTAATATGGTTCAAAGCCATTAGCCCGCGAGCTTAAAAGCAGACCCGGTTTGATTCCGGGGCCGACGGTAAAGTCCGGATGAAAGAAGAATTGCGTGCACAAATAAAGTGTATGGGTTCCCTGGGATTGTATCCCGGGGTTTTTTATTCCCCGGAGATAAAATTATTTAAGGGGTGTTTTAAATGAGGTTTTCAGTTAACAAAATGGTTAAAATGGGTGTATTATGTTCATTGGCAATTATACTAATGATTATTGTAAGATTCCCCATTATTCCCACAGCCACATTTTTAGAATATGAGCCTAGCGATGTACCTATACTTGTCGGTGCCTTTATGTTTGGTCCGGTTGCCGGGCTTTTTATGACAGTTGTGGTATCCTT
This sequence comes from Bacillota bacterium, assembly GCA_023421675.1. GTDB lineage: Bacteria > Bacillota > Clostridia > Acetivibrionales > JANLFN01 > JAEZTC01. The sequence continues at coordinate 87,951 of JAEZTC010000010.1, read as the reverse complement.
TATTCAAGCAATAACAGTAAGTGCTTCCAGTGGATTTGTAGGCTTTTTGATGCATGCAATAGCAACTGGTACTTTAGTATTCGTTGCAGGTTTGATTTATAAGAAAGTGCATAATTTTAAAGGTGCAATAATTGCTTTAGTTGCGGGTTCTTTAAGCATGACTGCAATTATGATACCACTTAATCTGATTATTGATCCTGTCTTATATAAGATGCCTTTAGATGCAGTTATAAAGCTTATTTTACCGGCATTTTTACCGTTTAATCTTGCTAAGGCAGGTATAAATTCTGTAATAGTGGCCAGCGTATATAAACCAATAGCCATATTTTTAAGAGCAACAGGTAATGAAATAAAATATAATCATTAACAGTATAAAACGATGAAGAGGCAATAAACCGCCTCTTTTTTTGTACAAAATTTTATACAAAATAATAAATTTGTTTATTTGATTATAATCCATCCAGATATATACTATCATATATATTTATTTTTAATGGAGGGTTATATGAAAAAGAGTATCAAGTTGCTTCTATCGGCTATGATTATTGTTTCATTGCCGGTGCTTTTCTTAACAGGATGCGGAAGTTCCGATTCAAATGCTTCCAGCACTCCGTCGACTAAAACATCAGCAGGTATAACAGCAAACACAACAACACAGCCCACATCTACGCCTGCATCAACAAAGGTTGATAACAGTGCTTTAATTAAAAATGATACAGGAAAAACAATTATCAGAACTCTTTCTACAGATATTACTTATACTAACACCTGTTACGGGATTATATCAAAAAGCGGTACGGTTGCTATTGCAGACCCATATTTTGTTCCGCTCGGACTTCAACCGGATATAATTACATCAACTCACAATCATCCTGATCATAATGATAACATTTTAGACTCAAATACGACATGTAAGAAGTCATATTACACGGTAGAAAACTTCGAAGTAAAAGATTTTAAGGTTTCAAGTATAGCAGCTTCACACATGGGCGATCAAATTAACAAGGATACACCCGATGATGTTATATATGTTTTTGAAGTAGATGGACTAAGAATAGCTCATATGGGTGATATAGGACAAACAAAGCTTACAGATGAGCAGATGAAAGCCTTGGGGAAAATTGATATAGCTATCATGCAATTTGATAACAGTTATTCTGATTACTCCCTCACCAATGGTTATGGCTTTAAGCTTATTGAACAACTCAAACCACAAATAATTATTCCTTCCCATTCATCAGATGCTACAACAGATGAAATTGCCAGAATAGTAGGCGCAAAAGAGGTTGTGCAGGATATTTATTCAGTTAGCAAAGATGATCTTAAGGATGGAAAAAGAAAAGTTATAGTAATTAAAGATAACCTTGCTAAGTAAAAATATACCTTCATCCTATAATATTATAAGGATACAATTAATATAGAAAAAACGATGTTCAGTAATAGTTACATGTGTTTATAAACCGTTAGCAACATTTTTAAGAGCAACAGGCAGTGAAATAAAATATAACTAATAAGCAACTTTTTACAAAAGGAGGCTAAAAAGCCTTCTTTTTTTTATACAAAATTGGAACGAAATAAAAAATTTGTTTATTTGAATATAATACCTTCTAGTATACGACGATTCGGATTATTCCCTTGAAAACGGTAAGGCCTTTAAGATTATGGAGCAGCTTAATCCACAAATAATTATTCCTTCACACTCAATGGATTCCATAACGGATGAAATGGCTAAAATTATAGGGGCTAAAGATGTTGTACAGGATATATATACAGTAAGTAAAGATGATCTTAAGGATGGTAAAAGAAAAGTTGTAGTAATAAAAAATAACCTTTCCAGTAATTAGTGTGAATTATAAGTATCCTATATATTTTTTCATTTATCAAATGACTTGATTATGTCTGGAAACCCGGGTAAAGCAAAAAGAACTTTGAGATAAAACTCAAAGTTCTTTTGTTTATTAAGTAATAAAATTTTTATTAAGCTACTGCCTGATTAACCGACTTGCCGTCTGATTTAATGAGGAAACAAAGAATACCTGCAACAGCAAGAATTGCACAGCCTACGAAAGCTCCTGTATTAAATATCCCTGGAACAATACCTGCAACTAAAAGTGCAAGCGCAACTATAGTTTTTCCTAACTTTTTCATTAACAATAAAGCCCCAAGAGAAATAACTGCAGCCGCAATTAATGCATAAGCGGAGTTTCTGTAGCCATCTGTAAAATCAGTGATTCCATCCATTAATGAACTTGCAATACCAGTTTCATCTTTACTATCAACCTGTTCTTGCAATTGATTAATTACATCAATGTTTTCATTGTAATCACTCAATCTAAGAATTCCAACAACCAGTGATGCAAGTGCACCAATTATTACTAGAATAACAACTGCCTTTTTCATTTTTTAACCCCCTGTGGAATATTTTGTTTTGTAACTGGCGGTATTCTATCATATGAGCGTATTTTCGTCAATATATGACGTTAAAAGTTAGCAATTTATGATACATAATTGCAATTTTTTATAAATGCAGAGCATAATTTTACCACAAAATATAGTGTACACTCCCTAATAGAAATTTGACTCCAAAGCCTATTAGACATAAAGCTAAAGCTATTATTAGCACTCTATAAATTTTCATATTTAGAAGATGGCTTGTCTTGCTTATTAATACAGCTACAAAGGTAAACCATGAAATATCGGCTAGTATATGTCCACAGTAAAAAGCAATTATTCCAGCAATACCAAAAGAGTTGTAAGAGCTCATAATAAGGGCAAGGCCGACTGCAGACCACCATACAAGGAAATATGGATTAGTGGAACTTAAGACAATGCCTGCAACAAAAGCATTACCGTTGCCTCGTTCCATATTGTCGTTAAAAGACACTTTCCCTAAATAGACATCCCTTATCATTCCAAATCCAAGAAATCCTAATACTAAGCCACCTATTAGACCAATTACAGCTTTTATAATTTCTTTTTCAAGAAATTCCCCTAAACCTATAAAAAGCAGCACAACTAAGACAAGTTCCAACAATGCATGACCTATGGAAAGAAAAAGCCCGGACTTAATTCCATGCCTCATACTTTTTTGTATTGTGTAGGTAAGCATAGGCCCTGGCATTAATGCTCCTGAATAGCCTATAAGTAACGAGTTGATAAAGATTGATAACATCTGAAAACCTCAATATCCAAGTAATTATTTCTCCATTATTATAACATACTTAACTGCCTGGCAATGCTGATAAAAAGCACAAAGAGAAGCTGTTACAGATAGCTTCTCTTGAAGGAACAAATTTATTTTTTGTATTTTACTTATTCTAATTTGTTTTTATAGTCATTGGAATGCTCTCCTGTAATAAAAGATTCAAAGTTTTTTACGATCTCAGGATACATTTCAAAAAAACAGTTTAACTGCCTAATTCTTTTTAAAGTATTGGCACTTATGTTATGCTCAATCAATTCTGTTTCAACCAATAGATCATCACTTATCCCAAGGGTCCTCAAAAATTTTTCAATTGTATTATGCCTGTCCAGTAAAAATGTACCTACTTTTTTACCGCTCTCAGTCAGAAAAATTATACCATATTTCTTGTAATCTAAAAGTTTTAGTTCTGTTAGCTTCTGAACCATTTTTGTAGCCGATGATGGCTTTACATTTAGCATCTCCGACAAAGTATTGATTCGCATATACCCCTCATCCCGGATGTTCCTATATATCATCTCAAGGTAATCCTCCATTGCCGGAGTTAGAAGCTTCTCTTCCTGGTTCAAAAGTTGATAGCCACGAACTGTATGAAAATCATTATTCTGCATCAATAACACATCCCGTTAGGAAAAACAATTTTGCATACTTAAAATCTATTCGTAACATTATTAATTTATGTCTCATATGTTAGTCTTGAGAAAACAAATTTCTCTTGGCTGGAAATAAAGATATAACATATTAACATAACGTATATTTAAGGATGTTGACTAGTATAGGGTAGGGTTGAGAGCAATATAAAAAAAGAGCAAAGTGGTTAAAAACCCCTTTGCTCTTTTGGTTATGACAAAGAAATTTTACTTCTGTCCGAGGTCTCCCTCTTTCTTGATTGCAGCATGTGCAGCAGCAAGTCTTGCTATCGGGACACGGAAAGGTGAACATGATACATAGTTAAGTCCTGCCTTATGACAGAATTCTATGGATGAAGGATCTCCGCCGTGTTCTCCGCAAATACCAAGTTTGATATCAGGTCTTGTTTTCTTACCAAGCTCTGCAGCCATCTTAACAAGTTTACCGACACCTGTCTGGTCAAGTCTTGCAAATGGATCTGATTCATATATCTTCTTGTTGTAGTATTCATCAAGGAACTTACCAGCATCATCACGGCTGAAGCCAAAGGTCATCTGGGTAAGGTCGTTTGTACCAAATGAGAAGAACTCAGCTTCCTTCGCAATTTCGTCAGCAGTAATTGCAGCTCTTGGTATTTCTATCATTGTACCAACCTTGTATTTAAGGTCAACACCAGCATTCTTGATTACTTCATCAGCTGTCTTTACTACAACATCCTTAACGAATTTTAATTCCTTAATTTCTCCAACCAAAGGAATCATTATTTCAGGAATAATACTCATACCCTTTTTGTTAACATTAATAGCAGCTTCTATAACAGCTCTTGTCTGCATTTCTGCAATTTCAGGGTAGGTAACTGCAAGACGGCAGCCCCTGTGACCCATCATTGGGTTAAACTCGTGCAGGTCTGCAACTATTCCTTTGAGATCATCAAATGTCATTCCCATTTCTTTTGCAAGAGCAGCTATATCGTCATTCTCCTGTGGGAGGAATTCATGAAGCGGAGGATCCAGGAACCTGATGGTTACAGGGAAGCCTTTCATAGCTGTGAAGAGGCCTTCAAAGTCGCTTCTCTGCATTGGAAGCAGCTTATCGAGAGCTTTCCTTCTCTGTTCTTCAGTTCTTGCAACTATCATTTCTCTCATTGCAGGAATTCTGTCAGGCTCGAAGAACATGTGCTCTGTACGGCAGAGGCCTATACCTTCTGCACCGAATTTCATTGCCTGTTCAGCATCCTTTGGAGTATCCGCATTAGTTCTTACCTTTAATGTTCTGAGTTCATCAGCCCATCCCATAAGGGTTCCGAAATCTCCTGTCATTTCAGGAGCAATTGTAGGTAGCTTTTCACCGTAAACATTACCTGTAGAACCGTCGAGGGATATCCAATCTCCTTCAACGTACTTCTTGCCGTTCTTATCTATGAAATATTTCTCTTCTTCATTTATTTTAACTTCACTACAGCCTGCAACACAGCAAGTACCCATACCACGGGCAACAACTGCTGCGTGAGATGTCATACCACCGCGGCCTGTAAGTATACCCTTTGAAACATGCATACCTTCAATATCCTCAGGTGAAGTTTCAAGCCTTACAAGCACTATGTTCTTTTCCCCGCCTTTTGCAGCTTCAACAGCATCATCAGCGTAGAAGAATACTCTTCCTGTTGCAGCTCCAGGTGATGCCGGAAGACCCTTCGCGATAGGAGTTGCAGCTTTTAATGCTTTAGGTTCGAAATTCGGATGGAGAAGTGCATCAAGCTGTTTGGGATCAACCTTCATAACAGCTTCTTCCTTGGAAGCCATACCTTCGCTTACAAGATCAACTGCAATCTTTAATGCTGCAGTAGCAGTTCTTTTACCGTTTCTGGTCTGTAGCATAAAGAGTTTGCCTTTTTCAATTGTAAACTCCATGTCCTGCATATCTCTGTAGTGATTTTCCAGCGTCTGTGCAATATTTGCAAACTGGTCGTATACTGCCGGCATAACATCCTTTAACTGGTCTATTGACTGAGGTGTTCTGATACCTGCAACAACGTCTTCTCCCTGCGCATTCATCAGGAATTCACCGTATAATTTCTTTTCACCTGTTGATGGATTTCTGGTAAATGCAACACCGGTTCCTGAATCATTACCCATATTGCCGTAAACCATCTCCTGGACGTTTACTGCAGTACCCCAATCGCTTGGAATATCATTGAGTCTTCTGTAAACGTTTGCACGAGGGTTGTCCCACGAACGGAAAACAGCCTTTACAGCTTCCATCAGCTGAGCCTTTGGATCCTGAGGGAATTCAGCACCTTTTTCCTTCTTGTACATTTCCAGGTATCTCTTAACAACTTCCTTTAAGTTAGCAGCAGTTAAGTCGGTATCAAATTTTGCACCGTTCTCTTCTTTCACTGCATCAAGGATTTTCTCAAACTTAGGTTTTTCAACTTCCATAACTACATCACTGAACATCTGAATGAATCTTCTGTAGCTGTCATATGCAAACCTTTCATTGTTTGTAAGCTTTGCAAGTCCATCAACAACAACATCGTTCAATCCAAGATTAAGTATTGTGTCCATCATGCCTGGCATTGAAGCTCTTGCACCTGAACGTACTGAAACAAGAAATGGGTTTTCGGGATCACCAAATTTCTTTCCTACGGTAGCTTCAGTCTTAGCAAGTGCATCATAAATCTGGTCTTCAATTTCTTTAGAAATTGTCTTTCCATCACTATAATACCTTGTGCAGGCTTCTGTTGATACAGTGAATCCTCTCGGAACCGGAAGGCCTAAACCTGTCATTTCTGCAAGGTTTGCGCCCTTACCGCCAAGCAGGTTTTTCATTGAAGCGTTGCCTTCCTTAAACAGATAAACGTACTTTGTCATTTGGAAAACCTCCTATTACTTATTTAAATTTTAAGGAATAAATGTGTATGGAAGTTACAGATATGTAATTGTAAAAGCAAGATTCATTGTGATGTTTATAGAACATTTAACATCATAAATTCTTACAATAACACATCTATAATCAATCATAGCCGTTGTAAAAAAAACCAGGAAATGTATCTAAATCCATTGCTCTCACAATCCTTAATATTATAACATACTTTGTAAGATTTTCACTAGTTTTTTGCTATATTTTTATTAATTATTAACATATTATTACTTTCCATTTTATATTATTTATAGTCATTAAATTGGAAAAAATATAGACTTTCGCATACTTTAAATGTTTATCTTTAAAATATGCTCTATTATAATTACCTCAAGTGATATTTTTATACTTAAGGATTAAAAAAGGCCAGGCTTTATGCCTGACCTTTTAACTTCTTAAAAATCAAATTTGTTTTCAAAATACGTATCAAGTTCATCTATTTTAATTCTTACCTGCTGCATTGTATCTCTGTCCCTTATTGTTACACTCTGGTCTTCAAGAGAATCAAAGTCAAAGGTTATGCAGTATGGTGTTCCTATTTCGTCCTGTCTTCTGTAGCGCTTTCCTATGCTTCCCGTCTCATCGAATTCGCAGGTATATTTCTTTATAAGCTTTTCGTATACCTTGGCAGCATCGTCACCAAGCTTTTTAGAAAGCGGAAGTATTGCTATTTTAACAGGAGCAATTGCAGGATGCAAATGAAGCACTACCCTTACATCACCTTCTGCAACTGTTTCCTCTTCATAAGCGTTACATAGGAACGCAAGCGTTACTCTGTCTGCACCAAGCGAAGGTTCTATACAATAAGGAACATACTTCTCATTGGTTACCGGATCAAAATATGATAAATCGTCTTTTGAGTGTTCCATGTGCTGTTTCAGGTCAAAATCTGTTCTGTCTGCTATACCCCAGAGTTCTCCCCATCCGAATGGAAATTTATATTCAATATCTGTAGTAGCATTACTGTAATGTGAAAGTTCTTCTTTCTCGTGGTCACGGAGCTTAAGGTTTTCATCCTTTAACCCAAGGTTCAGCAGCCAGTTGTGGCAGAAATCCTTCCAGTATTTAAACCATTCAAGGTCTTTTCCTGGTTCACAGAAGAATTCAAGCTCCATTTGTTCAAATTCACGTATTCTGAATATAAAATTACCTGGTGTAATTTCATTTCTAAAGGACTTACCTATTTGTCCAATACCAAAAGGAATTTTTCTTCTGGTAGTTCTTTGGACATTCTTAAAATTAACAAATATACCTTGTGCAGTTTCTGGCCTTAAATATATTTCAGCCTTTGAATCCTCGGTAACACCCTGGAAAGTCTTAAACATAAGGTTGAACTTTCTTATGTCTGTAAAGTTGGAAGAACCGCACTCAGGACAATTAATACCTTTTTCTCTTATGTATTCCATAAGCTGTTCATTTTTCCATCCGTCCACCTGGACTACTATGTTATTTTCCTTATTCCAGTCCTCAATAAGCTTATCAGCCCTATGACGTGATTTACATTCCTTGCAGTCAATAAGCGGATCACTGAAGCCGCCTACATGGCCTGACGCAACCCAAACCTGCGGATTCATCAATATAGCACAGTCTACACCTACATTGTACTGGTTTTCCTGTACAAATTTCCTCCACCATGCTCTTTTAATATTGTTCTTCAATTCAACTCCAAGCGGGCCGTAATCCCATGCATTGGCAAGTCCTCCGTAAATATCTGAGCCAGGATAAACAAATCCTCTATTTTTTGCTAATGCAACAAGCTTTTCCATAGTTAATTCAGCCATTTAGTTCTCCTCCTCATTTATAAGGTTTACAACCTCGTCAAGTACCTTCCCCGCAACTTCAAGCTTATCCATTATGGGCAGATCGACGATGGTACCATCCTTTTTTATTATTTTAACTATATTAGTATCCACACCAAAACCAGCTCCCTCCATTGTAACATCATTCGCCATAATGATGTCAAAATTTTTGGACTCAAGCTTCGATTTTGCATTCACATATAAATTTTCAGTTTCCGCACAGGTTCCTACTACTACCCTGCCGCCCTTTACCTTTCCAAGCTCCTTTGCTATATCAGGGTTCCTTACAAGCTCTATCACCATATTGTCATCGCTTTTTTTAATCTTGTTTTCAGCTGTATATTTTGCTCTGTAATCAGCAACAGCAGCAACTAGAATGATTATATCAAAGTCTTCATAGGATTCCATTACTTCATTATACATATCTTGTGCAGAAACAACCCTCGTAACATTTACACCTTTTGGCGAAGCTATATTAACCGGTCCTGAAATGATTCTTACATCTGCCCCCCTGCTTGCTGCAGCTGCCGCAAATGCGTAGCCCATCTTTCCGGATGAACGGTTGGTAATATACCTTACAGGATCAATAGCTTCTCTTGTGGGTCCAGCTGTAATCAACACCTTAAGACCCGACAAATCATTTATTATCTGCAATTGTGACTTAATTTCTTCAAATATCCTTATTGGTTCAGGAAGTCTTCCTTTACCCGAACTGCCCTCTGCCATCATACCTGTATCCGGTTCCATAAACATATAACCAAGGTAGGAAAGTTTTTCTATATTCTCCTGAACAATCTGATTCTCATACATATTGTAATTCATAGCAGGTACGAATAAAACCTTGGCCTTTGTAGCCATAATTGTCGTTGACAGCATATCATCGGCAATTCCGTTTGCAACCTTACCAATAATATTTGCGGTTGCAGGAGCGACAACTATTAAATCCGCCCTGTCAGCAAGAGCTATGTGCTCCACCGACCACTGTTTGGGTTCGGCAAACATATCAGTAATTACCGGGTTGTGAGATATGGATTGGAAAGTTAAAGGCGAAACAAACTTTGCTGCATTTTCAGTCATAATTACATGAACATCCGCCCCGCTCTTTCTGAGCCTGCTGACAACGTCTACCACCTTATATGCCGCAATTCCGCCACATACACCTACTACAACCGTTTTACCCTCTAACATTTCCTCACCTCCAATAAACTCAGTTGACAGATGACGAGATGACAGTTGACAGTTAAAAAACCATATGAACTAAGATTGGACAAACATCAGCCTTTTTAGCTGCTACTTGTCCAATATAACTACATTTACGGTTTATTCCAACTGTCCTCTTGTCCTCTGTCAACTGACAACTACTTTATTCCACTTCTTGTCCTTACATATGTAATCTTATCTTCATAGATTTCATTTACTGCTATTGTAACCGGTTTCTCTGAAGCACACTTGGTTAGCTTGTGTGCGCCTTCCGAAAGCTGGCGTGCCCTTTTCGCAGACTCTACTACAAGCGTATATCTGCTGTCAACCCTTTTCATAAGTTCACCTATAGAAGGCTCAATCATTGACATTAAAATCCCTCCTGTGATTTGATACCTATTGATTCTAATATATTTTGATTCCTGCTGAATTTAAGCTTTTCAGCACTAAGAATATTTATTATCTCTGAAGCAGCTTCCTCAATGTTATCATTTATAACCACATAATCATAATGATTAACAAATTCCAGTTCCTTTTTTGCCCTTTCAAGCCTGCGGTCAATAACATCGGGGTTTTCCGTCCCTCTGCCTTCAATTCTTCTCCTAAGCTCTTCAAAGGATGGCGGCAGTATAAAAACCGATACACAATCAGGATATCTTTTTATTATATTTAATGCACCTTCAACTTCTATTTCCAGCACAATGTCAAAACCCTGACTTGTAGATTCTTCAACATATTCTCTCGGCGTACCGTAGTAATTTCCGCAATACTCAACCCATTCAACAAGCTTATCATTTTCTATCATTGATTTAAACTGGTCGTTGGTAACAAAAAAATAGTTTTTTCCATCTACTTCGCCTTCTCTTGGTCTTCGTGTTGTTGCTGAAATGGAAAATCTTATATTTGTATACTGTTCCCTCACACGTTTAATCAAAGTTCCCTTTCCAGAACCTGAAGGTCCTGAAAGAACTACCAATAAACCATTGCGGTTCATTTTGGCCTCCTAGTCCTCACTCTCGATTATATCATCATCGCCATCGTCATCTTTCACGTTTAATCTGTGTGCAACTGTTTCAGGCTGTACTGCAGATAATATTATATGGTCACTATCAGTGATTATTACCGCACGTGTTCTTCTTCCATAGGTTGCGTCTATCAGCATTCCTCTGTCTCTTGCTTCCTGTATTATTCTTTTAATTGGTGCAGATTCAGGACTAACGATTGCTACAAGCCTGTTTGCAGAAACTATATTACCAAATCCTATATTTATTAGTTTCATTTATTTTTCCCTCCCATATATATTAATTCCAAACTATTTATTCAATATTCTGTACCTGTTCACGAATTTTTTCTATTTCGCTCTTTATTTCTACTACATGTTTAGCTATTTCTATATCATTTGCCTTCGAACCAATCGTATTAATTTCTCTATTCATCTCCTGAACAAGGAAATCCAGCTTTCTTCCTACAGGCTGATCCATATCAAGAGTTTGTTTGAACTGTTTGATATGGCTGTTTAATCTTACAAGTTCTTCGTTTATACTGCATCTATCCGCAAAAATTGCAACCTCCATTGCTATTCTGCTTTCATCAACAACCTGCTGGTCAAGAAGCTCTTTAAGCCTGTTTTCAAGCTTTTGCTTATAGTCCCTAACTACTTGCGGAGAATAGTCCTCAATTATTTTTACAATACCTTTTATATATGAGGCTCTTTCAACCATGTCTTTTTTAAGGCCTTCTCCCTCAACCTCGCGCATTTTAACAAGAGACTCAAGTGCAGCATCGAGAGCTTTTTTAAATCCCTGCCAGGTTTCGTCCTCATCAACCTCAGTCTTTTCAATTTTTAACACATCAGGGAAACGTGCTACAAGTGAAACCGAAATATCATCCCTAAGATTAAAATTATCCCTTAAGGTTTCGATAGATTTGATATAAGCTTTTGCAAGAGGCTCATCAATCTGAACACTTCTAGAATCATCTCCATGTTCATCATATGAAACATAGACGTCTATTTTTCCTCTTGAAATACTTTTACTGATTGTTTCTCGTACCTTGTCCTCAAGAAAGGATAACTGTCTTGGAAGTTTTAAAAAAAGATCGCTGTATCTGTGATTAACAGTTTTAATTTCAATAAGAAAATCCTGTTTTTCACTTTTATATTCGCCTCTGCCAAACCCTGTCATACTTCTAGTCATATACTATTTTCATCCTTAACCTATGTGCCGTTATTTATAATAAGTACACATCATTATATTGGTAAAAATATTACTTAAGTATTATAACACAAATAATTATAAATAAAAGCCGTTTTTTGAATTTTTATATATTATAATCGTTTTTTCTCGTGTTTACTCGTTTTTTTAACATTTTTAAATATGAACGTTTTTATAATACCATACTGCATTATAAAAGGCGCTTACGCACCTTTAAAAGCTCTTTTTACCCATATCACCAAGTTCATACATAATAATTGATAAAAGAGAAATACCTGCAGTTTCAGTTCTCAATATTCTTGGCCCAAGTGATACTGGAATAACACCAGATTTTTTTGCTATATCAACTTCTTCCTCAGTAAAACCGCCCTCTGGCCCTATAAAAAACGAAATATCCTTATGACCAGAAGCTTCCGTCAGGCAAGATTTAAGAGTTACTTCCTGTTCATTTTCATATGGGATCAAATTAAATCCGCTTTCTTTTACACTATTCAAAGCACCCTTAAAGGTAATGGGCAATTCAACAGAAGGTATTATTCCCCTGTTACACTGTTTGGCTGCTTCTGATGCAATCTTCTGCCACCGTGAGGTTTTCTTTTCTGCATCTTTTGCACCATCAAGCTTTACAATTGTCCTGCCTGTTATAACCGGAACAATTCTGGCTATTCCCAGTTCAACAGACTTTTGAATTATATATTCCATTTTATCGGCTTTTGGCAGTCCTTGATAAAGAGTTACATTTACAGGCGGTTCAGTCTTGTTCCTCTCAGTACTAATAATTTTTACCTTTACTATTCCCTGCCCAAAGTCCTCTATATAACCCATATAATCCGTTCCAAGCCCGTCACAGATTACAATGCTGTCGTCCTTTTTTAGTCTTAAAACGTTTTTTATATGGTTATAATTTTCACCTTCGACTGTTATACTTTCTGGTCCAATATATTGAGGGTCTACAAAGAATCTTGGCATCTTAACGCTATCGCCGTCCATTCTCCCAGTTCCACAATGCTTTCACATTTGAAACCAAGTTTTGTATAGGTATCAATAACTTCCTGCTTTCTTTCCTTTATAATACCTGACGTAATGAACATACCGTCTTCCTTAATATATTTTTTAATATCAGATGAAATGCTGATTATTACGTTTGCAATGATATTAGCTATTACAACGTCATATTTAACTGGCTGTACATTTTTCAATTCACCTGAGAAACTGTCTATCTTATCCAAAACATTGTTCAATTCACAGTTTTCTCTTGTAACTCTTACTGCCACCTCATCAATATCAAATGCTGTTATACGTGAAGCACCAAGCTTTGCTGACGTAATTGCAAGAATTCCGGTGCCACAGCCAGCATCAAGAACACTGTCACCCGGCCTTAAATACTTTTCAAGCATTTGTATGCATAACCGAGTTGTTTCATGCGTTCCTGTACCAAAAGCCATTCCGGGATTTATTTCAATTACAATTTCCTTGTCTCTAGCGTCATATTCCTCCCAAGATGGCTTTATTACTACCCGTTCAGTTATGTGAATAGGTTTGTAATACTTCTTCCAATTATTTGCCCAATCTTCTTCATCTACATTTGCAGCTTCGACCTTGTAATTTCCCGTATCAAGGAATTGAGAAATTACAGTCATTTTTTCATTAGCCAGCATCATTAATTCAGAAGAATTTTTATCTTCGGAGAAGTAGGCTTTTATTACAACATCACTTCCCAAAGAGTTTACGAATTCCTCATCAGCATAATCAAGTGTATTAGGTTTGGCTATTTCCATTCTGATATCATCAGGGTCATCAATTGCAACACCGTTGGCTCCCAATGTCATAAGCATCTCAGAAACCGCATCACTTGCTTCCCCGGTTGTTGTAATCTTAACTTCAGTCCATTTCATTTTCCGCTCTCCATTTTTTAATCATTTTATAACAGCTTTGCTTTACCCCCTGTAGGTCCCCCTATTATGGGGACACATAAAGCACAGGGTATTATTCTTAATTCGTTTTTAACTGTAAACTGTACACTCACTCTTGTCTTTAACTGTACATTGTAAACTGTAAATTGTACACTTATCCTTTAATTCTCAATTCTCAATTCTTAATTCTCAATTGAACTTAACTGTCCTCTCGTCCTCTGTCAACTGTCAACTGTCTTTTATCTTTAACTGTCCTCTTGTCATCTCGTCAACTGTCAACTTTTTTACATCCCCAATGCGTCTTTCATCTTTTCAAAAAAGCCTTTTCTCTGCTCATGAGCATCATCTCCAAGCTGATCTGAAAACTCACGGAGAATAGCTTTCTGCTTTTCATTAAGCTTTTTAGGCACCTCAATGTTAACTCTGACATACTGATCTCCGCGTCCGCCACCTCTTATAAAGGGTATTCCCTTTCCTTTGAGTCTGAAAACGGTAGCCGTTTGAGTTCCTTCCGGTACGGTGTACCTAACCTTTCCGTCGAGAGTCGGAACCTCTATTTCAGCTCCTAATGCAGCCTGTACAAAGGTTATGGGAATATCACACACTACATCAGTACCCTGTCTTTGGAACAGAGCATGTGCCTTAACTCTTACAGTAATATATAAATCACCTGCTGGTCCTCCTCTTGTTCCAGGCTCACCTTCGCCTCTGAGCGAGATAGTCTGACCATCATCTATACCTGCAGGAATATTAACTTTTATTTTTACGCTTTTTCTAATTTTACCTTTTCCGCCGCAGCTTCCGCATGGGTCAGTTATAATTCTGCCTTCACCGTGACAAACATCACAAGTCTTGACATTTACAAACTGTCCAAATGGAGTGCTTTGCTTTACCTGAACCTGACCTGTTCCGTTACAATGCTTACATGTTGAAGCAGATGTCCCTGGCTTTGCTCCGGTACCGTTACATGTACTGCAATTTTCCATACGATTTATGTTTATTTCCCTTTCAATACCAAAGGCTGCCTCTTCAAAAGCAATTTCTACAGCATATTTAAGATCTGCACCTTTCTGCGGTCCTCGTTTTGACTTTGAAGATCTTCCTCCAAAACCGCTTCCGCCAAAGAAGGATTCAAAAATGTCTCCAATTCCGCCAAAATCAAAGCCTCCAAAACCACCTTCAAACCCACCAAAACCGTTAGGATCAGTACCCGCATGGCCATATTGGTCATACCTTGCACGTTTTTGAGGATCGCTGAGAACCTCATATGCTTCGCTAACTTCCTTAAATTTGGCTTCTGCAGCCTTATCATCAGGATTAACATCAGGATGATACTGCTTTGCCATTTTTCTGTATGCTTTCTTTATATCTGCATCGGATGAGCTTTTATCAATGCCCAAAACCTCATAATAATCTCTTTTGTCAGCCAATTGAATCAACCTCGCTTCTAAAAACTTTCTCATTTCAATACTGCTTATCTATACCTGAATTATTATAACAAAGGTGTGTCATCATTTACAACAAATTAAATACTTTCAGCTAAACCTTTATTACCTAAACTTATAATAGTCAAAGCCTCTTTGGA
Source organism: Bacillota bacterium (assembly GCA_023421675.1). Lineage (GTDB taxonomy): Bacteria > Bacillota > Clostridia > Acetivibrionales > JANLFN01 > JAEZTC01. The sequence continues at coordinate 72,490 of JAEZTC010000010.1, read as the reverse complement.
CTTTGACTATTACAGTTCATGTATTAAATTGTATTGTTTTCTTTATTTCTTATCATCATCTACAACCTTATAATCTGCATCATATACATTATCCTGTCCGCCTGCTGCATTTCCTCCAGCCTGCTGTCCCGGATCAAAACCTGCTGCTCCAGGATTAAAACCCGCACCCGGGTCTGCACCCTGCGCACCTGGATTCTGTTGATATATCTTTGCTGATACATCATAGAATGCCTGTGTAAGAGCTTCTGTTGCTGCTTTTATTGCTTCATTATCCGTTCCTTTTAAAGCTTCCTTAACTTTATTTATTTCAGTTTCAATTTTTGATTTATCATCAGCAGATAGCTTATCACCAAGATCTTTTATAGTCTTCTCAGACTGATAAACCATTGAATCTGCGTTGTTTCTTATTTCTATTTCTTCTTTACGCTTCTTATCTTCAGCAGCAAATTTCTCTGCTTCCTTAACAGCATTGTCTATTTCGGAATCCGAAAGGTTGGTTGAAGCAGTTATTGTTATCTTCTGCTCGTTTCCTGTACCTAAATCCTTTGCAGAAACATGCACGATACCATTTGCATCAATATCAAATGAAACTTCAATTTGCGGAACTCCTCTTGGTGCAGGCATTATACCTGTAAGCTGGAATCTTCCAAGAGTCTTGTTATACTGAGCCATTTCTCTTTCGCCCTGCAGAACATGAATTTCAACACTAGTCTGGCCATCTGCAGCTGTAGAGAACACCTGGCTTTTCTTTGAAGGTATTGTAGTATTTCTTTCTATTAATCTTGTACAAACTCCTCCAAGTGTTTCAATACCAAGTGACAACGGAGTAACATCAAGGAGCAGAAGATCCTTTACTTCACCGGTAAGTACTCCGGCCTGTATTGAAGCTCCGACTGCAACACATTCGTCAGGATTAATACCTTTGAAAGGTTCTTTTCCAAGATACTTTCTTACTGCTTCCTGAACTGCTGGAATTCTCGAAGAACCACCAACAAGCAATATCTTATCTATTTTTTCAGGTGAAAGTCCTGCATCTTGTAAAGCCTGTCTTGTGGGTACCATAGTTTTTTCAACAAGGTCCGCGGTGAGTTCATCAAATTTTGCTCTTGTCATTGTAATATCAAGGTGTTTTGGACCTGATGCATCAGCAGTTATAAATGGAAGATTAATATTTGTTGATGCTACAGTTGAAAGTTCAATCTTAGCTTTTTCAGCAGCTTCCTTAAGTCTCTGAAGTGCTGTTTTATCAATTCTTAAATCAATACCATTTTCTCTCTTAAAGGTTTCTGCCAGATAGTCCATTACCTTCTGGTCAAAATCATCTCCGCCGAGTCTATTGTTACCATTTGTTGCAAGAACTTCGAAAACACCATCTCCAATTTCAAGAATGGATACATCAAAGGTACCTCCACCAAGGTCAAATACCATTATCTTTTGGTCATGTTCCTTGTCAAGTCCGTAAGCAAGTGCTGCGGCTGTAGGCTCATTTATTATTCTGAGTACTTCAAGTCCGGCAATCTTTCCGGCATCCTTTGTTGCTTGTCTTTGAGAATCGCTGAAGTATGCAGGCACTGTTATAACAGCCTGAGTGATAGTTTCACCTAGAAATGCCTCTGCATCTGATTTCAGCTTCTGAAGCACCATTGCTGATATTTCCTGTGGTGTGTATTTCTTATCATCTATAGCAACTTTCCTGTCTGTACCCATATCTCTTTTAATTGATGCAATGGTTCTTTCAGGATTAGTTATAGCCTGCCTTTTTGCTACCTGACCAACAAGTCTTTCACCTGATTTAGAAAATGCAACTACAGATGGTGTTGTCCTGTTTCCTTCTTGATTAGGAATTACTACAGGCTCTCCGCCTTCCATAACTGCTACACATGAATTTGTTGTACCTAAATCTATACCTATTACTTTTGCCATATTGTAAATCCCTCTTTCTTCTATTATTTGATTCTTTTATATAAAATTATTTTTTACAAACTAATTAGCTACTTTAACCATACTATGCCTTATGACTTTTTCTTCAAGAATGTATCCCTTTTGGAATTCCTCTACAATCTCATTTGCTCCAAAAGCTTCATCATCTATATGCATTACTGCATTATGAAGTTCAGGGTCAAACTGTTCGCCTACACTCTTAATTTCCTTAACACCGATCTTATTTAGCGATTCCTTCATTTGTCTAATTATAAGATCAAAACCTTCTTTAAGCGATTTGTCCTCACTTTCAGAAAAGGATTTTTCAGCTCTTTCCATACTGTCTATTAGAGGTAAAAAAGCATTTATAGTGTCGCTGACACCATCATTATATATTGCTTCCTTTTCCTTTGCTGTTCGTTTTTTAAAATTATCAAATTCAGCTGCAGTCCTTTGAAGCATACTCAAATATTCCGTACATTTCTGTTCCTTATCAGCAAGCTGTTCTTTGAGTGAAGCTGAATCATTATCTTCAGCATTAGCGGCAGCGTCTTCTGGAGTCTGTTCATTAATAATTTCAGCATCAACAGCGCTTTCCTGTTTTTCTTTAGCTTCTTTAAATTTTGCCATTGTGTTTTTTAAAGCCTCCTAATTATGATAAGATTTATATGAAAAATCTAGCTGTCATCAAGGTCGGTTCCCATAAGCTTGTTAATTTCCTGGTTTACTTTCCTTCTTACATAATCCATTGAAGCTATAACCTTAGGATATTCCATTCTTGTGGGGCCTATTACCCCTATTGATCCGATAATCCTGTTATTAATGCTGTATGTTGCAGTAACCAAACTGCAGTCCTTAATCTCATCCAATGGATTTTCAGAACCTATTTTAACATCAATATCAATGCTTTTATCACTGATATCACTTAAAAGCTGATGTATCAGTGGTTTTTCATCAAGCACGTTAAGAAAATCCTTAGCTTTGATAACGTCCCTGAATTCCGGATAATTAAATATATTTGTAGCTCCGTCAAGATATATCTCTGAATTGTCAATTTGATTCACACATTCCGCAACCCCATCCAGAATAGGCATCAGGGCTTCACTTGACAAACCGAGTTCGCGTTCTGTTTCCTTTATTAAAGGATAACTTATTTGTTCCATTGAAAGCCCGCTTAGTTTCTCATTCAAAGAGTTGGAAACCCTTATCAGAAAGTCGGGAAGCAAGTTATCCGGCAGCTTTATAAGACTATTTCTTACGACACCTGCATTTGTAACCACTACAACAAGAGCCTTGCCCGCCTCTACCGGAACAACCTGCACAGCTTTGACCATGCTTTTCTTCATCTGCGGAGTAATTGCCATTGAAGTATACTTGGTTATTTTGGACATAATTACCGAAGCCTGCCGTATAAGCTGGCTTAGCTCGTTAATTTTTATTTCCATAGCCTCGCGGATTTCTTCAATTTCACCAATTGATAAATCCTTAAGCTGCATTAATTGATCTACGTATAATCTATAGCCTTTGTCTGACGGAACTCTTCCGGCAGAAGTATGAGGCTGGGCAAGAAATCCCATTTCCTCCAGGTCAGCCATCTCGTTTCTGATAGTTGCAGAACTTAAGCCAAGTTCATGCTTTCTGGCAATAGTTCTTGAACCGATAGGCTCCGCAGTATCGATATAATCATCGATAATAGCCCGGAGTATTCTTTTTTTCCTATCATCCAAAAACATCGTTTACACCCCTTTGTTAGCACTCATTGTTGTCGAGTGCTAATTATATTTTAAAAATACCACTGGTAATTTTTTTTGTCAAGAGTTTTTATCATATTGTTTACATACTGATAATAATTATTCCACTTATCTTTGAGGAAAGCTAAATAAACTCTACAAATGCCTGGTTCGCAAGGTCCAGACCTTTTTGTGTCAATCTTAATTTATTCCCGTTAAAGTCTGCCAAACCAGATGAAACAAGTCTTTCTATCTGCTTACTGTATTTAGTAGATAAAGCCACCCCAAACCTCTGTTCAAAGTCCTTGCTGAGTACTCCTTCAACTAATCTTAATCGAAGTATCATATATTCCGACATAGAATCCTGTTCATCGATGGCTTGAACATTTTCTATTGTACTTTCATTATTATTAATTAGTGATGAATATCTATGAATATCTCCGACATTGTTGAATCTCTTCTTATTAAAATAAGAATGTGCTCCTGCTCCAAAACCTACATACTCTTCAGCATTCCAATAAACAAGATTATGCCTGCATTCATAGCCTTCTCTCGCAAAATTCGATATCTCATATTGCTTAAAGCCATTGTTCCTCAGCTTTTCTATAGCAAGCCAATACATTTCCCGGTCCAATTCATCTTCTACAGCTTTTAGTTTACCTTTCTCAAGCTGTAACCCAAAAGGTGTACCTTCTTCAATCTTAAGGCTGTAACAGGAAAGGTGGGTTATATCCAACTGTGAGATATTATCAATTGTATCTGTCCAGTCTTTTATAGACTGGCCTGGAATACCGAAAATCAGATCAACATTAATATTATTAAAGCCTGCTTTCAAAGCAAGCTTATAATTTGTAATAAAGTCTTCAATATTGTGTATTCTTCCAAGGTATTTAAGCAGGCTGTTCTGCCACGCCTGAAGTCCAATGCTTAATCTGTTGATACCTGCTTCTCTATATACTGACAGTTTTTTCTCGGTAAGTGTTCCGGGATTTGTTTCAATTGATATTTCCGCATCTCCCTCAATGTTCATATGTCTGTTCAAACTGCTCATTAGTTGATGCATATACTTTGAATCTACATACGATGGAGTTCCGCCGCCCATAAAGACTGTTTTTACCGTGAAGTCTTGGAGCATATCTGAATAACTGCTTATCTCATTGTTCAGAGCATTGAAATATTCCGGCACTGTGCCTTCCATTGAAGCATATGAATTGAAATCGCAGTAGCTGCACTTTTGCCTGCAGTAAGGAATATGAACATATAACCCTATCCTTTTATCGTCCACTTAACAAACCTTCATTCCCTTTGTTCTTATATCTTGCACTTTATCTTTAATACCCATTTTTGTTCTTAACTGTTAATTGTAATCTGCAAACTGTACACTTGTTTTGCCTTTAACTGTCCTCTCGTCCTCTTGTCAACTGTCAACTCCCTTTAGCTGTCCAGCTTGAGAACACTCATAAACGCTTCCTGAGGAACTTCTACATTACCTACCTGGCGCATACGTTTTTTACCTTCCTTTTGCTTTTCAAGAAGCTTCTTCTTACGGGTTATATCACCACCATAACACTTTGCAAGGACATCCTTTCTGTATGCCTTTACAGTTTCCCTGGCAATTATTTTCCCGCCGATGCACGCTTGTATAGGTATTTCGAACTGCTGTCTAGGTATGGAATCCTTGAGCTTTTCTGCTATTCTTCTCGCCCTTGTGTATGCCTTTTCGCTGTGTACAATAAAAGATAAAGCATCCACTATTTCGGTATTAAGGAAAATATCCAGCTTTACAAGGTCTGATTCCTTATAGCCAATAAGCTCATAGTCAAGTGAAGCATAACCTTTAGTCCTCGACTTTAGAGTATCAAAGAAGTCATAAATAATCTCGTTAAGAGGAATTTCATAAGTTAATATTACCCTTGCATCATCTATATAAGACATATCCTTATAAACTCCGCGTCTTTCCTGTGAAAGCTCCATTATGCTTCCAATGTACTCTGTGGGAGTCATTATAGTTGCCTTTACTATAGGCTCCTCCATTATATCAATCTCTGTTACCGGAGGAAAATTGGTAGGGTTATCTATATACCAAACACTCTGATCAGTTTTTGTAATTCTGTAAATAACACTTGGTGCTGTAGTAACAAGGTCCAGATTATATTCTCTTTCGAGCCTTTCCTGCATTATTTCCATATGAAGCAAGCCAAGGAAGCCGCATCTGAATCCGAAACCAAGTGCTGCTGAAGATTCAGGCTCAAAAAGCATGGATGCATCATTAAGCTGCAGCTTTTCAAGCGCATCTCTCAGGTCTCCATACTTCGCTCCATCGGCAGGATAAATGCCGCAGAATACCATAGGCGTTACCTTCTTATACCCCGGAAGAGGTTTTTCTGAAGGGTTGTCCGCCAGAGTAATAGTATCACCAACCCGTGTATCCTTGACATTTTTTATGCTTGCTGCTATATAACCAACTTCGCCTGCAAGCAGTGAACCTGATGAAATAAGTCCGCCTGGCTTAAAGTAGCCTAATTCGGTAACAAGGAATTCCTTTTTGGTATTCATCATCCTTATTGTATCACCGATGGCAACCTTTCCATCCATAACCCTTACATAGACTATTACACCCTTATAGCTGTCATAGTATGAGTCAAAAATAAGTGCCTTGAGCTGGGCTTCTTCATCTCCTGATGGTGGCTTTACATCTTTAACTATTTTTTCAAGAACATCTTCTATATTAATACCGTTTTTAGCCGAAATCATCGGAGCATCCTGTGCTTCGAGACCTATAACATCCTCTATTTCCTTTTTAACATGATCAGGCTGTGCGCTCGGCAAATCAATCTTGTTAATAACAGGTATTATCTGCAAGTCATGTTCCAGCGCAAGGTAAACGTTGGCAAGAGTTTGGGCTTCAATTCCCTGAGCTGCATCTACCACCAGAACTGCACCTTCACACGCTGCAAGGCTCCTGGACACTTCATAATTAAAGTCGACATGGCCTGGAGTATCAATAAGGTTCAGAATATATTCATTTTCATCCTTAGCTTTATATACCATTCTTACTGCCTGTGACTTAATAGTAATCCCGCGTTCGCGTTCTATATCCATGTTATCTAAAACCTGGTCCTGCATTTCTCTTTCAGTGAGAACTCCGGTTTTTTGAATAAGCCTGTCTGCAAGCGTTGATTTACCATGATCTATATGTGCAATGATACAGAAATTCCTTATATTGTTTTGTCTTTCGCCTGACATAAAACCTCCATGTATTAGCTACTTGTTTTGTTTTCTTATTTAAATATTTAATTCAGCTTATATAGCATATAATTATAACATAATGAAATAAAGCTGCAAAGGTAGTACTTTATTTAAACCCCAGCAGCTTTTCAATACTGTTTTTTAAATTTTGATAATCCCTTTTGATATAAAAGGTATTTATATCAAATTTATATCCGAAACACCTTACTTCAAGGTATAAGTCATCTTTTTGATTAATCGAAAAAACCCCTGGACGGCTCTCCCCTGTCATAAGATAATTGACCGAGCTGTCAGCAAGAGTAAGGCCTGAAATAAGCAGCAGCAATACCAAGCTTACCGAAATAATATATTTTCTTCGTATTTGCCTTATTTCCTTGTATTTTTCCAAACGGCTCATTCGTATACCTTGCCTTTATTTATTTCATCATATAGATTTTTCCCCTCTTACTTGCCGTTTATGACATCATTAATAGCTTGTGCAACATATTTTGTACTTTCAATACACTCGCTTAGAAGATTACCATCTGCACCTATTTCAATAATAAGAGAACCATTTGTTACATGAGAGTTATACCTGTTAAAAGACAAGTCAATTGGTTTTACTATTCCAGGACATATTTCATTAAGCCTTTCCTGAAGCTTCAATGCAAATTTGAAATTTTCCTTCCAGTTAGGATTTTGTATTCCATCCTGACCTGTACCAACTACAAACATAACCTGAGCTACATATTTGCTTCCAACTTTAGTCACTGCCCTTAATTTACCCAGGCTGCTTCCTCCTGCATCTCGGTGTATATCAAAGGTCATACCTATTGTAGGATAACTTTTCATATAATTTTTTACAGTTATAAGTGATTTACTATAAGCAATATTGAAGTCAGGAACATCATGAATAGTTCCATTATGCAACACCCCGAAATTATACTTTTTCTTAAGTGTCTGAGCCAGTTCATCACCTACACGGACAACGTTATACCTTGGGTCCTTGTTCCTTGTATCTGTATTTTTCTTTAAATCGTCTAAACTTTTTATAAAGCTTTCAGTTGTATGAGTGTGATATATAAGTATTTGCGGACCTTTCTTATCTACTTTTATTTTCAAGGGTTCATTCAAAAGTTCTTCTATATCTATTTTGTATTTGGTTTCGTTCATTACAGATATACTGTCTTTGGTTACTAATTTATTATCATTTTTTTCGGAATTAGTACCATCTTCATTTTCAACATAGGTTATGCTGCTGGCATCCGTTTTTAAGGGATCATCCTTTCCAGGCTCGGTGTTGGAAGCAGTTTGGGATGAACGTTTATTAAGTTCAGCCAGATATTGCTGATAATCATTTTTATAGTAACTGTACATAAGAAGTGATTGTGTATTCAGTACTGTTACCGGCTCATTCAAATCAAAACCAAAAAGACCGCTTATCAAATTTTCAAAAGTCCCCAGAAGAGAAGGTCTCACGTTTCCGTTATTATATACAGTGTCTATCATAGGTATAGACCTGTCCATAGTTTTCTTAAGAACATCTACATTAATTTTCTGGATACTTGCCGCCCCATCCCCGCTAATAAAATTACCACCTGTAACACCTGCCATAATTGCAATACACGACATCACCAGAAAGATAAATACTCTTAAGAAATTGATCAATGCAATTTTATAAGTTCTTGACCTCTTGGATTTATTCATTTTTCCCCCGTACCTTTATACTGCTTAATGCAGCTTCAATATAGTTTTTTTTAATAATATTCTGCCGCAAACCACATTATGACAATCCTTAAAATATGGGGAATAATAAAACCATTGCTTAATTTGTCGATTTATGGTATTATATTAGTACAATATTTTGGTGAGTTGTTAGTGTCATATTCTTTCTTATACAAAAGTATATTTAACAGATAACGGCTTTTTTAGTTCGCGCTGTTAATTGACTAAATCTTAATGTATGAGGAGGTAAGTGCGTGCAGAAGATCAAATCTTTAAAATGTTATAACTGTAACGGTGTAATTTTAAATCTGCCTGATGATGAGGTAGAAAAGCTTAATGGTTTGACCTTTCAATGCGAATGCTGCGGACACGAAAATCAACTTGCGGGAACAAAGTTCAGACAGGTTCTTAAGCATGATTCATCAATTAATGTACTGAGTTATGATAGATTAACTAGTTTTTAAGACAAATAAAATTTTATAGCATAAAATAAAAGTTCTGTATTCAGAGCTTTTATTTTTTCCTGATTTATTCTGTTGATTTATTTATAATTTACAAATATAATAGCTTTATAAAAAAGCAAAGTTTAGTATAGGAGAAAAAAGACATAATGGGCACACAGATAATTATTATTGCAGCTACGATTTTGGTTTTTGTAGGATTAGGTTTTGCGATGCACAGGTCAATAAAAAAGCATGATAAAAAATATAAGAATACCAAGAAGAAAAAAGGTAAGAACAAGTATATGCCGATGACTCGTACCGGCAAATAAAAACGTAATTAAATGGGCAGTTGAACATAATGTTCAACTGCCCTTGTTCGTTTTATAAGTAAATCAATCAAGAAGTGTAAGATTCTTTTTCGTTTGATTCAGTATAACCGTTACGAGTTTTATTGGAAGTACCTTTAAGGTTTTTAAATGCTACCGAAAGCATGAGCTTAATTCTGTTAAGCTGATTAACTTCACTTGCGCCAGGGTCATAGTCAACCGCCACAATATTTGAATCGGGAAATGTTCTTCTTAACTCCTTTATCATTCCTTTTCCGGTTATGTGGTTTGGCAGGCATGCAAATGGCTGCATACAAATAATATTAGGCACACCGCTGTTTATCAGTTCAATCATTTCAGCTGTCAAAAACCATCCTTCACCTGTTTGATTTCCTATAGACAGTTTTTTTGATGCCTCCCGTGCCATATCATATATGTTATGAGGGGCTGTAAACCTTTTGCTTGCCTTAAGTACCTTTTTCATATGCTTTCTGTAAAACTCTATTGCCATTATTCCCAATTTTGCAGCAATACTTGTTATTTTACGACCTGACAGGTACTTATATTTATAGGTGGAATTGAAGCAGCAATAAAGAAGAAAATCAGCAAGGTCAGGCATTACCGCTTCAACACCTTCATTTTCCAGTACATTTACAACATCATTATTTGCGGTCGGATGAAACTTGACCAATATTTCACCAACAAGCCCTACCTTTGGCTTTTGAATATTATTTATTTCCAGCTTGTCAAATTCTTTTACAATACCGCTTATGTTCTTTTTAAACCTTATAAAACCTGCCCTGCCAAGTGATTCTTTACAAATAGAAACCCATTTCTCATACAGCAGATTAGCAGAACCGGTTATTTTTTCATACGGCCGTACCTTATAAAGGACTCTCATCAGCACATCACCATAAATTACAGCCATCAGGCACCTGTTTGCAAATCCTGGTGTAATCTTAAAACCAGGATTGTTTTCCAGGCCCAAGGCATTGAGTGAAATTATCGGAACATTGGGAAAGCCTGCATCTTTTAAGGCCTTTCGTATAAAACCGATATAATTTGTAGCTCTGCAGCCTCCACCGGTCTGGGATATAATTACCGAAGTATTTTCTATATCGTATCTGCCTGATTTCAAAGCTTCTACAAGCTGGCCCGTAACCAAAATAGACGGGTAGCATGCATCATTATTAACATGTCTTAAGCCTTCATCTACAGCTTTAACATCTACTGAAGGAAGGATCTCCATATTGTATCCGGACTTCTGAAATGCCACCTGCAAAAACTGAAAATGTATAGGTGACATTTGAGGTGCAAGTATGGTATGTTTCTTTCTCATTTCCTTTGTAAACGGAACCTTATTACATACCGGACTTTCAATTATTCTGTCAAATCCGTGCTTCTCACGTTCATGAATGGCAGCCTTCAGGGATCTTATTCTTATCCTGGCAGCTCCGAGGTTGTTACCCTCATCTATTTTAAGTGCAGTATATATTTTTTCGGTGCTGCTTAGTATTTCCTGAACCTGATCGGTGGTAACTGCATCCAGCCCACAGCCAAAGGAATTAAGCTGAATCAGCTCAAGGTTATCTGAAACTCTTACCAAACTGGCTGCTGAATAAAGCCTTGAATGGTAAACCCATTGATCTACGACTCTGAGAGGCCTTTCAACCTCTTTCAGATGAGCTACAGAATCCTCTGTCAGGACAGCCATTCCAAAGCCTGTAATAATATTTGGTATACCATGGTTTATCTCAGGATCAATATGATAAGGCCTTCCCGCCAATACGATACCCTTATTGCCGGTTTTTTCAAGGTATCTTAATACTTCTTCACCTTTATGCCTTATATCATCCTGAAAATTGTCCATTTCAAGCCAAGCCCGGTCTACTGCCTGTGAAACCTCAGAAAAAGTCATATTGAAATCTTTCAGCTCTTCATAAAGCCTTTTAGCAAGCCTCTTTTTATTATCAAAAGGAATAAAAGGATTAACAAAATTGATTTCTTTTTCCTTTAATACATCCATATTATATTTAATCACTTCAGCATATGAAGTAACAATCGGACAATTAAAATGGTTGTTTGCCTGCTCCTGTTCTTTTCTCTCATATGGCAGGCAGGGATAAAAAATAAATTTAATTCCCTTGTTTACAAGGCTCATTATATGTCCATGTGTAAGTTTTGCGGGATAGCATACTGATTCTGAAGGCATTGTCTCAATACCCAGTTCATAAATCTTTCTGGATGACCTAGGTGAAAGCTCAACCCTGAACCCAAGTTCAGTAAAAAACGTATACCAGAACGGGTAATTTTCATAAATATTCAATACTCTGGGTATTCCGACAGTTCCTCTGAATGCTTTATCCTTTTCAAGCGGTTTATAATTAAATACTCGCTTGTACTTATAATCAAAAAGATTAGGTATATCACTCCTGTGCTGTTCCGCACCTGCACCCTTTTCGCACCGGTTTCCGGATATAAAGGCTTTTCCGCTGCTGAAAAGGTTTTTTGTTAAGAGACAATTGTTGCTACACTGCTTGCATCTTTCCATTGTAACTTCAACAGTCAGGTTTTCAAGTTCTTCCTGTTTAAGCAGGTTTGTACTACTGCCTTCTTCATACCTTTCCCTTGCAATCAAAGCTGCACCGTAAGCACCCATAATTCCAGATATATCAGGTCTTACAGCTTCACGCTCCGAAATAAGCTCAAAGCTTCTTAGAATTGCATCATTATAGAAGGTACCGCCCTGCACAATAATACGTTCTCCAAGCTCTTTGGGGTTTCTTATCTTTATAACTTTTAAAAGTGCATTTTTTATTACCGAATACGAAAGGCCGGCAGATATGTCTCCAACCGTTGCACCTTCCTTTTGTGCCTGCTTTACCCTGGAATTCATGAAAACAGTACATCTTGAACCAAGATCTACCGGATTAAATGATTTTAAGGCTTCACTTGCAAAATCCTGAACACTCATGTTAAGAGAATGTGCAAAGGTTTCAATAAACGATCCGCAGCCTGAAGAACATGCTTCATTGAGCATAATACTGTCTATTACGCCGTTTCTGATCTTCATGCATTTCATATCCTGCCCACCTATGTCAAGTATGAAATCTACCCCCGGCAGGAATTGATCTGCTGCTTTATAATGTGCAATAGTCTCAATTTCACCTATATCAAAATGTAATGCTGTTTTTATAAGATTCTCACCATAGCCGGTAACTGTCGAATTCCTGATTTCAGAACCCTCCGGCAAAAGTGAATATATTTTTTTCAATATTTTAATAGCTGAATTAAGCGGGCTTCCCTCATTACTTCCATAATGAGAATATAAAAGAGCTCCGTTTTCATCTATGAGTGCCGCTTTGGTTGTAGTTGAACCGGCATCAAGCCCAAGGTAACATGCACCTTTGTGCATGGAAAATTCCTTTCTTGTTACCTTTGATTTTTCATGTCTGGAATTAAACTCATTTAATTCTGCTTCATCAACAAATAAAGGTCTTAGCCTTTGAACTTCATTCGAGGATATATCTTTAAGTAAAGGAAGTTTATTAATTATGTCTTCAAAAGAAAGTTCTGTATTTTCCCTGGATAATAGAGCAGCACCCATTGCTACAAACATCTGTGAGCTGTCAGGAAAAATGACCTGATTGGTGTTAAGTCCAAGAGTTTCACTGAACCTTTTTCTTAATTCTGAAAGATAAAACAAAGGTCCTCCCAGAAATGCAACGTTACCCCTGATTGGCTTTCCACACGCGAGACCACTGATTGTCTGATTTACAACAGACTGAAATACTGAAGCTGCAATATCAGTTTTAGCTGCACCCTCATTCAAAAGAGGCTGGATATCAGTTTTAGCAAAAACACCGCAACGTGCGGCAATAGGATAAATTACATTATATCCCTTTGCCATTTCATTAAGTCCTGATGCATCAGTCTGAAGCAGTGATGCCATTTGATCAATAAATGATCCTGTACCGCCTGCACAGGTACCATTCATTCTTTGTTCCACACCGCCGCGGAAATATGTAATTTTTGCATCTTCCCCGCCAAGCTCTATTGCAACATCAGTCTCTGGAATAATTATCTCAATTGCTTTGGAGCATGCAACAACCTCCTGAACAAAAGGCAGACCAAGCCATTTTGATACAGAAAGTCCGCCTGAACCGGTAACTGAAAATGTAATATCTCCATTCCCGAGCTCCTCATATGCTTCAGTTATAAGATTAATAATTGTATTTTTAATATCGGAAAAATGCCTTTCATATCTGCTGTAATTAAGCTGGTTATTTTTATCAAGAGCAGCCAGCTTAACAGTAGTAGAACCAACATCAAGGCCTAAATGCAAAATCCTTCTCATAATAATACGGCAATTGCCGGATATAAGCCCCCTTTAATATTAAGACATACTTAAGCCAATTATAATTCTAAACTAAATACACTATATTAGCAATTAGATTCATGTTAAATAAAACAAAAAGTCCTGTGACTATTGTCACAGGGCTTATCATACTAAACAAAACCAGCTACTTGACTGAACCGAATTTATTCAGGGGAAATAATCTCAAAAGCACTACTCCCCTTACCTTGTCAAGTTTGACAGGTCCAAAGGTTCTGCTGTCCTTGCTTGCTCCAGGAAGCCTGTTATCGCCGAGAACATAAATATAACCCTTTGGAACGGTAACCTTGGTGTATTGTGGATCAACGGTCAGCGTTCTGTCTCCGTTTATATACTTTTCTTCAATGGGCTTGCTATTTACATATACTTTGCCGTCTGCCCCGATTTCAACCGTATCTCCTGCAATACCAATTACTCTTTTAACAACAAGGCTCTTTCCTTCTTCAAGGAATTCGGGTACATACAGCGTTACTATGTCATCCCGGTCAATGCTGCCGAAGTTCTCACTTATCTTCTCGGTAACAAGCACATTTTTGTTCTGCAGGGTAGGTTCCATTGAAGACCCGCTTACAACTGCTATCTGGGCAACATAGTTTACAATCAGTAGACCAAGTACGACCGCTATTGCAATATATACTGTCCAATCAAGCACTTCTCTTAGTATAGGATTTTTGATTCTTTTTATATAAAACGCAGCAATCACTCCCAGAACTTTATTTGTGTTAATTACTTAATTATTATCAATCTTTATATGCAATTCCTTAAGCTGTTTTGGTTCAACCGTATCAGGAGCATTGGACATAAGACATGAAGCATTCTGTACCTTCGGGAATGCAATAACATCCCTGATACTGCTCTTTCCAGCCATAAGCATTATCATTCTGTCAAGACCATATGCCATACCACCGTGAGGTGGTGTTCCGTATTTAAACGCTTCAAGCAGGAAACCAAATCTTTCTTCAGCCTGTTCCTTGGTTATTCCGATAAGGTCAAACATCTTTGCCTGAAGCTCCTGGCTGTGTATTCTTATACTTCCTCCGCCAAGTTCAACACCGTTGAGAACTATGTCATAGGCTTTTGAACGTACCTTTCCGGGGTCAGTATCAAGATATTGAATATCTTCATCCATAGGTGAAGTAAATGGATGGTGAACTGCACACCAGCGTTTTTCTTCTTCATCATATTCAAATAACGGGAATTCAGTAACCCAAAGGAACTTAAACTGATTCTTGTCAATAAGGTCAAGTCTTCTTGCTATTTCAAGCCTTAAATTGCCGAGTGCGTCAAATACAACCTTGTTTTTATCGGCAATGAAGCATATCAAATCACCAGGTTCAGCACCTACTCTATCAAGTATTGCTTTAACTTCTTCTTCCGACATGAATTTGGTTATAGCTGATTTAAGTTCATTTTCTTCAACTGCTATCCATGCCATTCCCTTTGCCTTATATATCTTAACAAACTCTACAAGGCTGTCGATTTCCCTTCTGCTGAATATCTTTCCACATCCTTTAGCATTTATAGCTCTTACGCTGCCGCCATTTTTTACTGCATCAGAAAATACCTTGAAACCGCTGTTTGTAACAATATCTGAAAGATTAACAAGTTCAAGACCAAACCTTATATCCGGTTTATCTGATCCGAATCTGTCCATCGCTTCACTGTAAGGCATTCTTATAAATGGAGTTTCCACATCAATATCAATTGTTTCCTTAAATACTCTTTTGATAAAGCCTTCATTCACTTCAAGCACATCTTCAACATTAACAAACGACATTTCAAGGTCTATCTGTGTAAATTCAGGTTGTCTGTCTGCCCTAAGATCTTCGTCCCTGAAACATTTCGCTATCTGTATATATCTATCAAAACCAGAAACCATCAATAGCTGCTTAAACAGCTGAGGTGATTGTGGCAATGCATAGAACCTACCTGCGTGGACCCTGCTTGGAACAAGGTAATCTCTTGCTCCTTCAGGTGTACTCTTTTGAAGTATTGGTGTTTCTATTTCAAGAAATCCATTTTCGTCATAGTAGTCTCTTGCTATCTTTGCTACTTTGTGCCTTAAAAAGAAGTTTTTCTGCATGTCAGGTCTTCTGAGGTCAAGATATCTGTACTTAAGTCTCATTGTTTCATTAACTTCAGAATCTTCTTCAATGTAAATCGGAGGTGTCTCAGACTTGCTGAGTATTCTAAGCTCCCCTGCTGTTACCTCAATTTCACCAGTAGATATTTTAGAGTTTACAGTTTCAGGGTCTCTTTTTACAACCTCACCTACAACTGCAATAACATATTCATTTCTAAGTGCTTCTGCTTTTTTAAACAGATCGCTGTTTTTTGAAATATTGAATACGACCTGAAGAACACCGCTTCTGTCCCTCAAATCTATGAATATTACACCGCCAAGGTCTCTTCTCTTATGAACCCAGCCCATTACTGTAACTTTTTCACCCACGTTCTTAATATCAAGCTCTCCGCATTTGTGGCTTCTCTTTAAACCGTAAATCGATTCTGACATTCCAATACTCCTCCTAAAATAATTTATTTAATCTTTTCAATAATTTCATCCAGTTTAAGGCTTTCCTGCTCGCCTGTCTTCATGTTCTTGAGCTTAAAAAATCCTTCTTTAAGCTCTTCCTCTCCTATTACCATTGCATATGGTATTCCCAGCTTATCGGCATAACCGAATTTCTTAGCCATTTTGGTTTCATTAAGATATATTTCAACCGGTATGCCCTTTTCTCTTATTTTTGTTGCAATATCAAGTGAAGCACCCATTGTGTCTTTCATTGGAATAATAAGCAGCTGTGTCGGCGTTGACTTATCACCTGCATCTATAAGATTTTCTTCTCTCAGCTTATAGAAAAGCCTGCTTAAGCCTATTGAAATACCAACACCCGGCAGTTTTCTGGTTGTATAGTTCTGAGCAAGATTGTCGTATCTTCCTCCAGAACAAACACTGCCTATTGATGGGTGATTTTTAAGTATTGTCTCATAGACAGTTCCGGTGTAATAGTCAAGTCCCCTGGCTATTGTAAGGTCTACAGCAAAATTACTTTCACTGATACCAAAAGACCGTATAAAACCGCAAACCTCGGATAATTCAGCTAAACCCACACTGAACATTTCATTTTCTATATTCATTTCAGTAAGACTCTTTATAATATCTTCAGGAGTCCCTTTGATTTTAATAAATCTTATTATTGACTTAGATTTTTCAGTGTCCACTCCAAGCTCGGATAATTCGGCTGAAACAGCCTGTTCGCCTATTTTATCAATCTTGTCGATAATGCGAAGCACATCAACCTTGTTTTCAATTTGAAGCCATTCAAAGAAGCCATTAAGCACTTTCCTGTTATTGATTCTAATTATAAAATCACTGAACCCAAGTGCTTTAAATGTGGAATAAATGACACTCAATATTTCAGCATCATTAATTATGCTGAGGGTTTCATTACCTATAATATCTATATCGCACTGATAAAATTCCCTGAAACGGCCTTTTTGAGGTCTTTCACCTCTGAATACCTTTCCGATATGGTATCTTCTAAAAGGAAAGGTCAATTCATTGTAATGCTGAGCAACATATCTTGCCAAAGGTACTGTTAAATCAAACCTTAATGAAAGGTCATTCTCACCCTTTACAAAACGATAAATCTGTTTTTCTGTTTCTCCGCCGCTTTTAGCAAGTAATATTTCTGACTTTTCAATCATCGGGGTATCCAGTGGAATGAAACCAAACTTTTCATAAGTGTTTTTTATAGTATCCATCATCCAGTTAAAAAGCATCTGCTCCTTAGGCAGAAGCTCCATAAATCCCGGAAGAATTGAAGGATTAACAATATTGTCGTTCAAAATATTCCCTCCAATGTATTTTACTTTAAATAAAAAAACCCCTCGTTCCTGAAAAACTCAGGGACGAGAGGATATTCCCGCGGTACCACCCTAATAGGTTATGTAAAACCCACTTTAAATACCTTAACGCTGTATATACGGGCTGAATTACTAACTTATGGTTTTCATCCAACCAACTCGTGGGTGTTCTTTCACCAATCTTGGCCTGAAAGCACTTTCAGTCTGGATACTTTCTCCCTGTAGGAAGTATTGGCTACTTTTCCCTGTCATCATTGTTACATTATTATTGCCTTGTCTTGCTAGATATATTCTAATTTTATCATCAACCATTGTCAATAGATAAATGTTTCATGTCTTGCAAAAGTAGTTTCTTTCGGGTAATCATTTCGTCTATTCTTGCAATGTACTCCTCAACGCCTTTAACATTGAACGCCCTTTCAATCCGATCTTCTTCAGGAAAAACAACCTTTGTGACAGCATCTGCTCCAAATGCAATAATGGTCTGCTTTTCCTCCATTATCTGAACATTATATATACTCTCTTTACCGGGGGTGCAATACCCTATGTTTTCAAGATTACCAAGAATATTTTTCTGCCTGTAGAGGTAATAAGGATTCATTCCCATATCTGCAGCGGAATGCCCTGCAACGTCTACCATTTTCTCGATTTCGTCCTCGTGCAGCTCGCTGTATTTATCCATTTGGCGGTAAAGCAAAGATGCTTTTTTGATTGCAAGCGTATGGACGGTAAGACTGTCGGGCTTCATCACTTTTATCTGTTCAAGGGTTTTTTCAAAAGCTTGAAGGTTTTCTCCAGGTAAACCTGCTATTATATCCATATTAATATTTTTAAAACCCAGTTTTCTGGCAAGTTCATATGTTTTCAATATATCCTGCGGTGAATGCTGTCTGCCAATCAATTTTAATGTACTTTCGTTCATTGACTGAGGATTAATACTAATTCGGTCCACCCTGCTGCTTTTAATTGTACTCAGCTTTTCCTCATTAATTGAATCGGGCCTTCCAGCCTCTATTGTATATTCCCTGACATCAGAAAGCTCAAGTATATCCTCAATTGAATCAAGTAGATACTTTAATTCTATTGCGTTTAAAGAGGTTGGCGTCCCTCCGCCAATATAAATACTGTCAATTTTGATGCCTTTTCTTTTGATTATTTCGTTATTTACTGCATGGATTTCTTTTTTGAGTGCTTCAAGATATGCTTTCACAACCCCCTGATATTTTGAAATGGGATAGGCTGTAAACGAACAATAAAGACATCTTGTAGGACAAAATGGAATTCCAATATACAGACTCACAGAATTAATTGGTGTATTATCAAGAATCTTTTTTTCAGACTGGGCAACCTCATACAGCAGCTTGGCTTTTGGCTCTGAAAGCCTGTAATAGCCGGTTAATTCAGATAAAATATCCTGCCGGTTCATTTCTTTTTGTAGCATTTCATGAACAAGCTTTGCAGGCCTTATCCCCATAAGTACACCCCACGGAAGCTTTCGGCCTGAGTATTCTGTCAAAAGGTCATAGACCTGTCTGGATACCTCACGTTTTTGACATCGTTTTAATTCTGTACTTCCAGTACCTTCATGCATAAATTCCCTGGTTTTTTCAGCCAAGAAAGATTTTTCTCCATTAAGGCTGGTAATTATTAAGCTGCTTTGCGGCCTGGATATAATTTTACTGTATAGAAAAATCCCCCGGTTTGTGACCGGAGGCGTTGTATCTGTATAACATATTTGTTCTTCTCTGTAGAACTGTTTTATTATGTTCTCTATTTCATATTTGTAGCTATGTCCCTCAAGTTTAACGTATACCATACTTCTCCCTAAAATCTTCTCAGGAAAGGATTGTTATCCCTTTCAAAAGCTATTGTTGTAGGTTCACCGTGACCGGGATGAACCGTTATATTCCCGTCAAGTGTTAATAGTTTTTCTTTTATTGAGGTAATTATCTGTTTACGGCTTCCGCCCGGGAAGTCGGTTCTGCCAATACCCATGTTAAAAAGGGTATCTCCGGTAAAAATATGCTGCCCCGCTTTTATACAGATTCCTCCGACAGTGTGGCCCGGAGTATGGATAACTTCCAATATCTGTCCTCCAACCTTTAATGTATCTCCGTCCTTTAAAAGGATTTCAGCAGGCTTAAAGGTTTTGGGAACATCAAACATTGCTGACCCATTTATAACATCATTAACCATACAATCCGCATCATCTTCATGAATTGAAAGCTTGGCTTGAGTAAGATTTCTAAGTTCGTCGACCGAACAAATGTGATCCAGATGCCCATGAGTCAGAATAACATATTTCAAAACCAAATCGTTTCTATTGAGAACTTCAATTATTTCATTCGCGGAAACTCCTGCATCTATAACCACAGCTTCGCCACTGTCTCCGATTATATAACTGTTTGAGCCAAACATTCCTGTAGGAATGCACTGTAAGAACATATCATAACCTCTTTAAAAAATTTTTTTACTATCAATCATAAGTGTTACAGGACCATCGTTCTGAATCTGCACAAGCATATCTGCCTGAAATTTACCTGTTTCAACCTTTAATCCATACTTGTTGGCCTTTTCGACAAAGCTATTATATAAAAGCTGGGCTGTTTCAGGCCTTGCTGCAGAGTCGTAGCTTGGCCTTTTACCTTTTCTGCAATCTCCGTATAGAGTAAATTGGGATACTATCAGGAGTTCACCTTTTACCTCAAGTAAGGATGTATTCATTTTACCATTTTCATCTTCAAATATTCTCAAATTAATTATTTTATCAGCTAAATAATCAATGTCCTGCTGAGAGTCCTCCTGGCCTATTCCAAGCAGCACAACGATACCTTTGCCTATCTTTCCTATAACCTTGTTTTCTGTAGTCACACTTCCCGATTGCACTCTTTGAACTACTGCACGCAAAACATGTCACCCTTTATTGTCTGTTTCTTGTAACCTCAAACACGCCTTCAACCTTTTTAAGCCTTTTAATAATTTTATCAAGCTGTTCTGTATCTGTTATCTCAAGTGTGAGATTCATTATTGCTATTTGTTCCTTTGTTGTCCTTGCATTAATAGCTTTTAAAGGTATTTTCGATTCACCTATGACATTAGTTATTTCCATAAGCAAAGCGGTTCTGTCATTTGCCATAACAATTATTTCAGCCTTGTAAGCTACATTTTCAGATGTATACCAGCTTACTTCTATAAGCCTGTTATCTCCATCCATGCTATCTATGTTTAATACATTGAGGCAGTCTTTTCTATGAACCGAAACACCTCTGCCTCTTGTTATATAACCGATAATTGTATCTCCAGGAACAGGATTGCAGCACCTTGAAAGCCTTACAAGACAGTTATCTATACCTTTAACAACGATACCGCTTTCGGGTATAATCTTCTTCTTTTTTTCAGGACGCTGCTGAACCGGAGTTTCAAAACCCATTTCTATTAATTCCTCTGGTTTGAGCGTCTTTTTAAATTCTTCTTTAAGCCTTGAAATTACCTTATTAGCCGTTACAGCACCATAACCTATGGCAGCATAAAGGTCATCAATTGAATTCAAGGTATTCTTTTTTAACAATACCTCAAGTCTTTCTCCTTTAAAGAGCTGGGCAAAAGTCAGGCCATGCTTTTTAAGTTCTTTTTCAACAGCTTCCTTACCTTTTATTATGTTATCTTCCCTATATTCTTTTTTAATCCACTGATTAATCTTGTTTTTGGCCTGAGGACTCTTTACTATCTTGAGCCAATCCCTGCTTGGCCCATGTACATTAGCAGAAGTGAGGACTTCAACAATATCCCCGTTCTTAAGCTCATAGTCGATTGGAACAATTTTTCCATTGACCTTTGCGCCCATCATTTTATTTCCAACCGCACTGTGTATGGCATATGCAAAATCGATAGGATTTGAACCCATAGGAAGATTGATGACATCACCCTTTGGAGTGAATACAAAAACCTCATCTGTAAAAAGATCTATCTTGAGTGTTTCCATAAACTCAGTGGCATCACGCATTTCCTTCTGCCATTCAAGAAGCTGCCTGAGCCACACAAGCTTGTTATCAATATCACCGTTTCCGCCATGCCCTTCCTTGTACTTCCAATGCGCTGCTATACCGACTTCAGCTATCCTGTGCATCTCCCAGGTTCTTATCTGAACCTCGAAAGGCTGGCCTTCCGGTCCAAGTAACGTTGTGTGAAGCGACTGGTACATATTAGGTTTGGGCATTGCTATATAGTCCTTGAATCTGCCCGGCATAGGCTTGTACAACTCATGGACAAGTCCAAGCACCCCATAGCAATCCTTTACAGAATCAACAATGACCCTTACTGCAAACAGATCGTATATCTGCTCCAGAGTCTTGTTCTGGTTTGCCATTTTCTTATATATACTATAAAAATGCTTTGGTCTTCCGTCAATATGGGCATTTTCAATCCCAAGCTCAAGCGTTTTTGTATTAAGAGTCTTTATAATATCAGTAATATAAGCTTCTCTTTCCTTACGTTTTTTTGCTATCTTATCTACAAGTTCGTAATAGCCTTTTGGGTCAGTATATCGAAGACAGATATCTTCAAGTTCCCATTTAATTTTTGATATACCTAACCTATGTGCCAAAGGTGCATATATTTCAAGGGTTTCATTTGCCTTTTCAAGCTGCTTTTCAGGAGTCATGTACTTTAAGGTACGCATGTTGTGAAGTCTGTCGGCAAGCTTGATCATTATAACCCTTATGTCTTTTGCCATAGCAAGAAACATTTTTCTAAGGTTTTCTGCCTGCAATTCCTCTTTAGTTGTATATGGGATTTTACCTAATTTGGTTACACCATCAACAAGCAAAGCTACATCCTCACCGAAATTCTCTCTGACCTCTTCAACGGTGCAGGTGGTATCTTCAACTGTGTCGTGTAATATACCGGCAACAATTGATGTGCAGTCCAGTTCAAGCTCTGCAAGTATAAACGCAACCTGAAGAGGATGTATAATATATGGGTCACCCGAGACTCTCTGCTGACCGGAATGTGCCGTCTTTGCGACATTATATGCCTTTTCGATCATTGTAAAGTCACAGTTGGGGTTATATTCTTTTATTTTATCAACCAACCGGGTGTAGCCGTCACTCATCAAAATGCCTCCACTATAACGAATATAAGTAAATATTAAGAGAATTTAATCAAAGATTCAACATTATATCCTTTTAATCTATCTCTTCCATTTAAAAATTCTAATTCTATAAAAAATACTATTCCGGCTACTTTTCCTCCAAGCTGTTCAACAAGTTTGATATTTGATTCAGTAGTTCCCCCTGTAGCCAAGAGGTCATCTACTATTATAACACTCTGACCCGGCTTAACAGCATCTTCATGCATTTCAAGCGTATCTGTGCCATACTCGAGATTATAAGTAACCTTAATAGTTTTATATGGAAGCTTTCCTTTTTTACGTATGGGAACAAAACCTTTTCCGGTAATATAAGCAAGTGGTGCCCCAAAGATAAAACCTCTTGATTCAGGACCGATAATAAGATCAAAATCACCCATTTGGGATATCTTTTCGTTCATTTGGTCAATACACTGCTTTAATGCCTCTGAATCCTGTAAGACGGTAGTTATATCGATAAAATCGATACCTTCCTTCGGGAAACCTATTACATGTCTTAGTTTTTCCTTGAGATCCATAATAATCCTCCATTACGCTTCAAGCTTTCCATAGTTGTCCTTTAAAGACTGAAGCTTTCTATATAATATTGAACTTTCCAAATTAGTCTTTTGTTTAGTATTTTTAAGGGCAATTGACACCCCATATTTTCCTGTCATACTTTTTTCCAGGATATCCACCTGTTCCAGAATTTCAAGTCCTTTTTTAAGTTTAAAGTAGTTAATATTAATCTTATAGCTTTCTGAAATCTTTTCTGCAAGCACAAAAAGATCATCAACCTTAATCTGGTTGCCAAAATTAGCTTTAATGTACTGATAAATTGCTACCAAATCACGTCGTTCGGGTATAATTGCTTCTGTATTAAAGATCATCGAATCATTTTTTATGCTTACATAAATTTTACTGTTTTCAACTTTTTCAAGCAGCTTTTTAAGATAACCGGTGCAAATCCAGCCCCCATAAAAAATAACCCTTTCAAAATTACTGAAATCAACCATTGAAGGGTCAGGATTAATTAATAATATAGGCAAGTCCTTTTTAGAACTATTAAAACAAGTATAACAGATTTTTAAAGGTTTTTTAATAGCCCCCAATTTATTTCTGAAGGCTTCCTTCAATTCCATAACAGCTTCAAGTGAATTAACCAGTATAATATTGGAACCTTCCAAATTAATAATTTCATTGATAGCAATATAATTAAAACTGCTGATTAAATCCCAACCCTCAGATTGGTTTTCATCTAATATATCTTCAAGACCACATGACTCCATACTTCTATCAAGTGTATAAAAATATTCATTCCCTGTACGTGTTTCAATATCCTTGACAATATCCTTTAAATTGAGCTGTATTTTGTCAACCGAATTCCATGAATTTATCTCCAACGAACAGGCTGCTTCAATATTATCACCAATATGCAGGCTTTCTGAAAGGCTTCCCATATTAAAGCCAATAGCATCAAAAAAAGAACCTTCACAATCAAGACCAAGCTTGAGATGTTTTCCCTCTCCAACTGTTCTTGCAGATTGTATCTTGAGCGTTTCACAAATGAAAACAGGGCTTGGATTTCCTGCCCCAAAGGGAGCTAGTTTGTCCAATTCCCTTATGTTCTGAATTGTCAAATCCTCCCTTGATACCGGCAAATCTACTCTAAGCTTAGGTATCATGTATTCATGTGTTAAAACCTCATCTGCATATTCATTAATTCTTGTGCGGAATTCAGGTATGTTTTCCTTTTTAATTGTCAATCCCGCAGCAAGTTCATGTCCCCCGAATTTTTCAAGTAAAGATGCCTGATTGCTTAAAGCTGTAAATAAATTAAAGCCTTCAATACTTCTGCCTGAACCTCTTCCTTCACCGTCTTCACAGGAAATTAATATACATGGCCTATAGTACTTGTCAGTTATTTTTGAAGCAACAATTCCTATGATACCATGATGCCACCCATCTCCTGAAACAACTATCACCTTTTCCCTCTCGAGATCTATTTGCGTTTCAACATAGTTTATAACCTGTTCAAGTATTTCTGCTTCAGTATCCTGTCTATATTTATTAGCTTCATTAAGTTCATCCACAAGGTCTGATGCTTCCTTTTCATTGCTGGTTGTAAAGAGCCTTACAGCCCTCAAAGCATCTCCTGTACGTCCCGCTGCATTTATGCGCGGTCCAAGTACAAAACCAATTGTCCAGGAATTTATTTTTTTATCCTTTAAAATACAACTTTCAACAAGTGCTTTTAATCCAATGTTATTAGTATTTTCAATTAAATCTATGCCATATTTGACCAGTATCCTGTTTTCCTCTGTTAGGGGTACAACGTCCGCAACAGTACCAAGAGCTACAAGATCCAGATAATCATTATACTTGTTGCCTAGATTCAACTTGATACACAAAGCTGTTATTAGTTTATACGCAACTCCAACTCCGGCCAATTCCTTAAATGGATATGTACAGTCAGGCCTGCATGGATTAACAACTGCATAAGCCTCCGGCAGCTGGCCAGTACACTCGTGGTGGTCGGTAACTATTACATCAATTCCGGAGTCCTTTAACTGTTTTATTTCTTCCATTGAGGTGGTTCCGCAGTCAACTGTTAATATAATATTTGGAAAATAATCATATACCTTAGCTATACTTGATTCCGACAATCCATATCCGTCTTCAAGCCTGTTTGGGATAAAGTAATCTACACGTACATCCAGGGTCCTGATAAAATTGTATAGAATAGATGTTGCAGTTGTTCCGTCTACATCATAGTCGCCATATATAAGAATTTTCTCTTTTTGTTCAATGGATTTTAATATTCTTTCAACTGCCTTGTCCATATCCTTTAGCAAAAAAGGATCAAGGAGTTTATCTAAAGAAGGGTTTATAAAGTCACGAATATAGTTAATATCATTAATTCCTCTGCTGAGAAACAACTTTGAAAGAAGCGGTGATATACCGGCTTGTTTGGAAATTATGTCCACGTCACTGACGGGATTATTGTTATAAACCCATGTCTTTTCTGCAAGCATCAAATTATCACCTTTATTATGTAGTCTTAACTAAAAGCTTTGGATTTGTTAAAAACAAACCATACTAATTATATGTGATTTGGAATGATTGTTCAACTTTATATTGGGGACGCTTCTCAACTTTTAAAAATTCAAAAGTTGGAGAATTTCCCCAATGTAAAGAAATTGAGAAATGTCCCCAGTGATCCATGGATAACAAGAAGAATTAGCAATTGATAAAAATTAAGCCATGGCTTATGCCATGGCCCTTGTAACTTTTTAGAATTTTCATCAAACAGCCTATATACCCATTATGTTAAATCCACCGTCAACGAATAAAACTTCTCCAGTAACTCCGCTGGCGAGATCACTTAAAAGGTAAAGTGAAGTCTTACCTACATCAGTAGGATTAACTCTTCTTCTTATTGGTGACTTTTCTTCAACAGTATCAAGTATATTTCCAAAGTCCTTAACACCCTTTGCAGAAAGTGTTTTTATAGGACCTGCAGATATTGCATTGACTCTTATACCGTCCTTACCAAGATCACTTGCAAGATATCTTACACTTGCTTCAAGTGCCGCTTTTGCTACGCCCATTACATTATATCCTGAAAATACTTTGTCTGCACCGTAATAAGTCAGCGTAACTATACTTCCGCCTTCAGTCATAAGCTTATGTGCACCTCTACTAACTGCAACCAGTGAATAGGCACTGATATCAAGGGCATGCTTAAATCCATCCCTTGAGGTATTAACAAAGTCGTTCCTCATATCTTCACTTTTAGCATGTGCTATTGCATGAACAAGTCCATGAATTTTTCCATAGTCTTTTTCTATACTGTTAAACAGGCTGTCTATTTGTTCGTCACTGGAAATATCACAGCTATAAAGATTAGGGCTTCCAAGCTCTACAGCAAGCTTTTCAACATCTTCCTTTTCTCTTTCACCCAGATATGTAAGAATTACATTTGCACCTTCACTATAGGCTTCCTTGGCAATTCCCCATGCAATGCTCCATTTGTTTCTCAAACCCATGATGAGTACATTTTTACCTTCTAATAAAGTTCCCATTAGATGCTCCTATCTGTTAGAATTTTTTCCGCATTTTTATATTTTAATATTATTTTGAATTAATTTCAAGTTTACATAACAAATATTAGTAAAAAAATAAACTCCCACCAGCTTTGGCGGGAGTTTCAAGCATTTTAGAAGCTAAGTCTTGAAGCCTTCAGTACCCCATCAATACTCTTTAACTGCTCAAGTACCTGATTGCTCACTTCGCCATCAACACTTACAAAGGCAACTGCCTTCTCATTCTTATGATTTCTGCTCCACTGCATGGCAGCAATGTTAATTCCGTTTTCTCCGAGAATAGTACCGATTTTACCTATTATACCCGGTTTATCAACATTCTGAATAGCTATTACATATGGTGTAGGTTCAAAATCAAGCTTGTATCCGAAGAAATCGACAATTCTGATTTCTTCCTTTGCAAAAACTGTACCAGATACACTCTGAACCTTATTCTTTGTTACAAACTTTACTGTTATAAGGTTTGTATATTTTTCAAGCTGAGAGCTTTTGCTTTCAGTCAGCTCTATGCCCATATTCTTAAGCATTAGTTCTGCATTTACATAATTGATTTTTTCTTTTCTTACAGGTTCAAGAAATCCTTTAAGTACTGACAGTGACATAACCTTTGTTTCAACATCAGCAAGGTCGCCGCTGTATATAATTTCAATTTTCTGTACAGTATCCTTTTCTGCCTGGTAGTAAATTTTACCAAGCACTTCTGCCAGATCCAGATATGGTTTCAGACTGCTCATGTCCTTTGTCTTCATAGGAGGCATATTAACAGCAGCAACCATTTCACCGCTTAAAGCATCCCCAACCAGTTTTGCAATTGCTGTACCAACATTGTAATTTGCTTCTGCAGTTGATGCCCCAAGATGAGGAGTAATTATGACATTATCAAGCTCAAGTAGCGGATTTTCATAAGTCTGGTCTTCAGGCTTCTTATCATAATTCGGCTCAGGATCAAGGACGTCAAGAGCTGCTGCTGCAACCTGTCCTTCCTTTATTGCATTATAAAGTGCTTTTTCATTTACAAGACCGCCTCTTGCTGCATTTACTATTCTTACACCCTTTTTGCATTTGCTAATTTCTTTTTCTGCAAGAATACCATATGTTTCTGGAGTCTTCGGAGTATGGATTGATATAAGGTCTGATTTAACAAGAAGCTCTTCAAGGGTTTCACATTTTGTTACACCCAAAAGTTTAAATCTTTCATCAGTTATATATGGATCGTATGCAATAACCTTCATATTGCAGCCTTTAAGTTTTGTAGCAACAATGGAACCTATTCTTCCAAGTCCAATAATACCAGCAGTTTTTTCATCAAGTTCATTGCCAAGGAATCTGTTTCTTCTGAAATCCTTATTTCTGCCGGCGTCATTTGCCTGAGGTATATTTCTGAATATTGCAAAAGCATGACCTACTGCAAGTTCTGCAGCTGCCATTATATTGCTTTCAGGAGTATTTACAACAATGATACCTCTCTTGGTACATGCCTCAACATCAATGTTATCAATTCCGTTACCTGCACGTCCGGCAACTTTAAGGTTTTTACCCCTTGCAACTAATTCCTCATTAACTCTTGTTACGCTTCTTACAATTATTGCATCATATTCTTCTATGATATTAAGCAAATCTTCATGAGAAATTCCAAACTTAGTATCTACTTCAAAACCATTTTCTTTAAGATAGTTTATACCATCTTCAGCAATTCTTTCAGTTACTATAACTTTCACTAAAAAACCCTCCAAACTTATTATATTATGCTATTTCTAAGGTATTTCTATAAGAGTGCCTTCTGAACTGCGCTAACTGAAGCTCCAAATTCAACCTTATAGCCGACTTCTGCAAGAGCAAACTCAAGAGCTGCAAATGTTTTGATGAGATCAAAGCCGTCAACAAAGCCACAATGCCCTATTCTGAATATCTTACCCTTAAGATGTTTCTGTCCTCCGGTGACCATGATGTCATATTTGCTATTCATTATTTTTCTTACTTTTTCTATATCAATACCTTCAGGTGCGTTAACTGCAGTAATTATATTAGAAGAAACCTCCTGGCTTGGGAAAAGTGTAAGTCCCAATGCTTCAACACCCTTTTGGGTAGCAATTGCAAGCTTTGCATGCCTATCAAAAACATTCTGCAGGCCTTCCTCTTTTATAAGCTTCAGAGCCTGCGCCTGACCTTTAATAAGCGATATAGCCGGAGTATATGGGGGATTTTCTGATACTTCCTTTAAAATACCCTTTTTGTACTTTTTATAATCCCAATAAAATTTAGGAAGAGTCGATTTTTCATAAGCTTGCCAAGCTTTCTCGCTTACGCTGACAAATGCGAGTCCGGGAGGTGCCATAAGTCCTTTTTGTGAACCGGTAACAACTACGTCAACGCCCCATTCATCTGTCTTAAGGTCTAGTCCGCCCATAGAGCTAATTGCATCAACAATCAACAGTCTGTCGGTTCCTTTTACAAGCTTTCCGATCGCCTCAACATCGTTGGTAACACCTGTTGAGGTTTCATTATGGGTCATTAAAATGCCCTTTATTTCATGGTTTTTATCTGCATCCAGTATCTTTTTAACATCTTCAGGATTAACAGCTTCACCCCAATTAACAGCAAGCTTTTCAACATTAAGTCCGAAGGTTTTTGCTATATCAGCAAACCTGTCTCCGAATGCTCCGATGCTTATTGCAAGTACTTTGTCTCCAGGTGAAAACATATTTACTACTGCAGACTCCATTGCTCCTGTTCCTGATGATGAGAATATAAGTACGACATTTTTAGTCTGAAATACAAATTTCAAATCTTCTTCCAAGCCATCAAATGTTGCTTCAAAATCCTTTGTTCTATGATGAATGATTTGTCTGCTCATTACTTCAAGAACACTTGGCGGAATCATTGTCGGTCCCGGTGTCATTAAAAGTTTTTCCTTTTGCATGGTAATTACCTCCATTATATAAATAATAAAATACAAAAATAGCAATAAAAAAAGCCAAATTTAAAATAAATTTGACCCCTGTAAACGCACGTAAAGAAAACATTCTTTACTGCTGCTCTGTCCTTTTGCCTGAGAGATTATAGCTTATTAGCCTTTGCCCCTTCGGCGCCTTCCGGTCTCTCCAGAGGTCCGTCATAATGAGGTCTATTCTACCTGAGAGTGCAACTCCTTCGGTGTATTCCCAAATTAGCAGGGAACAACTCTCCCTCATCAATCATCCGACTTTATTTAATTATTAGTTAACATTATAAAAATATATGAAATAAATGTCAAGCACTTTTTATCAATACAAAAGCGCTATAAAGCTTATTTTGCATAGGAAATATCTTTCCAGGAGACTTTGATACAAACACGCCACAATATGGCTGTTAGCACCAGCGAGAGGCATATGTTTAGTAAAACCCCAAATGTAATTTTAAGTGCCAATAGGTGTAATCCTACAAAGGCTCCCGTTATAACCATGGAAAGCATTGTCCAGCCAATGAGGCTGCCATCCTGTGTTATCTTGAAGTCCTTATAAAAAGGCAGTCCTTTACTTGTCACTTTAAAAAAGTAAATGACCAGTATAATTGTATTTATAAAAATCAATATCATATCAGGAACTATCTTTAATCCATATATTAAAGTAAAAATCAATGATGCTAGAAAGAATACCGGCAGAATATATTTCATAATAAAAGCTTTCAAGGCACCTTTTAGTATAACAGATGGATCCTTAACCGGTAATACTCTATAAATCCATGCACCCTGGTATTTTTCGCTGAAGTAAAGCATAGATGCCAGCGATGCACTCATAAAAGCTGTAAAATACAAAAACAGATAGTAATTGCCGCTTTGTATTGTATTAAAGAAGCCCTTGATCGATTTACCTGAAGTAGCAAATCCAATAATCATAACAAACGGCATGACTATTCCCAATGCAGCATTAGGGTAAAGTTTCAGCTTTAATTTTCTCTCCTTGGAAAGCAATCTAAGAGTAAAAAGGAAAAAGATCTTTTCGCTATTGTTGGAGCAAACTATTGTACTCTCCAAATCTTTTAGTTTCTTTCTTAACCTTGAAGCCCCCTTTTTTCTTTCACTGTTTTCGTTTAATTTCTGAAGGCTTTTTTCAAATCTTGGAACAATGAATGATATGTAAATTACTAAAGCAAGAATGGGAATAACTAAGCCAAGCAGGCTTAATATGGCGTAAGACCTGTCGGAATTTTTTTCAACAAACAAAGAGAAAGGAGCCGAAAACCATGAAGATGGAAGGAATGTGCTCCACAAAGGAGGTGCGGCAGATGTTACATTGACAACATCAAATATTCTTCCTACAAA
The DNA here is from genome assembly GCA_023421675.1 of Bacillota bacterium. GTDB lineage: Bacteria > Bacillota > Clostridia > Acetivibrionales > JANLFN01 > JAEZTC01. The sequence continues at coordinate 41,321 of JAEZTC010000010.1, read as the reverse complement.
TTGATAGAAAACCGCAATAAAGATAGTAAGTACTATCTGTACATAATTTATAATATCCTTCAGTTTTTCTCCATCAAAAAAAGTAAGAATTGCAAAGTAAAGTATAGAAGTAAAGAAAATAACAAAGCTGCAAATTAAGATTAAGTCCACTAAAAATATAAGAAAAAATAATACCCCATATTTTATTGAACCTGCAATCAACGCAGGACCCGCAATCACAGCAGTTATAGATGAAAGGTAAATTATTATATGTATTAGCTTAGCCATATTCAGGCTTCTCGGATCAACAGGCCTTGGCAATAAAATGTTTTTGTCCCTGATATCCAGCAGCACCGAAGAAAAATCTGAAATCATGGTTGTCAATACCATGAATATTATGACACCAAAAATGAAATTCATTTTATAAAAAAATGGCATTGGAGCAAAAATAAAAATGATGTTGAACAACCCCATTAACCCATAAATAATCAAGGTGCTCCTAAAACTGTTATGTGATTCCTTGTCATTTTTGTTTCCCATCATGGCAGTCGCTGTTCTCCGGCCATCCATGATAAGCTTAAGTTGGAGTATCATTCTCATTTGTTTGTAATTGATACCAAATCTTTTAAAGAGAAAGCTTATTTTATCAAGAAACCTTAAAATAGCGAAGTCTTTCATGAGTGCACCTCATTTATTACATTTATGAATTCACTTGCTATTTCTCTATGCTTATCAAATCCCGTAAGCCTATTGAAGATACTTTCAAGGGAACCCTCTTTGCAAGTATTCTTAAGTTCATCAAATGAGCCATCTGCTATTATTTGTCCCTGATCGATCAATATAATCCTCTTACTGATTTTTTCAACAACATCCATTATGTGTGAGGAATAAAAAATAGTTTTTCCCTGTCTTGCCATTTCAGACATAATTTCTTTAAAGACCATGACACTGTTTGCATCCAATCCACTCAACGGTTCGTCAAGAAACAGAATATCAGGATTATGAATGAGGCTGGAAATAATAAGTACTTTTTGTTTCATACCCTTCGAATATGAGGATATTCTAGAATTGTAAACATCCTCTATTCCAAACAAAGACATCAATTTTCTTGCCTTTATGTCAGCTTCAACTGCATCCATTCCATATATTTCAGCAATAAATGTAAGATATTCATTTGCTGTCAGACTATCATAAACCTCTGCAGTTTCAGGTACATATCCTATTCTTTTTTTATACTCAATACTTCCGCTCGCTATATCTTCACCAAAGACTTTAACACTACCGCTGTAACCCTCTACCATTCCCAAAATTATTTTTATAGTTGTACTTTTCCCTGCCCCATTAGGTCCTATATAGCCAATTATCTGGCCTTTGCCAACATCAAGATCGATACTGTTCAGGACATTTTTTTCTCCATAATTCATTCTTAGGTTTCTGATTGAAATTATAGGCTCAGTATTATTCAAGACGCCATCCCCCTTATTACTTTAGAAGAAATAACCGAAACTAATTATATACAAATAATTTGCAAATATCAAATAGTAACAAAAAAGGTAATAATAGGCTATGCCTATATTACCTTTAAAAGTGCACCTCTTACATTTCTTCAATATTATTTCTTACCTGTTCAACCTTTTTGTCTATATTCGGCTGGCTTTCCTCCATTAAATCCTTGAAGAAGCCTTCGTAATCATAAGTAATATCCTGACCGCCTTCTATTCCCTTTATATATCCTTCAATAAGCTTGAAATCCTTTTCATAGCAGTGAAAGGAGTTTGCTCTGTGAGTATAATTTCCCATTTCTGTTCCAAGAGTATCTGCAACTCTCTTTTGAAGCATTATAAATGCAAACATATTCATGAAGGTTGCTTCAGGGGCATCGTTGCTTCTCATCAGAACCTTGCAGTGAAGCTTGTTTTCCCTGATAAAGTATTGAATATGCTGAAGACAAGCCGGGCTGTCATTACCTTTTTTTGTATCAGCCTTCCAGTCTCTAATGTCTATTACAGCTCTTCTGCTGAAAGGATTTCTTTTTAGTTCCTCGTATATAAAAGGAAGCTGTTCGGCAATTCTCGAATGATATGTATAGGACCAGCCGTGTCCTATCCTGAAATCCAGTATACCATCAAGGACTTCCTGCCTGTATTGCTCCAGTTCCTCATACCCGCCTATAAAAAGCTTGCTTATCATAGGTTCAAGAAGAGGCTGTTCAATAAATATTGTCATGCTGCATTCCTTCTGTTTCTGGTTATAATCAGGACATTCTGTTATTTCCCCCTGATAATACAATTCAGAAATCGATTTATGGTACGCATCCGGCAGGTTCTTACCCTCAACAAATATCTCCTTCATATACATAACCTCATTCTAATATTATTTGAATAAATTATATCAAAATGTGAGGTATTTTAGTATTATATTTCATAATTTCTCATGAGATCTTCCAAAGTATCTCTTCTACGAATAAGAACATCTTTTCCGTCAGTTGTAATTAAAACTTCAGCAGGTCTCAAACGGTTATTATAGTTTGAGCTCATAGAATACCCATAAGCACCTGCATCCATAACTCCCAGAATATCCTTTTCCTGAATAACGGGGAGCAGCCTCTCTCTGGCAATTATATCTCCACTCTCACAAATGTTGCCCACAACAGTAACAGGTTCCTTGTCGCCGCCAACAGCTTCCCCACCTCTGTATACCTCAATATCATGGTGGGAATCATACATGACAGGTCTTGTAAGAACATTGAAGCCTAAATCTGTTCCTATAAATTTAGTTCCGTAATTTTTCTTGATTGCATATACAGTGCCAAGCAGTACTGAGCTTTCAGCGACTACGTACCTGCCGGGTTCAATTCTTACTCTGATATTCTTGCCGTATTTTGCCATCCATTCATGCACAATATCTGTGAGCTTCTGACCCAATTCCTTTATATTAAGGCGTTCCTGATTTTCCTGCTTGTGATATGGGATACCCAATCCACCGCCAAAATCAACAAATTCCAGGTCTGCGAACTGCTCAGCTACACTCAGGATTGATTTTACACCCTGAATATAAGGATCAGCTTCCATAAAAAGCGAGCCTATATGTTGGTTTATACCTACTATTTTAAGATTATATTCCTTTGCTATGTCCTTAATCTCATTTACAAGATCAAGGTTTACCCCAAACTTTGTTTTTTTACCTGCGGTTACAACCTTCTCATGATGTCCTGCTCCAACCCCAGGATTAAAACGGACTGCTACTTTTCCGCCAGGATTAATCTTTCCGTACTGCTTGAGCTGTGAAATGGAATCTATACTTGTACAAACTCCTTTTTCTATTGCATATTTCATTTCTTCTTCAGAAACATTATTACATACATACAATATTTCTTCAGGTTTAAAACCTGCTTTCAAAAGCACGTATATCTCTCCTGGAGACATGGCATCTGCATGAAGCCCTTCTTCATGGGCAATTTTGATTAAATGCAGGTTAGAATTTGCTTTGATGGAGTAATCGGCATTAAATTTTTCATATTTTATGAGATTTGCAACATCTGAGCAGCTTTTTCTTAAAATCTGCTCATTATATACGTACAAAGGGCTGCCGTATTTTTTAAGAAGTTCTTCAGGATTGGTGTTTCCAAAAAAGTTTGTTTTCTCGGTAAAATAATTACTCATTACTATTCCTCCATTTGTTTATAAACTATTTTTTTGATTCCTGTATAAGCTTTATTTCAGCAGTAAGTGTTTCCTTAATAAGTTGAATAAGGTTCTTGTTACTTGAGTATAAGCAAGTCGGATCTATACCTGAAAGCTCACCTGTAAGGACATATTCCGTGTCAACAATAAGCCTTATCTGACCCGGCTGCTTACTGTCATGATAAATTACTGCTTTATCAAGTTCAAAGCCTGAGTCTGTTATTATAACAACCTTTAATCCCCTGGCCACTGCCGCTTTCAAAACATTCAAAACATGTGCCGCAACATCTGCAGAAACAGATATGTAAATACGTTCTGAAGCAGCAGCTATCATGTTTTTGGCTTTGTTTAAAATGTTGGTTTCTCCATTAACAGTTATATAAGAGTTTTTAATATTATCTCTGACAGGGATATTTTTTTCTATAAAATCGAAAATTTCATTTTGCTTTGCTCTTATATTGGTTACAAATTCGTTTACAGGAACAGCAGTATACTTGACGGCATCACTGTCTATTTTAAAAGCTCCGCCTTTTTCAACAAGACCTGCAAGAGCAAGATATGCATTGGAGCGCGGAATACCGGATACCTTTGCAGCTTCATACCCGGTTAATTCACCTTCCTTGCACAGTGCCAAGTAAAGCACTGATTCATGCCTTGTTAATCCAATATTCATCAGACATTCAATAATATCCATAAATCTCACTTTTCATATTTAAACCTAGTGGTTTTATTTAGTACCACTATACATCAGAATTATATCATTTGTCAATTAAGTTTTAACAAAAATAAAGCCCTGACTAAACGCCAAGGCCTTATTGGTAGCTTATTATTTAACTTTCATTGTTCTCAATGAGTTAAAGGCAACGAGTATGGCAACTCCAACGTCAGCAAATACTGCTTCCCAGATAGTCGCAAGTCCGAAAGCTCCGAAAGACAGGAATAATGCCTTTACAAAAAGAGCAAATACAATGTTCTGTAAAACAACCTTTTTCGTTTTGCGTGCTATTTTAAAAGCATCAGCCAGTCTTGACGGTTCATCAGTCATAAGTACTATATCAGCAGCCTCTATAGCAGCATCCGAACCCAGTCCTCCCATTGCAATCCCAACATCAGCCCTTGCAATAACAGGTGCATCATTTATTCCATCACCCACAAAAGCAACTTTAGAGCGCCTGTTTTGGGACAATGTCTTTTGCTCCAAGCCTTCAAGTTTCTCCACCTTATGCTGCGGAAGCAGTTCGGAGTAAACTTCATCAATACCTATCAAAGATGCAACGCTGTTTGCTGAACTTGCGCTGTCGCCTGTGAGCATAACTGTACTTCTAACACCAACAGACTTAAGGTCGGATATCGCCTTGACGGTATCTTTTTTTATTTCATCCGAAATAATAATATATCCTGCGAACTGTCGGTCAACAGAAACGTACACAACAGTTCCATGACCATTTGCTATCTCAAAGCCGGTGCATCCATTATTCGTAAGTAGTTTTAAATTACCGGCGAGTATTTCTCTCCCTAGAACTTTTGCTTTTACTCCCTGTCCGGCAATTTCTTCGTAATGTTCTACCTGTGAATTATCAATAATCCCACCATATGCACCCATAATTGACCTTGCAATAGGGTGGTTTGAATATGCTTCAGATTTTGCTGCGAATTCAAGCAATTCCTGTTCTGTAAAGCCCTGTGCCGGTTTTATTTCTGAGACTTTAAAAACACCTTTTGTAAGAGTTCCTGTCTTGTCAAAAACAACTGTACTTACATTGTTTAAAGCTTCAAGATAATTACTGCCCTTTATAAGCACTCCCCTTTTTGATGCACCGCCGATACCTCCAAAATAACTTAGAGGAATTGATATTATGAGGGCACAGGGACATGAAATTACCATAAATACCAGTGCCGAATAAATCCACCTCGAAAAATCCATACTGCCTGTAATTAAAGGCGGAAGTACTGCTATAGCCGCTGCTGCTCCAATAACAGCAGGAGTATAAATCCTTGCGAACTTTGTAATGAAATTTTCAGTTGGAGACTTCCTTGATGAGGATTCCTGTACCATATTCAAAATTCTTGATATGGTGGAGTTTTCAAATGCCTTTGTGACCTTGACATTCAAGACACTGTCATTATTTATAAACCCACTTAAAACCTCATCACTTGTTTCAAGCCTCCTCGGAACATATTCACCCGTAATTGCAGATGTATCGACCATGGAAGATCCGGTAACTATGATTCCATCCAGAGGTACTCTTTCCCCAGGCTTTATGACTATTTCATCCCCTGGCGAAACCTTTTCGGGAGATACCTGGACAATACCGTTAGCTGTGACAAGATTTGCATATTCGGGTTTAATGTTAAGCAAAGCATTGATGGACCTTCTTGAATTATTAACTGCCATATCCTGAAGCAGTTCACCAATTTTATAAAAAATCATAACAGCTACAGCTTCAGAATACTGTTCAGTGGCAAAAGCACCCACAGTAGCAAGGCTCATCAGGAAATTCTCATCAAATATTCTTCCACGGATCAAATTTTTAAATGCTTTAATCAAAACATCCGCGCCGGAGATAATATAAGCTGTTATAAACAATGCCAGCTTCACATAAAAGCCAACACTCAGCAACAAAGCGGCTGCATAAATCAATCCTCCTGCAGCAATCAAAAGAATGTAGCGTTTTGCTTCACTTCTTTGGCTGTGATTATAGCTACTTTCAGAATCTCCTTCCAATGATACTACAACATCCGGTTCAAGATAGCTTACTATCTTTTTTATTTCATTCATAACTATTTTTTCAGAAGTGGTATCTTCTGATTTGACTTTTAATTTTTGAGTAGTAAAGTTTAACTCTGCATCTATTACACCATCAATCTTTTTAACATTATCCTGAATTTTTTGAGCACAATTAGCGCAATTCAAGTTTTTAAGTTTGCACGTCTGTGTCTGCATTTTACCCTCCAAAGTAACAAATCAATTAGTATTATTATATGAATACCTATTCATATGTTCTAATATTATTTTAAATTTAAGTGATCCCATTGTCAATATTTTTTTGCAACAAAAAAAGTTTCCCATAAGAGAAACCTTTTTATTTGTGTTATGTTTTTAATTTTAAATCCAGAAATATCCGGAAAGATGACAAACCTGTCAGTGCAGACTTTTTCTGAATCTGGAGACCGCTATTGAAAGAATTAAAATCGTAAACAGAAGCAGTGCCGCCACATCGTTCCATAGAAAATTGTTTTTATTGCTTTATATGGTTTTTGCCCCACTTCTTCATAAACTCCAAAACAGGTATAAAACTGTTACCCAAATCGGTTAATGAATACTCTACTTTTGGCGGGAGTTCCTTATAATCATATCGTGAAATAAAGCCGTCCGATTCTAATTCCCGCAATTGTTTTGTTAACGACGATTCTGTGATGTCACCAATGTGACGGCGTAACTCACCAAATCGGTTTATATTTTGCAAACCTATGTAATATAAGATTTCTATTTTCCATTTGCCGCCAACTATCCTCTGAATAGTTGAAATAGTTGTACAACGCCTGATAGATAATTCGCTTTTTTTCATTTTGATTTCCTCCAATCTATAGATATTATAGTATTTATACCGCAAAATTTCAATGTACTGCAAATAAGTACAGTACTTTTATTTTTAATGTGCATTAAATATAATATGCATGAAAGGAGTTGACTTTATGCATTTTACAGGCACAATCTGGCGACCGCCCTATGAAGCGAACTCCGCTTTATTACAGGTGACGGCTGGCTGTACACACCATAATTGCAAGTTTTGTTCTCTTTATGCGGATTTGCCTTTCAAATTCAGCTTATCACCCATGAATGAAGTCGTGGAAGATTTAAAGGAACTTAGCATATATCATTCATGTGCAAAAAGGATATTTTTTACAGGTGCTAATCCGTTCGCTCTTGGCTTTGACAAGCTGACAGAGATAGCCCAAAAAGTTCATCAATATTTGCCCAAAGTTAAAAGTATCGGCTGTTTTTCAAGAGTAACAGACATTACCCCAAAGACGCTTGAACAACTTAAAGAACTGCGTCAATTGGGCTATGACGGTATTATTATCGGAACGGAAACAGGCGATGATGACACACTGCGATTTATGCGTAAGGGGTATCAGGCGAAAGATATTGTTGAACAGTTAAACAGGCTTGATGAAACCCAAATAACCTACCATATTTCCTATTTGAATGGTCTTTCAGGAACAGGAAATAGTCAAACGGCTGCTATGAACACTGTGGAGATTTACAATAAAATCAATCCTGTTAGTTTGAGCATTGTGGCATTGACAATATTTCCCGAATCAGACTTGTTCATCGAAATAAAAAATGGTGTTTTTACCGAAACAGGTGAATTGGAGAAATTACAGGAACAAAAAACCTTAATTGAGAATTTGACAATTCAAACGACCCTGTATGCAAACACAATTTCCAATACCGCCCCAATGGTTGGAAAATTACCGCAGGATAAAGAAAAAATGATAAAGCTTTTGCAATATGCGATTGACAATATTGATGAATCGGAGCTTAAACGGTATAGAAAGAATATCCGGCACCTGTAAGTTCCGAGAAAGGAGCTGAAAAATGCACTTCACAGGAAGAACTTGGAGGCCACCGTATGAAGAATATTCGGTTATTATACAAGCAACTTCTGGCTGTACCTATAACAAATGTCGGTTCTGTAGCTTATATCATGGAGAATGTTTTCGTATGTCGCCTATGAGCGAATTTGAGGAAGATTTAGCAGAAATAAAAAGCTATCAGCCTAATGCCCGCCGTATCTTCTGGACTGGGGCAAATCCGTTTGCAATGAGCTATGAGAACCTTAAATTAAGGGCTTTGACAACAAGGGACTATTTGATTAAATGCCAAAGTATGGCTATGTTTGCAAGTATTCGTGATATAAAATCTAAATCTGTTCATCAGCTTAGAAAATTACGGGCAATGGGTATAAATGGATTGAGTATCGGAACCGAAAGCGGAGATAATGAAACCCTTACTTTAGCCAATAAAGGCTATACTGCCGAGGATATTGTTGAGCAATGCAACAAACTGGACGAAGCTGGAATTGAATATTCTTTTGTTTATATGACTGGCCTTGCGGGAAAAGGTAATGGCAAGAGAAATGCCATTAACAGTGCTAAGATTTTTAATCAGCTCAATCCCTATTTTTTAAGCATTGATTCGCTGACGCTGTTCCCTGATACGGAACTGTATGCTTGGTCGAAAAGCAATAAATTTACTCCTGCAAGCGAACATGAACGAATAGAAGAATTGATAACTCTTTTGGAAACCCTGCAAATCCGTACTCATTTACAAGCGGACACAAAATCAAATTTTAGGCCTTTGTCTGGAACCATTCCATATGACAAATCGCGCATTATCGAAGAACTGAGCTATACCCTAAAAACCGTAAGTGAACAGGAGATGCTTAACTATCGAAATAGCCTAAATACTTTATAGTTAATTACGAAGCCGCCAACGGAAATAAAAAAACGTTGTTTTGGTGGCATGGACTTTTGCACCTAAATGTAACAACCTACCGGCGGCTTTGAAATAAAGTCAAAGCCGCCAATTCTTTTTAAAGGCATTGAGAAGGGCGTAATGAGTGTGCTCTTTTTCAGTATGTAGTAATAGCTGATAATAATATTTTAATCCAGTCTTTTTCTGAATCTGAAAGTCGCTATTGTAAGTATAAGAACCGTAAATATTAACAAAGCTATCACATCATTCCAAAGGAACTCGATGCCTATACCTTTAAGCATTATCCCTCTTATAATATCAAGGAAATATGTTAACGGTATTACATAACCGAGAGCGTTTATAACCCCAGGCATTGCCTCTCTCGGGAAAACAAAGCCCGAAAGCAGCACGCTTGGCAGAAGTACAAGCACCATTACCATCATTGCCTGCATTTGATTTTTTGCAAAGGTTGAAATGAGCATACCTATTGATAATGAGCAGTATACAAACAGGAACCCTAGCAACAGAAGGAGTGCAATACTTCCCGATACACCTACCCCAAACCAGAAAACACATAAAGCAAGAGCAAATAAAAATCCTGCAAACCCAATAATGATATATGGTACCAGTTTTCCAAGAATCAGTTCTGCAGGCCTTACCGGTGTTACAATAAGCTGCTCTATGGTACTTCTCTCTTTCTCACGTACCAAAGCAAATGCAGTAAGCATTATAGTTATGTTCTGAAGTATAAGTCCTACAAGTCCGGGTATTGTAAATCTTGAACTCTTCATGTCGGGATTATACCAAACATCTGTCTTTAAGCTTATCCCTGCCGCTTTTTCTAATGGGACATTCATTTGAGAAAGCGTTTTGGATTTAATATTTTTTGAAAACGCCTCAGATATAATTATACCGCTATTTAATGCTGTTCTAGCAGTTGTCGGGTCAGTACCGTCAATTATAAGTTTTACTTCAGCAGCCTCATTGTTTTTAAGTTTTGTATTATAATCCTTTGGAACTACTATAGCTGCTTTTGCTTTCCCCTCATCAATCAGTTTTTTAAGCTCCTGTTCATCACTTGCAGTGTATTTGATATCAAAATACTTATTTGACTTAAAGCTATCAACATACTGTCTGCTTTCAATGCTGCCGCTCTGATCCAGGATAACTGTCGGTATTTTATCAACCTGTGTATTCACTGCATATCCAAAAAGCAGCATAAGTACAATCGGCATAACAAACGGAATGCGAAGACTTATAGGGTCCCTTTTAACCTGAATGAATTCTTTCTTTACAATAGTCATAAACCTATTAAAACTAAAGAGTTTTCTTTTCATAAAATTACTCCTTTACAGGCAAATAATTTAACTATCATTGTTTTTCATCAGAATGTATGAATTTCATTTCTTTAAAGGAGGAGCTTACCTTGGTATTGGTAATGTGCTCAACATATTTAATAAAAATATCTTCAAGGTTTCTTGCATTCTCTTTTTCGATTAATTCCTGTGGAGTAGCTATGTTAATCATTTTACCGTTAAATATGAATCCGACATAGTCACAGCTTTCCGCTTCATCCATATAGTGAGTTGTAACAAGAATGGTTATCCCCTGTTTTGCGAGTTCATGAATGATCTCCCAGAAAACGCGCCTTGATACCGGATCAACTCCTGCTGTAGGCTCATCAAGTACCAACAGCTTTGGCTTATGTATCAATGCGCAGCCAAGAGCAAGACGCTGCTTCCAACCTCCGGACAACGTACCTGCCAGGCTTTTTTCTTTTCCAACAAGGTTAGCCATTGCTATTAAGTCTTTTTTTCTCTCATTTCTGACGGCTTTGTCCAAACCGTATATTCCGCCATAGAAATCAAGATTTTCCTCTACTGTCAGATCTTCATAAAGGCTGAATTTCTGAGACATATACCCTAGACTCTGCCGTACTTCCTCGGTGTCTTTTACTATATCCTTTCCAAGCACGATTCCCTTCCCTGAAGTCGGTTGAAGAACTCCACACAACATTCTTATAGTTGTAGACTTTCCAGAACCATTGGGTCCCAGGAAACCAAAAATATTACCCTTGGGAATCTTAAAACTTATATTATCCACTGCAGTAAAATCACCAAATTTCTTTGTAAGGTTCTCTACTTCGATTGAGTAATCCATATTTTCAACTCCTTTTATAAACTTTGCCTGGGGCTGATACCATTAAGAATAATTTCAAAAACATTATCCAGTTCCTGCTCCATATTTTCTATTGATAGCTCTTTATTAAACAGCTTTTTTTGAGCAATAAACAGGCCGATATTGGCAATTATAAATCTGAAAACAGTTATCGCATCTATATCTGATCGTATTACTCCTTTTTCAACCATTATCTTATGAAATTGTTTGAACATTCCTAATGCTTTTTCAATAATATTTGTATAAAGTGCATCACGGACATCCTGATGGTAAATTGCTTCAGTCATTACTACACGTACCATCGGATACATTGTTTCTGCGAGTTTCATCCGGTCGTATACAATTTCCTTAAACACTTGTTTTAAATCCTTACCTTCGGAATCCTTCAGTATTTTTTCAATACCATCCAGCACAAACTTGCTTGCAAGAAGATTGACAAGCCTTATGAGAATTCCTCTCAGCAAATCTTTTTTTGTTTTAAAATATCTGAATATTGTACCCTCTGCAACCCCGGCATCCTTTGCTATTTGACTTGTAGTTGCCGCAGTAAAGCCCTTTTCAGAAAAAATCTTAATTGCAGATTCAAGAATTTTTAGTTCTTTTTCCGACATTTCGGTATCTTTTATTGAATGTAAATCTATTTCCATAGGTGCGCCTCCTAATAATGAGTGAGTACTCACTTTTATTATAATTACAATTATACCAATATGCAATACCATTTTTTCATTAGGATAAAAATTTAATTAGGGATAAACATATTAAAAGATACAATAGATAAACAGGTAATTAAATAGCTTATTTTAATATAAAAAGGTTGTTAAATGAAAATACTAAGGTATTTAAAATTTCTAATAATAGGAGCTTTGACGGGAACAGCTAATGGTCTCTTTGGATCAGGCGGCGGTACAATAGCCGTACCTGCCATGATACTTATTCTTGGAATGGAGGATCACAGGGCGCATGCTACAGCTATTTCCATAATCCTCCCGTTAACTGTAATAAGTGCACTTTTATATATTTCAAATGGCTATTACAACCTTGATATTACCTGGAAGGTTACACTTGGAGGAATGGCAGGCGGTTTTATAGGAGCCAAGCTGCTAAACAAGTGTCCTACAAAAATTTTAGGAAAAATATTCGCAGTATTTATAGCCATTGCAGCTATTAGAATGCTTCTGAATTAACGGAGAATTGAATGGTACTTTTTTTAATCGGTCTGGCATCAGGAGTAATAAGCGGTATGGGAATAGGCGGAGGAGCAATTCTTATACCCGCACTTGTAATATTTATAAAACCGGAACAGCATATTGCACAAAGCGTGAACCTTCTTTTTTTTATACCTACAGCAATTGTCGCTCTGATAATACATATCAGGAATAAAAGCATTGATTTTAAAGCAGCCATACCTATTGTAATCTTCGGACTTATGGGTTCTTACCTCGGTTCGAGACTTGCAGTAACCATATCAGGTACAGTTTTAAGAAAAACGTTTGCGGTCTTTTTATTGATTATCGCTATATACGAGTTTTTTAAGCCGGCAAAAAAGGCATCAAAAAAGGGTTAATTAAAACCCTTTTATCGCATCCTGTTGTTTTTTATATGTTAGACTTTTTTCAAACGGGGTAGCTTCCTGAGTGAGGTGAAAATTAACCACCATTGAACTTTGAGCATAAGCAGATAAAACGACTTTATCATGGCTGTTAAGTTTCAGGCTCTTCCTTTGATCTCTGGTTTGCTTCAAAAATATCAATCCCCCTTTATAATTACATTATACCATTATTTGTAATTTATTGAATAAAAAGTTATTGATATTCTTAATTTTTTCTTCTCTATTTTACTTTGATTTATAAGTCTCCGACTTTTTCAATTTATCCACTTCCGTTTCGGTAAGTTCCCTTGATTCACCTTCTTTAAGCGACTCATCAAGTTCAAGATTACCCATTATAATTCGTCTTAGGTATATGACTTTTTTACCCTGAGCTTCAAACATTCTTTTTACCTGATGGAACTTGCCTTCGCATATCGTAATTTCTATTTCAGACCTGTCACCACTTTTTAAAATTACAAGTTTTGCAGGAAGCGTTTTATATCCATCATCAAGCATAACACCCTGATTAAAGGCCTTAACGTCTTCGTCAGATACGTTACCCTCAATTAATGCATAATACGTTTTCCATACGTGTTTATTAGGGGACAGGACATCATGCGCAAGCTGCCCGTCATTAGTCATTACGACAAGGCCTTCTGTATCTATATCCAAACGCCCTACCGGGAAAAGATCAAAGCATTTATATTCTTCAGGCATCAAATCAACAACGGTTTTATGCTTTGCGTCCCAGGTTGCCGAAATAACCCCTGCAGGTTTATTCAGCATTATATATATGAACTTGCGGTAGTTAAGCAGCTTCCCATCAATCTCAACAGTACTGGCTTCAGGATCTATATGCATTCCGCTGTCTTTAGCAACAATACCGTCGACCTTAACTCTCCCTTTTCTTACAAGTTCCTTTACTTCTCTTCTTGTACCAAAACCAAAATTGGATATTATTTTATCCAGTCTTTGTACATCAGACACTGTGCACCTCTTTACCTTAGTTCATTTTACGCCAGCCTTTTGGATAAAGGTTCTTAAGCATGTCGCCCGTTTGCTTCGCCCAACCCAGCGTATACCCATTGACACAAACACCCGTATATCCCTTTTCACCATCGATTATAAGGGTTTCCCCTTTAAGGTAGGATAATACTTCTTTTGAATCAGGTTCAAAGTCTATGGTTCTTCTTATCTCATCTTTTTTAAGTGCGGTAATCATTGAATGCGAAGGTTCAAACCTTTCCTTAATAAATTGACCCATATACCATCCGAATTTGGCTACCTTAAGCCCGCTTAAATCCGGTGGATTGGCAGGCAGGCAGTAAAGATTATCACCCTTCATAAAAAAGCTGCCTTCAATCTCTGTATTAAGATTTTCCTGTACAAATTTTTTGAATATATCCATGTGCCTATCAGAAACACTTGTTGTATTTTTTGTAATGTTCTTTTCACTTTGTCCGATCTTTTTTAATAATGCAACAAAGTGCCCCTCACCCTTGAGCTTATGCGGCCAAAGCCTTACAGTATTTGCAAGGTCCTTGCTGCCGCCTCCCCACTCAGGCCTTCCCGGCACAATTCCTGCAACCCTTGGTATTTCAAGAATTTCATAATTCTTATACTCATTTATAAATTCACTGATTCTAATTTCATCTTCCAGCGGCGAAAAGGTACATGTAGAGTAAACAAGATAACCTCCAGGTTTGAGCATTTTATCTACACTTTTTAGTATGTCCTGTTGCATTTGCGAGCATTTTTCACATTTGAATTTAGCCCAGCTTTTTGCGGCATCTTCATCCTTACGAAACATCCCCTCTCCCGAACATGGAGCATCTACAAGTATTCTGTCAAAAAAGTTTTCAAAATTTACAGCAAGCTTTTCGGGTGATTCATTAGTAACAACCGCGTTCTTTATACCGCAAAGTTCAATGTTTTTTACAAGAGCCTTTACACGTTCCGAGCTTATATCATTGGATATTAAAAGGCCTTTTCCCTTCATTCCTGCTGCTATCTGAACCGTTTTTCCTCCGGGTGCCGCACATAGGTCAAGGACGTTTTCTCCCGGCTGAGCATTTAAGACTTCCCCGGGCAGCATTGCACTTGGTTCCTGTATGTAATACAATCCTGCGTAATAATAAGGGTGTCTTCCGGGACTCACCTGCTCGGAATAGTAGAAGCCGTCCCTTGTCCAGGGTACACTGCTGAGTTCAAAAGGTGAAATCTTTAAAAAGTCCTGAATGCCTGCCTTTAATGTATTTACTCTAAAGCCGTAATAGCGCGGGTTTTCATATGATTTAACAAATTCATCGTATTCGTCTTTAAGCATTTCCTTCATCTTGTCCAAAAATTCCTGCGGAAGCTTCATATTCTATCTCCATATATCAATAAAATCTATAAATCAAGTTG
Organism: Bacillota bacterium; assembly: GCA_023421675.1. Lineage (GTDB taxonomy): Bacteria > Bacillota > Clostridia > Acetivibrionales > JANLFN01 > JAEZTC01. The sequence continues at coordinate 26,005 of JAEZTC010000010.1, read as the reverse complement.
TTTTTTATTATAGCATATGCCTTATTTATTATGGCGATTTTATTATAAATTTACAATAGCTCCGGTTCATGATAATATTATTTTGATTTCTCGAAGGGAGTACTTTATGTTTCTTAAATCAGTAGCAAAACATTACATTTTAACAGTCGCTATAGGTACATTATTAATATTTTCATCGTATTTAATTAAATTTATTATAAAGGGTACAGCCGGCTTAAATAATATTGACATATTAGATGTATTCATTGATATAATTATTTTTATAGTTTTTCTTGTTTTAGTCATGGTAATAAGGAAAACCTACAAGAAATGAATATCATATTTAAAAGATTCTGTTATTGCCATTGCTATTTTTTCAGTCCCGTGCTATAATATCAAATGCAATTAGATACGGCCCATTGGTCAAGCGGCCTAAGACTCCGCCCTCTCACGGCGGCTACAGGGGTTCGAATCCCCTATGGGTCACCAAAAAACCACTCCATCCGGAGTGGTTTTTTTATTGGCGAAAAGTTTCGCCGCATTCTATTTTTTCATATATTAAAACTTTCATGTAATGATAGTATAGCTATCTCATTTTCATATTGAGTTATAATTTGATTTAACTGTTTTGGTATATAGAAATTACTTTCTGAAATAGTTGCTCCATATTTAAAAGTAACATGTCCTAGTAAAACAAATTTAAACTCACTTATTCTATATCTCAAAACAGCCTTGTATTGACTAACTCCAAGGTTTAAATATAAATACTCTGATAGCATATTGAACAAATAATTCTTTCTTTCCTCCTCACTCATTTTAACCCATAAATTTAAAGATTTGTCATCTATAATTGTAAAATAAATTTCATCCTTTTTATTACCATGTAATCTATCTGTAAATGTAATCTCAATTAAAATATCTTTGATGACATTTATATTTGTTTTTATTTCTTTATCATTTTTAATACTTAATTGATCAATCCATTTACATAATGACTCCCTGATCATTTCACTCCATTCACCCGTTCTACAGAATGGTTTATATAAGAACTTTTTTTCGTCTTCAATCTTTTTTCTAAATTCTAAAATTTTATGTATATTAATATCTTTTGCATTTTGTGAAATATCTATATTCATATCTTTAAAAAATAGCCATATTTCAGGTTTTTCAGATGAATCATTAAGCTGTGAAGCTAACAAGAACTCTTCTTCGGTTCCAGATGAATATTTTCCACTAGGTGTTCCCCATCTCTTCCAAAGTAACAAGATAAATAAATCTGCTTTTACCAAATCACGATTAATTAGTTCCTGTGGTCTACCCTTTCCAGGTAATGTTTCTTCCCACCCCATGGCTTCTAAATGATAACCCATTGAATGTGCTTTTAAGACATTTACTTCATCAACCACCTTTTTAAATAGTTTTCTTTCCCTATTTAAATCTCCTGGGGATGCCAAAAAAATTCTTTTTACATTATAGTTATCCATCCTTTGACCCCCAAAAAGCGATTAATTATACCCAACTAATTATATATCTACTGGCATTTCTTTTTTACAGCAAAAATTAGAATTTTCCTGGGGCGAAACCTGTTCGCCGCCACGGTTTCCCCCAGACCCCACCTTCCATGGCTCGCCCTGGTGGAAGCCTACTGCGGCAGCTGTAAGCTGCTCGCTCGTTCTCAAGCCGACACGATGCAACTTCGCTATCCTGCTCAGATGCTACTTGAATGGCCATCCGGGCCATTCACCGGCATTCGACCGTCGTTCGCAACAACACCTGCCAGCTCAGCTTCCAATGGGCAGGGGATGCAGGCAGGTCTTTGGGGAGCCTTAAAATAATCTAATTCCATTATATCCGCCTAATTTGGCGTAACTATCATTGAATATTCACTATAAAAATATCACTCTTAGCTACACAACGTCCACGCTTAGTAACAAAGCACTGTATAGAATGGCTACCTGTGTACTCTGTCCCCTCACGCCTTACAAATTTCCCGACATTAGATAGTTCAAAATCTCCTCTTAACCCATGTTTTGAAGCTGCTTCAGTACCCAGGTTTACAATTTGCCATTGGACGTTAAATGGTTGAGAAATTCCTCCGAAAAGTGCACGGAAATCCAAACTAGTTCCTTTTATAAGAGCTGGTCCATCATTAGTATATTTAAACTTCTGCCCATTAGATGTAGTAGCAGTTGCAGAAATTATAACTCTACTTCCTTTCGGTGTTCCCCAAGGACAACTTTGTCTATGTGGGGCTAATAAAATGCTTCGGACTTTATATGGAACAAGAGCCATAGAGGTATCATTTTCTTTTTTGGTTAATGCAGATACAACATCTGTCGTGTCACTAAATACTTTTTTTATTATACTATCACCCAAGGACATTCCTAAAATACTAGCGAGATCTGTTTCTGTTGATGATTCAATTGTAGATGTTATAAACACCATCTTTGCATTTTCAAGCCAACTAAAAAATGCATCTGCTCTATCTGGATGTTCATTCCATTTATCTGCAAAGTTTTCTGTTTTTTCTCCGGTATAACTAGGATTGTCCACATGAAATTCACCATTTACTTTACTGGTTTGTAAATAATTTTCTGCACCATTAAGAATTGCTGTTATGGTATCGACAATGTTATCCTCGTTGTTATATAACTGTGCAGCAATTGTTGTGATAATGATGGAAACAGGTTTTATACTTGCTTCATCTTTTTCAAACATGATATCACGGTGACGTTTTAATAATTGAATAGCCTTTTGTAATGGAGTTTTAAAAATATACTCTTTTATTGTTTCCACTTCAGCTTGGAATTTGGTAATATGACGTTTTTCAGCAATATAACTTTCATATAAGGCTGTACGTCGTTTCAATTTACGTTTATTAAACCATTCTATATAACCTTTAGGATTACTACCTATGTAATCATATCTGCCTATATCTTCATCATGGTCAGTAATATCAATGTAACTCGACTTATTTACTGCCGGAATAACATCCATATGAAAATTTGGTATATTTTCATACTCGACATGCCAACAGCGTCGTTTTTCTTCCAAAGTTTTAATCTTGCTATATTTTGAAAGTAATGGCCCTACTACATCCCTTTTTATTTGCTTAGCTGATAAATTATATTGCCTCTCAAACTCGCAGACAAGATCGAGATCGTAATCATCATTTTCACTTATTGGCTTAATAACAGTACCCAAAGCGAATGATCCTTGAGGATATATCAAAATCTTATAATCAGGTGTCTCTGAATCAATCCATTGTCCAAGATTAGTATACTCTTTTTCAGCATTATCAAATAACGAGTCGCTAATATTGATATTTTCAACAATTTTCTCAAAAAGTGCATTTAATTCTTCCTTTGAATACATATTACCCTCCAATCATTATTGTTTCAAAAAAACCATCTGCTGCATTTTCTTGTTCATAAATTAACATTGGAATATCTGTCTTTGGCATATAATCCATCCCCAATCTTATAGCTAAAGAGTTTGGCATTACAGGAAATACATGTATCACATCTGGTTGTGGCCTCAAATTTTTAATTTCTTCCATAACTACACGAAAAGCAGTAATAAAGTTTTCTTGTACCTCAGGACATTTTACAAAACTCCGATTGGGTGAGTCGTTAGTAATATGGTAAATATACGTATCTTCCCCAAGCGTTGATGTAATACGATCATCTAAAATGGGCGCACTTAAATCTACTACCAATGCAACTTTTGAAACCATTGTATTTATCGGCCTCTTAATTATGAACTCTGGACTTTCATGTATATCCTTCCAAGCCCATTTGTGTCCCTCTCTGTGACACTGAAATGAAATGACATTGTTCTGATCACTAAGCAAAGTGCCAAGTTTTATAAGTAATGGTTGTGGCGCTAATGAAAAGACGGCAACCGACTCTTCTTGCTTTATAATCGAATTAAACCATTGATAGTAACTTGCTTCGAGTTCAAGCGCTTTAGCTTCAAAACTAGGTTTTGATGCAATATACCGTGTTCCAGTTTGTGCATGTAATTCAATTACTGGCTGTTGCATAGGGAATCTTCCATATGCAATAAGTGCTTGCCGAAACAACTTTTCATCTGAAAACACTTCTTGATGGTCAATATTAGAAAAGTAGGATACCATACGGCAACTCTGCTCCGGCCTGATTGCAGTCACATTCCTAATATGGCGCTCGTGCTCTGCTTTTATATTTATTAGCTTTGAGTCACCAAATAGTTCAGGATTGCTATCTATCATATGGTGATGCTCTTCACACAGAAGCATTAGATTTGAAATATCATTTTTTTCTTGTTGAGTCATCTCACGTTTATATCGAGGTCCACCAGGACTTACGGCGTGAATATGTGCACTTTCACTAAAATTGCCATCAACACCAAATGTTGTATCTTGGTATAACAAGCGATTACACATTTCACACCTACCAGCAGCCACTCCCCACAGTCTCATGCGTATTTTTTCGTCTATTGAGGTGCGTCCGATCTCAGAATTCATAGTTCTGTCTCCTATAAAGAACTCCTCATTACTAGGGCTATATAGATTTTTTAAAAATCCCCTTATAACCATAATACTTATTAAATGTATCTATATAGATTTAATTACAACCCTTTCCACATGTAATTATACTCCTTTCAACATATTCATACAATATATTACAAATTTAAGCATCAAAATTTAATAATTACTGAATGGTTATGAATTAATCCAAAGCCACTTACATCCCCCCATCCGCATCCCTACCCATTGAAAGCTCAGTTGGCAGGTATTTCTGCGAGCGAAGGTCGAATGCCGGTCTGCTCCAACGCCACTGATAAGTGTTTGAAAAATGTTTTGTGATGAACCCGGTGAAAAAATTGACGACGTGGGAAAATGGACTGGATGGACATTTTAGGTGCATCTGGGCATGGATAGCAAAGTGGCATCGCCCTGACTTGATAAATTCTACGAAGCGACTGCGTAAGAACTTTGTTTACAAAGTTCGATACAGCCACCTGTTAATCCAGCCCTGAAGGCGCTTGGTGTAGTGACTTAGAGCCATCCCGCTGACAGCAATCAGAGTCCGGCGAATCTGCCAGGGATGGCTGATTCAGTTGGGTATGGAACGGATGCCATTGGAAACGGCCGGACAAAACTATGGATGGAAGCATGGATGCTCTGTCACGGAATCCGTCGCGCCCATCCCCCAGCCTCCGCGGAGAGCGGTGCCTTTTCCGCCGATTTTCGGCAGAGAAAAGCGGCAAAGTCCGGCTCTGACGCTACAGAGAATGACTAAAGAACAGAATAGCTTTTTCTTGCATGTTTTCCATTTTATGTATATAATTAAATATGTAAAACATTGTCAGTTTTTAATCGGGTTATTTGTCTTTTCTGGCCCTTTCAGAGTGATTCCCAATACATAGGGACGGCGACGTTATAGTTGCAGCAGGGAATTCACAAGGAAGGGGGTGGTGGATATGAACAATGACTTCTATACATACATCGGTTTAACTGTCGTATGGATTGTTAAGCACATATTCATACCTATTGGGGTTGCTGTATTAGCAGGAATTATTACTAATAGAGTACTCAGGCCACAACCTGAAAGACAAAAGAAAAAACGGTCTCATAAGAGCCGCTTTTAATAAAACACCCGAGTTTTAAAAACTGACTGCAACAAGCGTCGCCGTCCTTAAATTTATTATATCACAATTTCTTCCAATGTAAACTTAATTTTTAATACCACTACTGATAAATCCTACGAAGTAACTGCGTAAGAACTTTGTTTACAAAGTTCGATGCAGCCACCTGTTAATCAAGCCCTGAAGGCGCTTGGTGGAGTGACCTAGAGCCATCCCGCTGACAGCAATCAGAGTCCGGCGAATCTGCCAAGGATGGCAGATTCAGTTGGGTATGGAATGGATGCCATTGGAAACGGCCGGACAAAGCTATGGATGGAAGTATGGATGCTCTGTCACGGAATCCGTCGCGCCCATCCCCCAGCCTCCGCGGCGAGCGGCGACTTTTGCCAGCTTTTCGTCGCTGAAAAGCTGAATGTCCGGCATTGACGCTTCAAAGAATAACTAGACAATATCAAGAATTGAGAACTGTCCCCAAAACAGAATATTAATAGTACTTTTATTGACTTAGTATCAAAGTTTCATTGAAAGTTTGCGCTATGTTCAGGATTATATGGATAGCAAAAGACAATTTGTCATACCGAAACCAGAGTTTTTGAAATATATTATAAACGAGCCGTAGCTAATTCAGATAACTACGGCTCGGGTTTAATTTTCTAATGGTTTGATAATGCTTATTCATTACAGAAGCTAATTACCTTTTTAGCAAAATCAGTAACAATCTTTTTTGAAGCTTCATTCTCAAATTTATCTACACCATCACCGGGATTACGCTGTACAGCTGCTTTACCAATATACTTGATTTTAAAATGTTCACAAAAACGTTTAATTCCATCTTCAAAAGGACTTATGCCATACTCAAGGTCATATCCACATGTAGCAATTATACCACACTTTTTCCCTTCCAATAAACTTGGCCCGTGTTGTTTTCCATAATACTTAAGCAGTCCATAAAGGCGGTCAAGCATTGCTTTCATTGGCGCCGTACAATACCAAATAAATATTGGACTAGCCAAAATAAAACAATCAGCCCACAATATTTCATCTGATATACTATACATGTCATCTTTAATTGAACAACCATATTCACCTAATATATCCTGGCATTGATAACACTCTATACATGGTGATATATTTTTATCGTAAAGAAAAACTGTTTTAACTTCTACTTCATTATTACCTAATTCAGTCAAAAACGGCTTCAACAGGGTTGCTGTATTTCCACTTTTTCTTGGACTACCCATAAAAACCAAAATTTTCATATTATCCAATCCCTCACCTTACAAAATATAAATTTTCGCCCTCTTGTTTTATTCAAGTATATCACGTAAAACTATTTTACTACACACAAAACTAACGGCTACTACGCAAAAATTGATTTGGTAACACCTTGAATTTACTGCGTTTCAATTAACTTTCAACCGAACGATTTGGTGATTCAAATCGCACTGTACAAATTAGTTTTATGTCAATTCATACTTCCGACTTCTTCAATTTTAGTATTATTCTGAATAATTTTACAAAACCGTTCTGATTTTAATCGTTGCCACATAGGTTGAAGATTTTCATGATATACATAGGCGGTTGGATACAAATAACTGAGCTGGCAGGTGGGGTCTGGGGGAAACCGTGGCGGCGAACAGGTTTCGCCCCTGAAAACCTTTTATGCCGCTTTTTAAAGCGGCATAATTAAACATAAATTGATAGTAATTGAGAACCGTCCCACCGAGGGTTAAAACCCTCGGCTGCTGCAAGTCAAGTCGGTTCCACCGACTAAAGTATATATATTCCAAAAAGAATTTTATATAGGATGCCTTTAGTCCCTTTTGGGACTTGGTTCTGATAGCCGAGGGTTTTAACCCTCGGTGAAGATTAGCAAATCAGTTTTCTTGCACATTTTCCATTTTATGTATATAATAAATATGTAAAACTTTGTCAGTTTTTAATCAGGTTATTTGTCATTTCAGGCCCTTTTAAAGTGATTCCCAATACATAGGGACGGCGACGTTATAGTTGCAGCAGGGAATTCACAAGGAAGGGGGTGGTTGATATGAACAATGACTTCTATACATACATCGGTTTAACTGTCGTATGGATTGTGAAGTACATATTCATACCTGTTGGGGTTGCTATATTAGCAGGAGTTATTACTAATAGAGTACTCAGGCCACAACTGAAAGACAAAAGAAAAAACGGTCTCATAAGAGCCGCTTTTAAAAATTAACCACCATTAAAACCTGACAGCAACAAGCGTCGCCGTCCTTACATTTATTATATCACAATTTCTTCCAATGTAAACTCAATTTTAATTCATAGAAAGCCAAATAAGTACAAAGTAAAAAGCGGCTTTATAAAAGCCGCTTTTAAGGTTATATCTATTATCCTCTTTCACTCATAGGCACATAGCTTTTTTTAGACAATACATTTTTATATGCCGGTCTTATGATTCTTCCGCCATTTACAAGTTCTTCAATCCTGTGAGCGCACCAGCCTGCAATTCTTCCTACTGCAAATATTGGTGTATATAATTCCACTGGTATATTAAGCATTTTATATACGAATCCTGAATAGAAGTCAACATTTGCACACATGACCTTCTCACTTTTCTTTACCTTTGCAAATACCTCAGGTGCAAGTTTTTCAATATTCTTGTACAGCCTGTATTCCTTTTCAAAACCAGTTTCTGTTGCAAGATCCTCAGCTTTTCGCTTAAGCAGTATGGTCCTTGGATCGGATACGGTATAGACTGCATGACCAACACCATATATAAGGCCGGATCTGTCAAAGGCTTCCTTCATCATAATTTTTTCAAGATATCGTGCTACTTCCTCTTCATCATCCCAGTCCTTTACATTCTCCTTGATCTCATCCATCATTTCCATAACCTTTATATTGGCGCCTCCATGTTGAGGACCCTTTAAAGAACCAATAGCTGCAGCAATGGTTGAATATGTATCTGTTCCGGTTGATGTGACTACATGAGCAACAAAAGTAGAGTTATTTCCTCCGCCGTGCTCAGCGTGCAGTACAAGGGCCAGATCAAGCATTTCAGCTTCCAGCGCCGTAAAACCCTTGTCAGGTCTTATCATGTGAAGCAGGTTTTCTGCAGTACTTAGGTTCTTACTTGGGCTGTGAATATACAGGCTTTTTGCATCATGATAGTGTGACTTGGCTTGGTACCCGTATGAAACCATTGTAGGAAATCTGGCGATTATTTCAATACACTGTCTTATGGTGTTTTTCAAACTGATGTCATCTGGATTTTTATCATATGAATAAGCGGCCAGTACACTTCTTGCAAGCTTGTTCATGATATCCGTGCTTGGAGCCTTTAATATCATATCCTCTGTAAAACCTGCAGGTAAAGATCTCAATTCTCCAAGCAGAGCCTGAAATTCCTGCAATTCATTCATTGTTGGGAGTTCTCCGAAAAGAAGCAGATAACAGCATTCTTCAAATCCAAATCTCTTCTCACTCTGGAAACCATGTACCAAATCATTGATTTCTATTCCTCGGTAATATAGTTTGCCTTCGGTAGGTATCTTTTCTTCCTCATCGAAAAAGTATGCACGTACATCACCAATTTCTGTTAGTCCCACAAGCACACCAGTACCATCCAAATCTCTTAAACCGCGCTTGACATTATATTTTTTGTAGAGTTCAGGGTCTATTCTGTCATTCTTTTCTATAATTGTCCCAAGTTTATCAAAGACCTTTTCATTTTCTTCAAAAAATTTACCCATAGATTACCCACCTTTATGACTCATAATATTACTTTTACCATTATTTACTCATCATTTTGTCCAGTACTTTTCCTACTTCTTTTAAGAAATCCTCTGTATTTACTATTTTCTTCTCTTTGATATCGGCAAGTACTGCAAGATCCTTTGTCATTATGCCTGACTCAATAGTTTTTAAAGACGCAGCTTCAAGCTTGTTTGCAAAATCAACAAGTTCATTTATACCATCCAACTCTCCGCGCTTTCTTAATGCTCCTGTCCAAGCGAACAGAGTAGCAATTGAATTTGTTGAGGTTTCCTGTCCCTTCAGGTGCTGGTAATAATGCCTTTGAACAGTTCCATGTGCTGCTTCGTATTCGTATTTTCCGTCAGGTGATACAAGTACTGAAGTCATCATAGCAAGGCTTCCGAAAGCGGTTGCTATCATGTCGGACATTACATCACCGTCATAGTTCTTACAAGCCCATATAAATCCGCCTTCTGACTTAACAACACGTGCAACAACATCATCTATGAGAGTGTAGAAGTATTCTATACCTGCTGCATTAAATTTCTCACTGTATTCAGCTTCAAATATTTCTCTGAATATATCCTTAAATCTATGGTCATATTTCTTTGAAATCGTATCTTTTGTTGCAAACCAGAGGTCTTGCTTCTGATCCAGAGCAAAATTGAAGCATGCTCTTGCAAAGCTTGCTATTGAATCATCAATATTATGCATTCCAAGAATTACTCCAGGACCATCGAATTGATGAATAGTCTGCTTTTCAACTTTACCGTCCTCGTAGGTAAATACAAGCTCTGCTTTTCCCTTGCCTTCAACCTTGTATTCAACATCCCTGTATACATCACCATATGCATGTCTGGCGATTGTAATAGGCTTTTTCCATGTAGGAACATAAGGTTTTATACAGTCAACAATAATTGGTGCACGGAAAACAGTACCGTCAAGAATTGCCCTTATAGTTCCGTTAGGGCTCTTCCACATCTGTTTAAGATTATATTCCGACATTCTGTCCTGGTTAGGAGTTATTGTTGCGCACTTAACGGCTACACCGTATTTCTTTGTTGCGTTTGCAGAATCAATAGTTACCTGGTCATTAGTTTTATCCCTGTATTCAAGTCCAAGATCATAATATTCTGTCTTAAGGTCTATGTATGGTGTAAGAAGAATGTCCTTTATCATCTTCCAGATGATTCTGGTCATTTCGTCTCCATCCATCTCAACCAGAGGTACCTTCATTTGAATTTTTTCTGTCATATCAAAATCTCCTTAAAAGTAGTTTAATACATTTTATTGTTTCTTAATTAAATTTATAAAATTCCTGCTTGCATTTTCAACATGTTCAGTAGTTAATTTTTCAGCCTTTTCAGGATCATGCTCTGAAATTGCCTGTAAAATTGCACGGTGCTCCTCAAGCGCCTTCTGAGCCCTTCCAGGTGAAGCCAGTGATGCAATCCTTGCTGTCTGAACATAATGGTGAAAAGTGCTTAAAGTATGCATAAGCGGCTTGCTTTTACTGGCACTGAAAATTACATCATGAAATCTTGAATCAAACTGTTGAAGATGCGCTGCGTCGTTCTTGGCAGTATAAAACTCTTCAAATTCAATAATTTCCTTTAATTGCTCCAGCTCATTGTCTGTAATCTTTTCAGCTGCCCATCTGGCTGCAAGTCCTTCTATCATCATCCTGATAGTATAAATATCCTCTATATCCTGAACTGTTATACCTTTAACAATAGCACCTTTGTTGGGTATAGATTGTACAAGTCCCTCCAGTTCCAGCTGTCTTATGGCTTCACGTATCGGAGTCCTGCTTACACCAAGCTCTTCCGATAATTTCGTTTCTATAAGGCTGTCACCTTCTTTGTACTTGCCGTTAATAATATCATTCTGAAGCTGAAGAAATATCCTTCCTCCAAGCGAACTTTCGGAATCTTTTTTTTCATAATTATTAGTCATAAAATGCTCTCCCCCTTTGCAGAGCAAAGTATATTCGGGATATTAGCTGTTTTGAAGCTTGGTATAATTAAGCAGTCCGCCTGCCAAAATCATTTCAATCTGCCTCGAAGAAAGAGTTACATTTACCTTAATATCCTTGTTTTTTGTTTTATTGGTAAGTGTAAGTGTATCTCCCGATTTAATAGCATTTTTAATATCTTCTATTACCAGATCATCCCCTGCGTCTATCAAATCGTAATCAGATTCGTTAGCAAAAGTCATTGGTATTATACCTGAATTAATAAGATTAGCCATATGAATTCTAGCAAAGGATTTTACAATTACACCCTTTACTCCAAGCTGAAGCGGAGCAAGCGCTGCATGTTCCCTGCTTGATCCTTGACCATAATTTGAACCGCCTATGATAAATCCGCCGTTATTTTCCTTAGCTCTCTTTGGGAATTCAGGGTCACACGGTGTGAGACAGAATTCAGAAAGATACGGTATGTTTGAACGGAATGGAAGCAATTTTGCATTGGACGGCATGATATGGTCGGTAGTTATGTTATCCCCTACCTTTATGAGAGCCTTTCCTGTAACTGTATCCTGCAATGCTTTATTTATAGGGAATGGCTTAATATTCGGTCCTCTTACAACTTCAACATCCTCTGCTCTTTCTGCCGGAGCAACTACCATATTATCGTTTATTTCAAAGCTTGCAGGCATAGAAACCTTCGGTGCTTCTCCAAGCTCCCTTGGATCAGTAAGCACGCCCGTGATTGCACTCGCAACAGCAACTTCAGGACTTACCAGATAAACCTTAGCCGATACTGTTCCGCTTCTTCCTTCAAAGTTCCTGTTGAAGGTTCTGAGTGAAACGGCGTCAGTGCACGGTGCCTGGCCCATTCCTATGCATGGTCCGCATGCTGATTCAAGTATTCTAGCACCTGCAGCTACCATATCAGCAAGAGCCCCGTTTTTAGCAAGCATTGTAAGCACCTGTTTGGAACCTGGAGCTATTACAAGGCTTACACTAGGATTAACTGTTCTTCCTTTAAGTACGCTTGCAACCTTCATCATATCCATAAATGAAGAATTGGTACAGCTTCCTATTGCAACCTGGTCAACCTTTATCTTTCCGATTTCATTTATTTTTGCTACATTATCAGGGCTGTGTGGCTGTGCAGCAAGAGGCTCCAATTTTGTTAGATCTATTGTGATTTCTTCTTCATAAACTGCATCAGTATCCGGCTTGAGTTCAATCCAGTCCTGTTCTCTTCCCTGTGCCTTTAAGAATTCTTTTGTAACTTCATCACTCGGGAAAATTGAAGTAGTTGCGCCCAATTCTGCTCCCATATTAGTGATTGTTGCTCTTTCTGGTACGGTAAGAGATTTTATTCCTTCACCGGAGTATTCAATTACTTTTCCTACCCCGCCTTTTACTGAGAGTATTCTTAAAACTTCCAATATGATATCCTTCGCAGATACCCATGGTTTTAAACTGCCTGTAAGATTTACTTTGCAAACCTTCGGCATGGTAATATAGTATGGTCCGCCACCCATGGCAACTGCTACATCAAGTCCACCTGCTCCGATAGCAAGCATGCCTATTCCGCCTCCGGTAGGAGTATGGCTGTCAGAGCCCAGAAGCGTCATACCCGGGACACCGAATCTTTCAAGCTGAACCTGATGGCATATTCCGTTACCAGGCCTTGAAAAATATACTCCATGCTTTGAAGTTACAGTCTGAATATACTTATGGTCATCAGCATTCTCAAATCCTGCCTGAAGAGTGTTATGATCGATATAAGCAACTGACTTTTTAGTTTTTACTCTTGGTATACCTATAGCTTCAAACTGGAGGTATGCCATTGTACCTGTTGAGTCCTGTGTTAAGGTCTGGTCAATTCTTATTGATATTTCATTACCTGCAACCATTTCCCCACTTACCAGGTGCTCCTTAATGATCTTCTGTGCTAAGTTTAAACCCATTTTTAAATGCCCCCATTTTTTAAATTGAGAATTGAGAATTGAGAATTTAAAATGTTTTAAAATCTCGCTCTAATTATCAATTATTTGTTAATATTCTAAATTTGTTAAAAATAATTCTTTGCTTATTATTTTACTGTAAATTGTAGATTGTAAACTTGATCTTGCCTTTGACTTGCCTTTAATTCTCAATTCTCCATTATCAATTCTCAATTACCTTAACTGTCCTCTTGTCCTCTCGTCAACTGTACTCTAACTACAGTGCAAGGTCTAATATGTCCGGTGCAAGACTGCTTATTGCTGCTTCAAGCTCGTCGTCACCAATGGATGTAACCCTGCCATCCGCATACTGCTGGTCTATCCATTCCTTGATATTAGCAACTCTTTCGTCCTTTTTGTCAACCTTGCGAGATTCAGCCAGACCAAAATAGCTGTTAATCCACTGTGCAATACCGGCAAGACCCGAGTGAGCATTTATAGAAACGCCAACCGGTCTCTTAAGCAGTTTGGTAGTATCAAATATGTTATAAATTTCTTCATTTTTAAGTAATCCGTCAGCATGGATACCCGCCTGTGTTACATTAAAATATCTACCTACGAAAGGAGTTCTTGGAGGTATTGAATAACCTATTTCCTTTTCATAGTATTCAGCAATTTCAGTTATAACTGTTGTGTCCATTCCGTCTGTAGTACCCCTTAGCTGAGCATATTCTATAACCATTGCTTCAAGTGGTGTGTTGCCTGTTCTTTCACCAATACCTAAGAGTGAACAGTTAACCGCAGATGCTCCGTACATCCATGCTATAGCAGAATTGGATACAGCCTTATAGAAATCGTTATGACCATGCCATTCAATAAGTTCACTTGGGAAGCCGGCGTGATGTCTTAAACCGTATATTATTCCAGGAACGCTTCTCGGAAGTGCAGCTCCTGAATATGAAACACCATAGCCAAGAGTATCACAGGCACGCAGTTTTATCGGAATTCCGCTTTCATCCATCAATTTCCTGAGTTCAAGAGCAAAAGGAACAACAAATCCGTAGAAATCAGCCCTTGTAATATCTTCGAAATGACAGCGAGGCTTTATACCAACTTCAATAGCGCTCTTGATAATTCCCATATAGTGATCCAGAGCCTGTTTTCTTGTCATATTTAGCTTTTTAAATATGTGATAATCAGAACAGCTCACCAAAATACCGCTTTCCTTCATTCCCATATCCTTGGCAAGTTGGAAATCACTTTTTGTTGCTCTTATCCAGCTTGTAACCTCCGGATATTTGTAACCACGTTCCATACATTTATAGACTGCTTCCTTATCTCTATCACTGTAAAGGAAAAACTCAGACTGTCTTATAATACCTTTTGGTCCGCTTAGCTTGTGAAGGTAATCAAAAAGTGTAACAATCTGTTCCACTGTATATGGCGCTCTTGACTGCTGGCCATCCCTGAAAGTAGTATCTGTAAGCCATATTTCATCTGGAGGCAGCATTGGAACCCTTCTGTGGTTAAATGCACATTTGGGTATTTCATCGTAACTGTATATTTCCCTATATAAATTAGGTTCAGATACATCCTGAAGTGAATATCTGTACTGGGTTTGTTCCAGAGTATTGGTCTTTTTATTAAATTCCAACATATTATAAGTCCCCTTTATTTACGCGCTATGTATTTATGTATAATTGTATACAATTATACAACCAGTGTCAATAAGTTCAATTACCTTTTTTGAATTATTACCCGACTAATATTGCGTTATTTTTTTATAAATTAAATATGATGTTTTATTTTGCAAGCAGGTATATCAAGAAGATTTAAGATATTTGACATATAAAGTTTTATATGGATATGCTCATAAAATGAAGTTATCTTGTTATAAAACTTGCATATTATGAATTTTATATCTAATAATAATATTCATTAAAATATTTAAAATAAAAGGCATATGAATAATTAGTCATACACCCTTTGTATAATCATATATATATTTATTTAATAATCAGACTAAAAGTCAAAACCTTCATTTATTATTGCAGCAATCATCACAGTAATAAGCAATAGAGTGAAAACAAAATTAATTATTGAAATAACCGAGAATGTTTTAACCTTTCTTTTTAGTCTGTCATAGTCATTAAACTGTGCTGAAACCTGAGAAAAAGCAGGAGGTGCTGTTTGAAATGGCATGTTATTGTAATACGGCTGATATGTATTATAACCAGCTTGGTTTGAGCCTTCATTTTCCAATACCTTGGCTACAGTTACATATGTTTGTTTTTCTTCATCAAGCAAATTTGCATCCTTATGTATTTTCCCTGAGGCAACCAGGAGTTTTAAAAAATCAGTGTTCTCAATAAAAATCCTTTCATTACCATTAATATAGACAAGTTTCAAAATACATACCCCCTTGTTTTTATAAAAAATTATACCAACTTTTACAATAATATACAAGCCTTTACAAGAACACTAACAGCTAAACAACAACACAATTAATTTATAAAAAAAGAAGGATTTTAATATAAAATGAAGAAATAATTACAATAAAGAAATATTATACTTAGTGGGGGTCGTAAAATGAAGAAATTGTCAGGGAATCCGCGAATAATACTTTTAGGGGTTGCGGTCGTATTAGGTATCATAATTGGTATAATTGATTCACAGGTAACAGGTAAGGGTATATCTATTGTTTTCTTTATATTGTATGGTTTATTATTGACCCTTATAGTACAATTATTTCTTAACCATTCACTCAAAAAACTTGTAAAACGTTTTACGGCCGAAATGGATATAATTAAGAGCGGCGATTTTTCACACCTGGTGGATTCAAAAAACTATCAAATTTTAAATGGAGTTTCATCTAATGTAAATTCTGTTTTAAGCGATATCAGGGCATTGATAAGAAGTTTCTTTGATCTTTCACTTTCAATAATTCAATCTTCGAGAAGAGTAAGTACAACAGCTTCAGAAGCGGCTTCTGCAGTAGAGGAAATATCCAAAACAATTGATGAAATTGCCAAAGGAGCATCTTCCCAGGCACAAGAAGCACAGCAGGGTGTTGAGGCTGTCGGCACATTATCCGACAAGATAAATGTCGTATTTGAAAGCTATAACGGAGTTATGCAGGATACCGAACGTATCAGCGAATTAAATAACGCTGGTCTAAGCTCAGTTAGCATACTTCGTCAAAAATCCGAAGAAAACAATGAAATGTCTAAAAATATTATTGGTGTTGTTGAAAAATTAACTGATACCACTAAGGAAATAGGCAAATTTGTTGAATCAATAGAAAGCATTGCAGAGCAGACAAATCTTCTTGCATTAAATGCTTCAATAGAAGCAGCAAGAGCTGGTGAAGCTGGAAGAGGTTTTGTAGTTGTAGCTGAAGAAGTAAGAAAACTTGCTGATCAGAGCAGACAATCAACAGAAGAAATAACAAACCTAATGGAAATCATACATGAAGAATCACAACGCACAATTGAATCAATGGAAAAAATGAAAAAGGTATCACATGAGCAAAAAGCAGCAGTTAACAGTACCGACAAGTCATTCAACGATATAGCTAATGCAATAAATCATATAGTAGAAAAGATAAGCGAAGTAAACAATGCTCTTGAAAAGGTTCAGCAGGATAAGAGTGGAGTTATAGCTGCAATTGAGAACATTTCTTCAGTTTCAGAGCAAACAGCAGCATCAAGCGAAGAGGTTGCAGCAACTACAGAACATCAGCTCAGTACAATTGAAAGCATGAAAGAAGCAGCAGATGATCTTAACACTCTTGTTCAGGATCTTGATAAGAACCTGAAAAAATACAAATTAAATTAATAATAAAATGTCAAAAGGTCCGGTTAAATACCGGACCTTTTATTTGGCTCTTTATAGAAATCCTCAATTTCCTGGTTATATTTCATATACCCCAAGCAATACTGTAGCTTCGGTATTTTTAAAATTCTCACGTGCTTCCTTAACATATTCCTCTACCGGAGTCTCTGGCCAAAAATGAGTTAACAAAAGTCTTTTTACACCGGCTTCTTTTGCAATTATTCCGCATTCTCTGGACGTAAGATGAGGAACATTTTCATTCGTTTTTTGATTTGCCAGAAGGCCCGAGTCTAACATTAATGTATCACATTTTGCTGCAAATTCAATTATATTCTCTGTCCATGAGGTATCTCCCGAAAAAACAAACCGCCTGGTTCCATTAGAGACAGATACGCCAAAACATTTAACAGGATGCTTCATTTGTTTGAAAGTTATTCTTAAATCTCCAAACTGAAGCATCTGGCCTTCATTTATTATTGATACATCAAAAACACCCTTAACATCAAGACGTTTAAATTCTTCCAAAGGTTCATCAGGCAAATAAAACTTTATAGGTCTGTTCATCATACCTTTTTTTATCTTGATTTCTACTGCATATTTAAGAACCATCATATCCGACATATGATCACTGTGTAAATGCGTAAGTATTATTGCATCAATTTCTTCAAATCTTGTAAACTTAAGCAGATTTCCTAAAACGCCGTTCCCGCAGTCTATAAGAATTTTGGTGTCACCCTCTTTTAGAAGGTATCCGGAACATGCTCCTCCGGCTGACTGAAACGGACCATTATTACCTAAGATAGTTAACTGCATAGTATTTCACCCCGGTCAAGTTATAATTTCTAACTTAACCATTATAACAAAATTTATAACAGCTATACTCTCTGTTTTGCTATTCTGTCTTGAAGACCATTTTTTAAAAGGACTGTTGAAACAGTATATCCAAGAATAACCGACGCAACTCCCTGAACTGTATTGGGTAAAATTCCTTCAATAGCTGCTGCCAAACCAAGGCCTTCATTTATTAACGAGAGTATGAACGCTTCTGCAAGAAAATAACCGACTACCATAATAACTGCACCAATAACAGCTGCAATAAGCCTTATTGAATCTTCATTTTTGTTAAGTTTATTCTTATATGCATCTATTGCTTTCCATGCGATAAGACCAACTACATACCCTTCAATACCTTTTATAACAAAGGTTGCAGGTGCATAAAGAGCATATCCTGCCGCAAGATCCGCAAGACATGAACCTATTGCACCGGCTATAAAACCAGTATTTTTTCCTAATAATATTGCACCTATAATTATAGCCGCGTCACCTATGTTAACATAGCCGCCTGTAGCAGTAGGAATACGGATTATGTACGTTGCCAGGAAAACAAAAGCAATCATTAATCCATTTAAAACTATCTTCACTGTTGAAATCTTCTTCATATTTACTCCTCCATATCAACCGTATCGATACATTTTAAAACTGTATCGTTAAATTATTGATATTTTAATGACTGTATTGACTCTTGTCAAGAGTAAATAAATATTTTATTTAATATATCCGGAAAAGAACATGATATATGCAAATAACAAAAAAATTACCTGATTTATTTCACAGACCGCACCAAGAATGTCGCCTGTAGCTCCGCCTATTTTATGACTTAATAGCTTTACAGTGACAACAGGAGTTACCGCAATTCCAATAGAAAGGATTAATGAATATATACCACCAATTAAATAAAATATAATCATATAGGGAATCAAGCCAATTAATATCTCTTTTGCACCACAATAGTCAATAAAAGATTTTCCCAGGCCTTCTCCCGCCCGTGCATATTTAGAAACTCCAGCACCAATCAAAGATCCTACTCTGCCTGCGACTGGCATTAAAAACAGAATTTTAACAATAACTGTCTTATCGAAACTGCAAAGCACCGATATATCCAAAAGAAGTACACTTATTATAGCCAGCACTGCATTTGTTCCAACCCTGCTGTCACGCATAATTTCAAGTATTTTTTCTCTGGGGCGGTTTGAAAATATACCGTCAAAGGTATCCCCAAGGCCGTCAAGATGAAGTCCTCCGGTAATTATTATATAAAAAATAATGGTTATAATAATAGATACATATATCGGAAATAATTTTTCAAGAAAATAATATGAACCAGCAAGCACCGTTCCTATAATAACCCCTACCAAAGGCGCAAAAACCAAACCCTTGCCAAAGTCAGCCGAAGTTACATTTAACTTGACCGGTAAAGGCAACCTGGTAAAAAACTGAATCATTAATACTAATCTCCTGAGGTATTTCATCCTCGCCTCCATGCTATAATTATCCTTTGATTCTGACAGGTATCCCCGATATGCAAAGGTAAACTTCATTTGCTTTTGTAGCAAGCATCTGATTAATTCTTCCTGCAATATCCCTGTATATTCGTCCCAAAGGGTATTCAGGGACCAACCCCATTCCAAGTTCATTGGTCACCAAAATGAATGGAATAGTTGACTGTGAAGCTAATTTTATAAGCTTATTAAACTGTTCTTTAATTTTACCTTCAACAGACATTATTTCTTCCTGTTTTATGTGGTCCCAATCAACTTCACCATTATCAAACAGCAGGTTTGTAATCATTACAGTTACACAATCAAGTAAAACAGCATCCTTACCTTGAATCAAAGGTTTAATGGCAACGTCAAGATCTTTATATGCTTCGAGAGTTAACCAGTCTTTTGGCCTTTGATCTCTGTGCATTTTTATTCTATGTTTCATCTCAGCATCTATCGGTAAGGCTGTTGCTATATATAAAATGTTATTACCCTCAGCTTGCGCCAATTGTTCTGCAAAAGTACTTTTTCCGCTTCTGGAGCCTCCGGTAACAAGAACTATTCTTCCCATTTTCATCCTCCAAAGGTTGGGATTGTATAAAGTAGATTATACCACAGATTATTATCCAAACAAAAAAAGCCTAATAAATTAGGCTTTTTAGTTTAATGTAATTAGTTAAAGAATTCGTTATATAAAGCTTTTACAGCTTTAACATTATCATTGTCGCTTATTCCGAACATAATACTAACCTCAGAAGCACCCTGATTGATAATTTCAATATTTACCCCTGCTCCTGCCAACGCCTTTGTAGCTCTCTGAGCTATACCTACAGTACGCATCATGCCTTCACCAACTATCATTACAAGAGCAATATTATGTTCAACCGAAATGTCATCAACATTTAATTCGCTTTTAATACGGTTCAGAATACGTTCCTCTTTTTGAGCATCCAGCTGTTTCTCACTTAAAACAACTGAAATGTTGTCAATTCCTGAAGGTGTATGCTCGTACGATAGATTCTCATCCTCAAGAATTTCAAGCAGCTTTCTGCCAAATCCGACTTCACGGTTCATCATATACTTGCTAATAAATATGTTGCTGAAGCCCTTATCGCTTGCTATTCCAACGACAGGTCCGTTTGTAAGCTTTCTGTTTGTAACTATCCTTGTACCTGGTGCACTCGGGTTATTGGTGTTCTTTATACATACAGGAATACCCTTTCTATACACAGGTTCCAGTGTTTCTTCGTGTAATACAGAAAAACCGGCATAGGATAGCTCTCTCATTTCTCTGTAAGTAAGCTCTGGTATTGCAACAGGACTATCAACAATATTAGGATTTGCAGCAAAAACCGAATCAACATCTGTAAAGTTTTCATATTCCTCAGCCTCTATGGCTGCTGCAAGTATCGAACCTGTTATATCTGAACCACCGCGGGGGAAGGTTACTACTTCACCTGACTTTGAGTAACCAAAGAATCCCGGGAATATAAGTATTCCAGACATTTTTGACAAGCTTTTGAGATTATCAAAGGATTCAGGAAGCACCCTTGCGTTACCGAATTCATCGCTTAGTAATAAGCCTGCATCCTTAGGATTAATATAATGAGCATCATATCCCTTACTCTTTAAATAGGCAGCTACAAGCTTTGCACTGTTATCTTCACCTGCAGCCTTCATGCAATCCATAAACTTTTCCTTGTTATCTGTCTTTCCCGATAGCCTTTGTGTTAAGTCTCTGGAAACCTCCACACCTATACTTGAGTCAACACCAAGCTCATCAGCAATACCCTGATACCTGTCAACAATTGCTTTAAGCTCTTGATCGGCATTTCCGGTTTCAAGGAACTTGTTTGCACAGTTTATAAGTAAATCTGTTACTTTTATATCATCCTTGGTTCTTTTTCCGGGCGCAGATACAACAATAAGCCTTCTTTCACTGTCAGCAGTAACTATATCACATACCTTTTTTATCTGTTCCGCAGATGCAAGAGACGTTCCTCCAAATTTAGCAACTTTCATATTGTATAACCCCCAAACAATTAATTAATATCTTATTCCTGTTCAATTCTTATGGTGCTGAGAGTTTCCTCAATTTCAGCCTTTCCCCTTAGTTCGTTCAATTTCTTCTTAAGCTCACCTTCACTGGCTCTACTAGTAGTGAAAGCAACCTCATCTTCCAGTACAGGTTTTACAAGATTTATAAATTCAATATTTCCGAAGATATCCTTTATGGCTTTTTTAGCTGCTGGAATATCTTTTGTTCTAATTCTTATGAAAAAGCTTACTTCATTTTCATCATTATCTATAAGATTATTGTATTCTTTTTTCTCCCAAACGTTTCTGCTATATGCACCTGTGTGTTTTACTATATCAATTATATCAGCAACTACTGCACTGGCAGTTGGAAGTTTTCCGGCTCCGCGTCCGTAAAACATTGCATCGCCTATAGCATCACCTTTTACAACTATCGCATTGAAAACATCTTCAACGTTGGCAAGTGGATTATCCTTGCTGATGATAGCAGGACTTACTCTTGCAAATATTTTATCACCGACCTTACGGCTGATTCCGATAAGCTTGATTACAGATTTCATCTGATCTGCATAAAGCATATCAGTAACAGAAAGCTTGGTAATTCCTTCGGTATATATGTTTTCACAGTTTACATACTCATTGTATGCTATGCAAGAAAGGATAGCGATTTTTCTACATGCATCCTTACCTTCAATATCTGCAGTAGGATCAGCTTCAGCATAGCCATTTTTCTGTGCTTCCTTAAGAGCCGTAGCAAAATCCTTACCCTCGTTTTTCATTTGAGAAATAATATAATTTGTTGTTCCATTCAAAATTCCGGTAACTCCATGAATTTCATTTGCTGCAAGGCACTGACTCAGAGGTCTTATAATCGGTATACCTCCTCCTACGCTTGCTTCAAACAGGTAGTTTACTTTATAAGTATTTGCAAGCTTCAGTAGTTCGGGTCCGTGTGTAGCAACAAGTTCCTTATTGGATGTAACCACATGCTTTCCCGCCATTATTGCCCTTTTAGTGAATTCATATGCTATACGGGCACCCCCGATAGTTTCAACAATTATACTTATATCTTTATCGTCGAAGACCTCGTCAGCATTCTTTGTAAGCAAATGTTTATATGGGCTTTCAGGTAAATCTCTTATATCAAGTATTTTTTTTACTGCGATTTCTTTACCGGCTCTTTGGCCTATGCTGTAACTATTTTTATTAATTACTTCAACAACGCCTGAACCAACAACTCCGCAGCCTAAAACGGCTACATTTATCATGGAATTACCCTCCTCACAAACAGGTATTAGTTATTTAGCTCTTGTACTAATTTCTACTACTATCTTCTGAACGAAATCATCTATAGGCATTGCTCCAAGATCGCCCTCTTTTCTAGATCTTACAGCTACTGCCCCGTTTTCCATTTCCTTATCACCAATAACAAGCATGTATGGAACCTTTTCCATTTGTGCTTCTCTTATCTTATAACCGATCTTTTCATTCCTCAAATCAACTTCTACCCTTACACCTGCTGCCTGAAGCTTCTTCTGAATTTCATTTACATATGGGAAGTGCTTCTCTAATATGGGCAGTATTTTTGCCTGTACTGGTGACAGCCATGTAGGGAATGCTCCGGCATATTTTTCTATAAGAATTGCAAGAGTTCTTTCATAGCACCCCAATGAAGTTCTGTGGATAACATAAGGGTATTTCTTTTGTCCATCCTTGTCTATATACTGCATACCAAATTTCTCAGCAAGCTGGAAGTCTATCTGTACTGTAACAAGAGTATCTTCCTTGCCATGAACATTCTTCATCTGTATATCAAGCTTTGGACCGTAGAATGCGGCTTCGCCATCCTGTTCTTCGTATTTTATACCAAGATGGTCAAGTATCTGTCTCATCCTATTTTGAACTTCTTCCCACTGTTCAGCTGTTCCTATATACTTTTCCTTATTATTCGGATCCCATTTGGAGAAACGGTAGGTTACATCTTCATCCAAGCCAAGGGTTCTAAGTATATAATTTGCAAGATCAACACAGCCTGCAAATTCATCCTCAAGCTGTTCAGGCATACATGCAAGATGGCCCTCTGATATAGTGAACTGCCTTACACGAATCAAACCGTGCATCTCACCGGATGACTCGTTTCTAAATAGCGTAGATGTCTCATTAAACCTCATTGGAAGCTCTCTATAGCTTCTAAGCCTTGCAAGGTAAACCTGGAACTGGAATGGACAAGTCATAGGCCTTAGAGCAAATACCTCTGCTTCTTCATCATCAGGATCTCCCATTATAAACATCCCTTCACGGTAGTGGTCCCAGTGTCCTGAAATCTTGTACAGTTCCCTTTTAGCCATAAAAGGAGTCTTGGTAAGCATATAGCCACGGCGCTCTTCTTCATCTTCAACAAAACGCTGTAATGTCTGAACTATTTTTGCACCTTTAGGCATCAATATCGGCAAACCCTGTCCAATGTAATCAACAGTTGTAAAGAGTTCCAATTCACGTCCAAGCTTGTTGTGATCCCTTTTCTTAGCTTCTTCAACCTTGGCAATGTATTCGTCAAGTTCACTTCTTTTCGGAAATGCAGTTCCATATATTCTTTGAAGCATTTTATTCTTTTCACTGCCTCTCCAGTATGCACCTGCAACTGAAAGCAACTTAAAAGCCTTTACTTTGCCTGTTGAAGGGAGGTGAGGTCCTGCACACAAATCAACAAAATCTCCCTGCTTATAGAATGAAAGCTCTTCATCCTCTGGCAGATCTTCTATCAACTCAACCTTGTAAGGTTCATTCTTGTCCTGCATTAATTTGATTGCCTCATTCCTTGGAAGCGTAAACCTTTCCATTGGATAATCAGCCTTTATAATCTGTTCCATTTCTTTTTCAATCTTAACAAGTTCCTCAGGTGTAAAGGTTTTATCTATATCAAAATCATAATAGAACCCATTATCTATTGAAGGTCCAATTGCAAGTCTAGCCTGAGGATAAAGCTTCTTTATTGCCTGAGCCATTATATGTGAGGTTGTATGCCTGTACGCACGCCTTCCGCCTTCATCATCAAACGTCAAAAGACTTAATTTGCAATCTTTCTCAAGTTTGTATGAAAGGTCCTTTACTTCCCCGTCTACTTCTCCGGCAAGTGCTACTCTTGCAAGACCTGCGCTGATACTTTCTGCTACTTCCTTAATGGATATACCTTCGTTGTATTCTTTGGAACTTCCATCTTTTAAAGTAACTTTAATCATTTTTAATGCCTCCTTAAAAATATAAAAAGCCCTCATCCCTGTAAAGGGACGAGAGCTATTTCCCGTGGTTCCACCCTAATTGAAAACTCATTAGTAATTATAACGTAATTAACGTTCCGACTCAGAGGTGGTCTTCAATTACGCTTCAGTTAAAGGTCTTCCAGCCGCTGGACCCTTATCTCTGTAATGAATGCTGTAATTTACTCGTCTCGTCAATGTCAGATATTCAAATAAACTTTTAATTTATTATATTCTTAACATATCACCGTGTCAATAGAATTAATATCAAGTATTCCCTATTTTGAAACAAATTTATTACCCTTTATTATAAATCTCCATAGATAATCTTTAGCTTCTGCAGCATAGTCTATATTTATTCTTGGAGTTGCCTGGATTTGGTCTTCGGGAATTCGTGGTGAATCTAGAAGGTATAAGCTGTCTTTACATAAATTCACTCCGTTATCTGCTCTTGTAATTCCCATGGCAGAGCACAATTTACCCGGGCCACTGCATAGGTTTTTAAGCTTGTCCGTACCTCTTCTTTTAATCATTATTGAAATTCCTTCAACAGGTTCCAATGCACGAATAAGGACAACTTCAGGCTTTTCAGCTTTATTAGTTACTATATTAAAGCAATTGTACATTCCATAAATAAGGTAAACATATGCAAACCCGCCAGGACCGAAAGCCACTTCTGTACGGTTGCTTCTTAAACCCTTGTATGTATGTGCTGCCGCATCATTTGGTCCTATGTATGCCTCAACCTCTACGATTATACCCTTAACAGTTCCTTCTGCAGAGTCGTGGACAAGGTATTTACCCAGTAGATCCTTTGCTACGTCCAGGGTATCACGTTCGTAGAATTTTCTTGGAAGTTTCATTAGTGATTAGGCTCCTTTATTAGGTATTTTTATTAATAATTATAGGCTGTTTTATATAATCTTCAATCCCAGTGGGGACGCTTCTCAATTTTTTATCAAATTCTAACTACAAAATTGAAGAATTTGAACTATAATTAATTTTATTATAAGTAAACAAAGAAAAAATAACCTTTTGAATATGGTTATTTTAAAAAAGATTTTTTAATTAAAATTATATTAATTTAATTAGGTAATTAAATGTCTAAATTCATTAACTCATTAAAGAGCTCTGTATACTTTTCATTGCTACTTATAAGCCGGAAGCCCAAATCACAAAGCCGGGCACAGCCTGAAGCTGTCATATTGTACATACTTTGACAAATCTCTCTATAGCTTAGTCCACATAACGTTCGCATGGAATAAGCACAAAATGCTCTGAAATCCATTGTTTTACGCT
>JAEZTC010000015.1 GCA_023421675.1 Bacillota bacterium | reverse complement strand
TGAACCAAATCCATAATCTTCATATGTACCCTTATAGGTGTTTAGAGCCCATGATGGTATTCCATTCTGGTCTGCATTGAAAGGTCCATTTGATGTTATTACACTTATTTTAGTAAAGTTCTGCATCCCCAAAGGAAGTTCATTTCTATTTACAAAGGTCTTAAACCCCATATAATCTGCTGAGTTTTCAAAGCTTATTCCCGATTCTATTTTAGGTAATCTCAGATTAGGTGTTGGTCCTGTTACATTTACTGTTGTTTCAAGATACCCTACAGGATTATTGTCATTGTCAAATAGTATTACAAGTGCATTCCATGTTCCTACCGACTGCACACCTGAACCAAATCCATAATCTCTATATATATCCTTGTAGCCGTTTATCGCCCATGATGGTATTCCATTCTGGTCTGCATTGAAAGGTTCATTTGATGTTGCTACACTTATTTTAGTAAAGTTCTGCATCTCCAAAGGAAGTTCATTTCTATTTACAAAGGTCTTAAAACCCATATAATCTGCTGAGTTTTCAAACCTTATTCCCGATTCTATTTTAGGTAATCTCAGATTAGGTATTGGTCCTGTTACATTTACTGTTGTTTCAAGGTATCCTACAGGATTGTTATAATTATCCGAAAGAATCACTAACAGGTTCCACGTACCTATTGACGGTACACTGGAATTATAAGATGGGTCATTATATATAGATCCATATTCCAATGACCATGAAGGTAACCCAGTTATAGCTGTATTAAAAGGTCTGTCAGACGTAATTACTCTTATTTTAGTAAAGTTCTGCATTTCCAACGGCAATTCATTTCTGGTTATTATGGTCTTAAATCCAGTGTAATCTGAAGAATTTTCAAATCTAATACCCGATATTACTTCTGATGGTAAAGTGCTTAAAGTTAAAATATTACTTGAATCTGACACATTCCCAGCAGCATCTTTTGCTTTAACAGTAAAATTGTAGGTTGTATTTGGCAATAAGCCTGAAATAATGTGGCTGGTACCAGTATCGCTTTGTACAAGGTTTGAGTCTTGATATACTTCATATTCAACTACTCCCATATTATCTGTTGATAAATCCGATACCAAAGTTGCCGAGTTTGAAGTAATTGAAACCAATCTTAAATTTGTAGGAGCAGTAGGAGATAATATATCCTGAGCAGTATCCTCCGCGCACACTGTAGGAATATTAAAGATTCCGATAGTGAATTGAGTTAACACAAATAAAGCCACTACAATAATTGATGACAGCTTCTTAGAAAACCTCATTTACTAATCCCCCCAAAGTTTTTATTTATAATACCATAAATTCCAACATATTACTACATTTCTTTATTTTTTATTTAGTTCTTGTAAATGTTTAATATTATCACTTTTATACTATATAGCCATATTATGTATTAGATATTATGTTTACGTATGGGGTTAAAAACACATGTCTACTTCTTCAAGATTAACCGAAGTATTTAACAAGTCTAATGAAGTTTCATTTGATAATAATTCCAAATATATCTTTTTCAGCGACTGTCACCGGGGAGATAACAGTAAGGCTGATAACTTTGCACCGAATAAGGATATTTATTTAAAAGCCTTGGAGCATTATTATTCCAGGGGTTATTCATATATTGAAATTGGCGATGGAGATGACCTCTGGGAAAATACTCATTTTTCAAGAATTATGAAAGCTCATCAGGAGGTATATGAGCTTCTGAAAAAGTTTCATTCAGAAGGGCGCTTCTACATGATATACGGAAACCATGATATTTATAAAAGAAGCAGCAATTTTATAAAAAAGAATCTTTACGAATATTACAATAGTGCAACTGATAATTTTGAACCCCTTTTAGATGGAATAAAGGTCCACGAAGGTCTTATATTGAGATATAAAGACACTCCCAACAAAATCTTTATTGTCCATGGCAATCAGGGAGAAATTATAAATGATACGCTGTGGCCTATTGCATGCTTTGTTACAAGACATGTATGGAGAAGAATGGAGCTTATGCGCGGCAGGGGTAAAGGCGGATATAGGAGTGCTGAAAGGATGTACAGGATTAAGAGTAACATAATAAATTGGATAAGCAACAACAATCAAATGATTATTGCAGGACATACCCACTATGTTGCTTTCTCTCATCCTGGAGACCCTCCATATTTTAATGATGGCTGCTGTGTTTATAAAGGATTCATTACCGGAATAGAAATAGAAAAAGGAGAAATCAAGCTTGTTAAATGGAGCCGGAACGAAGATAGAATGGGAAAATCAGCAATAATTCATGAAATTATCGCCGGTCCTGAAAAGCTTGATGATTTCTTTAAACAACTCTGATAGCTTATAAAATCACATTTTGCTAACTGAAAAAATAAGATAATATAAAGAAGTTTTAGGAAATTAGCTTGAAAGACTTTATTCTGAAAAGCTAATGCACACCTGCCTGTTTTGTGAAACAAAACAAATGGCAGGTGCAATAAAAATAAATTTAACCCCATAAAAAAGTGTTTTAACACTTTTTATGTGCCCGGTGGGACAATTCACTTGGCACATTGGGGACATGGAGGTTATAATGCAAACCGTTATGATTGGTTCAACCGGTCCCGATGTAAAACTACTGCAGGCGGTACTTGCAAATATAGGATATTACAGAGGTAACACTGATGGGTATTTTGGTACTCAAACCCAAAATGCTGTTGTAGCATTTCAACGCAGTAATGGATTAGCCCCTGACGGTATTGTGGGGCCTGCAACCTGGGGCGCACTCGACAGATATTTGAGAGGATATGAACGTTATACAATAAGGCCTGGGGATACATTTTACTCACTTGCAAGGCGGTATTATACAACGCTAAATACCATTCTGACTGCCAATCCGGGTATTAACCCGAATTTTCTTCAGGTAGGACAGCAGATAATTATTCCTTACGGTTATGATGTAGTTTTTCAGGGTCTGGATTATACATATGAAATACTCGAAATACAAATCGCAGGCCTTAGGGCAAGGTATCCATTTTTACAGGTTGGGACTATTGGTAAAAGCGTACTTGGAAACAATTTATACTATATACGCTTAGGAAGAGGAAACAACAGGGTATCCTACAATGCATCGCACCATGCTAATGAATCGGTAACAACACCCTTGTTAATGCGATTTATTGAGCAGTTCAGCAAGGCATATTCGAGAGGTGTAAACCTAAGAGGATATAATCTTACAAGTATATATAACTATAGCAGTATATATCTAATACCAATGGTTAACCCTGACGGTGTAAATCTTGTAAATTACTGGCCTAACTATCCGAGTCCCCAGTATTATGAGGCTGCTAAAATAAATACAACCGGGCGGCCGCTTCCTTCGGTATGGAAAGCAAATATAAGAGGAACAGATCTTAATTTGAATTACCCTGCATTATGGGAAAGAGAAAAGGAACTTGAGGAAGAGCAAGGAATAACCGGCCCCGCGCCAAGGGATTACGGCGGTCCAAGTCCACTATCTGAACCTGAAACGCAGGCCATGTACAACTTTACGATTCAAACAGGCTTTAACCTTGTTATAGCTTATCATACACAGGGTGAAGTAATATACTACCAGTTTGAAAACCTGGCTCCCCCTCAATCCCTTACTATAGCCCAGGAATTTAGCCGTGTAAGCGGCTATAGAGTAGAGACAAATCCCGGTGAAGCCTCATATGCAGGCTATAAAGACTGGTTTGTACAGGATTTCAGAAGGCCTGGATTTACTATTGAAGTGGGGAGAGGTACA
This sequence comes from Bacillota bacterium, assembly GCA_023421675.1. Classification (GTDB taxonomy): domain Bacteria; phylum Bacillota; class Clostridia; order Acetivibrionales; family JANLFN01; genus JAEZTC01. The sequence continues at coordinate 38,164 of JAEZTC010000015.1, read as the reverse complement.
AATCCTATCCCAGCCTCACAACTGCCAACTATTTACCAGCAAAATGAGGAAATTCTTTTGCTTGGAGCACTTGTAACATAAAAAGGCCTTAACAGGCCTTTTTTGCTATGGTCAGTTTAGACTAGAACTATCTCAGGAATTGTCTTTTTTAGACCTTTCGATTTGTTCTGCAAGCTCATTAAGATAAATCCATCTATCCATGGCAGAATTCAGTTTTTGTTCAACTAATTCCTTTTCAGAAAGTAATTTCTGAAGAAGTTCAAAGTCAGAGGCTGTATCTATTATACCTTTTTCAATATTCTTCAGTTCTTCCTCCAATTTGGCTATAATACTATCAATTTGGGAAAATTCATTTTGTTCATTAAAGGTAAATTTAATTGGTCTGGACTTATTATACCCCTGGCTATTTTCTTTATTTTTAGGTGTCTCTTTAACACTCATTTCAGGAGCAGCTTGTTCAGACAAATATTCCTGATAATCAGAATAGCTTCCTTCGAACTGTTTTATCAACCCATCTCCTTTGAAAACAAAAAGTTTATCAGCAACCCTGTCAAGGAAATACCTGTCATGTGAGACTGAAATCACAGCTCCTGGGAAGCTGTCAAGATAATCTTCCAGTATTGTGAGTGTTTGAATATCCAGATCATTTGTAGGTTCATCAAGCAAAAGGACATTAGGAGCCCCCATTAAAACGCGCAATAGGTACAGACGCCTTTTCTCACCGCCGGAAAGCTTGGACAAAGGAGTCCACTGAGTTTCTGGAGGAAAAAGAAACCTTTCAAGCATTTGCGATGCACTTATTGTTCCTTCAGGGGTTATAATATACTCAGCTTGTTCCCTGATATATTCTATGACCCTGAGGTTATCGTCCATTTCATCGCTTTCCTGAGCAAAATAGCCTATCTTAACGGTAGAGCCGGTTTCAACAGTACCCCTGTCCGGCTTAATGATGCCTGCAATTATTTTTAATAGTGTAGACTTGCCAAAACCGTTGGGGCCTATTATTCCAACCCTATCATTCCTTAAAAATATATAACCTAAATCATTAATAAACTTATTACCTGAGAAATCTTTTCCAACATTTTTCAGCTCAATTATTTTTTTGCCAAGCCTTGATGAGCCAGCAGTTATTTCAATTTTATCCGAAATATCTATAGTTTTTTCAATGTTAAGCTTCTCAAACCTGTCCAGTCTTGCTTTTTGCTTGGTTGAACGCGCCTTAGCGCCTCGATTTACCCATTCAAGCTCGTTTCTGATAAGATTGAGCCGTTTTTTTTCGGAAGATTGTATAAGTTCTTCTCTTTCCATTTTCATTTGAAGGTATTTTGTATAATTAGCCTGATAGCTGAATAGTTTTCCCCTGTCCAGTTCTATTATCCGATTAGCTACCCTGTCAAGAAAATACCTGTCGTGAGTAACCATCAGCAAAGCCCCTTTGTGAAGACTTAAGCTTTTTTCAAGCCACTCCACGGTTTCATTATCTATATGATTGGTAGGCTCATCAAGAATAAGCAGGTCTACTTTATTTATAAGAGCTGCCGCCATTGCAACTCTTTTTTTCTGTCCACCTGAAAGTTTTGAAATAATAGCTTGAAAGTCAGATATACCTAACCTTGTAAGTATGTTTTTTGCTTCATTTTCTATAGTCCACGCACCTGAAGAATCCATACTCTGAGTATATTTAAGAAGTACCTTCTGGTTTTCTTCAGTCTGATTTTCACTATAGTTATTCAATGCAGCTTCATATTCACTTATAAGCTTCATTACAGGAGAGTCCCCTGTAAAAATATGTGAAAGAACCGTTTCATCTTCATTGAATACAGGTGTCTGAGGCAAATATCCGGTTTGTATTCCGTTTACCCTGATAATATTGCCTGAATCAGGCTCTTCAACCCCTGCAATTACTTTAAGAAGTGTACTTTTTCCGGTACCGTTTATACCTATAAGTCCTATTCTTTCGCCTTCATTTATACCTAATGAAATATCCTTGAACAGGATCTTTTCACTGTAGCTTTTAGAAATTTTCTCTGCAGAAAGTATATTCAAATCTGTTCCCCTAATTAGTTTTTCTTTTATTATACAGTAAAAAGGCGCTTGATACTAATTTCTATAGAAAAGGATTGAAAATGATTTGCTGCTAAAAAGTTCTTCCACAGGAATGAAAGAACTTTAAAGAAAAATTTTATTTTACTAGGCCTTAAGAAGTTTCTCTAAGTCCAATGTTTTATAGCTCAATGCAAATGAAAAAGCGCTTTTATTGCTTCCCTATTTGCGCGTGTAATGGATTGGACTAAAGGCACACTCTTAGGACATACCTTTTCGCAGATTAGTGCTTTTCCGCATTTTGATATTCCATTATCACCCATGATTGATGCTAACCGATTTTTTCTATTTTTTCTTCCAAGGGGATGGATACACATCTTTGTAACTTGTGTTATTGCCGCGGGTCCCAGATATGATTTACTGGACCTTTCGGTGCGCGGACAGGAATCGTAACAACTTCCGCAGTTTATACATTTTGAGTATGAATACATCTCAAGCTGTTCATTTTGTGCATATTTTAAAGGTGGACCAAATAATTCATCTACTTCTACCCAGTTCTTTACACTGGATAGGGACTGGAAAATCTTGTTTCTATTCACTGTTAAATCTCGAACTATCGGAAATTTTTCCAGTGGTTCTACAATAATAGGCTTTTCTGATGAAGAGGCGGGTAAGTTGATTAATAATGTCGAACAAGACATGACAGGCCTGCCATTAATTCTTACAGTGCATGTGCCACATATCTCCTCTTTGCAGTTATATTCATGGTGGATAGGAGTTGTTTTCTTCCCATCGGATGTCTTCGGATCATTTGCTATTCTTAGGAGAAGTGATAGAAGAGTGTCGTTCTGATTAAACTCAAGAATAAAGTCTTCCCAATATGGTTTATCCTTTGGAGAAGTCTGGCGTCTTATTCTGAGATAAATTAATTTATTAGCAGACATATTTATCCTTCTTTCATATATAAGTTCATCAATTCATATCCTAATCTTGTGAATACAATTTTGTCAGGAAGCCTTTCCAGGTTTTAATATAGAAACATCGACTGGTTTATAATCCAAAGATATTTTATTTCCAACATAATTTGCGATGGTAGTTTTAAGCCAATTTAAATCGTCCCTTTGAGGAAATTCCGGCTTATAATGTGCACCACGACTTTCATTCCTGGCCAGAGCGCCGGCAGCAATAGCTTCAGCAAGTATGATACATGAACGCAGTTTTCGAATCGCTATAAGGGAGGCATTAGCCCACTGGCTTTTATCATCTGGTACAATTTTGCGCCATCGTTCTTTGAGTTCATTGATGCTTACAATTGCTTTCTTGAGTTGATCATTATTACGAATAATCCCAACACTATGTGTCAGAATTTTCCCAAGCTCATTTGAAATGTTTCCTACACTATCATTTCCACTGCGATAAGTGTAGCTTCCAATCTCATTTTCCCATTTGGTTACTTCATTTACAATCCATGGCGTTTCGCAGGAGTATTCTTCCGGCAGCAGGGTTCCTCCGTGCAAATCTTCATATATGGTGTTAGCAACTACATAGCCACTGTATGTGGCTGATAATAGGGAATTCCCGCCAAGGCGGTTACTACCGTGATACAGGTAATCACATTCACCACAAGCATAGAGACCTTTTATATCTGTACGGTGTTGTTCATCTACAAAGATACCTCCCATTGAATAATGGGGAGATGGAAAAACCCGCATTGGTACATGTCTCGGGTCTTCTCCAGTAAATTTATAATATAGCTCAATTATATTAGATAGTTTCCGGTTTTTTACTTCTTCAGAAATTTGTGTGATATCAAGGTATACCTGATTTTTGTTATCTACCCCTAGTCCCATTTCTTTGACTACCTTATATATAGCACGGGATGCAACGTCTCGTGTTACAAGATTTCCTAGACCAGGGTACATTTCCTCCAAAAAGTACCATGGTTTTCCGTTCCGCGGCACCCATAGACGTCCCCCTTCACCACGCGCCGATTCACTAATTAAGCGAGGTTTATCTCCATCAGCCATTGAAGTAGGATGGAATTGTACAAATTCAGGATTTGCTACTGCTACTCCCTGCACCAATAACTGTCCCACGGAAGCACCATTAGATAGAAGCGCTGTTGTTGTCCATCCATAAAGGCCTGCATATCCGCCAGTAGCGATAATAAGAGCTGCGCCGGTATAAGCTTCAAGCTTCATTGTATAAATTTCCTGAACAATGCAGCCACGGCAATATCCATTACTATCTATGAGCGCACAGACAAAATCCCGGCCGGTAACTCTTTTGATGAGTCCCTGTTCTTCATAACGGCGTGCCTGCCCATCCAGCGTTGAAAGAATTTGAAATCCCGTAGTAGTATCTGCATAGTGGGTACGGCGAAATTTAGTGCCTCCAAAGAACCGAGCATCGGGTGAGCCATCGGTATGACGGTTAAAGGTTACCCCCAAACGGTCATACATGGAAACAATGTTTGGGGCAAACTCACACATCTTCATTACCGGTTTCTGGTCGGCTAACCATGCTCCTCCACTGATAGTATCTACAAAATGCTGCATTGGAGTATCATTTTCGCGTGGTTCTGCAGCGTTAATTCCCCCTTGTGCCATGCAGGATGCAGACCTCATAGCCTCATAATAGGAAATCATAGTTACATTTATACCTGAACGTGCTAGAGTTATTGATGCCATTAGGCCTGATATACCTGTTCCTATAACTATAACATTAGGCATTATGGTTCTTCCGTCCTTTCTATATAAGCGAAACTGTAATTTGCATAATTGAAAATGCACCTATAATCCAGGCCAATACCCTTATTACCCTTCTGGAACGTTGAGTCAATGTAATGCCCAATGTTATACAAGCATTAAAGAATCCCTTTCCAATATGGTATCCTCCAAATATGGAAATTAGGATATTCAGAACCCAAAAAACGCCCATCCTTAAATCTGTTACTCCCGAAGTTTTAATTAGAAGAATAATGAATATAAGGATAGCTATAGAAGAAATAATTTGCAGTAAGAATAATTTCTTTTCTTTTGACATTGGCTTAGTTTTAAAACTGGTGGATAAAATATAGTATACTCCTATTACAGCATGGATTAGAATTAATATGTTAAAAACTCTTATAATGACATCAAACCAGTGATTAGGCGAATTATTAAAAACTTCAATAAGAGTTTGATTAATGCTAATTTTTCCTTCTAAGCCACCTAAAACTTTTGAGAATATTGCCAGTAATAAAAATATACCTTTTATAGTAAAAATCAAAGCATATATAAAACCAATTAGAGTAAAAATCAGCCGTGCTATATATGCAAAAGGAAATTTTCTTTTTACTATCTTTTCCATTAGCTAATTATCCTCCGTCTCTTCACTCGTCGGCGTTCTTTTTTGACACAAGATATGTTAATACTGTAATCGTCAAGAGTATAACCGAACTGATTGGTGCAAAAGAGCATAGCGAATTATAGCCAAATACATTTACTTTGCTTGCAGTTCCTGTAGGTATAGCTGCAGCAATTGCAAGTAAGATGGCTGATATCATTATAATATTTAAAACAGTCTTCTTAGGCATTTTTAAATCCTCCCGAAATACACTTTTATTATTTAAGACAGATAATATTAAGCTTGTTTTATTTTTGGATTACCATAATACACGAATAATTAACTTTTATATGTAGGCAGGCTATTTTTATTCTTTTTGCCTTATAATTTGTTGGACGGTAACATCCGGGTGATGATATCTTTCGGCATTTTCAGACTTATTGCCATAGTTTATTGATTTATTAGTGCAGAAGTGAAAACATGCCAGACACATCTGGCACCCGTTCTTCCAATGCGGTATTCCATTCTCAATATATATGTTATCCACCGGGCACACCTTTTCACATGTCCCACACCCTGTACATGCTTTATTTACACTATAAAAGTTATCGAGCTGATTTACCCGGTTTACAAAAGGAGTATTTCGTTTGTCTAATAAAAATGAAATGGGTTCAAAATCGTAACCATTCCTGTTGTTACGAATTTTCGAAACTGCTTTATTCAATTGTTTATCAAAATTCTCAAATATTTTCTTTTGCTTCTTTTCATTTGGGACCTGAGCTAAAGTTATATCATTCATAGGCATATGAATATAGGTACCAAAATCTAAACTCCGGCCCTTTTCACTCATTAAATTTTTAACTTGCTTGATTGCTCCGCCAACTAAAGGCCAGCCACGTGTAATAACTGTAAAAATATATTCCGTATCGGTTAAATCTACCTTTTTTATAAAATCCGATACAATCTTTGGAAGCCCCAGATAGTAAAGTGGAAAAACAAACCCCACTCTTTCACAGCTTACCTTGTAATTTTCATGTCGTATGCATCCGGCTACTGGAAGTAATTCGCAATTATCAAGATTCTTACTCAACTCATTTGATACTTTTAATGAATTTCCGGTACCGCTGAAATAATAAATTACCGTTTTCATCACTTTCAACTCCTCATAATCTAATTAAATAAGTTTGTAACTCCAAACAAATGGTAAGTGTTAATTATGTTTAATGAGCTTTTTATTTCGGTAGGGGTACTTGATTCCTTTAAAACATCCATCATCATCTCAATAAATTTTATATATATCGTCCTGATAACAGCTTCATTTTTAATGTCGAATATTACCTTGTTATCCTGTTTAGAGTAATTTTCTTTAACTGTTTTTATTAAGTAATCAATTATTTCATTTTTCACCGGTTCATATCTTGTGCCCTTGGCCCCATTGAAAATTATCAGCATTCTTTCGCGATTCGAAATAATAAACTCAATAAATTCCTCATTCATTAAAAAAAACAAATGAGACTGAGAACCTTCACTTAAGCCTGGCATTGTATCCTTTGCAGAACTAATTTTCTTTAGAGTAATACTTTTAAACATATCAATGAAATCCGGCTGTACTATTGAAGAATAAAAGATGTCATCTTTCCCTTTATAATAGCGATATATATTACCCACCGATACATGTGCCTTTTTGGCAATGTCGGAAATACCAGTATCTTTATAACCTTTTTCTGCAAAAACATATAATGCTGCATTATCTATTTTTTTCTTAATGTCGTCCTTTTTATATTGCACCATACTTTTCACCTCAATAGCGAATTTATCGTTCGCTTTTAATAGATTATAATTCGTAAATCAAATTTTGTCAAATCAAATGATTCTTGCGGATTGAAAATCTTATGTTGCCTTAAAGTATAAAGAGCAGCCTGAACAGCTGCTCAATTTACTATCTTCTTAATATTTCTGTTTTCTTTTTCTGGTATTCTTCATCGGAAATTTCACCCTTTGCATACCTCTCATTTAGTATTGAAAGAGCATTGTTGCTAATTAAATTGCTGCTTGTATGATTCCTGCTGGAGCGCTGTATATATTTTACCAAAGCGACTATAACCAAAACAGCTATTATACCCATAACAGCCATCATTATCATTCCGTAACCCATCATTCCATAACCATAATAGCCCATCATAAAAATCACCTCAGTTTATAAATCTCATTTCTTTACTGTTTCTATACTGTAATCATATGTAAGTGACTTTTCGGTATAAAAAGGAGTGGAAAATTAACCCGCCCCATTTTAATTCCAAATAAAATAGGCAGGTTTATTTACCTGCCCATTCAATCTTCGGATTACATATGGCTCATACTAAAAAGGTTTGGATTAAGCATACCAAATATCATAGCCACATGAGCCACTACCAGGAATATGCCTACAAATATTGAATGAAGCTTAAGCTTTTCAACTTCATTCTTTCTTCTTCCGATTATACCCATTTCAAGAAGACTTATGCCGAAAAGCGGTATTACACCTAACAGATAAAAACCTACTGCAGTTACATCTGCAAAACCTCTCCAATCCCCACCGGTAGTTAAAGGTACAACTGCAGTGATGAGCAGATAAACAAAAATACCCAAGAAATAAAGTCCTGCAAATAAACCTGTAACTTTATTAATCTTTCTGGTCAACCCATTAAGCTTTCTACTGAATAAAAGAATCAGTTCTGTTATTGCAAGTGTTTCTGCACAAATAACCGGAATTGCCATAAAAACCAATAGATTCCATGGTTGATTTGTTGCAAGCAGTTCCATATAATGTGTCATTTCCTGCATTGCTCGTGTCTCCTTTATCATTGAATTTACTTGTATATCCGCATTATATTCAACATGTTTGAAGATTTTATGAAGATTTTCACTTTGTTTATTATTTGGGTAGTATCACAGTGAATTCAGAACCCTTGTTCAATTCACTTCTCACCTTGACATTGCCCTTATGTGCCTCGACTATTGACTTCACTATTGCAAGCCCTATCCCTGAACCACCTGTAAGCCTGTTTCGGGATTTATCCGCTCTATAAAATCTTTCAAAAATATACTTTAAATCTTCAGGGGGGATACCAATTCCTGAATCTCTGACCTCTATAACACATTCATATTCATATTCATGAATTTCAACATCTACCTTACCACCTGGGTTTGTATATTTTAATGAATTTGAAACAAGATTAATTATTACCTGGCTGATTTTATCCCTATCGGCATATGTTTTCACTGCATCTCCATAGAATTCAAGTTCTATGCCTTTTTTCAAATATTCCGGTTCAAAATTGGTAATTATACTTTGAACCAGCTCTGAAATATCAAAAACGACCTTGTTCAGAACAAGATTCTCACTTTCATATCTTGCAAGAGTTTCAAGGTTTCCAACAAGCTTACTTATTCTGACTATCTCTTCATGACAGCTTTTTAATCTCTCAGTATCGGCTGCCCATATACCGTCAACCATTGCTTCCATATGGCTTTGCAGTGTTGCAATAGGAGTCCTGAGTTCATGAGCAACATCAGCAGACATTCGCTTTCTGAGAGCCTCTTGATTTTCAAGAGATTCTGCCATATTGTTTACAGCTGTTGTCAATTGAATAATTTCCTCAGTGGTTGAATCCTCATCAATTCTGCCGCTAAAATAGCCTTTTGAAATTTGCTGAGCTGAGTTTATTACCCTTGATATAGGCCTGCTCAGCCTCTTTGACATATAAGTACCAAGAATAACTGCAAGCATAAGTGAAATAATTCCTATACCAATCAATAATTTATTTAAAGTAGTTATAAAGGCAAGATCATTATCGTTAAAGTAAAATGGCCCGTAAAAACCTATATTGACAGTTCCTATCCTGACACTATTTCTGCTGACCGGGAAGCTGTTTTCCTGGTAACCGCCTTTAAAATCCGGGTAATGGCTTTGCATATTTTTTGACATATGATTGAGCATTTCTGTACATAGCCCGCCATTGTGGGTTGTAGCATCCCATATTGTATTGCCGTTTATATCCTTTACTTTTAAGATCATGCCCTGCTCTAAAGCAGTTAGTCCAACATTTTCAACAAGGCTGCTGTTCCATCCGTTCTCGGGTGAGTACTGTTGTCCTATTACAGAAATATATTGATTACTTCTTTGATCCAGTTGTTTTATTATATAGTTTTTAAACTGTTTCTCAAGTAAAACGTTAGCCGCAACACTTATCAGCACTACTAAAAGTAGTGCAACAAACAAGTAAGATGCTGAAAGCTTTATTCTAAGATTGAGCTTCATGCTGTTTACTCACCACCAAATCTATAGCCGAGGCCATGAGCTGTAACAATATATACAGGATTTTTAGGATCTGATTCTATCTTTTGACGTATGTTCTTTACATGAGTATCAATTATCCTGTCATAGCCGTCGAAATCGTCCCCTAGTACTATATCTATGAGCTCTTCACGTGTAAAAATTTTTTTAGGGAACTTAACAAAGGTCATAAGTAATTTATATTCGTTTGGTGTAAGGCTCACTTTCTCCCCCTTTTTTCGGACCTCAGATTCATTAGTGTTTATTACAATATCGTCGTTAAAAAAGGACATGATATTTGCCAAAGGTGCAATTTCACTGTCAGAGCGGCGTAATACGGCAAGTACCCTCGCTACAAGCTGTTTTGGGCTGAAAGGTTTTGTAATATAATCATCCGCACCAATGTCAAGACCTTCAAGTATACTGCTTTCTTCAACCTTTGCCGTAAGCATAATAATGGGAATCCTGGTTTTTTTTCTAAGTATTCTGCAAACTTCTTCACCCGACATATCCGGAAGCATTAAGTCCAGAATAATAAGCGAAGGTATTGCCTTACTACATACATCCAAAGCCTGCTGTCCATTGCTGGCTCTTATTACTGAAAACCCGCTGTTTTCGAGATAAGATGCAACAACTTCAGCAATTTTGGGTTCGTCGTCTACAACTAAAATTCTTTTATTCTCAGTAAACATTAAGTCTCCTATATTTAAATTTAAAGCTCCTAAAAAGGAGCCCTAAATGAATTGATAATTTAATATTCCCATTCCTGCTTTGACCATTCATCAGTGTCAATATACTTTCCTGTATTGCCAGATGGATCAAAGCCCTTCAAGCTAAGCGAATTTGCTACAACCGACACCGAACTGAACGCCATTGCTCCGCCTGCTATCATAGGATTAAGTAATCCCAGTGCTGCAAAAGGAATACCTATTACATTATAAAAGAAGGCCCAGAATAGGTTTTGTTTTATTTTCTTCATTGTTTTTCTGGAAAGCCTAATTGCTGCCGGTATGGTCCTCAAATCACCCCTCATAAGCGTTATATCCGCAGCTTCTATAGCCACATCAGTACCGGTACCTATTGCCATTCCAATGTCTGAGGTGGCAAGCGCAGGTGCATCATTTATGCCGTCACCAACCATGGCAACAACCTTCCCCTTAGATTTCAGTTTTTCCACTTCCTGAGCTTTATTCTCCGGAAGAACCTCTGCAAGTACATTTGAAATACCCACCTGTTTGGCAATAGCATTTGCGGTACGCTTATTGTCGCCCGTTATCATGTAAACCTCAATACCCATATTAACAAGGTCGTCTATTGCTTCCTTTGAAGTTTCCTTTAATGTATCAGCAACAGCAATTACTGCTTCCAGCTTGTTTTCAATTGCCATCAACATTGCTGTCTTTCCTTCGTCCTCAAGCTTGGTAATAGTTGATTCCAGGCTTCCTACCTCTATATTTTTTTCATTCATTAGCTTTCTTGTTCCAATGTATATTGTTTTTCCTTCTACCACAGACAATACTCCACGGCCGGGAATTGCTTCAAACTTTTCAGCATCTGGTATACTTCCAAATTGCTGCTTACCTTTTTCATAAATTGCAACACCAAGCGGATGCTCCGAAGCTTTTTCAGTAATTGCTGCAAGCTGCAATACTTCACTTTGGTCAAGATTGTCTAGAGAAATAACATCGGTTACTTCGGGCTCACCTTTTGTTATTGTTCCTGTTTTATCAAGCACTACCGCATTCAGCTTATATGCAGTTTCAAGGTGTTCCCCGCCCTTTATTAGTATTCCATTTTCCGCACCCTTACCGGTTCCTACCATTATTGCTGTCGGAGTAGCCAGTCCCAATGCACATGGGCAAGCTATTACCAGTACAGCTACAGCACTTATTATTGCTTTGGAAAAGTCTCCTGTAATGAGATACCATATTACAAATGTAACCAATGCTATGCCTACAACTGTTGGAACAAAAATTCCCGAAACCTTGTCTGCAATTTTTTGTATTGGTGCCTTTGAACCCTGAGCATCCTCAACCATCTTGATAATTTGTGAAAGTGCAGTGTCCTTGCCCACATTGGTTGCTTCAAACCTGAAAGTTCCATATTTATTTATTGTCGCACCTATTACAGAATCTCCGGCCTTCTTTTCTACAGGGAGACTTTCACCAGTTAGCATTGCTTCATCTACAGATGAGTTACCCTCTATAATTTTTCCGTCTACCGGTATTTTTTCGCCAGGCCTTACTATTACTATGTCACCGGTTTCAACTTCCTCTATGGGTATGTCAGTTTCCATTCCTTCCCGCAATACCCTTGCTGTTTTTGCCTGAAGCCCCATAAGCTTTTTTATTGCTTCAGAAGTCTTGCCTTTTGCAACTGCCTCAAAATATTTACCTAGTAATATAAGTGTTATAATAATTGCAGCCGCTTCAAAATATAAACTTTTCATCATTCCATGCTGCAACTCTTCAAAGAACACGTTATAGAGGCTGAAAAAATAGGCTGCAGAAGTTCCCATGGATATAAGCACATCCATGTTTGCACTCTTGGCTTTTAGGGCCAGAAAAGCATGCTTGTAAAATCTAAAGCCGATTATAAACTGAATTGGTGTTGCTATAATCAGTTGAAAATATGGGTTATGCAAAAATTGAATCTCAATCCCCATAACTGAAAGAAGCATAGCAAGTAGGAGCGGCGAACTAAGAATTATGGAAATTATAAGGCTAATTTTAAGCTTCTTGATTTCTTTTTCCCGCTGTTCTTTTTCCCTGTCTGCAGAAACCTCTTCAGCCCTTTCTGCGCCATAACCCAAAGCTTTTATTTCGTTAATCATCCTGGAAACTTTTATTTTGGACGGATCATACTCAACACTTGCTCTTTCGGTCGTCAGGTTCACAGAAGCCCTACTAACGCCTTCAAGTCTGGACAGCTTTCTTTCTACCCTCGATGAACAGGCTGCACAAGTCATACCCGAAACTTTCAATTCTATTTTATTTTCATTTGGGGCTTCTTCTTTAACAACATCATAACCCAGCTTTTTAACTGTTTCCTCAAGCATGCCAATATCAACAAGCTTGTCATCATACTCAACCGAAGCACGTTCAACAGCAAAATTGACGCTTGTTTTATCAACACCTTCAAGCTTAGCTAAACCCTTTTCAATTCTAGCAGCACAAGCCGCACATGACATACCGGATATTTTAATTGTTGTTTTCTGCAACAAACTTCTCATCTCCCTTAACTACCACATCTATCTAAGTAATTCTCAAATTATCTTTTATTGGTCTTTAATTCTCAATTCTCCATTCTCAATTCTCAATTGCCTTTATAAATTGCTTTTAACTGTCCTCTTGCCATCTGTCAACTAGCTCTTTCCTTTCAACTTATCTTTTAACTGTACATTGTAAACTGTAAATTGTACACTGCCTTTGACTTTATCTCACGCAGCACCCAGGAGCACTGTTGGAACTACTATTGGCCTCGTCAATATCACTGTTTGAAACACTGGCAACATCCGAAACAACTTTAACAACACTTGTTATCATACCCATTGAGCATGTATATGTTATATTCCCTTCTGAATCAGGTGTAAACTCAATTATATTATCTCCGGGCGCAAGCTGTTTTACTATATTGAATTCAGGAATAACCAGAGTACCGTTACAACCGTTAATATCACCACTGTCAGCACTAATGTCCCACTTTACCGGGATACCTTTCTGTACAATGATTGGTGTATAGCTGTTTGATAAAAGCCTTGTATTTATTACCTGGACATCGCCCTCTATTTTTGCTATATTTTCAGAGCTGACAGATTGAGGAGCTGCATACGCAACCAGATTAACCCCTGAAAGGTTAAGACCTCTGTTAACCATTATAATTCCAAGAATTAAAACCAGTGCTGCACTGACCTTCATCATTTTGTGCGTAAACTTACTATTGAGCAATGAGCCTAACGCCCCAAACCCAAACATTAAAGGCATTGTACCTATACTGAATAGAAACATTGACAATGCTCCGGCAAGGAAACTTCCTGTGCCCAATGCATATAACTGCATTGACTGCAGGGGACCGCATGGCATCAAACCGTTCAAAAGGCCAACTACATGAGGTCCTCTTTGTTTCTTTCCATTATTAATTTTTTTAGCCAGTACCTTGGGCATTCTTGGACTGATTTTTCTAAGCCATGGGAAAATGTTAAGCATATTAAGTCCCATTATTACCATGAATAGTCCAGCCAATATACCAATTATCCCTTTAGTTGTGCTGGAGAAGCTTACCGCAGAGCCTAAAGCTCCCACCAATCCGCCTATTAAAGTGTAAGAAATGACCCTCCCCAAATTATACATAAGACTCGGCTTAAGTTTGGAAAGCTTGCCATCATTTCTTTCTGGCTGCTTGTAGGAAACACATTGGGAAAGGTTTATACCTCCGCACATTGCAACACAATGAATTGATGTTATTAAGCCTACTACGAAAAGTATGCCGTAGCCCATTGACTGGTTAATCTGGGGAATAAAGCTGAAATTGAAGCCAATTGCATTATTTATAATAACGTAAGCTGCAAGTACAATTATACCTATACCCAGAATTTGATTTATTTGTGACTTTTTCTTTAGGGATTCTTTTTCATTAGGCCTTTTGCCGCTGCCGTCTAGAATAGCACTGTTCTGAGGCTTGTTTATTATGCTGTAACCTAGTTTTTCAATGTGCATTGCTATTTGTTCAAGAGTAATAACATTGGAATCATATGTTACATAAGCATTTGAACTTTTGAACATTACATTAATATCTATCACACCACTCAGCTTTTTAATACTGCCTTCAATTAGCGATTCACAGTCTGAACCTGTCATGCTGTTAACCCGAAGCACCTTACGCATAACACTTCTGGAGTTATTAACGTTCACAGCAGTACGTTCCTTTGGCTTATTTTTAATTTTATAGTCTAACTGCTCTATTGACCCAATAATTTTGTCGAGTGCCAGTATACTGGAACTATAACTGATAGTCACTATGGCATTAGAATATGAAGCATTTACTTTGGTTAAACCATTAAGTTTTTTTAATGCATTTTCTATACGGAGTTCGCACCCTGCACAGGTCATTCCATCCACCTGCAGCTTAATACTGGTTATTTTGCTGTCCATTTAAACCTCCTGTTTAACCTCAAACTTTAATTAATACATAATAGCAATGAAATTTGTAGATATTGTGAAGATTTATTAGATTCATTAAGGAGGTATTTTTACCCACTAAAAAAGATAAGGCCCTGTCGGGCCTTACCTAGTTTTTCTTGCTCATATGCTCTTCGGCATACTCTATCATTTTTTTAACCATGTTACCTCCGATTTTTCCGGCATCCCTTGCTGTAATATCCCCGTTGTCTCCATCCTTTAGTTCTATGCCTTGTTCGGCAGCAACTTCATATTTCAGTTTATCAAGTGCGTTTTCAGCTTTAGGTACCAACTTTTTGTTATGTGCCACAAGCATCGCCCCTCTGAAATATATTATCCTTTCGGACATTAATATTGTTTGCAATATCAGTAACAATATCCCTATGTACATAAACTTAATTAAAAATGGCCTTCGTTTGTTATGTTATACTGATACATCTCTATATTTTATTCCAATGCTTGTTCCAGATCTGAAATAATATCTTCTACCGCCTCAATCCCTACTGAAAGTCTTAGTAAAGTATCAGTAACCCCTATTTTCTCCCTCATTTCCTGTGGTATAGCTGAATGCGTCTGTATAACAGGATAAGTTATCAAGCTTTCTACCCCACCTAAGCTTTCAGCAAAAGCAATTATCTGGACCTTTTCAAGAACTTTTTCAACAATACATTTATCTTTTACATAAAAGGAAATCATTGCACCAAAACCGCATGCTTGAGATTTTGATAACTCATATCCTTCATGTTCAGGCAGCCCAACATAATTAACCTTTGTGACATTTTTATGACCGGAAAGCCATCCTGCAACTTTGATTGCATTATCCTGCTGTTTTTCCAGACGTACCCCCAGTGTTTTTATACCTCTTAACATAAGCCAGCTATCAAAAGGAGCAAGTACAGCACCTTCCGACTTTTGAACCATCTTTAGTCTTTCAGCCAGATCAACATCATCAACAACAATCAAGCCTGCAAGAGTATCATTATGCCCTCCCAGATATTTTGTTCCACTGTGAATAACAATATCTGCGCCAAGTTCCAATGGCCTTTGAAAGTATGGAGTAAGAAAAGTGTTATCAACAATCATAATCATTCCAAAACTTTTTGAAAGTTCTGATATTTTTCTCAAATCAGCCACTTTCATCATAGGATTAGAAGGGGTTTCAATAAAGATAGCTTTACTGTTATGTCTTACTGCATTCTCAATATCACTTATGTTGCTTGTATCAACATAACTAAATTCAATGCCGTACTTACTGTATATCTCTTCAAATATCCTATAGGTGCCTCCATAAAGATCATCTGAAACAATGATATGTTCTCCTGGAACAAAAAGAGAAAGTATGGTTGACACTGCCGCCATACCACTTGAAAAGGCAAACCCGAATCTGCCCCCTTCGAGGCATGCAACAGTATTTTCAAGTTCCTCTCTTGTAGGGTTCTGAAGGCGTGAATACTCATAGCCCGTAGTCTGATTAAGACCAGGGTGTCTGAAAGTTGCGCTTTGATAGATAGGAAAGCTAATTGCTCCCGTATGCTGATCATAGCTTTTACTGCCATGAACCACAATTGTACTTATATTTTTCTTTAACACATCCCCAATTTTGAATCATCCTTTCACTAAGTAATTCTATAATAAAATAATTTTTGAATATTATTTTTCTTATCTACATAATTTAAATATAATACATTATAGTTTCGGTACCATTCATTTTACGATATTTATCTGCAAGATCCTTTAATGTCATTGAATCTACCAGATCATTCAGGGACTTATTTATTTTATCCCATACAATAACCTTTAAACAATGCTGTATACTTGTTTCACCACTGCCTGGGTTCTCATCATTCTCATCAATTATTGAAAGTGGACCTTCAAGCGCTCTCAAAATTCGTCCAACCTTTATATTTTCCGGGTTTTCATTCAAAACATATCCTCCCTGTGCACCCTTAACACTTTTAACCAACCCTGATTTTCTAAGTATAGAAAAGACCTGTTCCAGATAATTTATTGAAATCCCCTGTCTTTCAGCAATATTACAAAGTGCAACATGTTCTCCTTTTGAATTGGCCGCAAGATCGACCATTGCTCTTAGCCCATATCTTCCCTTAGTCGAGATCTTCATATAAATCACCTCTCTTTCCTACTAATCCTATATGTTTTATATTATTATATTGTCTGTGAAGAGAATTGTCAATAAATGCTTAAATGTAATATTAATAGCCTAAAGCTCTGTTTTTAACGAACAGCATATTCTCGATAACATTACAAAATAGTGTTAATATATAATAGAATATTTATAAAAAAGCAGAGGTACTATTATGAATAACCAAAATGCTGTGTCAAAGAAAACAGAAGGATGCATAATTTGCGGTCAAGAGCTTGAATATTTAAAAGATGCAACCACTAAAGAACTTTGTGATATATGTGGAAATATTTTTGATACTCATGTAAAATGTCCAAAGGGGCATTTTATATGTGATTCATGCCATAGTCTTGATATTCTTGGCAAGGTAGAACGGCTATTGATATGCAGTGATGAGGTACATCCAATCAGGCTTGCACAAAAAATCTTTGAACTTCCAGGATTAAATATGCATGGACCGGAATATCACAGCATTGTACCCGCTGTTTTAGTTACATGTTATCAAAACATATCTGAAAAAAGAGATTCATTTAAAATTACCGAAGCTGTAAAACGAGGTAAAGATATTAAAGGAGGAAGTTGTGGCTTTCTTGGAAATTGTGGTTCCGGAACCGGATCAGGCATTGCCTTATCCATAATTCAAGGAGCGACTCCTATGTCTTCCTCTGAGCGAGGTAATGCAAATATGGTGACAGGTCGTGCATTATTGGAAATCGGTAAGCATGGAGGACCAAGATGCTGTAAACGTGAAGCTATAACATCAATTAATTCATTCATTGAAGTTACAGATTATTTTAACAAGTTACCAGAGTCAATATATGTTTGTAAACAATATAACAAAAATAAAGACTGTATATGTGAAAAGTGCCCTTACTTTCCAGTTAAGTAAATTAGGTGAATATAAATGACAGTACACCCATATGGAATAGTGTTGGGCATACTAATGAATAATATTATTGTTAAACCAGTCTTCTTTAATAGCAGAATAAAATTAAATTCATAAGAAGAGGATATTTTTGAAATGATTATAACAATCGAGATTTTTATGTTTGCAATAATTGCAGGTTTTTTAGGTTCGCTGCTCGGACTTGGAGGAGGAATAATAATTACTCCTGCATTAACCATTTTGATGGGAATTGATATCAAGTATGCCATAGGGGCTAGTCTCATATCTGTAATAGCAACTTCAAGCGGTTCTGCAATCGCATATTTGAGAGATAAAATAACAAATGTCCGTGTAGGAATGTTTCTCGAGACAGCAACAACTACAGGAGCGCTAACGGGAGCCTTTATAGCAGGTTTGGTTGATCCCAAATACTTATTTATAATCTTTGGCATGCTATTATTATATTCAGCTTTTAACATGTTTAAGAGACGAAAACAAGAACTTCCCGCATATGTTGAGCCACAACACCTTGCTATAAAACTGAATCTTAACAGTGAATATTATGATAAGGCTTTAGGCAAAAAAGTGTCCTATAACGTTACAGGTATTCAGAAGGGATTTGGTATGATGTACATTGCAGGCGTAATATCAGGACTTCTAGGCATAGGAAGCGGAATTTTCAAGGTATTGGCAATGGATACATTTATGAAACTTCCTATGAAAGTCTCAACAGCAACAAGTAACTTTATGATAGGGGTAACTGCTGCAGCGAGCGCCGGCATATACCTTTCAAGAGGAAATATAGATCCTGCAATAGCCGCACCGGTAGCTTTGGGAGTTTTAACAGGTGCAACCATTGGTACTAGGATTATGCCGCATTTAAAAAGTACTACTTTAAGGATTATATTTATACCTATATTAATTTACATTTCAATTGAAATGATTATAAAAGGGGTAAAGTTATGAATGACGCTACAAAGAACAAAATAGAAACTACCGAGATATTATTAAGCAAAACTTTAAAGTTTGGAGTTATTGTCAGTGCCACTGTTATCGGTATAGGACTGATAATGCTTCTGGTAACCGGAGACAGTGGTTATCCGGTTAATAAATTTCCGACATCCATTGCTCAAATTGTAACCGGCCTTGTCTCATTGAAGCCATATGCTGTTATTATGGCAGGTATACTATTACTGATACTGACCCCTGTGTATAGAGTTGCAGCATCTATCATAACTTTTATGCATGAAAAGGATTTTAGGTATGTAATTATAACATCTATAGTTATTATTATATTGTTATTAAGCTTTTTTCTTGGAAAAGGAGAGTAAAGAGATGGATTGACTGTAAAACCTAGCTATTTCATATATAAGACACAAATCAGCTACTTAGTAAGAAATCCATGAATTCATTTATAAATTCCATAGGGCTATTATCAAGATATATAAAGTTAAATTCCCTCATAATTCTGGCATCCTTAATAGGTACAACTACAAGCGTTCCTGATTGCACCTCCTTTCTCACAGCTTCTCTTGAAATGACAGTGCAGCCAAGATTGGCTTCAACAAGTGATTTTATTGCGCCAAGACTTCCAATCTCCATATAAACATTCAAATCTGAAGGGTTATATCCCAATTCCTCAAGTTTATTTTCAAATACAACCCTTGTACCCGATCCCTTTTCACGCAAAATCAAAAGGCAATCCTTAACTACATCTTTGATAAAGACTTTATTCATCTGTGCGAATTTATTCTGTGGTGAAGCTACGAGTACAAGTTCATCGTCCTTGAATTTTCTATAATTAAACTTAGTTTTGTCAAAAGGCCCTTCAACAACCCCTAAATCAATTTTACCACTTCTTTGCCGTTTAAGAACACCTTCAAGGTTATTAACATTCATAATTACATCAATATTTTCATGAAGTTGTTTATACTTACCTAGGAGAGAAGGTAACACATACTCACCTATGGTTAATGTGGCACCCAGGTTATATCTTTTAACCAATTCAGTTTTATTTCTAAGCTTTCTTTCAATTAGAAGTGCGTTTGTCTCAAGTTCCTTTGCATATTGCAACAGAAGCTTCCCCTCTTCCGTCAGGAAAATCTGTCTGCCCTTTTTATCAATAAGTTTTACATTATAGTATTCTTCCAACTGTTTTATATGCTGCGTTACTGCAGGCTGAGTCAGGTTAAGCAATTCAGCTGCCTTTGTATAGCTTTTCAACTTGGCAACATTAATAAAAGTATTAAGCTTTGAATCAACCATAATAAATTACTCCCTACTACATTCATTCTATAATTGTATAAAATAAATCATTAAATATAAAGAGTTTCATAAATTTTTCTTATGAAACCATAATAAATCATAATTGGTTTTTATAATTAATACATACTAAAATAATATATAAAAAAACAAAAAGATAACAGATTAACTGAATTAATAGTTCATCTCAGGTATAAACCCTTTCACAAAGTTTTCTATAGTCAAATTTTATTATTTGGGAAAGGTTAGTCAGATTAAAATTAATATATATATGTTTATATTATATTGACATATATATATTAATTTGATATGCTCCTATATACGGAGGATATTATATAATGGAAAATGCCTTAGTAAATAAAGAGGAGTTCATATTTAAGGTTGAAGATTTAATACACAATGGAGATGGTCCTTTCAGTATTGCAGTAGCTGATATAGATAATTTTGAAAATACAAATAAAATACATGGATACCCAATTGGTGATGAAGTTATAAAAAAACTTGTTTCCGTATTCAGGCAAAACCTTTCAGAAATAGACTTAATGACTCGCCATGGGGATGAATTAAACCTTCTTCTTGTAAAAAAGGGCGCTGAAAGAAGTTTTATGGAAATGGAAGAAATAAGACGATATCTCTCCGATAATACATTTAGATTAAGTGATAAAAACAAGTCGGTTGATGTATATATTACTATCAGCTGTGGTATAGCCAGTTATCCGAGAGATGCAAAAAACGCAGTTGAATTGTTCAGGGTAGCAGACAGTGCAATGTTTAGAGCAAAAAAGCTTGGAAAGAATAAGGTATGTCTTTCAGAAGCAGAAAGTATGGTTCTGAAATCAAGCTATTTTACAAAGACTCAGGTTGACAGGCTTTCGGAGCTATCCAAGGAAACTGAAAAAACAGAAGCATTTTTGCTTCGTGAAGCTTTGGATGATTTATTTAAAAAATACAGCAAATAAATTTTAAAATACAATATATTCAATTAATCACGGTTGGACGTATTTTACGTTTTCAAGAAACCGGCTTCTTGGGTGGGAAGCTCTATTAAATGAGTTTTCTGCCTTTTTATATAATTTAATATTATTCGCGCTGAATCCAGTAATGGAGCGGGAAAACCAATTTTATTCAGGGGTTAATCCGGAGATTCCGGTAGGGTTAAACTCTTTCGATCCGAACCCGTCAGCTAATCTCGTAAGCGTTGGAAGAGAAGGTGATTGTGATGCTTTGATATACCTTTTATCGGTATACCCTTTTTAGCATACGCTATGGATACTTCTCCGTAGCGTTTTTTAGTTTTTCATAAAAAATGGAGGTATTAATTATGACCAGAGTATGCATATGCGGATTAGGAAAAACAGGTAAGGAAATTGCAAAAATATTGTTGGAGCAGAAAAATATAAAACTTGTTGCTGCAGTTTGCAGTCCAAGCAGTGATAAAAAAGGGAAAGATTTAGGTGAAGTAATAGGTTGCAGCAATACAGGTATTGTTATGGAGGGTTCTGATAATTTAGAAACTATTATATTCAGGACTAAACCTGACGTAGCAATTGATTTTTCAAACCCCGAAGCTTCTATAAAAAACGCGAGAATTTTTTCAAGAATGAAAGTTAATGTTGTTATAGGTACAACAGGCTTTTCAAAAATAAGCCTCAAAAAATTGTTCATTCTTGCAAACAACCATAGAAATGGTATTGTTTATGCTCCCAATATTACTCTTGGGGTTAATGTACTTATGCTTTTAACAAATCTTGCAGCAAACATATTAAGCAATTATGACTTTCAGATAACCGAAATACACCATAAACATAAGAAGGATGCCCCCTCCGGTACTGCAAAAAAAATAGCTGTTGAAATTGAAAAAGGATTATTATCTTCAGGTGCTTTAAGTACTTCAGCAGAGGTGTCTATAAATGCAATCAGAGCCGGAGGTGTGGTAGGAAAACATGAAGTTATGATAATAGGTGAAGATGATAAATTGGAGATATCCCATGAATCTTTCTCCAGACGGGCATTTGCACTGGGCGCTATTCGTGCTGTCAACTTTATTCATGGAAAAACCGGATATTATGAGATGAATGATGTTCTTGATCTTAAAAAGGTTATGAATGATTATTTAGAAACAGACAAAACCTCATTAAGGAATCGTTATACAAAAATTATAGGTGAGAGTTCTATTCAGGTACTTTAATATTTTTTTAGTTTATCTAGGGCAATAAATTCTGCAATAAACAAAACTTAAGCAAAATTTGAATATAAATACTATGGCAGACTCATTAACAACTTACACATCTGTTGAAACTTTGAAGTATAAATATTTGGGCAAAAAAAAATGAAAGAGGTGCCATATGAAAATTATTTTTGCCATAATAAACAACGAAGATATAAATAAAATAATTGATATTCTTAATTCAAAGGAACACAGCGTAACAAAGCTGTGTTCCACCGGAGGCTTTTTAAGGTCAGGAAATTCTACATTGGTCATTGGCATTGATGATAATGAGGTTGAATCGGTCATAGAGATACTAAGGGACAATTCTAAAAAACGTACAAAAAGCGTTCAGCTTCCTAACCCTGCTGGAACCGTAAGCCCTCCTTTAACAAAAAAAATAAATGTTGGGGGAGCAACAATTTTTGTTGTTAGCGTCGATCAATACAAAAAAGTTTAAGAAAGCATAATGTAAAATATTAAGAATGTATTTTAACGTATCATAATTGAGTCGTAACTGGTCAATTATGATACGTTATTCTTCTAAATAAAATCTGCTTATAGTAATCTCTACTTAGTTCCCTCCTCTCCCGTCAAACAATTTGAGTGTTCTCATTCCTTCCAAGTAAGAAATTTCTTTACTGCAAGCTTGCCAAAACCGGCAATATCTAAACCAAATTCCCCGGATCGGTTTGTTACTCTAATAAATGAAAAATATTGGGATAGAATAATGATTAAATAATACTAGGAGGCTTGCTGTTGAAGCTTAGAATTGGGAAAAGAAATATTAAAACTGCTATTGCAGTTTTTTTAAGCGTCCTCATTTCAAAATCACTTAAGTTAGAATATCCCTTTTTTACGGTAATTGCTGCGATATTTTCTATGGAAAACTCTATATCAAGTACTTATAAAGCGGGGTTATACAGAATAATCGGTACTTTAATTGGAGCTGTTACCGGAATTGCTTTTATATATATTCAGCCAGGAAATGCCATACTGATGGGATTAGGCACAATTGCTCTCATTTTTATATGCAATGCTTTTAATTGGGATCGTGCAGTTCCAATTGCAGGTGTTATGTTTGCAGCTATTATGCTAAGCCTCAATAACAAAAATCCTATACAATACAGTTTTAGCAGAGTTCTAAATACATTTATCGGAATTGTAGTAGCTGTTATTGTAAATTATACAGTTTTTCCCCAAAATAACCTCAAACAAATCCGTCAAAATCTTGACAATATTACATTAGAAATTTCTAAAGTATTGATAGCATTTCTTTGTTCACGCGAAGGTGTTGACTTGGGCAACTTGAGAATTGAAATTATCAATACAATTAAAACTTTGGAAACTTACAAAGAAGAATTCAAGCCAAAAAAAAGCCCTGAATTGCTTGCAATAAACAATGACCTTGAATCTCTGAGGGATATCCTATCGAACATGAGGACAATCAGCGAGTTTGGCACTGAATTCAGCTTGAATACCGAAAACAAGGAAAAACTTAAACGATTATATTTATGCGAGGTTAAAAAGTGCGATTATACTGAGAATCATCAAAATATAATATTCAACTACCACATTAGCAGGATTCTTAATGAATTTAGTCGATTAAAAGGAATAGGATAAGGCTCAGTTCATTGGCTAATTCTGATTTTTTTAAATATGTGACTGTGCTCTCCGTGAAAGAATAAAACCCCATAGGATGGAAAGGATAAAAAAGTACATTTATTGTAAAGGAAAAAAGTACATAAGGAGGGTTTCATTTGGAAACAACTTCTGTAATCGGAAAGAGCATTCAACGTCAGGAAGCCTGGGACAAAGTAACAGGTAATGCCAAATATACAGATGACTATATCCAGCAAGGTATTTTACACGTAAAGATGGTTACAAGTCCTTATGCTCATGCAAAAATTAAAACAATTGAAACATCGGAAGCTTTAATAGCGTCCGGTGTTCATACTGTAGTTACCGGAGAAAGCTTTCCGATTCTATGCGGTGTTGTGCTTGAAGACCGTCCCCCACTTGCTTCAGATAAAGTAAGATATTTTGGAGAACCGGTGGCATTGGTAGTGGCAGATACCGAACGAGAAGCTATGCATGCTGCAAAGCTGGTAAAGGTTGTATATGAACCGTTGCCTGTGGTACATTCACCAAGTGATGCACTAAAAGCTGACGCTCCTTTAATTCACGAAAAACTTGTTCAATACAAGCATGCTGTCAAGGATGTGTCACCCGAACCTAATACAAACATTGCTGAAAGAATCAAAATAAGAAAAGGCGATATGACAAAAGGTTGGGCCCAAAGTGAAATAATTGTTGAAGCAAGCTATATGCTTCCCAAATCAGACCATATTGCTATGGAAACGAGAAACACACGTGCTGAAATTCACGCAGACGGCAGGGTTATTATTAGTACATCTTCCCAGGCCCCTTATTCAGTAAAAAAAATTATCAGCAAATATTTTGGTATAGAGGAAGGAAAAGTTGTTGTAAAAACACCGCTGGTAGGCGGCGGCTTTGGTGGGAAAGCCCCTGTTCAGCTGGAGATCCTGGCATATATTGCATCAAAATCCGTTGGAGGCTTGCCCGTAAAATTGGCAAATTCAAGAGAGGATGATATCGTTACTTCCCCGTGCCGCTTGGGCTTGGAGGCTAAAATTAAACTTGGTGCTACAAAGGATGGTTTGCTTAAAGCTGCAGAAATGACTTACCTTGTTGACACCGGAGCCTATTCGGATATCGGCCCCCGCTTGGCAAAATCGATTGCCGTTGGCTGTACAGGTCCATACAATATTGAAAATGTATGGTGCGACTCCCTTTGCGTATACACAAACCACCCATACTCAACCTCCTTCCGCGGCTTCGGACATGCATCCTTTACCTTCTGTGTAGAAAGAACCCTGGATAAGCTTGCCTTTACACTCGGGACAGACCCTTTGGAGTTGAGATTAAGGAATGCTATTACCCCGGGAAGAACCACACCAACAAAGGTGAAAACAACCTCAAGTAATATTGGTAATCTTACTTCCTGTATTGAAAAATTAAAGAATGTAATAGACTGGGGCGAAGGAATGCGGATTGATATTGGAAACCATAAAATAAAGGCAAAGGGTATGAGCTGCTTCTGGAAAACCTCCGACTCCCCGACCGACTCAATATCAAGTGTTTTCCTTACCTTCAACACTGATGGAAGTATTAATCTTAACAGCGGAGTGGTTGAAATAGGTCCGGGTATGAAAACTGTACTAGCTCAAATACTTGCAGAAAAAATGAAAATGGATATAAACAGAATACATGTAAAGCTTGAGGTTGATACACAGGTCAGCCCTGAGCATTGGAAGACAGTTGCAAGCATGACCACTTATATGGCAGGCAGAGCTACATTAAGAGCTGCCGAGGATTTAATCAAGCAGTTGAAAAGCCTTGCGGCTGTTGCAATGAGATGCCCTCCGGAGGATTTAACCATAGAAAATGAAAAGGTTTTGCTTAAGCAGGATCAAAACATTTACATTTCATTTAAAGACTTGGTGCACGGTTACAAATATCCTAACGGTAATGCAATTGAGGGGCAGATTATGGGCAGAGGCAGTTTTATTATGAGCCATATAACGGACCTTGATTCTGAAAGCGGTAAGGGTAAGCCAGGCCCAGCTTGGACTGTCGGTGCACAAGCAGTTGAAATTGAATATGATACAAAGGAATATACGTATAGGTTCCTCAAAGCAGCAACAGTTATTGATGCCGGCAGGGTTTTAAATCCCAAGACAGTAAGAGGCTTGATTACAGGCGGAATGTGTATGGGGCTTGGCCTTGGAAGCAGAGAAGCCTTTATGTATGATACAGATGGCAAGGTTCTTACAACCAGTCTCCGTACCTATAAAGTTATGCACATAGGTGAAGAACCTCAATATTTAGTTGATTTTATTGAAACTCCTCAAATTGATGCTCCTTATGGGCAAAGAGGCATTGCCGAGCACGGAATTATAGGTATCCCCGCAGCATTGGCAAATGCGCTTTCTTCAGCAGCTCAAACAGATTTTAATCAGTTACCGATTACTCCCGAATATATCTGGAGAACAAAAACCGGGGGTATTGTATGATTCCGTTTAAATTTGATTATTACAGGCCTGATACAATTCAAGAAGCTATTAACGCATACGGAGAGTTAGATTCTAAATCCAAAAATCCGTTCTATTATAGCGGAGGCTCCGAAATAATAAGCATGGCAAGAGTTCATAACATCCAGACACAGGCAATAATTGACCTTAAAGCCATACCCGAATGTAATGTACTGGAATTCAGCAATGATGTACTTATAATTGGCTCCTCTGTAACTCTTTCAAGAATATCCGAATCAAAATTATTCTCTCTTCTTGAAAAAGCATGCGGAAGGATTGCCGATCACACAAATCAATGCAGAATAACAATTGGAGGAAATGTTTGCGGAACTATAATATATAAGGAAACACTGCTGCCGCTTCTTTTATCAGACGCCTATGTTATTGTTGCAAGTGACGGCGAGCTTAAACAGCTCCCTGTAAAAGATGTATTCGATAAAAGCCTGAAGCTTCAAAAGGGTGAATTTATTGTCCAGTTTATCATAAAAAAAGAATTTATGGATTTGCCTTTTGTTCATGTTAAGAAAACCAAAAATGAAAAAATTGATTATCCGCTGTTATCAATTGCTGCACTCAAAAAGGATAATGAAATAAGACTGGCCATGAGCGGAGTCTGCTCCTTCCCATTCCGTTCGGAAAAGATTGAAAAAAACCTTAATGAAAAAAACACTTCCATGGAGGAACGAGCAGGTAATATACTTAAAGTCCTTCCTGCCCCAATTTTAAGTGATATATCTGCATCCGGCGATTACAGGAAATTTGTACTTAAAAACACACTAATTAATGTAATGGAAAAAATGGAGGAAGTTTAAATGTTTAAGGTGGAGGGCGATAGTGTTATCCAACTTGATATAAACGGAAGAAAACACAGTGTAGCAGTTAATCCTTCAGATATATTGCTTTATGTCTTAAGGGATAAACTAGGACTTACAGGGGCAAAACCAGGCTGTGAGAATGGTGACTGCGGTGCATGTACGGTCCTTTTAGACGGGTGGCCTGTGAAATCCTGCCTTATTCTGGCTGTGGAAGCCATTGGACACAAAGTAACAACTATTGAAGGTCTTAAGAATGTACCTATTCAGAAAGCCTTTGTAGAAAACTGGGGATTTCAGTGCGGTTATTGTACCTCCGGCTTTTTGATGGTATGCCATTCCCTTGCAAGCATACATCCTGATGCCGAGGAATACGTAATTGAGGAATGGCTCCAGGCTAATATCTGCCGGTGTACTAGCTTTGAAGAAATAAGAAATGCGGTTAATATTGTTCTAAGCAATCAAACTAACGCTTAACCGGAATACAAGAATGAATAAATGCATAAAATATGTTGGATTAAAACATAGGTGCTGAAATATGAAAAAAAACTTTAACATCATAATCTTCTGGGGAGCAGTTTGGGGGCTTGAAGAAGCAACAATAGGGCATTTACTTCATATCACCCTTCTTAATATAGGATCCTTTATCTGGTTCCCACTCGCCTATTTATTCATGGCTGTAGTTTATAAGAAGACGGGTAAAATTGCTGCAGTACTTATGACATCGTCAGTAGCGGCATCAATAAAGCTTGTAAACCTGTTCATGACAAGTAATTTGGTTATCGTTGTTTGTCCTATGCTATCTATTGTTTTGGAAGGAATTACTTTCTATGCTGTAATTAGATTAATTCATTATAAGCAGAATACTGTTCACCCTTTTCTGAAGATTTCAGCTATCAGCTTACTGTGGAGAACTTTATATGCTGCAGGCGTTCTGGTATTACCGGTGTGGATAATGCCATCCTACCCCTATAGTACTGTTACAAAGCTTTTTAAGCTTATTCCTCTTGAAGGTATAGTAAATAGCACAACAATTTATATAACAATAATACTTTGTAATATAATAGCAAGCAGAGATAAGGAAAAACATATTGCTTACATAAAGCTCAAAGCAAAAATGAAAACATTGCCAGACTTGTGTTACAAACCAGCCGCATCAATAAGTGTGCTGACTGCTGCATTTATCGTTCAATGGATGTGGTGATATATGAGTACAGAAGGTATTATTCTGGCTGCAGGATTGTCCTCACGGATAAGTTTATATAAGCCCTTGCTGGAGCTAAGCGGGAAAACAATTATTGAACATTGTTTAAATGCAATGTATGATATCTGTTCTAAAATTATAGTAGTGGTCGGTTACAACCATGAAAAGCTCTCCCCTGTCCTGGACAAGTATTCCAAGGTTGAACAGGTTCTTAACAGTAATTTCAAAGCTGGAATGTATAGCTCCATTATAACTGGCTATGAGCATACCACAGGAAGTAAAGTCTTTATGACTCCCTGCGATTATCCTTTTATAACAAGGGATGTTTATGAAAGCCTTCTTAAGGTAGAAGAAGGTATTGTTATTCCGGCCTTTAACGGACAGAAAGGCCATCCGCTGCTAATGGACAGAAGTTATATAAAATTATTGCTTTCGGCAAAAAAACTTGATAATCTTAGGAAATTCATATTCAGCCATAGTTTTTCAACTGTCGAAACCGAATGTCCAGGCGTACTATTGGATATTGATACATATGAAGATTACGAATGCGCTAAAATAATATGCAAAACTTTTAAACAACAGATTGAAGGCTGATAAATGATATACATAGTAACAGGAAATATAAACAGTGGTAAAACCACAAGACTATTATCCTTATATGAAAAGCAACTAAAGGGTGATGGTTTCATTCTCCCCAAAATATATATTAAAGGCAAGTATGCCGGACAGCAAATTACAAGACTTTCAAGTGGCCAATCAGTTCCCTTTTCACGAAAGCAAGGCTTTATTCCTGAAAATTGGGTTGAAAAATACTGCCTTGATACCTATAGTTTTTGCACTGAAGGTTTTGATTATGCCTTTGAGATTATTCAGGAAGCTATTAAAAATAATTCCATTCCAATCTATATTGATGAAATAGGCCCTCTTGAACTGGAAGAAAAGGGTTTTTATCAATTTCTGCCGGAGTTGTTTAAATCAGATTTAACCATATTTATATCAGTTAGAAGACTTCTGTTAAAAAATGTTTTAGACAGGTTTAAGATTAAAAAATTTATAATCATTGAAGCTTAAAAGCAGTTTTTTTATTTCAAATAGAACAAAACCCCATGAAATATCAAACTTCTCTTTCCCTACCCTCCAGACCTCTGGATAGGTATTCAAATATACAGCTTCTTTTTGTAGTCATAACGTTTATCATCTTCAATAGTGATAAAATCGACTTCTTCCAGGTTATCATTATATATAAAAGCCCATAAATTTTTCTTATGCTTTTATAACAAATCATAATTTGTTTTTATGCTTGTTACATACTAAAATTATATTATCAAACATCATAGGAGGACAATTATGAACTGGATCAGAAAGTTTATGCCGGGAATCCTACTGGCATTAATAATAGCAATTGTTGCTGCATGGCTTGGTAGTATATTCCCCATAATTGGAGGCCCGGTATTTGGAATAGTATTGGGTATAATAATAAATAACATTTTTGTTAAACCGGTCTTATTTAATGATGGAATAAAATTTACTTCAAAAAAAATTCTTCAATGGGCCATTATTTTGCTTGGAGCAGGTCTTAGCCTGACAAAGGTATGGCAAACGGGAGTAGAATCACTTTATGTAATGCTATTCACTCTGTCCTTTGCATTTATTGCAGCGTATGGCTTTGGAAAGCTTATGAAGATACCTCATAATATGACGAGCCTTATAGGTGTTGGTACAGCAATATGCGGAGGTTCTGCAATTGCAGCCGTATCCCCCATTATTGAAGCGGAAGAAATGGAAGTGGCTTATTCGGTATCAACGATTTTTCTATTTAACATTATAGCGGTACTTATTTTCCCTCCACTTGGACATTTACTGGGCTTTTCAGACAAAGCCTTTGGTTTGTGGGCAGGAACTGCTGTTAACGATACTTCTTCAGTTGTTGCTGCCGGGTATGCATTCAGTAACACGGCGGGAGCATATGCAACCATAGTAAAATTAACAAGAACAACTATGATTATACCTATATCACTTGTGTTTGCATTTGTTATGTCAATGAGGAAAAAGCGTACTGTTAAAGGTACTGAATCGGTTGTTAACTATAGCTTTAAAAAGATTTTTCCATGGTTTATATTAGGTTTTCTTGCAACATCACTGCTTAACACACTTGGCTTATTCAACTGGGATGCAAGGCATCTGATCCCTGAAGCCGGTAAATTTTTTATAACCATGGCATTAACAGCAATAGGCTTAAGTACTGATTTCAAAAAAATGTTGAAATCCGGATCAAAACCACTTTTGCTCGGTTTGATAGTATGGTTCGTTGTTGTAGTAGTCAGTATTGTTGTTCAATTTGTTACAGGACAGATATAAATCTATAAGCAGAGGAGATAACTATGCAACCAATAACATTTCCAGGTTTGGGTCTTAAGTTTGAAATAAACCGTGTTGCATTTTCAATTTTCGGAATAAACGTCTATTGGTATGGTATTATCATAGCTTTTGGGTTTTTCCTTGCAGTACTGCTTGCAGCAAGAAGCAGTAAAAACTTCGGAATAAAGCAAAGTGATATTTTTGACCTGGTACTCTTCACTGCTCCATTAGCAATAGTAGGTGCTAGGTTGTATTATGTAATTTTCAGCTGGTCACAGTATAAAAATGATTTATTACAGATTTTTAATACCAGAAACGGCGGACTTGCCATTTATGGCGGAATAATTGCAGCTTTAATTGTTGCATATATTTTTGCTCGAAAAAGAAAAATCGGTGTTTTAAAATTATTTGATTTTGCAATTCCTTATGTAGCCCTTGCTCAGGCAATTGGGCGATGGGGCAACTTTGTCAATCAGGAAGCCCATGGTGCAGCAACTTCCGTATTGTGGAGAATGGAAATATTTGATCCGGTAAAAATGCAGCGTGTTGCGGTACATCCTACTTTTTTATATGAATCATTGTGGAACTTTGCACTATTCTTTTTCCTGATATGGTTCAGAAAAAACAAAAAACTTCAGGGTGAGGTATTTACTCTTTATCTGGCTCTTTATGGGTTTGCACGCTTCTTCATCGAAGGAATGCGCACTGACAGCCTATATATCGGTTCGTTCAGAGTGTCACAGCTGCTGGCCGGATTATTGTTTATTACATGCTCCGTATTGTTTTTTACAAGGCGAAAACATACGAAAACCAAGGCAGAACTTTAATTTTCTAAACATTATACACCGGTATTAAAAAACCGGTGTATTTTCATGTGTAAGCAAATTAATCTATTCATTTAAAGTGAACTTCCAAATACAATTACAGGATACATCGGTAATATCGGGGTAACAGCTTAAGACTTCTGTTTCAAAACGGCTATCAATAGTCTTGGCAAATAGGCTGTATTCAACTATCCCAACCGATTTGCAAGGGAAATCCGGGAGTCCCTTTTTTCTTCTTGCATGCTGTACTCTGCAGGTCTTAACTTTATATATTAATACATTATCTCCTTCAAGAACCGTTTCATCTTCATTTAACGAAGAATAGAGCCTAAAGGAAAGTGCCTTTTTTAAGCCCGCAATGCCGGAATTGGCTCCCAAGTTCAAAAAATCCATCAACCTTCTTGCTTCTATAACAGTAAACCTTCTCCACGCTTCCCTGTCCATATCAATTGCAGCTTCCATGCCGTACTTTTCTTCAATTGACTGGAACCAAAGCCCATCATGAGCCAGCCAGTTTTTTGCATATATATTATTAAGCTCAAGTAATTCATCCTTTGATATTTCATTAATAGATTCCTTGTTTGACATGGTCAACCTCCCCCGAATAAATTACGCTATCAATAATTTCAGATGCATCTCTTACCAGTTCTGCACAGGGACGTTTTTTATAATAGCTGTCAGTTCTTTCTTCGGGCTTTGGAGTGTCAATATGATTATCCAAGCCTAGAAGTTCTCTGCAAACAATAGAACCATTCCTTTCGGTAAATAACCCGGCAAGCTTCTGTATCAACTCATAATGCTTTTGTTTATTTATATTATCCTTTGGATCAATATATCCATATTTAAGCCCGGCTACCATAAACATCCCCGAAACCGCCCCGCATACTTCCCTCAGCCTTCCCATTCCCCCGCCGAATGAAGCTGCCAGCTTCATTGCCGTTTCCATTTCAATGCCCAATTCTTCGCAATAGGCACCAAGTACTACCTGCGAACAATTATAGCCTTCCTTAAACAGCTTTACAGCATTTTCAGAATTATTTTTCAAAACATTTCCTCTCAAAAACACATTTTTTCTTTATTTAAGATCTTCTTAATAATGCGGCAAATTCCGGTAATCTTTTTTCAATGTTGAGTGGTCTTAGCAGTTTGTCGGTCCAGGCATGGATTGTAGTTCCAAATGCAAGTAAATTTTTATCCTTGCTGTTTACAACTTCATATACAAATTCAACCCTCGCGCACGTCATCTTTTTAATACTGGTTTTTACAATAATTTCATCCTCATATTTGGCAGGACTTTTAAATGTACATTCCATATGAGATAAAGGGAGAAGAACTCCCTTTGCCTCTATTTCCGAATTAGACATTCCAGCTTTTTTTAAATAATCAGTTCTTCCTGCTTCAAACCATATAGGGTAATTTGAATGGTGAACAATACTCATCTGGTCTGTTTCGGCATATCTGACAACAAATCTTGTCTCTACCTCCAAAAGACCCCCTCCTATCTATAAAAAGCCTATTTATTAATGATTTCCACAGCTGCAGCCATTTTCCCCATGACTGTGTTCATGGTCATGTCCAGTACATTCACCTACACCCGGCTTTAAGTTTCCACTAATGAACTGTTTAACAACTTCATCTATGTTACCGCTGATGCCGGCTATAAACTCAATGCCGTTTTCAGCCATGCCCTGCTTTGCACCACCACCGATACCGCCAAGGATCGCTATCTGCACCCCTTGCTTTTTTAAGAAAGGAGGAAGGTTTCCATGCTGATTACCAATAGTACTTACGGTTTTTCTACTTTTAACTTCAGACCCCTCAATTTCAAACAAAGTAAAGGTTTCACACTTTCCAAAGTGTTCTGATACATTTTGTCCGTCTGTAGCAACTGCTAAAATCATATTTTCACTTCTCCTTCGACTAAACTTTTCTTCAAGGTATTGAACAGCATTATCCAAATAGTTGGTGTTATGCTTTTCTATTTCACCTTTATCGCACAATTCTGCTATGGCTGGATCAATAGGCATTTTTCCAAGCAGTGTTAAACCCAAAGCTTCAGAAATGGCATCTATTTTACTGTCTCCATAAAGTTTAATTTCTTTTCCGCAGTCGGGACATTTCAAATAACTCATATTTTCAACTATGCCTAAAACAGGGATGTTCATTAATTTAGCCATGTTAAACGCCTTTTTTACTATAAGAGAAACAAGGTCCTGCGGTGATGTAACAATAATTATGCCATCCAATGGAATTGATTGAAAAACTGTAAGCGGGACATCTCCTGTTCCCGGAGGCATATCTAGGAATAAATAATCAACTTCTCCCCATATAACATCTGTCCAGAACTGCTTTACAGTCCCAGCAATTATTGGTCCCCTCCATATTACGGGAGCATCATCCTCTTCAAGCAGAAGGTTCACAGACATAATACCAATATTATTATGTGTTTTTTGCGGGTAAATGCCAAACTCGGACCCTTCTGCCTTTTTGTTTATCCCAAATACTTTAGGTATTGAGGGTCCCGTAATATCGGCATCCAGAACGCCAACGTTGTACCCCTTCCTGCGCATACCAACCGCAAGCATCGAAGTTACAAGTGATTTGCCGACTCCACCTTTACCACTCACAATGCCAATTACACGCTTTATTGAATTAAGTTCATGAGTTTTTTCTGTAAAATCCTGAGGCTTGCTTCCACAACCTCCAGAACATGAACTTTCACAATCCGTACTACCACAGCTGCAGCCATTTTCGCTCATATTTTATCCACCTCATATTTATTATTTTATTTCTTCACATTCATCACATTTTTCACAGCCACGACGTTTGCATAAGCCACTCTGTCTTTTACAGCAGCTTCTTGCCATAGCTACTCTGTAATCCCCACCGCTAATATGAATTGTTTTTCCGTGTACAAGTGCATCCGCAGTTTTTTTTCTTGCGGAATTTAGAATCCTTTGGAAGGTTCCTCTGGATACATTCATGTATTCAGCCGCCTTATCCTGATCCATTTCTAAAAAGTCAGAAAGTCTTAAGGCTTCAACCTCCTCGATATTCAGTACGACTTCTTCAGAACTGGCTAACTGAGGCTTGAAGCATGAATTTTCAGGTACAAATGCAACTCTTCTGTATTTTCTCGGTCTAGTCATATATTACCTCTGCTATGTAATTACACATTAATTATAATGTGCATATGCACATTAATATATTATACATATTATTACAAAGTGTCAATCTTTTTTATGTAATAATAAAAGGCCGCTTTATCAGCAGCCCTTTATATAAAAGATTTCAAGGATTTGAATTTTGAAATCTGGGGATATTTAATTATTAAATTGTTTTAAATTAAATTCAATTCTCTGTGTATCAATAATGGATTTACATAACACAACACTTGTAACGCCCTATTTATAAGGATTCCAGTTGTAACTTAGGAAGGTATACTGGGAAACGGACATATTACTAAAATTCGCATATTGGTTATGCAAGTTGTTATGGAAATATACCAATAAGCGTAAAGAGTAAAATAAGCCACTAAAATAAATATAGTGGCTTGTTTAATCGTTAGTTGCTCTTTCTAGTTAATAAAAAAATATACTAATAATTATTTACTTGTTATTATTATAGTCTGAGTTGCACCATCCCATTTTACATCCGCACCCAAACTTTCAGAAATAAATCTTATAGGGACAAAAGTTTTTCCATTTATTGAGCTAGCCGGTACATCTAAAGCTACATGTTTTCCATTGACGAGAGCATCTTTACTATCCAGTTTAAGAATGATTGTTGTATCACCTTTCTTTCCTGTAATAGTTTTTGTTGTGTTGTCCCATTTTACATCTGCGCCCAAAGCGTTAAAAATTGACCTTAACGGAACAAGATTTTGTCCATCTTTAGATACAGGAGCAACATCAAAAACCACAGGTTTTTCATTCACTATGACTTTAATTATGTCTGTTGGAATAGATGTTAATATTAGTTCTCTTCCTAATGCTATATATCTGTATCCATTCCATGCAATTCTACCTAGAATATTATCAACTGACTGTTCTAAAACCCAATGAATTTTATCCGTAGATTTAAATATATCTCCTGAACGGGTCACTACCGAATAGCTTTTTCCATCCCACACTATATCCTCAATTATATTTATTGAACTAATGCCTATATCGTCCCATTTCAAGCCATCAGCAGATTTCATGATACAGCCACCGTCACCGGCTATAATAAATTCGCTCCCATTCCAAGTTATACTGTTTAGGCTATTTTTTGTAGGTGAAGTCACCTCTCTCCAATTAACTCCATCTGTAGAACTTAGCATTAACCCAAACTCGCCCACTGCAATATACTTGTGTCCATCCCATGCAACATCCATAAGCCATGCGAATTCATAATTATAACTCCATTCCCTCTTTGTCCAGTTTATACAATCAGGTGATGAAAGTATTAAGCCATCTTGACCAACAATAATATACTGATAACCATTCCACAAAATTTTTTCAGGTCTTTTAATTAAATTATTTTTCTTTGCAGTCCAGCTAATGCCATCATTTGAGAAAAGTATAGTTCCTGAATCCCCAATGCATATAAAACGCGTTCCATCCCAAATGATATCATTAAGGCAGTCTCTTGATTGTGAATTCTGTTTTGTCCAGTCAGTCCCGTCAGGTGATGTTATAATTGTTCCACCCGGCCCTGTTGCCACTAATAATTTGCCATTATTTGCAATGCCACATAATGACCCATATAAACTTTTAGGTTCATTATATGTCCAATTTATAAAGTCTGTAGAAATTAGTGCTGTTTCATAATCACAAAGAATTAAATATTTGTCTCCACAATGGACTATATTATTTGGAAATAATCTATAATAAATATCACTACTTTTCCATGTAACCCCATCAATTGAAAGTAATATAAGATCATCGTCACCTATTACAATAAATTGTTTTCCATCCCATGTACAACATATAAGATAATTAGAAGTATTTGATTCTTGTTTTTTCCACCTTGTACCATCAGATGATGTTAATATAATCCCATCACTACCAACAGCCAAGAAAACTTTTCCATTCCAAGATACTGAATTTAGCCAGGTATCTTCCGGTCCAGCGTAAACATATTCCCATTTTATACCATCAACAGAAGATACGATCTTACCATCCATAACAACACTAATTAGCTTATTTCCATCTGAAGCTATACATTTTAGCCAGCCATTTATTTCTGTTGTCCCAATTGTCCATATATCAGTATCATTTGAAATTATGGTTACGCCATAAAACTGTCCATTGCGATTCTCTCCGCCAACAGCTATATATTTTTTTCCATCATATATGATATCTTCTAACACAGCTTTTGTGTTAGTTTTTTTCTCTACCCATTTGATTCCATCTGTTGATGTCAATATAGTACCGTCATCACCAACTACAACAAATTGTTTACCATCCCATATAATACTATTTAGTGAATCCGCTGTCCCTGATCTTTGATTTACCCAGGCCTCTCCGTCTTTGGAAGTTCTAATTGTACCGTAACTACCTACCATAACATAAAGATTATTCCCATTATATGCAACATCTTTTAAATTACTTGAAGAAAATATAGTTTCCCAGTTATCTGTTTTACCTGCTGACGCAAAGCTTGAATTAAACCCAAAAATAAGAATAAAACATAGAATACTACTAATGATTCTAACTCGTTTACTAGGTTTATGCATATTGGCCCTCCCAGAAGAAATGAACTAATAAAAGCTGTAACTTACTTCATTTAACAAGTTAATCAACAATCTCCTGCAAAATAATTATATTTCATCTTTATATGCATTACAATATATTAATTTATTGGCATTTCGAAGCTAGAAGCATCTTTGTTTACAAAATATATTCAACGCAAAAAGGCCGCCTTGTTAGGCAGCCCTTTATATAAGGATTTTATGGATTTGAGTTTTTGAAATCAAGAATTTTAATTATTAAATTGTTTTAAATTAAATTCAATTCTCTGTGTATCAATAATGGATTTACATAACCTAATGCTTGTAATGCCTATCTATAAGGGTTCCAACTATACTATACTACTATTGTTCACTAACAATAAAGTTGGATACCCAAATAAGCTTTAAAACGTTATAATCTAATCCTATATAAAATATCATTAAACAATAGAGTTAGATACTGATCCGTTGAAAATTACAAAAAGCTTGAAATCAGTGACAATAAAGTTGGATACTCTTTTCATATTTATAGCTTAAACATTTACTTTTCATTATATCAAATAATGTAATCAAGAAAAACACTACTATTACTATAGATTTGTTCATTTTAATGACTAGATTATAATACTATAAACAGGATAGGTGGTTAGTCTGACCTTCTCCCGAAAATTTGTACCATTTCATAAATTAGTCCAGATGATATAATAACATTATCTGGAGGGGAGAAAAATGAGAAAGAATTTCACCGAAGAACAAATCATAAGCATCCTTAAACAGCA